>NZ_CP108161.1:4510000-5712500 GCF_045160885.1 Streptomyces sp. NBC_00158
GTTTACTAAAAACACAGGTCCGTGCGAAGCCGTAAGGCGATGTATACGGACTGACGCCTGCCCGGTGCTGGAACGTTAAGGGGACCGGTTAGTGACCTTTCGGGGTTGCGAAGCTGAGAACTTAAGCGCCAGTAAACGGCGGTGGTAACTATAACCATCCTAAGGTAGCGAAATTCCTTGTCGGGTAAGTTCCGACCTGCACGAATGGCGTAACGACTTCTCGACTGTCTCAACCATAGGCCCGGTGAAATTGCACTACGAGTAAAGATGCTCGTTTCGCGCAGCAGGACGGAAAGACCCCGGGACCTTTACTACAGTTTGATATTGGTGTTCGGTTCGGCTTGTGTAGGATAGGTGGGAGACTTTGAAGCAGCCACGCCAGTGGTTGTGGAGTCGCCGTTGAAATACCACTCTGGTCGTGCTGGATGTCTAACCTCGGTCCGTGATCCGGATCAGGGACAGTGTCTGATGGGTAGTTTAACTGGGGCGGTTGCCTCCCAAAGGGTAACGGAGGCGCCCAAAGGTTCCCTCAGCCTGGTTGGCAATCAGGTGTTGAGTGTAAGTGCACAAGGGAGCTTGACTGTGAGACCGACGGGTCGAGCAGGGACGAAAGTCGGGACTAGTGATCCGGCGGTGGCTTGTGGAAGCGCCGTCGCTCAACGGATAAAAGGTACCCCGGGGATAACAGGCTGATCTTCCCCAAGAGTCCATATCGACGGGATGGTTTGGCACCTCGATGTCGGCTCGTCGCATCCTGGGGCTGGAGTCGGTCCCAAGGGTTGGGCTGTTCGCCCATTAAAGCGGTACGCGAGCTGGGTTTAGAACGTCGTGAGACAGTTCGGTCCCTATCCGCTGTGCGCGTAGGAATATTGAGAAGGGCTGTCCCTAGTACGAGAGGACCGGGACGGACGAACCTCTGGTGTGCCAGTTGTCCTGCCAAGGGCATGGCTGGTTGGCTACGTTCGGAAAGGATAACCGCTGAAAGCATCTAAGCGGGAAGCCTGCTTCAAGATGAGTATTCCCACCTCCTTGAGAGGGTAAGGCTCCCAGTAGACGACTGGGTTGATAGGCCAGATGTGGAAGCCCGGTAACGGGTGGAGCTGACTGGTACTAATAGGCCGAGGGCTTGTCCTCAGTTGCTCGCGTCCACTGTGTTAGTTCTGAAGTAACGAACTCGCCTTGCCGGCTTGAGTTCAACTTCATAGTGTTTCGGTGGTCATAGCGTTAGGGAAACGCCCGGTTACATTCCGAACCCGGAAGCTAAGCCTTTCAGCGCCGATGGTACTGCAGGGGGGACCCTGTGGGAGAGTAGGACGCCGCCGAACAATCATTGTGGAAAAGCCCCGCACCTTATGGTGCGGGGCTTTTCTGCGTTCAGGGTCCGTTCGGGCAGAAAACGGCCCTGCTCGCTTCACCAGTCGGCGGGATAGGCCTTCAGGCTGCTCGTGTCGAGCGTCCACCGGCCGGCGGTGACGGTGTCCCCGAAGGCGTGCGGGACCTTCTTGCGGTAGCGGATGCCGTCAGGGCCTTCCGACGGGTCGCTGTGCACCGTCACGGTCTTCCTGTCCTTGCGGGGGTCCACCACGACGTAGAGGGGAAGGCCCATCCTCGGGTAGTCGTGCAGCTTGTCGCGGATGTCGGTCAGGGAGTTCGTACGGAAGACGACCTCCACCACCATCAGGACGTCGCGCGAGTTGACGACCTTCGCGGTGTCGTCGGTGTCCTCCTCCGCGATGACCATGAGGTCCGGGACCTTCGTCAGGCCGGTCACCGGGTCGCCCATGTTCGTGTCGTTGAGGGCCATCACCTCGGGGGTCTGGGCCTCGATCTGGCGGCGCAGCCTCACCACGTTCAGGCCGTGGGGAGCGGTGGGGCTCATCATCGTGAGGAAGATCTGACCGTCGGTGGTCTGCACCTTCCACTGGTCTTCCTGGTGTTCGGCCAGCTCTGAGAGCTGCTCCGCGAAGTCGTGCAGGCGGCGCATCTGCTCTGGAGTGAGGTCGGCCATGGTGTCCTCCTGGTGGGTGCCGGCTCCACCGTATCCAGGGTCAGAGGCGGCCGGCGGCCTTCAGGGCCAGGTAGGCGTCTGCCAGGGCGGGGGCCAGGGTGTCCGGGGTGGCGTCGACGACGTGGACGCCGTGGCGGGTGAGTTGGTCCGCGGTGCGGCGGCGCTGGGACTGGGTCTGGGTGGCCGCTGCGGCCTCGTAGACGGCGTCCAGGGATCCGCGGGACTCGGCCATCGCGGCGATGTGGGGGTCGGCCACGGAGGCCAGGACGACCGTGTGGCGCTGGGTGAGCCGGGGGAGGAGCGGGAGGAGGCCCTCTTCGACGGGGGCCGCGTCCAGGCTCGTCAGCAGGACCACGAGGGAGCGGCGCGGGGCGCTGCGGAGGATGGTGGAGACCAGGGTGCGGGCGTCCGTCTCGACCAGTTCGGGTTCGAGGCCGGCCATGGCGTTGACGAAGGCCGGGAGGGTGTCGGCGGCCGAGCGGGCCTGGACCTGGGCGCGGGGGCGGCGGTCGTGGGCCAGGAGGTCCACGCGGTCGCCGGCGCGGGTGGCCAGGGCGGTCAGCAGCAGGGCCGCGTCCATGGCGGAGTCCAGCCGGGGGGCGTCTCCGACGCGTCCGGCCGAGGTGCGGCCGGTGTCGAGGCAGATCAGGATGTGGCGGTCGCGTTCGGGGCGCCAGGTGCGGACGGCGACCTTCAGCTGGCGGGCGGTGGCGCGCCAGTCGATGGAGCGGGTGTCGTCGCCGGGTACGTAGTCGCGGAGGCTGTCGAATTCGGTGCCCTCGCCGCGGGTCAGGAGGCTGGTGCGGCCGTCGAGTTCGCGCAGGCGCGCGAGGCGGGACGGGAGGTGCTTGCGGCTGGTGAAGGGCGGCAGGACGCGGACCGTCCAGGGGACGTCGTGGCTGCCCTGGCGGGCGCACAGGCCGAGCGGCCCGTACGAGCGGATGGTGACGAGGGCGGCCTTGCGGTCGCCGCGCCGGGTGGGGCTCAGGCGGGTGGTGACGCGGCGGCGTTCGCCGGCGGGGACGGTCAGCGCGTGGCGGGAGGCGTCGGTTTCGGTGCCGGGGTGCCAGCTGCTGGGGGGCCAGGCGTCGCGGAGGCGGGCGCGCAGGGTGCGGGTGCCGGGGTTGGTGACGGTGAGGTGGACGTCGGCGGTCTCGCCGAGGCGGATCGCGGTGGCACCCGTTCGGGTGAGTCGCAGGCCGCGTACGGGGGCGGCGAGGGCGTAGTCGACCGCGCAGGCCAGGCCGATGGTGCCGTTGACGGCGAGGAGTCCCGTCCAGCCGGGTTCGAGGAGGCCGACGGGGAGGCTGCCGAGGGCCGCGAGGAGGGCGGCGCGTCCGGTGAGGGCCATCAGCGGGGGACGGGGACGTGGGTGAGGATCGCGGAGATGACGGAGTCGGCGGTGACGCCCTCCATCTCGGCTTCGGGGCGGAGCTGTACGCGGTGGCGCAGGGTGGGCAGGGCGAGGGCCTTGACGTCGTCGGGGGTGACGTAGTCGCGGCCGGTGAGCCAGGCCCAGGCGCGGGAGGTGGCGAGGAGGGCGGTCGCGCCGCGCGGGGAGACGCCGAGGGTGAGGGACGGCGATTCGCGGGTGGCGCGGCAGAGGTCGACGACGTAGGCGGCGATCTCGGGGGAGACGGTGGTGTCCTCGACGGCCTTGCGGGCGGCTTCGAGTTCCCGGGCGCCCGCGACGGGGCGGATGCCGGCGGCGTGCAGGTCGCGGGGGTCGAAGCCGGCGGCGTGCCGGGTCAGGACGCCGATCTCGTCCTCGCGGGAGGGCAGAGGGACGGTCAGTTTGAGGAGGAAGCGGTCCAGTTGGGCTTCGGGCAGGGGGTAGGTGCCCTCGTACTCGACCGGGTTCATGGTGGCGGCGACGAGGAAGGGGTCGGGGAGCCGGCGGGGGGTGCCGTCGACGGTGACCTGACGCTCCTCCATGGCCTCCAGGAGGGAGGACTGGGTCTTGGGGGGCGTGCGGTTGATCTCGTCGGCGAGGAGGAGGTTGGTGAAGACGGGGCCGTCCTGGAAGGAGAACTCGGCGGTGCGGGCGTCGTAGACGAGGGAGCCGGTGACGTCGCTCGGCATCAGGTCGGGGGTGAACTGGACGCGCTTGGTGTCGAGGTCGAGGGAGGCGGCGAGGGCGCGGACGAGGAGGGTCTTGGCGACGCCGGGGACGCCTTCGAGGAGGACGTGGCCGCGGCACAGGAGTGCGACGACGAGTCCGGTGACGGCGGAGTCCTGGCCGACCACGGCCTTGGAGATTTCGGTGCGGAGCGCTTCCAGGGAGGAGCGGGCGCTGTCCGTGGTGGCCGTCATGAGGTGCGGACCTCTCTTTCGAGGGCGTCGAGGTGGTCGGCGAGCGCGACGAGTGCCGCGTCGTCGGCGGGGGTGGTGCCGAAGAGGGTGGTGGCCGTGTCCGGGCCGGTGGCCGCGGGCCGGCGGGCGGCGACGGCGGGGACCAGGGCTGCGGGGTCGTGGGCCTGGGCGGGCGGTACGCCGACCAGTGCGGCGAGGCGTTCGCGGGCGGCGGCGCGCAGCACGGTGGCGGCGCGGTCGCGGGCGGAGGCCTTGCGGTAGAGGCGGGCGCGGCCCTCGGTGGTCTCGGAGGCGCGGATGGCGACGGGCAGGTCCTCGGTGACGAGGGGGCCGAGCCGGCGGGCGCGCCAGAGGGCGGCGAGGGCTGCGGCGGCGAAGAGCTGGAGCAGGGCCCAGAGCCAGCCGGAGGGGACGAGGTCGAGGAGGCTCTTCTCCTCGGCGGGGCCGTCGGCGGGCATGTCGGCGAGGGTGGGCAGGTACCAGACGAGGTCGGGGCGGGAGCCGAGGAGCTGGAGGGCGAGGGAGGCGTTGCCCTGTTCGGCGAGGTGCTGGTTGAGCAGGGGGCGTTCGGAGCCGAGGAGGACGGTGTCGCCGCCCTTGGTGGTGCTGGGGAGTACGAGGACGGTGGGGTTGCCGTCGCTGGGGTAGCAGGCGGTGGCTCCGGGGTGGGTGGTGGTGTAGCGGAGGCCGTCGCCGGTGCCGGCGCGGCCGGCGGTGGTGGCGGCGGGGAGGGCGCAGCCGGGGTCGAGGTCGTCGCGGTGGGCGAAGGACTTCGTGTGGGTGGCGGGGGCCAGGTCGGGGAGGCTGAGGCTGGTGGGGGAGATGAGGACGGTACGGCCGCCGGAGAGGTCGATGGCGGAGCGTACGGCGCGTCGCTGGGGTTCGCCGAGGAGGTCGGGGTCGGTGATGAGGAGGGTGGTGCGGGGGCCGGCCGCCGCGGCGGCTTCCTCGGCGCTGGTGACGACGCGGGTGGTGACGCCGCGTTCGCGCAGGAGCTGGGCGAGGGCGCGGCTGCCGTCGCGGTCGGCGGAGCGGGGGTCGAGGCGGCCGTGGTGGTCGCCGGCCTGGAGTGCGGCGAGTGCGACGGCGGCGGAGACGAGGACGGCGAGGCCGAGGAGGATTCCGCGGGCGCGGGCCCAGCGCTGGGCGGCGGTGGGGGCGGTGGAGGTCGGGCCGGTGGCGCCGGTGGTGGTCGTGGGGCCGGTCATGCGGTGGGTCCCGTCAGGAGCGGCTTGGCGCGTTCCAGGGTGAGGTCGAGGGTGCGCAGGCGGGCGTAGGTGTCCGCGTCGGCGGTGCGGCCGCCGTAGGTGACGTCGTCGAAGGTGCGGGCGGCGGCGTGGAGGCCGGCGGCGTGCTCGGGGAGGGAGAGGGCGGCTTCGGCGGCGGCCTCGTCGGCGGTGCGGCCGGGGCGGGGGTCGAGGAGGGTGCGTTCCTCCAGGGCGCGGACGACGGCGCGCATGCGTTCCTGGACGGCTTCGGTCCAGCGGCCGGCGGCGGCGTGGGCGTCGGCGGCGGTGCGGTGGTCGGCGGCGCTGCGGGGGCCCTCGTCGAAGAGGGTGCCGGTGGTGGTGGCGGTGCGGCGGGGGGTGCCGAGCCGCCACCAGAGGGCGGCGATGACGAGGAGGACCAGTACGGCGATGGTGAGGAGGCCGGCCCAGCCGCCGGGGGTGGCTCCGGAGGCGCGGTCGAAGAAGTCTCCGAGCCAGTCCCAGAAGCGGTCCAGGGCGCGCTGGAGCAGCCCGGGCTCGTCCTGGTGGTAGGCGGGCTTGGCCAGCTCGCGTTCGGCCGCCTCGCGGGCGGCGTCGCGCGGGGTGGTGAGTGGTGGTGTGTCGCCTGCGGCGGTGGTGATGAGTCCCCCCGTGCTCATCGGTGCGTCAGCCTCCGGGCCGTTCGGCGGTGCTCGGGGTGCCGTAGCCGTCGAGGCCGGCGGCGCGGGCGAGCTCCAGGTCGAGGGCTTCGCGGCGGATGCGCTGGTCGACGTAGAGGAGGGTGGTGACGCCGGTCTGCATGGGGACGGTGACGGTGGCGCCGACGATGCCGCCGATCGCGCTGATGACGAGGAACGTCCAGCTGAGGCCGATGGAGCCGTCCAGCAGGCCGGAGAGGCCCTGGGGGGACACGATCAGGGCGATGCCGGCGAAGGGCATCACGATCACCATGGCGGTGATGGTGCGGATCAGCCAGGTCAGCAGGCTGATGCCGAAGATGCGCCACCAGGCGCCCTTGACCAGCTTCGCGGACCGCTTGAGGGCGGCGACGGCGGAGCCGCGCTCCAGCATCAGTGCGGGCGGGGCCAGCACGAAGGTGACGTAGAACCAGGCGAGGAGCACGAGGCCGACGGGGATGCCGAGGGCGGTGAGGGCGGCGCTGCCGGTGAGGATGCCGGGGAGGGTCGGCAGGAGGACGGCGGCGACGGCGCCGAGGAGCAGCAGGCCGGTGAGGGCGAGCATGCGTCCGGTGAGGGGCCGTACGGCCTTCAGGGTGCCGGAGAGGGTGGAGGTCTGGCCGATGACCGCGCGGCTGACGACGGGTGCGAGCAGGGCGGTGACCAGGACCAGCGCGAGGAACTCCAGGAAGTACTGGAAGGCGTAGACGAAGGCGGTGTCGCCCATGACCTTGACGGCCTGGGAGGGGGTGAGGTTCTCGTCGGGCGCGGGGAGGTCGTTCAGCCAGACGCGCTCGACGAGGAGCAGGACGATCTGGGTGAGGGCGGCGACGACGAGGCTGAGGGTGAGCACGGAGCGCCAGTGGCCGCGCAGGGTGCCGACGGCGCCGTCGAGGATCTCGCCGAGGCCCAGGGGGCGCAGCGGGATGATGCCGGGCTTGGCGGCGGGCGGCGTGCTGCCCCAGCCGCCGGGGTACTGGTACGGGCTGCCGGGGCGGGTGCCCCAGCCGGCTTGCGGCTGCTGTGCGGGCGGGGCGGGGGGCTGCGGGGTCTGGCCGGGTGCGGGGCTGGACCTCCCCCAGACTCCGTCCGGGGGGACCCCCGGGCCGGGCGGAGGCTGGGCGGCGGACCACTTGGTGCCGGCGGTGTCGGGGCCCGTGGTGCCCTCGCCGGGGGAGGTGCCCTCGGGTGCGGTGCCGGACGGCTGAGCGGTCGGCCGGTCGGCGTCGGAGCCCGGGCCGTCGGACGGGGATCCGGGCGCGGCCCAGCCCGGAGAGTCAGTCATCGTCGCTCCTTCACGTGCACCTGCCGTGGCGGGCGCGCTGGTCGGCTGCCATCGTGCCATGGGGGCGCTCGGATCGGACGGGCCGTCCCCCGGATCACCGGCCGCCCCCCCCGGATCGCGCGCCGCTCGCCCTTCAATTGTCGCGCGGATCCGGGGCAGACTGGTCGTCCTGATCTCCACGCAGGTCCGAGGGGCGATTTCCAGCCCTTTTGGCTGTGGGACAGCTCACCGCCGGGTAACGATTAGCTAATGGGATGATGTCAACCATGAAGGGACGCGTCCTTGTCGTCGACGACGACACCGCGCTGGCCGAGATGCTCGGCATTGTGCTGCGTGGAGAAGGTTTTGAGCCGTCGTTCGTAGCGGACGGTGACAAGGCACTGGCTGCCTTCCGGGAGGCGAAGCCGGACCTCGTGCTGCTCGACCTCATGCTGCCCGGACGGGACGGCATAGAGGTGTGCAGGCTGATCCGCGCCGAATCGGGCGTGCCTATTGTCATGCTCACCGCCAAGAGCGACACCGTGGACGTCGTGGTCGGCCTGGAGTCCGGCGCCGACGACTACATCGTGAAGCCGTTCAAGCCGAAGGAGCTGGTCGCCCGCATCCGGGCCCGCCTGCGCCGGTCGGAGGAGCCCGCACCCGAGCAGCTCGTCATCGGTGACCTGGTCATCGACGTCGCCGGCCACTCGGTCAAGCGCGACGGCGCCTCCATTGCACTCACCCCGCTGGAGTTCGACCTGCTGGTCGCGCTCGCCCGCAAGCCCTGGCAGGTCTTCACCCGCGAGGTGCTGCTGGAACAGGTCTGGGGCTACCGGCACGCGGCGGACACCCGCCTGGTCAACGTGCACGTGCAGCGGCTCCGCTCCAAGGTCGAGAAGGACCCGGAGCGCCCCGAGATCGTAGTGACGGTGCGCGGTGTCGGCTACAAGGCCGGACCCAGCTGACGTGCAGCCCGGCAAGGCCCGGGGCGGCTCCCGGCGGGGAGCCCTGCGGGGCGGCCGGCAGCTCCGTCACATGGCCGACGGAGCACCCGGCGGCCCCCTCCTGCGGCTGTTCGTACGCCTCGTACGCCGGCCGCTGCTTCCGGCTGTCCGCATCTGGCGGCGCAACATCCAGCTCCGGGTGGTCGCCGCCACCCTGCTGATGTCGCTCGCCGTGGTCCTCGCGCTCGGCTTCGTCGTCATCGCCCAGGTCTCCAAGGGACTCCTCGACGCCAAGGAGGAGGCCGCCCAGAGCCAGGCGGCCGGAGGCTTCGCGGTCGCACAGGAGAAGGCGAACACGCCCTTCGCCGTCGACGGCCCCGACGCCACCGACAACAAGGTCGGCCGGGACGCCAGCACCTGGATGAACTCGCTCGTCAAGCAGCTCGCCAGCGGCGGCCAGACCGCCTTCGAGGTGGTCGCCCTCGGCGCGGGCACCGGCACCGGCGAGCAGACCGCCCCCGGAGCCCAGGGCGTCAAGGGCGCCCGTGCCTCCGGCAACGTCGACCCGACCGCCAGCGTCCCGCTCACGCTGCGCCGGTCCGTCAACCACGCCACCGGCACCTTCAAGACCTTCTGGCAGATCCGGTACACCGCCGGGGCCGGGGAGAAGACCCCGGAGCCCGCGCTGGTCATCGGCAAGCGGCTCACCGACATCAACGGCGACCCGTACGACCTGTACTACCTCTTCCCGCTCACCCAGGAGGAGGAGTCCCTCAACCTGGTCAAGGTCACCATCGCCACGGCCGGCGTGTTCGTGGTCGTGCTGCTCGGCGCCATCGCCTGGCTCGTGGTGCGCCAGGTCGTCACCCCCGTCCGGATGGCCGCCGGCATCGCCGAGCGGCTCTCGGCCGGGCGGCTCCAGGAGCGGATGAAGGTCACCGGCGAGGACGACATCGCCCGTCTGGGCGAGGCCTTCAACAAGATGGCCCAGAACCTCCAGCTCAAGATCCAGCAGCTGGAGGACCTGTCCCGGTTGCAGCGCCGGTTCGTCTCGGACGTCTCGCACGAGCTGCGCACCCCGCTGACGACCGTACGCATGGCCGCCGACGTCATCCACGACGCCCGCGCCGACTTCGACCCCATCACCGCACGCTCCGCCGAGCTCCTCGCCGGACAGCTCGACCGCTTCGAGTCGCTGCTCGCCGACCTGCTGGAGATCAGCCGCTTCGACGCGGGCGCCGCCGACCTCCAGGCCGAGCCCATCGACCTGCGGGACGTCGTACGCCGCGTCATCGACGGCGCCGAACCCCTCGCCGAGCACAAGGGCACCCGGATCCGGGTCCTCGGCGACACCCAGCCCGTCATAGCCGAGGCCGACGCCCGCCGCGTCGAGCGCGTCCTGCGCAACCTCGTCGTCAACGCCGTCGAGCACGGCGAGGGCCGCGACGTCGTCGTCCGCCTCGCCTCGGCCGGCGGCGCCGTCGCCGTCGCCGTCCGCGACTACGGCGTCGGGCTCAAGCCCGGCGAGGCCACCCGCGTCTTCAACCGCTTCTGGCGGGCCGACCCCGCGCGGGCGCGCACCACCGGCGGCACCGGCCTCGGCCTGTCCATCGCCGTCGAGGACGCCCGCCTGCACGGCGGCTGGCTCCAGGCCTGGGGCGAGCCCGGCGGCGGCTCCCAGTTCCGTCTCACCCTGCCCCGCACCGCCGACGAGCCCCTGCGCGGATCCCCGATCCCGCTGGAGCCCGAGGACTCCCGCGGCAACCGGGCCAGGGCCGCCGCCGAGGCAGCCGCCGAGGCGGCCGGCCGCGCGGGTGCCGCCGGCGGGCCCGGCGGCCACCCCGAGGGGCGCACCGAGCGCCCCGACCGCGACCCGATACCGCCCAGGCCGGCGGTCACCACCGCCCTGCCGGTACCCGCCGACCCCACGGCGCTGCCCGGCAACGGCTCCCGCGTCGTGGCCAGGCCCGCCGACCAGAGCGCAGCACAGGAGGATGGATCCGGTGGAGGACGCTGAGCGCGCCGAGCACGCGCCGGCAGGCGGCCGGGACGCACGGAGCGGACGGACCGGACGGAGCGGTCGGCCCCGGGCTGCCGGACGGCACCGCGGCACCCTGGCGGCGCTGGCCCTGGCCGCCGTAGGCCTGCTGGTCGGCGGCTGCGCCTCCATGCCCGACCGCGGCGAGATCCGCCGGGTGGAGGCCTCCCAGGGCGTCGACTCGCAGGTCCGCGTCTTCGGCGTGCCGCCGGCCGACAAGGCCAGCCCCGCCGACATCGTCGACGGCTTCCTCGAAGCCATGACCAGCGACGACCCCCAGCTCGCGACGGCCCGCAAGTACCTCACCCAGAGCGCCGCGGAGAACTGGCGGCCCGGCTCCGCCGTCACCGTCCTCTCCGCCGGCCTCGGCCGGGTCCCCGCACCGGGCGACAAGGAGCCCGAGGAACCGCGCTGGAAGATCTACGGCAAGAAGCTCGCGACCGTGGACGAGCGCAGCGCCTACCAGCCGGAGACCGGCGGCGGCCGCTACGAGGAGTACCTCCAGCTGGTCCAGGTCAACAAGCAGTGGCGGATCGCGACCCCGCCCAGCAACCTCGTCCTGAGCGAGTCCGACTTCCAGCGCATCTACAAGCCCGTCAACAAGTACTACTTCGCCGGCAACACCCTCGTCGCCGACCCGCTGTACGTGCGCCAGCGCACCGACCCCGACTCCCGCATGGACCCGACCACGCAGACCGTGCAGTCCCTGCTGACCGGCCCCTCGAAGTGGCTCGGCCCGGTCGTCTCCACCGCGTTCCCCACCGGCAGCGAACTGCGCGAGGGCACCAAGTCCCTCTCGTACGACGGCCAGAACACCCTGCGCGTCCCGCTCAACGGCATCGCCTCGAACGTCGCCCAGACGCAGTGCCAGAAGATGGCCACCCAACTCCTCTACACCGTCCGGGACCTGACGACCTCAAAGCTGGACCGGGTCGAACTGCTCAAGCCCGACGGCAAGTCCTCGCTGTGCTGGGTCACCGGCTCGACCGCGGCGGCCATCGCCAACCGGACGCCGTCGCCCGAGCACCAGTACTACGTGGACAAGGACGCCAGGCTCGTCCGGATGATGCTCGACGCCAACAGCGAGGAGCAGCAGCAGGACAAGCCGGAGCCGGCCCCCGGCCCGCTGGCGACCGCCGCCGGTTTCAAGGTGGGTTCGGCGGCCGTGACGTACGACGAGAAGCGTGCCGCGGTCGTCTCCGACGACGGCCACAACCTCTTCGTGGTGACGCTGACCACGGCCGGCCCCATGCCGCAGCAGCCGCTGCTGACCAGCAAGTCCGGGAAGCTCACCGCGCCCAGCTGGGACGCCCAGGGCGACCTGTGGATCGCCGACCTCGACCCGCAGACCCAGGGCCTGTGGCGGGTGCCCGGCGGTACCGGCACCCCGCAGAAGGTGGACGTCGCCGGGCTCGACGGCGGGAGGATCAGCGGTCTGAAGGCCTCCTCGGACGGGGTGCGCATCGCGCTCCTCGTGGAGAAGGAGGGCACCCGCAAGAACCTCTTCATCGGGCGGATCGAACGGCCCGAGGGCAAGGGCGACTCCCCCCGGATCTCGGTGCGCGAGCTGCGCCCGGCGGCCCCGCAGATGGCGGAGGTGACGGCGATGAGCTGGGCGCCGCGCGGCCGGCTGCTGGTGGTGGGCCGGGAGAGCGGCGGCGTCGACCAGGCCCGCTACATGCTGTCCGACGGCTCGATGGTCGCCGCGAGCCTGCCCGGTGCGACGGGGCTGAGCGCGATCGCGGCCTCGGAGGACGAGGGCAAGCCGGTGGTGGGCTACGGCGAGGACGGCATCGTGTGGCTGCCGTCGGGCGCGCAGTGGCGCACGGTCGCGGCGGGCGGCCGGCTGCCGGTCTACCCGGGCTGAGCCGCCTTCCTCCGGGGGCCTTCCTCCGGGCGCCCGTCGTCCACAGGGGTCGCGGGCCCGCGCCCGGCGGGGCAGGGTGGACGGGTGCGGGAGTGGTGGCGCGAGCTGGCCGGGCTGGTCCTGCCGGCGGACTGCGCCGGCTGCGGGACGGCCCGCGTGGTGCTGTGCGGGGCGTGCCGGGACGCCCTGAGCGGTGCGGGCGCGCGGCGGGTGCGTCCCGCGGCGCGGCGGGCGGGTCCGGCGGGGCTGCCCGCGGTGTACGCGGGGGCCCGGTACGAGGACGCCGTACGGGCCGTCGTGCTGGCGCACAAGGAGCGCGGGGCGCTGCCCCTGGCCGGCCCGCTCGGGACGGCCCTGGCGGCGGCGGTGGCCCGCGCGGGCGCCGCAGGCGGCGCCCGGGGCGGGGCGGAGCTCGTGCTGGTCCCGGTGCCGTCCGCGCGGCGGGCGGTGCGGGCGCGCGGGCACGACCCGGCCCGGCGGATCGCCCTGGCCGCGTCCGGGCGGCTGCGCGGGGCGGGCGCCGCCGCGCGCGTGGCGCCCGTGCTGCGGCTGCGGCGGGCCGTCGCGGACCAGGCGGGCCTGGGGGCCCGGGAGCGGCGGGAGAACCTCGCGGGGGCCCTTCAGGTGCGTCCGGGAGGTGCCGCGCTGGCGGCGGGGGCTCGGATCGTGCTGGTGGACGACGTGATCACCACCGGAGCCACGCTCGCGGAGGCGGCGAGGGCATTGCGCGCGGCGGGTCTGCGGGCGGAAGCTGCTGCCGTGGTGGCGGCTCCGGCCGGATCCTTCGCGGCGAACGGCGGCAACCCGGACAGGGCAAAAATCTTGTGAATAGATTTGGAACCACTGGGGAATGCGCATCGTTGCAGGTAGTAAGAGGGAAGACCCCCCTGATCGGAGGTACGTTTCGGTAGCGGGTGCCGACAACCGGCTTTGAGAGATATGTTCGGTTGTGAGGAACTGGCGAACCTTCGGCCCCGGGTATCGGAGCAGCAGTCCGTCCGTTTATTGGGATCTTCGTGTGCAGTACCTGTGAGGGGGGCTCTCTCTACTCCGAAGTCGGTGGGATGTAGATCTTGCCGATGGGGGAGGAGGAGGTGAAAGTCGCCAAGTCCGAGGCTCCGGTGTTCACCGGAGCCTGGTGCGAAAGGGAGGCGCTCCGCCGACTGGTGCGGGGCTCTCCGGGAACGGAGTTCTGCGTGGACATCGTCGTCAAGGGCCGCAAGACCGAGGTGCCCGAGCGGTTCCGCAAGCACGTGGCCGAGAAGCTGAATCCGGAGCGGATCCAGAAGCTCGACGCCAAGGTGATCAGCTTGGACGTCGAGGTGTCCAAGGAGCACAACCCGCGCCAGGCCGACCGTTCCGACCGCGTGGAGATCACCCTGCATTCGCGGGGCCCGGTGATCCGGGCCGAGGCCGCCGCAGCCGACCCGTACGCGGCGCTCGACCTGGCACAGGACAAGCTGGAGGCCCGGCTGCGCAAGCAGCACGACAAGCGCTTCACCCGCCGTGGCACCGGACGGCTCTCGGCGGCCGAGGTCGCCGACCACGTGCCGGGCGTCGCAACCCTCAACAGCAACGGCGAGCCGGTCTACGAGGACATGGAGGAAGGGGTTCCGGTCAAGCGGATCGGTTCCCTGGAGGTGCAGGGCGAAGGCCCGCTCATCGTCCGCGAGAAGACCCACTCGGCGCGGCCGATGTCGCTCGACCAGGCTCTGTACGAAATGGAACTGGTCGGCCACGACTTCTATCTGTTCGTCGACTCCGAGACCAAGATGCCCAGCGTCGTCTACCGGCGCCACGCCTACGACTACGGCGTCATCCACGTGGACCCCGACGGGGCGTCCAGCTCGGAGCCCTCGGGAGCGGGCGCGGGCGGCGCGCTCGGAGGCTGAAATTCAACCATTGCCCCTGCGGAACGCACGCCGTTCCGCAGGGGCACCTGTATGACTCGTATGAGCCATATGGATTCCGCCAGAACCCCGTCCCGCAGCGCGGGCATGGAATCATGTCGGGCAGTCAACCGGTGGCAGACCCAGCCGGGTTGGCCCAGCAGCTCAGCACATGCAGGGGGAGGAACGATGGCGGACAGCTTCGGGCCGGCGCGCGACGACGACGGCGCCGACTGTCATGGGGCGCAGGACCCGGCCGGGGAGCCGATCCGGGTGCTCGTGGTCGACGACCACGCCCTCTTCCGGCGGGGACTGGAGATCGTCCTCGCCCAGGAGGAGGACATCCAGGTCGTCGGCGAGGCCGGGGACGGGGCGGAGGCCGTGGACAAGGCCGCCGACCTGCTGCCCGACATCGTGCTGATGGACGTGCGGATGCCCCGGCGCGGCGGCATCGAGGCGTGCACCTCGATCAAGGAGGTCGCCCCCTCCGCGAAGATCATCATGCTGACGATCAGCGACGAGGAGGCCGACCTCTACGACGCGATCAAGGCGGGCGCCACCGGCTACCTCCTCAAGGAGATCTCCACCGACGAGGTCGCGACGGCGATCCGCGCGGTCGCGGACGGCCAGTCGCAGATCAGCCCGTCGATGGCGTCGAAGCTGCTCACCGAGTTCAAGTCGATGATCCAGCGCACCGACGAGCGGCGCCTGGTCCCGGCGCCGCGGCTGACGGACCGGGAACTCGAAGTCCTCAAGCTGGTCGCCACCGGCATGAACAACCGGGACATCGCCAAGCAGCTGTTCATCTCCGAGAACACCGTGAAGAACCACGTCCGCAACATCCTGGAGAAGCTCCAGCTGCACTCCCGGATGGAAGCCGTCGTGTACGCGATGCGGGAGAAGATCCTGGAGATCCGCTGAGGGGGCGCCGCCGTCAGCCCAGGGCCCCCGGGCCGCCGCCGTCAGGCCCCCAGCGCCGCCAGCTCCGCCGTGATCGCGGCCGCCTCGGCCGCCGACTGCGCCCGCTCGACCCGGACCGCGTCGCAGCCCACCCACTCCGCCGCCTCGCGCAGGGCCCGCGCCATCGCGGGCGCCGCCTTCGGCGTCGTCAGGGAGACCTGGCGGGCCACCAGCGTCCGCCCCTCGCGGGCCGGGTCGGCCCGGCCCTGGAGCCGCCCGCCGGCCAGCAGCGGCATCGCGAAGTACCCGTGCAGCCGCTGCGGCTTGGGCACGTACGCCTCCAGCCGGTGCGTGAAGCCGAAGATCCGCTCCGTCCGCGGCCGGTCCCAGACCAGCGAGTCGAACGGGGACAGCAGGGTCGTACGGTGACGGCCGCGCGGCGCCGCGGCCAGCGCCTCCGGATCCGCCCACCCGGGCTTCCCCCAGCCCTCGACCTCCACCGGCACCAGGCCGGAGTCCGCGATCACCGAGTCGACCTGCTCGCCCTTGAGGCGGTGGTAGTCCGCGATGTCGGCGCGGGTACCGACCCCCAGCGACCGCCCGGCCAGCGCGACCAGCCGGCGCAGGCACTCGCGGTCTTCCAGGTCGTCATGGAACAGCGCGTCCGGGACGGCCCGCTCGGCCAGGTCGTACACCCGCTTCCAGCCGCGCCGCTCGGTCACCACCACGTCTCCCGCGTCGAGCAGCCACTCCACCGCGATCTTGGTCTCGGACCAGTCCCACCAGGGGCCGCCGTTCTTCGCGCCGCCCAGGTCGGTGGAGGTCAGCGGGCCCTCGGCGCGCAGCTTGTCCAGGACCAGCGCGCAGGAGGCGTCCTTGTCCTTCATCCTGTGCCAGCGGTAGCCGTGCGCCCGCTTGACGCGGCGGCGGAACGCGAAGTGCGGCCACTCCTCGATCGGCAGGACGCACGCCGCGTGCGACCAGTACTCGAAGGCGTGCCGGTCGGTCCAGTAGGCCCGCTCCACCGCCTCCCGCCCCACCGCGCCCAGCCGCGCGTACGGGATCAGCTCGTGCGAACGGGCCAGGACCGAGATGGTGTCCAGCTGCACGGCCCCCAGGTGGCGCAGCACCCCCCGGACCCCGCCCCGGCGGTCGGGCGCCCCGAGGAACCCCTGCGCGCGCAGGGCGATCCGGCGGGCCTCGTCGGCGGACAGGGACACGGTCGGCGGCAGCAGGCTGGTCATGCGCCGAAGCCTAGGCGGCGCCACTGACAGCGGGCCCGTACGGCAGCCGGGAGGGCAGGCCCACGTCGGACGGGAGCAGCGCGCCGGCCCAGCAGTCCAGCAGCGCGCCGTCGTGTTCCATTCCGGCGCGCTGGACGCCCTCGACCACGAAGCCCGCCTTCTCGGCGACGGCGCGGGAGCCGTCGTTGCCGACCGCGGCGCGCCACACCAGCCGTACGACGCCCGCCTCGGCGAACGCCCAGCGGACGGCGGCCCCCAGCGCCTCGGCCATGTAGCCGCGACCCCGGTGACCGGCGACGGTCCAGTACCCGATCTCGTGGGTGTGGGCGCCAGTCCTGTGCACGGCGAGCGTGGCGACGAGCGGGCCGTCGGCCCCGAGCCGGACGGCGAAGTTGTAGGCGGTGTCCTCGCGCCACCCGGCCGGGACGCTCTGCGTCACGTACTTCTCCGCGTCCGCGGGCTCGTAGGGGACGGGCACCGAGATCCAGCGCTGGATCTCGGGGTCCTGGCAGGCGGCGTGCACCTCGGCAGCGTCCCCAGGAGTGTGGGGACGCAGCACGAGGCGCTCGGTGCAAAGCGTGATCGGCTCCATGGGCTGCGATTCTGCCGGGGACCTAGCCGGCGGCCGACGCCAGGTACGGCAGCCGGGAGGGCAGGCCGAGGTCCGACGGGAGGAGTCCGGCGACCCAGCAGTCGCGCAGGGTCCCGCGGTGGTCGAGCGCGCCGCGCAAGGTGCCCTCGAACCGGAAACCGGCCTTCTCCGCGGCGGCCCGGGAAGCCGCGTTGCCCACGGTGGCGCGCCACTCCAGCCGGCCCGCGCCGACCTCCGTGAACAGCCACCGCGCCACCCCGGCGACGGCCTCGGCCACGTAGCCGCTGCCCCGGTGCTCCTTCGCGGCCCAGTAGCCGACCTCGTACCCCCGGGGGCCGCGCACGTGCACGCCCACCGCCGCCACCAGCGGACCCTCGGCGCCCTCGGCGCCCTCGGCCTTGAGCCGGACCGCGAAGCCGTACTCGCGGTCCTCCAGCCAGGCGCTCCGCGAGACGTGCGTGACCCAGGCCTCGGCGTGCTCCCGCTCGTACGGGGAGGGCACCAGCGTCCAGCGCTGGATCTCCGGGTCCTGGCAGGCCGCGTACACCTCCTCGGCGTCCGAGGGGGCGAAGGGGCGCAGCAGGAGGCGCCCGGTGGTCAGCGTGACGGGTTCCATGAACGGATTGTTGCGGCGCCGGGTAACCCGGGCGAGGGGTTTTCGTCCACACCGGCACCGAATCCGTCCCCCGTACGTTCTCATTCCGGGCGCCCGTGCCCTGCGGACACGGCGGACCTCCCGACGCGACCACGTCCTCGCTTACGATGGCCGTTGCGGTGGGGCCCACCTGCCGTGCCCGGCTACGTAAAGTGCCCAGGCCCGACCGGCAAGGAGACCAGCCTCAGTGTCCGTCTTCAACAAGCTCATGCGTGCAGGCGAAGGCAAGATCCTGCGCAAACTGCACCGCATCGCGGACCAGGTCAACTCCATCGAAGAGGACTTCGTCAACCTCTCCGACGCCGAGTTGCGGGCCCTCACGGACGAGTACAAGCAGCGCTACCAGGACGGCGAGAGCCTCGACGACCTGCTGCCGGAGGCCTTCGCCACCGTCCGCGAGGCCGCCAAGCGCGTCCTCGGCCAGCGTCACTACGACGTGCAGATCATGGGCGGCGCCGCCCTGCACCTCGGCTACGTCGCCGAGATGAAGACCGGTGAGGGCAAGACCCTCGTCGGCACGCTCCCCGCGTACCTGAACGCGCTGTCCGGCAAGGGCGTCCACCTGATCACGGTGAACGACTACCTCGCCGAGCGCGACTCCGAGATGATGGGCCGCGTCCACAAGTTCCTGGGCCTGTCCATCGGCTGCATCCTGGCCAACATGTCGCCGGCCCAGCGCCGCGAGCAGTACGACTGCGACATCACGTACGGCACCAACAACGAGTTCGGCTTCGACTACCTGCGCGACAACATGGCGTGGTCGCAGGACGAGCTGGTGCAGCGCGGCCACAACTTCGCCGTGGTCGACGAGGTCGACTCGATCCTCGTCGACGAGGCCCGCACCCCGCTGATCATCTCCGGCCCGGCCGACCAGGCCACCAAGTGGTACGCCGACTTCGCCAAGCTGGTCACCCGCCTGACCAAGGGCGAGGCCGGCAACCCCCTCAAGGGCATCGAGGAGACCGGCGACTACGAGGTCGACGAGAAGAAGCGCACCGTCGCCATCCACGAGGCCGGCGTCGCCAAGGTCGAGGACTGGCTCGGCATCGACAACCTCTACGAGTCGGTGAACACCCCGCTCGTCGGCTACCTCAACAACGCGATCAAGGCCAAGGAACTCTTCAAGGCCGACAAGGACTACGTCGTCATCGACGGCGAAGTCATGATCGTCGACGAGCACACCGGCCGCATCCTCGCCGGCCGCCGCTACAACGAGGGCATGCACCAGGCGATCGAGGCGAAGGAAGGGGTGGACATCAAGGACGAGAACCAGACCCTCGCCACGATCACCCTGCAGAACTTCTTCCGCCTCTACTCGAAGCTCTCCGGCATGACCGGTACGGCCATGACCGAGGCCGCCGAGTTCCACCAGATCTACAAGCTCGGCGTCGTCCCCATCCCCACCAACCGGGACATGCAGCGCAAGGACCAGGCCGACCTCATCTACCGGACCGAGGTCGCCAAGTTCGCCGCCGTCGTCGACGACATCGCGGAGAAGCACGAGAAGGGCCAGCCGATCCTCGTCGGCACCACCTCGGTCGAGAAGTCCGAGTACCTCTCGCAGCAGCTCTCCAAGCGCGGCATCCCGCACGAGGTCCTCAACGCCAAGCAGCACGAGCGCGAGGCCACGATCGTCGCCCAGGCAGGCCGCCGCGGCGCCGTCACCGTCGCCACGAACATGGCCGGCCGCGGTACCGACATCAAGCTCGGCGGCAACCCGGACGACCTCGCCGAGGCGGAGCTGCGCCAGCGCGGCCTCGACCCGGAGGAGCACATCGAGGAGTGGGCGCACGCCCTGCCCGAGGCGCTCGCCAGGGCAGAGGCGGCCGTCAAGGCCGAGTTCGAAGAGGTCAAGGAGCTCGGCGGCCTGTACGTCCTCGGCACCGAGCGCCACGAGTCGCGCCGCATCGACAACCAGCTCCGCGGCCGATCCGGCCGCCAGGGCGACCCGGGCGAGTCCCGTTTCTACCTGTCGCTGGGCGACGACCTGATGCGCCTGTTCAAGGCCCAGATGGTCGAGCGCGTCATGGCCATGGCCAACGTGCCGGACGACGTCCCGATCGAGAACAAGATGGTGACCCGCGCGATCGCCTCCGCGCAGTCCCAGGTCGAGACCCAGAACTTCGAGACCCGCAAGAACGTCCTGAAGTACGACGAGGTCCTCAACAGCCAGCGCGAGGTCATCTACGGCGAGCGCCGCCGCGTCCTGGAGGGCGAGGACCTGCACGAGCAGGTGCGCTTCTTCATGGACGACACCATCGACGCCTACATCTCGGCCGAGACGGTCGAGGGCTTCGCCGAGGAGTGGGACCTCGACCGGCTCTGGGGCGCCTTCCGGCAGCTCTACCCGATCAAGGTCACGGTGGAGGAGCTGGAGGAGGCCGCCGGCGACCGCGCGGGCATCACCGCCGAGTTCATCGCCGAGTCCGTCAAGGACGACATCCACGAGCAGTACGGGGCGCGCGAGAAGGCCCTCGGCTCCGAGGTCATGCGCGAGCTGGAGCGCCGCGTGGTCCTGTCGGTGCTGGACCGCAAGTGGCGCGAGCACCTCTACGAGATGGACTACCTCCAGGAGGGCATCGGCCTGCGCGCGATGGCCCAGAAGGACCCGCTGGTCGAGTACCAGCGCGAGGGCTTCGACATGTTCAACGCCATGATGGAGGGCATCAAGGAGGAGTCCGTCGGCTACCTGTTCAACCTGGAGGTCCAGGTCGAGCAGCAGGTCGAGGAGCTCCCGGTGCAGGACGCGGCCCCGTCCCTCGTGAAGGAGCCGGTCCCGTCCGCCCGCCCCGAGATCCGCGCCAAGGGCCTGGACGCCCCGCAGCGCCCGGACCGCCTGCACTTCTCGGCCCCGACGGTCGACGGTGAGGGCGGCGTGGTCGAGGGCGACTTCGACTCCGACGCCTCCGGCGGCGACGGCCTGACCCGCGCGGAGCGCCGCAAGGCCCAGAAGGCCTCGGGCGGGCGGCGCCGCAAGAAGTAACGGCATACGCAGCACAGCACGAGACGGCCGGGGCCGGATACCGAGGGGTGTCCGGCCCCGGTTGTGTTGGTGGTGGGCCGGGGGGTTGCCCACCCGCCTTCCTGGGTGCGGGTGGGAGGGGGTGGGTGGGCGGGTGGGCGGGGTGCCGGAGGGCGGGGTCCCCTGGGGCGGGCTCTGAGCGGCCTTGGGGGTTTCCCGTCAGTCCCATCGTCCTTCCGTGTCGTGCCGGCCTGTCAAGGGCGCTCCCTTCGGTCGCGTCGCTTCGCGATGGCCTTCGGCCACCCTTGACAGACCGGCCCGCCCCGGAAAGCCGAAAGACTGCCGGGAAACCCCCAAAAGAACGGTCACGGGGAAGAGGGTGAGGGACAGCGGCCTCGTCAGCGTTGAGGCGAGGGGCCGGGCGTCGGCCGACCGGGCATCCGGGCCCTCAGCGGCCGCCGTTCCGGGCCAGGGGCGCGGCTACCTGCACGAAAGGCCGACCCGAGCGCTCTGCGGAGCCCCCGAGCGCCCCAGATCGCTACGCGCTCCTCTCGTTCCGGCGTCCGGCGACCGTCTGGGGCTGATACCTGCACCAGAGGACGAACAGTGCAGCCCAGGGTGTCGGGGGCGCGGCAGATCGCTACGCGCTGCCCATTGCTTGGCGGCCACCGCCCCGCGTCCTCGCCCCCCGCCCGCCGGCACCCCGCCCCCGGCCCACCGGCCCGCCCCCACCCCCTCGCGGGGGAGGTGGCGGGCCCTCACCGCGGACCCCTTCGTGCGCGGAGAGTGACCGGTGCCGCCCCGCCGTTCACGGTCCCCGTGGGGCCGGGAGGGTGATTCGGGGGTACTCCATCGAGCTCCTCGGGGTGGGGGTCGCGGCGTCCACCTGAGGGGTGTTGCGGGGGTGCTCGGGGGCTTCGGGGCGGGGGGACGCCACACGGATAGGTGAACCTCGCGGGGCTCTTCGCGGGGCTCTTCCCGCGGTTGCGGAGCGTGTTCGGCGGTCGTAGAAAACCCGCATCAAGTTACCGCCTGGTACCGCCGGGCTCGGTCTGATCGGGGGAATCGCCATGGACACCACCACGCGAGGCACTGTCGGCGGCGAGGGCAGTCGCAGCAGGCCCGGCGGGGCGGGGCGGACGCGGCCCGCGGGGAGGCGGGACCAGCGGCGTCCGGCGGGGGTGCCGCGGCAGGTGCGCCGGCTGGCCCCCCACGACTGGTTCGCGGAGCGCCTGCTGGCGGTGCTGAGCGGCCAGCGCCCCGTCCACTCGCTGCTCGGTCTCACGGTGGGCGAGGCGTACGAGCAGCTGGTCACCCTGGCCCCCGCCGGGCCGTTGCGCGACCGGCTGCGCCCGGTGCTGCGCCACTGCGGCCGGTTCCACCCCGGGCCGGGGGTGATCGAGGCGTTCGCCCGGATCGCGACGGGGGACCGGGTCTCGGCGATGGCGTTCCGGCTGGAGCAGGGCCCCGACCGGCGCTGGCGGTGCGCCGCCGTCGAGGTCCGGGGCCCGCGCGTGTAGGGCCGGCCGCAGCCGCTGGGCATGCCCGGCGCGGGGCCCGTCGCGCGGGTCCGGGGACCGGACCCTACTCCGGACTCCGGTCCCCGCCCCCACCAGTCGTATCCTGAGGGCGTTTCCGACTACCGAAAGCAGCCGGCCATGCGCGTGTACGTCCCCCTGACCCTCCCCGGGCTCGCCGAGGCGCACAAGGCGGGGGAGTTGGGGCCCGCCCCGCTCCGTGCGTACGCCGTCACGCCCGGGCTGCGCGAGTGGTACGTGTCGGACGACATCGAGGAGCTGGAGTACGCGGCCCTCAGCCGGGCCGCCCTCGCCTCGCTGCGCCTGCTGGCCGCCGACCCGGCCGCGCCCCGCCGCCGGGTCGTGGTCGCGGTCGACGTCGAGGACAAGGCCGCCACCGCGGTGCCCGGCGTGGACGAGGCGACCCTCGGGCAGGTCACCCTCGGGGCCGCCGTGCGGCTGAAGGTGGCCGCCGCCGTGCACGCCGACGCGGACGACGCAGAGGGTGACGTCGCGGCCGCCGCCGGGGCCCTCGCGGCCGCCGACGCGGGGGACGACGACGCGCAGTTCACGGTGGACGGTGCCGAGGACCACGAGCTGCTGTGGTTCGGGGTGCAGGAGATCCCGGGCCTGCTGGGATGAGCACGGAAGCGAGCACGGGAACGAGCACGGAAATGGGCACCGGGACGAGTGCCGGTGGAGCCCACATCGTGTGGGACTGGAACGGCACCCTGCTGCACGACATCGACGCCGTCATAGCCGCGACGAACGCCTCCTTCGCCGAGCTGGGCTTCGACCCGATCACGCTGGAGCGGTACCGCGAGCTGTACGTCGTACCGGTGCCGCGCTTCTACGAGCGGCTGATGGGCCGCCTGCCCACGGATGCCGAATGGGCCGTGATGGACGAGGCCTTCCACCGCCACTACTGGGCGGCCGCCGACGACGCCGGGCTCGCCGAGGGGGCGCGGGAGCTGCTGCGGGGCTGGCAGGCGGAGGGGCTCACGCAGTCGCTGCTGTCGCTCGCGCCCCACGAGAAGCTCGTGCCCCTGGTCCGGGCGCACGGCATCGACGTGCACTTCCTGCGCGTCGACGGGCGTACCGGGCCCTCGCACACCTCGAAGGCGGGGCACCTCGTACGCCATATGGCGGCACTGGAGGCAGCCGGTGTGACCGCCCCCCGTACGGTCCTGGTGGGGGACGCCGTGGACGATGCGACGGCCGCGCGGCACGTAGGGGCGCACGCCGTTCTGTACACGGGCGGGTCGCACAGCCGCGCCAGCCTGGAGTCCGCCGGGGTCCCGGTCGTGGACAGCCTGGCGGAGGCCGTTGCCATGGCCCGTGAGCTGGCCGGATAGGCCGGTAACGGACCGTTCCGGCCAAGCCTCTGGCCAGACTGTCCAGGTTTTGCCCCCGGTTTTGTACAGATGCAGTGAATGACGACCGGGGGGTGGGGCGAGATAGCCTGGACCCGTGATCAGCGCGATAGTCATCGGGGGCACTGACGCCCCCGACCCGCGCCCGGCGCGTTTTGGCGGCCGGGCCTTCGCTGATCCCCGCCGCCGGGACCTGTCGATCACGGTCGAAGCCTTCCCCGGCGGCCCTCCCGACGCCGCGGCGTCGAAAACCGATCCGGACGGACATCCCGCCTCATCGCGGCGCTTTGTCATTCCTTCCTTCACCACCTACGTCACGCAATGGCGCGCGACAGGAGCCAGAGGACATGCAGACCAAGCTGGACGAAGCAAAGGCCGAGCTGCTCGCGCGGGCGGCACGGGTAGCTGAGAACAGCCCGGCCGGGGGGCTACTTCCGACTGGGTCCGAGCACGGCGAGCGCCCCGATCAGGGCACGACGCTCTCCTACCTCCAGCGCTACTACCTGCACACCGCCCCCGAGGACCTCGCCGACCGGGACCCGGTCGACGTGTTCGGCGCGGCGCTCTCCCACTACCGGCTCGCCGAGACCCGGCCGCAGGGCACCGCGAACGTCCGGGTCCACACCCCCACGGTCGAGGAGAACGGCTGGACCTCCAGCCACTCGGTCGTCGAGGTCGTGACGGACGACATGCCGTTCCTCGTGGACTCCGTGACGAACGAGCTGTCCCGCCAGGGCCGCGGCATCCACGTCGTGATCCACCCGCAGGTCGTCGTGCGCCGTGACGTCACCGGCAAGCTCATCGAGATCCTCGGCCCCGACTGCGACGCCCACGGTCCCAAGACCGCGCGCCCCCACGACTCCCTCGTCGAGTCCTGGATCCACGTCGAGATCGACCGCGAGACCGACAAGGCAGACCTCAAGCAGATCACCGGAGACCTGCTGCGCGTCCTGTCCGACGTCCGCGAGGCCGTCGAGGACTGGGAGAAGATGCGCGACGCCGCGCTGCGCATCGCCGAGGAGCTGCCGAACGAGCCCACCGCGCCGGACCTGCGCGAGTACGAGCTCGAAGAGGCCCGCGAGCTGCTGCGCTGGCTGTCCGACGACCACTTCACCTTCCTCGGGTACCGCGAGTACAACCTCGTCGACGGCGACGCCCTGTCCGCCGTGCCCGGCACCGGTCTCGGCATCCTGCGGTCCGACCCGGTCCACCGGGGCCAGGAGGACGCGCACCCCGTCTCGCCGTCCTTCAACCGGCTGCCGGCCGACGCCCGCGCCAAGGCCCGCGAGCACCGTCTGCTGGTGCTGACGAAGGCCAACAGCCGCGCCACCGTGCACCGCCCCTCGTACCTGGACTACGTGGGCGTGAAGAAGTTCGACGCCGACGGCAACGTCGTGGGCGAGCGCCGCTTCCTCGGCCTGTTCTCCTCCGCCGCCTACACCGAGTCGGTGCGCCGCGTCCCGGTGATCCGCCGCAAGGTGTCCGAGGTGCTGGAGGGCGCGGGCTTCTCGCCGTCCAGCCACGACGGCCGCGACCTGCTCCAGATCCTGGAGACCTACCCGCGCGACGAGCTGTTCCAGACCCCGGTCGACAAGCTCCGCGAGATCGCCACGTCCGTGCTGTACCTGCAGGAGCGCCGCCGGCTGCGCCTGTACCTGCGCCAGGACGAGTACGGCCGCTACTACTCGGCGCTCGTCTACCTGCCGCGCGACCGGTTCACCACCGGTGTCCGGCTGCGGCTGATGGACATCCTGAAGGAGGAGCTCGGCGGCACCAGCGTCGACTTCACCGCCTGGAACACGGAGTCGATCCTCTCCCGCATCCACTTCGTCGTCCGTGTCCCGCAGGGCACCGAGCTGCCCCTGCTGACGGACGCCGACGTCGAGCGCGTCGAGTCCCGCCTGGTCGAGGCGGCCCGCTCCTGGGCCGACGGCTTCGGCGAGGCGCTGACGGCCGAGCTGGGCGAGGAGCGCGCGGCCGAGCTGAGCCGCAAGTACGGCACCTCCTTCCCCGAGGGCTACAAGGCCGACCACTCGCCGCGCGCGGCCGTGGCAGACCTGTGCCACCTGGAGAAGCTGTCCGCGAGCGAGCGCCCCTTCGCGCTGTCGCTGTACGAGCCCGTCGGCGCGGGCCCCGGCGAGCGCCGCTTCAAGATCTACCGCGAGGGCGAGCAGGTCTCCCTCTCCGCGGTCCTGCCGGTCCTCCAGCGCCTGGGCGTCGAGGTCACCGACGAGCGCCCGTACGAGCTGCGCCGCAGTGACCGGGTCAGCGCCTGGATCTACGACTTCGGTCTGCGGATGCCGCTGTCCACGGGCAACGGGGACGCGTACCTCGGCGACGACGCGCGCGAGCGGTTCCAGGAGGCCTTCGCGGCCGTGTGGACCGGCGAGGCCGAGAACGACAACTTCAACACCCTCGTCCTGGGCGCCGGCCTCACCTGGCGCCAGGCGGTCGTGCTGCGCGCGTACGCCAAGTACATGCGCCAGGCCGGTTCCACCTTCAGCCAGGACTACATGGAGGACACCCTCCGCAACAACGTCCACACCACGCGGCTGCTGGTCTCGCTCTTCGAGGCGCGGATGTCGCCGGGCCGCCAGGCCGCCGGCACCGAGCTGATCGACGCGATGATGGAGGAGCTGGACGGGGCCCTGGACCAGGTCGCCTCGCTCGACGAGGACCGCATCCTGCGCTCCTTCCTGACGCTGATCAAGGCGACGCTGCGGACGAACTTCTTCCAGCTCAACGGCGCCGGCGAGCAGCACTCGTACGTGTCGATGAAGTTCGACCCGCAGGCCATCCCGGACCTGCCGGCCCCGCGCCCCGCGTTCGAGATCTGGGTGTACTCCCCGCGCGTGGAGGGCGTGCACCTGCGCTTCGGCAAGGTCGCCCGAGGCGGTCTGCGCTGGTCGGACCGGCGCGAGGACTTCCGTACGGAGGTGCTCGGCCTGGTCAAGGCGCAGATGGTCAAGAACACGGTGATCGTGCCGGTCGGCGCCAAGGGCGGCTTCGTCGCGAAGAACCTGCCGGACCCGTCGGTGGACCGCGACGCGTGGCTCGCCGAGGGCATCGCCTCGTACAAGGTCTTCATCTCGGCGCTGCTGGACATCACCGACAACATGGTCGGCGGCGAGGTCGTGCCGCCGAAGGGCGTGGTCCGCCACGACGAGGACGACACCTACCTCGTCGTCGCCGCCGACAAGGGCACCGCGACCTTCTCCGACATCGCCAACGGCGTCGCGGAGTCGTACGGCTTCTGGCTGGGCGACGCGTTCGCCTCGGGCGGCTCGGCCGGCTACGACCACAAGGGCATGGGCATCACCGCCCGCGGCGCCTGGGAGTCCGTCAAGCGGCACTTCCGCGAGCTGGGCCACGACACGCAGACCGAGGACTTCACGGTCGTCGGCGTCGGCGACATGTCCGGTGACGTCTTCGGCAACGGCATGCTGCTCTCCGAGCACATCCGCCTGGTCGCCGCCTTCGACCACCGGCACATCTTCATCGACCCGACCCCGGACGCGGCGACCTCGTACGCCGAGCGCCGGCGCCTGTTCGAGCTGCCGCGCTCCTCGTGGGCGGACTACGACACCGCGCTGCTGTCGGCGGGCGGCGGGATCCACCCGCGCAGCGCGAAGGCCATCCCGGTGAACGCGCAGATGCGGGCGGCCCTCGGCATCGAGGCGGGCGTCACGAAGATGACCCCGGCCGAGCTGATGCAGGCGATCCTGCAGTCCCCGGTGGACCTGCTGTGGAACGGCGGCATCGGCACGTACGTCAAGGCGACCGCCGAGACGCACGCCGACGTCGGCGACAAGGCCAACGACGCGATCCGCGTCAACGGCTCCGACGTCCGCGCCAAGGTCGTCGGCGAGGGCGGCAACCTGGGCCTGACCCAGCTGGGCCGCATCGAGTTCGCCCGCACCGGCGCCGGCGGCGAGGGCGGCAAGGTCAACACCGACGCCATCGACAACAGCGCGGGCGTGGACACCTCCGACCACGAGGTGAACATCAAGATCCTGCTGAACGCGGTGGTCGCGGACGGCGACATGACCGTCAAGCAGCGCAACAAGCTGCTCGCCGAGATGACCGACGAGGTCGGCTCGCTGGTGCTGCGCAACAACTACGCGCAGAACACGGCCCTCGCGAACGGCTCCGCCCAGGCCCCGAGCCTGCTCCACGCCCAGCAGCGCTTCATGCGCCGCCTGGGCCGGGACGGGCTGCTGGACCGCCAGCTGGAGTTCCTGCCGAACGACCGGCAGATCCGCGAGCTGCTCAACACCGGCAAGGGCCTGACCCAGCCGGAGCTGGCGGTGCTCTTCGCCTACACCAAGATCACGGTGGCGGACGAGCTCGTCCACACCGAGCTGCCGGACGACCCGTACCTGCGCCGCCTGCTGCACGCGTACTTCCCGGGCGCGCTGCGCGCGAAGTTCCCGGAGCAGATCGACGGGCACGCGCTGCGCCGGGAGATCATCACGACCCTGCTGGTCAACGACACCGTCAACACCGGTGGTTCGACCTTCCTGCACCGTCTGCGGGAGGAGACCGGCGCCTCGATGGAGGAGATCGTCCGGGCGCAGCTCGCGGCCCGCGAGATCTTCGGCCTGGCCCAGGTGTGGGACGCGGTCGAGGCGCTGGACAACAAGGTCCCGGCCGACGTCCAGACCCGGGTGCGGCTGCACTCGCGGCGCCTGGTGGAGCGCGGTACGCGCTGGCTGCTGAACAACCGGCCGCAGCCGCTCCAGATCACCGAGACCATCGAGCTCTTCGGGGCCCGGGTGGCGGAGGTCTGGTCGGAGCTGCCGAAGCTGGTGCGCGGCGCGGACCTGGAGTGGTACCAGTCGATCATGGACGAGCTGACCGGCGAGGGCGTGCCGGAGGAGCTCGCGGCGAAGGTGGCCGGCTTCTCGTCCGCGTTCCCGACGCTGGACATCGTCGCCACCGCGGACCGGACGGGCGTGGACCCGCTGTCCGTCGCCGAGGTGTACTACGACCTGGCCGACCGTCTGGACATCACTCAGCTGATGGACCGCATCATCGAGCTGCCGCGGTCGGACCGCTGGCAGTCGATGGCCCGCGCGTCGATCCGCGAGGACCTGTTCGCGGCGCACGCGGCGCTGACGGCCGACGTGCTGGCGGTGGGCAACGGCTCTTCCACTCCCGAGGAGCGCTTCAAGGCGTGGGAGGAGAAGAACGCGGCGCTCATCGGCCGGGCGCGCACGACCCTGGACGAGATCCGGGGCTCGGACGACTTCGACCTGGCGAACCTGTCGGTGGCGATGCGGACGATGCGGTCGCTGCTGCGGGCGCACGCGTAGCCGCCGCTGAGGCGTACGGAC
Source organism: Streptomyces sp. NBC_00158 (assembly GCF_045160885.1). NCBI lineage: Bacteria > Bacillati > Actinomycetota > Actinomycetes > Kitasatosporales > Streptomycetaceae > Streptomyces > Streptomyces sp. NBC_00158. The sequence goes on from NZ_CP108161.1 coordinate 4,538,788, forward strand.
ACGGGCCGGGCCCGGGACCCCTCCAGGGGTTCCGGGCCCGGCCCGTCGTGCGTGGGGCGGGGGAAATCCGGTCGACCGGCCGGGGCCGCGCCGCCTGTAATGGTCCGGACCGCCCGACGTCCGATCGGGCCCCGGACCGGGAGCGCGCGTGACACCCGACATCGACGCCGAGCTGGTACGCCGTCTCGTGGACGCCCAGTTCCCGCAGTGGGCGGGGCTCGCGCTGGAGCGGTTCGAGCCGGCCGGGTCCGACCATGTGATCCACCGGCTGGGCGGGGAGCTGTCGGTGCGGTTGCCGCGTCACCGGTGGGCCGTCGGACAGGCCGTGCGGGAGTCCGAGCTGCTGCCCCGGCTCGCGCCGCGGCTGCCGTTGGCGGTGCCGGTGCCCGTCGTGGTGGGGGAGCCGGGGTTCGGGTACCCGTGGCCGTGGGCGGTGTCCCGCTGGCTGGTGGGGGAGACGGCCACGGTGGAGGGGCTGGGCGGTTCGGCGGAGGCGGCCGTGGCGCTCGCGGAGTTCCTGACGGCGCTGCGCGGCTGCCCGGTGGCGGCCGGTGCCGGGGTCCGGCCGCCGCTGGCGGGGCGGGACGCGGAGACGCGGGCGGCGGTGCGGGCGACCGCCGGGGTGTTCGACGCCGCGGCGATGACGGCGCTGTGGGAGGCCGCGCTCGCGGCGCCGGGCTGGGCGGGGGACCCCGTCTGGTGCCACGGCGACCTGCACACCGGGAACCTGCTGACGTCCGGCGGGCGGCTCAGCGCGGTCATCGACTTCGGCGAGCTCGCGGCGGGCGATCCGGCCTGCGATCTGACCGTGGCCTTCACCCTGCTGTCGCCGCCCGCCCGGGCCGTGTTCCGGGCGGCGCTCGGCGTGGACGAGGCCACCTGGACCCGGGGGCGCGGCTGGGCGCTGGCCACCGCGCTCAACGCGTACACCGCGTACGCGGCCGCCGACCCCCGGGTCGCGGCGCAGACCACCCGGCAGATCACCGCGGCGCTGGCCGGCTGAGCCGCCGGTCAGCCGCGGGTGGACGCCTCGTACGCGTCGCAGACCTCCTTCGCGGGGCCGTCCATGCGCAGGACGCCCGACTCCAGCCAGATCGCACGGTCGCAGGTCTCGCGGACCGTGCCGATGGCGTGGCTGACGAGGAAGACGGTGCCGGCCGTGGCGCGGAGTTCCTCGATGCGGGCCTGGCTGCGGCGCTGGAAGGCGGCGTCGCCGGTGGCGAGGGCCTCGTCGATCATCAGGACGTCGTGGTCCTTGGCCGCGGCGATGGAGAACCGCAGCCGGGCGCCCATGCCGGAGGAGTAGGTGCGCATGGGCAGGGAGATGAAGTCGCCCTTCTCGTTGATGCCGGAGAAGTCGACGATGCCCTGGTAGCGCTCGCGGATCTGCTGCTTGGTCATGCCCATCGCGAGCCCGCCGAGGACCACGTTCCGTTCGCCGGTGAGGTCGTTCATCAGGGCGGCGTTCACTCCGAGGAGGGACGGCTGGCCCTGCGAGTAGACCGTGCCGCGGGCCACCGGCTGGAGGCCGGCGATGGCCTTGAGGAGGGTGGACTTGCCCGAGCCGTTGGAGCCGATCAGGCCGATCGCCTCGCCCTTGTACGCGGTGAAGCTGACGCCCTTGACGGCGTGGACCTCGCGGACGCCGGGGGCGGGCCCGCGGGAGAAGATCCGGCTGAGCGCGGCGGTGGCGCCGCCCTTGCGGCCTCCGCCGTGGACCTTGTAGACGACGTGGACCTCGTCCGCGATGACGGTCGGGACACGGGTGTCGGTGTCAGCCACGGCCGTACTCCTCCTCTGCCTTCCAGAAGTAGACGAAGCCGCCGACGCCGGCGAGCAGCGCCCAGCCGATGGCGATCGGCCACACGTGGTGCGGGAGCGAGCCCGCCTTGAAGCTGTCGATCAGCGCGAAGCGCATCAGGTCGATGTAGACGGCCGCCGGGTTGGTCTTGAGCACCAGCGAGACCCAGTGCGGCAGGTCGTCCGTCTTGAGCATGGTGTCGATGGACCACATCACGCCGGAGGAGTACATCCAGGTGCGGAGCACGAACGGCATCAGCTGGCTGACGTCCGGGTTCTTGCTGCCGATGCGGGCCATGACCATCGCGCAGCCGGCGCAGAAGACGGCCATCAGGAAGAGCGCGGGGACCGCGACCAGCCAGGAGGCCGAGGGGGTCTGGCCGAAGGCCAGGAGCAGGACGACCAGGGCCGCCATGGTGACGAGCAGCTGCTGGAAGAGCTGGACCACGGAGGAGATGGGCAGGCTGGCGCGGGGGAAGTGGAGGGCGCGGACCAGGCCGAGGTTGCTGTGGACGGCGCGGGTGCCGGCGTTGATCGAGCTGCCGATGAAGTCCCAGACGAAGACGCCGGTGATCAGGAACGGCACGTAGTCGGGGACGCCGTGGCTGGCGTGCATGACGACGCCGAAGACGAAGTAGTAGACGGCCGCGTTGAGCAGCGGGGTCATCAGGTGCCAGACCTGGCCGAGCTTGGCCGTGCTGTACGTGGCGTGCATCCGCGCGGTCGCGTACGCCGTCACGAAGTGGCGCCGGTTCCAGAGCTGCGCGACGTAGCGGGGAAGGGAGGGGCGGGCGCCGCTGACGGTCAGGCCGTGGGCCGCCGCCAGTTCCGCGGGGGAGGGCGGCGCGGCATGCGCGGGGTTCGCGGTGGTCACGCTGGTCACGGGATCGCTTTCGACGGGGGTCGCCCCGACAGGGGCCGGGCGTCGCCGGACGACAGGACGGGTCCGTATCGTCGTAACGGTGACAGTAGGGCGTGGTGCGTCGGAACGCAACCGTATCGTCGTGACGGGTTTGTGATGTCCTCGCCGCTATGCTCTGTGCATGACCAACGACCCTGCCGCCGCTCCGGCCGCCGCCCGCCGCGCCCCCGCCGGTGCCGCCGTCCTGCGCGAGGACGTCACCGAGGCGATCCGCGCGGCCGTGGTGGAGGAGCTGGCGGCGGTGGGCTTCGCCCGGATGTCGATCGAGGGCATCGCCCGGCGCGCCGGGGTCGGCAAGACCGCCGTGTACCGGCGCTGGAAGTCGAAGCTGCACCTGGTGCTCGACCTGATCGGCGCCGTCGCCGCCGACGGCATCCCCGTGCCGGCGACCGGATCCCTCTACGGGGACGTACGCGCCCTGCTGGAGGTCATGTCACACGTACTGCGGCACCCGGTGGCCTCGGCGGTGATCCCCGACCTGCTGGTCGAGGCGGCCCGGAACCCGGAGATCGCCGACGCGGTGCGGGGCGCGCTCGTGGAGGGGCAGCGGCGGCTCGCCGAGGGCATCGTCTCCGAGGCCGTCGCCCGGGGGGAGCTGCCCGGGTCCGCGTCGGCGGAGCGGGCGCTGGACCTGGTGATCGGCCCGCTGTACTGGCGGCAGGTCGTGGTGCGCGACGCCGTGCCCGCGGGCTACCTGGACGGGCTGGCCCGCTCCGTGGTGGCGGGCCTGCGGGCCGGCTGAGGCACCGGCGGAACCCCTGCGGCCCTACGGCCAGAGGCCGGCCGTGAGGGGGGTCAGGTCCGGGGCCGAGGCCGGAGGGGCGGGGCGGCGGTCCTCCAGGGGGGTGACCGCCGGGACGGGGGCGGACTGGCCCAGGAAGACGCGGCGGACCACCCGCTCGGCCGCGTGGCCGTCGTCGTACGAGCAGAAGCGCGAGCGGAACGCGGCGCGCAGCTGGGCCGAGCGGGAGCCCTGCCAGTGGCCGGTGGCGAAGATGTCCACCAGCTCGTCCTCCGTGCGGGCGATCGCGCCCGGGGGACAGGAGCGCAGGTCGAAGTAGGTGCCGCGGGCGGCCTCGTACGCCTCCCAGTCGTCCGCGTGGATCACGATCGGCCGGTCCAGGGACGCGTAGTCGAACATCAGCGACGAGTAGTCCGTGACCAGCGCGTCCGAGGCGAGGCACAGCTCCTCCACCGACGGGTGGGCGGAGACGTCCAGCAGCCGCGGGTGCGGGTCGCGGGCGGACTCGGTGCCCGCGTACGTCAGGTGCGTGCGGGTCAGGACCGTGAAGCGCGGGCCCAGGTCCCGCAGGACCCGCTCGAAGTCCAGGTGCTCGGGCCGGCTGCGCCGGTAGTCGCGGTGGGTCGGGGCGTACAGGATCGCGGTCGTCCCCGGGGCGATGCCCAGCCGCTCGCGCAGCGCCAGCACCTCCTCCTGGCCGGCCCGGTGGAAGGGGTCGTTGCGGGGGTAGCCGTACTCCAGGGTGGTGTAGGAGGCGGGCACGGCCCGCTCCCACACCAGGGTGGAGTGACGGTTGGAGGAGAGCAGGTAGTCCCACTGGTCGGCGCCGCGCAGCAGCCCCTCGAAGTCCGTGGTCGGGGTGGCCGCCGGACGGTCCTGGAGGTCGAGGCCGACCCGCTTGAGCGGAGTGCCGTGCTGCGTCTGGAGCAGGACCTGGCCGGGCCGCTTGACCAGCGCGCGGTCGAAGTTGACGTTCGTCGTCAGGTACCCGGCGCGGGCCAGGGCGCTCCAGTACGCGGCCGAGCCCGGCCGCAGCGCGGTGGTCTCGGGCGGCAGGGTGGCCGCGTGCCGGGGGTCGCAGATCCACGCCGTCCGCATCCGCGGGGCCAGCTCGCGCAGCTTCGCCTCGATCGCCGCCGGGTTGCAGGCGTAGCCGCCGTGCCAGTACGCGGAGAACACCGCCAGCTCGGGCCGCAGCGGGAGCAGCCGCTGGACCCGGTAGTGCAGCCGCAGGGCGCTCTCGCGCAGCCCCCGCCACAGCGCCGCCCCGGCGCGGCCCGCGGCCAGGGCGCCCGCGCGGACGGCCGAGGCCAGCCCGTACGCCCGCCGGGCGCCGAGCCGCATCAGGGTGTGCCGGAGCCGGTCGGTGCGGGACAGCGACAGCGGCAGGGACCCGGGGCCGCCCGGGACGCGGTGGCGGCGCAGCAGCGCCGAGGCCCGGGCGAAGAACTCGGCGCGGGCGGCGCGCGGGAGGCGGCGCGGGTCCGCGTACAGGGCGCAGAAGTGCTCGGCCATCCGCCGGTGCACCGCCGGGCGCCAGCGGTCCAGCTCGGGGCGGGCGGCGAGCTGGCCGAAGACCCGGTCGTACTGGTCGAACACGTCGAGGTGGCGCCGGCTGGTGGTGGTCAGGATCGAGCCGGTCCGGCGCTGGCGGTAGTGCACGCACACCCGGTCGAGGACGGCCACGGACTCGGCGGCCAGCAGCGCCGGGTAGGTCCAGGGGGTGTCCTCGTAGAAGCCGGGCGGGAACTCCAGCCCCTCGCGCTCCACGTACTCGCGGCGGTACGCCTTGTTCCACACCACCATCAGCATGCCCAGCAGGGCCGGGCGGTCCGCGAGCCGGAAGCTGGCCGGGCCCTCCTCGGACAGCCGGTGCGCGAGCCGGTTGCGGACGGTCTCGCCGGTCCAGAAGGTGCGCGCGTAGTCGTAGACCAGGACGTCGGGCGAGCCGGTGGCCTTCAGCCGGTCGGTGATCGCCTGGAGGGCGCCGGGGGCGAGGGTGTCGTCGCCGTCGAGGAAGAGCAGGTAGTCGCCGGTGGCCCGGGCCAGACCCGCGTTGCGGGCCGGGCCCAGACCCAGGTTGTGCGCCAGGTGCACCGCGGTGACCCGGGGGTCGCGGGCCGCGCACTCGTCGATGATCGAACCGCAGGCGTCCGGGGAGGCGTCGTCGACCACGATCAGTTCCAGATCCGGGTACGACTGGGACAGGACCGAGTCCAGGCTCTCCTGGAGGTACGCCTGAACCTTGTACGCGGGCACGATGACGCTGAACCGGGGCACGGCACATCCAGGGGTCGGCGCGGGCATATTGCCCAGGAACCGCGCGCGCGGCGATCGGGTTACGCAGCGTGTGGCATTCGGGTTACACAGCGTCAACACCCCATGTCGGACCCCGCTGCCGCGCCGGCCGTGGGTTACTTCACGGCGCCGGCCATCACCCCCGTCGTGAACTGCCGCTGGAACGCGAAGAAGACCAGCAGCGGCACCACCATCGACAGGAACGCCCCGGGCGCCAGCACGTCGATGTTGTTCCCGAACTGCCGCACCTGCTGCTGGAGCGCCACCGTCACCGGCGGGTGCGCCGAGTCGGCGAAGACCAGCGCCACCAGCATGTCGTTCCACACCCACAGGAACTGGAAGATGCCGAGCGAGGCGATCGCCGGACCGCCCAGCGGCAGCACCACCCGCGCGAACAGCCGCAGTTCGCCGGCCCCGTCGAGCCGGGCCGCCTCCAGCAGCTCGCGCGGGATCTCCGCGAAGAAGTTCCGCAGCAGGAACACCGCGAACGGCAGCCCGAACGCGGTGTGGAACAGCACCACACCCGCCGTGGTCTCGAACAGGCCGATGGACCCGAAGAGTTCCGACACAGGGATCAGCGCCACCTGCACGGGGACCACCAGCAGCCCCACCACGACCAGGAACAGCCAGTCCCGGCCCGGGAACTCCAGCCACGCGAAGGCGTATCCGGCGAACGAGCCGAAGACGAGGACGAGCAGCGTCGCCGGGACGGCGATCGCCACCGTGCTCAGCAGCGATCCGGTGATCGTGCCGTTCTCCAGCAGACGCGCGTAGTTGGACGCGGTCAGCCGCGAGGGCTCCGTCAGCACCTGCCACCAGCCGCCGCGGTTCAGGTCGTCGGGGGAGAGGAGGGAGGACACCAGCAGCCCGAGCGTGGGCAGCAGCCAGAACAGCCCCGCCAGGACCAGGAAGGCGCGCAGCAGCACGCTCCCCGCCAGTCGTCGCACGACGCTCATCGGGAGGCCTCCTTACGCATCCGGCGGATGTTCAGCAGCATCACCGGCACCACCAGCACCAGCAGCAGCACCGCGATGGCGCTGCCGAGGCCCGGATCGGCGTCCGTACCGAAGGAGGTCCGGTACAGCTGGAGCGCGAGCACGTTCGCGTCGTCCTGCACCGCGCCCGGCGCGATCACGAAGACCAGGTCGAAGACCTTCATCACGTTGATGACCAGCGTCACCAGGACCACCACCAGCACCGGCGCCAGCAGCGGCACCGTGATCCGGCGGAACACCTGCCACTCCCCGGCCCCGTCCACCCGCGCCGCCTCCAGCAGCTCGCGCGGCACCGCCGCCAGCCCCGCCCCGATCAGCACCATCGAGAACCCGGCCCACATCCACACGTACGCCCCGATCACCGCCGGGGTCACCAGCACCGGGCCGAGCCACTCCACCCCCGCGTACGCCGCCCGGAAGTTCGACTCCGGGAGCCGCAGCCGGGCCCCGTCGGCCGCCGCGGGCAGCGTGAACGTGCCGTCGGGGCCGGCCGTAGCCGACGCCACCACCCGGCCGTCCTTCACCGCCTCCACCCGCATCCCGGACAGCCCCGACTCCGCCGGATCGACCACGTTCGCCAGCCCGCCCCCGCCCCGGGTGAAGTCCTGCCAGACGGTGCCCGTCACCTTCCCCGGCACCGGAGCGGCGCGGCCCGCCGTACGGGTCCCCCCGGGCAGGGCCTCCGGAGCCACCCCGACCAGCGGCAGCAGCACCGGCTCGCCCGCCCGCACCGTGCCCCGCGTCATCAGCGCGCCGCCGGCCGCGGGCTCCAGCGGGGAGTCCCGGCCCGGCCGGGCCCCGGGGAACGCGGAGGACTCCGCGAAGGTGTCGTGCACCCCCACCCACACCGCGTTCGCCACGCCCCGCTGCGGGTCGTGGTCGTAGACGAGACGGAAGATGATGCCCGCCGCCAGCATCGAGATCGCCATCGGCATGAACACCACCAGCTTGAACGCCGTACCCCAGCGCACCCGCTCCGTCAGCACCGCGAACACCAGCCCCAGCGCGGTCGCCGCGGCCGGGGCGAACACCACCCACACCGCCGTGTTCCGCAGCGCCGTACGGATCACCGGGTCGGCCAGGATCCGCCGGTAGTTGCCCGCCCCGACGAAGGCGTCGCCGGAGCGGTCGAAGAGGCTGCGGTAGAGGGAGTAGCCGATGGGCTGCACCACGAGCGCGCCCAGCAGCACCAGGGCGGGCAGCAGGAACGCCGCCGCGACCAGCCGCCGGCGGGACACGTCCTTGCGGTGGGCGCGGGGCCGGGCCCCGGCCTTGGCCGTCGCCGCCACGGCGTCAGTTCCCGTACGCCTTGGCCGCTTCCGCCTCCAGCCTCTGCTGGGTCCCCGCCACGTCCGACGGGTTCGCCAGGAAGTCCTGGAGCGCCTTCCACTCACCGGCGCCCGGCGTCCCGCCGAAGGCCGCCGGAGCCTGGTCCGACATGTCGAAGCGGAAGTCGTCGCCCGCCGCGATCAGCGCCTTCGCGATGCCCCGCTGGATGTCGTTCGGGTACGCGGCGAAGTCCACCGCCTTGTTCGGCGACACGAAGCCGCCCTCCCGGGCCTGGATCGCCGCCGCGTCCGCCGACGCCAGGAACGTCAGCAGCGCCTGCGCCGCCCTGCCCGGCTTCAGCGCCACCGCCACGTCGCCGCCCGACACCACCGGCGCCTTCTCGCCGACCGCCGGGAACGGGAAGACCAGCGCGTCCTCGCCCACCTTCGCCTTGGTCTGCGCGATGTTCACGGCCACGAAGTCGCCCTCGAAGACCATCGCCGCCGCCGGCCGGTCCCCGCCCGTGAAGGTCTGCGTCACCGACTTCGGGAACTCCGTCGCCAGCGCCCCGCCCGGACCGCCCGCCAGGAAGTCCTTGCGGGCGAACAGCTGCGCCAGGGTGTTCAGCGCCGCCTTGACGCTGTCGTCCGTCCACTTGATCTCGTGCCGGGCCAGCCGGTCGTACTGCTCCGGGCCCGCCTGCGAGAGGTAGACGTTCTCGAACCAGTCCGTGAGCGTCCAGCCGTCCGCGCCCGCCACCGACACCGGCGGCGTCCCGGACGCGGAGAGCGTGTCGGCGACCGAGAGGAAGTCCTTCCAGTTCGCCGGGGGCTTCACGCCCGCCGCGTCGAAGGCCTTCGCGTTGTACCAGACCAGCGACTTGTTGGCCGCCTTGTAGTAGACGCCGTACTGGGTGCCGTCCACCGCGCCCAGCTTCCGCCAGCCCGGCGAGTAGTTCTTCTCCAGCTGCGTCCGGGCCTCCGGGCCCGCCGGCTGCGCCCACTTGTTCCGCACCGCCGCCGTCAGCGCCCCGACCTGGGGGAGCAGCGCCACGTCCGGCGGCTGACCGCCCGCGATCTTGGTGCCGAGGAAGGTGACGATGGGGTCCTGCGCCGGGACGAAGGTGACGCTCGCGCCCGTACGCTTCTCGAACTCCTTCAGCACCTTTGTGAAGTTCGCCTGCTCGGGCCCCGTCCAGACCGCGGCGACCTCCAGCTTCTCGCCGGGCAGCTTCGGTAATTCGACGGTCTGCGCGTCCTGCTTCCCGGACGGGGTCGACCCGCCCGTGCCGCCGCCGTCACCGCCCCCGCCGCCGCATGCGGTGAGCGCGAGCGCGCCCGCCGCGGCCAGGGCCGTCCAGGCCCTCGCCGCCGTACGTTTCGTGTGGCCGGTTCCGTGCTCCGTCCGCATGGTTTCGCCCCCGATGCCGTCGTGCCCGTGGTGTGCCGCGTGCCACAAGGTCTACGCCGACCCGCGCACCCCCGCAATAGCGCGCGCCGGGGATCCGGGGCGGGTCAGGGGGCCTGCGGGAACAGCACGGGTATCGCCGAGACCAGGTGGGAGGCCCGGTCGAGGGCGCTGGCCAGCAGCGCGAGGTCGGTCGGCCCGTTGCCCAGCTCGCGCACCGGGCGGCGGGCCGGCGGGTCGCCCATCCGCTCCCACTCCACCGGCACCACGGTCGGCCTCAGGGTCGCCGTGCGCGGGATCCGGCCGGTGACCCGGCCCGCCTGGAACGGCACCGCGCGGCCGTCGGCGTACAGCAGCCGCCCCCGGCCCGGACCCGGCTGGTCCGGCGCGTCCAGCTCCACCCGCAGCGTCGCCAGCCGGGCCGGCTCGGTCTCGGCGGTCCGCTCCGGGCGGCCGCTGGCCACCACCAGGTGCACGCCCAGCCGGGTGCCCTCGCGGGCGACCCCCTCCAGGATCCGCACCACCGAACCGGCGGCCGGCCGGCCCGGACTGCCCAGCGCCGGGGCCACCAGGGCGTCGAAGTCGTCGACCAGCACCACCAGCCGGGGCAGCGGGGTCGGCCCGGCGGCCGGCTCCGTGCGGGTGGCGGCGGCGCGCAGCCGCAGGGTGCCGGTGCGCGGGGAGTCGAGGTCCCCGCTCAGCTCGCCCGGGGCCGGCCGGCGGGGCGAGACCATCCGGTCGGACAGCTCGCGGCGGGCGTGCCACTCGGTGAAGGGGACGCCGTCCAGCAGCTCGTGGCGGCGCTTGAGCTCGGCCGCGAGGGCCTGCGCGAACTCGCGCATGCGCAGCGGGTCGGAGGCCACGAGGTGGGCCGACACGTGCGGGAGTTCCGTGCACGGGAGGAGGCCGTCGCCGCGTTCGCCGCCGGCGCCGTCGAGGAGGAGCAGGCCGAGCCGGTCGGGGCGGGCCGCGGCGGCCAGGGAGGCGGCGATGGAGCGCAGCAGCTCCGTCCGGCCGCTCCCGGCGGGACCCTCCACGAGCAGGTGCGGGCCGTCGTGGACCAGTTCGGCGCCGACCGGCCCGCGCCGTCCGGAGCCGAGGACCACCTCGGCGAGGCCGCCGACGCCCTGGCCCTGGTCGGTGGCCTCCGCCCAGCGGGCCATCAGGGAGGCCGGGGTGGCACGGGCCAGCCCCAGTTCGTCCAGCAGCCGGGACGCCGCCGGGAGGGTGGCCGCGGCCGGGCGGGACGCGGCGCCGCCGGGCTGGGCGCCGTCCGCGCGCAGCGGGGCCAGGGCCCGGGCGAACCGCTCCGCCCAGGCCTCGGAGACGCCGTCGGCGATGGCCGTGCGGCCGGCGGTGACCGGACGGCCGCCGCTGACGGCGAAGCTCCGTACGGCCGTGGCCACGTCGCCGCTGAGCAGGGCGATCCGGCCGCAGTCGCGGAACGCCGGGCTGGCGGCGCAGGCCGACTCGTACGTCGTGGCGACCGGGGAGGCGGCGGTGGCGGCCGGGGTCTCGGCGAGGACGAGGAAGTGGATGCCGGCCGCCGCCCCGTGCGAGGCGAGGCGTCCGGTGAGGTCGCGCAGGGCCGAGGTGTCCGGGTCGCCGTCCAGGACCACGAGCGTGCGCGGGCCCTCGTACGCGGCGGCGGCCTGCCGCAGCGCCACCGGGTCGGCGGCCGCCCAGTTGGTGCCGAGCGGGCCGTCCTCCAGCCGCCGGACCAGTTCGGCGGTGCGGGCGGCGGCCTGGTCGCGGTCGTAGGCGAGCAGCAGCCGGCAGTCCTGGCCGTGCGCGGGCCGGACGTGCGGCAGCCAGCCGAGCCAGCCCCAGTCGCGGCGCCGCTCCGCCACGGGCCGGGCGCGGTCGGCGGCCAGCAGGACGATCTCCAGCCGGGCCGGCGCGTGCAGCCCCGCGAGCTGGGCGACCACCGAGCGGGCCACGCCGGCGAGCCGGGCCCGGGGGCCGGCGATGCCGAGCGATCCGCATTCGGGGAACGAGACGCGGCTGCCCGCGCCGAGGCCCGCCTCCAGGAACCGGGGGTGCCCGGCCCCGCGCGACCACAGCCGTCCGGTGGGCCCGAGCGCGGCCAGCAGCAGCGCCGCGGGGTCGTCCCGGTCGGGTGCGGCCTGTGCGGGCGCCTCGGGCCCGGCCGGCTGGTCGGGGGCGTCCTCGTCGCCGCGCACCCACTTGCGGGCCCACGCGCCGATCCCGCCGCGGCGGCGGGGCGCCTTGGCTCCGCCGTCCGAGGGGTCGCCGGGGTGCTCCCCGGCCGCGCCCAGGGGCGCCGACCCGGAGGCGTACCCCGGGGCGGAGCTCCCGGTCCGGGAAGGTGCGGGCAAAGGCCGCTTCAGGCCGGTGCCGCCTTCGGCCCCCGGGGCCGCGCCCGGCGCCCAGGGCGCGCCCGGGGAAGCGGGGTGGCCGGGGCCGGTGGCGCCGTCGGGCGTGCCCGGGCCGGTTGCCGTCCCGGGGGCGCCCGGGCGCGGGTGCGTTCCGCCGGTACCGGTACCGGTACCGGTACCGGCCCCCGGGGCCGCGCCCGGCGTGCCGGGGTGGCCGGAGCGGGCGGCGTCGCCGGGGCCGGTGTCCCCGGCCGCGCGGGTTCCCGTACCCGCGCCGGAGGCGTCCGGCAGGCCGAGGTGGCCCTCCAGGTCCGGGACCACCGCCAGCTGCCGTTCGCCGCCGGCCGGGGCGAGCCGGAGGGTGGACTCGCCGATCCGCAGCAGCGCGCCCGGCGCCAGCGGGACGGACGCGGCGCCGACTTCGGCGCCGTCCAGGGTGGTGCCGTTCGTCGAGCCGAGGTCGGCGACCGTGACCCGGCCGTCGGCCAGTACGGTCACCGCGCAGTGCAGCCGGGACACGTCGGGGTCGTCGAGCGGTACGTCGGCGTCCGCCGAGCGCCCGATCCGTACCGACCCGGCGTGCAGCAGGTGGACCCCGCCCGCGTCGGGCCCGGCCACCACGTGCAGCTGCGGGGTGCCCGGGCCGTCCGGGGCGGGGACGGCGGCGGTGTCCGGTCCGGGGACGTGCAGGTGCAGCACCGCGCCGTCCACCAGGGGCGGTTCGCCGAGGACGGCGCGCTGCGGGTCGAGGCGGCGCGAGCCGGCGTACAGGACGGTCGTGCCACCGGTGTCGGGGCCGCCCGCGGCCGAGGCGAGTCCGGAGGCCACCGCGGCCAGCGCGGTGCCGGCGGGCGCGGTGACGAGCACGTCACAGCCGGCGGGTGCGGTGGCGGCCTGGTGGCCGCTGCGCGACCCGAGGACGGTCAGCCGGATCTGCATCGCCGTCAGCGGTCCCTTCTGCGCGGAGCGCAGTGCGCGGTGCGTGCGTGCGCCCGGCTGGGGGACGGCGGCAGCTGCCCGTCCGATCTACCCCCCGCCCGGCACGGACGCCTCGTCCGTTCAGGTCTGCCGGAAGGCAGGGCTCCCGTCCCGGCCGTTCCGTACGGGTGCATCCTCGCACCTGTCGCCCGCAACACGCCCGGCACCCGCCAATAAATGATCTTGGATTCGGGTGGCGCGGTTCACCCACCGGTACGAATGTGGCCACCCCGTCGGGGGAAAGCCGGGGAAATGAGCCCCCGGCATACCCCGCAAAACTCACCCTTCGCACATATGTACGGCAACCAACCTCCGTCGACCCGCGTCTTCCACGGGGACACCCCCTAGAGTTGGGCCGGAAACCCACTCGGCGGAATCAGCCGGAAAGACGACAGCAGGGAGCGCGAGACGTGCGGCCAGTCGGCAGCAAGTACCTGCTCGAGGAGCCGCTCGGACGCGGCGCCACGGGCACCGTCTGGCGCGCCCGCCAGCGGGAGACCGCCGGCGCGGAGGCCGCCGTCGCCGGCCAGCCCGGCGAGACCGTGGCCATCAAGGTCCTCAAGGAGGAGCTGGCCCAGGACGCCGACATCGTCATGCGCTTCCTGCGCGAACGCTCGGTCCTGCTGCGCCTGACGCACCCCAACATCGTGCGCACCCGCGACCTCGTCGTCGAGGGCGACCTGCTCGCCCTGGTCATGGACCTCGTCGACGGCCCGGACCTGCACAAGTACATCCGGCAGAACGGCCCCTTCAGCCCGGTCGCCGCGAGCCTGCTGACCGCCCAGATCGCGGACGCGCTCGCCGCCAGCCACGCCGACGGCGTGGTCCACCGCGACCTGAAGCCCGCCAACGTGCTGCTCGACGAGAGCAACGGCCAGATGAAGCCGATGCTCACCGACTTCGGCATCGCGCGCCTGGCCGACTCCCCGGGCCTCACCCGCACCCACGAGTTCGTCGGCACCCCCGCCTACGTGGCTCCCGAGTCCGCCGAGGGGCGCCCGCAGACCTCCGCCGTCGACATCTACGGCGCCGGCATCCTCCTCTACGAGCTGGTCACCGGCCGCCCGCCGTTCGCCGGCGGCACCGCGCTCGAAGTCCTCCACCGCCACCTCAGCGAGGAGCCGCAGCGGCCCCCCACCGTGCCCGAGGCACTGTGGATCGTCATCGAGCACTGCCTGCGCAAGGAGCCCGACGAGCGCCCCAGCGCCGAGAGCCTGGCCCGCGGGCTGCGCGTGGTCGCCTCCGGCATCCGCGTGCACTCCTCGCCCGACGAGGTCGAGGCCGCCCTCGGCGTCGCCGCCCTGCTCGCGCCCGACCCCTCGCCCGCCCCGGTCCCCGGCGCCCCGGTGGCCCCCGGCTCCGCCGCCACCGCGCAGGCCGAGGCGTACGACCCGGACGCGTACGACCCGAACGCCATGACGAGCGTGCTCCCGCCGGTCGGCGGCGCCGACTCCACCACCGTGCTGCCGGCCGCCACCGGAGCCCCCGGCGGCGCGCCCGACCCGACCTCCGTCATGCCCCCGGTGCAGCAGCCCGACGCCCCGCACCCGTGGCAGTCGCAGATGCGGGCCGTCCGCGACCGCAACGAGCAGACGCAGATGCACTACCTCGACCCCGCCGAGGACCCGCTGCGCCGCCGCCCCCAGCGCCCCGCCCCGCAGATGCCGCCGCCCCCGCAGCAGCCGCCGCGGCAGCAGCCGCCCCGCCAGCAGCACCAAGCCCCGCCGCCGCAGCAGTACCAGCCGCAGCAGCAGTACCAGCAACCGCAGTACCAGCAGCAGCCCCCGCCGCAGCAGTACGCGCAGCAGCCCCAGCACCACTACCAGCCCCAGCAGTACCAGCAGCCGCCCCAGCAGCCGCAGTACCGCCAACCCCAGCCGCCGCCCCAGCAGCAGCAGCCCCAGCCGCCTCCGGTGCGACAGCAGCCGCAGCAGCCGCCGCGCGAGCCCCGGCCGCCCCGCGAGCCGCGCCGCCGCAGCGCCAACCCGGTGCGGATCCCGGGCCTGGGCTGCCTCAAGGGCTGCCTGGTGCTGATCCTGCTGCTCTTCGTGGGCGGCTGGCTGATCTGGGAGCTCACCCCGCTCCAGGAGTGGATCGGCACCGGCAAGGGCTGGTGGGACCAGGTCTGGAGCTGGGGCACCGACGTCGTCGACTTCGTCACCTCCATCGGCGACAGCGCCGGCGGAAGCAGCGGCAGCGGCTCCTGAGCCCCGAGGACGCCGGCCGGAGGACCCTCCCGAGGCTCCTCCGGCCGGCCCTCAGGAGCCTCCCGTAGCGCCGACCTTGTGGATTTGTCGACATCCAGGACGTGATTTCGCCCGCAGAAGTGAAGGTCGCCGCGATCCGGCGACCCCAACCCCCATTCGGCCGCGTAGTTTTGGTCCGTTACGCCAGCCGCTGAGGGAGCAGTCGTGGCACGGAAGATCGGCAGCCGGTACACCGCCCACCAGATCCTGGGGCGCGGCAGCGCGGGCACGGTGTGGCTCGGCGAAGGCCCTGACGGCCCCGTCGCCGTCAAACTCCTGCGCGAGGACCTCGCCTCCGACCAGGAACTGGTCGGACGCTTCGTCCAGGAACGCAGCGCGCTCCTCGGACTGGAGCACCCGCACGTCGTCTCCGTACGCGACCTCGTCGTCGACGGCAACGACCTCGCCCTCGTCATGGACCTCGTACGCGGCACGGACCTGCGCACGCGCCTCGACCGCGAGCGCCGGCTCGCCCCCGAGGCGGCCGTGGCCATCGTCGCGGACGTCGCCGACGCGCTCGCCGCCGCCCACGCGGCCGGAGTCGTCCACCGCGACGTCAAGCCGGAGAACGTCCTGCTCGACATGCAGGGACCCCTCGGTCCCGGCGGCGCGCACCCCGCGCTGCTCACCGACTTCGGAGTCGCCAAGCTCATCGACTCCGGCCGCCGGGCCCCCGCCGGCCGCGGCTCCGCCCCCACCACCCGGATCATCGGGACCCCCGACTACCTGGCCCCGGAGATAGTGGAGGGCCTGCCGCCGAGGGCGGCCGTCGACATATACGCCCTGGCCACGGTGCTGTACGAGCTGCTGGCCGGCTTCACCCCCTTCGGCGGCGGCCACCCGGGCGCGGTGCTGCGCCGGCACGTCACCGAGACCGTGGTCCCGCTGCCGGGCATCCCCGACGAGCTGTGGCAGCTGATGGTCCAGTGCCTGGCCAAGGCCCCCGCCTCGCGGCTGCGCGCCTCGGAGCTGTCGGTCCGGCTGCGGGACCTGCTGCCGCTGCTGGCCGGGATGCCGCCGCTCGACGTGGACGAGCCGGACGACGCCGAGCCGGAACCCGAGCCCGAGCGGGAGCCCGACACCGCCGCCGACCCGGTGCGCAGGCGGGGCGTGGTCCCGCTGGTGCCCGGCTCCGCCACCGACTCCAACCGGGACACCCACACCTCCATGCGGGTGCCGGGCCCGGACGAGCTGGCGGGCGGGGCCCTGGGCACCGCCCGCGTCCCCCGCCCGGCCGGCGGGCACCGGCCCGGCTCGGCCCGGCACCGCGCCGAGGCCGTGCGCAAGCGGCGCCTGGTGCTCTCCGCGTCGGCGCTGGCACTGGTGGCGGCGGTGGGACTGGGCAGCTGGATCGCCGTCTCCGGCGACGACCCTGCACCCCCGCAGCGCGACGGCAAGGGCCGGCACTCGGCCCCGTCCCAGCCCAGGTAGGACGCTCCGTCCGGAGCGCCCGGGCGACGCCCCGCCCGGCGCGCCCGGGCCGGACTACACCGCGGTGAGGTCCGGGTGCCAGCGGCGGGCGACCTCCGGGTGGGCCCGGACCCAGCCCTTGAGCTCGTTGCGGCCGTACTCGGCGTGCAGCGGGTTCGACGCGTCGTGCGCCACGCCCGGCGCCGAGCGCAGGTACTCCCCGGGGACGGTCTCCACGACCGCGTCCAGCCGGGGGTTGTAGAAGAACGGCACCGAGAACCGCTCCACCGCCCCCGGAGGGCTGACCACCCGGTGGTCGGTGGCGCGCAGGTACCCCTCGGTGGCGATCTCCAGCAGCTCGCCCAGGTTCACCACGAACGCGCCCGGCCGTGGCTCGATGTCGACGTAGCCGCCGTCCCGGACGACCTGGAGGCCGCCCACCGAGTCCTGGAGCAGCAGCGTCAGGAAGCCGTAGTCCTTGTGCGCGCCGACTCCCTGGTCGGCGCCCGACGGGGCGGACCCGGGGTAGCGGATCAGCTTCGTGTGCAGGTGGGGGCGGTCCGCGAAGGCCGCGTCGAAGAAGTCCGGGGGAGCGCCGATCGAGGCCAGCAGCTCCCGCAGCAGCCGGTGGGCCACCCCGGCCAGGCGCTCCTGCCAGCCCAGGACCGCCTCCTCCAGTTCCGGCAGCGCCGCCGGCCACTGGTTGGGGCCCTCCAGCCACAGGTACGCGGGGTCCTCCGGCCCCAGTACCGGCGCCGGCCGCTCCGCGCCCACGTCCAGCTGGTCCCGCCAGTCGGAGGCCCCGCCGGTCAGCTCGTGGCCGATGCGGGTGTAGCCGCGGAAGTGCGGGGAGTTCAGATTGCTCACGGACAGCCGGTCGGCCTCCGGGAGCGCGAAGAAGGCCCTGGTCAGCTCCAGGATGCGGGCGGTTTCCGCCTCGGTTATGCCGTGTCCGGTCAGGTACAGGAAGCCGGTGTCCCGGGCCGCTGCGTGCAGCTGCTTCAGGAAGTCGGGGCGCTCGGCGGGGTCGTCGGCCCGCGAGAGGTCGATGACGGCGAGGGCGGGCGCGGACGCGGCGGAGGGGGCGGCGGGAGAGGAAGAGGGGTGCGCGGACGGCATGACGGCTCCGTTTCGGATGTCACAGGGTCCTGTGCCCCAGAGATGGCGGGGCGTGCGGGTGGAGCGGTCCGCCGGCAGGGATGGCGCCGGGACCGCGTTGCCGCGTGCAGGACCGAAGTCGGATCGGGGTTGATCAGGCTTGTGCTTGGTCCGGCGGCAGACAGCTCGTCGTGGTGACACGCATGTGGTCCACATGGCGGCGCTTCACGAGTAGAACGGTCATACGAGGAGCGTACGCCCGTATCGACGCTCCTCTGTACGGTCCGATCCGGCCTGCCCGGACAGTGCCGTCCGAGGACCGGCTAGGCTTGACCCGTGGCAGTCGTCGATGTTTCCGAAGAGCTGAAGTCCCTCTCCTCGACCATGGGGTCGATCGAGGCCGTCCTGGACCTCGACAAGCTGAGGGCAGATATCGCCGTGCTCGAGGAGCAGGCCGCCGCGCCGTCCCTGTGGGACGACCCGGACGCCGCCCAGAAGATCACGAGCAAGCTTTCGCACCTCCAGGCCGAGGTCCGCAAGACCGAGACCCTGCGCGGCCGCATCGACGACCTCGCGGTGCTGTTCGAGCTCGCCCAGGAGATGGACGACGCGGACACCCTCGCCGAGGCCGAGGCCGAGCTGACCTCCGTGCGCAAGGCGCTGGACGAGATGGAGGTCCGGACCCTGCTCTCCGGCGAGTACGCCGAGCGCGAGGCCCTGGTCAACATCCGCGCCGAGGCCGGCGGCGTCGACGCCTCCGACTTCGCCGAGCGCCTCCAGCGCATGTACCTGCGCTGGGCCGAGCGCCACGGCTACCCGACGGAGATCTACGAGACCTCGTACGCGGAAGAGGCCGGCATCAAGTCGACCACCTTCGTCGTCAAGGCCCCGTACGCATACGGCACCCTCTCCGTCGAGCAGGGCACCCACCGCCTCGTGCGGATCTCCCCCTTCGACAACCAGGGCCGCCGCCAGACCTCCTTCGCGGGCGTCGAGGTGCTGCCGGTCGTCGAGACCAGCGACCACGTCGAGATCGACGAGTCCGAGCTGCGCGTCGACGTGTACCGCGCCTCCGGCCCCGGCGGCCAGGGCGTCAACACGACCGACTCGGCCGTGCGCATCACGCACATCCCGACCGGCATCGTCGTCTCCTGCCAGAACGAGCGCTCGCAGATCCAGAACAAGGCCAGCGCGATGAACGTGCTCCAGGCCAAGCTGCTGGAGCGGCGCCGCCAGGAGGAGCAGGCCAAGATGGACGCCCTCAAGGACGGCGGCAGCTCCTGGGGCAACCAGATGCGCTCCTACGTCCTGCACCCGTACCAGATGGTCAAGGACCTGCGGACGGAGTTCGAGGTCGGCAACCCGCAGGCGGTCCTCGACGGCGAGATCGACGGCTTCCTGGAGGCCGGCATCCGCTGGCGCAAGCAGCAGGAGCAGACCACCGCGTAACGCGCGAGCGCGGTGAACACGTCAGTACGAGGAAGGGCCCGGACACCAGGTGGTGTCCGGGCCCTTCCCCATTACGTGTGATCCACGCGGTCACACGGTGATGCCCGTTGATCGGGACGCGACGCGGCCTACGCGGTCCGTGCCACCAGCGCCAGCGCGGCCACCAGCACCACCAGAAGCGCGATGAGCGTCGCCGGGTTCAGCCCGGCGAAGGGGCCCTCCTGCTGGAGGCGCTCCCGGTTCGCCCGGCACACCGGGCAGCGGCCCTGGCTGACGGGTGCGGCGCAGTTCGCGCACACGAGCCGGTCATATGTCATGCGCTCCTCCTCTCGTCCCCTCGACATGGACAACGGTGCGGGGACGCGGTCCGTTCCCCCTACCACTGTGCCAGCTCCGCCGACATTCGGCGCGGCCCGTCCGGGCAATCACGATCCGGCTCCGCCGGCACCCGGGGATATATCGGGCAACTGCGGTTGCCGGGTCCCCACCCGGCGTCCGGTCGCGTATGGTCACGGTCACCTACTCCCGGCGACCGTGGTGCTCCCGTGATCCGATTCGACAACGTCTCCAAGTCCTACCCGAAGCAGAACCGGCCCGCACTCAGAGATGTCTCCCTCGACATCGCCAAGGGCGAGTTCGTCTTCCTGGTCGGCTCCTCCGGCTCCGGCAAGTCCACCTTCCTGCGGCTCGTCCTGCGCGAGGAACGGGCCACCCACGGCCAGGTGCACGTCCTCGGCAAGGACCTCGCGAAGCTCTCCAACTGGAAGGTCCCGCACATGCGGCGCCAGCTGGGGACCGTCTTCCAGGACTTCCGCCTGCTGCCCAACAAGACGGTCGCCGAGAACGTCGCCTTCGCCCAGGAGGTCATCGGCAAACCGCGCGGCGAGATCCGCAAGGCCGTACCGCAGGTCCTGGAGCTGGTCGGCCTCGGGGGCAAGGAGGGGCGGATGCCGGGCGAGCTGTCCGGCGGCGAGCAGCAGCGCGTCGCCATCGCCCGCGCCTTCGTCAACCGGCCCGCCCTGCTGATCGCCGACGAGCCGACCGGCAACCTCGACCCGCAGACCTCCGTCGGCATCATGAAGCTCCTGGACCGGATCAACCGGACCGGTACCACCGTCATCATGGCCACGCACGACCAGCAGATCGTGGACCAGATGCGCAAGCGCGTCATCGAACTCGAACAGGGCCGGCTCGTGCGCGACCAGTCGCGCGGCGTCTACGGCTACCAGCACTGAAAGGCCCCTGAGACGTCATGCGCGCCCAGTTCGTCATGTCGGAGATCGGCGTCGGCCTCCGCCGCAATCTCACCATGACCTTCGCGGTCATCATCTCCGTGGCCCTGTCCCTCGCCCTGTTCGGCGGCTCCCTCCTCATGCGCGACCAGGTCAGCGCCATGAAGGGGTACTGGTACGACAAGGTCAACGTCACCGTCTACCTCTGCACGAAGAACGACGCCCTGGACGCGGCCGGCGCCGCCGCCACCGGCGCGGCGGCCGGGGCGCCGGCCGCCGGGGCCGCCACGGGCAGCGGCCGGCCCTGCTCCAAGGGGGCGGTCACCCCCGAGCAGAAACAGGGCATCGAGTCCGAGCTGAAGAAGATGGACCTCGTCCAGACCGTCATGTACGAGTCCTCGGACGAGGCCTACAAGCACTACAAGGAGCGCTTCGGCCACACCGCCCTGGCCTCCGTCGTCACCCCCGACCAGATGCCCGACTCCTTCCGGGTCAAGCTGAAGAACCCGGAGAAGTACGAGGTCATCACCTCCGCCTTCGCCGGGCGCGACGGCGTCCAGTCGGTCGCCGACCAGTCCACCGAGCTCGACAACCTCTTCGCCCTGCTCGGCACCCTCAACTGGGCCGCCCTCGGCATCATGCTCGTCATGCTGATCGTGGCCCTGCTCCTGATCGTCAACACGGTGCGCGTCTCGGCGTTCAGCCGTCGGCGGGAGACCGGCATCATGCGGCTCGTGGGCGCCTCCGGGTTCTACATCCAGGTGCCGTTCATCATGGAGGCGGCCGTGGCCGGCCTCATCGGCGCCGTCTTCGCCTGCGGGATGCTCGGCACCGGCCAGTACTTCGTGATCGACCACGGCATCGGGCTCCGCGACAAGCTCCAGCTGATCAACTTCATCGGCTGGGACGCGGTCCTCGCCAAGCTGCCGCTGGTGCTGGTCATCGGCCTGCTGATGCCCTCCCTGGCGGCGTTCGTCGCGCTGCGCAAGTACCTGAAGGTATGACGAGCGCCTCCTGTGCTCTGTGGTCAACCGGGCTTGCCGCGGCGGGGCTTGTCCTAGACTCGGCGGCATGCCGGGTCTGCCCGCCTTCCGCCTCCGGCCCCGCGACCTGCGTCGCGGGGCCGTTCTGACGCTGGTCTTCGCGGTCTGCGTGGGCACCGCCGCGGCCACCGGATGCTGGGCCCCGCACGAGGCGGACGAGCCGCACACCTCCTTCCTCGCGGGCGTCGGCGAACCGGACCCGCCCCCCGCGACCGGCCCCGGCACCGCGGACCGGGAGGCCGTCGCGCGGGCCGCCGCCGAGGCCGTCGCCGAGGGGAAGTCGGGCAAGAAGGCCGCCCAGGAGGTCGTCAGCCGCAGCGGCGACCGCTGGGGCACCGTCTACGACCGCGGCGAGTACGCCGCCTTCGCCGAGGAACTCGACGGCCGCTGGACCGGCGTCGGGCTCTGGGCCGGGCACCGCCAGGGCGGCCGGATCGAGGTCGACCGGGTCCAGCCCGACAGCCCCGCCGACCGGGCCGGGCTGCGCGCCGGGGACCGGCTGCTGAGCGTGGACGACCGGAGCGTGACCGGGCTGGCCGTCGCCGACGTGGTGGCGCTGCTGCGCGGGGAAGCCGGCACCCCGGTGGTCCTCCGCCTCGGCCGGGACGGCGCGGACCGCACCGTCACCGTCCGGCGCGCGGAGCTGCACACCGAGCCGGTGACCGTACGCCGCCTCGCGGGCGGCATCACCGTGATCAAGGTGTCCTCCTTCACCCGGGGCTCCGGGGAGCGCGTCAGGACGGCCGTCCGCGAGGCGCCGCCCGGCGGCGGGGTGATGCTGGACCTGCGCGGCAACCCGGGCGGGCTGGTCACCGAGGCGGTGGCCGCGGCCTCCGCGTTCCTGGACGGCGGGCTCGTGGCGACGTACGACGTACGCGGCTCCGAGCGCGCCCTGTACGCCGACCCGGGCGGGGACACCGCCCGCCCCCTGGTGGCCCTCGTCGACGGCGGCACCATGAGCGCGGCCGAACTGGTCACCGGCGCCCTCCAGGACCGCGGCCGTGCGGTGACGGTGGGCACCCGCACCTTCGGCAAGGGCTCGGTGCAGATGCCGACCGAGCTTCCGGGCGGCGCGGTGGCGGAGCTGACGGTGGGCACCTACCGCACCCCGGCGGGCCGCAGCCTCGACGGCGGGGGCATCACCCCGGACCTGGCGGCCGGCGACGGGGCGGAGGAGCGGGCGCGCACGGTATTGGGTGGCCTCGGGGTGGGGTCGTAGTGCGAAAATGACCGCACTATGGCTAAGGAAAAAGGGCGCAAGCTGATCGCCCAGAACAAGAAGGCCCGGCACGACTACGCGATCGTCGACACGTACGAGTGCGGGATCGTCCTGACCGGCACCGAGGTCAAGTCCCTGCGCCAGGGCCGGGCCTCGCTGGTGGACGGCTTCGTGTCGGTGGAGGGACGCGAGGTCTGGATGTACAACGTGCACGTGCCGGAGTACAGCCAGGGCACCTGGACCAACCACAGCGCCCGCCGCAAGCGCAAGCTCCTCATGCACCGCGAGGAGATCGACAAGCTGGAGCGCAAGTCGGAGGAGTCGGGCCACACGGTCGTCCCGCTGTCCCTGTACTTCAAGGACGGGCGCGCGAAGGTCGAGATCGCGCTGGCGAAGGGCAAGAAGGAGTACGACAAGCGCCAGACCCTGCGCGAGAAGCAGGACACGCGCGAGACGCAGCGGGCGATCTCGGCGGTCCGGCGCAAGCAGCGGGGCACGGTTTAATCTCCTGGCACGCGGTGGTCCACTTCGCGTACCATGGGGTCCAGCACCGCCCCTCCGGGGTCGGCGCACCTTGAAAAAACAACATGGGGATGATCGGTTTCGACAGCGGCTGTCGATGCAGGGGAAGCGAGCCGAGGAAGCGGCAATGATCTCGCTAACCACATGTCGCAAAAAATAATCGCCAACTCCAAGAGCGATAACTCCCGCTTCACCCTCGCTGCCTAATAACAGTGAGCTGAAGCCTCTGTGAGGAGCGTCAGCCCGGAAGTGGTCCCGGTCCGGATCCTGGCGTCAACTAGGGATCTAAACCTCTAGCCCCGGTCACGGGGGTTGGAGGGAAACCAAACAGTGACTGAGCCCGTCGGAGACTTGTCCGTGTGATCTCCGGGGCCGAGAAAATCGCAGCGGACTGCGCTCGGAGAAGCCCTGCTTCTGCACCGTTGGACGCGGGTTCGATTCCCGCCATCTCCACTCATCCCATGTGGGCGAAGGCCCCGCAGCCTGCTGGCTGCGGGGCCTTCGTCATGCCCGGGGTCAATCGGAGTAGTGGTAGCGGGCCTTGAGGATCTTCACTTCCTTGTCGTCGGCCCGGTAGACGAGCCGGTGCTCGTCGTCGATCCGGCGGGACCAGTAGCCGGACAGGTCCCCCTTGAGGGGTTCGGGCTTCCCGATGCCTTCGAAGGGCGTCCGCTGGACCTCGCCGATCAGGCGGGTGATGCGCTTGGCCATCCTCCGGTCCGCGGCGAGCCAGTAGAGGAAGTCCTCCCAGGCGGCCGGGTCGAAATGGATGCTCCTCACTCCTCACCGGCCAGGGCGTTCAGCTCGTCCATGCTCTTCGCGACGGTGTGCGCGCCCTCCCGGTCGCGGGCGACGGCCTCCATGAGGCGGCGGGCGTTCGCCGGCGAGCGCAGCAGGTAGACGGTCTCCTGCCAGGAGTCGTAGTCCTCGGCCGACATCAGGACGGCGTCGCCGTTCTTGGAGCTGATGCGCACCGGGGTGTGGTCGTTGTTGACGCGCTCGATCAGGGGGAACAGGGTCTTGCGGGCTTCGCTGGCGCTTATGGGCATGGCTGCTCTCCCTTTTCGTACCGGTACCCGAATACGGTACCGCTCTCGTACCGGATTCGGGTACCGGGAGGATGGGGAAGGCCCCGCAGCCTGCCGGCTGCGGGGCCTTCGTCATGCCGGGGTCCGTCAGCAGTACGGGACCTTGTTGAGGTTCAGGGCGTAGCGGGCGGCGATCCAGCCGCGGCCGTCGGCGAGCTTGTACCAGATCGAGTTGTCGCCCACGGTCTGGCCGTTGACCTTGCACTGGAGCGCCACGACCGTGTTGGCCGGGAGCTTGCCGGTCTTGCGGTAGTCCGTGCCGGGGCCGGAGCGGATGCCGAGGCCGTGGCCGGAGGTGACGATGCGGGCCTTCGGGGTGGCCTTGTGGTCGCCCTTGTCGCCCTTTCCGCCCTTGCCGTGGTGGTCGCCCTTGCCGTGGTGGCCGTCGCACTTCTTGCAGTGGCCGGACTTGCCGGGCTCGCCCTTCGGGCCCTGGGGTCCGGGCTTGCCCTCGGGGCCCTGCGGGCCGACGGCGCCGTCCTTGCCGGGTCGGCCGTCCTTGCCGGGCCTGCCGTCCTTGCCGGGGCGGCCGTCGGCGCCGGGCCTGCCGTCCTTGCCGGGCTTGCCGTCCCGGCCGTCCTTGCCCTTGGGGCCCTGGGGGCCGGCCGGGCCCTGCGGGCCTCCGGCCGGGCCGGGCTCGCCTTGCGGGCCTTGCGGGCCTTGCGGGCCTTGCGGGCCCTGCGGGCCCCGGGCTCCCGTGTCGCCCTTCACGCCCTGCGGGCCGGCGGGGCCCTGGCGGCCTTCCTTGCCGTCGTGCCCGTTCTTCCCGTCACGGCCGTTGCGGCCGTCCTTGCCCGTGTCGCCCTTGGGTCCCTGGGGGCCGGCCGGGCCCTGCACGCCGTCGCGGCCGTCCCGGCCGTCCTTGCCGGCGTCGCCCTTCTCGCCCTTCTCTCCCCTCTCGCCCTGCGGGCCCGGGCGGCCCGGCTTGCCGTGGTGGCCGGGCTTGCCCTCGTGGCCGTCGTGGCCCGGGCGGCCGTCGTCGCCCTTCGGGCCCGTCACCGGGGTGGCCACCGCGAACAGGGCCGGGGCGTCAGTGCCGTTGGACCACTCGCCGCCGTCCAGCGTCGTGCCCTGCGGGGCCTTCGGGTCCACCTTCAGGGTCACCGCCAGCCGCGTCTGCGTGTTCGCCGGGAAGGCGAAGCCGGTGCGGGTGCCCGCGTCACAGGTCAGCAGGCGCGCGTCCGACGAGCGGGTGCACGAGCCGGCCGCGCGCCGGCCGTTCCAGTAGAAGCGGGCCTCCGGGAAGGTGGTCCGCTCCGGGGCGGTGATCCGGAAGGTGCTGCTGCGCGCCGGGTCCTGGCCGTTCACGGCCGCGATGACGACGCGGCCCGTCTGGCCGGGGGCGATGGAGGGGACGTACGGCTGGGAGAACCGGATCTGGGACGCGTCGGCCAGGGCCGGTACGGCCGGCACCAGGCAGGAAGCGGTGACGGCCGCGACGACGAGGGCCGAGGAGACGGAGCGTGAAGCAGGCAAGGGGAGTTCCTCCGCGAAGGGAAGTGCGCTGGGGGAAAGCACCCCCAGTTATGCGGGATCGCGCGGAGGAGTGGTGCGTACCACGCGGGCGCGTCACTCGCCCGCCGGAACAATACGGATAAATCGGGATGTTGCGGCGGAGAGGGCCAGCGCGAGCAGGGCCGCGGCGGCCGGGAGGGCGTAGGCCGCGGTGGAGCCCAGGCGGTCGACGGCCTGGCCCGCCGTGGCGGAGCCGGCGGCGATGCCGGTCATGATCGCGGTGACGGCCAGGCTCATGCCCTCGTTGAGGCGGCCCGGCGGGGTCGCCCGCTGCACCAGGGCCATCGCGCCCACCATCACCGGCGCCGTGGCCGTACCGGCCAGCAGCAGCGCCAGGGCCAGAGGCGGCAGGGAGCCGGTGGCGGCCGCCGCCCAGGGCAGGGCCATCGCCGCGGCCAGCACCAGCAGGCAGGTCCGCAGGCTCCGCGGCCGCCGGGTGCCGTAGAACAGCCCGGCGGCGCAGGAACCCGCCGCCTGGAGCGCCAGCACCGGGCCCGAGGTGCCGCCGAGGCCCAGGGCGGAGAGGTGGGCGATGGAGGCCACCTCCATCGAGCCGAACACCGCACCGGTGGCCGTCAGCAGGCCCAGCAGCGGGAGCAGGGCGCGCAGCGGCGACGGGCCCGGGGCGGCGGTGGGCACCCCGGTCGCGGGGGGCTCGGTGGCCCGGTGCGCGGTGAAGACCAGCATGCCGGTGAGCAGCAGGGCGGCCCCGGCGAGGGTGCCCGCCTCCGGGAAGGCGGCCGTGCACAGGAAGGCCGCGAGGACCGGGCCGAGCATGAAGCACAGCTCGTCCGCGGCCTGCTCGAAGGACATCGCGGTGTGGTGCTCGGAGCGGGGCAGCAGGTGGGTCCAGCGGGCCCGGGACATGCCGCCGATGTTGGGGGTCGTCGCGGTGGCCGCGTACGAGGCGAAGAGGGTCCACGCGGGGGCCTGCGTACGCACGCACAGGACCAGGGAGAGCGAGCCGAGGACCGCGATCACGGTGGCCGGTACGGCGACCCGGGCCTGCCCGTGGCGGTCGACCAGCCGGGCCGTCCAGGGCGCGACGAGGGCGGTGGCGGCCAGCCCGGTGGCGGTGACCGCGCCGGCCAGGGCGTACGAGCCGCGCTGTCCGGCGATCATCATCACCGCGCTGACCCCGAACATGCCCATGGGCAGCCGGGCCAGCAGGTTCCCGGCGGTGAAACCGCGCGTGCCGGGACGGGCGAAGAGGCGGGCGTACGGGCCGAGGACGCGGCCCGGCGGCGGGGGAGAGGGCCGGCCGGGACGCCGGGCGGCGGACGGTGAGCCGGATGGGGCGGGGGACGGCGCGCGGGACGGTACGGCGGACGGGGCGGGGGACGGTGAGCCGGACGGTACGGCGGACGGCGCGGCCAGGACCAGGGTGCTGCCGGTCACGGCCATGAGAGGGGATTCCTGCGGCATGCCACGAGCCTGCGGCCCGCCCCCGCCGGCGGTCCAACACCTGTTCCGGGGCCATTCACGCGCCCGCGTTGTTAATCTCCGGGGATGACCGCCCGAGACGTCGACCCCCGCCTGCTGCGCGGCTTCCTCGCGGTCGCCGAGGAACTGCACTTCTCCCGCGCCGCCGCCCGCCTCTACGTCGCCCAGCAGGCCCTCAGCCGCGACGTCCGCCGCCTCGAACAGGCCCTCGGCGCCCCGCTGTTCCTGCGCACCACCCGCGCCGTCGAACTCACCGCCGACGGCGAACGGCTGCTGCCCCACGCCCGCGACGTGCTCCGCGCCCACGAGGAACTCGCCACCGCCTTCGCCGGACCGCCCCGCGCCCTCCTCGTCGACATGAACACCGACGGCCCCAGCACCGGCCGCCGGGTCCTGGAACGCGCCCGCGAACTCGCCCCCGGCTGCGAACTGATGGCCCGCTTCGAGAGCGGCCTCACCCACGCCGCCACCGAGATCGCCGCCGGGCGCCTCGACGTCTCCTTCGGGTACGCCGCCGGGCTGGCACCCGCCCTGCGCGCCCGGCTCGACCACCGCCCCGTACGCCACGAACCCCTCGCCGTCCTCCTGCCCGAGGACCACCCCCTCGCCGCCCTGGACCGCGTACCGCTCGCCGCGCTCGCCGGCGAGACCGTGTACGCCGGAGCCGGGAACCCGCGGACCCTGGAGTGGACCGGCCTGGCCCGCGAACTCTTCGCCGGCCGGGACATCGCCGTCGCCCCGCCCGCCCCCGTGGCCATGGGCAAGGAGGAGTTCGTACGGGTCATGGCCAAGACCCGCAACCCCGTCCTGGTGGCCGTCGGCTTCCTGGACATGCCCGGCAGCGTGAAACGCCCCCTCGTCGACCCCGCACCGCTCTCCCCGCTGTCCATGGTCTGGCGCAAGGGCTTCACCCACCCCGGACTCGACGCCCTCCACCGCGCCGCCACCGAACTCCAGAACGCCGGCGGCTGGCTGGAAGTCCCCCCGGACAGCTGGCTCCCGGCAGCGCTCACACCCGGCCCGCGCGGCGGGTGAGTGCAAGGTTTCCCACCGGTCATCCGGCGGGGACCGGGGCCGAAACGCGCCGTTCCTAGCCTCCTCACCACGGAGCACGACAGCTGTGGAGGGTGGAGGCGTGTGATGACCGGTACGACGACCGCACCGCGCAGGGGAGGCCGCTGGATCGAGCGGTGGGATCCCGAGGACGAGACGTTCTGGCGGGAGAGCGGCGAGCGGATCGCCCGCCGCAACCTCCTCTACTCCGTGCTCTCCGAGCACATCGGCTTCTCCATCTGGTCCCTGTGGTCCGTGATGGTGCTCTTCATGGGCCCCCAGTACGGCATCGACCCGGCCGGCAAGTTCTTCCTCATCGGCACCGCCACCTTCGTCGGCGCCCTCGTCCGCGTCCCCTACACCTTCGCCGTCGCCCGCTTCGGCGGCCGCAACTGGACCGTCGTCAGCGCCCTGCTCCTCCTCGCGCCGACGATCGCCGCCCTCGTCGTCATGGAACCCGGAACCTCCTACGGCACCTTCCTCGCCGTGGCCGCGCTCACCGGCGTCGGCGGCGGCAACTTCGCCTCCTCCATGACGAACATCAACGCCTTCTTCCCGCTCCGCAAGAAGGGCTGGGCCCTCGGCCTCAACGCCGGCGGCGGCAACATCGGCGTCCCCGTCGTCCAGCTCGTCGCCCTGCTGGTCATCGGCACCGCCGGAGCCGGACACCCCCGGCTGCTGCTCTGGACCTACCTCCCGCTGATCGTGCTCGCCGCCGCACTGGCCCTCGTACGCATGGACAACCTCGCGCCGGTCCGGAACGACGGCGGCGCCGTCCGCGAGGCCGCCCGGGACGCCCACACCTGGATCATGGCCTTCCTCTACATCGGAACCTTCGGTTCCTTCATCGGCTACAGCTTCGCCTTCGGGCTCGTCCTCCAGACCCAGTTCGGACGCACCCCGCTCCAGGCCGCCTCCCTGACCTTCATCGGCCCGCTCCTCGGCTCCCTCGTCCGGCCCGTCGGCGGAGCGCTCGCCGACCGCTTCGGCGGGGCCCGGATCACCCTCGCCACCTTCGTGGCGATGGCTGCCGCGACCGGAGTGGTCCTGCTGGCCTCCGTACGCGAATCCCTGCCGGTGTTCCTCGTCGGCTTCACCGCGCTGTTCGCCCTCAGCGGGCTCGGCAACGGCTCCACCTACAAGATGATCCCCGGCATCTTCGCCGCCAAGGCCCTCGCCCGCGGCCTCGACGGCGAAGCCGCCGCCGCCCACGGAAGGCGGCTCTCCGGCGCCTCCATGGGACTCATCGGAGCCGTCGGCGCGCTCGGCGGCCTCGCCATCAACCTGGTGTTCCGCTCGGCCTTCCTCGACTCCGGCTCCGGAACGGCCGCCTTCACCACCTTCCTCGGCTTCTACGCGGTGTGCTGCGCCGTCACCTGGGCGGTATACCTTCGCCGGCCCGCCGCCGCCCCGGCCCCCGCCGCCGACGGGCAGGGGGAGAGGAAGCCGCAGCTCACCTCGGTGTGAGGTGTGCGGTGTGAGTGTGCGGTGTGAGGTGTGAGAGGTCACCGGGCTGGTTGCGGGCCGGTTAACTGGCCCGAAATGCGGTGGAACCGAGCCTGACACGACGCGTTGGCAGGCTCGGAACATCCCCGACGCAAACCTTCTGGGCAAGGCAGGTCACCACGATGGACGACGCTACGCACGGCCCCCTCGCCGGATTCACCGTCGGAGTCACCGCCGCCCGCCGGGCGGACGAACTGATCGCCCTGCTCCGCAGGCGCGGAGCCGCCGTCATCCACGCCCCCGCCCTGCGGATCGTGCCCCTCGCCGACGACAGCGAGCTGATGGCCGCCACCAAGGAACTCCTCGACACCCCGCCCGACGCCGTCGTCGCCACCACCGCCATCGGATTCCGCGGCTGGATCGAAGCCGCCGACGGCTGGGGCATCGGCGAACAGCTCCTGGAGCGCCTGCACACCACCGAACTGCTCGCTCGCGGCCCCAAGGTCAAGGGCGCCGTACGGGCCGCCGGGCTCGTGGAAGCCTGGTCCCCCCAGTCTGAATCGCTCGCCGAGGTACTGGACCGGCTGCTCGCCGGCGGCGTCGCCGGACGCCGCATCGCGCTCCAGCTGCACGGGGAACCCCTCCCCGGGTTCGTGGAAGCCCTCCGCGACGGCGGGGCCGAGGTGGTGCCCGTACCGGTCTACCGGTGGATGCCGCCCGAGGACCTCGCACCCCTCGACCGCCTGCTCGACGCCATCGCCGTCGGATCCGTCGACGCCGTCAGCTTCACCTCCGCCCCGGCCGCCGCCTCCCTGCTGTCCCGGGCCGCCGAACGGGGACTGCGCGAAGCGGTCCTGGAAGCCCTGCGCGGACCCGTCACCTCGGCGTGCGTGGGACCCGTCACCGCGCTGCCGCTCCAGGCCGAAGGGATCGAGACCGTACAGCCGGAGCGGTTCCGGCTCGGGCCGCTGGTACAGGTGCTGTGCCGCGAACTCCCCGGCCGGGCACGGGTACTGCCCGTCGCCGGACACCGCCTGGAGATCCGCGGGCACGCCGTCCTCGTCGACGACGGGCTGCGCCCCGTCCCGCCCGCCGGCATGGCCCTGCTGGCCACGCTCGCCCGGCGGCCCGGCTGGGTGGTGTCCCGGGCGGAACTGCTGAGGGCGCTGCCGGGGGCGGGCACCGACGAACACGCCGTCGAGACCGCCATGGCCCGGCTGCGGGCGGCCCTCGGGGCGCCGCGGCTGATCCAGACGGTGGTCAAGCGGGGGTACCGGCTGTCGCTGGACGCCGGGGAGGGCGAGGGCTGGAGCACGGGCGCGGAGGTCCGCTAGCGGGAGCCCACGGAGGGGTCCGATAGCGTGATCCGATGATCATCAACGGGGTGGAGATGAAGGGCCTGGCGGTCGGGCACGCCGCCGGACTGGCCGACGTACTGACCCGCAACCGGGCCGCCATGAAACCGTACGAGCCCCTGCGGAGCGAAGCCTTCTACACCGAGGCCGGGCAGCTGGCACGCATCGAGGGGATGCTGGAGGAGCGCGACGGGGGACGGCTCGTGCCGTACGTCTTCGTGGAGGCGGCGAGCGGTGCCGTGGTCGGCGCGATGAACCTCGGCAGCATCGCGCACGGGCCCCTGTGCAGCGGCGGCGTCGGCTACTGGATCGACCGGGCCTGGCACGGCAAGGGCCTGGCCACCGCCGGACTCGCCGAGGTCCTCCGGGCCGCCCGCGAGGACCTCGGGCTGCACCGGGTGGAGGCGCAGACGCTCGTCGACAACCGGGCCTCCATACGGGTCCTGGCCAAGAACGGCTTCACCGAGATCGGACTCGCCCCCCGGTACCTCCACATCGACGGAGCCTGGCGCGACCACCGCCTCTTCCAGCGGGTCCTGCACGACGAGGCCCCCTCCGCCTAGGGCCGCCCCGCCCCGCGCGGGGGCTTCCGCTTCACGGCCGTCGGCGGCACTCTGGGGAGGCGGTCCGGCGGTCCGGTCCCACGGCGACGAGGCGGTGACGGGCATGTGGTTCGACTCCGGGCGGGTCTGTCTGGACCTGCTGGCGACGGACGGCCTCGAAGGGGCCGGTTCCGGATGCGGAGAGGGCATCCGCGACACCGACGAGCTGCGGCTGTGGCTCGTCGGCGCCGGCCTGGTCCCCGACCGGACCCCGCTCGGCCGGCTCGGGCCCGACTGGGTGGAAGCCTTCCGCGCGCTGCGCGACGACGTGGGCACCCTCGTACGGGCCGAACTGGCCGGCACCGGCCCGGAGGAGGCCGCACTCGCCCGGGTGAACGCGGCCGCCGCAGGACCACCCCCGGGCGTGTGCGCGGTACGGGACCAGGAGGGCCACCTCGTCCGGGAACTCTGCGGCGGGGTGGAGTGCGCCGGGATGCTGGCCGCGGTCGCCCGGGACGCGGTGGAGCTCCTCACCGACCCCGGCGACCTGGCCCTGATCCGGTCCTGCGAGGGCGACGGCTGCGCCCGCCTCTACCTCGACACCTCCCGCGGCCACCGCCGCCGGTGGTGCTCCAGCGAACTGTGCGGCAACAGGGAACGCGTGGCCCGGCACCGGAGGCGGGTGCGGGAGGTGGCGGGGGTGGAGGGGTAGGGGGGCGCGGTGGGGGCCCGGTATCTGCCCCTCGAGGGGGTGGGGTTGGGCGGTGCCCCCTCGGGCGGTCTCTGAGCGGCCTTGGGGGTTTCCCGTCAGTCCCATCGTCCTTCCGTGTCGGGCCGGCCCGTCAAGGGCGCTCCCTTCGGTCGCGTCGCTTCGCGATGGCCTTCGGCCACCCTTGACAGACCGACCCGCCCCGGAAAGCCGAAGAACTGCCGGGAAACCCCCAAAAGAACGGTCACGGGGGGAGGAGGGGAGGAGCGGGTCAGTCAGTGCCGAGGCGAGGGGCCGGGAGTCGGCCCGGCGGGCATCCGGGTCCTCGGATGTTCTGATTCCGGGCCGGGTGCGCGGCTACCCGCACGAAAGGCCGATCAGAGCGACCTGCGGAGCCCCCAGGCGCGTCGGATCGCTACGCGCTCCTCTCGTTCGGCGTCCGACGACCGTCCTGGGCTGATAACCGCACCAAAGGACGATCAGAGCGGCCCGGGGAGCCGACGGGCGCGCCAGATCGCTACGCGCTTCTCAGATCTCGGCGGCTGGCCGCCGTCCGGGGCTGGTATCCGGTGACAATGGGCAGTCGGCGTCGCCAGGGTGCCTGGACGATCACGACTGCGATCGCCGGGTACAGAGCAGGAGCCCTGTGTCGTGACTGCACACCCCACCCACTTCGCGGTACCTCCGATGCCGCAGTGCACGCCTGTGGCACTGCGGCTTGCCATTCAGGAACACGCGCCTCATTTGCTGGTGGACTTCGACTCCCACTGGCTGCGGGTGATCGGGCCGGCCTTCGAGGCGGCGTTCATGCGGCTGTGGTGGACTGAGTACGCCATCGTTCGAGACCCGGGCTTGGAGGAGCGCCTACACGTTCTCGAAGCTCGTGCTGCGGGATGTGAAGACCCTGCCGAGTCGGTCCGGCTCCTGGCCGAGTACAGCCGGCTGCGTCGGGGCGCGTGGGCCGTGGAACCGGGGCATTGAGGCGCCCGAGCTCACCCACCGGCAGCGCGCGGCCTAGGATTCGGGGCGTGAACGACACGACACGTGGCATACGGATCCGGCCCGGCCGTCTCGCGGACTCGGGGGTCGTGCTCGGGATGCTCGACGGGGCCGTTGCTTGGATGAACTCCCGTGGGAACACCGAGCAGTGGGGGACCACCCCGTACTCGCAGAAGCCCGGCGGGGTGGAGCGGGTCGAGCGGTACCTGACCGAGAACGCGCCGTGGATCGCGGAGCTCGACGGGGTTCCCGTCGGGGCCATGGTGCTGGACTCCGGGCCCAGTCCGCAGATGCCGATCCCGGCGGCCGGGGAGGCCGAGGTGTACGTCCGGCTGCTCGTTTCCGACCGGGCGCGGGTCGGTGCGGGCATCGGGGCGGCTCTGCTGGCGCATGCCGGTGACGAGGCGCGGCGGGCCGGTCTGGGGTTGTTGCGGGTGGACTGCTGGGCGGGTGGCGGGGGCGAGCTGGTCGCCTTCTACGAGCGCAACGGCTTCACCCCGACCGAGGCGTTCCTGTCGGGTGACTGGCCGGGCCAGGTGCTGGCCCGCCGACTGGTCTGAGTCAGCTCGCGGGTTCGACGTTGGTGATCGCGGTGGTGAACTCGCGGCCGGACGCGCCGCGGATGTAGGCCAGTTCCACCCAGTGCTCGTGGAGGTCCGAGTCCGAGACG
The DNA here is from genome assembly GCF_045160885.1 of Streptomyces sp. NBC_00158. NCBI lineage: Bacteria > Bacillati > Actinomycetota > Actinomycetes > Kitasatosporales > Streptomycetaceae > Streptomyces > Streptomyces sp. NBC_00158. The sequence continues at coordinate 4,572,577 of NZ_CP108161.1, forward strand.
TTCTCGTGGATGACGGCCATCAGCACCCCCTCGGCGCCGGAGGCGGCGTCGCGCACCTGCCGACGGAGGAGCCGGTGGGGGACGTACTCGTAGCGGTCGGTCGTCGCAGGGCTCATGGGTGGCTCCTCGCTCCAGGGGGACGGTCAACTCCCGCACGGTCACCGGTTGGTGTGACGAGGTAACCGCGCGGGCCCCCCGCGCGAGTACCGTTGGAGCGTCGGAGAAGCATGCAAGCCATGCACCTGTGGGGAGTTGCTCATGGCGCGACGCTCACGCACACCCAACACCGGCCTGCCGACGCTCCTTGAGCAGGCCGGATGGTCAAGAAGCCAGTTCGCCTCGATCGTGAACCGCATCGGCGCGGAGGCCGGTCTCCTGCTCAAGTACGGGCAGCCCGCCGTGTCGCAGTGGGTGGCCGGACACCAGCCGAGGCCGCAGGTCAGGGCGCTGATCATCGAGGCGTTCGAACGGAAGCTGGCACGGCCGGTCACCTACGCCGAGGCGGGGCTCACGCTCCCCGGCGGGGCGGCGGAAGCGGACACTGTGCGGGAACTCGTAGACCTCGGAAGGGCCGACATGGATCCGTCCCGACGCCGTGTGATCGCGGCCGGAGTCTTCTCCGCAGCACTCAGCATCCCGCTGTTCCCGACCCTCGCGCGGGCCGACGGCCCGGACCCGGCAGGGCCCGGGAAGGCGACGACACGGGTCGGGCAGGCGCAGGTGACCGCCGTGGAGGCGATGACGGACCGGATCGCCGACATCCTCGACGAGCTCGGCGCGGGCCACGCCCGGCCGATGGCGGCGGCGTTCCTCGTGAACACCGTCGGCCCGTGGCTGAAGGCCGAGGCGGCGGCCCCGGTGCGGCGCAGCCTGCTCGCCGCCGCCTCGGACCTCGTCTACCTGACCGGGTGGATGGCGATGTACGAACGGCAGCACCGGCTGGGCCAGGACTACTACGTGTCCGCGCTCAAGCTGGCCGGGGAGGCGGAGGAGCACGTCACGTACTGCCGGACCCTGCGCGGCATGTCGCTCCAGGCCTCCAACCTCGGCTACGGCAGGCGGGCCCTGGAACTCGCCGACTCGGCGGCGGAAGCGGCACCCTCCGCCGGCCCGCGCCTGGTGGCGTTCCTGCGCGGGCAGCAGGCCCACGGCGCGGCCATGGTCGGAGACAAGCGGCAGGCCTTCGTCCGCCTGCGGGAGGCCGAGGAGGCCCTCGGCAGGGCCGACGACCGCCGGGAGTCGATCGGCGGCTACGACCGCACGGCCTACCTGTTCCACGTCGCGCACGTCCTGAACGAGACGAAGGACGTCCCCGGATCGGTCCGCACCCTGCGCGAATCGATCCGGCTCCAGCCCGCCAACGAGCGGCAGGGCCGCTTGCACGCGTACGGGGTCCTCGCCCAGCGGCAGCTGTCCATCGGCCACGTCGAGGCCGCCTGCGAATCGTGGGGGCGCTTCCTGGACGAGTACGAGGCCCTGTCCTCGGCCCGGGGAGACGAACACTTCGAGGTGATGAACCTCCGCCTCCGCCCCCACGCCACCGTCCGTGCCGTACGAGACCTCCGCGAGCGCGCCCACTTGGTGGGCACCCTCAAGGCCTGACGACTCCAAGGAGGGCGCAGCCCACCCCGGCACACCCCGCCCCGGCGAAGACTGCGCCCTCCCTTCCTGAACTGCTCTGTTCGTCCTCTCGTGCGGGTATCAGCCACAGGCGGTCGCCGGACGCCGAGACGAGAGGAGCGCGTAGCGATCCGTCGCGCCGACCGGCTCCCTGAGCCACGCCGGTCGTCCTTTGGTGCGGGTATCAGCCCAGGACGGTCGTCGGACGCCGAGACGAGAGGAGCGCGTAGCGATCTGGCGCGTCTCTCGGCTTCCCTGGGGGCTCTGATCAACCTTTGGTGCGGGTAGCCGCGCACCTGGCCCCGAATCGGGACTTTGAGGGCCCGGATGCCGGGCCGGCCGACGCCCGGCCCCTCGCCTCATCGCTGACGTACCCGCCCCTCACCCTCTCCCCCGTGACCGTTCTTTTGGGGGTTTCCCGGCAGTTCTTCGGCTTTCCGGGCCGGCCCGACACGGAAGGACGATGGGACTGACGGGAAACCCCCAAACCAACCCGGATCCCGCCCGAGGGAGCACCGCCCCCCACCCCACCGCCCCGAACCGTGTCCCCCGAACCGCCCGTCTCCCAAGACCGGCGTGCGGAGACGGGCCGGATTCGCGTACGGTTGACGGTCGCCCATGCACGTCAGAAGGGGGCCTTGGTGGCCGCGCAGAATGCCGCTGTCGACAGCACGGCGGATTCCGTCCGCGATCGGGAGATCGCGGTCGAGCAGACGCATCTCGATCAGGTGTACCGACGCCTTGAGGAGAAGATCCACGAGGCCGAGTTCCTCATGAACGACGCCGCCAAGCGCGGCCAGGTCGGGACGCCCGGGGCGCTCGCCGAGCGGGACGCGCAGGTGTTCCGTGCCGGGATCCACCTCAACCGGCTCAACAACGAGTTCGAGGACTTCCTCTTCGGCCGGATCGACCTCGTCCTCGGCAAGGAGAGGGAGCGGGGCCCCGACGGGGCCTACACCTCCATCGATCCCGCCGACGACGCGATCCGCGCCGACCTCACCGCCGACATCGCGGAGACCCTGCACATCGGCCGCATCGGCGTGCTCGACTCCGACTACTCGCCCCTCGTCATCGACTGGCGCGCCCCCGCGGCGGCGCCGTTCTACCGTTCGACCCCGAAGGACCCCGGCCGCGTCATCCGCCGCCGGGTGATCCGTTCCAAGGGCCGCAAGGTGCTCGGTGTCGAGGACGACCTGATGCGTCCGGAGGTCACCGCGTCCCTCGACGGCCGGGAGCTGCCCGCCATCGGCGACGGCGCGCTGATGGCCGCCCTCGGGCGGGCCCGTACGCACACCATGCGGGACATCGTGTCGTCCATCCAGGCCGAGCAGGACCTGGTCATCCGGGCCCCCGCCGCCTCCGTCGCGGAGGTGGCCGGCGGGCCGGGCACCGGCAAGACGGCCGTCGCCCTGCACCGGGCCGCGTACCTCCTCTACCAGGACCGCCGCCGCTACTCGGGCGGCATCCTGATCGTCTCCCCGACCCCTCTCCTCGTCGCCTACACCGAGGGCGTCCTGCCCTCGCTCGGCGAGGAGGGCCAGGTCGCCATCCGGGCGCTCGGCTCGCTCGTCGACGGCGCCGAGGCGAGCACGTACGACGACCCGCCCGTGGCCCGGATCAAGGGCTCCTCCCGCATGCTGAAGGTGCTCCGCAAGGCGGTGCGCGGCGCGCTGGAGCTGGGCGACGCGCCCGAGCGGCTGCGCGTGGTGGCGTTCGGCCGGCGCGTGGAGCTGGAGGCGCCGGAGCTGAACCGGATCCGGCAGAACGTGCTCGGCGGCACCGCTCCCGTGAACCTGCTGCGCCCGCGCGCCCGCAAGCTCCTCCTCGACGCCCTGTACGCGAAGACGGGCGCGTCCGGCCGGCACAGCGATCCGGAGCTGGCGGCGGAGCTGCGCAGCGCGTTCGACGAGGACATCTCCACCGAGGACGACTTCCTCGGCTTCCTGAACGCCTGGTGGCCGGAGCTGACCCCCCGCCGGGTGCTGGCGGCGATGGCGGACGAGCGGCGGCTGGGCCGCTGGTCGCGGCGGGACCTGAACCCGCGCGAGACGCGCCAGCTGGCGCGTTCGCTGCGCCGGGTCGGCGCGGACGGCTCGGGACCGCTGTCGGTGCACGACGTGGCGCTGCTGGACGAACTGAACCAGCTCCTCGGCGCGCCGGCGCGGCCCAGGCGGAAGCGGGAGATGGACCCGTTGGACCAGCTCAGCGGGCTGGAGGAGCTGATGCCGACCCGTGAGGAGACCCAGTGGGAGCGGGCCGAGCGGATCGCGGCCGAGCGGACCGAGTACGCGCACGTGATCGTGGACGAGGCGCAGGACCTGACGCCGATGCAGTGGCGGATGGTGGGCCGGCGCGGCCGGACGGGTACCTGGACGGTGGTCGGGGACCCGGCGCAGTCCTCGTGGACGGACCCGGACGAGGCGGCGGCGGCGCGGGACGAGGCGCTCGGTTCCCGGCCGCGCAGGCGGTTCACGCTGACCGTGAACTACCGCAACCCGGCCGAGGTCGCCGAGGTGGCGGCCCGGGTGCTGGAGCTGGCGATGCCGGGCATGGAGCCGCCGACGGCGGTGCGCTCGACGGGTCTGGAGCCCCGGTTCACGGCGGCCGGTGAGGACCTGGGCGCGACGGTGCGGGAGGAGACCCGGCGGCTGCTGGAGCAGGTGGACGGCACGGTCGGCGTGGTCGTGGCCATGGACCGGCGCGCGGAGGCCGCGGGCTGGCTGGCGGACCTGGGCGAGCGGGCGGTGGCGCTGGGCAGCCTGGAGGCGAAGGGCCTGGAGTACGACGCCACGGTGGTGGTCTCCCCGGCGGAGATCGCGGAGGAGTCCCCGGCGGGCCTGCGGGTGCTGTACGTGGCGCTGACGCGTGCGACGCAGCAGCTGACGGTGGTCTCGGCGGCGGGCGACAAGCCGGGCGCGGACGGCGTCCCGGAGCTCCTGCGCCCCTGATGCCCGCCCCGGCCGCCCCGGCGGGCCCGTCAGCCGCTGACGTGCCCGCCCGCAGCCGCCCCCGCCGCCCCGGCGGGCCCGCGCACAGCCATCCCGCCGGGCCCGCCCACGGCCCCGGCAGGCCGGCCCGCGGCCCCGCCCACGGCGCCCCGCCGCAGCCCCGCCGGAGCCGTGACGGAGCCGTGGCGGAGATCCGCCGGGGCTGCCCGGGACGCGCCGCTGCGCTGACCGTGCGTGACCTCCGCCGGCACCCCGTACGACCTGCCGCGGCCCGTCCCCGGACGGCTCGCGGCCAGGCGCGTGATCCGGGGTGTCCAACTCGCGGGAGGGGGGATCGCTTCCGGCGATCCTTTGTTAGCCTGGGTACGACACCGGCTCGATCCAAGCCCCCGGGCCCAACCTTCGTCGCTTAGAGCGACCACTTGCCGCGAGGCGAGCATGGCGGGTCGGTGTCTTAGTCGTGAACACCAGGTCCGCGCCCTCCACCGAGTGGGGGGCGCGGACCTGTTTTGTATTAACCCACCATTCCAGGCGGCCAACTTCTCTCGTATGGTGGAAGAGTCTTTCCGAAATTTGTAGCTGGTTACCTTGTACCGGCTGGTAGGTGGGACGATCGGACAACAGGTCCTGCCCGCCTGCCCATCGCTGGACGGTGTCGGGCCGGATCCGTGTACAGCGAAACCAGGGACAGAAGAGGAAACACGGCCATGGCAACGGCGCCCAGCGTCTCGTATTCGATGACGGTCCGCCTGGAAGTGCCCGCGAGCGGAACCGCGGTCTCCCAGCTCACCACCGCCGTGGAGTCTTCCGGAGGGTCGGTCACCGGCCTCGACGTCACCGCCTCCGGGCACGAGAAGCTCCGCATCGACGTCACCATCGCCGCCACCTCCACCGCGCACGCCGACGAGATCGTCGAGAAGCTCCGCGGCATCGAGGGCGTCAGCCTCGGCAAGGTCTCCGACCGAACCTTCCTGATGCACCTCGGCGGCAAGATCGAGATGTCGTCCAAGCACCCCATCCGCAACCGTGACGATCTCTCGATGATCTACACCCCGGGCGTGGCCCGCGTGTGCATGGCCATCGCGGAGAACCCCGAGGACGCGCGCCGCCTCACCATCAAGCGCAACTCCGTCGCAGTCGTGACCGACGGCTCCGCCGTCCTGGGTCTCGGCAACATCGGCCCGATGGCCGCGCTGCCCGTCATGGAGGGCAAGGCCGCCCTCTTCAAGCGCTTCGCCGGCATCGACGCCTGGCCGATCTGCCTCGACACCCAGGACGCCGACGAGATCGTCGCCATCGTCAAGGCCATGGCCCCGGGCTTCGCCGGCATCAACCTGGAGGACATCTCCGCGCCGCGCTGCTTCGAGATCGAGGCCCGCCTGCGCGAGGCCCTCGACATCCCCGTCTTCCACGACGACCAGCACGGCACCGCCATCGTCGTCCTCGCCGCCCTCACCAACGCACTTCGCGTCGTGGGCAAGGCAGTTGAGGACGTCAAGGTCGTCATGTCCGGTGCCGGCGCGGCCGGTACGGCCATCCTCAAGCTGCTCCTCGCCGCGGGCGTCAAGAACGCCGTCAGCGCCGACATCCACGGTGTCGTGCACGCCGGCCGCCCCGACCTGGTCGACGCCGCGCCGGACTCCCCGCTGCGCTGGATCGCCGACAACACCAACCCCGAGGGCTACACCGGCACCCTCAAGGAGGCCGTGGTCGGCGCCGACGTCTTCATCGGCGTCTCCGCCCCGAACGTGCTCTCGGGCGAGGACGTCGCGGCCATGGCCGAGGGCGCCATCGTGTTCGCGCTCGCGAACCCGGACCCGGAGGTCGACCCGGCCGTCGCGCGCCAGACCGCCGCCGTCGTGGCCACCGGCCGCTCGGACTTCCCGAACCAGATCAACAACGTGCTGGTCTTCCCCGGCGTCTTCCGCGGCCTGCTCGACGCCCAGTCGCGGACCGTGAACACCGACATGATGCTGGCCGCCGCGACCGCCCTCGCCGACGTGGTCGGCCAGGACGAGCTGAACGCGAACTACATCATCCCGTCCGTCTTCAACGACAAGGTCGCCGGAGCCGTCGCGGGCGCCGTCCGCAAGGCCGCGCAGGCCGCCCAGGCCCCCGCTGTGACGGGGCCCACGGCCTGACACCGGCGCGTCGCGGGATGCGGGCCCGGCAGGGCGCCCATAGGGTTGCGGGGATGCCCGCGTGGCCCGCGGTCCGCATCCACCGGAGCCACCCACCGGAGCCCCGGGTGCGGACGGAGCGTCACCGCGGCGTGACTGTGGCGCTTTTCGTGTGACCCTGGCGGGTGCCGGATTGGCTTTCCCGCCGCTGGTGGGGGCAGGATGCGTAACCGGGCGAGAGGGTCTGACGTTCAGACCCGGGTCCGGGGACTGTCCTAGGGCCCTGGCAGCATCGGCTTCGATCTCACGCCTCTAAGGCAAGTTGAACACGGGAGTACAACATGAACCGCAGTGAGCTGGTGGCCGCTCTGTCCGAGCGCGCCGAGGTGACCCGCAAGGACGCCGACGCCGTTCTGGCCGCGCTCGCCGAGACCGTCGGCGAGATCGTCGCCAAGGGCGACGAGAAGGTCACCATCCCCGGCTTCCTGACCTTCGAGCGCACCCACCGTGCCGCTCGCACCGCGCGCAACCCGCAGACCGGCGACCCCATCCAGATCCCGGCCGGCTACAGCGTGAAGGTCTCCGCGGGCTCCAAGCTCAAGGAAGCCGCCAAGGGCAAGTAGTACCGCCCTTGTGCCGAGGGCCGCAGAGGCCCTCGGGACGGCAGTGGTACGTAGAACGGCCGAGGGCGGCCACCCCGTACGGGGTGGCCGCCCTCAGGCCTTTCCAGGGCCCCGCAGGGGGCCCGGCAGGGGCCCCGTGGGGCCCCCGCGGGGGGATGATCAGACCAGGTCGCCGTTGGGCAGCTCGACCTTGGCGCCGAGCTCCTGGAGCTTCTCCATGAAGTTCTCGTAGCCGCGGTTGATCAGGTCGATGCCGTGGACGCGCGAGGTGCCCTCGGCCGCCAGCGCCGCGATCAGGTACGAGAACCCGCCGCGCAGGTCGGGGATGACCAGGTCGGCGCCCTGCAGCTTGGTGGGGCCGGAGACGACCGCCGAGTGCAGGAAGTTGCGCTGGCCGAAGCGGCAGGCGCTACCGCCCAGGCACTCGCGGTACAGCTGGATGTGAGCACCCATCTGGTTCAGCGCGGAGGTGAAGCCGAGGCGGGACTCGTAGACCGTCTCGTGCACGATCGACAGGCCCGTGGCCTGCGTCAGGGCGACGACCAGCGGCTGCTGCCAGTCGGTCTGGAAGCCGGGGTGCACGTCCGTCTCCAGCGCGATGGCCTTCAGCGGGCCGCCCGGGTGCCAGAAGCGGATGCCCTCGTCGTCGATCTCGAAGGCGCCGCCGACCTTCCGGTACGTGTTCAGGAAGGTCATCATCGAGCGCTGCTGGGCGCCGCGCACGTAGATGTTGCCGCCGGTCGCCAGGGCCGCGGAAGCCCAGGACGCGGCCTCCAGACGGTCCGGGAGCGCCTTGTGGTTGTAGCCGCTCAGACGGTCGACACCGGTGATCCGGATGGTCCGGTCGGTGTCCACGGAGATGATCGCGCCCATCTTCTGCAGCACGCAGATGAGGTCTTCGATCTCCGGTTCGACGGCGGCGTTGCTGAGCTCGGTCACGCCCTCGGCCAGGACGGCCGTCAGCAGGACCTGCTCGGTCGAGCCGACCGAGGGGTAGGGCAGGCGGATCTTGCACCCGCGCAGGCGCTGCGGGGCCTCCAGGTACTGGCCGCCTTCGCGCTTCTCGATGGTCGCGCCGAACTGGCGGAGCACGTCGAAGTGGAAGTCGATCGGCCGGCCGCCGATGTCGCAGCCGCCCAGGCCCGGGATGAAGGCGTGGCCGAGGCGGTGCAGCAGCGGGCCGCAGAAGAGGATCGGGATGCGGGAGGAGCCCGCGTGCGCGTCGATGTCGGCGACGTTCGCGCTCTCGACGTAGGTCGGGTCGAGGATCAGCTCGCCCGGCTCTTCGCCGGGGCGCACGGTGACGCCGTGCAGCTGGAGCAGACCGCGCACGACCCGCACGTCACGGATGTCGGGAACATTGCGCAGCCGGCTCGGCTCGCTGCCGAGCAGGGCGGCCACCATGGCCTTCGGCACGAGGTTCTTCGCACCGCGGACACGGATCTCGCCCTCGAGCGGGGTTCCGCCGTGGACAAGCAGGACATCGTTGCCGGTCATGGATCTCGCGTTCCGGAGTGGATGGGCAGGGGACCAGACGTAAGGGTAAGGGCCACCACCCCCATGTTTGTATGGGTGACGGGGCCGTAGGACTGTCATGAATACGGCACAGCACCCTCGGTGTCCGCCAGGTAGCGGAGTGTTGCGTTCCGGCGTGCGGGGCGGCGCGCGCTCCTCTCTGCCGCCGTGCGCCCTGAGCTGCGCTTGATCCGGTACCGCCGCCCGCTCCCCCCGAGGGGCGATTGTGCGAGATCATGTGCCCATGACCGAGGTGTCCTCCCTCACAGGGCGGCTGCTCGTGGCCACCCCCGCCCTCGCGGACCCGAACTTCGACCGCGCGGTGGTGCTGCTGCTCGACCACGACGAGCAGGGCTCGCTCGGCGTGGTCCTCAACCGGCCCACCCCCGTGGACGTCCGCGACATCCTGCTCCCCTGGGCCCCGCTGGCCGGCGATCCGGGGGTGGTGTTCCAGGGCGGCCCCGTCGCACTGGACTCGGCCCTGGGGGTCGCCGTGATACCCGGCGGGGAAGGCCCGCTCGGCTGGCGCCGGGTGCACGGGGCGATCGGCCTCGTCGACCTGGAGGCCCCGCCCGAACTCCTCGCCACCGCCCTCGGGGCCCTGCGCATCTTCGCCGGGTACTCCGGCTGGGGCCCCGGCCAGCTGGAGGACGAGCTCGGCGACGGCGCCTGGTACGTGGTCGACTCCGAACCCGGCGACGTCTCCTACCCGGACCCCGAACGGCTGTGGCGGGCGGTGCTGCGGCGACAGCGCAGCGAGCTCGCGATGGTCGCCACCTATCTGGACGACCCGTCGCTGAACTGAGCCCGGCGGGGTTCAGTACCCTGGATTTATGAGCACTCTTGAGCCCGAGCGCGGGACTGGTACGGGGACCCTCGTAGAACCGACGCCGCAGGTTTCCCACGGCGACGGCGACCACGAGCGCTTCGCCCACTACGTCCAGAAGGACAAGATCATGGCGAGCGCGCTCGACGGCACCCCCGTCGTCGCGCTCTGCGGCAAGGTCTGGGTCCCGGGCCGCGACCCGAAGAAGTACCCCGTCTGCCCCATGTGCAAGGAGATCTACGAGTCCATGGGCGCCGGCGGCGACAAGGACAAGGGCGGCAAGGACAAGTAGCAAGGTCCTGACTTCCGCCGCCGAAGGCCCCCGATGCGCGTGAGCGCGTCCGGGGGCCTTCGCCGTGCGCGCGGGGCGGGTTAGGGTCGGCGCGACGAGCGTCGCCCCGCGGGACGGGTGCCGGGCGGGACCGCCGCGGACCGGCCGCCGCCGCCTCCGCGCGGGCGACCGGCCGGCTGCCGCGGAGGGCTGACGCATGGACCTGATCCCGCTCCCCGAGAGCGCCGTCCCCGATCCTGAGGGACGCCGCCACACCTTCGGGCCCGAACCCGTGCTCGACGCCGGGCCCGGCACCGGGGGCGTCGCGCGCTGGCTGCGCCGGGAGGTCGGCGCCGCCACCGGATGGGCCCTGCCCGCGCCCGCCCCCGGCGCGCGGGGCGACGTACGGCTGCGGATCGCGCCCCGGGGAGCGGACGGGGGAGCCGGCGGGCTGCGGCCCGAGGCGTACCGGCTCGACATCGGCGCCGGCGGCGTGGAACTGACCGGCGGGGACGCCGCCGGGCTGTTCTGGGGCGCCCAGACGCTGCGTCAGCTGCTCGGCCCCGACGCCTACCGGCGGGCCCCGCTGCGGCCCGGACGGGCCTGGAGCCTGCCGTACGCGGCGATCACCGACGCCCCCCGCTTCGGATGGCGCGGCCTGATGCTCGACACCGCCCGGCACTTCACCCCCAAGGACGGGGTGCTGCGCACCATCGACCTGCTCGCCGCCCACAAGCTGAACGTGCTCCACCTGCACCTGACGGACGACCAGGGCTGGCGGATCGAGATCGAGCGCCACCCCCGGCTCACCGAGGTGGGCGCCTGGCGGGCCCGCAGCCGGTGGGGACACCGGGCCTCCCCGCTGTGGAACGAGACCCCGCACGGCGGCTTCTACACCCACGACGACATCCGCGAGATCGTCGCGTACGCGGCCGAACGGCACGTCCGCCTCGTCCCCGAGATCGACGTGCCCGGCCATTCGCAGGCCGCCATCGCCGCCTACCCGTGGCTGGGCAACACCGACGTGGTGGACACCGCCGCGCTGGGCGTGTGGGACGACTGGGGCATCAGCAAGAACGTCCTCGCCCCGACCGAGCGGGTACTGCGCTTCTACGAGGGGGTCTTCGAGGAGCTGCTGGAGCTCTTCCCGGCCGAGGTCTCGCCGTTCGTCCACGTCGGCGGCGACGAGTGCCCCAAGGAGCAGTGGCGCTCCTCGCCCGCCGCGCAGGCGCGCATCGGCGAACTGGGCGTGGACGGGGAGGACGGGCTGCAGTCCTGGTTCATCCGGCACTTCGACGGCTGGCTCGCAGCCCGCGGCCGCCGGCTCATCGGCTGGGACGAGATCCTGGAGGGCGGACTCGCCGACGGCGCCGCCGTGTCCTCCTGGCGCGGCTACGCGGGCGGCGTCGCCGCCGCCGAGGCCGGGCACGACGTGGTGATGTGCCCCGAGCAGCAGGTGTACCTGGACCACCGTCAGGCGGACGGCCCCGACGAGCCGATGCCCATCGGCTACGTGCGCACCCTGGAGGACGTCTACCGCTTCGAGCCGGTGCCGCCGAAGCTGTCGCCGGAGGCCGCCGCGCACGTGCTGGGCGCCCAGGCCAACGTGTGGACCGAGGTGATGGAGAACCAGGCCCGCGTGGACTACCAGGTGTTCCCCCGGCTCGCCGCCTTCGCCGAGACGGTGTGGTCGCGGCTGCCGGAACCGGAATCCCGTGACTGGGACGGGTTCGAGGCGCGCGCGAGCGGCCATCTGGCACGCCTGGACGCCCTCGGGGTCGACTATCGGCCACCGGCCGGACCGTTGCCGTGGCAGCGGCGTCCCGGGGTCGTGGGACGCCCGATCGAGGGCGCGCCCCCGATCGTGTGACCCGGGGGCACGGGGGCGCTCCGGCGCCGCCTGTCCGGAAGCGGAACTCTTCGGGAACCTTTGGAACTCTCGCTCAAAGGAGGCCGATACGGGGAAAAACGGACGTTCGGGTGGAGGGTGGACGGACCCTGCCGCGGGCGGTGCCAGGCCCGCCCGCACGTCCCGCCCGCAGGTCCGGCCCGGTCGCGCGCGGGCGGCTCCGGTGCGCGGTCCGGCGCCCGGTACGCGGGCGACCCTCGCGCCGGGCGGTCCCGAAGATGTGCCAGAGTTGCCACGTCCCGGCGGTGAGCACGTACCGTACGGCGGACAGGCGTGAGCGCCGGGACCGGGACATCGGGAAGGGGCAGCCGGGTTGACCACGCACGCACCGCACACACCGCATTCGGCTCAGGGGCCGCACGCACCGCACTCGGCTCTCGGGCCGCAGGCGGAGCGGGCGCAGTCCGTGATGCTGCCGGCCTCGCTCGACGAGGCCGTCGCGGCACTCGCCGCCATGCCCGCGGCCGTGCCCGTGGCGGGCGGCACCGACCTCATGGCCGCCGTCAACGCCGGGCTGCTGCGCCCCGCCGCCCTGGTCGGCCTCGGCCGGATCAGCGAGATCCGCGGCTGGCAGTACCAGGACGGGCACGCGCTCCTCGGCGCCGGACTGACGCACGCCCGGATGGGACGGCCGGATTTCGCCGCTCTGATCCCGGCGCTGGCCGCCGCCGCCCGGGCCGCCGGCCCGCCGCAGATCCGCAACGCGGGCACCCTCGGCGGGAACATCGCCTCGGCCGCGCCGACCGGAGACGCCCTGCCGGTGCTGGCCGCACTGGAGGCGGAACTGGTCATCGTCGGCCCCGGCAGCCTCGGGGACACCGGATGCTCGCAGCGCGAGATCCCCGTCTCCCACCTGCTGGCCGGCCGCGACATGCTCCGGCCCGGCGAGCTGATCGGCTTCGTGCGGGTGCCGCTGCTGCACGCCCCGCAGGTGTTCCTGAAGGCCACGGGGCGTACCGGCCCGGGCCGCGCGGTGGCGTCCGTGGGACTCGTGCTGGACCCGGCGCGCCGCGGTGTGCGGTGCGCGATCGGCGCGGTGGCCCCGATGCCGCTGCGGCCGCTGGAGGCCGAGCAGTGGGTGGCCTCGCTGATCGACTGGGACGGGGACCGCAGCCTGGCCCCCGAGGCGCTGGAGGCCTTCGGCGAGTACGTCGCGGCCGCCTGCGTGCCCGACCAGGGGGAGCAGGTGTCCTCGGCGGTACTGCACCTGCGGCGGACGGTGGCCGTGCTGGCGCGCAGGGCCCTGGGGAGGGCGCTGACCTCATGAGCGAGAACGAGAACGTGAGCGGAACGACGGGGAACGCGGGGCAGCCCGCCGGGGCCGGCAACGGCTGGGGCTGGGAGCCGGTCCCGCAGGGCGGCGAGTACGACAACGAGGCCACGGCCTTCGTGCAGCTCCCGCAGGAGATGCTGGACGCGCTCGACAGCGGGGAGCCGCTGGCGGCGCCCGGGCACGGCTTCGTGCCGCCGCCGATGATCGTGCCGCTGGGGTCGGGCAGCGCGGACCCCACCGCCACCGGCACCTGGACGATGCCGGTGCAGTGGCCGGACGCCGGTTCGGGGACGGCTCCCGGGGCGGGCGCCGGCCCGGGCGGCGGTGCCGCCGCGCAGGCGCCCGCCCGCGCGCCGATCCCGGCCTCGATCCCGCTCCCGGCGTCGGTGGCGGCCGCCTTCGCGCCGCCCGCGGGCGAGGCGGAGGCCGAGCAGCAGGGCGCCGCCGCGCACGCGGAGCAGCCCGGCGGCGGGACGCACGGCACCCTGGGGGGTGCGCACGGCGCCCTCGGGGGCGGGCACGGCACGCTGGGCGGGGGGCTGCACTTCGACCCGTCGGGCGGTGGCCTGCACGGGGAGCTGTCGGGTGGTTCCCTGCACTCGGACACGTCCGGTGGTTCCCTGCACGGGGACACGTCCGGTGGTTCCCTGCACGGGCAGCTGTCGGGTGGTTCCCTGCACACGGACACGTCCGGTGGTTCCCTGCACGGGGACCCCGCGGGTGGTTCCCCGCACGGGGGCTCGTCGGGCGGTGGCCCGCACGGGGGCGCATCCGGTGGTGCCCTGCACGGGGAGCCGTCGGGTGGGCCGCACGCCGAGCCGCAGGGCATGCCGCACGGCGCCCCGCACGGCGGTGCGCCGCACGCCGGGCCGGCCGCCGGCGGGCCGCACGGGACGCTGGGCGGCGGGCTGCACCTCGGCCCGCAGCCCGACCCCTACTCCGGCCCCCACACCGACCCGGATCCCGGCGCGACCGCCGAGTGGCACTTCCCCGAGGCGGTGCACCGCCCGGAGGACGCGATGGCCACCGGGCAGTGGACGCTGCCCGGCGGCTCCGGCGACCCCGCCCCGGACGGCGGCTGGGCCCGGCCCGACCCGGCGCTCCCGCCCGGCGGGGCCTCCGCCCCCTGGGCCCCGCCCGTGGCGCCCGAGGCGGCTCCCGGGGTGCTGCTGAGCTCCGGCGTGCTCCCGGGCGGCGCCGCCGGCGCGCCCGCGGGCACCCCGTCGGCCGGACGCGGTCCCAGGGTGCTGGGCGGCCCCGGCGTGGGCACCCCGCTGCCCGAGGGCTACCTCCAGGCCGGGCCGGAGCCCGAGGCCGTGCCCGAGGCGGCCCCGGACATCGAGGCCTCCCACGGCCCGGCCGAGATGCCGGCCGGGATGCCCGCGGAGGGCGAGCGGCCGCGTCCCGTGGAGGCCGACGGCGCCGACGGGACCGCCGCGCCCATGGAGCCCGCCGCGACCGCCGGGACGGCCGCGACCGCCGGACACGGCTTCGCGGAGCCCCCGGCCGCGGCTCCGGCCGAAGCCGAGGCCGCGCCCGTGCCGGGTGACGGCGGTGCCGACGGCGCCGTACCGGCCCCGGCCGAGGGCGACACCGGGAGTTTCCCGGTCCAGGAGACGTCGTACGAGGAAGAGCGGATCCCCGCCGTCGCCCAGCACGAGCACCCGTCGGCGTCGTACGTCCTCCGGGTCAACGGCGCCGACCGGCCCGTCACCGGCGCGTGGATCGGCGAGTCCCTGCTGTACGTGCTGCGCGAGCGCCTCGGCCTGGCCGGCGCCAAGGACGGCTGCTCGCAGGGCGAGTGCGGAGCCTGCGCGGTCCAGGTCGACGGGCGGCTCGTCGCCTCCTGCCTGGTCCCGGCGGCGACGGCGGCCGGCAGTGAGGTGCGCACCGTCGAGGGCCTCGCGAGCGGCGGGGAACTCTCCGACGTGCAGCAGGCGTTGTGCAGGTCGGGCGGGGTGCAGTGCGGGTTCTGCGTGCCCGGCATGGCCATGACCATCCATGACCTGCTGGAGGGCAACCACGCCCCCAGCGACCTGGAGACCCGCCAGGCGCTGTGCGGCAACCTCTGCCGCTGCTCGGGCTACAAGGGCGTCATCGAGGCGGTCCGCGAGGTCGTCGCCGAGCGCGAGGCGAACGCGGCGGAGGCCGAGGCGCTCATCCCGCACCAGGCGCAGCCCGGTGAGGGCGGGATCCACCCGGCGCACCCGGCGGCACACGGGACGGAGGGCTTCGACCCCTTCGGCTCCAACCCGGGATCCGGCGTGTTCGACGCCGGCCGGCCGGCCTACGACGGCGGCCAGCCCGGCTTCGACGGCCAGCCCGGCTTCGACGGCCAGCCCGGCTTCGACGGCCAGCCCGGCTTCGACGGGCAGCCCGGCTTCGGCGGCCAGCCCGGCTTCGACGGGCAGACGGGCCCGAACGGGACCGACGGCCGGGGCGGCCCGCTCGGCCTCCCCGGACCGGACGGATTCCCCGGACCGAACGGTCTCCCCGGACCGAGCGGTCCCACCGGCCCCGACGGACTCACCGGCCCCGACGGATTCAACGGCCTGAACGGATTCGGCGGGGACCAGCACAACGGAGGCATGGCGTGAGCGGTCAGGACGCGGCCACGGCGACGGCCGGCACCACCACGACCACCACCATGGCGACGGTCAGCCTCGGCACCGACGGCGACGCCGAACAGCCGCGCCCCCTGCGCGGAATCGGCGTCTCCGTCCCCTCCGCGGACGCCCGCGCCAAGGCGGAGGGCACCTTCCCCTACGCCGCCGACCTCTGGGCCGAGGGCCTGCTGTGGGCCGCCGTGCTGCGCTCCCCGCACGCCCACGCCCGCATCCGCTCCATCGACACCTCGGCCGCGGCCGAGATGCCCGGCGTGCGCGCCGTCATCACCCACGCCGACGTCCCCGGCGCCGCCACCCACGGCCGGCGCATCGCCGACCGGCCGGTCTTCGCCCACGACGTCGTACGCCACCACGGCGAGCCCATCGCCGCCGTCGCCGCCGACCACCCCGACACGGCACGCCTCGCGGCCGCCGCGATCATCGTCGAGTACGAACTCCTCGACGCCGTCACCGACCCCGAGCAGTCCTTCGGCGCGGCCCCGCTGCACCCGGACGGCAACCTGATCCGGCACATCCCGCTGCGCTACGGGGACCCCGAGGCGACGGGCGAGGTCGTCGTCGAGGGCCTGTACCGGATCGGCCGCCAGGACCCCGCTCCCATCGGCGCCGAGGCCGGCCTGGCCGTGCCCCGGCCCGACGGCGGCGTGGAGATCTACACCGCCTCCACCGACCCGCACACCGACCGCGACCTCGCCGCCGCCTGCTTCGGCCTGGAACCGGACCGCGTCCGCGTCGTCGTCACCGGCGTCCCCGGCGCCACCGCCGACCGCGAGGACGCCGCCTTCCAGCTCCCGCTCGGCCTGCTGGCCCTGCGCACGGGCTGCCCGGTGAAGCTGGCCGCCACCCGCGAGGAGTCCTTCCTCGGCCACGCCCACCGGCACCCGACCCTGCTGCGCTACCGCCACCACGCGGACGCCGAGGGCCGGCTGGTCAAGGTCGAGGCCCAGATCCTGATGGACGCCGGCGCCTACGCCGACGCCTCCGCCGAGTCCCTCGCGGCGGCCGTGGCCTTCGCCTGCGGCCCGTACGTCGTCCCGCACGCCTTCGTCGAGGGCTGGGCGGTCCGCACGAACAACCCGCCCTCCGGCCACGTCCGAGGCGAGGGCGCGATGCAGGTCTGCGCCGCGTACGAGGGCCAGATGGACAAGCTCGCCGCCGCCCTCGGCATCGACGGCGCGGAGCTGCGCCTGCGCAACGTCCTGGCCACCGGCGACCTGCTCCCCACCGGCCAGACCGTCACCTGCCCCGCCCCCGTCGCGGAACTCCTCCGCGCCGTCCGCGACTTCCCCCTGCCCTCCCTCCCCAAGGACACCCCGGAGGAGGAGTGGCTGCTGCCCGGCGGCCCCGAGGGCGCGGGCGAACCGGGCGCCGTGCGGCGCGGCGTCGGCTACGGCGTCGGCATGGTCCACATGCTCGGCGCCGAGGGTGCGGACGAGGTCTCCACCGCCACCGTGAAGGTGGTCGGCGGCACCGCCACCGTCATCTGCGCCGCCGTCGACACCGGCCAGGGCTTCGCCACCCTCGCCCGCCAGATCGTCCAGGAGGTCCTCGGCATCGACGAGGTGGCCTGCGCCCCCGTCGACACCGACCAGCCGCCGGCGGGCCCCGCCGCCCACGGCCGGCACACCTGGGTCTCGGGCGGGGCCGTCGAGCGGGCCGCGAAGATGGTCCGTACGCAACTCCTCCAGCCCATGGCCCACAAGCTGGGCATGTCCACGGAACTCCTCCAGATCCAGGACGGCCGGATCACCTCGTACGACGGGGCCTTCTCCATGACGGTCTCGGAGGCCATAGAGGGCAAGGAGCTCTGGGCGACCGCCCAGTGCCGCCCCCACCCCACCGAACCGCTGGACGAGCACGGCCAGGGCGACGCCTTCGTCGGCCTCGCCTTCTGCGCGATCCGCGCGGTCGTCGACGTGGACATCGAGCTCGGCTCGGTACGGGTCGTGGAACTGGCCGTCGCCCAGGACGTCGGCCGCGTCCTCAACCCCCGCCAGCTGGAGGCCCGCATCGAAGCGGGCGTCACCCAGGGCGTCGGCGCGGCCCTGACGGAGAACCTCCGCTCGGTCGCCGGCCTGGTCCGCCACCCCGACCTGACGGGCTACGCCCTGCCGACGTCCCTGGACGCCCCGGCGGTGCGGATCGTCCGCCTGGTGGAGGAGCGGGACGTGGTGGCCCCGTTCGGCGCGAAGGCGGCGAGCGCGGTGCCGGTGGTGACCACCCCGGCGGCGGTCGCCTCGGCGGTCCGCGCGGCTACGGGCCGCCCCGTGAACAGGATCCCGATCCGGCCGTCGGCGGCGGTCGCGGCGCCGGCGCCGGCGCCGGGCGCGTAGCGGCGGGCGCCGGTGGAGAACGCGAGGGCCCTCGCGGTCGAGTACGAGTCGATGACCGCCTACAAGAAGCGGGTCGACGCGTTACTGAGGACCCTCGACGGCTCGGAGGCCGACGCCGGCAGGCTGGCCCACGGCACCCTGCCGACGGGCACCCTGGGCACGGGCTTCGCGGAGGCGGACGCCCTGTTCGCGGCGTACGCGACGGTCCACGGCGAGCTGCGGAAGCTGTCCGCGGGCCTGGCGGGCCAGATCGAGGCGCTGGGCATCGCCGTCCGGACGGCGGGCCGCGGCTACGGCGGCGTGGACGAGGAGACTCAGGCCCGGATGCGGGCCCTCGTCAAGGACTCGAAGGACGCCTACGTCCACTCCCGCGACCCCCTGGCCCGCGGGCAGGGCGACGACGCGGCCGCCAGGCAGCAGGGCAGGGGCACGATCTGATGGCACCGCCGCCGCGGACGGACTTCGAGGGCCGCTCGCACGAACAGCTGCTCGCGATGCTCGCGTCGCTCGACCCGGAGACGGTCAGGGCGCGGGCGACGCAGCTGGCGGAGGCGGCGGCCGCGATCAGGGAGATCGGCGACAGCCTGAAGAAGCACCGGGTCGCCGGCTGGGAGGGTGAGGCCGCGCACGCCTTCCAGGACTGGGTGAACCGCGCGGGCAACGCGACGCTGCTGCTGGCGGACTACGGCGCGGCGGGCGGCCGGTGGATGACGCAGGCGGCGCAGACGATGATCGAGGTCCGGGCCAACACCCCGGAGTACGACACGGCGTCGGCCGAAACCCTCGCGGCGGCGCACCGCTACCACAACGACCCGGACGCCCAGCGGCTCGGCCGCACCGCGTACGCAAAGCTGACGACGGACCACCAGCAGGCGGTACAGCAGCTGACGAAGCTGGCGCAGTCGTACGAACTGGCGACGACGGAGATGAACCGAGCCGAAATCCCGACGTACCCGCCGCCGCCGGCCGATTTCGTGCCGCCAGCTGGGGTGGAGCAGGGAACCTATCTCGCGCGACCGGGTGACGACTCTGTAAGTGCTGGTGCGGTTGGCTCTGGCCGAGGGGCCTACTCGTCGCCGGTGAGCGGTCTCTCGCATGAGTCCAGCCACGTGTCAGGCCGTCCGATGCTGCGCGACAGCATGGTGCTTCCCGCGGCAGGGCCCCCGCCGACCGTACTCCCAGACAGTGGTGCGTACGTGAGTCTTGACCGTACCGCTGTTCTCCCGGACAAACCTCTGCCACCGCCCACAGGCCTGCCTGTTGCTCCTGGCCCAAGCACCCTTGGCGACGGCTGGAATCCTCCCAGTGCTTCTGTTTCACCTTTGACGCCTCCATCAGCTGGCAGGGGGGCACTGCCAATCACACAGCCGCCTGTTGGAATTGGTGGGAAGATTGGCAGCATTCCGGAGTTATCTCCCCGAGACAGCGGGATCGTAGGCGGACGGCCGATCGCCACCGGCGGCCCGAGCGCAGGTATCCCACGTGGCACGGTCATTGGTGCGGACGGGCATTACGGCGGTGGGCGCGCCGTGCCCGGGATGATGGGCGGTGCGTTCGGCAGCCCGTATCGCTCTCCGGGCACCCCTCCGACCGGTCGACGTCTGGAAGCGGATCCCGTCGGTGGCCGTCAGGCGGCATCTGGCAGCCAACCGTTCACGCAGGGTGGTTCGGGTCTCGTACGCGGCGCAGGAATTGGCGCGGTGGGGCATGGTGGCATTGCTGCACCGCCTCCAGGCCGAGGGCGGGGAGGTCAGACGGGGGGTCGCCCTGACTATTTGGTCGAAGACGAAGAGACTTGGCAGAGCAACCGTCGTGTTGTCCCGCCGGTGATCGACTGAGCGAAACGGATGTTCAGGAGATGCGCACGCGAAAGGTGGTCTCGGCCCTCCTGGGTTTGCTGCTTGCTGGAATTGCCGCGACCCCAGCCCACGCGGAAACGGTGCGGTCCAGGCAGTGGCACCTCGAAGCCATGAAGGCCGACGAGGCGTGGAAGATCAGCACGGGTAAAGGTGTCACCGTTGCGGTGATCGATACCGGCGTCGCCCCCATCCCCGAACTTGAGGGTCAGGTCCTGCCCGGAAAGGACTTCGCCCCAGACGGGATCGCGGGCGATGAGCGCACTGATTATGAGAGCCACGGCACCAGCATGGCTGCGATCATCGCCGCCAATGGGAAGGGGCCTGGGGGGGTGGGCAGTGCCATCGGGCTTGCTCCTGGCGTGCAGATCTTGCCGCTGCGTGTGGATCTGCATGGCAATGGCGTTTCCCGGGATACGACCCTGAAGGATGCGATCAGATTTGCTGCCGATTCAGACGCCAAGATCCTCAATGTCGCGATGATCGGGTGGCCCGATTCGGATGAACTATCCAACGCGGTCAAGTACGCGCTGGCAAAGGGCAAGCTGATCTTTGCTGGCGTTGGTAACGACGGTCACGACGAGATTTACTTTCCATCTGGAACGCCAGGAGTGGTGGGCGTTGCGGCAGTTGGCCACGACGGGGCGGCGACCAAGGAGTCGCAGCACAACGCCGCAGTGGACCTGTCCGCGCCCGGAACAGACATCGTCACCGCGTGCAGCGGCGGTACGGGCCTCTGCACAGGCCACGGCACAAGTGACGCCACAGCCCTAACCTCGGCCTCCGCCGCCCTCCTCTGGTCCGTCCATCCCACCTGGACCAACAACCAGATCCTCCGCGTCCTCCTCAACACCGCCGGCAAGCCCGTCGACGGCACCGCGCGCAACGACTACATCGGCTACGGCGTCGTCCGGCCCCGGATCGCCCTCCCCACCCCCGGCGACCCCGGCCCGGCGGACGTGTACCCGTTGCCCGACCTCGCGGCAGCCGCGGCGGCAGCATCAGGTGCCCCTGTTCCCTCGACCGGGGGAAAGATCACCTCGCCGCCCCCGCCCCACGCCGGGCCTGCGGTAGACAAGGGCAACGGCGACGGCGACGGCAGCGGCAGCTGGATCGCCCTCGGGCTGGGGGCCTGCGTCCTCATCGGCGGGGCGGTCGCCGCAGTCGTCGTACGACGGGCCGGGCGCTGACGCAGTCACGGGCAGACACGGAGCGGGGAGCACACGGGATGTCCTTCGAAGAGGAGTGGTCCGCCGCGCGGGCCACCGCCGCGGCCAACATCTCGACCCGCCTCAACACGGCGGCGGCAGCCACCGGCCCCGCCGACCTCACCCTCAACCAGGACCACATCGGAGCCATCGGCAGCGAGGCGTACAAGCTGCACTCCCGCCTCCACGTCGACGGCCGCCACGCCGCCACCGCCTCCGCCGAGGCCGCCACCGCGCTCTCCCGCGAGGGCTTCGGCAGCGGGGCCGCGCTCGCCAAGGCGAACACCCGGTGGGAATCGCAGGTCAAGACCCTCGCCGCCGCCTGCGCGCAGATCTCCAACGGCCTGAACCACGCGCTCTCCTCCCACCGCGCGGACGAGCAGTGCCTCTACGCCGAGTTCACCACCTCCAAGCTCGACGCGTACCTCAAGTAGCCCCCGTGGTGACGTACGAGAACGCGCTGAACGCCCCGGTCGACAAGCTCGCCACCGCCGTCCGCGACTGGCAGGCCATGGCGGCCAAGCTGGAGGAACTGGCCGAGGCCGCCCGCAACGGCATGAAGGCCAAGGCCGACAAGGCCGAGTGGAGCGGGGTCACCGCGGGCGTGGCGCGGCCGTTCGTCGCCAAGACGGCCAAGGAGTTCGAGGACGCCGCCAAGGCGGCCGAGGGCATCCACCGGGCCCTCGCCCAGGGGCACGACACCTTCAGGTCCTCCCGCGACCGGCTGAGGAGGATCGCCGAGGAGGAGGCCCCCGCCGCCGGGTTCCGGGTGGACGGGAAGGGGAAGGTCGAGGCGTTGCCGCTCGCCACCGAACAGGAGCGGAACGCGGCGCGCCACGACCCCGACTACCAGGAGTCCCTGCGCGTCAACCTCCCCCGCTGGCAGGCGAAGGTGGACGCGGCCGTCGACGCCTGCGACGACGTGGACCGCTCCCTCGCCCGCCTCCTCGGCGCCAACGTCGCCGACGGCCACGACTTCAGCGCCCCGAAGTACGCCGGCCTGACCGCCGAGCAGGCCGGCCGCGCGACCGACCTCGCCCGCAAGGGCCGCGACCTCTCGCACACCGAGCTGGCGGAGCTCAACGAGCTGCTGGGCGACAACGCGGCCAAGGCGGAGTTCTCGACCGCCTTCTACGGGAACCTCGGCCCCGAGGGGGCGCTCCGTTTCTTCGGGCAGATGTCGGCCGACACGTACTCGTACGGCGAGCTCGACGAGCAGCGCCTGACGGACGTCCGGGAGCTCCAGCGGAACCTGGGCCTCAACCTGGCCACCGCCACCCGCTCCACGGCCGAACCGCACCTGCCCGACAGCTACGCCCAGGAGCTGCGCAGGCTCGGCACCCAGCACGTCCCGCTGGGGCGGTACGAGCAGAACCCGCCGCTCGGGTACCAGCTGCTCGGCGGGATCATGCGCTACGGGAACTACGACCCCGGGTTCCTGGTACCGATCGCCGAGCACGCCACCCAGATCCACGCCAAGGACCCGGACTTCTTCAACCGGGGCCGCCAGCTGGGCAGCGGCTACGGCAGGAACATGCTGAACCCGTCCGGGATCAACGGCGCCGGCTACGACCCGGTGGTGAGCTTCCTGGAGGCCCTGGGCCACAGCCCGGCGGCCGCTGCCGAGTTCTTCGACCCGGATCCGCCTCGTCCTCATCACGCCTACAACTTCGACGGCACCGTGAAGCCCGGCACCCCCGACCTGGGCAGGGACGCGGCCGGCAAGCCGGTCGCCACGTACCTCGACTTCTTCGCCGACGAGGAGTACCGCGCCACGATCGACATGGAGGGCGTGAACCCGGACGACCTCGCGAAGACCCGGAAGTACATGCCCGACGCCCTGGGCCACGCCCTGGAAGCAGCCACCCTCGGCCACGCCTGGGACGACCCCCGGCCGCAGCTCCACCGCACCGGGGGAGGGGCCCGGGTGATGGAGGCCGTCGCCCTGAAGTACGGGGGCGACGCGGAACTGCTCAAGCACCACGAGGTCCTCGCGGACAGCCTGGGGCACATGACCGCCGGGTACGTCGACGACGTGAACCGGGCGCTGGACGACGAGGGGGAGCAGAGCGTCTTCGCTCCGCGGGCCGGTGACGGGCAGGCGCACGCGGAGTTCGGGCGCGACGGCGCCCGCGACCTGCTCGCCGCCCTCGGCCAGCACCCCGACGCCTACGCCACCGTGTCCACCGCCGAACGCGTCCACTCGGCGAGCGTTCTGGAGCATCAGGTGGCCCACGGCGCGGTCGACGAGGGCCAGGCCCGGGCGGTGGTCCGTACCGGCGCCGAGGCGCAGGGCATCCTCGACGAGTCCCGGGCCGCGCAGGTCCGGGAACTCGGCGAGAAGCAGCACAAGGCGTACGAGAAGGCGCACGAGCGGAGCTCGCACTGGGTCGAGTTCGGCACCACTGCCGTGATCGCCGCCGGTGTGGCCTTCCTGCCCGCCACGGCCGCCGCGGCCGGTGCGGCGGCGGTGGTCGTCCCGCTGGCCGTGGACACCGGCAGCGGTGCCGTGGAGCAGGCCGCCTCGGGAGTCATCGGAGAGTGGTCCGACGAGGCCAAGGAGAAGCACGAGGACGAGGTCGCCGGGAAGACGCACGCCTCCAACAAGGCGATGTTCCAGGCCGGTGAGCACAGCGCCGAGGCGCCGATGCGGCAGTTCGTGAGGCGCCACGGCATCGACCCCAACGGCGACTTCGGCAACGACCTCGTCGAGGCGGTGCGGATCGGGTACGGGTCCGGCAACTCCATCGCGCGGCAGCAGGGCCACGAGGCACAGACGAAGCCCGGCGAGTAGGCCCGGGAGCAGGCCGGGAGTACGCCGAAGGCCGTCCGGGGCTCTTGGCCCCGGACGGCCTTCGTGCTGCCGCGCAGAAGCCGTGACCGGAATCGAACCGGCGTAACCCGCTTTGCAGGCGAGTCCCTCAACCACTCGGGCACACGGCTGGGTGTGTGGTGACGAGTACGAACGTACGGGGGCCCGGGGTGGCCGGGGAAGGGTGGCGCGGGGGCTGCAACGTGACTGCCATGCCGCGTTCACACGGGCTCGCGGACCTAGGTCGGGCGGACGAGGCGGGATCCGCCTAAATGACAGGGGCGAGAGCGGGCTGTGGACCTTACTCTGGGGCGATGAGCGCCCTTGAACCCCGGATAGCCGATGCCAGCGACGCCGCCCCGCCACCGCAGGGCGGCATTCTCGGGCCGGCGTACCGGGCGCTCAGCGTCGGGATCATCTCCGTGATCTTCCTGATCGCCTTCGAGGCCACCGCCGTCGGGACGGCGATGCCCGTCGCCGCGCGGGAGCTGGACGGGATCGGGCTCTACGCCTTCGGGTTCTCCGCGTACTTCACCACCAGCCTCTTCGCCATGGTGCTGTCCGGTCAGTGGGCCGACCGGCAGGGGCCGCTGCGGCCGCTGACCGTGGGGATCGGGGCCTTCGCCGCCGGGCTGGTGTGTTCCGGGACCGCGCAGCTGATGGGGGTGTTCGTCCTCGGGCGGGCGGTGCAGGGGTTCGGGGGCGGGCTGGTGATCGTCGCCCTGTACGTGGTGGTCAGCCGGGCCTACGAGGAGCGGCTGCGGCCCGCGATCATGGCGGCCTTCGCCGCGAGCTGGGTGGTGCCCTCGATCGTCGGGCCGCTGGCCGCGGGGACGGTCACCGAGCACCTGGGCTGGCGGTGGGTGTTCCTCGGGATCCCCGCGCTGGTCGTCGTACCGCTGATGGTGGCGCTGCCCGCGATCCGGCGCACCGCTTCCGGGCCGGTGGACCCCGCCTCGCCCGTCGCGTTCGACCGGCGGCGGATCCGGCTGGCGCTCGGGATCTCGCTGGGCGCCGGGCTGCTCCAGTACGCCGCCCAGGACCTGCGGTGGCTGTCGCTGCTGCCGGGTGTCGCGGGCGCGGCCCTGCTGGTGCCGGCGGTGCTGGGGCTGCTGCCGCGCGGTACCTACCGGGCGCGGCGCGGGCTGCCGTCGGTGGTGCTGCTGCGCGGGGTGGCGGCGGGGGCGTTCATCGGGGCGGAGAGCTTCGTGCCGCTGATGCTGGTCACCCAGCGCGGCCTGAGCCCGACCTGGGCGGGCTTCTCGCTGGCGCTGGGCGGGGTGACGTGGGCGCTGGGCTCGTGGGTGCAGTCGCAGGGCCGTACGGCGCCCTACCGGGAGCGGCTGATGGTGACCGGGATGGTGATGGTGGCCGTGGCCATCGCGGCGGCCCCGGCGGTGCTGGTCGAGGCGGTGCCGGTGTGGACGCTGGCGCTCGCCTGGGCGGTGGGCTCGCTCGGGATGGGGCTGGTGATCGGCTCGACCAGCGTGCTGCTGCTGAAGCTGTCCGCGCCGGAGGAGGCGGGCGCGAACTCGGCCGCGCTGCAGATCTCGGACGCGCTGGCGAACGTGGTGCTGCTGGCGGCCGGGGGCGCCGCGTTCGCCGCGCTGGGCGGCGGGGCCGTGGGCGCGGGGCACGTGGCCGCCGCCTCGGAGGGTGCCTCGCACCCGGCGGCGTTCCTCGTCGTGTTCCTGCCGATGGCCTGCGTGGCCCTGGTGGGGGCGTGGGTGGCGACCCGGCTGGACCCGGTGCCGGAGGGGGCGGACGCCTGAGGCCGGCCGCCTGCGGAAAAGGGTGTGGGGCGGACCGGCCCCGCTGGTTACGCTCCGCACGTGAACGTTGACGTGAACACGAACCCGAATGCGAACGGGCTGGTCCTCCCGCTGTCCGACGGCGAGCGCGCCGAGCTGGCCGACCTCGCCGACGCCACCGCCACGACCCCCGAGGCCCTGGCGCTGGAGGCCGTACGGGCCCACCTGCGCCGGGAGCGCGAGCGCGTCGGGTCCGAGGCCTCGCGGCTGGCGGAGCGGCACGCCGGACTCCTGAACCGGCTCGGGCAGTGAGCGCCGCCCCGGTCAGGCACCTGACCCTCGCCGAGGTCCTGGACCTCGCCCGGCACGCCTGCCTGGCCCGGGACCAGCCCGTGGAGCTGCGCGCCCCCGGGCTGCTGGAGTCGGCGGTGCACCGGCCCCGGGCGCGCATGTTCGGGGTTCCCGCCTACGAGGACCTCTACGAGCAGGCCGCCGCGCTGCTGCACGGCATCGCCGTGAACCACCCCCTCGTCGACGGGAACAAGCGCACGGCCTGGCTCGCCGCGGCGGCCTTCCTCGCCGTGAACGGGGTGGATCTCGCCGACGCCGACCAGGAGGCCGCGTACGCCCTGGTCATCGACGTCGCGGCCGGGCGGGAGGCCGATCTCGCCTTGATCGCCGGGCGGTTGAGCTCGCTGTGACGCGTGCGCGGCGGAGGGTGGGGGACGCCGGGCGTCGTGTGTGACCCTCGCCGCACCCGCCGAGGTCACGGGCCTGTCCCTCCGCGAGGGGCGGGCCCGCGCCGGTAAGGTGGCCCGGTTGTCCTACGTACGACCACCACGTCGGCGGGGACGGCCACGACTGCCACGACCGCCGAGAGCAACGAACCGGAGACCGTGACTACTACCGCCTCCCACCACCTCTCACCCGCCTTCCCCGGCCGTGCCCCCTGGGGTACCGCCAGCAAGCTGCGAGCCTGGCAGCAGGGTGCGCTCGACAAGTACGTCCAGACCCAGCCGCGGGACTTCCTCGCGGTCGCCACCCCCGGCGCCGGCAAGACCACCTTCGCGCTCACCCTCGCCTCCTGGCTGCTGCACCACCACGTGGTCCAGCAGGTGACCGTGGTCGCGCCGACCGAGCACCTGAAGAAGCAGTGGGCGGAAGCCGCCGCCCGCATAGGCATCCGGCTCGACCCCGAGTACTCGGCCGGGCCGCTGAGCAAGGACTACCACGGCGTCGCCGTGACCTACGCGGGCGTCGGCGTGCGCCCGATGCTGCACCGCAACCGCTGCGAGCAGCGCAAGACCCTGGTGATCCTCGACGAGATCCACCACGCGGGCGACTCGAAGTCCTGGGGCGAGGCCTGCCTGGAGGCCTTCGACCCGGCGACCCGGCGCCTGGCGCTGACCGGTACGCCGTTCCGGTCGGACACCAACCCGATCCCCTTCGTCACGTACGAGGAGGGCAACGACGGGATCCGGCGGTCCTCCGCCGACTACACCTACGGCTACGGCAACGCCCTCGGAGACGGCGTCGTCCGGCCAGTGATCTTCCTGTCCTACAGCGGCAACATGCGCTGGCGCACCAAGGCCGGCGACGAGATCGAGGCCCGCCTCGGCGAGCCGATGACCAAGGACGCCATCTCGCAGGCCTGGCGCACGGCGCTGGACCCGCGCGGCGACTGGATGCCGAACGTGCTGCGCGCCGCCGACCAGCGCCTGACGGAGGTCAGGAAGGGCATCCCGGACGCCGGCGGGCTGGTCATCGCCGCCGATCAGGACGCGGCGCGCGCGTACGCGAAGCTGATCCGGGAGATCACCGGGACCAAGGCGACCGTCGTGCTCTCCGACGACACGGGCGCCTCGAAGAACATCGACACCTTCAGCGCGAACGACGACCGCTGGATGGTCGCGGTCCGCATGGTGTCCGAGGGCGTCGACGTACCGCGCCTCGCGGTGGGCGTGTACGCGACGACGATCTCGACCCCGCTGTTCTTCGCGCAGGCCGTCGGCCGCTTCGTGCGATCGCGCAGGCGCGGCGAGACGGCGTCCGTGTTCCTTCCGACGATCCCCTACCTCCTCGGCTTCGCGAACGAGATGGAGGTCGAGCGCGACCACGTCCTCGACCGCCCGAAGAAGGCGGGCGAGGACGACGACCCGTACGCCGAGTCCGAGAAGGAGATGGACGAGGCGAACCGGCAGGAGGACGAGGACACCGGCGAGGACGAGCAGATGTCCTTCGAGGCCCTCGAATCCGACGCCGTCTTCGACCGGGTGCTCTACGACGGTGCCGAGTTCGGCATGCAGGCGCACCCGGGCAGCGAGGAGGAGCAGGACTACCTCGGCATCCCGGGGCTGCTGGAGCCGGACCAGGTGCAGCTGCTGCTGCAGAAGCGGCAGTCGCGGCAGATCGCGCACAGCCGCCGCAAGCCGGACGCGGAGTCGGACCTGCTGGAGCTGCCGGCCGAGCGGCGGCCGGTGGTCTCGCACAAGGAGCTGCTGGAGCTGCGGAAGTCGCTGAACACGATGGTGGGCGCGTACGTCCACCAGAGCGGGAAGCCGCACGGGGTGATCCACACGGAGCTGCGCCGGGTGTGCGGCGGGCCGCCGAGCGCGGAGGCGACGGCGGGGCAGCTGAAGGAGCGGATCAAGAAGGTGCAGGAGTGGGCCACCCGGATGCGGTGAGCCTTCCCTGAGAACGGGAAACGGGGTCCGTGCGCGGGTTGCGCACGGACCCCGTTCTCGTGGGGCCTTACCGCTTAGGCGGTCGGGCGGCGACGACGGCCGGTGCCGGCGACGAGGGCCGCACCCATGGCGAGGGCGACACCGCCGGCGCCGAGCGCCCAGCTGGTGGCGGCGTCGGCACCGGTCTCGGCGAGCTCGCCGCCGGTGTTGGTGCTGCCGCCGGTGTTGCCGGAGCCGGTGTTGGTGTCGACGATCGGCGTGGTGGTGCCGCCGCCGTTCGGCTTGGTGTTGTTGCCACCGCCGGTGTTGCCACCGGTGTTGCCGCCGGTGTTGCCACCGCCGGTGGAGCTCTTGACGATCTTCGACTCGACGATGGTCGTGTCGGACCACACGTCGTCGTCCACGTTGCTGCCGCCGGTGCCGATGACGACGATGTCGCTGACCGGGGCGCCCGCGCTGAACTTGACGCGGACCTGGAGGTCGACCTTCTTGGCCGGGATGGAGATGTCGTCGGTCAGCAGCGCGACAGCGGCGCCGCCCTCGCCGATGATCTCCACGTCGTGCCAGGAGCCCTGGTGGAAGACCTGGACCTGGACGTCCTTGGCGGTCAGCCCGCGGGCCTCGGCGGCGACACCCAGGACGAGCACGTAGCTCTCCTGCGCCTTGCCCTTCGAGTTGTCGACCGTGTAGGTCAGGTTGGTCCAGCCGCCGCCCGCCTTGAAGGAGCTCGGGACACCGCCGATGCCGATGACCGGACCGGTCGCGACCAGGTCCTCGTCCTCGTCCTCGACCTGCGGCGCGGGGGCCGGAGCCGGCTTGGCCGGGGTCTCGGCGGCGGGCTTGGCCGGGGCCGGGGCGGGCTTCGCCGGGGTCTCGGCGGCCGGGGCCGGCTTCTCCGCGGCGGGCTTCGCCGGGGTCTCGGCGGCGGGCGCGGCGTCTTCCTTCGGCGCGGCGTCCGGCGTCGTGACGGCCGTGTTGTTGGCCTCGTCCGCCATGGCGGGCGTGGCCATGAGGACCGTCGGGCCGACGACAGCTGCGGCGGCCACGACGGCCATGCGCTTCAGCTTCACTGTTGCTTCTCTCCCCTTGGTGTGCGTCCGAGGCACATTGCGCCCCGCCCCCCCAACATCTTTTTGAACACGATCAGAGTAATGGCCGTGTAAACCGATTTTCGGTCAGGGGACATTACGAATCGATACAGCCCCGGGCAGAAAACGCCTTAAACCGGCAGTAGGCGCCCGGATTCTGGACGAGGCCTTTCGCTCAGCGGACTCGCTCGCTACTGTCCCCGCATCGAACGCCCCGTGGCAGCGCCGCCGCGGGAGCGCAGCCGGTGCCTTGGCCGCTACCGGCGGCCTCTCCGTGCGTCGCCGAGGGACCGGCAGCGCTGCACCGTGTGAGAGTCACCGCCGCCCACCTAATACAGAGGGAGAGGCGTCGTGACCGCGGAAACCTCCCAGACTCTCGACCGGGGACTCAGAGTCCTCAAGCTGCTCGCCGACACCGACCACGGTCTGACCGTCACCGAGCTCTCCAACCGCCTCGGTGTCAACCGCACCGTCGTCTACCGCCTGCTCGCCACGCTGGAGCAGCACGCCCTGGTCCGCCGCGACCTCGGCGGCCGGGCCCGCGTCGGGCTCGGCGTCCTGCGCCTGGGCCGGCAGGTCCACCCGCTCGTGCGCGAGGCGGCCCTGCCCGCGCTGCGCTCCCTCGCCGAGGACATCGGGGCCACCGCGCACCTGACCCTCGTCGACGGCACGGAGGCCCTCGCCGTGGCCGTCGTGGAGCCCACCTGGACCGACTACCACGTCGCCTACCGGGCCGGTTTCCGCCACCCGCTGGACCGCGGCGCGGCCGGCCGGGCCATCCTGGCCGCCCGTCAGGGCTCGCTCATCGAGCCCGGCTACACCCTCACCCACGGCGAGCTGGAGGCGGGCGCCAGCGGCGCCGCCGCACCGCTCGTCGGCATCACCGGCCTGGAGGGCAGCGTCGGCGTCGTGATGCTGGCCGACGCCGTGCCGGAGCGGGTCGGGCCCCGCGTGGTCGACGCGGCCCGCGAGGTCGCCGACGCCCTGCGCTGAGCCGCCGTCGGGCCGTCGCCGTCACCGCCGCACCGCTCCTTCCCGCCGGGCCGCCAGGCCGTCGCGGGGAGGCCGCGGCGGTCCGGCTCCGGGCCCGCCGGAACGGGCAGGGCCGCCCGGGTCGGTAGATTGGCCGGGTGCTCTCTCGCCTCACACGTCTGCCGCGTCCCGCCGCCCTGGCCGTCTGCGCCGCGCCCGTCCTCGGGCTGTTCGCCGTGGCCGCCCTCGCGCCGCTGCCCTTCGTGGTGGCGGTGCCGGGCCCCACGGCCGACGTACTGGGCTCCGACCAGGGCAAGCCGGTGATCACCATCACCGGCGCCCCGGTCCGCGACACCAAGGGCCAGCTCCGGATGACAACCATCCGCGCCACCGGCCCCTCCTCGACGATGAAGCTGCCCGAACTGGTCCGCCACTGGTTCAAGACCGACCAGGCGGTCATGCCCCGGGAGGCGGTGTATCCCTCGGGCGGGAGCGACAAGCAGATCGAGGAGCACAACCTGGAGGAAATGGCCCAGTCGCAGTCGGCCGCCGCGGCCGCCGCCCTCGGCTACCTCAAGAAGGACCCCAAGGACATCAAGGTCCAGCTCAACCTCGCCGACGTCGGCGGCCCGAGCGCCGGACTCCTCTTCACCCTCGGCATCGTCGACAAGATCGACGGCGACGGCAGCGGAGGCGAACTCACCGGCGGCCGCAGCATCGCAGGCACGGGCACCATCGGCGCCGACGGCGCGGTCGGCGCGGTCGGCGGCGTGGGTCTCAAGACGCAGGCCGCGCGCCGCGACGGCGCGACCGTGTTCCTCGTACCGAAGGCGGAGTGCTCGGACGCCAAGTCCGAGCTCCCCGAGGGCCTCCAGCTGATCCCCGTCACTTCGCTGACGGATGCGGTGAACTCGCTGCGGGCGCTGGACCGGGAGCCGGACTCGGTGCCGTCCTGCTGACGGAGGGCTTCGCGTCGAGGCCGCGCCAGGACGGGAAGACCAGCGGGGACAGCGTCGCCAGGAGGTAGACGGCGGCGAAGGCCAGCAGGGCCGTGCTCACGCCGGAGGCGTCGACCAGCAGGCCCGCCGCGAGTCCGCCCATCGGCATGGCCAGCTCGCCGCCCGCCATGCTCACGCTGGAGACCCGGCTGCGCATGTCCTCCGGCACCAGACCGGAGATCACGGTGGTCAGGATCGGGTTGAGCACGCCCGCGCCCAGGCCGGCCAGGGCCATGGTCACCGCGAGGGGCAGCGGGGTGTCGGTGAAGGCGGCGACCACGTAGCGGGTGGCCCCCGAGACCAGGAAGGCGCCCGCGAAGACCGCCCGGCGGGGGAAGCGCTCGCCCCAGACCCCGTAGAGCAGGGCCCCGAGCAGGGCGAAGCCGCCGAAGAGGGAGACCATCAGGCCGAGGGTGGTGGCGCCGCCGAGGTCCTCGCGGCCGTGGACCGGCAGGAGCACGGAGGACCAGCCCTGGTCGAGGCCGTTGGTCACCATCACCATGAGCGTGATGCCCAGCAGCAGCCGCGACCGGATCAGGAACCGCCATCCCTCGGCCAGCTCGGCGCGGTAGGCGGCGAACGAGGGCTTCTCGGCGGTGCGTTGCGGTTCGGCGGCGGGGACCCCGCGCAAGAAGGCGGAGACCAGGAGGGCGGAGGCGGCGAAGGTCGCCGCGTCCAGCAGGAGGACCGTGTCCGCGCCGAAGGCCGTGACCAGGACGCCCGCCACCGCGGCCCCGAGCATCCGGGCCCCGCGGGAGACGGCGTCGTAGAGGCTCGCCGCCCGGGCGACGGTGGTGCCGGCGTGCTCGGCGAGGCTGGGCAGCAGGACGTAGCGGGCGGTCAGGCCGGGGGTGTGCACGAGGCCGCCGACCGCCATCAGCGCGCACAGCATCCAGAAGTCGAGGAGGCCCGCGTGGTGGAGGAGGGGGATCGCCCCGATCGACGCGGCGCAGATCACGTCGGAGGCGGCGGAGACCCGGCGGCGGCCGATCCGGTCGATGACCGGACCGCCGACCAGGGCCGCGACGACGACCGGGAGGGTGGCGCAGAAGGCGACGATCCCGGCCCGGCCGGCGCTCCCCGTGGTCTGGAGCACGAACCACGGGACGCCGATCAGGGTGAGTGAACTGCCGGCGATGGAGATGGTGTTGGCGGCCAGGACGGCCGTGAAGGGCCGGCGGCTCATGCGGCGTGGTGCCGCACGCGGGCATGGGCGGGAACCGGCTGGAGCAGCCGGGTGCCGATGGCGACCAGGGCCTCGCCCAGCCGGTTGCGCAGGGCGGGGAGGGCGGGGGAGCCGGCGGGGGCGGCTTCCCGGGCGAGGCGCCAGGCGGCGGCCTCGGCGGCCAGTTCGGCGGTACGGGCGGTGTGTATCCGGGCGTGGGTGAAGGTGTGCATGGCGGGACTCCTTCTGCGGATGCTTCGGATTCTGCGGAGCGGGGGAGGGCTACTCGGCGGCGCGGCGGGGGAAGGCGTGGGTGTGGAAGCGGACCGTTTCCACGTCCGCCGGGTTCTCCGCGGGCGGCAGGTCGCGGTAGCTGTTGATCAACTCGTGGAGTTTGTGGACCAGTTCGTGGGTCTGCTCGGCGGTCAGCCGGAGGGTGAAGTCGCTGAGGTCGCTGGAGCCGCGCCAGGCCGGCGACCAGTCGACGGACTCGCCGAGCCAGGAGGTCAGCTCCTGCGTGTGGATCTTCATGATCTCGGCCAGGAAGACCTCGGCCGCGCCGCGCGTCTCCGGGCTGTCGTCGAAGCTCAGCGAGTCGTCGAGCCTCGTGCCGTCGTGGGAGGGCTTCCACCAGCGCTCGCGGCCCTTGCCGTGCTCCGGTGCCTCTTCGATGAAGCCGTGGGCGGCGAGCTGGCGCAGGTGGTAGCTGGTGGCCCCGCTGGACTCGCCGAGCCGCTCCGCCAACTGGGAGGCGGTTGCCGGGCCGCTCATGCGCAGGGCGCGCAGCAGCTGTATGCGCAGGGGGTGGGCGAGGCCCCGCAGGGAGCGGGAGTCCAGCGTACGGACCTTGGGCGGCTGCGGCTCCCCCGGAGGGGTTTCGGCGTTCTTTTCGGGCATGCCTCAACGATAGGGTTGCAAAGGTTTCTATGCAAGGGTTTCTTTGCAACGTCTTCTTTGGAACTCTGGGAGCGGGGGGTGCGGCGGGCTCAGCCGTCCGCGGCCGCCTGCTCCACCAGCGGGATGATCCGCAGCGGCACCGGGTTCTCCATGACGATCGCCGTCGACGCCCGCACGATCCCCTCGAAGCCCACCACCCGGTCGATCACCCGCTGGAGGTCGGCGTTCGACCGAGCCACCAGCCGGCACAGCATGTCCCCGTGCCCGGTCGTCGTGTGCAGCTCCAGTACCTCCGGAACCCCCGCCAGGTGCGCCCGTACGTCCGCCCCCTGCCCCTGCTTGATCTCCAGCGTGGCGAACGCCGTCACCGGATACCCGAGCGCCGTCGGGTCCACCTGCGGGCCGAACCCGCGGATGACCCCGTTCGACTGGAGCCGGTCCAGCCGCGCCTGCACCGTCCCGCGCGCCACGCCCAGCCGCCGCGAGGCCTCCAGCACGCCGATGCGGGGCTCGCGGGCCAGCAGGACGATGAGGCGGCCGTCGAGTTCGTCGATGCCCATGGAAGCCTTCCCTCGATCGGCTGGTCATACTGCACAGATCTCTCAGTCATCCTCGGGCTTCGCTGGGCATTGTGTACAGAAGAAATCGAAACTATTGCGCAGCTTGTGGAAGCGCGGGAATCTGCGCTCATGACTGAGACCCTGGACACCACCCCGCAGACCGCGCGTGAGGCAGACCCCTTCCCGGTGAAGGGGATGGACGCGGTCGTCTTCGCCGTCGGCAACGCCAAGCAGGCCGCGCACTACTACTCGTCCGCCTTCGGCATGAAGCTCGTGGCTTACTCCGGACCGGAGACCGGCAGCCGCGAGACCGCCAGCTACGTCCTGACCAACGGCGCCGCGCGGTTCGTCCTGACCTCGGTCATCAAGGCGACCACCGACCACGGCCGCTTCATCGCCGAGCACGTCGCCGAGCACGGCGACGGGGTCATCGACCTCGCCATCGAGGTCCCGGACGTCCGCGCCGCCTACGCGTACGCCGTCGAGCAGGGCGCGCGCGGCCTGGAAGAGCCGTACGAGGTCAAGGACGAGAACGGCACCGTCGTGCTCGCCGCCATCGCCACCTACGGCCAGACCCGCCACACCCTCGTCGAGCGCGTCGACTACACCGGCCCCTACCTGCCGGGCTACGTCGCCGCCCAGCCGATCGGCACCCCGCCGGCCAAGCGCACCTTCCAGGCGATCGACCACTGCGTCGGCAACGTCGAGCTCGGCCGCATGAACGAGTGGGTCGCGTTCTACAACAAGGTCATGGGCTTCACGAACATGAAGGAGTTCGTGGGCGACGACATCGCGACCGAGTACTCGGCGCTGATGTCGAAGGTCGTCGCGGACGGCACCAAGAAGGTGAAGTTCCCGATCAACGAGCCGGCGATCGCGAAGAAGAAGTCGCAGATCGACGAGTACCTCGACTTCTACAACGGCCCCGGCGTCCAGCACATCGCGCTGGCCTCCAACGACATCGTCGCCACCGTGCGCACGATGCGGGCCGCGGGCGTGGAGTTCCTGTCCGTGCCGGACACCTACTACGACACCCTCGGCGAGTGGGTCGGCGACACGCGCGTGCCGATCGACGAGCTGCGCGAGCTGAAGATCCTCGCGGACCGCGACGAGGACGGCTACCTGCTGCAGATCTTCACCAAGCCGGTGCAGGACCGCCCGACGGTGTTCTTCGAGATCATCGAGCGGCACGGGTCGATGGGCTTCGGCAAGGGCAACTTCAAGGCGCTGTTCGAGGCGATCGAGCGGGAGCAGGAGAAGCGGGGCAACCTGTAGGTTGCGGCGCTGCCCTTCTTGACGCGCCGCTCGCGCGGCTCGGCCGCAGGCGGCCTCCCCGGCTTCGCGCCGCTGCGACAGCCTCCGGCCGTCGGATGCGGGGCGGGGCCGGTTCGGGTGGCGGGGGCCGGTGGGTCGGGTGCGGGTGGTTGGCCGCTGCGCGGGGCGAGGTCCCCTACCCTCCCTTCCACCGTTCCCAGGGGCTCCGCCCCTGACCCCGTACGGGCGCTGCGCGCCCGTCGCCTCAAACGCCGGCGGGGCTATCTGTAGCCCCGCCGGCGTTTGAGGCGCTGGGGGCACCTCCCAGCGGTAGCTGGGGGAGGGTCTGGGGGCGGAGCCCCCAAGGGGTCCGGGCGCAGCCCGGGGAACGGGCGAAGGGCGGGTAGGGGAGTGGCCCCGCGCAGCGGCGGGTTACGTGCCGGCCGGGGAGGGCTTCGGCTTCGGCGCCGCAGGCTTCGGCTTCGGCTTCGGGGCCGCCGCGGGCTTCGGCGCCGCGGGCCTCGGCTTCGGGAGTTCCGGTGCCACCCACGGAGTGCGCGGCTGCATGTTCTCCGGACCGCCCGCCGGCGGCTGCCCGACCGACGCCAGGGCCTCCTTCGCCAGCGGCCCCCGCACGGGGGAGAACACCGGGTTCGTGCGCAGCGACATCTGCAGGCTCCGCCGCGCCGCCGCCTCGTCGCCCAGCCCGCGCTCGATCACCGCCCGGTGGTAGGAGAACTCCGCGCTCCGCAGCCCCAGGTCGGTCGCCTTCTTCGCGTACTCCAGCGCCTGCGCGTCCTCGCCGCCCTTGTGCAGTGCCCACCCCAGCGCGTCGGCCACCTGCACGCTCTTGTGCCGGCCCCACTCCGCCGACAGGCGCTGCACCGCCCGGCCCGGATCGCCGTGGTCCGCCTCGTACAGGCCGAGGACGACCTCCTCGTTCACCCCGTTCGCACCGCCCGCCGCCGCCAGCACCGCCAGGGACCGGTACTGCGCCCGAGCCTCCTCCGGCCGCTCCAGCGAGTCCAGCAGCTCGCCCAGCTCCAGCGCCAGCCCCGGCAGCGGGGTGCGGCCCAGCGCCAGCCGGTAGTCCCGCACCGCCTCCCCGCCCCGCCCCAGCGCGGCCAGCGCCCTGGCCCGGCCGCCCAGCGCCTCGCCCTGCCCCGGGTCGGTGCGCAGTGCCGCCTCGTACTGGCGCAGCGCCTCCGACGGGTCGCCGCGCTCCCACGCCAGCTCCCCGAGCCGGAACAGCACGTACGCCTTCTCCGCAGGGGCCTTCGCCTCGCCGCCCGCCGCCTCCAGCGCCACCACCGCGTCCTCGCGCCAGCCCCGGTCGCGGTAGACCTGCGCCGCCCTCAGGTGCGCGGCCAGGCCCGGCCGGAGCTCCAGCAGCCGCTCCATCGCCCGCTGCGCGGCCTTGTAGTCGCCGAGGCCCGTGTACGCGTCCACCAGGACCGGGTACGCCGTCCAGCGCCGCGGCGCCTGCGCCCGTACCAGCTCGCCCCACTTCCGCGCCGTCGCGAAGTCCCGCCGGGCACCGGCCAGCGCGCCCATGCCCGTCATCGCGTCGAAGTTGCCCTTCTCGGCCGGGCGGACCTCCAGCGACCGCTTGAGCGCCTTCTCCGCCTTCGGGTACCAGGCGGAATCGGCCGTCCGCCGGGCCTGTTCCAGGTACGCCGAGCCGAGCACCGCCCACGAAGCGTCGTCGTCCGGATGCGCGGCGACCCACTTCTCCCGGTCCGTCACCAGCGCCGTCAGGTCCACCGCCGCCGCCGGGGCGCCCATGCCCACCGCCGAAGCGGCCCGTTCGCTCGGCCCCGGAGGGCGGGCGTCGTCCCCGGTGCGGGCCGGGCGGATCAGCAGGGCCCCGGCGATCAGGACCACCGCGACCGCGGCCGCCACGACCGTCTTGCGTCCGGTGAAGGTCACGGGCGGCGCGGGCTGCTGGGATTGCTCGTCGAAACCGTGCATGCGCTCACTGTGCGTCAATATGAAGAGCCCGCCGAGGTGTCCGAAGCCGGTCGCGGCCGTGTTCACACCGATGGCCCCGGCTGCCACTCTGGCCACATGGATGACGATCTCATTGTGCGACTCGGCGAAGGACTGCCGCCCGAAGCGCTGCTGACCGACCCTCAGGTGACCGCCTCCTACGCCCGCGACACCGCCGGTTTCTGCGACGCCGGCACCCCCGCCGCCGTCGTCCTGCCGCGGACCGTGGAGCAGGTGCGGCACGTCATGCGCACCGCCACCGCCCTACGGGTCCCCGTGGTCCCGCAGGGCGCCCGTACGGGCCTCTCCGGGGCCGCCAACGCCTCCGACGGCTGCATCGTGCTGTCCCTCGTCAAGATGGACCGGATCCTGGAGGTCTCCACCGTCGACCGGATCGCCGTCGTCGAACCGGGCGTGGTCAACGCCGTCCTCTCGCGGGCCGTCGCCGAACAGGGCCTCTACTACCCGCCCGACCCCTCCAGCTGGGAGCAGTGCACCATCGGCGGCAACATCGGCACCGCGTCCGGCGGGCTGTGCTGCGTGAAGTACGGGGTCACCGCCGAGTACGTGCTCGGGCTGGACGTGGTCCTGGCCGACGGGCGGCTGCTGCGCACGGGGCGGCGTACCGCCAAGGGCGTCGCCGGGTACGACCTGACGCGGCTGTTCGTCGGCTCCGAAGGCACGCTCGGGGTGGTGGTCGGGGCCGTCCTCGCCCTGCGGCCGGCGCCGCCGCGACAGCTGGCGCTCGCCGCCGAGTTCCCCTCGGTCGCCGCCGCCTGCGAGGCCGTCTGCGCCGTCATGGAGGCCGGACTGACGCCCTCGCTGCTGGAACTGATGGACCGTACGACCGTCCGCGCCGTCAACGCCCTCGGGAAGATGGGCCTGCCCGAGACCACGGAGGCGCTGCTGCTCGCGGCCTTCGACACCCCGGACGCGCCCGCCGACCTGGAGGCCGTCGGCAGGCTGTGCACCGCCGCCGGGGCGGGGGCCGTCGTACCCGCCGAGGACGAGGCGGAGTCGGAACTGCTGCTCCAGGCCCGCCGGATGTCCCTCACCGCCCTGGAGGCGCTCCGGCCCGCCACGATGATCGACGACGTGTGCGTGCCGAGGTCGCGGCTGGCCGAGATGCTGGACGGGACGGCCGTCATCGCCACGGCGTACGAACTCCTCATCGGCGTCTGCGCGCACGCGGGCGACGGCAACACCCACCCGGTGGTCTGCTTCGACCCCGCGGACGAGGACGAGACGCGGCGGGCCAGGGAGTCCTTCGACGAGATCATGGCCCTGGGGCTGTCCCTGGGCGGGACGATCACCGGGGAGCACGGGGTGGGGGTGCTGAAGAAGGAATGGCTCGCCCGTGAACTCGGCCCGGTCGGGCTGGAGATGCAGCGCACCGTCAAGCAGGCCTTCGACCCGCTCGGGCTGCTGAACCCCGGCAAGCTCTTCTGAGGCCCGGTCCGCGGTCCCGGTCCCTGCTCCGGTCCCTGCTCCGGTCCCTGTTCCGGTCCCTGTTCCGGTCTCGGTTCCGGTCCCTGTTCCGGTCTCGGTTCCGGTCTCGGTTCCGGTCTCGGTCCCCGTCCCGGTTTCGGCGCCGGTCACAGGTCACCGTCCGCGGACTCGTCCGAGGGCCACGGGTCGCGCAGCCACAGCTCGTCGGCGGGCGTGGGGGTGAGCAGCACGGCCAGGGCGGCGTCCAGGCCGAGCCGCTCCGCCTCCGTCCCCGGCGGGACCACGCGCAGGGTGCGCTCCAGCCAGGCCGACACCGCGCAGGCCGGGGCCTCCAGGAGGGCGTCGCCGTCGGGGGAGGACAGCGCCATGCACAGGACGGACTGGCTGTCGATCTTCACGGGCCAGATCCGGACGTCTCCGTGGCCGCACGGGCGGAACACGCCCTCGACGAGCAGCTCGCGGGCGAAGGTCCAGTTGACCGGGGTGCTGGAGCCGGTGTGGAAGGTGACGTGGACGGCGTACGGGTCACTCGCGAGGTACAGCAGCTTCGCGGGGACGGGAATGCTGCGCTCGGGGGACAGGACCAGCTTCAGTTCGAGTTCGCGCTCGATGACGGGGTGGTTCATCGCGGCCTCACTTCGGTGCGTTCGTCGGCGGACGCGGGACGGTTCTCGCCCCGCACGAGGAGAGAGCCCGCTCGTGCCCGGGTATGACGCGGTTTTCCGCACCGAATGTCAGGTTGGCCGAAACCTGTCGGCTGACCGGATTCCGTCGGCTGGGGTGAGGGTGGGGCGAGGTTCGCCCGAACGCTTGGAATCTCCCGTTACCGGACCTGCCGGGAGGGGGTTCTTGGCTATGGTCCTCCCCTTGGGTCCTCCCCTGCACAAGCCTCAAGCCACGATCGGAGTTGGGGACATTGACGGCCTCCCCTGGTGACGGAGAGCACGCGGCCCGCGAGGGCTACTACCCCGACCCGTCCATTCCCGGGTACGTCCGGTACTGGAACGGCGCGTCCTGGGTCCCGGGTACGAGCCGTCCCGCCGTTCCCGCTGCCGTCCGGGTGGAGGAGACGGGGCCGGTCTTCCTGGACGAGACCTCGATGACGGAGGCCCTGCGGGACCCGGGCCCGGCCGCCGCTCCGGGCGGGGCATGGGGGTACGGCGCCGAGGCGGCCCCCCGCCCGGGCCCCGGGGCCGGGCACGCCCCCGCCCCGGAGGCGGGGAACCCCGCCGGGCCGGGGGACGGCGGCCGGGGCCGGCCGGACGGGGCCGCACCGGAGGCGGGCCGCGCCCCGGGCGGGTGGCAGGTCGATCCGGTGCACCAGGCCGGCTTCGGCGGGCCCCGCGACGCGCGGGTCTCCTGGGGCGACCCGGCGGAGCCCGAGCCCGCCCGGCCCGCCGGGATCTCCCTCGCCCGGCCCGCGGCCGCCGCCACCGCGCAGCGGCTCCCGGCGCAGGCCGCCGCCGAGAGCGTCGGCATCCTGTCGGCCCGCCCGCCGGCCTGGCCCGACGCCCCGGGCACCGGAGCCTCGGGCCTCACCTCCAGCTGGCCGGAGGCCGCCCCGGAGGCCCCTCAGCAACGCCCGCAGCCCCAGCCGCAGCCCCAGGCCCAGCCGCACCCCGTACGCCGCGCCCCCGAGCCGGAGCACCGGGCCGCCGAGCGCGCCCCCGAGCCGGTACGCGCCCCCGAGCCCGAACCGTGGGACGCCCGGCCGGAGCGCCGTGCCCCCGCGGCGGAGCGCCGTGCCCCCGCGCCGGGGCGGCGGGCCCCCGGGGCGCACGAGGCGGCCGCGCCCCCGCGGTCCCGCGCGGCCGCCCCCACAGCCCCGCCGGAGGCGCCGGAGCGGGCACAGGAGCCGGCGCCGGCCGTCCCGGAGGACAGCCGGGCCGTCTTCGAGCGGATGGCGGAGCGGGCCGTGCGCCCCGCCGGGCTGGGGCGGCGGGGGACGGCACGGCTGCTGGACTCCCTCGTGCACGCCGCCGTCGCCGCGGCCGTCGCGCTGCCCGTCGTACCCCGGGTGACGGCCCATCTGGAGGCGAAGGTCGACGCCGCCCGGGCGGGCGGGCGCACCACCACCGTGTACCTGCTCGACGCCACCACCGCCGGGTACCTGGGCCTCGTGCTCGGTGCCGTACTGCTCTTCGGGGTCCTCTACGAGGCCCTGCCCACCGCCCGTTGGGGCCTCACCCCGGGCAAGAAGCTGCTCGGCGTGCGCGTGCTGGCCGCCGCCACCCTGCGCCCGCCCGGCTTCGGCGCGGCTCTGGGCCGCTGGCTGGTGTACGCCTTCCTGGGGGTGCCGGGCAGCCTGTGGTGCCTGGTGGACCGGCCCCGCCGACGGGCCTGGCACGACCGCGCGGCCGGGACGTTCGTGACCCGCTGAGCGGCCCGCCGCCCGACCGCCGCCCGATGTCTGCCCGACCGCCGCCCGACCGCCCCCCGGCCTCCCCGGCCGGGCCCGCGGGCGCCGCAGCGGAGGCCCGTGCCCCGGACGGACGCGGCCGCGTTGCGGGCCGGACGGCGCCGGGTTCGACTCGGGCCATGAGCACCGACCAGCCGCCGCCGGGCGACCGGCCCGAGGACGACCCGTTCCTCAAGAAGCCCCAGGAGCCGACGCCTCCGTCGGGCGGTTCGCCGTACGGCTCGCCGCCCCCGCCCCCCGGTGGCGGCGGCTACCCCCCTCCGCCGCCCCCGCCCCCCGGCGGCGGCTACCCCCCGCCCCCGTACGGAGGCGGGCCCGGAGACCCGTACGGCGGCGGTGGCGGCTACGGCATGCCCGACCCGCTCGCCGGGATGCCCCCGCTCGCCGACTTCGGCAAGCGGCTCGCCGCCCGCGTGATCGACACGCTGATCGTCGGCGTACCGCTGTTCCTGATCCAACTGCCCTTCGGAACGCGGCGGTACGTCGTGGACACCGACAAGGGCGAGGACGTCACCGAGGTCATCACGAAGTCGTACGGCGGCACCGGCCTGGTGTGGACGCTGATCGCGATCCTCGCGTACGTCGGCTACGACTGGTGGTTCACGAAGAAGAACGGGCAGACCGTAGGCAAGAAGGCGATGGGCCTGCGCGTCGCGATGCTCAACGACGGCAGCGTGCCGCCGTCCGGCCCCGCGCTCGGCCGCGGCGCCGTGCTCTGGGTGCCGACGCTGGTCTGCTGCTTCTGCCTGTGGCCGCTCGCGCTGATCGTCTCGATGCTCGTCGACAAGCCGTACCGGCAGGCGCTCCACGACAAGGTGGCCAAGACGGTGGTGGTCACCTCGACCTGAGCCGGACTCCTTCGTACGAGGGCACGCGCGGGCGGCCGACCCCGGTGGGGGCCGGCCGCCCGCGCCGCTGTCCGGTCAGTGGTGGACGGGGTGGTCCGCAGGGGCCGTCCGGGGCTCGGGCACCCGGGAGGCACCCGCCCCCGCCGCCGCCCCGCCCCGCCCGGCGGAACCGCCCGCCGAACCCCCGGCCGCGTCCCCGGCCGCCGCCTGCGCCCCGCCCCGCCGGGCCGCGTGCCGGCCCCGCCGCCGCGGCAGCGGCACGGTGAGCGCGACGAGCAGCCCCAGGGCGAGGGCGGCGGCGGAGATGACGGCGACTCCGATCCCGGTGCTCGTCTGCGAGAGCAGCAGCATGGCGATCGTCGACACGACGACGGTGGCGGAGCCGTAGGCGAGCTGTGCGGCAGTCGGACGCGGCATGGCGTTTTCCGTCCTCAAGGCGTGGAGGGGGGAGTCGCATCGACAGATCGCGCACGCGTCAAGTGACTCCCGTGAGGGATGCCCGGACGGAGCAACAGGTAAGCGTGACCTTACCCACGGTGTCGGGGCACGGAGGGGCGCACGGCGTCGCACGACCGGTCGCGGGACCCGATATCCGGAGCCCTTCGCCCCGGATGAGCCCGTATGGCGACGGAACGTCCGAATAGCGGAACTCGCTGACCGCATAGTGCAGTTGTAAGGAAGAAGTCAAGGTCTGTCTTTTCTTTAGACTCTCCGGTCAAATGTCGTCACTTGAGACGCGCGCCGCGCGGAACCCCCCACTCCTACGGAGATGTTCCGACCCACGTCGCGGCCGCGGGAGGGGAACGACATCAAGTGACCGGTAACTCCACCAGGCGTCGCGCGCTGCGCGCCGCCGCCGTCGGCGTGACCCTGGCCGCCACCGCGGCATCGGGCGCCTTCTTCACCACGGCCCAGGCCACCACCGCGTGGGGCAACGCCCCGGCCGCGGACAAGCAGGACCCGAGCTCCCCCGCGAAGGAGCAGGTCCAGCACAACCTGGAGACCCCGTTCAGCAAGCAGAACGCGCAGGCGCGTGAAGCGGCCCTTGACCAGGTGCTGGCGGGCAAGAAGAACGTCGAGCAGCGCGGGGCCTCGAAGGTCGTCAAGCTCGACGACAAGAAGTACGTCGAGCTGGGCCGCGAGAAGACCGACAAGATCTTCACGATCCTCGTCGAGTTCGGCGACCAGGTCGACAACACGACCATGTTCGACCCGGACGGCCCCGGCCCGCAGCCGGCCGAGCCGAAGTACGGCGGCACCCCCGGTCCGCTGCACAACACGATCGCGCAGCCCGACCGCGCGAACAACAACAGCACGGCCTGGCGCAAGGACTTCAGCCGCGACTACTTCCAGGACCTGTACTTCGGTACGGGCCAGGGCAAGGACTCGCTGAAGACCTACTACGAGAAGACCTCCTCGGGCCGCTACTCGGTCGAGGGCGAGGTCGCCGACTGGGTCAAGGTCCCGTACAACGAGGCCCGTTACGGCTCGAACTGGTGCAAGCAGACCAACTGCTCCAACGTGTGGGACACCGTCCGCGACGGCGTCACCGCGTGGACCGAGGCCCAGAAGAAGGCCGGCAAGACCGACGCCCAGATCAAGGCCCAGCTGGCGCAGTACGACCAGTGGGACCGCAACGACTTCGACGGCGACGGCAACTTCAACGAGCCCGACGGCTACATCGACCACTTCCAGATCGTCCACGCGGGCGAGGACGAGTCGGCCGGCGGCGGCGCGCAGGGCAAGAACGCGCTGTGGGCGCACCGCTGGTACGCGTACGGCACCGACCTGGGCAAGACCGGCCCGGAGAACAACAAGGCCGGCGGCACCCAGATCGGCAACACCGGCATCTGGGTCGGCGACTACACGATGCAGCCGGAGAACGGCGGCCTCGGCGTCTTCGCGCACGAGTACGGCCACGACCTCGGTCTGCCGGACCTCTACGACACCTCCGGTGGCGGCGAGAACTCGGTCGGCTTCTGGTCCCTGATGTCGGCGGGCTCCTGGCTCGGCAACGGCAAGGACTCCATAGGCGACCTCCCGGGCGACATGACCGCCTGGGACAAGCTCCAGCTGGGCTGGCTGAACTACGACACGGCCAAGGCCGCGACGAAGTCCACCCACAAGCTGGGCGTCTCGGAGTACAACACCAAGGACAAGCAGGCGCTGGTCGTCGAGCTGCCGAAGAAGCAGGTCAA
Organism: Streptomyces sp. NBC_00158; assembly: GCF_045160885.1. Lineage (NCBI taxonomy): Bacteria > Bacillati > Actinomycetota > Actinomycetes > Kitasatosporales > Streptomycetaceae > Streptomyces > Streptomyces sp. NBC_00158. Next base: position 4,616,790 of record NZ_CP108161.1, read on the forward strand.
GACCGACATCGTCGCTCCCGCCGAGGGCTCCTCGCAGTGGTGGAGCCAGATGGGTGACGACCTCAAGAACACCCTGACCCGCTCGGTCGACCTGACGGGCAAGAAGTCCGCCGCCCTCTCCCTCAAGGGCTGGTGGGACATCGAGGCCGACTACGACTTCCTCTACACCGAGGTGTCCACGGACGGCGGCGCCACCTGGCACGCGCTGGCCGGCACCGCCGACGGCGCGGCCATCCCGGCCGACGCCTCCGGCAGCCCGTCGCTGACCGGCACCTCCGGCGCCTGGAAGTCCCTGAACTTCCCGCTGGACGCCTACGCGGGCAAGAAGGTCGACCTCCGCTTCCGCTACCAGACGGACGGCGGCGCGGGCGGCAAGGGCTTCACGGCCGACGCCGTCACCCTGACCGCGGACGGCGCCACGCTGTTCGCCGACGGCGCCGAGAACGGCGACAACGGCTGGACCGGCAAGGGCTTCGAGCGCATCGGCGGGGGCTTCACCAAGGAGTACCCGCAGTACTACATCGCCGAGAACCGCCGCTACGTCTCGTACGACTCCACCCTCAAGGTGGGCCCGTACAACTTCGGCTGGACCAACACCAAGCCGGGCTGGGTCGAGCACTACCCGTACCAGGACGGCCTGCTGATCTGGCTGTGGGACAAGTCCCAGAAGGACAACAACACCAGCCAGCACCCGGGCCAGGGCCTGATCCTGCCGGTCGACGCCAACGCCAAGCCGATGAAGTGGTCGGACGGCACCCTGCTGCGCAACAAGATCCAGCCGTACGACGCCACCTTCAGCGCGTACTCGACGGACGCGTTCACCCTGCACAACAAGGGCGAGTCGCTCTTCGTCAAGCCGAAGCCCGCGAACCTGGTCTTCGACGACCACAAGGGCAAGTACTACTACGACGAGAACCCGACCGGTTCGGTGAAGGTCACTGACACCAACACCAAGATCAAGATCGCGAAGGAGACCTACGACGGTCTCCAGATGACGATCGAGGTCGGCCCCGCCGCCAAGTAATTCGGTAAAGCCGCAGGTCAAAGCATGATCGGCCGTCGCCCTCTAGCGGGCGGCGGCCGATCGCGTTTAGATGCGGGGACGACTGTTCTTATTGACGGGGGAGCTGAGGATCATGCCCGGTGGAGGTTTCGTCAGATTGCCAGGCGGCAGCGTGGTGGTCGCGCTCACGCTGCCGAGGCCGTCCGGCGACGGCGGCGACGTGCGCGTGCTGGTGCACGCCGTGAACCGGGCCCGCGCCCTGACCAGGCTGCGGAACCTCGGGATGCGGGCCGTGTACCTGAGGGGCAACGCGCAGCCCCCCACCCCGGACGAGATCACCGCCGTCCTGCACCACCCCGACGGCCTCCTGTGGCGCGGCGCCCCGGACCCGGGGCAGGAGCTCTGGCACCCGATCCGCGCCCTCCTGGGCGGCTGAGGGGGCTCAGCCGCCCACGAGGGTGACCCCGGCCGCCCGGAGCTCCTCCAGCGCCTTCTCGGTGGTGTGGGGGGCCACGGCGGCCGTCAGGTCCAGCAGCACGCGGGTGGTGAAGCCGGCGCGGGCGGCGTCGACGGCGGTGGCCTTCACGCAGTGGTCGGTGGCGATGCCGACCACGTCGACCTCGCTCACGTGCCGCTCGCGCAGCCACTCGGCGAGGCCCCGGCCGTTCTCGTCGGCGCCCTCGAAACCGCTGTACGCGGCCTCGTGGGCACCCTTGTCGAAGACGGCGGCGACCGCCCCGGAGGCGACGGCGGGGGCGAAGTTCGGGTGGAACCCGACGCCCTCGGTCCCGGCGACGCAGTGCACCGGCCAGGAGGTCTCGTAGTCCGGCTCGGCCGGGGGCCGCGCGAAGTGCGACCCGGGGTCGACGTGGTGGTCCCGAGTCGCCACCACGTGCCGGTAGCCGGCGGTGCTCTGCCCGATCAGCTCCGTGATCGCGGCGGCGACGTCGGCCCCGCCGGTGACCGCGAGGCTGCCGCCTTCGCAGAAGTCGTTCTGTACGTCGACGACGATCAGTGCGCGGTGCATGTCGCGTGTCCTTAGCGTTGGCGTCTGTGGTTCGGTCGGCGGGGCCCCGCGGTGCCTCTTCCCCCGTTCGGCCCCGTCCCGAAACGGGACGGGGCCGACGGACGGTGCGCGTCTAGGCCACGGCCTAGGAAGGGGTCTCGGTCGGGATCACGGCCTCGCCCCGCGAGAGCTGCGTCGCCGAGAGCGGGAGCCCCGCCCGCGCCGCCCGGTGGCGGTCTCGCGCGGCCTCCAGCGGCTCGCGGGCCACCACCTCGCCCCCCTTCACCAGCTGCACCAGCAGCTGCGAGTCGGCGAGCGCGGCCGGCACCGGCCCGGTGCCGACGACCTCGGCCTCCGCGACCCCCTCGGAGTCCCGCCGGCGCGCCGCCCACTTGCGGCCGCCGACGGACGTCTTGCCGCCCGAGGACTTCTTCGCCACCGGTACCAGCGGCGCCTTCGGGTCCGCCGAGGCGGCCCGCGCGACCAGCTTGTAGACCATCGAGCACGTCGGGTGCCCGCTGCCGGTCACCAGCTGGGTGCCCACCCCGTACGCGTCCACCGGCGCCGCCGCCAGCGAGGCGATGGCGTACTCGTCGAGGTCGGAGGTGACCACGATCCGGGTGCCCGTCGCGCCCAGCTCGTCCAGCTGCTGCCGCACCCGGTGCGCGACGAGCAGCAGGTCCCCGGAGTCGATCCGGACCGCGCCCAGGTCCGTCCCGGCGACCTCCACCGCGGTCCGCACGGCCTCCGCGACGTCGTACGTGTCCACCAGCAGGGTGGTCCCGCCGCCGAGCGAGGCCACCTGCGCGGTGAAGGCGTCGCGCTCGCTGTCGTGGACGAGGGTGAAGGCGTGCGCGCTGGTCCCGACCGTCGGGATCCCGTACCGGAAGCCGGCGGCGAGGTCGGAGGTGGAGGTGAAGCCGCCGACGTACGCGGCCCGCGAGGCGGCGACCGCCGCCAGCTCGTGCGTCCGGCGCGCCCCCATCTCGATCAGCGGGCGCTCGCCCGCCGCCGAGGCCATCCGGGAGGCGGCCGCGGCGATCGCGGAGTCGTGGTTGAGGATGGAGAGGACGACCGTCTCCAGCAGCACGCATTCGGCGAAGCTGCCCTCGACCCGCAGGACCGGCGATCCGGGGAAGTAGACCTCCCCCTCCGGGTAGCCCCAGATGTCACCCGAGAAGCGGTACGACGCCAGCCAGTCCAGCGTCCGCATGTCGACGACGGCCCGCTCCCGCAGGAACTCCAGTACCGCGCCGTCGAACCGGAAGTTCTCCACGGCGTCCAGGACGCGCCCGGTACCGGCCACCACCCCGTAGCGCCGCCCCTCGGGCAGCCGCCGGGTGAAGACCTCGAAGACCGAGCGGCGTTCGGCGGTGCCGTTCGCCAGGGCGGCCTGCAGCATCGTCAGCTCGTAGTGATCCGTGAAGAGCGCTGTCGACGGCACGTCCACCGGCAGGCCCAGGTCCGCAGGGTTCATGTCACGGATGCTAGCGCACATCTCGTCAAAGTGACGAGATGTAGGGGCCTGTTTGTGCGACCGGCACGTCACAGTGGCAGCATGGGACGGGTGAGTGTTGCTCCCATTGAGATCGAACGCACCGAATCGGCCGAAGAGACCTTCGCGGTCCCCGAACCCGACGTCCCGTGGGTGACCCTGGTGCACAACGACCCGGTCAACCTCATGAGCTACGTGACGTACGTGTTCCAGGCGTACTTCGGATACCCCAAGGACAAGGCGACCAGGCTGATGATGGACGTCCACAACAAGGGCAGGGCGGTCGTCTCCAGCGGCACGCGCGAGGAAATGGAGCGCGACGTGCAGGCCATGCACGGCTACGGGCTCTGGGCGACCCTCTCGCAGGACCGCAACTGATGGGCGGCGTGTTCGAGCCCCTGAAGGGCGGCGGGGCCGCGGTGGCCCTGGACGAGATCGAGATCTCCATCCTGCGCTCGCTGGCCGTGCAGCTGCTGGAGCTGATCGGCCCCGGCGAGCCGGAGCCCGAGCCGGACGCCGACCCCCTCGCCGTGCTGTTCGCCGCCTCCGACGGCCCCACCGAGCCCCCGGCCGACCCGGCGCTCGCCCGGCTCTTCCCCGACGCCTACGGGGCCCCCGGCGGCCCCGGCTCCGGGGAGGACCCCGAGGAGCTGCGGGCCCGCTCGGCGGAGTTCCGCCGGTTCACCGAGAACGACCTGCGCACCCGCAAGCGGGAGGACGCGCTGGCCGTCGTGCGCAGCCTCGACTCCCTCGCCCCGGCCGGCGACGGCGCGGCGGTGCTGGAGCTGACCGGCGAGCTGCCGCTGCGCTGGCTCGGGGCGCTCAACGACCTCCGGCTGACCATCGCGGCCCGGCTGGACATCACCGAGGACGACGAGAGCGCGGTGCTCTTCCGGCTCCCGGACGACGACCCGCGCAAGCCGATGGTGATGGCGTACCTCTGGCTCGGCGGCCTCCAGGAGACGCTCATCGAGACCCTCTGAGGGCCCCCGCCGCGGGGCCGTCCGCTCCGCGGATGTCAAGGACGCGTGAGCGTTCGCTCAGCGGACGCTCAAATCCGGATAACGATCAGATCACCGCCATGCGGTGATCTGACGCTTTTCCGCCGCCATGTCCTGATATTGACGTGCCCTGCGCCACTTTTCCGCCCTTCTCCCGCCCGCGGGCACGTGATAGATCTTCACGACCGCCGACGGGACGCCACCCATGTCCCCCGGCCCGCTTGAACCGGCTGACCGCCGGCGTGCAACTCCATCCGTATCCGGGGGGATCGAGGAACCCGATCCGCAGCCGTTCGAGGCGCGGGTCGGCGTGGAGAAAGGCGCACCAAGACATGACCTCTGTGCAGGTCGAGCAGAACGACAGGACGCCCGGCGAGGGCGGTCAGGGCGAGGGCGACGGGGAGGGTTACCACCGGGCGCTCGGAGCCCGCCAGATCCAGATGATCGCGATCGGCGGAGCCATCGGCACCGGCCTCTTCCTGGGCGCGGGCAAGGCGATCTCCAAGGCCGGACCGAGTCTGATCCTGGCCTACGCCATCGCCGGACTGGTCATCTTCTTCATCATGCGGGCCCTGGGCGAACTGCTCATGTACCGGCCCGTGTCCGGTTCCTTCTCGGACTACGCCCGCGAGTTCCTGGGCCCGTTCTGGGGCTACGCGACCGGCTGGACCTACTGGCTGTTCTGGGTGGTCACCGGCATCACCGAGGTCACCGCCGCCGCGAAGTACATGTCGTACTGGACGAACGACAGCTTCCCGCAATGGGCGTACGCGCTGATCTTCACCGTGATCCTCTACGCCGCCAACCTGATCTCCGTGAAGCTCTTCGGCGAGCTGGAGTTCTGGTTCTCCATGGTCAAGGTCACCGCCATCGTCGGCATGATCCTGATCTGCGCCGGCATCCTCACGATCGGCTTCTCCGACGCCGCCGCGACCGCCTCCGTCTCCAACCTCTGGAACGACCGGGGCTTCTTCCCCAACGGCATCGGCGAGACGCTGATGACCCTGCAGATCGTGATGTTCGCCTTCCTCGCGGTCGAGCTGGTCGGCGTCACCGCCGGCGAGTCCAAGGACCCCGCGAAGACGCTGCCCAAGGCCATCAACACCGTGCCGTGGCGCATCGCAGTCTTCTACGTCGGCGCGCTCATCATGATCATGTCGGTCATCCCGTGGTCCAACTTCAAGGCCGGCGAGAGCCCCTTCGTCCTCGCCTTCGAGAAGATGGGCCTCGGCATCGGCGCCGCCATCGTCAACTTCGTGGTGCTGACCGCCGCCCTGTCCTCCTGCAACTCGGGCATGTACTCCACCGGCCGCATGCTGCGCGACCTCGCGCTCAACGGCCAGGGACCCAGGTTCTTCACCAAGCTCACGAAGAACGGCACCCCGCTCGCCGGCACCACCTTCTCCGCCGCGCTGATGCTGGTGGGCGTCTGGATCAACTACGTCGCCCCGGGCAAGGCCTTCGACTACGTGGTCTCCTTCGCCACCATCTCCGGCATGTGGGCCTGGGTCATGATCCTGGTCTGCCAGATCCGCTACCGCGCCAAGGCCGACCGCGGCGAGCTGCCCCAGTCCGCCTTCCGCGCCCCCGGCGCCCCGTGGACCAGCTGGTTCGCCCTGCTCTTCATCGGCATGGTCATCGTGATGATGGGTGTCGACAAGGACTCCCGCGTCTCGCTGTACTGCGCCCCGCTGTGGGGCCTGATCCTGGGCGTCTCCTACCTCGTCCTGAAGGCCCGCAACCCGCAGGGCGCCGCCTTCAACAAGGTCACCCGCTGACCCGCTGAACGCGGTTCCCGGCCGCCTGCCGCGGCCGGGAACCCGCCCCCGGGCCCCGCGCCCAGGGCGGCGTGTCCACCATTCGGGCCCTCCCGTACCAGCCCTCGGTACGGGAGGGCCCGTCTGCTTATCCTGTGGCTCATGCTGACCCTCACCCAGGCCCTGTACGACCAGATCGTCGAGCACGCCCGCAAGGACCACCCGGACGAGGCGTGCGGCGTCGTGGCCGGCCCGGCGGGCACCGGCCGCCCCGAGCGGTTCATCCCGATGCTCAACGCGGCCCGGTCGCCCACGTTCTACGAGTTCGACTCGAAGGATCTGCTCAAGCTCTACCGCGAGCTCGACGACCGGGACGAGGAGCCCGTGATCGTCTACCACTCGCACACCGCCACCGAGGCCTACCCCTCGCGCACCGACGTGACGTACGCGAACGAGCCCGGCGCGCACTACGTCCTCGTCTCCACGGCCGACCAGGACGGCCTCGGCGAGTTCCAGTTCCGCTCCTACCGGATCGTCGAAGGCGTGATCACGGAGGAAGAAGTGCAGGTCGTAGCCGCCTACTGACCACCATGTGAGCCGACGGCGTCCACGATGCGGGATCACACTCCAAACACGGGACCGGGAATCGTTAACATGACCGCATGGTTTCCCACGACGTGAGCATCGAGACGCCCGGCAGGCTGCTGCTCGTGGCGCGGCTGCACGTCGACCTGTGCCGCCTCGCCAGCGCCATCTGTCCTGCCGTCTGAGCACCGGGCCCCTTCCGCGCGGGGGCTGCACGAACGCGCGCCCGCACACCTCTTCGCCCCCTTCACGACACTGGAGCCTGCCATGGCCATCGAGGTCCGCATCCCGACCATCCTCCGCACCTACACCGACGGCGAGAAGGCCGTGAACGGCGAGGGCGCCACCCTCTCCGAGCTGTTCGCGGACCTGGAGAGCCGTCACAAGGGCATCGAGGCGCGCCTCCTGGAGGACGGCAAGCTGCGCCGCTTCGTGAACGTCTACCTCAACGACGAGGACGTCCGCTTCATCGACGGCATCGCCACCGCCCTCAAGGACGGCGACAGCGTCACCATCCTCCCGGCCGTGGCCGGCGGCTCGAAGTAATGCGCTACGACTCCCCGCTCGCGGCGGTCGGCAACACCCCGCTCGTGCGCCTGCCCCGGCTGTCCCCCTCGGAGGACGTCCGGATCTGGGCCAAGCTGGAGGACCGCAACCCGACCGGCTCGATCAAGGACCGCCCCGCGCTCCACATGGTCGAGCAGGCGGAGAAGGACGGCCGCCTGTACCCCGGCTGCACCATCCTGGAGCCCACCTCCGGCAACACGGGCATCTCGCTCGCCATGGCCGCGAAGCTCAAGGGCTACCGGATCGTGTGCGTGATGCCGGAGAACACCTCGCAGGAGCGCCGCGACCTTCTCGCGATGTGGGGAGCCGAGATCATCCCGTCGCCGGCCGCGGGCGGCTCGAACACCGCCGTGCGCGTGGCGAAGGAACTGGCCGAGCAGAACCCCTCCTGGGTGATGCTCTACCAGTACGGCAACCCGGACAACGCGGGCGCCCACTACGCCACCACCGGCCCGGAGATCCTCGCCGACCTCCCGTCCATCACCCACTTCGTGGCGGGCCTCGGCACCACCGGCACCCTCATGGGCGTCGGCCGCTACCTCCGCGAGAACGTGCCCGGAGTGAAGATCGTCGCCGCCGAGCCGCGCTACGACGACCTCGTCTACGGCCTGCGCAACCTCGACGAGGGCTTCGTACCCGAGCTGTACGACGCCTCGGTGCTCACCACCCGCTACTCGGTGGGCTCGGCCGACGCGGTGACCCGCACCCGCGAACTCCTCCAGCAGGAGGGCATCTTCGCGGGCGTCTCCACCGGAGCCGCGCTGCACGCTGCGATCGGCGTGGGCCGCAAGGCGGTCGCGGCCGGGGAGTCCGCCGACATCGTCTTCGTCGTGGCCGACGGCGGCTGGAAGTACCTGTCGACCGGCGTCTACACGGCGGCGACGACCGAAGAGGCCATCGAGGTCCTCCAGGGACAGCTCTGGGCCTGAGGCCCCGCCGCGCGCCGCGCGCGGCCCCACGAACGCCCCGGAGCCGGGGGACGCGCGCCGTCGTCCCCCGGCTCCGCGCGTCCCCCGGGATTCACCCGTTCGGCCCGCACGGGTCGCCCGGCCGGAAGCGCTCCCGCACGCTCGGAACGACCGGTTTCCCAGCAGCAGGAAGGTCGTCGACATGACCACCACCCCGGGCGGAAAGACCCCCTCGGCGCCTGTCGGTGCTCCTGGCCAGGGACGGGGCTCATCGAACGCGTGGGCCGGCGGGGGCGTGATCTTCGCCGGCGTCCTGATGGCGGTCGGCGGCGTCGTCAGCGTCTTCGAAGGCATCGCGGCCCTCGCCAAGGACGACATCTACGTCCCCATCGGCGACTACACCTTCAAGTTCAACCTCACCTCGTGGGGCTGGATCCACATCATCCTCGGCGTGATCGTCTTCATCGTCGGCGTCGCGATCCTCAAGGGCCTCCACTGGGGCCGCATCGCCGGTGTGGTCGTGGCCGCCCTCTCGGTCCTCGCGCACTTCCTGTGGCTGCCCTACCAGCCACTGTGGGGGCTCGTCTCGATCGCCTTCGGCGTCTTCGTCATCTGGGCCCTGTGCACGGACGACCGCACCCACACGGTGGTCTGACGCCCGCCCCGCGCCCCCGGCCCCGTCCGCCGCGCCCGCCGTACCCCGCCGGGCGCGGCGGTGCGCGGCCGGCCGGGTCAGCCCCCGCCGCCCAGCAGCTCCGCGATCACCGCCGCGTGGCTGTGGTCCGGGTCCTTGACCGCCGTCAGCAGGGTCAGCGGGCCCGCCGCCGCCAGCTCCCGCAGCCGGGCCAGGCCCTCCAGCGCCCCCGGGGACGCCAGCTCCGCCTCGTACCTCCGCCGGAACTCCTCGGGCGAACCTCCCGCGTGGAACCACTTCCGCAGCTCCGCCGACGGGGTCACCGCCCGCGGCCACTGCTCCACCGCGGCCGCCTCCTTCGACAGCCCGCGCGGCCACAGCCGGTCCACGAGGACCCGTACGCCGTCGGCCCCCGGCTCCGGGGGATCGTAGACACGCCGCAGCCGGATCACTCCGCACCGCCTCCCAGCCCCTTGGCCTCGTCCCACAGCACCGGGTCCAGTGTCCCCACCGGCGTGCGGAACTCCCACAGCGACACCTCCTCGGGCCGGTCCGCCTCCAGGAAACCGCCCCGCCCGTGCCACCCGGCCATCCCCGGCGGCACCGGGATCACCCCGGCCCGCCGGTCGTCGTACTTCCCGGCGATCCAGGCCACCCGCGCCCGCTCCCGGTTCGCCCGTACGGCCAGCACCAGGCAGGTCCGGCCGTCCGCCAGCCGCCACAGCTCACCCGGCCGCACGCGCGGCGGCGGCGCCGGCCCGTGGGGCGGCGGTGCGACCGCCACCGCCGTGGCCCGCCGGGGGAGCAGCACCACCACCGCCACGGCGACCGCCGCCAGTACGGCGGGCCACCACGACGTGTCCATATTCCGACCGTAGCCGCGCACCGGGCCCCCGGCGCGGCAACGCCCGTGCCCCCTGTCGCTCCCCTGGGTGACAGCACAGGTGATTCCCCCCACAACGGCCCGCCGCGGAGGAGCGACCGGAGGTTTCGCGCCTTACGCTCGACCCACGCACGGCCCGCATTCCGTCCACGGACCGTCCCCGGAGGTTCACGCTCCATGAAGCTCACCGTCGTCGGCTGTTCGGGGTCCTTCCCGGCCGCGGATTCGGCATGTTCGAGCTATCTCGTCGAGGCCGACGGCTTCCGGCTGCTCCTCGACATGGGCAACGGCTCCCTCGGCGCCCTCCAGCGCCACTGCGGTCTCTACGACCTCGACGCGATCTTCCTGAGCCACCTGCACGCCGACCACTGCATCGACATGTGCGCGTACTTCGTGGCCCGCTACTACCGGCACGAGGGCGGCCGCTGCGGAACCATCCCGGTCTACGGTCCCGAGGGCACCGAGCAGCGCCTGACCACGGCGTACGAGGACGTCCCGGACGAGCGGTCGATGAGCGAGGTCTTCGACTTCCGCACCCTGAAGTCCGCCGTCTTCGAGATCGGCCCGTTCACCGTCCGCACCGAGAAGGTCTGCCACCCGGTCGAGTCGTACGGCATCCGCGTCGAGCACGGCGGGCGCGTGCTGGCGTACTCGGGCGACACCGGGGTCTGCCCCGAGCTGGGGACGCTGGCGGAGGGCGCCGACCTGTTCCTGTGCGAGGCCTCCTTCACGCACGGCAAGGAGGACATCCCGGACCTCCACCTCAACGGCCGGGAGGCCGGCGAGTACGCGCGCGACGGCCGGGTCGGACGGCTCGTGCTGACGCACATCCCGCCGTGGACGGACGCCGCGCAGAACCTGGCGGACGCCCGCGCGGTCTACGACGGCCGCGTCGACCTCGCGCACGCGGGCGCCGTGTACGAGGTCTGACCCCGGGCAGTCCCGGACACGACGGAGCCCCCGCCCTCCCTTCCGGGAGAGCGGGGGCTCCGTCGCGTAGTTGCCGCCTACGAAACTCGTTACTTGGCCTCGGCCTTCGCCAGCTCGGCGAGCTCCTCGTCGGACTCGCGGCCCGGCGTGGGGAGGTTCCACTTGATGATCGCGAAGCGGAAGATCGCGTAGTAGAGGGCCGCGAAGCACAGGCCCACCAGGACGAGCATCCACGGCTTGGTCGCGATGCCGAGGTTCAGGAAGAAGTCGATCGCGCCGGCCGAGAAGCCGAAGCCGTCCTTCATGCCGAGCGCCCAGGTCAGGGCCATGGACACACCGGTCAGGACCGCGTGGACCGCGTACAGCACCGGGGCGATGAACATGAAGGTGAACTCGATCGGCTCGGTCACGCCGGTGACGAACGCGGTGAGCGCGAGGGAGAACATCATGCCGCCGACGACCTTGCGGCGCTCGGGGCGGGCGCAGTGGACGATCGCGAGGCAGGCCGCCGGGAGGGCGAACATCATGATCGGGAAGAAGCCGGTCATGAACTGTCCGGCGCTCGGGTCGCCGGCGAGGAAGCGGCCGATGTCGCCGCTCTTGCCGTTGTACTCGCCCGCCTGGAACCACGGGAAGGAGTTGAGCAGGTGGTGCATGCCGACCGGGATCAGCGCACGGTTGGCGACGCCGAAGATGCCCGCGCCGACGGCGCCGGAGCCGACCAGCCACTCGCCGAAGCCGTGGATGCCCTTGCCGAGGACCGGCCAGATCAGACCGAAGACGATGCCGATGAACAGACCCGCGAAGGCGGAGAGGATCGGGACGAGACGGCGGCCGCCGAAGAAGCCCGCCCAGTCGGGCAGCTTGGTCCGGTAGAACTTCTGGTAGAGCAGGGCGACGACGATGCCCATCACGACACCGCCGAGGACCTTGGCGTCCACGGGCGCCTCGACCATGACGATCTTGCCGTCGGCCACCTTGGCGATCTTCGGCAGGCTCGGGTCGGTGAAGGTGGCGAGCACCTTCTGGAAGACCAGGTAACCGGTGACGGCGGCCAGGGCCGTCGAGCCGTCGGCCTTCTTGGCGAAACCGATCGCGATGCCGACGGCGAACAGCAGCGCCATGTTGCCGATGATCGCGTCACCACCGGCCGCCATGTAGGTGGCGATCTTGTTGATGAAGTCCGGCAGCGACGCCTTGCCGAGCATGTCGTCCTGGCCGAGGCGGATGAGCAGAGCGCCGGCCGGCAGCACGGCAACGGGGAGCATGAGGCTCCGGCCGATGCGCTGCATGACGGCCATCACGCCAGCGCCCTTCTTCTTCTCCGCAGCGGTCGCTGTGGACATGGGTTCCTCCAGTGGACAAGGCGCTGCCTGGGGACATGGAAAATGGGGGTGGCGGCGTCTCGGAAGTGGGGGACCAATGGCTGCTCGGCAGCTGCATGGTCTACACCATTGGGTGGTGTAGACCAGTTGTAGCACGGTCGGGGTTAGATAAGGAACCTTCGATTTTGTGTGGCCTGCGCCACAGGACGAAGGGCCTCCGGATCGTTGGATCCGAAGGCCCTGGCCTTGTGTCACAAGGGGCACTGCACGGCGCTGCGCGGCACTGCGCCTCGCCGTGCTACGCCTTGGTGTTCTCCGCCTGCATCGCGGCGATCTCCTCGTCCGACTCCCGCCCCGGCGTCGGGATGTTCCACCGCGTGATCGCGAACCGGAACACCACGTAGTAGACCACCGCGAACCCCAGCCCGATCGGCACGATCAGCCACGGCTTCGTCGCCAGCCCCCAGTTGATGACGTAGTCGATCAGACCGGCCGAGAAACTGAACCCGTCGTGCACCCCCAGCGCCCACGTCACCGCCATCGACACGCCCGTCAGCACCGCGTGGATCACGTACAGCGCCGGCGCCACGAACAGGAACGAGTACTCCAGCGGCTCCGTGATCCCCGTGACGAACGAGGTCAGGCCCACCGACAGCATCAGCCCGCCCACCTCCTTGCGCCGCTGCGGCTTCGCACAGTGCGTGATCGCCAGCGCCGCCGCCGGAAGGGCGAACATCATGATGGGGAAGAACCCGGACAGGAACAGCCCCGCGTCCGGGTCACCCGCCAGGAACATGTTGATGTCGCCGTGCACCGTCGCCCCGTCCGGCTTCGTGTAACTGCCGAACTGGAACCACACCGGCACGTTCAGGAACTGGTGCAGGCCGATCACCAGCAGCGCCCGGTTCGCCACGCCGAAGATGCCCGCACCCCAGGCACCCAGACCCACCAGCCAGTCCGAGAAGCTCTCCAGCGCGTCACCGACCGGCGGCCAGACCCACAGGCACAGCACCGCGAACGCGATCGCCACGAACGACATGATGATCGGCACCAGCCGCCGCCCGTTGAAGAACCCCAGCCAGTCCACCAGCTTCACCCGGTGGTACCGCTGCCAGAACCAGGCCGCCAGCAGCCCCATCACGATCCCGCCGAACACCCCCGGGTTCTGGTACGCGTACCCCGCGAACGTGTCCGTCGGCGTCAGACAGCCGCCCCCGATGTCCTTCGTCCCCGACGGGCACGGCTTCGGGAACGCGTGCAGCACCCCCCGGTACACCAGGAACCCCGCCACCGCCGCCAGCGCCGTCGAACCGTCCGCCTTCTTCGCCATGCCGATCGCGACACCCACGCAGAACAGCAGCGGCAGGCCCAGGTCCGCGTCCAGCAGCGCACCGCCCGCCCCCGCCATCACCTTCGCGACCGCGCTCCAGTCCAGACCGTCCTTGCCGAACACGTCCGGCTGCCCGAGCCGGTTCAGGATGCCCGCCGCCGGCAGCACGGCGATCGGCAGCTGAAGACTGCGCCCCATCTTCTGCAGGCCCTGGAACAACCCGTTCCACCGCTGACCGCGCGGCACCTCCGCCGCACTGCTCGCGCTCATCCGCGTCCTCCCTCGACCGGCCCGTTTTGGCAGTCGCAGTACGTGCGGCACACTGGTGTAGACCAGTTGTGGGCAGGCTGCTGCTGATCGTCATCCTTCGACAGGCGTCCGGCTCGCGCTCGCGCAGATAGGCCAACCGTGAGCAACGTGAGCTAACGTGACGAACAGGACGCAGCGGGTAGCCGGCCGGCCACGGCCGCAGAGACTCGTCCTTCGAAACACTCAGGGAGAAACACATGGCCACCAAGGCTGAGAAGATCGTCGCCGGGCTCGGCGGCATCGACAACATCGAAGAGGTCGAGGGCTGCATCACCCGCCTGCGCACCGAGGTCGCCGACCCCTCCCTCGTCGACGAAGCCGCCCTCAAGGCCGCCGGCGCCCACGGCGTCGTCAAGATGGGCACCGCCATCCAGGTCGTCATCGGCACCGACGCCGACCCGATCGCCGGCGAGATCGAAGACATGATGTGAGCTGAGCCCCCGGCTCACCACACCCCACCAGGGCAGTACGAGGACCCCGTACCGGGCACACCGGACGGGGTCCACGCGTACCCCCGCACCGACTAGGCTCACAGCCATGTCTCGCATCGACGGCCGCACGCCCGAACAGCTCCGCCCGGTCACCATCGAACGCGGATGGAGCAAGCACGCCGAGGGCTCCGTCCTCATCTCCTTCGGAGACACCAAGGTCTTCTGCACCGCCTCCTTCACCGAAGGCGTCCCGCGCTGGCGCAAGGGCAGCGGCGAAGGCTGGGTCACCTCCGAGTACTCGATGCTGCCCCGCTCCACCAACACCCGCGGCGACCGCGAATCCGTCCGCGGCAAGATCGGCGGCCGCACCCACGAGATCTCCCGCCTGATCGGCCGCTCGCTGCGCGCCGTCATCGACTACAAGGCCCTCGGCGAGAACACCATCGTCCTGGACTGCGACGTCCTCCAGGCCGACGGCGGCACCCGCACCGCCGCCATCACCGGTGCCTACGTCGCCCTCGCCGACGCCATCGCCTGGGGCCAGCAGAAGAAGCACATCAAGGCCGGCCGCAAGCCCCTGACCGGCACCGTCGCCGCCGTCTCCGTCGGCATCGTCGACGGCGTCCCCCTCCTCGACCTCTGCTACGAGGAGGACGTCCGCGCCGAGACCGACATGAACGTCGTCTGCACCGGCGACGGCCGCTTCGTCGAGGTCCAGGGCACCGCCGAGGGCGAACCCTTCGACCGCAAGGAACTCAACGCCCTCCTCGACCTCGCCGCCGGCGGCTGCGCCGACCTGGAAGCCCTCCAGCTCGGCGCCCTGGACCTCCAGGTCCCCTAGCAACCGCCGGACGCGGGCACGCGTTTACGCGGGTACGGGCGCACGGTCTCACGACCGTGCGCCCGTCCACGCATCCGAGCCTTTCCGGGGGACCGATCCATGAAGCCGAACAAGCCCAAGCAGCGCATCGCCGCGGTCGCCCTGGCGGCGGCCCTCACCATCCCGGCACTCACCGCCTGCGACGCCATCTCCACCGCCATGGACTGCGCCAACACCGCCGTCGCCATAGCGGACAGCGTCAACAATCTCCAGCAGGCCGTCTCCAACGCGGGCAACAGCATCCAGGACACCCAGAACGCGCTCGACCAGATCGACACCAACCTCAAGAACATCAAGGACACGACCGGCAACGCCGACCTCGGCAAGGCCGTCGACTCCATGAGCACGGCCGTCAAGAACGTCCGCACCGCCGTCAACAACGGCGACACCACCCCCGACGTCAAGCCGATCGCCGACGCCGCCGCCGAGATCTCCAAGGTCTGCACCCCGGGATAATGGGGGCATGACCCGCCTGATCCTCGCGACCCGCAACGCGGGCAAAGTCACCGAACTCCGCGCCATCCTGTCCGCCGCCGGCCTGCCGCACGAGCTGGTCGGCGCGGACGCGTACCCCGAGATCCCGGACGTCAAGGAAACCGGCGTCACCTTCGCCGAGAACGCCCTCCTCAAGGCGCACGCCCTCGCGCGGGCCACCGGCCACCCCGCCATCGCCGACGACTCCGGCCTGTGCGTCGACGTCCTGAACGGCGCCCCCGGCATCTTCTCCGCCCGCTGGGCCGGCGCCCACGGCGACGACCGCGCCAACCTGGACCTCCTGCTGGCGCAGCTGGGCGACATCGCCGACGAACACCGGGGCGCCCACTTCTTCTGCGCGGCCGCCCTCGCACTCCCCGACGGCACCGAACGCGTCGTCGAGGGCCGCCTCCTGGGCACCCTCCGCCACACCCCGGCGGGCGGCGGCGGCTTCGGCTACGACCCGATCCTCCAGCCCCTGGGCGAAACCCGCACCTGCGCGGAACTGACGGCGGACGAGAAGAACGCCATCTCCCACCGGGGCCAGGCCTTCCGCGGCCTGATCCCGGTCCTGCGGGAACTGCTGGGCTGACGCACCTTCATGCCGAAGGCCCCGCACGGTTTGCGTGCGGGGCCTTCGATGTGTGCGGCCGGAGGGACTCGAACCCTCAAGGGATTTCTCCCACAACTACCTAAAAGTTGCGTGTAGGCCAATTCCACCACGGCCGCCCAAACCAGACATTCGCCCAGTCGGCTGCGGCTAGTCTACGGCGGTTCCGTCAGATGGGGCGACCGACTTGCGTCACCGTCCACCGCGACACCAGGTGTCCGTAATCGCGTGGCAGTTGGGGCACAGCAGCCGGAGGTTTCCGATCCTGTCGTCACTCCGGTCGCCGTTGACGTGGTCCACCTCCAAGGTCATGGGGAGCCCGATCCATTCGGGTGGAGCGCCGCACTCGGCGCAGCGCTCGGGCGCGCCCGCCTCGCGGAGGGCGCGGCGCAGCTGCGCGGTCTTCGTGCGCCGCCCGTCTTCGCGCTTGACGAGGATCTCGTCAGCGGATCGCGGCGGGCAGGTGCCGGGTTTGCCGCGCTGATGGGCCTGCCCCAGGAAGTGCGCTGTCGAGAGCCCTTCCTCGCGGATCCAGCGCTTCAGCCTCTCGTTGAGTGTTCCGTTCGCCGGGAGGTCGAGCAGGCTCAGGGTTCCGGACAGCGAGACCGATGCGGCCACGGCCTCCCGCAGTGCCGTACCCGAGGGCCTCGGGTGGTAGGTGCGCGTGCTCACTGCCGCCGCCCCTTTGCGCGTCCTCGGTAGGTGTCCGTGGTGGAGTGGCAGTTTGGGCAGAGGAAGCGCAGGTTCTCGCGGCGGTTGTCATGCGGGCTAACCGATCAGCATCACGGGAGGTTACGTGCGATAAACGGAAAGTCCCGCACCACTTGGGGTGCGGGACTTCGCGGGGCAGGGCCGGGTGGGGTCAGATGCCCAGGTCCTTGATGATCTTCGCAACGTGACCGGTGGCCTTGACGTTGTAGAAGGCGTGCTCGACCTTGCCCTCCTCGTCCACGACCACCGTGGAGCGGATGACCCCGGTGACCGTCTTGCCGTACAGCTTCTTCTCGCCGAACGCGCCGTACGCCGTCAGGGTCTCCTTCTCCGGGTCCCCGACCAGGGTGACCTTCAGGTGCTCCTGCTCGCGGAACTTCGCGAGCTTCTCCGGCTTGTCCGGGGAGACGCCGATGACGTCGTAGCCGGCCGTGGCCAGGGCGTCCAGGTTGTCCGTGAAGTCGCAGGCCTGCTTGGTGCAGCCCGGCGTCAGGGCCGCCGGGTAGAAGTACACGATCACCTTGCGGCCCTTGTGGTCGGCCAGCGAGACCTCGTTGCCGTCCGCGTCGGGCAGGGTGAAGGCGGGGGCGATGTCGCCCGGCTGGAGTCGCTCGCTCATGTCAGTGCTCTCCTCGGGAGGGGATCCGTACGGCATGAGCCTAAGCTGACTTAGCTGACAGACTGTCCATGACGGATCAAGCCCACAGACGACGAAACGACGACGGAGGCAGCGCGGTGCCGGAAGCCAGGACCCCCGCACAGATCGAGGCGGACATCGTCCGCCGCCGCGAGCAGCTCGCCGAGACGCTCGACGAGATCGGCGTGCGCATGCACCCGCAGACGATCATCGGGGACGCGAAGGCCCGGGTCGCCTCGGCGGTGGACCACACGGCCGGCCGCGCCTTCGTCGCCGTGAACCGGCTCGTCACCGACGTGAAGGACGGCCTGCGCCACGAGGACGGCGCCCCGCGCTTCGAGCGGATCCTGCCGGTCGCGCTCCTCGCCGTCGGCGTGGTCGGACTGCTCGTGGCCTCCTCGCGCCGCAAGCGGTGACCACCCGGTGACGACCCTCCGGCTCACAGCGCGGGCGGCGGCAGGTAGGTTCGGGTCGTGAGCGAGAACACCACCCACGACAAGCTGCCCATCCGCATGCTCCACGACCGCGTGCTCGTGAAGTCCGACACGCCCGAGGGCGAGCGGCGCTCGGGCGGCGGCATCCTGATCCCGGCGACGGCCGCGGTGGGCAAGCGGCTCGCCTGGGCCGAGGTGGTCGCGGTCGGGCAGAACGTCCGCAGCGTCGAGCCGGGCGACCGCGTGCTGTACGACCCCGAGGACCGCGCCGAGGTCGAGGTGCGCGGGGCGACGTACGTGCTGATGCGCGAGCGGGACCTGCACGCGGTGGCCGCGGAGCGGCTGGAGGGGTCGAAGGACTCCACCGGGCTGTACCTCTGAGATCCGGGCACGCGCAAGGGCCGGTGACCGTCGTCACCGGCCCTTGCGCGTGCCCTTTGCTACGGTGGAGCGGAACCCCCGACGAGACGCGCCGTACCGGGTAGCAGGACGCAAAGACGACGCACCCCGTTTCCGCTCTCGTCCCGGAGGTGCCTGTCATGGCCTGGGTTCTTCTTCTCGTCGCCGGTCTCCTTGAGGTCGGCTGGTCGATCGGCATGAAGTTCACGGAGGGCTTCACCCGGCTCTGGCCGTCCGTGTTCACGGGTGCCGGCATCGTCGCGAGCATGGTGCTGCTGTCGTACGCGGCCAAGACCCTGCCCATCGGTACGGCGTACGGCGTGTGGGTGGGCATCGGCGCGGCCGGGGCGGCCGTGCTCGGGATGGCGGTGCTGGGGGAGCCCGTCACCGCCGCCCGGATCTTCTTCATCTGCCTGCTGCTGGTCGCGGTGGTGGGGCTGAAGGCCACCTCCGGGCACTGACCGGGCCTGCGGGCCTACTCCAGGAACTGTGAGGGCGGGCGGCGGCGGCCCTGGGTGGTGCCGCCCTGGGTCTGGCCTCCGGTGGTTTCGCCGCCGGTGGTCTGGCCGCCCGTCGTCTCGCCTCCGGTGGTCTGACCCCCGTTCGTCTGCCCGCCCGTCGTCTCACCGCCGGTGGTCTGGCCTCCGTTCGTCTGGCCCCCGTTGGTCTGCCCGCCCGTCGTTTCGCCGCCCGTGGTCTGGCCCCCGTTGGTCTGGCCGCCGTTCGGCGGGCCCGGCGGGGTGGGCGGGCCCGGCGGGGTAGGCCGGTCGGGGCGCTGCCACGGCGGGCGGGTTCCGTCGGGCTGCTGCGGGCTGGTCGGCTGGACCGGCGGGGGCGGCGGGAGCTGGGCCGCGCCGGGCTGGAGCTCCAGGTCGAAGTCCTCCGGGTCCGTGGCCTCCAGGGCCGCCTTCGTGTACGCCGCCCAGATCCGGGCGGGGTAGCCGCCGCCGCCGAGGCGGGCCTCGCCGAGCGCCCCGTACAGGGACTGGAGGGTGCCGGTGTCCGGGTCCTGGCCCATCACCGAGACCACCGTGACGAGGTCCGGGGTGTACGCCGCGAACCAGGCCGCCCGGTCCAGCTCGGCGGTGCCCGTCTTGCCTGCGGCGGGGTGCCCGGCGGCCAGGGCCTCCGTACCGGTGCCGTTGTCGACGACGCTGACCAGCATGGACGTGGTCGTGTCGGCGGCCTCGCGGGGGACGGCCTGGCGGGGGGTGCGGTCGGGGAGGTGGACGTCGTCGCCGTCCTTGGAGATCTTCTCCAGGAAGGTGTACGGGGTGTACCGGCCGTGGTCGGCGAGGGTCGCGTAGGCCTGGGTCATGTCCACGACGCTGGCCTGCATGGTGCCGAGGGCCATGGCCGGGCCGACGACGAAGTTCGGGGTGTTCTCGGGGATGCCGAGGTCGATGGCGGTCCGCTTGACCTTCTCGGTGCCGACGTCCACGACCATCTGGGCGAAGACGGTGTTGACGGAGAGGTCGGTGGCGGTGTTGACGGTGATGTCCCCGTACGACTGCTGGCCCTCGTTCTCGGGGGCGTAGGGGATCCGGGTGCCGACGACGCGGCGCTTGTTGTCGCCGTTGTAGATGGTGTTCGGGGTGATCCGGCGGCCGTCCTGGGTGCGGGAGTCGTTCTGGACGGCGGAGGCGAAGACGAACGGCTTGAAGGTGGAGGCGACCTGGTAGTCGTGCCGGGTCGCGTTGTTCACGTACTGCTTGGTGTAGTCGATGCCGCCGTACATGGCGACGATCTTGCCGGTGGCCGGGTCGATGGAGGCCCCGCCGGCCCGGACCACGCGGTCCGCAGGGCGCGCCTCGGGGTCGAGCTTGTCCATCAGCTGCTTCTGGACGGCGTCGACGAAGGCGGTCTGGCGGCGCTTGTCGATGGTGGTGGTGATCCGGTAGCCGCCCTCGGCGAGGGTCTTCTCGTCGAGGATCTTGTGCTCGGCGATGTAGTCCTTGACCGCCTCGACGAGGTAGCCGCGCTGGCCGGACAGGCCGGCGGCCGCGCGGACCTTGCCGGGCTCGGGGAACTGGGCGGCGGCCCGTTCCGCGGGGGTCATCCACTTCTTCTTGACCATGCCGTCGAGGACGTAGTTCCAGCGGGCGACGGCGCGGTCGCGGCTCTGGGGGTGGGAGACGACGTCGAAGGCGCTGGGGGAGTTGAGGAGGGTGGCGAGGTAGGCGCCCTCGGCGGGGGTCAGCTTGTTGACGTCCTTGCCGTAGTAGGCCTGGGAGGCGGCCTGGATGCCGTAGGCGTTGCGGCCGAAGTAACTGGTGTTCAGGTACCCCTCCAGGATGTAGTCCTTCGACTTCTCGCGACCGAGTTTGATCGCGATGAAGAACTCCTTGACCTTCCGTTTGATCGTCTGTTCCTGGCCCAGGTAGTAGTTCTTGACGTACTGCTGGGTGATGGTCGAACCGGACTGCGTGCCCTTGCCGGTCGCCGTGTTCCATGCGGCCCGGACCATCGCCTTCGGGTCCACCGCCCGTTCGGAGTAGAAGTCCCGGTCCTCGGCGGCCAGTACGGCCTCCTGGACGCCCCGGGGGACCTGGGAAAGCGGGACGTTGACGCGGTTGACCTCGCCGTCGCGGGCGAGCTGGGAGCCGTCGGCGTAGAGGTACACGTTGGACTGGGCGGTGGCGGCGGCGTTGGCCGGCGGGATGTCGACCAGCAGGTACCCGGCGACGAGCGCGCCGCAGACCAGCAGGGCGGCCAGCAGCAGGGTGCCGGCGACCATGCGCCAGGTGGGGACGAAGCGGCGCCATCCGGTGCGTCGTCGGGCTTTGGGCCCGGTGCTTCCGGCGCTTCCGGTGCTTCCGGCTGGGCGCGGACTCGGGGCGGCCGGTGTGCCGGGGGTGTCGGGGTCGCGAGGGGGCCAGCCGGGGGGTGGTGACTGGTCGCTCATCTCCGGGGCTCCTCGTGACCGTGGGAAATATCCACATTTTTACCTCATGCTGTCCGGATGGACTGGCGTAAAACGGTCGCGTGGCTCGCCCCTCCGCACTAAGCTCGCGCGCTTTGGCCGAAGTGGGTCCGACGGCTCCGGCTGACGTGGGAACGATGTGGGAAACGGAGGGATGCGGTGCGTCTGTACACGGCCGTCGCGGCCGGCGGGTTCCGGCGCTACGCCACCTACGGGACGGCGACGGCCGCCGGGGTGTTCACCAACACCGTGTTCGGCTTCATCGTCGCGTACACGTACGTCGCCCTGTGGGACGAGCGGCCCCACCTCGGCGGCTACGACCAGGCCCAGGCCCTCACCTTCGTCTGGGTCAGCCAGTCCCTGCTGGCCGCCGGCTCGCTCATCGGCGGCGGCTTCCAGGAAGAACTCCAGGAGCGCATCCGTACGGGTGACATCGCCGTCGACCTGTACCGCCCCGCCGACCTCCAGGCGTGGTGGCTCGCCGCCGACCTCGGCCGGGCCGCCTTCCAGCTGCTGGGGCGCGGGGTGCTGCCGCTGGTGGCCGGGGCGTGCGCCTTCACCCTCGCACTGCCGTCCGACCCGCTGCGCTGGCTGCTGTTCCTGGTGTCGGTCTGCCTCGGGCTGGTCGTCGGGTTCGCGGTGCGGTACCTGCTCGGGCTGGCCGCGTTCTGGCTGCTCGACGGCGCGGGCGTCAACCTGATGGCCACCGTCGTGACCATCTTCTGCTCCGGGATGCTGCTGCCGCTCACCGTCTTCCCGGGCGTCTTCGGCGAGTTGGTGCGGCTGCTGCCCTGGGCGGCGATGCTCCAGGTCCCGCTGGACGTGCTGCTCGGCACCCACACCGGCGCCGGGGCGGCCGTACGGGCCCTCGGCTTCCAGGCCGCGTGGGCGCTGGCCCTGCTGGGCGCGGGGCGGCTGGTCCAGTCGGCGGCCACGCGGAAGGTGGTGGTCCAGGGTGGCTGAGGCGACGACCGCGGTGACCCGGGGGGCCGGGGAGGGGCCGTGCGGGACGGAGGCGGCGGGGGCGGCGGGGGCGGCGGGGCCCGGGCCCGGGCCCGGCGGCCGGCTCCGGGAGGGGCTGCGCGGGTACGGGCTGATCGCCGGGATGTGGATCCGGTCGACGATGACGTACCGGATGTCCTTCCTGCTGGCCACCGTCGGGAACGCGGCGATCACCGCCCTCGACTTCGTCGCGATCGCCGTCATGTTCTCCCACGTCGACGCGCTGGGCGGCTTCACCCTGCCCGAGATCGCGCTGCTGTACGGGGCCTCCTCGGCCTCCCTGGGCCTGGCCGACCTGCTCCTCGGCAACACCGACCGGGTCGGCGCCCGGATCCGCGACGGCTCCCTCGACACCATGCTCGTACGCCCCGTCCCGCTGCTCGCCCAGGTCGCCGCCGACCGGTTCGCGCTGCGCCGGCTGGGGCGGATCGTGCAGGGGCTCGGGGTGCTGGGCTGGGCGATCTCGGTGCTCGACGTGCAGTGGACCCCGGTGAAGGTGCTGCTGGTGCCGGTCATGGTGGTGGCCGGGGCGGGGATCTTCGGCGGGGTGCTGGTGGCCGGAGCGGCCTTCCAGTTCGTCGCCGGGGACGCGGCGGAGGTGCAGAACTCCTTCACGTACGGGGGCTGCACCATGCTCCAGTACCCGCCGACCGTGTTCGCGAAGGAGCTGCTGCGCGGGGCGACGTTCGTGGTCCCGCTGGCCTTCGTCAACTGGCTGCCCGCGCTGTACGTGCTGGGCCGGCCCGATCCGCTGGGGCTGCCGGGGTGGGTGGCGTTCCTGAGCCCGCTCGTTGCCTTCGCGCTGTTCCTGCCCGCGTCGCTGGCGTGGCGCGCGGGCGTGCGTTCTTACCGGAGTACGGGAAGTTAGGGGGCTGGAGGTGTCGGGGTCGGTGTCGGGGTCTGTGTCGGGGTCTGCGTCTGTGTCGGATGGGCTGATTTCGCTGGACGGGGTCGAGAAGGTCTTCGACGTGCGGCGGCGGGTGGGGCTGATGAGGAGGGAGAGGCGCCAGGTCAGGGCCGTGGACGGGATCGGCTTCGAGATCGCGCGCGGGGAGATGGTCGGCTACATCGGGCCCAACGGGGCCGGGAAGTCCACCACCATCAAGATGCTGACCGGGATCCTCACCCCGAGCGCCGGCCGGCTGCGCGTCGCCGGCATCGACCCGGCGCGGGAGCGGATGCGGCTCGCGCACCGGATCGGGGTGGTGTTCGGGCAGCGCACCACGCTGTGGTGGGACCTGCCGCTCAAGGACTCGTACGGGCTGATGCGCCGGATGTACCGGATCCCGGCCGCCCGCTTCGCGGAGAACCTGGAGCGCTGCGTCGAGCGGCTGGACCTGGCCGAGCTGCTCGACGTACCGGTACGGCAGCTGTCGCTGGGGCAGCGGATGCGCGGGGACATCGCGGCGGCGCTGCTGCACGATCCGGAGGTGCTGTACCTGGACGAGCCGACGATCGGGCTGGACGTGGTCAGCAAGGCGAAGGTGCGGGAGTTCCTGCGGCAGTTGAACGAGGAGCAGGGGACGACGGTGCTCCTCACCACGCACGACCTCCAGGACATCGAGCAGCTGTGCGAGCGGGTGATGGTCATCGACCACGGCCGGCTGATGTACGACGGGGCGCTCGGCGGGCTCCACGCCCTCGGGGAGGGAAGCGAGCGGACGCTCGTGGTCGACCTGGAGCGGGAGCTCCCGCCGGTGGAGGTGGCTGGGGCCCGGGTGGTCAAGGTGGAGGGGCCGCGGCAGTGGCTGGCGTTCCCGGCGGGGGAGTCGGCGGCGCCGCTGGTGGCGGCGGTGGCGGCCAGGTACCCGCTGGTGGACCTGTCGGTGCGGGATCCGGACATCGAGGACGTGATCGCGCGGATGTACGCGGGGAGGGGGTGAGGGGGGAGGAGGGGGGAGGAGGGGGGAGGAGGGGGGAGGAGGTGAGGGGTGGGGGGTGAGGTAGGGGGAAATCAGGGTTCGCCCCGGGGTGGCGGGCGTCGTCTCTGCTTAGGGTGGGCCATATGAGTGACGAGCGGCCGGAGAAGCCGTTGCCGGAGAAGACCTCTTTGGAGAAGCCCTCCTTGGAGAAGGCGGCTGCCGAGCCGCCCGCGCTGAGGGCGTCGGACGCCGACCGCGAGCGGGTGGTTGACCGGCTGCGGGACGCCGTCGCCGAGGGCCGGCTCGACATGGAGGAGTTCGAGGAGCGGCTGGAGGCGGCGTACAAGTCCCGTACGTACGCGGAACTCGAACCGCTGACCCGCGACCTGCCGACCACCGACGCCCCGTCGCCGTCGCCGTCGCCGTCGTCGTCGTCCGTTCACTCCGCTCCGGCTTCTTCCTCGTCCTGGCCGGACCGGATCGGCGGTACGGGGACCTCCGCCACGGCCGTCGCCGTCATGTCGGGCTTCCAGCGCAAGGGCCGCTGGACCGTGCCCGCCCGCTTCAACGCCGTGGCGATCTGGGGCGGCGGTGAGCTGGACCTGCGGGAGGCGGACTTCGCGGAGCGCGAGGTCGTCATCACCTGCGTGGCCGTCATGGGCGGCATCGAGATCACCGTCCCGCCGGGCGTCGAGGTCGACGTGCGCGGCATCGGCATCATGGGTGCCTTCGACCAGGGCAAGTCCCTGGAGAACCGGCCCGAACCGGGTGCCCCGCGGGTCGTCGTGAACGGCCTCGCCTTCTGGGGCGGGGTCGCGGTCAAGGTCAAGCAGCCCAAGGGGCTGAAGGGGCCGAAGGGGTCGAAGGGGCTCGGCGGGGACGAGCCCCGCAAGGAGCTCTAGCCCTGCCGGCGGCGCGCCGGGAACTCCCCGGACCTCCCGGGAGTCGGATGCTATGCAGACAAAACCGGCCATCGGGGGAAGGGCAGGAGCAGCACGTGAACAGCAGTACGGGCACGGACGAGCGTACGAGGGGCCCGTCGGCCCCGCCACGGGGAGGGTTCGTCTTCAACGCGGCGGACGAGGAGCGGCAGCGCGGCGTCCGCCGGATGAAGGCGACCGCGACCGGGCTGCTGATCCTGGTCGCGCTGGTCTACGTACTGGCCAAGTGCGCGCAGAACGCCTGGGGCGCCGGCGCCTGGGCCGGGTACGTGGCCGCCGCGGCCGAGGCGGGCATGGTCGGCGCGCTCGCGGACTGGTTCGCGGTGACGGCCCTCTTCCGGCGGCCGCTGGGCCTGCCCATCCCGCACACCGCGATCATCCCCACCAAGAAGGACCAGCTGGGGGTCTCACTGGGCGAGTTCGTCGGCGAGAACTTCCTGTCGGCGGACGTGGTGCGCGCACGGCTGCACTCGCTCGGCATCGGCGGCCGGCTGGGATCCTGGCTGGCCGAACCCGCGCACGCCGACCGGGTCACGGCGGAGCTGGCCACCGCCCTCCGGGGCGCCCTGACCGTACTGCGGGACTCCGACGTGCAGGCCGTGGTCGGCGAGGCGATCACGCGGCGGGCGGAGGGGGCGGAGATCGCCCCGGGCATCGGCAAGACCCTGGAGCGGGTCGTCGCCGACGGCGGGCACCACCGTGCGGTGGACCTCGTGTGCGCCAAGGCCCACGACTGGCTGGTCACCCACGGGGACTCGGTCATGGACGCCGTCCAGGGCGGAGCCCCGGGCTGGACCCCGCGCTTCGTCGACCGCAAGATCGGCGACCGGGTGTACAAGGAACTGCTGCGCTTCGTCACGGAGATGCGCGACATGCCGGGCCACCCGGCGCGCGGGGCGGTGGACCGCTTCCTGCGCGACTTCGCGGCGGACCTCCAGTCGGACACGGAGACGCGGGCGCGAGTGGAGCGGCTGAAGTCCGAGATCCTGGCGCGGGACGAGATCCAGGACGTGATCGCCTCGGCGTGGTCCGCGATCCGCACGATGATCATCTCGGCGGCGGAGGACGAGCAGAGCGAGCTGCGGCTGAGGGTCCGGTCCTCGCTGATGTCCCTGGGCGCCCGGCTCGCCACGGACGGCCGGCTCCAGGAGAAGGTGGAGGGCTGGATCGAGGGCGCGGTGGTGTACGTGGTCACCACGTACCGCAGGGAGATCACCTCCCTGATCACGGACACGGTGGCGGCCTGGGACGCCGAACACACCTCCCGCAAGATCGAGGCCCACATCGGCCGCGACCTCCAGTTCATCCGCATCAACGGCACGGTGGTCGGCGCCCTGGCGGGCCTGCTGATCTACACGGTCTCGCGGGTGTTGGGGGGGTAGGGGGCGGCGGGGGACGGGGCTGCTGTAGGTGGGGCCGGGGTGGGGGCTCCGGGGTGTGCGGTACGCCGTTGCGTGGCGCGGGCCCGCCGGTCACCTCCCGGCTGCTGGCGCCGGGTCCGGCACGCCATCGCGGGCGCGGCCCCGCTGGTTCCCCCCCCGGCTCCCCTGACCGCGAGGCGCTGTACGTCGCCGCGGGGTGCGGGTCCGCTATCTCCCCCTCGAGGTGCCGGGGCTGGGCGGTGGTTGCCCACCCGCCTCCCTGTCTGCGGGTGGGTGGGTACGCCGGGTCGTGGCGGCGGCCGGTTCAGCGGGGCGGCCGGGGTGGGGCGGTGTTGAGCGTGGCGGTGCGGGGGTGTGCAGCGCGGTCGCGGGGTGCGGGTCCGCTATCTCCCCCTCGAGGTGCCGGGGCTGGGCGGTGGTTGCCCACCCGCCTCCCTGTCTGCGGGTGGGTGGGCACGCCGGGTCGTGGCGGCGGCCGGTTCAGTGGCGCGGCCGGACCGGGGCGGGGCGGTGTTGAGCGTGGCGGTTCGGGGCTCCGCAGCGCGCGCGGGCGCGGGGCGCGGGCGCTCCGCGGGTCGCCGGGCGATGGCCTGCTTCGGACGCGGGTCCGGGTCCGGGTGGGCGGTGCCCCCTGGGGCGGGATCAGGGTTGGTTTGGGGGTTTCCCGTCAGTCCCATCGTCCTTCCGTGTCGGGCCGGTCTGTCAAGGGCGCTCCCTTCGGTCGCGTCGCTTCGCGATGGCCTTCGGCCACCCTTGACAGGCCGTCCCGCCCCGGAAAGCCGAAGAACTGCCGGGAAACCCCCAAAAGAACGGCACGGTCCAGAGGAGAGGCACGGCCGTATCAGGGAGCAGGCGACGGGGCCGGGCGTCGGCCCGCCGGGCATTCGGGCCCCTCGGCATCCCCATTCCGAGCCAGGGGCGCGGCTACCCGCACGGAAGGTCGATCAGAGCCCCCTGGGAAGCCCCCAGCCGCGCCAGATCGCTACGCGCTCCTCTTTTCTCGGCGTCCGCAGCCCGTCCGGGGCTGATACCCGCACGAGAAGACGAACAGAACAGCCTGGGGAGCCGGCAGGCGCGGCAGATCGCTACGCGCTTCTCATTTCTCGGCGTCCGGCGACCGTCTGGCGCCGATACCCGCCCCGGAGGGCGAAGAGAACCCCCTGCGGACCGCCCAGGCGCAGCAGATCGCTGCGCGCTGCCCACGTCGCGGCGTCCTCAGCCAGTCTGGGGCTGATACCCGCACTTGAGGATCAACGGCACGGGTTCGGCACTTCCAGCCCCGCCGGCGTTTTGAGGCGCGGGGGTCTGTGGGCGGAGCCGCCAGGGGTCCGGGCGCAGCCCGGGGGCTATCAGCCCCGCCGGCGTTTGAGGCGCGGGTCCGGGCAGCGCCCGGGGAACGGTGGAAGGGCGGGTAGCGGAAAGCTTCGCGCAGCGTCACCCCCCGCACCCCGGGCCAGGGGAGCGGCAGCCCATCCGCGCCCCCGGCGGGAAGCCGCGCCCCCGGCGGGAAGCCGCCCCCACCCGGCGGGACCGGTCAGGGGCGGGACCGGTCAGGGGCGGGACACCGGACACCCCCCGGGACGGGTCAGGCGGGGCGGTCCGCCACGGCCCAGGCGGTCGCGGCGACGACACCCGCCGCGCCGACGACGGCCGGCCACGCGCCAACCTTCTTCGCCAGCGGGTGCGCCCCCGCGAAGCCGGCGAGGTACAGCGCACCCAGGCCGGCCGCCGCGGGCACCCCGCCGCGCTTGTGCCACTCGCGCCCGGCCACCAGCCCGGCGGCGCCGAGCACGACACCGCCCAGCGGCCGCTTCTTGGTCCAGCGGGCCACGGCGTAACCGCCGACCAGCCCTGCCGCCGCCACCGCGGAACTCGGTACCCGAGCCATCTCGAACTCCCTCACACGTCGCGTCTTGCGAAGAACTGCCCTGCACACGGCCGGCCCCGGCCCAGGCGGCCGGCACCGCACCCACCCCTCAAACCTAACGCGGGCGCCTCGACGCCCGACGGACACCCACCGCCCCGAGCACGAGCACCGCCCCGCCCACCACGGCGTCCGGCAGCGCCTCCCGCACCGCGCGCGGCAGCAGCGCGACCGCCCCCAGGACGAGGAGGAAGGCCAGCGCGCACCTCCCCGCCGCCCGCAGCAGTCTGTCCGTGTTCACGGGTTGCTCAACGCCCCACCCCGGCCCGCGACACGGACGACGCCGAGGCGATTTGTCGCACACTCGCCGCTTCTGCGCATCGCAGGGTGAGGGAACCCGCTGGGCGTAAATTCGGTCTTCCAGCCGGAAACCGCCCAATCACCCCAGGAGCCGACACAGTGATCTCCTACGGACGCACGGTCCTGGACCTTGAGCACGAACTGCTGGACGCCTACGCCGACGTCTTCTCCGCCGCGCCCTGGAACGAATGCGAAGAAACCATTCGCCAGTTCTCCACCCGCCTCCAGACGGACGTACGGCGCCCGGGGTTCCGGATGGCCTTCGCGCAGTCCGAGACCGGCGTCGACGGGTTCGCCACCGGCTGGTTGACGCAGGCCCCCTTCCCGCAGCACCGCGCGTACCCCCAGGTCGCCGCGCAGCTCGGACCCGACCGGGTGCGGGAGCTGCTCGTCGGGGCGCTGGAGATCGACGAGCTCGCCGTACGGGCGTACGCGCGCGGCCACGGCACCGGACGGGCCCTGCTCGCGGAGATCACCCAGGACGCCCCGCAGCGGCGGGCCTGGCTGCTGACCTCGCGGCTGGCCACTGACACGGTGGCCACGTACCGCCGCCTGGGCTGGCACGAGGTGGCGGCGCTCCCCGGCACGCAGACGGGCGTCGTCGTCTTCCTGGCCCCGGACCACCCGGGCCGGCCCGGCTAGCCGGACGCGGAGCGGGCATCACCGGGGCATGATCACGCCCGGAACCGCCAAAGTGGCCCGCCGCCAGCTCGGCCTCGCCACCCGCCACCAGCTCACCGCCACCGCCGGGGTCCCCGGCGGCACCATCACCTCCCGCACCCGCCCCGGCGGCCCCTGGCAACGCCTGCTGCCCCGCGTCTACCTCCTCCAGACGGGCCCGCCCGACCACCGCCAACGGGCCCTGGCCGCCGTCCTGTACGCCGCCGAGCCGGCCGCGGACCCGCTCTCCGGCGAGACCGCCGCCCTCACCGGCGCCGCCGCCCTCTCCCTCCTGGGCATCCGCGACGCCCCGGCCGCCCCGGCCGACGTACTGGTCCGCGCCCCGCGCCGGCTCAAGGCCACCCCGCAGGTCCGGCCCCTGACCACCTCCCGCTGGCCGCGCACCATCACCGTCGCGGGCGTCCCCAGCGCCCGCCCGGTCCGCGCCGCCGCCGACTTCGCCGCCCGCTGCCAGAACCCCGACCGGGTCCGCTCGGTCCTGGCCCAGGTCGTCCAGTCCGGCTGGTGCCACCCGCACGACCTCCACGCCGAACTCCGCACCTCCCGCCTCCTGTCCCGCCCGGCGGTCCGCGCCGCCGCCGGGGAACTCCTGGCGGGGGTCCGCTCGGTCGCCGAAGCCCGCGCCCGCGACGCCCTCACCGGCACCGACCTCCCGACCCCGCTGTGGAACGCCCGCCTCTACACCCCGGACGGCACCTTCCTGGCGAGCCCGGACGCCTACTGGCCCGACGAGGGCGTGGCCCTGGAGATCGACTCGGCGGAGTACCACTACACGCGCGACGCCTGGCAGGCCACCCTCCGCCGCCGCCTCCGCCTGGAAGCCCACGGCATCCTGGTGGCCAGCGCCACGCCATCGATGATCCGCGACACCCCGCACGAGGTAATCGCAGCCCTCCGCCACCTCCTGACGCTGGGCACCACCCGCCCCACCCCACCCACGGCCTCAGCCAGGGGTCACCAGCAGCTCACGCTGCCGTTCCAGGTGGGCGGGTGATCGGACGGTTCACAATGGAAGGGTGGAGAAACTGCCGACGACGGCGACCGTGCGTACCCGAATGAGTCGCCAGAAGAGCCGTGACACAGGTGTCGAGGTGGCCCTGCGCAAGGCGTTGCACGCCAAGGGAGCCCGGTATCGGATCCACCGGAAGCCGGTGAAGGGGGTACGGCGCGAGGCCGACATCGTGTTCGGCCCGGCACGTGTCGCGGTGTTCGTCGACGGTTGCTTCTGGCACGGCTGCCCGGTGCACGCCACCTGGCCGAAGAACAATGCCGAGTTCTGGCGCGCGAAGATCGAGGGGAACCGGCGCAGGGACCTCGACACGGATGCCCGGCTGGCCGAGGCGGGTTGGCTGGCCATTCGTGTCTGGGAGCACGAGCAGGCGGAGGGGGCGGCGGCCCGCGTGCTGGCCGTTGTGGCGAGCCGCCGATCCGACTCGACTCCCAGGACCCGAGCACAGGGCCCCGTCTCGAATATTTGACAACATCCACCTTGTCAAATAGGCCCTGTTAAGGTGATCAAGGAGTACGCCGTGGCGAGTCGGACAGCGGAGGACGATGCATGGAGCACCCGGGTGAGGAATTCGGCCCCTGGCTCACACGGCAGTTGAACCGCATGGACCTGTCCCAGTCCGACCTGGCGGCTCGACTCGGCTTGACCCGTGCGGCCGTTTCCGCCTGGGTGAACGGTCGGGCAGAGCCCAGGGAGGAGACCAAGCGGGCGATCGCCGAGGTGTTCGGTGCCAACCCCGATCTGGTCGACAGCCGCACGAGCGACGTGTCCCCCAATCGACCGCTGCGGTGGCACCACCGGACCGCCCATGCCGACGGCGGGCGTGAATACGGCAATGCCGCAGCCTTCGCCTTCGACGCGGACATGGCCGTACTGGCGAGGGAGGCCACCCAGAACGCGCTGGACGAGCGCTTCGAGGTCGGCTCCCCCGTCCGGGTGCACTACACCCTGCACGAGCTGACCGGCGACCACCTGTCGTCGTTCCTCGCCGCGCTCCAATGGGACGAACTTCGCCCGCACTACGATCGGGCGGCCTCCGCGCAACAGAAGGTGTCGAGGAGCCTGCGTGCGGCATTGGACGAACTGGAGTCGAAGGACTCCCTGGTCCTGCTGCGGGTCGACGACTTCAATGCCAACGGGCTCACCGGGCCCGAGTACCAGGACGGTCGGTTCGCAGCCGTCGTCAGGCGTCAGCTCGACAGCCACAAGCAGTCCGGAGGCCGTGCGGGCGGCTCGTACGGGCTGGGCAAGGCAACGCTGTGGGCCGCCAGCCGCTTCGGCCTCGTCCTCATCAACTCCACGCTCTCCCAACCGCACGAGGGCAGGACCGAACGGCGTGTCATCGGGCGGCTCGACCTGCCGTGGCGTCAGGTCGGCGGCGAGGCCTTCGCCGGGCCGGCCTGGTTCGGCGAGCCGGACACGGACCCCGCGCACAAAGACGTGTCGCGGTCGTGGTGGGCCGACGAGGAGACGGTACGGAGCCTGCACCTCGAGCGGCACACCGGCGAACCGGGTACGTCCTTCCTGGTGATCGGGGCGCACGACGCATCGGGTGATTCGGAGGACTTGAACGACCTCCACGACAAGCTCGTACGATCCCTGGCCGACGGCTTCTGGGCGGCGATGATCGGAGGTGCCGCCGCCGGCCCCCTGTTGGAGGCGCGCGTCTCGACGCTCCGTGACGGGCGGGTGGTCGTCCCCGAGGAGCGGGTCGATCCCTACACTCGGCATCCCGCTCTGAGCCGTGCCCTCCAGGCCTACCTCGATGGCAACACGGTCGGCAGCCTCACCGCGGAGGACCAGGTGGCGCGGGCCGAGGTGCCCCTGATCGTGACGCCCTTGAAGGGTCGTGGCAGGGCTCGGGACAAGGGTTGCGAGCATTTGGCGGTCCTCTTGCTCACTCCCGCCGCCGATGCGGACGAGCGGCACAGCAGGGTGGTGTGCATGCGGGGCAATCGCATGACCATCACGGAGCACCGGCCGCGTGAGCTGCCCCTGGGCACGATGCCGTTCCAGGCGGTGCTGCTGGCCGGCTACGCGACCGACAGGGACGCCGAGGACGTGGCACTGGCCGAGGAGTTCCTGCGGGCCTCGGAGCCGCCCGAGCATGACCGCTGGGACCGGACGGAGGAGCTCACCTCACTGTACGAGCGTGGTGCCGTCAGCCGTCTGAAGGAGTTCCGAGGCGATGTCGACAAGGCCGTGCGCGCTCTGGTGGGCAGGCGCGAGGCGAAGCGGGCGGGCGGTCCCGCGGCGCTGCGCGAGTTGTTGACCTGGGACGCCCCGTCCGGGGCGGTACGGCGGACACAGTCCTTCCCCACGGTCCGGGGGGTGGTGGCGCGCGTGGTGGACTCGGGGGCCTGGAGCGTGACCGTGGAGGTCAGACTTCCGGTCGCCGAGGACCCGTGGCGGTTGACGCCCGTGGCGAAGTTCGACGTGCGTTCGGGGGGCCGACCGGTGGTCGGATGGGCGGCTCTGGAAGCCGAGGAGGACTGCCGGGTGGAGAACGGTGACCTCGTCGTCGAGCCTGGAGTGCGCAGGGCCGTCTTCCGCGGTGTCACGGATCCCGCCACACACCCGGTGCGCAGCGGGTACGCGCGGCTGGTCGTAGAGGTCCAGAAGGCTCGTGGAGGTTCGGCGTGACGGCGGTTTTCCCCTATCCGACGCTCCTCGGGGACGTGGAACTGAGGGTCGTGTCCGTCTCGGTCGACAACCGGGAGCTGCCCTATTCGATGATCTCTGCGCCGGACCGCGCGGTCGCCCTGCACGAGACGGGGCGGAGCGCGTGGGAGCGGGCACGGCTTCGACTGTCGGTGACCTTCCCCGAGTCGGAGATCGCATCGGGTCCCTGGTCCGACGTGGTGTTCCTCGCCGTCCTCTCGGAGAAGGCGACCAACGCCCGTACGACCGCGGTTCTGTCCAGGGCGGCGGACGGGACGATGCAGGGAACCATCGAGCTGGACAGCGTGGCGTACCTTCGGCGCGCGACGTTGGGCGTCTTGGTCGTGGCGACGGTGGAAGGCGTGGCGGGCCGGCTCGTGGGGTCCGCCACGCAGGATTGGTACGTCGATCTGAAGACCTCGGCACCTGCGCGACAGCGGGAGATCGAGATCGTGGAGGTGGACTTCAAGGAGGGCGAGCACGAGTGGCTTCGGCCCTACAAGGAGGCTGCCTGGATCGTCGAGACCACGGGGGAGGTTCCGACGGTGTACCTCAACACCGGAGCCGTCGAGGGACTGATGGCGGCGCTGGGTGGGTCCGGGGGCAGTCCTGCGGAGCGGATGCTGCGTGATCTCGCGGCCACCCAGATCGCCCAGGATGCCTGGACCGCGATGTTCCACACGGCCGTGAGCGATCTGGACACGGATGAGGACGGCACTCCGATCCTGCCGAAGGGGTGGCGGGAGTCCGTGCTGCGTTCCATGCTCCCGGACGTGCTTCCGGGCCGCCAACCGACCGATGCGCTCTACGAGATCGTGGAGCGGCGTACCAAGGGCTATGGCTGGGCGGAAATCCAGACGGGCGTGCAGTTCGCCGCCGGGCGACGCAGTCGGGCAACCAGGAACCTGACCAATGCCGTGCGTTCGGTTCAGAACCTCGAAGGGGTCGGTGGGACGAGATGAGCCGTTCGGGTGTCGGTGAACTTCCGGCGGTCCTGGGCCTGCTGGCGGATGCCGCCGTGGCCAAGTACATCGGGCGGGCAGTGCAGACGGGGCAGGAGCGGCCGCCTCAGGTGGCGCTCCGGAGGGTGGCCGAAACGCTGGGCCCTTCCCACCGTTGGCGGACCGAACCGGTGAGGGTCCTGGTGGACGAGACGATGCGCCGGTTCGAGGACCGTCGCACGGCTGCGGACGGCTGGCTCGCACCCCGGATGCATGCGACCCTGCGCATGACACGGGCCGAGGCCGCGGACGGCCGACTGTGGAACTTCATCGCCATGGTGGTCGCTCCCGACTACGTGGTGTGGCGCCATCGGGGCTCGGACAAGGACGGCGGTCCGGGGGCGGCGACGGCAGCCCGCTTCTGTGGACCGCACTACACACAGACCTTCTCCCGCCTCTGGTGGGCCGCCGAGTTGTTCCGGGACGGTTCCGACTATGGTCCGCTGGAGACCGCCTGTCGGGTGCAGGACGTGTTGCAGACCACGATGCGCCTGGACGTGATCGACCACCGTCCGACCGCGCAGGCGATCCTGAAGGTTCTCGAACGCCGACTCGCCACAGGCGCGTCCCGCCTTGGGGACAAGGCGAACGCGCTCTCCGCGGCGGTGAACGCCGCCGGCAGCACCCTGGTCTACGACGTGTTGGCACCGGACCGGCCTGCCGACACCGACGCGCTGCAGGACTGGATCGACGAGGCGGAGGACGCCGCGGCGGCGCCCTGGGACCGGCTGCCGGAAGGCCCCCAGGACGGGGAGGTGAACCGTTCCTCGGTTGCCGCCCTGGTCCCGATCTTCGAACAGCTGCTGGCCGAGGCGCCGCTTCGGGACCGTTCGGCGGGTAAGGACGGTGTTCCCGAGCCGCGGGTGCCGACGGGGGTGAGCCTGGGCAAGCCGTCGGCCCACCTCTGACGAGGTGGGCCGACAGCCCGGGTCAGCTGTGGGGTGCCAGGAAGGTGTGGATGGCCTTCGCCAGGGTCGTGCCGAGGCCGACCGGTACGGCGTTCCCGATCTGACGGGCAATCTCGATCTTGGTTCCGTACCACTTGAAGGTCTCGGGGAATCCCTGGATGAGAGCAGCCTCGTAGTGGGTGATCGGGCGGTGTTCCGTCGGGTGCAGGTAGCGGCCCTTCTCCGGCTTGTAGAACTCCGTTCGGATGGTCACCGAAGGAGCGTTTTTCCGCATGCGTCCCATGACGTCACCGGATCCGGAATTGTGCTTGTCCCAGCTCTCGGTGGAGAGGTAGTGCTCCTGCCCCTTCAGTCGGCCGTAGTGCTCGTCCGTGGAGAGGCGAATCCGCCCCGTTCGGTCGAGGCGGTAACTGACCCCGCGGAGGTCCTTGCGGTTCCCGTTCTCGGGAATGGCCATGTACCGCGCCCGGGACAGATCCTCCGGATTTCTGCCGAAATGGAGGTCCGTCGTAAGGTAGTGACCCGGAACGGGACCGGCTGAATTCGCGTCGTCATGCGGATCGGGCATGCGCTCCAGGAGGGGACGCCCGGCAGAGACATCGAAGATCCTGGAAACCGGAACCCAGCGGGGCAGGGCCTGCCCACCGGGAAGGGAGTCGAAGAGGGCGTCCTGCGGGTCCTCCGACAGGTATCCGTTCTTGTCGTGTGTCGGCGCCGGGTGCCGAAGCGGCTCGGCGAAGTCCTTGTGGGTGCAGATGACGATCACACGTCGGCGCGCCTGCGGAACGCCGTAGTCGGCCGCGTTCATCACGGCCGGTACGACCGTGTAGTCGTGGAGCGGGTGACCGGGGGTCGCGGAAGCCGTGAGGAGCTCCGCGTACTGGGGGGACTTCAGGAAACGGTCGACGTTCTCGATGACGAACAGCTTGGGGTGGACCTTGGCCACCACCCGCACGTACTCCTGCCAGAGCTCGTTTCGGGGATCCGTCGGATCCTCCTTGCCGAGCCCGGAGAAGCCCTGGCAGGGCGGACCGCCCATGATCACGTCGACCTGACCCTTGAAGGGAGTGGGATCGAACTTCGCGATGTCGCCGGCGAAGACGTGGGCACCGCCGAAATTGGCGGCGTACGTCGCCGCCGCGGCCCGGTCGAACTCGACGGCGGCGACCGAGGTGAACGGGCCGGCAGCCCCGCCGGGGGTGTACTGGCTGAACCCGGAGGAGAAGCCCCCAGCCCCGGCGAACAGATCCATGACGCGGATCTGCTCGGGTTGAGACGGCTGAGGCTGCTTTCTGGTCATGGGGGTCAAGTGTAGTCACCGGCCCGAAGGCCCATCGCGCCCTTCCGGGTTCGTCAGGCCCGCAGGGCGGCGGCGATTGCCGTGCCCAGCGCGCGACCCACCGGCGGCGGTGAGGCATGGCCCACCTGTCGGTACATCGCGGTCTTGCGGCCCTCGATCCGCCACGAGGGAGGGAACCCCTGGAGGAGCGCAGCCTGGGACACGGTCAGTGGCATCATTCCCGGCCGACCGAGATCCGGGTTCCACCGGAAATCGGCGGTGGGCACCGCGTCCGCCACCGTCCCCCCGTCGACTCCCATGCGCGCCCAAGCCTGCTTGGACCCCGACGGCCCCAGGTCCGCTCCACCCCGCTCCCACGAACCTCCGACCAGGGTGGGGGCGGGCTGGTCGGCCTGCTCGGCCCATGCGTGTGCCCCGGACCAGCCGCCCGCGGCCATCGATTCCAACAGGGCCTCTCCGACCGTTTTGTGCGTATCGGTCGTCGGGCTCGGCCGGACGAAGGAATCGAGCATGTCGCCCTTGAAAGCCACCAGAATTCCCTGGCGGCGAGTTTGCGGCACTCCGAAGTCCGCCGCATTCACGACGAACCAGGTGTGCCGATAGCCCAGGTGTGCCAGCTCTTCCCCGATGTACGAGCGAAGCGCCTCGTAATCCGGCTTCGTCACCAGGTCGGGCACGTTTTCGACGAGCAGCGCCTTGGGCTGCACGCCGTGAAGCAGCAGCATCGTGGCCCGGAGCAGTTCGATTTCGGCATCGCTGTCGCGGCGCGCCACGGTGGCCGTCGCCTTCACCCGCGGCAGGCCGGCAGACAGCAGGTCCACGTCGTAGGTCTCGGTGTGCTCCGACGGGTCGAAATCGAGCAGGTTCGTCTCGAGGACTTTCCAGGAGGGGCGGTTGGCGCGCAGCGTGCGGCACGCGACGTCGCGGTTGTCGAGCAGGAGCACGGGGTCGAAGCCGGACTGCTCCAGGCCGAGTGCCAGTCCACCGGCGCCCGAGCAGATGTCCAGCGATCGAAGCCGTCCTGCCGTGCCTGCGTTCATGGCGCCCCCCAAGACGTTGTGTACGCGGTGGTGGTGAGGCGGGGCTCCGCCTCACCACCACCGTCGACCTGGCGGGAGATCAACTCCTGTCGATCTCCGTGATGTCGATGATCGCATTGGGCTTGGAGGAGATCGTCGTGAATTGGACGACCTGTCCGTTCGCGCTGTGGGCCGAGGCCGGAGCGACGAAGGTGAACGCCATGACGATCTTGTCCGAATCGATGCGTCCGCCGAGGGAGCCTTGGTGGACGGTTTCAACGATTGGGTACAGGACGATGGCACCACGACGCTCGGCCACCAACCCCTCCGTGGCAGGGTCTCCGGAGGCCCCCAGGGCGCCCGCGATCCGGTGGGCGACGCCACGGTGCTTCTTGTCGCTGATTGCGCCGAAGAGCGGCCCGCGGTCAGCACGGCGATCACGGGAGAACCACGAGTAGGACCGGCCTGTCGAGCCCAGGGTGACGGTCTTGGCGGCCGAGGCCGAGGCATGCTGGGGAGCCAGTACCACCCAGTCGTCGACCTTGCCCGCTTCGGTGATCTCCGAGATGTAGCGCAGGTGCGGGGGGAACTGCTCGGGAACTTCCCAGCGCAGTTCGCGGAGCGTGTCGAGGACCGTGGCCGCGGGGAAGATCCCGCTCAGAGCCCCGAACCGATGGACGACCCCGTTGTCCGGGAAGTGGTACCCGTACGTGCTCGGCTGTGTCCCGAGCGCTTCGAGGTACGGAACCCACAGCTCCGTGTTGCGCCGGAGGTCTTCGCCCTTCTGCGGGTAGGCGGTGGGCTCCTCCCAGCGTCCCGCCGACCGTACGAGTTCCAGCCGGGCGTTGTACATCTTGTTCGGGCTGGTCGGCTTGAGCCACGGCAGGTGCTGCGAGACCAGCGGCGGGATCTGCGCGGGGGTGACCTGCGGCCGGCCGTCGACCATGACGGAATAGCGCTGGAGCTCCGAACGGAAGGCCTCCTCGTCCAGGCAGATGGCCTGGAAGGCGTCGTACAGGTCCACCTCGGCCCGGCCCATGGTCTCCCTGCGGCCGAGGTAGAGCCGCACCAGATCGCGATACCCCTTGCGGAACCCGAACCAGCGCCCCATCTGCATGAGGGTGGAAGCGTTTCCCGCGCGACGGCGGAAG
The DNA here is from genome assembly GCF_045160885.1 of Streptomyces sp. NBC_00158. NCBI lineage: Bacteria > Bacillati > Actinomycetota > Actinomycetes > Kitasatosporales > Streptomycetaceae > Streptomyces > Streptomyces sp. NBC_00158. The sequence goes on from NZ_CP108161.1 coordinate 4,655,163, forward strand.
AACGACACGGTCAGTCCCTCGACAGTGAACCCGCGGGCCAGCTTCTGGCCTCCGATGAGGATCTTCCAGATCGGGCGCTTGTCGAAGTCGGCCTCGCCCGTCTCCAGGTCCTTGTCGCCGTTTACGACGATGATCGGCTGTCCGTCGCCGCCGATGCGCACGCTCGCCGGCCCGACATAGCGCATCAACTCGTCGTAGGAGGCGGGAACCGCCTGCCCGTCGGCCCGGACTTCCGACACGGGCGCGACGTCCGTCTCGAAGAGCCTTCGCAGTCGCTCGTGCCCCCGGGGCCCGGTATAGCCCGCGTTGTGCCACAGGCTCAGCACCCGGTCGTGCAGTTCGCGGTGGGCCCCGGTGCGCACCGACTCGTGAACGAGCATGGTGTGGTGCGCGAAGTAGCCGTCGCCGAGGCCGCCCACCTCCTCCCGGTACAGCTTCATGGCGGCCGTGAGTACGAACATGTCCATCGCCTGCTGCAGGCAGGTGTCGTCCTCCGCGTTGCCGACGATGTCGCGGACGTGCGCCTTCTCGTTGGAGTTGGCGACGGTGCGCCCGTCCTCCTCCACTTCGGAGTCGAGGTCGTGGAAGTCCCGTGCCCCCATGTACCCCTCGGGGCGGGGCAGCGAGATGAGGAAGTCCTTCGGGAAGATGTCCTCGGTGTCGCTCGGGTCCACGAAGACGTTGGCGAAGGGGGTCGCCGTGTAACCCACGTACTGCGCGCGCGGCAGCATGTTCAGCAGCTTCGAGATCTGTTCGTTGATCGCGCTGCGCTGGACGTCCGGCTTGGCAGTGTTGACCGAGGCCTCGTCCGACTCGTCGTCGATGATCAGGACGGGAATCTCCGCCAGCGGGGTTTTGATCTTCCCCAGGTCCTTGACGAGCTTGGCGAGCACGGTCTTGTTCTTCTTCACCACCATCAGGCGCGCCGACGAGCGGTGCAGGTTCTCCCGGTCATACAGCGGAAGGGCCGGCTCCCGCTTCTCGAACTCCAGAGCGGTGATCCCCTGCAGAAGGCTCTTGTAGTCGTCGTCGCGCGTGGTCATCCGCACGATGTCGAATGCCCCGAGCGCCGACGGCAGACTGCCGAAGGACACGAACTTCCCGGCCGTCCAGGCAGGGTCGTCGGCGTAGTCGGATTCCAGTTCGCCCGCCCCGCGCAGGATGTTCTCCCTGCCGACGAGTTCCATGTCCAGGCGCCGCTGGGTCTGCGCCCTCAGCATGTTCAGGGTTCCCCCGAGAACGATTACCAGGCGGTAGCCGGCGTCCACGGCCTTGGCCATGACGCCCGTGAAGTTCGCGGTCTTGCCGGACTGCACGTAGCCGACCACGAGCCCCTTGGACTGGTACATCTCCGAGTCCGTCGGATCCGCCAGCCGCTCGACCACCTGGTCCGTTGCCACGTCCAACGCGGCCACGGCATCGGCCGGCCACCCCTTGGCGGCGAGCAAGTTCCGATAGGCGGGCCAGTAGTGCGGTCGGCTGAGCTGGGACTGGGGTGTGTACCAGGGCTTGTGCTCAGGGCTGATCACCACGGAGACCGCCGCCTTCGACACCGGAATCAGCCCGTCGAGCAGCGCGCGCGTGGCCTCCTCCAGCTTCAGCAGACCATGGACCGCGGCCCTCCTCTCATCCGTGCGGGGAGAGGTGTCGGTCCAGGCGGGCTGGTCGGCGTAGTCCCAGCGGGTGAGTTGCTTCCGCCAGAGCTCGACCAGCTGATGGGTCGATCTGGCTCCCTGCAACGCTGCCTGGAAGTCGCGCTCGTCGGCGTACGTCGCGGCCTCCGGGACCATGTCCTCGGCCTGGTAGGCCAGCGCGCGGGCCAGATTCTTCGGCTTGCTGCCGTCGAGATCGGCGAGCACGGCACTGTGCAGTTCGAGCCGGAGGGTTTCGGTGCTTGTCAATTCAGGATCCTCGTCGGTCACGGAAGACGGAAGTCGGTGAGGTCGACCGGCGAGCCGGGTGCCGAGCTCAAATGAGTCACGTCCATGCGGTAGTCGATCGACGAAACGTGCTCTCGGACGGAGAGGGGAATCATCGACTCGGTCAGCCTCGGCAGATGCTCGGCCGGGACGAGCAAGGGTGCCGAGCGCAGGGCCCAACGTTCGTCGTCGGGGTCGTTCGCGCTCCAACCGGCGGCCGCGAGAGCGACTTCCAAACGCATTGACGCGATGCGGTCCGCGGCACGGGCGTCGCGGACCACGGAGGCCACCGAGTCACTCAGGGAACGACCGCCGAGGCCGCCGCGCGTCAGCTGGAGCGAGGCGAACCACAAGGGCCGCCCGGCACTCTCCGTCAACTGGTGTATTCCGTGAACGGTGTGCCGACGCCGCTCGGATGCGGTGGTCTTCACTTCCAGATCGGAGCCGGACAGCCCGAAGTCGTGTTCCTCGGCCTTGGGGCCGGTCCACGCCTCGATCGCAGGCACCCACCCGTGGGAGCGGGCCAGGGCGCCCAACACCGCCAGTTCGCCGTGCAGGCCGATCCGACGCTCCACACCCAGACCACGGGGCTGGTCGAGGAGACGGCTCCAGGCGTGGACCGTCTCCTCGAAGGCCTGCCCGAGGTCACGCTCGCCGGTGACGACACGATCCGCGACGGCCATGAGCAGGTCGTGGAAATCGCGCATCAACGCCACGTGGGAGGTGTGAATGCGCGCCATCCGGATGCCGTCCCGTCGCACCTGGTCGATGGTCACGGCCGGCAGCGACGAACGCGGAGGCTGTTGGTGGCGATCCAGTTCCACCTGAAGTGAGATCTGCTGCCCGCCGTCCCCGATTTCGTACCACACCGCACGATCGGCGCCGGGGGCGGAGAGCGGATAGCTGGCTGCCTGCCGCTCCCCCAGGTAATACTCGACGGTGGACCAGGGGAGTTCCGGATATCCGCCGATTTCAGTCATCGTCGCCCACGCGTTCCAGTTCGGTGCGGGCGGCCGCCACGAGGATGGACTGCCACAACTGGAGGTTGTCCTTTTCCCGGCTTCCGCTGTACTCCTTCTCGAAAACCTGGTGGAGCAGGAGATACATGAGTGATTTCAGTGTCGGAGCGTCGTTCAGCCCACCACGCCTTCCGCCGAGAATTGCCGAACGGTAGTGGTGATTCAGGACGATGGTGCGGTTTTCTCTGTCGACGTCGAAGAACAGACTGTTGTCCAGTGCCTGCCATCGGATGGCGATGGGGTCCTCGCCCGGCAGCAGGGGCAGCTCGTCCTCGATCGCCTCGCGCACGACGGGATCGAACCCCTTGCCCGGCCCGACGACGGGCTTCCGCGTGGTTCCGGAACGCTTGCGCGCCTCGCGGTAGACGGCCTCGGAATCCGCGACGTAGTCGAGGAAACGGTGGCCGTCGGCGTCCCGTGCCTCCTCCAGCGCGTTGACGAATTCGGGAGAGACCTCGACGCCCTCCTTCTTCACCGTGAGTCGGAAGACGTCGTTTCCGTTCGATGGGATGTCGATCGCGACACGCGAGAGCGAGAGGTGCTGGTCGGGCTGGCGGAAATTGTTCCACCCGCCTGCCTGTACGAGACGATTGTGTCGGTAGAAGTAGAATCCCTGGCGCTCGAGGACGGAACCGACCGCCTTGTATCCGTCGAGGGTCGACTTGGCGGGCCAGACGTGGGCATCGAGGGATACGCTCAGATCGGAGGGGAGTTCCAGACTGAAGCGTCGAGGGTATTCGCCGTGCCCGGGGACCGGATAACCGAAGGGGTCGAGGGGCTCGACTCCGAAATTCATGTACTCGGTTCCCGTGTTCACGTCCTCGACGGCGATCGTGATGTTGAAGTCGTCCCTGGCGAGGAACCTGTGCAGATACAGGCCGAGCTGCAGGCCGAGGCGATTGATGGTCCGGTGCAGATAGCGGTCGGTCTGGCCGCCCCCGCCGTTCCGGGGGAAGTTCTTCACCCCATCCCAGCGGATGACGGTGCCCTGCCAGGTGATGGGGCGCTGGGCGTAGCGGTCGATGAGCGATTGTGCGTAGTCGGCGGCCACGATGTCGCACTGGTATCCGGTGACCGCCCGCTCCATGAGCCATCGGCGACCCACGGCCCTGGTCCGACGGGTCTTGCTCACGACGGTCACCGCGGACGCATGGCTCAGCGATGCGGATTTCAATCCGGTGCCGAACATTCCCAACGCCTGGGAAGCATAGTCGCGCCGACCACCGACAGTCATGGCGACGTCGAGCTCCTCCTCGGTCATCCCCTTGCCGTCGTCGATGACGAGGAGGCTGACAAGGCGGTCCTCGTCCCGCAGGAAATGGATGACGACGTCCCGTGCGCCAGCGTCGATGGAATTGTCGACGAGGTCGGCGATGGCCACTTCGAAGCCGTATCCCTGACTGCTGAGCGCCTCCATGTAGCGGGCGTCGGGCGGGAGGTGCTTGCTGCCCGTCGTGGGGACTTCGAACTGCCAGTCGTCGCTCATTGCCTGCCTCGGGGATCGTCGAATCGAAGACGAGCCTAATCCGCGAAAGTCCCCTGCGGCAGGTCCCCGGACGAGCACGGGACCGTCGACCACAGAGTCAGGTGTCGATGGTTCCGTGGCACTCCGCGTAGGGCTTGCCCGAGGTGCACCAGCAGGGGGCTGTGGGGGTGGGGGGCCAGGGGGTGGCTTTGCCTCGGGCGGCCAGGGTGGTGGCGTACTCCGGGAGGAGGGCCGGGGAGGCCGGGGAGGTCTTCTCCGACGCCGCGAAGGCTTCGTAGGAGGGGACGCTGCCCGTCACGATGCCGAGGTTCGTGGTGCCCGAGGCGGCCAGGGCGCGGAGGGAGGATTCCACGGCCGTGAGGTGGGCTTCGCGGGTGGGGTACTCCGTCGCGAGGGTGGGGTACGACGTGAGGAGCTCGGACAGTTCGCGGGCCGGCCAGTGGAGGATCGCCACCGGGAAGGGGCGGGAGAGCGCGGCGCGGCGGTCGCCGAGTTCGGCGCGGAGGCGGGCGATCTCGGCGCGGAGTTCGGCCGGGTCGTTGGAGCCCAGGGCCCAGATGCGCTTCGGGTCGTGGAGTTCGTCCAGCGGGATCGGGCCGATGTGGCGGGTGTCGGCCACCATGTCCCAGTCGTCGTGGGGGAGGGCCAGGAGCCGGCGTACGCGGTGGCGGCCCGTCAGGAGTGCGGTCGTGGCCTGGGTGAGGGGGGTATCCTCCGAGGTGAGGAGGGTCGCCGCCTCCGTGAAGCACTCGTGGGAGGCCTCGAGTTCGTCGTGGGATTCGAGGGCTTCCGCGATGACCTCCCAGGGTGCCGGGTCCGTGGGGGCCGCGGCGCGGATGCCGGAGATCAGGGCGCGGGCCTCGGCCTCGTGGCCGTACTCCCACAGGTTCGCGGCCTGGCGGGCCTTGATCAGGTGGGGGTTGGCGGGGGAGGCGGAGAGGAGTTGGTCGTAGAGGGCGCTCGCGCGCTCCCGGGCGTCGGCCAGTTCGAGGTGGGCCGCGGCCTGGAGGAGCAAGGGCTCCTGGTCCTCGGGGTAGCGGGTCGCCGTGCGGATCAGACGCTCGGCTTCGGCGGTGTGCTCGGCAGGCGTGTCGGGGCGCATGGTTCACACCGTACTGCCGCTGGTCAGTTGAGGGGGGAGGTCTTAGGGTGCCCGCCGTGCGGGATCGCGTGCGGGTGGTGGTGCAGAGGGGCGGCCGGCCGGTGGGGCGGGCGGGTCTGGCCCGGGTGTTGTGGGTGGGCGGCGAGGTGCTCACCACTCTGGGGCTGGTGGTGGCGCTGCTGGTCGTGCACCAGGTGTGGTGGACCAACCGGCAGGCCGCGGCCGCCGCGCAGGAGCAGGTGCAGGTGTTGGAGGAGGGGTGGGGGAGGTCGTCCTCCGAGTCCGGGTCCGAGGCCGAGTCCCAGGAGACGGTGGGTGAGGGTGCGGAGGATCGTGGTGGGGATCCGGTCGTTGTCGACGGGGGCTCCAGTGGGCCTCCGGTGTCGTCTGCTCCGGGGAGGGGCGGGGTGGCGTCGCCTTCGCCTTCGCCCGGGAGGAGCGTTGGGGGGAAGGCTCCCGCGGCGCGGGTGCCGGCGCGGGACGAGGCGTACGCGGTGCTGCGGATTCCGCGGCTCGGGCTCGCCGTGCCGGTCGCCGAGGGCGTCGACAAGCGGGCCGTGCTCGACAAGGGGTACGCCGGGCACTATCCGGGGACCGCGCAGCCCGGTGCGGAGGGGAACTTCGCGCTCGCCGGGCACCGGAACACGCACGGGGAGCCGTTCCGGTACCTGAACCGGCTGCGGGACGGGGACGAGGTGTTCGTCGACGTGCGGGGACGGCGGTACGTGTACGTGGTGGGGAAGGTGCTGGCGGAGACGAGCCCGGGGGACGTCGGCGTCATCGCGCCGGTGCCGCGGAGCGCGGTGAAGCCGGGGTACGGCTACGAGGTGGCCGGCTCCTACATCACGTTGACCACGTGCACGCCCGAATACACCTCCAAGTACCGGCTGGTGGTGTGGGGGGTACTCAAGACCGTTGTCAGTGACGAGCGTTAGTATCGGTCGTGAGTTTGTTTCTTCGATGAGGGATTGAGGAGGGGGTGGGGATGGTGTTCGAGCGGGTTGTTCGTGCGCGGTCCTTCGTCGTCTCTTCCGTTCTGTCGTCGCCGCGAGTGGCGCGGGTGCTCGTCGCGCTGTTGCTGCTCGGCGGGTTCCTCGGGCTGGGGTCCGGGGAGGTGGGGCTGGCCGCCGGTGTGGTCGTGCTGGCCTCTGCCGTCGCCTTCGGGGCCGCCGTGCTGGCCGCGTGCCTCGTACGGCCCGTGCCGCCGCACCGAATACGTACCGCGATCCGTGATCGCGAGCAGCGCACGGCGTTCCTGCCGCAGCGCGATCCCGACGCCTCGGGCCGGTCGCGGCCCAGGGCACCCGGCCGTCTGGTCATGACGGCCGCGTAGGGGCGCGCAGTGCCTCCTGCCTTCTGCTGACCCATCGCTGTTGCCGCCCCTCGCGGGTCGTCACGCCGAAACGCATTTCTTTCGACGTTTGACGAGACCCCTCGGAGGGCCCGCGTGTCCGTTTTCACTGATCTTGTCGTCGAGCTGGGCCGGCTCCTGGAGCCGGTGCTGGCCGAGTCCGCGACCGCTGCCGCGATCGTGCTGTTCACCGTTCTCGTACGGCTGGCCCTGTATCCGCTGGGCCGTGCCGCGTTCCGTGCGGCGACCCCGGCCGCCGGCTGCCTGCCGATGTTGTTGCAGCTGCCGGTGTTCTACCTGATGTACCAGTCCTTCTCCTCGGGCGGTGAGCTGCTCGGGCACCGGCTGTTCGCCGCGCCGCTGGGCGCCCGCTGGACGGGGGCGCTGGAGGAGGGCGGCCCGTTCGGGGCGCAGGGGCTGGTGTTCCTCGGGCTGTTCGCGGCGATCGCGGTCGTGGCCGCCTGGAGTGCGGTGCGGGGGCGGCGCGCCGCGGCGGCCGCGCCGGTGCCCGTACCGGTTGCGGGTAAGGGCGCGAGTAAGGGCAAGGGTGCCCAGCCCGCGCTGAGTGCCGAGCAGGTGGAGGCGATGCGGAAGGTGGGCGGCGTACTGCCGCTCCTGTCGTTCGGGACGCTGGTCACGGCGGCCGTGGTGCCGCTGGCCGCCGGGCTCTACCTGCTGACCACCACCGCCTGGTCGGTCGGGGAGCGGGCCTGGCTCCAGTACCGCAGGGACGGAGCAGCGCGTTCCAGTCTGTGAACAGGGTCTTGCGGATTGGTCGGACATCTTGGAGGATCGACCAATCCTCCGATGGCCGCAACCCATCGGCCGGCCCGTGCCATGCCCGGTTCCACCCGCATGCCCATGGGCCGACCACCCACGACCACGGGAGAATGCCCATGAAGCTGCTGCGTGTCGGACCCGTCGGGTCGGAGCGCCCCGCGCTGCTCGACCAGGACGGGACCCTGCGGGACCTGTCCGGCCTGATCACGGATGTGGACGGAGCCCTGCTGTCCGACGAGTCCGTGCTGTCCCGGGTGCGGGAGGCCGCGGCGGCCGGTGAGCTGCCGGTCCTGGACGCCGAAGGGCTGCGGATCGGCTCCGCGGTCGGCCGGATCGGCAAGGTCGTGGGCATCGGGCTGAACTACTTCGGGCACGCGGCCGAGATCGGTGCCGAGCCGCCGGCCGAGCCGATCCTGTTCCTGAAGGCCGCGGACACCGTGGTCGGCCCGGACGACACCGTGCTGATCCCGCGGGGCAGCGTGAAGACCGACTGGGAGGCCGAGCTCGGCGTCGTCATCGGCAGCACCGCCCGCTACCTGGCCTCCGCCGAGGAGGGCCTCGCACACGTCGGCGGCTACACGCTGGTCAACGACGTGTCGGAGCGCGAGTTCCAGATCGAGCGCGGCGGCACCTGGGACAAGGGCAAGAACTGCGAGACGTTCACCCCGCTCGGCCCGTGGCTGGTCACGGCCGACGAGATCCCGGACCCGCAGGTCCTGGGCGTCAAGCTGTGGGTCAACGGCGAGCTGAAGCAGGACGGCAACACCTCGGACCAGATCTTCCCGGTCGGTGAGGTCGTCCGGTACCTGAGCCAGTTCATGACCCTGTACCCGGGCGACGTCATCGTCACCGGCACCCCGGCCGGCGTGGCGATGGGCCAGCCGGAGCCGAAGCCGTACCTGCGGGCGGGCGACGTGGTGGAGCTGGAGATCGAGGGGCTCGGGCGGCAGCGTCAGGAGTTCAAGAGCGCGTAGCGCGTAGCGCGTAGCGCGCAGGGCGCGAATACGGGGAGGGGCGGGCTGCCGGTGGCAGCCCGCCCCTCCGTGTTCCGTCCTGCGGTGCCGGTCAGCCCTCGGCCGAGGCGCGGCGGCGGCGGTTGGCGATCACCAGGCCGGCGCCCGCGGCGAGCGCGGCGGCGCCGGTGCCGGCGATCCACGTCTCGGAGCCGGCGCCCGTGCTGGCGAGCGGGCCGGAGCCGCCGGCCGGGGTGACGTTGCCGTTGCCGCCGGTGCCCTTGGCGCCGGCCGGCTGGACGCCGCCGGTGGTGCCCGTGCCGGAGCCGGTGCCCGTGCCGTTGCCGGTATTGCCCGAGCCGCCCGTGTTGCCGTCGTGGCCGGCGGCCTTGTCCTTGGCGCGGGCCACGTGCTGGCCGGTCTTCAGGAACGCGGCCCGGTCCTCGGGGGTGCCCTTGAGGGCGGCGAGGGCGGCCTTCTTCAGCTCGGGGCCGGCGCCGTTCACCATCCGCGAGATGTCGACCTTGTTGTCGTCGTCGCGGAGCTGGTGCTGCCCCTTCGTCATGAACTCGCGCAGCTGCTCCGGGGTCGCGTTGCCCTCCAGGAGCTTGATGATCCCCTCCTTCAGGCCCGGTCCCGCGCCGTTCAGCATCGAGAACAGCGCGACCCGGTCGTCCACGGCGCGGATCTTGTGCTGCTCGGTGGCGACGAACTCGCGGATCTGCTCGCGGGTGCCGTTGCTCATCAGGTCGTTGACGCGCTGGGTGATGCCCCGGCCGGCGCCGTTCAGCATGCGCATCATTTCGACGCGGTCGTCCTCGAGGCGGGCCACGTGCTGGCCCTCCTTCAGGAACGCGCTGATCGACTCACGGGTGTTCACCCGCAGCGCCTCCTGGGCGGCCTTCTTGACGCCCTTGCCGCCGGCCTCGGCGATCTGGGCGACCCGCACGCGGTCGTCCTCGAGCTTCTGCTGCGGATATTCGACCGTGAGGAACTTGTGCATGGCCGCGGCGTCGCCCTTGAGCGCCTTCTCCGCCCATTCGCGGACGCCGGAGCCACTCGCCGGGTCCTTCAGGATCTTCTCGATTTCGGCCCGATCCTTGGCGGCCTGGTCGTCGGCCGGCTTCGTCGCCGGCGGGTCCGCGGGCTTCGCGGCGCCCTGCGGGTCCTGGTCGGGCGCGGTCGGCGACGACGGGGTGGCCGGGGCCGCCGACGAGGCGTCAGCGGCGAAGGCGGGCGAGGAGAGCAGGACGGCCGGGGCTATCGCGGCGGTGGCCACGACGGACGCGATCCGGGGCAGCTTCACAGGTGGGGATTCCATTCTTCACAAGTGTGATGATCGGCAGCTTGTGAAGGATAGGTGCAGACCAGGAGCCTCAACCGTCGATTTTGCGACAAAGGTGGATCAAGTCAGAAGGATCACATCTCCACCGCCACCCCCTCGCGGGAGGACCTGCGGGCCGCCTCCAGTACCGCCAGGCAGCGCGCCGCCTCTTCGGCGGTGACCGGTGCCGGGCCGCCCGTACGCAGGGCCGAGGCGACCGCCGCGTAGTACGCGGGGTAGTCGCCCGGAGCCGTGGGCACCGGGATTCCGCCGCCGGTCAGGGGGGACTCGCCGGAGCCGAGGCGGCCCCACAGGTGCTCGGGCTCCTCGCCCCAGGGCTGGCCGTCGGGGCCGCCCGGCCGCAGGCCCTCGCGCAGGGCGGCCTCCTGCGGGTCCAGGCCGTACTTGACGTAGCCGGCGCGGGATCCGAGCACGCGGAACCGCGGGCCGAGCTGGGCCGCGGTCGCGCTGACGTAGAGGTGGGAGCGGACGCCGTTCGCATGCGTGATCGCGATGAACGTGTCGTCGTCGGCCTCGGCGGCCGGACGGCGCACGTCGGTCTCCGCGTAGACGCGCACCGCCCGGCCGAAGAGGACCAGCGCCTGGTCCACGACGTGGCTGCCGAGGTCGTACAGCAGGCCGCCGATCTCCTCCGGGGCTCCGGACTCCCGCCAGCCGCCCTTGAGCTGCGGACGCCAGCGCTCGTAGCGGGACTCGAAGCGCTGGACCTCGCCGAGCTCGCCGTCCGCGAGGAGGCGGCGCAGGGTGAGGAAGTCGTTGTCCCAGCGGCGGTTCTGGAAGACGGAGAGGAAGGTCCCGGTGCGCTCCGCGAGCTCGGCCAGTGCGTACGCCTCGGCGGCGGTGGCGGCCAGCGGCTTGTCCACGACCACGGGGACGCCGGCGGTGAGGGCGGCGGTGGCGAAGGGGACGTGGGTCTTGTTGGGGGAGGCGACGACGACCAGGTCGGGGGCGTCCGGCCGCTGCCACAACTCGTCGGCGGAGGCGGCGACGCGGACGTCGGGGTAGGCCTCGCGGGCCTGGGCCTGCCGGCCGGGGTCGGAGGTGACGACGGTGTCGAGGAGGAGGCCCTCGGTCGCGGACACGAGCGGGGCGTGGAAGACGGAGCCGGCGAGTCCGTAGCCGATGAGTGCGACGCGCAGCGGGGTGGATGCGGTGGTGGGGGAGGTGGGGGAGGCGTTCATGGGACCACTTTGGCAACAGTGTTGCGTAAGTGCAAGGAGGGTGGACAATGGGCTGGTGAACAGGGGTAACGGGGTCGGCGGGGTGAACCTGCCCGCGGTGCGCGGGCACAACGAGGCGCTGCTGCTGGACCTGCTGTGCGCCGCGGGTGCGCCGGGGCTGGGCCGTGCGGAGCTCGCCGCCCGTACGGGGCTCACCCCGCAGGCCGTCAGCAAGATCACCGCCAGGCTGGCGGCGGAGGGGCTGGTGGCCGACGCGGGCCGCGGCGCGTCGACGGGTGGCAAGCCGCGCACCCTGCTGAGGCTGGTGCCCGGGGCGCGGCACGCGGTCGGGGTGCACCTGGACCGGGACGGTCTGAGCGCGGTCCGCGTCGACCTGGCGGGCGGCGTGGTCGCGCGGTGGAGCGGGCCGCTGGACTTCGGGGCCGGTCCCGGACCGGTGGTGGATTCCGTCGTACGAGCGGTCGCGCGGGTTTCCGGCGAGGCGGGGGCGGAGCCGCCGCTGCTCGGAGTGGGCGCCGCCGCGCCGGGCCCGCTGGACTGGCGCAGCGGGGTGCTCGGGAGGGTGACGGGGTTTCCGGACTGGGCGGGGTATCCGTTGCGGGAGGTGCTGGCGGGGCGGCTGGGGCTGCCGGTGGTGCTGGACAAGGACACCAACGCCGGGGTCGCGGCGGGGGCTCCGGGCGGGCCCGGCTCGGGCACCTCGGTCTACCTCCACGTCGGCACCGGCCTCGGGGCCGGGCTGCGGATCGACGGGGCGGTGCACCGGGGGGCGCGCTCGGCGGCGGGGGAGTTCGGCCACCAGGTGCTGCGGCTGGACGGCCCGGCGTGCCGGTGCGGGGGGCGCGGCTGCCTGGAGGTGCTGTGCCTGGAGGCGGTGGCCCGGGGTGACCTGGCGGAGGCGGCGCGGGTGCTGGGGGAGGGGGCGGCGAACCTGGCCGCGCTGCTGGACGTGGACCGGATCCTGCTCGGTGGCCGGGTGGTGGACGCGGACCCGGAGCCCTTCCTGGCCGGGGTCCGCGCGGTGCTGGAGTCCCGCGTCCTGCTGGAGCACCCGCCGTTGGTCGCGTGCTCCCCGGGCGGGGTCGCGGAGGGCGCGGCGGCGCTGGTCCGCGGGCGGGTGTTCGGGTGGGCCTGACCTTGCCCTGGCCGGGCGGGGTCGGGGTAGGGGCGTCCCCCGGGGCCGGGCCGGTGAGGGCCGGGTGGGGCCGGTGCGGCGGGGTGGGCCGCTGCGCGGGGCGAGGTCCCCTACCCGCCCTTCCACCGTTCCCCGGGGCTCCGCCCCGGACCCCGCGCCTCAAGCGCCGGCGGGGCTGGAGCGGGGGCTGCGCCCCGGACCCGCGGGGCTGCGCCCCGGAGCCCGGCCGCCGTTCGGGCGTAAAGCGGCAGGGTTCGCGCGTGGGCTGCGGGGCCCCGGGGGCGGGGGCGTGGCAGGGTGCGGGCACGGGGGCGGGGTGATTGTCGCCTCGTCCGAACATCGTTCCGTTCCGTTCGGGTGCGTACCGTTCGGGTGCGTACCGTTCCGTACTCCTCCCTCCCTTCCTACCGTCCGGCGAGCAGCAAAGGGTCTTCCATGCGACTGCGCAACGCCCGCAACGCCCTCGCCCTCACCGCGCTCCTGCTCGCCCTCGGCGCCCCCGCCGCCGGCGCCGCCCCCGCCGACATCGGCAACGGGGGCGGCGCCCGACCGGCCCCCGCGCTGCCCTCCCGCGCGCACGCCACCTGCGGCGACGGCAAGGCCACCGCGTTCCCCATCGGGGCGCGGATCCGGGGCGGGCCGGCGGTCTACCGGGCCGGTGCCGGGCCGCAGAGCTGGCTGCTGGACCTGACCAACACCACGAGCGGTACCTGCACGGCCATCCACCCCGTGGTCGTCTTCACCGACGCCGCCCGGGCCCTGCGCCCCGCCCACCTCCGGATGGAGTTCGACGCACCCGGCGGCCCCTACCCCGTCACCCTGGAGCGCTCCGACCGCGACGAGATCATCGCCGTGTTCGACGGCGGCAGCCGGTTCTCCGGCTTCTCCGTACCGGCCGGGGGTTCGGCCACCGTGAAGGTGCGCCTCGCCTTCGCGCCCGACGCCCCCCTCGGCGAGGTCGTCGCCGACGCCGCGCTGGTCCAGCGCCAGGCCGACGACGGCGAGTGGGTCGGCGAGGCCGGCGGGTACCGGTTCTCGGTGCAGGGGGCGCAGGACCCGGCCGAGGCGGGCTCGCTCGCGCACACCGGCCCCCGCGAGTGGGCCTACGGCGGGATGGCGGTCGCCGCCCTCGCCGCCGGGGGCGGGCTCCTGCTCGGGGCGCGGAGGATCAGGGCCTCCGGGTAGCCCGTACGCCTCAGCCCGGCCCGTACACCTGCCCCGCGTACAGTCCGAGCGTGGAAGACCTGAACCAGCAGCCGCCCCACCGTCCCGGCTCGCCCGTCCGCTCCGGCATCCCCGAACACGGACGCATCCCCAAGTACTACGCCGTCAAGGCCCGCATCGCCGACCTCCTCGACGAGCTCGGCGAGGGCGGCCCGCTGCCCACCGAGCGCGATCTCGCCGAGCGCTACGAGGTGGCCCGCGAGACCGTGCGCCAGGCCCTGCGCGAGCTGCTGCTCGAAGGCCGGCTGCGCCGTTCCGGACGCGGCACCGTGGTCGCCGGCCCCAAGCTGGAGCAGCCGCTGTCGCTCGCCAGTTACACCGAGGGGGTGCGCCGCCAGGGCCGCCGCCCGGGCCGCAACCTCATCGGCCTGGAGCGGTTCGCCTGCCCGCCCGACCTCGCGCCCGGCATCGGGGCCGAGGCCGGCGAGCCCGTCTGGCACCTGGAGCGGGTGCTGCTCGCCGACGACGAGCGAGTCGGGCTGGAGAGCACGTACATCCGGGTGGCCCGGGTCCCCCACCTCGACGTCGATTTCAAGCCGGACTCCTCCTTCTACGGCTATCTCCACGACAGCCTCGGCATCTCCTTCGGGGACGCGGACGAGAAGCTGGAGACCGTCCTCGCCACCCCCCGCGAGGCCCTGCTGATCGGTACCCCGCCCGCGCTCCCGATGCTGCTCATCCACCGCTTTTCGCGGGACCGGGACGGCCGGCCGCTGGAGCGGGTGCGTTCGCTCTACCGTGGTGACCGGTTCAGCTTCACGACCCACCTGCGGCCCGAATAGCGGCAGGAGTCCCGCCCGAACCGCCGCCAAAGCGACCAAAACGGCCACCACTCGTATCACGGAACGATAACGGGTCTAGTCCAAGCGTCGAGGGCTGTTCACTGCCCCGTCGTCCCCGCGATCCCTCCGGGTCACGGACCGCGCCGACCGTGGACGCCGTGAGAGTCATAGTCGTCGGAGGCGGCGTGGTCGGCACCATGCACGCCTGGCAAGCAGTCCAACGCGGCCACGAGGTCGTCCAGATCGAGCGCGAGGCCGAGGCACGCGGCGCTTCGCTGCGCAATTTCGGCCAGATCTGGGTCAGCGGCCGGGCCGGGGGCGAGGAGCTCGACACCGCCCTGCGCGCCCGCGAGCTCTGGGAGCGGATCGGCGCGGAGGTGCCCGGCCTGGGCTTCCGCGCCATCGGCTCCCTCACCCCCGTACGCAACGCCCGCGAGTACGCGGTCGCCGAGGCGGCCTGCGCCCGCCCCGACGCCGCCGCCCGCGGCTACGAACTGGTCGGCGCCGCGCAGGCCCGCAAGGTCAACCCGGCCCTGCGCGGCGCCTTCGAGGCCGCCCTGTGGTGCGAACGCGACGCGGCCGTCGAACCGCGCACCGCCCAGCTCCACCTCCGCGAGGCCCTGCGCGCCTCCGGCCGCTACACCTTCGTCCCCGGCCGCGAGGTCCGCGACCTGGCCGGACCCGGCGCCGTCCGCGACGACCACGGCGACGTCCACCGCGGCGACGCCGTCGTCCTCGCCACCGGCGCCTGGCTGTCCGGCCTGGTCCGCGAACTCGCCCCCGAACTGCCCGTCCGCCGCGTCCGGCTCCAGATGATGCAGACCGCCCCGCTCGGCGAGCCGCTCACCACCTCCGTTGCCGACGCCGACAGCTTCCGCTACTACCCCGCCTACCGGAGCGACGCGCTCGACGTCCTCAACGCCGAACAGGCGCAGACCCCCGTCGCCGCCGCGCACAAGATGCAGCTGCTGATGGTCCAGCGCCTGGACGGCGGACTGACCATCGGCGACACGCACGAGTACGAGCACCCCTTCGCGTTCGACACCCTCGAAGACCCCTACGACCACCTCACCCGGGTCGTCGAGTCCTTCCTGGGCCGCCCCCTGCCGAAGATCAGGCACCGCTGGGCGGGCGTGTACGCGCAGTGCACCGACACCACCCGCGTCGTCCACCGCCAGCAGGTGGCCGACGGCGTCTGGCTGGTGACCGGACCCGGCGGCCGCGGCATGACCTGCTCGCCCGCCATAGCCGAGACCACCGCGAACGAACTGGGCTGGTGAGCCACGTGACCGACAGCACGACCGACAGCGTGACCGGCAGCACGACCGGCAGCGTGACCGATAACACGACCGGCAGCGTGACCGGCAACACGACCGGCAGCGTGACCGGCAACACGACCGGCAAGAGGCTCGTCGTCCTCGACATGGCCGGCACCACCGTCGCCGACGGCGGCCTCGTCGAGCGCGCCTTCGAGCACGCCGCCGCCCGCCTCGGAGTCGAACCGGGCACCCCCGCCCACGCCGAGAAGCTCCAGTACGTCCGCGACACCATGGGCGAGTCGAAGATCTCCGTCTTCCGCCACCTCTTCGGCACCGAGGAACGCGCCCGGCTCGCCAACTCCGCCTTCGAGGAGGCGTACGCGGAACTCGTCGACGGCGGCCTCGTCGCCCCGCTCCCCGGCGCCCGCGCCGCCATCGAGGAGCTCCGCGCCGCCGGCCACACCGTCGCCCTGACCACCGGCTTCGCCCGCGTCACCCAGGACGCCATCCTCGACGCCCTCGGCTGGCAGGGCCTCGCCGACCTCACCCTGTGCCCCGCCGACGCGGGCGGCCGCGGCCGCCCCTACCCGGACATGGTGCTGACGGCGTTCCTGCGCACCGGCGCGGTGGCCGACGTGCGCGAGACCGTCGTCGCGGGCGACACCGCGTACGACATGCTCAGCGGCCGCCGCGCCGGCGCCGGCACCATCGCCGGGGTCCTCACAGGCGCCCACGACCGCGCCACCCTGACCGGACACGGCGCGACCCACGTCCTCGGCTCCGTCGCCGAACTCCCCGGCCTCCTCGCCCTCCCCGCCCTTCCCGCGGGGTCGTCGTGAGCGGCATCCGCTTCGACTCCGTCTCGGTCGCCTACCACGGCACCACCGTCCTGGACTCCCTCGACCTGACCGTCGAACCCGGCGAGGTCATGGCCCTCCTCGGCCCCTCCGGCTCCGGCAAGACCACGGCCCTGCGCGCGGTCGCCGGTTTCGTCCGGCCCGCCTCCGGGCGGGTGCTGATCGGCGGCAAGGACGTCACCGGGCTCCCGCCGCACAAGCGCGGCATCGGGATGGTCGTCCAGCAGTACGCCCTCTTCCCGCACATGCGCGTCGAGGACAACGTCGCCTTCGGGCTCAGGGCGCAGAAGGCCCCCAAGGCCGGGATCCCCGCCCGCGTCGCCGAGGCCCTGGAGATGACGGGGATGGCCGCGTACGCCCGCCGCTACCCCCGCGAACTGTCCGGCGGCCAGCAGCAGCGCGTCGCCATCGCCCGCGCCCTCGCGATCCGCCCCGGCGTCCTCCTCCTGGACGAGCCGCTCTCCGCGCTCGACGCCCAGCTGCGCTCCGGGATGCTGGCGGAACTGGCCCGGCTGCACCGCGAACTGCCCGAGGTCTCCATCCTCTACGTCACGCACGACCAGGTCGAGGCGCTGACGCTGGCCGACCGGATCGCCGTCATGGACCGGGCCCGCCTGCAGGACTGCGGCACCCCGCAGCAGCTGTACCGGGCGCCGCGCACCGAGTTCACGGCCTCCTTCGTCGGCAACGCCAACCTGCTGCCGGTGACGGTCGCCGACGGCGGCGCGGTCTTCGCGGGCCGCCCGCTGGCCCTCGACGCCGGTCGCGCGGCGCCGGGCTCCACCGCCACCCTGTGCGTACGCCCGCACCTGCTCGGGCTCGGCGACGGGCCGAACGCGCTGCGCGGCACGATCACCGAAGTGCAGTGGCGCGGCTCGACGCACCGGCTGTACGTGGACGTGGGCGGGCACCGCGTGAAGGCGGACCTGCCCGAGCTGCGGGAGACCCCGGCCCTGGGCGACGAGGTGACCCTGCACTTCGAGCCCCGCGACGCGGTGCTGCTGGCGGCGGGGGTCTCCGATGGCTGAGACCGCCCGGGCCGAGACCGCCCCGCCGCCGCGGGCCGCCCCGGTGGGCGCCGTCGTACCGGAGCCGGAGCCCGCGCAGGAGCCGGAACCCGGTCCGGAGTCCGCGCAGGAGCCGGAGCCCGCGCCGGTGCCGCCCGCCTCCGGCGCCCGCCGTGCGGTGCCCCGCGCCGTCTGGGCGCTGCCCCCGGTGGTGGTGCTGGCGCTGGTGTTCCTGTACCCCCTCGCGCTGGTCGTCCGGCAGTCCTTCACCCCCGAGGACGGCGGCGGCGCCCTCGACGCCTACTCCGCCGTGTTCGCCTCGAACGCCTTCCGCGAGGCCCTCGGCACCACCGTCTGGCTGGCCGTCGGCGCCACCGCCGGCTGCCTGCTCCTCGGCTTCACCCTCGCCCTGGTCATCGCGTTCGTGCCGTTCCCCGGGGCCAGGGCCGTCGCCAAGTTCATCGACGTCTTCCTCTCCTTCCCCTCCTTCCTCATCACCCTCGCCCTGCTCTTCATCTACGGCACGGTCGGCATGGCCAACGGCGTCTGGACCGACGTCCTCGGCGTCGCCGACGGCCCCTTCCACTTCCTCACCACCCCCTGGGGCGTCCTCCTCGCGGAGATCACGTACTTCACCCCCTTCGTGATGCGCCCGCTGCTCGCCGCCTTCTCCCAGCTGGACACCGCCCAGCTGGAGGTCGCCGCGGGTCTCGGCGCCCGCCCCGCCCGGATCGTCCGGCAGGTGATCCTGCCGGAGGCCCTCCCCGCGCTCGCGGCGGGCGGCAGCCTCGTCCTCGTCATGTGCCTCAACGAGTTCGGGATCGTCCTGTTCACCGGGGCCAAGGACGTCACGACCCTGCCGATGCTCGTCTACGGCAAGGCGATCCTCGAATCCGACTACGCGGCCGCCTGTGTGGTCGCCGTCGTCAACATCGCGATATCCGTCGGCCTGTTCGGCCTCTACCGGGTGGTGGGCAAGCGTGCTGGTGCATAGCAAGGGCGGCCGCTGGGCCGCCTGGGGCCTGTTCGGAGTGCTCTTCCTGCCGCTCTTCGCCCTGCCCCTCCTCGTGGTGGTGGCCGCCTCCTTCGCCACCCACTGGTCCGGCGCCTTCCCCTCCGGCCCGACCACCGGGAACTACGCCTCAGCCGTGCGGGGCGAGTCCCTCCAGGCGCTGACCACCTCCCTGGTCACCGCCCTGGCCGCGAGCCTGCTCGCGCTCACCGTCGGGACCTGGGCCGCGCTGGCCGCGGCCTCCCTCGGCAAGCGCGGGAAGCGGTGCCTGGACGCCCTGTTCGTGCTGCCGGTCGCCGTGCCGTCCGTCGTCGTCGGCCTCGCCGTGCTCGTCGCGTTCAGCCGGCCGCCGGTCCTCCTCAACGGCACCAGCTCGATCGTCGTCCTGGCGCACACCGTTCTCGTGACCGCGTTCGCCTACCAGTCGGTCTCCGCCGCCATCGTCCGTCTCGACCCCGCGTACGAGCAGGCAGCGGCTTCCCTCGGCGCCCGTCCCGGCCACGTGCTGTGGCGGGTCCGCCTCCCGCTCCTGCTGCCGTCCCTCACCGCGGCCGCGGGACTCTGCTTCGCCCTGTCCATGGGCGAGCTGAGCGCCACGATGATGCTCTACCCCCCGGACTGGATGCCCCTCCCGGTCCGGATCTTCACCGCCACCGACCGCGGCTCGCTCTTCGCGGGCTCCGCCGTCGCCGTGGTCCTGATGGCCACCACCCTGCTGGTGCTGCTGGCGGTCTCCCGCGTCCGCACCCGCGCGTCCTACCGCTGATCCCCTCCCTCCCTCTCCCTCTCTCCGTCCCCCGCTGACTCCCTTTCCCCGTAAGGAAGTTCCATGACCGGCAAGCTCGGACTCCGTACCGCCGCCGCCCTCACCGGCGGCCTCGCCCTCACCGCCTCCCTCACCGCCTGCGGCGGCTCCACCACGGCCGCCGACGCCAAGGACGGCGGCGGCGAGAAGGTCGTCACCGTCTACAGCGCCGACGGCCTCAAGAGCGACAAGGGCGACGGCTGGTACGACAAGGTCTTCGCCGAGTTCGCCAAGAAGACCGGCATCGAGGTCAAGTACGTGGAGGGCGGCTCCGGCGAGATGGTCCAGCGCGCCGTCCGCGAGAAGACCAACACCCAGGCCGACGTGCTGATCACGCTGCCGCCCTTCATCCAGCAGGCCGACGGCAAGGGCCTGCTCCAGGCGTACGCCCCGCAGGGCTCCGACAAGGTCAACGGGGCCGACAAGGACGCCGGCGGCAAGTGGACCTCCGTCGTCAACAACTACTTCGGCTTCGTCTACAACAAGAAGGAGCTCGGCCAGGCCCCCAGGACCTGGGAGGAGCTGCTCGACGCCAAGTACAAGGGCAAGCTCCAGTACTCCACCCCCGGCGTCGCGGGCGACGGCACGGCCGTCCTCATCAAGTCGATGCACGACTTCGGCGGCAAGGAACCGGCGATGGAGTACCTCAAGAAGCTCCAGGCCAACAACGTCGGCCCGTCCTCCTCCACCAGCAAGCTCGCCCCGAAGACCGACAAGGGCGAGCTGCTCGTCGCCAACGGCGACGTCCAGATGAACTTCGCCCAGTCCAAGTCCATGCCCAACCTCGGCATCTGGTTCCCCGCCAAGGACGGCGCCAAGCCCACCACCTTCGCCCTGCCCTACGCCGCGGGCCTGGTGGCCAAGGCCCCGCACGCCGAGAACGGTAAGAAGCTCCTCGACTTCATGCTCGGCGAGGAGGCGCAGAAGCAGGTCAGCGAGATCGGCGGCGGCTTCCCGGCGCGCTCCGACGTCAAGCCGACCGACGCCAACGCCATCGAACTCACCAGGCTGATGACCGGAGTCGAGGTCTTCCAGCCGGACTGGGCCGACATCGACAAGAACCTCACCGCCCACGTCGACGCGTGGAAGTCCGCGACCGGCAGCTGAGCCTTAACCCCACGGCCATCCACGGCCGCAATAGTCACCAGTGCATAACGGGTCTGGACCGAAGGCCGCTCCCTCCGGTCCGGACCCGCCGCACGTCCGCGTGCACGCATCCCGCAGGTTCCCGCTCGATCCGCCGCGCCTTCCCCAACGCTCCTGGAGGAGCACGTGTCCACTGTCCCGTCCGGACGCACCCTCGCCGTGGCCGCCACCGCCACGGCCCTGCTCGCCACCACCCTCGGCCTCGGCGCCACGGCCTCCGCCGCCCCCAACCCCACCGACCCCGCCAGGGCGGCGGCCGAGGCCGCGGCCAAGGCGGCCGCCTCCGTTCCGGCGCCCGCCCAGGCCCCCGCCGCCGCGCAGGCGGGGAGCACCGACAAGGTGCTCGTCATCGGTCTCGACGGCGTCGTCCTCGACCGCGTCAAGGCCGCCAACGCCCCGAACCTCAACGGCCTGATGGCCGAAGGCCTCACCGCCCGCAGCACCCTGTACGCGAACCCGATGGCCGCCACCTCCTCCGGCCCCGGCTGGTCCACCATCGCCACCGGCGTCTGGCCCGACAAGCACGGCGTGAAGGACAACTCCTTCACCGGCAAGAACTACGGCGCCCACCCCGACTTCCTGACCCGCGCCGAGAACGCCAAGCCGTCCCTGAACACCTACGCGGCCGCGGACTGGGAGCCCATCACCTCCACCGACCAGAACGGCCCGATCTTCTCCGCCAAGGTCGACAAGCGGCTCTCCCTCAAGGGCGACCGCGACGGCTACGGCAACGAGGACCCGAAGATCGCCGCCGCGGCCGCCGCCGAACTGCGCGACCAGAACCCGGACGCCGCCTTCGTCTACCTCGGCCAGGTCGACTCCGCGGGCCACTCCTACGGCGCCGCCGGCCAGCAGTACCTCGACGCCATCGGCCGCGTCGACACCCTGGTCGGCCAGCTCCTCACCGCCGTCAAGGCCCGACCCGCGTACGCCCAGGAGAACTGGAAGATCCTGGTCACCACCGACCACGGCCACACCGACGGCGGCGGCCACGGCGGCTCCACCATCCAGGAGCGCGGCACCTTCG
The DNA here is from genome assembly GCF_045160885.1 of Streptomyces sp. NBC_00158. Classification (NCBI taxonomy): domain Bacteria; kingdom Bacillati; phylum Actinomycetota; class Actinomycetes; order Kitasatosporales; family Streptomycetaceae; genus Streptomyces; species Streptomyces sp. NBC_00158. The sequence goes on from NZ_CP108161.1 coordinate 4,676,553, forward strand.
TCATCGCCAAGGGCGCCGGCATCCCGGCCGGCTCCGTACGCGAGGACGTACGCCTCGTCGACGTCGCCGCGACCGCCCTCGCCCAGGTCGGCGTGACCGCGCCCGCCCTGGACGGCGTACCGCTGGGCAGCCCCGACAGCGACCCCTTCGACACCCTGCGCCCGAACCTCCAGGCCCGCGTGGACGAGACCGGGATCCCCGCCGCCGCCAAGGGCTTCACGCACACCCCGCCCGCCGGCTGGTCGGTCGACAACTCGAAGATGGGCACCGGCGGCGTCACCGAATGGGCCGGCTGGGCCTTCGCCACCGACGAGTTCTGGAGCCAGGCGCAGCGCGACCAGTGGCGCGAGCTGAACGTCCGCTCCCGTGACGTGTTCGCCGTCGCCGACTCCGACGAGTGGGACGACAAGGCCCACACCGGTACCTTCGACTCCACCCTGATCACCCCCAAGTGGGCGGTCACCGGCGGCACCACGCGCACCCTGGACTTCCAGACGCACTACCGCCACGAGGCCGGCCAGACCGCCCAGGTCCTCGTCTCGTACGACGGCAGCGCCCCGACGGTGGTCAAGTCGTACACCGCCGACGCCGTCGCGAAGACCGAGTCCCTCCAGCTCCAGGTCCCGGCGGGCGCCACCGAAGTCCAGGTCCGCTTCCGCTACAGCGGCAGCAACAACTGGTACTGGACCGTCGACAACGTGAGGCTCGGCTAGTCCGTCCGGGCCGTGGACGCCCCCGGCGTCCGCGGCCCCCGCCCGCTAGGGTGGTGGTACAGACCACAGACCCACAGGTCAGCGGCCACCAGAGCGGAGAGAAGTCAGTGGCGGAGCGCAAGCCGATCGAATCCTGGCTCACCGACATGGACGGGGTCCTCATCCACGAGGGCACCCCGATCCCCGGCGCGGACGCCTTCATCAAGCGGCTCCGCGAGTCCGGCAAGCCCTTCCTGGTGCTGACCAACAACTCCATCTACACCCCGCGCGACCTCCAGGCCCGGCTGAGCCGGATGGGCCTGGACGTGCCCGTCGAGAACATCTGGACCTCGGCGCTCGCCACCGCGAAGTTCCTCGACGACCAGCGTCCGGGCGGCACCGCGTACGTCATCGGCGAGGCGGGCCTGACCACCGCCCTGCACGACATCGGCTACGTCCTGACCGACCACGAGCCCGACTACGTGGTCCTCGGCGAGACGCGGACCTACTCGTTCGAGGCCATGACCAAGGCCGTCCGGCTGATCAACGGCGGCGCCCGCTTCATCTGCACCAACCCCGACGAGACCGGCCCCTCCACCGAGGGCCCGCTCCCGGCGACGGGCGCGGTCGCCGCGCTGATCACCAAGGCGACCGGCAAGAAGCCGTACTTCGCGGGCAAGCCCAATCCGCTGATGATGCGTACGGGCCTCAACGCCATCGGCGCCCACTCCGAGACAAGCGCGATGATCGGCGACCGGATGGACACCGACGTGCTGGCCGGTCTGGAGGCGGGCATGCAGACCTTCCTCGTGCTGACCGGTCTGACCACGGCCCGGGACACCGAGAAGTTCCCCTACCGGCCCACCAAGACCGTCGACTCCATCGCCGATCTGGTCGACCTCGTCTAGCCGCGCGTTAGCGCGTACGGCTGACACGTACGGGCCAAGAGAGCGCCGCTCCGGATGCGGAGCGGCGCGCCGCGCGTGAATCTCCTTGTTGAGGAGGTTCACCATGCGCTGTTCTCTGATCGCTCTCCGTGTCGCAGGGGCCGCCGTCGCCCTGACGGCGTTCACCGCCGTGACCGCCCCCGCCGCCCTCGCGAACGAGTGGGACCGCGGCGGCGTCTCGGCGGAACCGAACCCGGCTGACCCGGGGACCCACGTCAAGATCCGCGTCCGGGGCTGTGACGGTGACTGGGGGGTGGCCCGTTCGCCGGTCTTCGTGTCGGACGCCCGGCTCTCCTCGGGCCGCGGCGACGGCCGGACCCTCCACGGCGAGGCGAAGATCCGCCCGCACGCCGACCCGGGCTGGCACGAGATCCGGATCAAGTGCGAGGGCGCCGACGGCCTGCGCGGCTCCATCGAGATCCGCCGCGACCACCACCGCCCCGACCCGCACCGCTCGCCGGTCTGGCCGGTCCACGCGGGCGGCGGCGCGATGTCCGCCGAGGTCGCCGAGACGACCCGGCTGGCGGCGGCCGCGAAGAAGAGCCACGGCGGCGATGGCCCCGGGCTGCCCCACACCGTGATCGGCGCCGTCCTCGCCGCCGCGGCCACCCTGGCGGTCGCAGGCCGGGCCATCACCCTGCGCCGCCGCCGCAACGGCGGATGAGCGAGCCCAGGGCCTCCGCGGGCGGCCGGCTGCTGACCTTCGCCGCCTGGGCGGTGCTGGTGACGGGCCTGTGGCTGTGGGGCAAGGAGATCACCGGGGTGCCGCCCGCCCCGTCCGCCGCGCAGGCCGGCGGGCAGCCGGGGGCGGTCCTCCCGGCGGCGCGGGCCCCGCTGTCCGGGGCGATGCCCGCGCGGGTCGACGTACCGGACCTGGGGGTCCGGGCGCCGGTGATCGCGCGCGGCCTGGACGCGCAGGGGGCGATCGATCCGCCGCCGTACGAGCTCCCGGGCACGGTGGGCTGGTGGGGCGCGGGTCCGGCGCCGGGCGCGGCGGGCGCCGCGCTGATGGTGGGGCACGTGGACACGAAGTCCAAGCCGGCCGTGTTCTACGGCCTGAGCTCGCTCAAGCCGGGCCAGAAGATCCGCGTGGCGCGGGCGGACGCGACGGTCGCCGAGTTCACCGTGGAGGACGTACGCGTCTACGAGCGCGCGGGCTTCGACCCGCACGAGGCGTACGGGCCCCGGGTGGAGGGCCGGGCCGAGCTGCGGCTCGTGACCTGCGGCGGGAACTACGACAAGGCGGCCGGGCAGTACTCGGCGAACGTGGTGGTCTCCGCCTACCTGACGGGCGCGGGGCCGGGCGCGGGGGCGGGTGCCGCCGCGACGGCGGTCTAGGCCGTTCGGGCCGTCCGGGCCGTTCGGGCCGGAAACGAAGAAGTCCCCCGCAGCTTTCGCTGCGGGGGACTTCTTCCGTCTGTGCGCCGCCAGGGACTCGAACCCCGGACCCGCTGATTAAGAGTCAGCTGCTCTAACCAACTGAGCTAGCGGCGCCTGCTGACAGGTAAAACTCTACCCCACCTGCCACGGTGCTCGTGACCAGCCGCGCCCGCGCTGTCCGATTAACCCATGTTTGGGGGGTTTATCGTGCACGATATGTCTGGTCGAGCCGAATCTGATGCCCCGACAGATGCGTGCCCGGCCGACCAGTGGACGAGCAGGGGAGTGGACGGAACCGCATGAGGACGCAGCCCCCGGTGCATGTGCAGATGCCGACGCCGATGACGATGCCGGTCTTCGAGGAGTACGAGCCCGCCGGCGACTGCGTGTGCCTCGGGTGCGCGCAGCGGCGCCGCGCCCTCGCGCGCGGGCGGGCCATAGCGCTCCGGGACGGCGGGCACCCGGCCGCGCGCGGGGCCCGCCGGGCGCTGGTACTGGCGACCGCGGCCGGCGTGGTGCTGGGCGGCGGCGGGTCGGCGGCGCTGGCCGCGGCCGGGCCGGTGCCGGGCCCGGGGCCGGTGGCACTGGACGAGCGGAACGGTTCGGGCGGGCGGAACGGTTCGGACGGGCGGAACGGTTCGGACGGGCCGGGCACCCCGCAGGGCGAACGGGCCCCGCTGCACGGACGCCCGGCCCCGGCCACGGGGCCGCGTCCGCCGTCCTCGGCGGCGGGCCGGCCGGGCGCGCCGCCCGCGGTGCGGGCCATCGACCGGGCCACGATCATCAACCGGGCGAAGATCTGGCTGGACGCCCAGGTCCCCTACAGCATGTCCGAGTACTGGTCGGACGGCTACCGGCAGGACTGCTCGGGGTACGTCTCCATGGTCTGGAACCTCGGGACGAACGAGTGGACCGGCAGCCTCGACACCTTCGCCACGAAGATCACGAAGGAGGAGCTGCTGCCGGGGGACATGCTGCTCTTCCACAACCCGGCGGACCCCAACAACGGCTCGCACGTCGTCATCTTCGGCGGCTGGGCCGACGAGACGCGCACGCACTACCTCGCGTACGAGCAGACCCGCCCGTACACGCGGAAGCTGGCCACGCCGTACGGGTACTGGAAGAACTCGGACAAGTACGTCCCGTACCGGTACAACGGCGTGACCACCGGGGTCCTCCCGGACGTGCCGGTGCCGGGCGCCCCGGCGGCGGGCACGGCGGTCTTCCCCGGCGCGGCGAAGTTCGGGCCGGGCGCGGACAACGAGCACGTCACCGAGCTGGCGAAGATGCTGATCGGGCGGGGTGCCCTGCGGTTCTACCCCAAGGGTCCGAGCCCGAAGTGGAGCGACGCCGACCGGCAGGCGACGCAGGCCTTCCAGCAGGCGCAGGGCTGGACGGGCGCCGACGCGGACGGCATCCCCGGCGAGCACACCTGGCGGCTGCTGGTCCAGCGGCAGGGCAAGGACATCCCGCCGACGGGGCGGACGACGACGGGACCGGGCGCGACGAAGCCGCCCGTGAAACCGCCGACGGCCCTGCCGGGCTCCGCCGGGGTGCCCGCCTATCCCGGGCTGCGGGTCTTCCGCCCGGGGCAGTCCGACCCTGCCGTACTCGCCCTCGGCCGCCGGCTGGTGCTGAAGGGCTTCGGCAAGTACTACACGTCCGGCCCGGGCCTCCGCTGGAGCGAGGCCGACCGCCGCAACGTCGAGGCCTTCCAGCGCGCCCAGGGCTGGCGCGGCGCCTCGGCCGACGGCTACCCGGGCCCGGAAACCTGGCGCCGGCTGTTCGCATGACGGAGGCAACGATGTACCCCACCCACACCACCTTCACCACGGGCACCTGCCGCATCCCCGCCTTCCCGCCTGCGGCGACGCTTCCGGAACCGGTCGCGGTGTACCGGGGCGCGTGGGCCCCGGCCCCCACCGCCCCGCACCCGGCCGACGCGGGCCCCGCCGGCCCCGCGGCCCCGCATCCCGCTGCCCGGCCCGGGCCCCAGACCCCGACCCCGGCCACCGGCGCGGCGCACCCGGCACCGGCCCCCAACACCCCGGCGGCGCACCCGACCCCGACCGTGGCCGCCCGCGCGGCGCACCCGGCACCGGAACCGACGCCCTGGGCGGGCGAGCCCGCCAGGCCGTCGCCGGTCCAGGCCGCCGCGGGCCCGGTACGGCCGGCCCCGCACCCGGCCGACCCCGCGCCACAGGGGCACCCGGCCCCCAACGCCCGCGCGGCGCACCCGGCACCGGAACCGACGCCCTGGGCGGGCGAGCCCGCCGTCCCGGCCCCGGTAGCCCCCGCCGCACCGGCCCGGATGCCGCAGCCCGCCCCCGCCGGGCACCCGGCCGACCCGGTGGGCCCGGAGCCCGCAGCCCGGGCCGCGCACCCCGTGCAGGCGGCGCCCCCCGCGCCCGGCCCGGCGCCGGAGCCCGCTCCCGCCGCCGCGCACTCCGCTGACCCGGAGCCGGGTGCCCGGGCCGCGCACCCCGCGCCCGGCCCGCAGCCGCTGACCGGCGCGGCCCCGGCTCAGCCGTTCGGGGTCACCCGGTTCGGGTCGGGGGTCGCCGCCGCCCAGCCGGTCCGACCGGAGCCGGCGGCCGCCGCCGTCTGCGCCCCGGCCCCCGCGCTGCCGGGCGGGCCGACGCCGCCCCGGAGCCGGCCGTGCCCGTGCCGGCCCCCGCCCGGGTGCCGGCCCCGGAGGCCGTCGCCCGGGAGCCGGAGCCGGAGCCCGCCCGGCCGGGGCCCGCCGCCCCCGAGCCGGAGCCCGTCCGGGGGCAGGCCGGGGACGGCCCCGCGGCCGGGATCCCGCATCCCACCCCCGAGCCCCCGTCCGGCGTGCCCGGACCCGGGCCCGCGGAGATCGCCGCGCGGGCCGTCGCGCGCGGGATGCGCACCGGGGACCCCGGCCCGCGCGACGGCCTCCCGCGCCCCCCGCGCGGCAGCGGCACCGGCAGCGGCACCGGCACCGCCGTCACGGAGGTCCCCCCGCACATCCCGTTCCGCCCCCAGCGGCAGGCCCCCGCCATCCCGGCCGCCGCCCCCGCCGCCGCCCGCGCCCCGAAGAAGCCCCCCGCCGGCCGCCGCGTCCCCCGGGGCGACGACCGGCTCCGGGAGCACCGCGGGCCCGTGCTGCCCGGCTGGACCGCGGTAGCGGTCGGCGGCCTCGCCCTCCTCGGCTGCGCGGCCGTGCTGTGGCGGGCCGGGGTGGTCCCCGCCACCGTGGTCGCCGCCTTCGGTGCCACACCCCGCGCCTACCAGGGGCTGCGCGCCGCGCACTGGCCCCCGCTCGCCTTCCTCGGCATCGTCACCCTCCTCGCGCTCGGCGGCCTCGGCCGGGCCAAGGCGGGCCACGCCTGGGTGCTCACCCTCTTCGGCCGCTACCGCGGCACGGTCCGGCGTACCGGCCTGACCTGGATCAGCCCCCTCCTGCTGCGCCGGCGGGTCGACGTACGGCTGCGCCACTGGCGCAGCGAGCCGATGGCCGCCGTGGACTCCGGCGGGCTCGCCCTCCAGGTGGTCGTGCAGGTCGTCTGGCAGGTCAAGGACACGGCCCGGGCCACCCTCGCCGTCGAGGACCACATCGACTACCTGGCCGAGCAGGTCGAGTCGGCGATGGCCCGGGTGCTGTCCCAGCTGCCCGCCGACGCCTTCCACGAGGACGCCCCGACCCTGCGCGACGCCGAGGCCGTCGGCGACGCGCTGACCCGGATGGTGGCGGCCGAAACCGAGGCGGTGGGCATCGAGGTGTTCTCCGCCCAGCCCACCCGCATCGAGTACGCCCCGGAGGTCGCGGACGCCATGCGCCGCCGCCGGGTGGCCGCGATCGACGCCAAGCACCGGGACACCGTGCTGACCTCGGTGGTCGACGCCGTGGACGACACGGTCCACCGGCTGACCTCGCGCGGGATCGTGGAGCTGGACGACTACGAGCGCAAGGCCCTGGTGAAGGACCTCACCGTCGCCTTCTACACCGGGCGGTCCGACCAGTAGCAGGAGTCACGGGGGTTCCGCGCGCGGACGGGTGGCCGGTAATGACCGGACCACCCGTTTTCGCATTGGTATAGACATGGCCAACTCCCGTCAATACTGTGGGACTTGGTCTAGACCTAGTACCGACTGACCGCACGGAGCCGTCACCTCACCGATCCGCCAGGGTCGATCCCCACGCGCGCGCACCTCCCCGCCGGAATCCCCCCCACGCCCAAGGAGCACCATGCGTTCCTTCCGCATGCCCTCATGGTCCTCGCGCCCCACGCGCCCCTCCCGCACCTCGCGCCCCGTGCGCGTCGGCGCGGCCGCGACGGTCGGCCTCGGCATCCTCGCCGGTGCCGCCCTGTTCGGCGCCCCCAACGCCAGCGGCCACGGCTACACCGACACCCCCATCAGCCGCCAGAAGCTCTGTGCCAACAGGACGGTCTCCGACTGCGGCCCCATCCAGTGGGAGCCGCAGAGCGTCGAGGGCTACAAGGGCTTCCCCGCCGCCGGCCCCGCCGACGGCAAGATATGCGCGGGCGGCCACGCCGAGTTCGCCCAGCTCGACGACCCCCGCGGCGGCAACTGGCCCGCGACCCGCGTGAACTCCGGCCAGCCCTTCGACTTCCGCTGGCAGTTCACCGCCAACCACTCCACCACCGACTTCAAGTACTACGTCACCAAGAACGGCTGGGACCCGGCCAAGCCCCTCACCCGCGCCTCCCTCGACCCGCAGCCCTTCCTCGTGGTCCCCTACAACGGCGGCCGCCCGGACATGACCACCATCCACCGCGGCTCCATGCCGGCCGGCAAGACGGGACGGCACATGATCCTGGCCGTCTGGACCGTCAACGACACCCCGATGGCCTTCTACGCCTGCTCCGACGTTCAGTTCTGACGGAACGTCAGCTAACCTCCGGCGGCATGCGGAACACGACAGCACCCGATGCCGCCGAGACCGTCGCGGAACTCGTCGCGCGCCAGTGGGGCGACCACCGCCCGGGGCTGATGTACGGGGCCGGTGCGGCCGACAGCGCCGGACCCGTCGTCCTCAGCCGCCACCGGACCGCCCAGGAGGCGGCCGCCCGCGCCGCGCTCCTCGCCGACCTGCTGCCGGTCGGTGCGGAACCGCACGTGGGGGTGCTGCTCGACAACACCCCCGAGTTCCCCTTCTGGCTCGGCGCGGCGGCCCTCGCGGGGGCCGCCGTCGCCGGGATCAACCCCACCCGGCGCGGCCCCGAGCTGGCCCGCGACATCCTGCACACCGACTGCCGGATCCTGGTCACCGAGCCCGCCCACCTCCCGCTGCTGCGCGGCCTCGACCTGCCCGGCGTACGCCTCCTGGTGACCGGCACCGAGGAGTACGCCGCCCTGCTCGCCCCCTACGCCGCCGCGGAGCCCGGCGCGGCCCGCGTACGGCCCGGCGGCCCGGCACCGGACACCCGGCTGCTGCTCTACTTCACCTCCGGCTCCACCGACGCCCCCAAGGCCGCCGTCTGCAGCCAGGGCCGCCTCGCCGCCGCCGGAGGATCGCTCGCCCGGCACTTCTCGGTCACCGCGGACGACGTGCACTACATCTGCATGCCGCTCTTCCACGGCAACGCCGTGATCGCCGACTGGCTGCCCGCCCTCTGCGCCGGCGCCCCGGTCGTGCTGCGCCGCCGGTTCTCGGCCTCCGCGTTCCTGGGCGACGTACGGGCCTACGGGGCGACGTACTTCACCTACGTCGGCCGGGCCGTGCAGTACCTGCTGGCCACCGAGCCCCGCCCCGACGACCGCGAGCACCGGCTGCGCCTCGGCTTCGGCACCGAGGCGGGGGCGGTGGACGCGGCCCGCTTCGCCGACCGGTTCGGGGTCCGGCTGGTCGAGGGGTACGGGGCCACCGAGGGCGGCGCCTCCGTGCAGCGCGGCCCCGGCACCCCGGCGGGCGCGCTGGGCCGGGCCGCGCCCGGCGACGACCTGGCCGTCGTCGACCCGGAGACGGGCCGGGAGTGCCCGCCGGCCCTGCTGGACGCGCGGGGCCGGCTGCTCAACGGGGACGAGGCCATCGGCGAGCTCGTCAACCGGGGCCGCAGCCTCTTCGAGGGCTACTGGCGCAATCCCGCCGCCGAGGCGGCCCGCACCCGGGACGGCTGGTACTGGACCGGCGACCTCTTCTTCCGGGACCCCGAGGGCTTCCTCTACTTCGCGGGCCGCACCGACGACCGGCTGCGGGTCGACAGCGAGAACCTGGCCGCCGCGGTGATCGAGAACGTCCTCGCCCGCTGGGAGGCGGCGGCCGCCGTCGCCGTGTACGCGGTCCCGGACGAGGTCGCCGGCGACCAGGTGATGGCCGCCGTGGCCCTGCGGGAGGGCGCGGCCGCCTTCGACCCTGAGGGCTTCGCCGCCTTCCTGGCCGCGCAGCCGGACCTCGGTACGAAGATGGCCCCGCGCTACGTACGGGTCCTCGACGAGCTGCCCGTCACCGCCACCAGCAAGATCCACCGGGTGGCCCTGCGCCGGGCCGGCTTCCTCGGCCCCGGCCCGGTCTGGCACCGGACCGGCGGTGCCTACCGCCCGCTCGGCGCGGAGGACCTGGCCGCGCTGCTGTCCGCGTACGAGGCCCAGGGCCGCCGGGAGCTGCTGGAACGCTGAGGGGGCCCGCGGTCCGGTGCTCCGGATACCGGTTTGGAGCACCCTCGGGGAGCAGGTAGTATTTTCTCTGTCAGCAGGCGCCGCTAGCTCAGTTGGTTAGAGCAGCTGACTCTTAATCAGCGGGTCCGGGGTTCGAGTCCCTGGCGGCGCACCTGTCCTTCGGGCGGTTTCCGGTTCACCGGGAACCGCCCGAAGTGTTTTCCGGGTCTTTCCGCCAGGGTCCGAGCCTTCCCGCTCCGCTCCGGGCGCTTCCCCGGAGCCCTCAGAGCGTGAGCGACAGCAGCAGCGGTGCGGCCTTGCGGTTCAGGGCGTCGGCCGCGGCGCGCAGCCGGTGGGCGTGCTCGACGGGCATGGACAGGGCGAGACAGCCCACGGCGGCGCCGGCCGTGATCGGGACGGCCGCGCAGACGGTGCCGACCGCGTACTCCTGGAGGTCCAGGACGGGGACGGTGGCCGGCTGGGCGTCCAGCTTGGAGAAGAGGATCCGCTCGTTCACGATCGTCTTCGACGTCAGCCGGGCGATCTTGTGCCGGGACAGGTGGTCGCGCCGTCCGTTCAGGTCGAGCTGGGTGAGCAGGCACTTGCCGACCGCGCTGGCGTGGGCCGCCGAGCGGAAGTCGACCCACTCGTGCACCTTGGGCGTGCGCGGGCTGTCCGCGAACTGGGTGATGCGGACCTCGCCGTCGACGTAGCGGCTGATGTAGACGGCCGCGCCGACCGAGTCCCGCAGCTTGTCGAGGGTGTCCTGGAGCTTTTCCTGGAGGGCCTGCTGCCGGTCCGTGCCGGAGCCGAGCAGGACGAGGGAGTCCCCTATGGCGTAGGCGCCGTCGGAGACCTGGAGGACGTAGCCTTCGCGCCGCAGCATGAGGAGCATCGGGGCGAGATGGACCGCGGGCAGGCCGGTCTCACGCGCGATCTGCACGTCGGTCACACCGCCGGTGTGCCGCGAGATCGTTTCGAGTACGCGCAGGGCGTACTGCACCGAGTGGAACGGCGCGGTCGGCTCGGGCTTCAGCGCCACGGTTTCCCCCTACCAGGTTGTTACCGCTTGCTCTACCACGATAGCCACCAAGAGGCCTACGTGGAGCGTGTGTTGAGGAGATTGATGGCTTAATCAAGTCCCCCTGCCTGGGCCTACTCGAATGGCATATGCCACAGGCACGGGCGTGCCCCGGTCTGCCGGGAATGCCCGGCGAACACTTCCCGTTCGACTTCTTCGTACGAACGCCGTACGAGGCGTACGGGGCGCCGCGGGCGCACGAGCGGGACGGGACGGGAGCGACGATGAGCGACACCGGGGACGCAGGCCGACGCACGGCCGGGCAGCCGGAAGACGGCCCTGCGCAAGGAGGTCCGGACCCGGACCCGATCCGCGGGACGGCCCGCGGCGAGGCGCCCGTGCCGCTGTCGGTGCTCGACCTGGTCACCGTCGGCAGCGGGTCCACCGCCCACGAATCCCTGCGCACCAGCGTCAAGATCGCCCGGCAGGCCGAGTCCCGCGGCTACCACCGCCACTGGGTCGCCGAGCACCACTCCATGCCCGGGGTCGCCAGCTCCTCCCCGGCCGTGATCCTGGCCCACCTCGCCGCCTACACCTCCAGCCTCCGCCTCGGCTCGGGCGGGGTCATGCTGCCCAACCACGCCCCGCTGGCCGTGGCCGAGCAGTTCGGCACCCTGGAGGCCCTGGCCCCGGGCCGGATCGACCTCGGGCTCGGCCGGGCGCCGGGCACCGACCCCCGTACGGCGGCCGCGCTGCGCGGGCCCGGGCGGCTGGACGAGGCGGCGGACGAGTTCCCCCGGCGGCTCGCGGAGCTGACCCGCTTCCTCGACGACGACTTCCCCGACGGGCACCCGTACTCCCGCGTGCACGCCGTGCCCGGCCCGGTCCAGGGGCCGGCCGCCCGGCCGCCGCTCTGGCTGCTGGGCTCCTCCGGCTTCAGCGCCCGCCTCGCGGGGGAGCTGGGCCTGCCCTTCGCGTACGCCCACCACTTCTCCGCGGCCGGCACCCTGCCCGCGCTGGAGCTGTACCGCGAGAGCTTCCGGCCCTCGGCGGTGCTGGACGCCCCGTACGCCATGATCGGGGTCTCCGCGCTGGCCGCCGACACCGCGGCGGAGGCCCGCGCGCAGGTGCTCACCGGCGCGCTGTCGATGCTCCGGCTGCGCAGCGGGCGTCCCGGGCTGGTCCCGACGCCCGAGGAGGCGGCCGCGTACGACTTCTCCCCGCTGGAGCGGGAGTTCGTGGACGGCTGGCTCTCCAACGTGGTCCACGGCACCGGCGACGAGGTCCGCGCCGGGCTCGACGCCCTGGTGGCGCGGACGGGCGCGGACGAGCTGATGCTGACCGCCAACGCCCACGGAGGGAAGGCCCGCATCCGCTCCTACGGGCTCGTTGCCAATGCGTACGGGATGCCCGTCGAGCCCTTGACGGTGAAGTGAGCGGGGCTGGATCCGCGGAGAACGGCGTTTGGCTGGTTTGTTGCCGAAACCTTGCCGGAGCATGACCTAAGAGAGCCTTAAACCGCTCGTCACCCGGGGTGGCGGGCGGTTCTCGGTGTGCGCCCAGGGCTCTGACTAGGGCATTTGGCCGCCGAGTGGTCTAGTCCTTCTTTGGTCCAAACCATTGACTGGGGCGGCGGGTGATCGCTATCACTTCTCTCACCTACAGCTGATGCCCTCCCCTCCCACCCCCACGGAGGCAGTTCATGCACATCCGTAAACCCCTCGTCGCGGCCGCCGCCACGGCCGCGCTGGCAGCCGGAGCGCTGGCCACCTTCGCGGGACTCGGCACCGCCCAGGCCGCCGACGCCTCCACCACCGCCGCGGCCGGCGGCGTGCGGATCGCCTACTACGACCAGTGGAGCGTGTACGGCAACGCGTTCTACCCCAAGCACCTCGACACCCGGGGCGTAGCGGGGAAGCTGGACGTCATCAACTACTCGTTCGGCAACATCCACCCCACCGACCTCACCTGTTTCGAGGCCAACAAGGCGGCGGGCGACGACAACAACCCCAACGCCGGTGACGGCGCGGGCGACTCGTACGCCGACTACCAGAAGTCCTTCAGCGCGGCCGACAGCGTCAGCGGTGTCGCCGACAAGTGGGACCAGCCGATCGTGGGCGTCTTCAACCAGTTCAAGCAGCTGAAGGCCAAATACCCCCACCTGAAGATCAACATCTCGCTCGGCGGCTGGACGTACTCGAAGTACTTCAGCGACGCGGCCAAGACCGACGCCTCCCGCAAGAAGCTGGTCTCCTCCTGCATCGACCAGTACATCAAGGGCAACCTGCCCAAGGCCGACGGCTACGGCGGCCCCGGCACCGCGGCCGGCATCTTCGACGGCATCGACATCGACTGGGAGTACCCGGGCTCGTCCGGCGGCCACCTCGGCAACCACTACGCCCCCGAGGACAAGCAGAACTTCACCCTCCTGCTCAAGGAGTTCCGCGAGCAGCTCGACGCCTACGGCCAGGCCAACGGCGGCAAGAAGTACCTGCTGACCTCGGCCCTCCCGGCCGGCCAGGACAAGATCAAGTACATCGAGACGGACAAGATCGGCGCGTACCTCGACTACGCGAACATCATGACGTACGACATGCACGGCGCATGGGACGGCGACGGGCCGACGTACCACCAGTCCCCGCTGTACTCCGGCACCAACGACCCGACCGACCCGATCGCCCCGGGCACCCAGAAGTACAGCATCGACAACGCCATCGACTCCTGGATCGACGGCAACCCGGCCTACGGCATCACCGGCGGCTTCCCCGCCAACAAGCTGACCCTGGGCTACGAGTTCTACTACCGCGGCTGGAAGGGCGTCCCCGCCGGCGCGGCGGGCGGCCTCGCCCAGCCCGCGACCGGAGCCTCCGGCGCCCGGCCCACCAGCCAGCAGGCCGGCATCGCCAACTACAAGGAGCTCGGCGGGATCGTCGACAACCCGGCGACGACCTACTGGGACGACCAGGCCAAGGCCTCCTACTTCTACAAGGACGGCGAGTTCTTCACCGGCCTGAACCAGAAGTCGATCCAGGCCCGCGTCGACTACGGCAAGCAGCGCGGTCTGGCCGGCGCGATGATGTACTCCCTGCTCGGCCTGGACAACAACACCACGCTGCTGAACCAGATCTCGGACGCCCTCGGCGGGACCACCGTGCCGCCGACCACCCCGCCGACCACGCCTCCCACCACCCCGCCCACCACCCCGCCCACCACGCCGCCGACCACGCCGCCGACGACGCCCCCGACCGGCTGCGGCAACGTCCCGGCCTACGTCCCGGGCACCGTCTACACCGCCGGCAACGAGGTGTCGCACAACGGCCGCAAGTACAAGGCCCAGTGGTGGACGCAGAACGAGGTGCCCGGCACCACCGGTGAATGGGGTGTCTGGAAGGACCTCGGCGCCTGCTGATCTCCCCCCACCCCGCGCCGAGCGCCGAACCGCCCCGCCCCTCCTCCCGAGGGGCGGGGCGGTCCCGGTTCAGTGCGCGCCCAGGGGGCCGCGCGCGTGCGAAGGGCGTCCGGCGGCAGACGGTCTGTCGCGCCACAGGGCGGCCGCGGTCCAGAGCTGGAGGGCGCAGCCGAGGGTGAGGAGGTACTGGCCGAAGCCGGCCTGGCCCCCCAGCACCGTCCAGAAGAAGACCGTCGCCCACAAGGTCAGCAGGGCCAGGGCGCCGTAACACCAGATCAGCCCGGGTACCCGGGCGACCGCGTGGCCGCTCCAGGCGTGGACGGCGACCGCCACACTGGCGACCGCACTCACCAGGATGACGGCGCTCGCCACCTGGCGGCCACCCCTCCACTCCAGCAGCGTGATGAGCTGCCAGGCCGGCCCGCCCGAGCCCAGGGGGATCGGCAGCACCAGGGCCATGACCACGGCCGCGAAGGTGCACGGCTGCAGCGAGCGGGCCTCGGGGAGGGGCCCCGCTCCCTTGGCTCCCGTGCCGGCGGCGCGCAGGTTCAGCCTCAGCTGCTCGGCCCCCCACGCCTGGAGCAGGCTGCCCACGGCGAAGGCCGTGAAGCCCGGGCCGGCGTCGAAGTCGCTCCGCACGACGGAGGCGGTGATCCACACCAGCACCATCGCGAAGACCGACACCGCCGCGAGCGCGATGCAGCTCCGGACCAGTGCCGGCCGTCGCAGGGCGGGAGAGCCGAGCAGGACGAGGAAGGCGGCCGCGATGCACGCGACCAGGCTCAGGACCGCCAGCACGAGCATGATCGCGCCGACCCCTCCCAGCGGCCAGTACCAGTCCGCGGGGGACGCGAGCCACATCGGGTAGCCGCGCTTGTCGATCTTCTCGTAGAAGGGCAGCCACAGCGCCAGCACCATCGCGACGGCCGCGAGCGGGAAGGGCCACGGGCTGAGCGGGGAGGCCGCGGCCGCTCGCGCCCGGGCCGCCTTCCGCGCCGTCCACGACGTGCGCTGCCCGGACGTCACCGGCTCGGGTTCCGCCGGTGTCCGCCGCCGGGTCCCGTCCGGCGTCTCCTCGTGAGTCTTGTCATGCGTCCTGTCGTGCGTCTCGTCCTGGGCCTCGCCCTGTGTCTCCTCCGTCGTCTTCGGTACGGGGTTCCCGGTCCCCGCCCTGCTTCCCGGCCAGGCCATCGCCCAGGGCTTCGCCGTTCGCCCCTTCCCGGATTCCGCCGCGGTCCCGGTTCCGGGCTCCGTCGCGGGTCCCGCCGCCGTTCCGGTCGCCACCGTGATCGCCAGTTCGCCGGTCACGGTACGCAGCTCTACCTTCCCTTCGTGCCGTCCCGGCCCTTCCGGCTCCGGCACCAGCTCGATGCCGGTCTCCAGGTACCGGACCTTCAGCCACGGGTCCGTCCTGGCCTCCAACGTGGCGAGGACGATCGGCGGACCCGTCACCTTGACCACGGCCGCCTCGGCCGCCCCCACCTCCACCACCGGGGTCTCGACCCCGGGCGCGGCCAGCGCCAGGGCGCGCTCGGCACGCTCGGCCACCCTGCGGCTGTCGTCGGCGGCGAGCTCGGACAGTGCCGCGTGGGCGGCGAGCGCCACGCCCACGTCCGTGCCGCACAACAGCGTGCCCAGGTCCTCGACCGACCACAGTTTGCGCTCCCGGCTGTCGGAGTGGACGGCATCGGCGAGCGGGGCCGGGAGGTCCGTGGCGACGGCCCGCCGCCGGCCGGTGTGCGCGATGGTCAGGTCGCCCTGGGTGCCGAACAGCCACAGCTGCGGCGTCTGGTGCGGAGTCCGCTCGCGGATCCGCTCGTTGACGTAGTCCGCCAGCTCGGACATGCCCACCTCGCCGTCGTGGTCGAGGTCGGCCTCACCGGAGCGCAGGCCCTCCACCAGAGCACCCGTGAACAGTGACGGCCCGTCCCCGGCCCCCGCCTTGCCGTCGGTCACCGGCTGGTCGCCCTCGAAGGCGTACTCCAGGGCGCTGGAGGCGGTGAAGACCGCGCGCCCGCGCTTCCCGCCGGTGCGTTCCAGGTCCTGGAAGCTCTCCTGCACCTGGACCTCCGAGCCCGCCCGGGTGAGCATCCCCCGCTCGAACGCTCCCGCGTAGCAGCAGTCCAGGAGGAGGACCGCACGCTGGGCGCGGCTCTCCAGCATGAGGCTGCTCACGTACTCGGCCGGTATCGCGGTCGCGGCGAGCCGGGTCCGATAGGTGTCGGAGGCGGCGAGGAAGAGCTTGCCCGCGGCGTTCTTCACCCCGTGGCACGAGAAGTGCAGCAGCAGGGTGTCCTTGGTGGACCTGTCCGCGAAGAAGTCCTCCACCGCGAGGCGCAGTTGCTGGACGGTGGGGTCGCTCAGCACCTCCACGTCGAAGTCGCCGACGGACGTGTCGCCGAGCACCTCGGCGAGACCGGCCGCGTCCTTCAGCGGTGCCCGCAGCGCGCCCAGTCCCGCGTCCTCGTACGTGCTGGTCACCACGACCAGCGCATGCCTGCCCGGCGTGGTCATGACTCCTGCTCCTGCTTCTGCTCCTGCCCCGGCGCGCCGGTGTCCGGCTCGCAGACGCGTGCGATCCACAGGTCGGTCAGGCGTCGCTGCTCCTCGCTGCGGACACCGGTCAGCTCCAGTCGGTTCCCGTCGATCTCCAGGACGACGTGGCGTGGGGTACCGGTGCGTCCGAGCCACTCCTTGACGACGCCGACGAGGTTCGACAGCAGCGGCAGCGCGGGCGGCAGGCTCACCAGGAGGACGTTGAGCAGGTCCGTCGCGGCGCCGCGGGTACCGTCCGGGGCCGGGCCGCCGTCCGGATGCGCCACTCGTTCCACGTCCAGCAGGAGCAGGTCCTCGCGCAGGACGTCGACTTCCCGTGGCAGCGACTCCGTCTCGTCGTCTGCGCGGCCGTCTGCAGGTCCGACAGTGATCCGTACTTGTCTGGTCACGGCTGATCGCCCCGGATGGCTCCCGTTTCCGCCGGTCAGTGGCGCGGTACCCCCGTCTCCAGTGTGGCACCACCCCGCCCGGGGCGCACGGCTCGCCGGGCGCCCGCGCCCCGGACGCTCAGGTTCCCGGCGTGCCCGTGGCGAACCGGGCTCCCGGTGGTGGGGCGATCATCTCCGCGATCCGCTCCGGGGCCACCGCGCGGGAGTACAGCCAGCCCTGCCCGGTGTCGCAGCCGACCCGCCGCAGCCGGGCCGCCTGGCCGGCCGTCTCCACGCACTCGGCGGTGACGGTCAGGCCGAGCCGGTGCGCGAGCTGCACCAGGGCCTCCACGATGGTCTCGTCGGCCGGGTTCGGGTGGGTGCCCTCCTCGTAGCGGAAGCCGCGGACGAAGGAGCCGTCCAGCTTCAGCACCGAGACCGGGAGCCGGCTCAGGTAGGCCAGGTTCGAGTAGCCGGTCCCGAAGTCGTCGATGGCGATCCGCACGCCCATGTCGCTCAGCGCCTGGAGGGCCTGCAGGGGCCGGCCCGCCGAACCCATCACCGCGGACTCCGTCAGCTCCAGCTGGAGCAGCTGCGGCGCGAGACCCGTCTCGGCGAGGATCTCGGCCACGTCCCCCACCAGGTCCGAGTCCCACACCTGGCGCACCGCCACGTTCACCGAGACGAACACCGGCGAGTCGCTGGGCTGTTCGATCTGCCAGCGCCGCGCCTGCCGGCACGCCGTGCGCAGCACCCACTGGCCCAGCTGCACGATCGAGCCGTCCTCCTCGGCGATCCCGATGAACCGATTCGGCGTCAGCATGCCGAACTGGGGGTGGTTCCAGCGGACCAGGGCCTCCACCCCGCGCACCACCCCGCTCTCCAGGTCCACCAGCGGCTGGTACTCCAGCTCGAACTCCCCGCGCTCCACGGCCGGGCGCAGGCTGGAGGAGAGCGCCTGCCTCGTCATCCGGTGCGCGTTGCGCTCGGGGTCGAAGAGGGTCCAGCGGGCCTTGCCGTCCGCCTTCGCCCAGTACAGCGTGGTGTCCGCGGCCTGCATCAGCCCCGTCGCCGAGGTGCCGGCCGCGTCCCGCTCGACCACGCCGATCGAGGCGGACACCGACAGCCGCTGCCCGGCCAGGTCGAAGGGCTCCTGCACGGCGGCCAGCACGCTGCGCGCCAGGTCCGCGAGCTGGTCGGTGCCGGTGGAGTCCTCGACCAGCAGCGCGAACTCGTCGCCGCCGAGCCGGGCGACGAGGTGCCCGCCCGAGCGGCCGTACCCGGACTGGTCCGCGCACTGGGTGAGCCGGGCCGCGACGGCGGTCAGCAGCCGGTCGCCGACGCGGTGGCCCAGGGTGTCGTTGACCGCCTTGAAACCGTCGAGGTCCAGGTAGCACAGGCCGATCCGGCCGGTGCCGCCCGTGCCGTAGGCGGAGGCCTCCAGGGCGGCCGAGAGCCGCTCGAAGAACAGTGCCCGGTTGGGCAGCCGGGTCACCGGGTCGTGCATCTGGAGGTGACGCAGCCGGGCCTGGAGGTCGCGCCGGTCGCTGATGTCGGCGACGGACAGCAGGACGTCCCGGGTGCCGGTCACCGGGCCGAGGGTGACCTCGGTCCACAGCGAGTGCCCGTCGGGGTGCTTGAGGCGGCGGGTGCACCGCAGCCGGGCCTGCCGGCCGCGCAGCACCTCCTGGTAGGCCTGCCAGGTGCGGGCCTCCGCCGCCAGGTCCACCAGGTCGGCGGCGCACTGCCCGGCGAGGGCGTGCGGCTCGGCGCCCAGGAGGGCGGCGAGGGCGCGGTTGGCGGCGATCACCTCGCCGCTGCGGCCGACGACGGCCATGGCGAGGTGGGCCGCGTCGAAGGCGGCGCGGTAGTCGCGGGGTTCGGGCACTACAGGCACTGCAGGGTGACGCTCCGTAAGGGCCGGTCGGGTGCTCTCGGCCGCCGAACCGGTCTCCTCTGAGGTTCCGCTCACCGTTCGCTCCCGCTGTGTTCGTGAGTGTCCGCGCAGGAAAGTGTGCCGATCATAGAGGCTGCCGGGAGGCCCTATCCAGCGGCGTCGCCGTGCGGGGCCGGGTCCGTCGCTGTGCTGACGCCTTCGGGGGGAGCTGCTGACGGTGCGTCGGGCAATGGCCGGGCGACCGTTTGCGCACACCTGTGAACGCCTGGTGACGGCGACTGTCCTCACGTGATCGATCGTGACGTTCTGTAGCGTCCGGCGTTAACTCCGGGGGTCACCGGCTTGCCGCATCACTCACTCATGTGGGGCACCGGAACAGGACATTAGTCAGACAATCGCCTCAAGGTGGATGGGACGGGACGAATCCACCACCGGGAGGTCGACGTGCGGCGAGAGCAGACACCCGGGGGAGTGGACCGCTCCCGCATGCGAAGTACGGCGGCCGTGCTCACCTCCATGACGGCGCTCGCCGCCATGTCGCTCGTCGCGGGGCCGGCGGTGGCGGCCGACGCCGCCGTCGCGGGGCCCTGCGCGCTGACGCGGACGGCCGCCCACCACTCCCTCGGGGTGGACACCTGGAACGCCGCCTACCCCAAGCCCGAGCGCACGCTGAACGCCGTCATGGTCTTCCTCTCCTTCCCCGGCCACCGCGCCGCGGTGACGCCCCGGGAACTGACGGCCGACTACTTCCCGGCGACCAGCGACTTCTTCGAGCGGGCCTCCTACGGCCGGTTCCGGCTGGTCCCGCACCCGCAGGAGCGGTGGATCCGGATGCCCCGGCCGGCGACCGCGTACGGGATACAGCGCGACTGGGCCCCGGAGGACCGGGCGGCCTACCTGCGGGACGCGGTCGCGGCCGCCGACCCGCTGGTGGACTTCAGCCGGTACGACGTCGTCTACTTCGTCGCCGACCCGGGAGCCCCCGGCGTGGACTCCGACGCCACCAAGGTCGTCAACTTCGACCGCCCGATCGTGGCGGACGGCGCGGAGCTGCGGCGGATCGTGACCGTCTTCGAGCAGCACCCGCCCGACCGCAACGTCCTGGCGCACGAGACCGGGCACGTCTTCGACCTGCCCGACCTCTACCACCGCCCCACGGACGGCAAGGGCGACTGGGACACGTACGTCGGCGACTGGGACGTCATGGGCAGCCAGTTCGGGATGTCCCCGGACCTGTTCGCCTGGCACAAGTGGAAGCTGGGCTGGCTGGATTCCGCCCAGGTGGACTGCGTACGGTCCGGCACCTCGCTGCACACCCTCCAGCCGCTGTCGCAGACCCCGCCGCCTGGCGGCACGGGCGGCACCCGGCTCGCGGTGATCCGTACGGGCCCCGGCAGTGCGATCGCGGTCGAGGCACGGGGCTCCGCCGGCAACGACGGGGACACCTGCACGGAGGGCGTCCTGGTCTACCGGGTGCGCAACGAGGCGGCCTCGGGCGGCGGTCCGATCGAGGTGCTCGACGGCCACCCCCGCACGGAGGCCTGCTGGGACCGCTCGGTGTACCCGCCACTGGCGGACGCGCCGCTGGAGGTCGGCGAGACCTTCACGGTGCCGGGGGAGCGGATCACGATCGAGGTGGCGGACCGGACCCAGTCGGGCGCCTACACGGTGAAGATCACGACCTGATGTGAACGCGACTGTCCCGCGCGCACGAAGAAGGCCCCCGCTCCGAAGAGCGGGGGCCTTCTCCCGTCTGTGCGCCGCCAGGGACTCGAACCCCGGACCCGCTGATTAAGAGTCAGCTGCTCTAACCAACTGAGCTAGCGGCGCCTGCTGACGTCGTAGACATTAGCATCCGTTTCGGCCGAACCAAAAATCGATACCGGGCCGCGGGCCGCGTGCAGGAACGCCCAGAGCAGGGAGTCCGGCCCCGGCAGCCAGGGCAGCCGGGTGTCCGGGGCCACCAGCCACCGCGACGGCCCCGGGGCGGCGGCCAGCGGCGGCACGGTGACGGCGTCCCCGTGGCCGTGGCACAGCGGAGCCGGGGCGGCCGGACCCCACTCCTCCCAGGCGAGCAGCGCCGGGAGCCGCTGGGCGGTGCCGGGGGCGGCGAAGAGCAGCATCCGGCCGCGGTGGACGGCGGCCGGCCCCGAGCCCGGCCCCCGCTCCCAGAGCAGGTCGAGCATCCGGCGGCCGAGCACGAGCGGAACGTTGACGACGTCGAACGCGGTCCCGCAGGGCAGCGCGGCGGGCGAGGCGGGCCGCGCCTGCCAGGCGGCCAGGGTCTCCTGCGGGTGCGCCGAAGCGGAGGCCAGCCAGGCGGCGCCCTGCGGGGTGACCTGGGTGGCGGGCGCGGTGCGTGCGTCGGGGCCGTCGAGGGCGGGGCAGCCGGCGGCCGTCGTCAGGGTCGTCATATGCCAGATGTACCCGGTGTGACGCAGTCGTTTCGCGGAGTTACCGAAAACCGGGACGGCGCGAGGGGTCCTGGGGTATCTTGCGCCGCGCATATGCCACACGGCTCCGCCGGTTTCCCGGGGCCGCCCGGTCGAGCTCCGGCCGGCGGGGCCGCTCCCGGGATGGGTCGCTCCCGGGCTGGGCCGGTCCCGGTCGGGCCGGGACCGGTGCGGTCGCCGCCGGGGCCCGCCCCGTGCCCGGGTTCCGGTCGCCGGCGCCCCTGCCGTCCGGAGGGCCGGGCCCCGTTCCGGCCGCGCCCGGCCGGGGTGGCTAGACCGTGTCGGGGGTGGTGCCGCGCTGGAGGTCCTCGCCGAACTCGATCATCTTGCGGGCGTAGTCCTCGGTCCACTCCGCGATCGCCGCGATGGCCTCAGGCGGGAGCCGGTCGAACCGTCGCGGGTCCGCCAGCTGGGCCGCCGCCAGGGCCTGGAACTCCACCGCCCGGTCCTGCGCGGCCCGGAACGCCAGCGTCAGCTCGGTCGCCCGGGCCAGCAGCTCGCGCGGGTCCTCGATCGACTCCAGGTCGAAGAAGTGCTCGGGGTCCGTGGCGGCCTCCGAGGGCTCGAAGAGCAGCGGCGCAGGCCGCTGCCTCCGCTCGGTCCGCTCGGGCTCTGCCATGCGTGTCCTCCTGCTGCGCTCCGGATCCTGGGCCACCCTCCATTGTCCAGCCGCGCGCAAGGGTGCGGGAGTCAGGCCGCCGCGGGCTCCTTCGCCAGGGCCGCGACGTCGTCCAGTACGCCCGCCAGTTCGCCGGCCAGGCCCTCGGGGGCCTCGAAGCCCGCGGCGCCGATCAGGCCGGGGATGCCGGGGACCGCCACCGAGCGCTCGGCGGGCAGCATGCCGAGCTGGGTGAGCACGGGCAGCAGCATCTGTGCCGCCGGGGCGCCGCCGGTGCCGCCGGCGCTGTAGCTGACCAGGCCGACCGGCTTGCCCCGCCACTCGCGGTAGAGGAAGTCGACGGCGTTCTTGAAGGGGGCGGTGAACCCGCCGTTGTACATCGGCAGGACGAACAGGAACGCGTCGGCGGAGTCGACGAGCGCGCTCCAGTCGCGGGTGTGCTGGTGGGCGTAGTTGCCGCTGGAGGCGTACTCCGGCTCGTCGAGGAACGGCAGCGCGAGCTCCGCGAGGTCCACCGGGGTGACCTCGAAGGCGCCGTGGTCGCGGGCCTGGCCGGTGACCCACTGGGCGAGGGGGCGTCCGGAGGAGGTGGGGCGGGTGGCGGCGGAGATGACGAGCAGTCGGGTCATGGTGCGAACTCCCGTTGTGTTCAGGTGCGGTGTGCCGGTCGCATTCTGGTTGTTGACGTGTCACCTAGGGAAATCGCTGATGCATGATATGTCAACTACATTGTTGATGTGTCACCAACCTGGGTAGGGTGACTCCATGACCGACGCGCCCGAGCCGGCCCACCCCCGCTGGCTCACCGAGTCCGAGCAGCACGCCTGGTACGCGTGGCGCCGGATGTTCCCCCTGGTCGACGCGGAGATCGCGCGTGACCTCAACCTGGACAGCGCGCTCTCCGAGGCCGACTACGACGTCCTGTCCGCCCTCGGCTCGACCGAGGGCCACCGCATGCGGATCAGCGCCCTCGCCGGGCTGATGCAGTGGTCGCGCAGCCGCCTCTCCCACCAGATCAGCCGCATGCAGCAGCGCGGCCTCGTCCGCCGCGAGGAGGTCGCCGGGGACGGCCGCGGCGCCGAGGTGGTGCTCACCGAACGGGGCGTGGACACCATCACCGCGGCGGCCCCGCTGCACGTGGAATCCGTACGCCGGCACCTGATCGACGTCCTCGCCCCGGAGCAGCTCCAGGCCCTCGCCGACGCCGGCGAGACCCTCCGCCGCCACTTCGGCATCGCCCGCAAGGGCCGCACCGACTAGTCGTACGATCCCCGCATGACCCTGCGGCCGCCGCTCACCGAGGACCAGGTGGCCGACGCCGAGCGCGAGCTCCGCGTCCGCTTCCCCGCCGACTACCGCGCCTACCTGCGCGGCCCGGACCCCGACGGGTTCGGCGTGGTCCGCACCGAGGACGGCTGGCGCTGGCCCGGGGACGACCAGCTCCGCCGCGACCTGCTGCCGGAGCCGTTCCCGCACCCCGACTCCTACGTGGAGGCCGACCGCGCGCTGTGGGAGGCCGAACCCCGGGAGGAGGACTTCGACGACCCCGCCGAGATGACGGCGGCCTGGAACGCCTGGGACGCGGAGTGCGAGGTGTTCGAGGACGGCCGGACGGCGGGCGCGATGCGCCTCCAGGAGCACGGCTGCGGCTTCTCCACCCTGCTGGCGGTCTCCGGGCCGCTGGCCGGCACGATGTGGTGGGACGGGCGCGCCAGCTGCGACCGCATCGTCCGGCTCTCCCTCGACCACGCGGGCGGCGGCAGGCCGGTCACCTTCGGGGAATGGCTCGGCCGCTCCTCCTGGGACCTGCTGCCGCCCGGCTGGGGCGGTCCCGCGGACTGATATCCGCTGGCCGGGCCGGGACGGACGCTGTTGGATGGCCCGATGGACGGCTACGAGATCTCCACCGACCCCGACCGGCTCGACAACGAGCGGGTCCACCGCTGGCTGTCCGAGGACGCCTACTGGGCCCTGGGACGCAGCCGCGAGAGCCACGACCGCGCAGTGGCCTCCTCCCTGAACTTCGGCGCGTACGACAGCGTTTCGGGCGCCCAGCTCGGCTACGCGCGGATCGTCACCGACCGGGCCACCTTCGCCTGGCTGTGCGACGTGTACGTGGACCCCGGCGCGCGCGGCAAGGGCCTCGGAGCCGCCCTCGTCGAGGCGGTCAAGACCCACCTGGCCCCGTACGGCCTGCGCCGCATCATGCTCGCCACCGCCGACGCACACGAGGTCTACGCCCGCGCCGGCTTCGCCCCGCTGGCGACGGTGGACAAGTGGATGCTGTTCGGGGAGCAGTAGCCCAGGCCGTTACGGCCGCCAGGGGGTGCGGTGTTCGGCGAGGTGGGCCAGGACCGAATGGTTCGCCTCCCAGCCGTCCGGGCTGTGTTCACCGGCCGCCTCCGGCGGCGTGCCGGACTCCGTCCGGCGGGTGGGGTGGGTGCCTGCGTGGGCCGTTACGGCCGCCAGGGGGTGCGGTGTTCGGCGAGGTGGGCCAGGACCGAATGGTTCGCCTCCCAGCCGTCCGGGCTGTGTTCACCGGCCGCCTCCGGCGGCGTGCCGGACTCCGTCCGGCGGGTGGGGTGGGTGCCTGCCCAGGCCGTTACGGCCGCCAGGGGGTGCGGTGTTCGGCGAGGTGGGCCAGGACCGAATGGTTCGCCTCCCAGCCGTCCGGGCTGTGTTCACCGGCCGCCTCCGGCGGCGTGCCGGACTCCGTCCGGCGGGTGGGGTGGGTGCCTGCCCAGGCCGTTACGGCCGCCAGGGGGTGCGGTGTTCGGCGAGGTGGGCCAGGACCGAATGGTTCGCCTCCCAGCCGTCCGGGAACTTGACCGTCACGCCCAGTTGGACCGGTTCCGTCGACGGGTGGTCGTCCAGCAGTGCCGCTATGCCCGCCCGGGCCACCACCACGCACGCGTGCCGGTGCCGGGAGGCCAGGACGCAGAGGCGGCCCGTCTCCAGGTGGAACGCCGTCGCGTCGGGGCGGCCCGACAGGGGGTGCAGGACCACCGTGAGGTCGTACTCGCGGCCCTGGAGCCGGTTCGCCGTGTCCACCGTGACACTGGTGACGCCCAGCGCGGCCAGCGCCGTGCGGACCGCCGCCGCCTGGTCGCGGTGGGCGGTGCCGACGGCGATGCGGTCCGGGGTCAGTGGGGTGGGGGCGGGGGAGCGTTCGTCCGAGGTCACCGCACCCCGGTCCAGGGCCCGGCGCACCACCAGGGCCACCGCCCCCACCGCCTCCGGGTCCGTGCGCGGGGTGTGCCGGGCGGGCAGCTCCAGCAGCCCCCAGCCCGAGGCGGCGGCCTCGTCCAGCACCCGGTCCGGGCCCGACCCGTCCCCCGCGACCCCGTACGCGAGGCGCCGCTCGCCGGGGCCGGTGCCGCTGCGGAACTGCGAGTACGGGTAGAAGGCGCGGGACACCAGCGGCGCGGCCGTCGCCGGGAGCCGCCACGACACCGGCAGCCGGTGCTGCGGCAGCCCGGGGTTGTGCGCCAGGAGGGTGGAGACCGCCGACGCCGAGGGGTCGTACGACAGCCCGGCCCACTGCTCCGCCCCGACCACGCTGAACGGGTCCAGCTGCCCCGGGTCGCCCACGAACAGCGCCCGCTCGAACAGCCCGGCCACCGCCAGCAGCGCGTCCGAGCGCATCTGGTACGCCTCGTCGACGATCGCGTGCTCCCACGGCGCGTCGGCCTTCACGTACGCCCACTTGGCGGCCGTGGAGATGGTCACCGGCAGCTCCGCCAGGTCCGCCGGCTTGGCGGACAGGGTGACCGACGGGAGCCCCCGCAACGCCGGGTCGTAGGCGTCGCCGTCGCTGCTGTGCAGCCGGCCCACCTTCAGCTCCGGATCCTTCTCGGCGAGCCGCACCACCAGGTCGTCGACCTGCGCGTTGGTCTGCGCGACCACCATCAGCCGGCGCCCGGCGGCGGCCAGTTCCCGGGCCGCCCGCACCACGAGGGTCGACTTGCCGGCGCCGGGCGGGGAGTCCACCACCACGCCCCGCTCGGTGCCGTGCAGGGTGTCGTGGAGGATGGCGGCGGTGGCCCGGCCGGCGGCCGCGCCCGGGTCGAAGGCGGTGGTCACAGCAGGTCCTCGTCGGTCACGGCGTCCAGGGCGGGGGCGGTCGCGGAGCCCGGCGGGCCGCCGTGCGTCCACGGGGTGTTCTCCGGGTCGGGCAGCTTCGGGCCGCCGCGCGCGTCGTGCTCGAAGAGGGTCCAGCAGTCCCGGTCGCCCTTCTCCGGCACCGAGCCCGCCACCGGCTCCCGGCCCGCGCCCATCTTGTCGAGCACGCGCAGCACCAGCTGCCCGTCCTCCTCGTACCGCACGAACTCGAAGGCCTGCTGCCGCCCGTCCAGCGAGCGGAACACCTTCCCGCCGCCCGCGTCCGCGAGCTGCGGCAGGTCCTCGGTGGCCACCGTCACCAGCGGGCGCGGCCGGGGGCGCTTGCCCTCCGTCCACTCCATCAGCACCTCGGTGACCTCGCCGGCGAAGGCCTCGCCGGCGAACCGGCGGCCCGCCATGACGAGCGGGTCGTCCAGCGCCTCCTGCGCGTCGAGGCGCACCTGCTCGGTCTCCCGAGTGGCCAGCTTCTGGGCCGCCGTCACCGCGTCGTCGCGGCGCGGCTGCGGCGGCTCGCCCGCCCGGACGCGGTCGCGGTGGCCGGTGAAGGACCAGCGGTCGCGGGTCCAGCGCTCCTCGGTCCGCTCGCCGGGCGGCAGGGTGCGCATGAGGTCGACGGCCGCCCAGGTCTGCCACCAGGCGGTCTCCATCTGGCCGAGGACCAGCCGCCGCACCGCCCGCTCGGCGAAGCGCGCGGTGTCCCCGCCGTCGTCCGCGTCGGCCGCCCGCGCCGCGTCGAACTTCGCGATCGCCGGTGCCAGCAGCTTGTTGTCGAAGGCCGGGTCGGTGGCCGGGCCGGCCGGCGGGACCGTCAACTGTCCGTCCGCGTCACGCGCGAGCTCCACGCGCAGCGCGAACTCGGCGCCCGAGACTCCCTCCGGCGGGTCGATCCAGCCGAGCAGCGCCCCGAGGTGCTGGTCCTCCAGGTTGCTCTGGCCCGTGGCCCAGTGCCGGCCCAGCAGCTCGGTGGCGGACAGCAGCATCGAGGAGCCGGGGACGCGGGAGCGTTCGGCGAGGTGCGTGAACCAGCGGCCCAGCAGCGGGACCTGGGTGGGTGCCGGGTACGGGTTCTCCGGGTCCTCCTCGGCGGTCCGGCGGAACCGCATGGACCGGCCCAGCAGGCGCACGTACTCGACGCCCGCCCGGCTCGGCACGACGATCTGCGGCGCGTCCACGCACAGTTCGGCCTCGACCTTGACCTTCTTGCCGGTCTCCGGGTCGGTCTCGGTGCGCTCGGCCGGCTCGACGACGTCCGCGTACGCGTCCACGTACGCCATGACGTGCACGGCCAGGTCGGCCAGGAACCGCCAGCGCAGGTCGCGGTCGCGCGGCTGGGGTATGACGAAGATCCGCGGCTCGTGCCGGTTCGTGCCCAGCATCGCGCCCAGCGGGGCGCCCGCCTCACCGGCGGTGGTCAGCGGTACGAAGACCAGCGGCTCGGCGCCCAGGTGGCGGTGGCGCACGGTCGCGAGCGGCTGGGCGCGGCCCGCGCGGACCGCCTCCAGCCGGGCCAGGGTGCTCAGCAGGGGCATTCGGGGGTCTCCGGGGCCTGGTACGGGGGTCGGGCGGCGGCCAGCGCAAGCGCCTCGGCGCGCAGCCGGGCCGCCCGGCGCAGCGCGGCCGCGGTGGGGTCGTCGTCGGGGCCGGCTCCGCGGCCCTCGCCGGAGCAGGTCCCGGCGGCCGCGGCGAGGGCGGTCCCGACGGTGGTCAGGCCGCCCAGCTCGCTCCGCACGGCACGGCCCAGCGCGGCCGGCTCCCCGGCGTCGCGGGCCCGCTCCCGGCAGTGGAAGGCCAGTTCGCAGGCGGCCAGGCACTCGGGGGCGTAGGCGGCGGAGACCGCGGAGACGGCCTCGGTCAGCTCGGCGGCGGGCCGGGCCGGGTCGAAGCTGAGCCCCTGCGGCAGCCCCTCGGCCAGCTCCTCCACCCGGGTCAGCCGCTCCAGCTGGCGGCGGGTCACCGACCGCTCCCGGCGTACGTCCACGAGCGCGGCTGTGGGCAGGTTGGAGAAGTCCTTCGGGCAGACGAGCAGCACCTGGTGGCCGACCTCGGCGCCCTCCAGCTTGCCGGCGGTCTGCTCCAGGGCCAGCACGTACACGGCGGCCTGCCGGGCGGCGGCCCCCACCTTCGCGGCGTCGGCGGACCCGTCGATCAGCGGGAACGACTTGATCTCCACCACGGTCCAGCGGCCGTCGGGGTGCACCACGACGGCGTCGGGCTCCAGGTAGGCGGGGGTGCCCGCCACCTCCAGGGCCAGCATCGGA
This sequence comes from Streptomyces sp. NBC_00158, assembly GCF_045160885.1. Taxonomy (NCBI): domain Bacteria; kingdom Bacillati; phylum Actinomycetota; class Actinomycetes; order Kitasatosporales; family Streptomycetaceae; genus Streptomyces; species Streptomyces sp. NBC_00158. The sequence continues at coordinate 4,704,857 of NZ_CP108161.1, forward strand.
TGGTCCAGCAGGGTCCACGTCCGCGCGGCGGTGGCCTCCCGCAGGGCCAGCGCCGTCCGCGCGGCACGCCCCTCGGGTCCGGCGGCGGTCAGGTCCGGCACCCGGGAGTCCGGCCCGGGCGGCTCGGCCCCGCCGCCCAGGCGGGCGTGCGTGAGCCGGAGCAGTTCCGTTCCGCCGTCGCCCTTGACCCGGGCCTCGAAGGAGTTGCCGCGGACGATCGCGAACTGCGACTGCCCGAAGGCGGCGGGGGAGCCCAGCGCGGCCGCGAGCGCGGTCTTGTCCACCCCGGCGCCGTCGAGCAGGGCCCGTCTGCCGCAGCCGGGGTTGGCGGCGAGGGCGGCGAGCGCCCGCGCGTCGAGCGGGCGGGGCGGCACGGCGGGGCCGCGCAGGTCGGCGAGCCGCTGCCGCAGTGTCGTCTGGGGCGGGCCGTCGGGCGGGTAGGAGCTCACGGGCGGAAGTGTCCCATCCGCCACTGACAATCGTGGTCATACGGCGGAAACGGTCCGGTCCCCGCCCTTGCGACGGCGTCGGCGATGATGGACGGACCGAACCCCCACGGACCGGGAGAAACACAGATGGCCCCGCGCATCCTGCTGGCCCGCCACGGCCAGACGGCATGGTCCCTGCTCGGCAAGCACACGGGACGCACGGACGTGCCGCTGCTGGAGGAGGGCAGGCTGGGGGCGAAGCGGCTCGGCGAGCGCCTGGCCCGCGAACCCTGGGCGGCCCTGCGCGGCCTGGAGGTGCGCACCAGCCCGCTGGTCCGCGCGAGCGAGAGCTGTGACCTGGCCGGCTTCGGGGCCCAGGCCGACCCCTGGGACACGCTCATGGAGTGGGACTACGGCGACTACGAGGGCATGACCCCGGCCGAGATCCAGGCGGTCCGGCCGGGCTGGCTGATCTGGCGGGACGGGGTCCCGGGCGGCGAGTCCGTCGCCGACGTCTCGGCGCGCGCGGACGAGGTCGTGGCCTGGGCCCGGGCGGCGGAGCGGGACGTCCTCGTCTTCGCCCACGGCCACATCCTGCGTACGCTCGCCGCCCGCTGGCTCGGCTTCGAGGCCTCCTTCGGCGCCCGCATCCGCCTGGACCCCACCTCCCTGTCGGTCTTGGGCTGGGCGTACGGCGCCCCGGCGCTGGAACGCTGGAACGACACGGGCCACCTGGAGGGCTAGCCGCCCGGACCGCGGGAAACGCAGGCCGCCGCAGCCGCGTCCCGCCAGGGGCGCGGGGAACTGCGCGCTCGGCCACGGCGGGCCCGCAGCCGAAACGCGGCGTCGCCCGGAGAGCGTCAGACCTCGGCGTGCCTGATCAGGAAGGCGCCGACGCGCGGGGAGCGCTGGTGGGGGACCAGAGTGCGGGCCGTGCCCGCGAGCATCGACCGGATCCGGGTCGACCGCACCTCGGAGAGCAGGTCCAGTACCCGGCCGCCCGCCCAGGCCGCCTCGTCGGGTGCGCCCGCGCGGGCCAGGTCGTCGGCGAGCTCCGCCGTGTAGAGGGCGACGTTCCGCGCGAAGTGCGGGTCCTGGAGGTCCGCCGCGCGCCGGGCGTGCCGGGCGGCCCGGGCGTGCTCCCCGAGGGCGGCCCAGCAGCGGGATTCCAGCGACTCCAGCTCGGCCTCGCCGAAGAACGACATCCACTCCGGGTCGGCGGGCGACGCGCCCCGCGCGAACTCCGTGTGCGCCCGGGCCAGGGACTCCTCGCAGGCCCGGCGGTCCCCGAGCCCCGCCCAGCCGCCCGCCTCCCGCAGTGCCAGCAGGGCCAGCAGCCGGGGCGAGCCCAGTGAGCGGGCCGCGAGCCGGCCCGCCTGGGCGGCCCGTACGGACTCGCGGTGGCGGCCGCGGTCCCGGGCCAGGAAGGCCATGTTGCTGAAGGCGTGGGCCTCCAGCGCGGCGTTGCCGGAGACCCGGGCGGTGGCGAGGGCCTCCGCGTAGTGCGAGCGGGCGTCCTCGAAGCGGCCCGAGTCGTGCGCCAGCCAGCCCACCGAGACGGCCAGTTCTCCGGCCCCGGCGTGCAGCCGGTCCTCGGTGGACTGCCGGGTGGCGCCCGCGTCGAGCAGTGCGTACGCGGTCTTCAGGGGCTGGGAGGCCCGCCGGTAGAGGGCGTCGGCGCCGTGCCGGTCGTCCAGCAGCCGGATCTGCCGTACCGCGTCCTCGACGGCGTCGGCCTCGGCCTCGCCGGCGCGGGAGGGGATCCGGCGGCCGTCGCCGAGCAGGGTGAGGCTGAGCGTCGCGGCCGCCACGGTCGCGGAGCCGCCCGTCATGAACGCGCGACGCAGCACGTCGCTCTCCTTGGAACGCTGGACGAGGTGGGTGAGGACCGGCGGCGCCGGCAGCGTGCGCTGCGCCCCCCGGCCGCGCACCGCCTCGCGCGGGGAGAAGCCGAGGTCGGCCAGGGTGCGGCCGGGGAACATGTGGAGGAAGACCCGCTCGTAGGCGTAGTTGGGGCAGCGGATCTCGCCCGACTCGACCCGGCCGATGTAGCGGGCGTCGCAGGAAACCGTTTCGCCGATCTCCCGGCCCGCGCGGCGGACCATGGCCGCGAACTCGGCGGGGGAGTGCTGTCCGCGCAGGCGGCGGAAGGAGGAGTTGGGTGAGTGGGGGGACGCCGCCATGGACGTGTGCCTCTCTGGACGATCCCAGGTGTCCCGCGGGAAGCAGGACCCCTGTCGATCCCTGTCGATCCCTGTCGATCTCGCTCCGGAGTCAGGGCTCCGGCGCGCATGAACGTACCGCCAGCGGCGGGTGGTTCACGCGGTGTTTGGCTACAAAACGGATATCTCACCCGCGATCCGCCATGAACTGCCATCCTTTGCGGCGTCTTGCCGCCGCACCCGTTGACGCTTCCGTGCGTTGAACCCATGCGGATACGGATCGAGGAGGGGTTCCCCTTGGTGGAGGCCGGCATGGACAGCATCGGAACGAACACCGCGCCCGGATCCGGCGCGACCTCCCCGGCCTCGGCCCTGGGCCCGCAGGTCCCCTCCGCGGCCCCGGACCTGGTGACCGTGCCCACCCGCCAGGGCCTGGAGGCGGTGGACATCATCCGCCGCGGCGCGGGCCTGGCCGCCCCCGGGGTCGGGCCGGTGCTGCACGACGGCTCCGACGACACCCTCGGCTTCCTCGTCCCGCCCGGCACCGCCGACGCCTGGGACCTGCCCGGCAGTGCCTGTACGCAGACCAACGGGCGCGGCATGCGCTTCGGGGACCTCGCCGCCGCGCCCACGGCGGGCGGTACGGGCTGGCTGCTGCCCCCCGACGCCGTGGGGCCGGTCACCGATCCCGAGGTGCTGCGCGCGGCGCTGGGCGAGGCGGCCCGGCTGATCGAGGCGGCCGACAACTGTCGGTGATGCTCTGGCCAGCGATAATGGGGGCGTGGCAGGCAAGAGCAAGGGCAGCAGGGGCAGCAGGGGCGGCGCGGCAACGGCCGCCGGACCGGTCGCCGGGCAGGTGGGCGGCGGTCTGGCCGAGCTGGCCCCGGACCGCGAGCGCTCGCGCGCCTGGACCCTGCTGATCGACGGAGCCCCGCAGTCCCACGTGGACCTGGACGACCCCGGGTACCTGGACTTCGCGTACCAGCGCCGGATCGGCCACCTGATAGACCTGATCGCGCCCGCCCGGCAGCCCCTGAACGTGGTGCACCTGGGCGGCGGCGCCTTCACCCTGGCCCGCTACACGGCCGCCGCGCGCCCCCGCTCCACCCAGCAGGTGGTGGAGCTGGACGGGGCCCTGGTCGCCTTCGTACGGGAACACCTGCCGCTGGACCCGCAGGCGCGGATCCGCGTACGGGCCGTGGACGCGCGGGCGGGGCTCGCGAAGGTGCCCGACGGCTGGGCGGACCTGGTCATAGCGGACGTGTTCAGCGGGGCGCGCACCCCGGCCCACCTGACCAGCGGGGAGTTCCTGGACGAGGTGCGCCGGGCGCTCGCGCCCACCGGCTGGTACGTGGCCAACCTGGCGGACGGCCCGCCGCTGGCGCACCTGCGGGGCCAGGTCGCCACGGCCGCCTCGCGGTTCGGGCGGCTGGCGCTGGCGGCGGACCCCGTCGTCTGGCGGGGGAAACGTTTCGGCAACGCGGTGCTCGTGGCCTCCGACCGGGAGCTGCCCGTGGCGGAGTTCACCCGCCGCGTGGCGAGCGACCCGCACCCCGGCCGGGTGGAACACGGCCGCGCCCTGGCCGACTTCACCGGCGGCGCCACCCCGGTGAAGGACGCCTGCGCCGTCCCCTCCCCGCAGCCGCCGCCCTCGGTCTTCCGCTAGGCACCCGCTACGGGTCGACGGTCTCCACCACCGGCGGGTGGTCGTGCCAGGTGCAGAACACCGACACCTCGCGCGTGCCCTGCGTGAAGGTGACCCGGATCCAGAAGTCCTGCTTCCACACCTGCATCCGCCAGCCCGCCTCCGGGGTCGCCGAGACCAGCCCGGCCGAGGAGGTCCCGAGGTCGAACACGACCCGGCCGCCCGACACCGAGTAGCTCTTCACCGTGCCGCCCCCGCCGCCCCCGCCGCCCTCCGGATACGGGCGCCGGCCCGGCTCCGGCGACTGCTTCGGCTTCGCGCCCGGGGAGGACGAGGGGCCGGTCTGGGCCGGTGCGGACGCCGGGGGTGACGGGGAGGCGGAGGGGGAGCCCGAGGGGGTCGGCGCCGGATCCGGCCCCGGGGTGGCGGAGGGCGACGGCGTCGCTTCCGGCGCCCTCGCCGTCAACGGCACCGCGCGCGGGGGATCGTAGGCGGTCCCCGACATGACCGTGTGCACACCCCACCACGACAGGGTCACGGCGGCCGCGGTCGCCAGCACCCAGGCCATGGCATGTACAGGTCCTCGTCGCATCAGGGCACATACTGCACCACACGTCACAAGCCCGTCCCGGCACCTCCCCGGGTCCCCCGGATGGACTACGGTGCGCCCATGGCTAGTGTGCTCGTGGTCGAGGACGACCAGTTCGTACGTTCCGCCCTCATCCGGCACCTGACCGAGGCCTCCCACACCGTGCGGAGCGTCGGCACGGCCCTGGAGGCCCTGCGCGAAGTCGCCCACAACCGCTTCGACGTGGTCATCCTCGACCTCGGACTGCCCGACCTCGACGGGTCCGAGGCCCTGAAGATGCTGCGCGGCATCACCGACGTTCCGGTCATCATCGCCACCGCCCGCGACGACGAGGCCGAGATCGTCCGGCTCCTCAACGACGGCGCCGACGACTACCTGACCAAACCTTTCTCCGTCGAGCACCTCTCCGCCCGGATGGCCGCCGTCCTGCGCCGCGCCCGCGCCGCCGCGGGCGCCGAACCCCCCTCGCGCGTCCTGCGCGTCGGCGGGCTCGCCATCGACCCGCTGCGCCGCCAGGCCGAACTCGACGGCGCCGTACTCGACCTCACCCGGCGCGAGTTCGACCTGCTGGCCTTCCTCGCCGGCCGGCCCGGGGTGGTCGTCGCCCGGCGCGAACTCCTCGCCGAGGTCTGGCAGCAGTCGTACGGCGACGACCAGACCATCGACGTGCACCTGTCCTGGCTGCGCCGCAAACTCGGCGAGACCGCCGCCCGGCCCCGCTACCTGCACACCCTGCGCGGCGTCGGCGTGAAACTGGAGCCGCCGCTGTGAGGTGGGCGCTGGTCAAGGTGTGCCTCGCGGTCACGACCATGGTGGTCCTGGCCTTCGCGGTGCCGCTGGCGATGGTCGTGCGGGAGATGGCCAGCGACCGGGCCTTCTCCAACGCCGAGCGGCAGGCCGCCACCATGGGGCCGACCCTGTCCATCACCACCGAACCCGCCCAGCTGCGCCGGGCCGTGGAGTCCACCGAGATGGGCGCCGCCGGACGGATGGCCGTGCACGTGCCCGCGATCGGCGGCGCCGCGGCCGTGGACATCGGCGACGGCCGCGCCGGGGCCCACGCCGTCGCCGAGACCCGCTCCCTCGGCCGCGCCACCACCGCCCGCGTCCCCGGCGGGGGTTCGGCCCTGCTCCAGCCCATCGCCCTCGGCTCCGGCGACATCGCCGTCATCGAGATCTACGTCCCGGAGAGCGAGGTCAGCAACGGGGTCACCACCGCCTGGCTGATCCTCGGCGGCGTCGGACTCGCCCTCGTCATCGGCTCGGTGGCCGTCGCGGACCGGCTCGGCGCCCGCCTGGTGCGCCCCGCCGAACGGCTCGCGGACGCCGCGCACCAGCTGGGGGAGGGCAGGCTCGGAGCCCGGGTGCCCGAGGACGGCCCCAAGGAACTCCGCTCGGCCGCAGTCGCGTTCAACTCGATGGCCGACCAGGTCGTGGAACTCCTCGCCAACGAACGCGAGCTCGCCGCCGACCTCTCGCACCGGCTGCGCACGCCCCTGACCGTGCTGCGGCTCAACGCGGCCTCCCTCGGGGACGGCCCGGCCGCCGAGCACACCCGGGCGGCGGTGGAGCAGCTGGAACGGGAGGTCGACACGATCATCCGTACCGCCCGCGAACAGCGCCCGCCCGCCAGCACCGCCACCGCCGGCTGCGACGCCTCCGAGGTGATCCGCGACCGGATGGCCTTCTGGTCGGCGCTGGCCGAGGACGAGGGCCGCGAGGTCCGGCTCGCGGGCGTGGACCGCACCGTGCGCATCCCGGTGGCCCGCCCCGAACTGGCCGCCGCGCTCGACGCCATGCTCGGCAACGTCTTCCGGCACACCCCGGAGGGCACCCCCTTCGCGGTGGACGTGCACGACGCCGGGGACGCCGTCATCGTCCTCGTCTCGGACGCCGGCCCCGGCATCGCCGACCCGGACGCCGCCCTGCGCCGCGGCAACGACGGCGCCCGGGACGGCTCCACGGGGCTGGGCCTGGACATCGTGCGGCGGGTCGCCGAGTCCACCGGCGGCGACGTCCGGATCGGGCGATCGGTGCTCGGCGGGACCGAGGTGCGGGTGTGGATCGCGCTGGACGGCCGGACCCGGGGCGGTGAGGGCGGCGCCCGCGGCCGCCGCGCCCGCCGCAAGCGCCGCGGCGCCTGACGCCCGCCGCCCGGCCGGAGGCGGGCGCGATCAGGAGCGGCGGCCGTTGTAGACCTCGTCCCAGTCCCAGTCGCCGATGATCGGATCGTGGTGCACCTCGCCCGGATGCCCTTCCGGAAGCGTGCACTCCGCCTCGAAACCCTCATCGTCGAAGAAGACCGCGGACACCTTGCACTTCACCGTCATGGGCACCTCTCCCGGGTAGATGTCCAGTCTCCGCCCCCGCGCCGTGGAATACCGTACGGATCGCGCCAGTTGGGGGCCGGTACACGCCGGTCCCGTAGCGGCCGCATCCCGCGCCCGGCACGTGCAGAACCGATCCTGATGGGACATCCGCATGCGTTACGCAGTTCTCGGCACCGGCGTCGTCGGCCGTACGGTCGCCGCCCGGCTCGACTCCCTCGGCCACGAGGTGGTCATCGGCACCCGCGACCCCGGCTCCACCCTCGCCCGCGCCGAGTACGCCGCATGGCAGGCGGCCCACCCGGCGATCGGCCTCGCGGGCTTCGCGGAGGCCGCGCGCGACGGCGAGGTCCTGGTCAACGCCACCGGCGGCCGGGTCAGCGTCGACGCCCTCGGCGAGGCCGACGCGGCCGACCTGGACGGCAAGGTCCTGATCGACATCTCGAACCCGCTGGACTTCTCCAAGGGCTTCCCGCCCGTCCTCGACCCCGCCAACGACGACAGCCTCGGCGAGCTGATCCAGCGGACCTTCCCGCGACTGCGCGTGGTCAAGACCCTCAACACCATGAACTGCCAGATCATGGTGGACCCGGCCCGGGTGCCGGGCGAGCACACCGTCTTCCTCTCCGGCGAGGACGCCGACGCGAAGAAGACCGTCCACGACCTGCTGGGCTCCTTCGGCTGGCCGGACCGCGCCATCCTCGACCTCGGCGGCATCGAGACCGCGCGCGGCACCGAGATGCTGCTCCCGGTGTGGCTGCGCGTGATGGGCGCCCTGGGACACTCCGAGTTCAACTTCCACATCCGGACGGCCGAAGGCCCCGCCGCCTGACCACCGCCCCGATCAGCCGGACGGGGGCGCACATGTTGCCGCGCCCCCGTATCGCGCCGAGGGTGGCCGTGACGGAAGGAGCCACGCATGAGAGTCATGCTCAGGGCCCACATGGACACGGCCGCCACCAACGAGGGCATCACCACCGGAGGCCTGCCCCAGGCCATCAAGAGCCTGATGGACAAGGTCAAGCCCGAGGCGGCCTACTTCGGCCTCCACGAGGGCGTGCGCTCCTGCTGGATCGTCTTCGACCTCCAGGACAGCGCGCAGATGCCGTCGCTGACCTGGGACCTGTTCCACGAGTTCAACGCCGAGATCGAGGTCGCCCCCGTCATGACCGGGGAAGACCTGGCGAAGGCACTGGGGGCGTTGCGGTCCTCGTGACGGCGGCCCCGAACCGTACCCGCCCCGCGGCCGCCAGTCCCAGCAGCGCGGACGCGGCCACCGCCGCGCAGGACACGGCGAACGCGGCCCGGTACCCGTACGCGGCGGCCAGCGGCCCGGCCGCCGCCGCGGCGAGGGCCTGACCGACGATCAGGCCGCTGCCCAGCACGGTCATGGCCTCGCCCATCCGCTCCGCCGGGCCCGTCCGCTCGACCAGCCCGAACAGCGCGATCAGGTGCGGGGCCACCGCCAGTCCGATCCCGGCCACGGCCGCCGCCGCGCCCCACAGCCCCGACACCGCGAGCAGCGGCAGGGTGAGCAGGGCCTGGATGCCGACCGTCCACCGCAGCCGCACCGGCAGGTCCGCGTTCCCGGGCCGGGCCACCGTCACCAGGCCGGCGACCGAGCTGGTCACCGCCATCCCGGCCCAGACCAGCCCGGCCGCGCCGGGCTCGCCGAGCGAGCCCGCCAGCGCGTTGACCCCCGTGTTGGCCCCGCTGAACGCGGCCCCCTGGAGCACGGCCATCGTGAACAGCAGGGCCAGCCCCGGCGACCACAGCCGTACGCCGGCCCGCGCGCCCGCGGCTGCGACCGGTCCGGGCGCGCTCGGGTGGAGGGCGAACAGGGTCCCCGACACCAGGATCAGGAGTGCCGCCAGCATCAGCGCCGAGGCCGGGTGCACGGTCACCGCGAGGATCCCGGCCAGCGCGGGCCCCACCACGAAGCCCACCTCGTCGAGGGTGGTGTCGAAGGACAGCGCGGAGCCCAGCAGGGCCCGGTCCTCCCCGGCCAGCCGCGCCCAGCGGGCCCGCGCCAGCGGCCCGACCTGCGGGACCGTCAGCCCGGCCGCCACCGCCAGCGCCATGCGGGCGGCCAGCGGCAGCCCGGCCAGCACGGCGGCGACCAGCGCGCCCAGCACGGCGGCGTTCGCGGCGCAGGCCACGAGCAGCACCGGGCGGTGGCCGCGCCGGTCGGCCAGCCTCCCGATGACCGGGCCGCCCAGGGCCTGGCCCAGCCAGAGCGCCGAGGCGACGGCGCCGGCGTCGCCGATGCCGTCACGGTCGTTGATGAGCAGCAGCGTCCCGATGGGGCAGAGCGCGGCGGGCAGCCGGGCCAGGAACGCGTGGACGGGCAGGGCGCGCCCGCCGAGGGCGAACACCCCGCGGAACCCTGCGGGAGCCGTCCCGGCGGTGGGCCGGGACGCGGTGGAACGGGACATGGGGGCAACCTCCAGCCGCACGCCGACCCTCCCGTTTCTCCGGCGCGCACCGTTGCCCGTCGCGCTGGACGCTAGCCGCGGAACGCCCGCTTCGGAAGCCCCCGGTGAGGGGAGCGCTCCCGCCCCTACCAGGAGGTAGATTCGCAGCGGGAGGCAGCCATGAACGGTCACGGGCGCGGGCGGGGACGGCCGACCCTGGAGGAGGTCGCCCTGCGGGCCGGCGTCGGGCGCGGCACCGTCTCCCGGGTGGTCAACGGAGCGCCGGGGGTCAGCGAGCGGACCCGGGCGGCGGTGGAGGCCGCCGTCGCCGAGCTCGGGTACGTCCCCGACCGTGCGGCCCGGGCGCTCGCCGCCGACCGGGCCGGAGCCGTCGCCCTGGTGCTGCCCGAGCCGCAGTCGCCCGCCCTCACCGAACCCTGCTTCGCCGGGCTGCTGCGCGGGGCCGCGGAGGCGCTGGCGGGGGCCGGGGTGGAGCTGGTCCTCGCCCTCGGGGGCGGGGCGCCGGCGCTGTCCGGGCACCGGGTGGACGGGCTGCTGCTGCCGGCCGCGGGGGCGGTGGAGCCGCCGCCGGGGATCCCGGCGGTGGCCGGTGGGCGCGGGGCGGGCGCCGGGACGCTGCCGAGCGTGGACTGCGACCACCTGGGGGGCGCCGCCGAGGCGGTGCGGCACCTGCTGGGGCGGGGCCGGCGGACGATAGCCGCCATAGCGGGCCCGCCCGGGGACGAGGGGGCCCGGCGCCGCCTGGAGGGCTACCGGCGGGCCCTGGCCGCCGCCGGGCACCCGCCGGACGAACGGCTCGTCGCCGCCGGGGGACCGGGCGAGGACGGGGGCCGCCGGGCCATGCGGGAGCTGCTGGAGCGGCGGCCCGCCCTGGACGCCGTCTTCGCCGCCTCCGACCTGCTGGCGGCGGGCGCCCGGCGGGAGCTGCGCGCGGCCGGGCGGCGGGTGCCGCAGGACGTGGCGCTGGTCGGCTTCGGCGATTCGGCGCTGGCCCGCCACCTGGACCCGCCGCTGACCAGCGTCCGGCCGCCGGCGGAGGAGCTGGGCCGGACCATGGCGCGGCTGCTGCTGGCCCGGATCGCGGGCGGGGGCGGCGCGGAGCGGGAGGAGGTCGTCCTGCCGACGGAGCTGATCGTCCGCGGGTCGACGTGAGGAGCCGGGAAACGCAGAAGGCCCCGGTCCGCTTCCGCGTACCGGGGCCTTCCCACAGGGTGAGTGACGGGACTTGAACCCGCGGCCACCTGGACCACAACCAGGTGCTCTACCAACTGAGCTACACCCACCATGTCCGGTCGCAGAACGACCGGCCGAAGAAAAGGGTACAGGGTCCGGGAGGGTGCTCGCTCCACCTTTCCCCCGCGCCCCCCTCCGGAGGGTCTACTCGCCGGTCACCACGTGCTTGGCGGCGATGGTGCGGGCGGTGTCCGAGTCGGGTCCGGGCTGCGGGACGAAGACCGCCTCCCGGTAGTAGCGCAGCTCGGCGATGGACTCCCTGATGTCCGCGAGCGCCCGGTGGTTGCCGTTCTTCGGCGGGCTGTTGAAGTACGCGCGCGGGTACCAGCGGCGCGCCAGCTCCTTGACCGAGGACACGTCCACGATCCGGTAGTGCAGGTGGCCCTCCAGCGCGGGCATGTCGCGCGAGAGGAACCCGCGGTCGGTGCCGACCGAGTTCCCGCACAGCGGGGCCTTGCGCGGCTCCTTCACGTGCTGCCGCACGTACGCCAGGACCTGGGCCTCGGCGTCGGCGAGGGTCGTGCCCGCGGCCAGCTCGTCGAGCAGGCCGGAGGCGGTGTGCATCTCGCGCACCACGTCAGGCATGGTCTCCAGGGCCGCGTCCGGCGGGCGGATCACGATGTCCACGCCTTCGCCGAGCACGTTGAGCTCCGAGTCGGTGACCAGTGCGGCCACCTCGATAAGTGCGTCGTCCGTCAGCGAGAGCCCGGTCATCTCGCAGTCGATCCACACCATGCGATCGTTCATGCGCCCCACCTTATGCCGAAGGTCCCCCGCACCGGTGCTCTACCGGTGCGGGGGACCTCCTCGCTCGTGCGCCGAAGGCTACGCGTGCTCGCGCAGCACCCGGCTCGGGGCGTACAGCTCGGTCACGCTCGGACCGGAGGCGGCCAGGGCCGCCGCGGCCCGCTGGGGCTGCGGGGTCCGCTGGTGCGGCACCGGCGAGCCCTGCATCTCCGACACCGGGGACACGTCGGCCTGGGGCCGGCGCGCGCGGTAGGCGGAGCGGTAGGCGGCAGGGGAGGAGCCCAGCTGCCGCCGGAAGTGGCCGCGCAGGGCGACCGGCGAGCGGAAGCCGCAGCGTCCGGCGACCTCGTCGACGGAGTAGTCGGAGGTCTCCAGCAGCCGCTGTGCCTGGAGCACCCGCTGGGTGATCAGCCACTGGAGCGGCGCGCTGCCGGTGAGCGAGCGGAACCGCCGGTCGAAGGTGCGCCTGCTCATGTAGGCGCGGGCGGCCAGCGTCTCCACGTCGAACTGCTCGTGGAGGTGCTCCAGTGCCCAGGCGACGACCTCGGCGAGCGGGTCGGCGCCGATCTCCTCGGGCAGCGACCGGTCGAGGTAGCGCTCCTGGCCGCCCGTGCGGCGCGGCGGGACGACGAGCCGGCGGGCCAGGGCCCCGGCCGCCTCGCTGCCGTGGTCCGTGCGCACGATGTGCAGGCACAGGTCGATTCCGGCCGCGGTGCCCGCGGACGTGAGCACGTCGCCGTCGTCGACGAACAGCTCGCGCGGGTCGACGTGGACGGACGGGTAGCGCTTGGCCAGCGTCGGCGCGTACATCCAGTGCGTTGTCGCGGGCCGCCCGTCCAGCAGCCCGGCGGCGGCGAGCACGAAGGCTCCCGTGCACAGGCCGACGATCCGGGCCCCCTCCTCGTGCGCCAGGCGCAGCGCGTCGAGCGCTTCCGGCGGCGGGGGCGAGGTGATGGAGCGCCAGGCCGGGACGACGACCGTGCCTGCCCGGGCGATCGCCTCCAACCCGTACGGCGCGGTCAGTTCGAGTCCGCCGGTGGTCCGCAGCGGACCGTCCTCCCCGGCGCACACGAGCAGTCGGTAGCGTGGAACTCCCGCGTCCTGCCGGTCGATCCCGAACACGGACAGCGGAATTGAACTCTCGAAGATCGGCCCGCCGCTGAACAGCAGCACGGCGACGATCTCCCTGCGGCGACGCCCCGCGAGCTTCCGGCCCGCGTCTGCGACGACAGCGGCGGTGGAATCCTGGCTCATGGCGCTAAGCCCCCCTTGGGTGTCGCGACTCCTTGGTCTGGTCGCACCTGCACGTTTCCCCTCGGCCTTGCACGTGGATCCCCCGCCGTAAATACATGATCGAATCTACTGCGTCCCGTGGTGTCGGCGTGACAAGTTCAGCACGCAGCGCTATGTCGACTTGGCAACTTGGCGAAAAGCATTCGATCAGGAAGCGTTCCACTCCGCTACCCGACGGGGAAGTCCGCGATCCGGCCGTGGCCAGTACTCATGGGGTCGAATCGCCCCCTGTCGCCCATAGTCGCTGGTGGTCGGGGGGTTGGGGGGACATTCCGGCAAGGGAAGCATGGGGTCCGGAAGTTGGCTGAAAACAACCGGGTGTGTACGTGCGAACCGGTCAGTCGTGAGGGGAAGTGCCGCCGGAACCGTGGCAACCCCGGTGCGAACCGGCCCCGGTGCGGGAGTGCCGGCCGCGGTGGCCGGACGGAAGCGGATCCTCCGACCGGACGCGGGCCGCGGCCCGCTCCGTCTTCTCCGCGTGCCGCAGCAGCACCCGGCAGGCGGCCGTGACGGCGGCCAGCCCCAGGGTCGCCACGGCGGCCCCGCCGTACGAGGTCCCGTAGACCACCAGTACGACCGGGACGAGCAGGCAGCTGAAGGCGGCCCAGCGCACCACGTCACCCGCGGGGTCGTCGTCCGCCCGTCCGGCGGACCGCACGGACGGGTGAAGCGGAGCGCGCGCGGAGGACGGCGCGGACCTGGCGGACCGGGCGGACCGCGTCATCGGAGCGGGCTGGACGGGCTGGACGGGGTGAACCGGATGACCGGGCACGGCGTACTCCCTGCGGGCTCTTCCTGGACGGTCGGACTCTTGTCCAACGCCCCGGTGCGGGCCTCGGTCACTGCGCGCACGGGTGGCGCAAGGGCCTCTCGTCACTGGCTGTAGGGGGCAGCGGCCATTGCCAAGGCGCCCGCGCTCCGGCATGCTCCCTGGGACGCTCTCCAAGGGCGGCATGCCCTGTGCAGGACAGGAGTGTCGCCGTACCCTGGTGGGTAAGGGCTTGGAAAGATGCTTCCAGGACAGAGCCCGGTCACGCTGCGTCGTCGAAAACGCTCGTGGCCCGGGTCCCCGTCGTCAGAAGATCCGAGTCGCCGAAACCGTCCCTGTCGCTTCCCCCGAGGACTCTTCCCCGAGACACCATGGCCGGTCACGAATTCTCCGAACCCGCGGACCGCAAGCGCAAGCACCTCGCCGATTCCGTATCGAGCGACCTGCGCGCGGTGGAACAGACACGCCATCCCTGCGACCCGGCCTTCCGGCACGGCGTGGTGGTGGGCTTCGACGGATCCACGTCAAGTGAGCGCGCCCTGGCCTATGCGATCGGCATGGCCCGGCGTTCCGGTTCCGGTCTGATCATCGTCCACGTGGCGAACAGGCTGCCCACCACGGTGTGGGCCGGCTGCGAGCCGCCCGTCTTCGTGGACGTCCCCGACCACCGCACCGAGGTGCTCGGCCTGGAGCTGGCCTGCGCGGACTACCTGTCCGAGGTGCCGTGGATCCTCGTCGAGCGCGGCGGCGACATCTGCCACGAGCTGGAGGAGGTCGGCCGGGAGTACTCGGCGGACGCCATCGTGGTGGGTTCCACTCACGGGATCGTCGGCCGGATCTTCGGCTCGGTGGCGGGGCGGCTGGCGAAGCGGGCGCAGCGACCCGTTGTTGTCATTCCGTAACCCGTTGTATGTCGATTGTGCGGTTGTGAACCCCCTTGTAAAGGGTAGATAAATGCTGCTGGGACGCAGCAAACAACTGCAGATCGAAGGGAGCCCGCCGTGGACAATGGTGTCTCTGCGGGAAGCACGGCCTCGACCTCGACCCTGGGGAACATCGCCCTGGGTCTCACCCTTCTCGCGTTCGGTATCGGCCACACGGGTGTCCTGTCCGGTGTGACCGCCGCCAACTCCGTGTCGCTCGCCATGTACGTCGGCGGCGCGGCCCTCTTCCTCCTCGGCCTCCTGGAGTACCGCGGCGGAAACGGGTTCAACGGCACCGCCTTCGCGGGCCTCGGCGTCTTCTGGTTCACCTGGGCCAAGGGCGCGGGCGCCTCGGTCTCCGACGAGGCGGGCGGAACGTTTCTCGTCCTCTTCGCGATGCTCGCGCTGACCCTGACGCTCGCCGCGTCGAGCGGGCTGTTCGGCCAGGGCGTCTACGCCCTGCTGACCCTCTCCCTGCTGCTGCTCGCGATAGCCGCGTTCGCGGACAGCGCCGGCCTGGCCAAGGCGGGCGGCTGGGTCGCGGCCGTGTCCGGCCTGCTGGCCTGGTACGGGGCCACGGCCGCGCTGGCCAACTGGCCGATGGCGCTGGGCAGGTCGTCCGGACGGGCGGTCGCCGCGGGCTGACGGGCCCGGGCCGCGCAAGGACGCGAAGGGGTGCCACCGGAGTTCCGGTGGCACCCCTTCCGCGTGCGGTGCCCGCGCGTGCCCGCGCGTGCGCGGTGGTGACTACTCGACCGTGACGGACTTCGCCAGGTTGCGCGGCTTGTCGATGTCCCGGCCCAGGGCCAGGGCGGTGTGGTACGCCAGCAGCTGGAGCGGGATGCCCATCAGGATCGGGTCCAGCTCGTCCTCGTTCTTGGGCACGAGGAGGGTGTGGTCGGCCTTCTCCTGCTCGCGGTGGGCCACGGCCAGGATCCGGCCGCTGCGGGCCTTGATCTCCTCCAGCGCCGCGCGGTTCTTCTCCAGCAGGTCGTCGTCCGGGACGATCGCGACCGTCGGCATCGCCGGCTCGATGAGGGCGAGCGGGCCGTGCTTCAGCTCGGAGGCCGGGTAGGCCTCGGCGTGGATGTAGGAGATCTCCTTCAGCTTGAGGGAGGCCTCCAGGGCGACCGGGTAGCCCCGGACGCGGCCGATGAACATCATCGACTTGGCGTCGGCGTACTCGGCGGCGAGGCGCTTGATGTCCTCCTCGCCCTTGAGGATCTCCTCGATCTGCGCCGGCAGCTTGCGCAGGCCGTCGATGATCCGCTTGCCGTCGGTGACCGAAAGGTCCCGGATCCGGCCGAGGTGCACGGCGAGCAGCGCGAAGGCCACCACCGTGTTGGTGAAGCACTTGGTGGAGACGACGCAGACCTCGGGGCCGGCGTGCACGTACACGCCGCCGTCGGCCTCGCGGGCGATCGCGGAGCCGACCACGTTGACCACGCCGAGGACGCGGGCGCCCTTGCGCTTGAGCTCCTGGACGGCCGCGAGCACGTCGTACGTCTCACCGGACTGGGAGACGGCGATGTACAGGGTGTCGGGGTCCACGACCGGGTTGCGGTAGCGGAACTCGGAGGCCGGCTCGGCGTCGGCGGGGATGCGGGCCATGCTCTCGATGAGCCCGGCGCCGATCAGGCCGGCGTGGTACGAGGTGCCGCAGCCCAGGATCTTGACGCGGCGGATGCCGCGCGCCTCGCGCGGGTCCAGGTTCAGGCCGCCCAGGTGGACGGTGTTGAAGCGGTCGTCGATCCGGCCGCGCAGCACGCGGTCGACCGCGTCGGGCTGCTCGGAGATCTCCTTGTGCATGTAGGTGTCGTGGCCGCCCATGTCGTAGGAGGCGGCCTCCCACTCCACGGTCTCCGGGGTGGCGGTGGTCGTCGTACCGCTGGTGGTGTAGGTGCGGAAGTCGTCGGCCTTGAGGGTGGCCATCTCGCCGTCGTTGAGGGTCACTACCTGGCGGGTGTGCGCGATCAGGGCGGCCACGTCGGAGGCGACGAGCATCTCCTTCTCGCCGATGCCGAGGATGACCGGGGAGCCGTTGCGGGCGACGACGATGCGGTCGGCGAAGTCGGCGTGCATGACGGCGATGCCGTAGGTGCCCTCGATGACCTTGAGCGCCTCGCGGACCTTCTCCTCCAGGCTGTCGGCCTGGGAGCGGGCGATCAGGTGGGTGATCACCTCGGTGTCGGTCTCGGACGCGAAGACGACGCCCTCGGCCTCCAGCTTGACGCGCAGCTCGGCGGCGTTGTCGACGATGCCGTTGTGGACGACGGCGACCTTGTTCTCGGGGTCCAGGTGCGGGTGCGAGTTGGTGTCGCTCGGGGCGCCGTGGGTGGCCCAGCGGGTGTGGGCGATGCCGGTGGTGCCGGCGAAGCGCTTGGGGACGCGGGCCTCCAGGTCGCGGACGCGGCCCTTCGCCTTGACCATCTTCAGCGCGGCGGCCTTCGGGCTGTTGACGACGATGCCGGCGGAGTCGTATCCGCGGTACTCCAGTCGTGCCAGGCCTTCGAGCAGCAGCGGCGCCACGTCGCGCTTGCCGATGTAACCGACGATTCCGCACATACGGTGTTGCCCCTCCTGAGGTTCGGTGGTCGTGCTCTTCCCCGCGCGGCGGCCCCGGGCCGCCCCGGCCGCTGTCAGCCGTAGACGATGCGGCGCAGCTGCCGGAGCGAGAGCTCCGGCGGCGCCACGGCGCGGTGCGGCAGCTCGGCCGCGATGCGTTCGAAGATCTCCGCGTTGACCGCGCCGCCCGACTGCAGCTCGCGGTGACGGCGGCGGACGAACTCCTCCGTCGTCTCGTTGAAGTACGCGAGCACGTCCAGCACCACCCGGGCGGCTTCACCGCGCTGCAGCGCGGTGCTGCGCACCAGGTGGTCGACGAGGTCGTCATGTGACGGGCGGCGGTCGAGCACCAGTAGATATTGACTGTCCAAGGAGTGAAACGCAAAGATCCTGCCCGATATCGGGCAGGATCTCGCTGGTCTGGACCAGAGGAATGGACTATTCCGGTATTCCCCGGTCAGAAACGACCCAAAATCGCCGCCTTCGCCGCCGAGAACTCATCGGCGGTGAGGATCCCCGCCTGGTGCAGCTCGCCCACCTCGCGCAGCCGCCGCAGCAGGGTGTCGTGGTCCGCGGCCTCGCCCGCCAGCGCGGGGCCGGACTCCGCGAGCGGCAGGGCCTTGGCCGGCCCGGGCCCGGCCCCGGGAGCCGCCGGATGCGGCATCCGTACCGCCACGGCCGCCGCGACCAGCGCCATCAGCGGGTCCTTCTTGAACCCGAAGAGCTCCACCGCGCAGCGGTCGTACTTGGGCGCGGGCGCCGACGGCGCGCCCGCCAGGGTGAACCGCAGCCAGCCGTGGTCCAGGCCCTTCGACGGGTACCAGTCCACCGCCCGCACGTCCGCGACCCGGAACTCGCACGGACCCACCGAGCGCTTGGCCTCCTCGGTGGTCCAGTTCCAGTCCAGCACCACCCGGTCGCCGTCGAAGGACGCCGTACCGTCGCCCGCGCCGAACGAGAGCGGCACCGCCGGCCCCGGCATCAGGTAGCCGTCGCACGGCCCCGGATCCACCTGGTCCAGCAGCAGGGCGCTGCGCACCTCGTCCACGAAGTACTCCGCGACGCCGCTGCGGTCCGACTCCACCGACAGCCGGTACGGGTCCGAGGCCTCCGGCAGCCGCCCGCCCGTCACCTGCGTCAGCGGGTCCGCCCCGTCGCGCAGCCTCAGCCGCAGCCGGCCCGCCTTGCGGCCCGGCTCGTAACTGATCCCCCCGATCGCGCGCAGCGGCACGACCACCTCGCCCAGGTGCTGCCGGAGCAGCCCCACCCCCTTGTCGCGGCCCGGCACGATCCGCACCGCGTCCCCGTCGAAGGTCCAAGTACCGTCCTTCTGGATGATTTCCGCCATCCGGGGATTGTCCCATCGCGATACGGGGCCCCGGCGGGGACCGTTTGGCCTATACCTGGGCGCATGAGAGCCCCGCGCCGCACGCTCGCCGCCGTCCTGGTCCTCGCCGCCGCCGTCTCCTGCACCGCGGCCCGCGGTGCCGACGCCAGACCCGGGGCCGGCCGGCCCGCCGCCCTCACCCCCTACGAACGGCTCCTGCCGGTTCCGGTCTCCGTGCGGCCCTCGGGGGGTGCCGGGTACGCCTTCGGCGCGGGCACGGTGATCCGTACCGGGCCGGGCTCCCCGGAGGAGGTGCGGCGGGTCGGCGAGCTCCTCGCGGAGCAGCTGCGCGGGTCCGGCGGGGTGCCGCTGCCGGTGGTCGACGGGGAGGAGGGGGACGGGATCCGGCTGCGGCTGGACGCGCGGGCCCGGGAACTGGGCGCGGAGGGCTACCGCCTGCACACCACCGCCTCCGGGGTCACCCTGACCGCGCACGCCCCGGCGGGCCTGTTCCGCGGCGGGCAGACGCTGCGGCAGCTGCTGCCGGTGCGGGGCGCGGGCGAGGTGCCGGGCGGCGACGTCACGGACACCCCGCGCTTCGCCTACCGGGGGGCGATGGTCGACGTCGCCCGCCACCACTTCCCCGTCGAACAGGTGAAGCGGTACGTCGACCAGCTCGCCCAGTACAAGATCAACACCCTGCACGTGCACCTCAGCGACGACCAGGGCTGGCGCATCGCCGTCGACTCCTGGCCGCGCCTGGCGACGTACGGCGGCGCGAGCGAGGTCGGCGGCGGGCCGGGCGGCCACTGGACCAAGGACGAGTACCGGGACCTGGTGGCCTACGCGGCCCGGCGCTACGTCGACGTGGTCCCGGAGATCGACATGCCCGGCCACGTCAACGCCGCCCTGGCCTCCTACGCGGAACTGAACTGCGACGGCAGGGCCCCCGAGCGCTACACCGGCGTCAAGGTCGGCTTCAGCTCCCTGTGCGTGGGCAAGGAGCGCACGTACGAGTTCGTCGACGACGTCCTCGGCGAACTGGCCGCCCTCACCCCCGGCCGCTACCTCCACATCGGCGGCGACGAGGCCCACTCCACCCCGGCGGCGGACTACGCGGCCTTCATGGACCGCGCCCAGGCTGTGGTGGCGAAGCACGGCAAGACGGTGGTGGCCTGGCACCAGCTCGCGAACGCCCGCCCGGCGCCGGGCGCGGTCCTGCAGTACTGGGGCCACGACAAGACGGCGGCGGCGGAGAAGGCGGCGGTGGCGACCGCCGCCCGGGCGGGCCACCCCCTCGTCCTCTCCCCGGCGGACCGCGCCTACCTGGACATGAAGTACGACAAGTCGACGAAGCCGGGCCTGGCCTGGGCCGGATACGTGCCGGTGCAGCGCTCCTACTCCTGGAACCCGGGCGGCTACCTCCCGGACGTCCCCGAGTCCGCGGTACTGGGCGTGGAGGCCCCGCTGTGGACGGAGACCATCGCGACCCGCGCCGACTGGGAACTCATGGCCTTCCCGCGCCTGCTGGGCCTCGCGGAGCTGGGCTGGTCCCCGGCCGCGTCCCTGGACTGGCCCGCGTACCGCCTCCGCCTGGCCGCCCAGGCCCCCCGCCTGGCCGCGCAGGACACGGCGTACTACCGCGCGCCGGAGGTGCCGTGGGAGTAGCCCGCACGCGGACGCGTACGGGCTGGGGGCCGGGCCGTGACGGCCTGACGGCGGGGACGCGAAGAGGGCCAGTCAGGGCTTCGCGGCCCCGCTCGTCAGGGCGGAGGGGCGGGTGCGTCTTCGAGGGACCGTGTCGAAGGCCGCACCCGCCCCCTTTGTTCACCGCCGCGCGAAGGGCGCGACGGGGTTCTTGAGGGTGCCGATCAGCTGGAGGGCCGCCGCAGGGTCGGCGAGGTCGACCATCTGCTTGTTGTTCCGCAGCTGGAGGCGGTTCAGGCAGGACAGCTGGAACTCCTCGGCGAAGAGGTCGTACTGGGCGAAGCGGTCCGCCAGGGCGGGCGCCGAGGCCTGGTAGTCGTGGGCGCAGTCGGCCACGGCCTGCCAGAAGACCGTCTCCTCGCAGATGCCTTCCGAGACCAGGATCGAGCCCAGGAAGCGGAAGAAGCAGTCGAAGACGTCCGTGAAGATCGACAGGAGCTTCATGTCCTCCGGGATGTCGGCCCTGACGCGCTCGACGGCCGGCGGCAGGACCGCGTCCGGGTCCATGACCACGATCTCCTCGGCGATGTCCTTGAAGATCGCCCGCTGCACCACACCGTCCTTGATCACCAGGATGGTGTTCTCGCCGTGCGGCATGTAGGCGAGGTCGTACTGGTAGAAGCAGTGCAGGAGGGGGAGGAGGTAGGCGCGGAGGTAGGGCTTCAGCCACTGGGCGGGGGTCAGGCCCGATTCCTCGATCAGGGCGCCCACGAAGGACTTGCCGTCCGCGTCCACGTGGAGCAGCGAGGCCATGGTGGCCAGGCGCTCGCCGTCCCGCAGGGAGTTCACCGGGGACTCGCGCCACAGGGCCGCCAGCATCTTGCGGTACGGCGAGTAGCGGTCCGTCGCGCGCTCGTACTGGCGGTGGTGGTAGCCGATCGCCGCGCGCTCGCGGATGATCGAGAAGTCGACCGACCGCAGGACCTCGTCGGACTCGATCAGCTGGTGCAGCCAGTCGTTGATGGCCGGGGTGGCCTCCATGTAGGCGGCGGACAGGCCGCGCATGAAGCCCATGTTGAGGACCGAGATGGCCGTCTTGACGTAGTGCTTCGTCGGGGTGGTGGTGTTGAAGAAGGTGCGGATCGACTGCTGCGCGAGGTAGGCGTCGGAGCCCTCGCCCAGCAGGACCAGGCGGCGGTTGGCGATCTCGGCCGCGAAGGTGACCGTGGTCTTGTTCCACCACTGCCAGGGGTGGATCGGCAGCAGGTGGTAGTCCGCCAGGTCCAGGCCCAGGGAGGTCATCTTCGCCGCGAAGAGGGTGAGGGCGTCCTCGCCCAGCTCCTCGCGCATGAACGCGTCGTGCTCCAGGCCCGCGCCCGCCGTGAAGGTGGAGACGTCCTTGCGGGCGGCGACCCACACCAGGTGGACCGGGCTCGCCGTCTCCGGGGCGTACGAGAGGTACTCGTGCACGCCGAAGCCCAGGCGGCCGTTGTTGGCCACGAAGCAGGGGTGGCCCTCCGTCATGCCCGTCTCGACGTCCTGGAACGTGGACTTCGCGAGGGCGGCGGAGGAGAGCTGGGGCTTGGTGTACTTGAAGCCCGTGCCGGCCAGGGTGGAGGAGATCTCCTCCAGGTAGACCGGCAGGACCTCCGCGCTCAGGCCCAGGGTCTCCCGGAGCTCGATGTGGAAGTCCAGGGCGTCCAGACCGAGCTCGGCGCCGTCCTGGTGGCGGGTGATGGACTCCTCGTCCACCGCCCAGTGGTCCAGGGCGTGCAGGGCCGAGCGGAAGCGGTACTCGACCGTGCCGTCGTCGCTGCGGACGGAGTAGAGGTCCCCGCCCAGCGGCTCGGGCGTCAGCAGGCGCTCGTGGGAGAACTCCGCGAGGGCCTTGCGGACCAGGGCGCGGTTCGCGCGGGCCCACAGCTCGGGGGAGAGGTGGGAGATGGCGTCGGCGAGGCTCATGCCGGGACTCCCGTCGTGAGGGCGGTGGCCGCCTCGAACTGGGCGCGGGTGCAGAAGCTCAGCAGGGCTTCCTTCTCCGGCTTCTGGACCGGGCCCTCGGGGACGAAGCCGACGGCCTCGTTCAGGGCGTGGACGGCCTTGTTGCGGACGTCCGGCTCGACGACCACGCGCTCCGTCGCCGGGTCGGCGAACAGGGAGGCCATGACCGTGGTGATCACCGCGCGGGTGAAGCCGGATATGGGGGTGTCCGAGGGGGCCACCAGGAAGTGCATGCCGACGTCGCCGGGCTGCGCGTCGTACAGGCCGACCAGCTCCAGCCGCGAGGGGTCGTAGCTCTCCATCAGGAAGGCCGGACGGCCCTCGTGGAGGCCGATGAAGGCCTGGTGGTGCTCGTGCGCGGTGATGCGCACGTACTCGCGCTCGACCTCGGTGAGGGAGGCTTCCTGCATCATCCAGAACGCGGCTTTCGGGTGCGTCACCCAGCCGTGCAGGAGTTCCGCGTCCGAGAAGGGGTCCAGGGGACGGATGGAGAAGGTCCCGAGGGCCGCGTCGGTGCGGGCGAAGAGGAGTTCAGGGGTGGTGCTCATGCGTGCATGCCTTCCGGGGCCGCGAACTGCTGGAACGCGATGGACTTCTCGACCTTGTAGTACTCGCGGCCGAGCAGCTCGCCGACGATGTACGCGTTGCGGTACGCGGCCATGCCCAGGTCGGGCGAGGTGAGGGAGTGGTTGTGGGTGGTGCCGTTCTGGAGGTACACCCCGTGGCCGGTGACGTCGACGGCGTAGTTGCGGCCGGCGTCGAGGCGGCCGTGGCCGTCGAAGTTCAGCCGGTCGTGGACCGGGGCCAGGAACTCCGGGATCCGGTACTTGTAGCCGGTGGCCAGGACCAGGCCCTCCGTGGCGAGCGAGAAGTCCCGCTCCTGCTCCTCCTGGCGCAGCCCGAGGGTGTACGTGCCCGTGGTGGTGTCGTACGCCGTGCTGTTCAGGGAGGTGTTGGTGAGCAGGGTCGTGGGGACCGCGCCCGGCATGGTGATCTTCTTCTGGTAGAGCAGGTCGAAGATGGCGTCGATGAGGTCGCCGTCGATGCCCTTGAAGAGGTTCTTCTGCTGGGTCTCCAGCCGGTAGCGGGTCTCCTCGGGGAGGGCGTGGAAGTAGTCCACGTACTCCGGGGAGGTCATCTCCAGCGTGAGCTTGGTGTACTCCAGCGGGAAGAAGCGCGGGGAGCGGGTCACCCAGTTGAGCTGGTAGCCGTGGACGTCGATCTCGGCGAGGAGGTCGTAGTAGATCTCGGCGGCGCTCTGGCCCGAGCCGACCAGGGTGATCGACTTCTTCTTCTGCAGGGACTCCTTGTGCTGCATGTACGAGGAGTTGTGCAGGAAGTCCCCGCCGAGGTCCTCGCAGGACGCCGGGACGTGCGGCGGGGTGCCGGTGCCCAGGACCAGGCGGCGGGCCCGGTGGGTCTCGCCGCGGTCGGTGCGGACCTCGTAGACGCCGGCGGCCTCGTCGAAGGTCACCTCGGTGACGGAGGTGGAGTACAGGACGTTGTCGAGCCGGTCGGCGGCCCAGCGGCAGTAGTCGTTGTACTCGGCGCGCAGCGGGTAGAAGTTCTCCCGGATGTAGAAGGAGTACAGCCGGTCCTTGTCCTTCAGGTAGTTCAGGAAGGAGAAGGGCGAGGTCGGGTCGGCGAGGGTGACCAGGTCCGACATGAACGGCGTCTGCAGGTGCGCGCCGTCCAGGAACATGCCGGCGTGCCACTCGAAGTGCGGCTTCGACTCGATGAACAGACCGTCGAGCTCGTCGATCGGCGCGGTCAGGCAGGCCAGTCCCAGGTTGAAGGGACCGAGGCCGATGCCGATGAAGTCGTGGGGCTTAGCGGTGGACGGCAAGGGATTCTCCCAGGAACTGCTCGGCGTGTGCGGCGAGGAGGTCGAGGACGGCCGTGATGTCGGCCGTCGTGGTCTGCGGGTTGAGGAGGGTGAACTTCAGGTACTGCTTCCCGTCCACCTTGGTGCCGGCGACGACCGCCTCTCCGGAGGCGAACAGGGCCTTGCGGGCGTGCAGCTGGGCCTCGTCGACGAGGTCGGCGCGGGTCTCGTCGGCGGGCAGGTAGCGGAAGACGAGCGTGGAGATCTGCGGCTCGACGACGACCTCGAAGCGCGGGTCGGCCGCGATGACCTCGTAACCGGCGGCGGCGAGGTCGACGACCTGGTCGAAGAGGGAACCGACCCCGTCGGCGCCCATGATGCGCAGGGTCATCCAGAGCTTGAGCGCGTCGAACCGGCGCGTGGTCTGGATGGACTTGTCGACCTGGTTCGGGATCCGCTCCTCGGCCATCCGGCGCGGGTTGAGGTAGTCCGCGTGGTAGGTGGCGTGCTTGAGGGTGTCGCGGTCGCGGACCAGCATCGCGCTGGAGCTCACGGGCTGGAAGAACGACTTGTGGTAGTCGACGGTGACCGAGTCGGCCTTCTCGATGCCGTCGAGGAGGCCGCGGCGGGTGGGGGAGACCAGCAGTCCGCAGCCGTAGGCGGCGTCCACGTGCATCCACGCGGAGTGCTCGTCGGCCAGGCGGGCGATCTCGGGGAGCGGGTCGATGGACCCGAAGTCGGTGGTGCCGGCGGTGGCGACGACGGCCATCGGGAAGAGGCCCTCGGCGGCGCAGCTCTCGAGCTCCAGGGCCAGGACCGAGGTGTCCATGCGGCGGTTGCGGTCGACCGGCACGGAGATGACGGCCTCGTAGCCCAGGCCCAGCATGGCGGCGGACTTCTGGACGCTGAAGTGGCTGGCCTCGGAGGTGAAGATGCGCAGCTTCGGCAGCAGTTCGGCCTTGGTGAGCTCGGTGCCGGCGTCGAGGGCGCGCTTCATCACGGTCCGGCAGGCCTCGTCGCGGGCCAGCAGCAGGGCGTGGAAGTTCGACTGGCTGCCGCCGGAGGTGAAGATGCCGTCCGCGGCCTCGCCGAGGCCGATGCGGCGGGCGGTCCACTCGATCAGGCGGCGCTCGATGAGCGTGCCGCCGATGGACTGGTCCCAGGTGTCGAGGGAGGAGTTGACGGCCGACAGGACCGCTTCGCCGACCACCGCGGGGATGACCACCGGGCAGTTGAGGTGGCCCAGGTAGCGCGGGTGGTGGAAGTAGACGGCGTCGCGGAGGTAGACGTCCTCCAGCTCGTCGAGGGCGGCGGTGGCGTCACCGAGCGGCTTGTCGAGGTCGATCCCGTTGATGACCGGGGCGAGTTCGTCGACGGATATGCCGGTGTGGGGCCGCTCGGTCGTGGCGAGTTTGGCGGCGACGCGGTCGACGCCCTCGGTGACGGAGCGCCGGTAGAGGTCCGCGGTCGTCTCGTTCAGCAGATGCGAGCGCATCAACTTTCCTCCGGGCAGGGGAGCGGGGGGACGGGTGAGGCTTGGGGTGCAGGAGTTAGGTTAGCCTAACCTTAATTCGATCACAAATGCGGGAGGCCCCGGCGAATGCCGGGGCCTCCTGTGTGAAGTGCCCTACGGGGTACGGGCGTTGTGGCTACAGCTCGGACGCCGGGTCCTCGCTCGGGGCCTTGCCCGCGTACGCCTCCGCGAGCAGCTGCTCCTCGCTCGCGCCGAGCCGCCAGTAACCGGTGAAGCGCACCGCGCGCCGGTCGATGGAACGTTCCTGCACCAGGTGGCGGCGCACCGAGCGGATGGTGCCCGCCTCGCCCGCCAGCCAGGCGTACGGGGTTTCGGCGGCGGGCAGTTGCGCCGCCCGCATCTCCTCCACCACCCGGCCCGCCCGGTCGGCGCCGGACGCGCCCTTCTCGCGCACGATCCAGGTGATGTCCACGTCGGCGTCGGTGCGCAGGGCCAGCCGGTCGTCCGCGTGCGGGACCTCGAACCAGGCCCTGGCCCTCGCCCCGGCCGGGAGCCGGTCCAGGATCGCGGCCGCGGCGGGCAGGGCCGTCTCGTCCGCGTACATCAGGAAGGCGTCGGTGGCGGCCGGGGGCTGGAAGCGCACGGACTTGTTCTCCGCGACGGCCGGCCCGATCGCCATGATCCGGCGGCCGGTGACCGCCCGGCCCGCCCAGTGGGAGGCCGGAGAGGCGTCCCCGTGCAGCACGAAGTCGATGTCCACCTCGTCCACGCCCTCGTCCGTGCGCCGCTGCTCGCGCACGGTGTACGAGCGCATCACCGGGCGGTCCTCGTCCGGCATCGCGCGCCAGGCCCCGAACCAGGTGTCCTCGTCCGTGGACGGCAGTTCGGTGTGCTCGACGTGCGCCGGCGGCAGGAAGAGCGAGAGGCTCTGGTCGTACCCGCCCGATCTGAAGCCGGCCAGGGACTCGCCGCCGAAGGTGACGCGCAGGAACGAGTGGCCGAGCCGGCGCGTGCGCAGCACTTCCATCGTGAAGAAGCGGAAGTGCGCCACGGCCTGTTCGGCCTCGGATGCGGTGGCGGTCATGCGCGAGTCCCCCCTGGGATTCGAATGGGCGCCGGCGGCGGGTGTGGTGCCGGGCGGTCAGTGCCGGAGGCCGGGCCGCGGGCGGTGGCCCGCGGCCCGGCCTTCAGGACCGGCGGAAGAGGGTCAGGAGACCTTCTTGGCGTTCTGGATGGTCTTGGCGAGGTCCTCGAGGAGCTGCGCGCACTTCTCGTACGAGTAGATCGGCTCGGTCACGCGCGGGGCGACCTGGCCGGCCTTGACGGCGGGCAGCTCGTTCCAGGTCGGCTTGGCCTTCAGGGCCTCGGGCTGCAGGGCCTGGGTGCGGTTGTCGAGGAGGACGACGTCGGCCTTGTACTTGCCGGCGTTCTCCCAGCTCAGGCTCTCGTAGAAGCCCTGCGGGTCCAGCTTGTCCTGCTCCGGGGCGACGAACTCGACGCCCAGGGACTCGAAGTACTTCAGGTCGGCCGAGGTCTTCGGGGTGGAGACGTAGAAGAGCTGGTCGGCGCCGGAGCCGACGAGCACCTTGATGCCCGGGTTGGCCTTGACGGCCTCGCGGACCTTGGCGGAGGCGGCGTCGAAGCGGGCCTTGGCGTCGGCGGCCTTCTTGGAGTTCAGGTCGGCGCCGAGGGACTTGGCGAGGTCCGCGGTGCGCTCCAGGGCCTTGTCCATGGAGGCCTTGTCGCCCACGCCGATCGCGGCGGCCGGGGCCAGCTTCAGGATCTTGTCCTTGGAGGCCTCGGGGACGTACCAGTACGTGCCGTCCCAGGTGTTGGTGGCGAGCAGCTCGGGCTTGAGGGCCGCGTACTTCTCGACGTTGAACTCGTCGTAGACGTTGCCGAGGATCTCGACCTTGGAGATGTCCATCGAGCCGGCCATCGGGTCGGGCTTGCCGTCGGCCAGCTTGGTCGGGCCGAACACGCCCTTGACCTGCACGCCGTAGTCGTACAGCGCGGCGGCGGTGCCGGTGTAGGCCACGATGTTCTTCGGCGTGGACTTGGCGCCGGCGGTCTTGTCCAGGTCGTCCTTGAAGCTCCACGCGCCCGAGGCGGCGGCCGTGCTGCCCTTGTCGCCCTCAGCGTCCTTCGCCTTGTCGTTGCCGCCGCACGCGGTCAGGGCCGCGACGAGGCCGAGGGCGCCGCCGGCGGCGACGAGACCGCGGCGGGAGAGGAACGTGGAGCTGGGCTTGGGCATGGAGAAGTCCGCTTTCGTGCGTGCAGGGCGGCCGGGGGACCCGAGGCCGTTCGGTGGGAAGGTTAGCCTAACCTTGGCCGAAAACGGTAAGGGGACCCTAATTATTTTCGGGTCCCCTCGTCGTTCCCCGCGCGCGGCGCGGGTGTTCGTCAGCCGGCGAAGCCCAGTTCGCGGGCGATCAGCATGCGCTGCACCTCGCTCGTGCCCTCGCCGATCTCCAGGATCTTGGAGTCCCGCCACATGCGGGCCACCGGGTACTCGTTCATGAAGCCGTAGCCGCCGTGGATCTGCGTGGCGTCCCGGGCGTTGTCGACGGCGACCGTGGAGGAGTACAGCTTCGCGATCGCCGCCTCCTTCTTGAACGGCTCCCCGTGCACCAGCCGGGAGGCCGCGTCGCGCCAGCCGATGCGGGCCATGTGGGCGCGGGTCTCCATGTCGGCCAGCTTGAACTGGATGGCCTGGTTGTCGCCGATCGGCCTGCCGAAGGCCTGCCGCTCCTTGGCGTACTTCACCGACTCGTCCACGCAGCCCTGGGCGAGGCCCGTGGCCAGGGCCGCGATGGCGATCCGGCCCTCGTCGAGGATCCGCAGGAACTGGGCGTAGCCGCGGCCCTCCTGGCCCACCAGGTTGGCGAGCGGCACCCGTACGTCGTCGAAGGACAGCTCGCGGGTGTCGGAGGAGTTCCAGCCGACCTTGGAGTACGGCGCGGCCACCGTGAAGCCCGGCGTGCCGGACGGGACGATGATCGAGGAGATCTCCGGGCGGCCGTCCGCCTTGCGGCCCGTCACGGCGGTGACGGTGACCAGACCGGTGATGTCCGTACCGGAGTTGGTGATGAAGCACTTCGAGCCGTTGATCACCCACTCGTCGCCGTCGCGCACGGCCGTGGTGCGGGTGCCGCCGGCGTCGCTGCCCGCGCCGGGCTCGGTCAGACCGAACGCGCCGAGGACCTCGCCCGAACACAGCTTCGGCAGCCACTCCCGCTTCTGCTCCTCCGAGCCGAACAGGTACAGGGGCATCGCGCCCAGGGAGACGCCCGCCTCCAGGGTGATCGCGACCGAGGAGTCGACGCGGGCCAGCTCCTCCAGGGCGATGCCGAGGGCGAGGTAGTCGCCGCCCATGCCGCCGTACTCCTCGGGGAACGGCAGGCCGAACAGGCCCATGCGGCCCATCTCGCGGACGATCTCGTACGGGAACTCGTGCCGCTCGTACAGGTCGCCGATCTTCGGCGCGACCACGTCGTGCGCGAACGCCTCGACGGTACGGCGGAGTTCCTCGTGCTCGGGGGTGAGCCGGTGGTCGAGGGACATGGTGTGACTACTCCTTGTGGGAGAGGGCGCGGACGGTACGGGAGGGGCTGGGTCGCCCCAGCTGTTCGGCCATCCACACGCTCGTGGCGGTGAGGGCGGCCAGGTCGACCCCGGTCTCGATGCCGAGGCCGTCGAGCATCCACACCAGGTCCTCGGTGGCGAGGTTGCCGGTGGCGCTCTTCGCGTACGGGCAGCCGCCGAGGCCACCGGCGGAGGCGTCGACCGTGGTCACGCCGTGCTGGAGTGCGGCGAGGGTGTTGGACAGGGCCTGGCCGTACGTGTCGTGGAAGTGCACGCCGATCCGGTCGGTCCCGACGCCCGCCTCGTTGAGGGCGGACAGCAGGGTCTGCACGTGGCCGGGCGTGGCGACGCCGATGGTGTCGCCGAGGCTCAGCTCGTCGCAGCCGAGGTCCAGCAGGGCCTTGGCGACGGAGACCACCTGGTGGACCGGGACCGGCCCCTCCCAGGGGTCTCCGAAGCACATGGAGAGGTACCCGCGGACGTGCGCGTCCCGGGCCTTGGCGCGGGCCACGACGGGCTCGAACATGGCGAGGGACTCGGCGACGGTCCGGTTCAGGTTGCGGGCGGCGAAGGTCTCCGTCGCCGAGCCGAACACGGCGATCCGGGTAGCCCCCAGGGCGAGCGCGCGGTCCAGGCCGCGCTCGTTGGGGACCAGCACCGGCAGCGCCGCCTCCACGTCGGAGAGGAGGGGGAAGAGCTGCTCCGCGTCCGCCAGCTGGGGGACCCACTTGGGGTGGACGAAGCTGGTGGCCTCGATGGTGGTGAGGCCGGCGGCGGCGAGCCGGTGGACGAACTCGGCCTTCACCTCCGTCGGTACGGCCGTCTTCTCGTTCTGCAGCCCGTCGCGGGCGCCGACCTCGTGGATGCGGACGCGGGGCGGGAGCCCGGCGGGGGCCGGGACGGTCATGGGCAGCCCGTTCACGAGGCCTCCTCCTCTTCGTCGGGGGTGACCACGGCCAGGACCTGGTCCATGGCCACGGTGGTGCCCGGGGTGACGTCGAGTTCGGTGACGGTGCCTGCGTGCGGGGCGGAGATGACGTGCTCCATCTTCATCGCCTCGACGACCAGCAGGCTCTGCCCGGCCGTGACCCTGTCGCCGACGGCCACCTTGACGACGGTGACGGTGCCGGGCATGGGGGCGGCGAGGGTGTCGGCGCCCGCGCCGGCCGCGCCCTTCGCGGTGACGGGGTCGTACGTCTGGACGTGCCAGCTGTCGCCGTCGCGGCCGAGCCATACCCCGTCCGGGGAGGTGGCGTGGCTGAAGCGGTGGGTGACGCCGTCCAGTTCGACGGTGACGGTGTCGGGGGTGCGGGTGACGATCC
Organism: Streptomyces sp. NBC_00158; assembly: GCF_045160885.1. Lineage (NCBI taxonomy): Bacteria > Bacillati > Actinomycetota > Actinomycetes > Kitasatosporales > Streptomycetaceae > Streptomyces > Streptomyces sp. NBC_00158. The sequence goes on from NZ_CP108161.1 coordinate 4,735,154, forward strand.
GGCCCCGGGCCGGGTTGCCGGTGCCCTCCGGGAGGAGGAGTTCCGTGTGCCGGCCGGTGGCGCTGGGGCTCTGCCCCGGACCCCGCGCCTCAATCGCCGGCGAGGCTGAAGTCGCGGGGCGGGAGCGGACCTCCACCGGGTCTTCGCCCGGGAGGCGGAGGTGGTGCACCGTCCACGCGGGGGTGCCGCCCAGGCGCCAGCCGTTCGCCGAGTCGAAGGGGTCGACCCAGCCGGCCGGCTCCGCCTCCGCGGGACGCGCGAGCAGCGCAGCCGCCGCGTACACCTCCGGCGGGACGCCGTCAGGGAGGAGCCCGTTCAGGTCCCGCTCCACCAGGCCGGTGTCCATGTCGCCCGACACCACGTCCGGGTGCGCCAGGAGCCTCCGGAGGAACCCGGCGTTGGTCTGGACGCCCAGGATCACCGTGTCCGCCAGGGCACCCCGCAGGACACGGAGTGCGGCCGCGCGGTCGGGCCCGTACGCGATGACCTTCGAGAGCATCGGGTCGTACGTCGAGCCCACCGGCACCCCGGCCGTCAGCCCGGAGTCGGTGCGCACCGCGCCGCCGTCCGGCTCCGACAGCGCCAGCACCGTGCCGCCGGACGGCAGGAACCCGCGCGCCGGGTCCTCCGCGCAGACGCGGGCCTCGATCGCGTGCCCGGTCAGCCGGACCTCGTCCTGGGTGACGGGCAGGGCCGCGCCGGAGGCGACCCGCAGCTGCTGCTCCACCAGGTCCAGGCCGGTGACCAGCTCGGTCACCGGGTGCTCCACCTGGAGGCGGGTGTTCATCTCCATGAAGTAGTAGGAGGAGGGGTCCCCGCCCGGGACGATGAACTCCACCGTGCCCGCGCCGACGTACCCGCAGGAGCGCGCGGCCTCCACGGCCGCCGCGCCCATCGCCGCGCGGGTCTTCTCGTCCAGCAGGACCGAGGGGGCCTCCTCGATGACCTTCTGGTGGCGCCGCTGGAGGGAGCACTCGCGCTCGCCCAGGTGCACCACGTTCCCGTGGGCGTCGGCCAGCACCTGGATCTCGATGTGCCGGGGCCGGTCGATCCACCGCTCCACGAGCAGGGTGTCGTCGCCGAAGGAGGACTTCGCCTCGCGGCGGGCGGCCGCGATCTCCTCGGCGAGCAGCGCCTCGTCCCGCACCAGCCGCATGCCCTTGCCGCCGCCGCCCGCCGAGGGCTTGAGCAGCACCGGCATGCCGATCTCGGCGGCGGCCGCGGCCAGTTCGGCGTCCGTCAGGCCGCTGCCGGAGGAGCCCGGGACCACCGGGACGCCGGCCGCGCGGACCGTCTCCTTCGCCGTGATCTTGTCGCCCATCAGGGAGATGGCGGAGGCGGGCGGCCCGATGAAGGCCAGCCCGGCCTCCGTACAGGCCGCCGCGAAGGCCGCGTTCTCGGCGAGGAAGCCGTAGCCGGGGTGCACGGCCTCGGCGCCGGTGCGCTTCGCGGCGTCCAGGAGCCGCTCCACCGACAGGTAGCTCTCGGCGGCGGCCGCCGGGCCGATCCGGACGGCCGTGTCGGCCTCCCGTACGTGGCGGGCGTCGGCGTCGGCGTCGCTGAAGACGGCCACCGAGCGGATGCCGAGCTGCCGCAGGGTGCGGATGACGCGTACCGCGATCTCGCCGCGGTTGGCGACCAGAACAGTGCTGAACATCGAAGGGGTCCTCACGTCACTCACGTCACATACGGAAGATGCCGAAGCCGGAGTCGCCCAAGGGGGCGTTCGCGCACGCGGTCAGGGCCAGTCCCAGCACCTGCCGGGTCTCCAGCGGGTCGATGACCCCGTCGTCCCACAGCCGCGCGGTGGCGTAGTAGGCGTTGCCCTGCTCCTCGTACTGCGCGCGGACCGGGGCCTTGAAGGCCTCCTCGTCCTCGGCCGGCCACTCCTGGCCCGCGCCCTCGATCTGGTCCCGCTTGACGGTCGCCAGCACCGAGGCGGCCTGCTCGCCGCCCATCACCGAGATCTTGGCGTTGGGCCACATCCACAGGAAGCGCGGCGAGTACGCCCGGCCGCACATCGAGTAGTTGCCCGCGCCGTAGCTGCCGCCGACGACCACGGTCAGCTTCGGGACCCGGGCGCAGGCCACCGCGGTGACCATCTTCGCGCCGTGCTTGGCGATGCCGCCCGCCTCGTAGTCGCGGCCGACCATGAAGCCGGAGATGTTCTGGAGGAAGAGGAGCGGGATGCCGCGCTGGTCGCACAGCTCGATGAAGTGGGCGCCCTTCTGGGCGGACTCGGCGAACAGGATGCCGTTGTTGGCGATGATGCCGACCGGGTGGCCGTGGATCCGGGCGAAGCCGGTGACCAGGGTCTGCCCGAACTCCGACTTGAACTCCTGGAAGCGGGAGCCGTCCACGACGCGGGCGATGATCTCGCGCGCGTCGTAGGGGGTGCGGGAGTCGACGGGGACCGCGCCGTACAGGCCGGACGGGTCCACCTTGGGCTCCTCGGGAGCCTCGACCGACCAGGGCAGGGCCCCGCGCGCGGGCAGGGTCGCCACGATGTTCCGTACGATCCGCAGCGCGTGCGCGTCGTCCTCCGCGAGGTGGTCGGTGACGCCGGAGACCCGGGAGTGGACCTCGCCGCCGCCGAGCTCCTCGGCCGTGACCACCTCACCGGTGGCGGCCTTCACCAGCGGCGGGCCGCCGAGGAAGATGGTGCCCTGGTTGCGGACGATGACGGCCTCGTCGCTCATCGCCGGCACGTACGCCCCGCCGGCGGTGCAGGAGCCGAGGACGGCGGCGATCTGCGGGATGCCGGCCCCGGACATGCGGGCCTGGTTGTAGAAGATCCGGCCGAAGTGCTCCCGGTCGGGGAAGACCTCGTCCTGCATGGGCAGGAAGGCGCCGCCGGAGTCGACCAGGTAGAGGCAGGGGAGACGGTTCTCCAGGGCCACTTCCTGGGCGCGCAGGTGCTTCTTCACGGTCATCGGGTAGTAGGTGCCGCCCTTGACGGTGGCGTCGTTCGCGACGATCACGCACTCGCGCCCGCTGACCCGGCCGATGCCCGCGATCACCCCGGCGGCCGGGGCGGAGCCCCCGTACATGCCCTCGGCGGCCAGCGGGGCCAGCTCCAGGAAGGGCGAACCGGGGTCGAGGAGGGTGTCCACGCGGTCGCGGGGGAGCAGTTTCCCGCGCGCGGTGTGGCGGGCGCGGGCCTTCTCGCCGCCGCCGAGGCGGGCCGCGTCGAGCCGGGCGCGCAGGCCTCCGGCGAGTTCGCGGTGGGCGGCCTCATTGGTCCGCCAGGCCTCGGACGCCGGGTCCGCGGCGCTCGTCAGCACTGGTGCCTGCTGCATCGGTCGAGCTCCCTTGCTCGTGCACGCTTTGTTAATGACCGTTAACGCGTTCGGGTTTCAGGTTAACGAGCGCTAACCGCCCTGTCTAGAATGGATTCCCATGAGCACCAGAGCGGCCACCCCGACCCGTCGCGAGCAGATCCTCAGTGAGGCCGCTCGTCTTTTCGCGGAGCGCGGCTTCCACGGCGTCGGCGTGGACGAGATAGGCGCGGCGGTCGGCATCAGCGGCCCCGGGCTCTACCGGCACTTCGCCGGCAAGGACGCCATGCTCGCCGAGCTGCTCGTCGGGATCAGCGAGCGGCTGCTGACCGGCGGCCGGCGGCGCGTCGAGGAGGCGGCCGGGGATCCGGAGGCGATCCTCGCCTCCCTGGTCGAGGGGCACATCGACTTCGCCCTCGACGACCGGGCGCTGATCACCCTGCACGACCGCGAGCTCGACCGGCTGCGCGAGGCCGACCGCAAGCTCGTGCGCCAGCTCCAGCGGCAGTACGTCGAGCTGTGGGTGGAGGTCGTACGGGAACTGCACCCCGAGGTCGGCGAGGCGGAGGTGCGGGTGGCCGTGCACGCCGTCTTCGGCCTGCTGAACTCCACCCCCCACCTGGGCGCACCGGGCCGCGATGCCACCGAGTCCCTGCTGCGCAGGCTGGCCAACGGGGCCTTCGGAGCGTTGTCGGGGTGAGGCGCGGCTTGAGGGGCACTTGGCGGAACGGACGCCTCCGGGCGGGCGGCGGCAGAATGGGCCGCATGCCGAAGCCGATAGAGACGCCCGTACCCACCCGCGCCGAACTCGTCGACCACCTGGTCCGCACGCGGATCGCGGGGCAGGTGGCCACCCCTCGCGAGAACAACCTCTCCCACTACCGCAAGCTCGCCAACGGCGACCGGCACTACTGGCTCGGCCTGGAACTGGGCGACCGCTGGGCCGACGAGCAGGACGTACTGGCCGTGATGGCCGAGCGCGTCGGCGTCGTCGACGACCCGGCCCACCGGGTGGGTCAGGACACCATCGACCCGGAACTGACCGTCGCGGGCCTGGACCGGATGGCGGCCCGGCTCCACAAGGCCGCCCTCGACCGGCACAGCGTGCTGTTCGCCACCGGCCACCCCGGCGGGCTGCTCGACGTCCACCGCGCCACCGCCGACGCGCTGCGCGCCGCGGGCTGCGAGATCGTCCGGATCCCGGCCGGCCTGTTCGCCGACGAGGGCTCGGTGTGGCAGTTCGCGGACGTGGCCGTGCTGGAGCGGGGCGCGACCCTGTGGCACACCCACTCCCCGGCCCCGATGGCCGCGATCCTGGACGGCCTCGCGGCGGAGGGCCGCCCGCAGCCGGACCTGGTCGTCGCCGACCACGGCTGGGCGGGCTGCGCGGCGCAGCGCGGGCTGGACGCGGTCGGGTACGCGGACTGCAACGACCCGGCGCTGTTCCTCGGCGAGGCGGAGGGCACCCTTCAGGTCGCCGTCCCCTTGGACGACCACGTCCGCGACCCGCGCTACTACGACCCGATGGTGGCGTACCTCCTCTCGGCGGCGGGCCTGCTGTAGCCCCGGCCGGGACCCGGTGGGGGTGTCGGTGGGGGCCGGTACGGTCGCCGGTGTGGCCGATGCACCGAACCCGTTGTCCGTGCACGATTCCGCCGGAGGCTTCGCCGGGCTGCCGCCGGGCGGGCTGATCACGCGGGCGGTGCGGCGCGGGCGGCTGCGGCGGGTGCGGCGGGAGCCGTTGCTGTGGCTCTCCGGCGGGCCGGTGGACGCCCCGGCCGCCGCGTACCCGGCGCCCGCCGGGCTGCTGCCCGTCCTGCTGCACGACCAGTACGGGCCCGAGCGGTGGTGGCAGGACGAGGACCACGTGCGTCCGGACCGCTGCTCCGACCCGGACGACCACGACGCGGAGACCGTGCTGCGGGACTACTGGAACGCCGTCGTCCCCGACCCGGAGGAGGGGGAGGAGGGCGTGGAGCTGATCGCCCCCTTCGGCCGGTCCTGGCCCGGCACCGCCCGGCCCGGGACCCCGGCCGCGGAGCCCCGGGCGGCGGCTGACGCGGTGGCGGGCGGGCTGCTCGCGCGGGGGTGGCTGGGCGGCGGTCCCCGGCTCGCGATGGTCCCCGCCCGGCGCGGGGCCGACGTACCGGCCGCGATCGGCTGGTGCGGCCCCACCAACCACGACGACGACACCGCCCGCGTCAGCGCCGTCCTGCGCTCCTGGGAGGACCGCTTCGGTGCCCGCGTGCTCGCGATCGGCCACGACCGGCTCGACCTGTCGGTCGCGGCCCCGCCCCGTACGCTCGCCGAGGCCCTCCCGGTCGCCGCCGAGCACTTCGCGTTCTGCCCCGACAACGTCTGGCAGGGCTCCGGCACCGTCCGCGACTACGCCGCGGAGGCGCTGACCGGCGAGGCCCACTGGTCCTTCTGGTGGGACTGAGGGCCCCGGCCGGCGACCGTCAGCCGGCGTTGGGGCCGTTCCTGACCGGCCGGGTGTGGATCTTCGACACGCAGGCCGGCAGGGCCGCGTCCGCCTCGTGGTCACGGGCCCGGTACGCGCTCGGGCTCTCGCCCACCAGCTCCGTGAACCGCGAGCTGAACGACCCCAGCGAGGTACAGCCCACCGCGAAGCAGACCTCCGTCACCGACTGGTCGCCCCGCCGCAGCAGCGCCTTGGCCCGCTCGATCCGGCGCGTCATCAGGTAGCTGTACGGGGTCTCCCCGTAGGCGGCGCGGAAACTGCGCGAGAAGTGCCCCGCCGACATCAGCGCGACCTGCGCCAGCGCGGTGACGTCGAGCGGCTCCGCGTAGTTGCGGTCCATCAGGTCGCGGGCCCGGCGCAGCCGGGCGAGGTCCTCCAGGTTCACTCGGTCAGCCTTGCACAGCCCCGGGCGGTAGCGAAGGTTCCGCCGACGGGACCGGTGTCGGCGTCGGGTCCAGGTAGACCCGGCGGATCGCCGGCCACCGCTCCCGCAGCTGGTCCTCCGCGTCCTCGCAGGCCGCCTCCACCTGCCGGGCCGACGCCAGGTCGTGGAAGTCCACCTTCGCCGCGACGAGCACCTCGTCCGGCCCCTGCACCAGGGTGGTCAGCTCCAGCACCCCCTCGATGTGCAGGACGGACAGCAGCTCCTCGCGCACCTCCGCCCGCATCGGCGCGGGCAGCGGCCGCCCGATCAGGTACTGCGCGTTCGAGCGCCCCAGCTCCCACGCCACCGCCACCAGCAGCGCCGCGATCAGCAGCGAGGCCACCCCGTCGTAGACGCCCGACCCGGTCAGCTGCGCCCCGAGCAGCCCGCCCGCCGCCAGCGCGAGCCCGACGAGCGCGGCGGCGTTCTCCAGCAGGACCGCCTTCACCGCCGTGTCCGGGGTGTGCTTCACGTACAGCCCCAGCGGCGCCCGCATCCGCGCCGCCTCGCCCGTCACCTGCCGCCAGGCGACCAGTAGCGAGTACCCCTCCAGGACGAACGCGACGGCGAGGACGGCGTACGAGAACACCGGGTCGCCGGGGTCCTCCCCGTGCACCAGGGTGTGGATCCCGTCGTAGCAGGCGAAGACCGCGCCGCCCGCGAACGTGGCGATCGAGGCGAGCAGCGCCCAGATGTAGCGCTCGGGCCCGTACCCCAGCGGGTGCGCCTCGTCGGCGGGCCGGGCGCTGCGCTTCAGGGAGGTCAGCAGCAGCACCTCGGTGACCGTGTCGGCCACCGAGTGCGCGGCCTCGGACAGCATCGCGCTGGACCCGCTGACGATCCCGGCGACGGCCTTCGCGGCGGCGATGGCCAGGTTGGTGACCACGGCGACGACCACCGTGGCGAGGCTCTCGGATCCCGTCCCCGCATCCGGGGCGTCGGCTTCGACCGGCATGGGGCGACGGTATGTCCGTCCGGCCGCGTGTCCACTCAGCCGCGCGGGACGCGCACGACACCTTCTTGGATCACTGTGACCGCCAGGCGGCCGTCCTGCGTCCAGATGCGGGCCTGTCCCAGGCCCCGGCCGGCGGACGCCGAGGGGGACTCCTGGTCGTACAGGAGCCATTCGTCGGCGCGGAAGGGGCGGTGGAACCACATGGCGTGGTCCAGGGAGGCGCCGACCACGTCGCCGACGGCCCAGCCGCCCCGGCCGTGCGCGAGCAGCACCGAGTCCAGCAGGGTCATGTCGGAGACGTAGGTGGCCAGGCAGATGTGCAGCAGGGGGTCGTCCGCGAGCTTGCCCTGGGTGCGGAACCAGACCTGGGAGCGCGGCTCCAGCGGCTCGCCGACCGAGCCCCACGGCGGGGTGGTCGCGTACCGCAGGTCCACGGCGCCGCGCGCCTCCAGCAGCCGTTCGACGGTGCCGGGGTCGCGGAAGGTCTCCCGGTACGCCGGCAGCGCCTCGGCGGCCGTCGGCAGGGTCTCGGGGTCCGGCGCGGCCGGCATCCCGGCCTGGTGCTCCATGCCCTCCTCGTACGTCTGGAAGGACGCGGAGAGGTGGAAGATCGGCTGGCCGTGCTGGACGGCGACCACGCGGCGGGTGGTGAAGGACCGCCCGTCGCGGATCCGGTCCACGGAGTACACGATCGGCGCGCCGGAGTCGCCGGTGCGCAGGAAGTACGAGTGGAGCGAGTGCGGAAGCCGGTCCGCGGGCACCGTGCGGCCGGCCGCGACCAGCGCCTGGGCCGCGACCTGGCCGCCGAACACGCGCGGCACCAGGGAGGTGCGGCTCGTGCCGCGGAAGATGTTCTCCTCGATCTGCTCCAGGTCGAGCAGATCGAGGAGGTCCGCCAGTGCCTCGTTCAAGTGGGCTACAGACCCATCGACTTGGCGATGATCGACTTCATGATCTCGCTGGTGCCGCCGTAGATGCGGTTGACGCGGTTGTCGGCGTACAGGCGGGCGATCGGGTACTCGTTCATGTACCCGTAGCCGCCGTGCAGCTGGAGGCAGCGGTCGATGACGCGGTGCGCGACCTCGGTGCAGAACAGCTTCGCGGAGGCGGCCTCGGCCGGGGTCAGCTCGCCGGCGTCCAGGGCCTCCAGCGCGCGGTCGGCGACGGCCTGGGCCGCGTCCACCTCGGCCTGGCAGGCGGCCAGCTCGAACTTGGTGTTCTGGAAGTGCGCGACGGGCTTGCCGAAGACGGTGCGGTCCGTGACGTACTGCTGGGCGAACCGGACGGCGGCGGCGGCCTGGGCGTAGGCGCCGAAGGCGATGCCCCAGCGCTCGGAGGCCAGGTTGTGGCCGAGGTAGTAGAAGCCCTTGCCCTCCTCGCCGAGCAGGTCCTCGACCGGGACCTTGACGTCGACGAACGCCAGCTCGGCGGTGTCGGAGGTCTTCAGGCCCAGCTTGTCGAGCTTGCGGCCGATCGAGTAGCCCTCGGACTTGGTGTCCACGGCGAAGAGGGAGATGCCGAAGCGGCGGTCGTCGGCCGACGGGGCGGAGGTGCGGGCGCAGACGATCACGCGGTCGGCGTGCACGCCGCCGGTGATGAAGGTCTTGGAGCCGTTGAGGACGTAGTGCGTGCCGTCCTCGGAGAGCTTGGCGGTGGTCTTCATGCCCGCGACGTCGGAGCCGGTGCCCGGCTCGGTCATCGCGAGGGCCCACATCTCCTCACCGGAGACGAAGTTCGGGAGGAAGCGCTTCTTCTGCTCGTCGGTGGCGAGCATCTTGATGTAGGGCAGGGCGAGCAGCACGTGCACGCCGGAGCCGCCGAAGTTGACGCCCGCGCGGGAGGTCTCTTCGTAGAGGACGGCCTCGAACTTGTGGGTGTCCAGGCCCGCGCCGCCGAACTCCTCGGGGACGTTGATGCCGAAGACGCCCAGCTCGCCGAGCTTGTAGTAGAAGTCGCGCGGCGCCTGGCCGGCCTGGAACCACTCGTCGTAGACGGGGACGACCTCGGCCTCGATGAAGGCGCGGAGGGTCTCGCGGAACGCCTCGTGGTCCTCGTTGAATACGGTACGGCGCACGAGCCGCCTCCTCGATCACTGGTTCGGCCAGACTATGTCTAAGCGCTTGCTCATACCTAAGTTACCCGGCGGTCACTCCGGCTGTCCAGGGAGTGTGACGCGGTCCGGAAACCTTTCTGCGGGCCTTGCGGCTCAGGACGGGCGGCGCAGCGCGAACCACAGCTCCATCCGGGTGTCGGGGTCGTCGAGGTCCCGGTCCAGCAGCGCCGCGCAGCGGGCCACGCGCTGGCGGACCGTGTTGCGGTGCACCCCGAGGGCCGCCGCGCTGCGGTCCCAGCTGCCGTGGTGGGCCAGCCAGCCGCGCAGGGTGTCCCGCAGGGCGGGGGAGAGGGGCTCCAGCAGGGCCGCGGCGTGGGCCCGCGCCTCGGCCTCGCCGACCAGCCCCGCGAAGCCGGGGTCCGTGTGCCGGGACAGCGGGGTCCGCGCCGCCTCGGCGCGGGCGAGGGCGCGGCGGGCCTGCGCCGCGGCGGTGGCCAGGGCGCCGGGCGCGGCCGGGGCGCTGACCCCGAGCCGCCAGCCGGGCTGCGGGCCGGGCTCGCGGTCGGTGAGCAGGCGTACGCCGTCCCCGCGCGGGTCCAGCAGTACGGTGCCCAGCGCGGCGGCGAGGGCCCCCGGGTCGCCGCCGCCCCGGGCGTGGACCGCGTACCAGGGCCCGGGCGCGAGCGCCCCGGCCGGATCCCCGTCCAGCAGCAGCCGGGTCAGGGCCGCGGCCTCGTCCCCGGCGGGGCGCTCGGCCGTGACCAGGGCCAGCAGCACGGCGGCGATGGACGCGATGGTGTGGTCCCCGGGGGTCCGCCCCGGGGTGGCCAGGGCCAGCACCCGCCCACCGCCCACGGCGTACGCGGCCAGGCTCGTGCCCCCGACCGCGTCGGTGGCGGTGGCCGCGGCCCCCGGCGCCACCCGCCGCGCCAGCGCGTCCACGGCGTCGAGCACCCCGTCGTCAGGCGCGGCCCCGGCGGCGACGGTCCGGGCGGGGCCGGGCCTGGGGGCCCCGGCCGGGCCGGCGGCTCCGGGGGTTGCCGCCGTCGGCCCGGCGCCGGTGCCTCCGGCGGTCATGGGTATGGCCGGGTCGGCGCCCGGGTCGAGGAGGGCCGCCCAGCCCGTCAGGCTCGCCGCCAGGCGGGACAGGAGGGCCGGGACCGGGTCCGGGCGGGCCGCGGCCGCCGCCAGGGCCTGCTGCGCCTCGGCGACCCGGCGCAGCTCCCGCGTACGGGCCTCCGCCATCAGCCGCCCGACGCTGCGGGCGACCGCCGTGAACGGGGTCCCGGGCGGGACCTCGATCAGCGGCAGCCCGCTGCGCTCGCACGCCTCGGCCAGGCCGGGCGGAACCACCTCGTGCACCGGGGTCACCCCGAAGCCGAGCGCGGCGGCCCCGGCGCGGGCCAGCCGGCCCACGTACTCGGCGGCCCCGGCCTCCGTCAGCGCCGCCCCGGCCGTCAGCAGGAGCTCGCCGCCCAGCAGGTACGGGGACGGGTCCGCCATCTCCGAGGCGTGCACCCCGTGCAGCTCCGCCGCCGCCGGCCCCGCGAGGTGCCGCAGCCCCAGCCCCCGCTCGCCGAGCAGCCCCGCGAGCCCCACGGGCGGCGTCATCGGCTCCCCGGCGGGTCCCCCGGGCGGCCCGCTGCCGGGGGACGGGGGGACCGGGAGGTCGGCCATGGATACTCCGTACATCTCAGTGCTGCCAGATGGATGAAACGTACCCTCCCCACCCCCGCGCCGCCCGCTTACGCTCGAAGGACCGCACCAGCAGGACCACCAGAAGGGCACCCCCCCATGAGCACGCAGCCGCGCGGCCCCGTCGACTCCTCCCGCATCCCGCGCTACGCGGGCCCGGCGACCTTCGCCCGCCTGCCGCGCCTCGACGAGGTCGGCTCCGCCGACGTCGCCGTCGTCGGCGTGCCCTTCGACTCCGGCGTCTCCTACCGCCCCGGCGCCCGCTTCGGCGGCAACGCCATCCGCGAGGCCTCCCGCCTGCTGCGCCCGTACAACCCGGCCCAGGACGCCTCCCCGTTCGCCCTCGCGCAGGTCGCCGACGCCGGCGACATCGCGGTGAACCCCTTCAACATCAACGAGGCCGTCGAGACGGTCGAGGCCGCCGCCGACGAGCTCCTCGCGGGCGGCTCCCGCCTGATGACCCTCGGCGGCGACCACACCATCGCCCTCCCGCTGCTGCGCTCGGTCGCGAAGAAGCACGGCCCGGTCGCCCTGCTCCACTTCGACGCCCACCTCGACACCTGGGACACCTACTTCGGCGCCGAGTACACCCACGGCACCCCGTTCCGCCGCGCCGTCGAAGAGGGCATCCTCGACACCGAGGCGCTCTCCCACGTCGGTACCCGCGGCCCGCTCTACGGCAAGCAGGACCTCGACGACGACGCCAAGATGGGCTTCGGCATCGTCACCTCCGCCGACGTCTACCGCCGCGGTGCCGACGAGGTCGCCGACCAGCTGCGCCAGCGCATCGGCGACCGCCCGCTGTACATCTCCATCGACATCGACGTGCTCGACCCGGCCCACGCGCCCGGCACCGGCACGCCGGAGGCCGGCGGCATGACCTCCCGCGAGCTGCTGGAGATCATCCGCGGCCTGTCGTCCTGCAACCTGGTTTCGGCCGACGTCGTCGAGGTCGCCCCGGCGTACGATCACGCGGAGATCACCTCGGTCGCGGCCTCGCACACCGCGTACGAGCTGACCACGATCATGAGCCGTCAGATCGCGGCCTCCCGCCAGGGCTGACCCCCCGGCACGGCGGCGAAGACGGTGCGGCAGCCGAGCACGAAGGGCACCACACACCCGTGACGCACGACCACGACCTGGTACTCCGTCCCACCGAGGCCCAGACGGCGGCCGCCCTGGCGCCGCCGCCGGGCCGCACGGGCGGGGACCTGGTCGTGGAGACGCTGCGCGGGCTCGGCGCCACCACCGTCTTCGGCCTGCCCGGCCAGCACGCGCTGGGCCTCTTCGACGCCGTCGGCCGCTCCGACCTGCGCCTGGTCACCCTGCGCACGGAGAACAACGCGGGCTTCGCCGCCGACGCGTACGGGCGCCTCACCGGCGAGGCCGTGCCGCTGCTGCTCTCCACCGGGCCCGGGGCGCTGATGTCCCTGCCCGCCCTCGCGGAGGCCGCGGCCGCCTCCGCGCCCGTCCTCGCGATCTCCTCCCAGGTCCCCACGGCGGGCCTGGGCGGGGGCCGCCGGGGCCACCTGCACGAGCTGCGGGACCAGTCGGCTTCCTTCCGCGACGTGGTGAAGTCCGTCCACACCGCCCGCACCCCCTCGCAGATCCCCTCCGTGGTCGCCGAGGCCTGGGAGTCGGCGCTGACCGCCCCGCACGGCCCGGTCTGGGTGGAGATCCCCGAGGACGTGCTCCGCGCCGAGACGCTGATCCCTCAGGTCACCGGCATGGACGCGGCCCCGCACGAACTGGCCCCGCGCCCCGAGCTCACCGCGCTGGCCGCGCACTGGCTCTCGAAGGCCGCCCGGCCCGTGATCATCGCGGGCGGCGGGGTGGTCCGCGCCGACGCCGCCGGCAAGCTGCGGCAGCTCGCGGAGCGCCTGAACGCCCCCGTGGTCACCACCTTCGGCGGCAAGGGCGCCTTCCCCTGGAACCACCCGCTCTCGCTGCGCTCCTGGCTGGAGGACCGCCACACGACGGACTTCCTGGAGGACGCGGACGTCCTCCTCGTCGTCGGCTCCGGCCTCGGCGAGCTGTCCTCGAACTACCACACGTTCTTCCCCACGGGCCGGGTCGTCCAGATCGAGGCCGACCTCGGCAAGCTGGAGTCCAACCACCCGGCCCTCGGCATCCACGCCGACGCCCGCCTCGCCCTCCAGGCCCTCCTGGAGACCGTCGAACCCCGCGAGGACGACGGGGCCCCCGAGCGGGTCCGCGCCCTCCTCGCCGCCGTCGAGGACCGCCTCGCCCCGCAGGGCGTCACCCTCGAACGGGAACTCCTGGACTCGATCAGGCAGGCCCTCCCGCCCCGCTCCCCGTCCTTCTGGGACATGACGATCCTGGCCTACTGGGCCTGGTCCGCCTTCGACCCGAAGCACCCGAACACCATGCACTCGGCGCAGGGCGCGGGCGGCCTCGGCTACGCCTTCCCGGCGGCCCTGGGCGCGGCGGTCGCCGATCCCGGCACCCCGGTCCTCGCGGTCTCCGGCGACGGCGGCGCGATGTACTCCCTCCCGGAGCTGGCCACCGCCAGGGAACACGACCTGGACGTCACCTGGCTGATCGTCGACGACGGCGGCTACGGCATCCTCCGCGAGTACATGACGGCCTCCTTCGACGGCCGCACCACGGCCACCGAACTGGCCCGCCCCGACTTCACCGCCCTGGCGGCCTCCTTCGGCGTCCCGGCCTCCACCACCACCCCGGACACCCTCCGCGAGGACCTCGCCCGAGCCCTGAAGACCCCGGGCCCCTCGCTCCTGGTCCTCCCGGCCACCCTCAAGATGTTCGCCCCGACCCACCTCTAGGGATTCACTCGGCCTTCAGGCGGGCGCTGGTCCACTGGAGGGCCGGGGGGATCTCGCGGTTCCAGGTGTTGAAGTTGTGGCCGCCCCGGTCGAGGGTGATCGACGAGACGTGGGCCGGGGCCTTCACGGCCTTGACGAACTGCTGGGTCGCCCTGAGGTTGCTCTCGCCCTGGAGCGAGGTGGTGACCAGGAACGACGTGTTCGGCTGGGGCCGGTTGGCCAGGTGCCACAGCAGGTCGGAGCGCTTCTCCTCGTCCTTGTTCCCGTGGAAGAGGTCGCCGGAGTCCCCGTCGACCTCCGGCTTGTAGTCCGCCGAGAGGCCGACGCCGGCCGCGTACGTCTCCGGGTGCTGGAGCGGCATCTTCAGGGCGCAGTAGCCGCCCGTCGAGTCGCCGATGATCGCCCAGTTCCGGGCCGAGGTGCCCACGCGGTAGTGGCTCGCGACGGTCCGGGGGACGTCCGTGCCGAAGAAGGTCTCGCTCTGCGGGCCGCCGCCGGGGACGTCGACGCACTGGCTGTTGGACGGGCCGACCACGGGCCTCATCATCACCAGGACCATCGGCTGCATCTTCTTCTGCTTGACCTGCGTCCAGGCAGTCTTCGGGTACCGCAGCCCCTTCAGCAGGTTCTCCGCCGTGCCCGGGAAGCCCGTCAGGACCACCGCCGCCGGGAACCTGCGCCGCTCGGCGCCCTTCTGGAAGTACTCCGGCGGCAGGTACACGTACGCCTGGGCCGCCACCCCCGACCGCTCGCCGTGCAGGGTCACCTTCTCGATCACCCCGGCCGTCTGCGGGCTGCGCCCGCCCGGTACGTCCGGCGCCTGGCGCCCCAGCACCTGTACGGCGGCCCCGCCGGGCGCGGCCTCCTGGCGGGGCGGCCCGGCGGTCAGGTCCTCCCACGACCCGTAGATCAGGAAGCTGCGGTTCGCCGCGAGCGCGACCGAGGCGATCAGGAACACCTGGACCAGGAGCAGCAGCCCGGTGCGCCCCAGGAGCGGCCCCCGGCCCCCTCCGGCCAGCCGCGGCCACAGCCGCACCGCCGCCGCGAACGCCAGCGCCGTGCACAGCACGGCGACCGCCAGGAGTGCGCCACTCGTCAGACCCATGAACCCGCGAACCCTTCCAAGACACCCGGAGCACCGCCAACCGGCGCACACCCGGCTAGAGCGCCTCCAGGGCTCGGGGGTTCCCCGGCCCGCGCCCGTTCGAGCGCCGGGCCGGCGGGCGACGGTCCCCTGATCGGGTCAGGCCCCCGGGCGCCCCGCGGACACCGGTGCGATTGTTGCAGCGGGATGAAATCCGCCGGTGGGGGCGTTGGGGGAGGCGGCAGGACAGGACCGACGGGGAGGCAATCACGTGACGGCGGCGCAGGCTGCAGAGAAACAGGGCTGGGGCGGGCGGCTGGCCGCCTACACCTGGCGGTACAAGGCCAACGTGCTCCTCGCGCTCGGGTCCTCGCTGGCGGGCATGGCCGTCATGGCGCTCGTCCCCCTCGTCACCCGGGTCATCATCGACGACGTCATCGGCGACGAGAGCCGGGCCATGGGGCCCTGGGCCGGCCTGCTCATAGGCGCCGCCCTGCTGGTCTACGTACTGACCTACATACGCAGGTACTACGGCGGGCGCCTCGCCCTCGACGTGCAGCACGACCTGCGCACCGACATGTACGACACCATCGCCCGCCTCGACGGGCGCCGGCAGGACGAGCTGTCCACCGGACAGGTCGTCGGCCGGGCCACGAGCGACCTCCAGCTGATCCAGGGGCTGCTCTTCATGCTGCCCATGACCATCGGGAACTTCCTCCTCTTCGGGATATCCCTCGGCGTCATGCTGTGGCTGTCCCCGCTGCTGACCCTCGTCGCCCTGCTGATGGCCCCCGCCCTCTGGTTCATCGCCAAGCGCAGCCGCAAGAAGCTCTTCCCCGCCACCTGGTACGCCCAGCAGCAGGCCGCCGCCGTCGCCTCCGTCGTGGACGGCGCCGTGACCGGCGTACGCGTCGTCAAGGGCTTCGGGCAGGAGGAGCAGGAGACCGGCAAGCTCCGCGAGGCCGGCCGCCGGCTCTTCGGCGGGCGGATGCGCGCCATCCGCCTGAACTCCCGCTACACCCCCGCCCTCCAGGCCGTCCCCGCCCTCGGACAGGTCGCCATGCTGGCCCTCGGCGGCTGGATGGCCACCCGGGGACAGGTCACCCTCGGCACCTTCGTCGCCTTCTCCACCTACCTCGCCCAGCTCGTCGGCCCCGTCCGCATGCTCGCCATGGTCCTCACCGTCGCCCAGCAGGCCCGGGCCGGCGCCGAGCGGGTCTTCGAGCTCATCGACACCGAGCCGGAGATCCGCGAGGGGACGCGGGAGCTCCCCGCCGACGCGCCCGCCACCGTCGACTTCCAGGACGTCGGCTTCGGGTACGAGCCCGGCCGCCCCGTCCTCGACGGCTTCACCCTCACCGTGGCCGAGGGCGAGACCGTCGCCCTCGTCGGTGCCTCCGGCAGCGGCAAGTCCACCGTCTCCCTGCTCCTGCCGCGCTTCTACGACGCCGACCGCGGCACCGTCCGCGTCGGCGGCCACGACGTGCGCGAGCTGACCTACGACTCGCTGCGCGGCGCCATCGGCCTGGTGCCCGAGGACTCCTTCCTCTTCTCCGACACCATCCGCGCCAACATCGCCTACGGACGCCCCGGCGCCTCCGAGGAGGAGATCCGCGCCGCCGCCCGCGCCGCCCAGGCGGAAGGGTTCATCGAGGCCCTCCCCGCCGGCTTCGACACCAAGGTCGGCGAGCAGGGCCTGACCCTCTCCGGCGGCCAGCGCCAGCGCGTCGCGCTCGCCCGCGCCATCCTCACCGACCCCCGCCTGCTGCTCCTGGACGACGCCACCTCGGCCGTCGACGCCCGCGTCGAGCACGAGATCCACGAGGCGCTGCGGGCCGTCATGGCCGGCCGCACCACCCTGCTGATCGCCCACCGCCGCTCCACCCTCGCGCTGGCCGACCGCATCGCCGTACTCGAACACGGGCGGCTCGCCGACATCGGCACGCACGAGGAACTGGAGCTCCGCTCCCCGCTGTACCGCAGGCTCCTCACCGACCCCGACGTCCTCGGCGCGCACTCGCCGCGCACCCCCGACGCGCCGTCCATGGCGGAGTTCGAGCGGGACCTGGAGAAGGACATCGAGCTGGAGGCGGAGATCGACTCCGAGCCGGTGAACGCCAAGCGGCGCGTCGTGGACGGGGTCACCCCCGAGCTGTGGCGCCGCGGGGACCGGTCCGAGGCCGATCCGGCGCCGGGCGCCACGCCCGAGCTGCTGGCGCAGGTCGCAGCGCTGCCGCCCGCCGACGACGAGCCGGGGGTGGACGAGAGCCGGTCCGCGGCCGCCGAGGAGAGCTACGGCCTGCGCAGGCTGCTGGCCGGCTTCTGGGCCCCGCTCGCCGTCAGCCTCGGCCTGGTCGCCCTCGACGCGGGCGCCGGGCTGCTGCTGCCCGTCCTGATCCGGCACGGCATCGACCAGGGCGTGGAGCAGGCCGCCCTGGGCGCGGTGTGGGCGGCGTCCCTGCTCGCCCTCGCGGTGGTCCTCGGCCAGTGGGCCGCGCAGTTCGCGGAGACCCGGATGACCGGGCGCACCGGCGAGCGCGTGCTCTACTCCCTGCGCGTCAAGATCTTCGCCCAGCTCCAGCGCCTCGGCCTGGACTACTACGAGCGCGAGCTCACCGGCAAGATCATGACCCGGATGACCACCGACGTGGACTCCCTGTCGAGCTTCCTGCAGACCGGGCTCGTCACCGCCGTCGTCTCCGTCCTGACCTTCTTCGGCATCCTGGTGGCCCTGCTCGTCCTCGACGCCGAGCTCGCGCTGATCGTCTTCGCCACCCTGCCCGTGCTGGTCGTCGGCACGATCGTGTTCCGCCGCAAGTCGGTCGCCGCGTACGAGCTGGCGCGCGACCGGGTCAGCCTGGTCAACGCCGACCTCCAGGAGTCCGTGGCCGGCATCCGCCTGGTGCAGGCCTTCCGCCGGCAGGAGGCGGGCCGGGCCCGGTTCGCCGAGCGCAGCGACTCGTACCGCGAGGCGCGGGTGCGCGGCCAGTGGCTGATATCGGTCTACTTCCCCTTCGTCCAGCTGCTGTCCTCGGGCGCGGCGGCGGCCGTGCTGATCGTCGGCGCGGGCCGGGTCGAGGCGGCCACCCTCACCACCGGCGCGCTGGTGGCGTACCTGCTGTACATCGACCTGTTCTTCGCCCCGGTCCAGCAGCTGTCCCAGGTCTTCGACGGGTACCAGCAGGCCACCGTCTCCCTCGGCCGGATCCAGGACCTGCTGCGCGAGCCCACCACCACCCCCCGTGCGGCCGACCCCCGCGAGGTCACCGCGCTGCGCGGCGAGATCGCCTTCGAGGGCGTGCGGTTCCGGTACGGGACCGCCGAGGAGCGGGGTGCCGAGGGCGAGGCGCTGGCGGGGATCAGCCTGCGGATCCCCGCCGGGCAGACCGTCGCCTTCGTCGGCGAGACCGGGGCGGGCAAGTCGACGCTGGTCAAGATGGTGGCCCGGTTCTACGACCCGACCTCCGGCCGGGTCACCGCCGACGGCACCGACCTGCGGGAGCTGGACCTGACGGCGTACCGCCACCGGCTGGGGGTCGTCCCCCAGGAGCCGTACCTCTTCCCGGGGACGGTCCGCGACGCCATCGCCTACGGCCGGCCCGGGGCGAGCGACGCCGAGGTGGAGGCGGCCGCCCGCGCGGTCGGCGCCCACGACATGATCGCCACCCTCGACGGCGGCTACCTGCACGCCGTCTCCGAGCGCGGCCGCAACCTCTCGGCCGGCCAGCGCCAGCTGATCGCGCTGGCCCGCGCCGAGCTGGTCGACCCGGACGTGCTGCTGCTCGACGAGGCCACGGCGGCCCTGGACCTGGCCACCGAGGCGCAGGTCAACCAGGCCACCGAGCGCCTCGCGGGCAAGCGCACCACCCTGGTGGTGGCGCACCGGCTGACGACGGCGGCCCGCGCCGACCGGGTGGTGGTCATGGACCGGGGCCGGGTCGTCGAGGACGGCAGCCACGCGGAACTGCTGGCCCGCGGCGGCCGGTACGCGGTGCTGTGGCGGACCTTCGCCGGCGAGGACGAGGCGGCCGCCGCCGCTTAGCCGGCCGCGAGGCCGGTCACGGTCACACGGGGGCGCCCCCGGGATCAGAGCTCGCCGAAGAGCAGGTTCCCGGGGGCGTCCTCGTCGTCACCGGTGTAGTACTCGCGCACGGCGTCGAGGAGTTCGTCCACCGACAGGTAGCCGTCGTGGTTCTTGTCGATCTTCGCGAAGAGGGTGTCCGCGTCGGCGGGCTCCAGGCGGGTGTCGAAGGCCAGCTGCGCCTTGTGGAACTCCTCGGGGCTGATGTGCCCGTCGCCGTTGGTGTCGACGACCGTGAGGATCGCCCTCATCATCGGCCGGAAGGACTTCTCGTAGGCCGGGCCGCCGTCCTTGTAGAGGCGGGTCATGCCGTCCCGGTACTGCACCGGGGTCAGCTTCTGGTCCTGGCCGACGCCGAGCTCGTTGAAGAGGTCCACCCAGAAGTCGGTGAGCCCGCGGAAGACCTCGGTCGCCTTGGGGGAGTCGGCGGGCTCCGACAGCGCCGTCAGCAGCCGCGACCCGAACGCGATCATGTCCTTCTCGTCGATCACGCCGTTGTCGTCGGCGTCCAGGTGGGCGAACGCGCGCTCCAGTTTGCGGTCGAGCAGATCGGTCGTCATGTCGGCTGCCTTTCACGGCTACGGTGTGCATTCGGTCGATCGCCTAGGGTAGTGCAACCTTCCGGGGCGGCTGAGCGTCGTACGTGAGTGCGTGTTACGTACGACCGATCGGGGGGTCAGGATGAGGCAGGGCCGCATGCGGCGGGGGCGGGTCGTGTCCCTGGGGGTGCTCGGGGGTGCGCTGTGGCTCGCCGTCGGGGGCGTCCTCGCGGCGCCGGCCGCGTCGGCGGCGGGCGGGGGCTGCGGGGGCCAGCTGGTCAAGACGATGCCGCTGCCCGGCGCCGAGGTGCGGGTGTTCAAGAGCCGGACCCAGGTCTGTGCGATGACCGTCGCCCTGCGGCCGGGGGAGCGCCGCCACATGGCGGTCAGCGTTCAGCCGCGCGGTGGGGTCCCGGTGGGCGATGCGGGGCAATTCGCCCGGTACGCGGGCCCCGTCACGGTGGGCGCGATCAACCGGTGTGTGTATGTAAGGGGCGAAGCGGCGGCCGGATCCGTCGAATCTGGCTGGATCCTGTGCTGATCCCGCGTCCCAACTGGGGCTTTTCACGGGAGTGTTGACCCCGCTAGGTTCACGGGCGACCACAGTGAACTGAAGGGGAGGGTGAATGCGCAAGACGCTTGGCCGGGTACTGCCCGTCGCGGTGCTGATCGGCACCATGGGCACGGCCGGTTTCACGGCTCAGACGGCCACCGCCGCAGAGCCGGCCGCCGCCGCGCAGGCCACCGCCGGACAGGGTTCCGCAGCGGACGTCAAGGACCAGATCCTCGCGATCCCGGGCATGAGCCTGGTCGAGGAGAAGCCGTACCCCGGCTACAGATTCTTCGTACTGAACTACGAGCAGCCGGTCGACCACCGGCAGCCGTGGAAGGGCACCTTCAAGCAGCGCGTCACCCTGCTGCACAAGGACGTCTCCCGCCCCACGGTGTTCTTCACCTCGGGCTACAACGTCAACACCAACCCGCGCCGCGCGGAGCCGACGACCATAATCGACGGCAACCAGCTGTCGATGGAGTATCGATTCTTCAACCCGTCCCGCCCCGACCCGGCGGACTGGTCGAAGCTCGACATCTGGCAGGCCGCCAGCGACCAGCACCGCCTGTTCACCGCCCTGAAGAAGCTCTACCCCAAGAACTGGCTCTCCACGGGCGCCAGCAAGGGCGGCATGACGGCGACGTACTTCGAGCGCTTCTACCCCCGTGACATGGACGGTGTCGTCGCCTACGTGGCGCCCAACGACGTCGTCAACAAGGAGGACTCGGCCTACGACCGGTTCTTCGGCAAGGTCGGCACCAAGGAGTGCCGCGACAAGCTGAACAACGTCCAGCGCGAGGCACTGATCCGCCGCGAGCCGCTGGAGGCCAAGTACAAGGCCGCCGCCGCCGAGAACGGCTGGACCTTCAACACCGTCGGCAGCCTCGACAAGGCCTTCGAGGCCGTGGTCCTCGACTACACCTGGGCCTTCTGGCAGTACAGCCTGCTCGCCGACTGCGCCGCCATCCCGGACGCCAAGACCGCCACCGACCAGCAGATCTGGGACACGGTCGACACGATCTCCGGCTTCTCGGCCTACGCCGACCAGGGCCTGGAGACGTACACGCCGTACTACTACCAGGCCGGCACCCAGCTCGGCTCGCCCGACATCAAGCAGCCGCACCTCAAGGGCCTGAGCCGCTACGGCTACCAGCCGCCGCGCAACTTCGTGCCGCGCGACATCCCCATGACCTTCCAGCCTGCGGCCATGGCGGACGTGGACACCTGGGTCCGCAACAACGCCAACCAGATGCTGTTCGTGTACGGGCAGAACGACCCGTGGGGCGCCGAGCCCTTCCACCTCGGGTACGGGACGCGCGACAGCTACGTCATGACTGCTCCGGGCGCCAACCACGGGGCCAACGTCGCCAAGCTCCAGGACGGCGAGAAGGCCCTCGCGACCGCGCGGATCCTCCAGTGGGCCGGCGTCGCCCCCGCCGCCGACGTGTTCCGCACCGACGGCGCCGCCGCCCCGCAGACGGTGGCCCCGCTCGCCGCGCCGGACCCGGTGCTCGACCAGACCGACCTGCGCCGCGACTCGCTGCGCCGCTGAGGGCCCGGCGGGCTGTCGTACCCCGGGCCTCCGCCTTCAGTACGACAGCCCGTGGCCCAGCGGGTAGCGGCCCGGGACGGGCACCGGGAGCCGGCCCGACGGCCGGCTCGCGCCCGTCAGCACCCGGGCCGCCGCCCGCATCTCCACGTCCGTCCAGGTGTACGTGGCCACCTCGGCCGCGCACTCGGGCAGCCGCGCCGGGTCGTACGGGTTGCGGACCGCCACCAGCACCACCGGGACGCCCGTCGCGACCAGCCCCGACACCAGCGCGCGCTGCGGGCTCTCCCCCTCCGGGACGTTGTACGTGCACACCAGCACCGCCGCGTGCCCCGGGGCGGCCGCCACCGCCCGCTCCGGCGGGAGCGCCTGCGCCCGGCACCCCAGGGCGGTCAGCTCCCGCGCCAGGACCGTCGTCGGGGGGCCCGTGGTGCCCGTGGGGGAGGACGGGTCGGTCCCGGTGACCAGCAGCCGGGGCCCGGCCGACGGGTCCAGCGGCAGCAGCCCGCGCGGATTGGCCAGCAGGGTCGTCGTACCCGCGGCGACGGCGTCGGCGGCCGCCAGGTGCCCGCCCGTCCCCACCGCCGCGTCCACCGCCGCGTCGGAGGTGTACGGGTCCGCGAACAGGCCCCGGCGGGCCTTCAGCTCCAGGACCCGCAGCACCGACTCCTCGACCCGGCCGCGCGACAGCTCGCCCGACTCCAGCGCCGCCAGCACGGCGCGCTGCGCCAGCCCCAGGTCCGGCGCGTTCAGCAGCAGGTCGCAGCCCGCCTTCAGGGCCAGCACCGGCACCCGGTCGTCCCCGTACTTCTGCCGGACCCCGGCCATGTCGAGGGCGTCGGTGACCACCACCCCTCCGAAGCCCAGGTGTTCGCGGAGCAGGCCCGTCACGATGGGCCGGGAGAGGGTGGCCGGATCCCCCGAGGGATCGAGCGCGGGGAAGACGATGTGCGCCGTCATGACCACGTCCACGCCCGCGCGCACCGCCGCCCGGAACGGCGGCGCGTCCAGCTCCTCCCACTGGGCGCGGGAGTGCCGCATCACCGGCAGCCCGACGTGGCTGTCGGTCTCGGTGTCGCCGTGGCCCGGGAAGTGCTTCGCCGCGGCCGCCACCCCCGCCCCCTGGTAGCCGCGCACCTGGGCCGCGGCGAGGGCCGCGACGGCGGCCGGGTCGGAGCCGAAGGAGCGTACGCCGATCACCGGGTTGGCCGGATTGACGTTCACGTCGGCCACCGGAGCCCAGTCCTGCCGGATGCCCAGGGCGGCCAGCTCCGTCCCCGCGACCCGGGCCGCCCGGCGCGCCCCCTCGGCGGAGCCGGCCGCGCCGAGCGCCATCGCCCCGGGCAGCAGGGTCGCGGGACGGCCGATCCGGGCGACGGCCCCGTGCTCCTGGTCCACCGACAGCAGCAGCGGGATCCCCGCCCCCGAGTCCGCGGCGGCCCGCTGGAGCCCGTTGGACAGGGCCGCGATCTGGTGCGGGTCACGGGTGTTGTGGGCCCACGCGAAGTAGACGACCCCGCCCAGGTGGTAGCGGGCCACCAGCTCGGCGGCGGTGCGCACCCCGAAGTGCTTCAGGTTCAGCTCGGCGTCCGCCGGGTCGGGGTCCGTCGCCGAATGCCCGTAGGCCCGCGACACGAACAGCTGACCCACCAGCTCGGGCAGTCCCAGCCCGGCGACCCGCGCCCGCAGCCGCTCCCGCTCCGGCCCCCGGCCCGGCGGCCCGCCGGGGGCCCGGGAGTCGTCCGGGGTCCCGGAGGCGGCGGGGGAGGGCGTGGAGGCCGTGGAGGCGGCCCCGGCGGCCGTGACGGCGGCCATGGCGGCGGCGGCGAGCAGAGCCCTGCGGGAGGCGTGGTTCGGCACCCGTGGGACCCTACTGCGGTACCCCGCGCCACGCCTGACGGACACTCGGGAATGGCCCGTTAGGGACGCTCCGGTGCCGCCGCCCAGTGGTCCTGGAGGGTGCGTACGGTCTCGGTGATCGCGGGGCGGCGGGACGCTCCCGTCCGCCACAGGGCGTACAGCCTGCGGACCGGGCCCGGCTCCAGCCGGACGGCCACCGCGCCCGGCGGCAGCGCGCCCGTGCCCAGCCGGGGCACGACCGCCACCCCGAGACCGGCCGCGACCAGCGCGACGATCGTGTGGTTCTCCTCGGCGGTGTGCGCGATGTCGGGCTCGAACCCGGCCGTGCGCATGGTCCGCACCAGCCAGTCGTGGCAGACCCGGCCGGGCGGCTGGCACACCCACCGCTGGCCCCCGAGGTCCGCCCGGCGGACCGTCCGCCGGGTGGTGAAGGGGTGCCCGGCCGGGACCACCAGATCGCAGGGGTCGTCCCCGATGACGGCCTGCTCGACGCCCTCGGGGGCGGGCAGCGGGGCGATGTCCCAGTCGTGGGCCACCGCGAGGTCGGTGACGCCCCGGGCGACCAGGTCCACCGACAGGTGGGGGTCGACCTCCGCCAGGCGTACGTCCAGCGCCGGATGCCGGCCCGCCAGCTCGGCCAGCACCCCGGGCAGCAGCCCGCGCGCCGCCGACGCGAAGGCGGCGACCGTCAGCAGCCCGCTCGGCCGGCCGCGCCGCTCCTCCAGGGTGGTCTCGGCACGCTCCACGATCGCCAGCAGCTCGTGGGCGGTGTCGGCCAGGTGCCGGGCCTCCTCGGTGAGCGCGACCCCGCGCCCGCGCCGCTCCAGCAGCGTCGTGCGGGTCTCCCGCTCCAGTTTGGCGATCTGCTGCGAGACCGCGGAGGGGGTGTAGCCGAGTGCGGCCGCCGCGCCCGCGACCGAACCGTGGACGGAGACGGCGTGCAGGGCGCGCAGCCGGGACAGGTCGAGCATCCCCCAATCGTAAGCACTGCTTCATCCATCCCGGTAGGGATCCGCGCTGGTGCTACATGGTCCGGGCGCCGATGCTCGGAGCATGCGTCCCGTACACACCGCACTCGCCGTACTCGTCGCCGCCGTCTGGGGGTTCAACTTCGTCGTCATCGAGATCGGCCTCGGCCACTTCCCGCCGCTGCTGCTGTCCGCGCTGCGCTTCCTCGTGGCCGCGCTGCCCGCCGTGTTCTTCGTGGGGCGCCCCAAGGTCGCCTGGAAGTGGATCCTCGGGGTCGGGGCGGCCCTCGGCATCGCCAAGTTCGGGCTGCTGTTCACGGGGATGGCCGCCGGCATGCCGGCCGGGCTGTCCTCGCTCGTGCTCCAGGTCCAGGCCGTCTTCACCGCCCTCCTGGCCGCCGTCGTGCTGCGCGAACGGCCCGGCCGGGTGCGGCTGCTGGGCATGGCCGTGGCGCTGGCCGGGATCGGGGTGGCCGCCGTCGACCGGGGGCTGTCCGGGCCCGTCACCGGCTTCGTCCTGGTCGTCGCGGCCGCCGCCTGCTGGGGCGTGTCCAACGTGCTCACCCGCAAGGCCGCCCCGTCCGACGCCATGAACTTCCAGGTGTGGGTGTGCGTCGTCCCGGTGGTCCCGCTGTTCGCGCTGTCGCTGCTGCTGGAGGGGCCCGAGCGGGACCTGGCCGCGTTGCGCGCCCTGGACTGGTCCGGGGTGGCCGTCATCGGCTACGTCGCCTGGGTGTCCACGGTGTTCGGCTTCGGCGCCTGGGCCTACCTGCTGCGCCGCTACCCGGCCTCGGCCGTGGCGCCGTTCTCGCTGCTGGTGCCGGTGTTCGGGATGTCCTCGGCCGCCCTGGTGCTCGGCGAGGGGGTCTCCGGGCCGGGCTGGGTGGCGGCCGTGCTGCTGGTCGGCGGGGTGGGCCTGACCTCGCTGGCCCCCGCGCGGGCGAAGCCCCGTACGGTCCCGGTCCCGGCTCCGGACGCGGCTCCGGACGCGGCTCCGGCCCCGGGCGCGGTCAGCGCGGCGGGTCCTCGCGCAGCGGCAGCCGCCAGTCCTGCCCCGTGAGGGAGGCCCCGTACGAGCGGTGCGGGCGCTCGGCGACCAGGGTGAAGCCGGCCCGCTCGTAGAGCGAACGGGCCGCGGTCAGCACGTCGTTGGTCCACAGCACCAGCTCGCGGTAGCCCGCCGCGCGGGCGAAGGCGACGACGGCGTCCACCAGCAGGGTGCCCACCCCGAGGCCGCGCCCGGCGGGCTCCACGAGCAGCAGCCGCAGCCGGGCCGTGCCGGGCGAGCCGTCCTCGCGCACGCACATCACCGAGCCGACCGGCTCGCCCTGGTGCTCCGCGATCCAGACCCGCTCCCGGTGGGGGTCGTGGTCCTCGGCGAAGTCCGCGACGATCCGGGCCACCAGGCCCTCGAACTCCTGGTTCCAGCCGTATTCGGCGGCGTAGAGCGCGCCGTGGCGCTGCACGATCCAGCCCAGCTCGCCGGGCCCGGGATCCCGCAGCCGCACCGCCGCGCCGGAAGTCTCCATGGCTGCCGAGGATAGCGCGGGGCGCCCCGCCCGGGCCGGGCTACTTCTTCCCGCCGCCCAGGATCTGGCCCAGCAGGTCGCCGAGGCCGCCCGCGCCGGCGGGGGCGGAGCCGGGGGCCGGGGCGCCGGCGGCGGGGGCGCCCGCACCCTTGCCGGCGGCGCGCTTGGCGAAGACGGCCATCAGCACCGGGATCAGGAGCTCGATGACGCGCATGACGGTCGCGGCGGGGATGCCGGTCTTCTTCGAGACGGCCTCGGCCACGGGCTTGCTCACCTTGGACAGCACCCCGGCCATCATCCCGCCGCCGAGCAGGCCGCCGAGGCCGCCGCCGAGGGTGGCCACGCCCTGGAGGGGGGCCTCGGACACCTCCGCGAAGGCCTGGCGGACCTCGTCGTCATCGGCGTCGGCCTTCTCCTGGAGGCCGCCGGTCATCGCCCCGACGGTCTGGGAGACGGTGTCGCGGGCGCCGGCGGCATCGGTGCCGAGCAGGGAGGCGATCTCGTTCAGCTTGTCGTCGCCGAGCTCGCCCAGTACGTCGTCCTCGAAGGAAGAGTCGCTCATGCCGGAAACGCTACTTGTGCACCGTTTTCACGGCACCTCGGAGTACTCCCGGGGTGGCTGAATGTAACGGAAAGGTAAAGCTGTGATTCCGCATGCAACCCTCCGGGCGGCACGCGGGTCGTATGTTGCGTCAGGACTTCCGGGTGGGGATCCGGGGGGATCGGGAAGTCCGACGAGGGAGGGGTAACCGTGAGGGGGTCCGGCCGCGAGGCCGGACCCCCTTTCGTTTCCCCCGGAGGCCCGCCGGTCCCGCGGCCGTCGTCCACAGGCCCCGGCGCCCTGTCGGCGGCGGACTGTAGCTTCGTGCCATGGCGAACAACGGGGCGGTGAACGGCGGGGCGGTGCAACTGGCGGTGGTCGAGGGGGTGCTGGAGCGCATCACCTACGCCAACGAGGAGAGCGGCTACACGGTCGCCCGGGTCGACACCGGCCGCGGCGCCGGGGACCTGCTGACCGTCGTCGGCTCGCTGCTCGGCGCGCAGCCCGGCGAATCCCTGCGCATGGAGGGCCGCTGGGGCTCGCACCCCCAGTACGGCAGGCAGTTCAGCGTCGAGAACTACTCGACGGTCCTGCCCGCCACCATCCAGGGCATCCGCCGCTACCTCGGCTCCGGACTCATCAAGGGCATCGGCCCGAGGATCGCCGACCGCATCGTCGAGCACTTCGGCCTCGACACCCTCGACGTCATCGAGGGCGAGCCGAAACGGCTGATCGAGGTCCCCGGCCTCGGCCCCAAGCGCACGAAGCTGATCGGCGCCGCCTGGGAGGAGCAGAAGGCCATCAAGGAGGTCATGGTCTTCCTCCAGGGCGTCGGCGTCTCCACCTCCATCGCCGTCCGCATCTACAAGAAGTACGGGGACGCCTCCATCTCGGTGGTGAAGAACCAGCCGTACCGGCTCGCCGCCGACGTCTGGGGCATCGGCTTCCTCACCGCCGACCGGATCGCCCAGGCCGTCGGCATCCCGCACGACAGCCCGGAGCGGGTCAAGGCCGGCCTCCAGTACGCCCTCTCCCAGTCCACCGACCAGGGCCACTGCTTCCTCCCCGAGGAGCGCCTCATCGCCGACGGGGTGAAGCTGCTCCAGGTGGACACCGGGCTGGTCATCGAGTGCCTGGCCGAGCTCGCCGCCGATCCGGAGGGGGTCGTACGCGAACCCGTGCCCGACCCCCAGGGCGGCCCGGACCCCCTCACCGCCGTCTACCTGGTCCCCTTCCACCGGGCGGAGCTGTCGCTGGTCGGCCAGGTCCGGCGGCTGCTGAACGCCGAGGAGGACCGGATGCCCGGCTTCGGGGACGTGGACTGGGACAAGGCCCTCGGCTGGCTGGCCGGCCGCACCGGGGCCAGCCTCGCCCCCGAGCAGCGGGACGCGGTCAGGCTCGCCCTCACCCGCCGGGTGGCGGTCCTCACCGGCGGGCCCGGCTGCGGCAAGTCCTTCACCGTGCGCTCCATCGTGGAGCTGGCCCGGGCCAAGAAGGCCAAGGTGGTGCTCGCCGCCCCCACCGGCCGCGCGGCGAAGCGGCTGTCCGAGCTGACCGGGGCCGAGGCCTCCACCGTGCACCGGCTGCTGGAGCTCAAGCCCGGCGGGGACGCGGCGTACGACCGGGACCGGCCGCTGGACGCCGACCTGGTCGTGGTCGACGAGGCCTCGATGCTGGACCTGCTGCTCGCCAACAAGCTGGTCAAGGCGGTGGCGCCGGGAGCGCACCTGCTGCTGGTCGGCGATGTGGACCAGCTCCCCTCGGTCGGCGCCGGCGAGGTGCTGCGGGACCTGCTCGCCGAGGGCGGGCCGGTGCCCGCCGTCCGGCTGACCCGGATCTTCCGCCAGGCCCAGCAGTCGGGCGTGGTCACCAACGCGCACCGCATCAACACCGGGGTCCCGCCCATCACGGACGGCCTGCCGGACTTCTTCCTCTTCCCGGAGGAGGACACGGAGGCGGCCGGAGCCCTCGCAGTGGACGTGGCCGCCCGCCGGATCCCGGCCAGGTTCGGGCTCGACCCGCGCCGGGACGTCCAGGTCCTGGCCCCCATGCACCGGGGCCCGGCCGGCGCCGGCAACCTCAACGGCCTGCTCCAGCAGGCGATCACCCCGGCCCGGCCGAACCTGCCCGAGAAGCGGTTCGGCGGCCGGGTCTTCCGGGTGGGCGACAAGGTCACCCAGATCCGCAACAACTACGAGAAGGGCGCCAACGGCGTCTTCAACGGCACCGTCGGGGTGGTCACCGCTCTCGACGTGGACGAGCAACGCTTGACGGTCCGTACGGAGGAGGACGAGGAGGTGGAGTACGAGTTCGCGGAGCTGGACGAGCTGGCGCACGCGTACGCCGTCACCATCCACCGTTCCCAGGGGAGTGAATATCCGGCGGTCGTGATCCCCGTCACCACCGGGGCCTGGATGATGCTCCAACGGAATCTGCTCTACACGGCCGTGACCAGGGCGAAGAAACTGGTCGTCCTGGTCGGGTCCCGCAAGGCGCTCGGACAGGCGGTGCGTACCGTTTCCGCAGGCAGGAGGTACACGGCGGTCGCCGCACGACTCGCCGGCCGGGTCTCGGTGGGAAACATCACCTAGATGATCGATCATTTGGGGTTCCGACAACCGGCGCGGAGGGGGCAGGATGAGCAGGTTGACGGCACTCAGTGCCGTCAAAAAGACCAAAGGCCGACCCCGAGTGCACTCTCCTGCGCCAAATGGGGGAAGGTAGAGGCAGTCAGGGCACCTCGAAGAAGAGGCACTACGTCGGTGAGGGATGACGTGAGCGACAACTCTGTAGTACTCCGGTACGCGGACGGTGAATACACCTACCCGGTGGTCGAAAGCACCGTCGGTGACCAGGGCTTCGACATCTCGAAGCTCCGGGCCCAGACCGGGCTCGTCACGCTGGACAGTGGCTACGGCAACACCGCCGCCTACAAGTCGGCGATCACCTACCTCGACGGTGAGCAGGGCATCCTGCGCTACCGCGGCTACCCGATCGAGCAGCTGGCGGAGCGCTCGACCTTCATCGAGGTCGCCTACCTGCTGATCAACGGTGAGCTGCCGACCGTCGACCAACTCGCGTCGTTCCGCAACGAGATCACCCAGCACACGCTGCTGCACGAGGACGTGAAGCGGTTCTACGACGGCTTCCCGCGCGACGCCCACCCGATGGCCATGCTGTCGTCCGTGGTCAGCGCGCTGTCGACGTTCTACCAGGACAGCCACAACCCGTTCGACGAGAAGCAGCGCCACCTCTCGACGATCCGTCTGCTGGCCAAGCTCCCGACGATCGCCGCGTACGCGTACAAGAAGTCGGTCGGCCACCCGGTGGTCTACCCGCGCAACGACCTCGGCTACGTCGAGAACTTCCTGCGCATGACCTTCTCCGTGCCGGCCCAGGAGTACGACCTGGACCCGGTCGTGGTCTCCGCGCTCGACAAGCTGCTGATCCTGCACGCGGACCACGAGCAGAACTGCTCGACGTCCACCGTGCGCCTGGTCGGCTCCTCGCAGGCGAACATGTTCGCCTCGATCTCCGCCGGCATCTCGGCCCTGTGGGGCCCGCTGCACGGTGGCGCCAACCAGTCCGTCCTCGAGATGCTGGAAGGCATCAAGAACGACGGCGGCGACGTCGACGCCTTCATCCGCAAGGTGAAGAACAAGGAGGACGGCGTCCGCCTGATGGGCTTCGGGCACCGCGTCTACAAGAGCTTCGACCCCCGGGCGAAGATCATCAAGGCGGCGGCGCACGACGTCCTCTCGGCGCTCGGCAAGAGCGACGAGCTGCTGGACATCGCGCTCAAGCTGGAGGAGCATGCGCTGGCCGACGAGTACTTCGTCGCCCGCAACCTCTACCCGAACGTGGACTTCTACACCGGTCTGATCTACCGGGCCATGGGCTTCCCGACCGAGATGTTCACCGTGCTCTTCGCGCTCGGCCGCCTTCCCGGCTGGATCGCCCAGTGGCACGAGATGATCAAGGAGCCCGGCTCCCGCATCGGCCGCCCGCGCCAGATCTACACCGGCGAGGTCCTGCGCGACTTCGTCCCGGTCGAGGCCCGCTAGGTCCTCCCGGCCGCTCCGGTCAAACGGAAAGCGCCCCGCCGTCGATCCCCCCACGGGTCGACGGTCGGGGCGCTTCCCTTTTCCCCGGGCAGCGGATTCCCCCCACGGGACCCGCGCCGGGGCGTCGGTGTGTGCCGGGACCCGTTCGGGTCGGGAGGGCCGCTCAAAGCTTCCCGAGGGCACGCGTCCCGGCCGGCGGATGCCCGGAAGCCCCCCAAGGACTTCCGCGAAACGTCCCCCAAGACGTTTTCCGGCATCGCCCCATTAGACCTGTGCCGACCCCGGATGGTTACGTTGTCATCACTGTGATCTGCGTCTCCAGTGAAGGATCTGTGGAGGGAACGAGGAGGAGATCCTCTAGCGGAACGAGCGCAGCCGCAGGCTGTTGGTCACCACGAAGACCGACGAGAAGGCCATCGCGGCCCCCGCGATCATCGGGTTGAGCAGCCCCGCGGCGGCCAGCGGGAGCGCCGCCACGTTGTAGCCGAAGGCCCAGAACAGGTTGCCCTTGATGGTGGCGAGGGTCCGCCGGGCGAGCCGGATCGCGTCCGCCGCCACCCGCAGGTCGCCGCGTACGAGGGTCAGGTCGCCGGCCTCGATGGCCGCGTCGGTGCCGGTGCCCATGGCGAGGCCGAGGTCGGCCTGGGCGAGGGCGGCCGCGTCGTTGACCCCGTCGCCGACCATGGCGACCGTACGGCCCTCGGCCTGGAGCCGCTTGACGACGTCGACCTTGTCCTGCGGGAGCACTTCGGCGATCACCTCGTCGATGCCCACCTCGTGGGCGACGGTCTCGGCGACGGCCTTGTTGTCACCGGTCAGCAGCACCGGCGTGAGGCCGAGCGCCCGCAGCCGGGCCACGGCCTCGGCGCTGGTCTCCTTGACGGCGTCGGCCACGGTCAGGACCCCGCGGGCCGCGCCGTCCCAGGCGACCAGCACCGCGGTGGCGCCGGCCGCCTCGGCGGCGTCCCTGGCCGCGGCGAGCGGGGCGGGCAGGGCGATCCCCCGGTCCGCGAGCAGCCGCTCGCGCCCCACCAGGACCTCCCGGCCCCCGACGGTGCCGCGTACGCCCAGCCCGGCGAGGTTTTCGAAAGCGGAGGGGACCTCGAAAGCGGAGGGGGCCGACGGCTCCCCGGCCGCCGCGGCCGAGGCCCCGGCGGCGATCGCCCGCGCGACCGGGTGCTCGGAGGCGTGCTCCAGC
Organism: Streptomyces sp. NBC_00158; assembly: GCF_045160885.1. Classification (NCBI taxonomy): domain Bacteria; kingdom Bacillati; phylum Actinomycetota; class Actinomycetes; order Kitasatosporales; family Streptomycetaceae; genus Streptomyces; species Streptomyces sp. NBC_00158. The sequence goes on from NZ_CP108161.1 coordinate 4,766,814, forward strand.
GAGCCCGCGAGCCGCAGCAGTTCCGCCCCGTCCACGCCCTCGGCCGGGTGCACCCCGGTCAGGGCCATCCGGCCGGTGGTGACCGTCCCGGTCTTGTCGAGCACGACGGTGTCCACGCGCCGGGTGGACTCCAGCACCTCGGGCCCCTTGATCAGGATGCCCAGCTGCGCGCCCCGGCCGGTGCCGACCATCAGGGCGGTCGGCGTGGCCAGGCCCAGGGCGCAGGGGCAGGCGATGATCAGGACGGCGACGGCGGCGGTGAACGCGGCGGTTGGGTCGTCGGTGATCAGCAGCCAGGTGACCCAGGTGCCGAGCGCGAGGAGCAGGACCACGGGCACGAACACGGCCGAGATCCGGTCGGCGAGCCGCTGCACCTCGGCCTTGCCGCTCTGGGCCTCCTCGACCATCCGGGCCATCCGGGCGAGCTGGGTGTCGGCCCCGATCCGGGTGGCCTCCACGACGAGCCGGCCGGAGGTGTTCACGGTGGCGCCGGTGACGGCGTCCCCGGCGGTGACGTCGACCGGGACGGACTCGCCGGTCAGCATGGCGGCGTCCACGGCGGAGGAGCCCTCGACGACCGTTCCGTCGGTGGCGATCTTCTCCCCGGGCCGCACCACGAAGCGGTCGCCGACGGCGAGGGCGCCGACCGGGATCCGCACCTCGCGGCCGTCGCGCAGCACGGCCACGTCCTTGGCGCCCAGCTCCATCAGCGCCCGCAGGGCCGCGCCCGCCTTCCGCTTGGAGCGGGCCTCCAGGTAGCGGCCGAGCAGGATGAAGGTCACGACGCCCGCCGCGACCTCCAGGTAGAGGGCGGAGGAGCCGTCGGTCCGCCCGGCGGTGAGGTCGAAGCCGTGCCGCATGCCGGTCGTCCCGGCGTGGCCGAAGAAGAGCGCCCACACGGACCAGGCGTAGGCGGCCAGCGTGCCGACCGAGACCAGGGTGTCCATGGTCGCGGCGCCGTGCCGCAGGTTGGTCCAGGCGGCCCGGTGGAAGGGCAGGGCGCCCCACACCACCACGGGCGAGGCGAGGGTGAGGCAGAGCCACTGCCAGTTGTCGAACTGGAGGGCGGGGACCATCGAGAGCAGGACCACCGGCAGGGCCAGGGCGGCGGACACCAGCAGCCGCTGCCGCAGCGCCGCGAGCTCGGGGTCGCGTACGGCCGGGGCCTCCTCGGCCTCCGCTTCCGGTTCGGGGCGCGGCGGCGGGGGTTCCTCGGCGGTGTAGCCCGTCTTCACCACGGTGGCGATCAGGTCGGCCACCTCGACGCCGCCGCCGTAGGAGACGCGGGCCTTCTCGGTGGCGTAGTTGACCGTGGCGCTGACGCCGTCCATCCGGTTGAGCTTCTTCTCGATGCGGGCCGCGCAGGAGGCGCAGGTCATCCCGCCGATCGTCAGCTCGACCTCGGAGGTGGCGGTGTCCGTTATGGGCCCGTCGTGCACTGTGCTGCTGCTCATGTTCCCGCTCCAGGGGGAGGGCCGGGCCGTACGGTCCAGTATGAGCTGGCGGGTGCGGCCCGGCGGGTACTGCGGTGCGAGGGGTGCGGGGGCCTCAGGCCGCCACGCCGGCGAGCTCGTAGCCGGCCTCGTCCACGGCGGCGCGCACGTCGTCCTCGGAGAGCGGGGCCTGGGACTCGACGGTGACCTCGCCGGTGGCGGCGACGGCCTTGACCGAGGTCACGCCGGGGAGGGCGGTGAGCTCGGCGGTCACGGCGCCCTCGCAGTGCCCGCAGGTCATCCCGGTGACCTTGTACACGGTTACCGTCACGGCGGTCATGTCGTTCTCCTCTGTCGGGGAATGGCTCTCGTCACCACTCTATACCCCTAGGGGGTATTGAGCGTTCATTGAGTCCGGTTCGAGCGGAGCTCCGGTGGACGGGACCATCGAACCGTATGCAAATGGCGCACATGGCCCATTCTGTGACGCTCGTCCTCATCATGGCCGTCGCGGTGCTCGCGCCCCTGCTCGCCCACGGAGTGGCGCGCTGGCTGCCCGTCCCCCTGGTGATCTTCGAGATCCTGCTGGGCGTCCTCATCGGGCCCGACGTCCTCGGCTGGGCGCACACCGGCGAGGTGATCGACGTACTGGGCCAGCTGGGCCTGGCCATGCTGATCTTCCTGGCCGGCTACGAGATCCGGTTCGACGAGGTGCGCGGCGACACCCTGCGCCGGTCGGTCCGGGCCTGGCTGGCCGCCCTCGTCCTCGGCCTCGCCGCAGGCATCCTCCTCGCCCACGGCGGCGGCTTCGACAAGGGCGTCTACATCGGCACCGCGCTCACCAGCACCGCCCTCGGCACGGTCCTGCCCATGCTGCGGGACTCCGGGGGCCTGGACGGCCGGTTCGGGACGGTGACCATGGCCGTCGGCTCCGTCGGCGAGTTCGGGCCGATCATCGCGATGGCCCTGCTGCTCAGCGGGCGGGCGCCGGCCCGCTCGGCGGTGCTGCTGGCCGCCTTCGCCGTCCTGACGGCCGCGGCGGTCCTCTGGGCCATGCGGCCCAAGCCGCCCTGGTTCGCGGCCGTCATCGCCAAGACCCTGCAGAGCAGTGCCCAGTTCGCGGTACGGCTGGTCGCGCTGGTGCTCGTCGCGATGCTCGGGCTCGCCCAGGCGATGGGCCTCGACGTCCTGCTCGGCGCCTTCGCCGCCGGGCTGATCACCCGGCTGGTGCTGACCGGGGCGGCGCCCGAGAGCAGCGGGGCCGTGCTGTCGAAGGTGGAGGCCATGGGCTTCGGCTTCCTGGTGCCGCTGTTCTACGTGGTCACCGGGATCCAGTTCGACCTGAAGGCCCTCCTCGCGGGCGGCCGCGAGCTGCTCCTGCTGCCCGTGTTCCTGCTGCTGTTCCTGCTGGTCCGGGGGCTGCCGATCTGGCTGCTGGCCCCGCGCGACCTGGAACGGCGCGACCGCGCGGCGCTGGTGCTGTTCGGGTCGACCGCGCTGCCGCTGGTGGTGGCGATCACCACCCTCGGGGTGGAGGACGGCGAGCTGGATGCCGGGGAGGCGGCAGCCCTGGTCGGGGCCGGCATGGTCTCGGTACTGGTCTTCCCGCTGCTCGCGCTGAGGCTGCGTGGCCACGCCGCGGGCGGCGGCCGGCGGCCCGGGGAGGAGTCCTGGTGACGGGGGCGGGGCCCGGCCCCGCCCCCGTGCCGGCGGGTCACTCCTCGCGGCGGCCGCGGTTGCCGGGGCGGCGCGAGACCCAGGTCCGGATGGTGTCGGCGTACCAGTAGGGCTTGCCGCCCTCCACGTGGTCGGGGGCGGGCAGCAGCCCGTGCTTGCGGTAGGAGCGCACGGTGTCCGGCTGGACCCTGATGTGGGCGGCGATCTCCTTGTAGGACCACAGCTGTCGGTCGCTCATGTACGCCACCTCCTGGTCCACGGCGCGGGGCCGGCCGGGAGGCCGTCGGGGGAGCCGGCGCGTGGACACTGACGATCACTCGGGTTGTGCCCGGAGAACGACGCTCGGTGAGCGCGGGGGAGCGTCTGTGGACTCCCTGTGACGGAAAACCCGCGTAGTACGGACATGTGTGACACGGCGGCGACTCCCGTGACAGACGTGACACAGGAGCCGCCCGGCGCCGCCCGGCACCGCCTCCGCGGCGGGCCCGGGCGTGCGTACGCGACGGGCCTCAGCGCGCGTACAGCTCCGGCCGCTCCGCCAGCCGCACCTGCGTCCGCACGCCGCTGCGCGCCGCCTCCAGCCCAGCCTCCGACACCGCGGCGGCCGCGTACCCGTCCCAGGCGTCCGGGCCGTCCACCCGCCCCCGCGCGGCCGCCGCCACCCAGCGCCGCACCTGGCGGTCGTAGGCGTCGGCGAAACGCGTGGTGAAGTCCTGGGCGATCTCCCCGCCCCAGCGGCCGCCCGACTGCACCACCATCGCGTGCCCGTCGCCGATCCGGGCGCTCCCGGACTCGCCGACGGCCTCGCACTGCACCTGGTAGCCGAACCCGCAGTTGACGAAGATCTCCACGTCGACCACCGCCCCGCCCGAGGTCTCCAGCAGCACCAGCCGGGGATCGCGCAGCCCCTCCGGCGCCGCCGAGGACGGGGTGGGCGACAGCACCGTCACCGCCGTCACCTCCTGCCCCAGCAGCCAGCGGGCCGCGTCCACCTCGTGCACCACCGAGTCGCTGATCAGCATGTCGCTGGTGAAGAAGGACGGCGACGCGGCGTTGCGGTGCCGGCAGTGCAGGAAGAGCGGCCGCCCGATCCCGCCCGCGTCCAGCAGCTCCTTCAGCCGCTCGTACTCGGCGTCGAAGCGCCGCATGAACCCCACCTGCACCAGCCGTCGGCCCAGCCGGCGCTCCGCCTCCAGCACCCGCAGGGCCCCCTCCGGATCCGGGGTCAGCGGCTTCTCGCAGAGCACCGGCAACTCCCGCTCCAGCGCCTGCAGAATCGCTTCCTCATGGGCCGGTCCCGGCGAGGCGATCAGTACGGCGTCAACCCCGGGCGCCGCCACCGCCGCCGCCGCATCGGTGTAGGCGCCCACCCCGTCCAGGCCCGCCGCGACCTCCTTGACCCGGTCCCCGTCCGGATCGGCCACGGCCGCCACCCGCGCCCCGCCCACCCTGTCGCCGATCCGGCGGACGTGGTCGGCGCCCATCTTCCCGGTGCCGATGACGGCGATGCCGAGCGTGCTCATGTCTCTCCTCCGAGGTTCGGTGCGGGGTGTGCCGTGCGGGGTGTGAGGTGTGGGGTGTGAGGTGTGGGGTGTGCGGTGTCGTCAACGGGCGCCGCAGGAGCGCAGGTAGGCGCGGGTACGCCGGGCGATCGGCAGCGGACGCTCGGGCGGACACGGGTACATGTCCTGCTCCACGATCGCGAACAGCTCCACCCCCAGCCGCTGCGCCGCCGCCAGCACGGGCTCCAGCGCGGGCACCCCGGACGGCGGCTCGCACATCACCCCGCGCGCCACCGCCGGGCCGAACGGCGTCCCCCGCTCCCGCACTTCGGCGAGGACCCGCGGGTCGACCTGCTTCAGGTGCAGGTAGCCGATCCGCTCGCCGAAGGCCTCGATCGCCTCGACGCTGTCCCCGCCGCAGTACGCGTAGTGCCCCGTGTCCAGACACAGGGAGACCAGCGCCGGATCGGTGGCGTCCAGGAACCGGGCCACGTTCTCCGGGGTGTCGACGTGCGTGTCCGCGTGCGGGTGGACCACGATCCGCAGCCCGTACCGCTCCAGCACCTCCCGGCCCAGGCGCTCGGTCTGGGAGGTCAGTTCACGCCATTGGGCGGGGCTCAGGACCGGGTCCTCCAGCATTCCGCCGGTCTTGTCGTCACGCCAGAACGACGGGATCACCACGAGGTGCTCCGCCCCCGCGTCCCGGGTCAGCGCGGCGATCCGCGACACGTGCGCCCAGGTCTGCTCCCAGACGCCGGGGCCGTGATGGAGTCCGGTGAAGACGGTGCCGGCGGACACCCGCAGCCCGCGCTTGGCCGTCTCGTCGGCGAGCCGGGCCGGATCGGTGGGCAGGTAGCCGTACGGGCCGAGCTCGATCCACTCGTACCCGGCGTCGGCGACCTCGTCGAGGAACCGCTCCCACGGGGTCTGGAGGGGGTCCTCCGGAAACCAGACACCCCAGGAGTCCGGAGCCGAACCGACACGGATACGGGTCAACGCGGGTGGGGAGGAGGTCATGACGGCCACCTTAGGGTGCGGGGTCCGAGGGAAGAGGGAGGACGAGTGGGAGGAGAAACGGCTGTGGACACGTCGGACGGGGGAGCCGTTCACGACCTCATCACGATGGGGCGGATCGGGGTGGATCTCTACCCGCTGAAGACCGGCGTACCGCTCGCGGAGGTCGACACCTTCGGCAAGTTCCTCGGCGGCTCACCGACGAACGTCGCCGTCGCGGCTGCCCGGCTGGGGCGGCGCACGGCCGTCATCACCCGGACCGGCGCGGACCCCTTCGGGGCGTATCTGCGCGCCGAACTGCGGGGGTTCGGGGTCGACGACCGGTGGGTGGCGGAGGTCGCGGCCCACCCGACGCCCGTCACCTTCTGCGAGGTCTTCCCGCCCGACCACTTCCCGCTCTACTTCTACCGGTTCCCGAAGGCGCCCGACCTGGAGATCCTCCCGGACGAGATCGACCGGGACGCGGTGCGGGCGGCGCGGGTCTTCTGGATGACCGGCACGGGCCTGAGCGCCGAGCCGAGCCGCGCCGCGACCCTGGCCGCGCTGGAGGCCCGCTCGAAGTCCGGGACCACCGTCTTCGACCTCGACTGGAGGCCGATGCTGTGGGACGGCCCGCCGCAGCCCTGGTACGGGCGGGCGCTCGCGCTGGCGACGGTCGCCGTCGGCAACACCGAGGAGTGCGAGGTCGCCACCGGCGAGCGCGAACCGTACGCGGCCGCGCGGGCGCTGCTCGCGGCCGGGGTGGAGCTCGCGGTGGTCAAGCGGGGGCCGGAGGGGGTGCTGGCCGTCCACCGGGACGGCACGGCGGTGGAGGTGCCGCCGGTGCCGGTGACGGTGGTCAACGGGCTGGGCGCCGGGGACGCGTTCGGGGGCGCCCTGTGCCACGGACTGCTGGCCGGCTGGGACCTGGAGCGGGTCCTGCGGTACGCGAACGCCGCCGGGGCGATCGTGGCCTCGCGGCTGGCGTGCTCGTCGGCGATGCCGTTCGCGTCCGAGGTGGAGGAGGTGCTGGGCGGTGCCGGTGGTGTCTGAGACGGGGATGGAGTTCACCCGGCTGGTGGTGCTGGAACTGGAGCCGGGGCAGGCGTACGCGCACACGTGCGGGGACGCGGAGTGGATCGTCCTCCCGCTGTCGGGCGCCTGCGAGGTCCGCTGCGCGACTGCTTCCCCGGCCCCGGGCGGGGTCCCGGCCCCGGCCCCGGGCGGGGTCCCGGCCCCGGCCCCGGGCGCGGGCGCGGGCCCGGGTGGGGGTGGGGTACCGGGCCCGGCCCCGGGCTGGGCTGCGGCCTCGGACCCGGCCCCGGCCCCGGACCCGGCCCCGGCCCCGGACCCGGGCTGGGCTGCGGACGCGGCCCGGGGTGGGGCCCCCGGTGCGGAGCCGGCCACGGGCCCCGGGGCCGGGGCACGGGCGGGATCCTCCCCGCCCCGCCCTTCCACCGTTCCTCCCCGAGCTACCGCTGGGGGTACCCCCAGGGGCTCCGCCCCGGACCCCGTGCCGGGGGCGCGGCTGAACGCAGCCCCGCCGGAGGCGCTGGGGTTCGGGGGCGGAGCCCCCGAGGGGGTCCAGGGCGCAGCCGTGGTTTCGGGAAGGGGCGGAGTGGGGGAGAGCCCCGCAGGGACGTTCCGACTGCGCGGCCGCGCCGGCGTGTTCGACGGGCCCACCGACTTCGCGTACCTGCCCCGGGACGCGTACGCCCGGGTGACCTCGGCCGACGGCGGTCGCTTCGCGCTCGTCGGGGCCCGCTGCGAGCGGCGCCTCGCCGCGCGGTACGGCCCCGCCGCCTCCGTACCCGTAGAGCTGCGCGGCGCCGGCCACTGCTCGCGGCAGGTGCACAACTTCGCCGCCGCCGGCGCCTTCGACTGCGACCGGCTCATCGCCGTCGAGGTCCTCACCCCGGGCGGGAACTGGTCCTCGTACCCGCCCCACAAGCACGACGAGCACCACCCCGGCGAGGAGTCCCGGTTGGAGGAGATCTACTTCTACGAGATCGCCCCGCACGGGGACACCCCCGGCGTCGGCTACCAGCGCGTGACGCCCTCGCCCGCCGGGAAGACCGACGTGCTCGCCGAGGTGCGGTCGGGTGACGTCGTGCTGATCCCCGACGGCTGGCACGGCCCCTCGATCGCGGCGCCCGGCCACGACATGTACTACCTGAACGTGATGGCCGGCCCGGACGCGGACCGGGAGTGGCTGATCCGGGACCACCCCGACCACGCCTGGATCCGCGCCACCTGGCCCGACCAGCGGGTCGACCCCCGCCTCCCGTTCCCCCGACCCGAGGAGACCCCGTGACCGCGCAGCGCAGCGTACGGCTCACCACCGCGCAGGCGCTCGTCCGCTTCCTGGCCGCGCAGCACACCGAGCGCGACGGGCGGCGGCAGCGGCTGATCGCCGCCACCTGGGGGATCTTCGGGCACGGGAACGTCGCCGGGATCGGGCAGGCGCTGCTGGAGAGCGGGCCGGAGGCCATGCCCTTCCTCCAGGGGCGCAACGAGCAGGCCATGGTGCACGCCGCCGTCGGGTACGCCCGGCAGCGCGGGCGGCTCTCCGCCCACGCCGTGACCACCTCCATCGGGCCCGGCGCCACCAACCTCGTCACCGGCGCCGCCCTCGCCACGATCAACCGGATCCCGGTGCTCCTGCTGCCCGGGGACACGTTCGCGACCCGGCCCGCCGACCCCGTGCTCCAGCAGCTGGAGGTGCCCTGGGCCGGCGACGTCTCCGTCAACGACACCCTGCGGCCCGTCTCCCGCTACTTCGACCGGATCACCCGCCCGGAGGCCCTGATCCCGGCCGCCCTCCAGGCCGTGCGGGTGCTCACCGACCCCGTGCAGACCGGCGCCGTCACCCTCGCGCTGCCGCAGGACGTGCAGGCCGAGGCGTACGACTGGCCCGAGGAGTTCTTCGCCGAGCGGGTGTGGCGGGTGCGCCGCCCCCGGCCCGACGCGGACGAGCTGCGGGCCGCCGCCGGGGCCGTACGGGCGGCCCGCCGCCCCCTCCTCGTCGTCGGCGGCGGCATCCGCCACAGCGGGGCCGAGGACGCACTGAGGGCCTTCGCCGACGCCACCGGCATCCCCGTCGCCGCCACCCAGGCCGGCAAGGGCGCCCTGCGCCACGACCACCCCGCCGAGGTGGGCGCCGTCGGCCACACCGGCACCGCCACCGCCGACGACCTGGCCCGCGCGGCCGACCTGGTCATCGCGGCCGGCACCCGGCTGACCGACTTCACCACCGCCTCCTCGACCCTCTTCCAGGACCCCGGCGTCCGCTTCCTCGGCCTCAACCTCGACCCGTACGACGCCCACAAGCAGGCCGCGCTGCCGCTGGTCGCCGACGCCCGCGAGGGCCTGGACGCGCTGCGCGCGGAGCTCGCAGGCCACCGCGTCGACCCCGCGTACGAGCGGACGTACCGCAAGGCCAAGCTCTACTGGGAGGCCCTGGTGGACCAGGCCTTCCACGCCCCCGACGAGGACGCCGTCCCCACCCAGGCCCAGGTGCTCGGCGCCCTCGACGCCGTCGTCGACGACACCGACGTGATCGTCAACGCGGCCGGCTCGCTCCCCGGGGACCTGCACCGGCTCTGGCGGGCCCGCTCCGCGTACCAGCACCACGTGGAGTACGGCTACTCCTGCATGGGCTACGAGATCCCCGGCGCCCTCGGCGCGGCCCTCGCGGCCCCCGGCCGGCCGGTGTGGGCGCTGGTCGGCGACGGCTCGTACCTGATGAACCCCACCGAGCTCGTCACCGCAGTCCAGGAGGGCGTCCCGCTCAAGGTGGTCGTCCTCGACAACCACGGCTACGCCTCCATCGGCGGCCTCTCCGGAGCGGTCGGCGGCGAGGGCTTCGGCACCGCCTACCGCTTCCGGGCACCCGACGGGACGTACACCGGGGACCCCCTTCCGGTGGACCTCGCGGCCAACGCCGCCTCCCTCGGGATGGCCGTGATCCGCACCCGCACCATCGGTGACCTGCGAAAAGCCCTGGCCGAAGCCCGCCGGTCGGACCGGCCCACATGTGTCTACGCACAGACCCGAACACCCGACACTGTGTCGGGCCCGCCCCCGGCACAGGCGTGGTGGGATGTTCCTGTGGCCGAGACCGCGACCCGTGCGTCGGCGGCCCTGGCCCGTGAAGAGTACGACCGGCAAGCCGCGCAGCGACGTCGCCATCTGTGAAGGAGCAGCACAATGAAGACCGTCAACCACTGGATCGGTGGCAAGACCGTCGAGGGCGCGTCGGGCAACTACGGCCCGGTCACCGACCCGGCCACCGGCGAGGTCACCACGCAGGTCGCGCTCGCCTCCGCCGAGGAGGTCGACGCGGCCGTCAAGGTCGCCCAGGAGGCCTTCCTGTCCTGGGGCCAGTCCTCGCTGGCCGCCCGCACCAAGGTGCTCTTCGCCTACCGCGCCCTGCTGGACGCCAACCGCGACGCCATCGCCGAGCTGATCGTCGCCGAGCACGGCAAGGTGCACTCCGACGCGCTGGGCGAGGTCGCGCGCGGCCTGGAGATCGTCGAGCTGGCCTGCGGGATCACCACGCAGCTCAAGGGCGAGCTGTCCACGTCCGTCTCCAACCGGGTGGACGTCTCCGCGATCCGCCAGCCGCTCGGCGTCGTCGCGGGCATCACCCCGTTCAACTTCCCGGCGATGGTCCCGATGTGGATGTTCCCGCTGGCCGTCGCCTGCGGCAACACCTTCATCCTCAAGCCGAGCGAGAAGGACCCGTCGGCCTCCAACAAGCTGGCCGAGCTGATGACCGAGGCCGGCCTGCCGGCGGGCGTCCTCAACGTGGTCCACGGCGACAAGGTCGCCGTGGACGCCCTCCTCGCCCACCCGGGCATCTCCGCCGTCTCCTTCGTCGGCTCCACCCCGATCGCCCGGCACATCCACACCACCGCCTCCGCCAACGGCAAGCGCGTGCAGGCGCTGGGCGGCGCCAAGAACCACATGCTGGTGCTCCCGGACGCCGACCTGGACGCCGCCGCCGACGCGGCCGTCTCCGCCGCCTACGGCTCGGCCGGCGAGCGCTGCATGGCCATCTCGGCGGTCGTCGCCGTCGGCTCCATCGCCGACGAGCTGGTCGAGAAGATCCGCGAGCGCGCCGAGAAGATCAAGATCGGCCCCGGCAACGACCCGACCTCCGAGATGGGCCCGCTGATCACCGCCGCCCACCGCGACAAGGTCGCCTCCTACGTCAAGGGCGCCGCCGCCCAGGGCGCCGACGTGGTCCTCGACGGCACCGGCTACACGGTCGAGGGCAACGAGAACGGCCACTGGATCGGCCTCTCGCTCCTCGACAACGTGAAGACCGACTCCGACGCCTACCGCGACGAGATCTTCGGCCCGGTCCTGTGCGTGCTGCGCACCGAGACCTACGAGGAGGGCGTGGCCCTCATCAACGCCTCGCCGTTCGGCAACGGCACCGCGATCTTCACCCGCGACGGCGGCGCCGCCCGCCGCTTCCAGCTGGAGATCCAGGCGGGCATGGTCGGCGTCAACGTGCCGATCCCGGTGCCGGTGGGCTACCACTCCTTCGGCGGCTGGAAGGACTCGCTCTTCGGCGACCACCACATCTACGGCAACGACGGCATCCACTTCTACACGCGCGGCAAGGTCGTCACCACCCGCTGGCCCGACCCGGCAGACGCCCCCGCCGGCGTCGACCTGGGCTTCCCCCGCAACCACTGAGCCCCGGCGCCCCGCAGGACCAGCAGCCCCCGGCCAACCCTCACCGGCCGGGGGCTGCTGCGTGCCCCGGTCCCCTCAGTCCCGGAGCAGCGGCCAGACGTCCGCCGCCGCCGTCCGAGACCAGACGGCGTCGCCGTGCCCGTAGCCCGGGACCACGGCGAAGCGGACCCGGTCGTTCCCGGCCGCCCGGATCAGCTCCGCGCCGAGCGGCTCGTCGCCCCGGCCCAGCTCGGTGTTGACCCACACCACCTCGCAGCGGATCCGCTCCCACGCGATCCCGTACGCCTTCCCGTCGCCCGCCCACACCGCCGCGAGGTCCCGCATCAGAGCGGTCGGGACCAGCCCGCTGCCCAGCGCCGACGTGGCCGCGTGCCAGACGGCCAGCGGGGTGTGGTGCAGGGCGAAGCGGTCCTCGGCAGGGGAGGCGCCGAAGACGTACTCGCCCGCGCCGTGCCCCCGCCGGTGGATCCAGTTCGCCGGGCCGGGCAGGGCGGCGGTGCGGACCAGCGCGAAGTGGGCCAGGCCCGCGTGCGTGAACCGCTGCGCCGGGTCCGGCGGCCAGGGCGCCTCCGACACGCCCGACGGGTCCGCCACCGCCCGTGCGACCAGCGCCGCGAGCCCCGGGTCGGCCGCGTGGACACCCCGCGCGAGCTGCTCCTCGTACACCTCCCGGGTCGCGGCGGCCCGCTCGGCCAGGTCCCCCGCGTACGGCCCGGTCGTGTCCAGGACCAGCACCCGGCGCAGCCGCTCCGAGGGGTCGTGCGAGGCCGCGTCCAGGGCCAGGGCGGCGCCGGCCGAGTGGCCCGCGTACGCGTACGGCAGGCCCAGTACGGAGTCCAGCGCGGCCACCACCCCCGCCAGGTCCCGGCGGTGCGCGGCGAGCCCGGAGTCCGCGCCGACCTCCTCGGGGCGGGCGGCGTCCTCGCGGGGGGTCACCCCGACCACCAGCAGGCCCTGGCGGCGCAGGTGGTGGGCGAGGTTGTCGCGGCCCGGAGTGAAGAAGTCCGCCGCGAAGTTCAGGCCACCGCCCGGCAGCAGGTACGCGATCCCGCGCGGGGCCCGCACGGTGTCCGCGACCACGTCCACCGTCACGGGCGCCGGGCCGCCGTCGTCGAGCGGGAGGGTGAGCCGTATCCAGCCGTCCCCGGGCAGGTAGGCGGCGGTCCCGGTGCCCAGGGCCCGCTCGATGCGGGTCAGCAGCCCCACGCCCCTGACCGGCCCGGCGGCGGGCGCGGCGGGCCAGGACTCGCTGTGCTCTCGTTCCATCCGTCGTGCCTCCCCGTCACAGGTGATGGCCGAATGCCGTCACCCCCCGGGGACACCCTCGCCGGTCAGCTGGCCCGAGCCAAGTCCGGTTCGCTCAGCGCTTCTTCCGGAGTTCCGCGGCTCCGCCGGCGCAGCACCAGGAAGGTGATCCCGGCCCCCGCCAGGACCAGGGTGACGCCCGCCGCGGGCCACGGGACGGCGACGAAGTCCGTACCGGCGTCCGGGGTGAGGTCCGGGTAGGCCGCCGCACTCGCCCGGACCTTGACGGACACCCGGTCCAACTGAGGGGCGTCCGGCCACGGTTCGGTCAGCTCGATGCGCTGGCCCGGCAGCAGTACGAGCTTCAGGTCGCGGGCGGGCCGGTTCAGCACCCGGCGCCCGAACAGCCCCTCGGCGGACACCGCCACCCTCGGTTCGACGACCACGTTGCCCCGGTTGACCAGCGTGTACGTGACGGTGGCGCGGGCGTCCTTGACCCACGGCAGAAGGGGGGCGCCCCGGTCGACCCGTACGTCCTCCACGCTCAGCCCGGGCGTCAGCGGGCCGGGCACCCGGAAGTACAGCCGGGCGCCCACCTGCCGCTGGACCCCGACCTGCACCTTGCCCTCCTTCTGCACCCCCTCGACCCGGGTGTTCAGCGCGACGATCCCCCCGACGTGGTCGCCCGGCACGGCGTCCTGCGGGATCCTGACGGTGAACGGGATGTCCTTGCGGCCCCGGGGCGGGACGGTGACGGTGGCCGCCGCCTCCGGAGCCAGCGCGACCCAGGCGCCGACGTCCTTCGGCTTCGTCTGCACGGGCAGCAGCGCGAAGGCGCCGCCCGACGGGGTGTTGACGGCGTCGGTGGCGAAGACCCGGAAGGTCAGCTCGGTGTCGGAGGAGTTCAGGACCGTCACGCTGTCGCTGACGGTGGTCCCGGCGGCGCCCTGGTGGAAGAAGTACGCCCGGTCGGTCACCGACGCGCCGGCCGGCGGCGTCGGGAACACCCCCCACGTGCCGTTGTCCGCGGCCGTCGCGGGGGCGGCGGGGAGCAGCAGCACCAGCAGCACCAGCACGCCGGACAGGGCGGGGAGGAGGGAGCGGACAACGGTGCGGATGCGCATGGGCGTCGGTCTCCAGTGTCGCGGCGGGCGGTGCGGGGGCGGAACGCGGGAGGGTGGTGCGGCGCCGGGGCGCCGCACCACCCGGTTCGGGTCGTCCGTCAGGCGATGGAGAAGGTCACGACCGACTGGTAGGTGTCGGCGAACATGAACGGCGGCAGCTGGATCATCGCCGCGCCGCCCACGGCGAACTCGCCGCCGGTCAGCTCCTCACCGCCGGCCGCCTGGGAGGCGACCTTCATCGGCGTGCCCGAGATCGCACCCGGGGCACCGGCCGTGCAGGTGCTCGGGCTGTCCGGGTTGGTCACGGTGCAGGACGGCTGGATGCCGAGCTGCGCCTTGGTCATCGAGTGGCCCGTCGCCTGGTTCAGGAACGGCGTACGGGTCGCCGTCACGTCCCAGCCGAGGCTGCCGCCGCGGAAGTCCTGGACGGTCGCGGCGTTGAACGCGCCGAACACCGACTGGGCCTTGCCGTTGATGGTCACGGCCCCGAAGCTGACGGCCGGCTGGTCGGCCTTCGGTCCGAGGGCCAGCGGCCCGGGCAGCACCTCGATGTCGACCGGGTTCTGCACCCCCACCTGCTCCTCGATGAACGTGAAGGCCTTGGCGGGGCCGGTCGATCCGTCGATCTTGATCGTGTCGGCCTTCTTGGTGACCGTGATGTTGCAGGTGGCGGCGCCGGACGCGTCCGCCGTGCCGGTACCGGCGTCACCGGTCGCGACGCCCGCGAGCTGGGCGGAACAGGTGACCGGGCCGGCCGGGAAGTTGGCACCGGTGGCGGTGACGGCCGTGCCCGCCTTGCCGCTGTTCGGCGTCAGCTTGGTCGTGACCGGGTCCTTCGGCAGGGCCTCGACGGCGATCGAGGCGACCGGGGCGCTGGGCCGCGGGTCCGGCGTACAGGTCGTCGTGTAGACCGTGCCGGCGAGGTCGGCGTCCGTCACCACCTGGTCGATGGTGATCTGCACCGTCGTGCCCTCGGTGCCGTCCGGGATCTTGACGGTGCCGCTGAAGGGGGGCGGGTCGGCCTTCTTGCCGGCTTCCTGGTGGCTGTTCACGGGCGGGCTGGTGACCGTCTGCGCGACCCCGCCGACGAGCAGCTTCGCCTTGATGGTGTTGACCGTGTCGATGGTGAACATCGGGACGACCGGCGTCTCGCCGGGGTCGATGGTGATCGGTACGGTCTCGCCCGCCTTGGCGGTGTCCGGCACCGTGACCGTGTAGTCCTGGTTGCCGTTGGCCCCCGGCTGGGGCGCCGGGGCGACGCACTTCACCGGTACGGACGTGGTCTTGGTCGCGGCCTGCGCCGGTCCCGTCAGGGCCACGACGCCGCCCGTCAGGGCCAGGGACAGGGCGCCCGCCCCGGCCAGCACTCTTCGTCTGAGGGTTCTCGTACTCACAGGGTCGCGACTCCTTCGTCATGACGAACCCCTCCCCCCACCCGCTGTGTGGGGAAGGCCGAGCCGGTGCGGATGGCCGTCATTGACGCGTCGCGGTGTTGAGAAGTCAATGGCTTGCTTTCGCCCGAAGCGCACAGACATTGATGTCCCATCAGACCCGGTCTGATGGGACATCGGATACCGACTGGTCGGTGCCGCCGGGGCTGCCTCTCGGGCTACCTCTCCGGCTGCTGTTCCGGCTGATGCTCCGGTTGCTGTTCCGGGGGGACGTGCAGGAGCAGGTTCGGGGTCCCGGGGGGCAGGTTCGTGATCCGGTCCGGGACGGCGCCGCGGACCAGCAGCCGGCCCACCTCCGCGGGCGTGCGGGCCGGGCCGTCCGCCAGCAGCAGCGCGGCGGCGCCGGCGACGTGCGGGGCGGCCATGGAAGTGCCCGAGGCCCGCGCGAGGGCGGTCGGAGAGCCCTTCCAGGCCGAGGTGACGCCCTGCCCCGGCGCCGAGACGTCCACGCAGCGGCCGTGGTTGGAGAAGCCCGGACGCCGGTCCGCGCCGTCGGTCGCGCCGACCGTGAGGGCCTGCGGAACGGCGGACGGGGAGCCCGCGCAGGCGTCCCGGGCCTCGTTGCCGGCGGCGACGGTGAAGGTGATCCCGTAGGCGACCGCGCGGATCACCGCCGCGTCCATGGAGTGGCTGCGGGTGCCGCCCATGCTCATGTTGGCGACGGCGGGCCCCCGGGCCGGGTTCCGGACGTGGTCCTTCACCATCCAGTCGAGGCCGCGCAGGATGACCGAGAGGCTCCCGTCGCCCCGGCAGTCGGCCACCTTCACACCGACCAGGGAGACCTCCTTCGCGACCCCGTACGTCGCCCCGCCGACGGTGGCGGCGACGTGCGTGCCGTGGCCGTTGCAGTCCTCGGCACCGCCCTGGAAGAGGCCGGTGTAGCCGTTGTAGCCGTTGCGGGCGCGGCCGCCGAACTCCTGGTGGAGGGTGTTGATCCCGGTGTCGACCACGTACACGGTGACGCCCCGGCCGCTGTTGCCGGAGTACGTGTACGAACCGTCGAGCGGCAGCTCGCGCTGGTCGATCCGGTCGAGCGTCCAGGGGGCCTGCCGCTGGGTCAGGGGCGCGGGTCCGGGCGCCGTGACGGGCTCGGGGACGAGACCGGGGAAGGGGACGGGGATGTAAGGGGGGTCGGGGAAGGCCGGCGCGCCGGAGATCCGGAACGGCGCGTCCGGCTCCACCGAGGCGACCCTCGGGTCCGCGGCGAGGGCGGCGGCGCGGGCCGCGGTGGTGCGTACCGCGAAACCGTCGAGGGCGGCGTCGTAGACCGCCCCGACCTCGTCCCCCGCCCGCGCCGCCTCGGCGGCCAGCGCCCGGGTCGGGGCGCGGGAGGTGGTGTCCTTCAGCATGACGACGTAGGCGGCGGGGGCGTCGTCGGCAACGGCGGCGTGGGCGGGGTGCGGAGGCAGGACGGCGGCCGCCGCCAGCAGGGCGGTGGCCGGGAGCAGGGAGGTCATGGCGGTCATGGCGGTCATGGCGGTCATGCGGCCGATGCTCGGCCAGCCCGGCCGCCCCCGCGCGGAGGGTGCGCCGACTGGCCCCACGACACGCCGCCGGAGGGGTGCGGCCGGGCGCCCGTCAGGCGTCGCGCAGGGGCCAGCCGCGCATGGAGAAGAGGCCCTCGTCCTCGGCGCCCGCCGACGCGTACGTGGCCAGTGCCGCCTCGTTGTCCGTGTCGACGCCCACCCACATGCCGTAGCAGCCGCGGGCCTTGGCCTCGTCGGCGAGCGCCAGTGCCAGGGCCCGGCCGATGCCGCGCCGCCGGTACGCCTCGTCCACGGACAGCTCGTACAGGCACATCTCGGTGCCCTTGTCGGGGTGCGTCATCTCGACGCCGGAGACCATGCCGGCGGGCACGCCGTCGACGTAGGCGATGAGCATCAGGTGGCCGGTCCGCGCGAGGAAGCGCTCGCACCACTCGGGGCGCGCGGGCCCGTCGAAGAGCCCCTCGGCGGCCACGAGTTCGCCGGCGCTGCGGGCGCGTCGAATGTCCATGCCGGCCAGGTTAGGACGCGACCGCCGCCCGAGCATCCGGATAAGCCCGCTGCGCGGGGCCGGTTCCCCTACCCTCCCCTCGCCCGTTCCCCGGGGCTGCGCCCCGGACCCCCTGGGGGCTCCGCCCCCAGACCCTCCCCCAGCTACCGCTGGGGGGGACCCACCGGGCGCGGAGCGTCCGGTATCGGGGTCAGGGGCGGAGCCCCTGGGAACGGTGGAAGTGGGGGTCCCCCCGGACGGAGTCTGGGGGAGGGTAGGGGACCAGCCCCGCGCAGCGGCGACCGACCGACCGCCCCCGACCCCCGCGCGGCAGCGCACGGGCTGCCGTCAGGCGGGCAGGCGAACGGCCACCGCGGCGGCGTAGCCGTCCGGGGCGGGGAGGTCCCGCAGGGTCCAGCCCGGGACCGGGGCGGGGGTGGGGCCCGACCCCACGTACGGATCGGCCAGGCCGAACGCGACCCCCAGACCGGTGCCCTTCAGGCAGGCCTCCTTGCGGGCCCACACCCGGGCCAGCGCCGCCTGCCGCTCCGCCTCCGGGAGCGCGGTGATCTCGCCCGACTCCGCCGGATGCAGGCTGCTCAGGACGTCGTCCACGGCGCTCGCCCTCGGTATCCCCTCCACGTCGACGCCCACCGGCACCCCCGAGAAGGCGAAGTACGCCACGTCGTCGCTGTGGGACAGCGAGAAGTGCACCGCGCCCCCGGCCACGGCGGGACGGCCGTGCGGCCCCCCGCATCCCGGGCAGTCCTCGCGGACCAGGACGACCTCCTGTGGCGCCAGCCCCAGGTACCCGCCGAGCAGCACGCGCAGCCCCAGGTGCGAGGCGAGGTAGCTGCGCTGGTCGGCCGGGCGCAGCAGGCGGTCGGCCCGCTCCCGCTCGGTCGCGTCCAGCAGGGCCCGCGCCCCGCCGGCCTCGTGGCCGCCGATCGCCCCGCGCGTGGTGTCCAGCGACCACACCGCCACATCGGACCCGGCCGGGGGCGGTCCGGTCACAGGCGCGGCGCCGTCGAGCTGGTTCACGTACAAGGTCATCAGACGAGGGTAGACGAGGCAGTTGGAGCCGCGGTTACCCTCGTGCCGGAGTTGTGGATCATCACTTGAGGGGGAACACACCGTGCACAGTGCCGTCGTGACGCCGGAAGGCGACCGGATCCGTTGGGTCGAACTCCCGGGAGCGGACGCGCCCCGCGTCTACCTGCACGGGCTCGGCTCGACCTCACCCGCCTACTTCGCCGCGAGCGCCGTCCACCCGCTGCTGGCCGGGCGGCGCTCGCTGCTGCTCGACATGCTCGGGCACGGCCACAGCGACCGCCCGGAGGCGTTCTCGTACACCTTGGAGGCGCACGCCGGCGCCGTGGCCGAGGCCCTGACCGCGGCCGGTGCCGAAGGCGCCGAGGTGATCGCCCACAGCATGGGCGGCGCGGTGGCCATCGTGCTGGCCGCCCGGCACCCCCGGCTGGTCTCCCGCCTCGTCCTGGTGGACGCCAACCTGGACCCGCTGCCGCCCACCCCGGGCACGGCCGGCAGCAGCGGCCTCGCCTCCTACACGGAGGAGGAGTTCCTGGCGGGCGGCTGGGCGGAGGTCCGCGACCGGGTCGGCGCGCACTGGTGGTCGACCATGCGGCTGGCCGGCCGCACCGCCCTGCACCGCAGCGCCGTGAACCTGGCCGCGGGCACCACGCCCACCATGCGGGAGCTCCTGCTGGAGCTGAAGGTCCCGCGCGGCTTCCTCTTCCCGGAGCAGGACGGACGGCTCGACGGCACCGAAGCCCTGGAGGCGGCCGGGGTCGCCGTGGTGGCCGTACCGGACTGCGGGCACAACATCATGCTCGACAACCCGGAGGGCTTCGCCCGGGCCACGGCGGCGCTCCTCGCCCGCGACACCGCCTGAGCGGCTCCCCCTACCTGGCGGGCGCACCGCCGGACACCCCGCCGGACACCCCGGCGGGCGCGACGGCCGGGCCGCCGCCGGGGCCGCCGCCCTCCGGTATTCGGGCTCCGGGAGAGGGCGTCCCGTCGGTCCAGGCGTAGACCTGCCGGCCGCGCACCGAGACCTGGTACTGGTAGCGGTCCCGGCACTCGGGGCGTTCCTCGCGCCGGGTGTCGCCGGGCCACCAGCGGGCGCCCAGGCGGGGGCCGCCCGCCTTCTTCGGCGTCCCGGCGGCGCACTGCGGGCCGTCCAGCGGGGTCTTGCCGAGGGTGAACCGGATCAGCCGGGCCCCGCCGTCGCCACGCGCGCGGATCCGTATGTCGGTGGCGTCCCCCGGTATCCAGCTGGGCAGGACGAACGCCCGGTCACCCTTCTTCGGAGCGTCGGCGGCACTGGCGTACCGCTTGCCCTTCTCCCGCAGGACCTGCTTCTCAAGGGCGTTCGTAACCGGGTTGGGCGGCAGGTTGGGCAGCGCGAAGGCGGCCAGGGCGAGGACTCCCGCGACGGCGGCGGCGATGACGAGCGGACGGCGGTTCATACCCATAAGTGTTCGGGCCGGGCGTCACGCGCGCGTCCCTCCCCGGTATCAACCTCGAATCTGCCGGAGGTCGGACACGGAGTCATACCTGAGAGGGGTGCGGTCCAGGACGTACCAGGTCGAGCCAGGTCGGCACGTATGCGTCCGGGCCGCGTTATAGGGGCGGTAGGGGCCGGGGATATGGCGTGCTCCGAGGGTGAATCCCGACGCCGCACCGGGGAGTTGGCCGGGCGCGGCCCCGTCGCCCGCTCGCCCCGCCGCCCCCACTCGGAGGAATGCCATGCGTCGCCGTCTCGTCCCCCTGCTCGCGTCCGTGTCCGCCGGCCTGCTGGCCCTCGCCACCCCGGCCTCGGCGGCCCCGGCGGACAAGCCGCAGGTGCTGAGCGGCTGGACGCAGACCAGCGCCTCCAGCTACAACGCCTGGGTCGCGGCGCGCGGCAGCCAGGGCAACTGGGCCTCGTACGCCTTCGACTGGTCGACGGACTACTGCTCCTCGTCCCCCGACAACCCCTTCGGCTTCCCCTTCCAGACGGCCTGCGCCCGCCACGACTTCGGGTACCGCAACTACAAGGCGGCCGGCACCTTCCCCGCCAACAAGTCCCGTCTGGACGACGCCTTCTACGCCGACCTGAAGCGGGTCTGCTCGCAGTACTCGGGCGTCAAGAAGGGCTCCTGCGACAGCACGGCCTGGACGTACTACCAGGCGGTCAAGGCCTTCGGCGTCTCCCCGCAGGACGCCCCGGCCGACGGCGCCCCGGCCACCGCCGATTCCACCCCCGCCTTCCCGTCCTACTGATCCGGGACCCGGCCCCACCCGGACCCGGCCCCGGACCCACCCGGACCCGGCCCCGGCCCCACCCGGACCCGGCCCCGGACCCGCCCCCCGAGTCCGGAGTCCCGTACTCCGTCCCGCCCGAACGAACCCCCGTCGGGCGGGACGGCGCTCTTCCGGTTTTCAGGTTTCCGGTTTTGCGGGTGCAAGGATCCCGCAAGGGTCCGGTCGAGTGAATTTCCGCCAATCGCGGACGGCGTGACGATCCCGCGCCAGGGCGGCCCGGACGGCCTGATCGGCCCTCGGGAAGGTGGAAGGAAGTGCCCCCGGCAGGACTCGAACCTGCGGCCAAGCGCTTAGAAGGCGCCTGCTCTATCCACTGAGCTACGGGGGCCGGAAGGTGACCGTGGTGGCCTGGAGCCCCTTGGTGGGGGTGGGACTGCGGTCCGTGCCGGGTCAAGGATAGGGCTCCGGTTGCCTTGTCCCGGTTGCTTCACTCGCGTGCCACGTTGTGGAGGTTCGGTGAAGCGGTCCCGATAATCGCAGGCAGGTGCGATTCTCGCACCGCTTTTGCGCCGCGTCGGCCTGGGTGTTGTGCACTCGTTATGCCTGCGTCCCACTCGTCCGCCGTGTCCATGATGTCCCTCAGGAGTCGCGGTCGGCGCGCAGAGGGCGTATAAGCTTCAAAAATGGTCCCAAATTGGGCATTCTTCGCATGTGGTGACCTTGGATGTTCGGCCTCAGCTGCTCGATGCCCTGTCCGCCCTGCGCGACCGGGTCGCGTCCGTGCGTCTGCCGCTGCCCCTGCCCGGCGCCCCGCGCGCCCGCCAGACCAGAGCCGAGCTGCTCGCGCAGCTCGACGACTACCTCGTCCCCCGGCTGAAGGCGCCCGAGGCGCCGCTCCTCGCCGTCATCGGCGGGTCCACCGGGGCCGGCAAGTCCACCCTCGTCAACTCCCTCGTCGGCCGCCAGGTCAGCGAAGCCGGAGTGCTGCGCCCCACCACCCGAACCCCGGTCCTCGTCTGCCACCCGGACGACCACCACTGGTTCGCCGGGATGCGGATCCTCCCCGACCTCATGCGGGTCTGGGTGCCCCAGCAGGACGAGGAACTGGTCCCCTCCTCCAGGAAGAACCCCCTGCGCGCACCCGGCCGCCCCGGCGCGACCAGCGAGCTGCGCATCGAGACCGTGTCCACCCTCCCGCGCGGCCTCGCCGTCCTCGACGCCCCCGACATCGACTCCCTCGTCGTCGAGAACCGCACCCTCGCCGCCGAGCTGATCTGCGCCGCCGACGTCTGGGTCATGGTCACCACCGCCTCGCGGTACGCCGACGCCGTCCCCTGGCACCTGCTGCGCACCGCCAAGCAGTACAACGCCACCCTGATCACCGTCCTCGACCGGGTCCCGCACCAGGTGCTCGCCGAGGTCTCGCGCCAGTACGGGGCCCTGCTCACCCGGGCCGGGCTGGGCGACGTACCGCGGTTCACCGTGCCCGAGCTGCCCGAGTCGACCGGCGGCGGCGGACTGCTGCCGGCCAGCGCGGTCGCGCCGCTGCTCGCCTGGCTCACCCACCACGTCCACGACCCGGCCGCCCGGCAGTACGCGGTCGGCCGCACCGCCCTCGGCGCCCTCGACTCCCTCAAGCGCCGCATGCCGGAGCTGGCCTCCGCCGTCGCCGCCCAGCACGCCGCGGCCGTCCGGCTGACCACCGCCGTCGAGGACGCGTACCGCAAGGAGGGCAAGCGGGTCCGCAACCGCCTCGACAAGGGCGCCGTACTCGCCGGCGACGCCCTCACCCGGTGGCGCGGCTACCCCCTCGACACCAGCGCCGACGAACTCCTCGACTCCCTCGCGGAATCCCTCGCCGCGCTCCTCCAATGCGCCGTCGCCGCCGCCGACGAGCGGATCGCCGAGGTCTGGCGGCGCGAGCCCGCCTCCGGGGCGGTGCCGCTGCCCGCGCCCGACCGGGAAGCGGCGGAACGTATCGGCATGGCCGTACGCCGCTGGCGGCGCGTGCTGGAGGAGCTCGCCGAGGAGGAGGTCGCCAAGCTCGGCAAGCAGCCCGCGCCCGACCCCGACGGCGTCGCCGCCCTCCTCGTCGCCGCCCTCCTCGGCGGCAAACGCGCCCGTCCGGCAGGGGAGAAGCTCGCCGAGCGGATCGGCGTACAGGCCGCCGTACGCCTGCGCGACCGGGGCGGCGAACTGGTCGGCGACCACCTCGACCAGGTCCTGCGCGCCGAACGGGACCGCAGGCTCGCCCCCCTCCAGGCACTCGAAGTCACCCCCGAACCACAGGCCGAGCTGATCGCCGCGCTGTCCCTACTGCAGAAGGAGAGGTGACGCGGTGACCGCCCTGACCGACCGCGACAGCGACCACGCCGGCGACCGGTGGGACGACGGGTTCATCGCACGCTCCCGCCACCGCGCCGGCAGCAAGGGCGGCCCGCGCGGTACCGGCACGCGCGCCGGCGACGCCCTCATCGACGACGCGCTGCTCGACGCCGCCCTCCTCGCGTCCGGCCTCGACGAAGAGGCAGGACGTGACGGCGGGAGCGCCGAGGACGACGGGGACGACGACGCGGTCGTGCGGGCCGTCTCCGGCGCCGGCAGCGACGGCGGCAAGGCCCCCGCACCCCCGCTCAGCCCCGAGGCCCAGGCCCTGCGCACCCGCCTCGACGCCCTGCGCCAGCTCGTCGGACTGTCCCGCACCCGCCTCGACGGCAAGACCCTCGCCGAAGCCGGACGGGTCCTGGACGAAGCGGCCGCACGCCGGGGCCTGTCCCCGCAGCACACCGTCGTCGCCATCGCCGGAGCCACCGGAAGCGGCAAGTCCACCCTCTTCAATTCACTCGCCGGAGTGCAGATCTCCGAAACCGGACTGCGCCGCCCGACCACCGCCGCCCCCATCGCCTGCAGCTGGTCCGACGGCGCCGCCGGCCTCCTCGACCGGCTGGAGATCCCCGGACGGCTGCGCCGCCGGCCCCGCGAGACCCCGGAGGCCGAGGCGCTGCGCGGCATGGTCCTCGTAGACCTGCCCGACCTGGACTCGGCGCTCGGTGCGCACCGGGAGCACGTCGACCGGGTGCTCGCGCTGGTCGACGCCGTGGTGTGGGTGGTGGACCCGGAGAAGTACGCGGACGCCGTCCTCCACGAGCGGTACCTGCGGCCGCTGGCCGGGCACGCCGAGATCACCTTCGTCGTGCTGAACCAGGTCGACCGGCTCCCCGGCGACGCCGCCGACCTCGTACTCGACGACCTGCGGCGGCTGCTGGACGACGACGGGATCGCCCTCGGCGAGCACGGCGAGCCCGGCGCCACCGTCCTCGGACTGTCCGCCCTGACGGGTGAAGGGGTCGGGGAACTCCGCGAGCTCCTCGGACAGTTCACCCAGGAGAAGGGCGCCGCGACCCGCCGGATCTCCGCCGACGTCGACCGGGCCGCCACGCGCCTGCGCCCGCTCTACGTCACCGACGGGCACTCGGGCCCCTCCGGACCCGAGATCGGCGAGGCGGCACGCGCCGAGTTCGAGGACCGGCTCGCGGAAGCCGTCGGGGCCTACGCCGCCGGCCTCGCCGCCGAGCGGGCCTGGCGGCGCAACGCCGGCAAGGCCTGCGGCACGCCCTGGCTGCGGCTGTGGCGCTGGTACGAGAGCCGGCGCGCCCCCCGGTCGCTCGCCTCGCTCGCCCTCATGTCCGCCAGGGGCCGCGGCTCCGGCACCTCCGCCGCCGTGCCTCCCGAGGAGGAGGTGACCGCCCGCCAGCGCGTGGAGCAGGCCGTACGGACGGTCGCCGACGAGGCGGTCGCAGGCCTGCCCGACCCCTGGGCGCAGGCCGTACGGGAGACCGCGGTGCGCGGTGCCGAACAGCTGCCGGAGGCGCTGGACGAGCTGGCGGTGACCCTGGGCGCGGCCGTCGCCGTGCCCGGCGCGAAGCCGCCCAGGCCCGCTTGGTGGCCGGTCGCGGTGCTGGCGCAGGCGGCCATGACGCTGGTGCAGATCTTCGGCGGCCTGTGGCTGGTCGGGCAGATCGTCGGGGTCCTGGAGCCGAAGCTGCTGCCGCCCGTCCTGTTCATGGCGGCCGGCATCGTCGGCGGGCCGCTGGTGGAGTGGGCCTGCTCGATCGCCGCCCGGGGGCCGGCGCGCCGGTACGGCCAGGACGCCGAACGGCGGCTCAGGCAGGCCGCGGCGGGCTGCGGCCGGGCCCGCGTCCTCGAACCGGTGGCGGCCGAGCTGCTGCGCTACCGCGAGGTGCGCGAGCAGTACGCGGCGGTCGCCGCAGGGGGGACGAAGTTGTCCACAACCCGCCAGTAATCCACAGGCCGGAGCGGGGGACCGGGGCCCGGGGCCCGGGGCCAGCATGGTCGTACCTCGTGCGGATGGTCCGCACGGGTACGACTTCGGGGGAGGGCGGCCGGGATGAACGACACCCTGGTGACGCTGGTGGGGCACGTGGCGACGCAGGTCGACTTCAAGGAGACGGCGACCGGGCCGTCGGCGAGATTCCGCTTCGCGGTGACCCCGCGCTACTTCGACCGGCGCACGGAGACCTGGACGGACGCCCCCACCAGCTTCTACACCGTGTGGGCGCGCCGGGTGCTGGCGGTCAACCTGGCCAGTTCCGTCTCGGTGGGGGAACCGCTGGTGGTGCACGGGCGTCTGCGGGTCCGGGAGGGTCCGCCCGACGGCGAAGGCGTCCGCTGGTTCTCGGCGGACATCGACGCGATCAGCGTCGGACACGACCTCAACCGCGGAACGGCGGCCTTCCGCAGGGTCGTCAAGACGGACACCCCACTGATGGGCCCTCAGAAGGCGGCGGTGGTCTGAGTGTTCGAGGCGGCTAGGATTCCCCGGTACTCACGGGCACCTTGGTCTTCGGCCCGAAGGGGAGAACTGTGTCGATTGCTGTTCCCGTGTCCTCCACACCCTCCGAACCCCGCGCGGCGTCCGCCGCGTCCGCGGGCGGGCCGGCCTGCGCATCCACCGTCCCACCCGAGGCCGGACCAGTCCGGCCGGAGGTTCCGCTTCCACCCGGTGCCGGTGCCGGTGGCGGTCCTGCCGCGGCCGGCAGCGTCGCCGGTGCCGTCCGCGGCTCCGTGCGCCGGCCCCTGGCGGCGGCCCTGCTGGCCGCGGCCCTCACCGCGGCGCCCGGAGCCCGCGCCGCGGCGGACTCCGGCCCGGCCGCCGCCGGCCGGGCGGCCGGGGGCGCGAGCGCCGTGCTCGACGGCCTCAAGACGTACGGGCAGGCGGTCCTGCGAGCCGGGGACGGCTCGGTCCGGCAGATCCCCGCCGGGCTGTACGAGATGCGGGTCGACGGCGGCGGCATGCTCCAGACGTACGGGGTCGGCGTCGCGGGCTACGCGCAGCCCCAGGCCCGGTACACGGAGAGCGGCTGGGGCGGCAGCCCCCTCACCGGGAACACCGACGCGGGCGGCCGGATCCGCTGGGTCCTGGAGCACTCCTACCCCCAGCACAACGACCTGGCCGGGCTGGCGAAGGCGGCCGGGGCCGGCGCGCTGACCGCGGAGAGCGCGGCCGCCGGGACCCAGGTGGCGATCTGGCGGCTGGCCGACGGGGCGCAGGTGGAGGCGGCCGACCCGGCGGCGGAGCGGCTCGCCGACTACCTCCAGCGGGAGGCCGGGCGGCTGCCGGAGCCGCCGGCGTCGCTCGGGCTGGACCCCGGGCAGGCGTCCGGACCGCTGACGGGCGCCGTCGGGACCCGGCTGGGCCCGGTCACCGTCCGGACGGGGGCGCAGAGCGTGACCGTCACCCCCGACGCGGCCGCCACGGCCATGGGGGTGCGGGTGGTCGACTCCGAGGGGCGGCCGGTGACGTCCGCGGCGAACGGCAGCCGGCTGTACTTCGAGGTGCCCGCCGGCACCCCGGACGGGACGGCCTCGGTGACCGTGCACGGCTCGACGAAGGTGCCCGTCGGCCGGGTCTTCACCAGCGGGATCCCGGCCGAGGCGCAGATCGTGGCCGGCTCCAGCGAGTCCGCGGCGGCCGCCACCGCCACGGCGGTCTGGCCGCAGCCCCCGGCCGCCGCGGCGGGCACGGCCGGAGCCGTGGGCCAGCTGGCCGGCGCGTCCGAGGCGGCGGTGGCCGCCGAGTCCGCCACGGCCGGGCAGGACTCCCCGGACGAGGAGCGGCTGGCGACCAGCGGCAGCTCCGCGGCCACTCCGGTCATCGCCTCCCTCGCGGTCGGGCTGGTGGTGCTGGGCGGCATGGTCGTCCTGCTGCTGCGCAAGCGGCCGTTCGAGGGGGAGGACGGCGAGGTGTGATTCCGGGCGGCGGCCCGGGGTAGGCGCGAAGGATGACTGATCAGCATCAGAAACTGACCTGGCGGGGCACCCTCGCGTCCTGGGACCGGCGGCTGTTCGACCTCGTGGCCCGGCGGCACTGGCCCGGGGCCGAACGGGTGCTGCCCGCCCTCGGGCGGGCCGCGAACCACGGGGTGCTGTGGGGCGGGACCGCCGCGGTGATCACCGTCCTCGGCTCGCCCCGGGCCCGCAAGGGGGCGCTGACCGCGGCCGCCTCGCTCGCGCTGGCCTCGGGCACCATCAACACCGTCGGCAAGTGGTCCGTGCGCAGGCCCAGGCCGCTCCTGGAGGGGGTGCCCGCGGCGCGGCTGCCGGCCGTGCAGCCGTGGACCACCTCCTTCCCCTCCGGGCACTCCGCCTCGGCCGCCGCCTTCACCGCCGGCCTCGCCCTGGAATCCCCCGGGTGGGGGGCCGCGGTGGCCCCGGTGGCCGCGTCCGTGGCCTTCTCCCGGGTCTACACCGGCGTGCACTACCCGTCCGACGTGCTGGCGGGCGCGGCCCTCGGGGTCGCGGCGGGGTTCGCCGTACGCGGCCTCGTGCGCCGGGCCGAGCGGGCGCGGGCCGTCCCCGGCGGCGAGCGCCCGGCGGCCGACGCGCCCGCGCTGCCGGACGGGGCCGGGCTGACGGTCGTGGCGAACACCGCGTCCGGCCCGGCCCGGGGCGGGGAGCTCGACGTACTGCGCGGGCGGCTGCCGGGGGCGGAGGTCGTGGAGTGCGCGGGCGACGAGGTGGAGGCCGTGATGGCGGCGGCCGCCGCCCGGTCCGCGGTGCTCGGGGTGTACGGCGGCGACGGCACCGTCAACGCCGCCGCGACCGCCGCCCTGCGGGCCGGGGTGCCGCTCGCGGTGTTCCCCGGCGGCACCCTCAACCACTTCGCGCTGGACCTCGGCCTCACCGGCCCGGAGGACACCTGCCGCGCCCTCGCCGCCGGCCAGGCGGTCCGCGTCTCCCTGGGCCGCATCACCCCGGCCGACGGGGCCGGGCAGGCGGCCCGGTACTTCCTGAACAACTTCAGCATCGGGGCCTACCCCGAACTGCTGCGGCACCGCCTGCGGTGGGCGCCGCGGATCGGGGGCGGACCGGCCGCGGTGCTGGCGGCCTGGCGGGTGCTGCGGGCCGAGCGGCCCGTCCGGCTGACCCTGGCCGGGCGGCCCCGCAGCGCCTGGCTGCTCTTCGCGGGCAACGGCACCTACCAGGGCACCGGCCCCGCCCCCCGCCGCCGGGCCGGACTCGGCGAGGGCCTGCTCGACCTGCGGCTCGTCCACGGCGGCGGCCGCCCCGGCCCGCGCCTGCTGGCCGCCGCCTTCGCGGGCCCGCTCAGCCGGTCCCCCGTCCACGTCGCCACCCGGCTGCGCGGCCTGCACGTCGCGGACATCCCGCCCGGCACCCCGCTCGCCTACGACGGCGAATACGCCCAGGCCCCCGCCGCACTCACCCTCGACGCCCTCCCCGACGCCCTGACCGTCTACCGTCCCCGCTGAAGTCGGCCCGTCCGTACTCGTAACTCGTGATACCGGAAGCACTCAGTGTCATCCCGCCCTGGCCGGGGGCCCGCGGGGCCCCGGGGGAGCCGTACTGGTTTCCCCCGGGGGATGGACGTACGGCAGTATGGGGTGTATCTGCCCACCATCGATCTGCCGGACGGTTTCTCTTGGCTGAGTTCATCTACACCATGCGCAAGACGCGCAAGGCGCACGGCGACAAGGTGATCCTCGACGACGTCTTCCTGAACTTCCTGCCGGGGGCCAAGATCGGCGTGGTCGGCCCGAACGGCGCCGGTAAGTCCACCGTCCTGAAGATCATGGCGGGCATCGAGCAGCCGTCCAACGGCGACGCCTTCCTGTCGCCCGGCTACTCCGTCGGCATCCTCATGCAGGAGCCGAAGCTCGACGAGTCCAAGACCGTCCTGGAGAACGTCGAGGACGGCGTCGGCGAGATCAAGCAGAAGCTCAACCGGTTCAACGCGATCGCCGAGGAAATGGCGACGAACTACACCGACGAGCTGATGGAGGAGATGGGCAAGCTCCAGGACGACCTGGACCACGCCAACGCGTGGGACCTGGACGCCCAGCTGGAGCAGGCCATGGACGCCCTGGGCTGCCCGCCCGGCGACTGGCCGGTCACCAACCTCTCCGGTGGTGAGAAGCGCCGCGTGGCCCTCTGCAAGCTGCTGCTGGAGGCCCCCGACCTGCTGCTCCTCGACGAGCCCACCAACCACCTCGACGCCGAGTCCGTGAACTGGCTGGAGCAGCACCTGGCCCAGTACAAGGGCGCCGTCGTGGCGGTCACCCACGACCGCTACTTCCTCGACAACGTCGCCGAGTGGATCCTCGAGCTCGACCGCGGCCGCGCGCACCCCTACGAGGGCAACTACTCCACCTACCTGGAGAAGAAGGCCGAGCGCCTCAAGGTCGAGGGCAAGAAGGACGAGAAGCGCGCCAAGCGCCTCAAGGAAGAGCTGGAGTGGGTCCGCTCCAACGCCAAGGGCCGCCAGGCGAAGTCCAAGGCCCGTCTCGCTCGCTACGAGGAGATGGCGGCCGAGGCCGACAAGATGCGCAAGCTCGACTTCGAGGAGATCCAGATCCCGCCGGGCCCGCGCCTGGGCTCGATCGTGGTCGAGGTCAACAACCTCTCCAAGGCGTTCGGCGACAAGGTCCTCATCGACGACCTGTCCTTCACGCTCCCGCGCAACGGCATCGTCGGCATCATCGGCCCGAACGGCGCCGGCAAGACCACGCTCTTCAAGATGATCCAGGGCCTGGAGCAGCCGGACTCCGGCGAGATCAAGGTCGGCGAGACCGTCAAGATCTCGTACGTCGACCAGGGCCGCGCCAACATCGACCCCAAGAAGACCCTCTGGGCGGTCGTGTCGGACGAGCTGGACTACATCAACGTCGGCAACGTCGAGATGCCGTCCCGCGCCTACGTCAGCGCCTTCGGCTTCAAGGGCCCGGACCAGCAGAAGCCGGCCGGCGTGCTCTCCGGCGGTGAGCGCAACCGCCTGAACCTCGCGCTCACCCTCAAGCAGGGCGGCAACCTGCTGCTCCTCGACGAGCCCACCAACGACCTCGACGTCGAGACCCTGGGCTCGCTGGAGAACGCGCTGCTGGAGTTCCCGGGTGCGGCCGTGGTCGTCTCCCACGACCGCTGGTTCCTGGACCGAGTGGCCACCCACATCCTCGCCTACGAGGGCGAGTCCAAGTGGTTCTGGTTCGAGGGCAACTTCGAGTCCTACGAGAAGAACAAGGTCGAGCGGCTCGGCCCGGACGCCACCCGTCCGCACCGCGCCACCTACAAGAAGCTCACCCGGGGCTAGGTCGCGGTCATGGCCAGACACCACTACCGGTGCCCCCTCCGCTGGGCGGACATGGATGCCTTCGGGCACGTCAACAACGTCGTCTTCCTCCGCTACCTGGAGGAGGCGCGCATCGACTTCATGTTCCGCCTGGCGCCGGGGGAGGGCAGCGAGTCCTTCACGGGCGGGTCCGTCGTGGCCCGTCACGAGATCGACTACAAGCTCCCCCTCGTGCACCGGCACGAGCCGGTGCTCATCGAGTCCTGGGTGACCCGGATAGGCGCCGCGTCCCTGACCATCCGCTACGAGGTCAAGGACGAGGCGACCGAGGACGCTCCGGAGACCGTCTACGTCCGCGCCGAGACGGTCGTCGTGCCCTACAACCTCGCCGAGGGGCGGCCCCGCCGCATCACCGAAGAGGAACGGCACTTCCTGGAGCAGTACCTCGACAAGCCCGAGAACGCTCCCGCGGCCGCCGAAGGGCGCCTCGCGGCATGAGCGGACAGCTGCGCCTCGCCGACTCCGGGGAGGCGGCGGACCTCGCCGCCTTCCTGGGCCGGCTGGTGCACTACGACCGCGCCGCCGCCGTACGCCTCCAGGCGCCGGCGGGCGGCGGCGCGCTCGCCGTCTTCGGACGGCCGCCCTCCTTCGAGGTCCTGGCCGTCCGCACGGCACGGCTCGCCGAGCCCCTCGCGACCCCGCTCGACGTCACCGTCTCCGCGGGCGAGCTGCTGGAGGCCGTCGACGAGAGCGGCGCCGCCGTGACCGTCCCCGGCCCCGTCACCGGCCCGCCCTGGGCGGGCGTCCTGCCGCCCCGCGGCGGCTGGCGTCCCGTCCCCGGCCTGCCCGCCCCCGAGGCGGTGCGCGCGGCCGTGGCCGCGGCCGTCGCCGAGTTCCGCGCCCGCGACGAGGCCCTGCCCCCACAGCACCGGACCCGCTCCGAGCGGGACCGCATCGGCCGCGAGATCTGGTCCCGGACCCTGGGCGACACCGAGCTGCCCCTGCGCGCGGTGCACGCCGCCCAGTCCCTGGGCTTCCTGCGCCCGGTACGCACCCCCGTGCCCGCGGGCGCCCCCGACGCGGGCGCTCCCGCCCCGGTGGCCCTGTTCGCCTCCGGCGGCTGGCTGCGGCTCAGCACCCCGTACGGCTCCGTCGCCACGCGCCGCCCCGGCGCCCTCGCCGGCCTGGGCGGGATCCAGGTGCGGCCCGTCTAGGGCTCCCGTCCCGGACCGGGCCGGGGCCGCCCGCCCACCGGGTACCGGGGGCGGACGGGCCCGCTCCGTGCGCCGTGCTCTGCCCCGCCGTGCCCTGCAGGGCTACGGGTTGAACGAGTGCACGTGGTTCGGACGGGTCACGACGAACTCGCTCATGAAGATCGTCCGCGAGTTGGAGTCCGACGTGTTCGCGCACCACTCGAAGGCGCTGTTCGGGACCGTCTCCCGGAAGCGGTCGCGCCACTCGACGCCGTCGCCCGCGAACGCGTAGCAGTACCAGATCTGGTTGAGGGCGAGGACGTCACCGCCGTAGACGACGGCGCTCTCCCCGGGGCCGAGCCTCCACCAGCCCTCCTTGACCCAGTTGCTGCCGTCGGAGCAGCTGGGATGGTGCCGCTCGACCATCGTCCAGATCTCGCGGTGGTAGTTGTTCTGGAACCTCATGGACATGGCGCGCCTCCTATTCCGAGTCCAGCTGCCTGCGGGCGGCCGTGCGGCCGCCGGACCCGTACTCGGGTGCCGGCCCGCGGGCGGGTTGGGAGGAACTCGCGCTCGTACTCTCGTGCAGGCCGGGATCCGCGCCGGACGCGTTCGCGGCGAGGGCGCGGTCCAGCGCTTCCCCGTCCGCGTCGGTGGTCGGATCAACCGTGTCTGCGGTGCCCTGCGACATGGAACCTCCAGTTCCGTCGGTGTCGGTGCGACGGAAGGGGTTCCCGGGAGGGCGCGCCGGGTACCGCGGGCGCCCCGCCCGTGCCCCGTACGGGCCTGGCAGGGCCCCCGGCCGAGGGGAAGCGTTCGGCCGCTTGCAGGGACCCCTGCACGCGGAGGGCGTCGATCCGGTAAGGACCGGGTGTCCGGCTAGCCGGCGGTGTTGATCATCGAGGCGGCCGCGTAGGTCAGGTACCGCCACAGCTGCGCCTCGTGGTGCGGGGCGAGCCCGAGCTCGTCCACCGCCACGCGCATGTGCGCGAGCCACGCGTCGTGCGCGGCCGCGTCCACCTGGAACGGCGCGTGCCGCATGCGCAGGCGCGGGTGCCCGCGGTGCTCGCTGTACGTCGTCGGACCGCCCCAGTACTGCATCAGGAACAGTGCGAACCGCTCCTCGGCGGGCCCGAGGTCCTCCTCCGGGTACATCGGGCGCAGCAGCGGGTCCTCGGCGACTCCCTGGTAGAAGCGGTGGACCAGACGGCGGAAGGTCTCCTCGCCGCCCACCTGCTCGTAGAAGGTCGTCTCCTGGACCGTGCTCTGCGCGTCGTCATTCACCCGACCATCGTCTCAGACGCCCGGACGGAGGACCCCGGTCCTAGGACCACTGCCGCACCGTCCCCGCCGCGAGGTCGCACCCCGGGCCCGACCGCAGCACAGTGGAGACATGGGCACGGCGAAGGCCGCGGAGAAGGACCTGCGGGAGACGGCGCACGCCGCCCAGGTACGGGAACTCACCGCCGCCGGCGTGCTGGAGGACCCGGCCTGGCGGGCGGCCTTCGCCGCCGTGCCCCGGCACGTGTTCGTGCCGTACTTCTGGACCGGCCGTGGAGCGGGGCACGAGCGGCTGTGGGACGAGGATCCGGACCCCGAGCGCCGGGCCCGCTGGCTGCGCGGGGTGTACACCGACGCCCCGCTCGCCACCCGGCTGCGCGACGGCGAGCTCGTCTCCTCCAGCAGCCAGCCCTCGCTGATGGCGAAGATGCTGGACGCGCTCCGGGTGCGGGACGGGGACAACGTGCTGGAGATCGGCGCCGGCACCGGCTACAACGCGGCCCTGCTCTGCCACCGGCTCGGCGACGGCCTCGTCACCACGGTGGACCTGGACGAGGAGATCACCGAGTCGGCCCGCTCCCACCTGGCCCGGCTCGGCTACCGGCCCGCCGTGGTCACCGGCGACGGGGCACGCGGCTGCCCCGCCCGGGCGCCCTTCGACCGGATCCTCGTGACCTGCACCCTGCCGCTGATCCCGCCCGCCTGGCTCGGCCAGTGCCGGCCGGGGGCGCGGATCCTGGCCCCGCTGTCGACCGGGCTGATCGCGCTGACCGTCCGGGACGCCGGCTTCGCGGAGGGCCGCTTCCTGCACACCTCCGCGTACTTCGTCCCGCTGCGCGGGGCCACGGCCGCGCCGGGGCCGCCCGGGGCGACCGGGCCGCTGCACGGGATCCCGTACGAACTGGTGGAGAACGAGCGCTTCCAGTTCCTGCTGATCCTGACCGCGGACGTGCTGCACCCGCGCGAGGCGCTCGACCTGTGGCGCGGCGAGGGCCGGCCGGCG
This sequence comes from Streptomyces sp. NBC_00158, assembly GCF_045160885.1. Taxonomy (NCBI): domain Bacteria; kingdom Bacillati; phylum Actinomycetota; class Actinomycetes; order Kitasatosporales; family Streptomycetaceae; genus Streptomyces; species Streptomyces sp. NBC_00158. The sequence continues at coordinate 4,800,270 of NZ_CP108161.1, forward strand.
CGCGAGCGGTTCGGGGTCACGGTCACCCCGGAGGGGCAGTGGGCCTGGCTCGACGATCCACAGGGGCCCTACGCGTGGCCCCTGGGGGAGCCGTCCGCCCCCGGCTAGCCGCGGCGGACGGTGATGGTGGTCCAGGCGCCGACGTGGACGCGGTCGCCGTCGGCGAGGGGCACGGGCACGTACGGCTGGATGGGGTCCTCGCCGCCGTTGATGGTGGTGCCGTTGGTGGAGTTCTGGTCGACCACGGCCCAGGTCAGGTCCGGCTGCTGGACGAGCACCGCGTGCTGGTGGGAGACCCCCGGGTCCTCCGGGGGCACCGACAGGTCGATGTCGGGGGACTCGCCCGTGGAGGCACGGCGGCGGCCGATGGTGATCTGCCCGCCGGAGAGCGGCAGGTGGAGCTCCGGGGAGTACGCCGGCAGGTTGAGCGCGGCGGCCTCGGGGCCGCTGCGCTGCATCATCGCCATGAAGTACGAGCGGTCGGGGCCGATCGTCGCCGACCAGGAGGCGCCGGCGCCCCGGTCCGGGGCCGCGAAGGGCTCGGGCTGTGACGGCTGCGAGGCCTGCGACGGCTGGGGCCGCTGGTAGTCGGGCTGCGGCTGGTACTCGGGCTGCGGCGGAACCGGCGGTACCGGCGGCGGTGCGGGCTGCTCCTGCGCGGGCGGCTGGAGCAGCCAGTCGTCTTCGCCCTGGAGCGGCTCCGCCGGCCGGTTGACCCGCGACGGGCGGGAGCCCTGGTACTCGAAGTGGTCCTGGGAGAACACCGGCTGGGGCGGGGCCGGCGGCGGGGGCGGCGGGGTGGCCACCGCGCCGGTGCCCGGTCCGGCGGCGGCTCCGGGGGCGGCGATCTGGCCCCCGGCCGGCGTCGCGGGCTCGGCGGCGTACGGGGTGGCCGAGCGGGTGAGGAAGTTGTACCGGCACTCCTCGCAGAAGGGGGCCATCGCCTCGCGCGGGGTCCGGCACTGCGGGCACAGCTCGGCCTGGGCGGTCGGCTCCCCGCTGGTGGGAGGGTAGCCGTAGCCGTAGGAGGGTGCAGCGGGAGCGGCGCCGGCAGGGGCGGTCATGCGGAGGCCGCAGACCTCGCACCAGTCGTCGGAGGCGGACTGGTGGCCGTTCGGGCAGGTCGGCATCGCGGCGTTTCCCCCTTTTTCCTGCGTCATCGCGTCAGGCTTCTTCTCAGGTCTTCTTCACTCGGACGGTCTGCGTCGAACGCGTTTCAAGGGTCATCTCGTCGGCATCGGCGACCTTCGCCTTCAGCCGCACAGTACCCGCCGCCGCGTCCACGACATCCACCACCTTCGCCAGCAGTTTGGCGGTGTCGGCGTTCCCGGAGGCACTCGCCAACTGCACGGCACGGCCCAGCTTCGCCGTCGCACTGTCGACATCGCCCATTTTGCGGGCGTCCAGGCCCTGCTGGATAGCCTCCGCGAGTTCCGCCTGCCCCGTGTAGTGCGCCACCTGGGGGTTGATGGCCGTCGACACGGCGAGGTCGGCCGTCCACACCGCCCGGACCAGCCCCTGGGCGAGCGGCGGCCGCGGCTCGCCGTCCGGCCCCGGCAGGACCAGCGAGGCCCGGGCGGCCAGCATCTCCTGCCCAACGGAGGCCCCCGGCACGCGGACGCACACGTGGTACTCGCGGGACTCGTCGCCCCACGAGCCGGTCGGGTAGTCCCCGGCGCGCGGGCCCGCCTCGGTACGGCGGCCCGTCAGGTCGTGGACGGAGGGCGAGACCTGCTTGACGTACTGGACCTCCGCGCCGACCGGGGTCCACAGGCGCAGCGCGACGTCCGCGACCTCCTTGCCCATGGCCTGCCCCATCATGCGGGTGAAGTCCTCGGCGAGGTGGGCCGGATCGGCGACGATGTCGGCGGAGCCGAGCAGCGCCCGCGCGATCCCGGTGACCTCCTTCACCTCCCAGTCCGTGCCCACCCCGCGGGCGTCGCAGGTGAAGCGGCCGGCGCAGGCGTCGAGGGTGGCGCGCAGCACGGCCGGGTCCTCGTGCTCGTTGCGGCCGTCGGTGAGCAGGATGCCGTGCCGGATCGTCGCCGTGGTGCGGCGCAGCAGGCCGTCGGCCAGCCGCAGCCAGGTTCCGATGGCCGTGCCGCCGTGCGCCTGCAGACCGCGCAGGGCCTCCTTGGCCTGGGCGCGGGTGACGGGCCCGGCGGTGGCGAGGGCGCCCTGGCCGGGGTACACCTCCCTGGCCTCGTGCGTACCGGCGATCACGGCGAAGGCCGTGCCGTCGCGCAGGGTGTCGATCGCGGCGGCGGTGGCCTCGCGGGCGCCGCGCATCTTGTCCGGCGGGTACTCCATGGAGCCGGAGCAGTCCACCATGATCACGACGGCCGCGTCCTGGCCGCCGGGCGCGTGCGCGGCGGTGGCCGTGGCCCCGCCGGTGGAGGTGACCGTCACGATGGCGTGCACGTCCCGCCCGCCCTCGGGCAGGAACTCGTTCTGGTACACCTCCACGCTGAAGCGGGGTGCGCTCGGCTTGGCGAAGTTCGCCATCGGTGGGTCTCCTCCTCCGGGCTTGCCGGTGCGGCGGTTGGTCAGGCGCCGGGACGGAACCGGGGTTCCGCTTCGGGTTCCGCTTCGGGCTGGGCGTGGGCTTCCGCGGGGGGCTGCGGCGGTTCCTGTGCCGGGCCCGCGAAGGGCACGACGGCGACGGTGATGTTGTCGTGACCGCCCCCGTCCAGGGCGTGCCCGACCAGCACCTGCGCGCTGTGCAGCGGCCGGTCGGCGGCGTCCGCGGGCAGGACCTGCGCCATCTCCCGCGCGGACTCGGCGTAGTTCCACAGGCCGTCCGTGCAGACGACCACCACGCCGGGGTGGTCCGGTCTGAAGCTGGCGGTGTGCGGGTCGAGGTCGTACGCGTCGGCCCCGAGCCAGCCGGTGATGGCGTGGGCCCGGACGTCGGCGTAGGCCTCGGCCTCGCCCATCAGGCCCGCCGCGACCATCTGCGCGGCCCAGGAGTCGTCCTCGGTGAGCCGGCGGGCCAGGGCGGCGCGGTCGTCCGGCACCCAGTAGGCGCGACTGTCGCCGACCCAGCCGATGGTGAGCACGCCGCCGCTGACGACGGCTCCGACCAGCGTGCACGCGGGGGCGTTCTGCGCTCCGGGGGCCGGCGGGGCGAGCGCGGTGACCGCGGAGGCCGCCGCGAGGATCGCCCCGCGCATGGCCTCCACCGGGTCGGTGCCGCGCGGAAGGGCTTCGAGGAGCGACTCGTTGGCGGCACCGGCGGCGGCCGCCGAGGCCTCGTCGGGGCGGCTGGCGGAGGAGACGCCGTCGCAGACGATCGCGACGGTCGCGGCCGACCCGTCGGGCAGGGCGGTGGCCGACACGGCGAAGGAGTCCTCGTTGCGGTGGTGGCGCAGGCCGCGGTCGCTGACGGCGGCGACGCTGCAGAGCTCCTCCTCCAGGTGGTCCCGCTCGCGGGGCTGCGCGTGGCCGCAGTGCTCGCAGTACCCGTCCGTGTCCACGTGCCCGGCGCGGCAGGCGACGCAGGTCCTGCCCTCGCCCTGCGGGGCGGCGGCGTACGGGTTCTCCTGCGGGGCGGCCGCGTACGGCTCCGGCTCCTCGTCCCCGGTGCCGGGCGGGTCGTGGCGCACCCCGCCGGTGTCCTGCGGGGCCTGGGCGTACGGGTCCTCGTGCGGGCCGTCGGGGCCGGTGGCGGCGGACGCCCAGGGGGCGTCCGGGCCGGTCTCGCCCTCCCAGCCGGGCGCGGGCACGCCGTACCCGGCGGTGGCCGCGCCGTAGCCGGCGGAGTACGCGGCCCCGGCCGGGACGGGCGCGGGCTCGGGCTCGGCACCGGACGCGGCCGGGAGCCCGCCCGCCGGGGCGCCGTACCCGGGCTCCCACCCGGGCGCCGCCACCGGAGCCGGAGCCATGGCTGGAGGGGCGGGCGGCGCGGCCGGTGCGGCCGGGGCCGGTGGGACAGAGGGGGTTGGCGGGACAGGAGCCGGAGGGGCCGGCGGGGGGCCGGCCGGGGGCTCGTGAGCGGCCCGGCCCGCCGCGCCCGCGGTCGGGGTGACCGGGAGGGTCGGGGTGGGGTCCGCGTCCGGGGGAGCGGCGGAGAGGGCGTATCCGCACACTCCGCAGAAACGGTCACCCTCCTCCAGGGGCTCCGCGCAGCTGGGGCAGCCCGACGGCCGATGCATCGACATCACTCACACCCACGTCCGGGGACGGAAACGGTTTGCCCGTTCCACCAGTTCGATCCGCTCCTCGCCCCGCTGCGCCAGCCGGGCGAGGACGCGGTAGGAGCGTTCCAGGCCCAAGCGCAGCCCCCGCTCGTCCAGTTGACTGCCGAGCAGTGAGGTCCGGCCGAGGTCGGCACCCCGGCTACCCGACAGTACCCAGTCCAGGGCGGAGCCCAGAACCTCCGTCGCCAGCCGCTCCTGCCGCTCCGGGTCCAGGCCGAACCGCCGCAGCGCCTCCACCTGGTCGGAAGCCGCCGCGAGGTCGGCCAGCAGCTCCTCGCCCGGGGGCCGGTCGCGCAGGCGTGCCCGTACCGCCGCCACCCGTGCGGCGGTGTAGTGGATCGACGCCTCCGGTACGGATTCCAGGGTGCGCACCGCCGCCTCCCGGTCCCCGGCCGCCAGTTGGACCCGGGCCAGCCCGAAGGCCGCGCTCACGAAGCCCGGGTCGGTGATCCAGACGAGCCGGTAGTACTCGGCGGCGTTGTCCAGCTGGCCCAGCACCTCCGCGCACAGCCCGAGCGCCAGCTTCGGCGCCGGCTCGCCCGGGAAGGCGTCGTAGACGGCGTCGAAGGACAGGGCCGCTATCTCGTCGTCCCCGGTGGCCAGCGAGGCGATCCCGCGCGCCCACACCACCCGCCAGTCGTCCGGGTGGCGGGCCTCCAGCTCGGCCAGCGCGTCGCCGGCCACGGCCAGTTCGCCCAGTTCGAGCCGGGCGCGCAGCTCCCGCAGCCGCAGCTCGGCCGAGTCGGCCGGGGCCGCGCCGAGGGCGCCCAGCAGGTCGGCGGGCGCGGAGGCGAGGAGTCCGGCGAGGAACCCGGCATTGGGGTCGGACGGGTCCACCAGCGGCACCGGCAGCGCGAGCGCGGTGTCACGAGGGTCGAGCACCGCGAGCCCCGCCGTCGCCGGCGCGGCCGTACGCGGCACCGGGAACGGCGCGGACGCCTGCGCGGGCACCGCCGCGGCGTGCCGGGGTCCTGGCACCGGGGCCCCGGCGACATGCGTGGCGGTGGTCCCGAGCGAGGGCAACGCCCCGCCCCCGACGGGAGCAACGGACACAGGGGCGGATCCGGGCGCACCGGCGTACGCCGCCCCGCTCCCGGGCGCACCGGCGCCCCCGGCCGCACCCGGGCCCACGGCCCCCGCGGCCTCGGCGGTGACCGCCGGGACGCCGGCCGCCGGAGCCCGCACGGCGCCGGCCGCCCCCGCCCCCGCAGCCTCCGCCGCGCCCGCCCCCGTGCCGCCGGAGCGCCGGCCGAGCCGGAACCCGCCCCGCCGGGGGGCCACGGACCGCACGCCCAGCCGGGACACCTCCGCCCCCGCCGCGTCCTCGTACAGCTCAGTGTCCGGAACCCGCAGTTCCGGCCCGAAGAGGGTCGACAGCCACGGCCTCGGCCGGCCCGTCTGCAGCGCGACGACCTCCCGCAGCACACCCGTCAGCTGGTCCGCCATCTCCTGCGCCGACGCGAACCGCCGCCCCGGATCGGGATCCGTCGCCCGCACCAGCAGCCGGTAGAAGGACTCGTACCGCTGGAACACCTCGATGTGCTCCGGATCCGGCAGCGAGTCCACGAACACGTTCGTGTAGCCCTGGAAGTCGAAGGTCAGCACCGCCAGCGTGCGCGCCACCGTGTACAGGTCCGAGGCCACCGACGGCCCCAGCTCCGCCACCTCCGGAGCCTGGTAGCCCACCGTCCCGTAGATGGCCGACTCCTCGTCGTCCATCCGCCGCACCGCACCCATGTCGATCAGCTTCAGCTGGTCCTGCTGCTGGATCGCGTTGTCGACCTTGAAGTCGCAGTACAGCAGGTTCCGGCTGTGCAGGTGCCCGAGCGCCTCCAGCGCCTCGATCCCGTACGCGCACGCCTGCTCCACCGGCAGCGGATCGCGCCGCCCGTCCGGCCGCCGCCGCTCGTTGGCGATCTCCTTCAGCGACTTGCCGCCCACGTACTCCATGACGATGTACCCGTCCAGCGAACCCGTCCGCTGGTCCAGGTGCTCCACGAAGTTGTAGATCCGCACGATGTTCGAGTGCTCGATCTCCGCGAGGAACCGCCGCTCGGAGATCGCCGCCTCCATCGCGTCCTGGTCCCCGGTGTCGAGCAGGCCCTTGAGCACCACCCACCGGTCCGACACCGCCCGGTCCACCGCCAGGTAGACCCAGCCGAGCCCGCCGTGCGCCAGGCAGCCCGCCACCTCGTACTGGCCGTGCACCACGTCCCCGGCGCGCAGCTTCGGCACGAAGGAGTACGGGTGCCCGCACTTGGTGCAGAACCCCTCCGTACGCCCCGGCCGGTCCCCGCGCGCCCGGCCCACCGGCGCCCCGCAGTCCGAGCGCGAGCAGAACCGCTTGCGCTCCGGCACCTCAGGATTCTCCAGCACCGCCGCCGAAGGATCCGGACGCGGCACCTCCGGGACGCTGACCAGCCCCGCGCCCAGCCGGCTGCGCCCCGACGAGGACGCCGACGAGCCCGAACTGCGCACCGACACCGACCGGGTGGACGCCGACCCCGGCAGCGAGCGCGACAGCCGCCCCGACACCGAACGCCGGGACGACGAGGACCGCGAGGACCGGGACGAGCGGGCCGACGCCGAGGAACGCCCCGAGCCGCGCGAACCCGCCGAACCCCGGGAGTCGCCCTGCCGGGCGGCGCTCGTCATCCCCGTCGGCGGCGACACCAGCTCCTCCGCACCCGCCGCGACCGCACCCACCGGCGCGAGCCCGCAGGTGTCGCAGTACACCTCGCCGCCGCCCATGTCCTCGTACGACCCCGGGCAGCCCGGACGAAGGCAGGGCGATCCGATCAGGCTCACGCCTCCTCCTCTCCCGGCCGTCCGGGCCGGTGGTCCTGCGGCGCCAGCGCCTCCGCCGTCGCCTGCTGGTAACGCCACACCGCCTGCTCGGCGGCCCGCAGGTCGCAGGGCGCGCTCCACAGCATCCGCCGGGCCGCGTCGTACCGCTCGATCAGCAGCGGGTCCTCCGCCAGCCCGTGCCGGGCCGCCTTCGCCCTGTACGCGTCGAGCCGCCCGCGCAGCTCCGCCCGCACCGCGAGCGGAGCCGTCACAGCGGTCAACGACTCACGGGCCCGCCGCAGTTCCTCCTCCGCCCGGTCCTCCAGCGCGTCGAGCAGCGGGGACAGCCGGTGCCACTGCGACTGCCGCCGGTACTCGGCCGCCGCCGCCAGCTGCTCCTGCAGGGCCGTCGGCGGACCGCTGACCGCCGGCACCTCCGACGCCGCGATCTTCGCCAGCACCTCGCCGCGCGCCGTCCGAGCCTCCGACAGGGTCCGGTCCGCCCGCGACAGCAGGTCCCGCACCGCGATCAGCCGCTGCTCCGCGTCCTGCCGCACCGTCAGGACCGCCTCGACCTCACGCCGTACGTCGTCCAGCGCGCGCGCCGCCCGGTCGTAGCGGGCGGTGTCCGGACGGCCCCCGCCCGGCGCGGAACTCCCCGCCACAGACACCCAGAAGGCCAGCGGGTCGGCGATCACCGCCTCCCGCAGCTCCGCCAGCTCGGCGGTGATCTCCTCCAGATCGTCCCCCGAGGGGTGCTCGCCCGGCCGGACCCCCACCGAGCGCGCCAGCGAACGCGTCCGGTGCAGCTCGGCGGCGAGCAGGTCGATCCGCGCGGGCAGCGCCGACCACACCGCGTCGGCGGCGACCACCACGTCCAGGGAGGCCGCGTACAACTCGTTCATCCGGGACACCAGCTCGGCCAGCGAGAAGCGCTCCGCCAGCGCGACGCCCTCCACCCCGGCCCCGGCGATCGTCACCCCGGGCCCGCGCAGCCGCTCCGTCAGCTCCGCCAGGTCCTCCCGGCTCGGCCAGCGGCGCCGCTCGCGGATCTCCCGGGCCGCCGCGAGCGCCCCGCTGTACGCGTCGAAGTACGTCCACAGCCGGGTCACCGACGCGTCCGCGGCGGCCCACCGCTCCTTGGTGACCCCGCTCAGCGCGGCCCCCTCCAGCAGCCGCCGGCCCGCGTGGTCCTGGAGCGCCAGCAGGGACGTCTCGACGGCCTCGTGCTCCGCGCCCAACCGCGCCAGCGCCCGGTCCACGTCGTCCCGGTCCATCACCGCGGACCCCGTACCCGGCCGGCCCGCACGGAACCCGCCCGCACGGTCCCCGCCCGCGTGAAGCCCGTCCCGCCCGTCCCGCTCGCTCACGTACCGCTCCGAATCCGCCATGGGCCTCAGCCGTCCCGGTACTTGGGCGCCGGCGGCACGCTCGCCTTGGGCAGGACGTCCTCGAAGTGCTTCTTGTAGGAGGTCGTCCACGGGCTCTGGTCACCGCCCGCCCGGTAGTTCTCCAGCACCTTGTTCACCCGGCGCACCAGGTCGGGGGCGTCCTTGTTGATCGCCACCCCGTAGAACTCGCGGGTGAACGGCGCCCCGACCAGCTGCACCGACGGGTCCTGCGCCGCCTGCCCGGCGGCCAGCGCGTTGTCCGTGATGATCCCGTCCACCTCGCCCAGCTGGAGCCGCACCAGGCAGTCCAGCTGGTTCGCCACCGACACCCCGACCGACCCGTACGACTGGGACTTCAGGGCCGCCTCCGCCGTGGAACCGGCCGCCGTGCAGATCCGGCGGCCCTTCAGCGAGGCGTCGTACCCGGTGATCGGCGAACCCTTGGGGGCCAGCACCTGCTGGCCCGCCTCGAAGTAAGCCGTCGAGAACGCCACGTCCTCCAGGCGCTTGCAGTTGATCGTCATGGTCCGCACCACGATGTCGACCCGGCCCTCCTGGAGCGCCGGGACGCGCTGACTGGTCGGGATCGCCCGGTAGATGACCAGGTCCTCGTTGCCCAGGATGTCCTTCGCTATGGCCTTGACCAGGTCGATGTCGAAACCGTCCAGGTGCCCGTCCGGATTGCGGTAGCCCCACTTGAAGCTGTTCTGGTCCACGCCCGCCACGAGCTTGCCCGCCTTGCGGATCCGCTCGATCGCGGGCCCGTCCAGCCCCGAAGGGCGCAGACTGGCCTCCGGGTCCTGACAGGTGTCGGCCGGCGCGTACGGGACCACCGCCACCGAAGCCGGATCGTGGACCACCCCGGACCCGCCCGAGGACGAAGACCCGGCCAGCGGCAGCAGCACCGCGGCCGCCGTCACCGCGCAGGCCGCGGCCATCGCGCTCACCCCGCCCCAGCCGCGCAGCCGGCCCGCCGCGCGCCGCACCCGGGCCGCGCCGGCCCGCCGCGGCCCGCCCGCCGCGGCCTCCTCCGGCGTCCCCGGCCCGTACGGCTCCGGCCGCTCCGGCCGTGTCCCTCGTATCCGCATCGATCTCACCTGTACTCCGAAAGCCTGCGACCGATGCCGAGGAGGGCCGCCGCCGCGCCGGCGACCGCCAGCACCGCCGAGCCCGTCACCAGCCCGCCCAGCGCGCCGAGCCCGCCCCGCGCGGCCAGGGTGAACTGCTTCTGCTCATGGGCCACGGCCCGCTCCAGGGAGGCGTCCACCGTGTCGAACGAGGCCCCGCTGCTGTCCTTGTGCTTCTCGTCGCCGATGACCTGCGGCAGGGCCTGCTCGTAGTCGCCCTTCATGTCGGCGTCCCGGGCCGCCGCGTGCCGCTGCTTCCACTGCGCCACGCCCTCGACGGCCTTCGAGACCGGATCCCGGCCGCTCCCGTCGTCCGCCAGCCGCAGCGCCCGCGCCAGCCCGGCGTCGAGCTGCTTCATGTTCTTCTCGTAGTCCACGTCGTACTTGTCGGACTTCTTGTCCTCGGCCAGTACGGCACCCCGCGCGATCAGCGTCAGGTTCTCGTTCGCCCGCGCCTGGAGCGAGGCGATCCGCGCATCGTTCAGCACCTTCAGGGACTCCTGGCCGTCGGCCCTGGCCTCGCCCAGCCCCGCCCGCGCGACCGACTGCCCCACCGTCAGCCACAGCAGCACCACCGCCGCGGCGGCCGTCGCCCCCAGCAGCCCGTGGTTGAAGACCCGGTTCGTACGCCGGTAGTTGCGCCGCTGCGCCCACACCAGGGCGGCCAGCGCCAGCACGCCCGCGCCCGTCGCCGCCACCGGCCAGGACCGGGCCTCGTCGTAGTCCGTGTACAGCCGGCCCGTCTCCGCCTCGTACAGCCGCTGCGCGGCGGGCAGCAGCACCGTGCTCATCTGCTCGTTGGCGTAGCGCAGGTAGGCGCCGCCCAGCGGCAGCCCCTGCCGGTTCGTGGCGCGGGCCTGCTCGATCAGACCGGTGTACCGGGGCAGCTGCTCGCCGAGCAGCGCGATCTCCTTGCGGGACTCCCCGCCGGCCCCGGTGTTCGCGGCCGCGCTCACCAGCAGCCGGGAGGCGTTCGCGATGTCCTTCTCGTACCGCTGGCGCACCTCCCGGGGCTCCTGGGCACCCGCGAGGAAACCACTGGAGGAAGCCGTGTCGGCGTCGGCCAGAGAGCGGTAGATGCTCGCCGCGTCCGCACTCAGCGGCTGGCTGCGCCCCACCACGTCCTCGGCGGCGGTGACCCGCCCGGACACCTCCCACACCGCGACGGCGCCGAACAGCACGACCAGGGCGGCCAGCACCGCGCCGATGATCCGCAGCCGGCCCGGCTCGGTCGTCGCCGCGGCGCGCACCCGCTCCACGCCCTCGGCCCAGGCCGTACCGCGCCCGGGCGGCCCGGACGCTCTCCCGTCCGGCCCGGCGGGCGTCCCGGAGGTACCGCCCCCGGGCGCGGACGCGCGTGTCGTGATGGCCACCGTGACCTCCCCCTCGGTCCCTCTGCTCCGCAGCAGTATGGCCGTAGCGGCGCCCGACCACAGCACCCGGTGCCCGATCTTGGACGATCCCCCTCCCGGACCGCCCGGCCCCCGCCCCGGCTCCTACCCCCTCGGTTTCCCCCGTCACCCTTCGACGTGAATACGCCGCAGCGGCCCCCGTGGTTCCAGGCGTACGCGCCGACGGCCCGGGTTCACCCGAATTGGGCACGCAGCCGCGCCAGCGCCGACGGGGGTGCGCCCAGGGCGTCCAGGCCCAGCAGGGCCGAGCCCAGGACCGGCGGGGCCGTGACCACCGCGAGGCGGGCCAGGGGGGCGCGGGCGGCCAGGAGTTCGGCGATCCGGTCGTTCAGGAGCGGGTGCCGGGCCGCGAGGACGCTGCCGCCCAGCAGCACCGGCGCCTCCCGCTCCAGCAGCCCGAGCCGCTCCAGCGCCACCGACGCCAGCGCCACCACCTCCTCGGCCTGCCTCTCCACCACCGCCGCCGCCACCGGGTCGCCCGCCGCCGCCACCGCGAACAGCACCGGCACCAGCTCGTGCAGCCGCCCCCGGTCCAGCGGGCCCAGGTGCAGGGCTTCGATCAGCGCCGCCATCGAACCCAGGCCGAAGTGCCCCGGCAGGGCCGCTGCCAGTGCCGTCGGCCCGCCGCGCCCGTCCTCGGCGCGCGCCGCCCACCACATGGCCTCCTGGGCCAGGCCGCCCCCGCCGCCCCAGTCCCCGGAGATCTGACCGAGGGCGGCGAAGCGGGCGGTCCGCCCGTCGGGCAGCATGCCCACGCAGTTGATGCCCGCCCCGCAGACCACGGCGACCCCGAGCGGGCCGTCCGCGCCGGCCCGCAGGATCGCGAAGGTGTCGTTGCGCACCTCGGTGGCCGCGCCCCAGCCCCGCGCCGCCACCGCCTCGGTGAGCCGCCGCTCCTCCACCGGCAGGTCGGCGTTGGCCAGGCAGGCCGAGACCCGGGCCGCGCGCGGCACCCCGGGCAGCCCGGCGGCGGCCGCCGCCCCGGCGACGGCCTCCGCGAGGACGTCCACGGCCGCCTCCACACCGGACACGGGCGGCTGGAAGCCCCCGGCGCGCCCGGTGCCGAGGACCGTGCCGTCGGCGGCGACCAGCGCGGCGTCGGTCTTGCTGTTGCCCGCGTCGATCGCGACGACGGCTACGCCCACGGCAGGTGCTCCTTGTTGTGCGCGAGGAGCCGGTCGGTCAGCCCCTCGGCGAGGTCGTACTGTCCGACGAGCGGATGGGCCAGGAGGGCCTTGAAGACCCGCTCGCGCCCGCCGCGCAGGGCCGCGTCCAGCGCGAGGTCCTCGTACGCGCTGACGTGCGCGACCAGCCCCGCGTACAGGGGGTCGAGCCGGGGCGCGGGCAGCGGGACCGGGCCGTCGCCGTCGACCCGCGCCTGCACCTCGATCACGGCGTCGTCCGCCAGGAACGGCAGCGTGCCGCCGTTGCGGGCGTTGACCACCTGCACGGACGGCCCGCCGCCGCCCAGCAGGGCCGCCGCGAGGTCCACGGCGGCCTCGGAGTAGAAGGCCCCGCCCCGCTTGGCCAGCAGCGCGGGCTTCTCGTCGAGCGCGGGGTCCCCGTACAGGGCGAGGAGTTCCCGCTCCATCGCGGCGACCTCGGCGGCCCGCGAGGGCTTCTCGCCGAGCTCCCGGACCACCTCGTCGTGGGCGTAGAAGTAGCGCAGGTAGTACGAGGGCACCACGCCGAGCCGGTCCAGCAGCGGCCGGGGCAGGTGCAGGTCGGCGGCGACGGCGTCGCCGTGCTCGGCCAGCAGCCGGGGCAGCACGTCGGTGCCGTCCGGGCCGCCGAGCCGGACCCCGAATTCCCAGGTCAGGTGGTTGAGGCCGACGTGGTCGAGGTGGACCTCGGCGGGCGCCGCGTCCAGCAGCCGCGCGAACTTGCGCTGGAAGCCGATGGCGACGTTGCACAGTCCGACGGCCTTGTGGCCGGCCCCGAGCAGGGCCCTGGTGACGATCCCGACCGGGTTGGTGAAGTCGATGATCCAGGCGTCGGGGGCGGCCCGGCGGACCCGTTCGGCGATGTCGAGGACCACCGGGACGGTCCGCAGGGCCTTGGCGAGCCCGCCCGCGCCGGTGGTCTCCTGGCCCACGCAGCCGCACTCCAGCGGCCAGGTCTCGTCCTGGAGCCGGGCCGCCTGCCCGCCGACGCGCAGCTGCAGCAGCACCGCGTCGGCACCGGCCACGCCCGCGTCCAGGTCGGAGGTGGTGGTGACGCGGCCCGGGTGGCCCTGCCGGGCGAAGATCCGCCGGGCCAGGCCGCCGACCAGCTCAAGCCGTTCGGCGGCCGGGTCGACCAGTACGAGTTCGCTGACGGGCAGTGTGTCGCGCAGCCGTGCGAAGCCGTCGACCAGTTCGGGCGTATAGGTGGAACCGCCGCCCACCACTGCGAGTTTCATCGGGATCAGCCTTTCACTCCGGTCAGGGTGACTCCCTCGACGAACGCCTTCTGGGCGAAGAAGAAGAGGACGATCACCGGGGCCATGACGAGCACCGTCGCCGCCATGGTCAGGTTCCAGTTGGTGTGGTGCGCGCTCTTGAAGGACTCCAGGCCGTAGCTGAGGGTCCAGGCGGCCGGGTTGTCGGAGGCGTAGATCTGCGGGCCGAAGTAGTCGTTCCAGGCGCAGAAGAACTGGAACAGGGCGACTGCCGCGATACCGGGCTTCGCCATCGGCAGGACCACGCGCAGCAGGGTGCGGACCTCCCCGCAGCCGTCGACGCGGGCCGCGTCGAGGTACTCGTCGGGGATGGTCAGCAGGAACTGCCGCAGCAGGAAGATGGAGAAGGCGTCGCCGAAGGCCAGCGGGACGATCAGCGGCCACAGGGTGCCGGACAGGTCGAGCTGCTTCGCCCAGAAGAGGTACATGGGGATGAGGACCACCTGCGGCGGCAGCATCATCGTGGCGATCACCAGGAGCAGCGCGAGCCGCCGTCCGCGGAAGCGGAACTTGGCGAGGGCGTAGGCGACGGGCACCGAGGACACCACGGTCAGCACGGTGCCGAGCCCCGCGTACAGCAGGGTGTTGCGCCACCAGGTCAGGAAGCCCGGGGTGTTCCAGACCTGCGCGTAGTTGCCCCATTCCCAGGTGCGAGGCCACAGCTCGCGGGTGAGGGCCTGCTGGTCGTCCATCAGGGAGGTGAGGACCAGGAAGACGAAGGGGAGGACGAAGAACAGGGCGGCGGCCACGGCCAGTGCGTGGACCCCTATCCAGTGCAGTACGGCCTTGCGGCGGTGGGTGCGCATCTCAGTCACCGGCTCCGATCAGTCCGCCCCGCCGGCGCATCAGGAGCGCGGTGAAGGCCATGGAGAGGGCGAACAGCACCAGGGCCAGGACGCAGGCGGAGCCGTAGTCGAAGCGCTGGAAGCCGAGGTGGTAGACGGTCTGGGGGAGGGTCAGCGTGGACCTGTCGGGGTAGCCCGGTTCGGTCTGCTGGCCGGAGCCGCCGATGATCCCGGCGGCGGCCTTCTGGGCGACCGTCGGCTGCGTGTAGTACTGCATGGCCTGGATGACCCCGGTGACCACGGCGAACAGGACGACGGGGGAGATGTTGGGCAGGGTGATGTGCCGGAAGCGGGCCCAGGCCCCGGCCCCGTCGAGCTCGGCGGCCTCGTACTGCTCCTTCGGTACGTCGAGCAGTGCGGCCATGAAGATCACCATCAGGTCGCCGGTCCCCCACAGCGCGAGGGCGGTGAGCGCGGGCTTGGACCAGCCGGCGTCGGTGAACCAGCCGGGCTGGGGCAGTCCGGCGGAGTCCAGCAGGGTGTTGACCGGGCCCGTGCCGGGGTTGAGGAGGAAGACGAAGGCGAGGGTCGCGGCCACGGGCGGGGCGAGGTAGGGCAGGTAGAACAGGGTCCGGAAGAGGCCGGCGCCGGTCTTGACCTTGGTGACGAGCAGGCCGACGCCGAGGCCGAAGACGACCCGGCAGCTCACCATGACCACGACGAGCCACAGGGTGTTGCGCATCGCCGGCCAGAAGAGCGGATAGTCGGTGAAGACGTAGCTCCAGTTGTCCAGGCCGTTGAAGGCGGGGGGCCGGAAGCCGTCGTAGCGGGTGAAGGAGAAGTAGACGGTGGACAGCAGCGGGTAGGCGAAGAAGACGGCGAAGCCGATCAGCCAGGGCGACAGGAAGGCGAGGGTCCGCAGGGCGGAGCGCCGGTGTCTGGCCCGCAGGGCGGGGGTTACCGGGGTGTGGGCGGCAGGGGTCATCGGGGTTACTCGGCCTTCGCGATGTCCGTGTCGATCTGCCGGTCGGTCTTGGCGAGCCCGGCGGCGAGGTCGGGGACGTCGCCCTTCTCGACGGCGTACGCGAAGTCCTGGAAGGTCAGCTGGTAGGCGCCGCCGTCGGCGCGGGCGGGGGTGGTGCTGGACTTCGCGTGCCGGGCGATGTCGAGGAACGTCTTCGACTCGGGGGTCACCTGGAGCTTCGGGGACCGGAGCGCCGCCAGGGTGGAGGGCACGTTGTGGATGGCGTTGGCGAAGGCGACGACGGCCTCGGTGTCGGTGGTCATGTACCGCACCAGCTCCCAGGCGGCGTTCTGCTTCCGGCTCGTGGAGGAGATGCCCATGATGGTGCCGGAGACGTAGCCCTTGCCGTAGTCGCCCCGCTGGTCGTCGGGCACGGGCAGCGGGGCGGTGCCGATCTCGAAGGGGACGCCGGCCTCCTTGGCCATGGCCGGCCGCCACTCGCCGTCGATCTGCATGGCGACGAGCCCCTTGTGGAAGGGGTGTTCGGCGCTCCACTCGTCGCCGAAGCCGGCGCGGAAACGTTCCAGCTTCTCGTAGCCGCCGAGCTTCGCCACCAGGTCCTTCTGGGCGGTCAGCATCTTCGCGAAGGCCGGGTCGCCGGCCAGGTTCGCCTTGCCGTCGGCGGTGAAGTAGGTGGGGCTCCACTGGGCGACGAGGCGCTGCGGGGTGGTCTCGTAGCCGTGGAAGGTGGGCATCACGCCGACCCGCTCGTACGAATCCCCCTTGGGCTTGGTCAGCTTCTGCGCGACCTCGGCGAACTCGCTCCACGTCACGGGCGGTCCGCTGATCCCGGCGTCGGCGAACGCGGTCTTGTTGTAGACGAGGCCGTAGGCGTCGTGCAGCAGCGGCAGGGTGCACTGGTTGCCCTTGTACTGCGTGTACTCCAGCAGGGTCGCGGGGAAGACCTGGTCCTTGTCGATCCCGGACTTCTGCATGAAGGGGTTCAGGTCGGCGAAGGCGCCGGAGTTGCAGAACTTGCCGACGCTGTCGGTGGCGAAGGAGGACACCACGTCGGGGGCCTTGTCCCCGCCCGCGCGCAGCGCCTGGTTGATCTTGTCGTCGGTCATGTTGCCGGTGGCTTTGACCTTGATGTTCGGGTGCGCCTTCTCGAAGCGGTGGATGCTGTCCTGGATGGCCTTGACCTCGGAGGGCGCGGACCAGCCGTGCCAGAAGCTGATGGTGACGTCGGCCTTCGGGTCGTCCGCGGCGTCGGCGCCGCTCTGGCCGGTGCAGGCGGTGGCGAGTACGGATATGGCGGCAAGGGCGGCCGCGGTGGTGGTCAGGCGTGCGGCTCGGGGCATGGGGGTGCTCGCTCTCTGGGGGAGAACTCGGGACAGGGGGTTTTACAGGGGGCTGCGGGGCCATGGGGCTGCGGGGCAAGGGGGCTACGGGTGTCGGCGTCAGCGGGAGGTGTCGAAGACTTCCTCGCGGGTGGCGGCCAGGGCGCTCTCCAGCGCGCCGCGCAGCACGGGCCGCTCGCGCACCTCGCCGGTGACCAGCCGCGGCCGGGAGGGGGCCAGTTCGGCGAGCTCGTCCTCCAGCAGGGTGCGCAGCGGGTCGCCGCCCGCGGTGATCAGGGCGCCCGACAGGACCACGATCTCCGGGTCGAGTACGGCGATCAGCGAGGCCAGACCGGTCGCGAGCGCGGTGGCGTACGAGCGGAGGAAGGCGAGGCGGGCCCCCTCCGGCTCGGCCGCGGCCAGCCGCAGCAGCTCGGCGCCGGCGGCCACCTGCGCGGCGGGCGGGGCGTCCGGCACGGGGCCGGATCCGAGACCGGAACCGAGACCGGATCCGAGACCGGATCCGAGACCGGAACCGGGGAAGGCGCCGGCGCCGGTTCCGGTGCCGATTCCGGCCGCGGCGGCGAGCGCGGGCAGCACCTGTACGCCGGCCAGCTCCTGGTAGCCGCCGGTGTTGGCCCGGGTGACCTGGCGGACCAGGGGGTGGCCGGGCACGGGCAGGAAGCCCACCTCGCCCGCGCCGCCGGTCCAGCCGCGGTGCAGCCGCCCGCCGAGCACGAGGGCGGCGCCGAGGCCCTCCTCGTTCCACAGCAGGACGAAGTCCTCGTGGCCGCGGGCCGCGCCGAGGCGCTGCTCGGCGACCGCGGCGAGGTTCACGTCGTTCTCGTACTCGACCGGCAGGGGCAGGGCTGCGGCCAGCTCGTCGAGGAGGGTGGGGGAGTGCCAGCCGGGCAGGTGGCTGGCGTAGCGCAGCCGCCCGGTGCGGGGGTCGAAGGCGCCGGGGGTGGCGATGACCAGGCGGTGCAGGTCGGGCAGGGTCAGCCCGGCGTCCGCCAGGGCCCCGCCGAGGGCCCGGGTGACCTGGCCGACGGCGTCGGCGCCCTCGGTGTAGGGGAGCTCGAAGCCGCCCACCACCTCGCCGGTGAGGTCGGCGACGGCGGCGAGCACCCGGTCGGGGGTCACGTCGAGGCCGCCGACGTGGGCGGCGCGGGCGTTGAGCGAGTACAACTGGGCGTTCGGGCCGGGGCGGCCGCCGTCGGTACCGGTGGCGACGACGAGCCCGGCGGCCTCCAGCCGGGCGAGCAGCTGGGAGGCGGTGGGCTTCGACAGCCCGGTGAGGTGTCCGATCCGGGTCCGGGACAGGGGGCCGTGCGTCAGCAGCAGCTCCAGGGCGGCGCGGTCGTTCATGGCGCGCAGCACGCTGGGTGTTCCTGGAGTGGCGGCGGGCATGGCGGGGGTCCCTCTCTCACCGAGGAGAACTGTTAGGTAAGTTTCCTATTGGCTTCCGAGGCGTGTCAACGCCGCTGCCCCGCCGGAACGGACCGGCGGGGCAGCGGAGGGCGCGGGTGAGGGGGCGGCGGGCCTACTTGGGCAGCCGGACCCCCGGCGCCGGCGCGGGTGCGGGCGCGGGAGCCGCCGGTATCGGGGCGGTGGCCAGGGACTGCGGGGAGGCCGGGTTGGCCAGCGCCGAGGGCGCCGCGACGGCCGCCGCCGGGTCGGCCGGGGCGGTCTCGTCCTCGCCGGGGGCGGGCGCGCCGCCGATGATCCGGATGCCGGCCGCGTCGAAGGCGTCCTTGATCCGCCAGCGCAGCTCGCGCTCCACCGCGAACTGCTGGCCCGGCATGGTCTTCGCCGACACCTTCACCGTCATGGAGGCCAGCAGCACCTCGTCCAGGCCCAGCACCTCCACGGGCCCCCACAGGCGCTCGTCCCACGGGGTCTCCTTCGCCAGGGTGTCCGCGACCCCCCGGACCACCTCGCGGATGTGCGCGAGGTTCTCCGTCGGCTTGACCTGCACGGCCACGCCCGCGGTCGCCCAGCCCTGGCTCAGGTTCCCGATGCGCTTGATCTCACCGTTGCGGACGTACCAGATCTCACCGTTGTCGCCGCGCAGCTTGGTCACGCGCAGACCGACCTCGATCACCTCGCCGGAGGCCACCCCGGCGTCGATCTTGTCGCCCACGCCGTACTGGTCCTCCATGATCATGAACACGCCGGAGAGGAAGTCCGTCACGAGGTTGCGGGCACCGAAACCGATCGCCACACCGGCCACACCGGCACTCGCCAGCAGCGGCCCCAGGTCGATCTTCAGCGCCGCCAGGACCATCAGCGCGGCCGTGCCGAGGATCAGGAACGACGACACCGAACGCAGTACGGAGCCGATCGCCTCCGAGCGCTGACGGCGCCGCTCCGCGTTGACCAGCAGCCCGCCCAGCGCGGTGCCCTCGACGGCCTCCGCGCTGGAGTTCATCCGGCTTATCAGCTTCGTCAGGGCCTTGCGGACCACGGTGCGCAGCGCCACCGCGATCACGATGATCAGCAGGATCCGCAGGCCGATGCTCAGCCAGGTGGCCCAGTTCTCCTCGACGAAGCTCGCGGCGTTCGTCACGCTCTCGGCGGCGTCGTCGGTGGTGGACGCTGCCTGCGGTAGCAGTGTGGCGGGCGAGGGCACGGCGGGAACCTCCAGGGGCATAGCGGGCCGCCCGCGGAACGGTCGTACGGTCGTGCTGGCTGTGCGGGCAGGCCCATCCACACTAACGGGGCACGGGACCGACCTCGTTGCGTTGTTCGAGGGAGAGACCGGACTCACCTGGGGATGAAAGGGAGTGTGGTCGAAAACACCCCGGGCCCGTTACCGGCGCGTGGTGGCGCTTCGACCAGCCGTAAGGGGAGACTGAGAGCAGATCGTCCCGGCGCGAGCCACGCGCCGCCGGCGTACAAGGAGGCAGTCCGTGCCGCACGTCCTGGTCCTCAACGCGTCGTACGAGCCCCTCGGCGTCGTACCGCTCCGCCGCGCGCTCGTCCTCGTCCTGGAGAACAAGGCAATCTCCCTGGAGGAATCGGGCGCCTTCCTGCACAGCGCGACACGAGCCGTCCCCGCGCCCAGCGTGGTCAGGCTCAAGCGCTTCGTGCGGGTCCCCTACCGGGGGCCCGTTCCACTCACCCGCCGCGCCCTCTTCGCCCGCGACGGCGGCCGCTGCATGTACTGCGGGGCCGTCGCCACCAGCGTGGACCACGTCATCCCGCGCAGCCGGGGAGGGCAGCACGCCTGGGACAACGTGGTCGCCGCGTGCCGTCGGTGCAACCACGTGAAGGCGGACCGGCACCTGCTGGAACTCGGCTGGCGGCTGCGCCACCAGCCGGCTCCGCCGTCGGGACTGGCCTGGCGGATCATCGGCACCGGGCACCGGGACCCGCGCTGGATGCCGTACCTCCAGCCGTACGGGGCGGAGGACGCGCTGGAGCGCATCGGCGTCCCGACGGCCACCGCCGCCGCCGCGTCCTGACGGACCGCCGGGCCGGTGCGCTGCCGCCGGGGCCGGTCCCCTACCCGCCCTTCGCCCGTTCCCAGGGGCTCCGCCCCTGACCCCGTCGCCTCAAACGCCGGCGAGGCTGAGATCAGCCCCGCCGGCGTTTGAGGCGCGGGCGCGGTAGCGCCGTGTCTTGAGCCGCGCCCGGCGACTGAGGGCGAGAACGGGTGAAGGGCGGGGAGGGGCGAGCCCCGCGCAGCGGCCGACCACCCGCGGACGACCCAACGGCAGCGGCCACGCGAACCGGCACCGGCCGAGCGGCGCATCAAGAAGGAGCTGCCACTGCCTGGGCCGTCGCGGACCAGAGGCTGCAGCCGAAGCGCGTCGCACGGCGTTCGCACGTCACGCGGACGAAGCGGGTGTCCGGCGCGTCCAGCCGGACCGCGTCCACCCCGCCCCGGGAGGAGACCACCGCGCCCGGACGCCACGTCACGCCGTCGCGGGACGTCTCCACCCGGAACTGCGAGGGGTACGCCTCCTGCCAGTGCAGGGTGACGAGGCCCACCCTGGCCGGCGCGGCCAGCTCGGCCTGCCACCAGGCGCCGTCCTCCGCCGGGGACGACCAGCGCGTGGCGGCCGAGCCGTCCACCGCCGCCGACGCCGGGAACTGGGGGGCCTCGACCCCCGAGGAGGTGGCCCGGGCCCCGCGCAGCAGGTCCGGCCCGCCGGTCCGCGGTACCGCCCGGACGGTGAGCACACGCACCTCCCCGTCGAAGGAGAGCGGGACCGCGTACTCCCCGGACGGGGTGCCCGCCGCGACGGTGACCTCCACCGGGACGGAGACCGTCGTCCCCCGGGGCACCACCACCTCCTGCGGCAGCCGCACCTGGACCCCGGCCGGCGGGGCCGCCGTCAGCGGACCCCGGAACTCCCCGGGCCGCAGCCCCGACAGCTGCGCGGTCACCGTGCGCGCGGCGCCCCCGGCCTCCACGTCGGCCCGGCCCCGGTCGGCCAGTTCGAAGCGGGCCCGCGGGCCGTCCGCGAACCACGGGACCACCTTGTGCACCACGGGGGCCGGGCCCGCCCACGACAGCCGGACCGCGTCCGCCCGTACGCCCTGCGCGTCGGCCTGCGTCCAGCCGGACACCGCCGCCTCGCCCAGCCGGCGCCAGCCCTCGCCGGGCACGTGAACCTCCACCGCGGCGCCCCGGGTGCCCGGCGCCAGCGGGTCCGTCATCACCGTCACCGCGGCGAGCGGACGCGCGGAGTCCAGCCGGACGGTGTGCGCTCCGGGCTCCTGGCGTACGGTGCCGTCCTTGCGGGCCGCGCCCGTCCAGGCGTCCGACTCCGCCGCCGCCCTCGCGAGGAAGGGGTCCAGCACGGAGGTGTCCACCCGCACCCCGCCCGGTTCCGCCAGCTCCTCCCGCGCCGCGGCGAGTTCCCGCGAGGCCTGCCAGGCGGCCGCCCCGTCGCCCCGGGCCTCGGCCCGCATCATGTCGACCGCCAGCTCGCCCGCGGCCCCGTACCGCGACAGCCGCTCCAGCCACGGCCCGGCCTCCGCCGCCACCTGTGCGTCGAGGCGCCGCGGGGCCTCCCGGAGCACGGTGAACGCCGCGCGCAGCCGCTCGCCGGCGGCCTTGTCCCCGGCGGCGCGGGCCCGCCAGAACTCCTCCACCAGCGGCTTCAGATAGGCAGACTCCTCCACCTTCAGGCCCGAGGCCGCGGTGTTCCCGGCCAGCGCCGCCAGCGCGGCCCGGGTCTTCGGGTCCGGGCCGGACAGGTCGCGCACGGCCGCCGCCCAGGACTCCCCGGCCCGGTAGCCGCGCGGGTTCCAGGCGTAGTCCGCGGCCGTGAACAGCGGGATCCGCGACAGGGTGCCCTGCGCCATCGCGTTGGCGAGCACCCCCGCCGAACCGCCCGCCACCGCCGGATCGCGCCCGGCGTACGGGCCCAGGAAGATCCGGCCCGGGTCCCAGTCGTTGACCGGGTAGTTGTCCATGGTGACCAGCGGGTGCGCGAGTGCCGCCCGCGCCCCGGCCAGCTCCCGGCCGGTGATGGTGCGCGGCACCACGCCCACGCCCGTCCAGGCCACTTCCACCCGCGGGTCCAGCGCCGAGGCCAGCGCCGTCCGGTAGGTGGTGGCGCCGTCCTGGAAGTACTCCGTCGGCATCAGGGACAGCGGGGCCGCCCCGGGATGCCGCGCCGCCAGGTGCGCGGCCAGCTCGCCCGCCACCTCGGCGTGGGCCTTCGCCGCCGCCGCGGGGCCCGTCCCGTACCGCACCCGGTCGGCCCGGCAGCCCCACTCGGTGTAGCTGACGTCCTGGAACTGCACCTGGAACGCCCGGAAGCCCAGCTCCCACATGGCGTCGGCCTTGCGCAGCAGCGCCGCCCGGTCGTCCGCCGACGCCAGGCACATCGACTGGCCCGGCGACACCGCCCAGCCCAGCACCACCCGGTTGGCGCGGGCCCGTTCGGCCAGCGCCCGGAACTCCTCCTGCCGTTCGCGCGGGTACTCCTCGCGCCAGGCCGTGGTGCGGTACGGGTCGTCACCGGGCGCCAGCAGCATCCGGTTCTGCTTGGTGCGGCCCAGGAAGTCCAGCTGCGCCAGCCGCTGCTCCCGGGTCCAGGGCTGCCCGTAGAAGCCCTCGGTGATCCCGCGCACGGGTGCGATCGGCCAGTCCCGCACCAGCATCCCGGGCACCTTGCCGTGCCCGGCCGCCAGCAGCTGGCGCAGCGTCTGCGCGGCGTGGAACAGCCCGTCCTCGCCCACCCCGGCCAGCGCGACCGTGTCCCGCCCGCCCGCCTTGCCCACCGCCAGCCGGTAGCCGCCGGCCGGCAGGTCCCCGGCCGGGGCCGCGCCGAGCGCCAGCAGGGCCTCCTCGGCGTCCGCGCCCTGGAGCCGTACGACGAGCGCCCGTTCGGGCAGCGCCGCGCCCGGGGGCCGCTCGTGCAGGGTGCGTACGCCGGCCGCGCGCAGGGAGGTGCGTACGACCTCGGCGGCGTACGGGTCCACGTCGACCGGGAGCACCAGTACGGCCTCCGCCGGCACCGGCAGCTCCCGGCCCGGGTCGGCGGTGGCCGACTGCGGCCGCGGCCACACGGCCGGACCCTCGGATGCCGCTCGGGGAACGTCGGAGCCCGGGTCGATGACGGCCCCGAGTCCCGACGTGTATACGGGGGCGGACCCGCTGTCGGGGCGCGATGAGCCCGAACTCCCGGGGGCCGCGCCGATCCTCGGCGGAGCCGAGGCGACGGCCCCGCCGAGGAGGGATCCGATGACCGCGACGGCCGCGGCCGTGGTCCGCTTCCTGCCCCTGAGCTGCACGGAGCCTCCCCCGTCCCGAGTCATCCGCCGACCGTGTGAACGGGCCCGAGCCCACCACCCGTGCGGCCGGGGTGTCAATGCGCGTGGGGTGATCTGACCTGGATCCGCCAGGAATGCGATGCCCCTGACTGGGTATGGCTGCGGTGTTCGCCACGGGTGTTGCATGGGCGGTCCGAAGTACCGCAGCGCGGTCCCAAGAACCGCCCGGCGGTCCGAAGAACCGTAGAGGGAGGACCTCATGAACGCCCGCCCCGCGTCCGGAACCCGCAGGAAACCCGCCCCGCTCGCCCACCTGCCCGTCCCGTCCGGTCCCTCCGACGAGCCGGCCGACGACGACCTGTACCCGCCGCTGACCAGCGAACCCCCGCTGGCCGGTTCCGCGTACGCGCCGCTGACCAGTGAGTCCCCGCTCGTGGCCGAGGCCCACCTCACCAGCGAGCCGCTCACCTAACCCCTCACCCAGCCAAGGATGACGATGGACGACCTCGCCCGGCTCGCGGCCCTCTACGGCGTCGCCACCTCCTACAAGCCCGCCGAGGACGTCACCGTCCAGGTGCCCGAGACCACGGTCCGGACCGTGCTGGGCCTGATGGGCGTCCCCGTCGACACCCCCGAGGCCGTACGGGCGACGGCCGCCGGCGCCGAGCGGGAGCGGGCCGGGCGGCTGCTCCCGCCGACGCTGGTGCACTGGCGGGGCGAACCCGCACCCGGGCCCCTGGCCGCCCTGCCGGCCGGGACTCGGGTGCGGGTGACCCTGGAGGACGGGGCCGGGCAGGCCGACTGGCACCCCGCACTGCCGCTCGGGGTGCACCGGCTGACGGCCGACGCACCGGACGGCCGCACCGCCTCCGCCACCCTGATCGTGGCCCCGGACCGGGCCCCGGCCGCGCCCGAGCGGGCCCACGGGCTGCTCGTCCAGCTCTACTCCCTGCTCTCGGAGCGCTCCTGGGGCATGGGCGACCTCGGCGACCTCGCGGAGCTGGCCCGCTGGGCCGCCCGCACCCACGGCGCCGGGTTCATCCAGGTCAACCCGCTGCACGCGGCCTTCCCGGGCACCCCGAGCGACCCGTCCCCCTACCGGCCCTCCTCCCGCCGCTTCCCGGATCCGGTGCACCTGCGCGTCGAGGACCTCCCCGAGTGGGCGGACTGCCCGGACCGGGACGCCCTCGCCGAACTCGCCGCCCGCGGCGGGGAGCTGCGCCGCGAGGTGCTGGAGAAGGGGGCGCTGATCGACCGGGACGCCGTGTGGGCCCTCAAGCGGGCCGCCCTGGAACTGCTGTACGCCGTCCCGCGGACCCCCGCGCGCGAGGCCGCCTACCGGGCGTTCCGCGCCGCGCAGGGGGAGGGGCTGGCGGCGCACGCCGCCTGGTGCGCGGCCGCCGCCGGGGAGGAGCCGGGGGAGCGCGCCGACTTCCACTGCTGGCTGGTCTGGCTGACGGACACCCAGCTGACCGCCGCCCAGCGGGCCGCGCGGCAGGCAGGGATGAGCGTCGGCATCGTGCACGACCTCGCCGTCGGGGTGCACCCCGACGGCTCGGACGCACTCCTCGGCCCCTGGCACCTCCGGGAGGCCTCCGTCGGCGCCCCGCCGGACGCCTTCAACGCGCGCGGCCAGGACTGGGGACTGCCGCCCTGGCGCCCCGACGTCCTGGAGGCCCACGCGTACGCCCCCTTCCGGGCGCTGCTGCGCGGGGTGTTCCGGTACGCGGGGGCGGTGCGCCTGGACCACGTGATGGGCCTGTTCCGGCTCTGGTGGATCCCGGAGGGGACCGCGCCCGCGCAGGGCACGTACGTCTCCTACGACGGGGAGGCGATGCTGGCCGTCCTGGTCCTGGAGGCGCACCGGGCCGGGTCGCTGGTGGTCGGCGAGGACCTCGGGACGGTCGAGCCGGCGGTGCGGCGGGCGCTGGCCCGGCGCGGGATCCTCGGCACCTCGGTGCTGTGGTTCGAGCGGGACTGGGCGGGCGACGGCGAACCGCTGCCGGCCGGTGCCTGGCGGTCCCAGTGCCTGGCCACCGCCACCACCCACGACCTGCCGCCCACCGCCGCCAAACTGGCCGGCTCGCACGTCGAACTGCGCGACCGGCTGGGCCTGCTGACCCGCCCTCTGGACCTGGAACGGGCCGAGGACGCCGCCGACACCGCCGAGTGGCTGGCGGTGCTGGACCGGCTGGGGCTGGAGACCAAGGGCGAGGAGGCCGCCGTACGGGCCCTGTACGCCTTCCTGCTCGGCACGCCCGCCCGGCTGGTCGGCGTATGGCTGCCCGACGCGGTGGGGGACCGGCGGCCGCAGAACCTGCCGGGCACCTGGGACCAGTACCCCAACTGGCGGCTGCCGGTCGCCGACGCGGACGGGCGCCCGCTGACCCTGGAGGCGCTCACCGCCTCGCCCCGGGCGAACGCCCTGCTGAGCGCGGTGCGGGAGGGCGCGCAGACCCGTACGGCACCCCCGGGCGCGCGCCCCGTTTAGGTGTTCGCTACTTTTGCACCGTGGACAAGAAGAACGCTCTGCGCGCCGGCGCCGTCACGGCCGGAACGACGCTGATGATGCTGCTGATGACGTCTCCCGCCCTCGCGCTGACCCGCGACGACGGCGACGACCCGGGCCCGGGCCTGAGCATTGGCGAGACGCTCGGCCTGTTCGTGGCCGCGCCGATCGTGCTGTTCCTGGTCATCGCGGGTCTCGTGATGGTCGGCGACAAGTCGCGCAAGAACCAGGCCTGACCCGACCGGGCAGGTCCCTTCACAAGACTTCCGGGCGCCGGAGGTCCGCGGAAACGGTATGAGCCGTTCCCGTCGCGACCTCCGGCGCCTCGTCGTACCCTGAAGCGCGCGGCCGCCCTAGGAAACGTCGGCCAGGAGCTTGCGCAGCATCCCGGTGAGCTGTTCGACCTCATCGGGGTCGAAGCCCTCCAGGGCCCGGCGGTGCACGGCCAGGCCGGCGGAGACCGCCTCGTCGGCGAGGGCGAGGCCCCGGTCGGTGAGGGTCACCTGGAGCCCGCGCCGGTCGTGCGGGTCGGGGCTGCGGGTGAGCAGTCCGGCCTTCTCCAGCTTGTCCAGGCGGCCGGTCATCCCGCCCGTGGTGAGCATCAGGGTGGCCGACAGCTGGCGCGGCGAGAGGGTGTACGGGGCCCCGGAGCGGCGCAGCGTCGCGACGACGTCGAACTCCCCGCGGCTGATGCCGTAGCCGTTGTAGGCGCGTTCCACGCCCTCGCCGACGGCCTTGGCGATCCGGTAGATGCGGCCGAAGACGGCCATCGGGGCGGTGTCCAGGTCCGGTCGCACGGCGGCCCACTGCGTGGTGATCGCGTCGACGGCGTCCGGCTGGGTGTCCCTCTTCACGTCGGTCATAACTGAAGTATCCGATTCCGCTCGCTCGTTCGCAAGAAAGTAGCTTGCGAAAAAGTAGCTTAGGAGTAAGCTACTTATCAGCGACCTACTCGGGGAGGTCCGGGGACGGGCCCCCGGGTAGGTCGCGGCCAACCCGCACCCGCCAGCCCGTCCTCATCTGCCCGAGGAGTGACCGTGAACCGCGTCACCACCACCATCCTGACCGCGCTCGCCCCCATCTCCTGGGGCTCGACCTACTTCGTCGCGAGCGAGCTGCTCCCCGCCGACCGGCCCCTCTTCACCGGGGCCATGCGCGCCCTGCCCGCCGGTCTGCTCCTGGTCGCCCTCTCCCGCGTCCTGCCCAAGGGCGCCTGGTGGTGGAAGTCCGCGGTCCTGGGCACCCTCAACATCGGCGCCTTCTTCCCGCTGCTCTTCCTCTCCGCCTACCGGCTCCCCGGCGGCGTCGCCGCGGTGCTCGGCTCGGCCGGACCGCTCTTCGTCGTCGGGCTCGCCGCCCTCCTGCTGGGGGAGCGGGCCAGGCTGCGGACCGTGCTCGCCGCCGTCGTCGCCGCGTTCGGCGTGAGCATGGTGGTACTGACCGCCGAGGCCGAGCTCGACCTCATCGGCGTCATAGCCGGAGTGGTCTCCTCCGCCTCCATGGGCGCCGGCACCGTGATGACCAAGCGCTGGGGCCGCCCCGAGGGCGTCGGCCCGCTGGCCGTGACCGGCTGGCAGCTCACCGCGGGCGGCCTGGTCATCATCCCGATCGCCGCGCTGGTCGAGGGGGCGCCGCCCGCGCTCGACGGCAAGGCCTTCCTCGGCTACGGCTACATGATGCTGATCAACACCGGCGCCGCGTACTTCCTCTGGTTCCGCGGCATCGGACAGCTCACCGCCACCTCCGTCACCCTGCTCGGCCCGCTCTCCCCGCTCACCGCCGCCGTCATCGGCTGGGCCGCGCTCGGCCAGGCCCTGTCGCCCGTACAGCTGGCGGGCATGGCCCTCGCCTTCGGCGCCACGGTCTTCGGCCAGCTCCCGGGCCGGGCGGCGAAGCCGGAGCAGGCCACCACGGAGCGGAACGGGGAATCGTTCAGCATGGCTAAAGAAACCAATCGGAATCTTTCGATGGACCTGGGCAAAGCGCAGGTGTGAAAGTGGGTCCACGACCCACACCACACACGCAGGGGGAAACCACCAGTGACCGTCACCGACCGCATCCGCACCGCACCCACCGCCGCCGGCACCCACGCCGGCGGCGGCGCCGTTGCCGGAAACGGGGCGAGGAAGGGAGCCGCCGGACTCGGCGTACTCCTCGCCCTGGTCGCCACGGTCGTCTGGTCCGGCAGCTTCGTCGCCACCCGCGGCATGGCCGACACGGTCCCGCCCGTCCAGGCCGTCTTCTGGCGCTGGATCATCGCCGCCGTCGCGGTCACCCCCTTCGCCGCCCGCCAGGCCTGGCAGCAGCGGGCCCTGCTCCGCAAGCACCTCGGCTACGTCAGCCTCGCCACCCTCTTCGGCGTCACCCTCTACAACACCCTGGTCCACCAGGCCGGCCTGACCACCTCCGCCTCCAACATGGGCATGATCATGGCCGCCTCGCCGGTCGTCATGGCCCTCTACGCCCGCCTCGGCGGCGAACGGCTCGGCGCCCGCCGCTCCTTCGGGATGCTGCTCGCGGCCTTCGGCGTACTGCTGCTGGTCGGCGACGGCTCCCTCGGCTTCGACTTCGGCGCCGGCGACCTGTGGATGTTCGGCGCCGCCCTCTCCTTCGCCACCTACAGCGCCCTCCTGAAGCGCAAGCCCGCCGAGATCGGCGGCCTGGCCTTCCTGCTCAGCACCTTCGTCCTCGGCGCCCTGATGCTGGCCCCCGCGTACGCCGTCTCCCTCACCGTCCAGGGCGGCTTCGAGGCCACCCCCCACACCGTCGGCCCCCTCCTCTACGTCGGCGTCTTCTCCTCCGCCGTCGCCTTCTTCGCCTGGAACAAGGCCATCTCCCTCATCGGCGCGGCCCGCGCGGGAGTCGTCTACTACCTCCAGCCGGTCTGCGTCGCGGTCCTCGGCCTGCTCCTCCTCGGCGAACGCACGGGCCCGGCCCAGCTCCTGTGCATGGCCCTGATCCTCGGCGGAGTCGCCATCAGCTCCACCACCCGCCGGTAACTTCCCTCTCGTGACCGACTGGGACATCAAGAAGCTCCGCATCCTGCGGACCCTGGCCGACCAGGGCACCGTGACCGCGACGGCCGAGGCGCTGCACATGACGCCCTCGGCCGTCTCGCAGCAGCTGACCAACCTCGCCCGCCAGCTGGGCGTACCGCTCCTCGAACCCCAGGGCCGCCGGGTACGCCTCACCGACGCCGCCCACCTGGTCCTGCGCCACACCGAAGCCGTCTTCGCCCAGCTCGAACGCGCCGACGCCGAACTCACCGGCTACCTGTCCGGCGAGGCGGGGGAGGTCCGCGTGGGCGCCTTCTCCACCGCCGTCCCGGTCCTGGTCGTCCCGGCGGTCGCCGCCCTGAAGCTCACCCACCCGGGCATCGAACTCCGCGTACGCGAGACCGAGGCGGCCGAGTCCTATGAACTCCTCTCCGCCGGCACCGTCGACCTGGCCCTCTCCCTCGCCGCGCACGCCCCGACCGCCCGGGACGCCCGCTTCACCCGGATCACCCTCCTGGAAGACCCCCTGGACGTGGCCCTCCCCCCGGACCACCCCCTGGCGGCCGCACCGGTCCTCCGCCTGGCGGACCTCTCGGCGGACCGGTGGATCTACGGCGGCAGCGGCCCCTGGTCGGAGATCACCCGCTCGGCGTGCGAACCGGCGGGCTTCGTCCCGGAACAGGCCCACTCGGCGTCCGGCTGGACCGCGATCCTGGCGATGGTCGAGGCGGGCATGGGCGTGGCCCTGGTCCCCCGCATGGTCGCGGCCCGAGCCTCGGGCGTAACGGTCCGCACCCTCACCCACGACCGCCCCACCCGCCACGTCATCGCCGCCCTCCGCCGCGGCGCGGAAGCCGGCCCGGCGGTGTCCCGGGTACTGCGGGCCTTGCAGGCTGCGGCGGCGGGGCTCGGGTGAGGGGGAGCGGGGTCCGGCCTGGGCGGGATCAGGGTTGGTTTGGGGGTTTCCCGTCAGTCCCATCGTCCTTCCGCGTCGGGCCGGCCTGTCAAGGGCGCTCCCTTCGGTCGCGTCGCTTCGCGATGGCCTTCGGCCACCCTTGACAGACCGGCCCGCCACGGAAAGCCGAAGAACTGCCGGGAAACCCCCAAAAGAACGGTCACGGGGGAGAGGACAAGGGACGGGCCCGTCAGCGATCAGGCGAGGGGCCGGGGCCCGGCCCGCCGGGCATCCGAGCCCTCAGCAGTCCCCATCCCGGGCCAGGGGCGCGACTATCCGCACGAGAGGTCGATCAGAGCGACCTCCGGAGCCCCCAGGCGCGTCAGATCGCTACGCGCTCCTCATTTCTCGGCGTCTTGCGACCGTCTATGGCTGATACCTGCACCAGAGGACGAACAGAGCAGCCCGGGCAGCCGCCAGGCGCGTCAGATCGCTACGCGCTTCTCTGGTCTTGGCGTCTGACGCCTGTCTAGGCCTGGTCTGTTAGCAGTTGGCGTCCGTCGTGGCTTCGTACGTGGGGGCTGTTGCCGTCGAGTGCGTCCAGGAGTCGGATGGCGTAGGCCTCGGACATGCGCTCGGTCACCTCGTCCGCTGTGAGCCACTGGACTGCCGTGGTTTCGCCTGAGACGCGTTCTGTGCCGCCGGAGGGCTTGCAGCGGAAGACGAGTGCCACCACTCCGGCCGTGACGTTCTTGTACACGCCGGTGAGCTGGTCCACCTCTACATGGATGCCCGTCTCCTCCAGCACTTCCCGCCGCACCCCGTCTTCAGGGGTCTCCGCCAGCTCCAGCACTCCGCCCGGTGGCTCCCATGTCCCGTTGTCGGCGCGGCGGATGGCCAGCAGTCGGCCGTCATCACGCACCACCACCCCGGCAACCGACACGGAATGGCGTGGCGTGGCGTTGACAGGGTCGCCTTCGTAGTCACGCCTGGGCATTGCTCTCCCTGATGTCGGTGCCACGGCTCCACAGCTCCTCGGCATGTTCGGCGAAGCGGTCGAACATGCCCTCTTTGCTCTGCCGGCGCAGGTGGAACATGGGTGAGTCGTGCCCGATGACACGAGCCAGATGGGGTGTGACGAGGGCGTCGGAGTCGAAGCGGAACACGCTGAGGCCGACGTGGTTGGTGGCGTCTTCGGGGGAACTGACACGGACTTCCAACCCGTTCAGAGGGCCGAGGCGGTCCAGTTGTTCGAGGGTCATGCGGATGCGGGCGGAGACGGTCAGTGCCGCGTCCTCGATCGCCTCGCGCTGTCGAGTGGTCTCGCCGTTCGGGTCGCCCACGAGGAAGCGGACCCGGCATCCGCTCTCGGTCTTCCTCCGGACGATCCCGGCGAAGTCGGGGATCATGGTCCAGAAGAAGTAGTTCGTGTACCCGGACAGCAGCATGTCGGTGGTCGTGTCAGCGACCAGCTTCGCCCACGTCGTGGAGGGGCACGCGGAGCGGTAGGGGTAGGAGTGGACCAACTCCTTGTCCTGTCCGACCTTCACGCGGCTGGTCACTGCTTCGGGCCAGATCATGTGCTCTTCAACTCCCAACACCCGAGCCACATCTGCACGGTTTCGAGCATGCGGCACCAGAGCGGGATCCGCTAACCACCGGGTGACCGTCTTCCCAGATACCCCCACCTGATCAGCCAGCTGGTGTGGCCTCACGCCTGCGTCGGCCATAGCTGAACTCAAGGCGGTGTTCAAGGGCCCTCCACTGGACATTTGGGCGTTCTCCGGAACATAGCGCGGAACGGCCCAACCGTCTTTGGATAAGGGCAGATACGTCCATACGTGGGGGAGCAGGCTGAGTCCGTCGGTGACCGAGTGCAGGAGGGTCTGATGGACGGGTATGAACGCGCGCTCAAAGGCGGGGTCGTGCTGACTCCTCCAGACCGGTTCACCTCGCTGGAACAGCTGGTGGCCACCCTGGCCGTAGTGTGCTCGGAAGGCCACGACCGGGCACGCCGCGTATTCGGTGAGGGTTATGAACGGCGGTTGCCGATCCTCGGTGGTGGGCGTGATGAGTGAGCAGTACGAATACGTCCCTCACCGCCTCCTCCGTCGTCGCGTCCGCGACATCGCCTCTGGCGTCGAGGGTGTCCTCATGGCGGTGATCAACGAGAACGTCTCGGACACCGGCATCGAGCGCTGGTTGGAACTGGCCTACATCCGGGGCGCCTCGGGCCGGGAGTTCACCACCGCCGTCACCAATGTCGAACCCGCCCCGGACCAGCCCAAGACGGCCGTCAGCCGCCGAGATCAGAGAAGCGCGTAGCGATCTGACGCGCCCACACGCTCCCTGGGCCGCTCTGTTCGTCCTCTGGTGCGGGTATCAGCCCAAGGCGGTCGCCGGACGCCGAGAAATGAGGAGCGCGTAGCGATCTGGCGCGCCCGGGGGCTCCGCAGGGGGCTCTGGTCGGCCTTTCGTGCAGGTAGGCGCGCCCCCTGCCTCGGAATCGGGACATCTGAGGGCCCGGATGCCCGGCGGGCCGGCGCCCGGCCCCTCGCCTGGTCCATGAGAGACCCGTCCCTTCTCCTCCGGACCGTGCCGTTTCTTTGGGGGTTTCCCGGCAGTCTTTCGGCTTTCCGGTTCGGGTCGGTCGGTCAAGGGTGGCCGAAGGCCATCGCGTAGCGACGCGACCGAAGGGAGCGCCCTTGAGGGACCGGCCCGAACCGGAAGGACGATGGGACTGACGGGAAACCCCCAACCCTCCCTGAGACCGTCCGAGGGGATCCCGCCCCCTCGGCCACTCACCCGCACCCGGGGGCGGGTGGGCAAACACCGACCCGCCCCCGCCCCCTCGCGGGGGAGATAGCGGGCCCGCGCGGCAAGCCCCGTACACCCCCCAAGCAGGACGGCCCCCGCCTCCCCGAAAGGGGAAGCGGGGGCCGTACAGGCAGGACCCGTCAGGCCTGGGCGGCGCCCGCCGCCGCGTCCGCGGACTGGGCCTTCAGGGCGCGTTCGACGCCCGAGCGGGATTCCGAGACCAGGCGGCGCAGGGCGGCGTTCGGCTCGGCCGAGGTCAGCCACGCGTCCGTGGCGTCCAGGGTCGCCTGCGACACCTGGAGCGACGGGTAGAGGCCCACCGCGATCTGCTGCGCGATCTCGTGGCTGCGGCTCTCCCAGATGTCCTTGACCACCGCGAAGTACTTCTCCGCGTACGGGGCGAGCAGCTCGCGCTGGTCGGTCTGGACGAAGCCGCCGATCACGGCCTCCTGGACCGCGTTCGGCAGGTCGGCCGACTCCACCACCGAGGCCCAGGCCTCCGCCTTGGCCCCGGCCGTCGGCCGGGCGGCCCGCGCGGTCGCCGCGTGGCGCTCGCCCGCGGCCGTCGCGTCCCGCTCCAGCTCCGCCGCGATGGCCGCCTCGTCCGCGAGACCCGTGGCCGCCAGGCGCTCCAGGAACGCCCACCGCAGCTCGGTGTCGACGACCAGGCCCTCGATCTCGGCCGAGCCGTCGAGCAGCGCCGCCAGGTAGGTCAGCTGCCCCTCGGTACGGGCCGTCGCCGCGAAGGCGCGGGCCCACGCCAGCTGGTGGTCGCTGCCCGGCTCGGCGCCGCGCAGGTGCTCCAGCGTGGCCTCGGTCCAGACGGTCAGGCCCTGGTCCCGCCACGCCGGGTCGGCGTACAGGTCGACGGCCAGCTTCACCTGGCGGTGCAGGGACTGCACCACGCCGATGTCGGACTCCTTGCCGATGCCCGACAGGACCAGCGACAGGTAGTCGCGCGTGGCCAGCTCGCCGTCACGGGTCATGTCCCACGCCGACGCCCAGCACAGGGCCCGCGGCAGCGA
Organism: Streptomyces sp. NBC_00158; assembly: GCF_045160885.1. Lineage (NCBI taxonomy): Bacteria > Bacillati > Actinomycetota > Actinomycetes > Kitasatosporales > Streptomycetaceae > Streptomyces > Streptomyces sp. NBC_00158. Next base: position 4,833,692 of record NZ_CP108161.1, read on the forward strand.
CTCGGTGAAGTCGCCCAGGTGCGCGGTGACGTTCGCCAGCGACACCTCGTCGAGGCGGACCTTGGCGTACGACAGGTCGTCGTCGTTGAGCAGCACGACCGCCGGACGGGTCCGGCCCGCGAGCTCCGGTACGGCCGTCAGCTCGCCGTCGATGTCCAGCTCGATCCGGTCCGTACGGACCAGCTTGCCGCCGTCGAGGTCGTACAGGCCGACCGCGATGCGGTGCGGGCGCAGCACCGGCTCGCCCTTGGCGCCGGCCGGGAGCGCCGGGGCCTCCTGGCGGACGGCGAACGACGAGATCAGACCGGACGCATCGGTCTCGATCTCGGGGCGCAGCACGTTGATGCCGGCCGTCTCCAGCCACGCCTTCGACCAGGCGGTGAGGTCGCGGCCGGAGGTCTCCTCCAGCGCGCCCAGCAGGTCCGACAGGCGGGTGTTGCCGAAGGCGTGCGCCTTGAAGTACGCCTGCACGCCCTTGAAGAAGGCGTCCATGCCGACGTACGCGACGAGCTGCTTGAGCACCGAGGCGCCCTTGGCGTACGTGATGCCGTCGAAGTTGACCAGGACGTCGTCCAGGTCGCGGATGTCGGCCATGATCGGGTGGGTGGACGGCAGCTGGTCCTGCCGGTACGCCCAGGTCTTCATGGAGTTCGCGAACGTGGTCCACGCGTGCGGCCACTTCGAGCCCTCGGCGTAGGCCTGGCAGGCGATCGAGGTGTAGGTGGCGAACGACTCGTTCAGCCACAGGTCGTTCCACCACTCCATGGTGACGAGGTCGCCGAACCACATGTGGGCGAGCTCGTGGAGGATGGTCTCCGCGCGGACCTCGTACGCCGCGTCCGTGACCTTCGAGCGGAAGACGTACTGGTCGCGGATGGTGACCGCGCCGGCGTTCTCCATCGCGCCCGCGTTGAACTCGGGCACGAAGAGCTGGTCGTACTTCGCGAAGGGGTAGTCGTACGCGAACTTCTCCTGGAACCAGTCGAAGCCCTGCCGCGTGACGTCGAAGATCGCGTCGGCGTCGAGGAACTCGGCCAGCGAGGGGCGGCAGTAGATGCCGAGCGGCACGGACTGCCCGTCCGGGCCCTCGTACGAGGAGTGCACCGCGTGGTACGGGCCGACGATCAGGGCGGTGATGTACGAGGAGATGCGCGGGGTCGGCTCGAAGGCCCACACCCGGTCCTTGGGCTCTGGGGTCGGGGAGTTCGAGATGACGGTCCAGCCCTCGGGGGCCGTCACGGTGAACTGGAACGTCGCCTTCAGGTCGGGCTGCTCGAAGCTGGCGAAGACCCGCCGCGCGTCCGGCACCTCGAACTGGGTGTACAGGTACGCCTGCTGGTCGACCGGGTCGACGAAGCGGTGCAGGCCCTCGCCGGTGTTGGTGTAGGCGCAGTCCGCGACGACGCGGAGCTCGTTGGCCCCGGCGGCGAGGTGGTCCAGCGCGATCCGCGAGTCGCGGAAGACGGCGGCGACGTCCAGCGCCTTGCCGTTCAGGACGACCTCGTGGACGGCCGGCGCGACCAGGTCGATGAAGGTACCGGCGCCTGCCTCGGCCGACTGGAAGCGCACGGTGGTCACGGACGGGTAGGTGCCGCCCTCCTGTGCGCCGCTGAGATCGAGTTCGATCTCGTACGAGTCGACGGTGAGCAGCTTCGCCCGCTGCTGAGCCTCTTCACGGGTGAGATTCGTGCCAGGCACGCGTTCATCTCCTTTGATGGTGACGTTGCCCCGCCATCCTTCCACGCGGGCCGGGCCACCGGGCGGGACTAATCCAGAGGCGAACACGAGGTCCGATTCCTGCCAGACCGGGCCGGGCCGCCCGAGCACCCTGGACCCATGACCACCATCACCACGCACACGGCCCTGCCCATCCCGCCCTCCACCCTCACCGCCCTGCGGGCGCGGGACGACGCCGGGCGCCCCTGCACTCCGTACGAGGACCCCGAGGGCGGCGCGCCGCTGCGCTGCTGCCTGCGCCGCAGCCGGCCGGGGGAGCTGATCGCCCTCGTCTCGTACGCCCCGCTGCGCCGCTGGGCCGCCGGGGCGGGCGTCGACCCGGGCGCGTACGACGAGCAGGGCCCGGTCTTCGTCCACGGCGCGGAGTGCGCCGGACCGCCCGCCGGGTCGGACCTCCCCTTCGTGAACGCGGGGGCCCGGCGCACGGTCCGCCGCTACGACGCGGGCGGCCACATCCTCGGCGGCCGCGTCCTCACGCTTCCGGAAGCCGGCGCCGAGGCCGTCGAGCGGGCCCTGTCGGAGGCCTTCGCCGACCCGGACACCGCTCTGGTCCACGTCCGGGCGGCCGAGTACGGCTGCTTCCTCTTCGAGGTCCGCAGGCCCTGACGCGCCGGAGGGGCGGCGCCGTACCGGCACCGCCCCTCCGCTCACGACTCGTGACGCGTGCGTCAGCCGCGCAGCTCCTCGGCGACCAGCTCCGCGATCTGGACGGCGTTCAGCGCGGCGCCCTTGCGGAGGTTGTCGTTGGAGAGGAACAGGGCGAGGCCGTTGTCGACGGTCTCGTCCACGCGGATGCGGCCCACGTAGGAGGCGTCCTTGCCGGCGGCCTGGAGCGGGGTGGGGATCTCGGACAGCTCGACGCCCGGGGCGTCCTTCAGCAGCTCGTACGCGCGCTCGACGCTGATCGGACGCTCGAAGCGGGCGTTGACCTGGAGCGAGTGGCCGGAGAAGACGGGGACGCGCACGCAGGTGCCGGAGACCTTGAGCTCCGGGATCTCCAGGATCTTGCGGGACTCGTTGCGGAGCTTCTGCTCCTCGTCGGTCTCGAAGGAGCCGTCGTCGACGATGGAGCCGGCCAGCGGCAGCACGTTGAAGGCGATGGAGCGCTTGTAGACGCCCGGCTCGGGGAACTCGACGGCCTCGCCGTCGTGGACCAGCTTGGTCGCCTCGGAGGCCACGGCCTTGACCTGGCCGTCGAGCTCGGCGACGCCGGCCACGCCGGAGCCGGAGACGGCCTGGTAGGTGGTGGCGATCAGGGCGGTGAGCCCCGCCTCCTCGTGCAGCGGGCGCAGCACGGGCATGGCGGCCATGGTGGTGCAGTTCGGGTTCGCGATGATGCCCTTGGGGCGGTTCTTGATCGCGTGCGGGTTGACCTCGGAGACGACGAGGGGGACCTCGGGGTCCTTGCGCCAGGCGGAGGAGTTGTCGATCACGACGGCGCCCTGGGAGGCGACCTTCTCGGCGAGGGCCTTGGAGGTGGCGCCGCCCGCGGAGAAGAGCACGATGTCCAGGCCGGAGTAGTCGGCCGTGGAGGCGTCCTCGATGGTGATCTCGCGGCCTTCCCACTCCACGGTGGTGCCCGCGGAACGCGCCGAGGCGAACAGCCGCAGCTCGTCCACCGGGAACTTCCGCTCGGCGAGGATGCCGCGCATGACTCCGCCGACCTGTCCGGTGGCTCCGACGATTCCGACCCTCACGGTGACTCCTTCAAATACGTGGACGCGGGCGCGCGTGAAGCCATCATGCGTTCGACCCCACGAGGCTTGTCCAATCCATTGTCCGAGGTGCGGACAGTGTCAGGTCCGTGAACCCCGGTGACGAGTCCGTGACGGCCGTGTTTCAGCGCCCCTGAAGGTCCGTTTTGCCTGGTCGGGGCGGGTTAGCTTCCGTTCAGCCGTGATCGTTATCCGGACGCGGCCCACCAGAATCCGACACACCCGCACCCCGGGGGGACTGCACCATGCCGAACATCCACCGCCACCGCCGGTCCATACCGGCCCTCGCCGCCCTCGCGGCGGCCGCCGTCGCCGCGCCCGTGCTGCTGGCCGCCACCCCGGCCAGCGCCCACCCGCGCGAGGGCCGGCTGGCCCAGGAGCTGGTGGAGGAGGTCACCGCGCGCGGGGCCTACCGCCACCTGGCGAAGTTCCAGCAGATCGCCGACGCCAACGGCGGCAACCGGGCCGCGGGCACCCCCGGCCACGCCGCCTCGGCCGCCTACGTCCACGACACGCTGAAGAAGGCCGGGTACGAGGTCTCGTACCAGGACTTCGACATCTACGAGGCGCACACGAAGACGGAGAAGACCACCGTCCTCGGCGACCAGCCGCGCGAGCTGGCCACTGCGGCCTTCACCTTCACCAAGTCCACCCCGGCCGGCGGACTGGCCGCCCCGCTCGCCCTCGCGCGGGTCGACGAGACCCCGGGCTGCACCGCCGACGACTACGCCTCCGGGACCTTCACCGGGAAGATCGCCCTGGTCAAGCGGGGTGCGTGCACCTTCGTGGAGAAGCAGCGGGCCGCCGCCGCGGCGGGCGCGATCGGCGTGATCGTCTACAACCACAGCGGCACCACCCCGGTCCGCGGCGGTTTCTCCTCCCCGGCCGAGGGAGTCATCCCGAGCGCGGGCATCACCCTGGCCGACGGCGAGGCGCTGGCCGCGGCCGCGGCGAAGGGCGAGGTGAAGGTGCGCCTGGACCTGGACCAGGAGCACGTGAAGAAGACCACCCGCAACGTGATCGCCGAGACCCGGGGCGGCCGCGCCGACCGCGTGGTGACGGTCGGCTCGCACCTGGACTCGGTGCCCGAGGGCCCCGGCATCAACGACAACGGCTCCGGCTCGGCCGGCCTCCTCGAAGTCGCCCTGAAGCTCGCCGACGAGGGCGCCAACAAGAAGAACAAGGGGCCCGCCAACAAGGTGAGGTTCGCCTGGTGGTCGGCGGAGGAGCTGGGCCTGCTGGGCTCGGAGCACTACGTCGCGCAGCTGTCCGAGAAGCAGAAGAGGGACATCGCGCTCTACCTGAACTTCGACATGATCGCCTCGCCGAACCCGGCGCAGTTCGTCTACGACGGCGACGACTCGGACAAGACCGGTGCGGGCGCCGGCCCGGCGGGCTCGGCGCAGATCGAGGCGCTGATCAACGGCTTCCTGGACAAGAAGGGCAAGCCGCACGAGGGCAGTGACTTCGACGGCCGCTCGGACTACGGCCCGTTCATCGAGAACGGCATCCCGGCGGGCGGCACCTTCACCGGCGCCGAGGGCATCAAGACGGCCGAGCAGGCCAAGCGCTACGGCGGCACCGCCGGGGCGGCGTACGACCCGAACTACCACGGGGCGGGCGACAACCTGAAGAACATCGACCTCAAGGCGTTCGACACCAACCTGGACGTCATCGCCCACGCGGTCGGCACGTACGCGGAGTCCCTGCGCACGCTGGGCAAGTAGCCGGCGCGACGGGGGAGCGCGTGACGGCGTAACGGGGGAACACAGGAGGGGCGGTGCTCGGTCGAGCACCGCCCCTCCGTCATGCGTTCACGCGTTCACGCGTTCAGCCGGTCACGTCGTTACGGGATGACCTTGTCGATCTGCACGCTGCCGGTGCCGGCGGCGGTGCCGCGGGCGTTGAGCAGCTGGACCTGGCCGAAGAACTGACGGCCCTCGGGGGCCGCGCCCGTCACCAGGACGTTCGCCGAGACCTGCGCGGAGGCGCCGGTGGCGAGGTTGACCGCGGCGGCCTCGTCGACCTGGACGGAGCCCAGGGCGGCGGAGAAGAACACGTCGCGGTAGTCGTACGTGGTGGTGCCGGCCGGGATCGCGTAGCCGATCACCTTGATGGTGTAGGTGCCGGCGGCGGGCTTGACCAGGCTGACGGACTCGTCGGAGTCGCCGTCGGCGGAGGAGCCGACCTTGACGCCGTCCTTGTAGACCTCGAGGTCGAGGTCGGCGGCGGTGTCCGAGGGCTTGTTGATCGCCACGTCGAGGCGGGCGGCGCCCTCACCGACGGTGACCTCGGTGGTCTTGGTCTCGCCGGCGGCGATGGTCGGCTTGTCGACCTTCGCGGAGCCGAGCGGGCCACCGCGCAGCTTGCCGCCGGAGATGGCGGCGGCGTCGTTCTTCACGGTCCACTGGACCGGCGCCGGGGTGCCCTGCTTGACCTCGGGCAGGACCTTGACGGCCGGGTCGAAGCCCGCGCCGAGGACGGAGACGTCCAGCTTGAACGGGTTGTCGAGCAGCGGCGACGTACGGCGCGACTCGACCTCGATCTCCCAGACGCCCGGCTGCGGGTTCTCGTACGAGCGCAGGTCGGGGCGGCACTGGTTGGCCGGGTTGTCGTAGTTCGGGTAGCACTGGGTGGTCGCGCTGTCCTCGACGCCCGTGCCGTACGGGTGGATCGAGATGAAGCGCGTCTGGCTGCCCGCCGCGAGCCCGCCGAGGGCGACCTCAAGGGTCTTGGCGCCCTGCGGGACGGTCACGAAGTACGACTTGTGGGTGTTGCGCTGCACGGAGGACTTGTCCGACAGCGTGAAGGACGGCTTCGCCAGCGGGGTGGAGGCGACGACCGTGGCCAGGATCTGCTTGTCGACGCCCTCGGTGGTGGGGTCGTCGAGCTGCAGGATGCCGCTGTGGACGCCGGCCGACTTGACGTTGGCCTCGACCTTGATGGTGACCGGCTTGTTCAGCGGCAGGGTGACGTAGTCGTAGCCGCCACCGCCGACGACCTTGAAGGTGCCGTCGTTGTTGCGCCAGCTGATGTCGTGCCGGGTGCCGTACTTGACGCCGGTGGTGCGGGTGACGACGACGTCGTAGACCTTCTTCTGGCCGACCTTCAGGCCGCCCTCGCGGTCGTAGAGGCCGGTGCCGAAGCCCGGGGTCTTCAGGAACTGGTCGAGCGCGGTGTCGACGGGGGCCTTGACCGTGAACTCGTTGGCCTTGGCGCCGCGCTGGATGGACTCCCACGCCTTGGGGATGTCGATGAGACCGGCACCCTGTGCGTGCGCCGGAACGTCGTCGATCTTCTTGGCGGTGCTGGTCAGCGCCACGCGCAGGTTGGCCGGGGGCAGGGCGATCTTCGCCTGCTTGGCGGCCGAGATCAGCAGGGCGCTGGCGCCCGCGGCCTGCGGGGAGGACATCGAGGTGCCCTGGAGCATGCCGTAACCGGCCGGGAGGTTGTAGCCGGCCTCCTTCACGGGCGCACCGGGCAGCCAGGTCTGGATGGTGTTGATGGCCGCGCCGGGGGCGGTGATGGTCGGCGTGAACCCGCCGTCCTCACGCGGACCGCGCGAGGAGAAGGGGAACATGTTGTACTTCTTGGTCACGCCGGAGCCGTAGTTGGCGGCCCAGGTCTCCTTGGAGACCGCGGCACCCACGGAGATGACCTTGTCGGCGAGGCCGGGGTCGCCGATGGTGTTGACGCCCGGACCCTCGTTGCCCGCCGAGATGACGAGCTGGACACCGTAGGTGTCGATGAGGTTCTTGTAGAGCTCGGAGCGGGCGTTGTTGCCGTCGTTGAGCGCGGGCAGGCCGCCGATCGACATGTTGACGATGTCGACGCCGCGGTTGACGACGAGGTCGATCATGCCCTCGGTCAGCGCGACGTTGGTGCAGCCGCCGGACCAGGAGCAGGCGCGGGAGGAGACGAGCTTGGCGCCCGGCGCCTGGCCGTTCATCTGGCCGCCGAACAGGCCGTTGGCGGCGGTGATGCCGGCGACGTGCGAGCCGTGCTCGGACTCGATGATGCCGATGTTGACGAAGTCGGCCTTCTTGCCGACCCAGTCGCCACCGAGCGGGTCCATCTTGACGTCCTTGCGGATCTCGATGGTGAACGGGATCCGCTCCGCCACCTCGGTCGCCGGGTCGTCCTTGCCGAAGTAGCCGATCTGGAAGCCGTCCTTGTACGGCTTCATCGGCTCGTTGTTGGTGAAGTCGCCGTCCTGGTCGGTGTCGACGCGGACGGTGCCGGCGGCCGGGTCGTAGAGCATGCCGAACCGGTCGGTGGTGTCCCCGTCCCGGTTGACGTCGCCCTTCATGTCGCCGTTGGCGGTGATCGACTCGCTGAAGCGGCTCCACTGGAAGTTGCCCTCGGGGGCCTTCCAGCTCTGGCCGCCGGCGGTGAAGGCGCCGCCCGTGGCGGTGACCGGGGTGATCTGGGCGCGCCAGGTCCCGTCGTTGTCCGTGATCGGGTCGGTCGCGGTCACCCAGTCGACGATCTTGCGCTCGCCGGTGGTGGTCTTCTGCAGCGCGGGGTGGCTGACGTCGACGCCCGAGTCCATGATGCCGATGGTCACGCCACGGCCGTCGGCCTGGGGGTTCTTCTTGACGAAGTCCACCGAGCCGGTCTCGAACGAGGGGTTGTACGGGTTCTTGGCCGGGGTGTTCTTGTCCGGCGCCGGGTAGCTCTCGGCGGCGGTCTTCTTGGCCGAACCGTCCTTGCTCGCCTCGGGGCGCGGGTCCGGCAGCTTGATCTCGTGCCGCAGGTCCATGCCGTGCACGGACTCCAGCTTGGCGGCCGCCTTGAGAGCGGCCTCCGCCTTCTCGGTCGGCAGGGTGGCGCGTACGTAGCCGAGCTTGTCGTACGTCTGGCCGATCGAGGCGCCCTGGACGGCGTCCAGCTGGTCGGCGACCTGCTTGGTCTGGCCGGGGGCGGTCGCGACCATGACGGTGACGGTCGCGTCACCCTTGGCCTTGGCCTCCTGGAGCAGTTCGGCGTCGGCCGAACCGAGCTTCTGGTCCGCGGACTTGACCGGGGCGGTCGTCCACGGGTCGTCGCCGGCCGCCGCGAAGGCGGGCACCGCGCCGGTGGCGCAGAGGGCGGCCACCAGGCCCGCGGCCGCCGCGACGCGGGCCGCGCGCCTGGTGCCGGGTATGGCCCCGGTGGTGGAGCTGGGGGAGTCGAGGGTCATCAGCATCCCTGGCTAAGTGAAAGATACGGTCCGGATTTCGGTGCCGGATGACCGGTCAGCTTTGCCTAAGTGACTGCTGTTTGGGGAGTGTTGTCATTGACCGAGACCTGACATGGCGGGTTCCCGTCAATGCGGAGTCTCCGCCACTGAGGACATGTCGGGGCAAGCCGGGGCGACTCGCAGCGCCCTGTGTGTTGATTTATCGACTTCCCGACCGTGTTGAGGGGAAGGATCGGGCTTCCGTCTCAGGGCCGGTGTGACAGATTCCGACCGTTCAGCGCTCGCGCGTGCGCGCGTAGTGCCGCGAGGCCTTGGCGCGGTTGCCGCAGACGGCCATGGAGCACCAGCGCCGGGTGCCGTTGCGCGAGGTGTCGTGGAAGTGCAGTACGCAGGTCTCCGAGGCGCACTTGCGGATCCGGTCGGGCGCGGTGGCCAGCAGGCCGAGGTAGTCGCGGGCCGCCGTCCAGGCCGGACCCCAGGAGGGATCGGCGAACTCGGCGCGCTCGCCGGGGCCTTCGGCGGTGAGGGTGGCCCGGATCCGGCCGTGCTCCAGGACGGAGTCCACCAGGGAGCGCGCGCCCTCGTCGGCCGGGTCCGCGACCGCGCGGGCGATGGCCTCGCGCGCGGTCAGCAGGTGGACCAGGGCCGACTTGTCGGCGCGGAAGCGGCCGGCCAGGCCCGCGCTCTCCAGCCAGACGGCCAGTCCCTCCAGCCGGCTCAGCCCGAAGGCTCCGCCGAAGAGGTCGGCGATCTCGCCGTCCAGCATCCAGCGCGTGTTCAGCAGGTCGAGGGAGACCGGCTCGCCGGTCAGCGGACGTGGGTCCGTGGTCGGTGCCGTCATGTCCGCCTCCTCGCGCCGCTAACCCCTCAAGGGTACGTGACCGGTTGACGAGCCCCGCTCTAACCTTTAATCTCGATTTAGAAGGTTAGGAACTCTCGGACCTCGGGGAAGGGAACCCTCATGTCGACCGCCAACACCGGCACGCTCCGCACCGGGCACATCGGCCTCAACGTCACCGACCTGGACCGCTCGCTCGCCTTCTACCGCGACGCCCTCGGCTTCGCGCTGCTGGGGGAGGGCAAGGAGGAGGGCCGCAGGTTCGCCTTCCTCGGCCGGGACGGCGAACTCGTCCTGACCCTCTGGCAGCAGGCGGAGGGCCCGTACCGGCCGCAGGCCGCCGGACTGCACCACCTCGCGTTCTCGGCCGGCGCGATCGAGGACGTCCGGGCGTACGAGGAGCGGCTGCGCGGCCTCGGCGTCGAGTTCGCCCACGAGGGCGTCGTCGCCCACAGCGAGGGCGCGGCCTCCGGCGGGATCTTCTTCCACGACCCGGACGGCACCCGTCTGGAGATCTCCGTGCCCACCGGCGCGCAGGACGCTCCCGCCCCCAGCGGGGCCGCTCCGACCTGCGGCTTCTTCTAGGAACTCAAGGATTGGGGGACGTCATGGGCCGGTACCACGAGGGCTCGCTGGCCGTACAGGAACGGGTGGGCGTACGCGAGCTCGCCGAGCACGTCGGCCGCTCCATCGGCGCGGACATCCGCGAGGTCGCGGCGGCCTTCCTCGCCCAGCAGCCCCACCTGGTCGTCGGCGCCGCCGACGGCGCGGGGCGGCTGTGGGCCTCGCTGCTCACCGGCGCGCCCGGCTTCGTACGGGCCACCGGTCCGGACCGCATCCGGGTCTCGGGGGGCCTCCCGGAGGGTGACCCGCTGGCCGGGGCGCTGGCCACCGGGGGCACCCGGGTCGGCACGATCTCCCTCGACCCGCGCACCCGGCGCCGGATGCGGCTGAACGGGACCCTCGCCGTGGCTCCCGGCGGCTTCGAGGTGGCGGCCGAGCAGGTGTTCTCCAACTGCCCGAAGTACCTGCAGAAGCGGCAGCCGCTGGAGCTGGTGGCCGAAGGGCCCGGTGTGGTGCGGCGCGGGGACGCGCTCACCCCCGGCCAGGAGCGGGCCGTCCGCGCCGCCGACACCTTCTTCGTCGCCACCACCGCCGCGGCGGACGGGGCCGACGCCAGCCACCGGGGCGGGATGCCCGGCTTCGTGGAGGTGCTGTCGCCGACGGAGCTGCTCTGGCCGGACTACGCGGGCAACGCGATGTTCCTGACCCTGGGCAACCTGGCCGCCGACGGGCGGGCCGGGCTGCTGTTCCCCGACTGGGAGGGCGGCGGGCTGCTCCAGCTGAGCGGGCGGGCCCGGACCGAGTACGGACCCGGCGGGAGCCGTGCCGTGCGCTTCCGGGTGGAGGCGGTGGTGGAGGGCCTGCATCCGGGGCGGCTGCGCTGGAGCGCCCCGGAGTACTCCCCGGCCAACCCGCCTCACCGGGGAAGTACGACCAGGTAGGCGGCGGGCTCGCGGTCGTCGGACGCCGTCAGGGCGGTCCGTACGACCGCCGCCTGCTGCTCGGGCCAGTCGCGCAGCTTGCGGGGCGTCAGGTAGAGGACGGTCACCCCGAGGCGCTCCAGGGTCTCCCGCTTGCGGACCGCCTCCGACCAGTCCTCGTCCTCGCCCTGGCGGGGTGCGCGGGTGTCGATCTCGATGGCGACGGCCTGCTCGGGCCAGTACGCGTCGACCCCGCCCAGGTGCGGGCCGCCGGGCAGCCGCAGGTCGACGTTCCAGACGGGCTCGGGGAGCTCGTAGCCGCGTACGAGCTGGTACAGCCGGTCCTCTGCGATGGCCCGGCCCTCGGCGAGGAGGGACTCGACGGCGTCGACCACGTGCGGCCGGTTCAGCAGCCGGGCGACCGTCAGCTCCCGTACGACGGCGGCCGGTTCGCAGTGTCCGCCGCGCACGGCCTCGCTGAGGATGCGGCGCACCGTGCCGGCGTCGGAGACCTGCCCGACGGCGTCGGCGACGGCCCGCGCCACCGGTGCCACCGGCAGGCCGGTCACCTCGACCGGGCGGGGCGGGGTGTGGGCGCGGACGATGCGGACGTCGCCGGTGGAGCGCAGGCGGCGGGTGTTCGGCACCAGCACGTCGATGTGGGAGAGGGCGAGCAGGGCGGGGGTGGCGGAGAACCGGTAGAGCGCGAGGGCGGCCAGCCCGGTGATCATGACCTCGCCGCTGCCGCGCCGGCCGGCGTACAGCAGGGCGGCGTGCAGCCGCTCCTCGCTGGTCGCGGGGCCGGAGTGGAGCAGGAACACCCCGGGCAGCACCTGCTGCCAGGGCCGCCCGGCGGCCTCGGAGGCGCTGACGCCGTGCTCGCGCAGCTGCGCGAGGGTCAGCACGCGGGGGCGGCTGGCGGTGAGGTGGGCGAGGGGGAGGGGTGCGTTCTGGTTCATGACGCGGTGATTCCCTCAGGCCATGGCCTTGCTAACCCCTGTTACACGCCCGTCGACAAATCCGGACAAGCCGGGGCTAAAGTACGGGCGTTCGAGTGCCGAAAGGGGCCTCGCCCTCTGATCACCCTATGACCTCACAGGTACCGCCGAACGCGCTACGGGGCGAGTGTTCCCCCCGTACCCGGCGCCGACAGGGACCCGCCTCCGGCAGGGACCCGCCTCCGGCAGGGAGATCGACACCGTCAAGGGTCTGCTGAACCACCGCACCACGGGGTCCGGCAGGGTGCGGGGCCGCCGGCCCGCGCCCTGCCGGACCGGGTCAGACCGCCGCGTCGCAGGCCTGGCCGCGCAGCGCGCGGGCCAGGTCGTCGCGGGACTCCAGCACCAGCCGGCGCAGCGCGGGGGCCGCGTCCGGGCGGGCGGCGAGCCACGCGTCGGTCGCCTCGACCGTGGCCCGCGCGTCCTGGAGCATCGGGTAGAGCCCCTTCACCACGTCGATGCCGATCTGGATCGACCGCTGCGCCCAGACCCGCTCGATCACCTCGAAGTAGCGCCCGGTGTAGCCCGCCAGCAGCTCCCGCTGCGAGCCCTGCTGCATCCCGGAGATGGTGGCCTCCACCAGCGCGTTCGACAGCGCGTCCGACTCCACCACCGCCGCCCACGCCTGGTCCTTGACCGCCGCCGACGGCCGGGCGGCCAGGCACCGCACCTGGTGCCGCTTGCCCGAGGCCGTGTCGTCCCGGGTCAGCTCGGCCTCCACCGCGGTCTCGTCCAGGGCCCCGTGCGCCACCAGTGGCAGCAGGAAGTCCCAGCGCAGCTCCTGGTCGATCTCCAGCCCGTCGATCCGCGCCGTGCCGTCCAGCAGGCCCAGCAGCAGCTGGAAGTCGCCCTCCGTCGCCGCGCTCGCCGCGAAGAACCGGGCCCAGGTCAGCTGGTGCTCGGAACCCGGCTCGGCCAGCCGCAGCTCGTGCAGCGCGCCCGCGGCCAGGTCCCGCCCGGTCTGCTCGCGCCGCTGCGCCGGCGTGTAGTGGGTCACAGCGCTCAGCGCCTGCGCGTGCAGCTGCTGGAGCACGCCGACGTCGGTCTCCCGGCCCGCGTGGGCGAGGACCAGCGAGACGAAGTCCCGCGCGGGCATGAGCGCGTCCCGCGTCAGGTTCCACAGCGCCGACCAGCACAGCGCCCGCGCCAGCGGGTCCGTCAGGTCGCCCAGGTGCCCGCGCAGCGTGGCCAGCGAGGCCTCGTCGAAGCGGATCTTGCAGTACGTGAGGTCCTCGTCGTTGACCAGGACCAGGTCCGGCCGCTCCAGCCCGGCCAGTTCCGTGACCACCGTCCGGCCGCCCGCCACGTCCGCCTCGGCCCGCGCGTAGCGGGCCAGCGATCCGTCCGCCTCCAGCCGGTACAGGCCCACCGCGACCCGGTGCGGGCGCAGCTCGTCGCCCTCCTGGACCACGGCCAGCTCGGTCAGCCGCCCGGCCGCGTCCGAGGTCACCACCGGCGTCAGCGCGTTCACGCCCGCCGTCTGGAGCCAGGCCCGCGACCACTCGGCCATGTCCCGCCCGGAGACCTCCCCGAGCACCGACAGCAGGTCGTCCAGGGTGGTGTTCCCGTACGCGTGCGCCTTGAAGTAGCGCCGCGCGCCGTCCAGGAACGCCTCCCGGCCCACGTACGCGACGAGCTGCTTCAGCACCGCGGCGCCCTTGGCGTACGTGATGCCGTCGAAGTTCAGCTTGGCGTCCTCCAGGTCACGGATGTCGGCCGTGATCGGGTGCGTGGACGGCAGCTGGTCGGCCCGGTAGGCCCAGGCCTTGCGGCTGTTGGCGAAGGTGACCCAGGCCTGGTCGAAGCGGGTGGCCTCGACGAGCCCGAAGGAGCCCATGAAGTCCGCGAAGGACTCCTTCAGCCACAGGTCGTCCCACCACTTCATGGTGACCAGGTCGCCGAACCACATGTGGGCCATCTCGTGCAGGATGACGTTCGCGCGCCGTTCGTAGGAGGCCTGCGTGACCTTCCCGCGGAAGATGTACTCCTCGCGGAAGGTGACCATGCCCGGGTTCTCCATGGCGCCGAGGTTGTACTCGGGCACGAAGGCCTGGTCGTACTTCCCGAAGGGGTACGGGTAGTCGAAGATCTCGTGGAAGAGGTCGAAGCCCTGCTTGGTGACGAGGAACACGTCGTCGGCGTCGAAGTGCTTCGCCAGCCCCTTGCGGCACATCGCGCCCAGCGGGATGGTCAGGTCCCCGCGCGTGTAGGTGTCCGTGACGTAGTGGTACGGGCCGGCCACCACACAGGTGATGTACGTGGAGATGGGCGCGGTCTCGGCGAAGCGGCGGGTCTGCCCCTCGCGGGACTCCTCCGCGCCGTTGCTCCACACCTGCCAGCCCTCGGGCGCGGTCACCTCGAAGCGGTAGGGCGCCTTCAGGTCGGGCTGCTCGAAGTTGGCGTACACGCGGCGGGCGTCCGCCGGTTCGTACTGGGTGTAGAGGTAGACCTCGCCGTCCTCGGGGTCCACGAAGCGGTGCATGCCCTCGCCGGTCCGGCTGTAGGCGCAGTTCGCGTCGACGACCAGGACGTTCTCGGAGTCCAGGCCCTCCAGCGCGATCCGCGCCCCGTCGAAGACGGCGGCCGGGTCCAGCGCGCGCCCGTTCAGGGTGACGGAGTTCACGGAAGGGGCGATCAGGTCCGCGAAGGAGGACGCGCCCGGGACGGCGGCCCGGAAGCGCACGGTGGTCACCGAGCGGAAGGTGCGGGGGCCTTCGGCCGGTTCGGCCTCGTCCACCGCGGACCTCAGGTCGAGGACCACCTCGTACCCGTCGACGGACAGCAGCTCGGCCCGTTCACGGGCCTCGTCGCGGGACAGGTTCTCTCCGGGCACGTTGCACTCCTTCGTGCGTGATCGCGGTCTTCGCTCGAATCCTCCCACGGGGAATGCGTGCGATCCCGGCCTGGTTGGCGGAAAGGAACATGACCCGTGACGCCTTATGTGACTTGAGGAGAGCCATGACCGACACCCAGGTGCGCGAGAAGACCCCGGTCGACTTCTGGTTCGACCCGCTCTGCCCCTGGGCCTGGATGACCTCCCGCTGGATGCTGGAGGTGGAGAAGGTCCGCGACGTGGAAGTCCGCTGGCACGTGATGAGCCTCGCCGTGCTGAACGAGGACAAGCTCGACGAGCTGCCCGAGCGCTACCGCGAACTGCTCGGCCCCAAGGGCTGGGCCCCGGTGCGCGTGGTGACCGCCGCCCAGCAGAAGTTCGGCGACGAGGTCACCGGCAAGCTGTACACCGCCCTCGGCACCAAGATCCACAACGAGGACCGCGGCGCGACCCGCGAGGTCATCGCCGACGCCCTGGAGGAGGTCGGCCTGCCGGCCGAGCTGCTCGCCTACGCCGACTCCGACGAGTACGACCAGGTCCTGCGCGACTCCCACAACGACGGCATCGAGCGCGTCGGCCAGGAGGTCGGCACCCCGGTGATCTCCGTGCCCGGCGCCGACGGCGAAGAGGTGGCCTTCTTCGGCCCGGTGGTCACGCCCGCCCCGCGCGGCGAGGCCGCCGCCCGCCTGTGGGACGGCACCCTGCTGGTCGCCTCGACCCCCGGCTTCTACGAGATCAAGCGCACCCGCACCAAGGGTCCGTCCTTCGAGTAGTCCGGCCCCGGCCCCCGCGGGCCCGTGCACACAGAAGACCCCCGTGAGTCACGTCCTCACGGGGGTCTTCCGTTCAGCACGCCCGCACGCGAAGGTTGAGAAGACGATCACGAGGCGGACGGGTCCTGCGGGGTGTGATCAGCCCTTGGCGGGGATCAGCAGCGGGGTGTTCGCCTTGGCGTCGGCGTAGCGCTTGGCCACGTCCTGCCAGTTGACGACGTTCCACATGGCCTCGATGAAGTCCACCTTCTGGTTCTTGTACTGCAGGTAGAAGGCGTGCTCCCAGGCGTCGAAGACCAGGATCGGCGTGCTGGCGACGCCCACGTTGCCCTGGTGGTCGTAGACCTGCTCGACGACGAGCCGGCCGCTGACGGGCTCGTACGCGAGGACGCCCCAGCCGGAGCCCTGCGTCGCGGAGGACGCGAAGGTCAGCTGCTTCTTGAACTTGGCGAAGGAGCCGAAGGACTCGGTGATCGCGTCCGCCAGGTCGCCCACGCCGTCGGCCGCGGTCGGCTCGCCGCCGCCCTCGCCCGTCTTCGGGCTGGCCATGTTGTTCCAGTAGATGCTGTGCAGGATGTGGCCGGAGAGGTGGAACGCGAGGTTCTTCTCCAGGCCGTTGAGGGCGCCCCAGTTCTCCTTGTCGCGTGCCTCCTCCAGCTGCTCCAGCGTGGTGTTGGCGCCCGTGACGTAGGCGGCGTGGTGCTTGTCGTGGTGCAGCTCGATGATCTGCGGGTTGATCACCGGCTCCAGGGCCGCGTAGTCGTAAGGAAGCTCAGGAAGCGTGTAGATGGCCATGCGTGTTGTACCGGTCCCCTCAGCGTGTCAATCGCTAATTGCAACTAATGCGCAACTGCACGCTAGCAGTATCTATTCCGGGCCACACGTAAGGGTTACCTCTGTACGAAGAGAGGCGGACCCCGCGTCGCACACGGGATCCGCCTCTCGGGGGAAGGGCTCGTCGGGCCGTCAGTCGCGCGCCGCCCGGCGCTGCATCGCGTATCCGGTCGCCGCCAGGGCCGCGGTCAGCCCGCCGGTGAAGACCACCTGCGTCCGGGTGTCCTCGCCCAGGGCCATCAGCACCAGCACGCCGACGACGCCCGCCAGTGCCACCCACGTCAGGTACGGGAAGCCCCACATCTTCACGACCAGCTTCTCGGGGGCCTCGCGCTCCAGGCGCCGGCGCAGCACGAACTGCGAGACGGCGATGAAGCCCCAGACGATGAGGATGACCCCGCCGACCATGTTCAGCAGCCAGGCGAACAGGGTGTCCGGGTACCAGTAGGACAGCAGGACGGTGACGAACCCGAAGCCCGCGGAGGCCAGCACCGCCCGGCGCGGCACCCCGCCGGAGACCTTGCCCAGCGCCTTCGGGCCCTGGCCCCGGGCGACCAGGGAGTAGGCCATGCGCGAGGAGCCGTAGATGTTGGCGTTCATCGCGGACAGCAGGGCGATCAGGATGACCACGTTCATGATCTGGCCGGCGGCCGGGATGCCCAGGTGGTCCAGGGTCGCCGCGTACGGGCCGTGCTCGGTGACGGCCGGATCGTTCCAGGGCAGCAGGGTGACGATCACCAGCATCGAGCCGACGTAGACGATCGCGATCCGCCACATGGTCGTCCGCACGGCCTTGGCCACGCCCTTGACCGGGTCCTCGGACTCGGCGGCCGCGATGGTCACCGTCTCCAGGCCGCCGTACGCGACGACCGAGGCGAGCAGGCCGACGAGCAGGCCGTCGACGCCGTTGGGCAGGAAGCCGCCGTCGTGCAGCAGGTTGCCGGCGCCGGGGGAGGAGGTGCCGGGCAGCAGGCCGAGTACGGCGAGCACGCCCAGGCCCAGGAAGAGCGCGATGGCGCCGATCTTGAGGGCGGCGAACCAGAACTCGAACTCGCCGAAGCGCGCGACCGCGCCCAGGTTGGCGACGGTGAAGACCACCATCAGCACCAGCACCCACATCCACGACGGGGTGCCGGGGAGCCAGCCCGCCAGGATGTGCGCCGCGCCGATCGCCTCGATGGCCACGCCCACGACCAGCAGGGTCCAGAACATCCAGCCCGCGGTGAAGCCGGCCCAGGGCCCGATGGCCCGGTCGGCGTGCACCGAGAAGGAGCCGGAGGCCGGGTTGGCGGCGGACATCTCGCCGAGCATCCGCATCACGAACATCACCAGCAGCCCGGACACGGCGTACGCCAGCACGATGGACGGGCCGGCGGCCGCGATGCCGGCGCCGGAGCCGACGAAGAGGCCGGCGCCGATGACCCCGCCGAGGGCGATCATCGAGAGGTGGCGCTGCTTGAGGCCGCTGCCGAGGGGGGCGTCGGCCTTCGCGGGCGCGGGCGCGCCGGCGCCCCGCTGCTGCTCGGGAGGTGCGGTGGTGGTGCTCTGACTCATGGGGTCAGTCTGCCGATCGTCCGTTTATCGGACGTTGCACGTCCATTATTCGGACACCGCTCTCACCGGACGTGACCGCCCGCCCCGGAAACGGGAACAGGCCCGGGACCGAAGTCCCGGGCCTGCCCCACCTCCGCCGAAACGGTCAGGACCGCCGGTCCCGCACCTCCCGGTACCAGGCCACGAGCAGCACCGCGGCCGCCGCGCCCGAGGACCACAGCAGCTGCGGCCGCGCCGAGTCGTCGAACAGCATCAGCACCAGCACCGCCGCCATCCCCGCCAGCGCGGCCCACGTCAGGTACGGGAACGCCCACATCGGCAGCGTCAGCCGCTCCGGCATGTCCCGCTCCAGCCGCGGCCGCAGCCGCAGCTGCGAGACCGCGATCAGCGCCCACACGAACAGCAGCACCGCGCCGACCGCGTTGAGCATGTAGAGGAACACCGTGTCCGGCCACAGCAGGTTCAGCACCACCGACACGAACCCGAACGCCACCGAGGCCAGCACCGCCCGCGTCGGCACCCCGCTGCCCGACACCTTCAGCAGCGACTTCGGCGCCTCGCCCCGCTCGGCCAGCGAGAACACCATGCGCGAGGAGCCGTACAGGTTGGCGTTCAGCGCCGACAGCAGCGCCACGAACACCACGATGTTCATGATCTGGCCGGCCGCCGGGATCCCGATGGAGTCCAGCACGGCGACGTACGGGCTCTCACCCGGCTTCAGCGAGTCCCACGGCAGCAGGGTCACGATGACCAGCATCGAGCCGACGTAGAAGAAGAGGATGCGCCACACCGCGCTGCGCACCGCGCGGGACACGGACCTGGCCGGGTCGTCCGACTCGGCGGCCGCGATGGTGACGACCTCCAGGCCGCCGAAGGCGAAGATCACCGCGAGCATGCCGGCGATCACCCCTCCGAAGCCGGCCGGGAAGAAGCCGCCCTGCCCGGTCAGGTTGGCCATCCCCACCGGCTCGGTGTCGGGGAGCAGGCCGAAGACCGCCAGGGTGCCCAGGATCAGGAACAGCACGATGGCGCCGACCTTGAGGGCGGCGAACCAGAACTCGAACTCGCCGAAGTTCCGGACGGCGGCCAGGTTGCTGAGGGTGAAGACCACCATGAAGATCAGCACCCACAGCCACTGGTCGACCGCGGGCACCCACCCGTGGGCGATGTTCGCGGCGCCGGTCGCCTCCACGGCCAGCACCACCACCAGCAGGAACCAGTACAGCCAGCCGGCCGAGAAGCCGGCCCAGCGCCCGAGGGCCTTCTCCGCGTACACGGAGAAGGAGCCGGAGGCGGGCATCGCGGCGGACATCTCGCCGAGCATCCGCATCACCAGCATGGCGAGCACGCCGGCCAGCAGGTACGAGCAGATGATCGCGGGGCCGGCGATCCCGATGCCGGCGCCGGAGCCGACGAACAGGCCGGCCCCGATCACGCCGCCGAGGCCCAGCATGGTCAGGTGACGCTGCTTGAGGCTGTGGCTGAGGGGTTCCGGGGGCAGTTCGCTCCCGGTGACGGACAGATCTTCGCGCATGAGCAGATTCGTACTCTCGGTAGGCAAGCGACGCAGGGGTATCCGGGGGGATTGGCGGGAACCTACAGTCTGGCTGGAGTGAACCCCCGGGAGCAAAAAGGATGTGTCGTCGAATGCGGCCCGTGATCGGGATCACTTCAACTCGGGTGTAAGGCTGCACCTTTGTGCGGTCTCCACCAAACCGGACAGTATGGCTTTGTCCCGGTCAGTGGATGGGCCGGCCGTATGACGACGGCTAACGTCGCGGTGTCCCGCCCGACCACACCACCTTCCGGAGCCTTCGATGAGCACCGCTTCCGTCTCCTTCCGGCCCGGCGCCGTCCTCGCCGACCTGCTGCCCGCGAGCCGCGTCAGGGACGCCGCCCTCGTCGTCGGCGGAGCCGCGCTCACCGGCCTGGCCGCGCAGCTCTCCGTACCGGTCCCCGGCTCGCCGGTCCCGGTCACCGGGCAGACCTTCGCGGCGCTGCTCGTCGGCACGGCCTTCGGCGCCCGCCGCGGCTTCCTGTCGCTGGCGCTGTACACCCTGGTCGGCATGGCCGGCGTGCCGTGGTTCGCGGGCGGCGGCTCCGGCGCGGCCGGGGCCTCCTTCGGCTACGTGCTCGGCATGCTGCTGGCCGCCACCGTCGTCGGCGCCCTCGCGCGCCGCGGCGCCGACCGCTCGGTGCTGCGCACGGCCGGCACGATG
This sequence comes from Streptomyces sp. NBC_00158, assembly GCF_045160885.1. Lineage (NCBI taxonomy): Bacteria > Bacillati > Actinomycetota > Actinomycetes > Kitasatosporales > Streptomycetaceae > Streptomyces > Streptomyces sp. NBC_00158. Next base: position 4,853,859 of record NZ_CP108161.1, read on the forward strand.
GTGCTGGGCTCGGCCGTGATCTACGCGGTGGGCGTGCCGTACCTGATGGCCGCCACCGGCATGTCGCTCGGCGCGGCCGTCGCGGCGGGCCTGACCCCGTTCCTGATCGGCGACGCCCTCAAGGCCGCGCTCGCCATGGGCGCGCTCCCGGCCGCGTGGAAGCTGGCCGGCCGCCGCGGCTGAGCCCCGCACCCGTACGGCAGCAGCCCCGGACCGCGCGCTCGCGGTCCGGGGCTGCTGCCGTGTGCGGGGGTCGCTCAGGAGAGGTCGGCCGAGGCGTCGACCGCGACGTCGGCCGCGACCTCGGCACCGGCCCCGGCGGCGAGCTCGCCCTTGCGGCGCGAGTCGCGCACCACGCCGACCACGATCACGACGGCGGCGACGAGCAGGGAGTACAGCACCGTCTCGCGGTTGCCGTCGTCATAGAGCATGTAGCCCAGGACGAAGGTGATCATCGCGGCGGTGGCCCAGGTCAGGTACGGGAAGAGCCACATCTTCACCGTCAGCTTCTCCGGCGCCTCGGCGACGAGGATCTTGCGCATGCGCAGCTGGGTCAGGCAGATGACCAGCCAGACGAAGAGCGCGATCGCACCGGAGGAGTTCAGCAGGAAGCTGAAGACGGTGTCCGGGTTGGTGTAGTTGAAGATGACGGCGACGAAGCCGAAGACCGTGGAGCCGAGGATGGCCGCCATCGGCACGCCGCGCTTGTTGACCTTCGCGAAGGACTTGGGCGCGTCACCGCGCTCGCCCAGCGAGAACGCCATGCGGGAGGCGGTGTAGAGGCCCGAGTTCAGGCAGGACAGCACGGCGGTCAGGACGATCACGTTCATGATCTGGCCGGCGGCCGGGATGCCGATCGAGTCGAGGGCCGCGACGTACGAGCCCTTGTCGACGATCGACTTGTCGTTCCACGGCAGCAGGGTCAGGACGACGAAGATCGAGCCCAGGTAGAAGACGCCGATGCGCCAGATGACCGAGTTCGTGGCCTTGGTGACGGCGCGGCGCGGGTCCTCGGACTCGCCGGCGGCCAGGGTGACGATCTCACTGCCCATGAAGGAGAAGACGACCATCAGCACACCGGTGAGGACCGAGCCCCAGCCGTTGGGCATGAACCCGCCGGCGTCGGTGAGGTGCGCGAAGCCGGCGCCCGGGTTGTCCGAGCCGGGCAGGACGCCGAAGACGGCGAGCATGCCGACGATGACGAACGCGCCGATGGCGACGACCTTGATGCCCGCGAACCAGAACTCGAACTCGCCGTAGGAGGCGACCGAGCCGAGGTTGGTGGCGGTCAGGACGGCCATGACGATCAGGGACCAGCCCCACTGCGGGATGGCCGGGATCCAGCTTTCCAGGATGACGGCGCCGGCGGTGGCCTCGACGGCCAGGACGACGACCCAGAAGAACCAGTACAGCCAGCCGATGGAGAAGCCGGCCCAGCGGCCCAGCGCGCGGTCCGCGTAGGCGGAGAAGGAGCCGGAGTTCGGGCTCGCGGCGGCCATCTCGCCCAGCATCCGCATCACGAAGACGACCATCGCGCCGACGAGGGCGTACGAGATCAGGATGGCGGGGCCGGCCTTGGCGATGCCGCCGCCGGAGCCGACGAAGAGTCCGGCGCCGATGACACCGCCGATGGCGATCATGGAGAGGTGGCGGTTCTTGAGACCGGCCTTGAGACCGTCGGAGGGCTGGGAGGAACCGGGTTCGCCGGGGCCGCCTGCCTTCTGAAGGGTCGTCGTCGTGCTCATGGACGAATCCTTAGGTTCTCGGGTGGAGAGTTCCGGCATTCAAACCCGATTTCCGGCCAGTACGGAAGACCTTCTTCCGATAGTTACCTAAGGCCCCCAACGCGGGACCAAGGTCCTGACCCCTCCCGTCTGCGTTCTTTGGGTTTACTTGAGGTTTAGAAGTGATTTATGCGACACCCCTCTGCGGTCGCCGGAGGCCGCGCATGCCACACTCGACCCATGCGCGTGTATCTCGGATCCGACCATGCAGGCTTTGAGCTCAAGAACCACCTCGTGGACTGGCTCAAGAACAACGGCCACGAGCCCGTCGACTGCGGGCCCCACATCTACGACGCCGTCGACGACTACCCGCCGTTCTGCCTCCGCGCCGCGGAGAAGACCGCCGCGGACGCCGACAGCCTCGGCATCGTGATCGGCGGCTCCGGCAACGGCGAGCAGATCGCCGCCAACAAGGTCAAGGGCGTCCGCGCCATCCTCGCCTGGAGCGTGGAGACCGCGAAGCTCGGCCGCGAGCACAACAACGCCAACGTCATCTCCGTCGGCGGCCGCATGCACAGCCAGGAAGACGCCACCAGCTTCATCGAGGCCTTCCTCGCGACCCCGTACTCCGACGAGGAGCGCCACACGCGCCGCATCGACATGCTCTCCACGTACGAGACCACCGGCGAGCTCCCCCCGATCCCGGCCCACCACCCGCAGGACCAGTAGTACGCCGTGCCGCCGGACGCCCCCGTCCGGCGGCACCCCCGTTCGCAACGAGGAGCGCCGCCGTGCCCGAGGGGCATACGATCCACCGCCTCGCCCAGGACCACGCCGAGCGCTTCGCCGCCCGCCCGGTACGGGTGAGCAGCCCCCAGGGCCGCTTCGCCGCGAGCGCGGCCCTGCTCGACGGGCGGGAGCTGGAGAGCGCCGAGGCACACGGCAAGCACCTCTTCCTGGAGCTGGGCGACGCCTGGATCCACATCCACCTCGGCCTCTTCGGCAAGCTCGGCTTCGGCCCCGCCCCGGCCCCGCCGGCCACCGACACGGTCCGGCTGCGCCTGCTGAACGAGGACCACTACGCCGACCTGCGCGGACCCACGGCCTGCGCGCTGATCGGCGAGGGCGAGAAGAAGGCGATACACGACCGCCTCGGCCCCGACCCGCTGCGCCCCGCCGACGACCCCGGCCGCGCCTGGACCCGGATCTCCCGCAGCCGGACCACGATCGCCGCCCTGCTGATGGACCAGAAGGTCGTCGCGGGCGTAGGCAACGTCTACCGGGCCGAGGTCCTCTTCCGGCACGGCATCGACCCCTACCGGCTCGGCCGGGACCTCACCCGCGCCGAATGGGACGCGATGTGGGCCGACCTGGCGGAGCTGATGCGCGAGGGCGTCCGCAGGAACCGCATCGACACCGTCCGCGACGAGCACCTCCCCGAGGCGATGGGCCGCCCGCCGAGGGTGGACGACCACGGCGGCGAGGTGTACGTCTACCGGCGGGCGAACATGCCCTGCCACATCTGCGCCGGCGAGATCCGCACCGCCGACCTCGCCGCCCGCAACCTCTTCTGGTGCCCGACCTGCCAACAGCGCTAGCCGCGCATGAGTCCCGGGGCCCGCTGCGCGGAGCCTCTGGGAACGGTGGAAGTGGGGGTCCCCCCGGACGGAGTCTGGGGGAGGGTGGGGGACCCCGGCCCCGCGCAGCGGCCCACCCACCCGCACCCGGACCGCCCCCGGAGGCAGGGGCTAGAAGTTGTGCGGCAGCCAAGGGGCCGCGTCGGCGGTGAAGGCCCGCGAGGCCTCCCGCAGGGCGCCCGCCCGCAGCTCGCGCACCCGTCCGGCCGCCGCCAGCGAGGTCAGCGTGACCCCGCCCAGGTACGCCGAGCCCAGCTCCCGCACCGACAGCGCCAGGTCCGCGGGGTCCTGCGACCGGACGCACCGCACCGCCCCGTCACCGCCGGCGGTCGTCAGCCGCCACCGCCCCGCGTTCCACGGACAGAACGCGTCCTCCACCTCCAGCACCACGTCCACCGCCGCCCCGTACGCCCGCGCCTCCAGCGCCGCCGGCAGGTCGACCAGCCGCAGGTGCAGCGCGTCCCGCTGCCGGACCCGGCACCGCCGGACGTCGCTCACGAGGTGCAGCAGAGCGTCGTCGACCGGCCGCCGGTACGCCCGTACGTGCCAGGTCAGGTCGATCTCGAAGAGGTACCGCCACAGCGCCGCGTACACCGCCGGGTCCGGCGCGTGCACCTCGGCGACCTCGACCTTGCCGTCCGAGCCGGTCAGCTCCCAGTCCGGCTTGACCCGGTAGCGCGCGTACCCGGTCACCCCGCCGTCCGGGTCCTCGGCCACCACGCACTTCAGCGGCGAGGACCCGTCCCGCAGCTCCGGCACGTCCACCAGCGCCTCCCGCTCCCAGCCCGGCTGCCGCGCGAGCATCCCCGGCCGGTCCGCGACCAGCCCGGCGTAGACCCGCTCGCAGTCCGCGAGGGACTTCTCCGGGTCCACGAGCCGCAGCCGCACCCCGTCCGTCCCCGGCGGCACGGAGAGGCGTACGCGGGTGGTGTCGATGTCGACGGCCAGGGAGTACGCGGCGGTGCCGTAGCCGAAGCGGCCGTAGATCTCCGGCTCCGAGGCCGTCAGCACGGCGATCGGCTCCTCACCCGTACGGATGTCGTCCAATTGGCGGCGCATCAGCGACGTGAGCACCCCGCGCCTGCGATGGGTCGGCGCGACACCGACCATGGTCACCCCCGACGCCGGAACCAGGGCCCCGCCCGGCACCGAGAGGCGGAAGCCGAAGGCAGAGGCCGAGCCGACGCAGTCCTCGCCGTCCCAGACACCGAGGGAGCGGTCCGGCTCCGTGAGCGACCGGAAGAGCTCCCGGCTCGGTGCGGGTTCGGTCACACCGCCGAACGCCAGTTCCAGATGATCGAACCAGACATCCCACTCATTCTGCTTCAAAACCCGCATCTCAAGAGCCATGCGGTCATCCTCACTCGGCCGATCCGCCGGAGTCGAAGGGTTTTCGCCCCGCGAAGTGCCATTGGTCCGGGGGTCCCCCTGCGCAGTCACAGCCAGGATGGATATGGTCCCGAAGCAATGGCCGGAGCACGCGTGGAGACGTTCATGGCCCGGATGCGCATGTTTTCGCACCGGGCACGCACAGCCCTGCGCAAATCCGCCGTCGACTACTTCCGCGGCGACGCCTCCGACTGGCTCGCCTTCGCCGGCCTCCTCCTCACCGTCCCCGCCATAGCCTGCGGCACGCTCCTGATGCCCGTCTGGTTCTCCCCGGCGGCCCTGGTCCTGCCCATCGTCGCGGGCGGCCTCCTGCTGCGCCCCGCCAGCCTCCTCGGGCTGTACGCCGCCACAGCGGCCGCCCTGATCGTCGAGGCCCTCGTCCTCGGCCCCTATACCCAGGGCCCCGCCCGGGTCACCCCCGGAACCGTCCTCGTCGTGGCCGCCTGCGGATTCTTCGGACTGGTCATCGCCCAGTTCCGCAGCCGCGTCGGCGTGCCCTGGAGACGCGGCGGCACCATGCTCTTCGACCTGCGCGAACGCATCCGCGTCCAGAGCAAGCTGCCCGCCCTGCCCCGCGGCTGGCACCGCGAGATGGCCCTGCGCCCGGCCGGCGGCCAGTCCTTCTCCGGCGACTTCGTCGTCGCCGCCCGCACCAACGGCGGCCGCACCCTCGAAGTCGTCCTCACCGACGTCTCCGGCAAGGGCATGGAGGCGGGCTCCCGCGCCCTCCTCCTCTCCGGGGCCTTCGGCGGCCTCCTCGGCGCCCTCCCGCCCCAGGACTTCCTCCCCGCCGCCAACGGCTACCTGCTCCGCCAGGACTGGGACGAGGGCTTCGCCACCTCCATCCACCTCGTCCTCGACCTGGAGACCGGCGACTACGAGCTGCTGTCCGCCGGACACCTCCCCGCCCTCCAGCTCTCCGCCGGCACCGGCCGCTGGCAGGAGATCGCCGGCGAGGGCCCGCTGCTCGGCGTCTACGACGGCGCCGAGTTCGAACCCGCCCGCGGCAACCTGCGGCGCGGCGACGTCCTCATGCTCTTCACCGACGGCCTCGTCGAAACCGCCGAACGCGAGATCAGCGAAGGCATGGACCGGCTCACCGGCGAAGCCGACCGCTACGTCGCCGCCGGCTGGGACGGCGCCGCCTGGCACCTCATCGAGAAGGTCGCCAAGGACGTCAACGACGACCGCGCCCTCCTCCTCATCCGCCGCTCGCCCTGACACCCCGGGGTGGGGTTTACCCCACCGGCCGTCCGCCGGGCCGCTCCATGGCCACCGCCCCACGCCCCTCCGTAGCGTCGGGGACACCAACGGACACCGGTACGGAAGGCGGCACACCATGGGGCTGAGGCGGACCAGGCGGGACGACGCGAGGACCGGACCCGCCGTGGAGCTGAGCGGCGTACGGCGCGTCTACGGACGCGGCGCCGCCACCGTGCACGCCCTGCGCGGCATCGACCTCACCCTGCCGCGCGGCAGCTTCACCGCCGTGATGGGCCCCTCCGGCTCCGGCAAGTCCACCTTCCTCCAGTGCGCCGCCGGACTCGACGTCCCCACCGAGGGCTCCGTCCGGCTCGGCGGCACCGAGATCACCACCATGAACGAGAACGAGCTCACCGAGCTGCGCCGCAGCCGCCTCGGCTTCGTCTTCCAGGCCTTCAACCTGCTGCCCTCGCTCACCGTCGAGCAGAACGTCCTGCTCCCCATGAGCCTCGGCGGCGGCCGCCAGGACCGGGCGCGGGCCGCCGAGCTGCTCGCCCGGGTCGGCCTCGACGGCAAGGGCCGGCGCCGCCCCGCCGAGCTGTCCGGCGGACAGCAGCAGCGGGTCGCCATCGCCCGGGCCCTGGTCACCCGGCCCGACGTGGTCTTCGCCGACGAGCCGACCGGCGCCCTCGACACCACCACCGCCGCGGAGGTGCTCGGTCTGCTGCGTGACGGCGTGGACTCCCTCGGCGCCACCGTCGTCATGGTCACCCACGACCCGGTCGCCGCCGCCCACGCCGACCAGGTCCTCTTCCTCGCCGACGGCCTCATCGCGGACCGCCTCCCCCGCACCCCCGCCGCCACGATCGCCACCCGCATGACCGCCCTCGCCGCCCGCCCGACCCCGTCGTACACGGCGGCCTGAGGGCGCTCCTTCTTGACGCGCCGCGCTCCCTCTTTTGCCGCGCCGCTCGCGCGGCTCGGCGCCGGGGCGCCTCCCGGGCTTCGCGCCGCTGCGCCGGCCTCCGTCCGTACTCTCCTTGACGCGCCGCTCGCGCCGCTCAGCGCTGGCGCGCTTCCCGGGCTTCGCGCCGCTGCGCCGGCCTCCGTCCGGCGGATGCGGTGCGGGGTCGGTTCGGGTGGCTGGTGCCGGTGGTCGTGTGCGGCTGGGTGGGCCGCTGCGCGGGGCCGGGGTCCCCTACCCCCCCCTTCCACCGTTCCCAGGGGCTCCGCCCCTGACCCCGATACCGGCCGCTCCGCGCCCGGTGCGCTCAAACGCCGCGCGGGCTGGAGATTCGCTGCGCGAATCCCAGCCCCCGCCGGCACCCTCCAGCCTCGCCGGCGTTTGAGGCGCGGGGGTGCGGGGGCGGAGCCCCCGCAAGGGGTCCGGGCGCAGCCCGGGGAACGGGCGAAGGGCGGGTAGGGGACCTCGCCCCGCGCAGCGGCAACGCCCCGGCGCCCCGGACCCCGCCGGGCCACGGCAGCGGCCCACCCGGACCCCGCCGGGCCACGGCAACGGCAGCGGCCCCCCACCCCGCCGGGCCACGGCAACGGCCCGCGCCCCTGCCGCCCGGGCCAATTGGCGCGGATTGGCCCGCCCCCCAGCCCCCGGCGGGGTCTAGCGTGCCGCCCATGCACCGCATCCTCGCCGCCGACCTCGCCCGTCTCCCCGAGCTCCTCGACGCCACCCGCCGGGCCGCCGCAGAGGCCCTCGCGGCCCTCGACGACCGCCCCGTCGTACCGCCCCAGGACGCCCCGCGGCCGACACCGCTCCCCGAGCGCGGCACCGGCACGGAGGCGGCCCTCGCCGAGTTCCGGGCCCGCTGGGAGCCCCGGCTCTCCGCCTCCGCCGGACCTCGCTACCTCGGCTTCGTCACCGGCGGCGCCACCCCCGCCGCCCTCGCCGGGGACTGGCTCACCGCCGCCCACGACCAGAACTCCAACTCCGCCATGGACGGCGCCGGCCAGCACCTCGAACGCGAGACCACCGGCTGGCTCCGCGAACTCTTCGGCCTCTCCGACGCCCACACCGGCACCTTCGTCAGCGGCGCCACCATGTCCAACACCGCCGGCCTCGCCATCGCCCGCGAGTGGCTCGGCGAACGCCTCGGCGTCTCCCCGGCCGATGAGGGCGTCGCCGCCCTCGGGTCCGTCCGCGTGCTCTCCGGCGCCCCGCACTCCTCCATCGCCAAGGCCCTGTCCGTCCTCGGCCTCGGCCGCGCCGCCCTCGTACCCGTGCCCACCCTCCCCGGCCGGGAGGCCGTCGACCCCGCCGCCCTCGACCGGGCCCTCGCCGACACCACCGGCCCGGCGGTCGTCGTCGCCAACGCCGGCACCGTCAACACCGTCGACTTCGACGACCTGCGGGCCGTCGCCGCCCTGAGGGAACGCCACGACTTCTGGCTCCACACCGACGCCGCCTTCGGCGCCTTCGCCGCGCTCACACCCGAGCACGCCCACCTCGTCGCCGGCCTCGACGCCTCCGACTCCGTCTGCGTCGACCTGCACAAGTGGCTCAACGTCCCCTACGACAGCGCCGTCCAGTTCACCCGCCGCCGCGACCTCCAGTCCCGGGTCTTCGCCAACGCCGCCGCCTACCTCGGCCCCCTCGGCCCCGACCCCGACCTCGTCCACCTCACCCCCGAGAACTCCCACCGGCTGCGGGCCCTCGCCGCCTGGTTCACCCTGCGCGCCTACGGCCGCGAGGGCCACCGCGAGATCGTCGAACGGGACATCGCCTGCGCCCGCGCCCTCGGCGAACGCCTCGACCGCGACCCCGCGTTCCGGCTGCTCGCCCCGGTCCGCCTCAACGTCGTCTGCTTCACCCTCGCCGCAGACCCCGACCCCGAGCGGCTGACCGCCCTGCGCGAGGCCGTCGCCGCCGACGTCTTCGTCACCCCCACCGTCCTCGGGGGAACCGCCGGCCTGCGCGCCGCGTTCTCCAACTGGCGCACCACCCCCGCGGACGTGGACCGGGCCGCCGAGGCCCTGCGCGCGGCAGCGAAGGAGATCGCATGACGAACGACCGCCCCCTGACCCTCGCCGAGGTGGAGGCCCTCGCCCGCTCCGCGCACGAGGGCCAGACCGACAAGGCCGGACGCCCCTACGCCGAGCACCTGGCGGCCGTCGCCGAGGGCGTCCGCCTGCGCGGCGGCAGTCCCGCCCAACAGGCCGCCGCCTGGCTCCACGACTCGGTGGAGGACGACGCCCTCAGCCCGGAGCAGCTCGCGGCCGCCGCCCTCCCGCAGGAGGTCAAGGACATGGTCCTGGCCCTCACCAAACGCCCCGGGGAACCGGTCGGGGAGTACGCCGCCCGCATCCTCGCGACCCCCGGAGCCCTCCTCGTGAAGGAGGCCGACATAGCGCACAACGCGGACCCCGTACGGCTGTCCGTACTGGACGCGCCCACCCGCGACCGGCTGACCGCCAAGTACGCCCACGTCCGCTCGCTCCTCGGCATCACCGCACCCTGACGCCCGAAATGTCCCCGGTCCGCGCCCCCTTGGCGGGAAAGACCCGATGGCTATTCGTCACGGGGCGGATACCCGGGGCCGGTTGGTGGGAGGATGGTGCATGTGGGGCGCGCAACGCCGCGCGCGCCGGGCCGGCCAGGGGACGACCGAAGGTGTGATCAGTAGTGGCCATTTCGCTGTCAGTGGTGGTTCTGTTGGCGGTCATCCTGGTGATCCTGATCCGCGGCAACCACATCAAGGCGGGCCCCGCGATCGTCGCGGTCCTCTTCGGGTTCTTCCTCGCGTCCAGCTCCATCGCCCCGGACGTGAACCGCTTCCTGAACTCCCTCGCGGACACCATCGCGGGCATCAAGCTCTGAAGCGGGAGCCCTGAAGCGGAAACGGCGAGGGGCCAGGTCCTGGAGAACGTCTCCGGCCTGGCCCCTCGCCATGAAGAGCGGGTGACGGGAATCGAACCCGCGTAGCTAGTTTGGAAGACTAGTGCTCTACCATTGAGCTACACCCGCAACACGCGCGCCGCAGGTCCGAGGACCGCGGCACGGACATCATCCTAGCGGGTCGCGCGGTGGGAGTGCACACCGCATTTCCCTCCGTGTCCGGCCCGCCCCGCACGCGCGTGCGCCCGCCCGGGAAAACCGGGGGCGTCGGAGGGTCTCCGGGCATGTACCCTACGTGTCGCACCGACGGGGTGTGGCGCAGCTTGGTAGCGCGTCCGCTTTGGGAGCGGAAGGTCGTCGGTTCGAATCCGGCCACCCCGACCACTCAGTACCGCCCGCGCCACCGATCATTCGCCAAGATCGCGTTGTGGGCTGATTGCCGCTTGCGGTTACTATGCAAGCTGCGTGCCCGTGTGTCTGATGTACCGGGCCGAATCCGCCGAGACCGCTGAATCGCAGCGTTCCGGCAGAACCCCCAGCAGTCAGCCACAAGGAGACCGAACCGTGAAGAGCGCCGTGGAGACCCTGAACCCGACTCGGGTTCGGCTCACTGTCGAGGTGCCCTTCGAGGAGCTCAAGGACAGCCTCGACGCGGCGTACAAGAAGATCAACCAGCAGGTCACGGTGAAGGGCTTCCGCAAGGGCAAGATCCCTGCCCGCGTCATCGACCAGCGCTTCGGCCGCGGTGCGGTGCTGGAGGAGGCCGTCAACGACGCCCTCCCGAAGTTCTACACCGAGGCCGTCAACGAGGCCGACCTGAACCCGCTGGGCCAGCCCGAGGTCGACATCACCGAGCTGAAGGACGGCGAGCTGCTGGCCTTCACCGCCGAGGTGGACGTCCGCCCCGAGATCGAGATCCCGGACTACTCCGGCATCGAGGTCGAGGTCGACGCGGTCGAGGTCTCGGACGAGGACGTCGAGAAGTCGGTCGAGCAGCTGCGCGGCCGCTTCGCGTCCACCAAGGACGTCGAGCGCGCCGCCGCCGAGGGTGACGTCGTCACCATCGACCTCGAGGCCAAGGTCGACGGCGAGGTCCTCGCGGACGGCGTCGCCACCGACGTGTCCTACACCATCGGTTCCGGCGAGCTCCTCGACGGCATCGACGAGGCCGTCAAGGGCCTGGAGGCCGGTGGCGAGGCCACCTTCACCTCGCAGCTGAAGGGCGGCTCCGCCGAGGGCAAGGACGCCGAGGTCACCGTCAAGGTCACCAAGGTCTCCGCCCGCGAGCTGCCGGAGCTGGACGACGAGTTCGCGCAGATGGCGAGCGAGTTCGACACCCTCGACGAGCTGAAGGCCGACAGCCGCAAGCGCCTCGAGAACATGAAGCAGTACGACCAGGCCACGCAGGCCCAGGAGCGCGTCCTGGAGAAGCTGCTGGAGCTCGTCGAGGTCCCGATCCCCGAGAAGCTCCTCGCGGACGAGGTCCAGACCCGCAAGCACAACCTGGAGCACCACCAGCTCGGCCAGATGGGCCTGGACCTCGAGAAGTTCCTCGAGATCCAGGGCAAGACGGTCGAGGAGTTCGACGCCGAGACCTCCGAGCAGGCCGTCAAGGGCATCAAGACCCAGTTCGTCCTCGACGCGCTGGTCAACAAGGAGAAGCTGGGCGTCAACCAGGAGGAGCTCACCGAGCACCTCATGCGCCGCGCGCAGTCCTCCGGCATGTCCCCCGACCAGTTCGCCCAGGCCGTCGTCGAGGGCGGCCAGGTCCCGATGCTGGTCGGCGAGGTCGCCCGCGGCAAGGCCCTCGCGGTCGTCGTCGAGGCCGCCAAGGTCGTCGACACCAAGGGTGAGGTCGTCGACCTCTCCGACGACGAGGACGAGACCGAGACGGCCGCCGAGGTCGTCGAGGCCGCCGTCGAGGGTGACGCCGAGGCCAAGTAACACCCCCGGGAGGCGCCCTCGCGGAGCCCCCTGAGCAGTGCCCCGAAGGGCCCGTACGCAGCCGCGTACGGGCCCTTCCGCTTGTCCCCGCGGGGCCCCCGGGACCTTGCGCTCCGAGCGAACAGTTCGGGAAGCGGGATGGCGTTGTCCGACCTGCGCGTTAGGGTCCATGAATACGAGGGCACGGGAGTACCCGAAGCCGGCGGGCATCGCCCCCCGGTAGGTCCGCGCCCCAGAACGAGACGCTGAGACGGCATGTGGCCGTCGGAGACGAGCAGGTGGATACGTGACGAATCTGAAGCCTTACGCCGCGGGTGAGCCGTCCATCGGTGGCGGCCTCGGCGACCATGTCTACAACCGGCTGCTCGGCGAACGCATCATCTTCCTCGGGCAGCAGGTCGACGACGACATCGCGAACAAGATCACGGCGCAGCTCCTCCTCCTGGCCGCGGAGCCGGAGAAGGACATCTACCTGTACATCAACAGCCCCGGTGGCTCGGTGACGGCCGGCATGGCGGTCTACGACACCATGCAGTTCATCCCGAACGACGTCGTCACCATCGGCATGGGCATGGCCGCCTCCATGGGCCAGTTCCTGCTCACCGGCGGCACCCCGGGCAAGCGCTTCGCCCTCCCGAACACCGACATCCTGATGCACCAGGGCTCCGCCGGCATCGGCGGCACCGCGTCGGACATCAAGATCCAGGCCCAGTACCTGCTGCGCACCAAGCAGCGCATGGCCGAGATCACCGCGCACCACTCGGGCCAGACCGTCGAGGCGATCATCCGCGACGGTGACCGCGACCGCTGGTTCACCGCCGAGGAGGCCAAGGCGTACGGCCTGATCGACGACATCATCGCGGCCGCGTCCCTCGCTCCGGGCGGCGGCGGCACCGGGGCCTGATCCCCGGCCGGCGCCCGGCGTCCCGTACGAGGACCCGTGCGCCCCGCCCGCCCGCGCCAGGCACCCACAGCCCGCAGAACGCCACCAGGACGGTGAACACCCAGATGCAGAACAACTTCTCCGCGAGCGGCCTCTACTCCGGCCCTCAGGTCGACAACCGGTACGTGATCCCGCGCTTCGTCGAGCGCACCTCGCAGGGCGTGCGCGAGTACGACCCGTACGCGAAGCTCTTCGAGGAGCGCGTGATCTTCCTCGGCGTGCAGATCGACGACGCCTCCGCCAACGACGTCATGGCGCAGCTGCTGTGCCTGGAGTCGATGGACCCGGACCGCGACATCTCGATCTACATCAACAGCCCGGGCGGTTCCTTCACCGCCCTCACGGCGATCTACGACACGATGCAGTTCGTGAAGCCGGACATCCAGACGGTCTGCATGGGCCAGGCGGCCTCCGCCGCCGCGGTCCTGCTCGCCGCCGGTACCCCCGGCAAGCGCATGGCCCTCCCGAACGCCCGCGTGCTGATCCACCAGCCCTCCGGCGGCACCGGCCGCGAGCAGCTCTCCGACCTGGAGATCGCGGCCAACGAGATCCTGCGCATGCGCGACCAGCTGGAGAGCATGCTGGCCAAGCACTCGTCGACGCCGATCGAGAAGATCCGCGACGACATCGAGCGCGACAAGATCCTCACGGCCGAGGACGCGCTGGCGTACGGGCTGATCGACCAGATCGTCTCGACCCGCAAGATGAACGCGGCCTGATCCTTGCCGCCACCGGCGCGGCCGCACCGCGGGATTCCGCGATGTGAACCGCGTCAAGGGGGCCCCGAACGGGGCCCCCGGCAAGGTACCGTCGGATATGAGGCACCAGGAGCGCTGAACCAAAGCGTCTCCCAGGCGAAGGGGAAGCACCTCGTGGCACGCATCGGTGACGGCGGCGACCTGCTCAAGTGCTCGTTCTGCGGAAAGAGCCAGAAGCAGGTGAAGAAGCTCATCGCAGGACCCGGTGTGTACATCTGCGACGAGTGCATCGACCTCTGCAACGAGATCATCGAAGAGGAACTCGCGGAGACCTCCGAGGTCCGGTGGGAGGAACTCCCCAAGCCCCGTGAGATCTACGAGTTCCTGGAGAGCTACGTCGTCGGCCAGGAGCCGGCGAAGAAGGCGCTCTCGGTAGCGGTCTACAACCACTACAAGCGCGTCCAGGCCGGCGAGAACGGCGGCGCGCAGGGCCGTGACGACGCGATCGAGCTCGCGAAGTCCAACATCCTCCTGCTGGGCCCCACGGGCTCCGGCAAGACCCTGCTGGCCCAGACCCTGGCCCGCATGCTCAACGTCCCGTTCGCCATCGCCGACGCGACGGCGCTGACGGAGGCGGGGTACGTGGGCGAGGACGTCGAGAACATCCTGCTCAAGCTGATCCAGGCGGCCGACTACGACGTCAAGAAGGCCGAGACGGGGATCATCTACATCGACGAGATCGACAAGGTCGCCCGCAAGAGCGAGAACCCGTCGATCACGCGCGACGTGAGCGGGGAAGGCGTCCAGCAGGCCCTCCTCAAGATCCTGGAAGGCACGACCGCTTCGGTGCCCCCGCAGGGCGGCCGCAAGCACCCGCACCAGGAGTTCATCCAGATCGACACGACGAACGTGCTCTTCATCGTGGGCGGCGCCTTCGCCGGCCTGGAGAAGATCATCGAGTCGCGCGCGGGCGCCAAGGGCATCGGCTTCGGGGCGACGATCCGCTCGAAGCGCGAGATCGAGGCGAGCGACCAGTTCCAGGAGGTCATGCCGGAGGACCTGGTGAAGTTCGGGATGATCCCGGAGTTCATCGGCCGTCTGCCCGTCATCACCTCGGTGCACAACCTGGACCGCGAGGCGCTCCTCCAGATCCTGGTGGAGCCGCGCAACGCGCTGGTGAAGCAGTACCAGCGGCTGTTCGAACTCGACGGCGTCGAGCTGGACTTCGAGCGCGAGGCCCTGGAGGCCATCGCGGACCAGGCGATCCTCCGCCAGACGGGCGCGCGCGGCCTGCGCGCCATCATGGAAGAGGTCCTGATGTCGGTGATGTACGAGGTCCCGTCCCGCAAGGACGTGGCCCGCGTGGTCATCACCGCCGACGTGGTCCGCTCCAACGTCAACCCGACGCTGGTCCCCCGCATCGTCCCGAAGGACCAGGGCCCGCACGAGAAGTCGGCGTAGCGGCAAGGACGTACGAGAAGGGGCGCTCCCGACCGGGGGCGCCCCTTCCGCGTACCTGCCGTGCGGTCACTTCTTGGCGCGGGCGGTCTTGTAGAGCTTCGAGGTCAGGTCGGAGTCCTGCTCCAGGGTGTAGCCCGGCTTGCTCGCGAGGATGGCGGCGGCGTCGCTGGCGGTGACCGTCGCCATGGTGCTGTAGTCGGCCCAGACGCACACCGGAACCGTGATCTCCTTGGGGCCCTTGGTGTTCGGGTCCTTCGAAGTGGCCTTGAACTCCTGGCACTTCATGATGGCGCCCTCGAACCCGTCGGGAGTGAACTCCTTGGGGCTGCCGATGAACTGGGCGTCCGACTTGCCGTCCTTGGCGATCTTCGCCTGCACCATGGCGAAGGCCCCGTCGACGGTCTTCTCCGGGTCGGCGATCTCGCCGTAGTAGCCGCTGAAGGTGAGGCCCTTGAACGTGAGCGGGTTCTTCGGGTCGCCGACGAAGTAGTCCATCCCCACCTGGGTGGGGTTCTTGATGCCCGCGGCCTCGACCTGCTGCTTGTCGGCGTCGCTGAGCTGCTTGGGCTGGTACTTCGGGTCCTTCTGGAACTCGCCCACCGACTCCGGGGCGACCAGCTTGTAGCCCTTCGTCTCGTCCGAGACCGAGCCGCCGGAGCCCAGGAACCACCAGGCGCCGCCCGCGATCACGGCGACGGCCACGACGCCCGCGATGACCGGGACGGCCTTCGACTTCTTCGGGGGTGCCGGCGGCGGGGGGACGTACGCGGGCGTCTGGGGCTGCTGCTGCGGCTGCTGGTAGCCGTACGCGGGCTGCGGGGCCGGCGGGGGCGGGGGAGGCGTCTGGTAGCCGCCCTGCTGGGGGTAGGCCGGGGGCGCCGGCTGCTGGGGGTAGGACGGCTGCGCCGGCTGCTGGGGGTAGGACGGCTGCGCGGGCTGCTGCGGGTAGGACGGGGCGGGGGGCTGCTGGGGGTAGCCGTAGCCGGGCTGCTGCTGGGGCTGCTGGCCGTACGGGTTCGGCTGCTGCGGGGGCTGCTGCCCGTAGGGACCTGGCTGCTGCGGCTGCTGGCCGTAAGGCCCCGGCTGATTGAAACTCATCCCGCGTCCCCCTGTGAGGTGTGCTTATCCGTTTCACACATCCTGGCGGAAGGCCGGGGCGGGAAGGACCTCGGGGTGTGGTTCAGTGCCGGACTGTTACCGCCATGGTGACAACAAGTTGCCCGAGCGGATCCTTTCCGGACAGTTGCGGTCATGTGCGCCGAAGGTGCACGGTCGCTCCCTAGGGAGCGGAACGTGCGGCTTCGCTACAACTACCGGGTGTACCCCGACGCCGACCAGCGCTCGGCGCTGGCGCAGGCGTTCGGTTGTGCACGCGTGGTGTGGAACGACTGCCTGCGAGCCCGCAAGGACGCGCATGCGGCGGGCATGCCGTACGTGTCCTCGTCCGAGCTGTCGAAGGCCTTCATCACCCGGGCCAAGCGGACGGAGGAACGCCGCTGGCTGGGGGACGTCTCCGCCGTGGTGCTCCAGCAGTCACTGAGGGACCTGGACACCGCCTTCCGGAACTTCTTCGCGTCGTTGAAGGACGGCAGGAAGGGGCGCAGACACGGCCCCCCGCGCTTCAAGCCGAAGAAGGACCCCCGGCAGGGCATCCGCCTCAACACCAACGCGTTCGTCCTGCGAGACGACGGCCGGCTGTACGTTGCGAAGGTCGGAGACCTGAAGGTCAGGTGGTCGCGGCCGCTGCCGGCTGCCCCGACGTCCTTGACGGTCATCAAGGACGCGGCCGGGCGCTACTTCGCCAGCTTCGTCGTCGCCGTGCGGCCGGACGGCCTTGCCGAGGTGGGCGCCGAGGTGGGGATCGATCTCGGTCTCACCACGTTCGCGGTCCTGTCCGACGGTTCGAAGATCTCCTCTCCCCGTTTCCTGCGGAGGGCGGAGAAGAAGCTGAAGAGGCTCCAGCGGGAGCTGTCACGGAAAGCGGACGGTTCGAGCAACCGGGCGAAGGCCCGGACCAAGCTCGCTCGCCAGCACGCCAAGGTCGCCGACCGGCGCAGGGACTGGCACCACAAGACGTCCACACGGATCGTCCGCGACAACCAAGCGGTGTACGTGGAAGACCTCGCGGTGCACGCCCTCGGCCGGACCGGGCTCGCCAAGTCGGTGCACGATGCCGGCTGGGGGGCCTTCCTGCGCATGCTGGAGTACAAGGCGGCCAAGCACGGCCGCCACTTCGGGAGGGTCGGCCGCTTCGTGCCGACCTCCCAGACGTGTTCCACGTGCGGGCACCGCGACGGGCCCAAGCCGCTGCACGTCCGCGCATGGACCTGTGCGGCCTGTGGCTCGCTCCACGACCGTGACGAGAACGCAGCGATCAACACCCTGGCCGCCGGACGGGCGGACAGGTCAAACGCCTCGTGGAGCGCGGGTAGGACCGGGACGAGAGCTCCGGCGCCGCGCGGTGAAGCAGGAAGCCGGCCCGGTCGGCCGGGCGGCACGTCAACGGTTTCAATACTGGACCGGCACGCCTCTAAACTGTGCCCGTGACCGAGAACACGCAGACACCCAGTGCCCCCAACTCCGAACTGCCGACCCAGTACGCGCCGGCCGAGGTAGAGGGGAAGCTCTACGAGCGCTGGGTAGAGCGTGGCTACTTCACGGCCGACGCCGCGAGCGAGAAGCCCGCGTACACCATCGTCATCCCGCCGCCGAACGTCACCGGCTCGCTCCACCTGGGCCACGCCTTCCAGCACACCCTCATGGACGCCCTGACCCGCCGCAAGCGCATGCAGGGCTTCGAGTCCCTGTGGCTGCCCGGCATGGACCACGCCGGCATCGCCACCCAGAACAAGGTCGAGCAGCAGCTCGCCGAGGAGGGCAAGTCCCGCCACGACCTGGGCCGCGAGGAGTTCGTCGAGCGCGTCTGGCAGTGGAAGGAAGAGTACGGCGGCAAGATCCTCGGCCAGATGCGCCGCCTCGGCGACGGCGTCGACTGGTCGCGCGAGCGCTTCACCATGGACGAGGGCCTGTCGAAGGCCGTCCAGACCATCTTCAAGAAGCTCTACGACGACGAGCTGATCTACCGCGCCGAGCGCATCATCAACTGGTGCCCCCGCTGCCTGACGGCCATCTCCGACATCGAGGTGGAGTACCAGGAGGACGCGGGCGAGCTCGTCTCCATCCGGTACGGCGAGGGCGAGGACAGCCTCGTCGTCGCCACCACCCGCGCCGAGACGATGCTCGGTGACACCGCCATCGCCGTCCACCCCGACGACGAGCGCTACAAGCACCTCGTCGGCCGGCTCATCAAGCTGCCGCTCACCGACCGCTCCATCCCGGTCGTCGCGGACGCGCACGTCGACCCGGAGTTCGGCACCGGCTGCGTCAAGGTGACGCCGGCGCACGACCCGAACGACTTCGCCATCGGGCAGCGCCACAACCTGCCCAATATGACGATCATGGACGAGCACGGCGTCATCACCGTCCACGGCCCCTTCCTCGGCCTGGACCGCTTCGAGGCCCGTTCCGCGGTCGTCGGCGCGCTGCGCGAGCAGGGCCGGATCGTCGCCGAGAAGCGCCCCTACCTGCACTCCGTCGGGCACTGCTCGCGCTGCAGCACCACCGTCGAGCCCCGCCTGTCGCTCCAGTGGTGGGTCAAGGTCGAGACGCTGGCCAAGGCCGCCGGTGACGCCGTCCGCGACGGCCGGGTCGCGATCCACCCCGTGGAGATGGAGAAGCGGTACTTCGACTGGGTCGACAACCTCAACGACTGGTGCATCTCGCGCCAGCTGTGGTGGGGCCACCGCATCCCGGTCTGGTACGGCCCGGACGGCGAGGTCGTCTGCGTCGGCCCCGACGAGGAGGCGCCCGCCGGCGAGGGCTGGACCCAGGACACCGACGTCCTGGACACCTGGTTCTCCTCCGGCCTGTGGCCGTTCTCCACACTGGGCTGGCCGGAGAAGACCCCGGACCTGGCGAAGTTCTACTCCACCGACGTCCTGGTCACCGGCCACGACATCATCTTCTTCTGGGTCGCCCGGATGATGATGTTCGGCCTGTACGCCATGGACGGCGAGGTCCCCTTCAAGACGATCGCGCTGACCGGCCTGGTCCGCGACGAGCGCGGCAAGAAGATGTCGAAGTCCTTCGGCAACGTCGTCGACCCGCTCGACTGGATGGACAAGTACGGCTCCGACGCCGTCCGCTTCACCCTGGCCAAGGGCGCCAACCCCGGCACCGACGTGCCGATCGGCGAGGACTGGGTCCAGGCGTCCAGCAAGTTCGCCAACAAGATCTGGAACGCCACGCGCTTCGCGCTGATGAACGGCGCCACGATCGAGGGCGAGCTGCCGCCGGCCGAGCAGCTGTCGGCCACCGACCGCTGGATCCTCTCCCGTCTGAACAAGACGGTCGCGCAGGTCGACGGCTACTACGAGGACTTCCAGTTCTCCAAGCTCAGCGAGGCGCTCTACCACTTCGCGTGGGACGAGGTCTTCGACTGGTACGTCGAGCTGTCGAAGACGACCTTCTTCGCGGGCGGCGAGCAGGCGAAGGTCTCCAGCCGGGTCCTCGGCGAGGTCATCGACGTGATGCTGCGCCTGCTGCACCCGGTGGTCCCGTTCGTCACCGAGACGCTGTGGACCACTCTGACCGGCGGCGAGTCCCTGGTGATCGCCGACTGGCCGAAGGCTGTGTCCGTTCCTGGCACTGACGCGCCGGGCGGTTTCCGCGACGAGGCCGCCGAGGCCGAGATCGAGGGCGTCCAGAACCTGGTCCGCGAGGTCCGCCGCTTCCGCAAGGAGCAGGGCCTCGACGACAAGCAGAAGGTTCCGGCCCGCCTGGACCTGTCCGGTACGGCGCTCGCCGCGCACGAGGCGGCCATCCGCCAGGTGCTCCGCCTCCAGCCTGAGGGCGACGCCTTCAGCGCCTCCGCGACCCTCCCGGTCGGCGGTGCGACGGTGGCCCTTGACCTGTCGGGCACCATCGACGTCGAGGCCGAGCGCAAGCGCCTGACGAAGGACCTGGGCGCCGCCGAGAAGGAGAAGCAGCAGGCCGAGGCGAAGCTGGCGAACGAGGCGTTCATCGCCAAGGCGCCGGACAACGTCGTGGACAAGATCAAGGGCCGTCTGGCCAAGGCCGAGGCGGACATCGCCCGGATCCAGGCGCAGCTGGCGGGTCTGCCCGCCGCCTAGTCGCGCAGCGGCGCCAGACGTACGAAGGCCCCCGCGCCGTCTCCGGACGGTGCGGGGGCCTTCGCGCGCGTGCGGACGTTCAGAGCAGGGCCGTCCCGAAGCGGGTCACGACCAGCGCGGCCACGGCCAGGTACAGGGCGGACGGGACCAGCCAGTGGGGGAGGGCGCGCAGCGGGGAGCCGGGGCGGGCCAGGTGCCGGGTGACGTACCAGAACAGCGGGATCATCACCGCCCAGACGGCCGTGCACCACGGGCACAGCGCGCCGATCACGTACAGGCACTGGGCGATCAGCCACAGGGTGAGGGCGAAGCCGGCGGCGAGGGCGGCCCACAGCCCCTGCCAGAGCCGGTGCGGGAGGCGGGCTCCGGCGGCGACCGCGAGGCCCAGGCCCGCGAGGGCGGCGAAGGCGGCGAGGCCGAGCAGGGCGTTGGGCGGGCCCAGCAGGTCGCTCTGCCAGGCGGTCATCACGTCGCCGCAGCTCAGTACGGCGTTGATGTTGCAGCCGGGGGAGAAGAGGGGGTCCTCCAGGGTGCGCAGGCGGTCGTGCAGGAGCGCGCCGGAGGCGAGGGCGCCGATGAGGCCGCCGGTGAGGAGGAGCAGTCCGGTGCGGCGGCCGCCGGTGCTCCGGGCTGCCCTGCTGTGCTCGGTGGTCATCCTGCCGACGCTACGGCGGCGGGTGCGGCCGGCGGCAGGGCGGAAGGTCCGCTCGGGGGAGGGGCTTCGGTCCCCTGTCACGGGCTAAGCGGAGTGCCGCATATCACTTGATATGTCCCAGTCGCCGATCCGATCCCGGCCGCGGACCCCCGATGATGGGGAGATGCACGTCAAGCCCGCCCCGACGGCGTTCCACCGGCTCGTGGCCTCCGGCCGCCGGATGGCCGAGGGCTGGGGCGCCTCCCCGCGTGCGCAGGACGTCCTCACGGCGCTGAGCTGCCTGGCCCTGATGGCGCTGGACCTCCCCGGGCTGGCCGCCGCCGACAACTCCCTCAACGGGGCCGGTGCCGCCGTCGTGCTCACCGTCGGCTGCTCGACGCTGCTGCTGCGGCGCCGGATGCCCTGGGCGGCGTACCTCACCGCCCTGGTGTTCATCGGCTGGCTGCACGAGCTGACGCTGATCCAGTTCGCCCTGTACTCCGTCGGCCGCTACCGGGGGCGCCGCGCCGCGGTCCTGGCCACCGTCGGGTACGTGGCCTTCGCGGTCTCGGTGTTCTGCGTGCCGGGCTGGCCCGAGCCGAGGGCCGCTACGCTCAGCTCCTTCCTCGGTCTGGTGGTGCCCATCGGGGTGCTCGCCTCGGCCGTCGGGATCGCCGCGTACCGGCACGACCTGGTGCGCGAGCTGGAGGCCAGGCGGGCCGAGTCGGCGGTGCTGAACGCCGTGCAGGAGGAGCGGACCTCCGTAGCCCGCGACGTCCACGACTTCGTGGGGCGGGAGCTGACCCTGCTGACGGTCCGCTCGGAGGTGCTGTCGATGCGGGCCCGCGAGACCCCGTACGCGAAGGACTTCGAGGAGCTGTCGGACACGGCCCGGCGGGCGCACCTGGTGCTCAACGAGATCATCGTGCAGCGCGGGGAGCGGGCCGCGACCCCCGGTGTGGACGGGCTGGCGGCGCTCGCGGAGGAGAGCGGGCGGGTGGGCTCCCCGGTGCGGCTGGCGATGGACCCGCAGGCGCACGGGCTGTCGCCGCTGCGGCAGGCGGCCGTGTACCGGGTGGTGCAGGAGTGCCTGACCAACGCGGCCAAGCACGCGCACGGCGAGACCGTCGAGGTGACGGTCCGGACGGACGGCCCGCACGTGCGGATCGCCGTCAGCAACGGCCTGCCGGACGGAGCCCCGGGCCGGGCCCCGGTCTCGGCGGGCTCGGGTACGGCGAGCATGGCCGAGCGGGTCCGCAGCCTGGGGGGCACCCTGACGGCGACGCGCACGCCGGACTCGTACGAGGTCGTGGCGGTGCTGCCGCGCGGCTGACCGGGGCCCGGCCCGATCCGGCGGGCGCGGTCAGGCCCTGGCGGGGGAGAGCAGGCCGCTGAGGGTGTCGAGGTCCTCGACGCAGCGGCCGGAGCCGAGGGCCACGCAGTCCAGCGGGGAGTCCGCGACGAACACCGGGATGCCGGTGGCGGAGGCGATGCGCAGGTCCAGGCCGGGCAGCAGGGCGCCGCCGCCGGTGAGGACGATGCCGTGCTCCATGACGTCGCCGGAGAGCTCGGGCGGGCAGTCCTCCAGGGTGGTGCGGACGGCCGCGATGATCGCCTCGACGGGCTCGTCGAGGGCGGCGCGGACGTCGGGCGCGGTCAGCTCCAGGGTCTTGGGCATGCCGCCGACCTTCTCGCGGCCGCGCACGGTGAAGGTCCGGGTCTCCAGCTCCGGCCGGTCCGGGACGGGCCAGGCGGAGCCGATGGCGACCTTGACGTCCTCGGCGGTGCGCTCGCCGATGAGCAGCGCGTGCTCCTTGCGCACGTAGTCCGTGATCGCGGCGTCCAGCCGGTCCCCGCCGACCCGCAGGGACTGCGAGGTGACGATCCCGCCCAGGGAGATCACGGCGACCTCCGAGGTGCCGCCGCCGATGTCCACCACCATGGAGCCGCGCGCTTCGGCCACCGGCAGGCCCGCCCCGATCGCGGCGGCCATCGGCTCCTCGATGAGGTGGACGGTCTTGGCGCCGGCCCGGGTGGAGGCGTGGATGATGGCCCGCCGCTCCACGGGGGTGACGCCGGACGGCACGCAGATCACCATCCGGGTGCGGGGGCGGCGGCCGGGCACGGCCTTGCGCACGAAGTGCCGGATCATTTCCTCGGCCGCCTCGTAGTCGCAGATCACCCCGTCCTTGAGGGGGCGGATGGCGGTGATGGAGCCCGGGGTGCGCCCGATGGTCTCCTTGGCCTCTGCGCCGACGGCCAGGGCGGTGGTGGTGCCGGCCTTGACCGCCACCACGGACGGCTCATTGAGGACGATTCCGTGGCCGCGGGCGTAGACGAGGGTGTTCGCGGTGCCCAGGTCTATCCCTATGTCGCGGCTGGAAGCGGTCGTGGTGGTGCTGGCCTGCGGCATTTGTTCCCCTATCTCCTGCCCGCAAGGCTTGCATAACGATCAGGTCGCTTTCGCAGCCGAAGGTCCCGAAACGGCCGGGCCGAAAGTCCCGCGGGGCCCCGTCCGTAGACTGGACCCGTGAGTGAGCAGCAGCCCGAGAGCCACGACCGCGACCGCGACCGTCCCTTCGACGAGTTCGACCAGATCGTGGCGGAAGAGTCCGACCTCCCCCAAACTCTCGACTCCGCTCGAGCAGGGGGTACCCCCACCCCCGACCTGGCGGTGATCGAGGCCGGCAGCCGTACCCTGCGCGCCCAGGCCGGGCCGCCCGCGGGCGACCCCGTGCCGTCCCGCCCCGAGGACCCCGAGGTGGCGAAGGCGCTGCACGAGGTGGAGCAGGAGCTCGCCACCCGCTGGGGCGAGACCAAGCTGGAGCCGTCCGTCAGCCGGATCGCCGCGCTGATGGACGTACTGGGCGAGCCGCAGCACGCGTACCCGTCCATCCACGTCACCGGCACCAACGGCAAGACCAGCACGGCCCGCATGATCGAGGCCCTGCTGAACGCCTTCGACCTGCGCACCGGCCGCTACACCAGCCCGCACGTCCAGTCGGTGACCGAGCGGATCAGCCTGGACGGCGCGCCCATCAGCGCCGAGCGCTTCATCGAGACCTACCACGACGTGAAGCCGTACGTGGAGATGGTCGACGCGGCCGAGGAGTACCGGCTGTCGTTCTTCGAGGTGCTCACCGGCATGGCGTACGCGGCCTTCGCGGACGCGCCGGTCGACGTCGCCGTCGTCGAGGTCGGCATGGGCGGCAGCTGGGACGCCACCAACGTGATCGACGGGACGGTCGCGGTGATCACCCCGATCAGCCTGGACCACACGGACCGGCTCGGCTCCACGCCCGGCGAGATCGCCCAGGAGAAGGGCGGCGTCATCAAGCAGGACGCCACCGTCATTCTGGCGCAGCAGCCGGTGGACGCGGCGCAGGTGCTGCTGAAGAAGGCCGTCGAGGTCGACGCGACGGTGGCCCGCGAGGGCATGGAGTTCGGCGTCGTCTCCCGCGAGGTGGCGGTCGGCGGCCAGATGCTGACCCTGCGCGGGATGGGCGGCGAGTACGAGGGCATCTTCCTGCCGCTGTACGGCGCCCACATGGCGCACAACGCGGCCGTCGCGCTGGCCGCCGTCGAGGCCTTCTTCGGCGTCGGCGGGGAGCACGCGCGGGAGCTGGACCTGGACACGGTGCGGCAGGCCTTCGCCTCGGTGACCTCGCCGGGCCGCATGGAGGTCGTGCGCCGCAGCCCGACGGTGATCCTGGACGCCGCGCACAACCCGGCGGGCGCCCAGGTCACCGCGGAGGCGGTCACCGAGGCCTTCGGCTTCAGCCGGCTGATCGGTGTCGTGGCGGCGAGCGAGGGCAAGGACGTCAAGGGCGTCTTCGAGGCCTTCGAGCCGATCTTCGCGGAGGTCGTGGTCACCGAGAACACCAGCCACCGGGCCATGGGCGCGGACGAGCTGGCGGCGATCGCGGTCGAGGTCTTCGGGCCGGACCGGGTGCAGGTGGAGCCCCGCCTGGACGACGCCCTGGAGGCGGCCGTCACCCTGGCGGAGGAAGAGGCCGAATACGGAGGGGCCGGCGTCCTGGTGACCGGTTCCGTGATCACGGTGGGCGAGGCCCGCCTGCTGTTCAAGAAGGGCTGAGGGATCGATGCGCACGCTCTGCGCGAGCACGCTGATCGGTGAATTCTTCATCGTCGGCTTCGCGGGCCTGGTGGCCATGAAGAACCCGGACCTGACGCAGGCCCAGGTGTGGACGGTCTGCGGTGTGACGATGCTGGTGTCGGTGCTGCTGTGCGGGATGCTGTCGCGCCCCGGCGCGGTGCAGATCGGCTGGGCGCTGCAGATCGGGCTGATCGCGAGCGGCTTCGTGGTGCCGACGATGTTCTTCCTGGGCGCGGTCTTCGCGGCCCTGTGGTGGTGCTCGGTGCACTACGGCCGCAAGATCGACGCGATCAAGGCGAGCTGGGCGGCCCGTCAGGCGGAAGCCGCAGCTCCTGACGCTGCGTGACGGTTCACCGTTTCGGCCCTGTAGATTCGTCGCACCGCACCCGTTTGCCGCAAGGAGTTGTCACATGACCCAGCGCACGCTCGTCATCCTCAAGCCCGACGCCGTCCGGCGCGGCCTGGTCGGCGAGATCATCGGCCGCATCGAGCGGAAGGCCGGCTGGACCATCCCCGCGCTGGAGCTGCGCACGCTGGACGCGGAGACCCTGGAGGCCCACTACGGCGAGCACAAGGGCAAGCCCTTCTACGAGCCCCTGATGGGCTTCATGGCGAGCGGCCCCGTCGTCGTCCTGGTCGTGGAAGGGGAACGCGCGATCGAGGGTGTCCGCCAGCTGGCCGGACCCACCGACCCGATCGCCGCGGCGCCCGGCTCCATCCGGGGGGACTTCGGCACCATCGTGCGCGAGAACCTGATCCACGCCTCGGATTCCGAGGAGTCCGCGGAGCGCGAGCTGAAGCTCTTCTTCCCGGCTCTCTGAGCGTAGCGGAGCATTCCCGAGCGCGCTTTCCTGACGAGACATCAGCCAAATAGCGCTCATGACCTGGGGCGACCGAAGTAATTTCGGTCGCCCTTCGGTATTCCCGGAAGGCTCCGGGAACGCATGGCAAGGACACGACGTCACCACTAAGGGGGCGGGTTGCCCGTCCGGCGCCATCGCCGGAGTCCCGTCGCGCGGTACCGGTCCTCGCGGCCTTACGATGGGGCCTCCACCCACACACCCACCTCGCCGACCTGACAGCAGCCGCTATCAACTGGAAGGCCAGACGCTCCTCATGGGGAACAAGGGGAACAACATGTCGTTCATCGGCCGTGACATGGCGATCGACCTCGGGACCGCCAACACGCTGGTGTACGTGAGGGGCCGGGGAATCGTTCTGAACGAGCCGTCCGTGGTCGCCATCAACACGAACACCGGTGGAATCCTGGCGGTCGGCTCCGAGGCGAAGAAGATGATCGGGCGCACGCCCGGCAACATCGTCGCCGTGCGGCCCCTCAAGGACGGCGTGATCGCCGACTTCGAGATCACCGAGCGCATGCTCCGGTACTTCATCCTCAAGATCCACAAGCGCCGCTACCTGGCGCGTCCGCGCGTCGTGGTCTGCGTGCCCTCCGGCATCACCGGAGTGGAGCGGCGCGCCGTCATCGAGGCGTCCACGCAGGCCGGCGCCCGCCAGGTGCACATCATCGAGGAGCCCATGGCCGCCGCCATCGGCTCGGGCCTGCCCGTCCACGAGGCCACCGGCAACATGGTCGTGGACATCGGCGGCGGCACCACCGAGGTCGCCGTCATCTCCCTCGGCGGAATCGTCACGGCGCAGTCCATCCGGGTGGCCGGCGACGAGCTGGACAACGCGATCATCCAGCACATCAAGAAGGAGTACTCGCTCCTGCTCGGCGAGCGCACCGCCGAACAGATCAAGATCACCATCGGGTCGGCGTACGACCTCGACAAGGACGAGCACACCGAGATCCGCGGCCGCGACCTGGTCTCCGGCCTCCCGAAGACCGTCGTCATCTCGGCCGCCGAGGTGCGCAAGGCCATCGAGGAGCCGGTGAACTCCATCGTCGACGCCGTCAAGACCACCCTCGACAAGTGCCCGCCGGAGCTCTCCGGCGACATCATGGACCGCGGCATCGTCCTCACCGGCGGCGGCGCCCTCCTGCGCGGCCTCGACGAGCGGCTGCGCCGCGAGACCGGCATGCCGATCCACATCGCCGAGGACCCCCTCGACTCCGTGGCCCTCGGCTCCGGCAAGTGCGTCGAGGAGTTCGAAGCCCTCCAGCAGGTCCTGGACGCCCAGCCCCGGCGGTGATCAAACCCCCTCCAACGGGGCATGCGGAACACAAGGATCCGCCGTACGGGTGCTACCGCGCCGGTACGGCGGATCGTTGATATACAGGCACAGTCCGGTGCAGCCCCGGCTCCGCCGGAGCGGCTCCGCCGCACGGGTTTTCTACGAGGAAGGCACGGCCGCCGCACGTGAGGGACACACGAGAGAGCCGGCTGCTCCTGGTGCTGCTGATCGCCATCGCGTTCGCATTGATCACGGTGGACATCAGAGCGGGCGAGGAGTCACCGGTCGACGGTGCCCGGGGGGCCGCCGCAGCGGTCTTCGGCCCGGTCGAGAAGGGCGTCGCGACCGCAGTGGACCCGGTTGCCAACGCCATAGGGGCCGTACGCGACTCCGACGAGCGCCACAACCGCATCACCCGGCTGGAGCGCGAGAACACCCTCCTGAAGACCAGGATGGGCAGCGACGAGCGGGCCAAGAGCCGCATCCGCGAACTCGACGAGATGCTCAAGCGGGCCGGCGCCGGACAGTACGGCATCAAGGGCGCCGAGGTCATCGCCATAGGAGCGGCCCAGGGCTTCTCCTGGACCGTCACCATCGACGCCGGCAGCAAGGACGGCATCGAACGCGACATGACCGTCCTCAACGGCGACGGACTCGTCGGCCGCGTCACCACCGTCGGCCCCGACACCTCCACCGTCCTCCTCGCCAACGACCCCGACTTCACCGTCGGCACCCGTCTGGAGGCCAGTGGCGAACTCGGTTTCGCCACCGGCCAGGGCGACCGCCCCCTCTCCGTCCAGATGCTCAACGGCCGCGCCAAGGTCGGCCCCGGCGACCGCCTGGTCACCTTCGGCTCCCGCGCCAACAAGCCCTTCGTGCCCGGAGTCCCGCTCGGCGAGGTCGTCCGCGTCGACCCCTCCAACGGCGGTCTCACCCGCACCATCCACGTCCGGCCCTTCGTCGGCTTCTCCCGGCTCGACATCGTCGGCGTGGTCGTCGTGCCGCCCCGCGAGGACCCGCGCGACACCGTCCTGCCCCCCAAGCCCGAACCCCCCAAGCCCACACCCACGGTCACCGTCACGGTCACGCCCACCCCGAGCGTCTCCGGCCGGCCCGCGGACGAGGAGGAACGCTGAGCCATGCGCTTCAACCGGATCCTGCTCTCCGCCACCCTCGTCGTGGTCGCCCTCGTCATCCAGGTCACCATCCTGGGCAGACTCCAGCTCCCCGGCGCGGTCCCCGACCTGATGCTGCTCACGGTCGTCGCCCTGGCCCTGGTGTACGGGCCCACCTCCGGCGCCCTCATCGGCTTCGGCGCCGGGCTCCTCGCCGACCTGGCCCCGCCCGCCGACCACGCCGCGGGCCGCTACGCCCTCGTGCTGTGCATCATCGGCTACCTCGTGGGCCTGGCCCGCCCCGACAACGGCCGGTTCCGCTCCGCCTGGGGCCCCATGCTGACCGTCCTCGCCGCCGCTGCCGGATCGATCATGCTGTACGTCGGGGTCGGCGCCCTGGTCGGCGACACCGCCGAACGCCACGTCGGCCTCGGCGGGCTGCTGTTCACCGCCGTCCTCTACGACCTCCTGCTCGCCCCCTTCACCGTGCCGTGGATCATGGCCCTGGCCCGCCGCGCCGAGAACGACCCGATGGCCGTCGAGGCCAACGGCGGACCGCCGCAGGGCGCCGACGTCTCCACCGGCTGGCTCGCCGGCGGCACCGGCCTCAGGATCGGCAGCCAGCGCGGCGGCCTGCGGCTGCGCACCGCCCGCGGCCGCGCCAACCGGGCCGTCCGGATAAAGGGCGTCAAGGGCGTGAAGAACGTCAAGAAGCTGTGACGGGGGAGCACCAGGCATGACCAACATTCCCGAGACCGGCCGCACCCCCCGGGTGCAGATCCGGCTCGTCATCATCCAGATCCTCGTCTTCTCCCTGCTCTTCACCCTCGGCGGCCGCCTCTGGTACCTCCAGATCCGCAACGGACACGAGTACGCCGACGAGGCCCGCAGCAACCACGTCCAGCGCGTGGTGCAGCCCGCCGTGCGCGGCGACATCCTCGACGCCCGCGGCGTCCCCCTCGCCGACAACGAGACCCGCCTCGTGGTCTCCGCCTCCCGCACCGAGCTGATGCGGATGAAGGACCGGGGCAAGGCCGTCCTGACCCGGCTCGCCGGAGTCCTCGACATGAAGCCGCAGGACGTCATGGACAAGATCCGGCTCTGCGACTCCCAGACCCCCAAGCCCTGCTGGAACGGCTCCCCCTACCAGCCGATCCCGGTCACCACCGAGGCCACCACCCAGCAGGCCCTCCAGATCCGCGAACGCCCCGAGGACTTCCCCGGCATCACCGCCGAGCCCACCGCCGTACGCCGCTACCCGGCCGTCGGCGGCGGCCGCGCCGCCCAGGTCCTCGGCTACCTCTCGCCCGTCACCGACGACGAGATCCAGAAGGCCAAGAACACCGACTCGCCCCACCTGCGCTCCGACCAGGTCGGCCGCTCCGGCATCGAGCGCACGTACGACAAGGAGCTGCGCGGCAAGGCCCAGGTGACCTCCTACGAGGTCGACAACCTCGGCCGCGTCATGGGCGAGACCAAGTCCGACCCCGGCATCGCCGGATCCACCCTGATCACCAGCATCGACGCCCGCGTCCAGGCAGTCGCCGAGTTCGAGCTCGCCGAGGCGATGAAGGTCGTCCGCAACGAGACCGACAACATCACCGGCCGCAAGTACGAGGCCGACTCCGGGGCCGTCGTCGTCATGGAGACCAAGACCGGCCGCGTCGTCGCCATGGCCTCCCAGCCCGACTACGACCCCAACGTCTGGGTCGGCGGGATCTCCGGCCAGGACTACGCGAAGTTCACCAGCAAGGACTCCAACTACCCCCTGCTCAACCGGGCCATCCAGGGCCAGGCCCCGGCCGGCTCCATCTTCAAGGTGGTCTCCGCCAGCGCCGCCGTCCGCGCCGGCTACGGCTTCGACGACAAGTACAACTGCAGCGCCTCCTACAACATGGGCGGCCGCAGCTTCGCGAACTTCGAGTCCAAGGGCCACGGCCCCATCACCCTCGGCGAAGCCCTCAAGTTCTCCTGCAACACCGTCTTCTACGCCCTCGGCCACAAGGAGTGGCAGCGCGACGGCGGCCTCGAACCGAAGAACCCGCACGACTGGTTCTACAAGACCGCCCGCGAGTTCGGACTCGGCTCCGAGACCCACATCGACCTGCCCAACGAGGTCTCAGGCCGCATCCCCGACCGGCACTGGAAGCAGAGCTTCTGGGAGGCCAACAAGGACTCCTGGTGCAAGCAGGGCAAGAAGGGCGGCACCTACGTCGAGCAGATCGCCTACGAGTCCTGCCTCGAAGGCAACCAGCTCAAGGCCTACGACAGCATCAACTTCGCCATCGGCCAGGGCGACGTCCTCGTCACCCCCATCCAGATGGCCACCGCCTACGCGGCCATCAGCAACGGCGGCACCCTCTACAACCCCACCGTCGGCAAGGCCGTCATCAGCCCCCAGGGCAAGGCCGAGGAGATCAGGCCCCAGGCCCACGGCAAGCTGCCCGTCGACGCCAAGACCATCGCCGACCTCGACAAGGGCCTGCGCATGGTCGTCGAACCCGGCGGCACCGCCGCCTGGCGGTTCATCGGCTGGCCCCTGGACAAGATCCCGCTCCGCGCCAAGACCGGTACCGCCCAGGTCTACGGCAAGCAGACCACCTCGTGGCTCGCGACCTACACCGACGACTTCACCATCGTGATGACGATCTCCCAGGGCGGCACCGGCTCCGGCGCCTCCGGCCCCGCCGTCCGCAACATCTACAACGCGATGTACGGGCTCACCATGGACGGCAAGGAGACCGGCAAGGCCCTCCTGCCCAGGCCGCAGGCGCAGCTGCCCACCGTCCACCCCGACGGCACCATCGACTCCCCGGAGATCAAGCCGTACGTGCCCCCGTCCCCGGAGGAGCTGGCGCCGCCCGCGCTCGCCGGCCCGCCACCCCTGCGGCATGACTGAGACGTGATGATGCAGACCGCCAACAACTTCTCCGTATCCCGGTACGCGCCCCAGAAGGGCACGCTCGCCCGGCTGACGGCCCGCGACTCGGTCCTGCGCCGGCTCGACTGGCCGATACTGCTGTCGGCGCTCGGCCTGTCCCTGATCGGCGCCCTGCTCGTCTGGTCCGCCACCCGCCACCGGGACACCCTCAACCAGGGCGACCCGCAGTACTTCCTCTGGCGCCACCTGCTCAACACCGGCATCGGCCTCGTACTGATGATCGGGACGGTCCTCCTCGGACACCGCAACCTGCGGGGCGCCGTCCCGGTCCTCTACGGACTCTCGCTCGTCCTCGTCACGGCCGTGCTCACCCCGCTCGGCGCCACCATCAACGGCGCCCACGCCTGGATCGTCATCGGCGGCGGCTTCTCGCTCCAGCCCTCGGAGTTCGTGAAGGTCACGATCATCCTGGTGATGGCGATGCTGTTGGCGGCCCGGGTCGACGCGGGCGACCTCGAACACCCCGAGCACCGCACCGTGGTCAAGGCCCTGTGCCTGGCCGCCGCACCCATGGGCATCGTCATGCTGATGCCCGACCTCGGATCCGTCATGGTGATGGTCGTCATCGTGCTCGGCGTGCTGCTGGCCTCCGGCGCCTCCAACCGCTGGGTCCTCGGCCTCATGGGCACCGGCGCGGCCGGAGCCGTCCTCATCTGGCAGCTCGGAGTCCTCGACCAGTACCAGATCAACCGCTTCGCCGCCTTCGCCAACCCCGAACTCGACCCCTCCGGCGCCGGCTACAACACCAACCAGGCCCGCATCGCCATCGGCGGCGGCGGCCTGACCGGCTCCGGCCTGTTCAAGGGCCCCCAGACCACCGGACAGTTCGTCCCCGAACAGCAGACCGACTTCGTGTTCACCGTCGCCGGCGAGGAACTCGGCTTCGTCGGCGGCATCCTGATCCTCGGCCTCCTCGGCGTCGTCCTCTGGCGCGCCTGCATGATCGCCCGCGCCACCACCGAGCTGTACGGCACCATCGTGGCCGCCGGGATCATCGCCTGGTTCGCCTTCCAGGCCTTCGAGAACATCGGAATGAACCTCGGCATCATGCCCGTGGCAGGCCTGCCGCTGCCCTTCGTCTCCTACGGAGGATCGTCGATGTTCGCCGTCTGGGTGGCCGTCGGACTACTCCAGTCGATCAAGGTCCAACGGCCCCTGTCGGCCTGAGGCACCCGGCGCGGGGGAGGCCTTCCGCCGGCTGCGCCGGACGCCGAGGCGGCCTCCCCCCGTCCGCCGATCGGGACTAGATTCGATCCATGGCGGACACGAAGCGCGAGATCGAGCGGAAATTCGAGTTCACTGAGCCCGAGGCGGAGCGGCGCGGAGTCCCGGACCTCACCGGCACGGCGGGCATCGCCGCCGTCGTAGACCGGGGCGTCGCCGACCTCGACGCCGTCTACTACGACACCCCCGACCAGCGGCTCGCCGCCGACGGCCTCACCCTGCGCCGCCGCACCGGCGGCCACGACGCCGGCTGGCACCTCAAACTCCCCGTCGCCCCCGGCATCCGCGACGAGGTCACCGCCGCCCTCGCGGACACCGTCCCCGGCCCGCTCGCCGCCCTCGTCCGCTCCCGCGTCCGCGACGCCCGCCTCGAACCGCAGGTCAGGCTGCTCTCCTCCCGCCGGATCAGCCACCTCCTCGACGCCGACGGCGCGCTCCTCGCCGAACTCAGCACCGACGCGGTCACCGCCGAACACGAGGACACCACCGCCACCTGGACCGAGGTCGAGGTAGAGCTCGCCGACGGCACCGACCCCGGCCTCCTCGACGCCGTCGAAAAAACCTTCCGGAAAGCCGGGCTCAAGGTCTCCGACTCCCCCTCCAAACTCGCCCGCGCCCTCGCCGAGACCGGCAACGAGCCCCCCGCCCGCCCCGCCCCCGACCCCGCAGCCGAGGGCAGCGCCGGCGCGCACGTCCTCGCGTACCTGCGCGAACAGGTCACCGCCCTGATCGCCCACGACCCCGCCGTCCGGCGCGACCAGCCCGACGCCGTCCACCAGATGCGGGTGGCCTCCCGCCGCCTGCGCAGCGCCTTCAAGACCTACCGCAAGGTCCTCGACCGCGAAATCACCGACCCCATCGGCGTAGAACTGCGCCGGCTCGGCACGGAACTCGGCGCCGACCGGGACCGGGAAGTCCTCCACGAACACCTCCGCACCGCCCTCGACGACCTCCCCCGCACCCTCCTCGCCGGACCCGTCCGCAAACGCCTGCGCACCTGGAACACCACCCGCCGCTCCGCGTCCCGCCGCCGCGCCCTCGCGACCCTCGACAGCCCGCGCCACCTCGCCCTCCTCGACAGCCTGGAAGCCCTGCTCGCCGACCCGCCCCTGCTGCCCGGCGCCGCGAAGCCCGCCCGCAAGGCCCTCCCCGAGGCCGTGCTCCGCGACTACCGCAGACTCGCCTCCCGCGTCGACCACGCCCTCTCCCTCGACCCGGGGCAGGAGGCCGACCACGCCCTGCACCAGGCCCGCAAGGCCGCCAAACGCGCCCGCTACGCCGCGGAGGCCGCCGAATCCGCGCTCGGGAAACCCGCCGCCAAGTTCGCCAAGGCCGTCAAGGCGGTCCAGAACCTGCTCGGCGAGCACCAGGACAGCGTGGTCGCCCGCACCGCCCTGCGTGACCTCGCCCACCAGGCCCACGCCGCCGGCGAGCCCTCCTTCACCTGGGGCCTGCTCCACGGCCGCGAGGAATCGCGGGCGGAACGCTGCGGACGCGACCTCCCCGCCACCTGGGCCGAAGCCACCGACCCCCGGCTGCGGGCCGCCCTGAAGTGATCATGTGGCAGGGGGGATCCGGCCCTCAAGGTACGCTTGAGAGTCGCCCCCTGCCCGCTTCACGAAAGTCGCGTGATGTCCGAGTCGGTCTTCCCACAGCTCGAAGCTCTGCTCCCGCATGTGCAGAAGCCCATCCAGTACGTCGGTGGTGAGCTCAACTCCACCGTGAAGCCGTGGGAGTCCTGTGACGTCCGCTGGGCGCTCATGTACCCGGACGCCTACGAGGTGGGCCTGCCCAACCAGGGCGTCATGATCCTCTACGAGGTGCTCAACGAGCGCGAGGGCGTCCTCGCCGAGCGCACGTACTCGGTGTGGCCCGACCTGGAAGCCCTGATGCGCGAGCACCAGGTGCCCCAGTTCACCGTGGACAGCCACCGCCCCGTCTCCGCCTTCGACGTGTTCGGCCTGTCCTTCTCCACGGAGCTGGGCTACACGAACATGCTCACGGCCCTGGACCTCGCCGGCATCCCGCTGGAGTCCAAGGACCGTACGGTCGACCACCCCATCGTGCTCGCGGGCGGCCACGCGGCCTTCAACCCCGAGCCGATCGCGGACTTCATCGACTGCGCGGTCATCGGCGACGGCGAGCAGGCCGTCCTCGACATGACCGAGATCATCCGCACCTGGAAGGCCGAGGGCCGCCCGGGCGGACGCGAAGAGGTCCTGCTGCGCCTCGCGAAGACCGGCAACGTCTACGTGCCGGGCTTCTACGACGTCGAGTACCTGGAGGACGGCCGCATCGGCCGTGTCGTCCCGAACCGCTCCGGCGTTCCGTGGCGCGTCTCCAAGCACACCGTCATGGACCTCGACGAGTGGCCCTACCCCAAGCAGCCCCTGGTCCCGCTCGCCGAGACCGTCCACGAGCGCATGTCCGTGGAGATCTTCCGCGGCTGCACCCGCGGATGCCGTTTCTGCCAGGCCGGCATGATCACGCGCCCCGTGCGGGAGCGAAGCATCACCGGCATCGGCGAAATGGTCGAGAAGGGCCTCAAGGCGACGGGCTTCGAGGAGGTCGGCCTCCTCTCCCTGTCCTCCGCGGACCACACGGAGATCGCCGACATCGCCAAGGGCCTCGCCGACCGCTACTCGGACGACAAGGTGGGCCTGTCCCTCCCGTCGACCCGCGTGGACGCGTTCAACGTGGACCTGGCGAACGAGCTCACCCGCAACGGCCGCCGGTCCGGTCTGACCTTCGCCCCCGAGGGCGGCTCCGAGCGCATGCGCAAGGTCATCAACAAGATGGTCTCGGAAGAGGACCTGATCCGCACCGTCGCCACCGCGTACGGCAACGGCTGGCGCCAGGTGAAGCTGTACTTCATGTGCGGCCTGCCGACCGAGACCGACGAGGACGTCCTCCAGATCGGTGACATGGCGGTCAACGTCATCGCCAAGGGCCGCGAGGTCTCCGGCCAGAACGACATCCGTTGCACGGTGTCCATCGGCGGGTTCGTGCCCAAGCCGCACACCCCCTTCCAGTGGGCCCCGCAGCTGTCGGCCGAGGAGACGGACGCCCGGCTCGGCAAGCTCCGCGACAAGATCCGCGGCGACAAGAAGTACGGCCGCTCCATCGGCTTCCGCTACCACGACGGCAAGCCGGGCATCGTCGAGGGCCTCCTCTCGCGCGGCGACCGCCGCATCGGCGACGTCATCCGCGCCGTCTACGAGGACGGCGGCCGCTTCGACGGCTGGCGCGAGCACTTCTCGTACGACCGCTGGATGCAGGCGGCGGAGAAGACCCTGCCGGCGTACGGCGTGGACGTGGCCTGGTACACGACCCGCGAGCGCACGTACGAGGAGGTCCTGCCCTGGGACCACCTGGACTCGGGCCTGGACAAGGACTGGCTCTGGGAGGACTGGCAGGACGCCCTCGACGAGACCGAGGTCGAGGACTGCCGCTGGACGCCGTGCTTCGATTGTGGGGTGTGCCCGCAGATGCAGACCAGTATTCAAATCGGACCAACGGGTCAGAAGCTCCTCCCGCTGAGTGTGGTGGGCGGCGCCTCCCCGAAGGCGTGACGTGACGTCCGATGTCCCCTTGCCGCCCGGCAGGGGGACATCGGCGTTCCCGGGGCCGCCCGGCGCAACGGAAGGCCCGGTTCTGGTGTCCTTAGCGGCATGCAGATGGAGAAGGCGCAGGCCGCGCCGGGTGGGGGCGGGTGTCTGACCGGGGTGGTCAGGGTGCCCGTGAAGATCGTCGCCGTGCTCGTGGTGTTGCCCGTGCGGGCCCTGTGGGACCTGCTGGTGGCGGGGGCGCGGGCCGCCCGGAGGCACGTGCTGGCGCCGCTCGGGAAAGCCGCAGGGTGGGTGGTCCTCCAGGTGTGGCTCTACGTGCTGCGGCCGTTGGGGCTCGTTCTCTTCTACTGGCCCTGGGTGGGGCTGTGGCGGTACCTCGTCGTGCCCGTCGCCACCGTGCTGTACCGGTACCTGCTGCGGCCTCTCGGGCTGGGGACCGCCTGGCTGTGCGTGGCCCTCGGGCGGTACGTGCTGGTGCCGGCCGGGACCGGGATCGCGTGGCTGCTGCGGCACGTGGTGGTGCTGCCGACGGGGTGGCTGTACCGGGCGGTGCTGACGCCGGTCGGGCACGGACTGCGGTGGCTGGTGCGCGGGCTCTGCCTGGTGGTTTTCGTGTGGCCCTGGGTGGGGCTGTGGCGGTATCTGCTCGTACCGGCCGGGCGCGGGCTGGC
The DNA here is from genome assembly GCF_045160885.1 of Streptomyces sp. NBC_00158. Lineage (NCBI taxonomy): Bacteria > Bacillati > Actinomycetota > Actinomycetes > Kitasatosporales > Streptomycetaceae > Streptomyces > Streptomyces sp. NBC_00158. The sequence continues at coordinate 4,890,310 of NZ_CP108161.1, forward strand.
CTGGGCGGGGCGGTACGTGCTGCTGCCGCCGCTCTCCCTGCTGTACCGGTACGTTCTCCTGCCGCTCGGGGAGCTCCTCGTCAGCGCCTGGCACGTCGCCGGCCGCATCACCCGCTTCCTCGGCCGCGGCCTGCGCCGGCTGTGGCGCGCCTGGGTCGCCCGGCCGGCCGCGTGGGTCTACCGGCAGGTGGCCACACCCGTCGGCCACACCGTTCGCGAGGTGTGGCGCACCGCCCGCGCGGCGGTCCGCGAGGCGCGGGCCGAGGTGCGCCGCATGCTGTTCGGGGGGCCGGCGGGGGAACCGGCGAGGTCACGGGCGCGTACTCTGGGTAGTACGACGGCCGCCGACGCGGCACCCGCTCCCGAGACCTCCCCGCGCAGACGGCGGGGGTGAGCCGGACGGGTCGACAGACCTCAGGGCGGCGCGCGAGCCGCGACGCCCCGCACAAGGAGAAGAACCACTGGGCAAGCGACAGCCCGAAGGCCCGCCTCCCGCACCGGTGGTGCAGCGCATCCGACTGCGCTACACCAAGCGTGGCCGCCTCCGGTTCACCAGCCACCGAGACTTCCAGCGCGCCTTCGAACGCGCCCTGCGCCGTGCCGAGGTGCCCATGGCGTACTCGGCGGGCTTCACACCGCACCCCCGCGTCTCGTACGCGAACGCCGCTCCCACCGGGACCGGCAGCGAGGCCGAGTACCTGGAGATCGGCCTCGCCCAGCACCGCGACCCCGAGAAGCTCCGCGAGCTGCTCGACGAGTCCATGCCGGTCGGCCTCGACATCGTCGACGCCGTCGAGGCCCGGACCTCCGGGCTCGCGGACCGGCTGACCGCCTCCGTCTGGGAGCTGCGCCTGGAGGGCGTGGAGCCCGCCGAGGCCGCGCGGGCGGTCGAGGCCTTCCTCGCCGCCGAGACCGTCGAGGTGCAGCGCCGGACCAAGAACGGCATCCGGACCTTCGACACGCGCGGCGCCGTCGTCAGTCTCGAAGCCCTTCCTGCCCAGGTTGATAGGTCGCTGGACAATGCCTGTGCGATACTGCGGCTGGTTGTTCGGCATTTGACACCTGCCGTGCGACCCGACGACGTCCTGTCCGGTCTCCAAGCTGTGGCCGACCTGGCGCCGCCGGTCCCCGCAGCGGTGACCAGGCTGGCGCAGGGGCTCTTCGACGAGGAGTCCGGCACGGTGACCGACCCGCTCGCGCCCGACCGCGAGGCTGTCACGGCCGCCCCACCCACGGCCGCCGTGAACGCCGACGCGAAGGCGCCGGAAGGTCCCGCCGCGTAAGGACCGTCGTCGTCGCGCCGCCCTGGAACTCGGGAGCCACCTGGGTCGGGCAGCGCACTGACCTGAAGACTTCCGCCAGGCCGTACGGACAACACGTACGGAACCGGCGGCCATGGACTACAGCTCCCGTGTGGCGAACGCGCCCCGGAGGCCGGCTCCGCGCCCATCGCGCGGGGCCGTGCCGGACCGGATGTCAGCCGCGGCGCCCGGGAGCGTGACGGGAGAACCGCCCGCATGCTCAACAACGAAAACGAGAACACCCCCGCCGCCGACAGTGGCAGCCCCAGCGACAACCTGCCCCCGCGCAGGCGTCGCCGCGCCGCTTCCCGGCCGGCCGGCCCGCCCGGCGGCGTCGTCGAGACGCCCGTGGAGGCCGCGCCCGCCGCCCCCGCGCCGGTCGTCGAGGAGGCTCCGGCCGCTCCGGCGCCGCGTGCCCGTCGCCGTGCGACCCGTGCCGTCACCGCTCCGGCCGTCGTGGCCGAGGCCGCCGAGGGCGTGGTGGAGTCCGCGCCCGCCGCCGCCCCCGCGGACGCGCCGGTCGTCGATGAGGCTCCGGCCGCTCCGGCGCCGCGCACCCGCCGCCGTGCCACCCGTGCCGCCACCGCTCCGGCCGCCGAGGCCGAGGCCGTCGCCGAGGCCGCTCCGGCCCCCGCGGCCGAGGAGGAGGCTCCGGCCGCTCCCGCCCCGCGTGCCCGCCGTCGCGCCACCCGCGCCGCCACCGCCCCCGTCGCCGTCGAGGCCGCCCCGGTCGTGGAGGCCGCTCCGGCCCCCGTCGTCGAGGAGGAGGCTGCGGCCGCTCCGGCGCCGCGTGCCCGTCGCCGTGCGACCCGTGCCGTCGCCGCTCCGGCCGCCGTGGCCGAGGCCGCTCCGGTCGTGGAGGAAGAGGAAGAGGCCCGGGAAGAGGTCCAGGCCGTCGTGGAGGAGGCCCCCAAGGCAGCCACCCGCGCCGTGACCGTCGCCGACGCCGTGGACGCCCCCAAGCGCGGCCGCCGCCGCGCCACCCGTGGCTCCGCCACCGCCGCTCCCGCCGCCGCGCAGCCCGCGCCCGCCGCCGAGCCGGAGGCCGCCGCCGCTCCGAACCGCGCCGCCCGCCGGGCCGCGCGTCCCGCCGTGGCCGTCTTCCAGGCCCCGGTGTTCGCCGAGCCGATGTTCCAGACCCCGGAGACCGCGGCCATGGCCGCCGCGGCCGCTGCCGCCGCCGCTTCGGAGGAGGAGGCCGAGGAGGAGGAGACCGAGGCCGCCGCCGAGGTCCAGGCCCCCGCCGCCCAGCCGGCCGGCCGTCGCCGCCGCCGTCGCGGTGCCGCCGAGCCCGTGGCCCCGGCCGAGCCGGAGCTCGTGGAGGAGGAGCCGGAGGCCGAGGCCGACGGGTTCGACGAGGACGAGGCCGACGAGTCGGGCGAGCGCCCCTCGCGCCGCCGCCGTCGTGGTGGCCGTCGCCGCCGCCGCGGTGAGGCCTCCGACCTGGACGAGTCCGCGTACGAGGAGACCGAGGGCGAGGCCGCCGCGCAGGAGGCCGAGCCGCAGGACGCCGACCAGGAGGAAGAGGACGAGGACGCCGATGAGGCCCTCGGTTCCACCTCCAGCCGTCGTCGCCGCCGTCGTCGCCGCCGCAGCGGTGACGGTGCCGTCGAGGTCGAGGCGGGCGAGGAGGACGGTGTCCGCACCGTGCTCAAGGTCCGCGAGCCGCGCCCGGCGCGCGAGAAGGCCGAGCCCTCCGACGAGGTGCAGTCCATCAAGGGCTCGACCCGTCTGGAGGCGAAGAAGCAGCGCCGTCGCGAGGGCCGCGAGCAGGGCCGCCGCCGCGTGCCGATCATCACCGAGGCCGAGTTCCTGGCGCGCCGCGAGGCCGTCGAGCGCGTGATGGTCGTCCGCCAGTCCGGCGAGCGCACCCAGATCGGCGTCCTCGAGGACAACGTGCTCGTCGAGCACTACGTCAACAAGGAAGAGGCCACCTCGTACGTCGGCAACGTCTACCTGGGCAAGGTCCAGAACGTGCTGCCGTCGATGGAGGCCGCCTTCATCGACATCGGCAAGGGCCGCAACGCAGTCCTGTACGCCGGTGAGGTCAACTTCGAGGCGCTCGGCATGGCCAACGGGCCGCGCCGCATCGAGTCCGCCCTCAAGTCCGGCCAGTCGGTCCTGGTGCAGGTCACCAAGGACCCGATCGGCCACAAGGGCGCCCGCCTGACCTCGCAGGTCTCGCTGCCCGGCCGCTACCTGGTCTACGTGCCCGAGGGCTCGATGACCGGCATCAGCCGCAAGCTGCCCGACACCGAGCGCGCGCGTCTGAAGACCATCCTCAAGAAGATCGTCCCCGAGGACGCGGGCGTCATCGTGCGCACCGCCGCCGAGGGTGCGAGCGAGGACGAGCTGCGCCGCGACGTCGAGCGTCTGCAGGCGCAGTGGGAGGACATCCAGAAGAAGTCGAAGCAGATCACGACCTCGTCGCCGAGCCTGCTGTACGGCGAGCCGGACATGACGGTCCGCGTCGTGCGCGACATCTTCAACGAAGACTTCTCCAAGGTCATCATCAGCGGTGACCAGGCGTGGGAGACCATCCACGGCTACGTGTCCCACGTGGCCCCGGACCTGGCCGACCGGCTGTCCCGCTGGACCTCCGAGGTCGACGTCTTCGCGACGTACCGGATCGACGAGCAGCTCGCCAAGGCGCTCGACCGCAAGGTGTGGCTGCCCTCGGGCGGTTCCCTCGTGATCGACAAGACCGAGGCGATGATCGTCATCGACGTCAACACCGGCAAGTTCACCGGTCAGGGCGGCAACCTCGAGGAGACCGTCACCAGGAACAACCTGGAGGCGGCCGAGGAGATCGTGCGCCAGCTGCGGCTGCGCGACCTGGGCGGCATCGTCGTCATCGACTTCATCGACATGGTCCTGGAGTCCAACCGCGACCTGGTGCTGCGGCGCATGCTGGAGTGCCTGGGCCGGGACCGGACGAAGCACCAGGTGGCCGAGGTCACCTCGCTGGGCCTGGTCCAGATGACCCGCAAGCGGGTGGGCCAGGGTCTGCTGGAGTCCTTCTCCGAGACCTGCGTCCACTGCAACGGCCGCGGTGTGATCGTGCACATGGAGACCCCGACCTCGGTCGGTGGCGGTGGCAACGGCAAGCGCGCCAAGCGCCGCGGTGGCCGCGCCGTGGAGCACGAGCACGAGCACGAGCACGGCCTGGAGACGGTCGAGACCGTCGACGCCGAGGTGCTGGAGGCCGAGACCGAGGCCGAGGTGGCCGCGGAGCTCGCCGCGCCGCGCGCCCTTCCGGAGCCGGCGTTCGTGCCGGACGAGGAGCTGTACAGCAGCCCGGCCGAGGCCGAGGCCGCCGCGGGCATCAGCGGGCGCCGCAACCGTCGTCGCGCCACCCGCAAGGCGACCGCTCCGGCGGGCGCCCCGCGCGGTGCGGAGCGGTTCGCCGCGCCGGCGCCGGCGGCCCCCGCGCCGGTGGCCCCGGTGGTGGAGGCCGAGCCGGTCACCGAGCCCGCGGACACGGTGCTGGAGCCGGCCGTCGAGTTCGTCGCCGAGGCCGCCCCGGCCGTGGAGACCGCCGAGGCCGCCCCGGCCGCGCCGGTGGACGAGGCCGCGCCGAAGGGCCGTACCCGTCGCCGGGCGACCCGCAAGGCGACCGCCCCGGAGCCGGAGCCGGTCGTGGCCCCGGAGCCCGTGGTCGTGGCCGAGCCGGAGCCGGTCGTGGAGGCCGTCGCCGAGCCGGTGGCGGTGCCCGTGGCCGAGGAGCCGGTCGCCCTGCCCGAGCCCGTCGCCCCGGCCGCCGAGCCCGTCGTGGAGGCCGCCCCGGCCCGCCCGCGCCGTCGCGCCGTGCGCAAGGCCACCGCGCCCGCGGGTGCGGCGGAGGCCGCCGTCGTGGTCGTCGAGGCCCCGGCAGCCGAGCCCGTCGCGGAGGCCGTCCCGGCCGAGGCACCGGCCGCCGAGGCCGATGCCGAGGCTCCGGCTCCCGCCAAGAAGGCCACCCGCAAGGCTCCGGCCAAGAAGGCGGCCACCACGGCGAAGAAGGCCCCGGCCAAGAAGGCGGCGGCCGCCAAGAAGACCGTCGCGAAGAAGGCGACGGCCAAGAAGACCACGGCGAAGCGGGCCACGAAGAAGACCGCGGCGGCGGAGCAGAGCGCTCCGTCCGTCACGGCTCCGACCGAGGCCTGACCCGTTCCGTGACCGTGGACCCCGCCTCCGGGCGGGGTCCACGGTGGCACGGGGCCCGGTTTGACCCTCCGGAATCAGCCCCGTAACCTAGACCGTCGGCGTGTCTTGAACGGTTGACCGTTCAGCGTGCGTCGCGCTCCTGAGCACCTTCCTCCCGCGGGTCCGCGCAAGCGGCCGGGTCACGGGAGAGGCCGCTCGTCCAATCCGGATCACCGTGGGCCCAGGCCCGTGTGAGCGGCTGGCTTCAGGAGCATCCGTCCCGAGTGAGAGAGAGATCCGCGTGTACGCCATCGTGCGCAGCGGTGGTCGCCAGCACAAGGTTGCTGTCGGCGACATCGTTGAGGTTGACAAGATTTCCACTGCCAAGGCTGGCGACACGGTCGAGCTCTCGACCCTGCTCGTTGTCGACGGCGACGCCGTGACCAGCGACCCGTGGGTGCTGGCCGGGATCAAGGTCACGGCCGAGGTCGTGGACCACACCAAGGGCGCCAAGATCGACATCCTGCGCTACAAGAACAAGACCGGCTACCGCCGTCGCCAGGGTCACCGTCAGCAGTACACGGCGATCAAGGTCACCGGTATCCCCACGGCTGCGAAGTAAGAGGGACTGAGACATGGCACACAAGAAGGGCGCATCGTCCACCCGGAACGGGCGCGATTCCAATGCTCAGCGGCTCGGCGTGAAGCGCTTCGGCGGTCAGGTCGTCTCCGCCGGCGAGATCCTCGTCCGCCAGCGCGGCACCCACTTCCACCCGGGTGCGGGTGTCGGTCGCGGTGGCGACGACACGCTGTTCGCGCTGCTGCCGGGTGCGGTGCAGTTCGGTACGCACCGTGGCCGCAAGGTCGTCAACATCGTTCCGGCCGCCTGATCCAGCTCCTGCTGAATCACAAGCGTTCGTAACACCCCGAGGGCGGATCTCAGCTCTTCCCGGCACGCGCCGGGAAGAGAGGTCCGCCCTCGGCGCGTTGTCACATAGACACGTTTAATGGGCAGCAAGGTCTGCCCGGGACATTCCCGTATGTATCTGGAGGAACACCCATGACCACCTTCGTGGACCGCGTCGAGCTGCACGTCGCCGCGGGTAACGGGGGCCACGGCTGCGCCTCCGTACACCGGGAGAAGTTCAAGCCGCTCGGCGGCCCCGACGGCGGCAACGGCGGCCGCGGCGGTGACGTGATCCTGGTGGTGGAGCAGGCGATCACCACCCTGCTGGACTATCACCACAGCCCGCACCGCAAGGCCACCAACGGCAAGCCCGGCGAGGGCGGCAACCGCTCCGGCAAGGACGGCCAGGACCTGGTCCTGCCCGTGCCGGACGGCACCGTCGTCCTCGACAAGCAGGGCAACGTCCTCGCCGACCTCGTCGGCCAGGGCACCACGTACGTCGCCGCCGAGGGCGGCCGCGGCGGCCTCGGCAACGCCGCGCTCTCCTCCGCCCGCCGCAAGGCGCCCGGCTTCGCCCTCCTCGGCGTCCCCGGTGACAGCGGCGACATCGTCCTGGAGCTGAAGACCGTCGCCGACGTGGCGCTGGTCGGCTTCCCGAGCGCCGGCAAGTCCTCGCTGATCTCGGTGCTCTCCGCCGCCAAGCCGAAGATCGCGGACTACCCCTTCACCACCCTCGTCCCGAACCTGGGCGTGGTCACCGCCGGCTCGACCGTCTACACCATCGCCGACGTCCCGGGCCTGATCCCGGGCGCCAGCCAGGGCAAGGGCCTCGGCCTGGAGTTCCTGCGCCACGTCGAGCGCTGCTCCGTCCTCGTGCACGTGCTGGACACGGCGACCCTGGAGACCGACCGCGACCCCGTGGCCGACCTCGACGTCATCGAGGAAGAGCTCAAGATCTACGGCGGCGGCCTGGAGAAGCGTCCGCGCCTCGTCGTCCTGAACAAGGTCGACATCCCCGACGGCCAGGACCTCGCGGACATGGTCCGCCCGGACCTGGAGGCCCGCGGCTACAAGGTCTTCGAGGTCTCCGCGGTCGCCCGTACGGGTCTGAAGGAGCTCTCCTACTTCCTCGCCGAGGTCGTCGCCAAGGCGCGCGCCCGCAAGCCCAAGCAGGAGGCGACCCGCATCGTCATCCGCCCGAAGGCCGTGGACGACGCCGGCTTCACCGTCGCCTACGACGAGGTCGAGGACGTGTACCGGGTGCGCGGCGAGAAGCCGGAGCGCTGGGTCCGCCAGACCGACTTCAACAACGACGAGGCCGTCGGCTACCTCGCCGACCGGCTCAACCGCCTCGGTGTCGAGGAAGCGCTGAAGAAGGCCGGTGCCAAGGCGGGCGACGGCGTCGCGATCGGTTCCGAGGAGAACGCGGTCGTGTTCGACTGGGAGCCGACCGTGATGGCCGGTGCCGAGATGCTGGGCCGCCGCGGTGAGGACCACCGCCTGGACGCTCCGCGTCCGGCGACCCAGCGCCGCAACGAGAAGGAAGCCCGGCGCGGCGACTCCGCCCAGAAGGAGTACGACGAGTTCCGCCCCTTCTGACCGGGCGGGGGCGGCGGAGGGCCGGCTTTGAAGTCGGCTTTACGCCGTTCGCCTAGGATCCTGCGGGTGAGCAGCAGCCATTCCAGCAGTGACACCGCCGCGGGCCCCTCGGTCTCGGTGGTGGTGATCGCGTACAACGACGCCGGGCTCGTGGGCGAGGCCGTCTCCTCGGCCCTCGCCCAGGGCCCGGTGGTCGCCGAGGTCATCGCCGTGAACGACGCCTCCTCGGACGGGACCGCCGGCGTGCTGGACGAGCTGGCGGCGGCACACCCGCGCCTGCGGGTCCTGCACCGCGCGGAGAACAGCGGCGGCTGCGGTACCCCGCGCAACGACGGGATCGCCGCCGCGACCTCCCCGTACGTCCTCTTCCTCGACAGCGACGACGTACTGCCGCCGGGCGCCGCCGAGGCGCTGGTGCGGGCGGCCGAGGAGCACCGGGCCCCCGTCACCGTCGGCGCGTGCGTGCGCCGCGAGCTTCCCGAGGGCCGCGAGGTGCCCTGGATGCCCGGCCTGTACACGCCGGGCGACGTCATCGAGCGGCCCGCCGACCGGCCCGAGCTGGTCCGCGACACCCTCTGCGTCAACAAGCTGTACGACCGCTCCTTCCTGGAGAAGCACGGGATCCGCTTCCCCGACGGCCGGTTCGTGTACGAGGACTTCGTCTTCACCTCCCGCGTCCTGGCCGCCGGGCCCCGGATCGCCGTCGTCGGCGACCTCGTCTACGTGTGGCACGTGCGCCGCAGCGCCGCCCAGGTGTCGATCTCCCTGGACCGCAAGGACGTCGGCAACTGGCGTTCCCGCGTCGAGGCCCACCGCACCGCCTCCCGCACCCTCGCCGCCGCCTCCCCGGAGCTGGGCCGCGCCTGCCAGGTGAAGTTCCTCGACTACGACCTGCGGATGTACCTGCGCGAGCTGGGCGGGGACCCCGGGTACCGGGCCGACTGGTGGGCGCTGACCCGCGAGTACCTGGCCGGCTTCGACCCCGCCGACACCGCCGCCGCGCCCGCCCGCGCCCGCTGGGCCGCCGGGGTGCTGGCCGCCGCCGAGACCCCGCCCGGGGACGTGGAGCGGCTGATGCGGTTCGCCGCCGAGCCGGCCCGGCTGCTGCCCCCGTACGCCCGTGACGCGGCCGGGGCGCCGGTGTGGAGCGCCGAGCTGCCGGTGCCGCTGGACGGGCTCGACGCCCTGCCGGTGGCGGAGCTGCCGGTCACCGTCGACGCGGGGCCCGCCGGGCCGGGGGCCCTGCGGCTCCGGGTGCGCGACCTGTACGGGCGGCTCGCCGGGGCCGGTCCGCAGACCGTCCAGCTGAGCTTCCCGCCCCGCGCCGGGGGCGATCCCGTCCTGCTGCGGCCCGTGGAGCTGCGGGCCGCCGCCGACGGGGACGGGTGGACCGCCGAGGTGCCGTTCCGGCCGGCCGCGCTGGCCGCCGAGGGGCGCCGGCGGGGGCTGCGCGGGATGCAGGCGTGGGACGTCCGGGTGGGCGTGCGCTGCGCCGACGGGAGCTCCCTGCACACCTCCCTGCGCCCCCTGGGCGGTCTGCTCCGCCGCCGGGCCCTGCCCAGCAGCCGGTACGGTGTTCTGCTGGCGCAGCCCTACCGCACGGCCGCCGGAGCGCTGGCCGTGCGCCTCGCGCCCGGTGCCGGGGGCGCGCTGACCTTCGTACGCAACCGCCTCGACCGCGCCCGCACGCGCCGGTCACGCTAGAGCTCGGGAGATACGCATGACATTTCTGATCACCGGTGGCGCCGGATACATCGGCGCGCACGTCGTCCGGGCGATGCTGCTCGCGGGTGAGGAGGTCGTGGTCTTCGACGACCTCTCCACGGGCCGGGAGGACCGCGTGCCGGAGGGCGTCCCGCTGGTGACGGCCTCGGTGCTGGACCGCCTCGCCCTGGACGAGGCCATCCGCGAACACAGGATCACCGGCGTGGTGCACCTGGCGGGCAAGAAGCAGGTCGGCGAGTCCGTCGAGAAGCCGCTGTACTACTACCGCGAGAACGTGCAGGGCCTCACGGTGCTGCTGGAGGCCGTGGCGGCGGCGGGCATCCGCAACTTCCTGTTCTCCTCCTCCGCCTCCGTGTACGGCATGCCGGACGTGGACTCCGTCACCGAGGAGACCCCGTGCAGGCCGCTGAGCCCGTACGGCGAGACCAAGCTGGCCGGCGAGTGGCTGGTCCGCGCGGCCGGCAAGGCGCACGGGATCTCCACCGCCTGCCTGCGCTACTTCAACGTGGCCGGCGCGGCCGCTCCCGAGCTCGCGGACACCGGGGTCTTCAACCTGGTCCCGATGGTCTTCGAGCGCTACGACGCCGGCGAGGGCGCCCGGATCTTCGGCGACGACTACCCGACCCCGGACGGCACCTGCATCCGCGACTACATCCACGTGGAGGACCTCGCGGACGCCCACGTGGTGGCGGCCCGCAGGCTCGCCGAGTGGGGTGCGGCCGGGGACCACAAGGACCTCACCGTCAACATCGGCCGCGGTGAGGGCGTCTCCGTCAAGGAGATGGTCGAGCTGCTGAACGCGGGCACCGGGCACACCTACGCGCCGGTCGTCACCCCGCGCCGCCCCGGCGACCCGGCGAAGGTCGTGGCCTCGGCCGACCGGATCGCCGCCGAGCTGGGCTGGAAGGCCCGCCACGACGTCCGCGAGATGATCACCTCGGCGTGGGCCGGCTGGGAGGCCAACCGCACGGCCGGCCACGGGGACCACCACCGCGACGTCCACAAGGTCTGAGTCACCCCGTAACGAGAGAGCCGCCCGCCCCGGACCGAGTCCGGGGCGGGCGGCTCTTCGTGTGCGGGGGCGGGTCAGCGCTCCAGGAAGGCGAACAGCTCTTCCCACCGGTCGGTGATCTCCGCGGGGGAGTAGCGCCGCACGTGGCGGAACGCCTCGTCGCCGAGCGCCTCCCGGGTCTCCCGGTCCGACATCAGGGTGTCCAGGTGCCCGGCCAGCTCCATCGTGTTGCCCAGGCGGGCCAGCAGCCCGTCCTCGCCGTGCCGCACGATCTCGCGGACGCCCGGCGCGCAGTCGAACGCGGCCACGGGAAGGCCCGCAGCCATCGCCTCCAGCAGGGTGATCGGGAAGCCCTCGGCCCGGGAGGCCTGGGCGAAGACGGACGCCCCGCGCAGCGCGCCCAGCACGTCGGCGGTGCTGCCCATCCACTCCACGGAGTCGTCCAGGCCCAGCGAGGTGCAGTGCGCCCGCAGCTTCGCCTCCTCGGTGCCCGCGCCGTAGATCCGCAGGGTCCAGTCGGGGTGGTGCGGGGCCGCGTCCGCCCACGCGTCGAGCAGCAGGTCCACGCCCTTCTCGAAGGCGAGGCGGCCGACGCTCGCGACGACCTTCTCGGTGCGCGGGGCGGGGGAGTCCGGCATGAACGGCAGAGGGTTCGGCATGCTGGCGACGTTCTCCATGCCGGCCCGGATCCACAGGTCCGCGTCCTCCGGGGTGAGGACCAGCAGCCGGTCCACCTCGGGGTAGAAGCGGCGGACCCGCGCGCCCCGGGTGGACGTCTGGCTGGCCTCGAAGGACTCGTGGCTCATGCCGATGACCGACAGCCCCTTGGTGTCGGCGAGGGACACCCACTCCATCGCCCACACCTGGGTGACGATGACGACGGCACCGGGCCCGGCCGCCCGGAACAGCTCGTTCAGCTTCTCCGCCTTGGCCCGCATGCCCGCCCGGCGGGCCGCCTGGCGGCGCCGCTCCGGGGCGTTGAGGCGGCCCTTGATGCCGCGCAGCCGGCGGGCCTTCGGCGGGTGGGTGTCGTACAGGGTGGTCATCCCGTACGGGAGGGCGTCCGGCAGCCGCTGGCGGATCTCCTCGGCGACGGGCGCGATGCCGACGATGTGCACCCGGTGGCCCCGGTCGGTGAAGAGCCGGGCCATCTGGTGCGACCAGGTGGTCACGCCGCCGAGCTCGTCCACGCTGTTGGAGACGATGAAGACGTCGCGGCCGCCCTGCGCCGCGAGCTCCTGGGGCTGCTGGCTCACTTGCCGCTCCTGGTGAAGAACTTCTCGACGATCCGGCGCGCGGCGTCCCCGCGGTCGTACTCGCCGAACTCGGCGAGGAAGCGCTGGCGGGCCTCCGCGTACTTGGCGTCGGCCTCGTCGAAGGCGGCGACGGCCTGCATCAGCTCGTCGGCCGTGGCCACGACCGGGCCGGGCGCCTTGTCCTTCAGGTCGAAGTAGGTGCCGCGGATGTCGGTGGAGTACTTCTCGTAGTCGTACGCGAAGAACAGCATCGGCCGGTCCAGCACCGCGTAGTCGAACATCACGGACGAGTAGTCGGTGATCAGCCCGTCGGCGAGCGCCAGCAGCGGGGTGATGTCGTGGTGCCGGGACACGTCCAGCACCCGGCCGGCCACCGACGGCGGCAGCGAGACGCTGTTGAGGTAGTGGGTGCGCACCAGCAGCGTGAAGCGGTCGCCGAGCCGGTCGGCGAACTCCTCCACGTCGAAGGGGAACGCGAAGCCCTCCACCGTGCCGTCCGCGCTCGCCCGGAAGGTCGGCGCGTACAGCAGCACCCGCTTGTCCGGGTCGATGCCCAGCTCGGCGGCGAGCGGGCCGCGCACGCGCTCCCCGCTCTGCGTCTCCGCGCGGTGCGCCTCGACCAGGGCGTCGTTGCGCGGGTAGCCGGTGCGCAGCAGCACCTCGTCGCGCAGCCGGAAGCCCTTGGCGAGGGTGCGCACGTCGTGCTCGGAGCGGATCAGGAAGTGGTCGAAGCGGTCGACGGCCTTCTGGAAACGGTCCTGCGCGGGCTTGCCCTGAGCCTTGGTGCGGGGCTCGTGGAAGCCCATCCGCTTGAGCGCGGAGCCGTGCCAGGTCTGGATGTACGTGGTCCCGGGGCGCTTGGTCAGCGCCAGCGGGAAGCCCTGGTTGTCGACCCAGTACTCGGCCTGGGCCAGCGCCCGCAGGTACTGCCAGCTCCAGCGCTTGACCAGGGTGGCCTGCTCGGGGAAGCCGGTGGGCTTGGCGCCGGCGTAGGACCAGATCGCCTCGAAGGGGGCGCCCTGGCGGACCAGCTCCTCGTAGATCGCCTTGGGGCTGTCGCTGTACTGCTTGCCCATGTGGCTCTCGAAGACGACCGTGCCCTTCTTGACCGGCAGCTTCGAGAAGACCTCGTGGTAGACCTTCACCTTCTGCTCGCCCGAGCCGATGTTGCGGCGGGCCTTCAGGGCCCGGCGCAGGCTGCGCTTGACCAGGCCTGCGGCCCTGCCGTGCATGGCGCTGCCGAGCAGCGACTGGGTGCGCACGGCCGCGGCGCCCTCGGCGGCAAGGACGTAGGAGAGGTTGCCCTTCTTGGTGACCTCGGGCTCGAAGCGGTCGGAGACCAGCCGGGTCAGGCGCGGGCGGACCCGCAGGCGGGCCGCCGACTCCAGGTCGACGCCGCCGACCGAGACGCGGGTGGTGAGCTTGTCGCCGCCGGCCGTCAGCTTCAGGCGCACGTCCCAGACGGCGTCGATGATGCCGAGGGGGCGGACGGTGCCGCCGATGTCGGCGGTGGCGTTCCACTCGATCGTGCTACCGGCGTGGCGCACGGTTGCCACCGGGAAGCTGAAGGAGCGCACGCCGATCTGCCGGCGGGCCCGGAACTCCAGGGAGGCCTTCAGCTCGGCGTCCTCGGCGATGCGGCCCAGTGGGTTCACGACGGAGCCGGACAGGGTGACGGTGCCGCGTCCGTCGTCCTCGTACGAGGTCAGGCGGTTGCCCAGGACCAGGGAGGACAGCGGGGTCGTGTGGAAGCCCTGGCCGGTGACGTCCAGTATCCGGCGGCCCTCGGCGTCGTCGAGGTGCTCGGCGCACCAGTAGACGCGGCCGTCGCGCTCGGCCAGCGGGGAGGACAGCCGGCCCTTGTTGGTCATCGCGTCGGCGGCCGGGAGGAGGTTCTTCCAGTCCTCCTTGCCGAGCAGGTAGGCGCAGATGGCCTGGAGGTAGGTGACGTTCTCGTACGCGGCCGGGTCGATGCCGGCGAGGTAGCCGTTGGCGAGCCGGGCGAACTCCTGGCGGTACGCGTCGCCCAGCAGCGGCAGGTCGCGCAGGTGCAGCACGAGGTCGTGCTTGAGGAACTTGGCGTCCTTCGCGGTCTTGATCGCCGTGTGGCCCTTGGCCGCGAGCAGCTCGTCGACCCGGCGGTGGATCTCCATCCGGTGGACGAAGTTCGCGATCTCGTGGCGCCGGTTGCTGATCGACTTGGCGGCGGCCTTCTCGACCACGTTCCAGTAGTAGACGTGGTTCGGGATCAGCGTGATGCGGCGGGCGGCGACGTACGCCTGCGCCGAGAACAGCAGGTCCTCGTAGTGGATGCCGACCGGGAACTCCAGGCCCTGCTCCAGCAGGAACGCGCGCCGGTAGCACTTGTTCGTGGAGAGGGTGTCGTAGACCAGTAGGTCCGGGTACTCGGTGATCGACTCCAGCGTGCGGGTGCGGGAGTAGATCCACGGGTACCACTCGGTGGTCTTGCCCCACCGGTTGTCCAGGTGCACGCGTACGCACATGCCCGAGACCAGGTCGGACCCGGTGCTCTCGGCGGCCGCCAGCATGTTCCGGCAGGCGTTGCGCTCCAGGACGTCGTCGCTGTCCAGGAACATGACGTAGGTGCCGGTGGCCTGCTTGATGCCGTGGTTGCGCGGGGCGCCGCAGCCCCCGCTGTTCTCGGGCAGCTGGAAGGCGCGCACCCGCCCCGGGTTCGCCGCTTCCAGCTCCCGGGCGACCGCGTGGGAACGGTCCTTGCTGCAGTCGTCCACGATCACGACTTCGACCCCGTGCAGGGTCTGGTCCAAAACCGACTGGACGGCCGCCGGCAGACGCTCTGCGTCGTTGTAGACGATGACGACCACGGAGACGTCAGGCACGTGCACCTCGATCCCTTCGTTCCATTCCGCTTATTCAGTCAAAGCTACCGTGTGCCGCACGCGACTCGGGCAGGCCGGCCACCGGCGTGCATACTTCTAAGGAAGAGGTGAGTGGCGGGTCCGGTCGCCGACAATCACCCGTTAGGACGCCAGCAGGAAGTGCTCATGACCAAGCTGTCGGTAGTTGTCCCCTGTTACAACGAAGAAGCCGTCATCGACCGGTTCGACACCGAGATCCGCAAGGTGCTGGACGCCCTGCCGGTCGAGTACGAGGTCTGCTACGTCGACGACGGCAGCCGCGACGGGACCCTGGGCAAGCTCCGCAAGATCGCCGCCGAGCACGGGGAGCGGACCCGCTACGTCTCCTTCAGCCGGAACTTCGGCAAGGAGGCCGGCATGCTCGCCGGGCTCCGCGAGGCCACCGGCGACGCCGTGGTCATCATGGACGCCGACCTCCAGCACCCGCCGGAGCTGATCGCCACCATGCTGGAGCACTACCGGCAGGGCCACGACCAGATCATCGCCCGGCGCACCCGCGAGGGCGACAAGAAGGTCCGCTCCGCGCTCAGCCGCCTCTACTACCGCGGGGTCAACCGCTGGGTCGACGTGGAGCTCACCGACGGGGTCGGCGACTTCCGCATGCTCTCGCGGCCCGCCGTCGACGCCCTGCTCGCGCTCCCCGAGTACAACCGCTTCTCCAAGGGGCTGTTCTCCTGGATCGGCTTCGACACCGTCCACTTCGACTACCAGAACGCCCAGCGCGAGGCGGGCGAGACCAAGTGGAAGTTCGGGTCCCTGCTGAACTACGGCATGGACGGACTGATCTCCTTCAACAACAAGCCGCTGCGCCTCGGCATCTGGCTCGGCGTGTCGCTGGTCGCGCTGACCGGCCTGTACGCGCTGTGGATCATCGTCGAGGCGATCACCAACGGCATCGAATCGCCCGGTTACGTCACGCTCGTCGCGTTGATCGCCGGCATCGGCGGCATGCAGATGATCATGCTGGGTCTGATCGGCGAGTACATCGGCCGCATCTACTACGAGACCAAGCGCCGCCCGCACTTCCTGGTCAAGGAGGCCCACGGCGCCGACGCCGAGCGGATGCCCGGCATCTCCGAAGCCGTGATCGCGGAGCGCAGCCGCTGATGACCGGGCACAGCCGGCGCGACCAGCTCGGCCAGATCTTCCGGTTCGCCCTGGTGGGCGGCGTGAACACCGGCACCTTCTTCGGCATCTACCTGCTGCTGCACCCGTGGATGCCCTACTTCGCCGCGTACACGCTCGCCTTCGTGCTGTCGATGATCGGGTCGTTCTTCATGAACACCTACTTCACCTACCGCACCCGGCCCACCTGGAAGAAGTTCCTCCTCTTCCCGCTGACGAACGTCACCAACTACGTCATCCAGTCCGCCGGGCTCTACGCCCTGGTCACCTGGGCCGGGATGGACACCCGGATCGCACCGCTGGTCGCCGCCGTCGTCGCCATCCCCTTCACCTTCCTGCTCTCCCGCAAGATCCTCATCCCCGGCACCGGAGCCGCCGCGGCCGTGGCCGGGGACCCGGCGCCCGCCCGCTCCTCGTCCACGGTCTGAAACCGGGGGGCGGCCCCGCCGCCCCACCCCGTAGATTGGGCCGGTCGGTCAGTGGGTCAGTGGGCCATCGGGTTCCGTGGTGAGGGGAAAGACGTGTCAGCGGCTAGGCAAGGTGTCGTGGACGCCCGCAGGATCGTGGTCAAGGTCGGCTCCTCCTCCCTGACCACCGCGGCGGGCGGGCTCGACGCCGACCGGGTGGACGCGCTGGTCGACGTACTCGCCAAGGCGCGCAGCGGCGGCGAGAAGGAGATCGTCCTGGTTTCCTCCGGAGCCATCGCCGCCGGCCTCTCCCCGCTCGGCCTGGCCCGCCGCCCCAAGGACCTCGCCCGGCAGCAGGCCGCCGCCAGCGTCGGCCAGGGCCTCCTCGTCGCCCGCTACACCGCCTCCTTCGCCCGCTACGGCGTCCGCGTCGGCCAGGTCCTGCTGACCACCGACGACACCAGCCGGCGCGCCCACTACCGCAACGCCTACCGGACCCTGGACCAGCTCCTGGCCATGGGCGCCCTGCCGGTCGTCAACGAGAACGACACCGTCGCCACCGACGAGATCCGCTTCGGCGACAACGACCGGCTGGCCGCCCTCGTGGCCCACCTGGTCCGCGCCGACCTCCTCGTCCTCCTCTCCGACGTCGACGGGCTCTACGACGGCGATCCGTCCCTGCCCGGCACCACCCGCATCGAAGAGGTGCGCGGCCCCGAGGACATCGCCCACGTCTCCATCGGCAGCGCCGGCAAGGCGGGCGTCGGCACCGGCGGCATGGTCACCAAGGTCGAGGCCGCGCGGATCGCCGCCGCCGCCGGGATCCCGGTGGTCCTGACCTCCGCCAGCCAGGCCGCCGACGCCCTGGCCGGCCGCGAGACCGGTACGCACTTCCACGCCACCGGCCGCCGCTCCGCCGACCGGCTGCTGTGGCTCCAGCACGCCTCCACCCCGCAGGGGCACCTCGTCCTCGACGACGGCGCCGTACGGGCGGTCACCGAACGCGGCAGCTCGCTGCTCGCCGCCGGCATCGCCGCCGTCGAAGGCGACTTCAGCGCCGGCGACCCCGTCGAACTGCGCGCCGCCGACGGCCGCGCCGTGGCCCGGGGCCTGGTCAACTTCGACGCCAAGGAACTCCCCCAGCTCCTCGGCCGCTCCACCCGTGAGCTTGCGCGGGAGCTCGGACCCGCGTACGAGCGGGAGGTCGTCCACCGCGACGATCTGGTCCTGCTCCAGGGCTGAGGTTCGGGAAAACCCCCGCGCGGCGGGCCGGGGACTGGTCAACTGTGTGGGGCGGACACGCGTAGCGCAGACAGGAGGCGGGCTGGTGAGACGAGCGCTGACCAGCGTGGGCGGCGGCGGGGACGAACAGGCCGAGACCTCCCGCCTGTGGCACATCACGCTCAGCGTATCCGGCAAGCCGGCGCCGCTGTCCGAGGTGCGGCGCGGGCTGGAGCAGCTCGCGCACGACCACCCCTTCCTGCTGACGAGCCGGTACGCCGACGACCACGCGGAGATCCGGTACTGGGAGGAGGCCCGCGACCTCCACGACGCGGCGGCCGTCGCCCTGCGGCTCTGGGGCGAACACCGCTCGACGGCACAGCTGCCGCCGTGGGAGATCGTCGGCCTGGAGGTCATCGACCGCCCCACGTACCACCAACGCGTGGCGGAAGGCTACGGCCCACCCCCGGCCCACCCGGTAGGCGTGCACCCGTACTAGACGCGCGCCTCGCGCGGTGCGGCCGCTGGCGGCCTTACCGGCTTCGGCCCGCTGCGCCGGACTCCGTCCGCCGGTCCGCCGGGCGGGGCCGGTCCCCTACCCTCCCCCAGACTCCGTCCGGGACCCCCACTTCCGCCGTTCCCAGGGGCGTTGCCCCTGACCCCGGTACGGGCGCTGCGCGCCCGTCGCCTCGAACGCCGGCGGGGCTATTCATAGCCCCGCCGGCGTTTGAGGCGCTGGGGGCACCTCCCAGCGGTAGCTGGGGGAGGGTCCGGGGGCGGAGCCCCCGGGGAACGGGCGAAGGGCGGGTAGGGGACCTCGCCCGCGCAGCGGCAACACCACCCGCACCCGACCCACCGGCCCCAGCCACCCGAACCGACCCCGCCGGGGGCCCGACGGCCGGAGGCGGTCGCAGCGGCGCGAAGCCGGGGAGGCCCGCCAGGGCCGAGTCGCGCGAGCGGCGCGTCGGAAAGGGCGTCTCGGGGGGTGGAAGGCCCGGCGGAGCCAGCGGTGGCGGGGATTACCCTGGGCGGCATGACCTCGCTCGACGACGCCACCGCCGCCTCCCCCGTCACCGCCACCGCGCAGGCGGCCCGCACCGCCGCCGCCGCCATCGCGCCACTCCCGCGGTCCGCCAAGGACACCGCCCTGCTGGCCATCGCGGACGCGCTGGAGGCCCGTACGGCCGAGATCGTCGCCGCCAACGCCGTCGACACCGACAAGGCCCGCGCCGCCGGCACCAGCGAGACCGTCATCGACCGCCTCACCCTCACCCCGGAGCGCGTCCGCGCCATCGCCTCCGACGTGCGCGACGTCGCGGCCCTGCCCGACCCCGTCGGCGAGGTCGTCCGCGGCTCCACCCTCCCCAACGGCATCGACCTCCGCCAGATCCGCGTCCCCCTCGGCGTCGTCGGCATCATCTACGAGGCCCGCCCCAACGTCACCGTCGACGCCGCCGCGCTCTGCCTGAAGTCCGGCAACGCCGTCCTCCTGCGCGGCAGCTCCTCCGCCTACGCCTCCAACACCGCCCTGGTCGCCATCCTGCGCGACGCCATCGAGGCCGCCGGCCTGCCCGCCGACGCGATCCAGCTCGTCCCCGGCGAGTCCCGCGACTCCGTCCGCGAGCTGATGCGCGCCCGCGGCCTCGTCGACGTGCTCATCCCGCGCGGCGGCGCCTCGCTCATCAAGACCGTCGTCGAGGAGTCCATCGTTCCGGTCATCGAGACCGGTACCGGCAACTGCCACGTCTACGTCGACGCCCAGGCCGACCTCGACATGGCCGTGGACATCCTCGTCAACTCCAAGGCCCAGCGGCCCTCCGTCTGCAACGCCGCCGAGACCCTCCTCGTGCACCGCGACATCGCCGCCGCCTTCCTGCCGCGCGCCCTCGACGCGCTCGCCGACGCCGGCGTGACCGTCCACGGCGACGCCCAGGTGCTGGCCGCCGCCGAGGGGAGCAAGGTCACCGCCGTCCCCGCCACCGACGAGGACTGGGCCGCCGAGTACCTGTCGTACGACATCGCCGCCGGCGTCGTGGACTCCCTCGACGACGCCGTCGCCCACATCCGCCGCTGGACCTCCGGCCACACCGAGGCGATCGTCACCACCTCGCAGGCCGCCGCCCGCCGCTTCACCCAGCTGGTCGACTCGACCACAGTCGCCGTGAACGCGTCCACCCGGTTCACGGACGGTGGCCAGTTCGGCTTCGGTGCCGAGATCGGCATCTCCACCCAGAAGCTGCACGCCCGGGGCCCGATGGGCCTTCCCGAGCTCACCTCCACCAAGTACATCGTCACCGGCGACGGTCACATTCGGTAACCATCGCGCGGACACGGTGTGGCCGGAATCAGGCTTACACCCTGCCCAAAGCGGCCCCCCAGGTCTACGCTGGTCCCGTGCCGGACGACGTGGGGGGCAAGCCGTTCCCGGACGACGGGGAGCCCGACGACGACCGCGGAGGCGCGGATTTCGACTTCGCCTCCGTGGTGCTCGACGAGGACTTCGTCCGGAACGCCGAGATCCATGAACCGAGCGCGGCCGAGCGCCAGCGCGCCGCCGACCGGGCGCGCGCCGAGGCCGAGGCCGCCCGCGTCGCCGGTGGCTGGGCCGCCGACGAGGACTACGGCCACCCGGACGGGTACGGCCTCGACGACCCCGGATGGGAGCCCGGCCAGTACGGCCACGGCTACGCCGAAGGCCCGTACGGCGCCTACGGCGGAGCCATGCGCCCCTACCGCGGCCGGGCCGCCTGGCTGCGGCCCGTCGCGTGGGTGCTCGCCGTCGTGATGGGGCTCGGCATGGTCGCGCTCGCCTTCAGCGCCGTCTACCGCAGCGCGGCCGGCGACCAGGACCCCGCACCCGCCCCGGCCAGTACTCCGCTCAGGGAAGTCACGGGCGTCGGCGCGTTTACGTACCCCGTCGGCCGCCAACCCTGAAGGTACGACCCCACTCGTTCGCTCCGGAGCTGGGGGCTTCTCTGAAGCGGGGACAGCGGGAGAAGCGATGGCCGTACCAGGAGATCCGCCCAACGGCACCCCCGAAGGCATCGGCGGGGGTGACGAAGAACCACGCCCGGACGAATACCGCTCGGTGGTGTTCGACGAGGACTTCGTCCGCGCTGCCCGGCTCCAGGAGTTCTCCGCCCAGGAACGCATGGGCGAGCACGCCCGGGCCGTGCGCAGCCGTTCCATCTGGTCCGGCGCAGGCTCCGTCGGCCCCCGCACCGGCAGCCCGGGACGGGGCGCCCGTCAGGGCATGCTGCTCGTGCTGCTCATCGCGTCGGCCTTCGCGATCGCCGTGTACATGGGCCTGCGCAACCCGTACGTACCCGCGCCCGGCGGCAACGCCGAGCCGCTGAGCAGCACCGTCGTGCCCCTGGCGCCGGCCGTCCCGGTGCCCGGCGGCCGCCCGGCCGACCTCTACGCGAACAGTCCGGCGGCCGAGTACCGGGTCGGGGCGGCCGGCATCACCCTCCCGGCCGTGCGCCGCACGCACCACTTCACCGAAAGCCAGGTCGTCGCCGCGCTGTCCATCGCCAAGGACTACCTGGTGCAGTCCTCCCTGGACCCGGACGTCCTCTCCGGCAGCGCCTCCCGGCCCGTCCGGGTGCTCCTGGACCCCGGGCAGCTGGCGCAGTTCGACGAGAGCGTGGTCTCGCCCTCCGGCGACGGCCGGCACGCCGCCACCGGCTGGCTGGTCCGCTTCGACCCCGCCACCGCCGTCGTCGCCGACAGCCGCGTCCGGGTGAGCGGGACCCTCGCCTTCCAGGAGCTCGACCCCGAGGTGCTGGAGGTGAGCACCGACCACACTTTCGTGTACGCCGTCCGGCCGGCGGCCGGCCCGCCCGCCGCCGCCGACGGGGCCTCGCTGTTCACCGTCCGCCGCGAGCTGCGCCTGCGCTTCGACCGGGAGGACCTCACGGCCCGCCGGGCGGAGATCTCCTCGGCCTACGTGATGGCCGGGCCGCAGGACTGCGCCAACGAGCCCGCCGAGGGCTTCCGCCCCCTCCTGGCCGGCGCCGGGCCCACCACCGTGGGGCCGCCCGCGAGCGACCCGTACGCCGGCGGCCACCCCCGGCGCACGGCCGGGCTGTGCGGCGTACTGGCACCGGCCGGGGCGCCGACCGGCCCGCCGGCGCAGCCCCAGCCCCAGGTCCAGTCCCAGCCGCCCGCTCCGGCCTCCGTCAGTCCCGTCCGCCCGAGTCCGAGCCCGTAGCACCGGCGGGGCCCGGGGAGTCCGGGGAGCCCTTGGCGCCGCCGGACTCCCGGCCCGCGCCGCCGCCCGAACCGGTGAACCTGTCGCGCAGCTTCCCGCCCAGGTCGCCCGCACCGCCCGCGATGTCGCCGACCAGCTTCATCAACGGATCCTTGCTCGTGCGCACGGAATCCGCGTAGTGCGAGGCGGACTGGCGGAAGGAGCCGGTCACCGAGGTGTCCTTGTCCTCGTCCCGGCTCGGGTAGTGCCCGTCCATGATCCGCTGGTACTCCCGGCTCAGGGACCACTTCTTCAGCTCGGCCGCCCGCACCGTGGTGAAGGGGTGGGTGCGCGGCAGCACGTTGAGGATCTTCAGGACGGAGTCCCGCAGGTCGCCGCTCTCCTCGTACTCCTCGGCCTGGGCGAGGAAGGCGTCGACGTTCATCTCGTGGAGGTGGTTGCCGCCCGCGATCTTCATCAGGCCGCGCATCGAGGCGTTCACGTCCTGCCCGACCAGCAGTCCCGCCCGGTCCGCCGACAGCTCCGACTTGCGGAACCACTCGCGCAGCGCGGTGACGATCGCCATGATCGCCACATTGCCCAGCGGGATCCACGCCACCTTCAGCGCCAGGTTCGTCAGGAACAGCAGCACCGTGCGGTACACGGCGTGACCGGACAGCGCGTGGCCCACCTCGTGGCCCACGACCGCCCGCATCTCCTCCTCGTCGAGCAGCTCGACCAGCGCCGTGGTCACCACGATGATCGGCTCGTCCAGCCCGATGCACATCGCGTTGGGCTTCGGGTCCTGCTGCACGTACATCTGGGGGACCTTCTCCAGGTCCAGGACGTAACAGGCGTCGCGCAGCATTCCGTGCAGGTGGGGGAACTGGGTCTCGCCCACCCGTACCGAGTCCGACAGGAACAGCAGCCGCAGGCTGCGCTCCGGGAGCAGCCCGCTGAGGGCCTTGAACACCGTGTCGAAACCGGCGAGTTTGCGCAGCGCGACCAGAGCGGAGCGGTCCGCCGGGTGCTCGTAGGCCCGCGAGGAAATCCCCTGGAACCTCCTGCGACTGCGTGCCGGTGACGTCTCGGAACCGGTGTCCGTCATGGCGCCCTCCCCCTGGATCGGCTGTGGTGACGTGCGTCCATCCTCTCCAACGCCTGAGTCGGCGTGAGCGTGCCCAGGGCCCCCGCATACGATGTGAGGGAAGTCTCCGCTCGCTCCCCGACTCGATAGGTACCTGCCTGATGAGCCTCTCCACCACCGCCCACGACCTGGTCCTCCTCGCCGCGGAGGAAGCCGGTGGGCACGGCGGCAACCACGACAGCCTGAACCCGTACCTGACCGGTGGCGGTGCGTTCGTCATCCTGCTGCTCATGCTCTGGGTGACCACCCGCCTGAACCGCGACCGCTAGGCCGGGCTCCCCGTACGGACCGGGCCGCCGCGCGCGTGCCACCGGGCCAGTAGGCTCTGCGCTCATGGGAGAGCAGGAAATGCCTACGGGCCCGGTCAAGCGCCGGCTCGGAGTGATGGGCGGGACGTTCGACCCGATCCACCACGGACACCTGGTGGCCGCCAGTGAGGTGGCCGCCCTTTTCCACCTCGACGAGGTGGTCTTCGTACCCACGGGCGAACCGTGGCAGAAGTCGCAGCGGGCCGTGTCCCCCGCGGAGGACCGCTACCTCATGACGGTCATCGCGACCGCCTCCAACCCGCAGTTCTCCGTCAGCCGCATCGACATCGACCGCGGCGGCCCGACGTACACCATCGACACCCTGCGGGACCTGAGCGCGCTCAACGCCGACGCCGACCTGTTCTTCATCACCGGTGCCGACGCCCTCGCCCAGATCCTGACCTGGCGCAACGCGGACGAGCTGTTCTCCCTCGCCCACTTCATCGGAGTGACCCGGCCCGGCCACGTCCTCACCGACGACGGACTGCCCGAGGGCGGCGTCTCGCTGGTCGAGGTCCCCGCGCTCGCCATCTCCTCCACGGACTGCCGCACGCGGGTCGCCCAGGGCGACCCGGTCTGGTATCTCGTTCCCGACGGTGTGGTGCGCTACATCGACAAGCGCGAGCTGTACCGGGGAGCCTGAGCTTCCGGAGAGAGGGGCCCCGCGGTGAACGACCCACAGGATCCGTACGGACCGTACGACCCGTACGCCGCCCAGCAGCAGCTCATCGGCTACGACGCCTACGGCAGACCCGTGTACGGCCGGGTGGCCGCGCAGCCCGTACAGCCCGCCCCGCCCCCGTACGAGCAGCAGTACGCGCAGTACCCGCAGTACCCCCAGTACGAGCAGCCGTACCCGGAGCCGCAGGTCCACGATCCGTACCCGGTGCAGCAGGACCCCCCGCAGTGGATCCCGCAGCAGGCCGCCGCTCCCCACCAGCAGCCGGCCCAGGCTCCGGCCCCCGCGCCCGCCCAGGTGCCGGAGCCGCGCCGGGAGGCGCCCGCGGAGCCCCCTGCCGGGATCACGGACGCCCCCGGCGGCCGTGACTACCGCACCGAGCAGTTCTCCTTCATCGACCAGCCGGACGAGGACTCCGAGGACGTCATCGACTGGCTCGCCTTCACCGAGAGCCGCACCGAACGCCGCGAGGAGGCCCGCCGCCGCGGCCGGAACCGGATCGTCGCGCTGGTCGTCGTCCTCGCCCTGACCGCCGTCGGCACGCTGGGCTGGCTCTGGTACACGGACCGGCTGCCGTTCCTCGACGGCCCCGGGCAGGAGAAGGGCGCCGCGGCCGCCGCGGGCGCGCAGAAGCGCGACATGATCGTCGTCCACCTGCTCGACACCAAGCGGGGCGGCAGCTCCACCGCCCTCCTCGTGGACAACGTCACGACGAAGCAGGGCGCCACCGTCCTGATCCCCAACACCCTGGGCGTCCCCAAGCAGGACGGCACCGGCACCTCCCTCGGCAAGGCCGTCGAGGAGGGCGGCCTCGGCGCCCGCGAGTCCCTCGACACCGTCCTCGGTACCCGCATCGGCGGCACCTGGCGCCTGGACACGCCCTTCCTGGAGCGCCTCGTCGAGCTGGTCGGCGGCATCGAGGTCGACACCGACACCGCCGTCCCGGCCGACGAGCAGGCCAAGACCCCGGCCGTGGCGCAGGGGCCGAAGCAGAGCCTGACCGGGGCGATGGCCGTCGCCTACGCCACCCACCGCGGCCGGGGCGAACCGGAGGCGAGGCAGCTGGAGCGCACCGGCAAGGTGCTCTACGCCGTCCTCCGCAAGATCCCGGGCGACCCCGGGGCGGCGGCCACCACCGTCGAGAGCATGGGCCAGATCCTCGACCCGGGGCTCGACGCGCGGAACCTCGGCGGGCTGCTGTCGCGGATCGGCGAGCACGCCAAGGTGGCGGCGTACCGCACCGAGGTGCTCACCGTGAAGCCGGACGGCGGCCTGACCGACGAGGCCAACCGGAAGGTCGTCAAGGAGGTCCTCGGCGGCTCCTCCGGCGCCACCCAGCCCGGCGCCGCCCCGCGGGTGGGCCTCAAGGACGCCACCGGGAGCGAGAAGGCGCAGGTCGCGGCGAAGGCGGCGCTGCTCAACGGCGGCTACGGCTTCGTGGACGGAGGCCGGGCCGACCGGACGGAGGCCGCCACGCGGATCACGTACCAGGACGACGCCCAGCGGGA
This sequence comes from Streptomyces sp. NBC_00158, assembly GCF_045160885.1. NCBI lineage: Bacteria > Bacillati > Actinomycetota > Actinomycetes > Kitasatosporales > Streptomycetaceae > Streptomyces > Streptomyces sp. NBC_00158. The sequence continues at coordinate 4,915,722 of NZ_CP108161.1, forward strand.
CCGGGCGGTCGACGTGGCCAAGACGCTGGGGCTGCCGGAGACGGCCGTGAAGAAGGCCGAGAGCCCGGTGAACGCGGACGTCGTGGTGGTGCTGGGCAAGGACTACAAGGCGTCCTGACGGGGCGGGCCGGGCCGGCGGGTTCCCGTTCCGGCACGGCTCCGACCTGCGGCCGTGCCCGCGCCGGACGTTCCGCGCGGGCGACGTCGGCGGTACGTGAGACCCTTGTGGGTATCTGTCCGCCAACCCGAAAGCATGGCCAGTGACCGCCACGGACCGCTCCATCGAGCTCATCACCACCGCCGCCCAGGCGGCGGCCGACCGGCTCGCGCACGACATCATCGCGTACGACGTCAGCGACGTGCTGTCGATCACCGACGCCTTCCTGCTCGCCTCGGCGCCCAACGACCGCCAGGTCAAGTCGATCGTCGACGAGATCGAGGAGCGCCTCCTCAAGGAGCTCGGCGCCAAGCCGGTGCGCCGCGAGGGCGACCGCGACGCCCGCTGGATCCTGCTCGACTACGTCGACATCGTCGTCCACGTCCAGCACAGCGAGGAGCGTGTCTTCTACGCGCTGGAGCGCCTGTGGAAGGACTGCCCCGAGATCGAGCTCCCCGAGGACGCCAAGCTCACCATCGGCAAGGCCGAGGAGCACGCCAAGCTGCGCGAGGCGCAGGGCGACGACGAGATGGACGGTGATCTGTTCTGAGCACGACCACGAGGCCTGCCGGCAAGCCCGGCAGGAAGATCGTCCTCTGGCGGCACGGCCAGACCTCGTGGAACCTTGAGCGCCGCTTCCAGGGTTCGACGGACATCGAGCTGACCGAGACGGGCGTGGCGCAGGCGCGCCGCTCCGCCCGGCTGCTCGCCTCGCTGAAGCCGGACGCCATCGTGGCCTCCGACCTGCGGCGGGCCGCTGACACGGCGGCCGAGCTGGCCGGCGTCACGGGCCTGTCCGTGGTGCACGACGAGGCGCTGCGCGAGACGTACGCGGGCGAGTGGCAGGGCCTCACCCACGAGGAGATCCTCGACAAGTACGGCGAGCAGTACGCGGCGTGGAAGCGCGGCGAGCCGGTGCGCCGCGGTGGCGGCGAGCTGGAGACCGAGGTCGCCGACCGGGCGGCTCCGGTGGTGCTCGACCACGCGGACCGGCTGCCCGAGGGCGGCACGCTCGTCGTCGTCAGCCACGGCGGCACCATCCGTACGACCATCGGCCGGCTGCTGGGTCTGGAGCCGCGCCACTGGGAGGGCCTGGGCGGGCTCTCCAACTGCTGCTGGTCCGTCCTCGGCGAGGGCGCGCGCGGCTGGCGCCTGCTGGAGCACAACGCCGGCACGCTGCCGGAGCCGGTGCTCGGCGACGACGACTGAGGTCGGCCGGGGCTTCCGCCGGGGCCCTCCGCGCGGCCCGGAGGGCCGCTCGGGCCCGGATTTCACTTTCCGGCTGGTCACAGGCTAGAGTTCTTCTTGTTCGCAGCGAAGAACACCGGAAACGGGGGGAACGCGGCGGAGAGCGGGGCTATAGCTCAGTTGGTAGAGCGCCTGCATGGCATGCAGGAGGTCAGGAGTTCAATTCTCCTTAGCTCCACAATCAGGATCCCGTCCCCAACAGGGGGCGGGATCCTTGCGTTTGTTCCCCTTTGTGTGCTTGCTGACCCGTCCGCTGCCGACGTGGCAGAATCGGACGGCCGGAGGGGGACACGACGGCCCGACGCGGGAGGGAGTCGCTGACGGATGGGTGCACACCGGCGGCGGTGCGACTGGTGCAACAACGGCACGCCGATCGTGCGGGACATGGACCCGGTCAATCCCGACTACCAGTACTGGTGCGAGGAATGCGCACGGGCGCTGATCATAAAAGGCGACCCGATCGAAACGTATCGGGAGCTGGAGGGCGAGCCGATCTACGGCCGCCTGCTCGACGAGCACTGCACGCTGAAGCGCTTCTACCAGTTCGCCCGCGCGTGAGCGGGTGGCCGGGACGGGGCGCTCGACGGTCACGGGCGGCCGGTGCAACGGCGGCCGAATCGGGCATAACGGGCCACCGGAAACCGATTTTTGGTCTGGGGCCATGACCGTGTAATGTTCTCGATGTCGCCAGGGGGAACCGGCAAGGGAAACCGAGAAGGGGCCCGGCGGCAGAGAGAAACAAGGGGCTATAGCTCAGTTGGTAGAGCGCCTGCATGGCATGCAGGAGGTCAGGAGTTCAATTCTCCTTAGCTCCACAGTGAAGAAGCGGGCCACCCGGATCGGGTGGCCCGCTTCTCGTTGTGCCCGACCGGTGGAACGTCCGAGCGCCCGTGGGGGCCGCTGCGGTACCCTGACGCCATGCGTGCCGTACGCCTTCTGCTTACCGAGCCGCGCTGATCAGTACCGACCCTTCGAGAAGGTCGGCATCGGCGCGGCGTCCCCTCCTGTGCGAGGGGCTTTTTCGTTTGGGCGGGCAGAGACGGCAGAGACGATCGATGGAGCTTCAGAAATCATGAGCGAGACGAACACCCCGGCCCCCGAGGCGGCCGAGGGGCACCGTTACACGGCTGCCATGGCCGCCGACATCGAGGCACGCTGGCAGGACGTATGGGACGCGGAGGGCACCTACGAGGCGCCGAACCCGACCGGTGACCTGGCCGGCGACCCGGCGGTCGTCGCCCGGCCCAAGAAGTTCATCATGGACATGTTCCCGTACCCCTCCGGTGCGGGCCTGCACGTCGGCCACCCGCTGGGCTACATCGCCACCGACGTCTTCGCGCGCCACCAGAGGATGTCCGGCCACAACGTCCTGCACACCCTGGGCTTCGACGCCTTCGGCCTGCCGGCGGAGCAGTACGCCGTGCAGACCGGCACGCACCCGCGCGTGTCGACCGAGGCGAACATCGAGAACATGAAGGTCCAGCTGCGCCGCCTGGGCCTGGGCCACGACAAGCGCCGGTCCTTCGCGACGATCGACCCCGAGTACTACAAGTGGACGCAGTGGATCTTCCTGCAGATCTACAACTCCTGGTACGACGCCGACGCGAAGAAGGCCCGCCCGGTCTCCGAGCTGGTCGCCGCCTTCGAGAACGGCACCCGTGAGGTCCCCGGGGGCCGCGCCTGGGCGGACCTGACCGCCGGCGAGCGCGCCGACGTGCTGAACGGCTTCCGCCTGGCCTACGCCTCCGACGCGCCCGTGAACTGGTGTCCCGGGCTGGGCACCGTACTGGCCAACGAGGAGGTCACCGCCGACGGCCGGTCCGAGCGCGGCAACTTCCCCGTCTTCAAGTCCCGCCTGAGCCAGTGGAACATGCGGATCACCGCCTACGCGGACCGCCTGATCGACGACCTGGACGCGCTGGACTGGCCCGAGGCCATCAAGCTGCAGCAGCGCAACTGGATCGGCCGCAGCGAGGGCGCCCGCGTCGACTTCGCGCTGGGCGACGAGGCCATCACCGTCTTCACCACCCGTCCGGACACGCTGTTCGGCGCCACCTACATGGTCCTGGCGCCCGAGCACCCGCTGGTCGAGAAGTTCGTCCCGGCCGCGTGGCCCGAGGGCACCCACGACGTGTGGACCGGCGGCTACGCCACCCCCGCCGAGGCCGTGGCCGCGTACCGCAAGCAGGCCGCCTCCAAGTCGGACGTCGAGCGGCAGGCCGAGGCCAAGGACAAGACCGGTGTCTTCACCGGCGAGTACGCGGTCAACCCGGTCAGCGGCGACAAGGTCCCCGTCTTCATCGCCGACTACGTGCTGATGGGCTACGGCACCGGCGCGATCATGGCCGTCCCGGCGCACGACGCCCGCGACTTCGAGTTCGCCCGCGCCTTCGAGCTGCCGGTCCGCTGCGTCGTCGAGCCGACGGACGGCCGCGGCACCGACACCGCCGACTGGGAGGACGCCTTCGTCTCCTACGACGCGAAGCTGGTCAACTCCGCCGGCGAGGGCATCTCGCTGGACGGCCTGGGCGTCGTCGAGGCCAAGGCCGCCATCACCGAATGGCTGACCGGGCGCGGCATCGGCGAGGGCACCGTCAACTTCCGCCTGCGCGACTGGCTGTTCAGCCGCCAGCGGTACTGGGGCGAGCCCTTCCCGATCGTCTACGACGCGGACGGCGTCGCCCACTCGCTGCCCGAGTCGATGCTGCCGCTGGAGCTGCCGGAGGTCGAGGACTACTCGCCGCGCACCTTCGAGCCCGACGACGCCGCCTCCAAGCCGGAGACCCCGCTGTCGCGCAACGAGGCGTGGGTCAACGTGGAGCTGGACCTGGGCGACGGCGTGAAGTCCTACCGCCGCGAGACCAACACCATGCCCAACTGGGCCGGTTCCTGCTGGTACGAGCTGCGCTACCTGGACCCGAACAACGCGTCCGCCCTGGTGGACCCGGAGATCGAGCAGTACTGGATGGGCCCGCGCGAGGGCGCGCCGCACGGCGGCGTCGACCTGTACGTGGGCGGCGCCGAGCACGCGGTGCTGCACCTGCTGTACGCCCGCTTCTGGTCCAAGGTCCTGTTCGACCTGGGCCACGTCTCGTCGGCCGAGCCGTTCCACAAGCTGTTCAACCAGGGCATGATCCAGGCGTACGCCTACACCGACGCGCGCGGTGTGTACGTCCCGGCGGCCGAGGTCGAGGAGCGCGACGGCGGGTACTTCTACCAGGGCGAGCCCGTCAAGCGCGAGCACGGCAAGATGGGCAAGTCCCTGAAGAACGCCGTCACGCCCGACGAGATCTGCGAGGAGTACGGCGCGGACACCCTGCGCCTGTACGAGATGGCGATGGGCCCGCTGGACGTCTCGCGTCCGTGGGACACCCGCGCCGTCGTCGGCCAGTACCGCCTGCTGCAGCGCCTGTGGCGCAACATCGTGGACGAGGAGACCGGCGAGGTCACCGTCGTCGACGGCGAGCCCGACGAGGCCACCCTGCGCGCCCTGCACAAGGCCATCGACGGGGCCGGCGCCGACATGGCGGGCCTGCGCTTCAACACGGCGATCGCGAAGATCACCGAGCTGAACAACGCCCTGACGAAGGCGGGCCGCCCGCTGGAGCGGTCCGTGGCCGAGCGCCTGGTGCTGCTGGTCGCCCCGCTGGCGCCGCACATCGCGGAGGAGCTGTGGCACCGCCTGGGCCACACCGACTCGGTCGTCCACCAGGACTTCCCGGTCGCGGACCCGGCGTACGTCGTGGACGAGACGGTCACCTGCGTGGTCCAGGTCAAGGGCAAGGTCAAGGCCCGCCTGGAGGTGTCGCCGAGCATCTCGGAGGCCGACCTGGAGCAGCTGGCCGTCACCGACGCGGGCGTCGTCGCGGCCCTGGGCGGCGCGGAGATCCGCAAGGTGATCGTGCGCGCGCCGAAGCTGGTGAACATCGTCATCTGACGGCCGCGGGCACAGGCCGCCGGCTTCTCGGGGTGATCCCGTACGGGCAGGTTGGGGGTTCGATTGGAACCCCTGGCCTGCCCGCGGCGTTTACGGTGGGAGGGACGGGAACAAGCCGGGGAAGGGAACCTCATGGAGGTAGGCGCGTTGATCATCATCTTTGCCCTGGTGGTGCTGTTCGCCTTCCTGGGGCTGGGCGCCTGGGCCACGGTCAAGGCGGTCGGCGCGGCCAAGCGCGGCGTGGACCGGACGATCACGCAGGCCCGCCGGACGGTGGAGGACACCACCCTGAAGGCCAGGAGCATCGGCCAGACCGGGGTCTCCGGCTCGCTGGCCCAGCTCCGGCTCGACCTGCGCAACTCCATGCGCGCCACCCAGGCCGCCCTGTACCAGGGAGTGCGGTCGGACGGCTCGCTGGCGGAGTCCGTCGCCCTCTTCGAGCGGCTGAGCCGGCACGGGCACGAGCTGGACGACGAGCTGAAGCGGCTGGAGCAGGAGCCCGACCGGAAGCGGATCGCGGAGCGGCTGCCCGAGCTGCGGGAGCGCACCCTCAAGATCACGAAGTCGGCCGATTCGCTGCGGTGGGCGGCCCGCGACCGCGCCCGCCGGTTCGCGGACGACGAGCTGGCGCTGCTCTCGGAGCAGATCGAGGTCGAGTCGGACGCGCTGCGGGACTGGTCCCGGGAGTCCGTCGACGACCTGGCGGCCGCCGCGGCGGCCTGGGACGCGCGCCAGGAGGCCGCGGGCGGCCCGGGCGCGGCTCCGGACGCCGGGCGGGGCGCCGGGCAGGCCCAGCCGTCGCAGCGGGCCGGGGAAGCGGCGCGGCCGGCGGACCCCGGGCGGCCGGCGCTGGACCCCGCCGCTCCGGCGGCGGCGTACCCCTGGCAGAAGGCCCCCAGGCCCGAAGCCACCACCTGAGCGGAGGAGGGGCCGGGGCGGCGCGGGGGTCGAGCGGCGGCGGTTCCGGGTGAGGGGGCGGCCCGGGCTGCCGGAAGGCCCCCGCTGCCGGTAACCTCCGGCTCATGTCCCGCCATGTCGCGATCGTCACCGATTCCACGGCCTACCTGCCCCCGCAGGCGATGGCGCGGCACGGGATCACCTCCGTCCCCCTGACCGTGGTCCTGGGAGACGAGGCCCTGGAGGACGGGACCGAGATCTCGGCCCGCAGCCTCGCCGCGGCCCTGCAGAAGCGCCGCCCGGTCACCACCTCGCGCCCCGGCCCGGAACGGTTCGTACGGGCCTACCAGGAGGCCGCGGAGGCCGGAGCCACCGGCATCGTGAGCCTGCACCTGTCCGCCGAGTTCTCCGGCACCTACGACGCCGCCGTGGTCGCGGCCCGGACCGCCCCCGTGCCGGTCCGCGTCGTCGACACCGGCATGGTCGCCATGGCCCTCGGCTTCTGCGCACTCGCCGCCGCCGAGACCGCCGAGGCCGGCGGGTCCGCCGACGAGGCCGTGGCCGCCGCCGAGAAGCGGGCCGCGGAGATGTCGGCCTACTTCTACGTGGACACCCTCGACTACCTGCGGCGCGGCGGCCGGATCGGGGCCGCGCAGGCCCTCCTCGGCTCGGCGCTGGCGGTCAAACCGCTGCTGACCCTGGACGGCGGGCGGATCGAGATGCTGGAGAAGGTGCGCACGGCCTCCAAGGCCATCGCCCGGCTGGAGGAGCTGGCCGTCGAACGGGCCGGGGCGCGGAGCGTCGACGTCGCCGTCCACCACCTGGCGGCCCCGGAGCGGGCCGAGAAGCTCGCCGAACGGCTGCGCGAGCGCATCCCCGGCCTGGTCGAGCTGCACGTCAGCGAGGTGGGCGCGGTGATCGGCGCGCACACCGGACCGGGGCTGCTGGCGGCGGTCGTCTCGCCCCGCTGATCACCCGGAAGGGTGGCCGGGTTGTCCACAACGGGCCGGTCATCCACCGGAATTGAGGGCTCCGAGCGGTGGTGCCGGGGTCGGCCCTAGCTTCGGGGCATGACTCTTCGAACGCGTACTCCAGGTCGGTCCACGGTCCCTTCCACGGGTCTCCTCCCTGCTTCCACCGGTGTCCCCGCGGCTTCCCCCTCCGCCGGTGGCGGTGGCGGTGGCGGTGGTGGTGGCGGTGGCGGTGGCAGCGGGCCCGGGCGGGGGCGCCGGTCCGACGGCAGGCTCCGCGACCGGCGCCGCACCCGTGCCCGGTCCCGGCCCGATCCCGCCCGGGTGCGGCGCAGGGCCGAGGCACTGCTGGCGGGCGGGGCGGATCCGCCGGGGGTGGCCGAGCCCGCCGGGGTGGTGGAGCCCGCCGGGGCGGCTGGGTCGGCCTTGGGGGATGGGGAGGCGCGGAGGCTGGCGCTGCGGGAGCGGCTGCCGGTGTGGGTGCAGGTCCGGTGCGGGGTGGAGCCGAGGACGGTCGCCGCCGTCGCGGTGGTGCTGGTGGTGGCGGTCGGCTTCGCCGGGCTGCGGTACTGGCCGGGCCGGCCGCAGCCGGTGACGGCCCCGGCCGTGCTCGGGCCCGGCCCCGTCGCCTCCGCCCCGGTGGCGTCGGCGGGACCGGCCGGCGGGAGCGCCCGCATCGTGGTGGACGTGAGCGGCAAGGTCCGCGATCCCGGGGTGCGGAGGCTGCCCACCGGCTCGCGGGTGGAGGACGCGCTGGCCGCCGCCGGGGGCGTGCGGCCGGGCACGGACACCACCGGGCTCAACCGGGCCCGGGTCCTGGTGGACGGCGAACAGGTGCTGGTGGGTGCCACCGCGCAGCCGGCGGCGGGCAGCGCCGGCCCCGGAGCGGGTGCGGGCGGCGGGGCCGGTCCGCTGAGCCTCGGCAGCGCGACGGTGGAGCAGCTGGACGGGCTGCCCGGGGTGGGCCCCGTGCTCGCCAGGAAGATCGTCGACTTCCGGACCGCCCGGGGCGGGTTCCGGGCCGTGGAGGAGCTCCGGCAGGTCGACGGGATCGGCGAGCGGAGGTTCGCCGAGCTGCGAAGGCTGGTGCGGCCGTGAGCGCCGCCGGGGAGCCGGCCGGGCGGGAGCCGGCAGAGGGGGAGTCGGTCGAGCGGGAGCGGGCCGGGCGGGAGCGGGCCGGGCGGGGGCCGGCCGAGGGGGAGTCGGCCGGGCCGGTGGATCTGCGGCTGGTGGTGCCCGCCGTGGCGGCCTGGGGCGCGGCCGCCCTGGCGCTCGGGGTGCCGGGCGGGTGGAGCGCCGCCGGGGCGGGGCTCGCGGCGGCCGCGGCCGGGGCGCTGCTGCTCGCCGGCCGCCGCGGGTCGCAGCCGCCGTGGGGCGTCGGACCGGCCGTGGCCGCCGCGCTGCTCTGCGCCGCCGCCGGGGCGGGGGTGGCCGGGCTGGAGCGGGCCGAGGCGCGGGCGGGGCCGGTGGCCCGGCTGGCCGGGGAGCACGCCCGGGTGCGTGCGGAGCTCACCGTCGGCTCGGACCCCCGGGCGGCCCGGGGCGGGGCCGGGCCGCCGGTGGTGGTGCTGGACGCGGTGCTGACCGGGGTGAGCGGGCCCGACGGGACGCGGAGCCGGGTGGAGGCCCCGGTGCGGGTGCTGGCCGGGCATCCGGGGTGGGCCCGGCTGGAACCCTCGACCCGGGTCACGGTGGTGGCCCGGCTGGCGCCGGTCCGGGACGGGGAGCGGGCCGTGGCCCTGCTCCGCCCGGCCGGGGACACCCCGCCCGGGGTGACGGGCGGCCCCGACCGGGTGCAGCGGCTCGCGGGGGCGCTGCGGGCCGGGCTGCGGGAGGCCACGGAGGGGCTCCCCGGGGACGCCAGGGCCCTGCTGCCGGGGCTGGTGGTCGGGGACACCTCCCGGGTCCCGCCCGAGCTGCACGAGGCGTTCAGGGCCACCGACCTGCTGCACCTGCTGGCCGTCTCGGGCTCCAACCTGAACGTGGTCCTGTACCTGCTGATCGGCTCCCCGGCCCGCGCGCAGCGCGCCGAGCGGAGCGGGCTCGCGCCCCGGCTGGGGCTCTCGCTGCGGGCCACCGCGCTGGGCGGGGCGGCGCTGACGCTGGCCTTCGTGGTGGTCTGCCGGCCCGACCCGAGCGTGTTGCGGGCGGCCGCCTGCGGGGCGGTCACCCTGCTGGCCCTCGCCACCGGGCGGCGCCGGTCCCTCGTCCCCGCCCTGGCCGGGGCCGTGCTGCTGCTCGTGCTGTACGACCCGTGGCTCGCCCGCAGCGCCGGGTTCCTCCTCTCGGTGCTGGCCACCGGGGCGCTGCTCACCCTCGGGCCGCGCTGGAGCGGGGCCCTGCGGCGGCGGGGGACGCCGGCGCGCCTCGCCGACGCCCTGGGGGCGGCCCTCGCGGCGCAGGCCGTGTGCGCTCCGGTGGTGGCGGTGCTCTCCGCCCGGGTGAGCCTGGTCGCCGTTCCGTGCAACCTCCTGGCGGAGCTGGCGGCGGGCCCCGCGACCGTGCTCGGCTTCGCGGTCCTCGCCGCGGCCCCGCTGTCCATGCCCGTCGCGGAGCTGCTGGCCCGTTGCGCGGGGGTGCCCGCCGGGTGGATCGCCGCCGTGGCGCGGGGCGGGGCCGGGCTGCCGGGGGCGGAGCTGCCCTGGCCCGGCGGGCTCGCCGGCGGACTGCTGCTGGCCGCGGCCACGGCGGCCGTGGTGGGCTTCGGGGTCAGGCTCGGGCGGCGGCGCGGGGTCTGCGCCGCCGTTGCCGTGGTGCTGCTGGTCGCGGTGCTGCGGCCACCGCAGCTGGTGCGTACCGTCACCGGCTGGCCGCCGCCGGACTGGAGCTACGTCCAGTGCGCCGTGGGCCAGGGCGACGCCGGTGTGCTCGCCGCCGGTCCCGGGACGGCCGTCGTGGTCGACACCGGGCCCGAACCGGGGCCGGTCGACGACTGCCTTCGCGACCTGGGCGTGAGCCGGATCCCGCTGCTCCTGCTGACGCACTTCCACGCCGACCACGTGGGAGGGGTTTCCGGGGTGCTGCGGGGGCGGTCCGTGGGTGTGATCGAAACCACCGCGCTGGAGGATCCGCCCGCGCAGGCGGCCTCGGTCCGGCGGGCGGCGGCGCGGGCCGGGGTGCCCGTCGTGCCGGCGGCGGCGGGGGAGCGGCGGCGGACCGGCCCGCTGGAGTGGCAGGTGCTGTGGCCCTCGGCGACGGCTCCGCCGCCGGAGGGGCCCAACGACGCGAGCGTCGCCCTGCTGGTGCGCACCTCGGGTCTGACGCTCCTGCTGCTCGGTGACCTCGAACCGCCGTCCCAGGAAGCACTTCTGAGGGAGCATCCGGAACTGGGGCCGGTGGACGTGCTCAAGGTCGCCCACCACGGCTCGGCGCACCAGGACCCCGGCCTCCATGACCGGATCCGGCCACGCCTGGCGATCGTCCCCGTCGGCGCCGGCAACCGCTACGGCCACCCCGCACCGGGCACGATCGCGCAGCTCAGGGCCCATGGGGCGGCCGTGTTGCGCACCGATGAGGACGGTTCCGTGGCGGTCTCCGGAAGTGGAGCGCGGATGCGTGCGTTTCCGGCCGGACGGCGTCCGAAAGCGCGTGGTCATACCGGGCGCGACCACTCTGTTTGCCCACAACCCGACAGCATGATCGAATGCCTCTTCGCCAGACCGGTCCAAGTCCACACAGCACGGGGGTGCACTAGCCATGTTCGGTCGCCGACGGGGGATGGAGACGACCAGTGGTGCCGCTTCGACCACATCCGCGACTCTCACACTGCCGCACACGGCGCGGCTGTTGAGCTGTCGGGTGCTCGACACGGTCCACCAGCCCATCCGCCAGGCCAAGTTCGAGGTAACCGATCCGATCGGCCGACGGGTCGTCAGCGGGGAGACGGATCCCTACGGAGGGTTCACGGCGGCGATGCCGGAGGGCGAGTACCGGCTCTCCGTCACCGCCGAGGGCTACGCGCCCTTCCACGGGGCGACGCTGGTGGGGGACCCGGCGCAGCCCGGCACGGCGGAGATCATCCTGGACTCGGTGGAACCGCCGCTGCTGCCGCAGCCCGGCCACTGGGAGCTCGACCCGACGCACTCGTCGATCGCCTTCACCGCCCGCCACATGGGCTTCGCCCGGATCCACGGACGGTTCACGACCTTCGCCGGCGCGGTGCGGATAGCCGAGCGCATGGAGGACTCCTCCATGCACGTGATCATCGACACGACGAGCATCGACACCGGGATGCGCAGGCGGGACGACCACCTGCGGTCCGCCGACTTCCTGGACGCCGCCCGGCACCCGCGGGTGGAGTTCTACAGCGAGCGGTTCATCCACCGCAGCGGCAGCCGCTGGGCCGTCGCCGGCGCCCTCACCCTCCACGGGGTCAGCCGTTCGGTCACCCTCGACACCCAGTACCTGGGCCACGGCACGGGCCTGGAGGGCGAGCCTCGGGCCGCCTGCCGGGCCACGGCCGAGCTGAACCGCGGGGACTTCGCGCTGAACTGGCAGTCGGTGCTGGCACAGGGGATAGCGGCGATCGGGCCGAGCGTGGAAGTGGAGCTGGACGTGCAGATCGTGCACAAGGCCTAGGCGCAGGCGCGGGCGAGTCCCTACGGGGCTTCCAGCCAGCCCTCGTACTCGGCGGCGAGCTCGTCCAGAGAGGTGGCGTCGAGGCGCTCCTGGGGGTCCTCGACGACCACCAGCCACTGGGCGTCCTCGGCGTCGTCCTCGCCGGCGAGCGCGTCGCGCACCAGCTGGGGTTCCTCCGGGAGGCCGAAGCGGTCCACGGCCTCCTGGGCCACCTCCTCGGCGGCGTCGCGGTCGGGCAGGACCAGTACATGTCGCACGTTCACCCGACCATTCTCGGGCACCGGGCGCGGGGCGCTGTCAGTGCGGCGTGGGATGCTGGGGCCGATGGCCACCAGGAAGAACCCCACCGACGATCCGCTCGCCCCGATCACCCTCGCGGTGGGGCAGGAGGACCTGCTGCTCGACCGCGCCGTACGGGACGTGGTGACGGCCGCCCGCGCGGCCGACGCCGACACCGACGTACGGGACCTCACCTCCGACCAGCTCCAGCCCGGCACGCTGGCGGAGCTGACCAGCCCCTCGCTGTTCTCCGAGCGCAAGGTCCTGGTCGTGCGGAACTCGCAGGACCTGGGCGCGGACACGGTGAAGGAGCTCAAGGCCTACCTCGCCGACCCGTACGAGGAGATCGCCTTGGTCCTGCTGCACGCGGGCGGGGTCAAGGGCAAGGGCGTGCTGGACGCGGCGCGCAAGGCGGGCGCCCGCGAGGTCGCCTGCCCGAAGATGACGAAGGCGGCGGACCGGCTGTCGTTCGTACGCGGGGAGTTCCGGACCCTGGGGCGTTCGGCCACCCCCGAGGCGTGCCAGACGCTGGTGGACGCGATCGGCAGCGACCTGCGCGAGCTGGCGAGCGCGGCGGCGCAGCTGTGCGCGGACGTCGAGGGCACCATCGACGAGGCCGTGGTCGGCCGCTACTACACGGGCCGCGCGGAAGCCTCCAGCTTCACGGTCGCCGACCGGGCGGTCGAGGGCCGGGCCGCGGAGGCCCTCGAAGCCCTCCGCTGGTCCCTCGCGACCGGTGTGGCACCCGTGCTGATCACCAGCGCCCTGGCGCAGGCCGTACGGGCCATCGGCAAGCTCGCCTCCGCCCCGCGCGGGGCCCGTCCGGGCGACCTCGCCCGGGACCTCGGCATGCCGCCGTGGAAGATCGACCGGGTCCGGCAGCAGATGCGGGGCTGGTCGGCGGACGGGGTCGCGGACGCGCTGCGCGCGGTGGCGCTGGCCGACGCGGGGGTCAAGGGCGGCGGGGACGACCCGGAGTACGCGCTGGAGAAGGCGGTCGTGGCGGTGGCGCGCGCCGCCAGGGCCTCGCGGGGGCGGTAGCCGGTACCGGGGTGCTCGGGGGCTCCGCCCCCAGACCCCCGGCCGCCCCCAGACCCCCGGCCGGGGATGCGCGAAGGCCCCGGTTCCTCCCTGGGGAAGGGGGGAACCGGGGCCTTCGGTCACTGCTGTGTGCGCCGCACCCGCGTGGCGAACGCAGGCCGCGTGCGGCGCGGGGTGCCGGTCAGGAGCGGATGAGAGGGCCCGCTTGGTCCGTCCCGGCGATCACATCGAGTGCGGAACTCAGATGGCGGCAACCTTGGTGGCCAGCGCCGACTTCTTGTTGGCGGCGGCGTTCTTGTGGATGACACCCTTCGAGACGGCCTTGTCCAGCTTCTTGGAAGCCAGGCGGGCCGCAGCGGTGGCCTTCTCCGCGTCGCCCGCGAGGATCGCCTCGTTGGCCTTGCGGATGAAGGTGCGCAGCTCGGACTTGACCGACTTGTTGCGAAGGCGAGCCTTCTCGTTGGTCTTGTTCCGCTTGATCTGGGACTTGATGTTCGCCACGAAAGAGCCTTTTCAGGTTCAGAGTTTTTTCGGATTCGTGTCACGTCTGCTGAGAGGGCATGCGAGACACAGCCACCCAGACTACCAGGCGCGCTTCGACCGGCCCAAACCGAGCGCATCCCCCCGTCCATGGGACCATGGGAGTCTGCGTACAAGTCTGCCTACCGATCCGACAGCAGATCCGACAGCGACCGAGAATCAGGACACTGCGTGCCCGCCATCCCCAGCCACGTGCCCGAGCCGAGCCGTACCGACCCGGCGCTGATCCGTAATTTCTGCATCATCGCGCACATCGACCACGGCAAGTCGACCCTCGCCGACCGGATGCTCCAGCTCACCGGCGTCGTCGACCAGCGGCAGATGCGCGCCCAGTACCTCGACCGCATGGACATCGAGCGTGAGCGCGGCATCACGATCAAGTCGCAGGCGGTCCGCCTGCCCTGGAGCCCCACCGAGGGCTCGGGCACGGGCACCACGCACATCCTGAACATGATCGACACCCCCGGGCACGTCGACTTCACCTACGAGGTCTCCCGCTCCCTCGCCGCGTGCGAGGGCACGATCCTGCTGGTGGACGCCGCCCAGGGCATCGAGGCCCAGACCCTCGCCAACCTGTACCTGGCGATGGAGAACGACCTCGCGATCGTCCCGGTCCTGAACAAGATCGACCTGCCGGCCGCCCAGCCGGAGAAGTTCGCCGAGGAGCTGGCGAACCTGGTCGGCTGCCAGCCCGAGGACGTCCTGCGGGTCTCCGCGAAGACCGGCCTCGGCGTGGACGCCCTGCTCAACAAGGTCGTCGAGACCGTCCCGGCCCCGGTCGGCGTCAAGGACGCCCCCGCCCGCGCGATGATCTTCGACTCGGTCTACGACTCCTACCGGGGCGTGGTCACGTACGTCCGTGTGGTCGACGGCACGCTCAACAAGCGCGAGCGCATCCGGATGATGTCCACCAACGCCACGCACGAGCTGCTGGAGATCGGCACCAACTCGCCCGAGATGCTGCCGGCCGACGGCCTCTCCGTCGGCGAGGTGGGCTACCTGATCACCGGTGTGAAGGACGTCCGCCAGTCCAAGGTCGGCGACACCATCACCCAGATGACGGGCGGCGCCACCGAGTCCCTCGGCGGCTACAAGGACCCGAAGCCGATGGTCTTCTCGGGCCTGTACCCGCTCGACGGCTCGGACTACCCGGAGCTGCGCGAGGCCCTGGACAAGCTCCAGCTCAACGACGCCGCGCTCGTCTACGAGCCCGAGACCTCGGCGGCGCTGGGCTTCGGCTTCCGCGTCGGCTTCCTCGGCCTGCTGCACCTGGACGTGGTCCGCGAGCGCCTGGAGCGAGAGTTCGGCCTCGACCTGATCGCCACCGCGCCCAACGTGGTCTACCGGGTCGTGATGGAGGACCGCACGGAGGTCACCGTCACCAACCCGAGCGAGTTCCCCGAAGGCAAGATCAAGGACGTCTTCGAGCCGGTCGTACGGGCCACCGTCCTCGCGCCGACCGAGTTCATCGGCGCGATCATGGAGCTCTGCCAGACCCGCCGCGGCACCCTGCTCGGCATGGACTACCTCTCCGAGGACCGCGTCGAGATCCGCTACACGCTCCCCCTCGCGGAGATCGTGTTCGACTTCTTCGACCAGCTGAAGTCCAAGACGCGCGGCTACGCCTCCCTCGACTACGAGCCCACCGGCGAGCAGGCCTCCAGCCTGGTCAAGGTCGACATCCTGCTGCACGGCGACAAGGTCGACGCCTTCTCCGCCGTCTGCCACAAGGACGCCGCCTACGCCTATGGCGTGCGCCTGGTGGCCAAGCTGCGCGAGCTCATCCCGCGGCAGGCCTTCGAGGTGCCGATCCAGGCCGCCGTGGGCTCCCGCGTCATCGCCCGCGAGACCATCCGCGCCATCCGCAAGGACGTCCTCGCCAAGTGCTACGGCGGTGACATCTCCCGCAAGCGGAAGCTGCTGGAGAAGCAGAAGGAAGGCAAGAAGCGGATGAAGATGGTCGGCTCCGTGGAGGTCCCGCAGGAGGCCTTCATCGCGGTCCTGTCCAGCGACGAGTCCGGCGGCAAGAAGAAGTAGCGCCGTATGCGAAAGAGGCCCCCGAGCGTACGCTCGGGGGCCTCTTTCGTTATGAATCGGCCGCCGGTTGGCTCTTACGCGCCAGCCTGAGGCCCCCTACTCTGAGCATTGGTTACTCGCCAGTTACAAGCCCGTAGTCATGCCCGTAGTCATGCCCGAACAGGCCCTGCCGCGTGGTCCGGAGGACGTCCGTGAGCGACACACAGACCTTGATCGAGAACCGTCCGCCCACCGTGGCGGCCCTCTTCCTTGACCGCGTCGCCGCCACGCCGAACGCGGAGGCCTACCGCTTCCCGGTGGCCGCGGCCGGCCGCGAGGGCGGTCCCGACGACTGGAAGTCGCTCAGCTGGGGGCAGGCCGCCGACAAGGTCTTCGCCATCGCCGCCGGACTCATCGCCCTCGGCCTGCGCCCCGAGCAGCGGGTCGCGCTCGCCTCCAACACCCGCGTCGAGTGGATCCTCTCGGACCTCGGCGTGATGTGCGCGGGCGGCGCGGTGACCACCATCTACCCCAGCACCAACGCCGAGGAGTCCTCCTTCATCCTCTCGGACTCCGAGAGCCGGGTGCTGATCGCCGAGGACGGCAAGCAGCTGGCCAAGGCCCGCGAGCGCCGCGCCGACCTGCCCGACCTCGCCCACGTGGTGGTCCTGGAGGCGGCCGACGCCGTGCCCGCCGAGGGCGACCCGGAGGGCTGGGTGCTCTCCCTCGCCGAGCTGGAGGAACGCGGCAAGGAGCACCTCGCCGAGCACCCCGCGGCGGTCAAGGAGCGGATCGCGGCCATCACCCCCGACCAGCTCGCCACCCTGATCTACACCTCCGGCACCACCGGCCGCCCCAAGGGCGTCCGCCTGCCGCACGACAACTGGTCGTACATGGCCAAGGCCACCGTGGCCACCGGCATGATCAACTCGGACGACGTCCAGTACCTGTGGCTGCCGCTCGCCCACGTCTTCGGCAAGGTGCTCACCTCCGGCCAGATCGAGGTCGGCCACGTCACCGCCGTCGACGGCCGCATCGACAAGATCATCGAGAATCTGCCGGTCGTCCAGCCCACCTACATGGCGGCCGTCCCGCGCATCTTCGAGAAGGTCTACAACGGCGTGGCCGCCAAGGCCCGGGCCGGCGGCGGTGCCAAGTACAAGATCTTCCAGTGGTCGGTGGGCGTGGCCCGCGAGTACGCCAAGGTCACCCAGGACAACTACCGCCGCACCGGCCGGGCCACCGCCCCCTTCGCGCTCTCCGCCAAGCACAAGGTCGCCGACACCCTCGTCTACTCCAAGCTCCGCGAGGCCTTCGGCGGCCGCCTGCGCGCCGCCGTCTCCGGCGCCTCCGCCCTGGCCCCCGAGATCGGCTACTTCTTCTCCGGCGCCGGCATCCACATCCTGGAGGGCTACGGCCTCACCGAGTCCAGCGCGGCCTCCTTCGTCAACCCCGGCGAGGCCTACCGCACCGGCACGGTCGGCAAGCCGCTCCCCGGCACCGAGGTCCGCATCGCCGACGACGGCGAGGTCATGCTGCGCGGCCCCGGCATCATGCAGGGCTACCACGGCCAGCCCGAGAAGACCGCCGAGGTCCTCGAAAGCGACGGCTGGCTGCACACCGGCGACATCGGCGAGCTCTCCCCGGACGGCTACCTGCGCATCACCGACCGCAAGAAGGACCTGATCAAGACCTCCGGCGGCAAGTACGTCGCCCCGGCCGAGATCGAGGGCCAGTTCAAGGCGATCTGCCCGTACGTGTCGACCATCGTCGTCCACGGCGCCGACCGGAACTTCTGCTCCGCCCTGATCGCCCTCGACGAGCCCGCCATCGTCGGCTGGGCCGCCGAGAACGGCCTGGAGGGCAAGACGTACGGCGAGGTCCTCGCCGCGCCGGAGACCAGCCGGCTGATCGAGACCTACGTACAGACCCTCAACGAGAACCTCCAGCGCTGGCAGACGATCAAGAAGTTCCGCATCCTGCCGCGCGACCTCGACGTCGAGCACGGCGACCTCACCCCCAGCCTCAAGCTGAAGCGGCCGGTCGTCGAGCGTGAGTTCAAGCACCTCATCGAGGAGATGTACGAGGGCTCCCGGGAAGCCTGACGCCTCGCGGCGAGCCGGACGGGGCGGGGTGGCGGACCGCCCCGCCGACCTCCCGCACCCCGCGTGCGTCGGCCCGGCGGGCGGCCCCCGCGCCGCCTCGCGCCCGTGGGCCCGGCGAGGGCGTAAACGACCATGGGGCGGTGCGGGACAATGGGCGCATGCCTTCCGCACTGCCCGATGGTGACCCCATGCCCGAAGACGGCTCGCTGCCGTCGCACGCCCTGGAGGGCGCCGGGGAGCGGCCGCTCGGGTTCTACCTGCACGTCCCGTACTGCGCCACCCGCTGCGGGTACTGCGACTTCAACACCTACACCGCCACCGAGCTGCGCGGCACCGGCGGCGTGCTCGCCTCCCGGGAGAACTACGCCGACACCCTGATCGACGAGGTCCGCCTCGCCCGCAAGGTGCTCGGCGACGACCCGCGCGCCGTGCGGACCGTCTTCGTCGGCGGCGGCACGCCCACGCTGCTGCCCGCCGGGGACCTCGTACGCATGCTCGCGGCGATCCGCGACGAGTTCGGCCTCGCCGAGGACGCCGAGGTCACCACCGAGGCCAACCCGGAGTCCGTGAACCCCGAGTACCTGGCCGAGCTGCGGGCCGGCGGCTTCAACCGGATCTCCTTCGGCATGCAGAGCGCGAAGCAGCACGTACTGAAGGTCCTCGACCGCACCCACACCCCCGGCCGCCCCGAGGCCTGCGTGGCCGAGGCGCGCGCGGCGGGCTTCGAGCACGTCAACCTCGACCTGATCTACGGCACCCCCGGCGAGTCCGACGACGACTGGCGGGCCTCCCTGGAGGCCGCGCTGGGCGCCGGCCCCGACCACGTCAGCGCGTACGCCCTGATCGTCGAGGAGGGCACCCAGCTGGCCCGCCGGATCCGCCGCGGCGAGGTCCCGATGACCGACGACGACGTGCACGCCGACCGCTACCTGATCGCCGACGAGGTCATGGAGCGCGCCGGGTACTCCTGGTACGAGGTGTCGAACTGGGCCACCTCCGAGGCCGGCCGCTGCCTGCACAACGAGCTGTACTGGCGCGGCGCCGACTGGTGGGGCGCGGGCCCCGGCGCGCACTCGCACGTGGGCGGGGTGCGCTGGTGGAACGTGAAGCACCCCGGCGCCTACGCGGCCGCCCTCGCGGAGGGCCGCTCCCCGGGCGCGGGGCGCGAGCTCCTCTCGGCGGAGGACCGCCGCGTGGAGCGGATCCTGCTGGAGCTCCGCCTGGTGGACGGCGTCCCCCTGTCCCTGCTGGCCCCCGCGGGCCTGGCGGCCTCCCGGCGCGCCCTGGAGGACGGCCTGCTGGAAGCGGCCCCGTACGGGGCCGGACGGGCCGTCCTGACCCTGCGCGGGCGGCTGCTGGCGGACGCGGTGGTGCGGGACCTGGTGGACTGATCCCTCGGTGGAGTGAATAGCCACGGAACTCGGGTGCCGCTGCTTACGCTGGACCTAGGCTCGCCGGCGTAAGCGACGGCGGCGAACGCGAAGGACCACGGAGATGACTGCTGTGGATGACCGGCTGATCACGGATGTCGCCAAGCTCTTCGAGGACCTCGTTGTCCCGGAGGGCTTCAAGGCTGAGCTCCTCAGGGGGGACATCGTGATGATGGCCGGGCCCGACTGGGTCCACAATCTGATCGTCCTGCACGTCATGAAGCAGATCCCCCTTGACAGGTGGTATCCGGTTCAGACCCAGGACATCGCCATTCCCGGCGAGACGTCAGAGCCGCAGCCTGACCTCGTGGTGGTCGAGCACGGAGCGTTCGACGGGCCCGGAAGGCTCGTTCCCGCTCCGGCGACCACGCTGCTGGTCGAGGTCGTGTCGAAGAACAGCGTCCACAACGACTACGAGCTCAAGCGGTCGATGTATGCAGCCGGCCGGGTTCCGGCATACCTGATCATCGACCCCTTCGAGGCCGTGTGTGTTCTGCTGACCAACCCGACGGGTCGGGGCGAGGAAGCGGACTACGACATGGAACTCAGCACTGCCTTCGGGCTGCCGGTTCCCCTGGATGTCCTGGGGATCAAGCTGGACACCAGCGAGTTCCGCACGCTCCCCAAGTTCAAGCGCTACCGCCGGCCGTGACGAAGTCGATCAGCTCCTCCACCCGCCCCAGCAGCGTCGGCTCCAGGTCCCTGTAAGAAGTCACGCGGGACAGGATGTGCTGCCAGGCGGCTCCCGTGTTCTGCGGCCAGCCCAGGGCCCGGCAGACGCCCGTCTTCCAGTCCTGGCCGCGCGGTACCTCCGGCCAGGCCCCGATGCCCAGCGCCGACGGCTTCACCGCCTGCCAGACGTCCACGTACGGGTGGCCCACCACCAGCACGTCCGGCCCCGTCACCGACGCCGCGATCCGGGACTCCTTCGAGCCCGGTACGAGGTGGTCGACCAGGACCCCCAGACGGGCGTCCGGGCCGGGGGAGAAGTCCGCGACCACCGCCGCCAGGTCGTCGACGCCCTCCAGGTACTCCACCACCACGCCCTCGATGCGCAGGTCGTCGCCCCAGACCCGCTCCACGAGCTCGGCGTCGTGCCGCCCCTCCACGTAGATCCGCCCGGCCCGCGCCACCCGCGCCCGCGCCCCCGGGACGGCGATCGAGCCCGAAGCCGTACGGGCGGGCGCGGCGGGCCCCCGCGGGGGGCGGGTCAGGGTCACCACCGCGCCGTCCAGCAGGAAGCCGCTCGGCTCCAGCGGGAACACCCGGCGCTTGCCGAAGCGGTCCTCCAGCGTCACCGTGCCCGCCTCGCAGGCCACCACCGCGCCGCAGAAGTCCGTACCCGCCACCTCGACCACCAGGTCCGGGTCCGCCGGCACCTCCGGCACCGGCTTCGAACGCTTCCACTGCGGGGTCAGGTCGGGGGAGTACTCGCGCATCCGGCCGACACTAGGAGAGCCCGCGCCCTCAGGCCCCCGACACGCCGAACCTCGCCGCCAGTGTGTCGCGTTGCGCACGCACGAAGTCCGCGTCCACCAGCGCTCCGTGACCCGGCACGTACACCGCGTCGTCACCGCCCAGCGACAGCAGCCGGTCCAGGGCGGCCGGCCACTGGCCCGGCACCGCGTCCGAACCGGCCTGCGGTTCGCCCGACTCCTCGACCAGGTCCCCGCAGAACACCGCCTCCCGCTCGCCCGGCACGAAGACCGCCAGGTCGTGCTCGGAGTGCGCGGGACCCACGTTCGCCAGCAGCACCTGGACCCCGCCCAGCTCCAGGGTCCACTCGCCGGACACCAGGTGCCGGGGCGCCTGGAGCAGGTCCGCGGCCTCCGTGGCCTCCGCCTCCGCCAGACCCATCCGGACCGCGCTCATCCGTACGTCCTCGCGGCCCGTCGGCGCCGACAGCATCCGCTCCAGGCCGACCGCACCGAAGAACTCGGCCCCCGCGAACGCCGCACCGCCCAACACATGGTCGAAATGTCCGTGCGTGAATGCGATATGGGTCACGCGGCGGCCCGTCAGCCGCTCCGCCTCGGCCCGCACCTGCGCGCCCTCGCGCACGGACGACCCGGGGTCGATCAGCAGCACCGACTCGTCCCCCACCACCAGTCCCACGGTGCAGTCCCACACCGGCAGCCGTCGCCGGCCGACCCGTCCGGTGACCCTTTCCCAACCCGACTCTTCCCAACGCACGTCCATGCGGTGACGCTACCCTGGCGGGCCGCCCTTGCCTGCGGCGTACTACCCGGCCGTACACTGACCGGGGGATCTCTGGCACTCACACGCGCAGAGTGCCAACAGGCCAGGACCGGCCCCGACGGCCAGGCAGACGACCGACCGCATCCGGAGGTGTGCGCGATGCTCAGCGAACGCAGACTCGAGGTGCTGCGCGCCATCGTCCAGGACTACGTCGGGACGGAGGAGCCGGTCGGCTCCAAGGCCCTCACCGAGCGGCACAAGCTGGGCGTCTCGCCCGCCACCGTGCGCAACGACATGGCCGTGCTGGAGGAGGAGGGCTACATCGCCCAGCCCCACACCAGCGCCGGCCGGATCCCCACGGACAAGGGCTACCGCCTCTTCGTCGACAAGCTGGCGGGCGTCAAGCCGCTGTCGACCCCCGAGCGACGGGCCATCCAGAACTTCCTCGACGGAGCCGTCGACCTCGACGACGTCGTCGGCCGCACGGTACGGCTGCTCGCGCAGCTCACCCGGCAGGTCGCCGTCGTCCAGTACCCGTCGCTGACCCGCTCCACCGTCCGGCACGTCGAGCTGCTGTCGCTGGCCCCGGCCCGGCTGATGCTCGTACTGATCACCGACACGGGCCGGGTCGAGCAGCGTCTCGTCGACACCCAGACCCCCTTCGGCGAGAACTCCCTCGCCGACCTGCGGGCACGGCTCAACAGCCGGGTCGTCGGCCGTCGCTTCACCGACGTGCCGAACCTGGTGCAGGACCTTCCGGAGTCGTTCGAGATCGACGACCGGGCGACCGTCAAGGCCGTCCTCGCGACCCTTCTCGAAACGCTGGCCGAGGAGGCGGAGGAGCGGCTGATGATCGGCGGCACCGCCAACCTCACCCGCTTCGGACACGACTTCCCCCTGACGATCCGGCCCGTGCTCGAAGCACTTGAGGAGCACGTCGTGCTCCTCAAGCTGCTCGGCGAGGCCGGAGAGTCGGGAATGGCCGTACGCATCGGTCACGAGAACGCCTACGAGGGACTCAACTCCACGTCGGTCGTGTCCGTCGGCTACGGTTCGGGCGGCGAAGCAGTCGCCAAACTCGGCGTGGTCGGACCGACCCGCATGGACTACCCCGGAACGATGGGAGCGGTACGCGCAGTGGCACGTTACGTCGGACAGATCCTGGCGGAGTCGTAAGTGGCCACGGACTACTACGCCGTACTCGGCGTGCGCCGCGACGCATCGCAGGACGAGATCAAGAAGGCCTTCCGCCGGCTCGCCCGTGAGCTCCACCCGGACGTGAACCCGGACCCGAAGACGCAGGAGCGCTTCAAGGAGATCAACGCGGCCTACGAGGTCCTCTCGGACCCGCAGAAGAAGCAGGTCTACGACCTCGGCGGCGACCCGCTGTCCTCCTCGGGCGGCGGTGGCGGCGCGGGCGGCTTCGGAGCGGGCGGCTTCGGCAACTTCTCCGACATCATGGACGCCTTCTTCGGCCAGGCCTCGCAGCGCGGCCCGCGCTCGCGGACCCGCCGCGGCCAGGACGCCATGATCCGCCTGGACCTGGAACTGGACGAAGCCGCCTTCGGCACGACCAAGGACATCCAGGTCGACACGGCCGTCGTCTGCGGCACCTGCTCCGGCGAGGGCGCCGCCCCCGGCACCTCGGCGCAGACCTGTGACATGTGCCGCGGCCGCGGTGAGGTCTCCCAGGTCACCCGGTCCTTCCTGGGCCAGGTCATGACCTCGCGCCCCTGCCCGCAGTGCCAGGGCTTCGGCACCGTGGTCCCGACCCCGTGCCCCGAGTGCGCGGGCGACGGCCGGGTCCGCTCCCGCCGCAGCCTGACGGTCAAGATCCCCGCCGGTGTCGAGAACGGCACCCGGATCCAGCTCGCGGGCGAGGGCGAGGTCGGCCCCGGCGGCGGCCCCGCCGGCGACCTCTACGTGGAGATCCACGAGCTGCCGCACCCGACCTTCCAGCGGCGCGGGGACGACCTGCACTGCACGGTCACCATCCCCATGACGGCCGCGGCCCTGGGCACCAAGTGCCCGCTGGAGACGCTGGACGGCATGGAGGAGATCGACATCCGCCCCGGCACCCAGTCCGGGCAGGCCATCCCGCTGCACGGGCGGGGCGTCACGCACCTGCGCGGCGGCGGGCGCGGCGACCTGATCGTCCACGTCGAGGTCACCACCCCCGGCAAGCTGGACGCCCAGCAGGAGGAGCTGCTGCGCCAGCTCGCGAAGCTGCGCGGCGAGGAGCGGCCGATGGGCCAGTTCGCCCCCGGCCAGCAGGGCCTGTTCAGCCGCCTGAAGGACGCGTTCAACGGGCGCTGAGGCAGCCTCGGGCCAGGCCTGAGCCAGGCCTGGGGAACTCGTACGAGCCCGGTCCGGGGACGCCCCGGACCGGGCTCCGCGCATTCCGGGACACCGTGCGCGGCGATTCCCGGACACGCCGGGGAAGCGGACTATGCCAGGCGAACGCGACGGTTCGGCGCCGTGCCCGGGACGTGGCACGATGCAGTCCATGTCCTCCGCACCGAACGGTCTCCCCCAGTACCCGATCGTGCAGGCTCCCATGGCGGGCGGCGCCTCCTGCCCGCCGCTCGTCGCCGCCGTCGGCGAGGCCGGCGGGCTCGGCTACCTGGCCGGCGGTTACAAGACCGCCGACGGCATGTACCAGGAGATCAAGCAGACGCGCGGCCTCACCCGGCGGCCCTTCGGCGTGAACCTCCTCATGCCGCAGACCGGCTACGTCGACCCGGCCGCGGTCGAGACCTACCGCGGGCAGCTGGCCGGCGAGGCGGGCTGGTACGAGGTCTCGCTCGCCCCCGAGGACACCGTCGGCAACTCCGACGACGGCTACGAGGCCAAGCTGGCCATCCTGCTGGAGGACCCCGTCCCGGTGGTCTCCTTCACCTTCGGCACGCCGGCGCCCGAGGTGCTCGCCCGCCTGCGCGGCGCGGGCACCCGTACCGTCGTCACCGTCACCTCGGTCGACGAGGCCCGCTCCGCGCAGGCGGCGGGCGCCGACGCCGTCTGCGTCCAGGGCGTGGAGGCGGGCGGCCACCAGGGCACCCACCGCGACGACCCGGAGGCCGACGGCACGGCGGGCGTCGGCCTGCTCGCGCTGGTCGCGCAGGTCCGGGAGGCCGTGGCCCTGCCCATCACCGCGGCGGGCGGGCTGATGCGCGGGGCGCAGATCGCGGCGCTGCTGGCGGCGGGAGCGGACTCGGCGCAGCTCGGCACGGCCTTCCTGGCGTGTCCGGAGTCGGGGGCGCACCCGCTGCACAAGAAGGCCCTGACCGACCCGATGTTCCCGCACACCGAACTGACCCGGGCCTTTTCGGGCCGGCCCGCGCGGGGCCTGGTCAACCGCTTCATGCGGGAGCACGGCCCCTACGCCCCGGCCGCCTACCCCCAGCTCCACCACATGACCTCGGGGCTGCGCAAGGCGGCCGCGGCGGCCGGGGACCCGCAGGGCATGTCCCTGTGGGCGGGCCAGGGGCACCGGCTGGCGCGGGCGCTGCCCGCCGGGGAGCTGGTGGAGGTGCTGGCGGCCGAACTGGCCGAGGCGCAGAACGTGTTCAACGCATTGCAGACGAGGAGAACGTCATGACGGCCCCCGTGTTCGTGGTCGAAGAGGTTCCGGCGGGGCCGGAGTTCGTGCTGGAGGGCCCCGAGGGGCGGCACGCGGTGTCCGTGAAGCGGCTGGGTCCGGGCGAGGACGTGGTCCTCACGGACGGGCGCGGCCGCTGGGTGGAGGGCGTCGTCAAGGCGGCCGAGGGCAAGGACCGCCTGGTCGTCATGGACCTGGAGAGCGTGCTGGAGGAGCCGGAGCCCGACGTCCGGATCACGGTGGTGCAGGCGCTGCCGAAGGGCGACCGGGGCGAGGTGGCGGTCGAGACGATGACGGAGACCGGCGTCGACGCGATCGTGCCGTGGCAGGCCTCGCGGTGCATCACGCAGTGGCGCGGTGACCGGGGGGCGAAGTCCCTGGCCAAGTGGCGTTCCACGGCCCGGGAGTCGGGCAAGCAGTCGCGCCGGGTGCGGTTCCCGGAGGTGGCCGGGGTGATGTCCACGAAGCAGGTGGCCGCGCTGCTGGCGCAGGCCGACCTGGCGGTGGTGCTGCACGAGGACCGGGACACTCCGTCGGAGGCGCTGGCGACGGCGCCGCTGCCGGAGAAGGGGTCGGTGGTGCTGGTGGTCGGGCCCGAGGGCGGGGTCTCGCCGGAGGAACTGGCCGCCTTCGCCTCGGCCGGGGCCGCGCCGTACCGGCTGGGGCGGTCGGTGCTGCGTACGTCGACGGCCGGGACGGCGGCCGCGGCCGTACTGCTGGCGCGGACGGGGCGCTGGTCGTAGCCCTTGCCCTGGCCGGGCGGTTGCCGGTGCGGGGCGTTGCCCTGCGGGGCGGACCGGGGGCGCGGGGGTGCCGCTGCGCGGGGCGGAGTCCCCTACCCTCCCTTCGCCCGTTCCCCGGGGCTGCGCCCGGACCCCTTGCGGGGGCTCCGCCCCCGCACCCCCGCGCCTCGAACTCCCCCAGCTACCGCTGGGAGGTGCCCCCAGGAGGGGCTGGATTTGCCGCTGCGCGGCAATATCCAGCCCGCGCGGCGTTTGAGCGCACCGGGCGCGGAGCGTCCGGTACCGGGGTCAGGGGCGGAGCCCCTGGGAACGGTGGAAGTGGGGGTCCCCCCGGACGGAGTCTGGGGGAGGGTAGGGGAACCGGCGCCGCGCAGCGGCACACGGGGCGACGGCCGTAATAGGCGGCGGCAGCCCCCGGCGCCGGGCCGATAGCATGCGCAGCGACCGATCAACGTCACGGGAGGCGGCAGCGAATGGCCGGGGAACCTCAGGCGGACTGCCTGTTCTGCAAGATCGTCGACGGCAAGGTGCCGGCGACGGTGGTCCGGGAGACCGGGACCACGATCGCCTTCCGGGACATCAACCCGCAGGCGCCGACCCACGTGCTGGTCATCCCCAAGGTGCACTACCCCGACGCGGCTTCCCTCGCCGCCGCCGAGCCGACCGTGATCGCCGACATACTGCGTGAGGCCGGGGAGATCGCCGCGGAGGAGAAGATCGCCGACCAGGGCTACCGGGTCGTGTTCAACACCGGGGCCGGCGCGGGCCAGACCGTCTTCCACGCCCACCTGCACGTACTGGGTGGCCGCGGCCTCCAGTGGCCGCCCGGATAAGTCGTGTCCGTACGCGAGTTCGTGGTCCTCGGCACCGCCAGCCAGGTCCCCACCCGGCACCGCAACCACAACGGCTACCTGCTGCGCTGGGACGGCGAGGGCATCCTCTTCGACCCGGGCGAGGGCACGCAGCGGCAGATGCTGCGGGCCGGGGTCGCCGCGCACGACATCAACCGGATCTGCGTCACGCACTTCCACGGCGACCACAGCCTCGGCCTGGCCGGGGTGATCCAGCGGATCAACCTCGACCAGGTCCCGCACCCCGTGACGGCGCACTACCCGGCCTCGGGGCAGAAGTTCTTCGACCGGCTGCGGTACGCCACCGCCTACCGGGAGACCGTGTCGCTGCGTGAGGAGCCGGTCGCCGCGGACGGGGTGCTCGCGAGCGGGCCCTCGTACGTCCTGGAGGCGCGGCGGCTCTCGCACCCGGTGGAGTCCTTCGGCTACCGGGTGACCGAGCCGGACGGGCGCCGGATGGTCCCCGCGCTGCTCGCGCGGTACGGGATCAAGGGCCCGGACGTGGGCCGGATCCAGCGCGAGGGGCGGCTGGAGCGGCCGGAGGGCGAGGTCACGCTGGAGGCCGTCAGCGAGCACCGGGCGGGGCAGCGGTTCGCCTTCGTCATGGACACCCGGCTCTGCGAGGGCGTGGACGCGCTCGCGGAGGGCTGCGACATGCTGGTCATCGAGTCGACCTTCCTCGACGCGGACGTCCGGCTGGCCGAGGACCACGGCCACCTCACCGCCGGACAGGCGGCGCGCGTGGCGCGGGACGCCGGTGTGCGGCACCTGGTGCTGACGCACTTCTCGCAGCGGTACCCGGACCCTTCGGAGTTCGAACGCGAGGCCCGCGCGGCGGGGTTCGAGGGCGAGCTGACGGTGGCGGCGGACCTGGGGCGGGTGGCACTGCCGAGGCGCTAGCGGCGCTTGGGGTGAAGCAGAGCGTGGCTCCGGTGACGTGCGTCACACTGGGGTTTGGTCCGGCAGGGCCCGGGCAGGGCTGGCAGCTTTCCAGCCCGCACGCAGAAACGACACTTCAACGGGGAGCACACCGTGACCAGTCGGGACAGCCGCATCCACCTCGACCCGCTCGGACCGGTGCGCGACCCCCACGAGCCGGGCTGCGACGTCTTCCTGACCGGCACGGTCTTCCTCGACATCATCTTCACCGGCCTCGACTCCGCCCCCGTGCGCGGTACGGAGTCCTGGGCGCGCGGGATGGGCTCCAGCCCCGGCGGCGTCGCCAACATGGCCACCGCCCTCGCCCGGCTCGGCCTGCGCACCTCGCTGGCCGCC
Source organism: Streptomyces sp. NBC_00158 (assembly GCF_045160885.1). Classification (NCBI taxonomy): domain Bacteria; kingdom Bacillati; phylum Actinomycetota; class Actinomycetes; order Kitasatosporales; family Streptomycetaceae; genus Streptomyces; species Streptomyces sp. NBC_00158. The sequence continues at coordinate 4,943,587 of NZ_CP108161.1, forward strand.
GCCTTCGGTGACGACCACTACGGGGAGTACTGCTGGGACGCCCTGGAGCAGGGCGAGGGCATCGACCTGTCGATGTCCCGCACCATCCCCGGCTGGCACAGCCCCGTCACCGTCTCCATGGCGTACGAGGGCGAGCGCACGATGGTCTCCCACGGCCACGAGGCGCCGCCCCCGGCCGGCCCCGGCCCCTTCCCCTGGTGTCCCCCGAAGGCGCGGGCGGCCGTGGCCTCGCTCGGCGCCGGGCAGGGCGAGGACTGGATCTCCGAGGCGGCCCGCCGGGGCTCGCGGATCTTCGCGGACGTCGGCTGGGACGAGACCGGGCGCTGGGACCTGGGCGCCCTGGCCGACCTCCAGCACTGCGAGGCCTTCCTGCCCAACGCGGGAGAGGCGATGCGCTACACGCGGACCGAGTGTCCGCGCGCCGCGGCCCGGGCCCTCGCGGAGAAGGTCCCGGTCGCGGTGGTGACCATGGGCTCGGAGGGCTCGTACGCGGTCGACGGCCGCACCGGGGAGACCGCCGAGGTCCCCGCGATCACGGTGGACGCCCTGGACCCGACGGGCGCGGGGGACGTCTTCGTGGCCGGGTTCGTCACCGGCAGCCTCGCGGGCTGGCCCCTCGCCGACCGGCTGGCCTTCGCCGGGCTGACCGCCGCCCTGTCGGTGCAGGAGTTCGGCGGCTCCCTCTCCGCCCCGGGCTGGCCCGAGGTGGCCCACTGGTGGCGCACGGCCCCCGACGCCCTGCGGGACCGCTACGCCTTCCTGGACGCCCTCGTCCCGCCGGGCGCCACCGCCTCCCCGCGCCGCCGTGCCGTCCCGACCATCGGCTTCCGGCACCCCGTCTAGGCCGTCCCGCGGTCCGCCCGGAAAACCCCTCGGGCCCGCCCCGGCGTGGACGTACCCTTGGTACTCCGGAGGCCGGCGCTCGGATCGGCCCCTCAGTGGGAGGTATGCGCAGGCCACAGTGCCGGCCCATGACTCAGACACCGACAGCCCACACCCCGGCGCAGGGCCAGGCGAGAGCCCATTTCACGGTCCCGGCGACGCACCCGATGGTGACCGTGCTCGGCTCGGGCGACGCCCTGCTGCGCGTGATCGAAAAGGCTTTCCCGAAGGCCGACATCCATGTTCGGGGCAATCAGGTCAGCGCGATCGGAGCGGCGGCGGAAGTCGCCCTGATCCAGCGCCTGTTCGACGAGATGATGCTGGTGCTCCGCACCGGGCAGCCGATGACGGAGGACGCAGTGGAACGCTCGATCGCCATGCTCAAGGCGAACGGGAACGGTGGCGGTGACACGGAGACCCCGGCCGAGGTGCTCACCCAGAACATCCTCTCCAGCCGCGGCCGCACCATCCGCCCCAAGACCCTCAACCAGAAGCGGTACGTCGACGCGATCGACAAGAACACGATCGTCTTCGGCATCGGCCCCGCCGGTACCGGCAAGACCTACCTCGCCATGGCGAAGGCGGTCCAGGCGCTGCAGTCCAAGCAGGTCAGCCGGATCATCCTGACCCGCCCCGCCGTCGAGGCCGGCGAGCGGCTCGGCTTCCTGCCGGGCACCCTCTTCGACAAGATCGACCCGTACCTGCGGCCGCTCTACGACGCGCTGCACGACATGATCGACCCCGACTCGATCCCGCGCCTGATGGCGGCGGGCACGATCGAGGTCGCGCCGCTGGCGTACATGCGCGGCCGGACGCTCAACGACGCCTTCGTCGTCCTGGACGAGGCGCAGAACACCACCGTCGAGCAGATGAAGATGTTCCTGACGAGGCTCGGCTTCGACTCGAAGATCGTCATCACCGGTGACGTCACCCAGGTCGACCTCCCGGGCGGCGCCAAGAGCGGTCTGCGCCAGGTCCAGGAGATCCTCGACGGGGTGCCGGACATCCACTTCTCGCGGCTCACGTCCGAGGATGTCGTCCGGCACAAGCTGGTCGGCCGTATCGTCGACGCGTACGCCAAGTACGACGATGCCCACCCGGCCCCGAACGGCCACCAGCGGAAGTAGAACCCAGCGCACCATGTCGATCGACGTCAACAACGAGTCCGGAACCGAGGTCGACGAGCAGGCGATCCTCGACATCGCCCGCTACGCGCTCACCCGGATGAGGATCCACCCGCTGTCCGAGCTCTCCGTCATCGTCATCGACGAGGACGCCATGGAGCAGCTCCACATCCAGTGGATGGACCTCCCCGGACCGACCGACGTCATGTCCTTCCCGATGGACGAGCTCCGGCCGCCGTCGAAGGACGACGAGGAGCCCCCGCAGGGGCTCCTCGGTGACATCGTGCTGTGCCCCGAGGTCGCGAAGAAGCAGGGCGACGAGGCGCCGACGCAGCACTCCATGGACGAGGAGCTCCAGCTCCTGACCGTCCACGGGGTGCTGCACCTGCTCGGCTACGACCACGAGGAGCCGGACGAGAAGGCCGAGATGTTCGGCCTCCAGGCGGCCATCGTCGACGGCTGGCGCGCCGAGCGCGGCATGACCGGTCCCTCCCCGGCCCCGACCGTCTCGTGACCGGCGCCGCCCAGCTGATCACCGGGGCGGTACTGCTGACCGTGGTGGCCTGGTTCGCGGCCTGTGCCGAGTCCGGGATCGCCCGCGTCTCCAGCTTCCGCGCCGAGCAGGCCGTACGGGAGGGCCGGCGCGGCAGCGCGAAGCTCGCCCAGGTCGCCGCCGACCCCACCCGCTACGTCAACGTGGCCCTGCTGGTGCGGGTGACCTGCGAGATGGCGGCCGGCGTGCTCGTCACGTACGTCTGCCTCGACGCGTTCGGCGAGAACTGGACGGCGCTGCTCGTCGCCATCGGCGTGATGGTGCTGGTGTCCTTCGTCGCGGTGGGCGTGTCCCCCCGCACGATCGGCCGCCAGCACCCGCTGAACACCGCGACGGCGGCCGCGTACGTCCTCGTGCCGCTGGCCCGGGTGATGGGGCCGATCCCGCAGTTGCTGATCCTCATCGGCAACGCGCTCACCCCCGGGAAGGGCTTCCGCAAGGGGCCCTTCGCCTCCGAGGCCGAGCTGCGCGCGATGGTCGACCTCGCCGAGAAGGAATCGCTGATCGAGGACGACGAGCGCCGGATGGTGCACCAGGTCTTCGAGCTGGGCGACACCCTCGTGCGCGAGGTGATGGTGCCGCGCACCGACCTGGTCTGCATCGAGCGCTACAAGACGATCCGGCAGGCGACGACGCTCGCGCTGCGGTCCGGCTTCTCGCGGATCCCGGTCACCGGGGAGAACGAGGACGACATCGTCGGGATGGTGTACCTGAAGGACCTCGTCCGTCGTACGCACATCAACCGGGAGGCGGAGGCCGACCTGGTCTCGACGGTGATGCGGCCGGCGGTCTTCGTGCCCGACACCAAGAACGCCGGCGACCTGCTGCGCGAGATGCAGTCGGTGCGCAACCACGTGGCCGTCGTCATCGACGAGTACGGCGGCACGGCCGGCATCGTCACCATCGAGGACATCCTGGAGGAGATCGTCGGCGAGATCACCGACGAGTACGACCGGGAGATCCCGCCGGTGGAGGAGCTGGGCGGGGACCGCTACCGGGTCACCGCACGGCTCGACATCACCGACCTCGGCGAGCTGTTCGGGGTGGAGGCCTTCGACGACGAGGACGTGGAGACGGTCGGCGGGCTGCTGGCCAAGGCGCTGGGCCGGGTGCCGATCGCGGGCGCCTCCGCGGTGGTGGACCTGCCGGACGGGCGTCCGCTGCGGCTGACGGCCGAGTCCCCGGCGGGACGCCGGAACAAGATCGTGACGGTGCTGGTGGAGCCGGTGGCCGCGGCGGCGGCCGAAGGGGAGGAGGGGGAATGACCCCCGCGGAGCTGCGCGCGTTCTGCCTGGGCTTCAACGCGGCGGTGGAGGAGTTCCCCTTCACCCCGGAGACCTCGGTGTTCAAGGTGCTGGGCAAGGTGTTCGCCCTGTCGGCGCTGGACGCCGAGCCGCTGAAGGTCAACCTCAAGTGCGAGCCGGAGGCGGCCGTGCGGCTGCGGGCCGAGCACGCGGCGATCGTGCCCGGCTGGCACATGAACAAGCGGCACTGGAACACCGTGACGGTGGGCGGGCTGCCGGACGCGATGGTCCGGGAGGTCGTGGAGGACTCGTACGACCTGGTCGTGGCGGGGCTGCCGAGGGCGGAGCGGCTGAAGCTCGACCGGCCCTGATTCCACGTCCGCCGCGGACGGACCCGCACGGATGAGGGTCGAAGGTCATATGGGGACGGGACCTTTGGATCCCAGGAGCCCCCTTACCTTTCGCTTAGGTTTGTCCTGCTCCACGGGGGAACGGCGGGGGGCGGGGAGCGAGAGAGGGCGCCCCGGCGGGGTCGTTGCACGGCCGCGCCGGGGCGCTCCCTATGCTTTCGCCTATGAGCGAGAGCACCGTGGGCAACGGGATCGACCCCGAGGACAGCAAGATCATCACGCTGGCGCGCAGCGCGCGGGCCCGCAACGGAGTCCCGGAAGGGGCGGCCGTACGCGACGAGACCGGCCGCACGTACGTCGCCGGCACCGTGGAGCTCGACTCCCTCAAGCTGAGCGCCCTGCAGACGGCCGTCGCCATGGCCGTCGCCAGCGGCGCGAACTCCCTGGAGGCCGCCGCCGTCGTCAGCGCGGCCGACGCCCCCGCCGACGCCGACCGCGCTGCCGTCCGCGACCTGGGCGGCCCCGACACCCCGGTCCTCCTCGCCGCCCCCGACGGCACCCTGAAGTCCACCACTCCCGCCGGGGCCTGAGCCGAGGCCTCCGGCGGTCCGCGGAGGGGCGGTTGCGGAGGGCGGCGGCCCGGCGCGCCGCCCCACGGCCCGGCCGGGGCGACACCCCCCTCCGGCCCCCGGCAGCCCGAGCGGCGCCCTCCGGCGCCCGGCCGGGCGCGGTGCAATCCGATGGCGGCGCCCGCCGTCCCGGTGGTGTGATGGGCCGATGCGGCGCGACGCGAGCGAGACGGTGGACCGCGGGGACTTCCCCGGCGAGGTGACGCCCTGGGACCGGCCCGACTGGCGCGCGGAAGCGCTCGACTGGGCCGGCGCCGCCCTGGCCGCGCACGGCCTGGACGAGAGCGGCCCCCGGGAGGTCCGGCTGCGGCCGTGGTCCGTGCTGGTGCGGTTCTCCGTCGGCGCCGCCGGCCCCGTCTGGTTCAAGGCGAACCCGCCCGCCAGCGCCTTCGAGGCCGGACTGACCCGGGCCCTGGCCGACTGGGTCCCCGGCAGCACCCTGCGGCCCCTGGCCGTCGACGCGGCCCGCGGCCGGGCCCTGCTGCCGGACGGCGGCCCGCTCTTCCGGCAGGTCCTGGACGAGGACCGCGGGGGTGACGGCCCGCGCGCCTGGGAGACGGTGCTGGGCCGGTACGCCGATCTCCAGCGCTCCCTGCTCCCGCACACCCCCGAGATCGAGGAGCTCGGCGTCCCCGGCGCCCGTACCGCGGAACTGCCCGGCATCCTCGACCGGATGCTCGCCGAGAACACCGCCCTGGACGACACCGACCGCCGCGCCCTGCACGCGCTGCGGCCCCGATTCGCCGACTGGTGCGCGGAACTCGCCGGAACCGGCATCGGCGACACCCTCGACCACTCCGACCTCCACGAGGCGCAGCTCTTCGCCCCCGGGCCCGGCCGGTTCACCTTCTTCGACTGGGGCGACGCCTCCGTCACCCACCCCTTCTGCAGCCTGCTGGTCCCGGCCCGGGCCGCCGCCCGGCGGTACGGGCCCGAGGTGCTGCCCCGGCTGCGCGACGCCTACCTCGAACCGTGGACCGGCGACGGACTCACCCCGGAGGAGCTGCGCCGAGCGGCCGGGCTCGCCTGGCGGCTCGCGGCCATCGGCCGGGTCTCCGCCTGGGGCCGCTTCTTCCCCGCGGCCCCCTCCGGCACGGACGGCGGCACGGACGGCGGCGGCGTCCCCGGGGAGACCGGTGACGCCGACCGCGCCCGCTGGCTGCGCGAACTGCTCACGCGGCCGCCGCTGTAGCGGCCTGCGCCGCCGCCGGCCCCGCCGTCCGGCGCCGGATCACCATCGCCATCAGCGCCGCCACCGCGCACAGGCCGCCCGCCGCGTACCAGACCAGGTCGTACGAGCCGAGGGCGTCGCGGGCGACCCCGCCGAGGAAGGCCACCAGGGCCGCGCCCACCTGGTGCGAGGCCAGCACCCAGCCGAAGACGACCGCGCCGTCCTGCCCGTAGTGCTCCCGGCACAGGGCGATGGTCGGCGGGACGGTGGCGACCCAGTCCAGGCCGTAGAAGACGATGAAGAACACCATCGGCGGGTGCACGCTCGGCGCGAGCAGCATCGGCAGGAACAGCAGGGACACCCCGCGCAGGGCGTAGTACACGGCCAGCAGCCGGCGCGCCTCGAAGCGGTCGGTGAACCAGCCGGAGGCGATGGTGCCGAGCACGTCGAACACGCCGATCACCGCGAGCAGTCCGGCGGCGGCCGTCACCGGCATGCCGTGGTCGTGCGCGGCGGGGGTGAAGTGCGTGCGCACCAGCCCGTTGGTCGAGGCCCCGCAGATCGCGAAGGTGCCCGCCAGCAGCCAGAACGGGCCGGTGCGGGCCGCCCGGAAGAGCACGGTCAGGGCCCGGCGGGCGGCCCCCGTCACGGGCGCGGGCTTGGGCTCGTACGTGCCGCCGTACGGGGCGAGGCCCACGTCCGCCGGATGGTCGCGCAGCAGCAGCCACACGAACGGGACGACGGCGAGGGCCGCCAGCGCCACCGTGACCGAGGCCGGGCGCCAGCCGTGGTGCTCCACCAGCCACGACAGCAGCGGCAGGAAGACCAGCTGCCCGGAGGCGCCCGCCGCGGTCAGGATGCCGGTGACCAGCCCGCGCCGCGCGGTGAACCAGCGGTTGGTCACCGTCGCCGCGAAGGCCAGCGCCATCGAGCCGCTGCCCAGGCCCACCAGCACGCCCCAGAACAGCACCAGCTGCCAGGCGGCCGTCATCCACACCGTGGCCAGCGAGCCGCCCGCGATCACGGTCAGGGCCACCGCGACGACCTTGCGGATGCCGAAGCGGTCCATCAGCGCGGCGGCGAAGGGCGCGGTGAGCCCGTAGAGCGCCAGGTTCACGGAGACCGCGAAGCCGATCGTGCCGCGCGACCAGTCGAACTCGGCGTGCAGCGGCTCGATGAGCAGTCCGGGGAGGGAGGCGGAGGCGGCCGCGCCGATGATCGTCACGAAGCCCACGGCGGCGGCGAACCAGGCGCGGTGGACGCGGCCGGGCTCGCGCGGAGCGGGCGTGCCGGCCGGCGGGGAGGCGGGGGAGGCGGGGGAAGTGGGGGCTGTCTGGGTCACGCCGACAGCTTCCGGCCCGCGGGCCTCCGTACGACAGTGGCCTGACTGTCATGCTTCGATATGATCGGGCCATGGCCACCGTCGAGAACCCGCACCGCGTCGTCGTCCTCGCCCTCGCCGGGCTGCTGCCGTTCGAGCTCGGCATCCCGCACCGGATCTTCGGCCGGGCCAAGGACCCCGCCGGGCGGCACCTCTACGAGATCCTCACCTGCGGGCTCGCCCCCGGCCCGGTCCCCACCGACGCCGACTTCACGGTGTACGTCGAGCACGGGCCCGAGCTGCTCGCGACGGCCGACACCGTCGTGGTGCCCGCCTCGTACGAGCTGGGTCCGGTGCACGCCGAGGGCCGGCTGACCGAGGGACTGGCGGCGGCCCTCGCCCACGTCCGGCCCGGCACCCGGATGGTGTCCATCTGCACGGGCGGCTACGTCCTGGCCGCCGCCGGGTACCTGGACGGCCGCCCGGCCACCACCCACTGGGCCCACGCCGAGCACTTCCAGCGGATGTTCCCGGCCGTCCGCGTCGACGCCGACGTGCTCTACACCGACGACGGGGACGTGCTGACCTCCGCCGGGGTCGCCGCCGGCATCGACCTGTGCCTGCACATCGTGCGCCGCGACCACGGCGCCGCCGTCGCCAACGACACCGCCCGGCGGACCGTCGTACCGCCGCACCGCGAGGGCGGGCAGGCCCAGTTCGTCCAGCGACCCGTGCCCGGGCCGCAGCAGGCCAGCACCACGGCCGCGCGGGCCTGGGTGCTGGACCGGCTGCACGAGCCGCTGCGGCTGAGCGACCTCGCCCGGCAGGAGGCCATGTCCGTGCGGACCTTCACGCGCCGGTTCCGCGAGGAGTGCGGGGTGAGCCCCGGGGAGTGGATCACCGCGCAGCGGGTGGAGCGGGCCCGGCAGCTGCTGGAGCGGACGGAGCTGCCGGTGGAGGCGGTGGCGCGGGAGGCGGGCTTCGGGACGGCGCAGTCGCTGCGCAAGCACGTGCAGGCGGCGCTGGGGGTCAGCCCGACGACCTACCGGCGCACCTTCCGGGAGACCGCGCCATCTTCTGATGGGCCATCAGTCGGTGCGGGATCCGAGCATTGACTTCTTCCGCCGCCCGCTCGTGAATGGCCCCCTGTCGGGGGGAGGGGGCGGGCAGGTGCGGACACGGGCGCGCGGCGGGGGCAGGAGCAGGCGATGGCCGGCGGTCGCCGGTGCGGCGGTGCTCGCTGCGGCCGCGCTGGGCACACCGGCGGCGGCCGACGAGGAGCCGCGGCCGGGGCCGTGCGCGTCGTCGGCCTCCTCCGCCGGGGCCGTGGCGGACGGGGCGGACGGGGCGGACGGGGCGGGTGCGTGCGGGCCCACCGCCACCGCTGCCCCGCCGCCACCTCTGATGAACCTGCGCCACGTCACCCTCGGCGCGGCCGGAGGCAGGCCGGGCGCCCGGGTCAGGGTCACCGCCGTCGGCTTCACCCCGGGTGCGGCCGTGACCGTGGAGGGCCGCGCGGGCACCGCCCGGACCGCCGACCGGGTGCGGGCCACCGCGGACCGGTACGGGGCGCTCGGCGTGGAGCTGCCCGTCGCGGACCGGGCCACGACGGGCGTGGTGGCGTACGAGGGCCCGTCCTGGACGGCGCCACGCGGCGCGGGCCCGGCACCGTACGCGGTCTCCGCCCCCGATCCGGGCGCGCTGACGATGACCCAGGCGGGGGCGGCCGTGACCCTGGGGACGGTCGCGTACGGGGGCGGCGGCGCGGCCCCCGGGCGGATCGGCACGGTCACGGTCAAGGACACCCGAGTCGGGGGCGGGGGGTGGAAGCTGACGGCGAAGCTCACCGGGTTCACGGGCCGGGACGCGGCCGACGCACCTGACGCGCCCGGGGCGGTGCCGTCCTGGACCGCGTCCTGCCGGGGCGGCTGCACGCCGGGTGCCGGCGGGGCGGCGGGGCCGGACGGGGCGGTCCTGGCCACCGGCGGGGGTGGCACCGCCACCGTCGACGCCGCGCTCACCCTCACCCTCCCGGCGTACACCCCACCGGGCGCGTACCGAGCCGTCCTGACCTTGACGCTGGTTCCTTCCTGACGCGTGCCCCTCTTTGACGCGCCGCTCGCGCCGCTCGGCCCTGGCGGGCCTCCCGGGCTTCGCGCCGCTGCGCCGGACTCCGTCCGCCGGCCCGCCAGGCGGGGCCGGTTTGCGTGGCTGGTGCCGGTGGGTGTCCGCTGCGCGGGGCGAGGTCCCCTACCCGCCCTTCGCCCGTTCCCAGGGGCTCCGCCCCTGACCCCGGTACGGGCGCTTCGCGCCCGTCGCCTCAAACGCCGGCGGGGCTATCTATAGCCCCGCCGGCGTTTGAGGCGCGGGGGTCTGGGGGCGGAGCCCCCAGGGGGTCCGGGGCGCCAGCCCCGGGGAACGGGCGAAGGGCGGGGCGGGGAGAGAAACCCTCCGGGACGGCCGGCTTCGAAGGCTCCGGCGGGAGCCTGGTCGGCGCGGGGGGCCGCATCGGGGAGAATGGCCCGTATGAGCGATCGTTCCCCCGAGCCCACCGCCCCGCACCGCGCGGGCTTCGCCTGCTTCGTCGGCCGCCCCAACGCGGGCAAGTCGACCCTGACCAACGCGCTGGTGGGCACCAAGGTCGCGATCACCTCCAACCGGCCGCAGACCACCCGCCACACCGTCCGCGGCATCGTGCACCGCCCCGACGCGCAGCTGGTGCTGGTCGACACCCCGGGTCTGCACAAGCCGCGCACCCTGCTCGGCGAGCGCCTCAACGACGTCGTGCGCACCACCTGGGCCGAGGTCGACGTCATCGGCTTCTGCCTGCCCGCCGACCAGAAGCTCGGCCCCGGCGACAAGTTCATCGCCAAGGAGCTGGCGGGGATCAAGAAGACCCCCAAGATCGCCATCATCACCAAGACCGACCTGGTCGACTCCAAGCTGGTGGGCGAGCAGCTCATCGCCGTCCACCAGCTCGCCGAGGAGCTGGGCTTCGAGTGGGCCGAGATCGTCCCCGTCTCGGCGGTGGGCGACAGCCAGGTGCAGCTGCTGGCCGACCTGATCGCGCCGCTGCTGCCCGAGAGCCCCCCGCTGTACCCGGAGGGCGACCTCACCGACGAGCCCGAGATGGTGATGGTCGCGGAGCTGATCCGCGAGGCCGCGCTGGAGGGCGTGCGCGACGAGCTGCCGCACTCCATCGCCGTCGTGGTCGAGGAGATGATCCCGCGCGAGAACCGGCCCGCGGACCGGCCGCTGCTGGACATCCACGCCAACGTCTACATCGAGCGCCCCAGCCAGAAGGGCATCATCATCGGCCCGAAGGGCTCGCGCCTGAAGGAGGTCGGCATGAAGTCCCGCAAGCACATCGAGGCGCTGCTGGGCACGCCGGTCTTCCTCGACCTGCACGTGAAGGTCGCCAAGGACTGGCAGCGGGACCCGAAGCAGCTCCGCAAGCTCGGCTTCTAGTCCCGGCCGGCCGCCGCTAGGCCACGCGGCGGAGCTTCAGGGCGTTGTCCTTGCGGGTCCCCGGTCGGCCGTCGGGGGCCGTCAGGGTCTGCTCGTGCTCGGCCGCCAGCAGTACCTCCCAGGCGCCCTCCGGCAGCCCCAGCTCCGCCAGCACCTCGTCCGGGGTAGGGAAGTGGACGTCGGCGTGCGCGCCCGGGTCCCAGGACGGCCCGCCCGCGTGGCCGGCGACGAGCAGGATCCCGCCGGGGGCCACGGCGGCCGCCGCCGTGCGCAGGATCCGCTCGCGCGGGAAGTCCCCGTACGAGTGCAGGAAGCACGCGGAGACCAGGTCGAACTCCCCGTCGGGGAAGGACTCGGCCAGGTCGTGCCGCTGCCAGTCGACGCGGTCCCCGAGCCCCGCATCGGCGGCGTGCCCGGCCGCCCGCGCGAGGGCCACCCCGGAGATGTCGGTCCCGGTGACCCGCCAGCCCTGCCGGGCCAGCCACACGGCGTCGGCGCCCTCGCCGCAGCCGAGGTCGAGGGCGCGGCCGGGGGTGAGGCCGGAGGCCTCGCGGACCAGGACCTCGTTGGCCCTGCCGCTCCAGATGCGGTCGCTCTCGCGGTAGCGGGCGTCCCACCAGTCCGCGCTCGCGCCGTCGGGGTGCTGCTCCTGGTGCTGGTGGTGCTGGTGCCGGGACATGCGGGGCCTCTTCCTGCTGGGGGTCTGCCGGTACGGCCGATGCTGCGCCGCGGCCACCGGCCGGGCAACTTCCGTTGCCGAACCGGCAAACCCTCCCGTCGGATCAGCCCGCCGCGGGCTCCGCGATCAGGGCCGTGCCCACCCGCCGGAACCCGGCGCGGGCGTAGATCCGGGCCACGTCCTCGTCCCCGGCCGACAGGAAGACCGTACGGGCGCCCCGGGCGCGGGCCTCGGCGACCAGGGCCGCCGTCACACCGAGTGCCAGCCCCTGGCGGCGGGCGGTGGGCAGGGTGCCGACGCCGACGATCTCGGCGACGTCGCCGACCGGGTTGTACTGGCCGGAGCACAGCACGAGCCCGTCGCGCACGGCGGCGGCCATCGTGGTGCGGCCGTCCGCGAGCATCGTCGAGACGCGGGCCCGGCGCTCCTCGGACCCCGGGTCCGCCACGGCCGCCGCCAGCTCCGCCGGGCCGGCCGTGCCCAGGGCCGTGCCCGGCTCGCCGAAGGCCAGCGCCGGTACGGTCACGGCGGCCCGCAGCAGCGGGTCGTCGGCGCCGAGCAGCCGGACCTCGGGATGCGGCGCCACCGGCTCGGCACCGGCGTCCAGTGCCATCAGCGGGTGGGCGTGGACGTGCAGCCCGGCGGCCTCCACCGCGGCCCGCAGCGAGGGGGTGGTTTCGGCCACCCATTCGAAGGACTCCGGTACCTCCAGCTCCCGCTGCCTCTCCAGCACCTTGAGCACGTCGGCGGCGGTCGCGTCGGCGCCGCCGAGCGCGGGCCGCGCGTAGTACTGCCAGCCCTGCCCCTCCTGCACGAACAGGGTCAGCGGTCCGAAGTCCTCGCCCCGCGCACCGCCCCGGCGGGGGACGGCGTCGTAGTAGCGCTCCAGGGCGGCCAAGATCGTTTCAGTCATCCCGCCATCCAAGCAGGACCGCCACGACCGGAGCACCTCCTTTCCGGGCCCGCCTACGCACCTTCCTTGAGCACCCGGGAGACCAGGCTGCGCTGCGCGTCCGACAGGTGCGGGTCCTGGCAGGAGACCGTCCGGCCGTCCACCGTGATCCGGTACGAGAACCCGTCCCGCACCCCGCCCGGGCCCAGGTCGGCCCGGGGGTCCGGGCGCAGCGCCAGCAGGGCCAGCGCCTGCCATTCCTCCTCGTCGTGCCGGCCCGAGGTGTCCACCTCGGCCCGGCGCTCGATCCCCGCGAAGCCGCCCGTCCGCACCACTTCGATCCGCATGGTGCCCCTTCTACCGGAGCGGGACGGCCTAGGCCAGGCCGACGGCCGACCAGGCCTTCTGGAGGGCCTGGTGCTCGGCGCCGCCCTCGCCGTACCGGGTGACGGCCGCAGCCGTCGACAGCCGGGCGAAGTCCTTGAAGGAGGCCTTCTCGCCCAGCTGCCCGCCGGTCAGCGTGTCGTACCAGATCCGCCCGGCCCGCTCCCAGGCCTTGCCGCCCAGTTCGGTGGCTGCGATGTAGAAGGCGTGGTTGGGGATCCCGGAATTGATGTGGACGCCGCCGTTGTCACGGGTGGTCACGACGTAGTCGTCCATGGTCGCGGGCTGCGGGTCCTTGCCGAGCTCGTCGTCGTCGTACGCGGTGCCGGGCGCCTTCATGGAGCGCAGGGCGACCCCGGTGACGTTCGGCCCCAGCAGCCCGGCGCCGATCAGCCAGTCCGCCCGGTCGGCGGTCTGGTCCAGGGAGTACTGCTTGATGAGCGAGCCGAACACGTCCGACATGGACTCGTTGAGGGCTCCGGACTGGCCGTGGTAGTCGAGGTTGGCGGTGTACTGGGTGACGCCGTGGGCCAGCTCGTGCCCGATGACGTCCACCGAGACGGTGAAGTCGAGGAACAGGTCCCCGTCGCCGTCGCCGAAGACCATCTGCCGGCCGTCCCAGAAGGCGTTGTTGTACTCCTGGCCGTAGTGGACGGTCGCGTCCAGCGGCAGCCCGGAGCCGTCGATGGAGTGCCGTCCGAAGGCCTTGAGGAAGAGCTCGTAGGTCGCGCCGAGCCCGGCGTAGGCGCGGTTGACGGTGGCGTCCTTGGCCGGTTCGGAGCCCTCCGCCCGGACCTTCTTCCCGGGCAGCCGGGTGCGGTGCTGGGCGTCGTAGATCGTGCGGGCGGGTCCCTCGGCGGGCGCGTCGGCGAGGGACGGGGCGATTCCCCTGAGGGCGTTGACCTGCCGCCGCTCGCGCAGGCCGCTGTCGTGTTCGAGGGTGCGCAGGGCGGCGTCGGCCCGCGTGCTGTCCGCGGACTGGGCCGCCTTGCGGAGCAGGTGCGGCGGCACGACGGTGCAGAAGACGGGGTGGTGGGGGGTGTGGACAGGGGAAAGGGAGGCATCCATGCACGGCAATGTGGCAGTGGGTCATGACGCTGTCACTACCGGCGACCATGATTCATTCGGTTGTCTCAAACCTGACGCGCCGTGTTGACGGATCACCCTGACCTGGACGCATGGAAAGAGCCATAGCTCACAAAGGGTGTAAATCGGGCACCCGGGTCTTGCATACTGAAACAGGTCCTCGCGATACGGCGCGGCTCGGTTAGGCTCGGCCCATCATGCGTTTCGGGCTGCTTCTCCTTAGCTGCCGCGGCGAGGGTCTGTAGTCGTAGGCCGGCCCCCTCCCCGCGGAGTTTGGTGTTGCGGTTTTTACGACCGCCGTCGGCCGTTCAGCGAACTACACGCGGACACGCGAGGAGCCCAACGCCATGAGCCAGCACACTTTTGTCGGTCGCCCCACGCCCATCACGAACGCGACCCACACCCAGAAGCCCTCCGGGATGCCGATCCACAAGTACGGCCAGTACGAGCAGGTGGACATCCCGGACCGCACCTGGCCGGACGCCCGCGTCACCAAGGCTCCCCGCTGGCTCTCCACCGACCTGCGCGACGGCAACCAGTCGCTGATCGACCCGATGACCCCCGCCCGCAAGCGCGAGATGTTCGACCTGCTGGTGCGCATGGGCTACAAGGAGATCGAGGTCGGCTTCCCCTCCTCCGGCGAGACCGACTTCGCCTTCGTGCGCTCCATCATCGAAGAGGGCGCGATCCCGGACGACGTCACCATCTCCGTACTGACCCAGGCCCGCGAGGACCTGATCGAGCGGACGGTCGAGTCGCTGATCGGCGCCAAGCGCGCCACCGTGCACCTGTACAACGCGACCGCCCCGACCTTCCGCCGGGTCGTCTTCCGCGGCTCCAAGGAGCAGATCAAGCAGATCGCCGTCGACGGCACCCGCCTGGTCATGGAGTACGCCGAGAAGCTGCTGGGCCCCGAGACCACCTTCGGCTACCAGTACAGCCCGGAGATCTTCACCGACACCGAGCTGGACTTCGCCCTGGAGGTCTGCGAGGCCGTCTGTGACGTGTGGCAGCCGGGCGAGGGCCGCGAGATCATCCTGAACCTGCCCGCCACCGTGGAGCGCTCGACGCCGTCCACCCACGCGGACCGCTTCGAGTGGATGGCCCGCAACCTGACCCGCCGCGAGTCCGTCTGCATCTCCGTGCACCCGCACAACGACCGCGGCACCGCCGTCGCCGCCGCCGAGCTGGCGCTGATGGCAGGCGCCGACCGCATCGAGGGCTGCCTGTTCGGGCAGGGCGAGCGCACCGGCAACGTCGACCTGATCACGCTGGGCATGAACCTGTTCTCGCAGGGCATCGACCCGCAGATCGACTTCTCCCAGATCGACGAGATCCGCCGCACCAGCGAGTACTGCAACCAGATGGAGGTCCACCCGCGCCACCCCTACGCGGGCGACCTGGTCTACACCGCCTTCTCCGGCTCCCACCAGGACGCCATCAAGAAGGGCTTCGACGCCATGGAGGCCGACGCGGCCGCTCAGGGCAAGACCGTCGACGACATCGAGTGGGCGGTCCCGTACCTGCCCATCGACCCGAAGGACGTCGGCCGCTCCTACGAGGCGGTCATCCGGGTCAACTCGCAGTCCGGCAAGGGCGGCATCGCGTACGTCCTGAAGAACGACCACAAGCTGGACCTGCCGCGCCGCATGCAGATCGAGTTCTCGCGGATCATCCAGGCCAAGACCGACGCCGAGGGCGGCGAGGTCACGCCGAAGGCGATCTGGGACGTCTTCTCGGACGAGTACCTGCCCAACCCCGAGAACCCGTGGGGCCGCATCCAGCTGCGCTCCGGCTCCACCGCCACCGACAAGGACGGCACCGACACGCTGACCGTCGAGGCGGTCGTGGACGGCGTGGAGACGATCCTGAACGGCACCGGCAACGGTCCGATCTCGGCCTTCTTCGACGCGCTGGCCGGCATCGGCGTCGACGCCCGCCTGCTGGACTACACCGAGCACACCATGAGCGAGGGCGCCTCCGCCGTGGCCGCCTCGTACATCGAGTGCGCGATCGACGGCCGCGTCCTGTGGGGCATCGGCATCGACGCCAACACCACCCGCGCCTCCCTGAAGGCGGTCATCTCCGCCGTCAACCGCGCGGGCCGCTAGTTCACCCGTACGCTGCCCCGCCCCTCCCGCCGGAGGGGCGGGGCAGCGGCGTTCCCGGGGCCGCTCAGCGGGCCAGGTAGCCGCCGTCCACCGGCAGGACCACGCCGGTCACGAAGGAGGCCGCGTCGGAGGCCAGGAAGGCGATGACGCGGGCCACCTCCTCCGGCTCGCCCAGCCGGCCCATCGGGTGGGCCGCCCTGACCTCCGCGAGGTACTCCGGGCCGCCCGGCTCGTCGTCCAGCGCCAGTACCCGCTCCGTGCGGATGGTTCCGGGGGCCACCGCGTTGACGCGGATCCCGTGCGCGGCCCACTCCACCGCCAGGTGCTTGGTCAGCCCCGAGGCCACGAACTTCGCCGGCCCGTAGGCGGCCTGGCGGGCCTGTCCGGCCACCCCCGAGATCGAGGACACGCAGACCAGCGCCCCTCCCGCGGGCCGCTGAGCGGTCATCGCCTCGATGGCGTACTTGCAGGTCAGGAACATGCCGCGGCCGTCGACGGCCATGACGTGGTCCCAGTCCTGCGGGGTGGTCTCGCGCACGTCCGAAAGGGGGAGCACCCCGGCGTTCGCCACGGCGACGTCGAGCCGCCCGTACGCGGCGACGGCGGCCGCGACCATCGCGTGGTTGGCCTCGGGATCGGACACGTCACCGGTCACGGTCGTGATCCCGTGGCCTTCCCCGGCGAGCAGCGCGCGCAGGGACTCCAGGCCGGGGCCGTTGACGTCGGACGCGGTCACCCGGGCCCCGGATCGGGCCAGCAGCAGGGCCGTGGCCCGGCCGATGCCGCTCGCGGCTCCGGTCACCAGGCAGGACTTCTCGTTCATGCCGCAGAGGGTAGGGAAAGCGGGACGGCGGCGGGGGCGCACTTCGGCCAACTCCAGGCATCGGGGGATGTTGTCTTGTCGCACGACTGACGCAGCCTCACCGATGTGGCTAACATCACGCCAACCCGGCGGTGCCGCCGGAAGGTTATGGAGGTGCGACGTGCTGCCAGTTCGGGGTGGGGACGGCCGGAAGCTGACCGTCTGGGGCATCCGCACCACCTGGAGCACCGTGGGAGACGGGGAGTTCTTCTGCCCCGGCTGCGGCGGTGACCGCAACTACCGCAGGCGCACCGGGCGTCGGCGCTTCACCGTGCTCGGCGTGCCGCTGCTGCCGCGCGGCCAGGCCGGGCCGGTCGTCGAGTGCCAGGGCTGCCGGCAGCGCTTCGACACCGAGGTGCTGGACCACCTGACCACCACCCGCTTCTCGGCCCTGCTGCGCGACGCCCAGCACACCGTGGCGCTGGCCGTGCTCGCGGCGGGCGGGACCGCCTCGCGCAGCGCGCTGGAGGCCGCCGTGTCGGCCGTACGGGCCGCCGGGTTCCAGGACTGCACCGAGGAGCAGCTGGAGTCCCTCGTGGAGGCGCTCGCCACCGACGAGGGCCGGCTCGGGCTGTACGACGGGCCCGAGTGCTGCGGGGCCGCGCTGTCGATCGAGCTCCACGAGGCGCTGGAGCCGCTCGCCCCGCACCTGGCGGGGCCGGGACGCGAGTCGATCCTGCTCCAGGGCGCCCGCATCGCGCTCGCGGACGGGCCCTACATCCCCGCCGAGCGCGAGGTGCTGGCCACCGTCGGCGCGGCGCTGCGGATGGGCGCGGACGAGGTGGCCGGGCTGCTCTCGGCGGTCAGAGCCCCGTAGCGGAGCGCGTACGAGGGTCCGGGCCCGGCGGGTTTTCCGCCGGGCCCGGCCGCGTTCCGGGGTGGAATTCCGGGATGCGGAGTTCCGGGAGGTAACGATCCGGCCTCACGGGCGCGAACTGGCCGGTAGTTTGTTCCGAGGAAGAGGTGGATTCCCTACTTCCGTACAAGAATTCCGCATTCCGGACGGCCGGAATTAGGCCCTCTGATTTGCGTGACCGAATACTTGCGAACCCGGTAATCGCCTGTCAGGACTGGGAACTTCGCAGGTGTGCAGCAGGAGCGGGGCGATCGGGAGCCTCCGTCCCATACTCCTGCGGGCGGGTGTCCGCCACTGGAGGAACCTCCAGATCGAACGTCCCGAAACGTCAACACTTTGTCGAAGTCGACGATATCTGTGAGCACTTCCACAGGCGTTCAATTCCGGTCACACGACGACGAGATTCGCGTGTTCCCCCTGACGACCCCGGCGGATCAACGGGTTAGCGACCCACTCCGTCCAGGGACAACCAGATTCCTCTCAGTTACCTACCTTGAAGGGCAAGGCAGAGATGGCACGTGTCGCCGCCCGGCTTTCCGCAAGCGGAGAGCAGAGCACGCACCCGGTCGACGAGGTGCTCCCCCTCCCCAAGCTCGCGCTGTACGGCTTCCAGCACGTACTCGCCTTCTACGCCGGCGCGGTGATCGTCCCGATCATCGTGGGCAGCGCACTCAAGCTGAGCCCTGAACAGCTGGTCTACCTGATCAACGCGGACCTCTTCACCTGCGGTATCGCCTCGATCATCCAGGCCTTCGGCATCGGCAGGATCGGCGCCAGGCTGCCGCTCATCCAGGGCGTCACCTTCACCGCCGTGTCCCCGATGATCGCCATCGGCCTCGGCGCCGGCGGCGGCACCGCCGCGCTGCTGGTCATCTACGGCGCGGTCATCACCGCCGGTATCGCCACCTTCGCCTTCGCCTGGCTGCCCGCCAACGCGTTCCGGGCGGTCATGCGGCTCTTCCCGCCGGTGGTCACCGGCACCGTGATCACGGTGCTCGGCATCGTCCTGATCCCGGTCGGCCTCAACGACGCGGCCGGCGGCCTCGGCACCCCGGACTTCGGCGACCCCGAGAACTTCGCCTACGCCGGCGGCACGATGCTCTTCATCCTCGTCCTGATGAAGCTCGGCAAGCCGTTCCTCTCCAGCATCGCCATCCTCCTCGGCCTGGTCGTCGGCACCGCCGTCGCCTTCGTCCTCGGGGACGCGAAGTTCGGCGACGTCGGCAACGCCGGCTGGATCGGCGTCAGCACCCCCTTCCACTTCGGCGTCCCGAAGTTCGAGTGGTTCCCGATCGTCCTGATGCTGATCGTCATGCTGATCACCATGGTCGAGACCACCGGCGACACCTACGCGGTCGGCGACATCGTCGGCAAGGAGGTCGACAGCGAGACCGTGGCCCGCGCCCTGCGCGCCGACGGTGCCGCGACCGCCCTCGGCGGCATCCTGAACTCCTTCCCGTACGTCGCCTTCGCCGAGAACGTCGGCCTGGTGCGGATGACCAAGGTCAAGAGCCGCTTCGTGGTCGTCGCCGCGGGTGTCTTCATGATCATCCTCGGTCTGCTGCCCAAGGCCGCCGCGATCGTCGCCGCCGTCCCGCACGGCGTCCTCGGCGGCGCAGCCACCGTCATGTTCGCCATGGTCGCCCTGGCCGGTATCCAGACCCTGGCCAAGGTGGACCTCAAGGAGGAGAAGAACGCGCTGGTCGTCGGCGTCTCCCTCGCCTTCGCCCTGCTCCCGGCCACCGTCCCGGTCCTCTTCTCCAAGCACATGGACCCGGACCTGTCCTCGCTCCTCAACAGCGGTGTCACCCTCGGTGCCACGGCCGCCATCGTCCTCAACCTGATCTTCAACGGCCTGGCCAAGGACGACGCCCAGACCGCCGTCCACGCCCCGGCCGCCCCGGCCGCGGCCGAGGCCCCGGCCGCGGCCGAGGCCCAGGCCACGCTGCCCGCCCAGCCCGTGGCGGCCCCGGCCGGCGCGGAGAAGGCCGCGGCCCCGGAGAAGACGGCCGAGAAGGCCGACGACGCGGGTGCGCCCGCCTCCTGATCCTCCCAAGGGGTGCCGACCCCCGCCCGGACACGGTCCGGGCGGGGGTCAGCGCTGTCCGCGCCCGGGGGACAATGGGGCCATGAGTCTGTTCCGCGACGACGGCATCGTGCTGCGCACCCAGAAGCTGGGTGAGGCGGACCGCATCATCACGCTCCTCACCCGCGGCCACGGCCGCGTCCGGGCCGTCGCCCGCGGCGTACGGCGCACCAAGTCCAAGTTCGGCGCCGGGCTGGAACCTTTCTCCCACGCCGACGTGCAGTTCTTCGCCCGCGGCAGCGAGCTGATCGGCCGCAGCCTGCCGTTGTGCACCCAGACCGAGATCATCGCCCCCTACGGCAACGGCATCGCCACCGACTACGCCCGCTACACCGCCGGCACGGCCATGCTGGAGACCGCCGAGCGCTTCACCGAGAACGAGGGCGAGCCCGCCGTGCAGCAGTACCTGCTGCTGGTCGGAGCCCTGCGCACGCTCTCGCGCGGCGAGCACGAACCGCACCTGATCCTCGACGCCTTCCTGCTGCGCTCCCTCGCCGTCAACGGCTACGCCCCCAGCTTCGAGGACTGCGCGAAGTGCGGGATCCACGGCCCCAACCGGCACTTCTCCGTCGCCGCCGGCGGGGTCATATGCGGGGACTGCCGGGTGCCCGGCTCCGTCGTACCCTCGTCGGAGGCCGTCGCCCTGCTCAGCGCCCTGCTGACGGGCGACTGGAAGCACGCGGACGCCTGCGAGCCCCGCCACGCGCGGGAGGGCAGCGGGCTGGTCTCGGCCTATTTGCACTGGCATCTGGAGCGCGGGCTACGCTCCCTCCGATACGTCGAGAAATAGGAGCTGGGCACATGGCACGACGCGGGATTCTGGGACGCTCTCGCCGCGAGTACAAGGTTCCCGAGCCGCACCCGTCCGGAGCACGCCCGCCGAAGATCCCCGGCGAGCTGGTCCCGAACCACGTCGCCGTCGTCATGGACGGCAACGGCCGCTGGGCCAAGGAGCGCGGCCTGCCGCGCACCGAGGGCCACAAGGTCGGCGAGGGCGTCGTCCTCGACGTGCTCAAGGGCTGCCTGGAGATGGGCGTCAAGAACCTCTCCCTCTACGCCTTCTCGACGGAGAACTGGAAGCGCACGCCCGACGAGGTCCGCTTCCTCATGAACTTCAACCGCGACGTCATCCGGCGCCGCCGCGACGAGATGAACGAGCTCGGCATCCGGATCCGCTGGGTCGGCCGCATGCCCAAGATGTGGAAGTCCGTCGTCCAGGAGCTCCAGATCGCGCAGGAGCAGACCGTCGACAACGACGCCATGACCCTGTACTTCTGCGTCAACTACGGCGGCCGCGCCGAGATCGCGGACGCGGCGCAGGCGATCGCCCGCGACGTCGCCGCCGGCAAGCTGGACCCGTCGAAGGTCAACGAGAAGACCTTCGCCAAGTACATCTACTACCCGGACATGCCGGACGTGGACCTGTTCCTGCGCCCCAGCGGCGAGCAGCGCACCTCCAACTACCTGATCTGGCAGAGCGCGTACGCCGAGATGGTCTTCCAGGACGTGCTGTGGCCGGACTTCGACCGCCGCAACCTCTGGGACGCCTGCCTGGAGTACGCGCAGCGCGACCGCCGCTTCGGCGGCGCCCTCCCGAACCAGCCGGAGGGCTCCGGGAGCTGAGGCCTCCGCTAGGCTCCGCCGTCATGGACATGGCTGACCAGGCGGTGGAGCTGCGCTACCGCGCCGCCCGCCACGACGCGTGGGCGGTGCTGCGGTGGCGCGCCCTGCGGACGCCCGCGGGCCGCGGGGAACTGCTGCTGTGGCTGGTGGGGATCCCGGCGGTGCCGATCGCGCTGATCACGGCGCAGCACGGCAGTGCGGTGGACCCCGCCGGCCTGGCCCTCGCGGGCGGTGTGGGCCTGGTCCCGGCCGCCGTCTGGCTCTGGCTGGACATGGTGCGCCGGGCGCGCCGGATGCACCGCTGGGCCGCGGAGCACCCCGAGTACAGGTTCGTGGTCACCGGGCTGGGCACGCAGAACCACCGCCCCGACGGGACGGCGGTGGCCTACAAGTGGGACAAGTACAGGGGCTGGGCCGAGACCCGGAGCCTGTTCGTCCTCGTGTTCTCCAACGGGGACCTGGGCTGGCTGCCGAAGCGCGCCGCGACCCCCGGGGACCTCGACCGGATCCGATCGTTCTTCGACCGGAATCTGACCCGGCTGGGCTAGACCGTGCCTTTCGGATCAGGCCGGACAGCCCTGGACTAGCCGGCGGCCGCGCAGTCCGCGCAGGTGCCGAAGATCTCCACGGTGTGCGCCACGTTCACGAAGCCGTGCTCCGCCGCGATCGACTCCGCCCACTTCTCCACGGCCGGACCCTCCACCTCGACGGCCTTGCCGCACTTGCGGCAGACCAGGTGGTGGTGGTGCTCGCCGGTGGAGCAGCGCCGGTACACGGACTCGCCGTCGCTGGTGCGCAGCACGTCGACCTCGCCGGCGTCCGCGAGGGACTGCAGGGTCCGGTACACGGTGGTCAGGCCCACGGAGTCGCCGCGGTGCTTGAGCATGTCGTGCAGCTCCTGGGCGCTGCGGAACTCGTCCACCTCGTCCAGCGCCGCCGCCACGGCTGCCCGCTGCCGGGTGGATCGCCCTCGTACTGGCGCGGTACCCGTCTCGCCAGGCGCAGTCGCCACCGGTTCCTCCTCGTTTCGGCCTGCCGCCATTGTGCCAGGCGGCCGCGCGGCCCCTAGACCTTCACGTCGTCCTGGACGCAGACCTCCTGGGCGGCGCGGGTGGCCTTGGCGCGGCGCCTGGCCATGGGAGTGGACAGGGCCGTCGTGACGACGAAGACCGCGATCGCGAGCAGCACGATCGTGGCGCCGGACGGCGCGTCGATGTAGTAGGTGGCGGCGGTGCCGCTCAGGGAGACCACCACGCCGATCGCCATCGCCAGCGACAGGGTCGCGGCGAAGCCGCGGGTGACCCGCTGGGCGGCGGCGACGGGGATCACCATCATGGCGCTGACCAGCAGCAGGCCGACGATGCGCATGGCCACGGTGACGGTGACGGCGGCGGTGACGGCCATCAGCAGGTTCAGCGCGCGCACCGGCAGGCCGGTCACGCGGGCGAACTCCTCGTCCTGGCTGATCGCGAAGAGCTGGCGGCGCAGGCCGAGGGTGACGGCGACGACGAACGCGGCCAGGACCACCACGGCGGTGATGTCCTCGGCCGAGACGGTGGTGATCGAGCCGAAGAGGTAGCTGCTGAGGTTGGCGGTGGAGCCGCCCGGCGCCAGGTTGATGATCATGACGCCGCCGGCCAGGCCGCCGTAGAAGAGCATGGCGAGGGCGATGTCGCCGCTGGTCTTGCCCCGGGAGCGGATCAGCTCCATGCCGACCGCGCCGGCGACGGCGACCAGGGTGGCCATCCAGACCGGGCTGGTGTTGAGCAGGAAGCCGAGGGCGACGCCGGTCATGGCGACGTGGCCGATGCCGTCGCCCATGACGGCCTGGCGCCGCTGGACGAGGTACGTGCCGATCGCGGGCGCGGTGATGCCGACCAGCGCGGCGGCGATCAGCGCGCGCTGCATGAAGGCGTAGTGCAGGAGGTCCATCAGCTCAGCAGTCCCGTCCGCAGGGGCTCGGCGTCGTGCGCCGCGTGGGGGTGTACGTGGTCGTGGCCGGGGAGGGCGTGCTGCCCGACGGCCTCCGGGGGCGGGCCGTCGTGGACGACGCAGCCGTCGCGCAGGACGACGGCGCGGCCGATCAGGGGCTCCAGCGGGCCCAGCTCGTGCAGGACGAGGAGGACGGTGGTCCCGGCGGCGACCTGCTCGCGCAGGGCGCTCGCGAGGACCTCCTGGTTGGCGAGGTCCACGCCGGCCATCGGCTCGTCCATGATCAGCAGTTCGGGTTCGACGGCGAGGGCCCGGGCGATCAGCACGCGCTGGTGCTGGCCGCCGGAGAGGGCGTTGACCGAGGCGTCGGCGTAGCCGTCCATGTCGACCAGGGCCAGGGCCCGCTCGACGGCGGCCTTGTCGGCCTTGCGCAGGATCCCGAAGCGGGAGCGGGCGAGGCGGCCGGAGGAGACGACCTCCCGGACGGTGGCGGGGACGCCGCTGGCGGCGGTGGTGCGCTGGGGGACGTACCCGATGCGCGACCACTGGCGGAAGCGCTTGAAGTCGGTGCCGAAGAGGGTCAGGGCGCCGTCGGTGAGGGGGACCTGGCCGACCACGGCGCGGACCGCCGTGGACTTGCCGGAGCCGTTGGCGCCGAGGAGGGCGACGACCTCGCCGCGGCGGACGGTGAGGTCGACCCCGCGCAGCACGGGGCGCGAGCCGAGCGAGGCCGTGGCCCCGCGCAGGGATATGACGGTCTGGTCGTCTTCCGCCGGCAGGGGCGTTGACTGCATGGCTCGCGCCTCCGTTGCTGCTGTCATCACTTGGTTCCGAGTGCCTTCTGGAGGTTCTTCAGGTTGGACCGCATGACCTCGAAGTAGTCGGCGCCCTGCGACTTGTCGGTGATGCCCTCGAGCGGGTCGAGGACGTCGGTCCGCAGGCCCGTGTCCTGTGCGAGGGTCCTGGCGGTCTTGTCGCTGGCCAGGGTCTCGAAGAACACGGTCGTCACATTGTCCTTCTTCGCGACGGCCTGGAGTTCCTTCATCCGCGCCGGGCTCGGCTCGGACTCGGGGTCGACGCCGGAGATGCCCTCCTGGTCGAGGCCGTAGCGCTCGGCGAGGTAGCCGAAGGCGGAGTGGGTGGTGATGAAGGTCCTGGACGCCGTGTTCTTCAGGCCGTCCTTGAACTCGGTGTCCAGCGCGCCCAGTTCGGCGACCAGGTCGTCGGTGTTCTTCTTGTAGTCCGCCGCGTGGCCGGGGTCGGCCTTCTCCAGGGCGGCGCCGAACCCCTTGGCGATCTCCGCGTACTTGGCGGGGTCGAGCCAGACGTGCGGGTCCTCGCCTCCCTCGCCGTGGGAGTGGCCGTGGCCCTCGGCGGCATGGTCGTGGCCCTCGGCGGCGTGGTCGTGGTCCTCCTCGCCGGAGGTGCCGTGCGCCTCCAGCTTGGTGAGGGTGGCCGCGTCCACGATGTTCTTCACGCCGGACTGGGCGATGGCCTTGTCCACGGCGGGCTGGAGCGACTTGAGGTAGAGGACCACGTCCGACTCGGAGAGCTGCCCGGTCTGCTTCGGGGTGATCTCCAGGTCGTGCGGTTCGACGCCCGGCTTGGTCAGGGTGTCGACCTTCACGTGGTCCCCGCCTATCTGCTCGGCGAGGAACTGGAGGGGGTAGAACGACGCCGTGACGTGCAGCTTTCCGTCCGCCGTGCCCGCCGCGCCGGCCGTGCCGGAGCAGGCGGTGAGGGCCGTCGCGCCCAGGGCGACGGCGGCGGTGAGGGCGGTGGCGGGTATCAGGCGTCGTACGTTCATGACATCCATTTTCATCAAAGATGGAAACCGTTGTCAAAAACCCTGGTGGGAGGGGTGGCCGGGGCCGCGGAAGGGCATACCCGATTTGAAAGGGGGGGTGCGGGCGCCGGTAACCTGAGGCATTCGCGTTCGTCCTCGTAATGAAGAGAGCACCGTGGCCGCCGACAAGATCGAAACCATCGTCAGCCTGAGCAAGCGCCGTGGCTTCGTTTACCCGTGCAGTGACATCTACGGCGGCTCCAGGGCTGCCTGGGACTACGGCCCGCTCGGTGTCGAGCTCAAGGAGAACATCAAGCGCCAGTGGTGGAAGGCCATGGTCACCGGGCGTGAGGACGTCGTCGGCCTCGACTCCTCCGTGATCCTGGCCCCCGAGGTCTGGGTGGCCTCCGGCCACGTCGCCACGTTCTCCGACCCGCTGACCGAGTGCACCTCCTGTCACAAGCGCCAGCGCGCCGACCACCTGGAAGAGGCGTACGAGGCCAAGCACGGCCGCCTCCCCGAGAACGGCCTGGCCGACATCAACTGCCCCAACTGTGGTGTGAAGGGCCAGTTCACCGAGCCGAAGCAGTTCTCCGGCATGCTGGAGACCCACCTCGGCCCGACCCAGGACACCGGCTCCAAGGCGTACCTGCGCCCCGAGACCGCCCAGGGCATCTTCACCAACTTCGCCATGGTGCAGACCTCGTCGCGCAAGAAGCCCCCGTTCGGCATCGCGCAGATGGGCAAGTCCTTCCGCAACGAGATCACGCCCGGCAACTTCATCTTCCGCACCCGCGAGTTCGAGCAGATGGAGATGGAGTTCTTCGTCAAGCCGGGCGAGGACGAGGAGTGGCAGGAGTACTGGATGGGGGAGCGGTGGAACTGGTACCGCGGCCTCGGCATGCGCGAGGAGAACATGCGCTGGTACGAGCACCCCGCCGAGAAGCTGTCCCACTACTCGAAGCGCACCGCTGACATCGAGTACCGCTTCAACTTCGGCGGCAGCGAGTTCTCCGAGCTGGAGGGCGTGGCCAACCGCACCGACTACGACCTGAAGGCGCACTCCGCGGCCTCCGGCACGGACCTGCACTACTTCGACCAGGAGGCGGGCGAGCGCTACACGCCGTTCGTCATCGAGCCGGCGGCCGGCGTCAACCGCGCCATGCTCGCCTTCATGCTCGACGCGTACGTCGAGGACGAGGCCCCCAACGCCAAGGGCGCCATGGAGAAGCGCACGGTCATGCGCTTCGACCCGCGCCTCGCGCCGGTCAAGGTCGCCGTCCTCCCGCTGTCGCGCAACGCGAACCTGTCGCCGAAGGCCAAGGGCCTCGCCGCCGACCTGCGCAAGAACTGGAACATCGAGTTCGACGACGCGGGCGCCATCGGCCGCCGCTACCGCCGTCAGGACGAGATCGGTACGCCGTTCTGCGTCACCGTCGACTTCGACACCCTCGACGACAACGCGGTGACCGTGCGCGAGCGCGACACCATGAAGCAGGAGCGCGTCTCCCTGGACCAGATCCAGAGCTACCTCGGCAGCCGTCTGCTCGGCTGCTAGTTCCCGCTCGAAAGACCGGTGGCCCGGTGCGCGTACCGCGCACCGGGCCACCGGTCTTCGTGCGTCCGCTCCGGGCGTCAGGCCGCGGAGCCCTCCGCGGCGGCCGCCGCGGCAGCGGCGCGCTTCTCGCCCTCCGCCTTGGTGCGCTTGACGAAGCGGACCGTCCACAGGGCCAGGCCGCCGAGCGTCGCGTAGATCAGGAACGGGCTGAGGGCCACCATGGTGGAGGTGTCCAGCGTGTAGGAGAGGGCGATCCGGACCAGCGCCTCGATGATGTAGACCACGCCCCACACCAGGGTCATGCGGCGCTGGGCGTCGCGGAAGCCCTCGTACTGCCACAGGCCGTTGTAGTAGGCCACGCCCGCGGGGGTGCCGTCCGTGCCGAACTTCCGGCCGAAGTAGAACATCAGCGGACGCGGCGCGAGCAGCGTGGCCAGGCACAGCAGCCCGAACAGCCCGGTCACGGCGGAGTCCTTGACCAGCAGGGCCCGGGCGGACTGGGCGCCGACGAGCGAGACGACTGCCGTGATCACCAGGAACACCAGGGCGATGACGGCGAACTCGTCGAGCTTGCGCCGCCAGGCCACCATGATGATGGTGTCGAGCACCGGCCAGATGCCGCTGACCAGCAGCGCCGAGGCCTCGCTCCAGCCGTGGTCCCCGACGAGGATGTTGTAGGTCAGGAGCGGCGCGACCACGTTGAAGACGATGGTCACGATCAAGCCGATCGCTGCGGCCCCGCCGGACCGTGCCGGTGGCGAGGGCTGTGCTGCTGCTGTGGACAAGGGGTCCCCCTGGACGTACCTGATGAGTGCGGTAAGGGGACCGTAAAGAATCACAACTGACATGTACAAGCCGACATGCCCCAAAATGATCGCCAAGCTGTCCGGAGGGAATGATTCCGGTCAACTGGGCCCGTGGCGGGGTCCGTTCAGGGGCGCAGGCCCCGGATGAGCAGCGCCGTCACGGCCTCGAACTCCGTGAGGATCGTGGGGGAGAGCCAGTCCGCCACGTACTGCGGGTCGTGGAACCGGCCCGTGGCGTCGAAGACCGCGCGGGCGGCCGCCGGGACGTCGGGCGCGGCCAGGGTGCCGGCCGCGACCCCTTCGGCGATGATCCGCGTCAGCTGGTCGATCAGCTCGCCGAGGTGCGCGTCGACCACCCCGCTGTTCTCGCCGAGCAGCACCGTGTACGTCGCGAACAGTTCGGGATCGTCGCCCGCCTTGTGGCGCTTGGCCTCGAAGAGGGCCTCCAGCCAGGCTTCGAGCTTGGAGGGGGCGGCCTCCCCGGGGGCCGAGGCGATCTCCTCCAGCATGATCACGCTCTTGGCGAGCCACCGGTCCGTGACCGCCTCGCGCAGCGCCGCCTTCGAGGGGAAGTGCCGGTAGACGCTGCCGTGGCTCACCCCCAGGGCGCGCGCGACGTCAACGACGGTCGCCTTGGTGGGGCCGAAGCGGCGCAGCACCTCCTCGGTGGTTTCGAGGATGCGCTCAGGGGTCAGGGGCTCGGCGGCAGCGGAGGGCATGGGTACGACCGTACCGCCAGCTCAGTGCTCGCTGTCGAGGTGGGCCATCTGCGCCGCCGGGTAGCGGTCGCCGGCGGCCGATCCCGCCGGGACGGCCTCCTCGATGGCTGCCAGGTCGGCGGCGGTCAGCTCCACCCGCATGGCACCCAGTGCCTCGGCCAGGCGGTGCGGACGCCGGGCGCCGACCAGCGGCACGATGTCCTCGCCCCGGGAGAGCACCCAGGCGATCGCGGTCTGCGCGACGCTGACCCCCTTCTCCTCGGCGACCTTGCGCAGGGCGTCGACCAGGTCGAGGTTGCGGTGCAGGTTGTCGCCCTGGAAGCGGGGGCTCATCCCGCGGAAGTCGCCGGGGGCCAGAGCGCGGTCCCGGGTGAAGTGCCCGCTGATCAGGCCGCGGGACAGTACCCCGTACGCCGTGACGCCGATGCCGAGCTCGCGGGCGGTGGGCAGGATCTCGTCCTCGATGCCGCGCGAGATCAGGGAGTACTCGATCTGGAGGTCCGAGATCGGGGCGACCGCCGCGGCCCGGCGCAGCGTGTCCGCGCCGACCTCCGAGAGGCCGATGTGCCGTACGTGCCCGGCCTGGACGGCCTCGGCGATGGCGCCGATGGTCTCCTCGATCGGGACGTCAGGGTCCACGCGGGCGATCCGGTAGATGTCGATGTGGTCCCGGCCGAGCCGCTGGAGCGAGTAGGCCAGGAAGTTCTTCACGGCCTCGGGCCGGCCGTCGTAGCCGGTGAAGCCGCCCTCGACGGTACGCAGCGCACCGAACTTGACGCTGGTCAGGGCCTGCTCGCGGGCCGCGGTCGGCGCCGTGCGCAGGGCCTCGTTGATCAGCAGTTCGTTGTGGCCCATGCCGTAGAAGTCGCCGGTGTCGAGCAGCGTGCTCACTCCCTCCGGGGCGGCCTCCAGGTAGGCGTGGACGGTCGCGAGGGATTCGGCGCGGTCGGCCTCGCCGTAGAGGGCGGACATGCCCATGCAGCCCAGCCCCAGGGAGAAGACGGCGGGGCCGGTGGCGCCCAGCCGGCGGGTGGCCGCGGGGGCCGCCGCGGGGGTGGAAGTGGTGGCGGTGGTGGTGTTCTCGTTCGTCGTCATGGAACGAGAATGGCATGACGGATGACAGATTTCAATATCTGTCATCCGTAAGTGTGAGCGAGCGTCCCGGGAAGGGTGTGGACATACGAGTGCGGCCGGACCCCGCCAGGGAGTCCGGCCGCACGGCCGCGCGAGCCGCGGGAGGTCAGCCCGCCGGTGCCGGGCCCGGAGCCGGGGGCAGCCCGCCGTCCATCCGGGACCCGGGGCCGGGGCCCGAGGCCTGCCCCGGCGGGGGACCGGAGGGGGCGGAGGGCGCGGCGGCCCCGGACGGTTCGAGGGACTGCGCCGTGCGCAGCGCGGTGGCGTGCGCCCACGGGCCGGTGGTGACCGCCCCCAGGACGAGCACCAGGAACGCGCAGCCGGTGATGATCCACCAGGCCGGCCGGGTCGCCGTGACGAAGTCCGCGCCGCCCGCCGTGCCCGCCGCCAGCACCGCCCCGATCACGGCCACGCCCAGCGCCCCGCCGGTCTGCCGGCTGGTGGAGGCCACCGCGGCCGCCACCCCCGCCTGGGCGCGCGGCATCCCGGACACCGCCGTATTGGTGATCGGCGCGTTGACCAGACCGAATCCGATGCCGAAGAGCACGTACCCGGTGAACATCAACGGGGTGGAGGTCTCCGCCGAGAAGGCCGCGAACAGCAGCCCGCTCGCCCCCATGGCCACCCCCGAGATCAGCAGCGACGGCCGCGGCCCGTGGCTGGCGACCAGCCGCCCCGACACCGGCGCGCACAGGAACGCGAAGGCGGCCATCGGCAGCATGTGCAGCCCGGCGTCCAGGGCGTCCAGCCCCCGCACCTCCTGGAGGTAGAGGGTGGTCAGGAAGAGGAAGCCGGAGAGCGAGGCGAAGGTGCTCACCGCGATCACGGTCGCCCCGCTGAAGGGGGCGCTGCGGAAGAAGCGGGGGTCGATCAGCGGGTCCGTCCGCCTGGACTCGTAGTGCAGGAGCCCGGCCAGCGCGGCCGCCGAGCCCAGCGCGCACCCGAGGATCGGCGGCGAGCTCCAGCCCTCGGCCGGGGCCTCGATGATCGCGTACGTCACCCCGCCGAGCAGCGCCATCACCAGCAGCTGGCCCACCGGGTCCGGCCGGCGCGGGCGCTCGGACCGGGACTCCGGGACGTGCCGCAGGGTCAGCACCAGGGCGAGCAGCCCCACGGGGAGGTTGACCCAGAAGATGGACCGCCAGCCCACCGAGTCCACCAGCAGCCCCCCGACCAGCGGCCCGGCGGCCATCGAGATCCCGACGACCGCGCCCCAGACGCCGATGGCGCGGGCGCGTTCCTTCGGGTCGGTGAAGGTGTTGGTGATGATCGACATGGCGACCGGGTTGAGCATCGCCCCGCCGACGGCCTGGAGCATCCGGAAGGCGATCAGCCATTCCAGGCTCGGAGCCAGCGAGCACAGCACGGACCCCGCCGTGAAGAGCACCAGCCCCCACGCGAACACCCTGCGGCGTCCGATCCGGTCCGCCGTGGACCCGGCCAGTATCAGCAGCGAGGCGATGACCAGCGTGTAGGCGTCGATGGTCCACTGCATCCCGGAGACCGAGGCGTGGAACTCGCGGCGCATCGCCGGCAGGGCCACGTTCAGGACGGTGTTGTCCAGACTGACGATCAGCAGGCTCATGCAGCAGATCGCCAGCACCAGCAGGCGACGCCTGCGGCTCATGTGATCCACGACACTCGTGTGATGCATACCGCCGATAGTACGGCTAACTAACGAACGGCGCGTGGGCGAGAATGGAGGGATGAGCACGCTCCCCCCGCCCCTCGCGATCGGCCCGCACACCGTGCAGCCCCCCGTGGTGCTCGCGCCCATGGCCGGCATCACCAACGCCCCGTTCCGTACGCTCTGCCGCGAGTTCTCGGGCGGCAAGGGACTGTTCGTGAGCGAGATGATCACGACCCGCGCCCTCGTCGAGCGCAACGAC
The DNA here is from genome assembly GCF_045160885.1 of Streptomyces sp. NBC_00158. Taxonomy (NCBI): domain Bacteria; kingdom Bacillati; phylum Actinomycetota; class Actinomycetes; order Kitasatosporales; family Streptomycetaceae; genus Streptomyces; species Streptomyces sp. NBC_00158. Next base: position 4,974,732 of record NZ_CP108161.1, read on the forward strand.
AAGACCATGCAGCTGATCCACTTCGACGCGACGGAAAAGCCGCGCTCGATTCAGCTGTACGGGGTGGACCCCGTGACCGTCGGCAAGGCCGTCCGCATGATCGTGGAAGAGGACCGCGCCGACCACATCGACCTCAACTTCGGCTGCCCGGTCCCCAAGGTCACCCGCAAGGGCGGCGGCTCGGCCCTCCCCTACAAGCGCAACCTGCTGCGCGCGATCCTGCGCGAGGCCGTCGCGGGCGCCGGCGACCTGCCGGTGACGATGAAGATGCGCAAGGGCATCGACGACGACCACCTCACCTACCTCGACGCCGGCCGGATCGCCGTCGAGGAGGGGGTCACCGCCATCGCCCTGCACGGCCGCACCACCGCCCAGCACTACGGCGGCACCGCCGACTGGGAGGCCATCGCCCGGCTCAAGGAGCACGTCCCGGAGATCCCGGTGCTCGGCAACGGCGACATCTGGTGCGCCGAGGACGCGCTGCGCATGGTCCGCGAGACCGGCTGCGACGGCGTGGTCGTCGGACGCGGCTGCCTGGGGCGGCCGTGGCTGTTCAACGACCTGGTCGCCGCCTTCGAGGGCCGTCCCGAGGACTTCCACAAGCCGAACCTGCGGGAGGTCGCGGGCACGATGCTGCGGCACGCGCAGCTGCTGGGGGAGTGGATCGGCGACGAGGCCCGCGGTGTGATCGATTTCCGTAAGCACGTGGCCTGGTACCTCAAGGGCTTCGCCGTCGGTTCGGAGATGCGGGGCAAGCTCGCGGTCACCTCCTCCCTGGCCGAGCTGGACGCTCATCTGAGCGAGCTCGACCTGGACCAGCCCTGGCCCGACGGGGCGGACGGCCCGCGGGGCAGGACGTCCGGAAACAACCGAGTTGTCCTGCCCGACGGCTGGCTGAAGGATCCCTACGACTGCGCCGGTGTGAGCGAGGACGCCGAGCTGGACACGTCCGGGGGCTGAGAAATCGCCCTCCGTGCCGCGTGATATACGCCACGCATGGGATGGGTTTCGCTCAGATGAGCGCGTAAGTCACGGGTAAGACTTTCAAAGGGTGGCACTGGGTGCCACCCTTTGTTCGTTCAAGAGTTGAACGCAAATGTATCGATGATCGCTCATCCGAGCGGGATCAAGCCTCAAACCGCCACTCGGGCTTCGGCTTCTGAAGGCTCTTCGTACGATCGCATTACCCATCGGTTACTTTCGATACGGTGGCGCACGGGTGGTTACAGCCTCATGACCGCCAAGTGGACGTACCGATAAGCCTTCGATCTGGGTATGTTCCTGGCCGTCAGGGCAGCCACCCGAGTCCTCGAGGAGTCGAGACCCGTGTCGGAAAACAAAGATCAGAAGTTCGTCTACGACTTCACCGAGGGCAACCGGGACCTCAAGGACCTTCTCGGCGGCAAGGGGGCCAACCTCGCCGAGATGACCAACCTGGGTCTTCCCGTCCCTCCCGGCTTCACCATCACCACCGAGGCCTGCAAGGTCTACCTCGAGAGCGGTTCGGCCCCGGCCGAGCTCCGCGACGAGGTCAGCGCGCACCTCGCCGCCCTCGAGGCGAAGATGGGCAAGAAGCTCGGCCAGTCGGACGACCCGCTGCTGGTCTCCGTCCGCTCCGGCGCCAAGTTCTCCATGCCGGGCATGATGGACACGGTCCTCAACATCGGCCTCTCCGACGAGTCCGTCGTCGGCCTCGCCGCCCAGGCGGACAACGAGCGCTTCGCGTGGGACTCGTACCGCCGCCTGATCCAGATGTTCGGCAAGACCGTCCTCGGCGTCGAGGGCGAGCTCTTCGAGGACGCCCTCGACGACGCCAAGGCCGCCAAGAAGGTCACCGTCGACACCGACCTCGACGCCGCCGACCTCAAGAAGCTGGTCAAGGTCTTCAAGAAGATCGTCTCCAAGGAGGCCGGCCGGGAGTTCCCGCAGGACGCCCGCGAGCAGCTCGACCTCGCCGTCGAGGCCGTCTTCAACTCCTGGAACACCGACCGCGCCAAGCTCTACCGCCGCCAGGAGCGCATCCCGAGCGACCTGGGCACCGCGGTCAACGTCTGCTCGATGGTCTTCGGCAACCTCGGCCCCGACTCGGGCACCGGCGTCGCCTTCACCCGCGACCCCGCCAGCGGCCACGCCGGCGTCTACGGCGACTACCTGCAGAACGCGCAGGGCGAGGACGTCGTCGCGGGCATCCGCAACACGGTCCCGCTCGCGGACCTGGAGGCCATCGACAAGGCCTCGTACGACCAGCTCATGACGATCATGACGACGCTGGAGACCCACTACAAGGATCTCTGCGACATCGAGTTCACCATCGAGCGCGGCCAGCTGTGGATGCTGCAGACCCGTGTCGGCAAGCGCACCGCCGGCGCCGCCTTCCGCATCGCCACCCAGCTCGTGGACCAGGGCCTGATCTCCGAGGCCGAGGCCCTCCAGCGCGTCACGGGCCACCAACTGGCGCAGCTGATGTTCCCGCGCTTCGACGAGGGCGCGAAGACCACCCTGCTGGGCCGCGGCATCGCCGCCTCCCCGGGCGCGGCGGTCGGCAAGGCCGTCTTCGACTCGTACACGGCCGTCAAGTGGTCCCGCTCCGGCGAGAAGGTCATCCTGATCCGCCGCGAGACCAACCCGGACGACCTCGACGGCATGATCGCCTCCGAGGGCATCCTGACCTCGCGCGGCGGCAAGACCTCGCACGCCGCCGTCGTGGCCCGCGGCATGGGCAAGACCTGCGTCTGCGGCGCCGAGGAGCTCGACGTCGACACCAAGCGCCGCCGGATGACGGTCGGCGAGACGGTCATCGAAGAGGGCGACGTCGTCTCCATCGACGGCTCCACCGGCAAGGTGTACCTCGGCGAGGTACCCGTCGTGCCGTCCCCGGTCGTCGAGTACTTCGAGGGCCGCATGCACGCCGGCGCCGACGACGCCGACGAGCTGGTCGCCGCCGTGCACCGGATCATGGCGTACGCGGACCGCGTCCGCCGCCTGCGTGTCCGCGCCAACGCCGACAACGCCGAGGACGCGCTGCGCGCCCGCCGCTTCGGCGCCCAGGGCATCGGCCTGTGCCGCACCGAGCACATGTTCCTCGGCGAGCGCCGCGAGATGGTCGAGCGCCTGATCCTCGCGGACACCGACGGCGAGCGCGAGGAGGCACTCAGTGCCCTCCTGCCGCTGCAGAAGCAGGACTTCATCGAGCTGTTCGAGGCGATGGACGGCCTGCCCGTCACCGTCCGCCTGCTCGACCCGCCGCTGCACGAGTTCCTGCCCGACATCACCGAGCTGTCGGTGCGCGTCGCCCTCGCCGAGTCCCGCAAGGACGCCAACGAGAACGACCTGCGCCTGCTCCAGGCCGTGCACAAGCTGCACGAGCAGAACCCGATGCTGGGTCTGCGCGGCGTCCGCCTCGGCCTGGTCATCCCCGGCCTGTTCGCCATGCAGGTCCGGGCGATCGCCGAGGCCGCCGCCGAGCGCAAGAACGCCAAGGGCGACCCGCGCGCCGAGATCATGGTCCCGCTGGTGGGCACCGTCCAGGAGCTGGAGATCGTCCGCGAGGAGGCCGACGCGATCATCGCCGAGGTCGAGGCCGCCACCGGCACCAGCCTCAAGCTCTCGATCGGCACGATGATCGAGCTGCCGCGCGCCGCGCTGACCGCCGCCCAGATCGCCGAGGCCGCGCAGTTCTTCTCCTTCGGCACGAACGACCTGACCCAGACGGTGTGGGGCTTCTCCCGCGACGACGTCGAGGCCAGCTTCTTCACGGCCTACCTGGAGAAGGGCATCTTCGGGGTCTCGCCCTTCGAGACCATCGACCGGGACGGCGTCGGCTCCCTGGTGCGCTCCGCCGTCGAGCAGGGCCGGGCCACCCGCCCCGACCTCAAGCTCGGCGTCTGCGGCGAGCACGGCGGCGACCCGGAGTCGGTGCACTTCTTCCACGAGGTCGGCCTCGACTACGTCTCCTGCTCGCCGTTCCGGATCCCGGTGGCGCGCCTGGAGGCCGGCCGCGCCGCCGCCGAGGCCAAGGGCTCCGACAGCCGCTGACGCCCTCCAGGGGCCCTTCGGGGCCCCGCCCGGCCCCTGTGGGGCCACCGGGCTCCCCGAGCCCCCCTGACTGCGCCCTCCTCCGGTTCCCTGACTGCCGGAGGAGGGCGCGACCCATTTCGGGGCCCGTTCGCGAGACGTCCCGTTTCGCGAAATTTTCAACAATGTCATTACAGCGCCAGGCGGTGGACGGATCCCCACCCGTCCACCGCCTGCCGCCTATCTGCCAGGCACGTCGGCGCTTCCCGGTGCGACCGACCGCCAGGCCCCGCAAAGCCCCCCACGGCCTTCACGGAGCGTTTCGGTCGCACCGGAGTGTGCCTGGCGGAGTACAGGATTTCGCTTGTCACGCCTCTGCCGAAAGGGGTTTCAACTGTGGCCGAAAGGGCGTGGTGACCACGTGTGACGGCATGCATACTCGTGGGGCGGGGGGATTGCGGTTGCACAGGTGGGGGTTCGGTGCTTCGTATCCATTTCACTGGAGTGGACCTGGCACGCGTACGGATGGCAGGGCGTCCCGATGCGTTGTGGGAAACGATTCTTAGTTTTCATCGCTTAAGAGACCGGCGTGACGCCCGGTTCTTCGGCGAATGGCGTACGGAAACCCGGAGCCGGTTGAATGGTGAAACAAGGCTGCTGGGTGCGCTCATACCGGCTCGTGGCTATTTCCCCGATTTCCTGACCCCGGCCGAGGGCCAGTACGGGTGGGACCTCGGTCTCGACGCGCTGCGCGGGCTGCGCCCCGAGCGGCTGCGCCGGGAGCTGTCCCTCGTGGGCGCCGGCGCCGGAACGGGCTTCGGTGCGGCCTTCGGGACCCCGCCGCCGGCCCGGCTGCGGGAGTTCATGGACGGCGGCACCAGGCACCTGCCCCGGCTGCTGGGCGAGCTGCGCGCGTACCACCGGGCGGCCGTGGAGCCGTACTGGAGCCACATCCAGGCCCAGATAGAGGCCGAGCGGGCGGCACGCGGCCGCGCGCTCCTCGACGGGGGCGCGGACGAGCTGCTCGCCTCGCTGCCGCCGATGCTGCGCTGGCGGGCCCCGGTGCTGGAGTGCGAGTACCCGGTGGACCGGGACGTACGGCTGCGCGGGCGCGGGCTGCTGCTCCAGCCGTCCTTCTTCTGCCGCCGGACGGCGGTGACCCTGCACGACCCGGAGCTGCCGCCGGTGCTGGTCTACCCGGCCGCCGCCCAGCTGGCCTCCGCGGCGGCGAGCGGGGAGGCCGCCCGGCCGGCCGAGGAGCAGCGCCAGCGCACCCTCGGCAAGCTGGTGGGCCACACCCGCTCGGTGGTGCTGAGGGCCATCGGCGACGGGGCCACCACCAGCGAACTGGCCCGCCGGGCCGGGGTCTCCCTGGCCTCGGCGAGCCAGCACGCCTGCGTGATGCGCGAGGCGGGCCTGGTGACCACCCTGCGCCACGGGAACGCGGTCCTGCACACGGTGACCCCGCTGGGCGCGGCCCTGCTCAAGGGCGGCGCGGTGGTCTCCTGAAGGATCGGTTCTCCGGGTGCGCCGCGGCCCGGCGGGGAGGCGTGGTCCTCCCCGCCGGGCCGGGCGTCCGGGGCGCGGGCGTCAGACGCGGAACGGCCCGGTCACCTCGTAGGTGATGCCGCCGGTCGAGGAGCCGCTCGTACCGCGCTGGCTGCTGAAGTACAGCCGGCTGCCGTCGGGGGAGAAGGCGGGGCCGGTGATCTCCGAGGAGGACTGGCCGGTGATCCGCAGGAACGGCGCCACCACGTCGTCCGGGGTGATCACGCAGATCTCCATGTTCCCGCCGTCCTCGGCGACGTACAGGTCCCCGTACGTCGACCCGGTGACGTTGTCGACACCGGTCAGCGGCGCCGCGCCGCCGGGGACCAGGGAGTCGTCGTAGGCCAGCTCGTAGGTGCTGGTCGCCAGGTTGAGCTGCCAGACCCGGTTGTCGCCCTTGGTCGTGAACCACACGGTGTCGCTCGCGTAGTGGCAGCCCTCGCCGCCGTTGAACTTCTTGGCGGCCGAGACCTGGCTGCGGGTCGCGGTCGGGGAGCCGTCGGGGTCCGGTACGTTCTGCCAGCTGAAGGAGCCGGAGGTGCCGCTTCCGGCGACCATGACCTGGAGCGTGCCGGAGGAGAGGTTGCCCCAGGTGGTGGGCACGAACCGGTAGAAGCAGCCGTTCGTCTCGTCCTCGGTCAGGTAGACCACCTGGCGCACCGGGTCGGCCGCCGCCGCCTCGTGTTTGAAGCGGCCCATCGCGGGCCGCTGCACGGCCGCGTTGACCCCGTACGGGTCGGTCTCGTAGACGTAGCCGAGGCTGACCTCCTCGCACGAGAGCCAGGTGTTCCACGGGGTCTTGCCGCCCGCGCAGTTCTGCCGGGTGTTCGAGAGGATCCGGTAGGCCCCGGTGACCGTGCCCGAGGAGTTGAACTTCACCGCGCTCGCGCCGCCGCTCGGGTTGATCTCCGAGTTCGACACGTAGATCCAGCCGCTGCCGTCCGCGAAACACGCACCGCCGTCGGGGGCGCTGTGCCAGGTGTACGAGGTGCCGCTCACCGTCTGGGAGGAGCGCGCTATGACCCGGCTGGTGAACCCGGACGGGAGCATGATCCCGTTGGCGTCCGCGGCGCCGAGGGCCCCGTAGGGCCCGGCGCCCGGCTGGGCGGGGGCGGCGTACGCGGCCCCGTGGCTGAGGGTTCCGGCGAAGGCGGCGGCGGAGGTGCCGATCACGGCACCGCGCAGGAAGGTACGACGTTCCACGGTCTCGCTCCTGGGGGAGGAGGGCCCCCTCGCCCGGTCGGGCGCGGGGTCGCATGCGTCGAGGAACCTAGGGGCGCAGCATGGACGGGGCGCCAACTCCGCATGACGCGGGAGCGACCGGCGCGCGTGCGGTCGCCCTGGCCCGCCGGGCCGCCGGACGACTCCGTTCCAAAGGCTCTGACCTGCGGAAACGAAGTCACCGAAATAACTTCTGCGGACAGCGATGAGTTCTGCCGGTGCCCCGGGTCTACCCCTTCGACAACGCACCGCGTACCGCGCACCACGCACCGGGCCGCACCAGAGAAGAGGAACCGAGATGACCCAGATGATCTTCGTCAACCTGCCGGTGAAGGACCTGGACGCCGCGAAGGCCTTCTGGGAGAAGCTCGGCTACTCCTTCAACCCGCAGTTCACCGACCCGACCGCCGCCTGCATGGTCGTCAGCGACAGCATCTTCGCGATGCTGCTGACCGAGGAGAAGTTCAAGGAGTTCGCCACCAAGCCGGTGGCCGACGCCTCGAAGACCACCGAGGTCATGGTCGCGCTCAGCGCCGACAGCAGGGAGAAGGTCGACGAGGTCGTCGACGCCGCCCTCGCGGCCGGCGCCGTCGAGCCCCGCCCCGCCATGGACCTCGGCTTCATGTACGGCCGCGCCTTCGAGGACCTGGACCACCACGTGTGGGAGTTCGTCTGGATGGACCCGGCCGCGGTCCAGGGCTGATGCCCTACGGGGCGGAGGCGGTCCGCACCTGGTACGTCCGGACCGCCACCTCCTCGTCGTCCAGGCAGCGCCCCGACTCCAGGTCGAAGCGCTGCTTCAGCAGCGGCGAGGCCACGAACGGCCGCCCCGCCGCACGCCCCACCAGCCCGCGCGACAGGACCTGCGCGCCGGTGAAGGGGTCCTGGTTGCCGATCGCGTACGGGCGCCCCGCGCGGTCGAGGAAGACCGCCGCCTGGCTCCCGTCGGGCAGCAGGGCCGCGACCCCGCGCCCCGGGATGAGCGCCGACAGCGGGCACACCGTCAGCCAGCCTTCGGCCACCTTCAGTTCCACGGTCATCGGGCCGGTCCTCCAATGGTCAGGACGGCCAGGTCGGGCTTGACCTGGTCGCGCTCGGGAACGAACTTCACGGTCGGGTCGGGCGCGCCGGGCGCGTTGACGAAGGACACGAACCGGCGCAGCCGCTCCGGGTCCGACAGGGTCTCGGCCCACTCGTCCCGGTAGTGCGCCACGTGGTCGGCCATCAGGGCCTCCAGCTCGTCGCACAGCCCCAGCGAGTCGTGCACCACCACGTCCCGCAGGTGGTCCAGGCCGCCCTCCAGCCGGTCCAGCCAGGTGGACGTCCGCTCCAGCCGGTCGGCGGTGCGGATGTAGAACATCAGGAACCGGTCGATGAGCCGCACCAGCTCCGCGTCCGACAGGTCCTGCGCCAGCAGGTCCGCGTGGCGCGGGGTCGCCCCGCCGTTCCCGCCGACGTACAGGTTCCAGCCGCTCGCCGTCGCGATCACCCCGAAGTCCTTGCTCTGCGCCTCCGCGCACTCGCGGGCGCAGCCGGACACCGCCGACTTCAGCTTGTGCGGGGCGCGCAGGCCCCGGTAGCGCAGCTCCAGGTCGATGGCCATCCGTACGCTGTCCTGCACCCCGTAGCGGCACCAGGTCTGGCCCACGCAGGACTTCACCGTCCGCAGGGCCTTGCCGTACGCGTGCCCGGACTCGAAACCGGCTTCGACCAGCCGCGCCCAGATCCGCGGGAGCTGGTCCACGCTCGCCCCGAACAGGTCGATGCGCTGACCGCCCGTGATCTTCGTGTAGAGGCCGAAGTCGCGGGCCACCTCCCCGATCACGATCAGCTTGTCGGGGGTGATCTCACCGCCCGGGATGCGCGGGACGACCGAGTACGAGCCGTTGCGCTGGAGGTTGGCGAGGAAGTGGTCGTTGGTGTCCTGGAGGGCGGCCTGCTCCCCGTCCAGGACGTAGCCGCTGGCGCCCAGGGTCGGGGCCAGGGAGGCGATGATCGAGCCGACGGCGGGCTTGCAGACCTCGCAGCCGTCGCCGCCGCGCGCCGCCTCGCGGCCGTGGCCGTCCAGGATCTCCCGGTACGAGGTCAGGCGCCGGGTGCGGACGATCTCGTACAGCTCGGCCCGGGTGTACGGGAAGCAGCCGCACAGGCCCTTGTCGGCGGCGGCCGGCAGCAGCTGCCCGATCGTCTTCAGGCAGCTCCCGCAGCCGGTGCCGGCCTTGGTGCACTTCTTGACCTCGGGCAGGGTGGCGCAGGCGGTGATGGCCCCCTTGGTGACGTTGTGGCAGGAGCAGATCACCGCCGTGTCCGGCAGCGCGGACGGGCCGAGCGCGACGGGCGCGCCGACCCCGGCGGGCAGCACCAGCTGCTCGGGGGCGACCGGCAGGACGCTGCCGGTCAGCGGGCGCAGCGTGCCGTACGCGTCGGCGTCGCCGACCAGCACGCCGCCGAGCAGCACCCCGTCGGCGGAGACGACCAGCTTCTTGTAGACGCCGGAGCGGGAGTCCGACCAGACCACGTCCAGGCTGCCCTCGGCGGTGCCGTGCGCGTCGCCGAAGGAGGCCACGTCCACGCCGAGCAGCTTGAGCTTGGTGGACAGGTCGGCGCCGGTGAACTCCTTCTCCCGGCCCAGGAGGTCCTCGGCCGCGGTCTCGGCCATCTCGTAGCCGGGCGCGACCAGCCCGTAGACGCGGCCGTCGACGGCCTGCGCGCACTCGCCGATGGCGTACACGTGCGGGTCGGAGGTGCGGCAGCGGGCGTCGACGGTGATGCCGCCGCGCTCGCCGACGGCCAGGCCGGCCGCGCGGGCCAGCTGGTCGCGGGGGCGGACCCCGGCCGAGAAGACCACCAGCTCGGTCTCGACGGCGGAACCGTCCGAGAGGCTCATCCCGCACACCGAGCCGTCCTCGCCCGTCAGCACCTCCTGCGTGCCGACGCCGGTGTGCACGGTCAGGCCCATGGACTCGATGGTGCGCAGCAGGGCCGCGCCGCCGCCCTCGTCCACCTGGACGGGCATCAGGCGCGGGGCGAACTCGACGACGCGGGTGGCGAGCCCGAGCCCCTTGAGGGCGCCCGCCGCCTCCAGGCCGAGCAGGCCGCCGCCGACGACGGCTCCGCTGGAGCGGGTCTTGGCGTACTCCTCGATCGCGAGGAGGTCCTCGATCGTGCGGTACACGAAGCAGCCCGGGGCGTCCTTGCCGGGGACGGGCGGCACGAAGGGGTAGCTGCCGGTCGCCAGCACGAGCACGTCGTACGGGATCACCCGCCCGGAGCGGGAGGTGACGGTGCGGGCGGCCGTGTCGACCTGCTCGGCGGGGTCGTCGAGGTGCAGCTCGATCCCGTGCTCCGCCATGAAGCCGGCCGGGGTCAGAGAGAGGTCCTCGGGGGTGCTACCGGAGAAGTACGAGGTGAGGTGGACCCGGTCGTAGGCGGGCCGGGGCTCCTCGCACAGCACGGTGATCCGGTGCGTGGCGGTGGCCCCGCGCTCGGCGAGGGCCTCCAGGTAGCGCTGGCCGACCATGCCGTGTCCGATGAGCACGATCGCGGGCAGGGGCTCGGGCACGGTCATCAGTGGCCTCCGTCGTCGGTGAGCAGGTGGAACGGGTCGTGCGGGGCGGTCAGGAACTCGTCGCCCTCCCAGGTGCGGGCGAGGGCCCCCACCGTGGAGAGCTCCCCGAGCAGCACCCCGCCGACCAGCCGGTCGCCGCGCAGGACGACCTTGCGGTAGGTGCGGCGGGTGGCGTCCGCGAGGCGGAGCACGTCGTCGCCGGGGAGCGGGGTGGGGTCGCCGAACGCGGCGAGGTCGAAGGGGCCGGGACCGCCGGCCGTGGGGAGGGTGAGGCGGGTGAGGGCGCGGGTGCCGGTGTACTCGGCTCCGCCGTCCCCGCGCAGGACCGCCGCGAGGGCGTCGGCCTGCTCCAGGGCGGGTCCCGCCAGCCCGTACACCCGGCCGTCGTGCTCGGCGCAGTCGCCGATGGCGTGGACGAGAGGGTCGCTCGTACGCAGCCGGCCGTCGACCACGACGCCCTTGCGGACCTCCAGCCCGGCCGCCTGGGCGAGCCCGACGCGCGGGCGGACCCCGCAGGCGAGGACGACGACGTCGGCGTCGAGCCGGTACCCGTCCGCGAGCTCCACCCCGGTCACCCGGCGGGGGCCCTGTCCGGGCCTCGCGCCGGGCCGTAGGCGGGCGGGATTCTTCAGCCTCGCCGGCGTTTGAGGCGCGGGGTCCGGGGCGGAGCCCCTGGGGGTACCCCCAGCGGTAGCTGGGGGAGGAACGGAGGAAGGGCGGGGCGGGGAGGAGGCCCCGCGCAGCTGCCCCGCCGGGTCGGCCGCCTTGCGGGCCGGGGACGAAGCCCCGTGCGGCGGCGGACCAGTCGTGGTCAGGCCCCTGACACGGCATTCCGTGTGGATCTCCACCCCGAGCGCCGTGAGGTGCTCCCGCAGCAGCGCGGAGGCGTCGGCGTCCAGCTGGCGCTCCATCAGGCGCTCCGCCTGCTGGGCGAGGACCACCTGCGCACCGCGCGCGGCCAGTGCACGGGTCGCCGAGACGCCCAGCAGCCCGCCGCCGATCACCACCGCCCGCACTCCCGGGCGTACGGCCGCCGCGAGGGCCAGGCAGTCGTCCATGGTGCGGAACGCGTGCACCCCCTCGGGGAGTTCCCGCCCGTCCGGGGCGAACAGCCCGCGCAGCGGCGGCAGCACCGGGTTCGAACCGGTGGCCAGCACCAGGGCGTCGTACCGCTCCACCGAGCCGTCGTCGCAGTGCACGGCCCGGTCCGCGCGGTCGATCCGCACCGCCCGGACGCCCCGGCGCAGCGCCGGGCCGGGGGCCGGGAGCGCGGTGACCTCGGGCGCGTACCGGCCCGCCAGCACCTCGGCCAGCAGCACCCGGTTGTAGGGGGCGCGGGTTTCCTCCCCGAGCACGGTCACCGCCGCACCGGGGCCGAGCCGCGCGGCGAGCCGCAGGCCCGCCAGGCCGCCGCCGATCACCACCACACGCTGTTCCGAGGTCATGGCACGAGCGTGCGGGCGGGCTGTTTCCCCGCCGCATCGCCCCTGTTACCCGGACGGAACACCGACCTCAGCATCCGTGCCGGGGGTTCGTGAGGCCGGGGAACCTCAACCTTTGCGCAAGTTTTCGGGGATCGATGGTCCCTGCACCGATGCGGTACCTAGGGTCGTGGCCGTGCCTGACATATCAACGACCATGATCATCGTGCTGTGCGCGGCCGCCGCGGCGGCCGGCTGGATCGACGCGGTGGTCGGCGGCGGCGGACTGCTGCTCCTGCCGGCCCTGCTGCTCGGCCTGCCGAACGCCCAGCCCGCCGCCGTCCTCGGGACCAACAAGGCGGTGGCCATCGTCGGCACAGCCGGAGCGGCCGTCACCTACGCCCGCAAGACCCCGGTCGACGTGAAGCTGGCCGTCCGCATCGGCCTGGCCGCGCTCGCCGGTTCGATGGGCGGGGCCGCGCTCGCCGGCGGGATCAGCAAGGACGCCATGCGCCCGCTGATCATGGGCGTCCTGGTGGTCGTCGCCGCCGTGGTCATCTTCAAGCCGGGCTTCGGCGCCGCCCCCGCCGCCTCGCCCGTCTCCCGCGGCCGCGTCCTCCTCACCATCGCCCTCGCCGGCCTCGGCATCGGCTGCTACGACGGCCTCATCGGCCCCGGCACCGGCACCTTCCTGGTGCTGGCCCTGACCGCCCTGCTCCACCTCGACCTGGTCACCGCCTCCGCCACCGCCAAGATCGTCAACTGCTGCACCAACGCCGGGGCGCTCGCGATGTTCGCCTACCAGGGGATGGTGTTCTGGCAGCTGGCCGCCCTGATGGCCGTCTTCAACCTGGCCGGCGGCATGGTCGGCGCCCGGATGGCCCTGAAGAAGGGCAGCGGCTTCGTCCGCGGCGTACTGCTCACCGTGGTGGGCGCGCTGGTGGTGAAGCTCGGCCTCGAACAGTGGGGGTAGCCGATCAGGATTCCCCCGTGAGGTGGGCGAAGACCACCACGTTGCCCTGGTAGCCGGTGCGCGGCGAGAACGCGCCGCCGCAGGTGATCACCCTCAGCTCCGCACGCGGCGAGGGCCCGTACACGCGCCGGTCCGGGAAGGCCCCCGCGTCGTACACCTCGACCGCGTGGACGGTGAACACGGCCGTACGCCCGTCCGCGCGGTCGACCTCCACGGCCGCCCCCCGGCGCAGCGCGCCCAGGTGGTAGAAGACGGCCGGTCCGCTGGCGTGGTCGACGTGCCCCGCGATCACCGCGGTGCCCGTCGCGCCCGGCGTGGTCCCGTCCCGGTACCAGCCGGCCAGCTCGCGGCGGTCCGGCGGGGGCACTTCGAGGCTGCCGTCGCCGTCCAGGCCCAGACCGGTCAACGGGGCGTCCACCCGGATCGACGGGATCCGGATGCGCACGGGCGGGGAGCCGGGGAGCGGGTCGATGCTCCCGGGGTAGAGGGGCTGCGCGCTCAGCGCCTCGGCGGCGGAGGGCAGCGGGGGCCGCACGGTCACGGCCGAGCCGCTGCCGATGAGCCAGACCCCCGCGCAGACGGCCGCCGCGACCAGCGCGGCCCGTGTCGCGAGCGCCCCGGCGGAGCCCCTCGCGCGGTCCCCGGGACGTACGCTTCGCGGGGCTCGGGGGCGTCCCCGCAGGCCCGGGAAGCCGCCACGCATGCGCCGCACCCCCTCGTCTCGCCGTTCCTGGAGTGGCCGTCGCCCGGCCCCGCGAACGGGGGGACCTCGCGGGGCGGGCGACGGGGGGCGGTACCGGTCGGACCGCGGCCGCAGCCGCGGTGGGCGCCCGTCAGCTCCGCGTGCCGCTCGCCCGGCGACGCAGGAGCCAGGTACCGCCGACGGCGGCCGCGGCCAGCACTGCCGCTCCCGCCGCGATCTTGGCGGGGTCGGTGGCGGTGGTCGTGCCACCACCCACCCCGGTCCGTACGTGGCCCTGCGGGCCGCGTTCGGTGACGACCAGGTCGCCGGTGGCGAACTTGCCGTTCGCGCAGGTGGCGCCGATTCCGTAGGTGCCCGGCCGCAGGGCCCGGCCGATCCGGAACCGGCCCGTGACCACGTCCTCGCGGCCGCCCGGGGCCAGTTCGAACCGGCCGCCCTCCACCGTGCTGGCGTCGCCCTCGGCCCGGCTGCCGCGGCCGCAGGCCTTGGTGTGCACGGTGACGGTGGCGCCCGGCGCCGCCGACTTCGGCCAGACCTCCAGCACGGCGAAGTCCCCGGGCGCGAGGGGCGTCATGCCGAGCTCCGCGGCGGCCACCGCCCCGGCGACCGGCCCGGCGAAGGCGACGGCGGTCAGCGCGGTGGCGGTGAGCACGTGGGCGGTGCTGCGGCGCATGGGTACTCCAGGGGACACGGGGTCGTGATCCGAGGTAAACCGGCCTGCCCGCGCAGCGCCTGCCGAACCTGCGCAGAATCCCGTCCGCGACACCCAGAACGAGGGCGTCCGTGCAGGTCAGGGTCGTGCAGGGGCATCCGTGTGCGCCCACGCCGTCCGGGTGACGTCAGGCCGGCGGCAGGGTCACCACGGCTGCCGCGCCCGCCGGTCCGGGGTTCGACAGGGCCACCTCGGCGCCGATCACCCGGGCCTGCCCGAAGGCGATCGTCAGCCCGAGCCCGGTGCCCTGGCCCCGCTCCGGCGTGCCCGTCACGAACCGCCGGGGCCCCTCGCGCAGCAACGTCGGGGGATAGCCCGGACCGTCCTGGTCCCGGACGGTCACCGAGGTCCCCGACACCGTCACCGTGATCGGGCCGCTGCCGTGCCGCCGGGCGTTGACCAGCAGGTTCGTCAGGATCCGCTCCAGCCGCCGGGCATCGGTGCGCACCAGCACCGCGCCCGGCCGCCCGGCGGTCCCGTCTGCCCCGGGCACGTCGGCTCCGGGCACGTCGGCTCCGGGCACGTCCGCACCGGCCGCCTCCGCACGGGGCGGCTCCGCACCGACCACCCGCGCCGTCACCCCCGACCGCTCCGTGATCGAGGCCACCAGCGGCCCCAGCGCGTGCACCTCCAGCCGCGCCTCCTCCCGGTCGGCGTCCAGCCGGGCCACCTCCAGCAGGTCCTCCGTCAGCGTCCGCAGCGCCGCGACCCGGTCCCGGACCAGCTCCGTCGGCCGCCCGGCGGGCAGCAGCTCGGCCGCCGTGTGCAGGCCCGTCAGCGGGGTCCGCAGCTCGTGCGCCACGTCCGCCGTGAACCGCTGCTCCGCCTCCAGCCGCCGCTGGAGGCTGGCCGCCATGGTGTCCACCGCCGAGGACAGCTCGGCCACCTCGTCCCGGCTCCCCGGCGGCCCCGCCGGGCCGATCCGGGCGTCCAGATCGCCCGCGCTGATCCGCCGGGCCGTCTCGGCGGCCGTCCGCAGCTCCTTGCTGAGCCGGCTGGCCAGCAGCGCCCCGCCGACCGCCGCCAGCGCCACCACGCCCGTCACGGAGGCGATCAGCTGCGCGTCCAGCTCCTCCAGCTCGGCCTGCTCGGCCGCCAGGGACTGCCGCACCGTCAGCACGTGCCCGCTGCCCACCGGCCGGGCCGCCCACACCGCCGGGTCCGCTCCGGTCAGGTCGAGGTAGGTGGTGCGGCGCCCGTCCAGGGCCGCCCCGCGCAGCTCCTGCGGGGTGGCGGGGCAGTCGATCCGGGCGTCGGCCTCCCCGACCTTGTCGGAGTCGAGCCGCCCGGTGATCTCGTAGATCTGCCGTACGCGGACCAGCTGTTCGACCGCGCTCTTGCGGGCGGCGTCGGACACCTGCCGCACCCGGGCCTCGTGGATCAGGACGCCGATGGTGACGGCGACCAGGGAACAGCCCACCGCCAGCAGGGCGGCGATCTTCCAGCGCAGCCCGAGGGCGCGCAGCCACCGCCGGCAGCCGGAGGGCACGTCCAGGAGCCGGGCCCTCACGAGGGGTCCTGGGGCTTGGTGTAGCGGCGTTCGTCGTTGACCACCGTCATGCGGGTGCCGTCCCAGTGGTAGCGGACGACCTGCTCGGAGCCGTCCTCGGGGGCGGTGCGGACCAGCAGGTCATGGCCGATGGACTCGGCGTCCATCCGTCGCCCGATGGTGAACAGGATGGGGACGATCCGCTCGCCCCGGGCGGCGTACACGCTGAGCGCGGTGCGGCCGGTCTCGGTGTCGGCGGCGACGACCATCTCCTGCTTCCCGTCCCCGGTCAGGTCGAGGTAGACCGGCGGACGGACCCCGGCCCGGCCCGGGGCGTTGATCACCCCCTTGCCGGTGAGCACCTTCATCCGCTTGTCCGCCTTCACCACGGCCATCACGTCCACCGACGCCAGCCCCCCGGGACCCACCTCGGGCGCGTCCGGCAGCGGCTCGGGCGGCGGCTGGCGGGTGCCGGTGGCCGCCCCGGGCGCGCGCGGGGAGTCCTCGGACCAGACCGGCCACAGCGCCTCCGGCTGCGGCTGCGGGGAGACCGGCGCCACGGGCTCGCCCGGGGCGAGCCCGCCGGGCGCGGCGCAGCCCGCCGCCGCCGACGCGGCGGCGCAGATCAGCACGGCGACGGCGGTGGCGGCGCGGGAGCGGTGGGGGGATCGCGTCATGGGGGGAGGGGGTGGGGTCGGGAAACGGGCGGAACCTGACGTTATGGGGCGCCCGTCACGGGAGCCGGGAGATCGTGTAACAGCGGTGCGTACGGTGGGGGTGCGCGGCGAAGACGGGCCTTTGGGCCCGGACCCCGCACCGTCCAGTAGTAGTCGAGGGAGGGCCCTGTGGCATCGGTCGATCGGCCGGGATCCGGACCGGGGTCCGGCGTACTGCCGTTCTTCGTCTACGGGACGCTGCGGCCGGGGGAGGTCAACCACGACCTCTTCCTCAAGGGCCGCACGGCGGCCGAGGAACCCGCCCGTCTGCCGGACGCGGCACTGTACGAGGGCCCCGGCTACCCGTACGCCGTCGACCGCCCCGGCTCCGGCATAGCCGGGGAGCTGATCACCGCCGCGCCGGGGGCGTACGCGGAACTGCTGGTCGCGCTGGACCTGCTGGAGGAGTACGCCGGCCCCGGCCGCCCGGGGAACGTCTACGACCGGGTCGCCCGCGAGGCCGTGCGCCCCGACGGCAGCCGGGTCCTGGCCTGGGTCTACCTGGCGGCCGCCCCGCTGGCCCGCCGCCTCGCGGCGACCGGCACCGAGATCCCGGGCGGGGACTGGCTGCGGCGGTAGCCCCCGGCGGTCCGGGGACGGAGGCCCCGGCGGGGGACCGGTGGGACCGCTCGGCGGCGCGGCCCTGCCGGGTGCCGCCGGGCGGGGACCGCGGCGGTGGGCCCGGCGGTCAGAGCCCTTCGGCGCCGCGGTTGCGCAGGCGCTGCCCGTACTGCTGGAGCACCCACAGCTCCTGCTGGATCGCCGCGTGCTGCTCCGGCGGGGCCTGCGGGCTCAGCCGGGTCATGGCGCCCTGGATCTCCAGGACCCGGCGGTCGACGGCGCGCAGCCGGACCTGCACGAGCTGGACGCCCGCGTAGACCTCGTCCACCGTCTTGGTGTGGATGGCCTCCACCGCCAGCTCCGTGACCATCGCGCGGACCGTGTCGTTCGGAGCGGCCTCGCGCACCCGGACCAGGTAGTCCTCGGTGCCCTGCGACGCGCCGCCCGCGTCCTGGATGGCCTGCCGGACCGCCGCGTAGGGCGGGGCGGTGAACTCGTCGGTCCCGTACGCGTCGAACGCGGGGGAGACCAGGGCCGGCCGCTGGAGCGCCAGCTTGAGGAGCTCGCGCTCGGTGCGGTGGGCGGGGCTGCGCAGGTTCAGCGCGGGCCCGCCGCCGACGGCCGCCGCCGGCGGCGCGGGGGCCGGTTCCTGGGGGCGGCCCCGGCCCTGCTGCGGCTGGCCGCCGCGCTCGCGCGCCCAGCGCGCCAGCTGCGCCACCCGCTTGACCACGAACTGCTCGTCCAGGATGCCCAGCATCCCGGCCAGCTGGACGGCCGACTCGTGCTGGATCGAGAGGTCCTTGATGCTGGCGACGACCGGCGCGGCCTCGGCCAGCGCGGCCGCCCGCCCCGCCGGGTTCTCCAGGTTGTGGCGGGCCACGATGTGCCGCAGCGCGAACTCGAACAGCGGGGTCCGCGCGTCCACCAGCCCGGCCACCGCCGCGTCGCCCTGCGCGAGGCGCAGGTCGCAGGGGTCCATGCCGCCCGGGGCGATGGTGATGGAGGTCTCCGCCGCGAACTTCTGGTCGTCCTCGAACGCCCGCAGCGCGGCCTTCTGCCCGGCCGCGTCACCGTCGAAGGTGAAGATCACCTCGGCGGTCGCGTTGTCCATCAGCAGCCGCCGCAGGATCTTGATGTGGTCCCCGCCGAACGCCGTGCCGCAGGTGGCGATGGCGGTGGTGACCCCGGCCAGGTGACAGGCCATGACGTCCGTGTAGCCCTCGACGACCACGGCCCGGGAGGTCTTCGCGATCTCCTTCTTCGCCAGGTCGATGCCGTACAGCACCTGGGACTTCTTGTAGATCGCCGTCTCGGGGGTGTTCAGGTACTTCGGCCCGTTGTCGTCCTCGCGCAGCTTGCGCGCGCCGAAGCCGACCACCTCGCCGCTGATGTCCCGGATCGGCCACATGAGCCGGCCCCGGAAGCGGTCGATGGGCTTGCCGCTGCGGCTGTCCTGGGACAGCCCGGAGAGGATCAGCTCCTTGTCGGAGAAGCCCTTGCCGCGCAGGAACCGGGTCAGGTGGTCCCAGCCGGCCGGGCTGTAGCCCACGCCGAAGTGCTGCGCCGCCGCCTGGTCGAAGCCGCGCTCCGCCAGGAAGCGGCGGGCGATCTCGGCCTCGGCGCCGCCGAGCTGGTCCGCGTAGAAGAGGGCGGCGGCCTTGTGGGCCTCGACCAGGCGGATCCGCTCGCCGCGGCCGCTGGTGCCGGCGGTGTAGCCGCCCTCCTCGTACCGCAGGGTGATGCCGGCCTGGCCGGCCAGCCGCTCGACCGCCTCCGAGAAGGAGAGGTGGTCGATCTTCATGATGAAGTCGAGGGTGTCCCCGCCGGCCTGGCAGCCGAAGCAGTGGTAGAAGCCCTTGCTGGGGCTGACCTGGAAGGACGGGGACTTCTCGTCGTGGAAGGGGCACAGGCCCTTGAGGTTGCCGCCGCCGGCGTTGCGGAGCTGGAGGTACTCGGAGACCACGGCGTCGATCGGGACCGCGTCCCGTACCGCCTTCACGTCGTCGTCGTTGATCCGTCCAGCCACCCGTGAATTCTACGGCCGGGCGGCGGCAAACCCGTCAGGCCCCCTCGGCCGGCACCAGGGAGTCAAGCGGAACAGACGGGTCCGCCAGTTTGTCGCGATCCACCGGCGCCTTCGACCTGATCAGGGCCTGGATGGGCTCGGCGACGTCCCACACGTTCACGTTCATCCCGGCCAGCACCCGGCCGTCCGACAGCCAGAACGCGACGAACTCCCGCTTGCCCACGTCCCCGCGCACCAGCACCTGGTCGTAGCCGCCCGCCGGGGCGTACCCCGAGTACTCCAGGCCCACGTCGTACTGGTCGGAGAAGAAGTACGGCACCCGCTCGTACGACACCTCCTGCCCCAGCATCGCCCGCGCGGCGGCCGGGCCGCCGTTGAGGGCGTTGGCCCAGTGCTCCACGCGCAGCCGGGTGCCCAGCGCCGGATGGTGGGCGGCGGCCACGTCCCCGACCGCGTACACGTCCGGGTCGGAGGTGCGCAGCGAGGCGTCCACGGCGATGCCGCCGCCGTGCTCCCGGTCCACCAGGGCCAGCCCCGAGGTCTCGGCGAGCGCGGTACGCGGCGCCGCCCCGATCGCGGCGAGCACCGCGTGCGCCGGGTGCTCCTCCCCGTCGTCGGTGCGGGCGGCCATCACCATGCCGTCCTGGCCGACGATCTCCGTCAGCCGCGCTCCGAAGTGGAACCGCACCCCGTGCTCGGTGTGCAGGTCGGTGAAGAGCCGGCCGACCTCCGGGCCGAGCACCGCGTGCAGCGGGGTGGCCAGCGGCTCGACCACGGTCACCTCGGCGCCGTAGCCGCGCGCGGCAGCCGCGACCTCCAGGCCGATCCAGCCCGCGCCCGCGATCAGCAGGTGGCCGTTGTCCCGGCCCAGCGAGGTCAGTGCCTTGCGCAGCAGGTCGGCGTGGGCCAGCCGGCGCAGGTGGTGCACCCCGGCCAGGCCGGTGCCCGGGATGTCCAGGCGGCGGGGCTCGGCACCGGTGGCCAGCAGCAGCTTGTCGTAGTGCATCAGGGTGCCGTCGCCCAGCCGCACCGTCTTGGCCTCCCGGTCCAGGTGCACCGCGGGCTGGCCCAGGTGCAGCTCGACGTCGGCGCCCGCGTACCAGGACGGCTTGTGTACGAAGACGCTGTCGCGCTCCTCCTTGCCCAGCAGGTAGCCCTTGGACAGCGGGGGCCGCTCGTAGGGATGGTCGCGCTCGTCGCCGATCAGGATCACCCGGCCGGTGAACCCCTCCGCCCTCAGCGTTTCGGCGGCCTTGGCCCCGGCCAGCCCCGCGCCGACGATGATGAACGTCTCGTTTGCGTCGACCACCTGATGCCTCCTCATAACCCATCGGCCACTTGCGGCCACCTTGCGAGCGTCCCGCACCCAGCCTGCCGCGTGAAGGGGGAGTGGCCCGATCGGCTCACCCTTCGGCGCGCCGCCCGCGTCGGGTGAGGCGGGCGTGCAGTGAGCGTGCGGACGCGTCGGTCAGGCAGGCGATCTGGTCGATGACCGCGCGTTTGCGGGCCTTGTCGTCCGCCGCCGCGTCGAAGATCGCCCGGAACTGGGGGTCCAGGCCCTCCGGAGCGCGGGCGCTGAGCGCCTCCGCCAGTTCGGCCAGGACGATGCGCTGGTCGGCCCGCAGCCGTTCCTGCTCGTCGCGCTGCATCACGTACAGGTCCGCCACCGCCTTGAGGACCGCGCACTCGTTGCGCGCCTCGCGCGGTACGACCAGCTCCGCCGCGTAGCGGGTGAGCCGGCCGGAGCCGTACGCCTCGCGGGTGGCGCCCTCGGCGGCCAGGCAGAAGCGGCCGATCAGCTGGCTGGTGGCGTCCTTCAGGCGGGCCTGCGCCACCGCCGAGCCGTCGTAGCCGTGCGGCCACCAGTCCTCCTCCATCAGCCGGTCCAGCGCCTCGCGCAGCTCCTCCGGGGAGGTGTCGGCGGGCACGTAGCGGCCGATCGCGACCTGCCAGATGGCGGCCCGCTCGGGCTCGGCGAACAGCATGTTGGGGTCGAGGTGGCCGGCGTGGAGTCCGTCCTCGAAGTCGTGCACGGAGTACGCGACGTCGTCCGACCAGTCCATCACCTGGGCCTCGAAGCACTTGCGGTCGGCGGGCGCGCCGCGCCGCAGCCACTCGAAGACCGGCAGGTCGTCCTCGTAGGCCCCGAACTTCACCGAGTCCGGGTCGGTGGGGTGGCCGCCGCGCGCCCAGGGGTACTTGGTGGCCGCGTCCAGGCAGGCGCGGGTCAGGTTGAGGCCGACGCTCAGCTGCCCGCCGTCCGGTCCCGTGACGAACCGCTTGGGCTCCAGCCGGGTCAGCAGGCGCAGCGACTGGGCGTTGCCCTCGAAGCCGCCGCAGTCCTTGGCGAACTCGTTGAGCGCCTCCTCGCCGTTGTGCCCGAACGGCGGGTGGCCCATGTCGTGGGAGAGGCAGGCCGCTTCGACGAGGTCGGGGTCGCAGCCGAGGGCCGCCCCGAGCTCCCGGCCGACCTGCGCGCACTCCAGGGAGTGCGTCAGCCGGGTGCGGGGGCTGGCGTCCCAGTCGAAGGAACGCGTGCCGGGGGTGACGACCTGGGTCTTCCCGGCGAGGCGGCGCAGCGCGGCCGAGTGCAGCACCCGGGCGCGGTCGCGCTGGAAGGCGGTGCGGCCGGGCCGTTTGTCCGGCTCGGCGGCCCATCGCTCGGTGGCGGCCGGACCGTAGGACTCGTAGGCGGGGACGTGCGCGGTGCCTTCCATGCTGAGACGTTAACCGGAGTCACCGACAATCCGAGCAATCCGAACCTACGCGGCCTTTACGCGGTGGCCAGTTCCGGCTCCCGCGCGCTGCGGGCGAGGGCTTCGTCGTAGCGGCGCAGCACCAGCCGGGCGAGTGCCGGGTGCGCGCCGAGCGGGGCCGACGCCGGGCCGGTGGCGGCGGCCGCGCTCGCGGAGGCGAACCGGCCCGGGGCGACGAAGCAGGAGGCCACGGCGGCCCGGTGGTACCCCCGGGCCGCCAGCGCCCGGACGGCGTCGGGCACGCCGGGGGCGGCCGCCGACGCGTACGCGGGGACCACGGGGACCCCGTCGAGCCGCTCGGAGAGCAGTGCGGCGACGCGGCCGGTGTCGGCGGCGGAGTCGGGGTCGAGGGAGCCGGCCGAGGCCAGCACCACGGCCGTGCCCGGGGTCCAGCCGGCCTCCAGGAGGCGCTCGAACAGGGCCTCGACGAGAAGGGGGTGGGGGCCGAGGGGGTCGGCGGTCCGGATCGGCAGGTGCGGGGCGCGGGCCGCGGCGGCGGGGAGGTCCCGCTTGACGTGGGTGCCGCGTCCGAGCAGCAGCGGTACGAGGACGGCCGGTCCGGCGGCGTCCCGCAGGGTGTCGGCGAGCAGCGGCCGGTTCAGTTCGATGTGGCCGAGGCGGACGTCGAGGGCCGGGCGGAGCTCGCGGACGCGTTCGAGCAGGGCGAGGACGGTGTGCGGGGCGCGTGGGTCGCGGCTGCCGTGGGCCACGGCGACGAGGGTGGGGTGCATGCGGGGACTCCGTGGTGCCGGGCGCGTGGCGGGCGCAGGCCGCTGAGCTGGGTGCCGAGCTGGTCGGTGATCCGGGTCAGCAGCTCGGCCGCGCTGCCGAAGGGGAAGGACTGGGTGGCGGGAGGGTGCACCGGCTCCGTCATGGACCGATCCTGCGGGGTGCGGATTGCGTGGGCGTTGCGCGGGGGTGACGGGTGGTTTCCTGCTCCTCACTCGGTCATTCGTACGAGTGAAGGGCGGGGCGGGTGGAACTGGGGGGCGGGGATGGTTCGTCAATCCGTGCGAAAGGCGTGCGGGACGAGGGGAATCGGTCATGGGGGAGCGGGAGCGGGAGCGGAAGCGGGCGGGGCGGTTCGGCGTCGGCCGCTGGCGGACGGGGCTGCGGACCGTGGGGGTGCTGCGGACGGTGCGGGGGCGGCGGCGGGCCGTGCAGGCGGTGATGGTGCTGTGCGTGCTGGCCCTGCTGCCCTCGACGTGGACGCACGCGGTGGCCGCCGACCGGCTTCGGACGACCGCGGAGGCGCCCGACGCCGGGGTGGCGGTGGTCTTCGGGGCCGGCCTGTGGAAGGGCCGCCCGACCCCGTACCTGGCGTACCGGCTGGACGCGGCCGTGGAGCTCTACCGGGCGGGCAAGGTGAAGGTGGTCCTGGTGACCGGCGACAACAGCCGTACCGAGTACGACGAGCCGGGCGCGATGCGGACGTACCTCAGGGGGCACGGCATACCCGACGACCGGATCGTCAGCGACTACGCCGGATTCGACACCTGGGACTCCTGCGTACGGGTCCGGGAGATATTCGGGGTGCGCCGGGCGGCGCTGGTCAGCCAGCACTTCCACATCCACCGCGCGGTGGCCCTGTGCCGGGCGGCGGGCGTGGACTCCTACGGCGTCGGCGTGGACGACGAGCACGACGCCACCTGGTACTACGGCGGCGCCCGCGAGGTCTTCGCGGCCGGCAAGGCGGCCCTGGACGCGGCCTTCCGGCCGGAGCCGAGGTTCCTCGGCCCGAAGGAAGAGGGGGTGTCGCGGGTCCTGGCCGCTCTGGCAGACTGACGCCGCAATCGGCATATGCCGATTAGTCATATACCGATGTGTCTGTCTGCGTCAGGGGTGTGGATCGTGGCTGTGGTGGATCTGAGCGGCAAGGTCGTCGTCGTCACCGGTGGGGCCAGGGGCCTGGGCGCGGCGGCCGCGCAGGCGGTCGTCGACGGCGGCGGCCGGGTGCTGATCACCGACCTGCTGGAGGCCGAGGGCGCCGAGACCGCCGCCAAGCTCGGCGACGCGGCCCGCTTCCTGCGGCACGACGTGACCAGCGAGGCCGACTGGACGGCGGCGCTGGAGTACGCGGTCGCCGAGTTCGGCCGGATCGACGGGCTCGTCAACAACGCCGGCATCTCCACCGGCCAGTTCCTGGAACACGAGAGCGTCGAGCACTTCCGCCAGGTCATCGAGGTCAACCTGGTCGGCGTGTTCATAGGCATCAAGACCGCGATACCCCTGCTGCGGGCGAACGGCGGCGGATCCGTGGTCAACATCTCCTCCGCGGCCGGCCTCACCGGCCTCGCCCTCACCGCCGGCTACGGAGCCTCCAAGTGGGGCGTGCGCGGACTGTCGAAGATCGGCGCCGTCGAACTCGCCGAGGCGAAGATCCGCGTCAACTCCGTCCACCCGGGCATGACCCTGACCCCGATGACCGCCCCGGTCGGCATCCAGGCCGGCGAGGGCAACTACCCCGGCGCCCCCCTGGGCCGGGTGGGCGTCCCCGAGGAGACAGCGGCCGCCGTCGCCTTCCTCCTCTCCGACGCGGCCGGCTACATCACCGGCGCCGAACTCGCCGTCGACGGCGGCTGGACGGCCGGCCTCACGGTCAAGTACCTCACCGGCCAGTAGCCGGGCTCACCGGGTCGGGCGCGCCAGATCGATGTCGATGCCGAAGGGCACGCTCGTCTTGAGGCGCTCCCGGTGGGGGCGTAGGTGCAGGTGGCCGTCAGTTGATTCGACTGTTGGCCGTGGCTGACTGTCGGCTGCCTCGTATGGGTGAACGGGAGGCGCCGTAGGCACGGTGGTTTCGTTGAGACGTCAGTCTGAGTGGGGAACGTCCGTGCTGGTGTAGGGGATGGGGAGGGGGTGGCCGATGGCGCGCGGTGGGAGAGAGCGGAAGCCGAAGCGCGCACTGCGCGCGCTGGCTGCGCCGTTCACCGTGTCCGCTCCCGCGGGTGCGCGGATCAGGGATCGCCTGCGCGTGTCTGCTGACGATGCCCGGGTCTTGCGGGTCGTCGGCGAACATCTCGGTGGGTGCGCCCGTGCCGATCTTGCTGAGCGGGTGCGGATCGGCAAGGTAGCGGTGAAGGAGAATCGGCGGGCGGAGCGCAAGCGGGCGCTGACGAAGGTCTCGTCATCGCGCTGGGCGGGGGCGATCACCCGCGCCAGTGAGGACCAGTACCAGCTCTCCCTGCGGTGCCTGTTCGATGAGCGGGCTTCCCTGCGCCGGGCCACCGCCAGGATCCGTCAGCGTCTTGCGGTGCCGTGCGGGCATCGTGCGGGCGGTGTCCGGGGCTACCTGAACCAGGCCGAACGCGCACAGAGGCAGCGCCGGTTGCAGGTGCTCACCGCGCGCCTGGTCGACGTGGAGACCCGTATCGAGGCCGGGCGTCCAGCGATCGTCGTGGGCGGTCGGCGGTTCGTCAAAGTGCGGCACCACCTCACGGCCGCCGGTCTCATCGAATCCGGGTGGCGGGAGCGGTGGGAGGCGGCCCGACTGTTCCTGACTGCCGACGGGGAGTCCGGGGCCCCGTACGGGAACTACACGATCAGCGTGGGCCCGGTCGAGGGCACGGTCACGATCGTTCTTCCCGAACCCTTGCGGCACCTGGCGAACGCGCCACGCGACCGCTACCGCCTCACCTGCACCGTCACCTTCAACCACCGCCGCGAGGAATGGCTGGACCGGGTCACCGCCCACCAAGCGGTGCGCTACGACATCACCCACGACCCCGAACGTGGCCGCTGATATCTCGACGCGTCCTGGTCCAACCCGAAAGCGGTCCTGCCCACCCCGGCCGAGCTGGCCGCCACTGGTGTGCGGCTGCTGGCCGTGGACCTCAACGCAGGCCACCTCGCCGCATGCGTCATCGACACGCACGGCAACCCGGTGGGCCAGCCCGTCACCGTGCCCGCCGACCTGACCGGACCCACATCACAACGCGACGGACGACTGCGGGCCGCCATCACCACGCTCATCGACCTCGCCCGCCAGCATGGCTGTGCCGGTCTGGCGATCGAGAGTCTGGGCTTCGACGATGCCCGCGCGATCGGGCGCGAAACCATGGGCCGCGGCAGTCGCGGCAAGGCCTTTCGCCACACCGTGGCCGGACTCCCCACCGCCGGCTTCCGGGAACGCGTACGCGGCATGGCCCACCACGTCGGACTCGTCGTGGTTGCGGTCGATCCCGCCTATACCTCCCGTTGGGGAGCACAGCACTGGAAGCAGCCTCTCCAGCAGCAGTCGAAGACCGTCGTCGTCACCGGCCACCACGCGGCCGCGGTGGCGATCGGCAGGCGCGCCCTCGGACACGGGCTACGGCGTCGGCCAGGTGTGACCGCACACGACCAGAGGATCGTGGCGCGGAGAGCTACCGG
The DNA here is from genome assembly GCF_045160885.1 of Streptomyces sp. NBC_00158. Taxonomy (NCBI): domain Bacteria; kingdom Bacillati; phylum Actinomycetota; class Actinomycetes; order Kitasatosporales; family Streptomycetaceae; genus Streptomyces; species Streptomyces sp. NBC_00158. The sequence goes on from NZ_CP108161.1 coordinate 5,000,811, forward strand.
CCAGACCGTCCCCCACCCCAGGGCGCGCGGGACCGCGAGCCCGCCGAGGACCACAGGCACGCCCCACCAAGGCAGCAAGACCTGCCGGGACCGAAACGACCAGCTCGCGCTGCTCCCCGTTTCCCAAGACCGTTCGGGGAGACAACCGGCCGGCCCGGTTCACGGCGATCCGGCCAACAGCGGCCAACATCGCTAGGAACGGTAGAGCCACTCGGGCAGCGTGGCGGTCATGGTCTCCTCCAGTCCTGACCTCGCCAGCCTAGCCATGCCGGGCTGCGGGCGGGGCTCCATCCGGTCCCGCTCACCGGGCCGGGCCGGGACCTGGGAGACCGGCGTACCCAGCGCGTAACGCGGGGCGAAGCCCCCGCGTAACACCCGGCCGACACCCTGGGGGCATGCACAGCTCCCCGGACGCCACCGCCACCCACTGCCCCTACTGCGCCCTGCAGTGCGGCATGAACCTGCGCCCCGCCCCCGCGGGCGACGCGGTGACCGTCGAGGAGCGGACCGGGTTCCCCGTCAACCGGGGCGCGCTGTGCGGCAAGGGCCGCACCGCCCCCGCCGTACTCTCCTCCCGGGTGCGCCTGACCGAGCCGCTCATCCGCACCCACGCCGGCGGCCCGCTCGTACCGGCCACCTGGGAGGAGGCCCTCGACGCCGTCGCCGAGGGCCTCGCCCGCACCCGCCGCGCCCACGGCCCCGACGCCGTCGGCGTCTTCGGCGGCGGCGGCCTGACCAACGAGAAGGCCTACGCCCTCGGCAAGTTCGCCCGCGTCGCCCTCGGCACCTCCCAGATCGACTACAACGGCCGCTTCTGCATGTCCTCCGCCGCCGCCGCGCACCACAAGGCCTTCGGCCTCGACCGCGGCCTGCCCTTCCCGCTGGAGGACATCCCCCGCACCGGCTGCGTCGTCCTCGTCGGCTCCAACCCCGCCGAGACCATGCCCCCCTTCGTGCGCTACCTCACCGAACTCAAGGCGAACGGCGGCACCCTGATCGTCGTCGACCCCCGCCGCACCCGCACCGCCGAACTGGCCGACCTGCACCTCGCCCCCCGCCCCGGCACCGACCTCGCCCTCGCTCTCGGACTGCTGCACCTGGTGGTCGCCGACGGCCGCACCGACGAGGAGTTCATCAGCGAGCGCACCACCGGCTGGGAGGACGCCCGCGCCGCCGCCATGGCCCACTGGCCCGAACTCGTCGAACGCATCACCGGTGTCCCCGTCCCCGAACTGCGCCGTGCCGTGGACCTGTTCTGCACCCCCGCCGCCGCCATGGTCCTCACCGCCCGCGGACCCGAGCAGCAGTCCAAGGGCACCGACACCGTCGGCGCGTGGATCAACCTCTGCCTCGCCACCGGCCGCGCCGGCCGCCCGCACTCCGGCTACGGCTGCCTCACCGGCCAGGGCAACGGCCAGGGCGGCCGCGAACACGGCCAGAAGGCCGACCAGCTCCCCGGCTACCGCAAGCTCACCGACCCCGCCGCCCGCGAACACGTCGCCCGCGTCTGGGGCGTCGACCCGAACGCCCTGCCCGGCCCCGGCCGCAGCGCCTACGAACTCCTCGACGCCCTCGGCAACGACGTCAAGGCCCTCCTCCTCATGGGCTCCAACCCGGTCGTCTCCGCCCCCCGCGCCGCCCACGTCGAGGACCGGATCCGCTCCCTGGACTTCCTCGCCGTCGCCGACGTCGTCCTCTCCGAGACCGCAGCCCTCGCCGACGTGGTCCTGCCCGTCACCCAGTGGGCGGAGGAGACCGGCACCACCACCAACCTGGAGGGCCGCGTCCTGCTGCGCCGCCGCGCCCTCACCCCGCCCCCCGGCGTCCGCGGCGACCTCGACGTCCTGCACGGACTCGCCGCCCGCCTCGGAGTGGAGAAGGGCTTCCCCACCGACCCCGAAGAGGTCTTCGAAGAGCTCCGCCGCGCCTCCGAGGGCGGCCCCGCCGACTACTCCGGCATCACCTACGCCCGAATCGAAGCCGAACAGGGCGTGTTCTGGCCCTGCCCCGAAGGCTCCCCGGGACAGCCCCGGCTCTTCCTCGACCGCTTCGCCACCGACGACGGCCGCGCCCGCTTCACCCCCGTCTCCCACCGCGACGCCGCCGAGGTCCCCGACGCCGAATACCCGCTGCTCCTCACCACCGGCCGGGTCGTCGCCCAGTACCAGTCCGGGGCCCAGACCCGCCGCGTCCCCGAACTCAACGCCGCCGCCCCCGGCCCCTTCGTGGAACTCCACCCGCGCCTCGCCGCCCGCCTCGGCGTCACCGACGGCACCCCGCTCGCCGTGACCTCCCGCCGCGGCCGCGCCGTCGCCCCCGCCCGGGTCACCGACGCCGTCCGCGCCGACACCGTGTTCATGCCGTTCCACTGGTACGGCGAGGGCCGCGCCAACACCCTCACCAACCCGGCCCTGGACCCCGTCTCGCGGATGCCCGAGTTCAAGGTCTGCGCGGTCCGCGTGGAACCCGCGTAGCTCAGGTCGGACATGAGTCCGATCCGCATCGGGATTCCCGCCAGGGGGTAACCATCCGTCACGCAGCGGGCTCAGAAAGTGCTCGCACGCCCCTCGTGGCAGCGATGTGTCGTACCCCACACTGAGGTGCGGTGCCACCGTCCTCGGAGCCCTGGAGGTCGCCCCCGTGCAGACCCAGACCCTGACCGTGAACGTGAGCCGCCCCGCCGAAGACGCCTCCGATCCGGATCCCGAGGCCGAGGCCGACACGGTGGAGGAAACCGGCGACGAGGAACCCGAAGTCCTCGAACTCATCGAGCCGGTCCCCCCGCAGCGCGTACGCGCCGGCCGCGACAACGGCGCCGGGACCGGGCCCTCCGCCGACCTCTTCCGCCAGTACCTGCGCGAGATAGGCAGGATCCCGCTGCTCACCGCCGCCGAGGAGGTCGAACTCGCCCGGCGCGTGGAAGCGGGACTCTTCGCCGAGGAGAAACTCTCCGGCGCCACCGACCTCGACTCCCAGCTCGCCGTGGACCTCGACAAGCTCGTGGTCATGGGCCGGATGGCCAAACGCCGGCTCATCGAGTCGAACCTGCGGCTCGTCGTCTCCGTCGCCAAACGCTACGTCGGCCGCGGACTGACCATGCTCGACCTGGTCCAGGAGGGAAACCTCGGCCTGATCAGGGCCGTCGAGAAGTTCGACTACGCCCGCGGCTACAAGTTCTCCACCTACGCCACCTGGTGGATCCGGCAGGCGATGTCACGGGCCCTCGCCGACCAGGCCCGCACCATCCGCGTCCCCGTCCACGTCGTCGAACTCATCAACCGGGTCGTCCGCGTCCAGCGGCGCATGCTCCAGGAACGCGGCTACGAACCCACCGCCGAAGAGGTCGCCGTTCACCTGGAACTGACCCCCGAACGGGTCATGGAGGTCCTCCGCCTCGCCCAGGAGCCCGTCTCCCTGCACGCCCCCGTCGGCGAGGAGGACGACGTCGCCCTCGGCGACCTCATCGAGGACGGCGACGCCGCCTCCCCCATGGAGTCCGCGGCCTTCTTCCTGCTGCGCGAACACCTCGAAGCCGTCCTCTCCACCCTCGGCGAACGCGAACGCAAGGTCGTCCAGCTCCGCTACGGCCTCGCCGACGGCCGCCCCCGCACCCTGGAGGAGATCGGCCGGATCTTCGGCGTCACCCGCGAGCGGATCCGCCAGATCGAGTCCAAGACCCTCAACAAACTGCGCGACCACGCCTTCGCCGACCAGCTGCGCGGCTACCTCGACTGACCCGGCCGGCCCGCACGGGCCGGGGAACGGGAAGGGGGCGCCCCGAAGGACGCCCCCACCCGGGCTCACGGCCCGGCCGGTCAGTCGACCTCGGCCACCGCCTGCGCGAACTGCGCCGCGTACAGCCGCGCGTACGCGCCCTCCGCCGCCAGCAGCTCCTCGTGCGTGCCCTGCTCCACGATCGAACCGTTCTCCATCACCAGGATCACGTCCGCGTCGCGGATCGTCGACAGCCGGTGCGCGATCACGAACGACGTACGGCCGTGCGCCAGCCGCGCCATCGCCTTCTGGATCAGCACCTCCGTACGGGTGTCCACCGAGCTCGTCGCCTCGTCGAGGACCAGGATCACCGGGTCCGACAGGAACGCACGGGCGATGGTGATCAGCTGCTTCTCACCCGCGCTGACCCCCGCGCCCTCGTCGTCCAGCACCGTGTCGTAGCCGTCCGGCAGCGTGCGGACGAACCGGTCCGCGTGCGCCGCCCGCGCGGCCTCCTCGATCTCGGCGCGCGTCACCTCGCGGGAGGCACCGTAGGCGATGTTCTCCGCGATCGTCCCGCCGAACAGCCAGGTGTCCTGGAGCACCATGCCGATCCCGCCGCGCAGCTCCTCGCGGGTCATCTTCGCGATGTCCACCCCGTCCAGGGCGATCTCCCCGCCCGTGACCTCGTAGAACCGCATCAGCAGGTTGACCAGCGTGGTCTTGCCGGCGCCCGTCGGCCCGACGATGGCGACCGTCTGGCCCGGCTCCACCGTCAGCGAGAGGTTCTCGATGAGCGGCTTGTCCGGCTCGTAGCGGAAGGCCACCTTGTCGAGCGTGACCTGACCGCGCAGCTCCTCCGGGCGCTCCGGAACCTCCGCGTCCGGCTCCTGCTCCGGCGCGTCCAGCAGCTCGTACACCCGCTCCGCCGAGGCGACGCCCGACTGCACCAGGTTCGCCATCGACGCCACCTGCGACAGCGGCATCGAGAACTGGCGCGAGTACTGGATGAAGGCCTGCACGTCACCGATCGACAGGGTGCCCGAGGCCACCCGCAGACCGCCGACGACCGCCACCAGCACGTAGTTGACGTTCGAGATGAAGAACATCACCGGCTGCATGAGGCCGCTGACCAGCTGCGCCTTGAACGAGGCCCGGTACAGCTCCTCGTTCTGCTCGGCGAAGACCGCCGCCGACTCCTTCTGCCGCCCGAAGACCTTCACCAGCGAGTGGCCGGAGTACATCTCCTCGATGTGCGCGTTCAGCGCGCCCGTGCTCTTCCACTGCGCCACGAACTGCGGCTGCGACCGCTTGCCGATCTTCGCCGCGACCACCACCGACACGGGTACGGTCACCAGCGCGACCAGCGCCAGCAGCGGCGAGATCCAGAACATCATCACCAGCACGCCGACGATCGTGAGCAGCGAGTTCAGCAGCTGCCCCATCGTCTGCTGGAGCGTCTGCCCGATGTTGTCGATGTCGTTCGTCGCCCGGCTCAGCACCTCGCCGCGCTTCTGCTGGTCGAAGTACGACAGCGGCAGCCGAGACAGCTTCGCCTGGAGCTCCTCGCGCATCCGGTAGACGGTGCCGTTCATCACGTGGTTCGACAGCCGCGTGGCGACCAGCATCAGCAGACCCGCCAGGGTGAACACCAGCAGCGCCCACAGCGCCGTGACCCCGACGGCACCGAAGTCGATGCCCTGGCCGGGGGTGAAGTCGGTGCCGGACAGCATGTCCGCCATGCCGTCCTGGCCCTTGGCCCGCAGCCCGTCCAGCGCCTGCTGCTTGGTCAGGCCGTCCGGCATCTGCCGGCCGACGATCCCCGCGAACACCAGGTCGGTGGCCTCGCCGAGGATCTTCGGCCCGACCACCGCGCAGCCGACGCTGCCGACCACGGCGGCGACCATGCCCCACAGCTTGGCCCGGTCCTGCGCCAGCTGGCGCAGCAGCCGCTTGCCGGACCCCTTGAAGTCCAGGGACCGCTGGCCCGGCCCCATCATCATCCGTCCTCCGGGCCCGCTCATGCGGCCTCCGCCTCCGTCAGCTGGGAGAGCACGATCTCCCGGTAGGTCTCGTTGCCGGCCATCAGCTCGTGGTGACGGCCCTCGCCCACCACCTGGCCCTCGTCGAGGACGATGATCCGGTCGGCGTCACGGATCGTGGAGACCCGCTGCGCGACGATGACGACCGTCGCGTCCTCGGTCTCCCGGGCGAGCGCCGCGCGCAGCGCCGCGTCCGTCGCGTAGTCCAGGGCCGAGAAGGAGTCGTCGAACAGGTAGATCTCCGGCCGCTGCACCAGCGTGCGGGCGATCGCCAGACGCTGGCGCTGGCCGCCCGAGACGTTCGTCCCGCCCTGGGTGATCGGCGCCTCCAGGCCGTGCTCCAGCTCGGACACGAAGTCCTTGGCCTGGGCGACCTCCAGGGCCCGCCACAGTTCCTCGTCGGTCGCGTCCGGGCGTCCGTAGCGCAGGTTGGAGGCGACCGTCCCGGAGAACAGGTACGGCTTCTGCGGGACCATGCCGACCGTCCGGGCCAGCAGCTCCGGGTCGATCCGGCGTACGTCCTCCCCGTCGACCAGCACGTCGCCGCCGGTCGCGTCGAACAGCCGGGGCACCAGGCCCAGCAGTGTGGACTTGCCGCTGCCGGTGGAGCCGATCACCGCGGTGGTCTCGCCGGGACGGGCCACCAGGTCCACCCCGCGCAGCACCGGGGCCTCGGCGCCCGGGTAGCGGAAGTCGGCGCCGCGCAGCTCCAGCTGCCCGCGCCGGGCCAGCGTACGCACCGGGTCGACGGGCGGGACCACGCTGGACTCGGTGTCGAGGACCTCCTGGATGCGCTCGGCGCAGACCTCGGCGCGCGGCACCATCATGAACATGAAGGTGGCCATCATCACGGCCATGACGATCTGCATCAGGTAGGCGAGGAACGCGGTCAGCTGGCCGATCTCCATGCCGCCGCCGTCCACCCGCATCGCACCGAACCAGATGACGGCGACGCTGGAGATGTTCACGACCAGGATGACGACCGGGAACATCAGGGCGAGCAGCTTGCCGGAGGCCAGCGACACCTCGGTCAGCTCGGAGTTCGCCCGGCGGAAGCGCTCCTCCTCGTAGCCGTCGCGGACGAAGGCGCGGATCACGCGGTTGCCGGTGATCTGCTCGCGCAGCACCCGGTTGACGACGTCGAGACGGTCCTGCATCAGGCGGAACAGCGGCCGGGTCTTCCAGACGATCGCGCCGACCGAGACGCCGAGGACGGGCACCACCGCGAGCAGGACGGACGACAGCTTCACGTCCAGCGAGAGCGCCATGGCGATGCCGCCGACGCACATGATCGGCGCCGACACCATCAGGGTGAACGTCATCAGCACCAGCATCTGGACCTGCTGGACGTCGTTCGTCGTACGGGTGATCAGCGACGGGGCGCCGAACTGGCCCAGCTCCCGCGCCGAGAAGCTCTGCACCCGGTCGAAGACGGAGGCGCGGACGTCACGGCCGAGGGAGGCCGCGGTGCGGGCACCGTAGTAGACGGCCCCGGCGTTGCAGACGAGCTGGACGAGGGAGACCCCGAGCATCAGCGCGCCGAAGCGCAGGATGTAGCCGGTGTCCCCGTTGACGACGCCCTTGTCGATGATGTCCGCGTTGAGGGTGGGCAGGTAGAGGCTCGCACTGGTCTGCAGGAGTTGCAGCAGCACCAGTACGGCGATCGGTTTCTTGTACGGATCCAGGTGGGTCCGCAGCAGTCGTATGAGCACGCGCAGGCTCCGGTTGGCAAGATCGAGGGGGTTCACTCCATCTTCTGCCAACGGGTGGCCCGAACCCCACCGGATTTCGCAAAGCCCGGTCAAAAGGACGAGGGGCGCCCGGCCCCCCGTCCTAGAACCCGAACGCGCCCGGGTACATCTGCTCCCGCGTGGTGACGTACTGCTGGCGCACGGCCTGCCAGGCCGGGTAGTCCTCGCCCGGCTCGAACACCTGGGCCGGCGGCGCCGGCCACAGCGGCGGGACGTGCGGGGCCAGCGTGCCCTGCCGCACCCCGAGCGCCCAGGCCGCCTGACGGGCCGCGCCCAGGGCCGCGTAGTCCGCCGGAGCGGGCACGACCACCTGCGTCCCGAACAGCCCCGGTGCGGCGGCCTGCACGGCGGGCAGCTCGGCGGCGGCCCCGAGCAGGAACACCCGGCGGATCCCCACGCCCCGGTGCCGCAGCACGTCGAGGGCGTCGACCAGCCCGCACAGCATGCCCTCGAAGGCGGCCCGCGCGAGGTGCTCGGGCTTCATCGAGTCCCGGCGCAGCCCCGACAGGGTCCCGGCGGCGTGCGGCAGGTTCGGGGTCCGTTCCCCCTCCAGGTACGGCAGGAGCACGAGCCCGTGTGCACCGGGGGTCGACTTCAGCGCGAGCGCGCTCAGCCCCTCCAGGTCGGTGCCCAGCATGTCGGCGGTGCCGCGCAGGGCCCGTACGGCGTTGGAGGTGTTCACCACCGGCAGGTGCATGCCGCTCGCGTCGGCGAGGGAGGTGATCAGGCCGCCCGGGTCGGACAGGGCCTCGTGGTGCACGGCCATCACCGAACCGGAGGCGCCCAGCGAGACCACCGCGTCCCCCGGGCCGATGCCGAGCCCCAGCGCGGCGGCCGTGGTCTCGCCGGTCCCCGCCGAGATCAGCAGCCCCTCGGGGGTCATCCCGGCGGCGTCTGCCGGACCGAGGACCTCGGGCAGCAGCGCCTGGTGCCCGAGCGCCAGCTCGACCAGGTCGGGCCGGTAGGAACCGGTCGCCGCCGACCAGTACCCGGTGCCCGAGGCGCCGGCCCGGTCGGTGGTGCGGCGCGCGGGCCGGCCGAGCAGCTGCCAGACGAGCCAGTCGTGCGGGGAAAGCACCACCGCGACCCGGCGCGCCGACTCCGGCTCGTTGCGGGCCAGCCACGCGAGCTTCGTGACCGGCTGCGCGGCGTGCGGGACGGCGCCGACGGCGGCCACCCAGGCGGCCCTGCCGCCGAGCGCCCCGATCAGGTCGGCGGCGGCGACCTGGCCGCGCTTGTCGTTGCCGATCATGGCAGGACGTACCAGCGCGCCCTGCGCGTCCAGCGGCAGCAGGCCGTGCTGCTGCGCGGAGACGCCGATGGCCTGGACGCCTTCCAGCAGCCCGCCCCCGGCGGCTTCGCCGAGGGAGAGCAGCCAGGCCTGCGGATCGGTCTCGTGGGGGACGGTCTCACCGGCGGGCTGCGGATGGGGCGCGTAGCCCTGGCGCAGCACGGCCCCCGTGTCCGTGTCACAGACGACGATGCGAGTGAAGGTGGAAGAGCTGTCCAGCCCGGCGACTATCCCCATGCGGAGAATTCTGCCGCACGCCGGGCCGGAACCAGCCGCCTCAGGTGTTGCTCGTGCCCCACTCGTCCTCGGCGCCCTGTCCCCGCTCGCGCAGCGACCGCACGCGCTTCGCCACGGAGCCGGGAACGGCGTCGCCGACCTTGTCGCCCACCGCCGCGAACGCCTTGCCCGCGAACTGCCGCCCGGTGTGCCCGGCGGTCTCGGCGGCGTTGCGCACCGCCGGGTTCTGCGCGATGCGCCGGGCGGACTTCTTCATCTCCTCGTACCGCTCGCGTCCCGCCGCCGCGCCCACCACGTATCCGAGGGCTACTCCGGCGAGGAACGTGACCTTGTAGCGCATGCCTGCCACCCTTCGTTGTCTCGGTGCCCGGCCTGCTGCGATACCGATTGGCGGAGCACCCCCCTGCTTGCGCTAATCTATGACTCGCAACGGGCGCTCGCCCCCCGGCAAGGCCGGAGGTGGGCTGTTCGGTGCACCGCAGCAATCCCCTGTAGCTCAATTGGCAGAGCAGCCGGCTGTTAACCGGCAGGTTACTGGTTCGAGTCCAGTCGGGGGAGCGCGGTCCCCTGTAGCTCAATTGGCAGAGCAGCCGGCTGTTAACCGGCAGGTTACTGGTTCGAGTCCAGTCGGGGGAGCAGGAAGAGGAGAGGACCCGGGAGGGTCCTTTTCTTTTTGCCCTGATCCGGGAACCGGGCAGCCCTCGGCGCGGTCTCTCTGAACAAGCGCAGCCGATCATGCGGGGCATCCGAGGCAGGAGATCGTATGAGCGGCTATGCTGCGGCAGACGGCGCGCACACATGTACGCGCCACGCCGTAAAGGGGCGGTAGCTCAGCCGGTTAGAGCAGCGGACTCATAATCCGTCGGCCGTGGGTTCGAGTCCCACCCGCCCCACCGCAAGCCGCAGGTGCAGAAACGATTGCACCTGCGGCTTCGGCGTTCCCGGGGGAAGGGGAGCGCGGGCGGGGGTGTGTCGTACGTCACGGCAGGGTGGGAGTGGTCGGCTCCGGCCGCCGTCCTTCGCCCGTTCGGCGCCGCCCTCCGTCCGGCGCCGAACGGAGGATCAGTCCCAGCCGATGGTGCGCTTGTCGGCGGCGGCGGAGTCCCAGCCGATCGTCTGCGGGCCGGCCGCCCGCACCGAGTCCCAGCCGATCGTGCCCGGGGTCGTGGCGACCGCGACGGCGGCGGTGCAGGACAGCAGGGCGGTGAGGCCGGCGGCGGCGAGCAGACGAGCGGTGCGAGACATGGATCCCCCCGGAACGCGAAGCGGTGTCGGTGTGGTGCGGCTGGGGCGCCCTGCACCGGTCCGGCCTTTCGGCCCTGGCCTGGGGTGGGGCTCCGTGCCCCGCCGTCCCGGTGAACACCATCCTGCAAGCCCGCGTATAGACGCAGAAGAGGAATCCGATGGCACCAAGGTGACAGGCACCAAGGTGCCGCTCCGGCAAGATCGAAAGAGACTGCCTATGGCCCCACCTGCGCACCTTTGGGATCAAGACAACCGGCGGGAAGTCATCCGTCGGACCAACACGCCGGGGGGCAAAGCATGCTGGAAGCGTTGGGACTGGACAGCCTCGTAGAGGCCGTCTACCGGGAGATGCTCGCCGATCCGACCGGCGGAGTGGCCGAACTGGGCGCACGGCTGGGGATGACCGAGGCGGAGGTGCGCGACGGCCTCGACCGGCTCGTCGACCTCGACCTGCTCACTCCCTCGCGCGACCACGCGGGCGGGCTGCGGGCCGTCAGCCCCGAGGCCGGGCTGGAGCAGATACTGCGCCGCCAGGAAGAGGAACTGATCCGTCGCCAGCAGGAACTGGCGGCCAGCAAGGCGGCGGCGGCCAGAGCCGTCGCGGAGTTCGCGGGCCTGCGGCCCAACACCGAGTCCGACGGCGCCGAACGGCTCGTGGGCCTCGATGCCATCCAGTCCCGGCTGGAGGTCCTCGCCCGGGACCTCACCGTCGAATGCCTCTCGATCATGCCGGGCGGCGCCCAGTCCCAGGCCAGCCTGGACGGCTCGCGGCCGCTCGACGAGGACGCGCTGCGGCGCGGCATCCAGCTCCGGTCGGTCCACCAGGACAGCGTCCGCAACGACCCGGCCACCCTGGCCTACGTCCAGTGGGAGACCGACCTCGGGGCCCAGGTCCGCACCAGCCCCGTGCTGCCGCCCCGCCTGGTGATCTTCGACCGGAAGACCGCCGTGGTCCCCATCGACCCCGCGAACTCCAGGCTCGGCGCCCTCTGCACCACCGCCCCCGGCATCGTCGCCTCCCTCGTCAGCCTCTTCGAGCAGACCTGGGAGCAGGCCGTCCCGCTCGGCGCCGCCCGCGAACAGGCCGCCGAGGACGGCATCACCGCCGGCGAACGCGAACTGCTCAAGCTGCTGGCCTCCGGCCTGACCGACGAGGCCGCCGGCAAGCGGCTCGGGGTCTCCCTGCGCACCGTCCGCCGCCAGATGTCCGCGCTGATGGAACGCCTCGACGCCACCAGCCGCTTCGAGGCCGGACTGCGCGCCGCCCAGCGCGGCTGGCTCTGAGCCCGGGGCGCGCCACGGCCGCGGACGCCCCGAGCGGGCACCCGCGGCCGCGGCCGCCGGGACGGACCGGCTGGGCCGGTTGGACCGGTTGGACCGGTTGGACCGGCAGGACCGGTTTGACCGGCAGGTCCGGTCCGACCGGCTAGAAGTTCTCCGTCTCCTCGACCAGATGGCGCAGCACGTCCGTGAGGTCCTCACGGCGTGCGAACGCCGTACGCTGCCGGGCCGCCCCCGACCCGTCGCGCAGCAGCCCGCCCAGGGTCTTCGCCGCGTGGTCCAGGTCGCCCGTGGCGGCCAGGTCCGGGGCGACCAGGTCGAGCAGCGCCTCCGCCAGGTCGGCCGCCGGAACCTCGGCACCCGTGTACGGGTCCAGGCCGAAGCCCTCCAGGCCGTCGTGCGCCGCCCGCCACCGCGCGAGACGCAGTACGTCGTCCCGTACGGGCGGATCCGGCCGCCCCTCGGCGATGGCGCGCAGCGCCGACGCCACCAGGGCGCGCCCCAGCTCCGCCTGGAGCACGGCCGTGTCGATGTCCGGGGACATGTCCGGCGCCCGGATCTCGAGCGTGGGCCAGTTCCCGGATGGACGGAGGTCCCAATAGACCATCTTGGTGTCCAGGGCCGCACCGGAGCCGAGCAGGGTCTCCACCGAGTGCCGGAAATGGGCCGTGGACGTGAAGTGCGGGGGCGGCCCCGCCGAGGGCCAGCCCGACCAGGCCATCGCCCGCCAGCTGGAGTGCCCGGTGTCCCGGCCGCCCCAGAAGGGGGAATTGGCGGCCAGCGCGATCAGCGTGGGCAGCCATGGTCTGACCCGGTTGGACACGGCCACCGCGGTGTCCACGTCGAGGGTGCCGATGTGGATGTGGCGGCCGCAGCTCACCAGCGTGTCCGTCAGCGCGCCGAACCGCCGGTGCTGCTCCCGCTGGCGCGGCTCGTCGTCGGTCAGGTGCAGGGGCCCCTCCACCGCCACGACCGGCGAGGGAGCGGCCAGCAGCCGGCAGCCGTGCGCACGGGCCGCCGCCGACAGCGCGCGCCGCAGGACGGCGAGCTCCTCGCGGAGGGTCACCGCCGAATCCGCGACCGGGGTGGAGATCTCCACCTGGTACCGGGTCCCCTCGGCGTGCAGCTGCTGCGGGAGCCCGGCGGCGGTGGCGAGGACGAGCGGTGCGGCCGGGACCACCCGCAAGGTGGTGGAGTCGACGAGCAGGAACTCCTCTTCGACCCCGACCGTGAGGGGGGTGGTGACGCCGCTCACGGTGGTGCTCGTTGTGCTGTTGCCAGGTTCGATCACTACGCCTCCCTGGACATACGAGTCTTTTCATCATGAGCGGACAGGGGGCGTGGAGGGTACGCCGATTTGGTCAAATGTCTGGTGACAGTGGCGGGTTAGCGGCAAGACCGGCCCCCGTCTGGGGCCCCGGGTCCGCGTGGTGAGGGCGTTGCGGGAGTGTGAACGGTCCCCGTTCTCCAGAGCTGCCCCAGCAGGGCCTGGTTACCATCCCGTGTGACCGGAACCGCCTCCCCAGCCCGACCGAAGCGACGCATATTCGCCGACCTGACCCCGCTGCGCACCTCCGCCGACTACCGGCGGCTGTGGGTGGGCGGCACCATCTCCTGGATGGGCCAGGCGATGACCGCCCTCGCGATCTCGCTCCAGGTCTACGAGATCACCGGCTCCAGCTTCTCCGTCGGCCTCGTCGGGCTGTTCTCGCTCGTCCCGCTCGTCGCCTTCGGCCTGTACGGCGGCGCCATCGCCGACACCGTCGACCGGCGCAAGCTCGGCCTCCACAGCCAGACCGGGCTCGCCGTCCTCTCCGTCGGCCTGGCCGCCGCCGCCCTGCTCGACTACCACCGGGTCTGGCTGCTCTACACCGTCGTCGCCCTCCAGGCCGTCTGCGGGGCCCTCAACGGACCCGCCCGCTCGGCCATGATCCCGAAGCTGCTGCCGCCCGAGCAGCTGCCCGCCGCCAACGCGCTGGGCTCCGTCACCATGACCTCCGGCGCCATGCTGGGCCCGGTGCTCGGCGGCGTCATCGTCGGCTGGTGGGGCTACCAGGCGGCGTACCTGATCGACGTGGTGACCTTCGCGGCGGCCCTGTACGCCATGTGGCGGCTGCCCTCGATGCTGCCGGAGGGCCGCAAGGGCGGGCGGGCCTCGGTCCTCGACGGCCTGCGCTTCCTCGGCACCCGGCCCAACATCCGGATGACCTTCTTCTCCGACCTGGCCGCCATGGTGCTGGCACAGCCGAAGGCGCTGTTCCCGGCCATCGCCGTGCTCTGGTACGGCGGCGACGCCAAGACCGTCGGACTGCTGGTGGCCGCCCCCGCGGTGGGCGCGCTGCTGGGCGGGCTGTTCTCCGGCTGGCAGGGCCGGATCCGCCGGCACGGGCTGGCGATCCTGCTCTCCGTCGGGGCGTGGGGGCTGGCCATCGCCGTCTTCGGCCTGACGCGGAACCTCTGGCTGGGGCTGCTCTTCCTGGCGGTGGCCGGCTGGGCCGACACCATCTCGATGGTGTTCCGCAGCACGATGCTCCAGGCGGCCACACCGGACGGCATGCGGGGGCGCCTCCAGGGCGTGTTCATCGTGGTCGTCGCGGGCGGCCCCCGGCTCGGTGACTTCCTGGCCGGAACCGTCGCCGACCTCACCTCCCCGGCCGCGGCCATCACGGGCGGCGGCCTCGCGTGCGCCCTGGTCCTGACCCTGCTCGCCGCCCGCTGGCGCTCCTTCGCCCGCTACGACGCCCGCACGCCCGAGGCGTAGCGGCCGCGGGCCTTCGGCCGGCGGGCGTGGTGCGGTGTGGTGGGCCGCACGGACACGCAGCTCCCGGACGGGGGGCGGGCCCGCGCAGCGCCCCCCGTGTGAACGGGAGTTGGCGAGTTCGTTGCCACCCCGCCGCCCGCCCTTCCCTTTTGTTTCGGTCAGGCATATGACGGTTAGGCAGGGTCCCCGTCCGGTCCCGGCCCAGCCCGCTCCGAACCCCGACCCGCACAGGAGGAAGGCCGCATGCGCCTTCGTACCCTCGCCACCACCGCGGTGGCCACCGCCGCGCTCACCGGGGCGCTGACCCCGCCGGCCGGCGCCGCCGGCCAGGCCCCCGCCAAGCCCGCGCACTGCTCCCCGTACATGTCCGTCGCCGGCTTCTCCGACTCCCTCGACAAGACCCTGCTCGACGGGAAGCCCGTCGGCGGCATCTCCGGCCTCGCCCTCGACCGGGACGGCAGCGTCACCGCCGTCTCCGACAAGTCGGCGCTCTACCGCCTGGAAGTGGCCCGCGGGAACACCCCCGCCGCCAGGGCCACCGCCCGGCTCCCGCTCACCGACGGCGCCGGCAAGGTCACCGACTCCGAGGGCGTGGTCGTCGACCGCGACGGCACCTACCTCGTCACCGACGAGACCGCGCCTGCCATCCGCCGCTACAGCCGTACCGGCCAGGTGCTCGCCACCCTGCCGATCCCGCCCGCGTTCACCCTCGCGCCCCAGGGCCGGGCCACCGTCAACCAGACCTTCGAGTCCCTCACCCTCCTCCCCGGCGGACACACCCTCGTCGCCGGCGTGGAGGGGCCGCTCGCGGGCGACGGCAAGGACGCGCGGGGCCGCACCCTCCAGCGGATCCAGACCTGGGAGCGGCGCGCGAACGGCGAGTTCGTCCTCGGCAGGCAGTACGCCTACCCCGTCGACCCGGGCCACGGCCTGGTGGAGCTCGCACCCACCCGCGACGGGCGGCTGATCGTCCTGGAACGCGGCTTCACCCGGGAGTTCGCGATCACCGCCAGGCTCTACCTCGCCGACCCGCTCGGCGCGAGCGACACCTCGAAGACGGAGGCGCTGACCGACGGCCCGGGCCTGAGGGTCGCCCGCAAGACGCCGCTCGGCGACTTCGACGACTGCCCGACCCTGGGCGCCCCCTCGAAGCTGCCGCAGAACCACCCGCTGGTGGACAACATCGAGGGCATGGTCGCCACCGACCACGACGGCCACGGCCGCGTGCGGCTGCTGCTGGCCAGCGACGACAACGAGTTCCCGCAGCAGATCACCCGGCTGTACACGGTGGACCTCCGGCTCCCGGCCCGCCGCTTCGGCTGACCCGGGCGGGGGCCGGTCAGGCCAGCGGATCGGCGTCCAGCCGGAGCACCTCCGCCGGGCCCGCCCGGAACGCGGCACAGGCGGCATCGGACTCGACCATGTGCGGGGCGGCGTCGTGAGCGGCCAGGGCCGCCTGCGACGCCCACCGCTCGATGAGGACGAAGCGGTCGGGCTCGCCGCTCACCCCGTGCAGGTCGTAGCGCAGGCAGCCCTCCTCGGCCCGCACGACCGGCGCGAGGCGCTCGTACGCCTCGACCTGCTCGGAGCCCCTGCCGGGGAGGGTGGTGATCAGGACGACGAGCTGCACGGGCTTTGACATGCGGCGGAGCGTACGTCCCCGACTCCGGCCGGGTGAAACGGTGTTCAGGGGGTGAGATCTGCGATCGGCGCGCGGGGGATCAGCGCAGGGGAGGAACGATTCCCCGGGCCACGCCCAGCGCCACCAGGTCCTGCGGCCGGATGCGCAGCTGGTCCGCCGTGGCCGGAGCCTCCTCGACGGGACGCTTCAGGATGGCCGCCGCGAGCTCCGGGGCGATCACCGAGAAGTAGCTGTCCGGGGTGACCCAGGTGTTCCCCGGCGCGGCCAGCGCCAGCGCCCCACCGGAGCCCCCCTCCCCGATCAGCAGCGTGGTCACCGGTACGGAAGCCTCCGCGAGCGCCGCGAACGCGTCGGCGATGGCCGGGCCGGCACCGGCGTGCTCGGCGGCCGCGTCGTTGGCCGCGCCCGGGGTGTCCACCAGCGTCAGCACCGGGATCCCGAGCCGGTCCGCGAGCCGGACCACCCGGGCCGCCGTACGGTAGCCCGCCGGACGGGTCGCCGTGCCGCACTGGGCGGCGTACGCGACCGCCCGCCCCTCCCGCAGCCCGAACCCGCACAGCATCCCCGGGTCGGCCGCCCCGGCCCGGTCCCCGCGCAGCGGCATCCGCAGCTCGAAGTACGCGTCCAGGTACGCCTCCGCCCGCGGGCGGTCCGGGTGCCGCGCCTGCCGGACGGCGTCCCAGCCCGTCTCCGGGGGCGTCACCCCGGCCAGCGCGGCCGGGGGCTCGACGGGCCCGGCGGCCCGGGGCGCGGCCAGCACCCGCAGCCAGTCCGCCACCGTCCCCGGCAGCTCCGCCCCGGGCACGACGGCGTCGACGTGCCCGGCCCCGTACTGCCCCTCGGCGGTGTACGCCGCCGGATCCGCGTCCGCCGGCCGCACCCGGGACCCGGCGAAGCCGACCTGCGCCCCGGGCAGCGCCAGCACCACGTCGGCACCCGCCCCGAGCGTCGCCCACCCGCCACCGGTGGTGGGGTCGCGCAGCACCGCGATCTGCGGCAGCCCCGCGGCCCGGGTGAGCACGCACTGCCGCGCCACCCGCTGGAGCTGGGTCAGCGCGAGCATCCCCTCCTGCATCCGCGAGCCGCCGGTCGCGATCAGCGACACCAACGGCAGCCGCTGCTCCCGAGCGTGCGCGTACGCGGCTTCGAGCCGGTCTCCGGTGCGCTGCCCGAGGGACCCGCCGAGGAAGCCGAACTCGAACGAGATCACGGTCGTCGGCCGCCCGCCGACGAGGGCGGTCCCGATGACCACCGACTCCGACTCACCGGTCCGCGCGGCGGCCCGCGCCCGCGAGGCGTCGTACCCGGCCCACCCGATGGGCCCGTCGTCGGACGACTCCGGGCCGGGGGCGGGGAGTTCGGTGAACGAGTCGGGATCGATGAGGGCGGCGATGGCGGCACGGGCCGAGAGACGGGTCGTCACCGGGCCACCCTAGGCGGAGCCGGCTCGCGGGGCCATCGACTGGCTGCGCGGTGGGGGCCCGCTATCTCCCCCGCGAGGGGGCGGGGGCCGGGCGGTGTTTGCCCACCCGCCCCCTTGTCTGCGGGCCGGTGGCCGGGGTGGGCGGGGTCCCCTGGGGCGGTCTCAGTGCGGCCTTGGGGGTTTCCCGGCAGTCCATCGTCCTTCCGTGTCGGGCCGGCCTGTCAAGGGCGCTCCCTTCGGTCGCGTCGCTTCGCGATGGCCTTCGGCCACCCTTGACAGACCGACCCGCCACGGAAAGCCGAAGAACTGCCGGGAAACCCCCAAAAGAACGGTCACGGGGCAAGAGAAGGACAGCGGCCTCGTCAGCGATGAGGCGAGGGGCCGGGCGCCGGCCGGCTGGGCATCCGAGCCGGCCGGCAGTGCTGATCCAGGCCAGGGGCGCGGCTACCCGCACGAAAGGTCGATCAGAACGGCCTGGGGAGCGCCCAGGCGCCCCAGATCGCTACGCGCTCCTCTCGTATCGGCGTCCGACGACCGCCTGTGGCTGATAAACCGCACGAGTGAGGTTGTTCCTGTTTGGCGGACAGGTTCGATGTGTTGGTCAGGCTGCTGTGGTTTCGTACTCGGCTGGGCTTTGGTAGCCGAGGCTCGAGTGGAGTCTGCGGGTGTTGTACCAGCCTTCGATGTACTCGAAGATCGCGGTCCGGGCTGCTGCTTTGGTGTGCCAGACGTGCTGGCTGACGAGCTCGTTCTTCAGGCTGGCGAAGAAGGACTCGGCGAGGGCGTTGTCCCAGCAGACGCCGGTGCGTCCGACGGAGAGCCGGATGCCCAGGCCGGCTGCGAGGCGGGCGAACGCGTGGCTGGTGTACTGGCAGCCGCGGTCGGAATGGAAGACGACCTGGCCTGCGGGCCTGCGCTGGTGGCAGGCGCTGCTGAGGGCGTCGGCCGCCAGGGACGTGCCCAGGTGGTCGGCGGTGGCCCAGCCGACCACGCGCCGGGAGGCGATGTCGATCACGGTGGCCAGGTAGAGCCATCCCTCGCCGGTGCTGATGTAGGTGATGTCTCCGCACCAGCGGGTGTCGACCGCGTCCGCGTCGGCGTGGAAGTCCCGCCCGATCAGGTCGGGGCGGGCGGCTGCGGCAGGGTCGGGAGTGGTGGTGCGGTGGACGCGCCGACGGTGCCGGCCGGCGATGCCGGCTTCCCGCATGAGGCGCGCGATGCGGCGTCGGCCGCAGGCATGCCCCTCGCGCAGCAGGGCGGCGTGAATGCGCGGGGCGCCGTAGGTGCCCCGTGAAAGCGCGTGGACCTCGCTGATCAGCGAAGTCAGTTCCTCATCACGCAGAACCCGTTTCCCAGGCCTGTGGCTGCGGCGCGTGTAGTAGGCGGACCGGGAGACCTTCATCAGCTCACACGCCCGTTTGACGCTGTGACCTGCCTGCTTCTCCGCCTCGATGAACGGATCAACCGTCACCGGGTCCCCCTCGCGAAGAAAGCCGTGGCCCGCTTGAGGATCTCGATGTCCTCCCGCAGACGGCGGTTCTCCCGCCGCAGCTCCGCGAGCTCGGCCCGCTCGTCGTGCTGAAGGTCTTTGGGCTGGTGGCTCTCGTCCGCCTGGGCCAGCCACAGCCGCACTGCGGTCTCGGTCAGGTCGAAGTCCTTGACGATCTCGGGCACCGACCGGTCCCCACGCAGGCACAGCTCCACGATCTCGGCCTTGAAATCGGCCGTGAACTGCCGCCTGGGCCGCGGCTTCTTCTTCGGCATGTTCTCCATCATGGACATCCCTCCCTGGGCGCGAGCCCAGATCTCCGGATGTCCGTCAAACCAAAGCAACCTCAGAGCGCCCTTGACAGGCCGGCCCGACGCGGAAGGACGATGGGACTGACGGGAAACCCCCAACCTGCTCCGAGACCGTCCGAGGGGATCCCGCCCCCGGGCCACCGGCCCGCAGACGGGGAGGCGGGTGGGCAGCCACCGCCCAGCCCCACCCCCTCGCGGGGGAGATAGCGGGCCCGAACCGCAGGCCGCGTACGCCGTCCCAGCCCCCTACAGCCCCGCCTCCCACACCACCGTCGTCCCCCGCGTGCCCGTCTCCGTGCGGCCGTCGTCGGAGACCGTGAGGCGGACGCGGGAGGGGGTGGCGTCGATCTCGACCTCGATCGAGGTGACCTCGGTGCGGCGGTGGGCCGCCGCCAGGGCGCTGCGGAGGGTGGAGAGCAGGGCCGTGGTGACGGGGTCCGGGAGGAGGGCGTCGACGGCGCCCGCGAAGTGCACCGACGGCTGGAAGCCCAACAGCACCGCGGCTCCGCCCGTTTCGCGGAGCACCCGTCCGCGGAAGGTGGTGGGGGCGTCGCTCGGGGGTTGCTGGAGGGCGAAGATGGCGGTGCGGACCTCCTGGATGGTGGAGTCGAGTTCGTCCACCGCCCGGCCGAGTTCCTCGCCGACCTCGTCGCCGGTCCGGCCGCCCTCCGCGTCGGCCGCTGCCGCGTTGGCCGAGCGTCGGCGGGTGCTCTCCAGCATCATCTCGGTCGCGAACAGCCGCTGGACCACCAGGTCGTGCAGGTCGCGCGCGATGCGGTCGCGGTCCTCGTAGACGGCCAGCTGTTCGCGGTCGTGCTGGGCGTCCGCGAGGACCAGGGCCAGCGCGGCCTGCGAGGCGAACTGGGAGGCCAGCAGCCGGTCCACCGCGTCGTACGGCTGTCCGCCCCGGGCCCTGGGCAGGGCGAGGGTGCCGATCAGCTGTCCGCCGCTCTGCAGCGGCAGCATCATGCTCGGTCCGAAGCGTTCGCGCACGTGGGTGGTCATGCGGGGGTCGGTGGCGGAGTCCTCTATGAAGACGGGTTCCCCGCCGAGCAACTGGACCAGCACCGGTGAGCCGGGTGCGATGGCGGTGCCGACGAGGTCGCCGGGGTCGCCGTGGGTGGAGGCGGCGACGATCTCCATGCCGCCCTCCGGCGTGGGCTGGAGGATGACGCCCGCGGCGGCGTCGGCGAGCAGCCGGGCGCGTTCGGCCACGCACATGAGGGCGTCGGCGGCGGGCCGTCCCGCCAGCAGGGTGGTGGTGACGGCGGCCGCGCCCTCGATCCAGCGTTCGCGCCGGCGGGCGGTCTCGTAGAGCCGGGCGTTGCCGATCGCTATCCCGGCCTGGGAGGCGAGTACGCGCATCAGCGCGAGGTCCTCGTCCGTGAAGGGGCCGCCGCCGCGCTTCTCGGTGAGGTAGAGGTTCCCGAAGACCTCGGTGTGCACCCGGATGGGCACGCCGAGGAAGCTGCGCATGGGCGGGTGGCCGGGCGGGAAGCCGGCCGAGCGGGGGTCTTTCGTGAGGTCGTCGAGCAGCAGCGGCCGGGGGTCGGCGATCAGGGCGCCGAGCACGCCGGCGCGGCCGTCGGGCAGCCGGGGGATCGCGGCCCGCTCGGCCTCGGTCATCCCGGAGGTGAACAGCTGGGTCAGCCGGACGCGCTCGGGGTCGACGACCCCGAGTGCCCCGTACCGGGCCCCGCACAGCTCGGTGGCGGAGTCCACGACGTGCTGGAGGGTGGTGTGCAGTTCCAGTTCGGAGCCGACGCTGAGCACCGCCTCCAGCAGTACCGGGAGGCTGCTCGACGGCGCACCGGCCCCGCCGGAGTCGTCCGCGGGGCCGGCTCCGGCGGGTCCGTCCAGGGTCATCCGGCCAGCGGGTTGAGGACCATGGGGGCGATCTTTCCTTCCAGCATGGCGCCGAGACCCAGCACGGCGCACACGTCGGGCCGTTCGGCGATGGCCACGGGCATTCCGGTGGAGTCCCGCAGCATCTGGTCGAGGCCGGGCAGCAGGGCGCTGCCACCCACCATCATGATCCCCCGGTCCGTCAGGTCGGCGACCAGGTCGGGCGGGCAGTCCCGCAGGACCTTGCCGATGCCGTCGAGGACGGCCGTGAGCGGGGTGTGGATGGCGTCCCGGACGGCGGCGGTGTCCACGTGGACGGAGCGGGCGAGTCCGGTCGCCACGTCGCGGCCGTGGATCAGGGTGGAGGCGGGGCCCTCGGGGGTGATGCCGTTGCCGTGCAGGGCCAGCTGGAGGGGGCGTACGGCCTGGCTCGGGAGCATCAGCTCGTGGGCGTGGCGCAGGTGCTGGACCACGGCGTGGTCGATGGCCTCGCCGCCGACGGGGATGCGTTCGGCGGTGACGATCGAGCCGAGGGAGAGCACCGCGATCTGGGTGGCGGCGGCCCCGCACACCATGATCATGGTCGCTGTCGGCTGTTCCACGGGCAGGCCGCAGCCGACGGCGGCGGCGATCAGGGTGTCGACGAGTTCGACGCGCCGGGCGCCGAGTCCGACCATGGTCTCCACGGCCGCCCGCTGGGCGAGCGGGTCGGCGTCGTGCGGGGTGCAGCACGCGGCGCGCAGCCGGGGCTTGCGGCGCAGGGCGCGGCGCAGCTTCTCGCCGAGGAGGTGACGCAGCATCCGCTGGGCCATTTCGATGTCGACGACGGTGCCGCCGGAGACGGGGCGTGCGACGCGGATGTAGTCGGGCGTGCGTCCGGTCATCCGTTCGGCGAAGGTGCCGACGGCGATGAGGGCGCCGGTGCGGGTGTTGACCGCGGCGACGCTGGGCTCGTCGACGACCAGTCCGGCTCCCTTGACGTAGACGCGGGTCCTCGCGGCTCCCAGGTCGACGGCGACGTGGCAGCGGCGCAACTGCTCAAGACTGACGGTCACGGCAGATCCTCCCGAGAGCGCTGACGAAGGATGAGACCGGCGGCTGCCGATCGCATTCCATATCTTCTCGGATAAATCAGACATATGGCCCGTTGGAATGCTCCGGGCGGGGCGTGCCGTACGGGTGAGGGGTGCTGCACGGGGGTGGATTTCTGTACCGACAGGCATCAGCATGCGCGGACCACACGCGCTACTCGCCCGTAACAAGGTAAAGGGGACCCGATGCTGACGCCCCGCCAGAGAATCCTGGCGTTCCTGACCCTCTGCCTCGCCCTCCTGGCGCCCTTTCCGGCCCAGGCGGCCGCCGGGCGGGTGGCCGACACGCCGACCGCCCGCAATCCGGTGGTCTTCGTCCACGGGTACAACGCCGACCCGGGGGTCTGGGGTTCCCTGCGCGAGGACCTGAGGGCCGACGGGTACGCCGACTCCCAGCTGTTCTCCTTCGGCTACGACACCCACCAGTCCGTCAACGAGGTGCTCTCCGGCCGCCTCGCCGCCTATGTCGACCAGGTGCGGCAGCAGACCGGCGCCGCGCGCGTGGACGTCGTGGGGCACTCCTTCGGATCGCTCGTCAGCCGCTGGTACGTCAAGTACGGCGGTGGCGCCGCGGCCGTAGACCACTGGGTCTCGCTGGCCGGACCCAACCACGGCACGTCCACGGCCTGGGCCTGCGCCCTGTGGGACCAGGCGTGCAGGGACATGACACCGGGCTCGTACGTGGCGAAGAACCTGGCCGCGGGCGACGAGACCCCGGGTGCGGTCAAGTACGCCACCTTCTGGTCGGAGTGCGACGAGGTGGTCAACCCCGACAGCAGCGTCCCGCTCTCCGGCGCCCTCAACACGTCGGTCGGCTGCCTGAAGCACAACGACCTGCTCGGCGACGACGCCACCTCGGCCGGGGTCCGCGCCTTCCTGCGGAGCTAGGGAGCCCCTTCCTCCACCCGCTGGAGCAGCCCGTACGTGAACTCCGCCACCAGCGGCCGGCCCGACGCGGTGAACGCGAGCCGCCAGCGCGTCGGTGCCGTGCCCTCCATCGGCCGCGCCGGCGCGAAGGCCCGGGCCACCTCGTCCACCGTCGCCGACCAGGGCACCAGGTCCCCGGCCGCCTCCAGTACGGGCCCCCGCGCGCCCGGGGCCCGGACCAGCCACTCGTTCCACACGGCCCCGTCCGGCGCTGCCAGCACCTCGAACCGCAGCTCCGGCCAGAGCGGCACCGGCCACAGCAGGGCCTCGCACTCCAGGTCCCCGATGCGGCGCCGCTCCGCGGACTCCGGCGGGCCGAGCACCGACCGGTAGCGCGCGAGGGCCCCGCGGGAACGGGGCGATCGGACCATCGCCTGCCAGCGCCGGTTGGCCTCCCGCTGCTCCGCGAGCGAGGCGCCCAGGCGCAGCCGGGCCTCCTCAGCGAGGTCCGGCTGGAAGTCCGCCATCCTGCGCAGCAGCACCAGCTGGAAGGCGGCCGGCCCGAAGGCCCCCGGCCGTCCCGGATTCGGGGTCGCTGTCATGGACGTAACGATTCCACACAGGATCCTTACGATCCCGGAATGCTTATGTTGCCGGGGACCGCATAGTTTGTGGGCGCCATGAACTACTTCTGCCCCGCCTGTCAGAGGCACCTCAACGGCGCGCTCGCCTGCGCCGGGTGCGGAACCCCGGCCGAGCACCTGGTGGTCGCCGCGCCCAGCGCGCCGGCCCCGGGTCCCGAGCCGCAGCCCGCGCTGGCCGAGGTGTTCGCCGATTCACTTGTCGTGCTGTCGGGCCCCCATGAGGGCCGCGCGGACACCCGCAAGCGGGCCGCCACCCGCCGCAGACGGGGCCGGGGCGTGCTCGCGCTCGGCCTCGGCGTGGTGCTGGCGGCCGGGGGCTCGATCGCCGTGGCCCGGATCGTCGGCGACGACGAGGGGATCGACCGGGCCGACAAGGTGATGCTCACCGACGGCGGGCCCAAGCAGCCGGACGCGCTGCCGAGCGTGGCGGGACCCTCGGTGCCGGCGGTCCTCCCGAAGGCCTCCGGCGGGGCGGCGAAGACGGCCAGGCCCAGCGGGAGCCCGAGCGCCTCCGCGACGCCTTCGGCGAGCCCGAGCGCCTCCGCCTCGGCGGCCACGCCCTCGCAGAAAGGTTCCGGCGGCGGGGCGGCCGTACAGCCGTCCAGGCCGGGGCAGCCCGCGCCCGGCCCCACGGGCACGGCGAAGCCGTCCCCGACGAAGACCAAGCCGGGCAAGCCGAAGCCCGAGCCGACCGAGGAATGCGTGTTCTGGATCTTCTGCTGACCGCGCCCGACCGGGCCTGACGCCGCCCGGCCCGGCCCGGTGTGGCCGTGCCGGGCCAGGCGCGGCCGGACCCGGCGCGGCCGGACCCGGCGCGGCCGGACCCGGCGCGGCCGGGCCCGAGCCGTGGGCCCGCGTGCCCGGGCCCGGCCCCGACCGGGCGGTACCGCCCGGCGGTGCGCCCCGGGCCGCGTCTCGGCTCCGCCGGGCGGTGCCGTTTCCGGCCCCATCCCCCGGTCGCCCGGCTCAGGCCAGCATGCGCCTGAGCAGGTCGCGCAGTGCCGTGCGCTCCTCCTCCGAGAGTCCGGCCAGCGGCTCGCGCGCGAAGTCCAGGGACTCGCGCAGCCGCTCCGCGGTCTCCACGCCCTCCGCGGTGGGGGCGGCCAGCTTCACCCGGCGGTCGGCCGGGTCCGGGCGGCGTTCGACCAGGCCGCGGGTCTCCAGCCGGTCGATGATGCCGGTCACGTTCGAGGGCTCGCAGCGCAGCTTCTGCGCGATGCGCCGCATGGGCAGCGGTTCCAGGGAGAGCAGGTTCAGCACCTTGGCCTGGGCCCCGGTGAGCTGGTGGCGGGCGGCCGCCTCCTCGTACTCCATGTGGTAGCGGGCCACGACATCGCCGATGAGTTCGACGACCTCGACGGTCACTGGGTCTGCGCGACGACTGGGCATGCATTCAGCGTAACCGTTTACTTGACAACATGAAATATCCAGGAGCATGGTTGTTTCACGTTCTGAAGTAAATCTTCGTTCCTCAGGAGTCCCCCATGTCTCAGATCCCCGCCGTCAGCCGCGAGTGGCACCTCGTCCGCCGCCCGCAGGGCTGGCCCGTGGCCGAGGACTTCGCCCTGCGCGAAGTACCCGTCTCCGCCGAGCCCGCCCCCGGCCGGATCCTGGTCCGCAACCTCCACATGTCCGTGGACCCGTACATGCGCGGCCGGATGAACGACACCAAGTCCTACATCCCGCCCTTCCAGCTCGACGAGCCGATGCAGGGCGGCGCGGTCGGCGAGGTCGTCGCCTCCGCCGCCGAGGGCTTCCAGGTCGGCGACCACGTCCTGCACCCGCTGGGCTGGCGCGAGTACGCCGACGTGGACGCGCAGCACGCCACCAAGGTCGACGCCTCCCTCGCCCCGCTCTCCGCCTACCTCGGCGTCCTCGGCATGCCGGGCCTGACCGCCTACGCGGGCCTCTTCGAGGTCGCCTCCTTCAAGGAGGGCGACTCCGTCTTCGTCTCCGGCGCGGCCGGCGCGGTCGGCGGCCTCGTCGGCCAGTTCGCGAAGATCAAGGGCGCCTCCCGGGTGATCGGCTCCGCCGGCTCGGACGAGAAGGTGACGCTCCTCACGGAGAAGTACGGCTTCGACGCCGCCTTCAACTACAAGAACGCCCCCGTCGCGGAGCAGCTTCCCGCGGCGGCCCCCGGCGGTGTCGACGTCTACTTCGACAACGTCGGCGGCGACCACCTGGAAGCGGCCATCTCCGCCATGAACGTCCACGGCCGCGCCACCCTCTGCGGCGCCATCGCCGGGTACAACGACACCGAGCCCGCCCCCGGCCCGCGCAACCTGATGATGGTCATCGGCAAGCGCCTGCGCCTCCAGGGCATCCTCGTCGGCGACCACTACGGAATGCAGCAGCAGTTCGTCCAGGACGTGGCCGGATGGCTGGCCTCCGGCGAGCTCCGCTACGACGAGACGGTCGTCGAGGGCATCGAGAACGCCACCGGCGCCTTCCTCGGAATGCTGCGCGGGGAGAACACCGGAAAGATGATCGTTTCGTTCTCGGGTTAGGCTCACTCCACGACCGTCGCGATCGTGGGCGCGCATCGCGGCGATTCATCTGGAGGAAGTTCTTCATGTCCATCACGCAGACCGACGTCGCGTACACGGCCGTCGCCACCGCCGAGAACGGCCGTGACGGCCGCGTCGCCACCAACGACGGCCAGCTCGACGTCGTCGTGAACCCGCCGAAGGAGCTCGGCGGCAGCGGCGCCGGCACCAACCCGGAGCAGCTCTTCGCGGCCGGCTACAGCGCCTGCTTCCAGGGCGCCCTGACCGTCGCCGCCCGCAACGAGAACCTGGACGTCGCCGGCTCCACGGTGACCGCCGAGGTCGGCATCGGCAAGAACGACGAGGGCTTCGGCATCATCGTCAAGCTCACGGCCTCGATCCCGACCGTGGACGCCGCCACCGCCAAGGACCTGGTCGAGAAGGCCCACCAGATCTGCCCGTACTCCAAGGCCACCCGCGGCAACATCTCGGTCGAGCTGAACGTCGCCTGACGTCGTCCGACCGCGTCGCACGCCTGGTGAAGGCCGCACCCCCCAGGGGGTGCGGCCTTCGCCGCGTCCGGCCCATAAACTGGCCCCATGCGTGATCTTGCGGGGGGCTTCCGGTACTTGCTGGCCGGACAGAGATGGGTGTTCCGGAACGGCCGCTGGCTGGGCTTCGGCCTGCTGCCGGGCCTCGTGGCGCTGGCGCTGTACGCCGCCGCGCTCGTCGGCCTCCTCTACGGGGCCGACGACTTCGTCCGCTGGGCCACGCCCTTCGCCTCGGACTGGTCCTCGGGCTGGCTCAAGGTGTTCCGGGGCTTCCTGACGGCCGTGGTCGTCTCCCTCGGGCTCTTCATCTCGGTGATCACCTTCACCGCCGTGACCCTGCTCGTCGGGCAGCCCTTCTACGAGTCCCTCTCCGAACAGGTCGACCGGACCGAGGGCGGCGAGGTCCCCGAGTCGGGGCGCTCCTTCTGGGAGGACCTGTGGATCTCCGCCCGGGACAGCGTGCGGCTGCTGGTGCGGGTGGTGCTCTACGGGATCCTGCTCTTCGCCCTGGGCTTCATCCCGGTGATCGGACAGACCGTGGTGCCGGCGATCGGCTTCTGCGTCTCCGGCTTCTTCCTCACCCAGGAGCTCACCTCCGTCGCCCTCCAGCGGCGCCGGGTGGACCTGGCCGAGCAGTTGGTCCTGCTGCGCGGGCGGCGGGCGCAGGCGCTGGGCTTCGGCGTGCCGCTGGTCCTGGCGTTCCTGATCCCGTTCGTGGCGGTGTTCCTGATGCCCGGCGCGGTGGCGGGGGCGACCCTGATGGCGCGTGAGCTGGTCGGCGCGGATTCCTCCGAGGGGGGGTCCGAGGACGAGGGCGAGGACGAGGCCGGCGGCGACGGTGCCGGCGGGCAGCAGTACGGACAGGCACCGGCGGGCCAGGGGCCGTACGGGCAGCAGTACGGGCAGCCCCAGGGCCAGGGCCCGTACGGCCAGTCGCCCCAGGCCCCCTACGGCCAGGCGCCCCAGGGTCAGGCCCCCAACCCGTACGCGCAGGGCCCGAACCCCTACGGCCAGTCGTACGGCCAGACCCCCAACCCCTACGGCCAGGGCTGACCGCGGCTAACGCCGCCGCAGCAGGGTGATCGCCCCGGCGTTGTCCTCGCCCGCGTGGGCCGTCGGGTCGGCCTCCAGCCGCTCGCGCATCAGGTCCAGGTACGGGCGCAGCAGCTCGGCGCTGACCCCCTGCTCGGCCGAGGTGCGCAGCAGGGTGCCGCTGCCCGCGACCTGCATGGCCAGGCCGGACACCACCCCCGTGGTGAAGTCCCGCGAGACCAGCCGCTCGGCGGCGCTGCCGATGAAGAAGCCCATCGCGCCCAGCCACTCCGACAGCAGCGGTGCGAGGGACCCGGGGGCGATCCCTTCGCCCTCGGTCAGGGCGTAGGCGTGCGAGACCCCCGCGAACAGCCCGTACATCGCGCTGAGCAGCGCCACGTCGTGCAGGGCCGCGTGGCCGGGGTCCTCGCCGACGAAGCGGGCCCCGGCCGGGACCTCCAGGGTGGCCCGGTGGGCGTCGAAGAGGGCGCGGGAGCCGCTGTGGAAGACGTACCCGCCGGCCTCGGGGACGCCGATCATCGCGGGCGTGGCCATGATCCCGGCGTCCAGGAAGCGGGCTCCGCGGGCCTCGGCCCAGGCGGCCCGGGCGCGGCCCTCGGCGGGGGTGCCGGTGGTGAGGTTGACCAGGTCCTTGCCGGTCAGGTCGATGCCGTCGAGGGCGGCCCCGACGCTGGCGTCGTCGAGCAGGCAGAGCACGACGAGCGTGTTCGCGGCGACGGCCTCGGCGGGGGTCGCGGCGACGGCCGCGCCCTCGGCGGCCAGGGCTTCGGCCTTGGCGGCGGTGCGGTTCCAGACGGTCAGGGGGTGGCCGGCGGCGAGCCAGGTGCGGGCCAGGGCGGTGCCCATGTCGCCGAGGCCGAGCAGGGTGAGCGGACGGTTCGTCACGTGTGTGTCGGTCATGCCGTTTAGCCTGGTGGCGGGCGGTGAAGCGCTCAAGTACGCACTTCGGAGTGGGTGGTTACCCCGAGGTGAGCGAGCAGGTGGGAGGGGTGTGCGCGATGGCGGTGACACGGAGGCCGGGGGCGGACCACTGCGGGATCGCCGCGGCGATGGCGGTGATCGACGGCAAGTGGAAGGTCTCCCTCTTGTGGGAGCTGGAGCGCAGTCCGCGCCGCCGCTTCGGCGAGCTGCGCCGGCTGGTGCCGGGGGTGTCGGAGAAGGTCCTCGCGGCGCAGCTGCGGGAGCTGGAGAACGACGGAGTGGTCCACCGCGAGGTGTACGACGAGGTCCCGCCGCGCGTGGAGTACTCCCTGACCCCGCTCGGCGAGGAGCTGAACGGGGCCCTGGAGGCGCTGGGGGAGTGGGGCAGGAAGCGCCTGCTCCCGGAGACGGCCCAGGCCTAGGCCGTCTTCCGGAGCGTGCCGGATCCGCCTAGGCTCGCGGCGTTGGGTCGCGAACTGACCTGCTTGCTCCCGGCACCCTGAGGCGGCGCC
Source organism: Streptomyces sp. NBC_00158 (assembly GCF_045160885.1). NCBI lineage: Bacteria > Bacillati > Actinomycetota > Actinomycetes > Kitasatosporales > Streptomycetaceae > Streptomyces > Streptomyces sp. NBC_00158. The sequence goes on from NZ_CP108161.1 coordinate 5,029,968, forward strand.
CATGCCCGGCTGGATGGACCTGGCGTACACGACGGCCGGCGGAGTGGTCGGCGCCGCGGTGACCAACCACCTTTCCAGGACCCAGGAACGCCGGGAGCTGCGGGCGGCGGTCATGCAGCAGCTGCTCCGCGTCGAGGCGGTGCGCGACGAGGTGTACGGCATCGTGCCGGGCCGGCGGGAGGGCCCGTCGCGGCGGCCGGCGGGGGTGCGGGCGCCCGTCGCGGCGCGCTTCGGGGCCGTGGCGGTCCTGGAGGACGGCCGGGACGCCGAGCGGGCGCAGCGGGAGGCGGTCGCGGAGCTGGTGGCGGCCGCCCGCTCGGCCGGTGTGCCCCGCCGGGTCCTGGACTTCGCCGGAGGCGGCGCGGAGCGTGCCCTGCAGTGCGAGGTCGTCCGGGAGGTCGACGCCCGCCTGGGCGGTGTCCTCGGTGCGCCGCTCGACGAGCTGACGGTGGCCTGCGAGGAGTACCGGCAGGCCACCGCCCAGTTGCTGCTCGGGGCCCTGTGGCAGCCGTGGCGGAAGCGCCTCCGGATGCGGGGGCGCCTGCGCGCGCTACGCCGGGACGCGGCAGCCCTGCACCGCATGCAGGAGGCGGCGGTGTCCGTCCTGACGGGGCCGCGGCACCTCGCCACCCTCGCCGAGCGGCTCCGCGGCGGTCTCCCGGGCCCGGACCTGGACCCGGGCCCGCCCCGTGCCGACGGCCCGGGACATGCGGCGTAGGGCGGGGGGAAAGAGCCCGGGGCGCTCAGGCCGCCGGGACGTCGGCCGTGATCACGTCCGGGCCGTCGGCGCCGGCTTCGGCGAGGAGGGTGCCGTCCGGGGCCCAGACCGCCGCGCCGCCGCAGCCCGTCCAGGGGCCGGCCGGGCCGACGTGGTTGGCGAGGACCACGTACAGGCCGTGCTCCTTCGCGATCCCCGGGTACACGGTCGCCCGCTCGGCGATGCCGTCGCCCGTGCCGTAGAGGGAGCTCGCCAGGTGCACCGTGCAGCCGTCGGCGGCGGCCCGTTCCGCGAGGTCCGGGAAGTGGTTGTCGAAGCAGACCCCCAGCGAGAAGCGGACGCCGCCGAGCTCGAAGCGGCCGTCGGCGGCGCCCGGGGCGAAGGCGCCCTGTTCGTGCTGGTAGAGGTGCTGCTTGGCGTACGTGGTGACGTGCGTGCCGTCCGCGTCGTACACGAGCGTCGCGATGGCGGGCAGCGGCCCGTCGGTGCGCAGGGCGGCGTTGACCGCCACGGCGAGGCCGCTGGAGCGCAGCCCGTCCAGGCGGGGGTCCTCGGCGTCGGCCAGCCACAGGCCGGGGTCGGCGGCGAGGGGCTCCAGCTCGTACCCGGTGAGCGTGAACTCCGGGAACACCACCAGCTCCGCGCCGTCCTCGCGGGCCCGGGCGGCGAGGCCGGCGGCGTTCGCGGAGTTGGCGGTGACGTCGGCGGGGACGCAGGTCAGCTGTGCGGCGGCGATCTTCATGCCCTCAGGATGCCAAGGGCTCCGGGGCCTGTTCGGCCCGGCCTCCGGGGAGGACGCCCCGCCGGCGGACCAGGCCCAGCTCCACCAGGTTCAGGGCGGTGACCAGGAGGGTGAGCAGCGCGAGCGCCCCGAGGGAGGGCAGCAGCGCGGCCACCGGCAGCAGGGCCAGGACGGCCGCGGCGGCCGCCAGCCGGGTCACCGACCAGGAGCGGAACAGGTGCCAGCGGGTGTAGCCGAAGGTGGCGAGGAAGAGGGCGCAGCCGCCGTACAGCAGGGCGGCGACACCGAGCGGGAGCCGGGCCCCGGGGTGGGCGACGGCCTCGGCCATGCCGACGGCGACCGCGATGATCGAGGCGATCAGCGAGAGGTGCCCGTACGACAGGACCTGCCGGGCCACGTCGGCCCGTACGGCGGCGGTCTCCAGCCCGTGCCGGACGGCTCCGGCGGCCAGGTGGAAGTACACCCACCACAGGCTGCAGACGAGTACGAAGGCCACGGCGACGGCCGTCAGGGAGCCCGTGTCGAGGTCGGGGGCGGTGGCCACGGGGGCGCCGACGGCGACGATGGACTCGCCCAGCGCGATCATCACGAACAGGCCGAACCGTTCGGCGAGGTGCCCCGAGTCGAGGTTCAGCCGGACCATGCTGGAGCGGGTCAGCCGGGGTGCGGCCAGGTCCACGGCGGCGGCCAGGGCCCACAGCCCGACGCGGGGTCCGCCGTCGAGGAAGGCTCCGGCCAGCAGCAGCGGCCCGCTGATCAGCACGGACAGGGTCACGGGGGTGGGCCGCAGGCGGCGGCTGCGGCCGTGGGCGAGGGCGGCGAGGACGAGGCGGGCGCAGAAGTAGGCGCCGGCGAAGAGGATCCCGCGGTCCCCGAAGGCCTCGGGCAGGGCCAGGGCCATCAGCAGGCCGCACAGCCCGGCCGCGAAGAGGGCGATCCGGTTCAGCGGGCGGTCCGCGTCGTGGGTGTTGGCGTGGACGGTGTTGCCCACCCACACCCAGTAGACGGGCACGAAGACGATCAGGGCGCGGCCGGTGCCGGCCCAGCCGTGGTCGTGGTGCAGCAGGGCGGAGACCTGGGTGACGGCGAAGACGAGCACCAGGTCGAAGAACAGCTCCGACCAGGCGACCTTCTTCTCCGGCCGCTCGGGCCGCTCGGGCCGCTCGTGTGACTCCAGCTCGTCCATCTCGTGTCCCCCCACTAGAAGTTGGGGGAAAGGATGCCCGGTCACGGGGTGCGGCTATGCGCCGGGGCCCCTCAGCAGGGTGATGAACGAGCGGAACGCGGCGGGCATGTCCACCGATTCCGGGGCGAGCAGCCACTGGTACTGGAGGCCGTCCATCACCGCCGTCAGCAGCGGAGCGGCCTGCTCCGGGGTGAGGCCGGAGGGGAGCCGGTCGCCGAACTCGGCGCGCAGCAGCGCGGCCATCTCCGCGCGGACCTGCGCGTACCGGTCGGTGAAGAACTCGCGGGCGGGGTGGCCGTCGGTGACGCTCTCGCCGAGCAGGGCCGAGAAGGTCTGCACGATGCCGGGGCGCATGGCGTTGTACTCGACCAGCGACTCCAGCAGGTCCAGGCGCCAGGTGCCGGCGGCGGCGCGCGAGCCGCCGCCCGTGTCCCAGCGGTCGCGCTCCTCCAGGACCGCGACGAGGAGGGCCTCCTTGGTGGGGAAGTGGTGCAGCAGCCCCTGCTGGGTGAGGCCCACGCGTTCGGCGACGGACCCCAGGGAGGCGCCCCGGTAGCCGCGCTCGGCGATCACCTCGACCGCCGCGCGGACGATCTCCCCGCGCCGCTCCTCGCTCTTCGCTCTGGCCATCGCCCGGCACCCCTTCCGCTCACACCTGCCAGCAGGACCGTACGGCATGATGACATCACGAAAAGATTACAAGACCTACCGCTCTACAGGTACCGGGTCCACGATGGGGGCCATCCGCACCGCACCCGCACGCAATCGACGAGGAGGCACGGCCGTGACCGATGCCGATCAGGTACGCGAAGCCGACGAAGACGGCGAAGCCCGCCAGGCCGCCGGGGCCCGCGAGGAGCAGGCCCGCGAGGACGCGGTGGAAGCCGCGCTGGGCAAGCTGGACCTCGACACCAAGGCCCTCCTGCTGTCCGGACAGGACATGTGGACCCTGCCCGCCCTCCCCGGGATCGGACTCGGCTCCCTGGTCATGTCCGACGGCCCCATCGGGGTCCGCGGGGTGCGCTGGACCGCCGACGACCCCTCGGTCGCGCTGCCCTCCCCGACCGCCCTCGCCGCCTCCTGGGACCCGGACCTCGCCCGCCGCGCCGGCCGGCTGCTCGCCCAGGAGGCCCGCCGCAAGGGCGTCCACGTCCTCCTCGCGCCCACCGTCAACCTGCACCGATCCCCGCTCGGCGGCCGCCACTTCGAGTGCTACTCCGAGGACCCGTACCTCACCGGCGCCATCGGCAGCGGCTACGTCAACGGCGTCCAGGACGGCGGCGTCGGCACCACCGTCAAGCACTTCGTCGGCAACGACGCCGAGACCGAACGCTTCACCGTCGACAGCGTCATCGCCCCCCGCCCGCTGCGCGAGGTCTACCTCGCCCCCTTCGAGGCCATCGTCAAGAACGCCCGCCCCTGGGGCATCATGACCGCCTACAACCGGGTCAACGGCACGACCATGACCGAGCACCACCACCTGGTGAACGAGGTCCTGCGCGCCGAGTGGGGCTTCGACGGCTGCAACGTCTCCGACTGGATGGCCGCCCGCTCCACCACCGGCGACATCCTCGGCGGCCTCGACGTGGCCATGCCCGGCCCGCAGACCGTCTACGGGCCCGCCCTCGCCGCCGCCGTCCGCGCCGGGGAGGTCCCCGAGTCCGCCGTCGACACCGCCGTGCGCAACGTCCTGCGGCTCGCCGCACGCGTGGGCCTCCTGGAGGGTGCCCCCGCCGCCGTCCCCCGGCCGCCCGCGCCGGTCGACGGGCAGGCGCTGGCCCGCGAGCTGGCGGCCCGCGGGTCCGTCCTCGTGCGCAACGAAGCCGGCGCCCTGCCGCTGGACGCCGGCCCCGGCCGCACCGTCGCCCTGATCGGCGCCGCCGCCCGCGACGCCCGTGTCCTCGGGGGCGGCTCCGCGACCGTCTTCCCCGAGCGGGTGCTGTCCCCGCTCGACGGACTCACCGCCGCGCTGCCCGAGGGCGCGCTCACCTTCACCGTCGGCGCCGACCCGAGCGACGAACTCGTCCCGGCCGGACAGGGCTTCGAGCTGCGCGCCGTCTGCCGCGACGCCTCCGGTGCCGTCGTCGGCGAGGGCGGCCTGCCGAGCGGACAGGTCCAGTGGATCGGCGACGACCTGCCCGCGGGCGCCTCGTACGAGACGATGGCGTCCATCGAGGTCACCGGTACGTACGTGCCGCGCGAGAGCGGCGAGCACGCCTTCGGCACCCGCGGCCTCGGAGCCTTCGCCCTCGCCGTCGGCGGCCGGGTCCTGTGGGAGGGCGTCCAGGAGATGGGCGACGAGGCCGACCCCTTCGAGGCCTTCTTCGGGGCGCCCAGCGAGCGCGCCACGGCCGTCCTCAGCGCGGGCGAGCCGGTCGAGGTGTCGCTGACCTACCAGGTCCCCGACATGAGCGCGCTGCCGCTGCGGGCGGTCATGTTCTCGCTGCTCCACCTCGGGCCGCGGCGCGACGCCGACGAGCTGATCGCCGAGGCCGTGGAGGCCGCGCGGGCCGCCGACACGGCCGTCGTGGTCGTCGCCACCACCGAACGCGTGGAGTCCGAGGGCTTCGACCGGGGGGACCTGGCCCTGCCCGGCCGCCAGGACGACCTGGTGCGGGCGGTCGCCGCCGCCAACCCGAACACCGTGGTCGTCGTCAACGCGGGCTCCCCGGTGGAACTGCCCTGGCGCGAGGACGTCGCAGCCGTGCTGCTGACCTGGTTCCCCGGGCAGGAGGGCGGGGCCGCGCTGGCCGACGTCCTCCTCGGGGACGCGGAGCCCGGCGGGCGGCTGCCCACCACCTGGCCCGCCGCGCTCGCCGACGCGCCCGTCACCGAGACCGTCCCCGACGGAGGACGGCTGGAGTACCGGGAGGGGCTGTTCATCGGCTACCGGGCGTACGAGGCGCAGGGCGTGGAGCCCGCCTACCCGTTCGGGCACGGCCTCGGCTACACGGACTGGGCGTACGAGTCCCTGGAGGCGGGCCCCGACCGGGTCCGCGTCCGGCTCACCAACACCGGTACCCGGCCGGGCCGCGAGACGGTCCAGGTCTACCTGGCCCCCGCCGCCGACCGTGACGGGCGCCCGGCGAGCTGGCTGGCCGGTTTCGCGGGCGTGGAGGCGGGCCCCGGCGAGAGCGTCGAGGCGGAGATCGAGCTGCCCGCCCGCGCCTTCGAGATCTGGGACGAGGAGGCGCACGGCTGGCGGCGGATCGGCGGCGCCTACGAGGTCCGCGCGGGCCGTTCGCACGCCGACACCCGGCTGACCGCCACCCTCGACCTGTGAGGGCCGGCCGTCGCGACACGCCGTAGCGCGGAATTGGCCGGAAACAACCCGTGAACCGGGCCGGAGGCGGACCCTGACACCGCTTCCGGCCCCCCCGCGCGTCAACGCGGCGGTGCCGCAGCCGTCACCTGTCGGTGCGCGAGTTCCGCGAGCCGCGCCTGCCCGTCCCGGCCCGGGTGGAACCAGTCCCAGTGGCTCAGCTGGTCCGCCCCGAACGGGTACTGGAAGACGGCGCCGCCGTCGTAACGGCACAGCGCGTCGGCCGCGCACACCTCGCGCAGGACCTCGTTGTACTCCACCACCCGCGCCCGCACCTTCTCCCGGCGGGCGGTGGCCCCCGCCTCGGCCGACAGCGGTTCGGCCAGCATGGACTGACAGATCCCCAGCTTCCAGACCTGCCGCACGAGCGGGTCGTCCTTGCCCTGCTGCCACAGCCGCTGGAGGTCCGGCACGGAGGACACGTACACCTGGGACTCGGGCGAGGCGCTCCGCAGGTCCTTCAGGGCGCGCTCGAACCCGCTGCGGAACTCCGCCACCGGGGTCATCGACGAAGGCGTGGGCCGGCAGGCGTCGTTGGAGCCCACCATGACCGTGACCAGGCCGGGCTTGTGCTGGGCGGCCGTGGCCACCTGTCCGGGGAGGTCCGCCATGCGGGAGCCGGTGACCGCGTAGTTCCAGCTGCGCGCGGGCACTTCGGCGTCGCCCAGCAGCCGGGCGGCCAGCGAGCGGACGGCGGGATCGCTGCCGGTGGCCCAGGAGACCTCGGGGCAGTCGGCCAGTACGGAACAGGCGTCGAAACCACGGGTGATGGAGTCGCCGACGGCGGCGACCGAGGCGGGCGCGGTGTTCCAGCGGGGTGCGGCCTGCGCCCCCCGCTCGCCGCCGGCCGGCGGGGCAGGGTCGTCACAGCCCGTGACCACCGCGGCCAGGACGGCCACCGCCAGGCCCGCGGACGTCCGGGGTGCGCGACGGCGGGCGGCGGTGGTGCGCATCGGGTGGTCCTCCCTCGTCGTTCCCGTGTTTCCGGGGGCGTCCTGCTGAGTGAATGCTCTGTGTTTAGGGGCCTCGGAGCGACCGTACGTCACACCATGACCCCTGGCGCACGGTAGCTTTTTCCCGTGGCGTTTCGGCCGCAGGTGCCGTAGCGCAATGTCAAATAATTTCCGTTACATTACATCACGTCACATACTGTCCGTTTTCTGGAGTTTATTCCCGACCTCGTCCCACACTGGAGGTCCCGGTGACGACACGTGGAGTTCTGTACGTGCATTCCGCGCCGCGCGCGCTCTGCCCGCACGTGGAATGGGCTGTTGCGGGCGTGCTCGGGGTGCGGGTGAACCTCGACTGGATCAGGCAGCCCGCCTCCCCCGGCACCTGGAGAGCCGAGTTCTCCTGGCAGGCCGAGGCGGGCACCGCCTCGAAACTCGCCTCCGCCCTGCGCGGCTGGCACCTGCTCCGCTTCGAGGTGACCGCCGAACCCTGCCCCACCGCCGAGGGCGAGCGCTACAGCTCCACCCCGGAGCTGGGCATCTACCACGCCGTCACCGGCATGCACGGGGACATCCTGATCCCCGAGGACCGGCTGCGCGCGGCGCTGGCCCGGTCCGCGCGCGGCGAGACCGACCTGGAGGCGGAGATCGCCAAGCTGCTCGGCAAGCCCTGGGACGACGAACTGGAGCCCTTCCGCTACGCCGGCGAGGGCGCCCCGGTCCGCTGGCTCCACCAGGTCGTCTAGCCGCCCCGCGCACGACGAAGGCCCCGTCCGGCAGCTGCCGGACGGGGCCTTCGTCGTGGTACGGGATCAGACGGTGCGGAACGCGAGGCTCACGTTGTGGCCGCCGAAGCCGAAGGAGTTGTTGATCGCGGAGATCGGGCCGTCGACCGGCAGCTTGCGGGGCTCGCCGATCACGATGTCCGCGTCGATGTCGTCGTCCAGCTCGTCGACGTTGATCGTCGGCGGGGCGATCCGGTGGTAAAGCGCCAGCACGGTCGCGACGGTCTCGATACCGCCCGCGCCGCCCAGCAGGTGACCGGTCATCGACTTGGTCGCGGAGATCGCGATGTGGTCGAGGTCGTCGCCCAGGACCTTGCGCAGGGCCTTCACCTCGGCCGTGTCACCCTGCGGGGTGGACGTGGCGTGCGCGTTGACGTGGACCAGCTCGGACGGGTCCAGCTGGGTGTTGTCGAGCAGGTTCTGCAGGGCGGCGGCGACACCGCGGCCCGTCGGCTCCGGCTGCGCGATGTGGTGGCTGTCCGCGGACAGGCCCTGGCCCAGCACCTCGCAGTAGACGCGGGCGCCGCGCTTGGCCGCGTGCTCGGCGGACTCCAGCACCACGACGCCGGCGCCCTCGCCGAGGACGAAGCCGTCGCGGGCCTTGTCGTACGGGCGGGAGGCCGTGGTCGGGCTCTCGTTGTTCTTGGACATCGCCATCATGTTGGCGAACGCCGCGATCGGCAGCGGGTGGATCGCGGCCTCGGTACCGCCGGCGACGACCACGTCGGCACGGCCGGTACGGATCATCTCGACGGCGTAGCCGATGGCCTCGGCGCCGGAAGCGCAGGCGCTGACCGGGGTGTGCACACCGGCGCGGGCGTTGACCTCCAGGCCGACGTTGGCCGAGGGGCCGTTCGGCATGAGCATGGGAACGGTGTGCGGGGAGACCCGGCGCACACCCTTCTCCTTCAGCACGTCGTACTGGTCGAGCAGGGTGGTGACACCGCCGATGCCGGAGGCGATCACGGTGCCCAGGCGCTCGGGGACGACGGCGTCGTCCTCGCCGGCCGGGGCGGTGTAACCCGCGTCGGCCCAGGCCTCGCGGGCCGCGATGAGGGCGAACTGCGCCGAGCGGTCGAGCTTGCGGGCCAGCGGGCGGGGCAGTACCTCGCCCGGGTCCACGGCGGCCTGGGCGGCGATGCGGACCGGCAGTTCGGCGAAGCGCTCGCCCTCCAGGGGCGAAACGCCGGACCGGCCGGCGAGCAGACCTTCCCAGGTCGAAGCGCTGTCGCCACCCAGCGGAGTGGTTGCGCCGATACCGGTGACGACCACGGTGCGATTGGTCGGGCTCACAGGAATTCTTTCTCCACGTCTAAGGGGGTGCTGAATTGTCACGGCGCCACCGCCGGGTGGCGACAAACGCTCGTCAGGCTCAGGCCTGGTGCTTCAGGATGTAGTCGGCGGCGTCGCCGACCGTCTTGAGGTTCTTGACGTCCTCGTCCGGGATCTTGACGTCGAAGCGCTCTTCGGCGGCGACGACGACCTCGACCATGGACAGCGAGTCGACGTCCAGGTCGTCGGTGAAGGACTTGTCGATCTCGACGTCCTCGACCGGGATGCCCGCGATCTCGTTGACGATCTCCGCGAGACCCTCGACGATTTCTTCCTGCGTGGCGGCCATGTGGCGCTCCTTCTGTAGCTAACTGGTGGATCAGGGCGGGAAGTGATCCCGGCCCTAGGGGAGGGTAACGACCGTCGCGGCGTAGACGAGCCCCGCCCCGAAGCCGATGACGAGCGCGGTGTCGCCGCTCTTCGCCGCTCCGGTCGCCAGGAGCCGCTCCATGGCGAGCGGGATCGAGGCGGCCGACGTGTTGCCGGTGGTTTCCACGTCACGGGCGACCGTGACGTGCTCCGGCAGCTTGAGAGTCTTCACCATCGAGTCGATGATCCGCATGTTGGCCTGGTGCGGAATGAAGACGTCCAGGTCATCCGGGGTGATCCCGGCGGCGTCGAGCGCCTGCTGGGCCACCTTGGCCATCTCGAAGACGGCCCAGCGGAAGACCGCCTGACCCTCCTGGGTGATGGCCGGGAACTTCTCGCCGCCGTCCTTGCCGAGGTACTCGTCCCACGGCACGGTCTGCTTGATGGTCTCGGACTTGTCGCCCTCCGAACCCCACACCGTGGGGCCGATGGCCGGCTCGTCCGAAGGGCCGACGATCACGGCGCCGGCGCCGTCGCCGAACAGGAAGGCCGTCGCGCGGTCCTCCAGGTCGGTCAGGTCCGAGAGCCGCTCGACGCCGATGACGAGCACGTACTCGGCGGAACCTTCCACCACCATGCCCTTGGCGAGCGTCAGGCCGTAGCCGAAGCCGGCGCAGCCGGCCGAGATGTCGAACGCGGCGGGCTTGCCCGCGCCGATCCGGTGCGCGATCTCCGTCGCGACGGCCGGGGTCTGCTTGAAGTGCGAGACCGTCGAGACGATCACCGCACCGATCTGCTCGGGGGACACCCCGGCGTCGGCGAGCGCCTTGCCGGAGGCCTCCACCGACATCGCGGCGACCGTCTCCTGGGGCGAGGCCCAGTGCCGGGACGCGATGCCCGAGCGGGAGCGGATCCACTCGTCGGAGGAGTCGATCGTCTCGAGGATGACCTCGTTGGGCACCACCCGGGTCGGGCGGTAGCCGCCGACACCGAGGATGCGGGCGTAAGGGGAGCCCTTGGCCGGTTTGATCTTGGACATGCTGTGTGGGCTCCTTCTCTCAGGCCGTCTGCTCGGCGATGAGCGCCTTGGCCTTGTCGAGATCGTCCGGCGTCTTCAGGGCCACGCTGGGCACGCCCTTGAGCGCGCGCTTGGCCAGACCCGTCAGGGTGCCGCCCGGGGACAGCTCGATGATCCCGCTGACGCCCAGCTCGGCGAACTTCTCCATGCAGAGGTCCCAGCGGACCGGGTTCGCGACCTGGCCGACCAGGCGGGCGACGACGTCGGCACCCGAGGCGACGACGAGGCCGTCCTTGTTCGAAACGTACTTCAGCGCCGGGTCCGCCGGAACGAGGGCCTCGGCGGCCTTCTCCAGCGTGGCGACCGCGGGGGCCATGTGGTGCGTGTGGAAGGCGCCCGCGACCTTGAGGGGCACGACCTTCATGGAGCCCTCGGGCTTCTCGGCGACCAGGGCCTCGATCTGCTCCGCGGTGCCGGCGGCCACGATCTGGCCCGCGCCGTTGATGTTGGCCGGGGTCAGGCCGAGCTTCTCCAGGTGGGCGACGACCACGTCCTGGTCACCGCCCAGCACCGCGGCCATGCCCGTCTCGGTGACGGCGGCGGCCTCGGCCATGCCCAGACCGCGGGTGCGGACGAAGGACAGCGCGTCGCCCTCGCTCAGCACGCCGGCGATGCCGGCGGCGGTGATCTCACCCACGCTGTGGCCCGCGACGGCACCGAAGGCCGTCGGCGAACCGAGCGCGGAAGCGGACAGCAGGCCGGCCGCGACCAGCAGCGGCTGGGCCACCGCCGTGTCGCGGATCTCGTCCGCGTCGGCGTTCGTGCCGTAGTGGACGAGGTCGAGCCCGATGGCGTCGGACCAGCCCGCGACGCGTTCGGCGGCGCCGGGGAGTTCGAGCCAGGGAGTCAGGAAGCCGGGCGTCTGAGCGCCTTGGCCGGGAGCGACGAGTACGAGCACCCTCACACTCTCTCTTGTTGATGGTCTCCGCCGCCCGTGGGGACAGGGACGAAGAACCGCCGGGCTAATTGTTGATGTCCGACAAAAGTCTAGAGCTGCTGATCTCCATCGGCCAGACGCCCGAGGATCAGGGCGATCCGGAGCGTGAACGCCGAACGGACATCGGACGGCGACCAGCCGGTGACGTCGGTCACACGTCGGAGCCGGTAGCGCACCGTATTGGGGTGCACGAACAGCATCCGCGCCGCCCCCTCCAGGCTGCTCGCCTGCTCCAGGTAGACACTCAGCGTCTCCAGCAGCGCCGAGCCCGCCTCCTCCAGAGGTCTGTAGATCTCCTCCACCAGCTGCTCCCTGGCCGAGGGATCCGAGGCGATCGCGCGCTCGGGCAGGAGATCGTCCGCCAGCACCGGGCGGGGCGCGTCCTGCCAGGCCGTGCAGGCCTTCAGGCCCGCCGCCGCGGCCTGCGCGGACTTCGTGGCGTTCAGCAGGTCCGGGACCACCGGACCCGCCACCACCGGACCGGCCGCGAACGGCCCGATCAGGGACTTGGCCACCTGCATCGGGTTGTCGCTGCCGCCCGCGATCACCACCAGGCGGTCGCCGAGCACCCCCGTGAGCACCTGGAGCTTGTGGTGGCGGGCCGCGCGGCGGATCGCCTCCACCGTCAGCTCGCTGTCCCCCTCCGGGGCGGTGCCCAGGACCACGCACACGTGCTCCGGGGAGTTCCAGCCGAGCGCCGCCGCCCGCGACAGCGCGCCCTCGTCGGCCTCGCCCGACAGCACGGCGTTGACCACCAGGGACTCCAGCCGGGCGTCCCACGCGCCGCGCGCCTCGGCGGCCTGCGCGTACACCTGGGCGGTCGCGAAGGCGATCTCCCGGGCGTACACCAGCAGCGCCTCGCGCAGGATCGACTCGTCGCCGGGGGCCGCCACCTCGTCGATCGCGGCCTCCATGACCTCGATCGTCGTACGCACCATCTCGACGGTCTGGCGCAGCGTGATCGCCCGGGTCAGCTCGCGCGGAGCCGTTCCGAAGACGTCGGTGGAGATGGCCTGCGGGGTCTCCGGGTGCCGGAACCACTCCGTGAAGGCGGCGATGCCGGCCTGCGCCACCAGGCCGATCCACGACCGGTTCTCCGGTGGCATCGCCCGGTACCAGGGCAGGTTCTCGTCCATCCGCGCGATGGCGTTGGCGGCGAGCCGTCCGGAGGACTTCTCCAGCCGGCGCAGCGTCGCGGCATGCGGGTGGACCGGATGCGCGGGACGCACCTCGGGGGACTGCTCACGTTCGGGTTGGGGCACGGGACAAGACTGCCTTATCGGCGGCCCGGCTCGGACTCGGGTCCGCGCCGCGCTGCCCGGGCGGCGGCTACGGTGGCCCACATGATCGATGTACGCCGCGCCGCCGACCGGTACCCGGGCGGGGATCCGGACGCCGGGATCACCACCCGCCACGCCTTCTCCTTCGGGTCGTTCTACGACCCCGACAACATCCGGTTCGGTCCGGTGCTGGCCTGCAACGAGGAGAGCCTCGCGCCCGGGGCGGGCTTCGACGAGCACCCGCACAGCCACACCGAGATCGTCACCTGGGTGGTGGAGGGCGAGCTCACCCACGAGGACAGCACCGGCGGGCACAGCGGCACCGTCCGGCCCGGGGACGTCCAGCGGCTCGGGGCCGGATCCGGGGCGCGGCACGTCGAGCGCAACGACGCCGGGGTTCCACTGAGGTTCGTGCAGACGTGGCTCGCGCCGCTGGCCGCGGGCGGGGAGCCGGCGTACGAGGTCGTACGGGACCTCCCGGACGGTACCCCGTACGAGGTCCCGGCGGCGGGCGCGGTGCTGCACGTGCGGCGGCCGGGCGCGGGCGAGCGGGTCCCCGTACCGGAGGCCGGGCGGGTCTACCTGCACGTGGTGCGCGGGGACCTGCGGCTGGACGGGGAGGAGCTGGGCCCGGGGGACTCGGCGCGGATCACCGGCGAGAAGGGCCTGGAGATCACCGCCGGGTCCCCGGGGGAGCTGCTGATCTGGGAGCTGCCGGCCTAAACGGTACGCAGCTCCGCGAGGACCGCGTCGGTGAAGGGGGTCCAGGCCTCCACGGCCCAGGGGCCGAAGGCGCGGTCGGTGAGGGCCACGCAGGCGGCGCGGACGTCGGGGTCCACCCACAGGAAGGTGCCGGACTGGCCGAAGTGGCCGAAGGTGCGCGGGGAGGAGGTCAGGCCCGTCCAGTGCGGGGACTTGCCGTCGCGGATCTCCAGGCCGAGGCCCCAGTCGTTGGGGGACTGGTGACCGTACCCGGGCAGGACGCCCTTGAGACCGGGGTGGACCACGGAGGTGGCCTCGGCGACGGTGCGGACGTCGAGCAGCCGGGGAGCCTGGAGCTCGGCGGCGAATCGTACGAGATCGGCGACGGTGGAGACGCCGTCCTTGGCGGGGGAGCCCTCCAGGCTGGAGGAGGTCATGCCGAGCGGCTCGAAGACGGCCTGGTGCAGGTATTCCGCGAAGGGGATCCCGGTGGCCTTGGCGAGGTGGTCGCCGAGCACCTCGAAACCGGCGTTGGAGTAGAGCCGGCGCTGTCCGGGCGGGGCCGTGGCGCGGTGCTCGTCGAAGGCCAGGCCGCTGGTGTGGGCGAGGAGGTGACGGACCGTCGACCCCTCGGGGCCGGCCGGCTCGTCCAGTTCGAGCGCCCCCTCCTCGTACGCGACGAGGACGGCGTACGCGGCGAGCGGCTTGGTGACCGAGGCGAGCGGGAAGCGGCGGGCCGTGTCCCCGTGGGAGCCGGCGACGGTCCCGTCGGTGCGTACGACGGCCGCCGCGGCGGCGGGTACCGGCCAGGTCTCGATGGCCCGCAGGCTGTGCATGGTCTCCATGCGGCCGAGCCTACTTGCTTGGAGTGCACTCCAGGGTTCTAGCGTATGGCCATGAACCTGACGGAGACGCGGTACACGATCAGCGAGGTCGAGGCGCGGACCGGTCTGACCCAGCACACGCTGCGCTGGTACGAGCGGATCGGCCTGATGCCGCACGTGGACCGCTCCCATTCGGGGCAGCGGAGGTTCACCGACAAGGACCTCGGCTGGCTGTCCTTCGTGGGCAAGCTGCGCGCGACGGGGATGTCGGTGGCGGACATGGTCCGCTACGCCGAACTCGTCCGCGAGGGGGAGCACACCGTCGACGAGCGCCGCGAGCTGCTGGAGCGGACGCGCCGCGAGGTGCGGGCGCGGCTCGCGGAGCTGACGGACGCGCTCGGCGTCCTGGACTTCAAGATCAACATGTATGCGATGAACACGATCAGCACGATCAACACGACGAGCACACAGACGACGAGCGCCGATACGGTCGCGGGGAAGGCACGGTTATGACGGAGTACGACACCACCCCCATCGAGCGGGCCGAACTGGGCAAGGGCGGACCGGTCGTCGGCGTCCAGGGCCTCGGCTGCATGGGCATGAGCGAGTTCTACGGGGAGACCGACGAGACGGCCGCCCGCGAGACCCTGGACGCGGCGCTGGCCGCCGGGGTCACCCTCTTCGACACCGCCGACGTCTACGGGCGCGGCGCGAACGAGGAGTTCCTGGCGCCGTTCGTGGCCGCCCACCGCGACGAGATCACCCTCGCCACGAAGTTCGCCATCGAGCGCAACGACGACCCGATGTACCGGGGCATCCGCAACGACCGCGCGTACATCCGCCAGGCGGTCGAGGACAGCCTGCGGCGGCTCGGCGTCGACGTGATCGACCTGTACTACATGCACCGCCGCGACCCGGAGGTGCCGTTCGCCGAGTCGGTGGGCACCATGGCCGAGCTGGTTCGCGAGGGGAAGGTGCGCCACCTGGGCCTCAGCGAGGTCACCGGGCCGGAGCTGCGCGAGGCGCACGCGGTGCACCCCATCGCTGCGATCCAGTCGGAGTGGTCGCTGTTCAGCCGGGACGTGGAGCGCAGCGCGGTCGGCGCGGCGGCGGAACTGGGCGTGGCCTTCGTGCCGTACTCCCCGCTCGGGCGGGGCTTCCTGACCGGCGCGTTCGCGGACGCGGCGGCGGAGCTGTCGGCCGACGACTTCCGGCAGTACCAGCCCCGGTTCACGGGCGAGAACGCCAGGGCCAACGCGGCCCTGCTGGCCCCGGTCCGGGAGATCGCGGCCGCGCACGGGGCCACGGCGGCGCAGGTCGCGCTGGCCTGGGTACAGCAGCGGGCGGCGGTGCACGGCCTGACGGTCGTCCCGATCCCCGGCACGCGCAAGCCGGGCCGGCTGCTGGAGAACACCGCCGCGACCCGGATCACCCTGACCGAAGCGGAACTCGCCCTGCTGGAGCCGCTCGCCGGCCAGGTGGCCGGGGCCCGCTACCCGGACATGGCCTTCACCTCGGACTCCCGCGAGGTGTAGAACGCGGGCCCCGCGGCCCGACCCGGCCCGGCCTCGCCCGACCCGGCCCGACCCGGCCCGGCCTCGCCCGACCCGGCCCGACCCGGCCGGCCTCGCCTGGCCCGGCCTCGCCCAGCCAGGCCAGGCCAGCCCGGCCAGGCCAGCCCGGCCAGGCCAGCCAGGCCAGGCCAGCCAGGCCAGGCCAGCCAGGCCAGGCCAGCCCGGCCAGGCCAGCCCGGCCAGGCCAGCCCGGCCGGGCTTCGGCCGGTCCTGGTCAGGCCGCCGGTCCGGGTCCCCCGCCCCGCCGGGCGGTCAGGCGTCGGCGGCGAAGCTGTCGCGGAGGGTCGCGTACTCGGCGTCCGTCAGCAGGCCCGTGCTGTGCAGTTCGCTGAGGTGGGTCAGCCGGTCGTCGGACGCCCGTGCGCGCGGGACCGCGGCCACCGGGGCCCGCTCGCGCAGCGCGGCGAGTACGGCGGCCGCGAACGGCAGCGACTCGTGCACGGCCCCGTAGCCCACCCCGAAGACCGCGGCCGCGAGGTCGTGGTCCGGCGGGGCGGGTTCCGCGGCGGCGTCCCGGGGCCGCAGCCGCAGGTAACCGCCGCCCGGGCGGTCCGGGGAGGCCCACTCGACGCCGGACAGGCCGGCCAGCGCGAAACGCTGGTCGCCCGCCCGCCACTTGGCGCTGCTGGCGCCCGTGCGGGACCAGTGGAAGGTGACCGCGGAGCCGTCGAAGCCCAGCCTGGCGTCGTACGCCTTCAGCTGGAGCGGCGGCTGCGGCACCTCCACGAGGAAGCGGTCGGCGGGTCCGCCGGAGCCGGGCCCCAGCCGCTCGCGCAGGGTGTCGGCGAAGGCGGCTGCCTGCGCCGCCCGGTCCCCGGGCAGCACCAGCCGGTACGGATCGCACCCCTCCTTCAGCTGCCCGGCGGCAGCCTCCATCAGCGGATCGGCACCCGCGCGCGGTACCGCGCGCAGCACCACCGCGTCCCGCCGGCCCATCGCCCCGGCGGCGGCGCTCACGTTCACCCCGGACAACGCTTCCAGGGGGATCCGCCGCTCGCCCAGCGCGTGCCAGAGCCGTGGAGTTCGCATCCCCCGTGCGAAGCGGATGAGCACCGAGTCCGAGTCGAACTCCCAGACGGCATGATTTCCGGCCAGTACGTCACCCATGCGGCACATGGTAGAGGGACGCGCCCCCGCGCGTCCCCCTCGTCTTCAGGCCCGGTTTTCTGCTTGCTACGGGTGTGCGGCGGGGGATACCCCCGTCAGTCACCGTCCGTGGCGGAAATTCCGGCGCGGCAGTCGTCGCTCCCGTTCGCGCACGCGACGGAACCGAAGGCGCCGGTTCCGATCTTGGCGAAGTTGTCCAGCGAGGCCGTGCCTGGCTCGAAATAGCCGGTGTGGCTCCGGGCCCCCTCGGAGGACAGCAGCCGCGAGCCGAAGTCCGGGGAGACCGGGTCCGCGCCGTGGCCCACGCCGCCGACCTCCATGTGCGGTACGCCGGAGATCCAGTCGCCCTCGTCGCGCATCGCCCAGACCCGGGCCGAGGTGTGCAGTCCGGCGACGTTCTCGGTGCGCATGCCGGGGCTGCCGGCGACCACCACGTCGGTGACCCGCTCGGGCAGCCGGTGCGCGGCCACGCCGCACACCACCGAGCCGTAGCTGTGGCAGATCAGGGCCACGCTCGCGTCCCCGGGCAGGGCCGCGGCCAGGGACTCCAGGCGGGCGGCGCCCTGGACGGCGAGCCTGCCGGTGGCGGCGTCCACGCCGACGCCGGTGGGGGCGGTGTAGCCGGCCCAGGCGATGACGGCGGTCCGTTCGGCCGGCGCGGTCGAGAGCTCGGCCTCGTACAGGGAACGGGCCATGCCGGCGGGGGCGGTGAGACGGCGCTGGGAGCGCTCGAAGGTCAGCGCGTCGGTGTCGACGCCGGGGACGACCACCGAGACCCGACGGGCCGCGTCGAGGTCGCCGAAGACCTCGGCCACCAGGCCGCTGCCGGTGGGGTCGAAGGCGAGGATCTGCCGGCCGGGCTCGGCGAGGGACTCGAAGCGGTGCGCGCGCCGGACGGCGGTGCTGCGGTCGGCGGGGGTGAGGGCGACGTCCCGGCCCCGGGACTCCTCCAGCCGCGCGGCCAGCGCCAGGGAGCGGCGGTTGGCGCGGTAGCGCAGCTCGGCGGGGACCCCGTCGAGGTTGCCGACGACGAGCGGGTAGCCGTCGACGAGGTGGCCCCGCTGGGCCCCGTCGAGGTCGGCGAAGAAGCGGGCGACCGTGCGTACGGGGGCGTCGGCGGGCGGTACGGCCCGGCCGTCGATCCGCGCCGAGGCCCACGCGACGAGCTCGGCGGCCCGCGCCTGGATCCCGGCGTCGGGGCGGTGCACGGCGGTCCAGCCGGTCGTCGCCAGCATCAGGAACACGACGCCGAGCGCGAGCAGCATGCGCAGGGCGGCGGGGCGCGCGGGGGCGTCCGGGGTGGTGGGGGCGGGGCGGCCGGGCAGGTTCACTGGAGCCAGACTAGGAGACCGGTGGAGGCTGCGGCGCGCCGGGTGACCGGGCTCACGGCCGGTCGTGGGACACATCTCCCCGCCGATCACGCTCTGTTGCCGGTCCGGGGGGACGCCCGCGGGTGCGGCGGGTGTGCCCGGAGCCACTCCCGGGCGGCGCCTTCCGGAGCGGTCCGCGGCCCTGTGCCCGGGCCCGGATCAGCCCGCCGCGGGCGCCCGGCGCCAGTCCGCGGCCAGGGCCGGGCCGATCTGGTCGAGGTAGGCCACGGTCATCCGCCGGATCGCGGCCACGCTGGTGTCCTCGCCCTGCCCCCAGAGCCGGCCCGTGACGCGCATCACGCCGCTGAACGCGGCCACCGCCACCCGGGGCCGCGGGTCGGCGTCCAGGTCGAGCCCCTCGCGGGCGGCGATCAGCCGGGCGATCTCCTCCTCCAGCTCGGTGGAGCGCCGCAGGTGCACGGCGAGCAGCGCCGGAGTGGACTCGATCAGCTGGTAGCTGCGCATGTAGAGGTCCACGGGCACCACGTCGGAGATGGCCTCCCCGACGGTGTCCCAGGAGGCGAGCACCGCGTTGCGCATGGCCTCCAGCGGGCCCTCGGAGGCCGGCCGGGCCCGCAGGGCGGCGAGGAAGTGGGACTCGACCACGTCCTGTACGGCGAACGCGACCTCCTCCTTGTTGGCGAAGTACCGGAAGAAGGTGCGCTGCGAGACCTCGACGGTGTCGGTGATCTCGTCGACCGTGGTCCGCTCGTAGCCCTGCGAGATGAACAGCAGCAGGGCGGCGCGCAGCAGCGCGTCCCGGGTGCGGCGCTTCTTGCGCTCGCGCAGTCCGGCCGCCGGCGCGGGCCGCTGGTCGGTCATCGCCGCGGGGTCCTCTCTGATCCTGATCTGACGCTGAGTAAGCGGTCAGGGTACCTGTGACGGACCTGACAGCCGCTGTCGCGTTAAGCCGTTTGTGAAGTGTCAGCGACTGTCATTAGCCTGTTCGCATGACAAGTCAGATCACGCTCGCCAAGGAAACGGGCCCGGATCCGGCGGCGCGCGCCGGTCTGCGCGGCCATCCCTGGCTCACCCTGTTCGCGGTGGCCGTCGGCGTCATGATGGTCACCCTCGACGGCACGATCGTCGCCGTCGCCAACCCGGCGATCCAGAAGGACCTCGGCGCCAGCCTCGCCGAGGTGCAGTGGATCACCAACGGTTACCTGCTGGCCCTCGCGGTCTCCCTGATCACCGCGGGCAAGCTCGGCGACCGTTTCGGGCACCGCCAGACCTTCCTCATGGGCATCGCAGGCTTCGCGCTCTCCTCGGCGGCGATCGGCCTGTCCACCGGCGTCGGGCTCGTCATCGGCTTCCGCGTCGCCCAGGGCCTCTTCGGCGCCCTGCTGATGCCGGCCGCCCTCGGCCTGCTGCGCGCCACCTTCCCCGCCGAGAAGCTCAACATGGCCATCGGCATCTGGGGCATGGTCATCGGCGCCTCCACCGCCGCCGGCCCCATCGTCGGCGGCCTGCTCGTCGAGCACGTCAGCTGGCAGTCCGTCTTCTTCATCAACGTGCCGGTCGGTGTGATCGCCCTGGTCCTCGGCCTGGTCATCCTGCTCGACCACCGCGCCGAGAACGCCCCGCGCTCCTTCGACCTGCCGGGCATCGTGCTCCTGTCGGCCGCGATGTTCTCCCTGATCTGGGCGCTGATCAAGGCCGCCGAATGGGGCTGGGGGGACACGAAGACCCTGCTCTTCCTCGGCGCCTCGGTGCTGTGCTTCGCGCTCTTCGCCGTCTGGGAGAGCAAGGTCTCCGAGCCGCTGATCCCGCTCGGCATGTTCCGCTCGCTGCCGCTGTCCGCCGGCACCGTGCTGATGGTGCTGATGGCCTTCGCCTTCATGGGCGGCCTGTTCTTCGTCACCTTCTACCTGCAGAACGTGCACGGCATGAGCCCGGTCGACAGCGGCCTGCACCTGCTGCCCCTCACCGGCATGATGATCGTCGGCTCGCCGCTGGCCGGCGCCGCCATCACCAAGGTCGGCCCGCGGATCCCGCTCGTCGCCGGCATGGTCGCCACCGCCGCCGCCTGCTTCGGCATGGCCCGGCTCACCCCCGACACCGGCACGCTCACCATGTCGCTCTGGTTCGCCCTGCTCGGCCTCGGCCTCGCGCCCGTCATGGTCGGCGCCACCGAGGTCATCGTCGGCAACGCCCCGCTGGAGCTGTCCGGCGTGGCGGGCGGCCTCCAGCAGGCGGCCATGCAGGTCGGCGGCAGCCTCGGCACCGCCGTGCTCGGAGCGGTCATGGCGGCCGAGGTCGGTGACACTTTCGGGGACAACTGGCAGGGAGCGGGCCTGCCCCCGCTCACCCCGGAACAGCTCGACCTCGCGGAGAAGGGCGTACAGGTCGGCATCGCCCCCGTACCGCCCGGCGTGCCCGAGCCGGTGGCGCAGACCATCGCGGGCGTCGCGCACGACACCTTCGTGTCCGGCATGAGCACGGCCTTCACCTGCGCCGCGGTCGTCGCCGTCCTCGCCGCCGTCGTGGCCTGCTTCACCAAGCGAGGGCAGAACGCCGAGGCCGGAGCGGGCGCCGCGGCCCACATCTGAGCAGCCCGCCGACGCGTTACGGGTACGTCAACCCCGCGCCCGCCACAGCCCCGCCGGACGGTTCCGGCGGGGCTGTCGCCTATCCGGGTGGACCCGCCCCCAGCCCCTTCCGCTCGGACGTCGCCGCAGGTCAGCGTGGTGTCGACGGAGCACCGGAAGGAGTCCGGAGCCCGTCCGTCAAGGAGGAGTTGACCCCGTCATGCGTACGTGGAGCACCGCACGAGCCACCACCCTCGCCGCCGCCCTGCTGGCCGCCGCCACCCTCGTACCCGGCACCGCCGCCGGCGCCCACGCGGCCGGCCCGCCCTGCGCCACCGGGGAGCTGTGCCTGTGGGCGAAGCCGGACTTCAAGGGCACCAGGCAGACCTACGACCTCAGCACCGTCGACATCAACAGCTGCATCACCCTGCCCGCCGGGAACTACCAGTCCCTGATCAACCGCATCCAGCGGCAGGTGACGGCGTACCAGTCGGCCGAGTGCGCGGAGACCGGCCAGTTCGAGACCTACTCGGGCAACGGGGTCTGGCTGCCCGCCTCCCCCTACCAGATCAGGGCGTTCAAGGTGTGGGAGACGTAGCCCCCGGCTGCTCGGAGTGGCCGGCGGCCTGGGCGGGCATCGCGCCCTGGCCGCCGCCGCCCAGCAGCGCGACCTCGGCGCGCAGCGCCCGTACCTCCGCCTGGAGCTCCCGGATCGCCGCGAGCTGGATCCGCTCCGCCTGGTCGTCCCGTTCGAAGCGGGCGATGAACCAGGCGGCGATGTTGGCCGTCACCACACCGAGCAGGGCGATCCCCGACAGCATCAGCCCGACCGCCAGCACCCGGCCCAGACCGGTGGTGGGGGAGTGGTCCCCGTACCCGACCGTGGTCATGGTGGTGAAGGACCACCACACCGCGTCGCCGAGGTTCTTGATGTTCCCGTCGGGGGCGTCCCGCTCCACGCTCAGCACCGCGAGCGAGCCGAACATCAGCAGCCCCACCACGGCCCCCGCCACGTACGTGGTCAGCCGGATCTGCGGAGCCATCCGCGCCCGCCGCCCCACCAGCATCAGGGTGGCCACCAGCCGCAGCAGCCGCAGGGGCTGCACCAGCGGCAGCACCACCGCGGCCAGGTCCAGCCAGTGCGTCCGCACGAAGTGCCGCCGGTCCCGCGTCAGGCCCAGCCGCACGAGGTAGTCGAGGGCGAAGGCACCCCACACCACCCACTCCGCGTACGTGCACGCCCGGTGCACGGCCGGGTCCGCGTCCGGGGCGACGATCGGCACGGCGTACGCGAGGGCGAAGGCCACCGCGAGGACGAGCAGCGGGGTCTGGCTCCGCCGCTCCCACAGCAGCTGGCGGGAGGTTTCCTTCATGCGGAGCATCGTAGGGAACGGCACGGGTGAGCCCCGCCCGGCATCCGGACGGGGCTCACACCGGCGTGCTCGCCGCAGGCGTCAGGCGTCGCCGCCGGCGGCGCCCGGGTCCGCGGCCGACACGTCCAGCAGCTGGTACCGGTCGACGGCCTGCTTCAGCACCGAGCGGTCCACCTTGCCCTCACGGGCGAGCTCGGTGAGCACCGCCAGGACCACCGACTGCGCGTCGATGTGGAAGAAGCGACGCGCCGCGCCGCGCGTGTCCGCGAAGCCGAAGCCGTCCGCGCCCAGCGAGGTGTACGTACCCGGCACCCAGCGGGAGATCTGGTCCGGCACCGCGCGCATCCAGTCCGAGACCGCCACGAACGGCCCCTCCGCGCCCGACAGCTTCCGCGTCACGTACGGGACGAGCTGCTCCTCCTCCGGGTGGAGCAGGTTGTGCTCCTCCACCTCGACGGCCTCGCGGCGCAGCTCGTTCCAGGAGGTCGCCGACCAGACGTCCGCCCGGACGTTCCACTCGGCGGCCAGGATCCGCTGCGCCTCCAGGGCCCACGGCACCGCCACGCCCGAGGCCATGATCTGCGCCCCGACGGCGCCCGAGGTGCCCTCGGAGACCCGGTGGATGCCCTTGAGGATGCCGTCCACGTCGACGCCCGCCGGCTCGGCCGGGTGCTGGATCGGCTCGTTGTAGACCGTCAGGTAGTAGAAGACGTCCTCGGCGTCGGGCCCGTACATGCGCCGCAGGCCGTCCTTGACGATGTGCGCGATCTCGTACCCGTAGGCCGGGTCGTACGCGACGCAGCCCGGGTTCGTCGACGCCAGCAGCAGGGAGTGACCGTCGGCGTGCTGGAGGCCCTCACCCGTCAGGGTGGTCCGGCCCGCGGTCGCGCCCAGGACGAAACCGCGCGCCAGCTGGTCGGCCATCTGCCAGAACTGGTCACCGGTGCGCTGGAAACCGAACATCGAATAGAAGACGTAGACCGGGATCAGCGGCTCGCCGTGCGTCGCGTACGCCGAACCCGCGGCGATCAGCGAGGCCGTGCAGCCCGCCTCCGAGATGCCGTCGTGCAGCATCTGGCCGGTCGGGGACTCCTTGTACGCGAGGAGCAGGTCGCGGTCGACCGCCTCGTACTGCTGCCCCAGCGGGTTGTAGATCTTGGCGCTAGGGAAGAAGGCGTCCATGCCGAAGGTGCGGTACTCGTCGGGCGCGATCAGCACGAAGCGCTTGCCGATCTCCTTGTCCCGCATCAGGTCCTTCAGGATGCGGACGAAGGCCATCGTGGTGGCGATCGACTGCTGTCCCGAACCCTTCTTGGCCGCCGCGTACGTCTTCTCGTCCGGCAGCTGCAGCGGCTTGGCCCGCACCACGCGCGTCGGCACGTAGCCGCCGTGGGCGCTGCGCTGGTCGTGCATGTACTGGATCTCGGGCGAGTTGCGGCCCGGGTGGTAGTACGGCGGCGCGCCGCTCTCCAGCTGGGCGTCCGTGACCGGGATGTGCAGGCGGTCGCGGAAGCGCTTGAGGTCGTCGACCGTCAGCTTCTTCATCTGGTGCGTGGCGTTGCGGCCCTCGAAGTTCGGGCCGAGCGTCCAGCCCTTGACCGTCTGCGCCAGGATCACCGTCGGCTGGCCCTTGTGGGCCTTGGCCGCCGCGTACGCGGCGTAGACCTTCTTGTGGTCGTGGCCGCCGCGGCCCAGGTGCTGGATCTGGTAGTCGGACATGCCCTCGACCATCGCGCGCAGCCGCTGGTCGCCGCCGAAGAAGTGCTCGCGGATGTAGGCGCCCGACTCGGTGGCGTACGTCTGGAACTGCCCGTCGGGGGTCGAGTTCATCTTGTTGACCAGGATGCCGTCGCGGTCCTGCGCCAGCAGCGGGTCCCAGGAGCGGTCCCAGATCAGCTTGATGACGTTCCAGCCGGCCCCGCGGAAGATCGACTCCAGCTCCTGGATGATCTTGCCGTTGCCGCGCACCGGGCCGTCGAGGCGCTGAAGGTTGCAGTTCACGACGAAGGTCAGGTTGTCCAGGCCCTCGCGCGCGGCCAGCGAGAGCTGGCCCAGCGACTCCGGCTCGTCCATCTCGCCGTCGCCGAGGTACGCCCAAACGTGGGACTTGGAGGTGTCCGCGATCCCGCGCGCCTCCATGTACCGGTTCATCCGGGCCTGGTAGATCGCCCCGAGCGGGCCGAGGCCCATCGAGACGGTCGGGAACTCCCAGAAGTCCGGCATCAGCCGCGGGTGCGGGTAGCTGGACAGGCCGTACGGGGCCTTCGACTTCTCCTGCCGGAACGAGTCCAGCTGCTGCTCGGTGAGCCGGTCCAGGAGGTAGGCGCGGGCGTAGATGCCCGGGGAGGCGTGGCCCTGGAAGAAGATCTGGTCGCCGCCGTCGCCCTCGTCCTTGCCCCGGAAGAAGTGGTTGAAGCCCACGTCGTAGAGGGAGGCGGAGGAGGCGAACGTGGCGATGTGGCCGCCGACGCCGATCCCCGGGCGCTGCGCGCGGGAGACCATGACCGCGGCGTTCCAGCGGGTGGCGTTCAGGACCTTGCGCTCGATCTCCTCGTTACCGGGGAAGAACGGCTCGTCCTTGGTGGCGATGGTGTTGACGTAGTCCGTGCTGCGCATCTCCGGCACGGCCACGCGCTTCTCGCGGGCCCGCTCGATCAGTCGCAGCATCAGGTAGCGGGCGCGCTCGCGGCCCCGCTCGTCGACCGCGGCGTCGAGGGAGTCGAGCCACTCCTTCGTCTCCTCCGGATCGAAGTCCGGGACCTGGCTCGGAAGACCGCCAATGATGATCGGGTTGCGATCGGATGCGGAAGCCACGCTGTTCCTTCGCTGTCGGGGGAGTCGTGCCCTGGGTCGCCGCCTCCCATGGTCTTACGCCCGGCCGAAATCTTCACCTCTACCACTGGGTAACACCTGGAGCGGCGAAGGAGCGGGCCGGCGTGCCTTGCCCGGTGCCGGGCCAAATCGCAACCATACGCCCAAGTCGATCAGCGGGTTCGTAAGGACGTTCGTCCCTCAAACAGGTAGGAAAGTCCTCATGCGATGCCGAATGAGCTGGAATGGTGTGGGATGAATCACCGGTGGTCCACCGGGGAAGCCTGAAAGTTGCGGCGAGACGGCCGTAATCGTCACCGTTTCGACGGTCTCGGCGGCCGGGTACTTGCGCGATCCGCCGCGCCCGTGTGGACTACGCCCAATGCTGCGCGTACGCGCGCCGCCGAAAGACATTCACCGAACATGAGCAGGAGGCACCCCGTGAGCGCGACCGCGGACCACGCGGAGAGCCTGGCCACCCGGCTGGGTTTCCAGTCCGAACAGGTGGTCCAGGAGATCGGCTACGACGAGGACGTCGATCAGGAATTCCGTGACGTCGTCGAGACCCTCGTCAGCGAGCTCGTCGACGAGGACTACGACGAGGGCGCCGACGCGGTGCTGTTGTGGTTCCGCGACGAGGACGGCGATCTGACGGACGTCCTGGTCGACGCGACCGAGCTGGTCGAGGACGGCGCACTGATCCTGCTGCTGACGCCCAAGACGGGCCGTGACGGCTACGTCGTGGCCAGCGACATCAGCGAGGCCGCCGAGACGGCCGGCCTGTCGCTCGCCAAGGGCGGGCCCGTCGGCAAGGAGTGGGTCTCCACCAAGCTGGTGACGCCGAAGGCAGCCAAGTCCAAGCGCTGATCTGCGCCCCGCAGCCGAGCGGAAAGCACGCACCCCGCCGACCGGGACTCCCCGGCCGGCGGGGTGTGCGCGTTCCGGGGCCGGCGCGCGGGCCGGCCCCGGAACCCGCTTCCGGCGCGCCGGTCCGGTCCGCTCTCCGGGGACGGGCCGTAGGCTGGGCCTCACCCGAACGGCCCCGTGCGGGGACGCAGGAAACGAAGGGATACGAGAGATGGCGATCGAGGTCGGTCACAAGGCCCCGGACTTCGAGCTCAAGGACAACCACGGCGCCACCGTGAGGCTCTCCGACTTCCGCGGCGAGAAGGCCGTGGTGCTGCTCTTCTACCCCTTCGCCTTCACCGGCGTCTGCACGGGCGAGCTGTGCGAGCTCCGCGACCAGCTGCCCCGCTTCCAGAACGACGACGTGCAGCTGCTGGCCGTCTCCAACGACTCGGTCCCGACCCTGCGCGTCTTCGCGGAGCAGGAGGGCCTGGAGTACCCGCTGCTGTCCGACTTCTGGCCGCACGGCGAGACCTCCCGCGCCTACGGCGTCTTCGACGAGGACAAGGGCTGCGCGGTCCGCGGCACCTTCGTCATCGACAAGGACGGCATCGTGCGCTGGACCGTCGTCAACGGCCTGCCCGACGCGCGTGACCTGAACGAGTACATCAAGGCCCTCGACAGCCTCTGAGACGGAGCCGTCGGCGGCTTCCGTACGAAAACCGCCTGTGGGCGGGAACCCGTCACTAGGATCGAACCGTTGATCCGGTAGCAACGCACGACGGGGCCCCGCCCCATACGAAAACCAATGGAGGACCCGTGGGAGTCAGCCTCAGCAAGGGCGGCAACGTCTCGCTGACCAAGGCCGCGCCTAACCTGACGGCGGTCATCGTCGGTCTGGGCTGGGACGCTCGCACCACCACCGGTGTCGACTTCGACCTCGACGCCAGCGCGATCCTGACCAACGACCAGGGCAAGGTCGCCAACGACTCGAACTTCGTGTTCTTCAACAACCTGAAGAGCCCGGACGGTTCGGTCGAGCACACCGGTGACAACACCACCGGTGAGGGCGAGGGCGACGACGAGGCCATCAAGGTCAACCTCGCCGGCGTCCCGGGCGACGTCGCCAAGATCGTCTTCCCCGTCTCGATCTACGAGGCCGAGAGCCGCCAGCAGAGCTTCGGCCAGGTCCGCAACGCCTACATCCGCGTCGTGAACCAGGCCGACAACACCGAGCTCGCCCGCTACGACCTCTCCGAGGACGCCTCGACCGAGACCGCCATGGTCTTCGGCGAGCTGTACCGCAACGGCGCCGAGTGGAAGTTCCGCGCCATCGGCCAGGGCTACGCCTCGGGCCTGCGCGGCATCGCGCAGGACTTCGGCGTCAACGTCTGAGCCGAAACCCCAGAGCAGTTCGTCCGTCCGGCGCCGTGCACCCCTGTGTACGGCGCCGGACCGGCTTTGCCACCATGAAGCGGGTGGCTCGGCCATCACCACCACGTCGTCCGGGGAGGACCACATCATGGGCGTCACACTCGCCAAGGGGGGCAACGTCTCCCTGTCCAAGGCCGCACCGAACCTCACCCGGGTTCTGATCGGTCTCGGATGGGACGCGCGCTCGACCACGGGGGCGGACTTCGACCTCGACGCCAGCGCACTGCTGTGCAACAGCGGCCGGGTGCTGGGGGACGAGTACTTCGTCTTCTACAACAACCTCAAGAGCCCCGAGGGCTCCGTCGAACACACCGGGGACAACCTCACCGGCGAGGGTGAAGGCGACGACGAGTCGATCATCATCGACCTCACGAAGGTCCCCGCCCAGGTCGACAAGATCGTCTTCCCGGTCTCGATCCACGAGGCGGATTCCCGCCGGCAGAGCTTCGGCCAGGTGAGCAACGCCTTCATCCGCGTGGTGAACATGGCCGACGACCAGGAACTCGCCCGCTACGACCTGACCGAGGACGCCTCCAGCGAGACCGCGATGATCTTCGGGGAGGTCTACCGGTACGGGGGTGAATGGAAGTTCCGTGCGGTAGGACAGGGGTACGCGTCGGGGCTGCGGGGCATCGCTCTAGACTTCGGGGTCAACGTTTCGTAAAGCCGTACAAGACGATGGGGTGCCAGTGGTTCTCAAAACCTTCGGCTGGTCGTTCGCAGTCACTGCGCTCGGTCTGGTCGCAGCGGTGTTCTACGGGGGGTGGACCGCTTTTGGGATCGTGGCGATCCTGTCGATCCTCGAAATCTCGCTGTCCTTCGACAACGCGGTGGTCAACGCCGGAATCCTGAAGAAGATGAACGCCTTCTGGCAGAAGATCTTCCTCACGATCGGCGTGCTCATCGCCGTGTTCGGCATGCGCCTGGTCTTCCCCGTCGTCATCGTGGCGATCAGCGCCAAGATCGGGCCCATCGAGGCCGTCGACCTGGCGATGACCGACAAGGAGATGTACAAGCAGCTGGTGACGGACGCCCACCCGTCCATCGCCGCCTTCGGTGGCATGTTCCTGCTGATGATCTTCCTCGACTTCATCTTCGAGGACCGCGACATCAAGTGGCTCGCCTGGCTGGAGCGCCCGCTCGCCAAGCTCGGCAAGATCGACATGCTGTCGGCGTGCATCGCGCTGATCGTCCTGGTCATCACCTCGATGACCTTCGCCGCCAACGCCCACCAGCACGGCGGCACCCACGTGGACAAGGCGCAGACCGTCCTGGTCTCCGGCGTCCTGGGCCTGATCACCTACATGATCGTCGGCGGCCTCTCCGGCTACTTCGAGAACAAGCTCGAAGAGGAGGAAGAGGCCGAGCACGAGGCGGAGGAAGCCGCCAAGAAGAGCGGCAAGCCCGTCTCGGCCGTCGCCATGGCCGGCAAGGCCGCGTTCTTCATGTTCCTCTACCTGGAGGTCCTCGACGCCTCCTTCTCCTTCGACGGCGTCATCGGCGCCTTCGCCATCACCAACGACATCGTGCTCATGGCCCTCGGCCTCGGCATCGGTGCCATGTACGTCCGGTCGCTCACGGTCTACCTGGTCCGCCAGGGCACCCTCGACGACTACGTCTACCTGGAGCACGGCGCGCACTACGCGATCGGCGCCCTCGCCGTGATCCTGCTCGTCACCATCCAGTACGAGATCAACGAGGTCATCACCGGCCTCGTCGGCGTCGTGCTCATCGCCTGGTCCTTCTGGTCCTCCGTCCGCCGCAACAAGCGGCTGGAGGCCGAGGGCGGCGACAGCCCCGCGGAGGTCGGTGCCGGGGTGTGACCCGGCGCTGATTGCGGAACGCTTCCAGTAACGACGGGGCGGCCGCGCGGATCCACTGGACCGCGCGGCCGCCCCGCCGCATTTTCCGCTGCACGGACCGACCTGGGGGGTTGGAACATGGGGTTCTTCGACGGGATCAGGGGCGCTCGCGCCATGGGCTTCGACTCGGGCAACGCCTCGTCGAACGCCATCGAGCTCACCAGGCGGCAGCCGACGGTGTCGCTCACCAAACAGCAGGCCGTTCACGGCAACATGCGCGTGAACCTCTCCTGGCGGATGCGCACCTCCGACTTCGGCGGCCGCTCCGGCCAGAGCGGGCAGCTCTTCCGGCACCCGTTCAAGCTCTTCAAACCCGACATCGTGCAGGCCCACACGCAGGGCATGGTCAACGTGGACCTGGACATGGGCTGCCTCTACGAGCTGACCGACGGCACCCGGGGCGCCGTCCAGCCCCTGGGCAACCTGCTCGGCGACCTCAACGACCCGCCGTACGTGAAGCTCAGCGGCGACGACCGGTTCGGCTCGGGCTCGGGGGAGACCCTCTACATCAACCTCGACCACGCCGACGAGATCAAACGGCTGCTGGTCTTCGTCTACATCTACGACCAGACCCCGGCCTTCGACCGGACCCACGCCCTGGTCACCCTCTACCCGACCGCCGGCCCCCGGATCGAGATCCCGCTGGACGAGCGGCACCCGCAGGCCCGCTCCTGCGCGGTCCTGTCCATCGAGAAGGTCAAGGGCGAGCTGATCGTGCGCCGCGAGGTGAAGTTCGTGTACGGGTTCCAGGCCGAGCTGGACCGGCTGTACGGCTGGGGGCTCCAGTGGGGCCGGGGCTACAAGAGCACCAAGGCCTGAGGCCCGGGGGACTCCACGCCCCCGGGCGGCCCGTCAGCGGCGGATGAACTGCGGCCCCTGCACCGGCAGCCGGAACGACGGGTCCCCGCCCGGAGCCGGCACCGGGACCGGCGACACCGGCTGCGGGTACCCGTACGCGGGCTGGGCGGCCGGCGGGGCCTGGGTCACCGGGGTCTGCACCGGCGGGCGCATGGCGGCCGTCCGGTCGTCCCCCGGGGTGCCGGGGGCCGCCGGTGCGGGCTCCGCGGCCGCACCGGCGCCCTCGCCGGCGTTCTCGTCGACGGAGATCCCGTGGTCGGTGGCCAGCCCCACCAGGCCGTCGGAGTAGCCCTCGCCCAGGGCGCGGAACTTCCACCCCTCGCCCCGGCGGTACAGCTCCCCGCAGATCAGCGCCGTCTCGGCGCCGGTCTCCGGGCGGACGTCGAAGTGGGCCAGCGGCTCGGGAGCACCGCCCGGCGTGGCGTCGTACAGCTGGATCCGCAGGTCGCGGACCTGCTCGAAGGGCACGTCCTCGGCGGAGGCCACCACCAGGACCCGGTCCACGACCGGCGGCACGGCCCGCAGGTCCGCCTGGACCGCGTCCGTGACCCCGTCGCCCACCTGCTTCTTGCCCAGCCGCCACACGGACCCCGAAGGGTGCCGGGGCTGGTTGTAGAACACGAAGTCCTCGTCCGAGCGCACGCGCCCGTCCGCTCCCACGAGCAGCGCGGAGGCGTCCACGTCCGGCACCTCGGGGCCGGTGGTCCAGCGCAGCACCGCCCGGACCGCCGTGGCGGTCACCGGGATGTTGGAGCCCTTCTGCATCGCGTGCGTCATGCCCGTCATCCTGCCCTCCCGGAGCCGACCGGGACAATGCGGCCCCCCGTAGGGCCTTGTCCCGAGCGTGAGAGCTGGGCATGGTGCAAGAGGGTTACCTGAACTTCATGTGCTTGAGGAACTCTTGACTCGCGTTCGTACGTACTATTACCGGCCACGCCAGTTGGGCCGCCGAGGCAGTACGGGGGAAGCACATGCGTCACTTCGGGCACATATCGCCCACCGTCCGCAAGGACCTCTTCCACCAGGAGCCGGCGGAGTTCGACCTGGCCTCCCCGGCCCGCACCCTGGCGGCCGCGCTCGGAGCCACCCTCTACAGCCCCGCCGTCCGGCCCAGGCTGGCCGACGACATCCGCAAGCAGGCCGGCCGCGGAGTCGTCTCCATGGTCCTCTGCCTGGAGGATTCCATCAGCGACGCCGAGGTCGGGGACGGGGAGGAGAACCTCGTCCGGCAGTTCGCGGCCCTCGAAGCCGAGGGCGCCGGCCCCGAGGGGCTCCCGCTCCTCTTCATCCGCGTCCGCACCCCCGAGCAGATACCCGACCTCGTCCGGCGGCTCGGCGGCCCCGTCCGGAACCTGGCCGGATTCGTACTACCGAAGTTCACCGAAAGCCGCGGAACGGCCTTCCTCGACGCCGTCGCCGCCGCCGAAGCCGCCGCCGGACTGACCCGCCTGTACGCCATGCCGGTCCTGGAGACCCCCGACCTCCTCCACCTGGAGACCCGGGTCGAAGCCCTCGCGGGCATCAAGCGCACCGTCAACCGCTACCGCGAGCGGGTCCTCGCCCTGCGCCTGGGCGTCACCGACTTCTGCTCCGTGTACGGACTGCGCCGCACCCCCGACATGACCGCGTACGACGTCCAGATCGTCGCCGGGGTCATCGCCGACGTGGTCAACGTCCTCAGCCGCGCCGACGGCACCGGCTTCACCGTCACCGGCCCGGTCTGGGAGTACTTCCGCAGCCAGCAGCGCCTCTTCAAGCCGCAGCTGCGCCGCAGCCCCTTCCTGGAGGAGGGCGTGGAGGAGCTGCGCACCGCCCTGATCGAACACGACCTGGACGGCCTGCTGCGCGAGATCGAGCTCGACCGCGCCAACGGGCTGCTCGGCAAGACCTGCATCCACCCGGCCCACGTCACTCCGGTGCACGCGCTGTCGGTGGTCTCCCACGAGGAGTTCAGCGACGCCCAGGACATCCTGCGCCCCGAGCGCGGCGGCGGCGGGGTCATGCGCTCCGCCTACACGAACAAGATGAACGAGGTGAAGCCCCACCGGGCCTGGGCCGAGCGCACCATGCTGCGCGCCGAGGTCTTCGGTGTGGCGAAGGAGGAGGTCGGCTTCGTCGACCTCCTCACGGCCGGGCTCCAGGTGTGAGCGGGCCGGCCATGACGAGGAAGGGCAAGACGATCGACACGGTGTGGTCGGGAACCTGGGTCGCCGAGCGGCTGGGCGTGGACCTGCGCGGGGCAGGCGGCGGAGCCTCGCCCGAGCTGAGGGAACTGCTCGGGCTGGCCCTGCGGCGCAACCCCAAGCGGGCCCACCTGCTGGTCTCGCAGGTGCTGGGCAAGCACGTCCCGCAGTCGCCCGGGGCCGTGTACGCGGCC
This sequence comes from Streptomyces sp. NBC_00158, assembly GCF_045160885.1. Classification (NCBI taxonomy): domain Bacteria; kingdom Bacillati; phylum Actinomycetota; class Actinomycetes; order Kitasatosporales; family Streptomycetaceae; genus Streptomyces; species Streptomyces sp. NBC_00158. The sequence continues at coordinate 5,062,273 of NZ_CP108161.1, forward strand.
GGCCACGGGCTCGGCGTACGGGTCCGCGAGCTGCTCGGCGACCGGGCCGCCGACGCGGTCGTCCTCGGCTACGCGGAGACGGCCACCGGGCTCGGCCACTGCGTCGCCGACGGCCTCGGCCCCGCCCCCTACCTGCACTCCACCCGCCGACCGGTGCCCGGGGTGCGGCCCGCGGGCGGGTTCGAGGAGGCCCACTCGCACGCCACCTCGCACCTGCTGCTGCCCGAGGACCCCGCGCTGCTGGCGGGGGAGGGGCCGCTGGTCCTCGTCGACGACGAGTTCTCCACCGGCAACACCGTCCTGAACACCATCCGCGACCTCCATTCCCGCCACCCGCGCGCGCACTACGTGGTCGTCGCCCTCGTGGACATGCGCTCCGCCGCCGACCGGGACCGGCTCACCGCCTTCGCCGCCGAACTGGGTGCGCGGGTGGACCTGATCGCCCTGGCGTCCGGGACGGTCTCCCTCCCGGACGGGGTCCTGGAGAAGGGCCGGGCCCTGGTGGAGGAGTACGAGGCGGCGGCAGCCGAGGCGCCGGCCGCCGGCGGTACGGCTACCGGCGTCCCGACCGCCGGCGGTGAGGCCGTGGTTGACGTGGCCGACGTGGCCGACGTGGCCGATGTGGCCGGCCTGGCCGGCAGGGCCGACGCCGACGCCGTGGCCGCACCTGTGGCCGATGCTGCGCCCGTGGCCGGCGTGGCGGCGCCCGCGGGCGTCGCCCGGGTGCCGCTCGGCTGGCCCGGCGGGCTGCCCGACGGCGGCCGGCACGGTTTCACCGCCGCCCACCGCGAGGCGCTGGAGGGCGCCCTGCCCGCCATGGCCGCCCGGCTCGCCGACGCGCTCGGCGCGCAGCCCGGAAGGGTCCTCGTACTCGGCAACGAGGAGCTGATGTACGCGCCGCTGCGCCTCGCGCGGGCCCTGGAGGAGTCCGGGGCGGCCCGCGAGGTGCGGTTCTCCACCACCACCCGCTCGCCCGTGCTCGCCGTCGACGACCCCGGCTACGCCATCCGCACCCGGCTCGTCTTCCCCGCGCACGACGCCCCCGCCGACGGGCCCGGCGACCGCTACGCCTACAACGTCGCCGGCGCCGGCTTCGACACCGTCGTCGCCGTCGTCGACTCCGCCGGGGACACCCCCGAGCTGCACGCCGGGCTGCTGGCCCGGCTCGCCCCGCACACCGGCCGGGTCGTCCTGGCCGTCGTCCCGTCCTACACGCCCGACGACCGGCAGGAGCCGACCGTGACCCAGCCGCCGCTGCCCGAACCGCTGCGGGGGCCGGCGTTCTCCTCGTACGCCCCCGAGGACGTCGGCTGGCTCCTCCAGGACCTCTCCGAGGTGCGGCTGGAGGCCCCGACCGAGGAGCGCGAGGAGGCCATCCAGGCGGGCGGCGCCCACTACGCCGAGTCCCTGCCCGTCGAGTACCAGCCCTCCCCGCAGTACCAGGAGCTCTACCGCAGCGCCCTCGACGCCTCGGCCGCCCGGATCGCCCGCGCCGTCGGAACCGTCACCGAGACCGTGCTCGCCGAGCGCTCCCCGTCGCCCGTGCTGGTTTCGCTGGCCCGCGCCGGCACGCCCGTCGGCGTGCTGATGCGCCGCTGGGCCCGCGCCCGGCACGGCCTGGACCTCCCCCACTACGCCGTCTCCATCGTCCGCGGCCGGGGCATCGACGCCAACGCCCTGCGCTGGCTCGCCGCCCACCACGATCCCGCCGACGTCGTCTTCGTCGACGGCTGGACCGGCAAGGGCGCCATCACCCGCGAGCTGCGCGAGGCCCTGGCCGCCTTCCCGGGCTTCGACCCGGAGATCGTCGTCCTCGCCGACCCCGGCTCCTGCGTGCGCACCTACGGCACCCGCGAGGACTTCCTGATCCCCTCCGCCTGCCTCAACTCCACCGTCTCCGGCCTCGTCTCGCGTACGGTGCTCAGGTCGGACCTGGTCGGCCCGCACGACTTCCACGGCGCGAAGTTCTACCGGGACCTGGCCGGAGCCGACGTCTCCACCGCCTTCGTCGACACCGTCGCCGCCCGTTTCGACGAGGTCGCGGACGCGGTCGCCGCCGAGGTCAAGGAGCTCCTCGCCGCCGACCGCACCCCGACCTGGGTGGGCTGGGCGGCGGTGGAGCGGATCAGCGAGGAGTACGGCATCCACGACGTGAACCTCGTCAAGCCCGGCGTCGGCGAGACGACGCGGGTGCTGCTGCGCCGCGTGCCGTGGAAGATCCTGGCCCAGCGCGGGGCCGGCTCCGACCTGGACCACGTACGCCTGCTCGCCGAGCAGCGCGGGGTGCCGGTCGAGGAGGTCGACGACCTCCCGTACACCTGTGTAGGACTCATCCACCCCCGCTTCACGCGCGGCGCCACGGGCGCCGACGGAAAGGCAGTGGCCTCCCAGTGACCCGCCAAGAGACCGTCCTCGTAGCCAGTGACCTCGACCGGACCCTCATCTACTCCTCGGCCGCGCTCGGCCTGACCATGCCCGACCCGCAGGCCCCCCGGCTGCTGTGCGTCGAGGTGCACGAGGGCAAGCCGCTGTCGTACATGACGGAGACGGCGGCGGCGCTGCTCGCGGGACTGGCCGCCGACCCGTCGGCGGTCTTCGTTCCGACCACCACCCGCACCCGCAAGCAGTACCAGCGGATCCGCTTCCCCGGCCCCCCGGCCCCGTACGCCATCTGCGCCAACGGCGGTCAGCTGCTGGTCGACGGCGCCCCGGACCGGGACTGGCGGCGCGCGGTGGCCGGACGCCTCGCCGCGGAGTGCGCCCCGCTGGAGGAGGTGCACCAGCACCTGCTGGCCGTGTCCGACCCGGCGTGGCTGCGCAAGGCCCGCCTGGCCGAGGACCTCTTCGCGTACCTGGTCGTCGAGCGGGAGCTGGTGCCCGACGAGTGGCTCAAGGCCCTGACCGAGTGGGCCGGGTCCCGGGGCTGGACTGTCTCCCTCCAGGGCCGCAAGATCTACGCCGTCCCGCGCCCGCTCACCAAGAGCGCCGCGATGCACGAGGTCGCCCGCCGCACGGGAGCGGCCACCACCCTCGCCGCCGGGGACTCCCTGCTCGACGCCGACCTGCTGCTCGCCGCCGACCGGGCCTGGCGGCCGGGCCACGGGGAGCTCGCCGACACGGGCTGGACCGCCCCCACGGTGACGGCCCTGGACACGGCCGGGGTCCTGGCGGGCGAGGAGATCGTCCGGGAGTTCGTCCGGGCGGTCGGCACACCCGCCGCATGACCTCCGGCGTTGCACCGGCCGCTCGGCACACCGGCCGCACGACCCCCGGGCCGCCGCGGGCAATTGGCACACTGACCGCATGACCAAGGGCAACAGCACCAAGATCACCGACGAGCTCTACCAGTACGTCCTGGCCCACAACCCCCCGCTGGACGAGATCCAGCGGGGGCTCGTGCGCACCACCTGGGAGAAGTTCCCCGAGTCGGCCGGCATGCAGTCCGCGGAGGAACAGGGACCGCTGCTGGCCTTCCTGGTCCGGCTGACCGGAGCCCGCCACATCGTCGAGGTCGGCACCTTCACCGGCTTCTCGGCCCTGTCCATGGCCCGGGCCCTGCCGGCCGACGGCCGCCTGATCGCCTGCGACGTCTCGGAGGAGTGGACCGCGTACGGCCGCGAGGCCTGGGAGGCGGCCGGCGTCGCGGACCGGATCGACCTGCGCATCGCCCCGGCGCTGGAGACGCTGCGCGCCATGCCGGCGGAGCCGCACGTCGACATGGCGTACGTCGACGCGGACAAGGAGAACCAGATCCTCTACTGGGAGGAACTGGTCCCGCGGCTGCGCCCGGGCGGGCTGATCGTCACCGACAACACCCTGTACCACGGCACGGTCCTCGACGAGTCCCCGCAGGGCCGGGGCGCGAGCGTGCGCGCGTTCAACGAGCACGCCATGGCCGACACCCGGATGGACTCCGTCCTGCTGGCGATCTCCGACGGCCTGACCCTCTCGCGCAAGCGCTGAGGAGGCTCCGTCCGCTCAGCCGCAGCCGCCCCCGCCGCAGCAGCCGCCCCCGCCGGCGGGCGCGGCCGCGGGGGCACTGCTGGTCCCGCCGACGGCGACGGCGGAGAGCAGCTTGACGGTGTCGGCGTGCCCGGCGGGGCAGTCGGCGGGCGCGGACGACTCGGCCATCGGCCGGCTGACCTCAAAGGTGTCGTCGCAGGTCCGGCAGCGGTATTCGTAACGAGGCATGCGCACAGGCTACGCAGTGGGGCGCGCCGACCGGAATCCCTCGCGGCCCCGCGTCTCGCGCGCCGCCTGTTCGGGGTGGCGGGCGCGCCAGTACGGATTGTCGTGCGGCAGGGCGCTGCCCACCCGCCCGTACATCCCGAACCACATCAGCATCACGCCGACGACGAAGCTGAACAGCACGTTCTGGATCCGGAAGGCCAGGAAGTTCAGGCCCGTGTCCAGGAGGGCGAGGTTGATGAACCCGCTCACGATGAAGGCGATGCCGAGCACGATGTTCAGGGTGGAGGCGAAGGTCCCGCCGATCACCATCCCGGCGAACAGCAGCGCGCCGATGCAGATCGACAGGACGCTCAGCGCACCGTTCGTGTTCAGGGCGAGCACCGTGTCGCCGCCCGTGTCGAAGAAGCCGATCCGGTTGACCAGCCCCAGGATGCCGAACGCCACCAGCAGCAGCCCGGTCAGGCCGGCGCCGACCCGGTACACCTGGCCGAGCTTGTGGTCGGCCGGCAGGTGATCGTCCAGCCGGGCGTTGACCGGGTGCAGCATCCGCTCCAGCAGACCCGGACCCTGCCGCTCGGGCGGCGGCCCGTACGGCTCGTGGGGCACGTAGGGCGCGTAGTGCTCGTGCGGCTCGGTGCACCCGTACGCCGCGTGCGCCACGTACGGCTCGTGGGACACGGGGGGAGCCGCCCGGTCCGTGCGGGACCGGTGGAAAGTGTGGGCAGCCATGACGCCCTCCTCAGCCCTCCCTCTCAGTCCTTCCAGTCCTCCCCAGACCGCTGTTCCGTTCCAGTCCAGCATCCGCCGCCGCCCGCGGCCTGGCTACCCCACCGCGCGCTGGTCGCGGATGTCCGACACCACCCGGCCCACCGCCGACCGGACCTGCTCCAGCTCCTGGAGGAAGTGCCAGTAGTCGGGGTGCCGCCCCTCCAGCCCGGCCAGCGCCCGCTCCATCCGCGCCACCGACTCGTCCAGCGGGCGCGCATGCCGCGGATCGGGCACGCTCCGGCCGGCCATCGCCAGCCGCTGCGCGTCCCGGATCGCGAAACGGGTCCGCTCCACCTCGGCCTTCGGGTCCCGGGCCACCGCCTCCAGCCGCGTGAGCCGGTCCTGCGCCGCCGACACCGCCTCGTCGGTGGCGTCCAGCCCGGCCCGCACCGCCTCGACCAGTGCCGTCACGTCGGCCCAGCGCTGCTCCTGCCGCGCCCGGGCGGCCTCCGCCAGCCGCTCCTCCGCCTGCGCGACGTCCCGTACCGCCTGATCGGGGACGTGCTGGAGGTCCTGCCAGCAGGCCGCACTGAACCGGCGCCGCAGCTCGCTGAGCACCGGATCCACCCGGTCCGCCCGGTTGCGCAGCGCCTGCGCCCGCGTCCGCAGGCTCACCAGCCGCCGGTCCACCTCCGCGGCCCGCTCCGGCAGCCGCGCCGCCTCGGCCCGCACGGCTTCCGCGTCCCGCAGGATCCGGTCCGCACGCTGCACCGTCTCCTGCACCCCGTGCTGGGCCGCGCCCTGGTTCAGCTTCGTCAGCTCCGGCCCCAGCGCCGCCAGCCGCGCCGCCAGGTCGTCGGCCCGCATCCCCTGCGCCCGCACCGCGTCCAGCGCGTCACTGGCCGCCAGCAGCGCGGCCTTCGCCCGCTCCCGCGCCGGCGCGACCCGCGCCAGCTGCGTCTCCGCCTTGTCCAGCAGCGGCTGCAGCCCCTGCGCGAACCGCTCCAGCTCCCCCTTGACCCGCACCAGTTCGTCCCGCGCCCGCGTCAGCTGCTGCCGCGCCTGCGAGGCGGCGGAGCCCTCCAGGTCGACCCGGTCCAGGTCGTGCGCGTCGACGGCCTCGATGTAGGCGTGGCTCACCTCGTCGATCCGCCGCCCGAGCGCCGCGAACCCCTCGGTGGCCTGCCGCGCCGCGGGAGACCCGTCGGCGGCGGCGATGGTCTCGATGGAGATCCGCAGATCCCGCTGCGCGGTGTCCAGCTCGTAGAACGCGGCCGCGGCGGCGTCCTTCGCCGCCTGCGCATCCGCCCGCCGACCCTCGTCCCGCCCGCCGAACCACCGCCGGGATGCCGTCGTCACAGTCCCACTCCCGTACCCCGTCCGCCCGTGCCCCGGGTCCATTCTCCCCCACGGGAACGGGATTGCGTGGGGGGTCCGCCCTGCATGTAGGCTGTCCACTCGTCCACGGGTGTGTAGCTCAGGGGTAGAGCGCTGCTCTTACAAAGCAGATGTCGGCGGTTCGAAACCGTCCACGCCCACCAGACATGAAGGCCCCCAACCGGTCACGGTTGGGGGCCTTTCGTGTGTCTGGGGGGTGCGGCTCAGGCGTTGGGGCGCTTGCCGTGGTTGGCCTTCTTCTTCTTGCGGGCGCGCTTCTTGTTTCCTCGCTTGGCCATGTGCTGCTCCTGGGGGCCGGAAGGGTCGGGCGTTCGCCAGTCTAGGTTCCGGGGCGGTTTCCCGCGCGGTGGGGCGGGGATCTGGAGGGTGTGGCAGGGGCAGCGGAGTGGGTCGGGGCCGTGGGGCTCGGGGTGGCCGGGCTCGGGCTGCTGGCGGCCGGGGTGGTGGGCCGGGCGCGGTTCGGGCGGGAGCGGGACGCCGAGCGGGAGCGGCTGCTCGCGGGGCTGGGCGCAGGGCCGCGGGAGGAGGGCGAGCCGCGGCTGGTCGACGCAGGGGCGCACCGGGGAGGTCCGGCCGAGCTGGGGGACCGGCACGACGACTTCACCCCGATCCTGGTCGAGTACTACGCCTACGGGCTGGCCCAGGCGCGCAGCAGCTTCGCGACCAGCCAGCTGTTCTCCGGGGTCGGCGCGGCCGTGCTGCTCTTCGGGGTCGGGCTCGCGGTGTGGAAGGCGGAGGGCGCCGGGGACGCGTACCTCGGGGTCGTCACCAGCTCCGTCGGCCTGGTCGTCACCCTCGTCGGGCAGCTGTTCCACCGGCGCGCCGATCTGGCCCTGCGGCACATGGCCGCCCAGACGGCCGCCCTGCGCGAGGACCGGCGGGCGGCGGAGAGCACCCAGCAGGCGCTGGGGCTCCTGGAGGAGGTCGCCGACCCGGAGCTGCGCGGAAGGCTCCAGGCCGGGCTCATCATGAAGCTTTCCGGGGCCGAGCTGCCGCCGGCCGCGCCATAGTGGAGGTATGTGCCGCTCCATTAAGACCCTGCGCCCGCCCGCCATCCCCGAGAAGGCCACCGAGGAGGAGATCCGGGCGGCCGCGCTCCAGTACGTACGCAAGGTGTCCGGCTTCCGCGCTCCGGCCGCGCACAACCAGGAGGTGTTCGACGCCGCCGTGGACGCCGTCGCGGAGGCGACCGCCGCGCTGCTCGACGGCGTGCAGGTCCGGGGCCGGACGGCTGCCGCGGCCGTCTGACCGGTCGGCGGTCAGCGGGTGTGGGCCCAGCGGCGGCGCAGCAGCCAGATGCCGGTGCCGAGCGCGCCGGCCGCGAGGGTGCCGCCCAGGGCGATCCGGCCCGGGCTCATGGCCTCGATGCTGCCGCCGAGGCCGCCGCGGGCGGCGCCGGAGCTGACTTGGAGGGTGACCGTGACCCGGCGGCCGCTGTTCCCGCCGCACTCGAAGGTGACGGGGTAGGAGCCGACGGGGGCGTCGCGGTAGACGGTGGCGCTGCCGGAGAAGCTGCTCGCGCTCCGGCTGCTCGGTGCGAGGGAGACGTCGCCGAAGGCGCGGGAGGAGGCCCGGGCCGTCGAGGTGTCGCAGCCGTCGACGTTGAGGCTGACGCGGCTGCCGGGGGCGACGGTGCCCGGGGAGACGGTGGCGGATGGGGCGGCGGAGGCGAGCGTGGCGGGTGTGAGGGCCGCGGCGACGAGTGTCGCGGCCGCGATCCCGGTCAGGCGGCGCCGGTTGCGGGTGCGCGTGGGGGGCATGGAGGGAACTCCTCGGCTCGGCGGAACGGCGCGGCCAGGGCTGGGGCGTCACGCGGTTCGGTCGCGCCGTTCTCCGGACGCTAGAAGCACGGGAGTGGGGCGGCGATCGGTGCCGGGTGAACGGGTGACCGGCCTGCTCCCTCCGGGGGAGGGGAGGTTACGCGGGCGCCGGGCCCGGGGACGGGCGGCGGACGAGGTAGGCGGCCAGGGAGCCCGCCGCGAGGAGGGCGACCATGGAGACCGCGGTACCGAGCCAGGCAGTGCCCAGCCACTGGGTGCCGAAGTAGCCCAGCGACACGCTGTAGCCGGCCCAGCTGATGCCCGCCAGCACCGACCAGGGCAGGAACTCCGTCACCTTCCGCCCGGTCCGGCCGGCGCCCAGGGAGACCACGGAGCGGCCGGCCGGGGCGAAGCGGGCGAGGACCACCAGCGCGCCGCCGCCCCTGGTCAGGGCGGTGCCCAGGCGTTCCTGTGCTCGGGTCAGCCGGCGGGAGCGGGCGAGGGCGCGGTCCAGCCGGGCCCCGCCGCGGCGGGCCAGCCGGTACGCCGCCATGTCACCCAGTATCGAGGACGTCGCGGCGACGACCAGGAGCAGCCTGATGTCCGGGACCTGCGCGGGCGTGCCCGTGGCCGCCGCCGCGGCAGCGGCGGCGCTGATCACCAGCACTCCGCTCGGCAGTACCGGCAGGAACACGTCGAGCAGCACCGACACCGCCACAACGGCGTAGATCCACGGGCTCGTGGTCAACGACCCCAGAGTCTCGAGCAAAGCGGAACTCCCCAGTCCGATGCGCCGCGTCGTCGCGGGGAGCGGCAGGGGCGGCTGACAGCCATACAGCGTACGCCCGCCACCGCTCCGGCGGCGGCCCGGCCTACTCCGCCGCGGTGAGTTCCCGGTCCAGCACCGTCACCAGCCGGGCCCCCGCGCGGCCCGACCGGGCCTGGTCCAGCCGCAGCCGGGCGCTGCGGCCCGCCAGCGCCAGCGTCATCAGCTGGTTGCCGAACCACGGTCCGCCCGTACGCCGCCAGCTGAGCGGCGGCCGGCCCGTCCGCCCGTGCCGCGAGAAGCCCCGCCCCAGCCACCGGCCCAGTCGCGACCAGCCCAGCCGGAACCCCCACTTCACCGCCGTGTGGATGGAGTTGTGCACGGGCGAGCAGGTCAGCTGGAAAACCCGGGCGGTGCTGGGTATTCGAGGCTCGGCCACGTACGCGTGGTGGACGTCCCCGGACAGGACGGCGACCGTCGCCGGGGCCTTCGGGCCCGTGCCCACCTCCTCGATCAGATCGCTCAGCGCGGCGAACGAGGCGGGGAACGCCGCCCAGTGCTCCAGATCGCTGCGCCGCCGCAGGTCCTCGCCGATCCGCGCCCAGCGCGGCCCGCGCTCGCCCCGGCAGAGCGCGGCGTTCCACACCTCCGCGTCGTGGATCAGCGGCGGCATCAGCCACGGCAGGGAGGACCCGATCAGCAGGTGGTCGTAATCCCCGTGCCCCTCCAACGCGTTCTCCCGGAGCCACAGCTGCTCCGCCGGGTCGAGCATGGCCCGGCCGTCCTCGGCGAGCACCCGGGCGGCCCGGGTGTCCACCATCAGCAGCCGCGTCCTGCCGAAGTCCCGCCGGTAACTCCAGCGTGCCGAAGCCGGGTCGGCGTCGGCCGCGGCCGCGAAGGCACGCAGCGCGTCGGTGCCGTCCGGGGTGGCCCGCACGGCCGCGTACAGCGCGTCCGCCTCCAGTTCGGCGGGGGAGAGGTTGCCCAGGTGCTGGTACACCCAGTACGACATCAGCCCGCTGAGCACCCGCTCCGGCCACCACGCGGTCGCCCGCATCTCCGCCAGCCAGGCCGCGCTGGTGTTCCAGTCGTCTATGACGTCGTGGTCGTCGAACACGTGCAGGCTGGGGACGGTCGACAGCAGCCAGCGGATCTCGGGGTCGAGCCAGGACTCGTAGTACAGCCGGGTGTACTCCTCGTAGTCCGCGACCTGCGCGCCGGGTGCCTCCCGCAGGTCGCGGCGGGCGGCGAGCCACTTGCGGGTCTCGCGCGAGAGGTGGTCCGCGTAGACCTGGTCGCCGAGCAGCAGCAGGAGGTCCGGCCGGACTTCGCCGGGGTGCTGGGCCAGCCGCGCCGCGAGGGTGTCGAGGGCGTCGGCCCCGTGGGGTCCGCGCCGGTCGGCGGGCGGTGCGGCCTGCCGGCAGGAGCCGAAGGTGACGCGCAGCCCGGGAGCGGGCTGCCCGGGCCGGCCCCCGACGGCGGGTGTGGTGATCGTGCTCGGAGGGAAGCCGCCGCCGGTCCCCGGCCAGACGAGGACCCCGTCGAGCAGGACCTCGTACGCCGTGGTCGTGCCCGGGGTCAGGCCGGTGACCGGCACGAGCGCGTAGTGGTGGCCGGAGATCTGGAAGGTGCGGACGCTGCCGCCGGAGCCGTCGGCGCACCGCACCTCGGCGGTGCACGGGCGGTCCGCCTCGACCCATATCGTGGCGGAGCCGCCCGTGTCCCAGTCGACGTGGCGCAGCAGTGGTCCCAATCGCAGCCCGGCCATCCAATTCCCCCTTCTCGGAAGCCCTTTCGATCACGGTACGGGGCCGGGCGGGGGCGGGCCTCCCCCTCGCGGGGGATTGGGAGGGTGAAAACCCCGGTTGTTTCCCGGGGGAGGGGCGCGACGGGCCGGCGGGTGCTCGGGTCAGCAGCCGTTCAGGACGTTCACCAGGGCGGCCTTCTCCCCGGAGTCCATGCTCAGGCCCCAGTACTGCTTCACCTGGACCCACATGCGGGCGTAGGTGCAGCGGTACGCGGTGCGCGGCGGCAGCCACTTGCCGGGGTCGAGGTCGCCCTTGGCCTGGTTGACGTTGTCCGTGACCGCGATGAGCTGCGGGCGCGTCAGGTCGTTGGCGAACTGCTGGCGCTTGGTGGTGGTCCAGGAGTTGGCGCCCGAACGCCAGGCCTCGGCGAGCGGGACCATGTGGTCGATGTCGATGTCGGAAGCGGCGGTCCAGGTGGCCCCGTCGTACTCGGAGTACCAGCTGCCGCTGACGGAGGCGCAGGAGGAGTCGGTCACGACGTTCACGCCGTCGCGCTTGAGCACCGTCTCGCGGGTGTTGCAGGTGCCGGAGACGGTGCTCCAGTGCGGGAACTGGGTGCGGCTGTAGCCGGTGAGGGAGCCCTCGGCGGCGGGGGTGACCGTGGCCAGGTAGGAGCGGGCCTCGGCGGCGGTGATGGGGGTGGGCGGGGCGGCCAGGGCGGCCGGAGCGTTCACCAGCGAGGTGAGCGAGGCGAGGGCTACGGCGGAGGCGAGGATGCCCGCGCGCCCGATGCGACGCGCGTAGACGGAGGGCGTGCGGGTGGATATGAGGGCCATGGGGGGCTCCCTGGTGCGGGGGGTGGTGGCCGTGCGGACCCCGGCGGGGCGCGGCCATGGTGGCGGCGCCAGATGTCGCTGGGACGGGCACCAGGTGACAGATTGCCGACATGGGCACGTCACATCAAGGCAATCAATGCCCCGCATTCAAGGGGAAGTTGAGATTCCGGCCGCCGGGGTGGGGCTGGAGTGGGGCCAAACTCACATAACGGACGCCTTCGTCCTGTCGGTGCCGTCGCGTACCCTGGGCGGAGCAGAAGGGGAGTAGCTCTTCGCCGGACCGTCGACATACTGCTGGGTCACCCAGCCGGCGCCCGGAGGCAGGCCGCGTCAGCGGTCGGCCAGCGAGACCTTCGGCCGCAGTGCCCTGTCCATGTGGCGCGGCGCGCGTGACGCATCCAGATGCGTGGCGCGTGACGTGTTCACGCCTCCCAGGGCGCCGCCGAGCCGAAGCGACCCCTGAAGCACCCCAGGTCTCTCGGTCCGACGGCGTCCTGCCCGACCGACCGATCGAGGTTCCACCCCGTGTTCAGCTTCAGCGTCCTCGCGATCGCCTTCGGCGTCGTCTTCCTCGCAGAACTCCCCGACAAGACGGCCCTCGCCGGTCTGATGCTCGGCACCCGCTACCGCGCCTCCTACGTCTTCGCGGGCGTCGCCGCGGCCTTCGCCGTGCACGTCGCGCTCGCCATCGCCGCGGGCAGCGTGCTCACGCTCCTGCCGCACCGGCTCGTCCAGGCCGTCGTCGGCGTCCTCTTCCTCGCGGGCGCGGCCATGCTGCTCCTGAAGAAGAACGACGAGGACGAAGAGGTCAAGCCGCCCGCCGACCAGTCCTTCTGGAAGGTGTCCGGGGCCGGCTTCATGCTGATCCTGGTCGCCGAGTTCGGCGATCTGACCCAGATCATGACGGCGAACCTCGCGGCCCGGTACGACAACCCGCTCTCCGTCGGCCTCGGGGCGGTGCTGGCGCTCTGGGCGGTCGCCGGCATCGGCATCCTGGGCGGGCGCACGCTGATGAAGTACGTGCCGCTGCGGCTCATCACCAAGATCGCGGCGGCCGTCATGGCGGCGCTGGCGGCGTTCTCGCTGTACGAGGCGATCGCGGGCTGACCCGGAGGGTCGCGAAACGGGCCGCCTCCCCGCGCGGGGAGGCGGCCCGTTTCGTTCGGTCGCGCCGGGCGGGCGGCGGGAGCGCCCGGCCCGGGGTCACGCGGGCGGCGTGAGGGTGAGGGTGAGGGTTCCGTCCGCGCCGGCTTCGACGCGGACCGAGGTCAGGTCCGGGACCTGGGCCGTCGGGCCGTGGGCGGCGGCGCGGGGGCCTATGCCGATCACGCGCATGCCGGCCGCCAGGCCCGCGGCGATGCCGGCCCCGGAGTCCTCGAAGACCAGGCAGTCGGCCGGGTCCACGCCCAGCTCGGCGGCGCCCTTGAGGAAGCCCTCGGGGTCGGGCTTGCTGGCCCCGACGGACTCGGCGGTGACCCGCACGTCCGGCATCGGGAGCGCGGCGGCCGTCATCCGGGCCTCGGCCAGGGCGGCGTCGGCCGAGGTGACCAGGGCGTGCGGGAGAGCCGCGATCGACGCCATGAACTCCGGAGCGCCCGCGACGGGGACCACGCCGTCGGTGTCGGCGGTCTCGCGGGCCAGCATCACCGCGTTCTCGGCGTGGTTGAGCTCCATCGGACGCTCGGGCAGCAGGATCGCCATCGTGGCGTAGCCCTGGCGGCCGTGGACCACCTTCAGGGCCTCCTGCGGATCCAGTCCGTGCGACACCGCCCACTCGCGCCAGCAGCGCTCGACCACCGCGTCCGAGTTGACGATGGTCCCGTCCATGTCCAGGAGCAGTGCCCTGGCGGTGAGGACGGTGGGGGCGGTGGTCGTGGTGGTGCTGGCCGGCATCGGCGGGGCTCCAGACGGGCGGCTAAAGAGAACAAGCGGTTCCGTCCACCGGTCAGGGATTGCGGACGGAACCACTTTGTTTCTTCACGATACAAAATCCGGCGGGGTACGCGCCACCGACGGCCGAGTGACTTATCCCTCCAGGGCGCGCCGGGTCGCCGGGCCGTACACGCCGAACTCGTCCTCGTACACCTCGTACTCCATCTGGAAGTTCGCCACGGCCCGCTCCACGCCGCGGCCGTACCGGCCGTCGAACCTGCCGCCGTACATCCCGCGCTCCGACAGAAGCCGCTGGAGCTTCTCCACCTCGGGCCCCGAGTCGCCGGGACGCAGCGTCGCAGGCTTCACGGGCTTCGCCGGGGAGGTGGGGCTCGGGGCGCGGGTCGTCCCGGTGGAGGGGGAGGGGGACGGCGACGCCGAGCGGGACGCGCTCGGAGAGGCGGACGCGGACGCCGAGCGGGAGGCGCTCGCCGACGGGGAGGACGTGGCCGACGAGGAGGGGTTTGCCGTCGGGCCGGAAGGGGACTCCGACGGGCCGGCCGGGGCCGACTCGGCGACGGGCGACGACGGCTTGGGGTCCACCAGTGCGGTGTCCCGTTCGTCGGACCCCGTGAACATCACCAGGGCCAGCGCCACCGCGCCGACCGCCACCGCCGCACCCGCCGCGGCCAGCAGCGGCAGCCGCCGGGAGCGCGGCCGCCTGGCGGGGACGTCGTCGGGCCACTGCGGGGGGACGGCCCGCAGCTGAACCGTCTGCTCCGCCGGCGGTACGGGTACGGGTACGGGTGCGGGCGCCGCGCCGGGTATCCCGAACGCCGGCGTACCCGGGTCCTGCGGGGGCGGTCCGGCCGGGACGGGCGCCAGCATGGCCGTCGGGGCCTCGTCGCCCCCGCCGCCGGACGCGGTGGCGGCCGGGGCCGCCGGTACGGGAACCCCGGGCCCGCCCGCGAACCCGCCGGCTGCTGCGGCGGCACCCGGCTGCGCCGCGAACGCCCCGGGCGGGGGCGTGCCCGGCCCGGCGCCGGCGACCCCGGGCGGGGTCGCGAGGGGTTCGGCCGGGCCCGCCGCCGGGGTACCGGGCTGCGGACCCCAGGCGCCCGGCTGGGCCGGGGCCTGCGGCGCCGCGCTGCCCGGCGGGGGCGTCGGATCGCCCGGCCGGCCCGCCCAAGGCTCCGCCGGGGGCACGAAGGCTCCTACCGGAGCCGCCGGAGCCGCCGGAGCCGCCGGAGCCGCCGGAGCCGCCGTGGCCGCCGGAGCCGCCGGAGCCGCCGTGGCCGCCGGGGCCGCCGGAGCCGCCGGGGGGACGGTCGGCTGGGCCGTCCAGGCCCCCGCCGGGGTTGTCCGGCCGTCGACCGGGGGCGCGACGGATCCCGCCGGGGGCACCTGCGGTGTCGCCGGAGCCGTTGCCGCGGGAACGCCCGGCTGGGCTGCCCAGGGTTCCGCCGGGTGCGTCGGGGCCTCAGCCGGTGATGCGAAGGCTTCCGCCGGAGGTGCTGCCGTGGGGCCGCCCGGCTGCGCCGGGGGCTGCGGCGCGTCGGCCCCGGGCATCGGGCCGCCTGCCGGGGTTGTCGGGCCGCCCGGCTGGGTGGCCCAGGGTTCCGGCTGGGGCGTCTGGGCCTCCGCCTGGGGTGCGAAGGGGCCCGCCGGTGCGGTCGGCGGGGTGGCCTGGTGGGTCGGCCAGGTTTCCGCCAGAGGGGCCGGGGCTGCCTCCGGAGCCCCCGCCGGGGGCGGGGGGAGGGTGGGGAAGGGGGTGGCGGGGTCCGCGCCCGGTCGGGCCATCGCGCCCAGGACCGGCTGGGGCGGTGGCGGGCTCTGGTCGGCTTCCGGCATGGCCACGTACGGGCGAATGCGCAGCGGGTTGAACCCCACCCCCCGCCCACACTCGCAGCCGACGCCCACGGCGCCGCATTCCGGACAGCGCTCTGCGCTCACTGGTACCCCTCCCTGGACACTGCCAGCGATTATGCAGACCCCTCAGGCCCCACCCAACCCTTCCGAGAGGCCATAACCGGACACACCGCTCAGGATGGAGATGTTGATCCGGCCTGAGGAGGAGCCGATGGCTCAGGATGTGACCGCGTCGGCCGTGGACCCGAAGCCCGCCGCCGAGCACGCCTCCCGCGAGGTGCTCGTCTCGATCGGGGCCCTGCTGCTGGGCCTGCTGATCTCCGCACTCGACCAGACCATCGTCTCCACCGCGCTCCCCACGATCGTCAGCGAGCTGGGCGGCATGGAGCACCTGTCCTGGGTGGTCACCGCCTACATGCTGGCCTCCACCGCCGCCACGCCCCTGTGGGGCAAGCTCGGCGACCAGTACGGGCGCAAGAAGCTCTTCCAGGCCGCCATCGTCATCTTCCTGATCGGGTCCGCCCTCTGCGGCCTCGCCCAGGACATGCCCCAGCTCATCGGCTACCGGGCCCTGCAGGGCCTCGGCGGCGGCGGACTGATGGTGCTGTCGATGGCGATCGTCGGCGACATCGTCCCGCCCCGCGAGCGCGGCAAGTACCAGGGGCTCTTCGGCGCGGTCTTCGGCGCGACCAGTGTGCTCGGGCCCCTGCTGGGCGGCCTCTTCGTGGACCACCTCTCCTGGCGCTGGGTCTTCTACATCAACCTCCCCATCGGTCTCGTCGCGCTGGTCGTCATCGCCGCCGCCCTGCACATCCCGGCCCGGTCCTCCCGGCACACCATCGACTACCTCGGCACCTTCCTCATCGCCTCCGTCGCCACCTGCCTCGTGCTCGTCGCCTCCCTCGGCGGCACCTGGGGCTGGGGCTCGGCCCGGATCATCGGACTGGCGGTCCTCGGCGCCGTCCTCCTCGTCGCCTTCCTCCTCATCGAGCGGCGGGCCGCCGAACCAGTCCTGCCGCTGGGGCTGTTCCGGATCCGCACCTTCACCCTCTGCTCGGTGATCAGCTTCGTCATCGGCTTCGCGATGTTCGGCGCGATGGTCTACCTGCCGACCTTCCTCCAGGTCGTGCGGGGCGTCTCACCGACCATGTCGGGCGTCCACATGCTGCCGATGGTGCTCGGCCTGCTGATCGCCTCCACCGCCTCGGGGCAGGTCGTCAGCCGCACCGGCCGCTGGAAGGTCTTCCCGATCACCGGTACGGCCGTCACCGCCGTCGGGCTCCTGCTCCTGCACCAGCTGGAACGCACCAGCTCCGACTGGGAGACGAGCATCTACTTCTTCGTCTTCGGCGTGGGCCTCGGACTGGTCATGCAGGTGCTCGTCCTCGTCGTGCAGAACGCGGTCAGCTACGCCGACCTCGGGGTCGCCACCTCCGGTGCCACGTTCTTCCGCTCCATCGGCGCCTCCTTCGGCGTCGCCATCTTCGGCACGGTCTTCACCAACCGGCTCGGTGACAAACTGACCGCCACCCTCGCCGGAGTCCCGCTCCCGCCCGCCGCGACGCCCGAACGGCTGGAGGCCGACCCCCGGGCCATCGGCGCGCTCCCGCCCGAGGTGCGCCCCAGGGTGCTGGACGCCTACTCCTCCGCCATCACCGACGTCTTCCTCTACGCGGTCCCGGTGGTCCTGCTGGCCTTCCTCATCTCCTGGTTCCTGAAGGAGGACACGCTCCGCGCCTCCGTCACCGCCCCCGACGTGACGGAGACCCTCGCCTCCAACCCCGTGCACCGCTCCTCGCACGAGGAGGTGGCCCGCGCGCTGTCCGTGCTCGGCACCCGCGAAGGCCGCCGCCACGTCTACGAGAAGATCACCGCGAAGGCCGGCTACGACCTGCTGCCCGCCGCCAGCTGGCTGCTGCTGCGGATCAACAAGTACGGCTCCGTGGAGCCGGCCGTGCTGGCGGAACGCACCGCCATCCCGATCAAGGTCGTCACGGACGCCGCGCGCCAGACCGAGGAGCGCGGACTCGCCACCCGCGACGGCCTCGCGCTGGTCCTCACCGACCGGGGCCGGGAGGTGGCGGGCAGGCTGGCGCACGCACGCCAGGAGTCCCTGGCCGAGCTGCTCGGCGACTGGTGGGGCCCGGACCGTCCCACCGACCTCATCAAGCTGGTCGAGGAACTCAACCGGGAGCTCTGCGGATCCGACTCCGAGGAGCCCTACGACACGCCGGCGCGCCGCGACCACTCCGCCAACTAGGAAGCGGCCGAGCCGAGGTCCAGGCCCTTCTCGAACCAGTGCTGGGCGTACGGACCGGAGTTGTAGGCCGGTATCTCCCGGTACCCGTGCCGCGCGTACAGGGCGCGGGCCTCCACCAGGTCCGTACGGGTGTCCAGGCGCACCCGCGCGGCGCCCAGCCCGCGGGCGGCCTCCTCCAGCGCGGCCAGCAGGGCCGCCCCGCCGCCGGTGCCGCGGGCGCTCCGGTCGACGTACACCCTGGTGAGCTCGGCGGTGGCCGGGTCGAGCAGGCGTATGCCGCCGCACGCCAGCGGCCGCCCGTCGAGCCTGCCGACCACGAACTGCCCGGCCGGGGGTAGGAGCCCGTCGGCCGGGAAGTCCAGCATCCCCTGGTCGATCTCGGCCTCGGTGACGGACCGCTCCCAGTACCGTCCGGCGACCTCCGCGTAGTAGGCGCGGCGCAGCGCCGTCGCGTCCACGGTGTCGAAGGGCTCCGACACCACCTCCCACCTGCTGTTTCGGGCGTCGGCGGAGTCATTCCCGATGATCGTGTTCCTGTCCATGGCGCCATTGTGCAGCGCCCTCCCGAGCCCCCGCGTGGAATATCCACAGGCGCGGGCCGATGATGAGGAAAGGTGTAAATCGCACGAGCGGAGGGTGTGAACCGTCATGTCGGAGCATCCGGACTGTGCCCTGATCCGCCGCGGCTACGAAGCCTTCGGCAAGGGCGACATGGAGACCCTGGGCACGCTGATGACGGCCGACGTCATCCACCACGTGCCCGGCAACAACAGGCTCTCGGGGCACCACAAGGGCCGGGAAGCCGTCCTCGATCTCTACCGCCGCCTCGGGGAGGAGACCAACGGCACCCTCCGGGTCCGGCTGGAGAACGTCATGGTGGACGGCCGCGGCCACGCGATAGCCGTGCACGTCGCCCAGGGAGACAGGGGCGACCGCGGCATCGAGATCCACGAAGGGCTCTTCTTCACCATCGTCGGCGGCAAGATCACCGACATCGACCAGTGCACCCAGGACATCGACGAGAGCGACGCCTTCTGGGCCTGAAGGGTCGAAGGGACGTTGAAGCGACAGAACCGAGGGGCCCGGGGCGGCGTCCGCCCCGGGCCCCTCGGCCACACATCAGGCCTGCTTCGGCGCCGCCTGCTGCACGACCTCGAACGACCACACCTGCGACCCGGAAGCCGCCGGCTTCGGCCGCTCACCACCGGCCCCGCCCGCGCCGCCACCCTGGTGCGCCGCCTTCATCGGACCCTCCATCCACGCCTGGAAGTCCTCCTCCGACCGCCACCGCGTGTAGACGAGGTACTGGTCCGTACCCTCGATCGGCCGCAGCAGCTCGAACCACTCGAACCCGTCCGAACCCTCCACGGCGCCCGCCCGCGAGGCGAACCGCTGCTCCAGCAGCTCCCGCTGCTCGTCCGGGACGGTCAGCGCGTTGATTTTTACCACGCTAGGCACATGACACCTCTCAGGAAGAACAGGCCGGGTGCTGCACCTAGCCTTGACCACGTGCGAGCAGTCTCCTACATCCGTCAGTCAAAGCGTCGTGAGGACGATTCGCAGGCGTCACCCGTGGCGCAGCGCGACCGGTGCGCGTCACTCATTAGCTCGAAGGGGTGGAACGACGCGGGCCACTTCGAGGACGTCGGCAAGTCCGGATGGGACCCCAGCGTCCACCGCCCGGGGTTCGAGGAGATGATGGCTGCCGTACGCGGCGGGCATGTGGACGCGGTGGTCGTCTTCTCGCTGTCCCGCCTCACGCGCCGTGGTGCGCTGGAAGCCATGCGGATCATCGAGGAGCTGGAATCGCACGGCGTCCGGCTGGTCAGCGTCGAAGAGCCATACCTAGACACGTCCACCCCGGTCGGTGTCGGAATCCTCGCCATCATCGCGGGTCTGGCGCAGCAGGAGTCCGACATGAAGTCGGCCTACGTCTCCGCCACGAAGGACACGCTCCGGCGGGCCGGCAGCCATGTGTCCGGTCTCGCCCCCTATGGCTTCACGACGGAGCGCGGCACCAGAGGCAAGCTGTCCGTCATCCGGCTCGTCCCGGACCCCGTAGAGGCCCCGCACGTCCGAGACATGGCGAAGTGGGCGGCTGACGGACTGTCCGCCTCGCAGATCGCCAAGCGACTCAACGAAGAGGGCGTACCCACCAAGGCTGAGTCCCTGGGAGAGGCGGGGATAAAGAGGCTTGCCGCACGGCGCGCTCGGGCGATCTCCGAAGCTGTGGACCGGCCCGCGTGGGTGTCCTCCACCGTGCTCCGCATCCTGCGGGACCCGCGCCTCGCTGGGTACGCCATCGAATGGCAGGGGCGCGTACTGCCAACCAAGGATGCTGACGGCAACCCGGTCCCTGGGAAGACCGGCAAGCGCGTGATCCTCCGTGACGAAGAGGGGCAGCCCGTCCAGACGCATGATGCACTGATCCCCGTCGAGGAGTGGTGGCAGCTACAGGACGTGCTCAACGGCCGCACACAGACCGTCGTGCGCGCCGGACGACGAGTGCCCACGCTGCTAGCCGGTCATGGGCTGCTGTTCTGCGACGTGTGCGGCTCCGTCATGGTCGCTGACCGCCGGGTGGGAAAGCTCTACTACAAGTGCAACCGTGCCGGGGGAGTCGTAGCCGGCCATGGCGGTCTCGTCATCGGCCAGGAAGCGGCGGACGACCAGACAGCACGCCGAGTGTGGGCGCGCCTCACGGCCATGGACCCGGATGACCCGGAAGACCTCGAATGGCTCGCTGAGGCATCCCGCCGATTCGCCAGGCAGCGGGACACGTCCCAGCGGGACGCTGAACGAGCGGCCGTGCGCGCCGAACTGGAGCACGTACGGGAGTCCCGCCGCATCCTGCACATGGACCGGTTGGCGGGCGTCTACGACGACAAGACCGGCACGGCGATGTTCCACGAGTCGATGGCGCGTCTGTCGGCCCACGAGGAGCGCACGGCTGAACGGCTTGCCCACTTGGACGCGACGGAAAGCCAGACGATCGAGATTCCCAACGAGTGGACCGGCGTGGACGGAGACCCAATCGGAGAGGGGTCCACGTGGGCAGCCTGGGACCTCAAGACGAAGCGGGAGTTCCTGGCGCTGTTCATCGATTCCGTGAGGATCGCCAAGTCTGTCGGCAGGGGCCGCAACGCGAAGACGCTCGACCGCGTGATCCTGCGGTGGGCTGAGTCGCCGGAACCTGCGGGCGCCTGAGCTTGCCTGAGTGCCGTTCACGGCTCGCCGTTGGGGAAACCCGGTGGCGGGCCGTTCGGCGTTCCTGTGAGCGTGCGTGAGGCACCGGGTTGCTGTCGGCCCATACGCCTACGGTCGTGAGGGGGTGACGGTGTGACGAATGACGGTGTTGGGCACCACTTCGGCTTCTTCTCTATGTAGTTTTTATTTTTACTTCTCTCTCTTCACCTAAACAGCGATTGACCTGGGGTTTTATGGACAGCGGGAGTCACCTGATGAATGGTTCTCGACTCACCTTTGGTCACCTGTGGGGGTCCTCGATCGCTTCGCGATCTGCGGACAGCGGGGAGAAAAGGTCTTGAAGGTTTGACAGATGGGGGTTTGAGGATTTTGGGCAAGTACATAGACGACACGAAGGCGCGCAGCGCACTGGAAGCGGCAGCCCAGCACGCTGACAGGGCGGGTAGGTCGGTGCCGTTCGTCTGGAGTGGTGCTCAGTGAGCCCCCGCCAACTTGAAGTCGCAGGTCAAGGGGCTGGTGTGACCGGTTCTGGGGGTGCTCACGCTGGTCGCGGGCGGAAGTCTTCGGGGAAGATCGTCCGTCAGCGGTTGACTTCGAGATTCGGAGTGACATGTCGGCGTGCGGTAAAGCTCGGTACATGGTTGGGATGCCTCCGTCGCACGCTGGGGGCCGGGGATGCAGACACGCGAACCGGCCCGGGGCGACCGTCGGAGTGGATCACTTGCGCCATGTGAGCGTGCTTCGAAATGTCGTCCGAAGGTTCGTTCAGGTGTCGCGATAGGTCTGAGGCGGCTCACACCCGATGTGACGCCTCTTTTCTGACACCCGAGCGAAAGCAGGGCATCTCGTGCTGAAGAAGTTTCTCGTGGCCGCCGCGGCAGCGGCGATGGTGATGGGGCCGGCCGCCGTGGCGCAGGCAGACGACATCGTGCGCGTCGTGGAGAACACGGTGACCATCCCCGTCGCCTCCGGCGGCTTCCCCGGCCGGGCGGCGGCCCAGGCCTCGTGCCCGCCCGGCGAAACCCGGACCGGCGGTGGCGCCAGCGTGATCGCGGGCAACTCGCACGCCGAGCGGTACCTGCTGCACTCGACCCAGCCGATCAGCGGAGAGGCATGGTGGGCGTTCGCTACGAACACGGACACCACCAACCCGGGAACTCTGAAGGTCTACGCCATCTGCGCGCGGGTGGTCAGCACCCCGACCCTCACCACGCCCATCAGCTCCTGACCCAGCCGCCCCCTCTGGTGGGGCGGTGGGAAGCCGCTGGCGACGCTCGGCTGGGTGCCCCAGCCGAGCGTCCTTGCGCAGGCGGCGGTTCAGTTCGACAGCGAGCCGACCGGGCTCCTACTCAACGGACACCGGCAGATTTCCACCCGTGCCTGGTTCCTGCTCGCTGTGACCGGACGGTCTTCTATGCTCCTGGGCATGCTGGATCCCGAGCTACTGGAACGGATCACCGCGCGGCGCGCGGAACTGGACGACCTCGAACAACAGCTGGCCAAGCAGCTCGCCGAGGTCCGGGCCGAGCGGGACGAACTCGCCGTCGCCGAACGTGTCCTTGGGAGGGTGAGCAAGCAGCTCGCCACCGAGCGTGCCTCGGCCGCGCCGACGCCCGGGCAGGTGGGCGGCCGGACGGTGATGCTGATCCCAGACCTCGAACCGGGCGTAGAAGAGACCATGCTCCCGTCGGACTACCAGCGCATCCTTGCTGCCGTGCGGCAGGCAGCTGGACCGGTCATGGCCCGCGAGGTCGGCGAGGTGGTGGGGGTGGACGTCAACGTGAAGGCCAAGCTGGAACCGCTACGCGGCAAGCTGGTCAGACTCGTCGACCGCGGCTGGCTGCGGAAACTGCCCGACGGCCGGTTCACCACCCGTCTGTGATCAGCAACACCTCGACTCGGAGCGGCTCGACACCAGAGTAACCAAGGTGTCCCCGGCAGCCGTTGGAATCATGTGACGAATGCCAAGGAACTCGCCGAGGACACTTGCCCGGCTGTCTACCAGTGCCGTCTGCCGCTGTCCACGCGCACCGTCAACCACCTCGCCGATCTGCTGCGGCGCCATCTGAAAGCGATTCGGTCCCGATGGCGGATCCTGCCGCCGGGGAAGATCGCCGTGATCGTCCTGGCCGTACTGCGCCACGACCAGCGCCTGGCCGACATGGCCGGCGGCAACGACGTGTCCGAATCCACCGTCCGCCGCTGGCGCGACGAGCTGATCGGACTGCTCGCCACCCGGGCGCCGCGCCTGGACCGCGCCCTGAAGAAGATCGCCAAGCTGGGCGGGGAGGTGGTCCTGATCGACGGCACCCTCGTCCGCACCCAGCGCCGCACCGGGAAGGCCGACCGGCGGAACTATTCCGGCAAGCACCGCAGCCACGGCCTGCACTTCCTCGCCCTGACCGACGAGAAGGGCCGGCTGATCTGGATATCCGCCGGCCGGCCCGGACGCACCCACGACAACACCGCCGCCCGCCACGACCGCATCCTGGCCCACCTGCGCGCCGCCGGCCTCGGGGCACTGGCCGACCTCGGCTTCCGCGGCCTGGACAACGACATCCTCGACCCCGTGATCGTCACCGGCTACGCCGCCAGCCGCACCCACAAGCTCACCCCAGGTGAGAAGGAAGCCAACCGCGTCCTCGCCGTCGGACGCGCGCCGGTCGAGCACGGCTTCGCCCACCTCAAGAACTGGCGGATCCTTACCAAGCTCCGCACCGACCCCGCCCGCGCCACCCAGCTCCTGCGAGCCCTGCTCGTCCTGACGAACCTCGAAGTCAACCGCTGACGGATGATCTTCTGCGCGGGCTTGCGCCCGCGACCAGCGTGAGCACCCCGAGAGCCGGTCACACCAGCCCTATGACCTGCGACTTCAAGTTGGCGAAGGCTCAGTGGACGACTTCGGCTGGCGAGTGGCGGGACTGGCCGCTGGTCCGCCGGGGCATGGGCGAGTGGCTGCACGCAGTAGTTAAGGGGGTGGACGCGGAGGCAGAGGCATCCATCAGGGAACGTCGGTATGCACTGCGGGACTCGCTGGACGCCGCACGGGAACGAGCAGAGAACGCCGACAGCGAGGAGGAGGTAGAGCACCACTACGCCACCCTCGGAAGGTTGCGGCAAGAACTGGACGCCCTGCCCGTCCCCACCGGCCTTGCCCCTGCCATCGTCCGGGACATCGGGACCGTGGCATCGGAAGTGGAGTCCGCTTCCGACGGTCGCGCCACGCAACTCCTCTCGCTGGCCTCTCAGTTCGACGCCTTCCGCGCCCCACTCAACGACCCCTCCTCGTGGGTTCGGATGCTGGGGACGGCACCGCACAGCGTTCACGTCCGCACGTCGGTTGTGTGGGAGGCGTTCTGTGCGGCGGAACCGGTGCTTGCCCGGAGTCTGGGCACGACGACGGGGAAGCGTGCCCTGTTCGCGGCTATGGACAAGCGATTCGGTACACGCCGGAAGCTGGCCGGCTACGAGGGTTGGCGGGGCGCTGTGATTCCTGATGTGGGCCCCAGGGGATGACCCCCGCCCTCCGTCCTGCCTGAGCGGTAGGGAGGGAAAACTCCCCCATGGCTCATTGGGGTGTTCCGGTGGAGCCCTGCGGCCCCAGGGGGGCATCCCTGCGGAGGGGAGTGGCCGACCGTCAGGTGGCTGACCCTGGCGGGGTGTACGGGTCTGGTGGATGTGGCTATGCGTGACCGACTGCGGTCGTCTCAGAAACGAAGGATTGTGAGACGGTCGCCAGGGGGCGCCCCGCCCCTGCCAAGAGTGCTCCAAAACCCGTCTCAGAACTTCTTGAAATCCCTTGAGGTTTTGAGACGGGTTCTGCGACGATGGGTGCATGACGACGACCGCGGGACAACTGATCGGATACGCCCGAGTCTCCACCGACGACCAGGATGCGCAGTTGCAGCACGATGCGCTGACGGTTGCCGGTTGTGCCCGGATCTTCACGGACAAGGCGAGCGGCAAGAACACTGACCGCGCGGAGCTGACGGCCGCTCTGGACTACCTGCGCCCCGGCGACACCCTGTGCGTCTGGAAGCTGGACCGGTTCGCCCGATCGCTGATCGACCTCGTGACCCTCGTGGACTCGCTCGCTGCCCGTGGCGTCGGCTTCAAGGTGCTGACGGGAGCGCTGGCGAGCATCGACCCGAACACGCCGGATGGGCGGCTCATGCTTCAGGTGGTGGGCGCGATGGCGGAGTTTGAGCGCAGCCTGATCAAGGACCGCACCCGTGCCGGACTGGACGCTGCCCGCGCTCAGGGGCGTACGGGTGGACGCCCCGCCGTGATGGACGCGGACAAGCTTGCTGCGGCCAAGGCCCGTCGCGCAAAGGGGGAGAGTGTTACGGCCATCGCCAAGGCCCTCGGGGTCTCCCGCGCCACGCTGTACCGGGCCTTGGGCGATAGCCAGTAGCCCGTACTAACCCGAGAGGCCGTCCGCCCTGGTGGTGGACGGTCTTTCCCGCGTCCTGCTGGGGGGAGGGGAGGGCGGTCCGAAAGTTCGGCGTGCATGCCGGCTGGCGATCCCGGCCCAAGCTCGGAATGCGCGCCCTGGGTGCAGCGCCTTTTTTCGGGCCTTGTTTGGTGCTGACCAGCGGAAACGTCTCCACCGGCACCCGAGGACGACCCCGTGAGGAAGTGGGGAGGGCCCCTGAAACACCAGCTCGGGGACCGGAACGTGGTGGCAGCCCTGCCCGCGTACGGGTTTCGCGGTCGTCGGCCGTCAGGTCCGTTCGATCTCCGCCATGAGCAACCGCAGCGTCAGGGAGTGCTTCTCCGGCGGCAAGGCGTCCAGCGCTGTCCGGGCGTAGGCGGCTCCGCCCAAGAGGTCTCCGGACCGGGCGAGCATGAGGCCCCGGTGCATCTCCAGGTGTGTCGCGAAGCGGGGCAGCTCTGCGGGGAGTTCCCGGCGTGCTGCTTCCTGTGCTTCGACGGCTCCCCGTTCATCTCCCAGACGGGCCAGGAGGAGGGACAGGAAGACGTTCATTCGCCACCAGGGCACGGCGTAGTCACTGGTCTGCTCGTGCGACCCTGCCTTGTCGAAGATGCGCCGGCCACGGTTCGCCAGGTGGAGCGCTGTTGTCCGATCACCTCGGATCGCTGCCGCGTGTGCCTTGCCCATCACGGCGTTCAGGAGGCCCAGGGAGGGGCGATCCGATATCGCCATGGCTTGGTCGGCCAGTACGTCAGCGACCCCGAGGGACGCGCCTTCGTAGCCCAGGGCGATGGCGGCACGGCCCCGGACCCACACGCGCGCTTCGTCGTTGCCGGACTCGTCAGCAGCCGTCGCTGCCATCCGGTACCAGTGCACCGCCTTGGAGCCGTCCGCCCCGGGGAACGTCTTGGCGTAGAGGGTCATCAGGCGGGAGGCGACGGACCACAGCCGTGGGTCATCGAGTTGCTGTTGCACGGTGACGAGTTCGCCGGATACCCGGCGTTGAATGTCCGCCGCGCCCATGGACATGTACTCGGTGCCGTACGTCGTGAGCTTGGCCTCCCACTCGTCTGCTGACGGCCCTCCACGCAACCGGGCGGCGAATCCCGCGCTGATCAGATCGGAGGCGACGACAGGGGCTATGGCGGCCCCGGCCACGTCGGTAAGGAACTCGCGTCGGTCCACTTCACCTTCAAGGACAGCTAGGGGAACGTCGAGCACGGCGGACAGCGCGGCCAGGTAGAACGGGCCCGGCCTGACCTTGGAACGCTCCCAGTTGCTCACGTACTCCCGGGTCAGCGTCGTGCCGTGAACCTTGTTGATCTCCGAAGCTAACCGCCCCTGGCTCCAGCCACGAGCCTTGCGGAGATCCCGAATCAGCTCCCCGATGTCCATGTGGCCATCTTGCTACTAGGGATGCCACTAGACAGAGGGATTCCGGGGCCCGGGGGACGGTTGCCACTACGGATCACACTAGGCCGGGCTTCCTGGCGGCGGAACGATGCCCGCACCGAGGGTGACACGGAGGTGCAGCATGCCGACGGCAGCACGACAGGAAGCGACCCGGCCGGAGGCTTCGGAGCCTCCCGCCCATGAATGCGGGGTGTGCCGCGCGCTCGACGCCGACCTGAAGGTGGCCGAAGCGGTCGGAGACCTGGGCGCTGTCGAGTCGCTGCGTACCGAGCTGCGCAACCACTCCCGTGACGGGGGCGCGGCATGACCGTTCGAGCCGTCCTCCGCTTCGTCCACTACGTGATGCACCGTCATCCGTCGGCGGAGACGACCGCCACGGCACGGTGCCTGAACCCGGACTGCCAGTGGGCGGCCGCTCCGACGGGCAACGCGGACGTCTGCACCGACATGTGCATCGAGCACACGGGGCGGACGGGGCACATGACGTTCCTGCGGGAGTTCTCGGAAGTCGCCGTGGTGGAGCGGGTCCGGTGAGGGGGCGGTCCCGGCTGACGGTCCGCGTGCTCAGCGGGGGCTCGGTCGGCCCCGTGCTGGTCTTCCGGTCCGGTGACCCCGTGCGCCCGCTGGTGCGCGACCCGATCGACGTGGCGCGCTTCCGCCGTGAGGGCTACTGGGAGGGCTTCGGGGACGTGTTTCCTCCCTGCGAGTGCGTGCGCTGCCTACAGGCCATGTGGAACTTCGAGACTCCCCGCCCGTGACGGGTGGGGCGCACATGCACGACGGCGCGGGGACCGCTTCCCCGCAGCACGGCGAAGGGACGGCACCATGACCACGATTCCCGACTACGAGTTCCGCACGTCCTCGGCGTGCACCTACGAGAACAACAACCCGCGCTGCGTCGAGGTGGCCACCAACGTGCCCGGCAAGGTGGTCGTGCGCAGCTCCGTGACCGGCCGGGCGGTGGAGTTCACCGCCACGGAATGGACCGACTTCCTGAGCGGTGCCAAGCTGGGCGAGTTCGACCTCTCGGCCTAGGAGACGCGGTGCAGGAGTGCCCCCGCTGTGGCGGCGAAGCGGTGCCGGACGCGGAGCATCACCGGATGCTCTGGTGCCTGTCCTGCTGGCGCTCCTGGACCCTCCCCCGAGAGATCAGGTGTACGGGCTCCTTGCCCCGTCTCGCGCCCGGACTGCGCGCGCTGGACGAACACCGGGACCTGAACCGCTGAGTCAGCCGCGAGCCCCGTCCGGCGACGGAGACCGACCACGCCGGGCGGGGCTCTTATGCTTGAGCGGCCAGCGTGAATCACCCGCAGGTGGGCCTCTATGTGAGTGCCTTGACACCCTTGTTGATCTTCACGATGCTCATGCCCGCCATCCTAGGGATCCCGCCCGGGATATCGTCGTCCAGGCAGTCCAGGTGATGGAACGGGGCACGACGCGCGGCAGCCAGGCGAAGTGACGGTGGCGGTCGACAGGGCGGAGGGCGGCGGGGCGTGGCGGCTGATGCGGTGGAGCGCGGCGGTGCCGGGGGACATGCCGGTGTCATAGGCGCCGGCGGCAGGCTCGGAGCGGTGCGGATCCTGCTGTGGGCGCTCGCCGCGGTCCTCGGTGTCAGACAGGCCGCCACGGTGCTGCGCGTGCCGCCCGGTGAATGGCTCGGCGGCCTCGACCTCCCCGCCGGCCCGCCCGGACCGCTGTACGGAGCCGGCCAGTTCACCGGAACCCCCTTCGCCGGACTCGTCCTCAAACCGCTCGCCGGCCTCGCCGCCCCCTCCCTGGAGGTGGCCTGGACCTGCGCGACGCTGCTCCTCGTCGCCGCCGTCGGCCTCGTCGCCGCGCGGGCGCTCCCCGACCCCGTGCCCCGCCGCACCGCGCTGCTCGCCGCGCCCGCGCTGGTCGCGCTGATGATGGTCTCCCTCCCCGTCCGCGAAGCCGCCTCCCCCGGGCAGACGGCCGTCCTGCCCGTACTCCTGGTGCTCCTCGCCGTGTTCCGGGTCCCCGGCGGACGGCCCGCCGGGTTCCTCGTCGGCCTCGCCGCCGCCCTCCAGCCCGCGCTGCTGCTCTTCGCCCCGCTGCTGTGGCTCACCGGCCGCCGCCCGGCCGCCCGGGCCGCCGCCGCGACCTTCGCCGGAGCCACCGCCCTGTCCTGGGCCTCACTGCCGCGCGACTCGTGGACGTACTGGGTCGAGTACCTCGCCGGTACGGGCCTCGGCGGCGCCCCCGACGCCCTCGCCAACCAGTCCCTGCACGGCGCCCTCCTGCGCCTCGGCCCCGGCGGCCCCGGCGAGATCGCCCTCGCACTCGCGCTCGCCGCCGCCGTCGCCTGGACCGGCATGCGCCGCGCGGTCCGCTACGCCCTCGACGGCCAGCTGCTGCTCGCCGTCGCCGTCACCGGCTGCGTCGCCGTCGCCGTGTCCCCCGCCGGCTGGCGCCACCAGCTGCTGTGGGTGCTCCTCGCCGTGGCCGGCAAGGTGGGCCGGCGCGCCGCCGACCGCCGGGTGTGGCCCGTCGCCGTCGTGCTGGCCATGAGCCTGCCGAGCGCCGTACTGCTGCCCAACCTGGCCGCGCTGGCCCCCGTACGCGACAACGTGCTGCTCCTCGCGGCCCTCGCGGCGGCCTGCGCCGTGCCGTTCCTGCCGCGCTCCTCCCCGTACTGGCGCGAGCCCGTGCCCACCGCCCACGCGGAACCCGCCGACGCCCGCTGGTCCCGCATCCCGCTCCTCGCGTTCTGGCGGCGGGTGAACTCGCGCCCCAACCTGCTGCTGGAACTGCTGCTGATACGGGTCGGCTACTCCATCTACTCGCACATCCGCGCCGCGGCCCCCACCAGCCGCACCCTCGCCGAGGGCAACGGCGGCCAGATCCTCGCGATCGAGCGCGCGCTCGGCATCGACATCGAACACGCCGTCAACCGGGCCGTGGTGGAAACGCCTTGGCTGGAGGCCTTCTTCAACTTCTACTACGCCTCCTTCCACTTCGTCGTCCCGCTCGCCGTCCTCGCCGTCCTGTACTGGCGCCGCCCCGCCGACTACCGCTGGGCGCGCGCCTCCCTCGGGCTGGCCACCGTCCTGGCACTGGCGGGCTTCTGGCTCTACCCGCTCGCGCCGCCGCGCCTGATGCCCGGCCTCGGCTTCGTCGACACCGTGCACGGGGTCCAGGACCTGGCCAACCCCTCCTACGGGGCGATGACCGCGATCTCCAACCAGTACGCCGCGATGCCCTCCCTGCACTTCGGCTGGTCCCTGTGGTGCGGGATCGTCATCGTGGTCCTCGCGCCCCGCCGGTGGCAGAAACTGCTCGGCGTCCTCCACCCGCTGATCACGGTGTGCGCGATCGTCGCCACCGCCAACCACTGGGTGCTCGACGCGGCCGGCGGCGCGGCCGTCGTCGCCGCCGGCTTCGGGCTGGTCCACGTGCTGTCCGGGCCGCGCGGCCTGAAGACGGCCCTTCCCGGCCAGCGCCGGACCGCCCCCGATCCGGTACGCACCCCCGCGTAGCGGGCCCTACGCCCGCCCCCGCCGCAGCAGCGCGCGCAGCGGGCCGGGGCTCTCGTACCCGACCCGGCGGGCGACCGCGGCGAGCGGCAGCGCGGTGGTGCGCAGCAGGTGCTCGGCCTGCTCGACCCGCAGGTCCTGGACCAGGCGGATCGGGGAGCGGCCCAGGGTGCGGGCCATCGTGCGCTGGAGGGTCCGCTCGCTGACGCCGAGGTCGCGCGCCGCGTCGGCGATGGACAGCGGCTCCTCGATGCGGGCGCGCACCCACCGCTCGAAGGCCGCGACGAGCGGCTCGTGCCGGGCCATGGCGCTGGGGATCATGTACGCGGCCTGCGAGGCCCGGTCGTCGACCACCAGGTAGTGCCGCACCAGGTCCGCCAGGGCCGGGCTGCGCCCGGCGACGACGGAGAGCGCCAGGTCGAGGTGGCTGAACGCGGCGCCGGCCGTGGTGACCCCGTCGGAGGTCGTCACCATCCGGGTCTCCTCCAGCGTGACCCGCCGGTACCGCTCGCGGAAAACCGGCGCGAGCCACCAGCTCGTCGTGGCCCGCAGCCCGTCCAGGACGCCCGACTCGGCGAGCAGGAAGGTGCCGGTGCAGGAGGAGGCGAGCGGGGTGCGCCGTTCGCGGGCCTCCGCCAGCATCCGGCGGGCCGTGCGCCGTTCGGGCGCGGAAACGGCCTCCAGCAGCGCGGAGGGGCGGCGTTCCGTCAGGGCGGGCAGGACGAGCAGCCCGGCGTCCTCCGCCTCGCGGGCGGGCTCGGTGTCGATGCGGTGGCCCAGCCCGCTGCGGACGCGGCGGCGTGCGCCGACGCCGACCGTGCGGATGTCGAAGGCGGGCGGCGTGGCGCCGGGGAGCTCGCGGCGCAGGGCGTTGGCGGTGTGCAGCACGTCCAGCACGGCAGAGATCCCGGAGTCGAAGACCCCGTCGAGGGCCAGTACGGCGACTTTCACCGGGCCAGGGTAGCTCCGGGCGCCGCCCCCCGGGGGGTGTCGGAATCGATCCGCAAGGCGCCGGATCCGACACTCCCGGGCTCCGGCCGCCCCGCCTAGGGTCGATGGCATGACCACGCATCACACCACCGCCGCCGCCACCGCCCCCTCCGCCGCCCCCGAGGGTCTGCGCAGCCGTACCCACACGTGGGAGCCGCGGCCCGAGACCACGCCGGAGCTCCTGCGCATGAGCGGCCTGGAGATCCTCCGGGCGGCGCTGAAGGGCGCCCTGCCGGCCGCCTCGATGACGAGCACCCTGGGTTTCCGGCTCACCGAGGTCGAGGAGGGCTCCGTCGTCTTCGAGGGGGACCCCGGCGACCACCTGCTCAACCCCATGGGCACGGTCCACGGCGGCTTCCTCGCCACCCTGCTGGACTCGGCGCTCGGCTCGGCCGTGATGACCCGGCTCCCGGCGGGCACCGCCTACACCACCGTCCAGCTGGGGGTGCACATGATCCGCCCGGTCCTGGCGGACACCCCGGCCCTGCGCTGCGAGGGCACCGCCCTGCACGTCGGCCGTACGACCGCGACCGCCGAGGCCCGGGTCGTCGGCACGCACGACGGGAAGCTGTACGCCCACGGGACGACGACCTGCGCGATCCTGCGGCCCGCCTGACGGGAGGGCGTACGGCCCGAACGGGCCGGGAGGTGGCCGAAGGGATGCCGAAGGGATGCCGAAGGGCCGGGAAATGGCCGAAGGAACGCCGGGGCATGGTGTCCCCGGCGCCCCTTCGGTGGATCGTCGCGTCCTGTCAGGATCGGCCAGGTCCCGGCATTCCGCCACTCGGGCGATCACGGCACCGGCGGACGGCAGGGGCCGGGGCGTGGGTGTGCGGCCCCTGCCGTCCTGGTTCACGGGCCGGCTCGCACCGGCCCGCAGCCCTGTGGGCCCGTCAGCCCGTGCTGACCCGCAGCTCCTTGATGCCGTTGAGCCAGGCCGCGCGGAGCCGCCGCGGGCCGTCGGAGGCGGCGCGCAGGTCGGGCAGGACGTCGGCCAGGGCGTTGAAGATCAGGTCGATCTCCAGGATGGCCAGGGACTTGCCGAGGCAGAAGTGCGGGCCGCCGCCGCCGAAGCCGAGGTGCGGGTTCGGGTCGCGGGTGATGTCGAAGACGTCCGGGTCCTCGAAGACCTCGGGGTCGTGGTTGGCGGAGGAGTAGAACAGCCCCACCCGGTCACCGGCCTTGATCTTCTGGCCGCCCAGCTCGGTGTCCCGGGTGGCGGTGCGCTGGAAGGACACCACGGGCGTGGCCCAGCGGACGATCTCCTCCGCGGCGGTCGACGGCCGGGTCGCCTTGTAGAGCTCCCACTGTTCGGGGTGGGTGAGGAAGGCGTGCATGCCGTGGCTGATGGCGTTGCGGGTGGTCTCGTTGCCCGCGACCGCCAGCAGCAGGACGAAGAGGCCGAACTCGTCGGAGCGCAGGTTGCCCTCGCCCTCCGCCGCGACCAGCTGCGTGACGATGTCCTTGGCAGGGCACTCCTTGCGCTCGGCGGCGAGGTTCATGGCGTAGCCGATGAGCTCCACGGCCGCGTTGGAGCCGACCTCCTCGGTGATCGCGTACTCCGGGTCGTCGTAGGCGATCATCTTGTTCGACCAGTCGAAGATCCGGGAGCGGTCCTCCTGGGGTACGCCGATCAGTTCGGCGATCGCCTGGAGCGGGAGTTCGCACGCGACCTGCGTGACGAAGTCGAAGGAGCCGTCCGCCGAGGCCTCCAGGGCCTCCTCCACGATCTTCCGGGCCCGGTCGCGCAGTGCCTGCTCCAGGCTGCGGATGGCGCGGGGGGTGAAGCCCCGCTGCACGATCTGGCGTACGCGGGTGTGCTCCGGCGGATCCATGTTCAGCATGATCAGGCGCTGGGCATCTATCTGTTCGCGCTGGATGTGCTCGTTGAAGCGGATGATCGCGGTGTTGGTGGTGGAGGAGAACAGCTCCGGGTGCGTGGAGACGTACTTGACGTCCGCGTGCCGGGTGACGGCCCAGTAGCCCTCGTCGTCGAACCCGGTGACGCCCCGCCGCTGCGGGCACCACCACACGGGCGCGGTCTGCCGCAGCTGGGCGAACTCCGGGAAGGGGACGCGGTCCTGGAGGAGATCGGGATCGGTGGCGTCGAAGCCTTCGGGCAGCGCGGGACAGGGCATCGGGCGACTCCAAGGTCTGACGAAGGTCTGACGGCCCATCAGATGTTGGCTTGAAGGTAGTAACGAGTTCTAGAAGTCACAAGGGCTCCCGCGCCAACTGTTGCGTGTGGAATCCGTGTAAGCCGCGTGCAAGACCCTTGCGTGCCGGGCGCCGAGGTCATAAGACTGCGGGGGAGAAGTAGAACGCGTACTAGTTCGCGCGGGGCAGTCGCCGGACGGCCCGCCACGCCGGCGCTGTGCAGAGTGTGCAGGAGAGGACGAGCTCATGGCCGCGGAACCCGTCATCGTCGAAGCCGTACGCACCCCCATCGGGAAACGCGGGGGAGCCCTGGCCAACCTCCATCCCGCCTACCTGCTCGGCGAGACCTACCGCGAGCTCCTGGCCCGTACCGGAATCCAGCCGGACTGCGTCGAGCAGATCGTCGGCGGCACCGTCACCCACGCCGGCGAGCAGTCCATGAACCCCGCCCGCAACGCCTGGCTCGCCATGGGACTCCCCTACGAGACCGCCGCGACCACCGTCGACTGCCAGTGCGGCAGTTCCCAGCAGGCCAACCACATGGTCGCCAACATGATCTCCGGCGGGGTCGTCGACATCGGCATCGCCTGCGGGGTCGAGGCCATGAGCCGCGTCCCGCTCGGCTCCGGCTCCAAGCACGGGCCCGGCAAGCCCTTCCCGGACGAGTGGAACGTCGACCTCCCCAACCAGTTCGAGGCCGCCGAGCGGATCGCCCGCCACCGGGGCCTGACCCGCGAGGACGTCGACCGGCTCGGCGTGCTCTCGCAGGAGCGGGCCGCCACCGCGTGGGCCGAGGAGCGCTTCAAGCGCGAGACCTTCGCGGTCCAGGTGCCGACGACGGAGGAGGAGCAGGCCGCCGGTCAGGGCATGTGGCGGCTGGTCGACCGGGACGAGGGGCTGCGCGACACCAGCATGGAGGGCCTGGCCCGGCTCAAGCCGGTCATGCCGACGGCCGTGCACACCGCCGGGAACTCCTCCCAGATATCCGACGGCGCCGCCGCCGTGATGTGGGCCTCGCGCAAGATGGCCCGCGCGCTCAAGCTCAAGCCGCGCGCCCGGATCGTCGCCCAGGCGCTGGTGGGCTCCGACCCGCACTTCCACCTCGACGGCCCGATCGACGCGACCCGGGCCGTACTGGGCAAGGCGGGGATGTCCCTCAAGGACATCGACCTCGTCGAGATCAACGAGGCCTTCGCCTCCGTCGTCCTCAGCTGGGCGCAGGTCTTCGGACAGGACCTGGAGAAGGTCAACGTGAACGGCGGCGGCATCGCCCTCGGCCACCCCGTCGGCGCCACCGGCGCCCGGCTGATCACCACCGCGCTGCACGAGCTGGAGCGGCGCGACAAGGAATTCGCGCTGATCACCATGTGCGCGGGCGGCGCGCTGGCGACCGGCACGATCATCCAGCGCCTGTGAGCACCGCTCCGGGCGCCCGCTGAACCCCGTGGGATGGGATGCGGAAGGCCCCGGTGGCCGGACCTGGGGAGGCCGGCCACCGGGGCCTTCACATGTCTGCTGTTGTCCGCTGGTTTAGTACCAGTGGTTGGCCTGCCAGAAGTTCCAGGCGTCGACCGGGCTGCCGTAGCGCTCGTTCATGTAGTCCAGGCCCCACTTGATCTGGGTGGCCGGGTTGGTCTTCCAGTCCGAGCCCGCCGAGGACATCTTCGACGCCGGCAGGGCCTGGACCAGGCCGTAGGCGCCGGAGGAGGAGTTCGTGGCGGTGTAGTCCCAGCCGCTCTCGTGCGTGACGATCTTGTCGAAGGCGGCGAACTGGGCCGGGTCCTTGATCATCTGCTGGGCGATCGCCTTCGCACCCGTCGGAGCGGCCTGCGCGGGCACGGCGGCGAGCATGGAACCCGCGACACCCAGAGCGAGGACGGTACCGGCGAGGGTCTTCTTCGAAGCGGCGATGCGGCGGATGACGGCGTTGGACACGGATGAACCTTCCGACGGGAACAAGGACGGTCGCGGCATGCCGAAGACATGCGTGAGCCACTCACACGGGTGGGAGGGGTTCTGCCGGCGGGGGGCTGTGCGCCCCGGCCGCCTCGGCGACAACACCAGTTAGCCAGGCCCCCGCCGCCCTGGCAACGCCCCCCGTCTACTAGCCCCCCTCGCAGGCCGGGACCGACGTCCCGCGCCGGAAGCCGTACCCGGACCGGCCGGGGGGTCTACTAAGGCGGGCCGGATGTGACGTGGGTCCTGTGGGCCGCCTCACCGCCCAGCGGCCCGAATGTCACCCCGGGTAGCCGGTCAGACCCGCTGGGGTGGGTGGCCCCGGTCACTTCCGGCCCCCGAATCGAAGGAAACGGGAGCGTCGAACGCGGCTTTCCGGGTCGCCCGGCGCAGCGCCCTGAGCAGAGTGCCCCCGAGGGCGAGCGTCAGTACGACCGTCAGCGCGGCCCGCCCCAGGTCCCAGCCCACCGAGGTCGCCAGGCAGTAGGCGACGAAGCGCGCCAGGTTCTGCGGCACCGGGTCGCCGGGGTGGAAGGAGATCCCCTGCCCCATGCCCTGCAGGATCACCCAGCCCTGGAGGTTCATGACCGTGCCGTACGCGAAGGAGCCCAGGAACCCGTACGCGGCGAGCATCGCCAGCTCGGCCCGCCCCCGGATCCTCTCCGGCCCCGGCAGCAGCCCGGCGCCCAGCGAGAACCAGCCCAGCGCCAGCATCTGGAACGGCATCCACGGCCCCACGCCGCCCGTGAGCAGCGCGGACGCGAACATCGTGACGGAGCCGAGGACGAAGCCGAATCCGGGACCCAGGACGCGCCCGCTGAGCACCATCAGGAAGAACATCGGCTCCAGCCCGGCCGTACCCGCGCCCAGCGGCCGCAGCGCCGCCCCCACGGCGGCGAGCACCCCGAGCATGGCGACGGCCTTGGAGTCCATGCCCTGGTCGGCGATGGTCGCCACGACCACGGCGACGAGGAGGGGGAGCAGCGCGGCGAAGAGCCAGGGTGCGTCCTGGGAGTGGGCCAGGCCGGACTGGCGGTCGGCGAGCAGCGGCCAGCCGAAGGCGGCGATGCCGATGAGGGTGACCAGGACCAGGGCCGCGGCGGCGCGGGGGCCGATGCGGACGGGGCGGGAGGTGGTCGGGCGGGCGGCTGTGGGGCGGGCGGTCACGGGGTGGCCTCCAGGGCGGCGGCGACCTGGGAGACCGTGAGCCAGTGGCCCGGGGCCAGGATCTTCGCCACCTGGGGAGCGAAGGCGGGTGAGGAGACGACGACCTCGGCCGTCGGGCCGTCCGCGACGATCTCCCCGCCCGCCAGGATGACCACCCGGTGGGCCAGCTCGGCGGCCAGCTCCACGTCGTGCGTCGCCAGGACGATGGCGTGGCCGTCGGCGGCGAGGCCGCGCAGGGTCTCCACCAGGCGGGCCTTGGCGGCGTAGTCCAGCCCGCGGGTCGGCTCGTCGAGGAGCAGCAGCGCCGGGCGGGCCGTCAGCACCAGGGCCAGGGCCAGGGTCAGGCGCTGCCCCTCGGACAGGTCCCGGGGGTGGGTGTCGTCCGGCACCCCGGGCAGCAGGTCGCCGACCAGCGCCCGGCAGGTGCCGGGGGCCGCCCCGGCGTCGGCGTCGGCCGCGGCGCACTCGGCGGCGACGGTGTCGGCGTAGAGGAGGTCGCGGGGTTCCTGCGGCACCAGGCCGACCCGGCGGACCATCTCCGGGGGCGGGGTGCGGTGCGGTGTGCGGCCGCCGACGGTCACCTGGCCGGCGGAGGGGGCGAGAGTGCCGGTGAGGGCCGCGAGGAGGGTGGACTTGCCGGCGCCGTTGCGGCCCATGAGGGCGACGGTCTCGCCGGGGGCCACCTGGAGGGTGACGTCGTGGAGGACGTCGGTGCGGGCTCGGCGCACGCCGAGGTTCCTCACGGAGGCTGCGGGGGTGCCGGCTGCGGGGGTGCCGTCGGCGAGCCCGGCGGGCTGCGGCTTCGGACGGCGTCCGGCCAGTCGCCGGAGCAGGCCGGGGCCGGTGCCGGTCGGGGCCGGTGCGGCGGGGGCCGCTGCGCGGGGCTGGTCCCCTACCCTCCCCCCGGACGGAGTCTGGGGGAGGGTAGGGGACCAGCCCCGCGCAGCGGCGTCTCCGTCGGCCGGCAGGGGCGCGGTGGCGAGGCGGTCGCGGAGGGGGGCGGACAGCCGGCGGGCGTCGCGGATCGAGAGGGGGAGCGGGGTCCAGCCCGCCAGGCGGCCCAGGGAGACCACCGGGGGGTGGACCGGGGAGACGGCCATGATCTCGGACGGGGTGCCGAGGACGGGGGGCTCGCCCGGCGACGGGAGGAGCAGGACGCGGTCGGCGTACTGGACCACCCGCTCCAGGCGGTGCTCCGCCATCAGCACCGTCGTGCCCAGGTCGTGCACCAGCCGCTGCAGCACCGCCAGCACCTCCTCCGCCGCCGCCGGGTCCAGCGCGGAGGTGGGCTCGTCCAGCACGAGCACCTTCGGGTGCGTCGTCAGGACCGAGCCGATCGCCACCCGCTGCTGCTGGCCCCCGGACAGGGTCGCGATCGGGCGGTCGCGGAGTTCGTTCAGCCCGAGCAGGTCCAGGGTCTCCTCCACCCGGCGCCGCATCACCGCCGGAGCCAGGCCCAGGGACTCCATCCCGTACGCCAGCTCGTCCTCCACCACGTCCGTCACGAAGTGGGCCAGCGGATCCTGCCCGACCGTGCCCACCACGTCCGCCAGCTCGCGGGGCATGTGCGTACGGGTGTCCCGGCCCGCCACCGTCACCCGCCCGCGCAGGGTCCCGCCCGTGAAGTGCGGGACCAGCCCGGACACCGCCCCCAGCAGGGTCGACTTGCCGACCCCGGACGGGCCGACGAGGAGGGTCAGCTCCCCTTCCGGGAGGGTGAAGTCCGCGTCGCGGAGGGACGGCCGCGCGGCGCCGTCGTACGTCACCGACACCTGGTCGAAGCGGATCAACGGGAGGACTCCTCGGAAGGTACGGGGGCCACGAAGGCCGGGAGCAGGCCGATCAGGACCGCCGCCGCGGGCCACAGCGGCAGCGCGGGCGCGACCAGCGGGACCACGCCCGGCCGCAGCCCCTCCGGGTCCACCGACCCCGCGTGGACCAGCAGCGCCGCGACCGCCGCGCCCGAACCGGCGACCAGCCAGGCCCGCACCCCCCACCGGTCCGGCCGGTACCGGGTGCGGATGCTGCGCCGCCCGCCGAGCCGCAGCCCCGCGAGGGCCAGCACGAGGCCGATGCCGAGCACGGGCAGCCCGTACACGGCGCCCTCCGCCGCGAGCAGCCCGTACGTACCGGCGCACATGCCGAGCAGCCCGCCGAGGGTGAGGACGTTGGTGGTGTGCCGCACGGCCCGCGGGACCTGCGCCGTACGCCCGTACCCGCGCGCGTCCATCGACGCGGCGACGGCGACGGAACGCTCCAGGGCGCCCTCCAGCACCGGCAGGCCGATCTGGAGGACCGCCTTCACCCCGCCCGTGGGGCGGCCGCGCAGCCGGCGGGCGGTCCGCAGCCGGGCCACGTCGGCGACCATGTTCGGCGCGAAGGTCATGGCCACGACGACGGCCACACCCGCCTCGTAGAGGGCCGCCGGGAGCGACTTCAGCAGCCGCGCCGGATTGGCGAGGGCGTTCGCCGCGCCCACGCAGATCAGCAGGGTCGCCAGCTTCGCGCCGTCGTAGAAGGCGAAGACCAGCTGCTCGGCGGTGACCCGGCCGCCGAACCGGATGCCCTGCGCCCACGCGGGCAGCGGGAGCTCGGGGAGGGTGAAGAGGGTGTGCGTGCCGGGGATAGGGGAGCCCAGCAGCATGGAGAAGACCAGCCGCAGCCCGATCACGAACAGGCCGAGCTTGACGAACGCCCCGTAGGAGCGCGCCCACGGCGCCTCCGTCCGGCGCGCCGCCACCACGTACCCGGCGACGCCGACGATCAGCCCGAGCAGCAGCGGGTTGGTGGTCCGCGAGGCGGCGGTGGCCAGCCCGAGGGCCCACAGCCACCAGGCCCCCGCGTGCAGGGCGTTCCCGCGCCGCGCCTCGGGCGCCCGCCAATGCCTCCGGCGGCCGTACGCCGGCCCGTGCGCGGGACCCGGCCGCCCGGCCGCACCGCGCCCGGCCGGGGGTACGTCGGCACGTGCCGCGCCGCGGGTGGGGCGCGGCCTCATCGCCTGCGGCGGCGGGACTGCCAGACGGCGGCGGCGCCCAGGGCGAGGACCGCCGCGACGCCCAGGTACAGGCCGGCCGAGGGACCGCCGCCGCCCGGGGAGCCCGAGCCTGCGGCCGTGTCCGCCGAAGCCGAAGCCGGGGCGGAGGCGGAGGGCTTCGGCTGCGTCGCGTCCTCGATGGGCTCGCCGCAGCCCGCCTTCGGGTAGCCGGAGATCCCGCACAGCAGCGCGGCGCTGTTGTAGCGGAGCGGCTTCGCCACCTCCGCCAGCGCCTCGGCCGCCGTGGCCGCGGGCGCCAGCTGCGCGCAGGCCGTGCGCGGGGTGCCCTGCGGCGGGGTCTCGCCGGCCGGGGCGTCCTCGGGCACGCCGAAGTCGATGACCAGCGCCACCCGCTTCTTCCCCTCCGCCGGGGCGGTGCCGCCGCAGACGGCCTCGAAGTCGGCGGCCGCGCGCGGCCGGGCGGCCTCGGCGGAGGCGTCCTTGCTCACGGAGAAGCGGAAGCCGAGCGTGGCGCCGTCCGCGGGACGGGCCGTCGAGGGGCCCTGGGTGGCGTACGCCCAGCTGCCGCCCGCACCGTCCCAGAACGACCAGTAGCGGTAGCTCGCCGCCAGGGCCGGGGACGCCGCGAACAGGGTCAGGACCAGGGACAGGACCCCGAGGGCCCCGAGGATCCCGGGGACCCCCGGGAACGGCCCGGCCGTGGTGCGCGTAGGGCGGCTGGTCACAGCTGGTTCTTCTTGCGGCGGCCGCTCAGCAGGATGCCGATGCCCATGCCGGCCGCGGCGCCCGCGCCGACGATCCACCAGATGTTCTGGTTGCCGGAGCCCGGCTTCTCCTCGCCCTTCACCTTCTGCGGTTCGGCGTCGGGGGCCGCCGGGGCCGGGCCCGTGGCGTTCAGCGCCGCCACCAGGTCGACGCCGCCGAAGGCCTTCGGGTCGGTGCCCGTCGCGTGGGCGGTCAGGACCAGGGTGGCCAGTGCGGCCGGGTTCCGGTTGGCCCACGCGGTGGAGTTCTTCTGCAGCCACTCCAGGGCTCCCGCCGCCGCCTGCCGGTGCCCGGCCGCGGCCAGGGCGATCACGGCGTCGGCGGTGTTGCCGGTGTCGGCGGTGGGCTGGTCGGAGCCCGGGGTGACGGCCGTCAGGTGGCCGTCCTTCTTCAGCGCCTCGGCCAGGTAGCCGGCCGCGCCCTGGGCCGCGCCCGCCGGGTCGGCGGTGCCGGCCGGGCACGCG
Organism: Streptomyces sp. NBC_00158; assembly: GCF_045160885.1. Lineage (NCBI taxonomy): Bacteria > Bacillati > Actinomycetota > Actinomycetes > Kitasatosporales > Streptomycetaceae > Streptomyces > Streptomyces sp. NBC_00158. Next base: position 5,102,724 of record NZ_CP108161.1, read on the forward strand.
AGTGCGGCGGCAGGGGTGTCCGTGGCGGCCGGCTCGACGACGATGCCCTTGCCCAGGGCGGCCAGCGCGGCGGCGGCCGTGGCGTCGGCGTTCGCGGCGAGCTTGCCGTCGGCCGGCTGGTACCCGAAGGCACCCCGGTCGGAGGCCGGCTCGGCGGAGCAGCCGAGCTGGAAGGAGAGGAGGCCGTCGTACGCGGACCTGCCCGCCTTCGACCTGACCTCGGCGGGCTTCTCACCGGCCGCGGCGAGCGCGCTGATCACGATGGACGTGGAGCTGCCCTCGCTGGGGGAGCCCGGCACGTAGGCCCAGCCGCCGTCCTCGTTCTGTACGGACTTCAGCCAGTCCGTCGACTTCTTGACCTGGGCGTCCTTGCCGCCGAGGGCCTTCATGGCCTGCACGGCGACGGCGGTCGCGTTGGTGTCGTACGTCGTCTTGTCGTCGCAGGCCGTGCCGGCGTCCGCGCGGAAGGAGGCGAAGCCGCCGTTCGCGCACTGCTGGCCGGTGAGCCAGTCGACGGCCTGCGGGGCGGGCGTCAGGCCGGCCGTCTTCTGGGCGAGCAGCGCGAGGGACTGGCGCCACACCCCGTCGTACGTCGGGTCGGCCTTGCCGAACAGGCCCGACGGGACGACCGGCGGCGCGGAGGGCGACGGCGTGTCGGCGAGGGCGGCGGGGGCGGCGCCCACGCAGAGCACGGCGGATGCGGCGAGCGCGGCGGCGCTGCGGCGGACGTTCATGACGGGGCGGGTGCCTCTCGTACGGGGGGCGGGAGACAGGCACGCGCAGGCACCGGGCTCCGGCTCCGTTTACCTCGACGGTGCCGGCCGCCGGAGGCCCCGGCGGCACGAGCCGCGCACCTCCGGTACGGGGCATTCCGGCTGCCGTCCCGCGGACTGCGGGCCGGGTCACGGTTGCGGGTCAGCGCCGGATTCGCACCGGCTTCCCCCCATACGGAAGTGTGGACGACGGGCTCACTCTACCGGCCCGTAGCCGGCGGGCCCGGTGGCACGGGGGCCCGTACGGGCGGCCCCGGACCGTGCCGGGCGGCGGCCTACAGCGCCCGGTACGCCACCGGGTCCGTGCCCGGCACCGCCTCCGCCCGGCCCTGCTTCACCAGCCGCCGCAGATGGGCCTCCGCTTCCGAGACGGCGATGTTCCGGGAGCCGTACGGGATCTGCTCCCAGGGCCGGTTCCACTCCATCCGCTCCGCGAGCTCCCAGGGGGTCAGGGGCCCGGCCAGCAGCCGCCGCAGCCCGGCCAGCCGCTCCTCGTGGTGCTCCAGCAGCTCCCGTACGCGGGCGGGCGCGTCGTTGAAGGCGTACTGGTGGGCCGGCAGCACCTCGGCGGGCGCCAGGCGGCCGATGCGTTCGAGGGAGTCGAGGTAGTCGCCGAGCGGGTCGGTGACCCGGGTGTCCTCGGGGGCCTCGTACAGGCCGATGTGCGGGGAGATCCCGGGCAGGAGGTGGTCGCCGGAGAAGAGCCGCCCGTTGCCGGGGAGGCCGGCGGGGTGCTGCTCCTCCAGGTGCAGGCAGACGTGGCCGGGGGTGTGCCCGGGGGTCCAGATCGCGCGGAGCCGGCGCCCGGCGAGGGGGAGCAGCTCGCCGGGGACGATCTCCCGGTCGGGCACGGCGGCACTGAGTCCGGGCAGGGTGCGCACGCGGCCGCTCGCCCGCGCCGCGCGGAGCGGGGCGACGTGCTCCTCGGGGGCTCCGGCGGCGGCGAGCTTCTCGCTCATGTAGTCGAACCAGACACCGGGCTCGGAGGAGCGGGTCCGCAGGACGACCTCGGTGTCGGCGGCGTGCATCGCGATCCACGCGCCCGACGCCTCCCGGACCTGCCCGGACAGGCCGTGGTGGTCGGGGTGGTGGTGGGTGATGACCACGCCGTGCACGTCGGCGACGGCGATGCCGAGCGCGCCGAGCCCGGCCGTGAGCGTGTCCCACGAGGCGGGGTCGTCCCAGCCGGTGTCGACCAGGACGGGTCCGCGGTCGGTGTCGAGGACGTGGACGAGGGTGTGGCCGAGGGGGTTGTCGGGGATCGGGACCTGGATGGCGTGGACGCCGCCGCCGTGGTCGGTGACCTGTGGCACGACCGGCATGACCTCTGACATGGGTGCTCCCTGGCTGGTTCGATCCGCTCCGACGAGAACGTGTTTCAGTAGTAGCCCAAGTCGACTGGTTTCCAAAAGTCTTGACTGGTCGTCTGATCGTCCGGAGGCTCGTCCCGACCGTGGACTCCTCGAACTAGAACTGGTATCAGTTCTGCGACATCGGTGAGATCGTGCGCAGCCCCTGGAGGCATCGGACATGACCGAGCTCGTGGAACACGGCCAACTGTTCATCGGCGGGGAATGGACCGATCCGCTGGGCACCGACACCATCCGGATCGTCTCCCCCCACACCGAACAGGTCATCGGCAGCGTCCCGCACGCCTCCGAGGCGGACGTGGACCGCGCCGTCGCCGTCGCCCGCAGGGCCTTCGACGAGGGCCCCTGGCCCCGGCTGCCGCTGGAGGAGCGGATCGCCGTCGTCTCCCGCATCAAGGACGCCATCGCCGTCCGGCACGAGGAGATCGCCCGCTCCATCAGCTCCCAGAACGGCTCCCCGTACTCCTGGAGCGTCCTCGCCCAGGCGCTCGGCGCGATGATGGTCTACGACTCCGCCATCAAGGTCGCCGCCGAATACCCCTACGAGGAGCGGCGCCAGGGCGCACTCGGCCCGATCCTCGTACGCCGCGAACCCGTCGGGGTAGTCGCCGCCGTCATCCCGTGGAACGTCCCCCAGTTCGTGGCCGCGGCGAAGCTCGCCCCCGCACTGCTCACCGGCTCCTCGGTGATCCTCAAGCCGTCGCCCGAAGCCCCGCTGGACTCCTTCATCCTGGCGGACATCGCGCGGGAGGCCGGGCTGCCGGAGGGGGTGCTGTCCGTCCTGCCCGCCGACCGGGAGGTCAGCGAGTACCTGGTGGGGCACCCCGGCGTCGACAAGGTCGCCTTCACCGGCTCCGTCGCCGCAGGCAAGCGGGTCATGGAGGTCGCCGCCCGCAACCTGACCCGGGTCACCCTCGAACTCGGCGGCAAGTCCGCCGCCGTGATCCTGCCGGACGCGGACCTGGCGGCGACCGTGGCGGGCATCGTCCCCGCCGCCTGGATGAACAACGGCCAGGCGTGCGTGGCGCAGACCCGGATCCTCGCCCCCCGCAGCCGGTACGAGGAGGTGGCCGAGGCCCTCGCGGCGGCCGCCGGCGCCCTCGTGGTCGGCGACCCGCTGGACCCGGCGACGCAGCTCGGGCCGCTCGTCGCGAAGCGGCAGCAGCAGCGGTCGCTGGACTACATCCGGATCGGCCAGGAGGAGGGGGCGAAGGTCCTGGCGGGCGGCGGCCGCCCGGCCGGCCTGGAGCGGGGCTGGTACGTGGAACCCACCCTCTTCGGCGACGTCGACAACTCGATGCGGATCGCCCGCGAGGAGATCTTCGGCCCGGTCGTGTGCCTGATCCCCTACGGGGACGAGGCGGAGGCCGTACGGGTGGCCAACGACTCGGAGTTCGGCCTGAGCGGCAGCGTCTGGACGGCGGACGTGGAGCACGGCATCGACTTCGCGCGCAGCGTCCGCACCGGCACCTTCAACGTGAACACCTTCAGCCTGGACATGCTGGGGCCGTTCGGGGGCTACAAGAACAGCGGCGTGGGACGCGAGTTCGGCCCGGAGGGGCTGAGCGAGTACCTGGAGCACAAGATGATCCACCTCCCGGCTGGTGCGTGATGGGGGACCGCTGGCAGGTCGAGGTCGACCGGGGGGTGTGCATCGGCTCGGGCATGTGCGTGAACCACGCGCCCGACGCCTTCACCCTCGACTCGGCCCGCCAGTCCCACCCCCGGTCCGCGGAGACGGACGCCAACGAACCCACCCTGACGGCCGCCGAGGGCTGCCCGGTGGAGGCCATCCTCATCACCCTGTCGGCGACGGGAGAGGCGGTGTTCCCGCCGGAGGAGTGAGGGGGTGGGGAGGGGGGTGGGGCTCGGGGGCGGTGCTCCCGGGGGCGGGATCAGGGTTGGTTTGGGGGTTTCCCGTCAGTCCCATCGTCCTTCCGTGTCGGGCCGGTCTGTCAAGGGCGCTCCCTTCGGTCGCGTCGCTTCGCGATGGCCTTCGGCCACCCTTGACAGACCGACCCGCCCCGGAAAGCCGAAGAACTGCCGGGAAACCCCCAAAAGAACGGTCACGGGGAAGAGGGTGAGGGACGGGCCCGTCAGGGACGAGGCGAGGGGCCGGGCGCCGGCCCACCGGGCATCCGGGCCCTCAAGAGTCGCCGTTCCGGGCCAGGGGCGCGACTACCCGCACCAAAGGCCGACCCGAGCGGCCTGCCGAGCCCCCAAGCGCCCCAGATCGCTACGCGCTCCTCTCGTCTCGGCGTCCGACGACCGTCCTGGGCTGATACCTGCACCAGAGGACGAACAGGCCGGCCGGGAAGCTCAGGGGAGCGTCAGATCGCTACGCGCTTCTCTGATCTCGGCGGCTGATGGCCGTTGGGGGCTGGTTTTTCAGGGGTGGGCGAGGGCTTCGAAGGCTTCTCGGGCGGAGAAGGACTCGAAGAGGCGGAGGGTCGGGCCTTGGGGGGAGGCCAGGACGGCGTAGTGCTCCGGGATGAGGGAGAGGTCGCCCCACGGCTCTTCGACGTGCGCGCGGGTGAGGAGACGGCCGGAGCTGTGCCGGATCCAGGGGACGACCAGGAAGTCGGCCAGTTCCGCGAGGGTGGCCAGGGGGGTCGTGGTGGGGCGTTCGACCAGCTCGACGGGGCTGGGGAGCCCGTCGCCCCGGCAGGCGAGGAGGCGGGAGGAGATGTCCCGCCGCATGCCCCAGACCTCCGCCATGACGGAGATCTCCGCCCGGGTGGTCCCGCTGATGGCCACCCGGTGTTCCAGGAGTCCGCTGACCAGGAGGTCGAGTCCGGCCTCCTGCTCGCCGATGTCCCAGCACACCTGGACCTCGTACCCCTTGTCGTCGGGCAGGAGGCTGACGAAACGGTTCCACACATCGGCTTCAGCGATCATCCGGAGAGGCTACTTCCATTTTTCTCGCCTGAGAGACTGCGGGCCTGTCCATCAAGGGAGTTGTGATGCAGGTAGCCGTTGTCACCTTCGACGGGTTCAACGAACTCGACAGCTTCATTGCCTCGGCGTTGATCAGCAAGGCCGGCCTCAAGGCCTACATCACGACGCCCACCCCCGTGGTGACCTCGATGAACGGCGTCGAGGTGACCGGCCAGCGCTCGATGGACTTCGTGACCGAGGCCGACGTCGTGCTGATCGGCAGCGGAGTGAAGACGCGCGACGTGGTCGCCGACCACCGGCTGCTCTCCATGCTGCCGCTCGACCCCTCGCGGCAGCTGATCGGTTCGCAGTGCTCCGGCGCGCTGGTCCTCGCGAAGCTCGGTCTCCTCGGTGAGATGCCCGCTTGTACGGACATGACGAGCCGCCCGTTCGTCGAGGCCGAGGGCGTCACCGTCCTGGACTCCCCCTTCCACGCCGAGGGGAACATCGCCACCGCCGGCGGCTGCCTGGCCTCCCAGTACCTCGCCACCTGGGTGATCACCCGCACCCTCGGCGAGGAGGCCGCGCGCGCCGTCATCGACTACGCCGGCCCGGTCGGTGAGAAGATCGAAACAGTCGAACGCTCCCTCCGCGCCGTCCGCCTCGGTGAGGCCGCCATGACCTCCTGAGTACGGATACCGGCCACAGGCGGCCGTCGGACGCCGAGACATGAGGAGCGCGTAGCGATCTGGCGCGCCCCTGAGCTTCCCGGCCGTCCTGTTCGTCCTCTGGTGCAGGTGTCAGCCCAAGGCGGCCGCCGGACGCCGGGATATGAGGAGCGCGTAGCGATCTGGCGCGCCCGGGGGCTTCGCAGGGGGCTCCGATCGGCCTTTCGTGCAGGTAGGCGCGCCCCCGGCCCCGAACGGCGACTCTTGGGGGCTCGGATGCCCGGCGGGCCGACGCCCGGCCCCGTCGCCTGCTCCCTGACGGAGCCGCTGTCCCTCTCCTGCCCCGTGACCGTTCTTTTGGGGGTTTCCCGGCAGTTCTTCGGCTTTCCGGGGCGGGTCGGCCTGTCAAGGGTGGAGCGAAGCGACGCGACGAAGGAGCGCCCTTGACAGGCCGGCGCGACACGGAAGGACGATGGGACTGACGGGAAACCCCCAAACCGGCTCAGAGACCGCCCCAGGGGACCCCGCCCCCACCCCGCTCCGCCCAGATCAGGCCTTTCCGGGCTGCGTCCCCGCCCCGGTCCCCGCCCCAGTCCCGGTGCCCGCCCCCGTCAGGTCGATCAGCCGGCACACCGTCTCGATGTCGATCTTCACCTGGGCGATGGACGCCCGGCCCGAGAGCCAGGTGATCAGGGCCGAGTGCCAGGTGTGCTCGATGACCCGGACCGCCGAGAGCTGTTCCGCCGTCGGCGCGGCGTCCAGGCCCATCGCGTCCAGGATGATGGCCGTCGTCAGCCGCGAGACCGTGTCGACCTCGGGGGACACGCTCCGGTCCGCGAACGTCAGGGCGCGGACCATGGCGTCCGCGAGGTGCGGTTCCCGCTGGAGGGCGCGGAAGGCGCGCATCAGGGTTTCCGCGACGCGGGCCGCCGGCTCGTCGCCCGCCGGGGGGCGCTTGCGCAGGGTCGTGTGCATGTGCTGGAGCTGGTCCTGCATGGTGGCGACCAGCAGGTGCACCTTGGACGGGAAGTAGCGGTACAGGGTGCCCAGTGCGACGTTCGACGACTCGGCGACCTCCCGCATCTGCACGGCGTCGAAGCCGCCCCGGCTGGCCAGCTGTGCGCTCGCGTGCAGGATCCGACGGCGGCGCGCCTCCTGGCGCTCCGTCAGGGGAGGCGTCACGGTCTTCGCTTCCGCTGTCATGTGTCCCGTTCCTGGCGTTCCGTTTCCTGGCGTTCCGTAGCGTTGCGGCGGCTGATTCCGGGATGGTCCGGGGGTCAGCATGTCAGGCGTCCGAGCCGTGGCGCGAATCACCTGCTCCGCCTCTTACGGTGTGGTTTCCGGCCGGTAGATTCAATGGTCTTCAGAGGATCAACTCTGAAACTTGTTCTACATTATCCGAGCGGTTACGCTCCGGCGAAAGTGCAGGGAGAAGGGGGCCGAGAGTGTCCGCAGAGGCCATGGTGGCGAGCCCTTTCGCGGGTTCCGCCACCGACGGCGACCGCCCGTTGCGCATCGCACTCCTCACCTATAAGGGGAACCCGTTCTGTGGCGGCCAGGGCGTCTACGTCCGGCACCTCTCGCGGGAGCTGGTGAAGCTCGGGCACTCCGTCGAGGTCATCGGCGCGCAGCCCTATCCGGTGCTGGACACCGGCGCCACGCTCACCGAGCTGCCGAGCCTGGACCTGTACCGCAGCCCCGACCCGTTCCGCACACCCAAGCGCGACGAGTACCGGGACTGGATCGACGCCCTCGAAGTCGCGACGATGTGGACCGGCGGCTTTCCCGAGCCGCTGACGTTCTCGCTGCGCGCCCGGCGCCACCTCCAGGCCCGCGCGGGCGAGTTCGACGTCATCCACGACAACCAGACCCTCGGCTACGGCCTGTTGGGCGACCTCGGCGCGCCCCTGGTCACCACCATCCACCACCCCATCACCGTCGACCGGAAGCTCGACCTCGCCGCCGCGAAGGACCGCAAGAAGCGGGCCTCCGTGCGGCGCTGGTACGCGTTCACGCGCATGCAGGGCCGGGTGGCCCGCCGCCTGCCCTCCGTGCTGACGGTCTCGGGCTCCTCGCAGCAGGAGATCGCCGAGCACCTCGGGGTGCGCGACGACCGCATCCACGTCGTGCACATCGGCGCGGACACCGACCTCTGGTCGCCGGACCCGTCCGTCGCGGAGGTCGCCGGGCGGATCGTGACGACCTCCAGCGCCGACGTCCCGCTCAAGGGGCTCGTCCACCTCGTCGAGGCCCTCGCCAAGCTCCGTACCGAGCAGCCCGACGCGCACCTCGTCGTCGTCGGCAAGCGCGCCGAGAGCGGGCCGGTCGCCCGCGCGATCGAGACGTACGGGCTCCAGGACGCGGTGCGGTTCGTCAAGGGCATCACCGACGCCGAGCTCGTGGACCTGGTGCGCAGCGCCCAGGTCGCCTGCGTGCCCTCCCTGTACGAGGGGTTCTCGCTCCCGGCGGCCGAGGCCATGGCCACCGGTACCCCGCTGGTCGCCACCACCGGCGGGGCGATCCCCGAGGTGTCCGGCCCCGACGGGGAGACCTGCCTGGCCGTGCCGCCCGGCGACGCGGGGGCGCTGGCCGGCGCGCTGGGCCGGCTGCTGGGCGACGCCGGGCTGCGGGCCCGGCTGGGTGCCGCCGGGCGGGAGCGGGTCCTGACCCGGTTCACCTGGGCCAAGGCCGCCGAGGGCACCGCCGCGCACTACAGAGCCGCCATCGCGCAGGCCGCCGCCCGGACCCGGTGAGCGCCACCACCACTGAGCAGAGCACCACCGAGCACAGCACCACAAGCACCAACCGCTACACCAGTAACGCCCGCTACACCCGCACCACCCTTCACCCCCGTGACCGCGAAGGCAGGACCCCGTGCTGACCGTCGATTTCTCCCGGTTCCCGCTCGCCGCAGGCGACCGTGTGCTCGATCTGGGCTGCGGCGCAGGCCGGCACGCCTTCGAGTGCTACCGGCGCGGAGCCCAGGTCGTGGCCGTCGACCGCAACGGCGAGGAGATCCGCGAGGTCGCCAAGTGGTTCGCCGCCATGAAGGAGGCCGGTGAGGCCCCGGCCGGCGCCACCGCCACCGCCATGGAGGGCGACGCCCTGGCGCTGCCCTTCCCCGACGAGTCCTTCGACGTCGTCATCATCTCCGAGGTGATGGAGCACATCCCCGACGACAAGGGCGTCCTCGCCGAGATGGTGCGCGTGCTCAAGCCGGGCGGCCGGATAGCGGTCACCGTCCCGCGCTACGGCCCGGAGAAGATCTGCTGGGCGCTGTCGGACGCCTACCACGAGGTCGAGGGCGGCCACATCCGCATCTACAAGGCGGACGAGCTGCTCGCCAAGATGGAGGCCGCGGGCCTCAAGCCGTACGGCACCCACCACGCGCACGGCCTGCACTCCCCGTACTGGTGGCTCAAGTGCGCCTTCGGCGTGGACAACGACAAGGCGCTGCCGGTCAAGGCGTACCACAAGCTCCTGGTCTGGGACATCATGAAGAAGCCCCTCGCGACCCGGCTCGCCGAGCAGGCCCTCAACCCGGTCATCGGCAAGAGCTTCGTGGCGTACGCGACCAAGCCCCACCTGCCCGTCGGCGCAGCCGGCTCCGCCCAGTGAGCTCGCCGGGGCGCACCGTACCCGAGCACCTCGTCCTGGACGGCGTGCTGACCGCCGAGCAGGCGGCGCGGACCGTGGCCGGGATCCTGGCCGTGCAGCGTGCGGACGGGGCCATACCGTGGTTCCGCGGCCACCACCTCGACCCGTGGGACCACACCGAGGCCGCGATGGCCCTGGACACGGCGGGCGAGCACGAGGCGGCCGAGCGGGCCTACACCTGGCTCGCCCGGCACCAGAACCAGGACGGCTCCTGGTACGCGGCGTACGCGGACCGGCCCGACGGCGTGGACACGGCCGTGCCGCAGGACGCGGGGCTGGAGACGAACTTCGTCGCCTACATAGCCGTCGGCGTCTGGCACCACTACCTGGCCACCGGCGACGACACCTTCCTCGACCGGATGTGGCCGGCGGTCGTCGCGGCCGTCGAGTTCGTCCTCGCGCTCCAGCAGCCCGGCGGCGAGATCGGCTGGAAGCGGGAGGCGGACGGCACGCCCGTCACCGACGCCCTGCTGACCGGGTCCTCCTCCATCCACCAGGCGCTGCGCTGCGCGCTGGCCATCGCGGACCACCGCGGCGACCCGCAGCCGGACTGGGAGCTGGCGACGGGTGCGCTCGCGCACGCGATACGCCGGCACCCGGAGCGGTTCCTGGACAAGGACCGCTACTCGATGGACTGGTACTACCCGGTGCTGGGCGGGGCGCTGTCCGGCCCGGAGGCGAAGGCGCGCATCGAGGGGCGCTGGGAGGAGTTCGTCGTCCCGGACCTCGGGGTGCGGTGCGTGCTGCCGAACCCGTGGGTGACGGGCGGGGAGTCGTGCGAGCTGGCTCTGACCCTGTGGGTGATGGGGGAGTCGGACCGGGCGCTGGAGGTCCTGCGCTCGATCGGGCACCTGCGCGCCGAGAACGGCATGTACTGGACGGGCTACGTCTTCGAGGACCGGGCGGTGTGGCCGGTGGAGCAGACGGCCTGGACGGCGGGTTCGCTGCTGCTCGCGGTGGCGGCGCTGGGCGGGGACGAGGCCACCGGGGAGGTCTTCGGCGGGCTGTCCCTGCCGGCGGGCCTGGAGCCGGACTGCTGCCGCTGAGCTGCCGTTGAGCTGCCGCTCCTGAGCCGGGGCGGGCCCGGGCCGCGGCCCGGTGCTTCGTCCCCGGTGCCGGCCGGCGCCGACCGGCCGTACGCGCCGACCGGCCGTACGCGCGCCCCGACCGGCCCCGTGCGCCGGGGGACCCCCGAACGGGTCCCCCGGGTGGTGGTGGCCGGTGCCCGGGGTGAGGCTGCGGGGGACACCTCAGTCCCCGGAGGCAATCGTGGCCGTACCCGCAACCGTCCGTATCCGTAGAGCCCTCACGGCGGTGGTGCTGTCCACCGCGCTGCTGGCCGGTGCCACCGCGTGCGGCAGCGGCGGCGACCGCGGGCAGCGCGAGGAGGTCTCCTCGGCCTCCGCCGCCGAGCTGGCGGTCCTGGCCGTGGCGGAGCCGGACGCGGCCGCGGCCGACGAGCTGGCCGCCGCGACGCCCTCGCCGACGACCCCGGCCGAGAAGCAGAAGTTCGCCAAGACGCGGTTCGTCGCCAACGCCGGGCTCGCGGCCGGGGCGACGTACCAGTGGATCGTGAAGCCGTACCGCGAGGGCAAGTTCAAGAAGGGCGCGAAGGGGCGTACGTTCGCGCTGATCAAGGCGGGTCTGGCGGGTGCCTTCGCGTACAACCGGCTGAAGGCGGCCGCGGAGAACGCCAAGGGCGACCCGCTGCTGTCGAAGGCGATGGGTCCGCTGACGGCGGGCATCGAGTCCCTCAAGGGGCTGGGCGCCAAGCTCCGCAAGGGCGAGGCGGGCGACGCCGACATCGACGCCTTCAACAACGTCATCAACGGCGTCAAGGAAGCCGGCAAGAACGCGGGCGCCGTGGTCACCGACAAGGTGCCGAGCGCCTCGCAGCTGACCGGCTGAGGGCCCGGACGGGCTGCCTGTTTGAATGGCCGGCGTGATCGAGTTCCTGTTCCTCGCCCTCGCGGCCGCCGGCCTGGGCTGGCTGCTGCGCCGCAAGCAGCGTCAGCGGGCCGAGGCCGGCAGCCCCGCCGGGATCCCGGGCATGGCCCGGAACCCGGCGGGCGCCGGCCGTTGGCGTTCCGGCCGGCTCTACGGGGACCGGGGCGCCCCCCGCTGGCAGCCCGGCCGGGGTCCGGCCGTGCCCCTGGCGGGCGCCCGGGCCACCGGCGTACGGGTGCCCTCCGTACGGGAGGGCATCTCCATCAACCCGGGCTCGCGGATCGTGACCTGCGCCCTGGAGGGCGGGGGGACGATGGAGATCGCGGTGATGCCGCTGGACCTGCGCGGGCTGCTCGAAGCCGTACCCGGGGCGACGGAGCGGCCGGAGCAGCCCGACCGGCCCGGGGACTAGACCGGGTCGGGCATCGGGTACCAGTCGGTCCAGCTGCCGTCGTGGTGGCGGGTCTTCACGAAGCGCCAGCCGTCGTTGCCCTCGACGGAGAGGCTGAACTGCCAGGGGTCGCCGCCGCTGAAGCGGTCGATGACGGCGATGGCGCTCCGGGCGGTGCCGCCCATGGACGACCAGTGGGTCCAGTCGCCGTCGGAGTCGGTCCAGCGGGTCCACACGGCGTTGTCCGTGCCGACGAGGAACTGCTGCTTGCCGCCGTCGGGGAGCTTGTACTTGGTCACCCCGTACTGGCAGATGTAGATGCCGCCGCCGCCGGCGTTGCAGTGGTCGGCGGCCTCGGCCGGTGCGGCGGCCAGGGCCAGGCCCGCGACGGTGGCGGCCGCGAGGATGCCCGCCTTGATCCGGTTGGTGCTGATGACTGTTCCCCTTTGTGGAGCTGTGCTTGGGTGGTCTTCCACCATGCTCCGGCCCGGCGCAAACGGTTTGCTAACGTCCGGTTGTTCAGCCGTTGAGTTCCGCCAGCACCCGCAGGGTGTTCGGGTCCGGGGCCGTGACCAGCAGGTCCGTGACCGGGCCCTTGCGCCACAGCTCCAGCCGTTCCGCGATCCGCTCGCGCGGGCCGACCAGGGAGATCTCGTCCGCGAACGCGTCCGGGACGGCGAGCACCGCCTCCTCCCTGCGCCCGGCCAGGAACAGTTCCTGGACGCGCCGGGCCTCGGCCTCGTAGCCCATGCGGGCCATCAGGTCGGCGTGGAAGTTGCGGGCCGCGTGGCCCATGCCGCCGATGTAGAAGCCGAGCATGGCCTTGACCGGGAGCAGCCCCTCGGCGACGTCGTCGCAGACCTTGGCGCGGGCCATCGGGGCGATCATGAACCCGTCGGGGAGGTCCGTCAGGGAGGCCTGGTAGACGTCGGTGCGGGTGGGCGACCAGTAGAGGGGCAGCCAGCCGTCCGCGATGCGGGTGGTCTGGGCGATGTTCTTCGGGCCCTCCGCGCCGAGCAGCAGCGGGAGGTCCGCCCGCAGCGGGTGGGTGATGGGCTTGAGGGGTTTGCCGATGCCGGTGCCGTCCGCGCCGCGGTAGGGGTGGCTGTGGAAGCGGCCGTCCAGGGTGACGGGGGCCTCGCGGCGCAGCACCTGGCGTACGACGTCCACGTATTCCCGGGTCGCGGTGAGCGGGCTCGCGGGGAAGGGGCGCCCGTACCAGCCCTCCACCACCTGGGGTCCGGACAGGCCGAGGCCGAGCATCATCCGGCCGCCGGAGAGGTGGTCGAGGGTGAGGGCGTGCATGGCGGTGGCGGTGGGGGTGCGGGCGGCCATCTGGGCGATGGCGGTGCCGAGCCGGATGCGGGAGGTGTGCGCGGCGATCCAGGTGAGCGCGGTGAAGGCGTCGGAGCCCCAGGCCTCGGCGGTCCACACCGAGTCGTAGCCGAGGCGTTCGGCCTCGGTGGCGAGGTCGAGGTGGGCGGGGCTGGGCCCGCGGCCCCAGTAGCCGAGTGCGAGTCCGAGGCGCATGTGGGGTCCCCTCCGCAGGCCTTATCTGACGGTGCGTCAGTTGACGTCAGGCGACTGTAGGGCACGCGCGCCCCGCCGGGAAGTGCGCCGGAGGCACGGCGGAGAGCACGGCGGCCCCCCGCCCGTGCGGGGGCGGGGGGCCGTGAGCCGTGGTGCGGGGCGGGGCCGGTCAGCCGCGCTGGATGCCGGAGGTGTCGTTCAGGACGCCGCGGCGGCCGTCCTGGGTCTGCGCGATCAGCGCCGACGGGCCGCGCTGGTCGACGGCCAGGTACCAGGTGCCCGGGGCCAGCTCCGCGACCGGGACGGGTGAGCCGTCCTCGCCGTAGAGGGGCCGGGCCACCGGTACGGCGAACCAGAACGGCGTGAAGTCCGCCGCCGGGGCCGGTGCCGGGTTCTGCGGGCCGGGCGCCGGGGTGCCCCCGTACGGCGGGACCGGCTGCGGCGTGGTGCCGTAGCCCTGCGGCTGCTGCTGACCGGGGTAGCCGTAACCGGTGCCGGGCTGGCCGCCGTACGGCTGCGGGGTGACGGGCCGCGGCTCGGGCACCAGCTGACCGGCCAGCGCCGGGATCTTCGTACCGGCCACGGCCACGCCGGCCAGGGCCAGGTTGGCGAGGAAGGCGATGATGCTGCCCGCGCCCAGGTCGGTCTTGGACGGGCAGGTGATCAGGGCCCACAGCGAGGCCCAGGCCGCCGCCACGGCAAGTACGGTGCCCCACGCCGTCAGGGTCAGGCTCCCGAGCTTGCGGCCCTCGGGCTGGAAGCGGGCCGCGACCAGCAGGCCGACGGCGATGAAGCCGGTCAGGAAGACGGTCGGCAGCACCAGCCCGTAGAAGTCGGTGTCCCACGCACTCGGGAGGTCGAGTCCGGTGGCGGAGTAGAAATCGAGGAACGAGGCGATGAACAGCAGTACCGCTGCTCCGATCACCACGCCGTCACCTCGTGTGAGGGAGCGGATGTTCACGTCTGGGAGTGTCCTTCTCGGTCTTGGCTGGGGCGGAGCGGGCGCCCCCATGGTACGGAGCTCCGCGCGGCCGAGAGGACCGGGGCGGCGAGCCGCCCCGGGACGCCTGAAGGTTGAACTACCCGCCCAGGAAGCCGGTGATGCCGTCCGCGATGCCCTGCGCCGCCTTCTGCCGCCACTGCGGACTCATCAGCTGCGCCGCGTCCTTGTCGTCACGCATGTTGCCGCATTCGAGGAACACCTTGGGCCGGGTGGAGAGGTTGAGGCCGCCCAGGTCGTCGCGGACCACGAGTCCGGTGCCGCTGCCGAGGTAGTTGGCGGGGGAGGAGCCGGTGGTCCGGCCGAAGTTGCTCGCGATGCGTTCGCCGAGGTCGCGGGAGGGGCCGACGATCTTCGAGGTGTCCGCGGCGCCGCCCTTGACCCGGGCCGGGAGGATGACGTGGAAGCCCCGGTTGCCGGCGGAGGCGCCGTCGGCGTGCACGGAGACGACGGCGTCGGCCGCCGCCTCGTTCCCGATCCGGGCGCGCTCGTTGATGCAGGGCCCCCACGGGCGGTCGGCCTCGTGGGTGAAGACCACCTTGGCGCCCTTGGCCTCCAGCAGGGTCCGCGCCCGGCGGGAGACGTCGAGGGAGAACTCCGCCTCCATGTAACCGGAGTTGGTGGTGGTGCCGGTGGTGTCGCACTCCTTGCGGTTGGTGCCGATGTCCACCTGCTTGTTGATCTCGGCGGAGTGCTGGAAGTTGCCCGTGTTGTGGCCGGGGTCGATGACCACGGTCCGGCCCGTGAGGGGGCCCTTCGCGGGGGCGGGGGCGGGGGCGGGGGCCGCGGGCTGGGCGGCGGGGGCGCCGGGGCTCGCGGCGGTGCCTTGGGCGGGGCTCGGGGAGGCGCTGGACTTGGCGTCCGACCCCGCCGTCGTGTGCGAGGCGGTGAGCGGCATGCCCTCGGGCTGCCGCTCGCCGGGCTCGGAGCCGGTCAGGACCTGGGTCAGCACCCAGCCGGCCAGGCAGGTCGGGGCGAGCGCCGCCAGCGCCACCGTGAGGGCGGGCCGGCGCGCGAACCAGGGCCGGTCCGGGCTGATCGAGGACCGGGACTCGGGAAGCGGGGGGCTGTCGTCGTAGCGCACGTCGCGATGCTAGAACGCCCGCCCGGGCCCCGTACGGACCATGGGCCATCCGGGGGCGTGGTGTGATTGTCGTCTTATGGCCCGCCGGGTGGGTCCGGTACGCCCGGACCGCCCTAGATGCCCTCGCCGGTGCGCCGGAGCACGCGCAGGGAGTCCGTCACCGAGACCTCCTCGAAGGCGCCGGAGGCCAGCGCGCGCAGGTAGATCCGGTACGGGGCCTGTCCGCCGTCGGTCGGGTCCGGGAACACGTCGTGGATCACGAGCGTGCCGCCCGTCGCGACGTGCGGGGCCCAGCCCTCGTAGTCGCCGGTGGCGTGCTCGTCGGTGTGGCCGCCGTCGATGAAGACGAAGCCGAGCTTGCCGCCCCAGGCCGCGGCGACCTGCGGGGACCGGCCGACGGCCGCGATGACGTGCTCCTCCAGACCGGCCCGGTGCAGGGTGCGGCGGAAGGTCGGAAGGGTGTCCATCAGCCCGACCTCCGGGTCCACGACGCTCGGGTCGTGGTACTCCCACCCGGGCTGCTGCTCCTCGCTGCCGCGGTGGTGGTCGACCGTGATCGCGGCGACGCCCGCCTCGCGGGCCGCGTCGGCCAGCAGGATCGTGGAACGCCCGCAGTACGTGCCGACCTCCAGCAGCGGCAGCCCGAGGGCGGCGGCCTCGGCGGCAGCCTCGTACAGGGCGAGGCCCTCGCGTACGGGCATGAACCCCTTGGCCGCCTCGAAGGCGGCGAGGGTCTCCGGCTTGGGGGCGGCGGCTGCCATGGGTGTTCCTCCGGCGGTGAGCGGGTGTGGCGGCCCATGGTGCCCTACCGCCCGGTAGGGCACCATGCCGGGGCCCCTTCCCGGCTACTTGAGGAGGCCGCCGAGGGCGGTGGAGCTCGCCGGGGCCGGTGAGAGGCCGGTGAGGAGGCCGGAGGCCTGGCGCTTCGCGTCCTGGACGGTGGGCGTGAGGAAGCGCAGGGAGAGCAGGTTGTCCAGGCCGAGCGGGCCCGCCTGGGTGCCGGGGGCCGGGCGGGCGGTGGCGGCGGGGGCGGCCTGGGCGACGGGGGCGGCGGCGAGGCCGATGGCGAGGGCCAGGGCGGCGCCGGACAGGGCGCGGGCGAGGTTGAGGTGAGCCATGACCGGCCCAACGGCCGTCGGCCCGCCCGGTTGTGGGGCGCGGGCCGGGCGGGGGGCGGCGTTCGCCCGACCGGCTTCGTCCGCTGGGCCGTTCGGGGCGCTCAGCCCAGGTCGTACTCGAAGGTGTAGGCGACGGACGGCTCGCCGTGCCGGGCGAGGAAGGTGCCGGCGCCGCGCAGGCCGGTCAGCTCGCCCGTGCCGGAGCCGGGGACCACCTCGAAGGAGCAGTGGGTGGTGCCGTCCTCGCGGAAGGTGCCGCGCTCCGCCAGCGCGAAGCCGCCCTCGACGCCGTCGAGGCTGCCGGTGAGCAGCTCCGTGCCGGAGTAGGAGCCGGTCGTCGCCGTCAGGTACGCGATCGTGTAGGCGCAGAGGGTGCCCGCGGCCTCGATGCCGCCGGAGAAGGTGTTGGTGACCGTGGCCTGCGCCAGCCGGGGCAGCGCGTCGGCCGGCCCGGCGGGACGCTCCTCCCAGTCGGCGAAGGTGAAGTGGCCGGTGGCGGTGCGGGTGGGCATGGGGGTCCTCTCGACGGGTCGCGCGGGGCTTTCCCCGTGCTGTGACCAGCCTGGACGCGGTACCTGACACCTCTTGTCAGGTACCGCGGCCACAATGGGCCCATGCGTGCCGACCGGCTTCTCTCCCTGCTCCTGCTGCTCCAGAACCGCGGCCGGATGACGGCTCCGGAGCTGGCGGCGGAGCTGGAGGTGTCCGTCCGTACGGTGTACCGGGACGTCGAGGCGCTCGGCGCGTCCGGCGTCCCCGTCCGCGCCGACCGGGGGCCCGCGGGCGGGTACCGGCTGATGGACGGCTACCGCACGCGGCTGACCGGGCTCACCGACGCGGAGGCGGCCTCGCTGTTCCTGGCCGGGGCGCCGGGGCCGGCACGGGAGCTGGGGCTGGGCTCGGTGCTGGCCACCGCGCAGCTGAAGCTCCAGGCGGCGCTGCCGGCCGGACCGGCGGACCGGGCGCGGCTCGTGCGGGACCGGTTCCACCTGGACGCGCCCGCCTGGTTCCGGGACGCCGATCCGGTGCCGCACCTGGCCGCGGTGGCGGCGGCGGTGTGGGAGCAGCGGGCGGTGCGGGCGGAGTACCGGCGCTGGTCGGGCGAGCTCCGGCAGCGGGAGCTGCACCCGCTGGGCGTCGTCCTCAAGGGCGGCATCTGGTACCTGGTGGCGGCGCCGGCGGGTGAGGGCGTACGCACCTACCGGGTGTCGCGGTTGCTGTCGCTGCGGGAGACGGGGGAGGGCTTCGAGCGGCCGGCCGGCTTCGAACTGGCGGCGTACTGGGCGGAGTCCTCCCGCCGGCTGGAGGCGGCCCTCCTTCAGGGCGTGGCCCGGCTGCGGGTCTCGCCGCGCGGGCGGAGGCTGCTGCCGATGCAGTTCGGGGCGCCGGGCGTGCGGGCGCTGGAGGGGGCCGGGCCGCCGGACGGGGACGGCTGGACGGAGGTGGAGCTGCCGGTGGAGTCGCAGGCCGTCGCGGTGGGGGACCTGCTGCGACTGGGCGCGGAGGCGGAGGTCCTGGGCCCGCCGGAGCTGCGGGCGGCGGTGGCCGGGGCGGTAGCCGCACTGGCGGTCCGGTACGCGCTCCCCGTACCGGCGGCGGGAGTTGGGGGCTCTGTATGATCCCCTCCCGTGTCCGGAGAGGGCGGGGGAGGCATGGAGCCGTTAGGGCCGTCGGGGCCGTCTTACGTGGGGCCGTTCCGGGTGCTGGGGGTGCTCGGCGAGGGCGGGATGGGCCGGGTGCTGCTCGGTGCCGGGCCGGACGGGCGGCTGGTCGCCGTCAAACAGGTCCTCGCCCGGTTCGCCGACGACGAGGGCTTCCGGGCCCGGTTCCGGCGGGAGGTCGCCGCGTCCCGGAGGGTGTCCGGGGCCTATACGGCGGCCGTGATGGAGGCCGACGCCGACGCGCGGACCCCCTGGCTGGCCTCGGTGTTCGTCTCGGGCCCCTCGCTGGGGGCGGCCGTCGCGGAGGCCGGGGCGCTACCCGAGGAGACCGTACGCCGCCTCGCGGCCGGGCTGGCGTCGGCCCTCGCGGAGATCCACCGGGCGGGCCTGGTCCACCGGGACCTGAAGCCCGAGAACGTCCTGCTCGCCGAGGACGGGGTCCGGGTCATCGACCTGGGCATCGCGCGGGCCGCCGACAGCGGGGCCGACACCCGGCTGACGCACACGGGCCTGGTGATCGGCTCGCCGCCGTTCATGTCGCCGGAGCAGGCGGAGGGCCGGGAACTGACCCCGGCGAGCGACGTGTTCTCGCTGGGTTCGGTGCTGTTCCTGGCCGTCACGGGGCGCAACCCGTTCGCGGGGTCGTCGACGCTCATGACCCTGTACGACGTGGTCCACGCGGAGCCGGACCTGGGCGCGGTCCCGGTGGGGCTGCGGGTGGCCGTGGAGCGCTGCCTGGCCAAGGACCCGGCCGCCCGGCCGACCCCGGCGGAGCTGCTGGGCCTCCTCGGGCCGGTGGCCCCGGCGGGGCGCCTGCCGTGGCCTCCGGCGGTGCACCGGATGATCGCCGAGCAGGCCGTGGCCATCGACGGGTTGCTGGGCGCCGCCGCCGGGGCCACGTCCGGGGCGGCGGTCCGGCCGGCCGAGCCGGAGGCGCCGGCGCCCGCCGCGCCCCGGCCCGCCGTGCCGGCCGCGGCTCCGGTCCCGCCGCGGGACGCGGACCCGGTGACGCTCGTGGCCGAGCCGGAGCCGGAGCCGGAGCCGGAGCCGGTGCGGGCGCGGGCTTCGGCTCCGCGGGGTGCCGCCGGGCCCGCCCTCGTGACGCTGCCGGAGGAGGCGCCCGTCACCGTCGGCGCCCCGGCTCCCGGGGCGCGCGGGCGGTCCCCGGGCCGGAGCGCGCTGCGCGTGGCCGTGCCGCTGGTGGCGGCCCTCGCGCTGGTGGCGGCCGGTGCCGGCGTGTGGGCGTACGGGAAGCAGCCCGGCGGGTGGTGGGGCGAGGCGGTGCACACGAAGCTGAGCCGCTGCGACGACGCGGGCGCCAAGCTGCCGCTGCCGGCCGGGGTGGACCGGGCGCCGACGCTGGACACCGTCCTGCCGGCGCGCGGGGCAGGCCCCACCACCTCGGTGCGCTGCTACTGGTTCGGCGCGGGGAAGCCCCGCGTGATCGCGGAATGGTCCCTGAAGCTCGACGGCGAGGGCGGCCGGGACGGGTCGGAGGAGCAGCGGAAGCGGCTCGCCTCGGACCGGCGGACGGTGGCGGCGGCCGTGCGGTCGGTGGCGCAGACGGAGGTGGGGCTCGGCGACGAGACGCTGTGGAAGGACAGCTGCGAACTCGTGGTCCGTGACGGGAACCTCAGGCTCTCCGTGTGGAGCGGCGGCGATCCGGGTGAGAGCGGGCAGGCCGGGAGCGGGTCGAGCGGGAGCGGGACCGAGTCGCCCGCCGGGCCGCCCGAGTGCCGGTCCGAGGCCGAGGCGATCGCCCGCGCCGCACTCGCGGCCGTGCCGGCCGGCTGACGGGCCGGGCCGGCGTCGGCGCCGGCGTTCGCGGACGCCCGCCGGGCGGGGCCGGGTCCGTCGGGACGCGGGCCGGAGCGGTCGCCCGCTCCGCCCGCGTGCCCGGGGCAGTCGCACGCCCGACCCCTTCGGCCGGGGGCGGGTTCAGCTCCCGTCGGGAGGCCCGAGGCGGCGCGGGTTGCTCGTGCCGCAGGTCAGGCAGACCAGCCAGTCGCGGAGTTCGCCGGCTTCGGTCCGCCAGGTCTCGCCGGCCGCGTTGGAGTCCTCCTCGCCGCAGAAGACGCAGGTCCCCTCGTCCCCCTCCAGGCGCCGCATCGGGCGCAGCGGCAGGTCCGGTCCGCGGCGGAAGCCCAGCCAGTCGCAGCCGGTGCAGCTCCACCACTGTTCGGGCCTCGGCGACGGCGGCGCCCCGCCCCAGCGGTTGCGGCGGTGCGTGACGCCCAGCGGCGTCAGCGTTCTTCCGCAGCGCGGGCAGTCGGGGCGGTCCGGGCTCATGGAGACAGCCCACCGCACCCCCGGCCCGCGCCGCAAGGGGCGTACGGAGAAGAGACCGTTTCTGACCTTCCGTCAGATTGAAACGTGTTCTAGTCTGCCGCGCATGGGCATCGGAATCACGCAAGAGCAGCGGGAGTTGGCCGACGCCGTGCGCGGCTGGGTGGCGCGGGCCGTACCGCCCGAGGAGGTGCGCAAGCTGCTCGACGCCCCGCCGCAGGCGGGTACGAGGCCCGGCTACTGGGACGGCCTGGCCGCGTCCGGGCTGCTCGCGCCGCACCTGGAGGGCGGGACCCTGCTGGACCTGGCCGTCGTCGTGGAGGAGGCCGCCCGGGCGGCGCTGCCCGGGCCCTTCCTGCCCAGCGCACTGGCCTCCGTACTCCTGGACCGGGCCGGGGCCGAACCCCTCGACGCGCGCGTCGGGGCCGTCGCCCTCGGGCCGGGCGGCGTCACCGCCGTCGCCGCCGAAGGGGGCGGATGGCGGCTGGACGGGCTCGCGCCGCCCGTACTCGGCGCCGCCGAGGCCGACCTCGTACTGCTCGCCGCCCGGGCGGACGACGGAACCCGCTGGTACGCCGTGGACGCCGCCGCGCTGGAGATCCGCGCCCACGAGAGCGCCGACCCCACCCGCCCCACCGCCGAGGTCCGCGCACGGGCCGTCACCGTCCCGCCCGGCCGGCTCCTGGAACTGGACCCCGCCCTCGTCGAGGACCTGGCCCGCACCCTGTTCGCCGCCGACGCCTGCGGCACCGCCGCCTGGGCGCTCCACACCGCCGCCGAGTACGCCAAGACCCGCGAGCAGTTCGGCAGCCCCATCGGCCGCTTCCAGGGCGTCAAACACCTCTGCGCCGACATGCTCGTCCGCCTCGAACAGGCTCGCGCCCTCGCCTGGGACGCCGCCAACAGCGCGGACGAGGAGCCCGCCGCCCGCTCGCTCGCCGCCGCCCTCGCCGCCGCGACCGCACTCGACGCCGCCTGGTCCTGCGCCAAGGACTGCATCCAGATCCTCGGCGGCATCGGCTTCACCTGGGAGCACGACGCCCACCTCTACCTGCGCCGCGCCCTCGTCGCCCGCCAGCTCCTCGGCCCCGGCGACACCCACCGCCTCCACGCCGTACGCCTCGCCGCGGCCGGAGCCCGGCGCGAGCTGCGCCTCGAACTCCCGCCGGAGGCCGAGGCCCACCGGGCGGCCGCCCGCACCGCCATCGCGGCGGCCCGCGGCCTCGACCCGGCCGCCGCCCGCCGCGCACTGGCCCCCACCGGGTACGCGGCCCCCTACCTCCCGCCGCCCTACGGAATCGGCGCCGGACCCGTCGAACAGCTCGTCGTCCAGCAGGAGCTGAAGGAGGCCGGGGTCAGGATCGCCGACCTCGGCATCGCCACCTGGGTCGTACCCTCGCTGCTCGCCTACGGCACCGACGAGCAGCGCGCCGCCCACGTACTGCCGACCCTGCGCGGGGACACCACCTGGTGCCAGCTCTTCTCCGAACCGGGCGCCGGCTCCGACCTCGCCTCCCTGCGGACCCGCGCCGAGCGCACCGCCGACGGCTCCTGGAAGGTCAACGGGCAGAAGGTGTGGACGAGTTCCGCGCACACCGCAGACTTCGGGATCCTGCTGGCCCGCACGGACCCGGCCGCGCCCAAGCACAAGGGACTCGGCTACTTCGTCGTCGACATGAAGAACACCCCGGGCATCGAGATCCGCCCGCTGAAGGAGATCACTGGCGAAGCCCTCTTCAACGAGGTGTGGTTCGAGGACGCCGTGCTCCCGGCCGACGCCCTGGTCGGGGCCGCCGACGGCGGGTGGAAGGTAGCCCGCAACACCCTCGGCAACGAACGCGTCCACATGGCCGACCAGATGACCTTCGACACCGGCCTGGAGGCGCTCATCGCCCGCTCCGCCGCACTCGACGACGCCTGCCGGGCCCGCATCGGCGCCCTCGCCGCCGAGGCGCACGCCCTCGCCTGCATCGGTCTGCGCACCACCCTCCAGCAGGTGTCCGGGCTGGAGCCGGGCGCGGGCGCGTCCGTACGCAAGCTGGTGCAGACCCCCCACCAGCAGCGGACCGCCGAACTGGCCCTCGAACTGCTCGGCCCGGCGGGCGCGGTGTGCGAGGGCGCGGGGGAGCGGGCGGTCCACGGGACGCTCATGTCCCGCTGCCTGACCATCGCCGGGGGCACCACGCAGGTCCAGCTCAACGTCGTCGCCGAGCGGATCCTCGGCCTCCCCAGGGACTAGGAGTCAACGGACATGAAGTCGTACATCGTGGGCGTCGGCATGACGAAGTTCGAGAAGCCGGAGTCCCGGGACTGGCAGTACTGGGACATGGTCAAGGAGGCCGGCGGCGCGGCGCTCGCCGACGCGGGCGTGGACTACGGGCTCGTCGAGCAGGTGCCCGTCGGCTACTGCTTCCAGCCCTCCACCGCCGGGCAGCGGGCGGCGTACGAACTGGGCCTGACCGGCGTGCCCGTCTACAACGTCAACAACAACTGCGCGACGGGCTCCACGGCCCTGATGATGGCGCGGCAGTTCGTCCAGGGCGGCCTGGCCGACTGCGTGCTCGCCGTCGGCTTCGAGAAGATGAAGCGCGGCGCGCTGGGCGGCGGGGCCGACGGGGGAGACTTCGCCACCTCCCCGGTGGCCCGGCACTACGGGATCATGGCGGCCGCGCACGGCTTCGAGACGTCCCCGCCCACCGCGCAGATCTTCGGCAACGCGGCCCGCGAGCACATGGAGCGGTACGGGACCACTCCCGCCCAGCTGGCGGCGGTCGGCGCCAAGAACCACCGGCACTCCGCGAACAACCCGAACGCGCAGTTCCAGGACGTGTACACGGTCGAGGAGGTCCTCGCGGCCAAGACCATCCACGACCCGCTGACCAAGCTCCAGTGCTCGCCCACCTCCGACGGGGCCGCGGCGGCCGTCGTCGTCTCCGAACGGTTCGTCGTGGCGCACGGGCTGCACGACAAGGCCGTCGAGATCGTCGCCCAGGCGATGACGACGGACACCGCCGAGAGCTTCGGCGGCTCCTGCATCGACGTCGTCGGCAAGCCGATGACGGCCGCGGCGGGCCGCAAGGCGTACGAGGACTCCGGGCTCGGCATCGAGGACGTCGACGTCGTCGAACTCCACGACTGCTTCTCCGTCAACGAACTGCTGACGTACGAGGCCCTCGGGATGTGCGCGGACGGGGCCTCCGGCAAGCTCGTGGAGAGCGGCGCGACCACGTACGGCGGGCGGTGGGTGGTCAACCCCTCGGGCGGCCTGATCTCCAAGGGCCACCCGCTCGGGGCGACGGGGCTCGCGCAGGCGGCGGAACTGGTGTGGCAGCTGCGCGGCGAGGCGGGCGCCCGCCAGGTCCCCGGCGCCCGCGTCGGCCTCGCGCACAACATCGGCCTGGGCGGCGCGGCGGTGGTGACCCTGCTGCGGAGGTAGCTCACGCGTGAGGGGGCTCCCCGGGCCGAGTACCGGCCCGGTCGGCGAGGCACCCCTTACGCGGGCACGAGCCGGGGCATCAGGCGCAGCGCGTTCTCCCGGTTGACGGCCCGGCGCAGGGCGGGCGTCAGGGCCGGGTCCGCGGCCAGCGCGGGGACGGCGACGTCCGCGACCATGTCGGCGGGGCAGGCGGGCCAGTCGCTGCCGAACAGGATCCGGGCGGGGTCCACGGTCGCCAGCAGGGTCCCGGCCGGGGACATGGGGCCGGCGGTGTCGTAGTAGAAGCGGTGCAGGTGGTCCCGGACCACCGCGGGCTCGACCGGGGGGTCGAAGGAGCCCGCGAAGGCCTCCAGCCGGGTCGCGATGTGCGGGAGGAACCCGCCGCCGTGGGGGAGGATCACCGACAGGTTCGGGAAGCGGTCCAGGGTCCGGTTGCGGATCATGTTGGCGGCGGCGCGGGTGGTGTCGAGGAGGAAGTCGCACAGGAAGTTCGGCAGCCCCGGCACGGTCACCCCGGGCGGCCCCCCCGCCCCCGGCCCGCCGGCCGCGGAGGCACGGGGCGCCCCCGCGGCCCCCGGCCCGTCGGCCGCAGGGTGCGGCCCTCCGGCGCCGGGTCCTCCGGCCGCGCCCTGCCTCCCGGCGTGCCCGGGCGCCTCGTGCCCCCGGGCCCCGGCGGTGCCGCCCGGCCCGCCGCCTTCGCCCGGGCGGCCCGCGCCCGGCATGCCGGCTGCCCCCGCGTCCGCGCCGACGCCCGGCGAGGACCCCGGCTCTCCGGCTCCGCCGGGACGGCCCCCGCCCGGCCCCCCGGCCCCAGCCGGCAGGGCCGGGAGGTTGTGGGGGTGGGTGTCGACCACCGCGGAGCGGTCGTCCAGTTCGGCGAAGATCCCGTCGTACGCGGGGTCCCCCAGGTACACCCCGCCGTAGTTGGCGGTGATGTTCACCCCGACCGCGCCCAGCTCGTCCAGCCCGTGCCGCAGCGCCCAGGAGGAGACCTCCAGGTCGTCCAGGAACAGCGGGACGTGGAAGAAGAACCGCCCCGGGTGGGCCTCGGCGGCCTCCACCGCCGCCCGCAGCGTCACCGTGATGGCCTCCCGCAGCTGCGCGGAGCTCTCGTACCGCGCGGGCAGCATCGGCTTGAGCACGGCCGTGGCGATCCCGGCCCGGTCCATCAGCGCGAGCGCGGACTCCGCGTCCCAGTGGGCCCACGGCGGCAGCGCCCGCGGGTTCACCAGCCCCTCCGCCTCACCCCACTCCCGCCACTGCGGGGCGCAGAAGTGGTGGTGGACGTCGATCACCGCCCGGCTGCCGTCGTCCTCGTCCTCCGGGGCCGGGGAACGGGAACCGGTCAGTGACGCACCACTGGCGGTGAAACCGCCGGCACCGTATTCCGGCATGCGCGCATTCCCTCTCTTCGGGCCGCGGAAGGGGATCAGCGGATCAGCGCACACCTTAGGGCGGGCCCGACCCGGCGGCGCCCGGACATTCCCGAGGGGGAGGATTCGGCTCCGAACGGGTCAACGCGGTTTTGCGTTCATTCGGCCCAGGGAAAGGAGCCGACTGTCAATTCCGGGTTACCCGAGAGGTATGGGCGCGTGACGACTGAACCGACGGTGGCAGTGGGGGACGGACCCGCGCTCGAAGACGCGGTGGCCGCGGTGACGAAGGGCACGCCGGAATACCGGCAGTGCCCCTATCCCGTCTACCGGTCGCTGCGCGAACAGGCCCCGATCGCCCGGCTGACCCCCGGCCACGGGGTCGACACCTACCTCGTCACCCGGTACGAGGACGCCCACGCCGTCCTCGCCGACCACCGCATCGGCAAGGACATGCACGAGGCCATCGACACCTACCACGCCCTCTTCGGGGACGCGTGCGAGGCGCTCGACGACAACCTCCTGTTCGCGGACCCGCCCCGGCACACCCGGCTGCGCCACATCGCCAAGACCGCCTTCACCCCGCGCCACGTCAAGGACCTGCGCCCGCACATCCAGGAGCTGGTGGACGGGCTGCTGGACCGGTGCCCGACGGACGAGCCCGTCGACCTGATGGCGGCCTTCGCCCTGCCGCTGCCCGTCATGGTCATCTGCGAGCTGCTCGGCATCGTCGGCGACGAGCGCGTCGAGGTGCTCAAGTGGTTCGCCCAGGTCACCCGCTCGCGGTTCAGCCGGGACCTCAAGCACGAGCTGGTCGAGGCCGAGCACTGGCTGCGCGACTACTTCACGGGCCTGATCCACCGCACCCGCGAGAACCCCACCGACGACTTCCTGAGCCTGCTGGCGGAGATCCCGCACGACGAGGAACCGCTGACGGACGACGAACTCGTCTCGATGATCTGGGTGCTGCTCTTCGCCGGGCACAAGACGACCACCCTCCAGATCGGCAATTGCGTGTACAGCCTGCTGACCAATCCGGAGCAGCTGAAGGCCGTCCAGGAGAACCGGGAACTCCTGCCGCAGGCGATCGAGGAAATGGTCCGTTTCGAGGGGTCGGTGGAAACCTCCACCTTCCGTTACGCGCTGGAGGACCTGGAAATCGGCGGGACTCCCATTCCGCGGGGCGCGGTCGTGCAGATCGCCCTCGCGTCCGCGAACCGCGACCCGGAGAAGTTCCCCGAGCCGGACAAGCTGGACGTCACCCGCGAGGGGCTCCAGGGCAACCACCTCGGCTTCGGCTACGGGGCGCACTACTGCCTGGGCGCGCCGCTGGCCCGGCTGGAGCTGGAGATCTGCCTGACGGCGCTGCTGGACCGCTTCCCGGACATGGTGCTGGCGATGCCGTCGGCGCACGGCGGCGACTGGCTGAAGGGTCCGTTCCCCGCCTTCCGGGGGCTGGAGCGGCTGCCGGTGGCGCTGGACCCGTCGCGGACCGTCGACGACTGGACGAAGCCCGCGGGCTGAGCCCCGCCGGGGCGTCCCGAGGCCCTCCGCCGACGCCGGCGGAGGGCCGTACGCGTGCCCGTGCGCCTACGGCCCCGCTAGCGCGGGGTCGATCACCGTCTCGCCCATGGAGGCCCGGCGCAGGCAGTCCGCGAGGTCGTCGACGGGGCCGTCCCGCAGGACCAGTCCCACCGCGCCCGCCGCCAGGGCCGCCTCCGGCAGGCCGGGGTGGGCGGAACGGGCGGTGACCAGGACCCGGCACTCGGGGTCCTCGGCGAGCAGGGCGGTCACCGCGGCGACCTCCTCCACCAGGGCCACCTCGGGCCGGGCCACGGGGGAGTCCACCACTTCGATGTCCGGCTGGAGGCCGAGCAGCAGCGCGAGGGCCGGGTCCGGCGGCTCCAGCAGGACACGCAGCGAGCGCGCGGGCCGGTGCGTCACGGGCATTTCGTCCACCGGCGAAGCGTAACCGCCGGGTTCCGCACCGGCGGGCAACACGCCTCGGCCAAAGGTGATCTGACGTGAAGTCAGGAGTCTTCCCAAGTGCTGGGGCGTGCGTTATACATGCCTTCAGCCGATGCTAGAACGCGTTCTAGAACGCGCCCGGCGTCCGGCTCCGCATACGACCTCGGTGCGGCCGACGGTGCGGACGGCCGTGCCGAGGTCTTCCAAGGAACCGAAGGAGCAGCATCCCCATGCCGATCGATGCCGCGAGGGCCCTGGCCGCCGAACCCCGACAGGGGAACATCGGCTGGGACCACAAGGACATCCAGCTCTACCACCTCGGCCTCGGAGCGGGCACCTCGCTGCACGGGCAGAGCCTCGCCACCGACCCCGACGAGCTCCGCTACACCCTGGAGTCCAGGCTGCACGTCCTGCCCAGCTTCGCGACCGTCGCCGGAGCCGGCATGGCCATGCTCGGCGGCCTCGCCGCCCCCGGCATCGAGGTCAACCTCGCCAACGTCCTGCACGGCGGCCAGTCCATCGAGCTGCACCGGCCCATCCCGGTCAAGGGGAACGCCACCTCCTCCGCCAAGGTCGCCGCCCTCTACGACAAGGGCAAGGCCGCGGTGATCGTGCTGCGCACCGAGGTCGCCGACGCCGACGGGCCGCTGTGGACCAGCGACGCGCAGATCTTCGTACGCGGCGAAGGCGGCTTCGGCGGCGAGCGCGGACCCTCCGTCAAGGAAGAGCTGCCCCGGCGCGCCCCCGACCGCACCGAGGAACGGCACATCCGCGAGGAGCAGGCGCTGCTCTACCGCCTCTCCGGGGACTGGAACCCCCTCCACGCCGACCCGGAGTTCGCCAAACTGGCCGGCTTCGACAAGCCGATCCTGCACGGCCTGTGCTCGTACGGGATGACCCTCAAGGCCGTCGTCGACACCGTCCTCGGCGGCGACGTGTCCCGGGTCCGCGGCTACCGCACGCGCTTCGCCGGGATCGTCTTCCCCGGGGAGACGCTGCGCGTCCGGATGTGGCGGGAGGAGGGCCGCGTACTCGTCTCGGTGACCGCCGCCGACCGGGACGACGCGCCGGTCCTCGCCGACACCGTCGTCGAACACTCGTAGCACCTCGTAGCACCCACTAAGGAGCCGCACCGTGCGCGCAGCACTGCAGAGCGAGATAGGCCAGGACAAGCTGGAGGTCGTCGACGACATGGAGGCCGTGGGCTTCGGCCCCGGCAAGGTCAGGATCCGCATCAAGGCCACCGGCCTGTGCCACTCCGACCTCTCCGCGATGAGCGGCGTACTGCCGCAGCCCGCCCCCTTCATACCCGGCCACGAGGGCTCCGGCGTGATCACGGACGTCGGCGACGGGGTCACCTCCCACCGGGTCGGCGACCGCGTCCTCGTCTGCTGGCTGCCGCCCTGCGGCCACTGCCCCGCCTGCAAGCGCGGCCAGGGCCACCTGTGCCTGGAGGCCTTCGGGAACGTCGCCACCCCCAACTTCAAGCGGGCGGCCAGTGACGTCTTCGGCTTCGCCGGCACCGGCACCTTCGCCGAGGAGATGGTCGTCCCGGCCGCCTGCGCGGTCCCCATCCCCGACGACCTGCCCTTCGACATCGCCGCCCTCATCGGCTGCGGAGTCACCACCGGCCTCGGCGCGGCCATCAACACCGCGAAGGTGGAGGCCGGCTCCTCGGTCGCCGTCATCGGCTGCGGCGGCGTCGGCATCTCCGTCATCCAGGGCGCCAAGGTCCAGGGCGCGGCCCAGATCATCGCCGTCGACCCGGTCGCCTCGCGGCGCGAGGCCGCCCTGCGGTTCGGGGCCACCGAGGCGGTCTCCCCGGAGGAGTTCGCCGACGCCAAGAACCGGATCACGGCCGGCGAGGGCTTCGACTACGTCTTCGAGGTCGTCGGCAAGTCCGCGACCGCGCAGAAGGCGTACGAGATGACCCGCCGCGGCGGCTCCGTCGTCGTGGTCGGCGCGGGCGCCCTCGACGACAACTTCCAGGTCAACATGTTCTCCCTGTTCTTCGACGAGAAGAAGATCCTGCCCTCGATGTACGGCGGCGGCGACGTCCTGCGCTCCTACGAGCGGACCGTCGCGCTGTGGCGGGCCGGCCGGATCGACCTGGAGAACCTGATCACCCACCGGGTGAACCTGGCCGAGATCAACGAGGCCCTGGACCAGATGCGCACCGGCGTCGCCCTGCGCACCTGCATCGAACTCTGAGACCGCTGCTCACCGACCGCTGAGAGGAACGCTACGGATGTCACTCCCACTTGAGGGGCTCTCCGCCATCGTCACCGGCGCCGGCCGGGGCCTCGGCCGGGCCGAGGCCCTCGAACTCGCCCGGCTCGGCGCGAGCGTCGTCGTCAACGACTTCGGGCAGAGCGGCCGCGACGGCTCGGGCGAGGCCTCGGCCGCCCCGGCGGAGGAGGTGGCCGAGGAGATCCGAGCGGCGGGCGGCCGGGCGGTGGCCCACCTGGGCGACGTGGCCGACTTCGAACAGGCCCGGGAACTGGTCGGCCTCGCCGTCTCCTCCTTCGGCAAGCTCGACGTCCTCGTCAACAACGCGGGCATCCTGCGCGACCGGATGGTCTTCTCGATGACGGAGGACGAGTGGGACTCGGTCATCCGGGTCCACCTCAAGGGCCACTTCAACACCACCCACTTCGCCGCCGCGCACTGGCGGGAGCGGTCCAAGGCGGCGGGCGGCCCGGTGTACGGGCGGATCGTGAACACCTCCTCGGAGGCCTTCCTCGGCGGTTCGGCCGGCCAGCCCAACTACGCCGCCGCCAAGGGCGGCATCGTGGGCCTCACCACCTCGACCGCCCTGGCCCTGGCCAAGTACGGGGTGACGGCCAACGCGATCTGCCCGCGCGCCCGCACCCGGATGACCGAGGACGTCTTCGCCGGGTTCCAGGTCCCGGAGGAGGGCAAGCTCGACGCCCTCGCCCCCGAGCACGTCTCCCCGCTGGTCGGCTACCTGGCCTCGCCGGCCTCAGCCAAGGCCAACGGGCAGCTCTTCGTCGTGCACGGCGGGATCGTCGTCGTGATGGAACGCCCCCGGGTGGCCGCGAAGTTCGACACGGCCAAGGAGGCCTTCTCCTACGAGGAGCTCGACGGGCTCCTCACCCCGCACTACGACTCCCGCCCGGCGAACGAGACCTTCGCGGCGGCCGAGGTCCTGGGCCTCAAGCACGGCTAGCGGAGTCCGGCACGGCGGCGGCCCGGGGCGGGGACCCCCGGGCCGCCGCCGTGTGCGCGTCCGGGCCGGTCCGTGCCCGTCCGGGCCGGTCCGTGCCCGTCCGTGTCCGTCCGGGTCGGTCCGGGTCAGTCCAGGAAGGCGAGCGCCGCGCGCAGGTCCTCGGGCCTGCGGTAGTGGACGCCGGTCATGCCGAAGGCCTCGGCCGCCTCCACGTTCTCCCGGCGGTCGTCCACGAACAGGCACCGCTCCGGGGCGGCGCCCGCCCGCTCGGCCGCGATCGCGTAGATCTCCCGGTCCGGCTTGGCCACGCCCTCCCGGGCGCTGCTGACCACGTGGTCCGCGAGGTCGGTGAGGCCCATCGCCGCCAGGTCCTCGTCCAGGTCCAGGGCGGCGTTGGTCACCAGCACCAGCGACAGCCCGGCCGCCCGCGCCCCGCGCAGTACGGACACCACCGCCTCGTCCGCCGCGAACGGGGACCGGGTCATCGCCTCGGCCAGCTCCCACGAGCGTGCCTCGGCGTAGTCCTCCCTGAGCCGCTCGGCTATGGACTCCGCCCACTGCTCCCGGGTGATCCGGCCGAGCAGCAGCGGCCGGTCCAGCTCGGGGGAGAAGGCCAGGGCCGCCGTGGTGCCCTCGTGGAGGCCGGCCAGGCGCTCCAGCGCGGCCAGGCCACTGGAGTCGTAGAAGCGGATGACGTTGTCGAGGTCGCACAGGACCGCGTCGAAGGGCCTGTCGGCGCCGGGGCGTTCGGTGATCGTCACGCCCCTTCCCTATCACGGGACCCCGTACGCGCCCCCGTACGCGGATCAGCCCAGCGGCGCCTGCTGGAGCGGCACCGGACGCGGGGCGGGCGGCGGGGGCGGGTCCACGCGCACCGGCGGCGGCGGGGCGGCGGGCTGGCTCAGGCTGACGACCCCGCACGGCACCCCGGGGGTGGCGTACGGCAGGCACAGCCGCCCGTCCGGGGTCCACAGCCCGCTCCCGAGCCAGCCCTCCGGGGCGCCGAGCCGGAAGACGTACCGGTCGGCGGGACGCCACAGCGCGAGGCCGCCGTCGCCCACCCGGAGCGCGACCCCGCAGGTCTCCGGCATCAGGACCTGCCCGGGCTGCACCGCGAAGGGGTGGGCGTCCTCCAGCCGCAGGCAGTCCGGGAAGCGGACCGGCCGCTCGCTGCCCAGCACCCCCCAGCCCAGCCGCGGTTCGCCCGGGGCGTCCGAGCGGATCAGCAGCAGCCCGCTGTCCGGGGCCGCCAGCAGCAGCCGGTCGTCGCTGTCCTCGGAGATCTGGAGCAGCGGGCTGACCACCCCGCCCCGCCCCAGGTCCACGGCGACGGCCTTGGTGCGGCCGTCCACCTCGCGGTCCAGGGCCAGCAGCCGGCCGGTACGGTCCAGCCAGACCCCGCCCGAGCAGCGGCCCGGGACCACCGCGACCCGCTCGGGCCCGCCGGAGCCCCCGGCCACCTGCCAGACGGTGCTCTCCCCGGCCCCCACCGCCAGGGCGAAGGCCCCGCCCCCGTCGGGCGACGGCGGCAGCAGGCGGACCAGAAGCCCGTCCTCGGCGTCGACCGAGCCGAGCCGGAACTCCCCGGTGCGGGGGCCGGACGCGGCGCCCGACGGGTAGAGGAGGGAGAACTCGTGCCGGTCGGCGACCCGGCGGTGGATCAGCACCTGCCCGTCGGCCAGCGCCAGCACCTCGCTGTCGGCCTCCTCCGGCTGTGAGAGGGGCAGCGGCACGGCGTACGGCTCAGGACCGCCGAGCGTCCAGCGCTCCGGGTACCGCGCCTCGCCCTCCCCGGCCAGCCGGGCCGCGTACCCCCCGTCGGCGGACACCGCCAGGACCGGGGCCGGGGCCGCCGGGGCGGCGGGCGCGGGGGCCGTGGGTGCCGGGACCACCGGGGCCGGCGCTGCGGGGGCCGCGGGGGCCCCAGGGTGCTCGGGGACCCCGGCCGGCTCGGCGGCCTCGGGGTCGGGGAGCTCGGTGGTCGTCGTGATCTCGGTGGCACAGACAGTCATCCGGGCCGTCACCTCCGCAGAGGAAACTAGGTTTCGTACTCGCAGCCGAACAACACGACCCAGCCCGCTTCACACGTACGGGTGGCCCGTCATCGATTCACCAGTGGCGGGGGATGCGGTTGTGCTGCCGCCCCGGCCAGGGGACCACCGGTCGCCACGGACGGTAGCCTTGGCCCGTGCCCCGTCTCTCTGAAGTCATCGCCGCGCTGGACGCTCTCTGGCCCCCCTCGCGGGCCGAGGAGTGGGACGCCGTCGGCACCGTCTGCGGCGACCCCGACGCCGAGGTCACCCGGGTGCTGTTCGCCGTGGACCCCGTACAGGAGATCGTCGACGAGGCGCTGAAGCTCGGCGCCGACCTGGTCGTCACCCACCACCCCCTCTACCTGCGCGGCACCACCACCGTCGCCGCGGGCACCTTCAAGGGCCGTGTCGTGCACACCCTGATCAGGAACGACATCGCCCTGCACGTGGCCCACACCAACGCCGACACCGCGGACCCCGGGGTCTCCGACGCCCTCGCCGGCGCCCTCGACCTGCGCGTCACCGGCCCCCTCGTGCCCGACCCCACCGACCCGGCGGGCCGCCGGGGCCTGGGCCGGATCTGCGAGCTCGACCACCCCGAGACCCTGCGCGAGTTCGCCGCCCGCGCCGCCGCCCGGCTGCCGCGCACCGCGCAGGGCATCCGCGCCGCCGGCGACCCGGACGCGCTGATCCGCACCGTCGCCGTCAGCGGTGGCTCCGGCGACAGCCTCTTCGCGCAGGTCCGCGCCGCCGGCGTGGACGCCTTCCTCACCGCCGACCTGCGCCACCACCCGGTGTCCGAGGCCCGCGAGCAGAGCCCGCTCGCCCTCGTCGACGCCGCGCACTGGGCCACCGAGTGGCCCTGGTGCGAGCAGGCCGCCGCCCAGCTCGACGCGATCTCCGAGCGCCACGGATGGGGTCTGCGGACCCACGTCTCGCGCACGGTCACCGACCCCTGGACGGCGCACGCGCCGTCCGCCACACCCCCTTCTAGTGCCTCTGGAGCCCCCAACTGAACGCCGAGCCCGCCGACCAGATCCGACTTCTCGACGTCCAGGCCCTGGACGTCCGGCTGTCTCAGCTCGCCCACAAGCGCAAGTCGCTGCCCGAGCACGCCGAGGTCGACTCGCTGACCAAGGACCTCAGCCAGCAGCGCGACTTCCTCGTCGCCGCCCAGACGCAGGCCAGCGACGCCGCCCGCGAGCAGACCAAGGCGGAGCAGGACGTCGACCAGGTGCGCCAGCGCGCCGCCCGGGACCAGCAGCGGCTCGACTCCGGCGCGGGCATCTCGGCCCGGGACCTGGCGAACCTGCAGAGCGAGGTCGCCTCGCTCGCCAAGCGCCAGGCCGACCTGGAGGACGTCGTCCTGGAGGTCATGGAGCGGCTGGAGGGCGCCCAGGAGCGCGTCACCGGGATCACCGAGCGCGTCTCCGCGCTGGAGGCCAAGCTGACGGACGCCACCGCGCGCCGCGACGCCGCCACCGGCGAGCTCGACACCGAGGCCGCGAAGGTCACCAAGGACCGCGAGGTCATCGTGGCCTCCATGCCGTCCGACCTGATGGCCCTGTACGAGAAGATCCGCGTCAAGCAGGGCGGGGTCGGCGCCGCGCGCCTCTACCAGCGCCGCTGCGAGGGCTGCCGGCTGGAGCTCGACATGGCCGAGATCAACGAGATCAAGGCCGCGGCCCGCGACCAGGTCGTCCGCCACGACAACTGCGGCCGCATCCTGGTCCGTGCGGCGGACTCGGGCATCTGATGCCGCGTTTCGTCGTGGAGGCGGACGGCGGCTCCCGGGGCAACCCGGGCCCCGCCGGCTACGGGGCGGTCGTCCTGGACCCGGCCACCGGTGAGACCCTGGCCGAGCGCGCCGAGTTCATCGGCGTCGCGACGAACAACGTCGCCGAGTACAAGGGCCTGATCGCGGGGCTGAAGGCGGCGGCCGAACTGGCGCCGGACGCGGTGGTCCGGGTCCGGATGGACTCGAAGCTCGTCGTGGAGCAGATGTCGGGCCGCTGGAAGATCAAGCACCCGGACATGAAGCCGCTCGCCGCCGAGGCGGCGAAGATCCTCCCGCGCGCCCAGGTCACGTACGAGTGGATCCCGCGCGAGAAGAACAAGCACGCGGACCGGCTCGCCAACGAGGCGATGGACGCGGGCAAGCGCGGCAAGCAGTGGGAGCCGTCCGCCTCCACGGCCGACCTGGCCCCCGCCCCGGCCGGGCCCCCGGGAGACGCGGCCAAGGGCGCCGCGGCGGTCCGCGCCGCCCTCGCCTCCGGCGGCGGTACGGGGACCCGTGCGGCCGGCGCCGACCTGCGGGCCGCCCGCAGCGCGGCCGCGTCCGGCGCCGACACCCTCTTCGCGGACGCGGGGGCCGAGGCGCTGACCGCGTCCTCCGCCCGCGTCCCGGCCCCGGCCGGTGCGCCCGCGACCGGTGTCGACGCGGCTCCGGCCGCGACCGGTACCGGATGGGGCGCGCCCGACATGGGGACGCCCGCCACCTTCGTGCTGCTGCGTCACGGCGAGACCGCCCTGACCCCGCAGAAGCGCTTCTCCGGCAGTGGCGGCACCGACCCGGAGCTGTCCCCGGCCGGCCGGCGCCAGGCCGTCGCCGTCGCCGAGGCGCTGGCCGCGCGGGGCACCGTGCAGGCCGTCGTCAGCTCCCCGCTGCGGCGCTGCCGGGAGACCGCGCAGGCCGTGGCCGACCGGCTCGGGCTGCCGGTCGCGGTCGAGGAGGGCCTGCGCGAGGCGGACTTCGGTGCCTGGGAGGGGCTGACCTTCGCCGAGGTGCGGGAGCGCTTCCCGGACGACCTCCAGGCGTGGCTCGACTCCCCGAGGGCGGCGCCGACGGGCGGCGGCGAGAGCTTCACCGCCGTGACCCGGCGGGTGTCGGCGGCGCGTGACCGGCTGCTGGCCGCGCACGCGGGCCGCACGGTGCTGCTGGTCACGCACGTGACGCCGGTCAAGACGCTGGTCCGCCTCGCGCTGGGCGCCCCGCCGGAGTCGCTGTACCGGATGGAGCTCTCCGCCGCGTCCCTGTCGGCGGTGGCCTACTACGCCGACGGCAACGCCTCGGTCCGGCTGCTGAACGACACCTCGCACCTGCGCTGACGGTCGCGCGAGGCGTTCCCGCAGGCCCCCGCCCCATCACGGGCGGGGGCCTGCGCGCAGTTCAGTCCCCGCAGCTGCCGGCGGTGCCCCAGCGGAGGAACTCGCCGCCGCCGGAGGCGTCTTCGGCGAACACCGCGTACCGGGCGTAGGGCCAGCCGGCCGACCTCGCGGACTCGGAGGTGAGGTCCGCGCAGGCCCTCCGCGCGGCCTTGAGGGCCCACTCCTCGCGGGTGCCGCGGTTCCACAGGGGCTTGACGGCCCACACGTACATGACCCGGCCGGACGGGTCGAAGCCGACGGCCAGGTTCTCGTGGCCGAGCCGGCCGCCGGCGGCGGCGGCGCTGCCGCCGTTCCACTCGTTGATGACCGCCGTGGCGGTCCGGTCGGCCACCCGGATCTCGTCCGCGTCGCTGGACGGGATCTTCGCGACGGCCAGCCCGCCCGCGGCCGGGTACCAGTCGGCGGCCTGCCCCGCCCGCAGGCCGGAGGCGCTGTCGGCGCCCCCGCCGGTGTCCGCCCCGGTGCCCCGGTCGGTGAGGGAGGCCGAGCAGGTGGTGTTCGTACGGAAGTCGTCCGACCAGACGACGGCGGGGCCTCCCGCGCGGCCGGTGTCGACGATCACGAAGGTGCCGTAGGGGAGGTCCGGGTAGGCGCTGCGGAGGTGGCGCAGGCCCAGGCAGGCGGTCCTGGCGACCTCGCGGAGCGAACCGCCGTCGAGTCCGCGGCCGCCGGAGGTGACGTACACCTCGCCCCGGGGCTGGTGGAAGGTGACGGCGAACGCCTGGTCGGGGTGGGCGTCGGTGTCGAGCCAGGGCCCCGTTCCCATGGACGGGTGGGCGTCGTGCTCGGCGGGCGTCCGCGCCGGGCGGGCCTGCCGCCAGGTCGCGAGGGTGGGCCCGCCGTCCGCCGTCCCGCCGTCGGCCGCGCCCTTGGCGTCGGCCGACGGGCCGGGGGCGGCCGGGGTGCCGGTGGTACGGGAGGCGTTCCCGGGGGTGGCGACGGCCCGGGTCCCGGCCGCCCGGCCGTCGTCGCGGCCGCCGGCGGGCAGTGCGATGAGCCCGCCGACGGCCCCGCCGAGGACGGCCGCGCCGACGGTGACGGCGAGCAGCAGGCGTCCCCGGCCGGGGGCGGGCGGGGCGGTCCAGGCGGGGTCGTCGACGGCGGGCAGGTGCCACTGGGCGGCGATCGGGTCGCGGGGGAGGGTGGGTGCGGGGCCGGCGGCGAGGAGCTGGGTGGGCTCCGCGGCGAGCAGGGCCGAGCAGCGGGCGGCGGCCCGCTCGGCGGTCGGCCGGGCCCCGGGGTCCTTGGCGAGGGCTTCCGCGACCACCTCGCGGAGCGCGGCGGGGAGCCCGTCGAGGTCGGGCTCCCCGGACATGACGCGGAACGCGACCACGTCGGGGGCGCCGGTGCCGAAGGGGAGGCGGCCGGTGGCGGCGTGGGCCACGAGGGCGCCCCAGGCGAAGAGGTCCCCGGCCGGGCCGGTGGTGCCGGTGCGGTAGTGCTCGGGGCTGATCCAGCCCGGTGTGCCGGTCATGACGCCGGTCCGGGTCACGGACGTGCCGTCGGCGGCGTGGGCGATGCCGAAGTCCAGCATCCGGGGGCCAGCCGGGCTCAGGATGACGTTCTGCGGTTTCACGTCCCGGTGGACCACGCCCGCGCGGTGGATCGCGGAGAGGGCCTGGGCGGTCCCGGCGGCGAAGGCGCAGAGGCTGCCGCCGGTGAGCGGGCCGTGGGCGGCGAGGTGCCGGTCCAGGGTCGGGCCGGGCACGTACTCGGCGGCCAGCCAGGGGCGTTCGGCCTCGGTGTCGGCCGCCAGCAGGGGCACCAGGCAGGGGCCCTGGACGCGGGCGGACAGGGCGACCTCGCGGCGGAACCGGGCCCGGAACTCCGGGTCCTGGGCCTGTGCCGGGTGGACGGCCTTGACGGCGACCCGCGTTCCCCGGGGGTCGAGGGCGGCGTGGACGGTGCCCATGCCGCCGCTGCCGAGGCGCCCGATGATCCGGTAGGGGCCGATCCTCTTCGGGTCGCCGGGGTGGGCGGGGTGAACCCGCCCGCCGGGGGCGGTGCTTCTCAAGGGGGCTTCTCTCTGTCAGCGCGGCCGATTCGGAGGAGACCGTCTCATTTTTGGGACTTCCTATGTCACGCTTTGGCGTTTTATTTAAGCTGGGCTGCGCTCATGTTCCGAGTTCACGGCGCTCCTTCCGAGGGTGTTCGGCATCCGGCCCTGAGCCAGACGGCAACCACCCAGCGGAGGAGTCCCCTTGACCACCCCTTACCCCGGCCAGCAGCCGGACCAGCCCTACGGCGGGCAGCCGCAGCAGCCCTACGGGCAGCAGCCCGGCTACGGATACCCCCAGCAGCCCCCGGCCTACGGCCAGCAGCCCCCGCCGCCCTACGGCTACGCGGCCCCGCCGCCGCCCCCGAAGAAGAGCAACGCCGGCAAGATCATCGGCTTCGGCTGCGGCGGCATCGTCCTGCTGTCGCTGGTCCTCTTCGCCTGCGGCGCGGTGGTCACCGGTGCGACCAAGAGCGGCAACAAGAAGGACACCGGGATCACGGTGCCGTCCGCTCCCGCCCCCTCGGCCCCCAACGCGGCGCCGATGCAGCCCGCGCCCGGGAACTCCGAGGCGCCGGCCGGGACGGCCGACAAGAACGCCGACGTGGTGCTCACCGCCTCGGCCACGGCCTTCAGGCCCAGCGTCCTCGCCCAGGGCTCCGACTACACCTCCGTGAAGGTGACCATCGTCAACAACGCCGCCAAGGAAGTCGACGTCAACGTCTTCTACTTCGAGGTGACGGCCGAGGACGGCACGCGCAAGCAGATCGAACTGGCGGCGTCCGAGGACCAGATCGACACCGTCAAGCTGGCCAAGGGCGAGAAGGCCACCGGCACCATCACGGTCAAGGGCAAGGTCACCGCGAAGACGGTGACGTTCAGGAACGGCTTCATCGGCAAGACGTACACCGCCCCGGTGAAGTAGCCGCGCGGCCCGCCGGGCCCCGCTCCGGCGGGTCCCGGCCGCCCCGGGAGGGCGAAGAAGGAGAACGGCAGACGAGTCGGCCTGTACGCCGGGTTCTGTCACCCGGAGACCTCGCGGTCGCCGGGGAGACGGCCATCCATCTAGGACCGGCGTTGCCGCCGGCCTCGTGCGGTCTACCCGCGAACATCGGGCGGGCAGCCCTCAAGCGTTCGCGCAGACCCGTCCGGGGACGGATCCTCTTGACCTTGCTCCAGGTGGGGTTTACCTAGCCGCCTGAGTCACCTCAGCCGCTGGTGGTCTCTTACACCACCGTTTCACCCTTACCGGAGGCCGAAGCCCCCGGCGGTCTGTTTTCTGTGGCACTGTCCCGCGGGTCACCCCGGGTGGGTGTTACCCACCACCCTGCCCTGTGGAGCCCGGACGTTCCTCGGCGGGATCCGGGGACCCCGACGCGGCCGCCCGGCCGACTCGTCTGTCGTGCCGACCATGCTACCGGCTGTCCGCGCCGCCTTGACCTTGACGCAGCGGCAGGGTTTCTACTGAGGGACATGCGGATCGGAGAGATCGCCGCGCTCGTCGGGCTCACCACCCGGGCGATCCGGCACTACCACCATGTCGGGCTGCTCCCGGAGCCGGAGCGGCGACCCAACGGGTACCGGGCCTACACCGTGCGCGACGCCGTACTGCTGGCCCGGGTGCGCCGGCTCACCGAGCTCGGGCTGGGCCTCGACGAGGTGCGGGACGTCCTCGCCGACGACGCGGGGCGCGAGCTGGCCGACGTACTCCACGAGCTGGACGCCGACCTCGCGCGGCAGGAGGCCGAGCTGGCCGAACGCCGCCGCCGGCTGGCCGTGCTGCTCGCCGCCGGGCCCGGGGACGGCGAGCCGGTCTCGCCGGCGCTCGCCGCGCTGCTCGCGAAGGCCCCGCCGACGGACTCGCCCGCCGCCGCGAAGGACCGCGAGCACCTCACCCTGCTCGACGCCACCGGCGCCGTGGGGGAGGAGCTGTACTCCGTCCTCGGGCGGCTGGCCGCCGACCCCGCCGTACTCGCCCTGTACGAGCGGCTCGACGAGCTGGCCGACGCCCCCGTCGACGACCCGCGGATCGGTCCGCTCGCCGAGGAGATGGTCGCCGCCGTACCGGACGAGGCCTTCGCCGCGATCCCGTCCGGCGGACCCGTCGTCCCAGGCTTCGGGGAGGCGCTGCTCGCCGAGTACGCCCCCGCGCAGGCGGAGGTCGTACGCCGGGTGATGGAGTCCTTCACCGGCAGGGGGCCGGCGTGAGCGCCGTACGGGCCGCGCGGATCGCGGCCTGCGCCGTCATACCCGGCGAGCTGGTCCTCGTACTGTGCCTCGCGGCCGGCGTGCGCCCGCCCGGGTGGGCGACGGTCGCCGCCGAGGCGCTGGTGCTCGGGGTGCTGGCGCTGGAGGCCTGGGTGCTCTGCTCCCTGCGGCGGCGCACCGGCTCCTGGCGGCGGGCCGTACGGGCCGCCGTGCCCGAGCCGGTCGTGCGGCTGCTGGTGCACGAGCTGTGGGCCGCCGCCTCCCTCGGCCGGTGGATCGTGCGCCGCAGGCACGGCGTCGGCCCCGGCGACCTCGCCGCCGCGTACACCGGGCCGCAGACGGCCATGATGTACGGACTCCTCTTCGTGTCGGTGATC
The DNA here is from genome assembly GCF_045160885.1 of Streptomyces sp. NBC_00158. NCBI lineage: Bacteria > Bacillati > Actinomycetota > Actinomycetes > Kitasatosporales > Streptomycetaceae > Streptomyces > Streptomyces sp. NBC_00158. Next base: position 5,142,835 of record NZ_CP108161.1, read on the forward strand.
GAGACGGTCGGGCTGGCCGTGCTCATCCCCTGGCCCGCCGTGCACCGCGTGGTTCTGGTCCTCGACGTGTACGGGGCGCTGCTGGTCCTCGCCCTGCACGCGGCCTGCGTGACCCGCCCGCACGTGCTGCGGGCCGACGGCTCGCTGCGGATCCGCTACGGGGCACTGTTCGACCTCACCGTCCCGCCGGACGCGGTGGCCTCCGCCCGGGTCGACCGCCGCTACCCCGAGGGGCGGCTCGTCACGGTCTCCGAGGACGGGGTGCTCGACCTGATCGTGGGCAGCCAGACGACCGTCACCCTGGAGCTGAACCGCCCGCTGGACTTCCGCCGGCCGCTGGGCGCCCGGGGCACGGCCCGCACGGTCCGCTTCCACGCCGACGACCCCCGCGCACTGGTGGCCGCACTGCGGCAACCCGCACCCCCGTGACGGGCTGCCGCACTGCGTGGGGACCCTCCGGGGGGAGGAGGAGTCGTACGCAGAGCGTGGCAGCCCCGGCCCGGCCCCGTCTTGTACAAAACGGCCCGCCTCAGCCCGGCGGCGGCGGGAGCAGCACGCTCGTGATGCGGTCCGGCACCCGGTCCAGTGCCGAGCCCGGCGGCAGGCCGCCGCGCAGCAGCGCGAACCGGGCGGGCGGCAGACCCGTCATGGCCTTCACCTCCCGGCCCAGGTGCGCCTGGTCGTGGTAGCCGCAGGCGGCCGCCACCTCCGCCGGGGGCGTCCCGGCCGCCAGCCGGCGCAGCGCGTGCTGGAGCCGGAACAGCCGGGCCACGGCCTTGGGCGGCAGCCCCACCTCCTCCCGGAACCGGGCGCGCAGCCGGCGTGCGCTCCAGCCGGCCTCCGCGCCCGCCCGGGCCGGCGCACCCGGGCCGGTGTCCGCCCACAGCCGGGCGAGCGCGCCGCGCACCTCGGGAGCGCCGGCCGGGCCCCGGTCCAGGCGGGCCGCGAAGACGGAGTCGAGCAGGTCGAAGCGGGCGCCCCAGCCGTCCGCGTCCCGGAGCCGCTCGGCCAGCCGCCGCCCGCCCGGCCCGAGCACCTCGGCGAGGTCCACCGGGCCCTGCCCGAAGTGGACCATCGGCACCCCGAAGAGCCGGTACGCGCCGAGCGGGCTCAGGTTCACCTCCAGCCCGTGCACCGCGCCCGAGTGCACCCCGAGCACGGGGCCGGTGCGCGGGCCGCCGATCAGGGCGCGGGAGGCGGCGGCGGGCCGCAGCCGGGCGGTGTCGAGCCCGGCGCCCCGGCTCACCCACAGGCCCTCGTCGAAGGTGAACACCAGCGTGACGAAGCCGGTGGGCAGTTCCAGGCGCCGCCGGGGTGCGGTGAAACGGGTGTCGAAGCCCGTGTAGTTCACGACGTGCGGGCGCAGTACGGCGGCGGGCCCGCGCGCCGGGGCCGCCGGCATCGCAGGCGCCGCGGCTCCGGCGGGCTGGGCGGCTTCGGAGGGGGAGGGCCCGGCGGGCCCTTCGGCGGCACCCGACACCGGGCCTCCCGGGGCTCGCGCGGCCGGTGGCGCCGCGGGGTGCGCAGATGATGGCAGAGCCGCCCCCCGAGGGCCATACCGGTGCCGGGGTGAGCTCCCCCTACGCCGACGCGAAGAGGATCTTCGCGGTGCCCGGGTCGGCCTGGGTCAGCCGGACCCGGATCCGTTCGCCGAGCGGCAGCCGCTGCGTCCGCGACTCGACCCGTCCCACCACGGCCGGCTCCTCCAGGTGGACCGTCCCGACCTTCGGCTCCTGCTCCTTCACGTCGATGACCGTCGCCTCGAAGGTTTCCCCGACGCGGTCCTTGAGCAGCGCCGCCTCCACCAGGTCCACGCACTCCCGCTCGACCGAGTTGGCCAGCCGGGTGCCCTCCGCCATCTCGTGCGGCAGCGCCTCCAGCGCCTCGACCGCCCACGCGGGCGGCTCCGCCCCCGCCACCGCCGCCACGCACAGTTCGCCGGCGTACCGGTCGGCGAGCCGGCGCAGCGGGGCGGTGCAGTGGGCGTACGGGGCGGCGACCGCCGCGTGCAGGGCGGGGTCCGGGGTGCGGCCGCCGGTGAAGACCGTGTAGCCGGCGCCGCGCAGCAGGGCCGTGCACTCCTGGAGGAAGGCGGCGTGCGCCGGGACGCGCGGGTCGAGGGAGCGGACCAGCGCCGCGTACGGGACGTGGTGCGGCCAGTCGATCCGCAGGGCCTTCGCCGCCCGGCGCAGCCGCCCGACCGCGCCGTCGGGTGCGGCGGGGAGGGTGCGCAGGATGCCGGTTCCGGAGGCGAGCATCAGCTCGGCGGCCGCCATGCCCGTCATCAGGGAGACCTGGGCGTTCCAGCCGTCGGCCGGGAGCGGGGCCCGGTAGGCGAGGCCGTACGAGCCGTCGTGTTCGACGACCTCCTGCTCGGGGACGTTCAGGGAGACGCCGCCGCGCTCGGCCTCCAGGGCCTCGCGCAGGATCCCGATGTCCTTCAGCAGGGCCAGTGGGGGTTCGGCGGTGCCGGTGTCGATGGCCTTCTGCACGCCGTCGTAGTCGAGTTTGGCCCGGCTGCGCACCAGGGCCCGGCGGACGTCGGTGGTCTCGACCCGGCCGTCGGAGTCGAGGTCCAGCCGCCACACGAGGGCCGGGCGGGTCCGGTCGGGCAGCAGGCTGGCCGCGTCCTCGGAGAGCACCGTCGGGTGCAGGGGGACCTTGCCGTCGGGGAAGTAGAGGGTGGTCACCCGGCGGTGGGCCTCGGCGTCGAGGGCGCCGCCCGGGCTGACGAAGGCGGCGACGTCGGCGATGGCGTAGTGCACGCGGTAGCCGCCGGTGGGCCGTTTCGCCAGGTGCATGGCCTGGTCGAGGTCGACGGAGGCGGGCGGGTCGACGGTGAAGAAGGGCAGGTCGGTCAGGTCCTCGGACGGCAGCCGGGGAGCGGCGGCCGCCCGCTCTGCCTCGGCGAGCACCTCCGCCGGGAAGGTCCCGGGCACACCCAGTCGCGTCCGCAGGTCGCCCAGCGCGGCGCGCAGCACCGCCCCGTCCGCTGCGGCCATGTGCATGTGACGGCGTGGCATGGACCGAGCGTAGGCCGAGTACGGCGGATCCGCGCGGGCCGCGGGACCCGCCGGGCGGCGGGACACGGCGCGGAACCGGCTCCGTACGACGGTGTGGAACCGCCCGGGACGCGCGGCGCGGCCGGGGCCGTACGCCGGTGAACGGGGCGCGGCGGGCCGTCTACCCTGGCTCGGGGGCCGCATCCCCTGCGCCGCGTCGTCTGAAGGAGAACCACCGTGCTCGTGCTGCTGCCGCCCTCCGAGGGAAAGGCCGCCGGCGGCTCCGGCGCACCGCTCGACCCCGCGTCCCTGTCGCTGCCGGGCCTGGCCCCCGCGCGGGCGGCCGTCCTGGAGGAGCTCGTCGAGCTGTGCGCGGGGGACGAGCCGAAGGCGCGCGAGGTGCTCGGGCTCAGCGAGGGCCTGCGGGGTGAGGTCGCGAAGAACGCCGCCCTGCGCTCGGCGCCGGCCCGCCCGGCCGGGGAGATCTACACCGGTGTGCTGTACGACGCCCTGGACCTGGCGGGGCTGCCGGCCCCCGCGCGGGAGCTGGCCGAGCGGACGCTGCTGGTGTTCTCCGGGCTGTGGGGCGCGGTGCGGGTGACGGACCGCATCCCCTCCTACCGCTGCTCGATGGGGGTCAAGCTGCCGGGGCTGGGCGCGCTGGGCGCGTACTGGCGCACGCCGATGGCCGAGGTGATGCCGCGGGAGGCGGGGGACGGGCTGGTGCTGGACCTGCGCTCGTCGGCGTACGCGTCCGCGTGGAAGCCGAAGGGCGAGACGGCGGGCCGTACCGCCACGGTGCGGGTGCTGCACTCGCAGGTGGTGGACGGGGTGGAGAAGCGGTCGGTGGTGAGCCACTTCAACAAGGCCACCAAGGGCCGCCTGGTACGCGACCTGCTCCTCGCCGGAGCCGTACCGGCGACCCCGGCGGAGCTGGTGACGGCCCTGCGGGACCTGGGCTACACGGTGGAGGCCGAGGCCCCCGCGAAGCCGGGGAAGGCCTGGTCCCTCGACGTGGTGGTCACCCAGATCCACTGAGCCCCTCCCGGGCGCGCCGCCCGCGCGGCGCGTCGGGAAGGAAGGGCGGAGCGGTCGGCGGTCAGCGGCCCGTGGGCCAGGCGACCGCGGCCGGGGTCTGGTCGAGGGTGCCCGCGTACTGGGCGCAGGCGTCCGTGAGGGTTTCCAGGAGGGTCAGCGGGTCCGGGAGCGGGTGGCGGACGTCGCGCAGCCAGGTCACGGAGTGGTCGCCCGGGAGGGCCGCCGGGGGGAGCAGGACGTAGCTGCCGCGGCAGTGCCAGCGCAGGCCGGGGTGTTCGTCCATCGTCTCGGGGTGGCAGTCCAGTTCGCAGGGCCACCATTCGTCCTCGTCCTCCGGCGTACCGCGGGTCGCCGTGAAGAAGAGCATCCGGGCCTGGTCGCCGGTGCCGCCGGACTCGGCGACGGGGCCGACCTCGATGCCCGCGGCCAGCAGGCGCTCCAGCGCGCTGCGGCCCGCCTCCAGGGGGACGTCCAGGACGTCGTGCACCATGCCCGTCGCGGTGATGAAGTTGGCCTGGGGCTGGTTGCGCGCCCAGCGCTCGATCTGCGCGCGGTCGGTGGTCGACTGGGTCTGCCAGGCGAAGGAGACGGGGTGCCGGGCGGGCGTGGGACAGCCGATGCGGTCGCACGAACACCGGTAGCCGTCGGCGGGATGGGCGGCGGGGGCGAGGGGGAGTCCGGCGGTGGCGACGGCGAGCAGGAGCGCTTCGCGCTCCTTGCCGGGGTCCTCTGGGGCGGGTTTCGAGCGGCGGCGCAGCCACTGGGAAATCCTGCTCTGCTCGCCGCGTTTGACGCGGCCGGACTCAGACCCCATCTATCCCCTACCTCACCGTTGCCCCGGCAGACCATTCCATGGTCCCACCATCGGGAGCTCCGGGTGACCGCACCCCCCGAACGGACTCCCCGATCGAGTTCCCCACATAACCACACGATCAGGCCATATGGTTCTCGGCCGTGCCGGTGTCAGCGGCTCTCCGGCCGCCCGGCGGTGACGTATCCCACGCCCGCCAGCACCCCGTCCACCAGCGCGTCCGCGAAGCCGTGGGTCAGCGGCGCGGTCCGCATCAGCCACCGGTACGTCAGCGGGCCCACCAGCATCTCCGTCGCGAGCCGCAGGTCGGTGCCCGCCGGGAGCTGCCCGGCTTCCCGGGCCGCCCGCAACCGCGCCTCGTACAGCGCGAGCTGCGGCTCCAGCAGGCGCTCCGTGAAGCGCGCCCCGAGCTCGGGGTCCGTCGCCCCGGCCGCGGTCAGCGCGCGCGCGGGGGCCTCGTAGCGGGCGTCGGCGAACTCGTCCACCGTGGCCCGCAGTACGGCCTTCAGGTCCGCCGCCAGGTCCCCGGTGTCCGGGAAGCCGGTCCAGCCGCCCTCCGCGGCCGCCTCGCCGGCCAGGGACAGCGAGGCGTCCAGCAGCACTTCGGCCTTCGAGGACCACCACCGGTAGATGGTCTGCTTGCCGACTCCCGCGCGGGCCGCGATGGCCTCGATGGTCAGCTTGTTGTAGCCGACCTCGCCGACCAGCACGAGGGAGGCGTCGAGGATGGCGCGCCGGGAGCGGTCGCTGCGGCGGGTGGCGTCAGGGGTTTTGGTCACCTCCCCAACCTACCAAGGCAGTCCGAGACGTCTCGTCTTCCAGCCGTTGTGGTAATTCACCCGATCAGTTCACTGCGCGGCCACCCCCGAGGAGAGACGATTCTCTCGACACACGCACAGCACCGTGAGTCCGTAGTCACAGTCGTGAGGAGCCTTCTTTGCGCAGAGACGCCACACCCCGGCGCTACCTGATGTGCCCACCCGCACACTTCAAGGTCACGTACTCCATCAACCCGTGGATGGACCCCACGAAACCGGTGGACCTGCCCCTCGCACTCGCCCAGTGGGAAGACCTGCGGGACCGCTACCTCTCCCTCGGGCACACCGTCGAGACCCTCGTCCCCGATCCGGGCCTGCCCGACATGGTCTTCGCCGCGAACGGGGCCCTGGTCGTCGACGGCCGCGTGCTCGGCGCCCGCTTCGCCTATCCGGAACGCGCCGCGGAGGCGGAGATCCACCTCGACTGGTTCCGCGCGCACGGCTTCGCGGACGTCCACGAGCCCTCGCACGTCAACGAGGGCGAGGGCGACTTCGCCGTCACCGCCACCTACATCCTGGCCGGCCGGGGCTTCCGCTCCAGCCCGCTCTCGCACGACGAGGCCCAGGAGTTCTTCGGCCGCCCCGTCATCGGCCTCGACCTGGTGGACCCGCGCTACTACCACCTGGACACGGCGCTCTGCGTCCTCGACGGCGACGAGATCATGTACCACCCGCCGGCCTTCTCCCCGGGCAGCCAGGACGTGCTCCGCCGGCTGTTCCCCGACGCCCTCGTCGTGGAGGACGAGGACGCGGCGGCCTTCGGCCTCAACTCGGTCTCCGACGGGCGGCACGTACTGCTCCCGCAGGGCGCGACCGGGCTGCTGGCCCCGCTGCGCGACCGGGGGTTCGAGCCGATTCCGATGGACCTGGGCGAGCTGCTCAAGGGCGGCGGCAGCGTGAAGTGCTGCACCCAGGAGCTGAGGCCGTAGGCCCTACTCCGCGTCGTCGGCCGACGGCGCGGGCGGCCAGACGTCGCCCCACTCGGCGTCCCGGGCCGCCTTGTACAGGACGCCGTGGCGCTTGGTGACGGTGGCCCGGGACAGCCCCGCCTCCTCGGGACCGCACAGGTCCAGCAGCGCCAGCCCCTTCCGGATCTGCGGCCTGCGCGTGATCCGGGAGGGGACGGGCGTCACGGGGAACCGGGTCGCGGCGACGTAGGCGAACTTCTCGTCCTCGTACGGCAGGGACCCGCCCTTGACCTTCCGGTGCAGGGAGGAGCGGCTGACCCGCGCCGAGAAGTGGCACCAGTCCTGCCCGACCTCGATGGGGCAGGCCCCGTCGTGCGGGCAGGGCGCCGCCACGGTCATCCCGGCCGCGATCAGCTGCTCGCGGGCCTCGCGGATGCGCAGGTACCCCTGGGGAGTGCCCGGCTCGATCAGCACGACGGCCCGCCCGGCGCGGGCAGCCTCGGCGACGACCGCCGTACGGGCCTCCTCCGTCAGCTCGCCGAGCACGTACGACACGGTCACCAGGTCCGCGTCCGGCAGGGCGATCCCGCCGCCGATGACGGCCCGCCGCCACTCGGCCGCGCGCAGCACCCCGGACGGCGAACGGCCCGCCAGCTCCTTGCCGAGCGCCAGCGCCGGCTCAGCCCAGTCCAGCACCGTGGTCGTACGGGGCCCGTCCCAGGTGGCGTCCACCGCCCAGGCAGCGGCGCCCGTGCCGCCGCCCACGTCCACGTGCGAGCCGGGCGTCCAGTCGGGGGCCGCCTCCGCCAGCCCGTCCAGGGCGGCGCGTACGGCCTCGAAGGTGGCCGGCATCCGGTACGCCGCGTACGCCGCCACGTCGGAGCGGTCGCGCAGCACGGGGGCGTCGGTGGGGGTGGCCCCCCGGTAGTTGGCGATCAGCCGCTCGACGGCGGCCGAGGCCTGCTTCGGCGGGAGCCCGTCGAGCAGCCCGGCGAGCGCGCTGCGGAGGGTTTCGGCGGAGGTGGGGGCGGGTGCGGCGTTCACCCCGGAAGTTTACGGCGCCCCGGAACCCGCCCCGGGTGCCGCCGGGGCGTCCGCCGCGGACCGGGCCGTGCCGTCCGGATCAGGCCTGTGCGGCGACGGACTCCCGTGTCCGCCAGGGCCGGCACATCCCGAGGAAGCAGGCCACCGCCAGCACCGAGCAGGTCACCTGCACCAGCGCCATCGGCACCGCCGTGTCCTCGCCCGCGATCCCGACCAGCGGCGAGGCGACCGCCCCGACCAGGAAGGAGGAGGTGCCCAGCAGCGCGGACGCCGATCCGGCGACGTGCGGGGTCCGCATCAGGGCCTGCGCGTTGGTGTTCGGCAGGACCAGGCCCATCGCCGACATCAGCACGAACAGCGCGGCGGCGACGGGCACCAGCCCGGCCTTCCCGAACACCCCGGTGGACATGAGCAGCAGGGCCACGGAGGCGACGGTGATGACGGCGAGCCCGGTGGCCAGGGCCTTGTCCAGGCTGACCCGGCCCACCAGCAGCTTGCCGTTGATCTGGCCGATGACGACCAGCCCGACCGCGTTCAGCCCGAACAGCAGGCTGAAGGCCTGCGGGGAGGCCCCGTAGATCTCCTGCACCACGAAGGGCGAGGCGGATATGTAGGAGAAGAGCACCGCGAAGGCGAAGCCGCCCGCCAGGGTGTAGCCGACGAAGGCCCGGTCGCCGAGCAGCCCGCCCATGGTCCGCAGCGCGGCGCCCACACCGCCGGTCTGGCGGCGCTCGGGCGGCAGGGTCTCGCCGAGGCTGCGCCACACGAGGAGGGTGAGCGCGAGACCGACGGCGGTGAGGACGACGAAGACCCCGCGCCAGTCGGCGAAGCGGAGCACCTGGCCGCCGATGAGCGGGGCGATGATCGGGGCGGTGCCGGATATCAGCATCAGGGTGGAGAAGAAGCGGGCCATCTCGACGCCCTCGTACAGGTCGCGCACGACGGCCCGGGCGATCACGATGGCGGCCGCGCCGGCCAGGCCCTGGAGCAGCCGGAAGCCGATGAGCAGTCCGGCACTGGGGGCGAGGGCGCAGATCGCGGTGGCGAGGACGTAGACGGCCATGCCGGCCAGCAACGGCCGGCGGCGGCCCCACTTGTCGCTCATCGGGCCGATGACCAGCTGTCCGAGCGCCATGCCGGCGAGGCAGGAGGTCAGGGTGAGCTGGACGGTCGCGGCGGGGCTGTGCAGCGCGGCGGTGACCTCGGGCAGGGCCGGGAGGTACATGTCCATGGACAGCGGGGGCAGGGCGGTGAGGCCGCCCAGGATGAAGGTGACCAGCAGGCCGGTGCGGCGCGCGGCCGTCAGGGGGGCGTCGGCGGGGGCCTTCGGGGGCGCGACCGGCGGCGGGGGACCGGTTGAGGGATCGGGCGACGGCCCGGGCGAGGGGGCCGTGGAAGGGCCGCTCTCCGACATGCGGAACTCCAGTCTTTTCATCTGCTTTATGCACCCCTGACCGACCCATGCTCTCAGCTGTCGGAACGTCCATGGCCCGATGTCCGCTGTGACGTACTCTGCGGCCCCATGAGCGCACCCGCGAAGAAGACCGCAGTAGTGACCGGAGCCGGCTCCGGGATCGGCCGTTCCGTGGCCCTGGCCCTGGCCGGCGCGGGCTGGTCGGTGGCCGTGGCCGGGCGCCGGACCGGACCCCTGGAGGAGACGGCCGCCGCGGCCGGGGCGGGCGCGGACGTGCTGCCCGTACCGGCCGACGTCAGCGACCCCGGGGACGTCGCCGCGCTGTTCGGCGCCGTGCGCGAGCGGTACGGGCGGCTCGACCTGCTCTTCAACAACGCCGGCACCTTCGGCCCCGCCGGGGTCCCGCTGGAGGACATCGGCTACGAGGCCTGGCGCCAGGTCGTCGACGTCAACCTGACCGGCTCCTTCCTCTGCGCCCAGGCGGCGTTCCGGGTGATGAAGGAGCAGGACCCGCAGGGCGGCCGGATCATCAACAACGGCTCCATCTCCGCCCACGTACCGCGTCCGAACTCCATCGCCTACACCGCGACCAAACACGCCATGACCGGCCTGACCAAGTCCCTGTCGCTCGACGGCCGCCCGTACCGGATCGCCTGCGGGCAGATCGACATCGGCAACGCGGCCACCGAGATGACCGAGCGCATGCAGACCGGGATCCTCCAGGCCAACGGGCAGCTCGCGGTGGAGCCGGTGATGGACGCCGCCGACGTGGCCCGCACCGTGCTGCACATGGCGGAGCTCCCGCTGGAGGCCAACGTCCAGTTCGCGACGGTGATGGCCACCGCGATGCCGTACATCGGCCGGGGCTGACGGGGCGACGCGGCAACGGCGAAGGCCCCCGCTCCGCGCGGGTGCGCGGGCCGGGGGCCTTCGGGGGTGGGCCGGGGTCAGCTCCTGGCCCCGGTGCGGGTGTCCGCCGGGGGCTGCGCGGGGGTGCGGAGGCGGGCCGGCAGGAGGAAGAGGGTCAGGACGACCGCCAGGTACAGGGCCCACACCACCAGCTGGTAGACCGTCGGGTCCGGCTGGAAGTTGAAGACGCCCTTCAGCAGCACCCCGTACCAGCTGTCCGGCGCGATCACCGAGCTGATGTCGAAGGCCTTGTCGTTCAGGCCGCCGAGGAACCCGGCCTCCTGGAGGTCGTGGACCCCGTACGCGAGCACGCCCGCGGCCACGACCACCAGCATCCCGCCGGTCCACTTGAAGAACTTCGCCAGGTTGATCTTCAGGGCGCCCCGGTAGAACAGCCAGCCGAGGACGATCGCGGTCGCGATGCCCAGCAGCACCCCGATCAGCGGCGCCGAGGAGCCCTCGCCGCTCGCGCGGACCGACGCCCACACGAACAGCGCCGTCTCCAGGCCCTCGCGGCCCACCGCCAGGAAGGCGGTGGCGACCAGCGCGCCCGTGCCCATGGCGAGCGCAGAGTCGAGCTTGCCGTGCAGTTCGGCCTTCAGGTGCCGCGCGGTGCGCTTCATCCAGAAGACCATCCACGTCACCAGGCCGACCGAGATGATCGACAGGCTGCCGCCGAGGAGCTCCTGCGCCTCGAAGGTCAGCTCCTGCGTGCCGAACTCCAGCAGCGCGCCGAACGCGAGCGAGAGCCCGCAGGCGATTCCGATGCCGAGCCAGACCGGGCGCAGGGCGGCCCGGTTCCCGGTCTTGACCAGGTACGCGACGAGGATGCAGACGACCAGGCTGGCCTCCAGCCCCTCGCGCAGGCCGATCAGATAGTTGCCGAACACGGCTTTTCCTCTCCGGCGGGGACTACGCGAACAGGGACCGGCCCCACCAGTCGTCCTTGTCGCGGACGCCCGGCGGGACGGCGAAGATCGCCGAACCCACGTGCTGGATGTACTCGTTCAGGACGTCCGACTTCGCCAGCCGGCGCTGGATCGGGATGAAGCCCTTGCGGACGTCGCGCTGGTAGGCCAGGAAGAACAGGCCCGCGTCGAGGCGGCCCAGGCCGTCCGTGCCGTCGGTGAAGGAGTAGCCGCGACGCAGGATCGTCGCCCCGTCGTTGGTGTCGGGGTGCGCGAGGCGCACGTGCGCCTCCGGCTTCATCGCCTTCAGGAACGGCTCGTCGCGCTCCTTGGACTTGCCCACGGGGGCGCCCTCGCCCTTGTCGCGGCCGAAGATGTCCTCCTGCTCCTGCAGGGGGGTGCGGTCCCAGATCTCGATGTTCATCCGGATGCGCCGGGCGACCAGGTACGAGCCGCCGGTCAGCCAGTCGCTGCCGTCGCCCGCGCCGACCCACACGTGCTTGTCCAGGGCGGGCTTGTCGGTGCCGGAGATGTTCCGGGTGCCGTCCTTGAAGCCCATCATGTTGCGCGGGGTCTGCTCCTCGGGCGTGGTCGAGGAGGTCTTGCCGAAGCCGAGCTGCGACCAGCGGACGACGACCTTGCCGAAGCCGATGCGGGCCAGCTGGCGGATGGCGTGCACGGCGACCTGCGGGTCGTCGGCGCAGGCCTGGACGCACAGGTCGCCGCCGGAGCGGGCCTGGTCCAGGTTGTCGCCGGGGAAGAGCTCCAGGTCCACCAGGGCCTCGGGGCGCTTGCCCTCAAGGCCGAAGCGGTCCTTGGCGAACAGCCCGGGGCCGAAGCCGATGGTCAGGGTGAGGCGGGAGGGCTTGAGGCCGAGGGCCTCGCCGGTGTCGGTGGGCGGGGCCTCGGGCGCGCCCTCGAACACGTCGCCGACCGGCAGGCCGGCCGTCATCAGCCGGGCCGCGGCCGTCCACTCCTTGAGGAGCGCGACCAGCTCGTCGCGGCTCTTCGTCTTCACGTCGAAGGCCGCGAAGTGCAGCCGGTCCTGGACGGCGCTCGCGATGCCGGCCTGGTGCTCCCCGTGGAAGGGGACCGCCGCCCCGGCGGAGGCCGCCGGGGAGATGTCCGAGCCGCCGCCGAACGCGGCGACCGCGCCGCCGGCCGCGGCCGCTCCGACCGCCAGCCCCGCCCCGCCCCAGCCGAGCACGGCACGGCGCGAGGGCGCTGCGGCGGCGCCCGCGGCGCCCGTGGTCTCTTCCGACACCTGGTCGGTCATGGTGCTTCTCCCGCCTCTGCCTGGCTACGGACTACTTGACGACCGCGGCGGCCAGCTTGGAGAGCGGCTCGCCCAGGGCGCTCACGGCGTCCGAGAGTTCCTTGCGCTCGGCCTCGCCGACCTTGTCGTACGAGGTGAACTCGTAGGTGTTCTTGTCGGCGCGGTACTTGTCCAGGAGGGTGTTCATCGCGGCGAACTGGGTGTCCAGCTGCTTGGCGAGCTCCGGGTCGTTCTTGGCGGTGACCGTCTTGAGGAGCTCGTAGGACTTCTGGGCGCCCTCGACGTTGGCCTTGAAGTCGACCAGGTCGGTGTGGCTGTAGCGCTCTTCCTCGCCCGTCACCTTGCCGGTGGCGACCTCGTCGAGCAGCTCCTTGGCGCCGTTGGCCATGGAGGTGGGGGTGATCTCCGCCTCGCCGACCTTCTTCTGCCATTCGGTGAGGTCGGCGATCAGGGTGTCGGCGAGCTTCTTGTCGTTGTCGTCGATCTTGTTGTCCTGGAAGAGGGACTTCTCCAGGCGGTGCCAGCCGGTCCAGTCCTTGGCCGGGTCCTGGCCGGCCTCCAGGCCGTCCTCGCGGACGTCGACCTTCGGGTCGATGTCGCCGAAGGACTCGGCGACGGGCTCGGTGCGCTCCCAGCCGATGCGGGAGGGGGCGTAGGCCTTCTTCGCGGCCTCCAGGTCGCCGGCCTTGACGGCGTCGGCGAAGACCTTGGCCTTCGGCAGGGTCTCGTCGGCCTGCTCCTGGACGTACTTGCGGTACGCGGCGACCGCGGCGTCCAGCTCGGGGCTGCGCTTCTCGGTGCCGCCCTTGCCAGTGGCCTTGACCTGGGTGCGGATGCCGTCGCCCTTCATGCCGGGCTTGCAGGTGAAGGCGTAGTCGCCCGCCTTGATCTCGGCGGTGATGGTGGCCTTGGTGCCGGGGCCGATGTTCTCGCGCTCGGCGACGATGCGGTCGTCCGGGAAGAGCACGTACAGCTCGGTGACCTTGGAGCCCTTGTTCTCCACCTCGATGGTGACCTTGCCGGCCGGGAACTCGGTCTTGGAGACCTCGCAGGCGGTGTCGGTCGCCTTCACCTGGATCGCGCCGGAGCCGCCCTTGTCGCTCTTCTCGGCGCAGCCGGTGACTGCGGTGAGCGCGGCGACGGCTGCGGCCGCGGTGAGGACGGTGAGGCGGGCGGGACGCATGTGGGCTCCTGGCGGGGGTGAAGGCTGGGGAGGGCCGGTGAGGGCCGGTGAGGCGGACCTAACTTAACCGAGGCTTACCTGACCGATACCCACTCGTCCAGTGATTCAGCTCTCACATTCCGGCCCCGGACACGAGGCCGTCACGGGCCCTCCATGACCGGATCAAGCGAAGGTCAAGCGGGAGTCAAGTCGCCGTCCGCATTGCGTGCGGGACGGTTGTTACCGTCCGGTTCGATCCCTTGTGCCGCCTGGGCGGGAGGGTGAACCGGAACGCCTTCGTCCCGTACCGGGACCACCAGCGGAGCACCCGTCCGGGGGTGCGCCAGCACCTCCACCGGCTGCCGGTAGACCCGGCTCAGCAGCCCGTCCCCGAACACCTCCGCCGGGGGCCCGGCCGCCGCGATCCGGCCGTCGTGCAGCACCGCCGCCCGGTCCGCGTACGCCGCCGCGAGCCCCAGGTCGTGCAGGACCACCACCACGGCGTCCCCGGCCGCCGCCCGCTCCCGGCAGATCCGCAGCACCAGCTCCTGGTGGCGCAGGTCCAGGGCCGCCGTGGGCTCGTCGAGCAGCAGCAGCGGGGCCCGCTGGGCCAGTACGCGGGCCAGCGCGACCCGGGCCCGCTCGCCGCCGGAGAGGTCCGAGAAGGGCCGATCGGCGAAACGGGTGACCTCGGTCGCGGCCATCGCCTCCGCCACCGCCTCCTCGTCGGCGTCCGCGAGCCCGGTCCCGGCCCAGGGGGCGCGGCCCATCCGGACCACCTCCGCGACCGGGAACGGGAAGGACAGCGCGGCCGACTGGGGGAGCACCGAGCGGCGCAGGGCCAGCTCGGCGGCGCTCCAGCCGGCCACCGGGCGCCCGTCGATCCGTACGGAGCCCGAGGCGGCCGGCAGGTCGGCGGCGAGGGCGGCCAGCAGGGTGGACTTCCCGGCGCCGTTCGGGCCGACCAGCGCCAGCACCTCGCCGGCCCGGGCGGCCAGGTCGATCCCGGCGAGCACCGCGCGCTCCCCGAGCCGGACGTGCAGGGCGACGGCCTCGGCGACGGCCGCCCCGGGGGCGGGACGTGCGGGCACGGCGCGCCGGCGGCCGCGTGACGGGAACCTCATGCCCATCCCCCCTGCCCCCGGCGGGTCCGGCGCAGCAGCCAGAAGAAGAAGGGGCTGCCGATCAGCGCGGTCAGCACGCCGAGCGGCAGCTCCGCAGGCCGGGCCACCGTCCGGGCGGCCAGGTCGCCCGCGGTCAGGACCACGGCCCCGGCCAGCGCGCTGCCGGGCACCAGGAAGCGGTGGCCGGGCCCGTTCGCCATCCGCAGCAGGTGCGGGACCAGCAGGCCCACGAAGGTGATCACCCCGGCGACGGCCACGGCGGCCGCCGTCAGCAGGGCCACGACCAGCACCAGGGCCAGCCGCAGCCGCTCCACGTCGACCCCGAGGTGGCGGGCGGGCCGCTCGCCGAGGGCGAGGAGGTCGAGCCTGCGGGCGTAGAAGGGGGCCGCGGCCAGCCCGACGAGCGCGCAGGGCAGCACGGCGAGCACCCTGGGCCAGGTCGCCTGCGCCAGCGAGCCGAGCTGCCAGAAGGTGATCTGGTTGACCTGGCCGCTGTCCGCGAAGAAGACGAACAGCCCGATCAGCGCGCCCGCGAAGGCGTTGACGGCGATACCGGTCAGGATCAGCGTGACCACCTCCGTCCGGCCGCCGCTGCGGGAGAGCAGGTAGACGGAGCCGACGGTGACCAGCCCCGCCACGAAGGCGCAGGCGGTGACCGTCCAGTTGCCGAGGAAGGTCAGGCCCAGCCCGATCGCGGCCACCGCGCCCACGGCGGAGCCCGCCGAGATCCCGATCACCCCGGGCTCGGCCAGCGGGTTGCCGAACACCCCCTGCATCAGCGCGCCCGCGCACCCCAGGCTCGCGCCGACCAGCAGCGCGAGCGCGACCCGGGGCAGGCGTACGTTCCACAGCACGCTCTCCCCGACCCGGTCCAGCGGGGCCCCGCCGAGGCCCGCCCGGTGCTGGACGGAGGCGAGGACGTCCCCGGTGGGGATGGCGTACGCACCGACGCCGGCCGAGACCAGCGCGAGCAGCAGCAGCGCGGCCAGCAGCCCGGCCGCGAGCAGCGGCGCCCTGCGGCCCGGCCGCCGCGACGGTACGGCCTCCGGGCGCGCCTGCGCGGAGACGGCCACCTCAGGCTCCCTTGCCGTGGAGCTGCGCGACCAGCGAGGCGAGCACCTGGTCGGTGCGCGGGCCGTAGTTGAGCAGCACCCCGTCGTCGACGGTGACGACCCTGCGGTCCATCCCGGCCGGGGTCTGGGCCACGCCCGGGATCTTCACCAGGCCGTCGACGCCGCCCACCGATTCGAGCCCCTTGGACATGACGAGGAGGGCGTCCGGGGCGGCGGCGGCCAGGGCCTCGCTGGTGATCGGGGTGAAGTCCTTGCCGAGCCCCGACTCCTTGCCGGTGTCCACCGCGCCCGCCGCCTCCAGCAGCGGGCCGGCACCCGAGTCGGAGCCCCCCAGCAGGTACACGGAGGCGGTGCCGCGCAGGTAGAGGAAGGCCACCCGGGGCTTCTTCCCGGCACCGGCCGGAACGCCCTTGCGGGCGGCGGCGATCCGCTCGGCGGTGCGCCGGTCCAGCTGCGCTCCGGCCTCCTTGACGCCGAGTGCGGAGGCGACCGCGTCGATCCGCTTCGGTACGTCCTCCAGGGCCTTGGCGGGCGCGACGACCAGGACGGGGACCCCGGCGTCGCGGATCTGCCGCACCGCCTCGGCGGGACCGGTGGTGGTCTCCGCCAGGACCAGCGTCGGGCGCAGCGAGAGCACGCTCTCGGCGGAGACCTCGTGGCCGCGCGTCACCACCGGCAGGGCCGAGGCCTGTTCGAAGGTGGCGGTGATGTCGCGGGCGACGACCTGTGGGCCGAGGCCGAGGGTCTGCACGATCTCGTTGAGGCTGCCGGTGAGCGGGATGATCCGCTCCGCCGAGGTGACGGTGACCTGCTTCCCGTCGGCCGAGGCGACGGTCACCGGCAGCGCGGGCCGCGCGGCCGCGTCGATCGGCTCCACCCGGTCGGGCGGGGCGGCGGGGGCGGAGCGGCCGGCGGCGGGGCCCCCGGGGGCGTCCGCAGCGGTGCAGCCGCCTGCGGAGAGCGCGAGGGCGAGCCCGAGGGCCGTCAGGGCAACGGTCATGCGGGGGAAGCGGGTTGGGGTGGCGGGCGTGGGCACCGGGACACCGTCCTGATCGTCCGGCCGGGAGGCGGGGGCGGGGGCTGGGTCGGACCGAGGGGTTCCCCGCTCGACCGGGATAGCTTAGGTTAGCCTAACCTTAGTGACTGGCCCGGGAATCGTCCGCCTGTCCTTCGATCCCCCAGACCCTGGAGGGGACTTCATGTCCGCAAGACCCGTCCGCGCGTTCGCCGTGACCCTGTTGGCGACCCTGCTCGCGGCGCTGCTCCCGGCCGCCGCCGCCCGTGCGGAGAGCCGCGCAGTGCAGGGGGGACGGCTCGACTGGGGCCTCAAATCCTCCTTCCAGAGTTACGTCACGGGTCCGGTCGCGAAAGGCGGTTTCCAGCTGAAGAGCGGAGCCGCGACCGTCGGCGGCAGCCTGTTCCGCTTCCACTCCGCGGCCGGCTCCTACGACCCCGCCTCCGGGGCGTTCGAGGCCGCGTTCTCGGGCGGGGTGACCTTCCAGGGCCACCGCAAGCCCGACGGCTCGTACGAACTGGACCTGACCGTCAGCCGCCCCACCGTCCGCGTCTCCGGCGGCAGCGGCACCCTCTACCTGGACGTGACCGGGAAGGCCAAGGACACCGGCGCGGTCAGCACCCGGACCCAGGTGCCCTTCGCCACCCTCGGCCTCGGAGGCATCGACATGAGGGGCGCCGGCAGCCCGGTCACCCTCACCAACATCCCCGCCACCCTCACCGACCAGGGCGCCCAGGCCTTCGCCGGCTACTACCAGGCCGGCGCGCAGCTCGACCCGGTCAGCCTCTCCGCCGACGTCAAGGCCGCCCCGGTGGCCCCGCCCGCACCACAGCCCACCCCGCCCGCCCAGCCGTCCGGCACCCCGGCCGCCGCCCCGCAGACCCAGGGGGCATTCTCCGACGCCGCAGTCGACTGGGGCGTGCGCCGCACCTTCCGCGAGTACGTCACCGGCGCCGTAGGCCAGGGCGGGTGGACCCTCGCCGAAGGCGCCCAGGACGGCGGCGCGCTGTTCCGGTTCCCGCGGGGGAAGGGGACGTACGACGGCCAGAGGGGCGTACTGGCCGCCGAGTTCGCCGGTAGCGTCCGGTTCGCCGGAGCCCGGCTCGACCTCATGCTCGGCAAGGTGGGCGTCAAGGTGGAGAACGGCAAGGGCGTGCTGTCCGCCGACGTGACCACCGGCGGGCAGACCAGGCCGGCCGTGGCGCTCGTCGAGTTCGACGCCAAGGGCCTCAAGACCGAGGGGAAACTCGCCACCTTGACCGAAGCCCCCGCCACCCTCACCGAAGGCGGCTCCCAGGCCTTCGGCTCCCTGTACAAAGCGGGCACCGAGATGGACCCCGTCTCGCTCGCCGTCGCCCTCGAAGCCGGTACGCGGCTGCCCGCCCTGCCCGACCTCGGCTCGGCCGCCGCACCGGCCCCCGCGCCCCCGGCCGCCCCGTCCTCCGCCGCCCCGGCCCCCGCGGCCGCCGCCGAGGCGGGCGACTCCGCCGGCGCCGGGCTGTACGCGGCCCTCGCCGTGGCCGTACTGGTCCTGACGGGCGGCGCAGCCCTGCTGGTGGTCCGCGGCAGGCGCCGCGCGGCGGCGTCCGAGCCCGCGCCGTAACCCCCTCTACCCCTCTTCCCGTTCCTTCCTGTTCGTCACGTACCTCCAGGAGTTCTCAGCCATGTCGTCCCACCGTCGCCCGATCGCCGCAGCGGCCGCCGTACTGACCGCCGCCGCCCTCGGCACCGCCGCCCTCGCCCTGCCCGCCACCGCGGCGGACGGCGCCCCCGCCCCGGCCCCGGCCCCCGCCGGGGCCGCCCAGGCCGCCGCCGCACCGATACCCGTCGTGGGCGGCACCCTCGACTGGGGGGTGATCGCGAGCTTCCGCACCTACGTCACTGGCATGGCGAAGGGCAAGATCACCCCGGCGGACGGAGCCACCCAGAACGCGGACGGCACCTTCCGCTTCGGCTCGGCCACCGGCCAGTACGACAAGGACGGCGGTCACGTCGTCAAGGCCGCCTTCAAGGGCAGCGTCACCTTCGAGAGCGCGTCGCACGGCTTCGTCATCAAGATGGAGAACTTCCGCTTCGACACGGGCACCAAGAAGCTGACGGTCGACATCACCAAGAACGGCACCCTCACCAAGGACGTCCCGGCGGCGGTCGTCTCCTTCGCCGGGGCCGACATGAGCGGCCTGGCCACCAAGCTCACCAAGGAGCTCGGCGAGCAGCTCGGCGCCCCCCAGTACGAGGGCCGCGACGGCGACAGGCTCACGGCGCTCCTGGAGTTCCCGAAGCCGCCCGCCCCGTCCCCCTCCACCTCAACCGCCCCGTCCCCGTCGGCGCCCACCACCTCCGCGCCGGCCCCGGCCCCGTCCGCCGACGGCCCGCAGAAGGTCCTCCGGGGCAAGCTCACGTGGGGCGTGATGGCCTCCTTCCACGACTACGTCGGCGAGAAGGGGATCACCACCAGCGGCGGGGCCGTCAAGAACGGCAAGACCTTCGACTTCTCCTTCGGCAAGGGCGAACTCGACGTCAAGAAGCAGAAGCTGAACGCCGCCTTCGAAGGCGCCGTGCGCTTCGAGTACGCCGCCCACGGACTCGACCTGACCTTCGGCAACATCCGGATCGAGACCACGGGCAAGACCGGCACCCTGGTCCTGGACGCCAAGACGGCGGCGGGCGCGACCAACGACATCCCGTTCGCCACGCTCGACCTGTCCAAGGGCGACTACAAGACCAAGGGCGGCCTGCTGACCCTCGCATCCGTCCCCGCCGTCTTCACGGAGAAGGGCTCGGCCGTCTTCGCCAACAACGGCTCCGTCCCCGACAAGTACAAGCCGGGCAAGCCCATGGACCCGGTGACCCTCTCCGTCTCCGTGGACAAGGACGCCCCCCTCCCGACGGCCGGCCCCACCGGCACCGCCACCAGCGGCACGGGCGGCGCGGGCGGCACCAGCACCACGGGCGGCACGACGGGCGCTTCCGTGGGCGGCGGCTCGGCGGGCGGCTCCGCCGGCGGCTCCACGGGCGGCAACCTCGCCTCCACCGGGGCCGAGGTACCGGCCGGCGCCCTGCTCAGCGCCTCCGCCGGCGTGGTCGCGGCCGGCGCGGGCGCCGTCTACCTCGGCCGCCGCCGCCGGGCGGCCCAGAGCTGACGGAGCCCGGACACCGGGGCGTGCTTGAATGCCAGCGTGAACGATCTAGACGTGATCAGGGTCTTCTGCGCGGGTGACGGCCGCTTCGGCAACCTGCTCGGAGTCGTCCGCGACGGCCGCACCTGCCCGGACGACGACGCCCGGCAGGCCCTCGCCGCCGAACTGGGCTACAGCGAGACGGTGTTCGTCGACGACCCCGAACGCGGGGTCGTCGACATCCGCACCCCCGGCACGCGGATGTCCTTCGCCGGACACCCCCTGGTCGGGGTCGCCTGGCTGCTCGACATCGAGGAGCTCCAGCCGCCCGCGGGGTCCGTATGGGCGCGCGACGACGGGGAGTTCACCTGGATCACGGCCCGCCCCGAGTGGGTCACCGGCAAGCGCACCGAGCAGTACGCCACCCCCGCCGACGTCGACGCCCTGCCGACGCCGCCGCCCGGCGAGGGCTGGCTGTACGCGTGGGCCTGGGAGGACGAGACCGCCGGACGGATCCGCGCCCGCGGCTTCCCGCGCCGCCCGGACGGGGTCATCACCGAGGACGAGGCCACCGGCTCGGCGGCGATCCTCCTCACCGCCCAGCTGAACCGCGCCCTCAACATCACCCAGGGCGCCGGCTCCCAGATCCTCACCGCCCCGGGCCCCGACGGCACGATCGAGATGGGCGGCCGCGTCCGCTTCGCCTCGTAGCGACGCCCGGGCGTCCGGGTGTCCGAACGGGCCGGCGTCCCTGCCCGCTTCCCGGAGCGGCGCACGAACGGGGCCGGGCGGGTGCGTCCGCACCCGCCCGGCCCCATCGTCCTGTACCCGCCCGGCCAGGGCCTACGCGCTGAGCGGGAACTCCTCGCCCAGCTCGCGGAAGACCGCCCCGTTGAAATCGAAGGCCCGCTTGCACTCGTCGATGATCCGCTGCTTCTCCAGGTCGTCCGCGGCGATCGCGTCCAGCAGCTCCCGGTAACCCCGCTTGAAGGCGGCCGGGTTGGAGATGTCCGCGAAGACGTAGAACCGTACGCCGTCGCCCTTGCGCTCGAAGCCCCAGGTGCGTTCGGCCTTGTCCCGGATGATCTGGCCCCCGGAGAGGTCGCCCAGGTAGCGCGTGTAGTGGTGGGCCACGTACCCGCCCGGCCAGGAGGCGGCGCACTCCGCGACCCGGTCCGCGTACGCCTGCGTCGAGGGCAGCGCGCTGACCTCCCCGCGCCAGCCGGGGCCCAGCAGGTGCGCCAGGTCGCGCTCGATCTCGGCGACGCGCATCAGCTCGGGCCGTATGAAGGGGCCCGCCACCGGATCGTCCCGCAGGGACCCGGCGCCGTCCTCCAGGGCCCGGTACACGAACCACAGCTGCTCGGTGTAGCGGGCGTACGCGTCGACGCCGAGCCGGCCGCCGAGCAGGTCGCTCATGAAGGAGGAGGTCTCGGCTTCGGTGTGCTGCTCGTGCGAGGCGACACGGATGACCGTGGAGAACGCGTCCAAGACTGACCTCCGGGAGGAGAGGAACGGGCCGTGACGGCACGCCGCCGCCACGCCCGATCCTCCTACTTAGGCTTACCTAAGTCAATGTGTTCCCGACGTGTTGTCGGCAAAAACCCTCCGGGCGGCAAAAAACTCGCCACAAGGGCCTACGGCAGGGTCAGGATCTCCGCTCCGGTGTCCGTCACCACCAGCGTGTGCTCGAACTGCGCGGTCCGCTTGCGGTCCTTCGTGACGACCGTCCAGCCGTCCTCCCACATGTCGTACTCGTGGGTGCCCAGCGTCAGCATCGGCTCGATCGTGAAGGTCATGCCGGGCTCGATCACGGTCGTGGCGTGCGGGCTGTCGTAGTGCGGGATGATCAGGCCCGAGTGGAACGACGAGTTGATGCCGTGCCCGGTGAAGTCCCGGACCACCCCGTACCCGAAGCGCTTCGCGTACGACTCGATGACGCGGCCGATGACGTTGATCTGCCGGCCGGGCTTGACCGCCTTGATCGCCCGGTTCAGCGCCTCGCGCGTGCGCTCCACCAGCAGGCGCGACTCCTCGTCGACCTCGCCGCACAGGTAGGTGGCGTTGTTGTCGCCGTGCACCCCGCCGATGTACGCGGTCACGTCGAGGTTCACGATGTCGCCGTCCCGCAGGACGGTCGAGTCGGGGATCCCGTGGCAGATGACCTCGTTGAGCGAGGAGCACAGGGACTTCGGGAAGCCCCGGTAACCGAGCGTCGAGGGGTAGGCGCCGTGGTCGCACATGTACTCGTGCGCGACCCGGTCCAGCTCGTCGGTGGTCACCCCCGGCGCGATGTGCTTCGCCGCCTCCTCCATCGCCTGCGCGGCGATCCGGCCGGCGATGCGCATGGCCTCGATGGTCTCGGCCGACTGCACCTCCGGTCCGGTGTACGGAGTGGGCGCGGGCTTGCCCACGTACTCGGGCCGGCGGATGTTTCCGGGGACGGAACGGACGGGAGAGAGCTCGCCTGGTACGAGCAGCGACTGGCCAGACATGCAAGCGAGTGTATCCAGCGGGGATGGGGCAGCATGGCGACGAGGAGCGGTATCGAACGGTATCGAGCGGCGGTACCGGGAGAGCGCGCCGGAAGGAGTCCGAAGGCGATGGCCCTGTTCAAGAAGCGTCAGGTGGGGAAACCGGGCGAGTGGTACTACTGCCTGGTCCACCAGAAGGTGGAAGAGGGCCCCGAGTGCCCCGCCAAGGACCGTTTCGGCCCCTACACCACGCGCGAGGAGGCCGCCCACGCCATGGAGACGGCGCAGGAGCGCAACCTCGAATGGCAGAACGACCCCAAGTGGAACGACAAGACCCGCGAGGGGGAGGAGGGCGGCGGCACCGCCACCCCCTGACCCCGCGCCCTACCAGCGGCTGGGCGGCGGCGGGGCGGTCAGCCCGTCGGCCAGCCGCGCCAGCCGGTCGCGCAGCCGCCGCGGGCCCCGCCGCTCCGGCGGGACGTTCTCCCCGGCCGCCGCGCTGACCAGGTGCTGCACGGTGTCCAGGTCCAGCTCGGAGCCCGCCGCGGGCACCGACAGGGCGTCGTGGGCGAGGGCTGTCAGGTCCGCGTCCCCACCGTCCAGGGACAGTACGGTCGCCCCCGCGCGCCGGGCGTCGTGCACCCGCTCCAGCAGCCCCCCGCCGGGCCGCTCCGGAGCCACCACCAGCAGCGTGTGCCCGCGCCGGGCCGCCTCCAGCCGGCCCAGCCCGACCGACAGGTGCGGCGGCTCGCCCGGCCGCACGCGGTGCCGCACCAGCGTCGGCGCCAGCTCCGGCTGCCCCGACCAGGCCGCCTCGTCCACCAGGTGCGCCGCCAGGTGCCAGGGCTCGTACTGCTCGGTGCCCACCAGCAGCAGGCCGCCGCCCGCCGGCGCCACCGCCCGCCGCAGCGAACCCGCGAACCGCCGGGCCTCGTCGGGCCACCGCGTCCCGGCGAGCACCTCGCGCAGCAGCGCCACCCTCACGGCATCCATGCGGCATCCATGGCCGCATCCTGCACCATCCGGCCCTCCTCGTCCGGCCTACCCGGCAGTACGCTCGCCAGCATGACTTCCTCAGACAGCACGCAGAAGCCGCCGGCCAAGGACCCGTGGGACCTCCCCGACGTCTCCGGCCTCGTCGTCGGCGTCCTCGGCGGCACCGGCGACCAGGGCCGCGGCCTCGCCTACCGGCTCGCCCGCGCGGGCCAGAAGGTGATCATCGGCTCCCGCGCCGCCGACCGCGCCGAGACCGCCGCCGCCGAACTCGGCCTCGGCGTCGAAGGCGCCGACAACGCCGAATGCGCCCGCCGCAGCGACATCGTGATCATCGCGGTCCCGTGGGAGGGCCACGCCAAGACCCTCGAAGCCCTGCGCGAGGACCTCGCCGGCAAGCTCGTCGTGGACTGCGTCAACCCCCTCGGCTTCGACAAGCAGGGCGCCTACGCCCTCCAGGTCGAAGAGGGCAGCGCCGCCCAGCAGGCCGCCGCCCTCCTCCCCGACTCCCGCGTCACCGCCGCCTTCCACCACCTCTCCGCCGTCCTCCTCCAGGACACCTCGGTCGAGGAGATCGACACCGACGTGATGGTCCTCGGCGAATCCCGCGCCGACACCGACGTCGTCCAGGCCCTCGCGGGCCGCATCCCCGGCATGCGCGGCGTCTTCGCGGGCCGCCTCCGCAACGCCCACCAGGTCGAGGCGATGGTGGCCAACCTCATCTCCACCAACCGCCGCTACAAGGCCCACGCGGGCCTCCGCCTCACCGACGTGTGATCCCGCCGCCCGTCCGGGCCCCGCACCGGCGGCGGGGCCCGGACGGGATGGGGGACACTGGAGGGGTTCGACCCCCCTTCCGTGTCGCCGAGGAGCTGTTCCGGATGCCCCGCCTTGCCCTGTTCGCCGTTGTCGTCTGCGTCCTCGCCGTGGCCGCGGCCGTGGTCGCCTTCGTGGAGGGCAGCTTCCTCGGGATCGTGTGGGTGCTGCTGGCCGGCGTCACGTCCAACATGGCCTGGTTCTACTACCGCAAGGCCAAGGCCGAGAAGCAGCGGGCGGCGTAGCCCCCGGGACGGCCTACCGGTCCTGCGGGGCCGTGCAGAAGAACCCCTCGGAGCCCTGCCAGAAGCGGTACAGGTCGCGGCCGCAGTAGGTCTCCAGGTCCGAGACGCCCAGCGCGCGCAGGATCCCGCGCACCGCCTCGAAGAACACGGCGTTCACCTCCGGGATCCACAGCAGCGCGAACACCCCGATCAGCGCGAACGGCGCCAGCGGGGCCAGCTCGCGGCGCACCCGGTGGGACAGCCACGGCTCGATCACCCCGTAGCCGTCCAGGCCCGGCACCGGCAGGAAGTTCAGGATCGCCGCCGAGACCTGCAGCAGCGCGAGGAACGCCAGCGCGAAGCGGAACGGCAGCGGGACCCCGTCGAGGGCGCCCAGCCAGAACGGCGCCGTGCACACCACGGCGAAGGCCACGTTCGTCAGAGGGCCCGCCGCCGACACCAGGCTGTGCTTCCAGCGGCCCCGGATCCGGTCGTGCTCGATGTACACCGCCCCGCCCGGCAGGCCCAGACCGCCCAGGATCACGAAGACCACCGGCAGCACGATGCTGAGCAGCGCGTGCGTGTACTTCAGCGGGTTCAGGGTCAGGTAGCCCTTCGCGCCGACGGTGATGTCGCCGCCGTGCAGCGCGGTACGGGCGTGCGCGTACTCGTGCAGGCACAGCGAGACCACCCACGCCGAGGTGACGAAGAGGAACACGGCCAGTCCCGGGCTCGCCGCGTAGTCCGTCCACACCGCCCACCCGGTCACCGCCATGACGGCGACGATGCCGAGGAACACGGAACTGATCTGCCGCTCGCCGCGGACGCCCTGATGAACCATGCGGCGAAACCTATCCCGGGCTCGGCGGCGGTGGGGGCGCGGGGCCGGAGAGAATGACCCGGTGCGTTACGTGATTCTCGGCACCGCCCAGGCCGTCCGCGACGACGGCAGCCCCGTCGCCGTCGGCGGAGCGCGCCTGCGCGCGCTCCTGACCGCCCTCGCCCTGCGCCCCGGCCGCGCCGTCCCGGCCGCGCGGCTGGTCGCCGAGGTGTGGGACGCCGACCCGCCGGCCGACGCCAGTGCCGCGCTCCAGGCCCTGGTGGGGCGGCTGCGGCGGGCGCTGGGGCACGCGGCCGTGCGGTCGGTGGAGGGCGGCTACCAGCTGGAGGCGGAGCGGGAGGACGTCGACCTGTACCGCTTCGAACGGCTCGCGCGCGCCGCCGCGGCCGACCCGGACCCCGCCCGGGCGGCGGCCCTGTACGACGAGGCGCTCGCACTGTGGCGGGGCCCCGCGCTGGCCTCCCTCCCCGACCCGGCGGCCGAGTCCGCGCGCTGGGAAGCCGTACGGATGGACGCGCGCCGGGGCCGCCTGGGCGCGGCGCTGGCGCTGGGCGAAGCGGAACAGGCCCTCCCGGAGCTGACCGAACTGTGTGCGCGGCAGCCCCTGGACGAGTCCCTCCAGGTGCTGCGGATCCGGGCCCTGCGTGCGGCGGGCCGCCCGGCGGAGGCGCTGGCCGCGTACGAGGCGGTGCGCCAGGACCTTGCCGACCGCCTCGGCACGGACCCGGGCCCGGCCCTCCGCACCCTCCACGCGGAACTCCTCACCCCGGCGGCCCCGCCCACCACCGGCCCCGCCTGGCCCCGACCGCCGGCGGCCGGTCCGGCCGGCCACGAGGCCACCCCGGCCCCCGGACTGCCGGGACCCGCGACCCCTGGCCTGCCCGCGGAGGGTCGGCCCACCGGCCGCGAGGCCAGCCCGGCCGCCGGACCGGCCACCACCGGTGACGCCCGGTCCCGGCCCGCAGCGGACCGGCCCACCGGCCGCGAGGCCACCCCGGCCCCCGGCCCGGCGGGTCACACCCTGCCCGGCACCGGCGACGCCTGGTCCCGGCCGCCGGTGGCCGGGAGGGCCGGCCGCGAGGCCACCCCGGTCCCCGGACCGGCGACCCCCGCCCCGCCCACCACCGGCGACGCCTGGTCCCGGCCCGCCGGGGCCGGCGGCGCGGGGGACCCCGGCCACACCCCGGTCCCGCACCCCGCCGCCCCCGCGGCATCGGCCCCTGGGAACCTGCGGGCGCGGCTCACCACCTTCGTCGGCCGCGAGGACGACATCCGCCTCATCGGCGACGACCTCGCCGCGGCCCGGCTCGTGACCCTCCTCGGCCCCGGCGGGGCCGGGAAGACGCGGCTCTCGCAGGAGGCCGCCGAGACCCACGCCCGCACCGCGTCCGGCGACTGGCCCGACGGGGTGTGGTTCGTGGAGCTGGCGCCCGTCGAGGACCCCGAGGACGTCCCCGAGGCCGTCCTCGCCGCGCTCGGCGCCCGCGAGACCAAGCTGCGCGGCGCCGCCGCCGAGGAACTGCGCGCGCTGACCGACCGCGGCGGCGACGACCCCCTCGACCGGCTCGCCGAGCACTGCTCACGCCGCCGGATGCTGCTGCTCCTCGACAACTGCGAGCACGTCATCGACGCCGCCGCCCACCTCGCCGAACGCCTCCTCACCCACTGCCCCGGCGTACGCGTCCTCGCCACCAGCCGGGAACCCCTCGGCGTGCCGGGGGAGTTCCTGCGCCCCGTCGAACCCCTGCCCGACCCCGTCGCGCTGCGGCTCCTCGCCGACCGAGGGGCCGCCGCCCGGCCCGGGTTCAGCGTCGCCGACGACCCGGCCGCCGCGGCCGAGATCTGCCGCCGCCTGGACGGTCTGCCGCTCGCCATCGAACTGGCCGCCGCCCGCCTGCGCCTCCTCACCCCCCGCCAGATCGCCGACCGGCTCGACGACCGGTTCAAGCTGCTGACCGGCGGCGCCCGCACCGTCCTGCCCCGCCAGCAGACCCTGCGCGCCGTCGTCGACTGGTCCTGGGACCTGCTGGACGAGCCCGAACGGGCCGTGCTCCGACGGCTGTCCGTCTTCGCGGGCGGCTGCGACCTGGAGGCCGCCGAAGCCGTCTGCGCGGATCCGGCGGCGGAAGCGGGCGCCGACGTCGCCGACGCCATGGCCACCCTCGTCGACAAGTCCCTCGTCGTCGCCGCGCCCGGCCCCGCCGGCGACATGCGCTACCGCCTCCTGGAGACCGTCGGCGAGTACGCCGCCGAGCGCCTCGCCGAAGCCGGCACCGGCGTCGGCGCCGGAGACGACCGCGCGGCCACCGAGCACCGCCACCTCGTCCACTACCGCGAACTCGCCCGCACCACCGAGCCCCTGCTCCGCGGCCACGGCCAGCGCGCGGCCGCCGACCGGATCGCCACCGAGTACGAGAACCTCCGCACCGCCCTGCGCCGCGCCATCGCCGCCCGCGACGCCGGCGAGGTGCTGTGCCTGGTCCACTCCCTCGGCTGGTACTGGCACATGCAGGACCTGCGCGCCGAGTCCCGGCACTGGTCCGACGCCGCCGCCGGACTCGGCCCCGACCCGTTCCTGCCGCCCCACACCCCCGCCGAACCCGTCTACGAACGGCTCGTGGACTCGCCCCCGCCCTACTCCGGCGAGGTGCTCACCGAAGGCTGGCGAGCCCTGCACCTCGTACGGCTCGCCGCCCGCGACCAGACGAACACCGACTGGGACAGCCCGGAGGTCCGCGCACAGGTGGACGGGGTGCTCGCCACCTACCGGCCCGGCCTCCCGCAGACCTGCCGCACCCCGGCCTCCCTGTGGATCTACGCCGTGATGATCGCCGGGGACCCGGGCCTGCTCAAGCGGGTCGTGGACGCCACGATCGCCACCGCCCGCGAGCTCGGCTACCGCTGGGAGCTCGCCTCCGGACTCCAGCTGCGGGCCAACATCCTCGCCAACCGGGCCGACTGGGCCGGCGACGCCTCCCGCGACGCCGACGAGAGCCTGGCCCTCTTCCGCGAGCTCGGCGACGACTGGGGCTGCGCCGAGGCCCTGTCGGCCCGCGCCGAGTCCCGGGAGAAGCGCGGGGACTACGCCCTGTCCGCCCAGGACTACCTCGCGGCGATCGAGCACGCCGAGCGCCTCGGCGCCAAGGCGCAGGTGACGGTGCTGCGCGTGCGGATGGCCGGCTCCCTCGTCGAGAGCGGCCGGATCGAGGAGGCCGAGCGGATCCTCACCGACACCCTCACCACCTCCGTGCGGTTCGCCAACGAGTCCGTGCCCGCCGCGCGCATGTTCCTCGCCTCCGTCTACGGGCGCACCGGCCGGATCCCCGAGGCCCGCGAGCAGATCCGGCTCCTGCGCGAGGAGTTCGCGATGGGCGCGTTCGCCGTCTTCGACGTGTTCCTGCTCGCCACGACGGCCTGGCTGGACAACAAGGAGGGCAGGTACGAGGACGCCCTGCGGCTCGCCCGGGAGGCCGCGGGGGCCGTCCGGCACCCGCTGGCGATGATGGTCGCCCCGTACATGCCGGCCCTGTACCTGCTGACGGCCGCCGTGGCCCGGCTGGGCCTCGGCGGCCCGGAGCGCGCGTACGAGGCCGCCCGGCTGGTCGGCGCCTACCGCGCCCAGCTGCCGGCCGCGCACGTCCCGGTCTCCTCGGAACGCGAGGACGCCGCCCACGCCGAGGAGGCGGCGCGGGCGGCACTGGGCGACGCGGCGTACGAGGCCGCGTACGCCGAAGGCGGCGGCCTCACCCTGGAGGAGGCCACCGCCCTCATCTGATCCGGCCGGCTCCCCCGTGCGGTGCCGTCCGGGACGCGATCCGGACGGACCGGCCGCCGCCCGGGATCAGGTCTTCTGGCGGAACTTGCGGACCGCGATCGGCATGGTGACGGCCGTGATGCCGACCGACCAGGCCAGGGTGATCCACACGGAGTTGCCCAGCGGGGTGCCGTTGATCAGGCCGCGGGCCGCGTCGGCCAGGTTGGACAGCGGGTTGACGTCGGTGAAGCTCTGCAGCCAGCCGGGCATCGTCGTCGGCGGGGCGAAGATCGAGCTGCCGAACTGGAGCGGCATCAGGACGATCATCGCCATGCCCTGGACCGCCTGGGCGGTCTTCAGGGTCAGCCCCAGCAGGATGAAGATCCACATCAGGGAGGCGCCGAAGACGGCCGACAGCCCGATGGCCAGGAACAGGTCCAGCACCGAGGACTTGATGGACAGGCCCAGGATGAAGCCCACGGTGAGCAGGATGGTGATGGCGACCATCATCCGGCCGAGCTCGACCACGATCTTCGCGATGAGGACCGAGGACCGGGCGATGGGCATGGACCGGAAGCGGTCCATCACGCCCTTCTTGAAGTCGTCGTTGACGCCGGTGCCGACGCCCATGGCGATGTTCATTCCCATCATCGCCATCAGGCCCGGCACGACGTAGTTGACGTACTCGCCGTTGTTGCCCTTGCCGGAGATCGCGCCGCCGAAGACGAACACGAACAGCAGCGTGAAGATGATCGGCATGAACACGACGTCGAACATCGACTCCGGGTCCTGCTTGATCTGGAGGGCGTTGCGGCGGACGAGCGCGCCGATGTGCCGCAGGTTGGCCCGCAGGCCGATCCGGCCCTCGCCGGCCGTCGGGGCGGCGGCCGGGGCGGCCGCGGTGGTGCTGGGCTTCGTCGTGGTTATGGTGCTCATGCCGCGACCTCCTGATCCGTCTCGGTCTTGCGGGCGGGCGCGGCGTCCTCGACCGTCACCGGCTTCTGGCCGGTGATGGACAGGAACACCTCGTCCAGGCTGGGCAGGTACGTGCCGAGGTCGGCGATGGCGTACCCGCGGGCGGCCAGCAGGCCGACCACGGCGGTCAGCTGCTCGTCGCTGAGGATCGGTACCAGCAGCACGCCCTCGTCCGGCACCGCCTGGGAGCCGGCGACGCCGTCCAGGCCGGTCTCCGCCAGCGCGCGGGCCATGCCCGGCAGGTCGGACGGGTCCACCGGACGGATCCGCAGGGTGCGGCCGCCCACGCGGGCCTTCAGCTCGTCCACCCCGCCCTTGGCGATGACCTTGCCGCGGTCGATGACCGTCAGCTCGTTCGCGAGCTGCTCGGCCTCCTCCATGTACTGGGTGGTGAGCAGGACGGTGACGCCCTCGGCGACCATCCGCTGCACCTCGTCCCACACCTCGTTGCGGGTACGGGGGTCCAGGCCGGTGGTCGGCTCGTCCAGGTAGAGCACCGCCGGGCGGCCGATCATCGAGGCGGCCAGGTCGAGCCGGCGGCGCATGCCGCCGGAGTAGTTCATCGCCGCCTTCTTCGCGGCCTCCGTGAGGGAGAACCGCTCCAGCAGTTCGTCCGCGCGGGACCGGGCGTCCTTGCGGGACAGGTCCAGCAGCCGGCCGATCATGTAGAGGTTCTCCCAGCCGGAGAGCTTCTCGTCGACCGAGGCGTACTGGCCGGTCAGGCCGATCGTGCGGCGCAGCTGCCGGGGCTGGCGGACCACGTCGAAGCCGGCGACGGTGGCGGTGCCCGCGTCGGGCACGATCAGGGTGGACAGGCAGCGCACCAGGGTGGTCTTGCCGGCGCCGTTCGGGCCGAGGACACCGAGCACGGTGCCCTCGCGGACGTCCAGGTCGACCCCGTCCAGGGCCTTGGTCTCGCCGTAGTGCTTGACCAGCCCCCGCACTTCCACGGCGTTGGGCTTCTTGTCGTTTCGCGTCATGTCCACCATGGGACCAGCCGCCACTGACAAACCTCCGACAGCCTGCCGACAGGAGACGGACAGCCCGCCGACGGTTCTGTCGGCGGGCTGTCGGTACTGCTCGGGTACTACCTGTCAGCGCTCCCGGACTACTCCCGGACTGCTTCCGGACCTGCCTCCGGACCTGTCTCCGGACCTGCTTCCGGATCAGTGGAAGGCGTGCTCCTCCTGCGGGAACGATCCGCCGACCACGTCCTCGGCGAAGGCCTTCGCCGCGTCACCCATGGTCTGCCGCAGGTTCGCGTACTGCTTCACGAAGCGCGGCATCTTCCCGCCGGTCAGGCCCATCATGTCGGTCCACACCAGCACCTGCGCGTCGCACTCCGACCCGGCGCCGATGCCGACCGTCGGGATGTGCAGGGACCGGGTGACCTCGGCGGCCAGCTCGGCCGGGACCAGTTCCAGGACCACCGCGAAGGCACCCGCGTCCTGTGCCGCCTTCGCGTCGCGCAGCAGCTGGTGCGCGGCCTCGTCGGTGCGGCCCTGCACCCGGTAGCCCATGGCGTTCACGGACTGCGGGGTCAGCCCCAGGTGGGACATGACCGGGATGCCGGACTGCACGATCAGCTCGGTCTGGTGCAGCGAGCGCTCGCCGCCCTCCAGCTTGACCGCCCCGACACCGGCCTCCTTCACCAGCCGGGTGGCACTGCGCAGCGCCTGCACGGCGCCTTCCTGGTACGAGCCGAACGGCAGGTCGCCGACGACCAGGGCACGGCCGGTGCCCCGTACGACGGCCGCCGACAGCAGGGTCATCTCGTCCATCGTCACGGGGACGGTGGTGTCGTAGCCGAGGTGACAGTTGCCCATCGAGTCGCCGACGAGGATCACCGGGATGCCGGCCTCGTCGAACACGGACGCCGTCATGGCGTCGTAGGCGGTGAGCATGGGCCACTTCTCGCCGCGCTCCTTGGCGAGCATGAGGTCGCGGACGGTGATCCGCCGGGTGCCAGTGCCTCCGTACAGGGTGGCGGAGGCGGCTTCGCGGGCAGGCGAAACGGCATGCGTCATTGCAACTGCTCCTTGTGTCATCTCGAGGCGCCCTCACGGCGTCCCCGGACTCACCCACCATGGTGGCACTCGTCCGGCCGTCGGCGGAAGTGGCGGAGCCGCGACGCGCTGACCCGTCCGTCACACTCCCGGCCCGCCTCCAGGGGCGCCGGAGCCAATGTGCGCGTTTCGTGACAACCGGAACCCTTGCCGCACGGCCGTTCGTCCTCCCGGTTGTACGGCCGCGAGGTCGGCACGGAAGGCTCCGAACATCGCCTAGGGTCAAGGGGCGGGGACGGAGCGCGAGCACGGCAGCGAGGATTTGGCATGGCACAGGCGTACATGACGGAGACGGGGAACGGCGGCTCCGAGCCCGGCCCCTCCGGATCCGGACTGAAGCGCCGGCTGGCCGAGCTGCGGCGCGACCGGGGCATCTGGAAGCGGGGGACGGTCACCGCGGGGTTCGCCGCGCTCATCTCGCTGATCATGGTCTTCCACGCGGAGCTCCCCAACGACATCGGCAACCTCGGCAGCCTCACCGAGACGTTCCTGCCCTGGCTGGGCGTGTTCGTGCCGGTGCTGCTGGCCATCGCCGTGGTGCGCAAGTCCGCGACGGCCCTGCTCGCGATACTGCTGACCGCCGCGGTCTGGGTGAACCTCTTCGGCGGCCTGGTCACCGACAAGTCGGGCTCCGGCGGCAACCTGATGGTCGCCACCCACAACGTGGACGCCGACAACCCCGACGCGCGCGGCACCGCCGAGGCCGTCGCCAAGTCGGGGGCCGACGTACTGGCCCTGACCGAGCTCAAGGCGAGCGCCGTGCCCGTCTACGAGAAGGCCCTCGAAGGCGCGTACAAGTACCACGCGGTCGAGGGCACGGTCGGCGTGTGGAGCAAGTACCCGCTGACCTCCAGCAAGCCCGTCGACATCCGGCTCGGCTGGACCCGCGCCATGCGCACCACCGTCGCGAGCCCGTTCGGCGACATCGGCGTGTACGTCGCCCACCTGCCGTCGGTCCGCGTCAAGCTCAACGCCGGCTTCACCGCCAACCAGCGCGACAACAGCGCCGACGCGCTCGGCGCCGCCCTCGCCGCCGAACCGCTGAAGAACGTCATCCTCCTCGGCGACCTCAACGGCACCATGAACGACCGCTCCCTGTCCGAGGTCACCTCGCAGATGCGCTCCACGCAGGGCGCGGCCGGCGACGGCTTCGGCTTCAGCTGGCCCGCGCAGTTCCCGATGGCCCGGATCGACCAGATCATGGTCCGCGGGGCGAAGCCGGAGGCCTCCTGGACCCTGCCGCGCACGGGCAGCGACCACCTGCCGGTCGCCGCCCGGCTGACCGTACGGAAGTAGCGGCGCCGGCCGCCCCCCCCCCAGGCGGCCGGCTACGCCCGCTCGCGCCAGCCGTTGGTGATCGGCAGCCGGCGGTCCTTGCCGAAGCCCTTCGCGGAGATCTTGGTGCCCGGCGGGTACTGGCGGCGCTTGTACTCCGCCGTGTCCACCATCCGCAGGGTCTTCGCCACGAGCTCCCGGTCGAAACCGGCCGCGACGATCTCCTCCAGGCCCTGGTCCCGGTCCACGTACCGGTCGAGGATCGCGTCGAGCACCGGGTAGTCCGGCAGCGAGTCCGTGTCCACCTGCCCCGGCCGCAGCTCCGCGCTCGGCGGCTTCACGATCGAGTTCTCCGGGATCGGCGGGGTCTCGCCCCGTTCCGCGGCGGCCCGGTTGCGGTAGCGGGCGAGCCGGAAGACGTCGCTCTTGTACACGTCCTTGATCGGCCCGTAGGCGCCCACGGAGTCCCCGTAGAGGGTGGAGTAGCCGACGGCCAGCTCGGACTTGTTGCCCGGTGCCAGCACGATGTGGCCCTCCTGGTTGGAGACCGCCATCAGCATGGTGCCGCGCAGCCGGGACTGGAGGTTCTCCTCGGCCAGGCCGGTCAGGCCCAGCGAGCCCATGTACGCGTCGAACATCGGCTCGATCGGGACGGTCCGGAAGTTCAGCCCGGTGCGCGCCGCCAGGTCGGCGGCGTCGCCCTTGGAGTGCTCCGAGGAGTACTTCGAGGGCATGGCGATGCCGTACACGTTCTGCGCGCCGACCGCGTCGCAGGCGATGGCCGCCACGAGCGCCGAGTCGATGCCCCCGGAGAGCCCGATCAGGACGGAGCGGAAGCCGTTCTTGCGGACGTACGCGCGCAGGCCCACCACCAGCGCGTCGTAGACCTCCTCGTCGTCGTCCAGCCGCTCCGCGTAGCCGCCGGTCACGACGGGCTCGTACGCCTCCAGCGGCTCCTCGGAGAGGATCACGCGGTCGATGCGCAGGCCGTCGTCGACGACGCCTTCGGGGGCGTCGGCGCGTGCGGCCGGGAGGTCCAGGTCGACCAGGACGCAGCCCTCGGAGAACTGCGGGGCGCGGACGACGACCTCGCCGGAGGCGTCCACGACGATCGAGTCGCCGTCGAAGACGAGCTCGTCCTGGCCGCCGATCATCGCCAGGTAGGCGAGGGTGCAGCCGGCCTCCTGGGCGCGCTTGCGGACCAGTTCGAGGCGTACGTCGTCCTTGTTGCGCTCGTACGGGGACGCGTTGATCGAGATCAGCAGCCCCGCCCCGGCGGAGCGGGTGGCGGGGACGCGGCCGCCCTCCTGCCAGAGGTCCTCGCAGACGGCGAGGGCCACGTCGACGCCGTGGACCCGGACGACGGGCTGGGTGTCGCCGGGCACGAAGTACCGGAACTCGTCGAACACCCCGTAGTTGGGCAGGTGGTGCTTGGCGAACCGCAGCACGACCTCGCCGCCGTACAGCACGGCCGCGGCGTTCTCCGGGGAGCCGGCCGGTAGGCCGAGGCGGGGTGCGGACCGCTCACTGCGGTCGAGGTAGCCGACGATGACCGGGAGCCCGCCGAACCCCTCGTCCGCGAGCCGCCGGGCCAGCGCGGTCAGGGCGGCGCGGGACGCGTCGACGAAGGACGCGCGCAGGGCCAGGTCCTCGACGGGGTAGCCCGTCAGCGTCATCTCCGGGAACGCCACCAGGTGGGCGCCCTGCTCGGCGGAGTGCCGCGTCCAGTGCACGACCGAGTCGGAGTTGGCGGCGATGTTGCCGACCTGCGAGTCGATCTGATTCAGAGCGAGGCGAAGTTGAGGCACGGGGCCCAGTGTAATCGTCTTTCTGACGCGATGTCCTGGGCCCCGGCCGTTCCGGGCGTTTCAGGTACGCCTCAGGGGCGGTTCGGCCGCTGCTCTACGGGGCCGGAGAACTTCGCCGGGGGCAGCAGCACGCCGGGGGAGAGCTCCACGGTGAGGGTCGTGGTGCCCCCGAGCAGCTCGTACGCGGCACTGCCGGAGGCCGTCTGGCCGGGTTCGAGCACCCGGTCGACGCGCTTGGGCATCCGCCCGTCGAAGACGAGCCTGCCGACGGTGCCCCTGCCGTCGCGGACCTCGGGGATCGCGTGGACGACGCGGAGCGGCTCGGCGGAGGTGTTGGTGATGGTGAAGGGCACCTCGACCGCGTTGCCCACCTCGATCCACTTGCTGGCGCTGGTGTACTTCCGGGGCGCTTCGACGGTCACCTTGACGCCGTTCGGGTACGTGTACGTACGGCCGAAGTCGAGCGGGGTGGTCATGCCGGGGCCCGGCGGGGGCGAGGGGAACGGGTCCTCCTCCCAGTCCTCGTCGTCCTCCCAGTCGTCCTCCCAGTCCGGTTCGGCCGCGGCGTGGCGGGCGCGGTCGACGGCCTTGTCGACGAGGCCGACGGTGAAGAGCCACCCGCCGACGGAGGCGCCGAGGCCGATGACGCCGAGGGCGATGCCGAACAGGGACATCACCTTGCGCGGGGCGCCGCCACGGGCGCGCACGAAGGCGCCGATGCCGATGCCGACGGCGGTCATGGCGAGGAGCGTGCCGATCCAGAACGCGAACGGCACGAGGGCGAAGGGCACGGCCAGCAGGCCCAGCACCAGCGCGGCGACGGCCATCCCGTTGGAGGGCGCGGCGGGCACGGGCGGGTAGGCGGCGTAGCCGGGGTGGCCCGGGTAGCCGGGGTATCCGGGGTACGCGGCGTACGGCGCCGCCAGCGCGGGGGCGGGGGCGGGGGCGGGTCGGCCCCAGGCCCCGGCGGTCGCCGCGAACGGCGGCGGGACGGCCCCGGGGGCGGGAGTCGCCCATGGGTTGAACTCCCCGGCCGGCGCCGACGGCGCCTGCACGGGCGCCTGCACCGGCGGCGGGGCCTGCACCGGGGCGGGCCCCGGCTGCGGCGCCCCCTCCGGCGCGGGGGCGGTGTGCGGGGCGGGCTCGGCGGCGGGGGTCTCTGCCGGTGCGGCCCGGGTCTGGGGGGTCTTCGTCAGCGAGGGGCCGGGCTGTTCGGGCTCGGGGGCGGTGTGCGGGGCGGGCTCGGGGGCCGGGGTCTCTGCCGGTGCGGCCCAGGTCTGGGGGGTCTTCGTCAGCGACGGGCCCGACTGCTCGGGTTCGGGCGCGGGCTCCGTGGCGGGCTCGGGGGCCGGGGTCCCGGCCGGGGGGGCCTTCGTCAGCGACGGCTTCGCAGACTCCGGCTCCGGCTCCGGGGTCCCGGGCGCCGGGGAGTCCTCCACAGGCGGGGCATCGGCAGGCGGGGCGTCCGCAGGCGGGGTCTTCTCCAGTGACGGCTTCGCCGTCCCGGGTATGGGCGCGTCCGCGGGCTCGGACGGCGGACCGGACGGGGTCCCGGGCGGGTTCGGCGGCGTGCTCATACCTGGCGGCGTCCTCGGAGTGTGCGGCGTACGGGGCGGGAAACGCGGTGTACGGACGATGCGGGCAGACTGCCATGCCCTCCGGCCCCCTCCAAGCCGTTTCGGCCCCGGCCCCCGCACCGCGGAGCGGTATCGGCCGATGTGCCGGAATCGGAACCTCCGCCGGGCCGGGAGCCCCGGACCGGGGCCGGTCCCGGCCGCCCCGGACTCCGTCGGAGACCCGGGGCCGCGACTCCCCGTCGGGCACCCCGGGCCGCCACGCCTCCGTCGGGCGCCCCGCGCCGCGACCTCCAGCTGGGGACGCTGGGCCGCCACGCCCGTCGGGGCCCCGTCGGGGCCCCTGGGCTGCGCCCCCCGTCGGGCGCCCCGGGCCGCTACCCCCGTCGGGCGCCCCGGGTGGCAACCTCCGTCGGGCGCCCCGCGCCGCCGCCTCCCGTCGGGGCCCCTGGGCTGCGCCCCCCGTCGGGCGCCCCGGGTGGCAACCTCCGTCGGGCGCCCCGCGCCGCCGCCTCCCGTCGGGGCCCCTGGGCCGCGCCCCCGTCGGGCGCCCCGCACCCTCCGTCGGGCACCCCGGGCCGCCACGCCTCCGTCGGGCGCCCCGGGCCGCGCCCCCCGTCGGGCGCCCCGGGTGGCAACCTCCGTCGGGCGCCCCGCGCCGCCGCCTCCGGCGGTGGCGCGGGGGGAGACCCGGGCCGCCAGCCCGCGATCCGCCCGCCCGCCCCCCCCCCGGGAGGGGAACGCGGTGGCGGGTGCGTGCGTTCTCCTCGTGTGGGACTCGGCCGGATGGCCCAGGGTGCGCATCCCGGCGATCCCCAGCAGCGGCGCCGCCCGGCAGTGCCGCGCGCCGACGCCGGATCTGCTGAGGATCATTCACACCATGCGTACAGAACGCCCGAACCGTCCGCACCGCCCCGAAGGAGCCCCACCCCCCACGACGTGGCCCGTCGCCCTCCTCGTCGGTCTCGGCGCGGCCGCCTACACGGCCTGGGTGCTCGAAGTCGTCCTCTCCACCGGCCTCAACCCCATCGAGACGTACGTCAGCGAGCTCGCCGCCCAGGACCAGCCCCTCGGCGGCCTCTTCCGGGCCACCGACTTCACCGCCGGCCTGCTCGTCTTCCTCGGCGGGCTGCTCGCCCTGGCCCGCCTGCCCCGCCACCCCGAGTCCCGGGGCTTCTGGGCCGTCGCGGGCTGGGCCGGGGTCACCCTCTTCGGCGCGGCCACCGCCGCCGACGCATGGCTGCCGCTCAGCTGCCAGCCGACCGCCGACCCGGAGTGCGCCGCCCGCGAGACCGCCGGCCTCGTCCCGGCCACCCACCAGGCCCACGCCGTCAGCAGCAGCCTCGCCATGACCGGCGCCCTCATCGGCATAGTGGCCCTCACCGTCGCCGCCCGCCGGTACGGCCGGCTCGCGCCCCTCGCCCGCTACGGCCCCGCCCTCGTCGTCCTGGAGCTCCTCGCCACCGCCTGGACCCTGACCGCCATCGCCCTGTTCACCGCCGGGCACGGGACCTGGGCGCTCGGGGCGGGGCAGCGGCTCCAGGTGCTGCTGGTCGCGCTCTGGCTGGGCCTGCTGGCCCACTCCGTCCACAAGGAGCGCCGCACGTGACCGCCCCGCACCCCCCGGCCCGCTTCGTCCGGGTGGACGGGGTACCGCTGCACGTGGTCGTCGAGGGCGCCGGGCCCGTGGTGGTGCTGAGCGCCGGGCTCGCCATGGCCTGGTTCGACTGGGACCCCGTCGCGGCCCTGCTCGTGGCCCGGGACCGCACCGTGGTCCGCTTCGACCGCCCCGGCCACGGCCTCAGCGCCCCGGCCGCCGACCCGCCCGGCGCCGCCGCCGAGGCCCGCCGGATCGCCGGGCTGCTGGACGCGCTGGGCCTGGGCGGCGCACCCGTCACCGTCGTCGGGCACTCCATCGCAGGGTTCCACGCCGAGGCCTTCGCCCGCCTGTACCCGGAGCGGACCGCCGCCCTGGTACTGGTCGACTCCAGCGTCGAGGAGGCCCCCCGCACCCTGCTCCCCGCCGCGCTGCGCACCGGCGCCGCCCGCGCCCTCGGCCGGGCCGTCACCGCCGCCGGGCTCCCCGCGGCCCTGGGGCCCGCGCTGCGGGGCGCGGCCGTACGGGCCTCCCGGGCCGGCCGGGCCGCGGACCCGGCCGCGCGGGACCTCGTACGCCGCTGCTACCGCACGGGCCGGGTCTGGCGTGGCGCCCTCCTGGAGAACTCCCGCTACCCCGACACCGCCGCCGAGCTGCTCGCCCTGCGCGCGGCACACCCGCTGGAGGCCCCCGCCACCGTCCTGGTCGGCCACGAAGGCCCGCCCGACGACGCCGCGACGGGCTGGCCCGGCCGCCAGGCGGCCCTGGCCGACGCCCTCGGCGCCCGCTTCGAGCTGGCCCGGCCCGCCGGACACCTGGTCATGCTCGACCGCCCGCACCAGGTGGCACGGGCGGTCCTGCGCGCCGCCACGTAGGCCGTGGACGGCGTACGCCTAACGCGGCGCCGCCCCGCGCCCGCGGAGCATGTCCTCCATCAGCTTCAGCTCCGACTGCTGCGCCTCGACCATGCCCTGCGCCAGCGCCTTCTCCGCCGGGGTGCCGCACTGGCGGGCACAGCCCTCGGCCATCGCGACACCGCCCTTGTGGTGGTCGGTCATCAGCTGGAGGTACAGCACCTCGGCGTCCCGGCCGTTCGCCGCGCCGAGCCGCTCCAGCTCCTCCTTGGTGGCCATGCCGGGCATCAGCGCCCCGGGCTTGGCGCCCGCGTGGCCCGCGTGCCCGCCGTGCCCCTCACCGGCCTGCATCCACGACATCGGCGGCTCGTCGGCCACCACCTTCGGCAGCTGCCACAGGTCCAGCCAGCCCAGCAGCATGCCGCGCTGGTTGGCCTGCGTGTTCGCGATGTCGTACGCGAGCGAGCGCACCGGTTCGTCCTGGGTGCGGTCGCGCACGATGAAGGACATCTCCACCGCCTGCTGGTGGTGCACCGCCATGTCCCGGGCGAAGCCCGCGTCCGGCGAGTACAGGGCCGGCGCGGCGGACGCGGGACGGTCGCCGCCGCCGTCCGGGCCGTTCGCGGTGGCGACCGTGGCCCCCACCGCGAACAGCACGGCCAGCACGACGGCCGCGCCCGCCGCCCAGTACGTACGGGTCACTTCTCGCCCAGACCGTTGGTGCAGGCCGCGCCCGGCTCGGGGGTCTGCGGGCCCTGCACGTACTTGGTGAAGAACTGCGCCACGCGGGGGTCGTCCGCCTTGTCGACCGTCAGCTGAATGCCCCAGGCGCTCAGCATGATCGCGCCGGCCTGCTCCTTGACGGGGCTCAGCAGCGTGTAGGGGGTCTTGCCGACCTTCTCCGCGAGCTTGCCGACCTCGGCCTTGTCGGCCTTGTCGTTGTACGTCACCCAGACGGCGCCGTGCTCCAGCGAGTGGACGGCGTTCACCTCGGGGACCGGGTTCTTGTAGACGTCGCCGTTGCAGTTCATCCAGCGGGGGTGGTGGTCGCCCCCGACCGGCGGGTTCATCTCGTACTTGACCTGGGTCTCGACGTGGTTGCGGCCGAGCTTCTTCGCGTCCCAGGTCTGCTCGCCCGAGACCGGGGCCTTGCGGGCGGCCTCCGCGTCCTTCTCCTTCTGCTTCTGGTCCATCAGCACCCAGCCGCCGAATCCGACGAGCCCGGCGACGATCACCGTGGAGATGCCGATCGCGAGGAACTTGTTGCGCCGCTCGCGCGACTGCTCGGCGCGGCGCATCTCGGCTATGCGCTGCTGGCGGGAGTTCTGCTGTGACGTCCTGCTGGCCATGTGCCCTGGTTCCTTCTGCTGAGGGGGTGTGGGGGTGGTGCCGTGAATGCCGTCCGGTGCGCCGGAGCGCTCAGGTCCGCAGCACTTGCAGGACGTGCAGGCCGGGCGCGCGCGCGAGGGTGCCGGGCGGCCGCACCGGCCCCGGGGCCGAACCGGGGCGGGCGGCCGGTACCGGTCCGCTCCCGGGCAGGGCCGCGGCGGGCGGCGGGGCGGGCAGCACGGCGGGGGTCACATGGGCGAGGGGGGAGCAGCCCGGAGGGTCGTACGGGGACACGCAGGTGGCGTGCGCACCGTGTCCGGCGTGCACCCGTCCGGGTTCAGCCGCGGGCCGTACGCACAGGAAGGCCATCCCGGCCGCCACCCCGACCGCCACCAGCAGCACGAGGACGGCACGCCGGTGGGGACGCCCGTGGCGCCCGCTCGGCGTGTGCTCCCAGCCCCCCATGGGCGCTGATGGTAATGCTCATGACGGGCCCTGGGTCAGAGCGGGGGTGCCATCGGCCTTGGGGGGTGCGTAATGTGGCGGAAACCACCACTGGCGATACTGGACGGGCCCGGCTGCGCCCCCCGTCCTTTTGGGGTGGTGGTGCACAGATCGTCTGAACTGCGAGGATGAAGGCATGGACAAGCAGCAGGAATTCGTCCTCCGGACGCTCGAGGAGCGCGACATCCGCTTCGTGCGCCTGTGGTTCACCGATGTGCTGGGCTTCCTGAAGTCCGTCGCGGTCGCCCCCGCCGAGCTGGAGCAGGCCTTCGACGAGGGCATCGGCTTCGACGGCTCCGCGATCGAGGGCTTCGCCCGGGTCTACGAGTCCGACATGATCGCCAAGCCGGACCCGGGGACCTTCCAGATACTGCCGTGGCGCGCCGAGGCACCCGGGACGGCCCGGATGTTCTGCGACATCCTGATGCCGGACGGCTCCCCGTCCTTCGCGGACCCGCGCTACGTCCTCAAGCGCATCCTGGCCAAGACCTCCGACCTGGGCTTCACCTT
Source organism: Streptomyces sp. NBC_00158 (assembly GCF_045160885.1). NCBI lineage: Bacteria > Bacillati > Actinomycetota > Actinomycetes > Kitasatosporales > Streptomycetaceae > Streptomyces > Streptomyces sp. NBC_00158. The sequence goes on from NZ_CP108161.1 coordinate 5,184,050, forward strand.
CTACACCCACCCGGAGATCGAGTTCTTCCTGCTGAAGGACAAGCCCCTCGACGGCACCCGGCCCGTCCCCGCCGACAACTCCGGCTACTTCGACCACACTCCGCAGAACGTGGGCATGGACTTCCGCCGCCAGGCGATCACCATGCTCGAATCCATGGGCATCTCCGTGGAGTTCAGCCACCACGAGGGCGCCCCGGGCCAGCAGGAGATCGACCTCCGCTACGCCGACGCCCTCTCGACGGCCGACAACATCATGACGTTCCGCCTGGTCATGAAGCAGGTCGCGCTCGAACAGGGCGTCCAGGCCACCTTCATGCCGAAGCCGTTCTCCGAGTACCCCGGCTCCGGCATGCACACCCACCTGTCCCTCTTCGAGGGCGACCGCAACGCCTTCTACGAGTCGGGCGCCGAGTACCAGCTCTCGAAGGTCGGCCGCTCCTTCATCGCGGGCCTCCTCAAGCACGCCGCGGAAACCGCCGCCGTCACCAACCAGTGGGTCAACTCCTACAAGCGCATCTGGGGCGGCTCCTCCCGCACCGCCGGCTCGGGCGGCGAGGCCCCCTCGTACATCTGCTGGGGCCACAACAACCGCTCGGCCCTGATCCGCGTCCCGATGTACAAGCCGGGCAAGACCGGTTCCTCCCGGGTGGAGGTCCGCTCGATCGACTCCGGCGCCAACCCCTACCTCACCTACGCCGTCCTCCTGGCGGCGGGCCTCAAGGGCATCGAGGAGGGCTACGAACTCCCGGCGGGCGCCGACGACGACGTCTGGGCCCTCTCCGACGCCGAACGCCGTGCGATGGGCATCGAACCCCTCCCGCAGAACCTGGGCGAGGCCATCTCCCTGATGGAGCGCAGCGAACTGGTCGCGGAAACCCTCGGCGAGCACGTCTTCGACTTCTTCCTCCGCAACAAGAAGCAGGAGTGGGAGGAATACCGCTCGGAGGTCACGGCCTTCGAACTCCGCAAGAACCTCCCGGTGCTGTAGGCGTCGGCTGAGCCCTGCTCCGGGCCTCCGGTCGGTGACCGGGGGCCCGGTGGTGTCTTCAGGGCTTGGCGCAGGTGAGGGTGACCTGGTCGCTGCGGGCCGTCTGGTTGCCCGCGTGCAGGGTGACGAAGACGGTCGGGGAGACGCCGTTCACCGTCGGCGAGAGGTTGACGACCTTCAGGAGCGAGACGCTGCTGATGCCGGGAGTGAAGGTGGCCGTGCCCGAGCCGAAGGGGTCGCTGCTGGAGGCGTAGGTCCAGTAGTAGGGGACCTTGCCGTTGCCCGATCCGGTGATCTTGCCGTCGAACTCGGCCCTGCTCGGCTTGGTGCAGTCGACGACCGTGCCCGGCTTGGTGAGGGTGAGGACCTCGACCTTGGTGACCTGGACCTTGCCCTGCTTGCCGCCGCCGTCGTGCTTCTCCCGGGGCGGGGTCAGGCAGCCGGTGCGCTTGCCCTTGGTGTTGACGCTGTACTTGCCGTAGCCGACGCCCTGCTTGTCCAGGGTGCCCTCGTCGCCGACCCGGGTGCGCTGGCTGGTGTGCGGGCCGTTGATCGTGACGGACTGGTTCGGTTCGAAGCCCTCCAGGACGAGGGTGTACGGGCCGCTGCCGCCTTCCCCGGTCGCGACCAGCTCGCACGAGGCGGCCGGCCTCGGTGCCGCGGCCGCCGGCGGTGCGAGGGCGACGGCGGCCGGGGAGAGGATGAGGAGCGGGGCCGCGAGGAGCGTGAGGTGGCGGTGCCGGTTCATCGTGCTGCCCTCCGGGACGGGAATGCCCCCGATGCTCCTCCCAGGATATCGGCGGGTCAGGCGGGCGGCGGGAGGACGGCCGGGTGCCAGGTGGGGTGGGGGGCCGTGGGGCGGGCGGCCGTGGTGTGGAGCTGGGCGTCCAGGCCCAGGACCGCCGTCGTCGTGGTCCCGGAAGGGTCGAGGACGGCCGAGGGGGCGCCCGCGTACAGCATCCGGGACTCCGTCCAGGCGGGCGGCCCGCCCAGGGTGGTCGCGGCGACGGTGCCGGTGTCCGCGCGGCCCGTCACCGTGCGGCCCGCGACGCCGACCGCGCCGTAGCCCGCCCGGCCGCCGGACTCGGAGACGCTGGAGACCTGCGGGGCGCCCGGGCCCGCGGTGACGAGGGCGCTGCGGACCACCCCGGAGTCGGGGCGGCGGAAGTAGAGCCGGATGCCGGCGCCGTCCCGGGCCGCCGAGAGGGGGACCGTGGTGGCGGGGAGCCCGGTGGGGTGCGGGCCGGAGAGCGGGACGCCGGGGGCGGGCTGCGTCCAGGCCAGGACGGACTTGGTGGTGGTGGCGTAGACGTGGCGCCGGCCGGCCGCGTCGACGACCGCCACCGGGTCGCTCTGGAGGTCCTCGCCGCCCAGCTGCTGCCAGTCGGTGAAGGAACCCGACGGCTGCTGCTCGCGGGCGCGCAGGGTGCGGCGGGTGTCGCGGAGGTACACGGTGAGGCGGCCCGCGGCGTCGACGGCGGCGGAGGGGGCGCTGACGGCCGAGGTGCCCGGCTCGTCGCCCTGCTCCGGGGTGCCGAGCGACTGCCACGTCCCGAACGGGCCGTCGGGCGCGGTCTGGGCGGCGTACACGACCTCGCGCCGGTAGTCGGCCGGCCGGGAGCCGAGGGTGGTGCGGGTGGCGAGGACGGCGACGCGGCCGTCGGGGAAGCGGGCGGTGGTGGCGCCGGGGTCGATGCCGGTGCCGGGGAGCAGGGCGGGCCCGGTCCAGGTCCCGGCCCGGTCGCGGTTCCAGACGGCCATCCGGCCGTCCAGCGCGGCGAAGGCCCAGAGCCGGCCGGGGGTGCCCTCGGTGAGCCAGGAGGAGGTGTCGGCGCGGGCGTAGCGCAGCGACTGGGCCCAGTTGCGGCCCGTCGGGCTGCCCGCCACCTTGCGGTCGCCGCAGCCGGAGGGGGAGCCGCCGCAGTAGTCGGTCCGGTCCTGCCAGGCGTACGTCTTCAGGAAGCCGATCTTCGTCTCGGCGGTCTGCGGGTCGAGCGCGTGCGGGAGGGTGCCGTTGTGGTAGCCGAGGTAGTTCTGGACCGAGAACCGCGGCCGGTCCGTGACCCGCTCGGCGTACAGGGCGGTGGCGGCCTGCACGAAGCGGGCGCCGTACATGTGGTCCTGGTGGTCGGTGTACTTGCCGGTGTCCGCGTACCGTCCCGGCGTCGGGTCCTGCATCCGTATCGTCGTCGGGCGGTAGCGCTCCAGGACCCCGGCTATCGACCGGACCACCTGGTCCTTGGTGTACGAGAACTGCTGCTTGACCGGGGTGCCCGTGGTCAGCTGGGCCTCCAGCGCCGGTATCCGCCCGTCCCACAGGCCGCGCAGGCTGTCCGGGGTGTCGGTGGCCGGGTTGCGGGCCTCGCGGAGCTGGAACCAGACCAGGTTGACCTGCGGGCGGGCGACGAGGACGTCGAGCTCGGCCTGTCCGCCGCCGGCCGTGGGTATGACCGTACGCTTCCACGCGCTCGTGCGGTCCCCGGTGGCCATCTGGGCGTAGGCGGACCGTATGCCGTTCTGCCGGGCCTCCGCGTACCGGGCGCGGTCGGCGGGCTGCTCCGGGTCCTTGGCCTCGCCGCCGCGCGCCTCGTTGCGGCCGTCGGCCTCGCCGGAGGTGAGGTAGGCGGTGGTGACGGGGATCCCGGCCAGCAGGGAGCGGCTGAGGTCGGGGTTCATGAAGAAGAGGTCGTCGTCGGGGTGCGCGACGATCTGGACGACCGTGCCGGAGGTGGTGCTGGCGGGCAGGGCGGCGGCCGGGTTCTTCCCCTCGCCGGTCTCGGCCGAGGTCTGCTGGCCGGAGGCGATGGAGAGGACACCGGAGGCGCCCACGGTGAGCATGGGCAGCACGGCCGCGAGGAGGAAGCGGCGGCGGGAAACGGGCATGGTCACGGCCTCTTGAGGTCGCTTCGGGCAGGAAGAACCGCTGTGCAGTCAGTGAGAGGCCAAATCGGGGGAGTTGGTTCACCGATTCCGCCGATGACGCACGCTTTTCCGAAAACGACCGGATGTGATTGTGCCCTGAGGGTGCCGCGAGGGCGCCGAACCGCCCGGATCGTGGACGCGGTCGAGGTGGTCGAGGTGGTCGAGGTGGTCGGGGCGGTCGGGGCGGTCGGGGCCCGCTACCGGGCGGTGTTGCGGGGGCCCACCGGCTGCCACGGTGCGAGGTGCGCGTCGGAGGCGTCCGTCGAGGAGGTGACGTACAGCCGCGCGTCGAGGCCGACCACGGCCAGGCTGACCAGGTTCTTCCCCGTCATCGTGCTGGACGGGGCCCCGACGAACATCAGTGGAGAGCGCTGCCACGCGCCGCCCGGGCCGACGTCCGAGCCCAGTTGCCCGCCCGCCGAGCGGCCCGCCAGTACGTGGCCGCTCGCCGTCACGGGGCCGTAGCCCTGGAGCCCGCCCAGGTCGGTGAGGGCGTCGGCCCTGAGCCCGCCGTCGGCCGTCACCAGGGCGGAGCGCACGTTGCCCGAGCCCGGCTTGCGGAACAGCAGCCGCACCCCGTCCTCGCGCCCCTGCGCCGTCAGCGGGAGCGTGGTGTCCGGCAGGCCGGTGGGGGTGGCCGGGCCCAGCGGGGCGCCGGGCTCGGGCTGGGCCCAGGCCGTCACCGTCTTCGTGGTGGCGGCGAAGACCATCCGCCGCCCGGCCCCGTCGGTCGCGGTGGCCGGGGTGCCGTGCAGGTCGGACCCGCCGAGGGAGTCCCACGGCCCCCACTCCCCGTCGGGGCGCTGGACGCGGCCGCGCAGGGTGGAGGCGCCGTCGCGGACGTACACGGCGAGCGCCCCGGTGCCGTCGACGGACACGGCGGGCGCGCTGATGTCGGAGGTCCAGGCGTCGTCGGCGCCCTCCGGGGTGCCGAGCGACTGCCAGGGGCCGAACTCCCCGGAGCCGGGGGCCTGCTGGACCGCGTAGACGACCTCGCGGAGGTAGTCGGCCGGCTTGTCGCCGAAGGAGGTGCGGGTGCCGAAGGCGGCGATCCGCCCGTCCTTGAGGGTGACGGTGGATATGCCCTGGTCCATCCCTGTTCCGGGGAGGAGGCGGGGGCCGGTCCAGCTGCCGATGAGGCCGTTGCGGTGCCAGACGGCGACCTGGCCGTCGAGGACCTTGAACGCCCACAGGCCGTGCTGGGCGTCGGAGGCCAGCCAGGAGGTGCTGGTGCCGCGGGCGTAGTTGATGGACTGGGTCCAGCGGTTGCCGGAGGGGTGGTCGGCGACCTTGAGGTCACCGCAGCCGGCCTCGCTGCCGCAGTGGTTCTCCTTGTCGAGCCAGGCGTAGGTGTCCAGGATGTCCAGCTTCTCCTTGGCCTCGCCGGGGTCGAGGGCGCTGGGGAGCGAGCCGTTGAAGTAGCCGATGTAGTTCTGCACCGCGAAGTGCGGGCGGTCCTCGACCTCCTGCGCGTAGGCGGCGGTGGCCATCTGCGCGAACCGGGCGCCGTAGAAGTGGTCCTGGTGGTCGGTGTACCGCTTGGTGTCCTGGAAGCGTCCGGGGGTCGGGTCCTGGGCGCGGATGGTGGTGGGCCGGTAGCGCTCCAGGACGCCCTCGATGGTCCGGACGACCTGGTCCTTGGTGTACGTGAACCCCTGCCGGACGGGGGAGCCGGAGGCGAGCACCGATTCCAGGTGCGGGACCCGGCCGTCCCACAGGCCGTGGAGGCTGTCGGGTACGTCGGCGTAGACGTTGCCGGCCTCGCGCAGCTGGAGCCAGACGAGGTTGATCTCGGGCTTCGCGACGAGGACGTCCACCTCGGCCTGCCCGCCGCCCTTGGTCGGGATCACGGTGCGCTTCCAGGCGCTGCTGCGGTCGCCGGTGGCCATCTTGGCGTAGGCGGCGCGGATGCCGTTCTGGCGGGCCTCGGCGTAGGCGGGCTTGTCGGGTCGGGTGGAGGCCTGTGTGGCGGCGCCCGCGTTGATGCCGTCGGCTTCGCCGGAGGTGAGGTACACGGAGGTGACGGGGTGGCCGGCGGCTATGGAGTACCGCAGGTCCGGGTTCATGAAGTACAGGTCGTCGTCGGGGTGGGCGACGATCTGGAGCACCCGGCCGGGGTCGGGGGCGTCCGCCGCGGTGGCGGTGGTGGTCCGGGAATCGGCGGCGGTGGGCGCGCCGATGGCGGCGAGGGCCTCGTTGCCCCGGATCACGAGCATGCCGCTGGCGGCGGTGGCGGCGACGAACCCGACGGCCTTGACGATCTTCCGCGCGACGGGATGCCGGGCGGCTGCGCCGGGGCTTCCGGTGGCCCGGGGGGCCGCCCCCGGGGCGGGTGCGCGCCCCGTGGCGGAGCCGGGCGCGTCCGCGGCGCCCGCCGGGCGGTTTCCGGCCGCGAGGCTTCCGGCCCGGCCGGGCGCGTCCGTGCCGCTGGCCGCACGGGGAGCCGGTACGCGGGGCACGGAGGCGGCGGGGTCGGCTTCCGGCTCCGATCCGGCGGCTCGGGGACTTCCCGCCGGGGCGGCTTCCGCCGGAACGGCTCCGGCCGCAGGCGCCGGGACACGGCGCTCGGCGGCGTCCGTGCCCGGGGCGTCGTCCGGGTCGCCCCCGGCGGGGGCCCGGTCGGGGGCTTCGCCCTCGGCGCCTCCCGCCTCTGCGGTGGCGGGTGCTTCGGCCGGGGCGGCCGGGGCTTCGCCCTCACGCGGCCCGGCGGCGCCGACCGCGGGCACCTTCGGGCCCGGGGTGCGGGGCTTGGCGGGCTGGGCGGCGTCCGCGCCGGGGGCGTCGTCCGGGTCGCCCCCGGCGGGGGCCCGGTCGGGGGCTTCGCCCTCGCGGGTGCCGGTGGCTGCGGTCGCGGGGGTTGTGGCGGGGCGGCGGGTCCCGGAAGCGTCCGTGCCCGGGGTGTCGTCCGGGTCGCCTCCGGCGGGGGCCCGGTCGGGGGCTTCGCCCTCGCGGGTGCCGGTGGCTGCGGCCGTGGGGGGCGTGGCGGGGCCGCGGGGGCCGGGCGTGCCCGCACCGGCGGCGGCCCCGGAGCTCCCCGCAGGGGTAACGCGTTGCTGGGGGACGCGTGCAGTCGGGGTCGAGGGGGTCTCGGCGGGGGGCGGGGGCGCGGCGGAGCCGGGGGGTCCGTCGGACATGGGGGCTCCTCGCGGCCGGTCGGGCGGGGACCGGGCCCCCTCGGGCATAGATCTAACAAGTAAGCAGATAATCCGATAATCCGCCTCATGATATCGGCCACGGTGCCCGGTGAGTCGAACGCCTGCTCCGGCTAGGCTCGCCCCCAGGCCGGCCAGACCAACCAGCAGCGACACCACTCGGGAGGCGGCGGGATGACAGTCCCGGGACGCAGGAGCAGCACCTTCATCAGGCTGCTGCGCAGCGGGTTCACCGACCCCACGCACGCCGCCCAGCTCCTCGACGCCGACGCGCTGGCCTCCGTACGCGCCGACCCGGTCCTCCTCGACGCCCTCGGCGCCACCGCCGACCCCGACCTCGCCCTGCACGGCCTCGTACGCCTCGCCGAGGCCCAGACCCCCGAGGAGCTGCCCCTGCTCCTCGACACCCTCGTCAGCGCCAAGCCCCTCCGCGACCGCCTCCTCGGCGTACTCGGCGCCTCCGAGGCCCTCGCCGACCACCTCGCCCGCCACCCCCGCGACTGGCAGGCCCTCGTCACCTACGAGGCCGCCGACCTGCACCCCGGCCTCGCCGAGTTCGAGCAGGGCCTCGCCGACGCCCACGACCCCGTCGCCCTGCGCGTCGCCTACCGCCGCTGCCTGCTCTCCATCGCCGCGCGCGACGTCTGCGGCACCACCGACGTGGCCCAGACCGCCGCCGAACTCGCCGACCTCGCCACCGCCACCCTCCGCGCGGCCCTGCGCATGGCGACCGCCGCCGCCCCCGAGGACGCCGCCCAGTGCCGCCTCGCCGTCATCGCCATGGGCAAGTGCGGCGGCAACGAGCTCAACTACGTCTCCGACGTCGACGTCATCTTCGTCGGCGAGGCCGCCGGCGGGGCCGAGGAGCACAAGGCGCTCCAGGCCGCCACCCGCCTCGCCTCCCACCTGATGCGGATCTGCTCCGAGACCACCGTCGAGGGCACCATCTGGCCCGTCGACGCCAACCTCCGCCCCGAGGGCCGCAACGGCCCCCTCGTGCGCACCCTCGCCTCCCACATGGCCTACTACCAGCGCTGGGCCAAGACCTGGGAGTTCCAGGCCCTCCTCAAGGCCCGCGCAGTCGCCGGCGACCCCGACCTCGGGGACCAGTACGTCGCCGCCATAACCCCCCTCGTCTGGCAGGCCGCCGAACGCGAGAACTTCGTCGCCGACGTCCAGAAGATGCGCCGCCGCGTCGTCGACAACATCCCCGCCGCCCAGGTCGACCGGGAACTCAAACTCGGCCCCGGCGGCCTGCGCGACGTCGAGTTCGCCGTCCAGCTGCTCCAGCTCGTCCACGGCCGCAGCGACGCCACCCTGCACTCCGGCACCACCCTCGACGCCCTGCACGCCCTCGCCGCCGGCGGCTACGTCGGCCGCGCCGACGCCGCCCAGCTGCACGACGCGTACCGCTTCCTGCGCGCCATGGAGCACCGCATCCAGCTCTACCGGCTGCGCCGCACCCACCTCGTCCCCGAGGACGACGCCGACCTGCGCCGCCTCGGCCGCTCGCTGGGCCTGCGCACCGAACCCGTCGCCGAGCTCAACAAGGCCTGGCGCAGGCACGCCTCCGTGGTGCGCCGCCTCCACGAGAAGCTCTTCTACCGGCCGCTGCTCGACGCCGTCGCCCAGCTCGCCCCCGGCGAGACCCGGCTCTCCCCGCGCGCCGCCGGCCAGCGCCTCGAAGCCCTCGGCTACGCCGACCCGGCCTCCGCCCTGCGCCACCTGGAAGCCCTCTCCTCCGGGGTCAGCCGCAAGGCCGCCATCCAGCGCACCCTGCTGCCGGTCCTCCTCGGCTGGTTCGCCGACTCCGCCGACCCGGACGCCGGCCTCCTCGGCTTCCGCAAGGTCTCCGACGCCCTCGGCAAGACCCCCTGGTACCTGCGCCTGCTGCGCGACGAGGGCGCCGCCGCCGAGAACCTCGCCCGCGTGCTCTCCGCCGGACGCCTCGCCCCCGACCTGCTGATGCGCGCCCCCGAGGCCGTCGCCCTGCTCGGCGACCCCGAAGGCCTCCAGCCCCGTACGCACGAGGCCCTCGAACAGGAGGTGCTCTCCGCCGTCGGCCGCGCCGACAGCGGGGAAGCGGCCGTCGCCGCCGCCCGCGGGGTACGCCGCCGCGAGCTGTTCCGCACCGCCGCCGCCGACATCATCGCCTCCTACGGCACCGAGGACAGCCCCGCCGAGAAGGACTGCGGAGCCCTCGTCGACCGGGTCGGCGACGCCGTCTCCGACCTCACCGCCGCCACCATCGCCGGCGCCCTGCGCGCCGCCGTCCGCGACCACTGGGGCGAGACCCTCCCCACCCGTTTCGCCGTCATCGGCGTCGGCCGCTTCGGCGGGCACGAGCTGGGATACGGCTCCGACGCCGACGTCCTCTTCGTCCACGAACCCCGCGAGGGCGTCGACGAACAGGAGGCCGCCAAGGCCGCCCAGACCGTGATCGCCGAGATGCGCAGGCTGCTCCAGCTGCCCACCGCCGACCCGCCGCTCCTCATCGACGCCGACCTGCGCCCCGAGGGCCGCTCCGGCCCCCTCGTACGCACCCTGTCCTCCTACGCCGCCTACTACCGGCGCTGGTCCCTGACCTGGGAGAGCCAGGCCCTGCTGCGCGCCGAGCCCGTCGCCGGGGACATCGACCTCGGCAACCGCTTCATCGAGCTGATCGACCCGCTGCGCTACCCCGTCGAAGGCCTCGGCGAGGACGCGGTTCGCGAGATCCGCCGCCTCAAGGCCCGCATGGAGTCCGAACGCCTGCCGCGCGGCGCCGACCCCACCCTGCACACCAAACTCGGCCGCGGCGGCCTCAGCGACGTCGAGTGGACCGTCCAGCTGCTCCAGATGCGGCACGCCTGGGCCGAGCCCGGCCTGCGCACCACCCGCACCCGCCGGGCCCTGGCCGCCGCCCACTCCGCCGGGCTCCTCACGACGGAGGAGGCGCAGATCCTCGACGAGGCCTGGGTCCTCGCCACCCGCGTCCGCAACGCCGTCATGCTGGTCCGCGGCCGCGCCGGGGACACCTTCCCCGCGGACGCCCGCGAACTGGCCGCCGTCGGCCGCTACCTGGGCTACCCGGAGGGCAGGGTCGGCGAGATGCTGGAGGAGTACCGCCGCACCACCCGCCGCGCCCGCGCGGTGGTGGACGAGCTGTTCTACGGGGCCTAGCTGTATTGACCCGCAGCGTTGTTCACGCGGCTGATCGGGGGCTTGCCTGCGAGTGCGGTGTGGCAGCGGTGGTGGTTGTAGGTGTGGAGGAAGTCCGCCAGGGCGGCTGTCCGCTCGTCGTTCGAGGTGTAGGGCCGCAGGTAGGCCCATTCCTCGAGGAGGGTGCGGTTGAAGCGTTCGACCTTGCCGTTGGTCTGCGGCCGGTAGGGCCGGATGCGTTTGTGGGTGATGCCCGCCGAGGCCAGCGTCTGGGTGAAGAGCTTGGACTTGTAGCAGGAGCCGTTGTCGGTCAGGACGCGTTCGACGGTGATGCCGTGGGCGGCGAAGAAGGCATTCGCCCGCTGCCAGAAACCGGCCGCGGTTTCCTGCCGTTCGTTGGCGAGGACTTCGCTGTAGGCGAGGCGGGTGTGGTCGTCGACGGCGGAGTGGACGTAGCTGTAGCCGATCACCGGTGTGCTGCTCTTGCGCTGGTGGGTGGTGGCCTGCCGGTTGTGGTCGCCGGCCGTGCGGCCCACGGCCCGCCATCCGCCGCCGTCGGGGATGTTGCCGAGTTTCTTGATGTCGATGTGGACGAGTTCGCCGGGCCGGTCGCGTTCGTAGCGGCGGATCGGCTCTCCGGTGGGCCGGTCGAGCCAGGCCAGGCGGTTCAGGCCGTGACGGGCCAGGATCCGGTGCACGGTCGAAGCTGGCAGGCCCAGGACCGGGCCGATCCGGGCAGGACCGAGCTTGCGGCTCCTGCGCAGGTCACAGACGCGGGCTTCGACCGCCGGAGGAGTCCGGTGCGGGGTCGTGCCAGGGCGGCTGGAGCGGTCGTGAAGACCGGTGTCGCCTTCCGTGCGCCAGCGGCGGACCCATTTGTGGGCGGTGGCCCTGGATATGCCCATCTCGGCCGCGACGTGCGCGACGGGTCGGCCCGAGCGGACGCGTTCGACCAGCAGTTGCCTACCGAAGACGGTCAGCCGGGCATTACGGTGGGACACGAAGACCTCCGTCGTGCAATGGGTTCCTAGACAGCTCCCACCACACCGGAGGTCTTCGCCATGTTCAAGACCTACCGAGTGTCAACAACGCTCGTGATCAATACACCTAGCGGGAGGGCCGGCCGCCCCCGGCGGGGCGGCCGGCCGGGGCCGGGGCCGGGGTTACGCCCCCGCCGCCCGGCGGTAGGTGGAGACGTGCACGCCGGTGCCGGTGGTGACGGTCGAGGCCAGTTCGAACGTGCGCAGCACGCCGTCCTCCGGGAAGAGCCTCTTGCCGCCGCCCAGGACCACCGGCATGATCATCAGCCGGAGTTCGTCGACCAGGTCCTCGGCCAGCAGGGTCCGGGCGAGCGAGGCGCTGCCCATGACCACCAGGTCGCGGCCCTCGGCCTCGCGGAGCTTGCGGATCTGCGCGAGGGCCTCGCCGGCCGGGACGAGCGTGGTGTTGTTCCACGTCAGGTCCGACTCGCCGAGCGTGCCCGACACGACGTACTTGGCTACGCCGTTCATGTGGTCCGCGAAGGGGTCGCCGCTCCGCTCCGGCCACGCCCCGGCCATGACCTGCCAGGTGCGGCGCCCGAACAGCAGGGCGTCGGTGGCGGCGGCCCACTCGGCCAGCGCGCCGCCCATCACCTCCGGGTCGAAGAACGGGTGGGTCCACCCGCCGTGGGCGAAGCCCCCGTCGGTGTCCTCCTCCGGGCCGCCCGGCGCCTGTACGACGCCGTCCAGGCTGATGAATTCACCCAGCACGATGCGCATGGGAATGCCTCGCTTCCTGATCCGTCGGGTTCGTTCGCGATAGATGAAAGCTATGCATCGTTCAGATATCCGGCAATCCGATTGCTGTCATTGCGTACATTTGCGCAGCTCAGATCCCGTGAATCGTTGCAACGGATCTGATGTGAACGCAAGATCGGACGCCGCATCCATTGCAATGAATGGATGTGAACGCACGCCTGCCACCCCCCGCCCCGGCGCGACATGATGGCCTCCCGAGCCCCGGCCAGAAGGAGAACCGCCGCCGTGCCCGCTGCCGACACCGTCCTCACCGGAGCCCGCGTCCGCACCCTCGACCCCGACCGCCCCGAAGCCGCCGCCGTCGCCCTGCGCGGCGGCGAGATCGCGGCCGTCGGCGACGCGGCCGACGTACGCGACTGGCTCGGCCCCGCCACCCAGGTCCTCGACCTCGGCGGCGCCACCCTCACCCCCGGCCTCACCGACGCCCACAGCCACCCCGTCTGGGGCGTCGAGACGGCCACCGGGACCGACCTCTCGCAGGTCCGGGACCTCCACGGGCTGCGCGCCGCCCTGCGCACCGCCGACCGCACCGCCGGCTGGGTCCTCGGCTTCGGCCTCGACCACAACGCCTTCGGCGGCCGCCCCGTCCACCGGGACCTCGTCGAGGACGTCCTCGACGGCACCCCCGCCTTCCTGCGCCTCTACGACGGCCACTCCGCCCTCGCCACCGGCCCCGCCCTGGCCGCCGCCGGCATCACCGGCCCCCGCGCCTTCGACCAGCGCTCCGAGATCGTCTGCGACGGCGACGGCCGCCCCACCGGGCACCTCGTCGAGCACGCCGCGATGTCCCCGGTCGCCGCCCTCGCCCCCAAACCCGCCCCCGCCGAACGCCGCGCCCGCCTGCGCGCCCTCCTCCACGCCATGGCCGCCACCGGACTCACCGGCGCCCACGTCATGGACCTCGGCGACGGGGACGTACCCGCCCTCCTCGCCACCGTCGAGTACGAGACCGACCTGCCGCTGCGGCTGCGCCTCGCCCCCTGGTGCATGCCCGGAGCCGACGAGGAGGCACTCGCCGCCCTGGTCGCGCTCCAGGGCGTACACGGACGCCACTGGCGGGTCGACGGCGTCAAGTTCTTCATGGACGGCACCGTCGAGGGCGGCACCGCCTGGCTGGACCACCCTGACTGCCACGGCCGGGGCACCGACGCCTTCTGGCCCGACCCCCACGCCTACGCGCGGGCCGTGCGCCACCTCGACGCGGCCGGGGTCCGCACCGCCACCCACGCCATCGGCGACGCGGCCGTCCGGCACGTCCTGGACACGGTCGCAGCACTCGGCGGGGGCGCCCGCGGGCGGCACCGGATCGAGCACATCGAGACCGTCCCCGACGACCAGCTGAAGCGGTTCGCCGAGCTCGGCGTGATCGCCTCCATGCAGCCCCCGCACACCGCCTACACCCGCGCCGACCACACCGACGAGTGGTCCAGGCGGCTCGGCGGCGAACGCGCGGGCCGCGCCTGGCGCTGCCGGGACCTGCGCGACGCCGGCGCGGTCCTCGCGCTCGGCTCCGACTGGCCCATCGCCCACCACGACGCCCGACGGGTCCTCGCCACCGCCCGGCGCCCGCTCGGCGCCGCATCCGGCGGCCGGGCCCTGACCGGGCTGATGGCACTGGAGGGCATGACCTCCCACGCGGCGCTCGCGGCCGGCGAACAGGCCGTCGCGGGCCGCATCGCCCCGGGCTGCCGCGCGGACCTCACGGCCCTCGCCCTCGACCCGGTCACCGCCGCCCCCGACGAACTGGCGGAGGCCCCCGTACGCCTGACCGTCTCAGGCGGCCGCATCACCCACCGCGACGGCGTCTAGGCGCGGCGGAAGCGGTTCAGCAGTTCCGACGCCGGGTGCGGACCGGTGTGCACCGGCCGGCGCGGCAGCCGGTGCGGCAGCGATCCGTACCAGGCGCTGGACACGGCGTACCCGAAGGCCAGGCACAGCACGCCGCCGACGGCGTCGAGCCAGAAGTGGTTGGCGGTGGCCACGATCACGACCAGGGTCGCCGTCGGGTACAGCAGCCCCAGGATCCGCGCCCACGGCGCGGAGGCCACCGCGAAGATCGTCAGCCCGCACCAGAGCGACCACCCTATGTGCATCGAGGGCATCGCCGCGTACTGGTTCGACATCTGCTTGAGGTTCCCGGAAGCCATGGAACCCCAGGTGTGGTGCACCAGCACGGTGTCGATGAAGTTCCCCCCGTCCATCAGCCGGGGCGGCGCGAGCGGGTAGAGGTAGTAGCCGACCAGGGCGACGCCCGTGGTGGCGAAGAGGACGAGGCGGGTGGCGGCGTAACGCCCGGGATGGAAACGGTAGATCCACACCAGCACGCCGATCGTCACGATGAAGTGCAGCGTCGCGTAGTAGTAGTTCATGCCGACGACCAGCCACGTCACCGAGTTCACGGCGTGGTTGACCGTCTGCTCCACGGCGATGCCGAGCCCGCGCTCCACGGACCAGATCCAGTCGGCGTTCGCGAGCGCGGCCGCCTTCTGCTCGGGCACGGCGTTGCGGATCAGCGAGTACGTCCAGTAGCTGACGGCGATCAGCAGGATCTCGAACCAGATCCTCGGCCGTCGAGGGGCCCGCAGCCGGGTCAGGAGAGCGCCCTGAGGCTCCGAACGGTGTCCGTCTTCCGTCACGGTGGGTGACGAGACGTCCGTCCGGGTTTCCAGTGTCTTCACGCTCGCTTCACCCATGGGCAGAGAGTCTGCCAGATGCGTTACCGCCTCCGATCATCCCTCGGGACGGTCTTCGGCGCCCTTCCTCAGCCCGAGGGACTACCCGGTAACCCCTAGGGGGTACCAGGCAGCGCCAGTCCGTACTTAAGGGGTGCGCCGCTGTGCCGGGCCCGAGGCCGTCGAGCCGCGGACGACCAGCTCGGGCAGGAACACGAACTCGCTGTGCGGGGCCGGCGTACCGCCGATCTCCTCCAGCAGGGTCCGCACCGCCGCCTGCCCCATCGCCTGCACCGGCTGCCGGATGGTGGTCAGCGGCGGATCGGTGAACGCTATGAGCGGGGAGTCGTCGAAGCCGACCACCGACACGTCCTGCGGCACCCGCAGCCCCTGCTGCCGGGCGGCCCGGATCGCGCCGAGCGCCATCATGTCGCTCGCGCACACCACCGCCGTGCAGCCCCGCCCGACGAGCGCGGCCGCGGCGGCCTGGCCGCCCTCCAGGGTGTAGAGGGAGTGCTGGATCAGCTCCTCCACCTCGGCCTCGCCGAGCCCCAGCCGCTCCCGCATCGCGACCCGGAAGCCCTCGATCTTGCGGAGCACCGGCACGAACCGCTTCGGGCCGACCGCGAGGCCGATCCGGGTGTGCCCCAGCGCCGTCAGGTGGGTCACGGCGAGCTGCATCGCGGCCCGGTCGTCGGGGGAGACGAACGGGGCCCGCACCTTGTCGGAGAAACCGTTGATCAGGACGTACGGGACGCCCTGCGCGCGGAGTTGGTCGTACCGGCCCATGTCGGCGGTGGTGTCGGCGTGCAGCCCCGAGACGAAGATGATCCCGGAGACCCCCCGGTCCACCAGCATCTCGGTCAGCTCGTCCTCGGTGGACCCGCCGGGCGTCTGCGTCGCCAGCACCGGCGTGTACCCCTGCCGGGTCAGTGCCTGGCCGATGACCTGCGCGAGCGCCGGGAAGATGGGGTTGTCCAGCTCGGGGGTTATCAGCCCGACGAGCCCCGCGCTGCGCTGCCGCAGCCGTACGGGCCGCTCGTAGCCGAGCACGTCGAGCGCGGCCAGCACGGACTCACGGGTGCCCGCGGCCACACCGGGCTTGCCGTTGAGCACGCGGCTGACTGTGGCTTCGCTGACCCCCGCCTGGGCTGCGATGTCGGCTAGCCGTGCGGTCACGGGATTGGACTGTACCGGTAGCCGGCTCACATCGCCCACCACGTGCAGGAATCCGGGGGAAGGCGCACCGTGCGCCCGTCGGTCTCCACCGGGGCGCTGGAGAGCACCGGCCGCCCGGGGGAGGGGAGCTCCACGGCGGTGGGCCGGGTGTTGAGGGTGCAGGCGAAGCCGGGGCGGGTGAAGAGGAGGACCCCGTCGGGCGCGGGCCGCCAGCGCATCCCCCGCGCGAACACCGCGGGTCCCGCCCCCGTCCCGGGCCACTCCTCCCCGCAGCGGTCCCGCCCCGACTCTGCGGCGCCCAGGCCCGGCATGGCCCGGCGCAGCTCCAGGGCGGCGCGGTACAGCTCCAGCGTCGAGTGCGGGTCGCCGGTCTGCGCGGCGACGCTCAGCCCCGCCCAGCCGGCGGGCTGCGGCAGCCAGCTGCCGCCGGGGCCGAAACCGTACGGGGCCTCGTCGCCGGACCAGGGGAGCGGCACCCGGCACCCGTCGCGCAGCCCGTCCTGCCCCTCGGCCTCCGCGGTCTCCGCGGCCCCGGCCCCGTCCCCGGCCGCCTCCGCGCAACGCCGCCCGCGGCGGTAGGCCGGGTCCTGGCGGGCCCCGTCCGGGAGCTCGGTGACCTCCGGCAGGCCCAGTTCCTCGCCCTGGTAGACGTACGCCGACCCGGGCAGCGCCAGCATCAGCAGCGCCGCCGCCCGCGCCCGGGCCAGGCCCCGCGCCCCGCCCCCGTACCGCGTGACGTGCCGTACGACGTCGTGGTTGGACAGCACCCAGGTCGTCGGGGCGCCCACGGAGGCGGTGGCGGCGAGGGACTCGTCGATCACGGTCCGCATCGCCGCCGGGTCCCAGGGACAGTTCAGGAACCGGAAGTTGAAGGCCTGGTGCAGCTCGTCGGGCCGCACGTACAGCGCGAGGCGCTCCGAGGTCGGCGCCCACGCCTCCGCGACCCCGATCCGCCCGTCCCCGTACGAGTCGAGCAGCCGCCGCCAGGAGCGGTGGATGGCGTGCACCCCGTCCTGGTCGAAGAAGGGGAGCGGCTCGGTCCCGATCAGGGTGGCCTGCGCGCCCCGGCCGATGTCGGGCAGCCCCGGGGCCTTGACCATGCCGTGGGCCACGTCCACCCGGAAGCCGTCGACGCCCAGGTCGAGCCAGAAGCGCAGCACCGACTCGAACTCCTCCGCGACCTGCGGGTGCTCCCAGTCCAGGTCGGGCTGCTCGGGGGCGAAGAGGTGCAGGTACCAGTCGCCGTCCGGCACCCGGGTCCAGGCCGGGCCGCCGAAGACGGACTCCCAGTCGTTGGGCGGCAGCTCCCCGGCGGTGCCGCGCCCCGGCCGGAACAGGTACCGCTCGCGGGCGCCGGGCACGCCCGCGAGGGCCTCCCGGAACCAGGGGTGGGCCTCGGAGGTGTGGTTCGGCACCACGTCGACGATCACCCGCAGGCCGAGCGCGTGCGCGGCCCGGACCAGGTCGTCGGCGTCGGCGAGGTCCCCGAAGAGCGGGTCGACGGCCCGGTAGTCGGCGACGTCGTAGCCGCCGTCCGCCTGCGGGGACACGTAGAAGGGGGTCAGCCACACGGCGTCCACCCCGAGCCGGGCCAGGTGCGGCAGCCGCTCGCGCACCCCGCGCAGGTCCCCGACGCCGTCGCCGTCGCTGTCCGCGAAGGAGCGGACGTACACCTGGTAGATGACGGCGTCGCGCCACCAGCCGCCGCTCCCGGCCGGGTCGCCGCAGGCTTCGCCGAAGGAGTCGCCGGAAGAGTCGTTGGAAGCGTTGCTGGAAGCTCTTGCAAGCGGGGCGGCCGTCAACTCGTGGTTCATACCGCAGTCAACGCGCGTACACGCCCCGTGGTTGCGGGCCTGCGCAATCGAAGCGGACTCGAACTAACAGCAAGCTGCGGCAACCGTAGGGACACACGGATGTAACGATCGCCTCCGCTTGCAGAAAGTTGCCGCAAGGTCTTTCCGTCGGCTTTCAAGCTTGTTACGTTCCTCGCAACTCGGGACCGCGAGGGCGCGGCCGGGATCATCGAAGGAGTTCATATGCGGCGTGGCATAGCGGCCACCGCGCTGGTCGCGACCCTGGCGCTCGCGGCGACGGCTTGCGGTGGGGACACCAAGGACGACGGTGGCACGAAGGCCGGCGGCGAACTGTCCGGCACCGTCACCTGGTGGGACACCTCGAACGACGCCGAGAAGGCGAGCTTCCAGAAGATCGCCGAGGCGTTCACCGCGAAGCACCCGAAGGTGACCGTCAAGTACGTCAACGTGCCCTACGGCGACGCCCAGAACAAGGTCAAGAACGCCTTCAGCAGCGGCGCCGACGCCCCCGACGTGATCCGCGCCGACGTCGGCTGGGTCGCCGACTTCGCCTCCCTCGGCTACCTCGACGAGGTCCCGGCCGACACCGCGAAGAAGATCGACGCCGAGTTCCTGCCGCAGGCCGCGGCCAGCGGCAAGTTCGAGGGCAAGACCTACGCCGTCCCGCAGGTCATCGACACCCTCGGCCTCTTCTACAACAAGAAGATGCTCGCCGACGCCGGCGTCCAGCCCCCCAAGACCCTTGAGGAGCTGAAGACCGCCGCCACCGCGATCAAGGCCAAGACCGGCAAGACCGGCCTCTACCTGCGCGGCGACGACTCCTACTGGTTCCTCCCCTTCATCTACGGCGAGGGCGGCGACCTCGTCGACGCCAAGACCAAGACGGTCACCGTCGACAACGCGGCCGGCGTCAAGGGCTTCAAGGCCGCCCGCGACCTGGTCACCTCCGGTGCCGCGGTCACCAACGCCACCGACGGCTGGACCAACATGCAGACCGCCTTCAAGTCCGGGGAGGTCGCGATGATGATCAACGGCCCCTGGGCCGTGGCCGACAGCTACGCGGGCGACCAGTTCAAGGACAAGTCCAACCTCGGCGTCGCCCCCGTCCCGGCCGGCTCCGCCAAGGCCGGCGCCCCCCAGGGCGGCCACGACCTCGCCGTCTACGCCGGCTCCAAGAACACCGCCGCCGCGCACGCCTTCGTCGAGTACATGACCTCCCAGGAGGTCCAGGTCCAGTCCGCCAAGGACCTGAGCCTGCTGCCCACGCGCACCGCCGCCTACGAGCAGCCGGACGTCAAGAGCAGCGAGATGGTCCAGTTCTTCAAGCCGGCCGTCGACAAGGCCGTCGAGCGCGCCTGGATCCCGGAGAACGGCTCCCTCTTCGAGCCGCTGAAGGTCGAGTACACCAAGGCCGTCACCGGCGCCTCGACCCCCGAGGACGCGGCCAAGGCGGCCGGCGCCGAGTTCCGCAAGATCCTCAAGGGCTGGAAGTAGTACGGACGATGGCTGCTGACACCAGCCGGTCGGTGGCGAAGGCCGCGGACGGCGAGAAGACCCTCGCCGCCCGCGGCCCCAGCCGCACGACTGCCAAGAACGCCGGAAGCCCGCGCGGCGGCATCCGCCGCGCCCTCGCCACGCA
Source organism: Streptomyces sp. NBC_00158 (assembly GCF_045160885.1). Taxonomy (NCBI): domain Bacteria; kingdom Bacillati; phylum Actinomycetota; class Actinomycetes; order Kitasatosporales; family Streptomycetaceae; genus Streptomyces; species Streptomyces sp. NBC_00158. Next base: position 5,203,356 of record NZ_CP108161.1, read on the forward strand.
CTGGTACGCCTGGGCCATGATCGCCCCGGTCGTGCTCGTCCTCGGCGTGATCGTCGGCTGGCCGCTCGTGCGCGGCGTCTACCTGTCGCTCACCGACGCCAACGAACGCAACGTCGCCCGCACCATCGGCGTGCGCCACATCGACGCCACGTACGAGTTCGTCGGGCTCGACAACTACGCGGCGGTCCTCGGCGACCCCGTCTTCTGGCAGCGGCTGGTGTGGACGGTGGTGTGGACCGTCGCCTGCGTCTCCGTCACCTTCGTCCTCGGCCTCACCCTGGCCACCATGCTCAACCGGCAGTTCCGGGGCCGCGCCGCCTACCGCATGGCGCTCATCCTGCCCTGGGCCGTGCCCGGCTTCGTCTCCGTCTTCGCCTGGCGGTTCCTCTTCAACCGCGACAACGGCATCCTCAACAAGATCCTCGACGGCGGCGGCATCTCCGCGGTCCCGTGGCTGGACGACCCCACCTGGGCCAAGCTCTCCGTCATCGCCGTCAACGTCTGGCTCGGCATCCCCTTCATGATGGTCGCCCTCCTCGGCGGCCTCCAGTCCATCCCCGGCGAGCTCTACGAAGCCGCCGAGATGGACGGCGCCGGCCCCTGGCAGCGCTTCCGGCACATCACCCTGCCCGGACTGCGCGCCGTCAGCATGACGGTGATCCTGCTCTCGACCATCTGGACCTTCAACATGTTCCCGGTGATCTTCCTGCTGACGCGGGGCGGCCCCGGCGACTCCACCGAGATCCTGGTGACCCAGGCCTTCCGCGAGGCCTTCATCGCGAGCCCGCGCGACTTCGCCGGCTCCGCGACCTGGGGCGTGCTGATCCTCGGCCTGCTCATGATCTTCGCGCTGGTCTACCGGCGCTCGCTGCGCAAGCAGGGAGAGGTGTGGTGACCATGACCTCCAACGAGAACGCCCCGGCCGCCGCGAAGCCGGCACCCCGCCCGCGCGGTGCGCGGTCCCCGCTCGCCTCCTTCGGACTGCACGCCACGCTCGTCGTCGCGTCCGTCATCGCCGTCTTCCCCGTGCTGTGGATCCTGCTGACCTCGCTCAAGCCGGCCAAGTACGCGATCAGCACGGACTTCGTGAAGGAACCGACCCTCTCGAACTACACCTACCTGCTGGAGGACAGCCACTTCCTCAGCTGGTTCTGGAACTCGGTGCTCGTCGCCGGCGTCACCACCGTCCTCGGCGTGTTCATCGCCGCCACCACCGGATACGCCGTCAGCCGCTTCAAGTTCCCCGGAATGAAGCCGCTCATGTGGACCCTGCTCATCACTCAGATGTTCCCCATGGCCATCCTCATCGTCCCGCTCTACAACCTGATGGGCGACCTCGGGCTGCTCAACCAGCCGCTCGGCCTGATCATCACGTACCTCACCATCGCCGTGCCGTTCTGCGCCTGGATGATGAAGGGCTTCTTCGACACGATCCCGGTCGAGATCGACGAATCCGGCCGCGTCGACGGGCTCAACCCCTTCGGCACCTTCTGGCGCCTGATCCTGCCGCTCGCCAAGCCCGGCCTCGCCGTGACCGGCTTCTACGCCTTCATCACCGCCTGGGGCGAGGTCGCGTACGCCTCCGCCTTCATGGTCGGCGAGGAGAACCTCACCCTCGCGGGCGGCCTGCAGACCTTCGTCACGCAGTACACCTCCAACTGGGGCGCCATGAGCGCGGCATCCGTCCTCATCGCGATCCCGGCGGCCGTCTTCTTCCTCTTCGCCCAGCGTCACCTCGTCGCCGGTATGACGGCGGGCGCCACCAAGGGCTGACCACCCGGCGTTCGCTTCCTGTTTTCCGGTACCGGCCCGATCTTCCAAGGACACCATGACCCAGCACCTCGCCGACGCGCTCCCCACCCCGACCGGGACCCAGCCCGGCTGGTGGAGAGACGCGGTGATCTACCAGGTCTATCCGCGCAGCTTCGCCGACTCCAACGGGGACGGCATGGGGGACCTCGAAGGGATCCGCAGCCGGCTGCCCTACCTGCGCGACCTGGGTGTCGACGCCGTGTGGCTCAGCCCCTTCTACGCCTCCCCGCAGGCCGACGCCGGCTACGACGTCGCCGACTACCGGGCCATCGACCCCATGTTCGGCACCCTGCACGACGCCGACGCCGTCATCCGCGAAGCCCATGGGCTGGGCCTGCGGATCATCGTCGACCTCGTCCCCAACCACTGCTCCGACCAGCACGAATGGTTCAAGCAGGCGCTGCGGGAGGGCCCGGGGACCCCACTGCGCGAACGCTTCCACTTCCGGCCGGGCAAGGGCGAGACCGGCGAGCTGCCGCCCAACGACTGGGAGTCCATCTTCGGCGGGCCGGCCTGGACCCGGGTCGAGGACGGCGAGTGGTACCTGCACCTGTTCGCGCCGGAGCAGCCCGACTTCAACTGGGAACACCCGGCCGTGCAGGACGAGTTCCGGTCCGTGCTCAGGTTCTGGCTGGACCTGGGGGTGGACGGGTTCCGCATCGACGTCGCCCACGGGCTCGTGAAGGCCGCCGGGCTGCCCGACCTGGGGCGCGACGAGCAGCTCAAGCTGCTCGGAAACCAGGTGCTGCCCTTCTTCGACCAGGACGGCGTCCACGAGATCTACCGGAAGTGGCGCACCGTCCTCGACGAGTACGCCGGCGACCGCATCGGCGTCGCCGAGGCCTGGGCCCCCAACGTCGAGCGCACCGCCCTCTACGTACGCCACGACGAACTCCACCAGGCCTTCAACTTCCACTACCTGACGACCGGCTGGGACGCGGCCGCGCTGCGCGCCGCCATCGACGCCTCGCTCGACGCCATGCGGCCCGTCGGCGCCCCGACGACCTGGGTGCTGTCCAACCACGACGTGGTCCGCCACCGGACCCGCTTCGGCAGCCTGGAGCGGGCCCGGGCGGCCGCGCTGCTGATGCTGGCCCTGCCCGGGTCGGCGTACGTCTACCAGGGCGAGGAACTCGGCCTGCCCGAGGTCACCGACCTGCCGGACGAGGTGCGCCAGGACCCCTCGTTCTTCAAGGCGAACGGACAGGACGGGCTGCGGGACGGATGCCGCGTCCCCATGCCGTGGTCGGGCGACGCGGCCCCGTACGGCTTCGGGACCGGCGGCAGCTGGCTGCCGCAGCCGCAGGAGTGGGCCGGGCTGAGCGTCGAGGCCCAGACCGGGGACGCGGACTCCACGCTGGAGCTCTACCGTGCCGCCCTGCGGATCCGCCGCGAGCACCCCGACCTGGGCGCCGGGGACGCCGTGGAGTGGCTGGACGCCCCGGAGGGCGTGCTGATGTTCCGCCGCGGCGGCTTCGTGTGCGCGGCCAACACGACGGGGGACGCGGTGCGGATACCGGGGATGGGCGCCGGTGCCGGTTCTGGTTCCGTGCTGCTGGCGAGCGGCGAACTGGCGGACGCGGCCCCCGACGCCCTGCCCGGTGACACGGCGGTGTGGTGGCAGGGGTGAGTTCCCCGCTGCGGCTGACGGACATCGCCTCGCAGGCCCAGGTCAGCGAGGCGACCGTCAGCCGTGTCCTCAACGGCAAGGCGGGCGTGGCGGCCGGCACCCGGCACCGGGTGCTGGCCGCCATGGACCTGCTCGGCTACGAGCGGCCGGTGCGGCTGAAGCGGCGCAGCAACGGACTGGTCGGGCTGCTGATCCCTGAGCTGACCAACCCCATCTTTCCCGCGTTCGCGCAGGTCATAGAGCAGGCGCTGGCCGGGCAGGGGTACACGCCGGTGCTGTGCACCCAGACCCCGGGCGGGGCGACCGAGGACGAACTCGTCGAGCAGCTGGAGGAGCGGGGGGTCACGGGGATCGTCTTCCTGTCCGGCCTGCACGCCGACTCGTCGGCCGACCCGGCGCGCTACCAGCGGCTCTCGGCGCGCGGGCTGCCGTTCGTGCTGATCAACGGCTTCAACGAAGCCATCAGCGCCCCGTTCGTCTCCCCGGACGACCGCGCGGCGGCGGATATGGCCGTACGGCACCTGGAGGAGCTCGGCCACCGGCGCATCGGGCTCGCCATCGGGCCGACGCGGTACGTCCCCTCGGCGCGCAAGGAGCAGGGGTTCCTGGCCGCACGGCCGGGGGCGGCGGAGGAAGGGCTGGTCCAGCGCACCCTGTTCACCGTCGAGGGCGGCCACGCGGCGGGCGGCGCCCTGCTCGACCGGGGCTGCACGGGCGTGGTCTGCGCCAGCGACATGATGGCGCTCGGCGTCATCCGCGCCGCCCGCGAGCGGGGGCTGCGCGTCCCCGAGGACGTCTCGGTGGTCGGCTTCGACGACTCCCCGCTCATCGCCTTCACGGACCCCCCGCTGACGACGGTCCGCCAGCCGGTCCGCGCGATGGCCACGGCGGCGGTGGGGGCCCTGCTGGAGGCGGTGGCGGGAACACCGGTCCAGAGGACCGAGTACGTCTTCCAGCCGGAGCTGGTGGTACGGGGATCCACGGGGACGGTACGGGGGTAGGGGGGCGGGGCGGGAGCGCACGGGGCTTGCGGCGCGGGCCCGCCATCTCCCCCTCGACCCGCCGGGGCCGGGCGGTGGCTGCCCACCCGCCTCCCCGTCTGCGGGTGGGTGCGTACGTCGGGTCGTGGCGGGCTGTTTCAACGGCTCGTCCGGATCTGGGAGGGGCGGCGTCACCCCCGGCGGGGCCGCGGTGCGCAACCGTCGCGGTCGCACGGCGCGGGGGCCCGCGGGTCCGCCGGGTGATGGCCGGCTGCGGTTGCGGGGCGGTGAGGGCGGGGAGCGGTGCACCCTCGGGCGGTCTCAGGGCAGCCTTGGGGGTTTCCCGTCAGTCCCATCGTCCTTCCGTGTCGGGCCGGTCCGTCAAGGGCGCTCCTTCGTCGCGTCGCTTCGCGATGGCCTTCGGCCACCCTTGACAGGCCGTCCCGCCCCGGAAAGCCGAAAGACTGCCGGGAAACCCCCAAAAGAACGGTCACGGGGGAGGAGGGGAGGGGCGCCCCCTCAGTGCCGAGGCGGGGGGCCGGGCGTCGGCCGGCCGGGCATCCGGGCCCCATGTCCGTGATTCCGGGCCAGGGGCGCGCCTACCCGCACGAAAGGTCGATCAGAGCCCCCTGCGGAGCCCCCAAGCGCGTCAGATCGCTACGCGCTCCTCAAATCTCAGCGTCCGGCGGCCGCCTTGGGCTGATACCCGCACCAAAGGGCGAACAGAGCAGCTCGGGGATCCGACGGGCGCGTCAGATCGCTACGCGCTCCTCTTCTTTCGGCGGCCTACGACCGCCTTGGGCTGATACCCGCACCTGAGGTTGGTGGGCGGTCGCCCGTGGTCCGTACGACGACGCCGGTCTTCATGAGCGTCTCCGACCTCGGCTAGCGTCCTGCGGCATGGGGATCGCGGAGAAGGGCACGCGGACGATCGTCGTGGATGGCGAGAGGTACCGGTGGGTGGTTGCGGCCGATGACGAGCCCGGGCTGGGGATCGTCGTCGTGCACGCGGAGGCGGACGGGCAGCGGATGGTGACGTGGGTCGAGCACGGGACGGTGATCGCGCCGGGGCTCGTCGCGGTGGTCATCCGGCGGGCGCTGGAGCGGTACGGCTGGACGCCCCGGGAGCGGGGGAAGCAGCTCACGTTGCGCTAGAACGCCGCGGGGGCGGGCCGACGTTGCCGTCGGGCCGCCCCCGCGGTGGGTCGCTCCGGGTCAGGCGCCCAGGTGGGAGCCGTTCGCCCACTCCTTCTCGCCGTCCTTGTGGCAGGAGGACTGGTAGACCGGGCCCGCGAACGCCGGGAGGTTGTGGGGGACCGCGGCGAACGTGGAGCAGTCCGACGAGTGGGCCTTGCGGCCGGCGTCGAAGTAGTCGATCTCGACACCGTCGTTGGCCAGGGCGGCACCGGCCCCGCCCAGGAGGATGCCGGCAGCCAGGACGGACGCGGTGACAGCGGAACGAATACGCATGACTCCCCTAAGGATCAATGGACGGACGCGCCGGTCGATCCGCGCGTCGGCCGGTCCAACCGTGCGCGGGCGCCGCCAGGAACGGCCGTTCACTCCAATGCCCGCAGCTGTATCGTTTCGGCGTCCGGCGCTTCCGCCGGTTGGGTGGTGCGTGCAAGCATCTGCGGATGATCAGACTTGCCGATGATCTCGGCCACCTTTCGTACGTCGTCGCCGGTGACGGGCCGCCCGTCGTACTCGTGCACGCCGGCGTCGCCGACCACCGGATGTGGGACGCCGTCGTACCCGGCCTCGCGGAGCACTACGCGGTCGTCCGCTACGACCTGCGCGGCTTCGGCGAATCCGCCCCGCCGACCGGTCCGTACGGCGACGTCGACGACCTGCGGCGCCTCCTGGACCACCTCGGCCACGACCGCGTCCGGCTCGTCGGCGCTTCCTGGGGCGGCCGCGTGGCCCTGGACTTCACCCTCGCCCACCCGGACCGGGTGCACTCCCTGGCCCTGTTCGCCGCCCCGTGGCCCGGCTACGACTGGTCCGCCGAGATGCACGAGTACGACGCCGCGGAGACGGCCGCCCTGGAGGCGGGGGACGCGGACGCCGCCACGCAGATCAACCTGGACATGTGGCTGCGGGGGCCCGGTCGGGAGTGGGCGGACGTCAAGTCCGGTCTGGCCGACCGGGTCCGTGAGCCGATGCGGATCTCGCTGGTGAACATGGCCGTACGTGACGAGCACGGGCAGGGAGCGGGGAGCGCCGACCTCGCCGCCGTCGCCGTTCCCACCCTGGTCGGCGTCGGCAAGCTGGACGTCGCCGACTTCCAGGACATCGCCCGCCGCTACGCCGCCGAGATCCCCGGCGCGACGCTGCTCGAATTCCCCACCGCCGCCCACCTGATCGCCATGGACGCGCCCGCCGAACTCGTCGCGCAGCTCGCCCCGTTCCTGGCCCGGTAGGACCGTCGTGTCCCGCAACGCTGTCTGGTGGAACTACGACGGCGGAGTCGTCCAGTTCGTCGCCGAGCTCTGCGCCGGAAAGCTCGAACCGTGGGTGCTGCCCCGGGTCAGGCCCACACTCACCGGCTGACGGGCCGATACCGGCCCCCGACGGCCGCCGGCCGCCGAGATCCGAGGAGCGCGTAGCGATCTGACGCGCGCCTCGGCTTCCCGGCTGTTCTCATCAACCTCTGGTGCGGGTATCGGCCCAAGCCGGTCGCCGGCCGCCGAGAAGAGAGGAGCGCGCAGCGATCTGTCGCGCCCACCGGCTCCCCGCTGCTCTCTTCGTCCTTTGGTGCAGGTGTCAGCCCAAGGCGGCCGCCGGACGCTGAGATATGAGGAGCGCGCAGCGATCTGTCGCGCCTGGGGGCTCCGCAGGCCGATCTGGTCGGCCTTTCGTGCGGGTAGTCGCGCCCCTGGCCCGGAATGGCGGCCTCTGAGGACCCGGATGCCCAGCCGACCGGCCCCCGGCCCCTCGCCTCAACGCTGATGAGGCCACCCCTCTCCTCCTCCCCCGTGACCGTTCTTTTGGGGGTTTCCCGGCAGTTCTTCGGCTTTCCGGGGCGGGTCGGTCTGTCAAGGGGGGCCGAAGGCCATCGCGAAGCGACGCGACCGAAGGGAGCGCCCTTGACGGGCCGTCCCGACACGGAAGGACGATGGGACTGCCGGGAAACCCCCAAACCATACCTGATCCGGCTCATTTGGACACCCCTTCCACCCCACCGCCCCGCAATGCGCAGGGCCCCCGGAAACAATTCTGCAATCTCTTGCGCAAGGTCTTGCAACACTCCTGGTCGCCCCCCTACGGTCGCGTGCAACTCCCCACCCCCACCCCACCCCCACGCCTTCCCGCCAGGAGGACCCCCGCATGGCTCGATCCAGATCCCTCCCCGCCCGCGCCGGCAGAGCCGCGCTGGCGGTGGCCGCGCTCGCCGCCGCCTCGCTCACCGGACAGGCGGTCCAGGCCCCGCAGGCTTCGGCGGCTCCGCCCGGGGAGAAGGACGTCACCGCCGTGCTGTTCGAGTGGCGGTTCGCCGACGTCGCCAAGGCGTGCGCCAGCAGCCTCGGGCCCGCCGGGTACGGGTACGTGCAGGTGTCGCCGCCGCAGGAGCACGTGCAGGGGTCCCAGTGGTGGACCTCGTACCAGCCCGTCAGCTACAAGATCGCCGGGCGGCTCGGGGACCGGGCCGCCTTCAAGGGCATGGTCGACGCCTGTCACGCCGCCGGGGTCAAGGTCGTCGCCGACTCCGTCATCAACCACATGGCCGGCCCCGCCGACCCCGGCGCCACCCTCACGGGGACCGGCGGGTCCACGTACGGCAAGTACTCCTACCCCGGGCTCTACTCCGGCGCCGACATGGACGACTGCCGGGCCGAGATCTCCAACTACCAGGACAAGGCCAACGTCCAGAACTGCGAGCTCGTCAAGCTCGCCGACCTCGACACCGGCGAGGAGTACGTGCGCGGCCGGATCGCCGCCTACCTCAACGACCTGCTCTCCCTCGGCGTCGACGGGTTCCGCATCGACGCCGCCAAGCACATGCCCGCCGCCGACCTCGCCAACATCAAGTCCCGCCTCGCCAACCCCTCCGTGTACTGGAAGCAGGAGGCGATATACGGGGCCGGCGAGGCGGTGTCGCCGTCCGAGTACCTCCCCTCCGGCGACGTGCAGGAGTTCCGCTACGCCAGGGACCTGAAGCGGGTGTTCCAGAGCGAGAACCTCGCCTACCTGAAGAACTTCGGGGAGGCCTGGGGGCACATGGCCTCCGGCAAGACCGGGGTGTTCGTCGACAACCACGACACCGAGCGCAACGGCGAGACCCTCAACTACAAGAACGGCGCCGACTACACCCTCGCCAGCGTGTTCATGCTGGCCTGGCCCTACGGCTCGCCCGACGTGCACTCCGGGTACGAGTGGACCGACAAGGACGCCGGCCCGCCCAACGGGGGCACGGTCAACGCCTGCTACTCCGAGGGGTGGAAGTGCCAGCACGCCTGGCCGGAGATCTCCTCCATGGTGGCCTGGCGGAACACCGCGCGCGGGCAGGGCGTCACCGACTGGTGGGACAACGGCGGTGACCAGATCGCCTTCGGGCGCGGGACCAAGGCGTACGTGGCGATCAACCACGAGACGACCCCGCTGACCCGGACCTTCCAGACCTCCCTCCCCGCCGGCACCTACTGCGACGTGCAGAGCGGCAGCGGCAGTGCCGGCGGCCGCGCCGTGACCGTGGACTCCGGCGGCCGGTTCACCGCCACGCTCCAGCCGCAGACCGCCCTCGCCCTGCACATCGGCGCCCGTACGTGCACGGGGGCCCCGCCGGCCTCCTCCGGGGCCTCGTTCGCCGTGAACGCCACCACCGTCCCCGGCCAGGACGTCTACGTCACCGGCGACCGTCCCGAGCTCGGCGGCTGGAACACCGGCGCCGCCCTCAAGCTCGACCCGGCCGCCTACCCGGTGTGGAAGCTCGACGTGACCCTCCCGGCCGGGACCTCCTTCGCCTACAAGTACGTCCGCAAGGACGCCTCCGGGAACGTCACCTGGGAGAGCGGGGCCAACCGCAACGCCACCGTCCCCGCCAACGGCAAGGTCACGCTGACCGACACCTGGCGCAACTGACCACCGACCGCACAGCCCGACCCCGAGGAGTGACCCCTTGATACGCCCCGCCGCGGGAGCCGTCGCAGCCGCCCTGGCCGTGACGCTCCTGCCCGCCCTCCCCGCGGCCGCCGCCGCGCAGGCCCCGGCGCCGCCGTCGGACGCGAAGCTGGCCGCCGAGCCCGCCCGGCACGACCTGACCCGCGAGCAGTTCTACTTCGTGCTCCCGGACCGGTTCGCCAACGGCGACCCGCGCAACGACCGGGGCGGGCTGGCCGGAGGCCGCCTGGAGACCGGCCTCGACCCGACGGACAAGGGCTTCTACCAGGGCGGGGACCTCAAGGGGCTCACCGACCGGCTCGACTACGTCAAGGGGCTCGGCACCACCGCCATCTGGCTGGCGCCGATCTTCAAGAACCAGCCGGTGCAGGGCAAGGGCGCGGACGCGTCGGCCGGCTACCACGGCTACTGGATCACCGACTTCACCCAGGTCGACCCGCACTTCGGCACCAACGCCGACCTGGAGCGGCTCATCGACAAGGCGCACCGCAAGGGGATGAAGGTCTTCTTCGACGTCATCACCAACCACACCGCCGACGTCGTCGACTACCGCGAGGGCTCGCACGAGTACCTGTCGAAGGGGGCCTTCCCCTACCTGACCAAGGACGGGGTCCCCTTCGACGACGCGGACTACGCCGACGGCCGGGCCGACGGGAAGCGGAAGTTCCCCGCCGTCGACGCCGCCCGCTCCTTCCCCCGCACCCCCTTCGTGCCCGAGGCGAAGAAGGACCTCAAGGTCCCCGCCTGGCTCAACGACCCGGCGATGTACCACAACCGGGGCGACTCCACCTTCGCCGGGGAGTCCTCCGAGCAGGGCGACTTCTCCGGCCTCGACGACCTGTGGACCGAGCGTCCCGAGGTCGTCAGCGGGATGGAGAAGATCTACGAGAAGTGGGTCGAGGACTACGAGATCGACGGCTTCCGCATCGACACGGTCAAGCACGTCAACACCGGCTTCTGGACCCAGTGGGCCACCGCCCTCGACAAGTACGCCGACCGGCGCGGCCGCCCCGACTTCTTCATGTTCGGCGAGGTGTACTCCGCCGACACCTCCGTCACCTCCCCCTACGTCACCCGCGGCCGCCTCGACGCCACCCTCGACTTCCCGTTCCAGGACGCCGTCCGGGCGTACGCCTCCCAGGGCGCGCCCGCCGGCCGGCTGGGCTCCGTGCTCGCCGACGACTACAAGTACGGCTCCGACAAGGCCAACGCCTACGAGCAGGTGACCTTCCTCGGCAACCACGACATGGGCCGCTTCGGCACCTTCCTGAAACAGGACCGGCCCGGGGCGGGGGAGCGGGAGCTGCTCGACCGGTACCGGCTGGCCAACGAGCTGATGTTCCTCACCCGCGGCAACCCGGTGGTCTACTCGGGCGACGAGCAGGGCTTCACCGGCTCCGGCGGTGACAAGGACGCCCGCCAGCCCCTGTTCGCCACCCGCGTCGCCGACTACCTGGACGACGACCAGCTCGGCACGGGGCGCACCCACGAGAGCGATGCATACGATCCGGAGCACCCGCTCTACATGCAGATCAGTGCTCTCTCGAAGCTGACCAAGGCCCACCCGGCCCTGCGCGACGGCATCCAGAGCGAGCGCCTCGCCGACGGGTCCGCGTACGCCTTCGCCCGCACCGACCCCAAGACCCGTACGGAGTACCTGGTCGCCGCCAACAACAGCGGCACCGCCCGTACCGTCGAGGTCGACGCCCCGCCCGGCGCCTCCTACCTCCCCCTCTACGGGGCCACCGGCCCCGGCGGCACCCCCTACGCGGCCCCCGCCCCCGTCACCGCCTCACCGGCAGGCCGGCTCACCCTGAACCTGCCCGCCCTCGGCACCGTCGTCCTCCGGGCCACCGCCCCCCTGCCCGCCCCCACCGCGAAGCCCGCGCTCACCCTCAAGGCCCCCGCCCCCGGTGCCACCGGCACCGTCGAGCTGTCCGCCGACGTCACGCCCGGCGCCGGCCCCGGCGCCCTCACCCGGGTCGTCTTCGCCGCGCAGACCGGTACCGGCAAGTGGCAGGTCCTCGGCTCCGCCGACCACGCCCCCTACAAGATCACGCACCCTCTCGCCCCGGCCACCCCCGCCGGTACGCCCCTGCGCTACAAGGCCGTAGCCGTCGACTCCACCGGCCGCACCGCGTCCGCCCTCGGCGCCTCCACCACCGGACAGGCCCCGCCGCCCACGCCCCCCACCGCCACCCAGCGCGACTACGCCGTCGTCCACTACAACCGCCCCGACGGCAACTACACCGACTGGCGCCTGTACGCCTGGGGCGACCTCGCCGACGGCGAGGCCACGCCCTGGCCCGAGGGGCACCCCTTCACCGGCCGCGACGCCTACGGCGCCTTCGCGTACGTCCGCCTCAAGCCCGGCGCCTCCTCGATCGGCTACCTCGTCATCGACAAGGACGGCAACAAGGACGTCGCCGCCGACCGCACCCTCGACCTGACGAGGACCGGCGAGATCTGGCTCGAACAGGGCAAGGAGCCCGCCCGCACCGACCGCCCCGCCCACCCGCCGCAGGACCAGGCCAAGGCCGTCCTGCACTACCAGCGCCCCGACGGCGCCCACGACGGCTGGGGCCTGCACGTGTGGACCGGCGCCGCCACCCCCACCGACTGGGCCAAGCCCCTCATGCCCACCCGCACCGACTCCTACGGCGCCGTCTACGAGGTCCCCCTCGCCCCCGGCGCCACCAGCCTCGGCTACATCCTCCACAAGGGCGACGAGAAGGACCTGCCCGCCGACCAGTCCCTCGACCTGAAGGCCACCGGCCACGAGGTGTGGATGCTCGGCGGCCGCGAGAAGTACCTCCTGCCGCAGCCCGCCGGCTCCGCCGCCGCCCTCGACCTCACCAAGGCCGAGGCCGTCTGGATCGACCGCGACACCCTCGCCTGGAACGCCCCGGGGACCGCCGCCTCCCTCCAGCTCCTCGCCTCCCGCGAAGGCCGGATCACCACCGACGGCGGCGTCCTGCACGAAGCCGGCGCCCAGTGGCTGCGGCTGAACCGCTCCGCCCTCACCCCCGCCCAGAAGCAGAAGTTCCCGCACCTGGCCGCGTACGGCGCCTACACCGTCGACCCCCGCGACCGCGACCGCGTCCGCGAGGCCCTGCGCGGCCAGCTCGTCGCGAGCGCCCGCGCCGCGAACGGCGCCGTCCTCGCCGCCACCGGCGTCCAGCTCGCCGGCGTCCTCGACGACCTGTACGCGAACGACGCCCCCCTCGGCCCCGTCTTCAAGGACGGCCGCCCCACCCTCTCCGTCTGGGCCCCCACCGCCCAGCAGGTCGCCCTCGAACTCGACGGCCGCACAGTCCCCATGCGCCGCGACGACACCACCGGCGTCTGGTCGGTGCGCGGCGAACGCTCCTGGACCGGCAAGCCCTACCGCTACGCCGTCACCGTCTGGGCGCCCAGCACCCGCCAGATCGTCCGCAACCTGGTCACCGACCCCTACTCCACCGCCCTGACCACCGACTCCACCCACAGCCTCGCCGTCGACCTGGCCGACCCGAAGCTCGCCCCGCCCGGCTGGAAGGAACTGCGCAAGCCCGCGCCCGTCCCCTTCACCAGCGCCCAGATCCAGGAACTCCACGTCCGCGACTTCTCCGTCGCGGACGCCACCACCGAGCACCCCGGCCAGTACCTGGCCTTCACCGACACCGGCTCCGCCGGCATGCGGCACCTGCGCGAGCTGGCCGCCGCCGGCACCTCGTACGTCCACCTCCTGCCCGCCTTCGACTTCGGGACCGTCCCGGAGGACCCGAAGGCCCGCACCGAACCCGCCTGCGACCTGGCGTCGTACGCCCCCGACTCCGAGCAGCAGCAGGCCTGTGTCGCCGCGGCCGCCGCGAAGGACGGCTTCAACTGGGGCTACGACCCGCTGCACTACACCGTCCCCGAGGGCTCGTACGCGAGCGACCCGAACGGCACAGCCCGCACCGTCGAGTTCCGCAGGATGGTCCAGTCGCTGAACGGCGCCGGCCTGCGCACCGTCATGGACGTGGTCTACAACCACACCGTCGCCGCGGGCCAGTCGGACAAGTCGGTCCTCGACCGGATCGTCCCCGGCTACTACCAGCGGCTCCTCGCCGACGGCTCCGTCGCCACCTCCACCTGCTGCTCCAACACGGCGCCCGAGAACGCCATGATGGGCCGCCTCGTCGTCGACTCGGTCGTCACCTGGGCCAGGCAGTACAAGGTCGACGGCTTCCGCTTCGACCTGATGGGACACCACCCGAAGGCGAACGTCCTGGCCGTCCGCAAGGCCCTCGACGAGCTGACCGTCGCCAAGGACGGCGTCGACGGGAAGAAGATCGTCCTCTACGGGGAGGGCTGGAACTTCGGCGAGGTCGCCGACGACGCCCGCTTCGTCCAGGCCACGCAGAAGAACATGGCGGGCACCGGCATCGCCACCTTCTCCGACCGCGCCCGCGACGCCGTCCGCGGCGGCGGCCCCTTCGACGATGACCCCCGCGTCCAGGGCTTCGCCTCCGGCCTCTTCACCGACCCCAACGGCGCCCCGGCGGGCGGCACCCCGGCCGAGCAGCGGGCCCGCCTGCTGCACGCCCAGGACCTCCTGAAGGTCGGCCTGACCGGCAACCTCGCCTCCTACGCCTTCACCGACTCCGCCGGCCGCCGCACCACCGGCTCCGGCGTCGACTACAACGGCGCCCCGGCCGGCTACGCGGCCGCCCCCGGCGACGCCCTCGCCTACGCCGACGCCCACGACAACGAGTCCCTGTACGACGCCCTGGCCTACAAGCTGCCCGCCGGCACCTCCACCGCCGACCGGGCCCGCATGCAGGTCCTCGCCATGGCCACCGCCGCCCTCTCCCAGGGCCCGGCCCTCTCCCAGGCGGGCACCGACCTGCTCCGCTCGAAGTCCCTGGACCGCAACTCCTTCGACAGCGGCGACTGGTTCAACGCCCTGCACTGGGACTGCCGCGACGGCAACGGCTTCGGCCGGGGCCTGCCGCCCGCCGCCGACAACCGGGCCAAGTGGCCCTACGCGAAGCCCCTGCTGACCGGCCCGGCCCCCGGCTGCGCGGACATCACCGGCGCCTCCGCCGCCTACCGCGACCTGCTGCGGATCCGTACGACGGAACCCGCGTTCGCCCTCACCACCGCCGAGGCCGTGCAGCAGCGGCTGTCGTTCCCGCTGTCCGGGCCGGAGGAGACCCCGGGCGTCCTCACCATGGCCGTCGGCGACCTGGTGGTGGTCTTCAACGCCACCCCCGCCGACCAGCGCCAGCGCGTCCCCGCCCTCGCCGGCACCGGCTACGCCCTGCACCCCGTGCAGGCGGCGGGCGCGGACCCGGCGGTGAAGCGGTCCGCGTACGACGCGGCGGCGGGGGAGTTCACCGCCCCGGCGCGCACGGTCGCGGTGTTCAAGCGCGGCTGAGCACCACCGGGCAAGGGCGCGGCGGTGCCGGAGGGGAACTCCGGCACCGCCGCGCCGCGTTGTGCGGGTCAGGGCGTCACACCCAGACGCGTACGGCTTCCATCCGGCGCGACTGCCCCGTGGTGCCCACGTACACCGGGTTGCCGGCGGCCGCGTTCAGCCAGGCGTAGTCGGCCACGTGTGCCTGCGCCGCCACGTTGCCGTTGCCGACCTGGAGGCCCAGCGCCTCCATCCGCCGCGACTGGCCCGTCGTGCCGACCGTCACGGCCTTGCCGTCCGCGGCGCACCGCCAGCCCTGCCAGCCGATGTCGGCGAGGTGGGCGTTGGCACAGACCCCGCCCGTCCCGCTGGTCGCGACGGTCAGGGCCTCCATCCGGCGGCTCTGGCCGGTGGTCCCGGCCACCGCCCCGTCGCAGACGGCCGACTGCCAGCCGATGTCCTGCACGTGCGCGGCGTAACAGACCACCCGCGCCGCCGGCGCCAGCGCGTGCTGCCGCGCGGCCGCCGCCTCCACGTCCGCGATCACCGAGGCCGGCGCCCCGGCCGCGGCCCCGCCCCGTTCCGGGGCCGCCGGCCGCTCCTGGGCCCCGGCCGCGCCGGTCGCCCCCAGGACGCCCGCCAGCGCCATGCCCAAGACGGCTCCCGCGGCCCTGCCCATGGACTTCCCCATGATCTGTCCCCTCTTGGTACTGATGGTCCCGACTGGTCGGGACCATCAGTACCGGCGCGCCGGAGCGGGCGGCAACCGGTTGCCCCGCGCACGGCCGAGAGCCGCCCCGGCATGGCGCGCCCGGGGCACTTGCGGGGTGCGCGCCGACCGTGCTTCGACCGTCTTCGGCCGCGCTCGGGTCGTGCTCGGGCCGCGCGCGGGCCGGCCTTCAGACGTCGAGGCGCCGCTCCAGCAGGATCACGCCGTACACCCGGCCGTCCTCGCCCTCCTTCGAGGGGAACTCGCCGACCACCCGGTAGCCCGCGCTCCGGTAGTACGCCAGCAGCTTCGGGTTGGTCGACACGCAGTCCAGCCGCGCCCGGTCCCGCCCGGTGCGGGCGATCCGGTACTCGGCGTGCTCCAGGATCCGCATGCCCGCCCCGGGCGGCGCGGCCTTCCGCTCCACCATCAGCCGGTGCACGTAGCCCGCGACCGGCGGCTGCACGCCCCAGGCCTCCTCGTCGGACCACCAGAGTTCGTACGCCCCCACGAGCCGCCCGTCGGCGTCCTCGGCGAGCCAGACCTCGCCGTCGCGCATCCGCGCGCGGAAGTGCTCGGCGTCCTTGTCGCCCGGCTTCCACTGGTCGATCCCCTGGCCGAGCATCCACCGGGCGGCCTGGTCGTACAGCTTCGCCAGCGTGGCGGCGTCCTTCTCCCCGGCCGCCCGGAACAACATCCCGTCGTCAATGATCACGCGGGCATTATCGCCAGCCGAGCGACCGCTCAGTCTCCCCGCCCGGTCCCCGGGACGAGTACGGCCAGCCGTCCGACCAGTTCCCCGAACGGCCCGTCGGCCGGTTCGTCCGCCAGGATCCGTACGAGGATCCCCGCCATCTCCGCGTCGTACGCGGCGCTGACCGCCGCCAGCGCCGCGAAGTCGTGCACCAGCTGGAGTTCCAGTTCGGCCCGCGGGATCCGCCGCCCGTCCAGCCACAGCAGCGCGGTGGACTCGGCCAGCGACACCCAGGACCGTACGACGAGCTCCAGCCGGGCGGGCGGGTCCTGCACGCCGATGTGCACGAGGATCTGCTCGTACGCGGCCTGCCGGACCTCGTCGATCATGGCGTTGGCGCGGCTGCTGCCCGCGGCCGGACCGCCGCGCAGCAACGCCGAGAAGCCGGGCCCGTGTTCGTCGACGAAGGCGAAGTAGCGGCCCATCACCCGCAGCAGCCGGGGCCCCAGCGGACCCTCCTGCGGTTCGACGAACCGTGCCGCCAGCTCGTCGGCGGCCCGGCGCAGCGCGGCCTCGTAGAGGCTGAGCTTGCCCGGGAAGTAGTGGTAGACGAGCGGGCGGGATATCCCGGCGGCCGCCGCGATCTCGTCGATCGACACGTCGTCGGGGGAGCGGTTGCTGAACAGCTCCAGGGCCACCCCGATCAGCTGTTGCCGCCGCTCCTCGACACCCATCCTGCGTCGCACCCCGGTTGTCATGCCGACACCCTACTTCCCGGGGTGGGGTGGGCCGTACGGGTGAAGGTCCGCCGCTACAGGTCCAGGACGAGCCGGTCCGAGTCCGCGCGGGACACGCACAGCAGCATCGAGCCGGCGCGTTCCCCGTCGGTGAGGAGCTCGTCGCGGTGGTCCACCCGGCCTGCGAGCACCCGGTGCACGCAGGTCCCGCAGAAGCCCTGTCCGCAGGAGTACGGGGTGTCGGGCAGGACCCGGCGCACCGCCGTCAGCGCGGACTCGTCGGCCGCGACCTCCACCGCGCCGCCGGTGCGGGCGAGTTCCACCGTGAAGGGCTTCGCCTCGGCGGGGGCGGCCGCGGCGAAGCGTTCCAGCCGGACCGCGTCCGGGTCCGGGACCGCCTCGGTGACCGCCCGCATGAGGGGCTCGGGGCCGCAGCAGTAGACCAGGGTGCCCGGCCGGATCCGGGACAGCGGGGCGAGGTCGGGCAGGCCCGCCTCGTCCTCGGCGGCGACGGTCACCCGGTCCCCGTAGGCGGCGAGTTCGGGCAGGAACGGCATCGAGGCGCGCGAGCGGCCCCCGTACAGCAGGGTCCAGTCGGCGCCGGCGGCGGTCGCGGCGCGGAGCATCGGCAGGACCGGGGTGATGCCGATGCCGCCCGCGACGAAGGCGTACGAGGCCGCGGGCTCCAGCTCGAACCGGTTGCGCGGCGGGCGCACCCGCACCTCCGTGCCCTCGGTCAGCCGCTCGTGTGCCTCGCGGGAGCCGCCGCGGCCGTCGGCGACGAGCCGGACCGCGATGGTCCAGCGGCCCGCCTCGGCGGGGTCCCCGCACAGCGAGTACTGGCGCACCCGGCCCGAGGGCAGCGTCAGGTCCACGTGCGCGCCCGGGGTCCAGGCGGGCAGTTCGCCGGACTCCAGCACCAGGCGCAGCACGCCCTCGGCGGGCTCGGTGCGGGAGGTGATGCGGGCGTGCAGGGTCCGGCGCGGCGAGTACCCGGACACCGGTTCGGCCAGCGCGGGCAGCGGCCACAGGGGGGAGCGGCCGATCCGCTTGAGGATCGCGCGCCGGGTCAGTACGGCGGCCCCCGCCACCGCCGTGACGGCCAGGGCCCGCCTCACGGCCGCACCCCGCCGTTGGCGCCGGGCGAGGAGGCGAGGTACGCGACGGCCTGGGCGGTGGAGCCCTCCTGGGAGGGGTGGTAGGTGCGGGAGAGGTAGGTCGGGATGGACCGGGCCATCGCCCCGGCCGAGGGCAGCACGCCCTTGCGGCCGGCCCGCAGGAACTGCCGGTAGGAGGCCTTGGCGCCGGGCCGCTGGGGGTCGTTCTCCACGAAGAAGCGGGCGCCGCGCTGCCAGAGGAAGAGGAGGGCGGCGAAGGCGCTGGCCCAGGTCCGCACCCGGCGGCGGTAGTTGCCGTCGAGGTGCATGAAGAGGTCGAAGGCCACCGAGCGGTGCTCGACCTCCTCCGCGCCGTGCCAGCGCAGCAGGTCGAGCATCATCGGGTCGGCGCCGCGCCGGTCGAGCTCCTTCGCGTTGAGCACCCAGTCGCCGAGGAAGGCGGTGTAGTGCTCTATCGCGGCGATCATCGCGACCCGCTCCAGGAGCCACCACCTGCGGGCCCGGCCCGGGGGGAGGGTCCGGTCGCCGAGGAGCTTCTCGAACATCCAGTCGACCTGGGCGGTGTAGGGGGTCGGGTCCAGGCCGAGGCGCTTGAGGTGGGGGAGTACGTCGTCGTGCGCGGCGGCGTGCATGGCCTCCTGCCCGATGAAGCCGATGACGTCCGCCCGCAGCCGCTCGTCGGTGATGAGCGGGAGCGCCTGCTTGTACACGTGCACGAACCAGCGCTCACCGGCGGGCAGCAGCAGGTGCAGCACGTTGATGGTGTGCCCGGCGAAGGGCTCGCCGGGCAGCCAGTGCAGCGGGGTGTCCTCCCAGGAGAAGGACACGTCGCGGGGTTCGAGGTCTATGTGTTCCGACGCCACGGGGGCGGGGGCGGGCGGCCTATTAGACATGGCGTCAATGTACTGACGGGTACCCGCCAGGAAAACCCCTTGGCACCACCGAATCGCCCTCGGGGGCGCTTGCCAGGGGTGCGGGGAACTGCGCGACCAGCCCCCACCGGCCGGCAGCCGAAACGCAACGCACCGCACCCCCACCCGCCAAACCTAGCGGAGAGCCCCGGCCTTGCTGCCGTCCGTCAGCTTCCCCGACAGGTCCACCTGCGCACCCTCGGGGGCCTTCACCGCCAGCCGGTTGCCGTTCGCGCTCCCGCTCACCCCCGCACCCGACGCCGACAGCGAGGCGAACTGCGCGCTGCCCGCCGCGAGTACGTACCACTGCCCCGCCCGGGACTTCCACAGCACCCCGGCCAGCACCCGCGGCTCCCGCGGCCCGCACGCCGGGGAGCCCTCCGCCTTGGCCGCCTGGGCCGCCAGCGGCGCGCCCGGGGCCAGGAACTGGGCCTGCACCCGGTCCGCCGTGCCCCGCCAGGTCTCGGCCCGGCTGCACAGCCAGGTGGCCGCCCCGTCGCCCTCGGGCAGCGGCTGCTTCGCGTACGTCCAGGCGTTGACCGACCGCACCCCGTGCGAGCGCACCGACGGCAGCAGGCACGCCGTCTTCGACCATTCCCCGAGCTCCGCCGCCTCCGTCACGTCCCGCGCCGCGCCCGGCGCGCCCGAGGTCAGCCGGGCCGGGGTCAGCTCGCCCAGGTCGGTCACCAGCCGGGTGGCGCCGTCGCCGGTCAGGGACAGCGCGCTCCAGCTGGTGCAGTCGCCGTTCGGGGCGGGGCCCAGTACCGGCGGGGTGACCCCGTCCGTGGTGAGCTTCAGCGCGGCCGGCTCCTCGCCGGGCTTGAGCAGGTCGCGCAGGGCGGCCCCGGTCACCCAGGGGGCCGCCAGGTAGCGGACGTTGCCGTCGACCCGGCTCAGCACGAGCGCCGTGGCCGTGTCCGCCGTCGCCCCGTCGGTCCGGGCGAAGTCGAGGGCGGCGCCCGCCGTTCCGTTGCGCGGCTCGGCGTACCGGACCACCCGCAGCCCGTCGTACAGCAGGACCACCACGGCCTGGTCGACCGCACCCGCGAACAGCAGCTGCGGCGGGCCCATCGGCGGCCCCGACGGGGTGCCCGGGGTCGCCGAGACCACCACCTCCTTGCCGGGCCGGGCCCACACGGCGAGCGCCCGGCGCAGCAGCTCCGCGTCCTGGGCGCGGTCGCCGCGCGCGGGCCAGGCGGAGTAGTCCGTACGGGAGGACGTACGCCACAGCGTGGGCGCCACCCGCAGCAGCTGCCCCGGGTCCAGGGCCTGCTCGGCCGCCGCGTTGCGCGCGTACAGCGGGGCGGAGGGCCCGTCCGAGCCCCAGCCGCCGCCCGGCAGCGCCAGCAGCGCCCCGCACACCGCGAGCGCGGCCGCCGCGGCCAGCCCGGCCCGCGCGAGCCGGCGCCGGCGCAGCAGATCGGTGGGCCGGGCCTGGAGCACGCACGGGTCGAACTCGGGGGAGGCGAACAGCCCGTCGTGCGCCGGGTCCCCGGACTCCGCGACCGCCGCCGCCGGGTCGGCGACCCCGGCCTCCGCGAGCACCCGGAGCACCTCCGGCCCGTCCAGCCCCTCCAGCGCCCGCAGTACGCAGGCCGCGCGGCCCGGCCCGTTCAGGGTGGCCAGCCACTGGTCCAGCGCCAGCTCCTCGGCCCCGCCCGCGCGCGGGAACAGCCGCAGCCCCCAGACCTGCGGCAGCAGGGCGGGCAGCTGCCCGCGCAGCGGGAGCGCCTTGAAGGTCAGCGGGATCCCCGCCTCCAGCGCGGAGCGCAGCACGCGCAGCCGGACGTACGCGTACCCGGACTCGGGCCCGCCCAGCCCGCCGCGCTGCGCCGGGACCCCGCCCTGCACGGCCGCCGGATCGGCGCCCCGGCGCCCGCGCGGCAGAGCGCGCTGGGTCAGCGAGTGGGCGGTGAGCACCCGCCGGTTGCGGCCGAGGGAGGGTGGCAGCACCAGGTAGGCCAGCCGCACCAGCCGCGGGTAGTGCTCGACGATGGCGGCCTCGGCCTGCTCGACGTCGGGGGGCAGGGGGCGGGTGGCGGTATCCGGCGCAGTCACGTTCAGCAGAACGAGCGAATCGTCGGATGGTCACCCGTCATCGCGCACCCGTTCGGGCGAATTACGGGCTTCGAGGTGTACGCGGTGGGTTGCCGGGGTTGCCTGGGATTTCGTCGGGTTCGACTCAGGCGACGAGCTTCGCGCGCAGCGCCGCCACCGTCTCCTCGGAGACGCCGAGGCCCTCGTGCACGTACTTCTCCATCGAGCCGTAGCGGACGCGGACCTCGTCCAGGCCCGCCTCCAGGTAGGACGGGAACACCCCGATCAGCGCCAGGGCGATGTCCGGGTCCCCGCCCGCGGCGGTGAAGCCCTCGATCATCGGGGCGAAGGCCTGCTTGACCGCCGGGTTCACCGACAGGTACTCGGCCATCAGGGTGTCGTCGTCGGCGCCGAGCAGCGAGAGGAGGAGCGTCGCGCCCCATCCCGTACGGTCCTTGCCGGCGGTGCAGTGGAAGAGCAGCGGGCCCGCGTCGGGGTCGGCGGCCTCGGTGAGCAGCGTGCGGTACGCGGCGTGCGCGGACCCGGTGCCGACGAAGGAGCGGTACACGGAGCCGAACAGGGTCTGGGCCTTGCCGCCGCCGAGGTGCTCCTCGGCCACCGCGGGGTCGCCGAGCAGGTCCTTGAGCTGGGTCGCGGCCGGCATCCGGTGGTCGCTCATCTTGTCGGCCAGCACGTCGCGCACCAGCAGCCGGACCCCGTCGGGTATCCGGTCGGGGTGGTCGGCCCGCTCGGCGTCGCTGCGCAGGTCGATGACGGTCCGCAGCCCCAGTGCCGCCACCGCCGGGTCGGCGTCGAGGTCGAGCCGGTCGAGGGCGCCCGCGCGCAGGACGAGCCCGGGGCGGACGGTGCGGCCGCCGGCGAGCGGGGTGCCACCGAGGTCGCGGAGGTTGGCGACGGTGGTGGAAGGGGTGGCGGTCATCGTGGCGGCTCCAGCGGTGAGGCTCGTGCGTGCGTGCGTGCGTGCGTGGGTGGCGTGTCCGGGTGCGGTGTGGATGTGGGTGGTGCGCCCGGCATTGCTCGTTCGTGTTGCTAGGTATGTGCGATTTTCCGACGGTTTGATCCGGAAAGACAATCGATGGCGACCGACAGCCCTATCCCCACGCCCAGTGCCACGAGGTGGCCGGCGTCGGTGAAGGTCCGCCCGCGCCGCAGCACCGGCTGCGCGGCGACGGCCAGCAGCCCCGCCCGGGCCGCGTTGCGCACCGTCCCGCGCGGCAGCGCCGAGGTCAGGGCGCCGAGGACGGCATTGAACCCGTAGCTCGTGCCGACGTCCAGGGCCCGGCGGGTCCGCCGGTCGGCGGTGCGGCGCAGGGCGCCGTAGACGAGGAGGGTCGCCGCGGCGTGCCCGAAGAGGAAGACGGCGGCCGTCCACCACGCCCCGTACGCGTACTCCGCGTAGCCCAGCACCGCGACCAGCAGCAGGGCGTACGGCAGCGGCATGGGCTCCTCGACCACGAAGGCACTGCTCAGCAGCGTCTCCCAGCGGCCGGTGTCGAGGTTGTCGACGTTCGTCGAGCAGCCGCGCAGCACCCGCTCCCGCTCGGCCGGATCCAGCCGTTCGAGGGCGTGGGCGCCGAGCTGGACGCCGCCCGCGTAGGCCGCTCCGAGCGGCAATGACCATGACCATGGCGATGGATTCACCGGTCCATGATCGGATACGGCCCTCTTGCGGGCGGCGGCGGGCCCCGTGAGACCATGACCGGAACATGACTGAATCCCCACCCCGTGCGCCGATGCGCGGTACGCGGGCCGCGATGTTCGCGGCCGTGTGCGTGGCACTGGGTGCGGTGGGGCATTCGTACATGTCCGGGATGAATGTCCCCCTCGGCAGCCTGCTGGCCGCCTTCGCCGTGACCGGCGCCCTCGCCTGGGCCGCCGCCGGACGGCGCTGCGGACCGGTCGGGATCACCACCGCGCTGCTCGCCGTACAAGGCGTCCTGCACCTCGCCTTCTCCGCCGGCCAGGCGTCGGGCCACGGGCACACCGCCCACGCCCCGGCACCGGAGCCGGAGCCGATGCCCGGACACCACCACGTGCCCGGCATGCGGATGGACGCCCTCGCGGGACCGGACGGCACGGGCGGCATGGCGGGCGGCATGCCCGACATGGCCGACGGCCTCGGCGGTCTGGGCGGCGGCATGGCCGACATGGCCGGCATGGCCGGGCACGGCGGTCTCGGGATGATCGCCGCGCACGTCCTCGCCGGGGTCTTCTGCGCCGCCTGGCTCGCCTGGGGCGAGGCCGCCGTCTTCCGGCTCGCCGGAGCCCTCGGCGCCACCGCGCTGCTGGCCGCCCGGCCGCTCGCCCGCGTACTCGCGCTGCTGCGCACCCGGCCGGCCCCCGAACCGGCCCCGCCCGCACACCGCCCCGCGTACGAACGCCCGCGCCGGCTGCGCGGAGCCGTACACGCCCACACCGCGGTCCGCCGCGGCCCGCCCGGGCGGCGAGACACCCACAGCACGGCCCCGAGGCCGTGCCGCCAGAGCCCCGCCCGGCCGACGGCCCCCGCCGCGTGCGCACACCGCGCCGCCACGGGCCGCCGGTGCGCGCCTTCGCGCGCGCACGCACCGGCCGCAGCGGCATCGGCGGCACCCGTTCCGCACCCCGCGCGCGCCTGACCGGCGCGCTCCCGGGCGTCGGACGGAGCAGAACCCGGGGCCGGTCCCCCCTCTGTTTCGCCGACACCCGAGGACCGACATGTCCCTTGACGAACTTCAGGGCGGCCCCGCGCGGGACGCCGAAGTACCCGACACGGCCGAAGTACCCGACACCGCCGGAGCGCCCGCACCGGCCGCAGCGGCCGGAGCCCCGGCCAAGGCCGCCCGCCGCACCGGCGGCTGGGCCGCACTGCGCCCGCTGCTCCTGCGCATGCACTTCTACGCGGGACTGCTGATAGCCCCGTTCCTCTTCCTCGCCGCCGCCACCGGCCTGCTGTACGCCGGCTCGTGGCAGGCCGAGCGCGTCATCTACTCCCACGAGCTGACCGTCGACGACGTCGGCGAGCGCGCCGTGCCGCTCGGCACCCAGGTGAAGGCCGCCCGGGCCGCCGCTCCCGAGGGCAAGGTGCTCTCCGTGTGGCCCGCCCCCGAGGCCGACGCGACCACCCGCGTGATCATGGAGAAGCCGGGACTCGGAGACGGTGAGACCCTCACCGTCTTCGTCGACCCGTACACCACCGAGGTCCGCGGGCAGCTGACCACCTCCGGTGACGCGCTGCCGCTGCGGGCCTGGCTGAGCGAGTTCCACGCGAGCCTCCAGCTCGGGGAGTTCGGCCGCAACTACAGCGAACTCGCCGCCAGCTGGCTGTGGGTGGTCGCCCTCGGCGGCCTCGCCCTGTGGATCGGCCGCCGCCGCGCCCGCAAGGCCGACCTCGTCCTGCCCGACCGCAAGGCCACCGGCCGCCGCAAGACCCTCTCCTGGCACGGCACCGTCGGCCTGTGGGCCGCCGTCGGCCTCGTCGGCCTCTCCGCGACCGGCCTGACCTGGTCGAACTACGCGGGCAAGAACATCGGAGAGCTCCAGGACCGCGTCGGCGGAGCCACCCCCTCCGTCGCCGCCAAGCTGAACCCCGGCACGGGCGGGGCCGCCGACGGCGGCGACGAGCACGCCGGGCACGTCATGACCGAGGGCATGGAGATGCCGCCGCCGGCCCCCGTCGCCGACATCGGCATCGACAGGGCCGTGGAGGCCGCCCGCGCGGCCGGGGTCACCGAGAGCCTGCGCGTCACCCTGCCCGCCAAGGGCAAGGGCTACGTGATCAAGGAGAACGACAAGACGCTGCCGGTCCACCTGGACTCCGTCGCCGTCGACCCCGCCGACGGCCGGGTCATGGACACGCTCCGCTTCGCGGACTACCCGCTGCTGGCCCAGCTGACCCGCTTCGGCATCGACCTGCACATGGGCCTGACCTTCGGCATCGCCAACCAGATCGCCCTGGCCGCCCTCGCCGTCGCCGTGATGTTCCTCGTCGTGTGGGGCTACCGGATGTGGTGGATGCGCCGCCCCGTCAAGGAGGACCGCCGCTCCGTCGGCCGCGCCCAGCCGCGGGGCGCCTGGCGCAGGCTGCCGGTGACCGTGCTGCTGCCGTTCGCCTGCGCGACGGCGGTCGTGGGCTGGTTCGTCCCGCTGCTGGGGCTCAGCCTGCTGGCCTTCCTCGTGATCGACCTGGCCGTCGGCTTCGCCGCACGCCGTCGCGGGGCCGCCGCCGACGCCGCCGCGTGACGGGGGCCGCGGCCGCGGCCTGAACGGCGGTGGGCCCGTACGCGCGAGAGCGCGTACGGGCCCACCGCCGTTGTACGGCAGGTGTCAGGGCGTGTACTTGTACCCCACGCGGCGGACCGTCTGGATGGCGCCGCGGTGCGCCGCGCCCAGCTTGCGGCGCAGCCGGGCGATGTGGACGTCGACGGTCCGGCCGTCGCCGACGTGCCCGTAGCCCCACACCGTGGTCACCAGCTGGTCCCGGCTGTGCACCCGGTGCGGGTGGGCCACCAGGTGGGCGAGCAGCTCGAACTCCAGGTAGGTCAGGTCCAGCAGCTCGCCGTCGACCTCGGCCGTGCGCTGCGCGGAGTCGATCCGCACGAGCGCGTCTCCGGCGGTCGTCGACGGCTCGGCCGCAGGCTGGGCGTGCGGGACCGGTCCGGGGACGGGCACGGGAACGGACTGCGGGGCGAAGGCGATCTGCTGCTGGTCGGCCGGTACGAGGACCAGGTAGCCGACCATCGGGGGCTGGCCCGGCAGCGTGGGAACGGCGTGCTGGGGCGCGGGCAGCCAGGTGGCGCCCGGCGGGAGCAGGTCCACCACCCGGGCCACCTCGTCCCGGTCCACGGCGCGGAGCCGGTGGCGGGGACTGGGCGGGAAGGGCAGGGGGGCGGAGGTCGCAGCGGAGGCGGCAGAAGCGAAGGAACGGGTGTTCGTCATGAGTGGTCAGCTCTTTCACGCGGAGTGATCGGCAGAGGACGTACGTGTGCATGTGCGAGTGCACGTAGTCGTTGCGTACCGCGCAGACCGAAGGCCCCGGGGCGGGTCTGGTGAGAGGGTCCCGGAGGCTTTAGAGGGCCGGCGCGTTCTCGGCGCGGCAACACACCCGGTCGAAGTCGTGATCCTGACGGGACGGCCAGAA
This sequence comes from Streptomyces sp. NBC_00158, assembly GCF_045160885.1. Lineage (NCBI taxonomy): Bacteria > Bacillati > Actinomycetota > Actinomycetes > Kitasatosporales > Streptomycetaceae > Streptomyces > Streptomyces sp. NBC_00158. Next base: position 5,229,628 of record NZ_CP108161.1, read on the forward strand.
CGGCTCCAGGTCGCTGCGACCTGTCGGGAAGTACGAATGGCTGGCCATGGGCGCCATTGAAGCAGAAACACGGGGCCCTGGGCAGGCAGCGTCTCACTTCGTGGAGCGGAATCTCATATTCCGTCGTCAAGTCTTCGTCAGCCCGTCACAATCCCGACATACCGTCAGCCGGAAAGCCGCTTCCGCCAGTCCAGTCCGGTCACGCGTATCGCATCGTGGGCCGATCCGTCCCACGTCCACGACAGCCCCACGCCGTCCAGCGCCGCGACCACCTCCCGGCCCACGGAGACCGTCAGCTCCTCGTCCGGCTCGAAGCCCCCGTAGAGGAGCCAGAGGTCCCCGCCGTCGGCCGCCCCCTCCGTGCACTGGGAGTGGAAGAAGACGAAGCCGCGCGCGTCCTCCTCGCCGTCCGCGTGGATCTCGCCGAGGCCGCAGGTCCGGCAGCAGGTGAAGTTCTCCCGCGCGGTGAGCCCGCTCGCGCCGAGCGCCTCGAAGGCCCGGGTCAGCCGCTCCGGGTCGGTCTCGCCCGCCCAGCCCGCCTGCTCCGCGACCCGCTCCCGCCACAGCCGGTCCACCAGCTCCGCCGCCTGCGCCCGCGACACCGGCCGGTCGTCGCCGGACACCAGGTACTCCTCGGCGTTCTCCGTCAGCGCCGCCCGGTCGTCGTACCCGCAACGCAGCCAGCCCCGCACGGCCTCCGTCAGCTCCTCCTCCACCACCGGGTCCAGCGGAGCCACCTCCTCGACCGGAAAGTCCAGCCGCTCCCAGGCCGGCCCGCGGTCCCAGCCCTCCTCCCGGGCCGCCCAGCGGAGCATCACCTCCACCACCTCCTCCGGGGTGTCCACGAAAGCCTGGAAGTGCCGGTCGGGAGCGCCCGCGCGGTGCTCCAACTGGTAGCCGCCGCCGGTCTCGTGCCAGACCTGCACGTAGACGTCCGGGTCGTCCGGGACCCGGTTCACGACGAGGAACCGGTCGCCGTCCCCGCCTATGCCCGCCACCAGGGCGGACAGCGGCCCGCGGCTCCCGGGGCCGGAGAGGTCGTGGTGGTGGCCGGGTTCGGTGTGGACCCGGACGGGGCGGATCGCGTGGTCCGTGTGCTCGGTGTTCATGAGGACACCGTGACAGGCGCCACTGACAACGGCGGCGCCCGCCTCCGGGAGGGGGAGGCGGGCGCCGCCGTGTGCGCCGGGCCGTGTGCGCGGCCGGGTCGGCCGGGTCGGGCGGGTCGGGCGGGTCCGGTCCCGTCAGACCAGGCCGTCCTTCTCCAGGCCCGTGCAGCAGGTGTCCGTGATCAGGCGGGTCACCACGTACGGGTCCACGTTCGCGTTCGGGCGGCGGTCCTCGATGTAGCCCTTGCCGTCCTTCTCCACCTGCCACGGGATGCGGACCGACGCGCCGCGGTCCGAGACGCCGTAGCTGAACTCGTTCCACGGGGCCGTCTCGTGCAGCCCCGTCAGGCGCTCGTCGATGCCCGCGCCGTAGTTCTTGACGTGGTCCAGCGGCTTGCTGCCCTCGCCCAGCGCCTCGCACGCCGAGATGATCGCGCGGTAGTCCTCGCGCATCGCCTTCGTGGAGAAGTTGGTGTGCGCGCCCGCGCCGTTCCAGTCGCCCTTCACCGGCTTCGGGTTCAGCGTCGCCGACACGTTGAAGTCCTCGGCCGTGCGGTACAGCAGCCAGCGCGCGATCCACAGCTGGTCGGAGACCTCCAGCGGGCCCAGCGGGCCGACCTGGAACTCCCACTGGCCCGGCATGACCTCGGCGTTGATGCCGGAGATCTCCAGGCCGGCGGCCAGGCAGTGGTCCAGGTGCTTCTCGACGATGTCGCGGCCGAAGATCTCGTCCGAGCCGACACCGCAGTAGTAGCCGCCCTGCGCCGCCGGAAAGCCGCCCACCGGGAAGCCGAGCGGGCGGACGCCGTCGAAGAAGGTGTACTCCTGCTCGATGCCGAAGATGGCCTCCTGCGGGGCGAACTTCTCCGCGACCGGACGCAGCAGCGCGCGGGTGTTCGACTCGTGCGGGGTCATGTCGATGTTGAGGACCTCGCACAGGACGAGGACGTTGTTCCCGCCGCGGATCGGGTCCGGGCAGGAGAAGACCGGCTGGAGGACCCGGTCCGAGGCGTGGCCCTCGGCCTGGTTCGTGCTCGAACCGTCGAAGCCCCAGATCGGCAGCTCCGCACCCTCCGCGAGGATCTTCGTCTTGGAGCGGAGCTTCGCCGTCGGCTCGGTGCCGTCGATCCAGATGTACTCAGCCTTGTAGCTCACGGGACCATCCTGACTCTGCGGGTGGGGCTGCGGGTGCTGCGGGACGCTGCGGCGCGCTGCGGTGTTGACCGCAGCGTGCCCCGTGGCGATTTCTCATCCGTTGCCCATGTGTGAACCCTGTGTTACCGGGGTTTACGCCGCAGGTGGGGTGGCTTGATCGAGTCGGTCACCGTACATCCGTCCGGGTGGGGCAGACTGAGCGGGTGAGCATTTCGTACGATTTGAACTCTGTCGGTGACGGTCCGGGCGACGGCCCCCGCCGCGCCCGCCCCCGCGTCGGCCTGCTCGGCACCGGCCCCTGGGCCCGCCGCACCCACGCCCCCGCCCTCGCCGCGCACACCGGCTCCGAGTTCGCCGGAGTCTGGGGCCGGCGTCCCGGACCCGCGGCCGAGCTCGCCGACGCGTACGGCGTGAAGGTGTACGAAGACCCCGACGCGCTGTTCGCCGACTGCGACGTCGTGGCCTTCGCCCTCCCGCCCGACGTACAGGCCCCGCTCGCCGTACGAGCGGCCGCCGCCGGCTGCCACCTCCTGCTCGACAAGCCCGTCGCCACGACCGTGGAGGACGCCCGCGCCGTCGCCGACGCCGCCGCGGCGCACGGCGTCGCCTCCGTCGTCTTCCTGACGCTGCGCTTCGCCGAGCCGACCGCCGGGTGGGTCCGCGAACAGGCCGGGCGCTCCGGCTGGTTCACCGCCTCCGCGCACTGGCTCGGCGCCGTCTTCCCGCCCGGCGGCGAGCCCAGCGCGTACGCCGACTCGCCCTGGCGCAAGGCCAAGGGCGGCCTGTGGGACGTCGGCCCGCACGCCCTGTCCGTCCTGATCCCGGTGCTCGGCGAGGTCACCGCCGTCAACGCCACCAGGGGCCCGTCCGACGTGGTCCAGCTGGCCCTGCGGCACGCCTCCGGTGCCGCCAGCACCGCCGTGCTCAGCCTGGGCGCGCCGCGCGCGGCCGCGGGGGTGGGGGTGGAACTGCGCGGGGCCGAGGGCGTCTTCTCGCTGCCGGACTGGAGCGACGTACCCGGCGCCTACGGACGCGCCCTCGACGCACTCCTCGACGCCGCCCGGACGGGGGTGCCGGACCCGCGCGGGGCGGAGTTCGGAGCCCGGCTGACGGAGATCCTGGCGGAGGCGGAGGGGCAGCTGCCCGCTTGACGAGGGGTGGGTGGCTGCCCGTGGGGTGGCCGGCCGCCTACTTGATGAGGGCGTTGGCGACGATGATCACCAGCCCGATCGCGGCGTCCGCCAGGCCGATGAGCAGCGCCGAGGTGATCCGGTAGCCCACCCGCAGCGCCACGAAGGCCCCCCAGGCGAACAGCAGCGCGGTGTTCAGGCCGAGCCCGACCGCCGTCACCCCGTACGGCTCCCAGCCCGCGAGCTCGGCGAGGGTGAGCAGGAGGAGGGTGGGCAGGGTGGCCGCGATCATCGGCCACTCGTTCCACAACGCCCGGGCCAGCAACCGCCACCGGTGCGCGGCGGTGCCGGCCCCGTGGTCGGCCATGTGGTGCGCGTACCCGTGCGCGAGGGCCGCGGCGGCGGCGGTGACCAGGATCCAGGCGGCGTCGGCGAGCGGGGTGTAACGCCCGCCCCGCTCGTCCAGCGCGGCCAACAGCGCACTGGCCAGCACGGTCCCGTACACCCCGCCGAACATCCAGTCGGCGCCGCGGGGGTGGTGGTGGTTGTGGTGGTTGTGGTGGGAGGTGGGCTGCGGGGTCGGGGTGCGGGCGGAGGCCTGGGGGTGCTGCTGGTCGGGCATGAGGGGTGGTCCTTTGGTGGCGGTTCGTCCTTATTTGCTACTCGGGTCACCCTAAGGGGGAGGGGGGTGGGGGCGGTGTGAAGGCGGGGAGCGGGGCGTCGGGTGGGCGGTACCCCCTCGGGCGGTCTCAGAGCAGGTTGGGGGCTTCCCGTCAGTCCCATCGTCCTTCCGGTTCGGGCCGGTCCCTCAAGGGCGCTCCTTCGTCGCGTCACTTCGTGATGGCCTTCGGCCACCCTTGACCGACCGGCCCGAACCGGAAAGCCGAAAGACTGCCGGGAAACCCCCAAAGAAACGGTCACCGGACAGAGGGCAAGGGGCGGGTGTCGCAGCGATGAGGCGAGCGGTCGGGCGCCGCCCCGCCGGGCATCGGACCCCTCAGATGTCCCGATTCCGGGCCGGGGGGCAACCCGCACGAATGGCCGATCAGAGCGCCCTGCGGAGCCCCCAGACGCGCCAGATCGCTACGCGCTCCTCATGTCTCGGCGTCCGCCGACCGCCTGTGGCTGATACCTGCACGAGAGGACGACCAGGGCAGCCCAGGGCGCGGACGGGAGTCGGTACCTTGATCACACAGCTGATCGATTTCTGGAGAAAGCCTCATCGTGAGCGATTCGCGCCCCCACGTCCTCTTTTCGTTCGGCACGCTGATGGACCCCAAGGTCCAGACGGCCCTCTTCGGCCAGGTCGTGCCCAGTCGTCCCGCCGCGCTGGCCGGGTACGCGACCAGGTCGCTGAAGATCACCGATCCGGACGTGATCGCCGCCAGTGGACTCGACGTGCACCTGATCCTGGAGCGCAGGATCGGCAGCGTGGTCGAGGGGGTCGTTCTTGAACTCACGGACGAGGAGCTCGCGGCCGCCGACGACTACGAGGTCGACGACTACGCGCGGCGCCGGGTGCTGCTCGCTTCCGGGGAGAGCGCCTGGGCCTACCTGGATGCCAAGCCGCTTCAGCCGGCGGCGCGGATCGTGATCGTGGGCGACAGCATCGCGTACGGGCGCTGCGACCCGCAGGGCGGCTGGGCCGCCCGGCTGGCGGCTTCCCACATCGCCGAGGACGAGACCGCGCACCGGGTGTTCAACCTCGCCATACCCGGCAGCACCTTGGCTGCCGTGAGCGAGCAGACGCCCCCTCTCCTGGCCCCCCGCCTGCCCGACACCATCCTGCTCGCGGCCGGGATCAACGACTCTGCCGTACCCCTCGCGACGCCGGACGCCGATGGGCTGACGGACATCACGAACGGTCTGGACACGCTCTCGGCCACCGCCCACGCCCACAACGCGCGCCTGGTCGTCCTGGGGCCGATCTGGCTGGACGAAGAGCGGACCGGTGACTACGAGGGTCTCCGCTTCACCCGGGACCGGGCCTTGAGGCTGCGGGAAACCCTGCGGACCTGGTGCGCCGACAACCACGTCGACTTCGTCGACATGTGGGAGCCCCTGCGCGAGAGGACCGACCTCCTCGTCGACGGCATCCACCCCACCGCTGAAGGCCACCAGGCGCTCTACGAACACCTCGTCGGCTGACCGTCCCGGCCTTTGGCGACGAGGCCGCCGGCCGCCGAGATCAGGGAAGCGCGTAGCGATCTGACGCGCCCATGCGCTTCCCGCGCTGCCCTGTTCGTCCTCACGTGCAGGTATCAGCCCAAGACGGTCGTCGGACGCCGAGAAATGAGGAGCGCGTAGCGATCTGTCGCGTCCGGGGGCTTCCCGGGCTCCTCTGGTCAACCTCTCGTGCAGGTTGTCGCGCACCCGGCGCGGGACCAGAACCGGACGGGCCCGGATGCCCAGCGCGCCGACGCCCGGCCCTCGCCTCATCGCTGATACGGCCGCCCCTCCCCCTCTGGACCGTGCCGTTCTTTTGGGGGTTTCCCGGCAGTCTTTCGGCTTTCCGTGGCGGGTCGGTCTGTCAAGGGTGGAGCGAAGCGACATCGCGTAGCGACGCGACGAAGGAGCGCCCTTGACAGGCCGGCCCGACGCGGAAGGACGATGGGACTGACGGGAAGCCCCCAACCTGCTCCGAGACCGCCCGAGGGGACCGCGCCCCCCACCCCCGCCCCGCCACATCCACCCCCGCACGCGGAAAGGGCCCCGCCCAACCCCGGACGAGGCCCCTGCGTACCGCTAGCGCTCAGTCGCCCGTGTTCGTGGCCCAGACGGGGCGGCCCGAGCCGTCGTAGACGACGGCGTTGCCGTCGTCCTGGACCGCCAGGTAGCGGCCCTTGGACCAGGTGCCGGCGGCCCAGACGGGGGTGCCGGAGCTGTCGTAGACGACGAAGTTGCCGTCCTCCTGCATGACGGCGGTCGCGGCCTTGGGCCAGACGTTCGGGGCCTGCCAGGCCGGGCGGCCGTCCTTGTAGAGCACGAAGTTGCCGTCCTCCTGGACCCGGAGGACGGTCCGGCCGTTGCCGGAGGTCCAGGCCTGGTTCTTGCGGAGGGTGGCGGGGGCGTAGAAGTGGGCGTCGCTCCGGAGGGCGTTGGCGGACGCGGCGGCAGCGTTGGCGGGGGTCGCGTCGGCGGCCGGTACGGCGGTCAGGACGGGCAGGAGGGCAAGGGCGAGCGCGGGCAGACCGCGCCTCACGAGGTTCTTGATCATGGTGACCGTTCTAGGCGCCCCACACGTCCCCGGGACAGCGCAGAAACGACGGCCTCACCCGTTCGGCCCATCCCTTTCACCAGCCGAAACGCCACTTCGCCTCCGCTCCGGCGCGCCCTCAGGGGGTGAAGGCCTCCCGGGCTGCCGTCAGGAAGTGGCGGATCGTGGTGCGTTCGGCGGGGGAGAGGGGGGTCAGGGCCTCCAGGACGCCGTTCAGCATGGGGCCGAAGAACTCCTGGCCCAGGGCGATTGCCTCCGGGCGGACCTGGATGAGGACGCGGCGGCGGTCGGCGGGGTCGCGGACGCGATCCACGTGGCCCAGGCGCTCCAGGCGGTCGACCACCGCCGTGGTGCCGGCCGAGTTGAGGCCGAGCCGAGTGCCCAGAAGGCCCGGGGTGGCGGGTTCGGCGGCGCGGGCCGCGTCCAGGAGGCAGATCAGGGCCCGTACATCGGTCGGGTGCATGCCGTTGGTGGCGGCGAACTCCGCCTGGCGGAGGCCGAATTCGACGGTCACCGCGCGCAGCAGGTGCACCAGTTCAAGGTTGTCGTCCACATGGCTCCCCTCTAATATCTCTCGCTGAGCGAGATTATTGCCCAGCGAGGTATTGGAGTCGACCGTGTCCCGAACCTCCTTCCGCACCGCCTACGACGAGGCCCTCGCCCAGTGGCCCGTCCCAGTCGAGGCCGTCGACGTGCCCACCCCGTACGGGGTCACCCGCGTCAACAGTTGCGGCCCCGCCGACGGCTCGGCGCCCCCGCTGGTGCTGTTGCCCGGCGGCGGGGCCACCTCCACCGTGTGGGGGGCCTGTGTGGCGGCCGGACTGGGGCGGGACCGGCGGGTGCACGCCGTGGACCTGGTGGGGGAGCCGGGGCTCAGCGTGCCGGCGCCCGGGCGGGCGGTGCGCCGCGTCGGGGACCTCACCGCCTGGCTCGACGCGCTGCTCGACGGCCTCGGTGGCGGGCCCGTGACCCTGGCCGGGCACTCCTACGGGGCCTGGATCGCCGCCCACGCCGCCGCACGGCGGTCGGAGCGGCTCGACCGGCTCGTCCTGCTCGACCCGACCCGGGTCTTCGCCGGGCTGCGCCCCGGCTACGTGCTGCGGGCGCTGCCGATGCTGGTGCGACCCACCCCGGCCCGGATCCGGTCCTTCCTGGGCTGGGAGACCGGCGGGGCGGCGCTCGACCCCGCCTGGACGCGGCTCCAGGAGGAGACGGCCGCCTTCCCCACCGTGCGGCCGGTCACCGGTCCGCGCCCCGACCTGGCCGGGCTCGGCGGCCTACCGGTGGAGGTCCTCTTCGCCGGCCGGGCCCGCTGCCACGACCCCCGCCGGGCCGCCGCGGCCGCGCGCCGGGCGCTGCCGGGCGCGCGGGTCGACGTACTGGCCGGGGTCTCGCACCACGCGCTGCCGCTGACGGCACCCGAGGAGATCGCCCTCCGCCTGACCGTCGCGCACGGCGCGAACGGCGCGAACGTCGCGAACACCAGGGGCGTCAGGGCCGCCAGGGCCGTCAGGAACCGCTCGGCTTCGGGCCCTTCATGACCTTGCTCAGGGCCGCCAGGCCCTGTTCCTTCATGCCGCGGACGTAGTCCCAGCCGTTGTGGTCGCCGCCCTGGATCTCGTAGAGGTCGATCTTGATGGGGCCCTTGCCGTTCTCGCGCTGGAACTTCTCCAGCCGGTCGCGGCCGCCCTCCTTCGTGCCGTACTGGAAGTTGACGTAGACCTCCGGCCCCTTCGACTGGATCAGCTTCTGGGCCAGCTTGGCGGGGTCGTTGGCGTCCATCTCCGCCTTGTTGCCCTTCCACAGCGGGGAGTCGGGGGCCGTCTCGCCGCCGTTCGCGATCACGCCGCGGAACTTCTCCGGGTGCTGCATGACCTGCTTGAGGCCCACGAAGGCGCCGGAGGAGTTGCCCATGATGGCCCAGCCGTCGCGGGACTTGTACGTGCGGAAGTTGGCCTTGGCCAGGTCCGGGACGTCCTCGGCGATCCAGGTGCCCATCTTCGGCTGCCCGGGGATGTCGGAGCCGTCGTAGTAGTTCTTGCTGTCGGGGTTGAGGAGCGGCATGACGAGGATGAAGGGCAGCCCCGTGCCCTTGGCCGAGGACTCGGCTATCGCCTTCTGGAGGCCGATGTTGGGCATGGTCGCCCAGTAGTTGTCGGGGTTGCCGTTGCCGCCGGGCAGGGCGATCATCACGGGGAAGGCGCTGTTGGCGTACTTCGCCTCGTCGTACTCCTTGGGCGTCCACACCCATACGTCGCCCTCGAAGCCGGACTTGGCGCCCTTGAGGCGGGTCTTCGATATTCGGGTGCCGTCGTCGAGCTTGCTCGACTGCTTGAACTGTGCGGCGGGGCCGGTCGGCAGTGATATGTCCGGGTCGGGGCCGGTCGCGGCCGCGCCGCCGCCGCCCGCCGCGTCCTTGCCCGGAGCCTTGGGCTTGGCGAAGGTGACGTCCTCGCCGTTGCCGTCGAACCAGTCCGTCCCCCAGTACGCGTAGCCGCCCCCGCCGGCGAGCAGCGCGGCGACCACGGCCCCGCCGATCCAGAGCTTGGCCCTGGACCGCTTCGGGCGGCGCGGGCCGAACGGCGGCTGCCCGCAGTGCACGCACAGCTGCTCGTGGCCGGCGCCGGCGCCGTGGCCGGCGCCGTGGCCCATGGGCGGGTGCCCGTACGACGGCTGCGGCTGCTGCGCGTACGGCGATGTCTGCGGGTACTGCTGCTGCAACGAACTTCACTCCGAGCGGTCGGGGCTGCCCAGCGGGCGAGCGGAGGTATCTCCCTGTCAGTCCTGATGGGAGAACGTACCGTCCGGTTGCAGAACAGGCAGAATTTGCCGTATTTGTTCAGTTCTGGGTGGCCGTCCTGGTCATTCGCGGCCGGTGCCCGAGCGGGAGAGGGCTTCGCGGACGGCCTCCTCCGAGCGCGCGACGACCGCCGTGCCGTCCTCGGCGGTGATGATCGGGCGCTGGATCAGCTTCGGGTGGGCGGCGAGGTGGGCGATCCAGCGGGCCCGCGCCTCGTCCGTCTCCTCGCGCGGCAGGTCCCGTACGCCGGTCTCCTTGGCGAGGGCGTCGGCGGTGCGCGTGATGTCCCACGGCTCCAGCCCGAGGCGGCCCAGCACCTCGCGGATCTCGTCCTCGGACGGTACGTCCTCCAGGTAGCGGCGGACCGTGTAGTCGGCGCCCTCCGCGTCCAGCAGGGTCAGCGCGCTGCGGCACTTCGAACAGGCGGGATTGATCCAGATCTCCATGCCCGCAAGGGTAGTCAGACTCTGTCCGGCCAGGGCTTTTGTCAGTGCCCCCCGGTAAAATCGAAGGAGAACGACAGGAAGCCAACTACCGTTTGGGAGGCTGTAGATGGCCGCTGCCGCGATCATTTCGATGCCCAAGAAGAAGCCGCTGCCGGCGGGCCTGCCCCGCGAGTGGTACGAGAACCACAACCGCCGTCTGAAGGCGATGCGGCTCGCGATCTCCCTGCTCGACACGGGGACGTACGACGCCAAGCGCGCGACCAACCGCAAGATACGCACGATGGCGGTCCGGGTGGGGATCCACCGGCCGTCGAACGTCACCTGCCGGATGGTCCGGGCCTTCATCGTGGCCAACGGCGGCTGAGGCGCGGGCGCGTTTTTCGGGCGGCGGCCGGCCGGGGGAAGGCGCAGGCCGGCCGCCGCTCTCACTTCTCCACGAAGACGATCTCCGTCGGCCCGTGGGTCATCTTCACGACCTGCCCGTCGACCTCGACGACGTGGTGCATGCCGTTGAACACGCCCGGCCTGCCCTGGATGTAGAACCGATCCTCCCAGGCCCCCGCCAGGTAGGCCCGGAAGCAGGCGAGGGACGGGTTCCTCGGCTCCAGGTCCAGGTAGTCCTTCAGCCGGCGGAAGAGCTTCGGGAGGATCACGGCCCCGTTGTCGTCGGTCAGCGAGCGCAGCGCGACGACCTCGGCCCCCTTGAGGGTCCGGTCCTCCTTCCACACGCCCTTCTCCGCCTCCCGCGCCTCCGCGGCCGCCGCGCTGAGGGACGCGCGCAGCACCTCGGAGAAGCCGCTGTAGTAGGTGGGGTAGACCAGGCCGTCCTTGATCAGCTGGTAGTTGACCGTCTTCTCCAGCACCTTGTCGTCCACGTCGACCTCGTAGCCGTTGAACGCGGGCGGCAGGCCCGTGCCGACGAGGGCCACGCACCGGCCGAAGACGTCGGCGCCGCGGGTGAGGATCCAGCCCTGGACGGTCTCCGGGATGGTGCTGGTGATCTTCTCGGCATCGTCGCGGGTCGTGCCTCCGGCCCCGCTCCCGCTCCCGGCCCCGCTCCCCGTCCCGCTTCCGGGCCCGCCCCCGCTCCCGCCCCCGGTCCCTGTCCCGCCCCCGCCCGCGGGCTTGTCCCCGACCCGGTGGAAGTCGGTGAAGCCGACCGCCTTCAGCAGCGCGTCCGCGGCCGCGTGCGCCAGCTCCAGGGGCTGGTGCTGTACGCCCGAGGGCGATTTCTTGTCGCCGTAGTGGGTCTCCAGGGCGTCGACGCTCTCCAGGCGGATGGAGGCGTTGCCGAAGGCTCCGGGTACCACCGGTCGGGCGCCCGGTACGCGCTTCCAGTCGGCCACGTCGTCCGGAGTGAAGGAGAGGGTGTCCCCGTCGGGTTGGGTGCCCTTCGCGCGGAAGGTTCCCCTGATCAGCAGCATCGGCATGGACATGGCGGCTCCCACGGGTGTCGGGACGGTGGCGCGCAGTACATGCCCCCTGAAACTAGGTGCGCCCCGCGCCACCCGGCAACCGCTGTTCGGGCGACAGCAGCAGCAACGCCACGTCGTCGCGCGGGCCGCCGCCGGTGAAGGCCGCGAGGTCCCGCCACACCGCCGGGACCAGACCGGCCGGGTCGTTCGCCAGTACCGGGATCCGGACGGCCAGCGGGTAGAAGTGCCCGGCCGCGTCGCGGGCCTCGGTGACCCCGTCCGTGTGCGCGAGCAGCCGGTCGCCCGGCAGCAGCGGCAGCTCGGCCACCGCCGGCAGGGCGGGCCCGGCCAGCCCCAGGCCCAGCGGGGGACCGGGCTCCACGGCCACCTCCGTGACCGTGTGCTCCCGGAGCAGCAGCAGCGGCGGATGCCCGCACGACACGATGCGTACGAGGTCCAGGCCGGGCGGGAACTCCAGCAGCAGCGCCGTCGCGAACAGCTCCGGGTGCGCCTCGGAGGCCGCGGCCGCGTCCGCCGCCAGCCGCCGGTCCAGCCGGGCTGCGACCGCCGCGAGCCCCCGGTCGTCCAGGACCGCCTCGCGGAACGCGCCGAGCAGCGAGGCCACCGTGCCGACGGCGGCCAGCCCGTGCCCCTGTACGTCCCCGACCACCGCCCGCACCCCGTACGGCCCGGCCCGTACGTCGTACAGGTCGCCGCCGACCAGCGTCCCCTGCTGCGCGGCCCGGTACAGGCCGGCGCAGCGCACCCGGCCGACCCGCTCCGGCACCGGCGGCAGCACCGCCAGCTGGGCCGCCTCGGCGACCGTCCGGACGTTGACCAGCTGGGCGTCCCGGCGCCGCCGCACCCAGGCGATGATCACGCTGAGCAGCCCGACTGTGGCCACGGTGGCCAGGTCGCTGCCGCGGGCGTGGCCCACCCTGAGCTCGGGTACGCCGAGCAGGAGCAGCACGACCGTGGCGAAGACGGCGGTGCCGCCGGGCCCGTACGCGAAGGCGGCCACGGCGGGCAGGGCCGCCAGGAAGTAGCCCAGCTCCTCCGTGCGGGTGGTCCACTGGGTGAGGCAGAGCGCGACCAGGGCCACCGCGGGCGCGATCCGGGCCCAGCGCGGCGGCGGTGCCCCCTGCAGCCAGCCCGGCTCCTCCCGTCCGCGTCTCACCCCTCCACCCTGGTACGGCGGCCCGGGCCGCGCACGCCGGGTGGCCCTGCCGGGCGCGGGCCGCGACAGTGGTGGCGTGACGGAGACGCAGAGCGCGGCGATCAGCACCCGGCTGAACTGGCTGCGGGCGGGGGTGCTCGGCGCCAACGACGGGATCATCTCCACCGCCGGCCTGGTCGTCGGCGTCGCGGGCGCCACCACCTCGCGCACCGTGATCCTCACGGCGGGCGTGGCCGGGCTGCTCGCGGGCTCGCTGTCGATGGCGGCGGGGGAGTACGTGTCGGTCAGCTCGCAGCGGGACTCCGAGCGGGCGGCGCTGGACCTGGAGCGGCGGGAGCTGGCGGAGGAGCCGGAAGCGGAGCTGGACGAGCTGACGGAGCTGCTGGCCGCGCGGGGCCTGAGCCGGGAGCTGGCGCGGGAGGCCGCCGAGCAGCTGACGGAACGGGACGCGCTGCGGGCGCACGCCCGGGTGGAGCTGGGGATCGAGCCGGACGAGCTGGCGAACCCGTGGCACGCGGCCCTCGCCAGCCTGGTCGCCTTCACGGTGGGGGCGGTGCTGCCGCTGCTGGCGGTGGTCCTGCCGGGGGCGTCGTGGCGCGTGCCGGTGACGGTGGTGGCGGTGCTGGGGGCGCTGGCGCTGTGCGGGGTGGTGAGCGCGCGGCTGGGCGGAGCCCCTGTTCCGAGGGCGGTCCTGCGCAACGTGCTGGGCGGGGCGGTCGCGATGGCCGTCACGTACGCGGTGGGCACCTGGCTGGGCGCCGGCTGATCCGTGATCGCGCCGGCCGCGGGGCGGGCCGTGCGCCGGTGTTCCCCGCTGCCGGACGTTCCGGAACGCGGTGCCGGATTCTCCTCCGGAACGGTTGACGGTGCACCGACCCGCCGGGATGGTGTGGGGGCGGCCGCGGAGCGGTGTGCCGTCCGGTGGGGGAGCGAGGGGGCGGGCTGGTGGAGGAAGCTTTACGTCGTGCCGAGGTGTCCGTGTCGGACCCCGGCGAGCTGCGTTCGTTGCGCGATCACCTGCGTCGGGTCCCCGGCGTGGACGTCGAGCAGACCCCGGGCAGCCCCGGGGAGGGGGAGCTGGGCGTCTGGGACGTCCTCCAGGTGACGGCCGTGGGCAGCGGGGCGCTCGCCGTGGCCGTCAGGACGCTGCCGGCGTTCATCCGCTCGCGCCGTTCCACCGTCACGGTCACGGTGAGGACGGCCGGGAAGACGGTGACCGTCACCGCGTCCAACACCGACGAGGCGATGTCCATCGTGGAGAAGGCCCTGGATGCCTGACGCCCTGGACCGTGACTTCTCGCGGTCACGGGCGGTCCTGATCGGCACCTGGGACTACCGTCACCTGCGGCCGGTGCCCGCGGCGGAGCACAGCCTGCGGCGGATGCGGGACCTGCTGACCGGCCCGCTGTGCGGCGACTGGCCCGCGGAACGGGTGTCCGTCGTCGAGAACCGGGCCAGGCCGGGCGACCTGCCGCACGAGCTGGTGCTGGGGCTGCAGGACGCCGTGGACGTCGCCCTGTTCTACTACGTCGGCCACGGCCAGTACGACAATGACGACAGGCTCTGCCTCGCACTGGGCGAGTCCAGCCCGGACCCGGTCCTGCGGACCACGAGCAGCCTGACCTTCGACGCCGTGCGCCAGGCCTTCCGTACGAGCCGGGCGGCCACGAAGATCGCGATTCTCGACTGCTGCTTCGCGGGCCTCGCCGCCGGCCATGACGGCAGGCTCTCGGGAGCGGACGACATGCCCCGTTCGCCGGGCTTCTGCCTGCTGATGGCCAGCGGGGAGTTCAGCACCGCCTGGTTCGAGAGCGCGGCGGAGAGCCCGCGCCCCCAGACCTACTTCACCAAGTACCTGGCCGACCTCATCGAGCGGGGCGTACCGGGCGGGCCGGCCGGCCTCGCCCTCGGTCCGATCTTCCAGGACGTCGCCCATGCGCTGGTCCGCGACGGCAAACCCCCGCCCGGCAGCCGTTTCGGCGACCACGCGGCCGAATTCGTCCTCGCCCGCAACAGCGCCCACCCCCGGGGCGGAATCCGCCGGGGGGCCGGCCCTTCCGCACCCCGCCCGGACGCCGAGGAGACGTACGCGGCCGCCCTCGCCCTGGAGAACGGCCTGGACGGTGCCGGGCGCCTCGCGGAGATCGAGTCGCTGTACCGGACGGCCGCCGGTCTGGGGCACGCCGACGCGATGGCCCGGCTCGGCCTGGTCCTGGAGGGCCGGACACGGGCGAGGCTCCAGGGGGAACTCTTCTCGGACACCTCCGACCGGGGCGTCGAGGAGGCGATGCACTGGTACAGGAAGGCGGCCGACCACGGCAGCGTGTTCGGGGCCTTCTGGCTCGGCCTCCTGTACGAGGACCGGCTGGGGGACGCCACCGAGGCGATGAAGTGGTACGAGACGGCTGCCCGCGGCGGGCACGAGGGGGCGGGGGCGGCGCTGGCCGGGCTGCGGGACAGGCTCTCGCGGGGGCTCGGTCCGCTGGCCGGCGCGGCCGGCTTCAAGGACGCTCCCGGCTCGAACCGGCGGACCGGACGATCGAAGTAACCGGACGATCGAAGTAGAGGGGGACCGGGATGGTCAACAGGCACGCGGAAGAGCAGCTGGTGATCGTGGCGAAGATGGTGATGCGCACGGTGACGAGGAGGGAACAGGCGCGCTTCGACAAGAACTTCGACCGGTGGATGAGGGAGGAGTGGGGCGGAAGCGAGATGCGCGCCATCATCGCGTGCCTGGCCGCCGTGTCCAGGGCGTGCGGTGGCCCCCGAGGAGAGTGGGGCACGCTCACCCAGCAGGAACAGAGCGCCGTCGCGCGGTACTTCGGCATGGCGTACCTGCCGACGCGGGAGGACTCCTACGACGACGCGGAGGAGTTCGTGGAGATCGAGCTCCGTGCCAACGACATGGGCTTGAAGCAACTCGCGCAGTCGCTGGTGGCGGCGTTCGGGGAAGGCCCGGGAGCCGGGTGATCCGGCCGTAGGCGACCCGCTCCGTCCGGCGCCGCCGCGGGTCCGACGGACGGAGTCCGGCGCAGCGGCGCGAAGCCGGGGAGGCCCCCAGGGGCCGAGCCGTGCGAGCGGCGCGTGGGAAAGGCGTGGCGCCCCGGCGCCGAGCCGCGCGAGCGGGGCGTCGAAAAGGGAAGACTGACCCCATGCGCATCGCCATCACCGGAGCCTCCGGACTCATCGGCAAGGCCCTCGTCCGTTCCCTCCGCGCCGACGGGCACGACACCGTCCGCTTCGTGCGGCGCGACCCCGCCGCGGAGGGGGAGGCGCGGTGGGATCCGCGCAGCGGGTACGTCGACCCCGGCGGGCTGCGCGGGTGTGACGCCGTCGTGCACCTGGCCGGGGCCGGGGTCGGGGACCACCGGTGGACGGACGCGTACAAGAAGGAGATCCGCGACAGCCGGGTGCTGGGGACCGGCGCCCTCGCCCGGGCGGTGGCGGCGATGGACGAGCCGCCGGGGGTGTTCGTGTGCGGGTCGGCGGTCGGCTACTACGGGGACACGGGGGAGCGGGCCGTCGACGAAACCGCCCCCGCCGGAAGCGGGTTCCTGCCCTCCGTCTGCGTCGAGTGGGAGGCCGCCGCCGCCCCCGCCCGGGAGGCCGGGATCCGGACCGTGTTCGCCCGCACCGGGCTGGTGGTCGCCGCCGGGGGCGGGGCCTGGGGGCGGATGTTCCCGATCTTCAGGGCCGGCCTCGGCGGGCGGCTCGGCAGCGGCCGCCAGTACTGGTCGTTCATCTCCCTCCACGACGAGGTCGCCGCCCTGCGGTTCCTGCTGGAGACCCCGGGCCTCGACGGGCCCTTCAACCTCACCGCCCCGCAGCCCCTGACGAACCGCGAGGTCACCGCCGCCATGGGCCGCGTCCTGCGCCGCCCCGCCCTGTTCGCCGTCCCCGCTCCCGCCCTGCGCCTCGTGCTCGGGGAGCTCTCGCAGGACGTGCTGGGCAGTCAGCGGGCGCGCCCCGCGCGGCTGGTGGAGTCCGGGTTCACGTTCACGTACCCCGGCATCGAGGAGTCGATCAGGGCGGCCATCAACAGGTAAAGGCGGGAGCAGGGGCGCGATCGTGTGCGACCGTTCGTGACCCGTGTGCGACCGTCGTGCGACCGGAGTTGTGCGCAATCCCAAGCCGGACTCGGGTTCTCCTGGAGCCCGTTGGGGGAAGGAGGATCCCCACACAGCCGCGCCGACCTCGGGGAGGGGCACGTGCTCAGCAGCTCACACCATGCCGCACATCACGCGGACGTCGTCATCGTAGGAGCCGGAGTCTCAGGACTCGCGGCCGCGCACCACCTGATCGCCGCAGGGGTCACCGTCAGCGTCCTGGAGACCGCCGACGACCCCGGCGGCCGCATGGCCACCGAAACCGCCGACGGGTTCCGGCTCGACCGCGTCGGCCAGCTCCTCAACACCGCCTACACCGAACCCGCCCGCACCCCGGGCCTCACGGGACTGGTCCTGCGCCCCTTCGCCCCCGGCGTCCTGGTGCACGGAGCCGACGGCAGGCAGCAGCGGGCCGGGGCCCTGACCCCCGCCCGCGCGCTCGCCAGCGGCTCCCTCGACCAGGCCCGCTTCAGCGCCGCCCTCGGCCGGCTCGCCGCGCTCCCCCTCGAACGCGTCCTCGCCCGGCCCGAACGCACCGCACTCGCCGCCCTCGGCTCCCGCGGCCTGCCCCCGCGCACCGTGACCGGCGTCCTGCGCCCCCTGCTCTCCACCCTGCTCCGCGACCCGGAGCTCACCACCTCCAGCCGCGTCGCCGACCTCGCGCTGCGCACCTTCGCCAGAGGCCGGCTCGCCGTGCCCGAGGGCGGCGCCGCCACCCTGCCCGGCCTGCTCGCCGCGGCCCTGCCCCCGGGCACCGTCCGCACCGGCATCCGGGTACGTTCGGTGGCGACCAACCTCGTCACCACCGAGGAGCACGGCGACTTCGGCTGTCGCGCCGTCCTGCTCGCCACCGGAGCCCGCGCCGCCGCCGAACTCCTCCCGGGACTCCGCGTCCCGGCCTTCCACGAGGTCACCGTCATCCACCACGCCACCCCCGAACCCCTGCCCTGGGACGGCTCCCTGCTCCTGGACGCCGACCCGAAGTGGCCGATCGCCCACACCACCGTGATGAGCGCGACCGACCCCACCCGCGCCCCCGCCGGCCGCAGCCTGGTCACCACCACCGTGCACGGCCCGCCGCCGCCCGCCCGGACCGTCGCCTCCCGGCTGGCCCGGCTCTACGAGACCCCGACGCGGGACTGGGAGCTGCTGGCCGTCCACCACACCCCGGAGGCCGTTCCCGCGATGCCCCCGCCCCACGACAGGCAGCGGCCCGTACGGGTCCTCGCCGGGCTGTACGTCTGCGGCGACCACCGCGACTCCAACACCGTCCAGGGCGCCCTGCACTCCGCCCGCCGCGCCGCGACCGCCCTGCTGCGCGACTTCGGCATCCCGCTGCCCGCCCGGCCGGAGCCCGCCCTCCCGGCGGCCGCCTGAGAACCACCGGCCAAGGGCCCGGCCCCGCACGGGGGCCGGGCCCACCGGTCAGCTCAGCGCCGACACCCGGTCCCGGTACGTCCGCACCGCCGCCGCGTCCCGGTACGGCTCCAGCCGCCGCTCGAAGTCCCGTACGTACTCCACCGCGCGCACCGACCGCATCTCCATCGCCTGCTGCGCCGCCTCCGCCCCCAGCGCGCACGCCTGGTCCAGCTCGCCCAGCCCCAGCCGCGCCGTGGCCAGCACCACCCGGCAGAACAGCCGCGACCGCGCGAACCCCGGCGCCCGCAGCTGGAGCGAGCGCTCCGCGTGCTGCGCCGAGGCCCGGTACTGCTGGAGGTCCCGGTGGCAGTGCCCGAACTCGTCCGCCAGCTGCCCTTCGTCGAACAGCCGCGCCCAGTGCGGCACGTCGTCCCCCGGCCGGGCCGCGCCCAGCGCCCGCTCCGCCCGCACCAGCGAGGCCGTCGCCGCCCGCACCTCGCCCAGCACCGCGTGCCCCCGCGCCTCCGACGCGTGCAGCAGCGACTGCACCACCGGCGGCGGCCCCGAGCCCACGCCCTGCTGGGCGACCCGGGCCAGCTGCACCGCCTCCCGGCCGTGCCCCAGGTAGACCGCCTGACGGCTCATGGTGATCAGCACGTAGGACCCGTACGGCCGGTCCCCGGCCGCCTGCGCCAGCCGCAGCGCCTGCACGAAGTACCGCTGGGCCAGCCCGTGCGCGGCGATGTCGTACGAGGTCCAGCCCGCGAGCCGGGTCAGGTCGGCGGCCGCCGCGAACAGCCGCCGCCCGGTCGTCTCCCCGTAGGTGCCGCGCAGCATCGGCTCGGCCTCGTGCTCCAGGTACCGGACCAGGGCCTGCCGGGCGTGGCCGCCGCCGTAGGTGTGGTCCAGGGTCCGGAACAGCTCGCTCACCGAACGCAGCGCCGCGATGTCCCCGCTGGTCACCCGCTGTCCGGGCCCCCGGTCGATCTGCCGCTGCCGGGGCACCGAGGCGCGGCCCTGGGCGGGGACGCGGTGCGCGGCGGGATCGGCGCCGCGGCCCACGCGTTCGTCGGCCCGCCCGATGAGCCAGTCCCGGCTGGGCACCACCAGCCCGGCCGGGGTGAAGGCGATCTTGCGCAGCTCGGCGTGCGAGCCGGAGTCCTTGCGCCACAGACCGCTCGCGATGTCCACGGCCTCCTCCGGGGTGGCCGCGAACTCCAGCCCGGCGTACACGGGGGCGCACGCGTCCAGGCCCAGATCCTGTGCCGACAGCCGCCGCCCGAGGCGCCGCGTGAAGACCTCCGCGATCAGCGCCGGGGTGGTGCCGCGGGGCTGCTGGCCGCGCAGCCAGCGGGTCACGGAGGTTTTGTCGTACCGCAGGTCCAGACCGTGTTCCAGACCGAGCTGGTCTACACGGCGGGCGAGCCCGGCGTTGGAGAACCCGGCTTCCGCGATCAGTGCCGCGAGCTGCCGGTTGGGGACACGCTGGGCAGGTCGTTCGGTCATCGGCTCCACGGTTTCCGTACGTGACGGACCGGGGTCCCGGCCCTGTGAACGGCGTGAATGTAGCGGCCAACTCCCCTCACACCGCCCTCTCTGCCCCACATTCATCCGATCGTGTGCAGAATGGGTAGGGCTCTTTACGGACCGGCCCACCCGGTCCGCGTACTCTGCGCCACATGACCCGCCGTCCCCCCAGGGCCTACCTCCCCGATCCCTCCGCGGAATCCACCGCCCCGCTGCCCGCCCCCGAGATCACCGAGGCGGAGTGCCGCCGCTGCGGCACCCTCATCGCGGGACTGGACGGGCGCTACGCGTGCGGGGTGTGCGGCTGGGTCAACGACCACTCCGAGGGCCACCGCAGGCTGCCGAGGGCCGACGAGGACCCGGACCGGCCGGCCGCGGGCCGCAGGCGCCCCCGCCGGCTGCCGGCCGCCCCGCCGCCGGAGCCCGCGCGGGGACCGGCACGGGCACCCGCGCCGGAGCCCGCGCCGGGGGCCTGAGGGGCCGCGCACGGGCCGCCGTACTCTTGACCGGAGTGCGATACGTGCACACAGCAGGTTCAACGAGGAGGCGCTGCGGTGACTGAGCTTCGGTTTGTCCATCTGGGCTTCGGGCCGGAATCCGTCGAGTACACCGAAGCCTGGGAAGAGCAGCGCCGGGTGCACGCGGCCCGCTTCGCGGACGAGATCGGCGACACCTGCCTGATGGTGGAGCACGAGCCGGTCTACACCGCCGGCCGCCGCACCGACCCCAGCGAGCGCCCCCTGGACGGGACCCCGGTCATCGACGTGGACCGCGGCGGCAAGATCACCTGGCACGGCCCGGGCCAGCTCGTCGGCTACCCGATCATGAAGCTGCCCCGCCCCGTCGACGTGGTCGCCCACGTGCGCCGGCTGGAGGACGCCCTGATCCGCACCGCCGCCGAGTTCGGGCTGGAGACCACCCGGGTCGAGGGCCGCTCCGGCGTCTGGGTGCTCGGCGACCCCGTGGAGCAGCGCCCGCAGATAGGCGGCCTCTCCCTGGACTTCAGCGTGCCCGCGCCGGACCCCCGCAACGGCGACGACGAGTTCGACGCCCGCCTCCACGGCCCCGAGTACGCCCCCTCCAACGCCGGCCAGCGCCGCGAGGACCGCAAGCTCGCCGCCATCGGCATCCGCGTCGCCAAGGGCGTCACGATGCACGGCTTCTCCCTGAACGTGAACCCGGACAGCACCTGGTTCGACCGGATCATCCCCTGCGGGATCCGGGACGCCGGTGTGACCTCGCTCTCGTACGAACTGGGCCGCGAGGTCACCATCGCCGAGGTCCTGCCGGTCGTGGAACGGCACCTGAAGGACGTGCTGGAGCAGGCCGAGCTGAAGCCGCGCGAGATCGAGCCGGCCGCCGGCTGACCGGGCGGGGGAATGCCTCCGGGCGGCCCCCGGTTGGCGGACGTAAGAGCGTACGAATTTACGGGCGTACCCTGGTGGGCGCCGAAGAATCGAAGTCACAGGGAGCCGGTCGTGTCCGCAGTCGCACCCGACGGACGCAAGATGCTGCGCCTGGAGGTCCGTAACAGCCAGACCCCCATCGAGCGCAAGCCCGAGTGGATCAAGACCCGGGCGAAGATGGGTCCCGAGTACACCAAGATGCAGGCCCTGGTGAAGGGCGAAGGACTGCACACGGTGTGCCAGGAAGCCGGCTGTCCGAACATCTACGAATGCTGGGAGGACCGCGAGGCCACCTTCCTCATCGGCGGCGACCAGTGCACCCGGCGCTGTGACTTCTGCCAGATCGACACGGGCAAGCCCGAGGCCCTGGACCGGGACGAGCCCCGCCGGGTCGGCGAGTCCGTGGTCACCATGGACCTGAACTACGCCACCATCACCGGCGTCGCCCGCGACGACCTGGCGGACGGCGGCGCGTGGCTGTACGCGGAGACCGTGCGCCAGATCCACCAGCAGACGGCCGGCCGCGAGGGCGGCCACACCAAGGTCGAGCTGCTGGCCCCGGACTTCAACGCGGTCCCGGAGCTGCTGGAGGAGGTCTTCGCCTCCCGCCCCGAGGTCTTCGCGCACAACGTCGAGACCGTGCCGCGCATCTTCAAGCGCATCCGCCCGGGCTTCCGCTACGAGCGCTCCCTCGACGTGATCCGGCAGGCCCGCGCCTACGGCCTCGTCACCAAGTCCAACCTGATCCTGGGCATGGGCGAGGAGCGCGAGGAGGTCAGCGAGGCGCTCAAGGAGCTGCACGAGGCGGGCTGCGAGCTCATCACCATCACCCAGTACCTGCGCCCCTCGCCGCGGCACCACCCCGTGGAGCGCTGGGTGAAGCCGGCCGAGTTCGTGGAGCTGGCGAAGGAGGCCGAGGAGATCGGCTTCTCCGGCGTGATGTCCGGCCCGCTGGTCCGGTCCTCGTACCGCGCCGGCCGCCTGTACAACCAGGCGATGGAGAAGCGCGCCGCCGTCTGATCCGGCGACCGCGTGACCGTGCGTGAGTGTGAGCTCACGCACAAAAGCTACCAATCGGTAACACCGCATCGACGCGGCCCCTAGGCTCTTTTCGTGTGAGGAGCCCGGCGGGCCGCGTCTGTGTTTGCAACGTGTCAATCACATTTGACCGACCGGTCACGCCCTGGTAACACCAGTCAGTGACGCTGGATCCACGCACCGCACACGCCGACGATGCGAGCAGCGAGAGTAGGGGTCGACATCATGCAGGCCGCGCCAGTCCGCGCCATCGCCATTCCGTCCTTCACCGAGGCCTTCCGGGGCCTGGAATCGCTGCTCATGAGCGGTGCCAGGCGCAACGCCTGGACGGCCGTCCTCGAGGACCGACGCCGGGCGAAGGACCGCGTGGAAACCGAGCACGTACTCGAGGCCGCGGCGACCCGGACCCCGCAGGACACGTAAACTTCGCCTTATGGCGAGGAAGTCAAACGCAGAGACTGCTGCGAACCCCGGGCGACTGAAGCAGATCGCCCTGACGTACAAGATGACGCGGAAGGCCGACCCCAAGGTCGGTCTGATCGTCGCGGGCGTGGGAATCGTCACCTTCGGTGTCTTCCTTGCGATCGGCTTCCTGATCGGCCACCCGGTCTACCTGGGCATCCTGGGCTTCCTGGTGGCGTTCCTCGCGATGGCGATCGTCTTCGGACGGCGGGCCGAGCGGGCTGCCTTCGGGCAGATGGAGGGGCAGCCGGGCGCTGCCGCGGCCGTACTGGACAACGTCGGACGGGGATGGACGACCACCCCGGCCGTGGCGATGAACCGGAACCAGGACATCGTCCACCGGGCCGTCGGCAAGGCGGGCGTGGTCCTGATCGCGGAGGGCAACCCGAACCGGGTCAAGGCCCTGCTCGCGGCCGAGAAGAAGAAGATGGCCCGGATCATGCCCGACATCCCGGTCCACGACTTCATCGTGGGCACCGGCGAGGGCGAGGTGCCGCTCAAGAAGGTCCGCACGACGCTGCTGAAGCTGCCGCGCGTCCTGTCCGGCCCGCAGATCACGCAGGTCAACGACAAGCTCCGGGCCATGGGTGACCTCATGAGCAACATGCCGGTCCCGAAGGGCCCGATGCCCAAGGGCATGCGCATGCCGCGCGGCGGAAAGATGCGCTGACCGTACTCGTCGTATACACACGGGGGCGCCCCCGAGCCATCCGGCTCGGGGGCGCCCCCGTGTGTATACGAGCTGTGCATGCGAGCGGTGGATTCCGGCCACCGCCGCGGTGCGCGTACGCCTCTACGCGTCTGCGGTGGTGTACCGGTGGTGCGCCGCTGGAGCCGGGATCCGGATCCGGACCCGGCTCCGGACTAGATCCGGACCTGGACCGCGCCCGCGAGGCGGTCGTGCAGTCCGCGGCCGTCGCGGTCCCAGATCAGCGCCGGGACGACCAGGGCCAGCAGCAGGGTCCGCAGCACCACGCGGGGGATGCTCAGGCGGCCGCCGCCCTGCCCGACCACCCGGAGGCCGAGCATCCGCTTGCCGGGGGTGAATCCCACGGTTCCTACGGTCAGCAGGGTCAGGGAGAGGAAGAGGGCGAGCGTCCAGTTGCCCGCGGCCGCCAGATCGCCGTGGGTGATGAGCCCGTACGCGATGAGCTGGCAGCCGATCCAGTCGACGAGGACGGCACCGAGCCGGCGTCCGAAGCGGGCCGCGGAGCCGGGTCCCGACTGGGGCAGGCCGAGCCGCTGGCCCGGATAGCCGAAGTCGACGCCCATCTCCTCGGCGGCCGCGCGCGGGCCGGAGAGCCAGGAACCGATTGCTTGCCTGTTGTCCACTCCACCACGGTACCGGTGGTCCTCCACGGGACCTGGACCGGACCCTGGTTAACTTGTGCGAAACAAATGGGTCATGCTTGGGAAATCCCGTCTGCTTATGGTCGGTCAGCGTGCGGCACCGCACTGACGCACCACGAGCTATAAAGCCCGTCCCTGCCCCGGGACCGGGAGTAGGAGGAGTTGGATGTTCAAGAACGCCGACGAAGTGAAGCAGTACATCGAGGAGAACGACGTCAAGTTCGTCGACGTCCGCTTCTGCGACCTGCCTGGTGTGATGCAGCACTTCACCATCCCGGCGCGAGCGTTCGACCCGGCGGAGGAGCTCGCCTTCGACGGTTCCTCGATCCGCGGCTTCCAGGCGATCCACGAGTCCGACATGGCGCTGCGTGCCGACATCACCACCGCGCGCCTGGACCCGTTCCGCAAGGACAAGACGCTCAACATCAACTTCTTCATCCACGACCCGATCACGGGTGAGGCCTACAGCCGCGACCCGCGCAACATCGCCAAGAAGGCCGAGGCCTACCTCGCCTCCACCGGCATCGCCGACACCGCGTTCTTCGGCCCCGAGGCCGAGTTCTACGTGTTCGACAGCGTGCGCTTCGCGACCTCCGCGAACGAGGGCTTCTACCACATCGACTCCGAGGCCGGCGCCTGGAACACCGGTTCCGAGGAGAACAACCGCGGCTACAAGGTCCGCTACAAGGGTGGTTACTTCCCGGTCGCCCCGGTCGACCACTTCGCCGACCTGCGCGCCGAGATCTCCCTCGAGCTGGACGCCCAGGGCCTCCAGGTCGAGCGCCAGCACCACGAGGTCGGCACCGGTGGCCAGGCCGAGATCAACTACAAGTTCAACACGCTGCTCGCCGCGGCCGACGACCTGATGCTCTTCAAGTACATCGTGAAGAACGTCGCTTGGCGCAACGGCAAGACCGCGACCTTCATGCCGAAGCCGATCTTCGGCGACAACGGCTCGGGCATGCACGTCCACCAGTCCCTGTGGACCGGCGGCGAGCCGCTCTTCTACGACGAGGCCGGCTACGCGGGCCTGTCGGACACCGCCCGCTACTACATCGGCGGCATCCTCAAGCACGCCCCGTCGCTGCTCGCCTTCACCAACCCGACGGTGAACTCGTACCACCGCCTGGTGCCGGGCTTCGAGGCGCCGGTCAACATGGTGTACTCGCAGCGCAACCGCTCCGCCGCCATGCGCATCCCGATCACGGGCTCGAACCCGAAGGCCAAGCGCGTCGAGTTCCGCGCGCCGGACCCGTCCTCGAACCCGTACCTCGCCTTCGCGGCGCTGCTCCTCGCGGGCCTCGACGGCATCAAGAACAAGATCGAGCCGATGGAGCCGATCGACAAGGACCTCTACGAGCTCTCGCCCGACGAGCACGCGAGCGTCCCGCAGGTCCCGACCAGCCTCGAGGACGTCCTCAAGGCCCTGGAGGAGGACCACGAGTACCTCCTGGCCGGCGGTGTCTTCACCCCCGACCTCATCGAGACCTGGATCGACTACAAGCGCACGCACGAGATCGCCCCGATCGCGCAGCGCCCGCACCCGCACGAGTTCGAGCTCTACTTCGACCTGTAAGAAGCCCAGGTCAGCGTAGGCAGGGAAGGCCCCCGCCGCTCTCTTTCGGAGAGTGGCGGGGGCCTTCTGCTTTTGACAGCCCGCCCGACCGGAGTAACGGTTGATAAGACCTAAAAGCCCGATAAGCGATATTTGTATCGGAGGTGCATGAAGATGCGCCGTAGGATCGTCGGAGCCGTTGTCGCCGGGGCCGCCGGACTCGCCCTGGGTCTGCTGCCGGTCACGAACGCCTCCGCCCACGACGGTGGCTGGGACTCGCGCTCGGACTACCGCCACTCGAACCACTGGGACGACGACGACTGTGGTGGGAACGGCCGCTGGAGCGACCACGACCACGGCTGGAACGACAGCGACTGGGGCCGCTGGGACAACGCCGGCTGGCACGACCACGGCGGATGGGACGACGACTGGGGCGGCTGGCGCTGAGCGCCCCGCACCCCTCTTCCGGTGCCCCTGCTCCGCTCAGCGGCGGATCAGGGGCATCGCGCCGGTCAGCTCGCGCAGGGCGCGGACCGCGAGGTCCGCGGGGGAGCCGGGGCCGGAGACCGGGGCGTCCCCGGCGGACCAGAGCTCCAGCGAGACGCGGATCGCGTCCGTGGCGGCCGCCGCGAGGAGGCGTACGGACATCGGGTCCGCGTCCGGGCCGGCCAGTCCGGCCACCACCGGGACCAGGCGCTCCTCCGAGTCCTGGTTCACCCGGTACCAGACCGCCCGCAGCGCCTCGTCGGAGGCGGCCGCGCGCAGCAGGCCGCGGGTGACCTCCAGCCCCTCCTCCACGGCCTGCGAATCGCTCAGCGAACGCGTCACCGCGCGCTCCAGCGCCTCGGACAGGGGGGTGCCCGGCCGCTCCTCGGCCAGCAGCGCCCGCCAGGCGTCGCCGCCGCCCGCCAGCAGCGGGGCCACGGCCTCCTGCTTGTTGCGGAAGTAGCGGTAGAACGTGCGCAGCGCGACCCCCGCCCGGTGGGCGATGTCCTCGGCGGTGGTGCCGTCGGGGCCGTGTGCGGCGAAGAGCTCGCACGCGGCGCGGGCGATGTCCAGCTGGGTGGCGGCCTTGCGGCGCTCCGTCAGCGACTGGGTTCCGGGGCCGCTCTGGGGGGAGTACGGGCGGGGAGATCTCACGGGTGAAGACTACGCCAGGCCTAGCTGAAGAATGCATTACGTGCCAGTCTGGCAAAACGTGCCAGGCTCTCGGTACGCTCGCCCCATGAACCGTTACGAAGGACGTCGCGTCCTCATCACCGGCGGCGGCTCGGGCATCGGCCAGGCCACCGTCCACCGCATTCTCTCCGAGGGCGGCCGCGTCCACGCCGTCGACGTCAACGAGGCCGGCCTCAAGGCCACCGCCGACCGGGCGGCCGCCGACGGCCACGCCGGCCGGCTGACCACCGCCGTCCTGGACATATCCGACGAGGCCGCCGTCAAGACCGGCGTCGCCGCCGCGGTCGACGCCCTCACCGGCATCGACGTACTGGTCAACGCGGCGGGCATCCTGCGCTCCGCGCACACCCACCAGACCACGCTCGACCTGTGGAACCAGGTGATCTCGGTCAACCTGACCGGCACCTTCCTGATGATCCGCGAGTCGCTCCCCGCCCTGCTGGCCGGAGAGCAGCCCGTCGTCGTCAACTTCAGCTCCACCTCGGCCAGCTTCGCCCACCCCTACATGTCCGCCTACGCGGCCAGCAAGGGCGGCATCCAGTCCATGACCCACGCACTGGCCGCCGAGTACAGCAAGCAGGGCCTGCGCTTCGTCGCCGTCGCCCCCGGCTCCATCGAGAGCGGCATGACCACCGGCACCGGCCCCGGCCTGCCCGAGGACACCGACTGGAGCCTGTTCGCCAAGCTCGCCCCCGCCCTCGGCCAGGGCTTCGCCGGCCCGCAGACCGTCGCCGGCGTCGTCGCGATGCTGGGCTCCGAGGACGGCGCCTTCATCACCGGCACCGAGATCCGCATCGACGGCGGTACGCACTACTAGGACGAGACGGCGGACACCCCCTAGGGGCGGAAGCGGTCCCAGAGCCGGGGGAAGCGCTCCGCCAGCACGGCTTCGTTCTCGAAGTCCAGCGGGGCGCCCTCCGGCTCCTCCGCCTGCAACGGGATCCCCAGGTCCGGCGCCACCACCCCGGTGAGCTGCTCGTACGCCTCGTCGGCCGCGTACCCCAGCTCCTCGCCGTCCCCGTCGATCTCCTCGTCGAACTCGCCCAGCAGCTCCGCCAGCCGGTCCGGGTCGTGCACCCCGCCCTCGAAGACCTCCCGGCCCTGCCCGATGAGCCAGCACCTGAAGTAGTCGAACGCGTCGTCGCTCGCCCCGTCGAGCAGGACCCACGCCGCGCCCCACAGGTCCCAGGTGTACGCCCGGTTGTAGCGCGACTCGAAGTGCCGCGCGAAATCCAGCACGGAGTCGGGATCGAGCTGTGCCAGCCGCTCCACGAGCAGCTCGGCATGCTCCTCGGGGTCGCCCTCGGCGGCCTCGCGGGTACGGTCGACGATCTCCCAGAACTCCGTCTCGTCCATCACGGGATCCAGCATCCGGGCTCGCACCCCGCCCCGCCACCGCTCATACGGCCAAAGGCCGGTGTCCGACCCCTTTGGGGGGTGGACACCGGCCTTCGGCGTTCGACGGGACACGGCTCAGAGGCCGTAGCGCTCCCGGGCCTCCTTGACCGCGGAGGCGGGAACCTCGCCGCGGCGGGCGAGCTGGGCCAGCGAGGCCACCACGATCGACTGGGCGTCGACACCGAAGTGGCGGCGGGCGCCCTCACGGGTGTCGGACAGACCGAAGCCGTCCGTACCCAGCGAGGTGTAGTCCTGCGGGACCCACTGGCTGATCTGGTCCGGGACCTGGCGCATCCAGTCGGAGACCGCCAGGACCGGGCCCGGGGCGCCCTCCAGCACGCGGGTCACGTACGGGGTGCGCTCCTCGCCGCGCAGCAGCGCCTCGTCGCACTCCAGCGCGTCGCGGCGCAGCTCGCCCCACGAGGTGGCGGACCACACGTCGGCGGCCACGTTCCAGTCGGCGGCCAGCAGACGCTGCGCCTCCAGGACCCAGTGGATCGCCGTACCAGAGGCCATGAGCTGGATCTTCGCGGCGTCGGCGGCCGGGGCCGCCTCCGCTAGGTCGGCCGCCGTGTTGAAGCGGTAGAGACCCTTGACGATGCCCTCCTCGACGCCCTCGGGCATCGCGGGCTGCACCTTCGGCTCGTTGTAGACCGTCAGGTAGTAGAAGACGTCCTCGGGCGTCTCGCCGTACATGCGGCGCAGACCGTCCTTGACGATCACCGCGATCTCGTACGCGAAGGCCGGGTCGTAGTTGAGCGACGCCGGGTTCGTGGACGCGATCAGGTGCGAGTGGCCGTCGGCGTGCTGGAGGCCCTCACCGGTCAGCGTGGTGCGGCCGGCCGTGGCGCCGACGATGAAGCCCTTGCCGAGCTGGTCGGCGAGCTGCCACATCTGGTCGGCGGTGCGCTGCCAGCCGAACATCGAGTAGAAGATGTAGAACGGGATCATCGGCTCGCCGTGCGTCGCGTACGACGTGCAGGCGGCGATGAAGTCGGCCATGGCGCCGGCCTCGGTGATCCCCTCGTTGAGGATCTGGCCGTCCTTGGCCTCCTTGTAGTACATCAGCTGGTCGCGGTCGACCGGCTCGTACGTCTGGCCCAGCGGCGAGTAGATGCCGGCCGACGGGAAGAGGGACTCCATACCGAAGGTACGGGCCTCGTCGGGGACGATCGGCACCCAGCGCTTGCCGGTCTCCTTGTCCCGCATCAGGTCCTTGACGAGGCGGACGAAGGCCATGGTGGTGGCCATCTCCTGCTTGCCGGAACCCTTGATGAGCGGGGCGAAGGAGCGGTCGGCCGGAGCCGGCAGGGCCACGTGGTGGACCTTGCGGGCCGGGGCGGGGCCGCCGAGGGCCGCGCGGCGCTCGTTCAGGTACCGCACCTCGGGGCTGTTCGCGCCCGGGTGGCCGTACGGGACCTTGCCGTCGGCGAAGGCGCTGTCCGGGATCGGGAGGCCAAGGAGGTCGCGCATGTCCTTGAACTCGTCGATCGTCAGCTTCTTCATCTGGTGGTTCGCGTTCTTCGACTCGAACCCGGCACCCAGCGTGTAGCCCTTGACGGTCTGCGCGAGGATGACCGTCGGCGCGCCCTTGTGCTCCAGGGCGGCCTTGTACGCGGCGTACACCTTGCGGGGCTCGTGGCCGCCGCGGGAGGTGTGGAAGCACTCGGCGATCTTCGCGTCGGAGAGCAGGGCGCCGAGGGCGGCGAGCTCGGCGTTGGCGCCGAAGAAGTGCTGGCGGATGTAGGCCACGTCGCGGGTCGCGTACGTCTGGAACTGCGCGTCCGGTACCTCGCGCAGGCGGCGTACCAGGGCGCCCGTGGTGTCGAGCTGGAACAGCTCGTCCCAGGCGGTGCCCCAGAGGGTCTTGATGACGTTCCAGCCGGCGCCGCGGAACTGGGCCTCCAGCTCCTGGACCACGCGGAAGTTCGCGCGGACCGGGCCGTCGAGGCGCTGCAGGTTGCAGTTGATGACGAACGTCAGGTTGTCGAGCTGCTCGCGGGAGGCCAGGGCCAGGGCGGCGGTCGACTCGGGCTCGTCCATCTCGCCGTCGCCGAGGAAGGCCCAGACGTGCGAGTTGGAGGTGTCCTTGATCCTGCGGTTCTCCAGGTAGCGGTTGAAGCGCGCCTGGTAGATCGCGGAGAGCGGGCCGAGGCCCATGGAGACCGTGGGGAACTCCCACAGCCACGGCAGGCGCCGCGGGTGCGGGTAGGAGGGCAGGCCGTTGCCGCCGGCCTCCTGGCGGAAGTTGTCGAGCTGCTGCTCGGAGACGCGCCCGTCGAGGAAGGCGCGGGCGTAGATGCCGGGGGAGGCGTGGCCCTGGATGTAGAGCTGGTCGCCCGATCCGTCGGCCTCCTTCCCGCGGAAGAAGTGCTGGAAGCCGGTCTCGTACAGCCACGCGGCGGAGGCGAAGGTGGCGATGTGGCCGCCGACGCCGTACTTGGAGCCGCGGGTCACCATGGCCGCCGCGTTCCAGCGGTTCCAGGCGGTGATCCTGGCTTCCATCTCCTGGTCACCCGGGAACTCGGGTTCCGCGGAGGTGGGGATGGTGTTGACGTAGTCCGTCTCCAGCAGCTTGGGCAGGGCGAGGCCGGCGGCCTCGGCGTGCTGGAGGGTGCGGCGGAGCAGGTATTCGGCGCGGCGCGTACCGGCGGCCTTGGCGACGGCGTCGAGGGAGGCCGCCCATTCGGCGGTCTCCTCGGTGTCGCGGTCCGGGAGCTGGTCGAGCTCGCTCGGAAGCTTTCCTACGGGGTCGGACATCGGTGTGCGCCGCCTTCCGGACAAAGGAGAGGAGGTGGTGAAGAAAACCCTGACGGGCAGGACAGGGTCGTTGGACCCGGTTGGGGCCCGCAGTGACTGTAAATCCCTGATCGATGATCGATCAAATAAAAGTGACGAATAATCGACGGTGTGACGAAAGTCGGCACCCGGTGCCATGAACTCAGGCACCCGGTGCCGGTTTCATCAGTACATGCCACCGGCGCCGCGATCCGCTGGAGGATCGGTCAAATGTGCAGGTCAGACGGGTGGGAGGAAGGTCAGGCGCTGCGCGGGGCGCAGCCCAGGACGTGCCGCTTCACCAGGACGCCGATATCGGGGTCCTGGCTGCGGAACGCGGCGACGAGGGCCTCGTGCTCCTCCGCGTAGGACTTCTGGACGGTTCCCAGCCACCGGATGGACAGGGCGGTGAAGACCTCGATGCCCAGGCTCTCCCAGGTGTGCAGCAGCACGCTGTTCCCGGCCGCCCGCACCATCTCCCGGTGGAAGCCCACCGTGTGCCGCACCTGGGCCGTGCCGTCCTGGATCCGGTCGGCCTCCCACAGGGCCTCCACGTGCGGCTCCAGGGCCGAGCAGTCGGTCGCCAGCCTCGGGGCGGCCAGCTCGGCCGCGATCTGCTCCAGACCGGCCCGGACCGGGTAGATCTCCTCCAGGTCGGCCGCCGAGAGGTTGCGTACGCGGACGCCCTTGTTCGGCGCCGACTCGATCAGCCGCAGCGTCTCCAGCTCGCGCAGCGCCTCGCGCACGGGCGTCTGGCTGACCTCCAGCTCCACGGCGATCCGGCGCTCGACGATCCGCTCGCCGGGCTTCCAGCGGCCGCTGACGATCCCCTCCACGATGTGCTCGCGGATCTGCTCGCGCAGCGAGTGCACGACGGGTGGGGTGATCATCGGGTTTCAACTCCTGTGTGTGCGGACACGCGGGGCCTGATGCGTAGACAATAAGGCCGTCGTGGCCTGCTCCGATGCGTTCGTGGTCAGGGACGCAGGGTGAGGCTCGTTACAGCGGGGCACAACGGGGCACAACGACGGCGCCCCCGCCCGGACGAATCCGGACGGGGGCGCCGCGAGCGACAGCCGGGGCTGTGCGCAGGGCCTTACAGGCCGAGCTCGACCTCGAACTCGCCGGCCTCGAGGATCGCCTTGACGGCGCTGAGGTACCGGGCCGCGTCCGCGCCGTCCACCAGGCGGTGGTCGTAGGACAGGGTCAGGTACGTCATGTCGCGGACGCCGATGACGGTGCCCTCTTCGGTCTCGATGACCACCGGGCGCTTGACCGTGGCACCGATGCCCAGGATCGCGACCTGGTTCGGCGGAACGATCACCGTGTCGAACAGCGCACCGCGCGAGCCGGTGTTGCTGATGGTGAAGGTCGCGCCGGACAGCTCGTCCGGGGTGATCTTGTTGCCGCGGACCTTGCCGGCCAGGTCGGCCGTGGCCTTGGAGATGCCCGCCAGGTTGAGGTCACCGGCACCCTTGATGACCGGGGTCATCAGGCCCTTCTCGGAGTCCACGGCGATGCCGATGTTCTCCGAGTCGAAGTAGGTGATGGTGCCCTCGTCGTCGTTGATCCGGGCGTTGACGACCGCGTGGGCCTTCAGCGCCTGGGCAGCGGCCTTGACGAAGAACGGCATCGGGGACAGCTTGACGCCCTCGCGGGCGAGGAAGCCGGCCTTGGCCTTCTCGCGCAGCTTCATGATCTTGGTGATGTCCACCTCGACCACGGAGCTGAGCTGCGCCTGCGAGTGCAGGGCCTTCATCATGTTGTCGCCGATGACCTTGCGCATGCGGGTCATCTTGACCGTCTGACCGCGCAGCTCGGACACCGCGGCCGGAGCCTTGGCGGCGGCCGGGGCGGCGGCCGCGGCGGCCGGAGCCGGAGCGGCGGCGGCCTTGGCGGCCTCGGCGGCGGCCAGGACGTCCTGCTTGCGGATACGGCCACCGACACCGGTGCCCGTGACCGTCGACAGGTTGACGCCGGACTCGGAGGCGAGCTTGCGCACCAGCGGGGTCACGTACGCGCCCTCGTCGCCGGAGACGGCGGCGGGGGCGGCCGGGGCGACCGGAGCCGGAGCGGCGACCGGAGCCGGGGCGGCCGGAGCGGCCACGACCGGAGCCGGAGCGGCCACGGGGGCGGCCGGAGCCGGAGCTGCGGCGGCCGGAGCGGCCACGACCGGAGCCGGAGCGGCGGCCGGAGCGGCCGGGGCGACCGGAGCCGGAGCTGCGGCGGCCGGAGCGGCGGCCGGAGCCGCGCCCGCGACACCGATGACGGCGAGACGGGCGCCGACCTCGGCGGTCTCGTCCTCGGCGACCAGGATCTCCAGCAGGGTGCCGGAGACCGGCGCGGGGATCTCGGTGTCGACCTTGTCAGTGGAGACCTCGAGCAGCGGCTCGTCGGCCTCGACGGACTCGCCGACCTCCTTCAGCCAGCGGGTGACGGTGCCCTCGGTGACCGACTCGCCCAGCGCGGGCAGCACGACGTCGGTACCGGAGGCGGCGCCCGCCGGAGCGGCGGCCGGGGCAGCCGGGGTCTCGGCCGGTGCGGGGGCGGCCGGGGCCTCGGCGACGGGGGCCGGAGCCGCCGGAGCCGCGACGGGCTCGGCGGCCGGGGCGGCAGCGGCGGCCGGGGCGCCGGAGCCGTCGTCGATGACGGCCAGCTCGGCGCCGACCTCGACGGTCTCGTCCTCGGCGACCTTGATGGAGGCCAGGATGCCGGAGACGGGGGAGGGGATCTCGGTGTCGACCTTGTCGGTCGAGACCTCGAGCAGCGGCTCGTCGGCCTCGACGCGCTCGCCCTCGGCCTTGAGCCAACGGGTGACAGTGCCCTCGGTGACGCTCTCGCCGAGCGCCGGAAGGGTTACGGAAACCGACATGGTTTCAGTTGCTCCTAACGAAAGTGCGGAAGTGGTCGTCGCGCCCGTGACGATTAGTCGTGTGCGTGAAGCGGCTTGCCGGCCAGGGCCAGGTGGGCCTCGCCGAGGGCCTCGTTCTGGGTCGGGTGCGCGTGGATGAGCTGCGCGACCTCGGCCGGCAGGGCCTCCCAGTTGTAGATCAGCTGGGCTTCGCCGACCTGCTCGCCCATCCGGTCACCGACCATGTGGACGCCGACCACGGCACCGTCCTTGACCTGGACGAGCTTGATCTCGCCCGCGGTCTTCAGGATCTTGCTCTTGCCGTTGCCCGCCAGGTTGTACTTCAGGGCGACGACCTTGTCCGCGCCGTAGATCTCCTTGGCCTTGGCCTCGGTGATGCCGACCGAGGCGACCTCGGGGTGGCAGTACGTGACGCGCGGGACACCGTCGTAGTCGATCGGCACGGCCTTCAGGCCGGCCAGGCGCTCCGCGACGAGGATGCCCTCGGCGAAGCCGACGTGCGCGAGCTGCAGGGTGGGGACGAGGTCGCCCACGGCCGAGATGGTCGGCACGTTGGTCTGCATGTACTCGTCGACCAGGACGTAGCCGCGGTCCATCGCGACGCCCTGCTCCTCGTAGCCCAGGCCCTGGGAGACCGGGCCGCGGCCGATGGCGACCAGCAGCACCTCGGCCTCGAAGGTCTTGCCGTCGGCCAGCGTGACCTTGACACCGGTCTCGGTGTACTCGGCCGACTGGAAGAAGGTGCCCAGGTTGAACTTGATGCCGCGCTTGCGGAACGCGCGCTCCAGGATCTTCGAGCTGTTCTCGTCCTCGACCGGGACGAGGTGCTTGAGGCCCTCGATGACGGTGACGTCGGTGCCGAAGGACTTCCACGCCGAGGCGAACTCGACGCCGATGACGCCGCCGCCCAGGATGATCGCGGACTGGGGCACGCGGTCCAGGACCAGCGCGTGGTCCGAGGAGATGATCCGGTTGCCGTCGATGTTCAGGCCCGGCAGCGACTTCGGCACGGAGCCGGTCGCCAGCAGGACGTGGCGGCCCTGGATGCGCTGGCCGTTCACGTCGACGGAGGTCGGGGAGGACAGACGGCCCTCACCCTCGATGTAGGTCACCTTGCGGGAGGCGACCAGGCCCTGCAGGCCCTTGTACAGGCCCGAGATGACCTCGTCCTTGTACTTGTGCACACCGGCGATGTCAACGCCCTCGAAAGAGGCCTTGATACCGAACTGTCCGGCCTCGCGTGCCTGGTCGGCGATCTCACCGGCGTGCAGCAGAGCCTTCGTGGGGATGCAGCCGTTGTGCAGGCAGGTGCCGCCGAGCTTGTTCTTCTCGATCAGCGCAACGTCGAGACCCAGCTGGGATGCGCGGAGAGCCGCGGCGTAACCGCCACTGCCACCGCCGAGGATCACTAGGTCGAAAACGGTGCTGGCGTCGTTCGCCACGTCACGTCCTCCATGCATGTGCGCCGGGCACCGGTCCTCTGTGACCGGGCGGCGGCTGGTAATCGGCCGCTTGTTTCTTCGGCCCTGTGGTGGGGGCCCTGTCCTGCCGAGAACCCATCTTCGCATTTGTCGGGGGAACGCGGGACGCCGGGCCCCGGGTGTGGACCGTCGTTCTGCCCGAGATCAGGGTTACCCGTGCGTAGAAACCTACTGATCCTCGACGTTTCTTCCAGAGCGAACGCGCCCCGGGACCCCGACGGGGGTCCCGGGGCGCGGCGCGCGTCACAGCGGGCGTCTCACGAGGTGGTACGCGGACGCCCGCGCGACGGGGTCCGGGGCCGTCAGCCCAGGTCGCCGGTGGCGGTGCGCTCGGCGAGGCGCACCAGGGTGCGCACGGCGGAGCCGGTGCCGCCCTTGGGGGTGTAGCCGTACGGGGCGCCCTCGTGGAAGGCCGGGCCCGCGATGTCCAGGTGCGCCCAGGCGATGCCCTCGCCGACGAACTCCTGGAGGAAGAGGCCGGCGACCAGGCCGCCGCCCATCCGCACGCCCATGTTGGCGATGTCGGCGGTGGGGGAGTCCATCGTCTTGCGCAGGTCCTCGGGGAGCGGCATCGGCCAGGAGGCCTCGCCGACCTCTTCCGCGATCTCGTGGATCGAGGTGCGGAAGGCGTCGTCGTTGGCCATGATCCCGAAGGTGCGGTCGCCGAGCGCCAGCACCATGGCACCCGTGAGCGTGGCGACGTCGACGATCGCGTCCGGGGCGTCCTCGGAGGCCTTGGTCAGCGCGTCGCCCAGGACCAGGCGGCCCTCGGCGTCGGTGTTCAGGACCTCGACGGTCTTGCCGCTGTACATGCGCAGCACGTCGCCGGGCTTGGTGGCGGAGCCGGAGGGCATGTTCTCGGCGAGCGCGAGCCAGCCGGTGACGTTGACCTGGAGGCCCAGCTTGGCGGCGGCGATGACGGCGGCGAAGACGGCGGCGGCGCCGGCCATGTCGCACTTCATCGTCTCGTTGTGGCCGGCCGGCTTCAGGGAGATGCCGCCCGAGTCGTAGGTGATGCCCTTGCCGACGAAGGCGAGGGTCTTCTCCGCCTTGGCGTGGGTGTAGGAGAGCTTCACCAGGCGCGGCGGGTTCTCGGAGCCCTTGCCGACGCCCATGATGCCGCCGTAGCCGCCCTTGACCAGCGCCTTCTCGTCCAGGATCTGGACCTTGACGCCGTTCTCCTTCGCGGTCGCGGAGGCGACGGCGGCGAAGGCCTCGGGGGTGAGGTCGTTCGGCGGGGTGTTGACCAGGTCACGGGCGACGTTGACCTCGGTGGCGACGACGACGGCGCGCTCGGCCGCGGCCTTGTGCTCCTTGTCGCGCGGCTTGGCGCCCAGCAGGGCGACCTCGGCCAGCGGCTGCTTGGGCCCGCCGTGCTTGTCGGCCTTGCCGTTCTTCTTCTCGCCGCCCTGGTAGGCGGTGAAGGCGTACGCGCCGAGCAGCGCGCCCTCGGCGACGGCGGTGACGGCGGAGGCGTCGTCCAGGGGGAGGGCGAACGCGGCCTTCTTCGAACCGTGCAGGGCGCGGGCGGCGGCGCCGGCGGCGCGGCGCAGGGCCTCCTCGTCGAAGGACTCGTCCTGCTCAGGGGCCGTGCCCAGGCCGACGACCAGCACGACCGGGGCCTTGAGGCCGGCCGGGGCGGGCAGCTTGGTGGTCTCGCCCTCGGCGCCCGTGGCACCGAGCGAGTCGAGCACGGCGGCGAGCTTTCCGTCGAACGCCTTGTCCACGGCCTCGGCGCCGGCGGCCACGACGAGCCCCTTCGGGCCCTTCGCCACGCCGACCACGAGGGCGTCGGCGCGCAGCGTCGCAGCGCCGGCAGTGCTGAGAGTCAGAGCAGTCACGGTGGTGAGGTCTCGCTTCCGTTTGTGTTAGTGGGCGCTTGGGTCGCGTCGGGGTCACCGGCCGCTCCGCAGCGATCGTATTCGGGCCCAGCGGCCGCCGGAAACGAGCCTACGCGCAGGTAGTCGTCCGTACGCCACTACAGGGTTTGTCAAGTTGTTCGATCAACGCGCCATCAGGTTCACCCATCTGTGGACTCTGCTCCAGGTTTGCCCTTTAGAGCTGACGGGGTCCGAGAGACTCGCATCACTCTCGCAAGGGGACGTGGGGTCCTTTTGCATGATTTTCCACAGTGCCTCCCCGGCCCGGCCGTCCGCCATGGGCCGTCGTCGAGGGATGCCTGCGGGGGGAAGGCCGAAATGGTCAACAAGAACCGGATGAACAGGGCCGCCGCGGCGATGGCGGCAGCGGCCCTGATGTCCGTGGCAGTACCCGCCGCGACCGCCCAGGCGGCGGCCGTGACGCCGCGCATCGACCTGAAGGTGCTCGTCGTCGACGACGGCGGCAGCTCGGTCGGCGCGATCACCGCGCAGCTCAAGGACACGGGCGTCCCCTACACCCGGGTCGACCTCGCCAGTGCCGGCCGCCCCGTCATCGACGCGGCGTTCCTCGCCGACACCGTCGACGGCCGCCCCCGGGCCAAGTACCAGGGCGTCGTCCTGCCCAACGAGAACCCCTTCGGCGAGGGCTCCGCCGAGATGGCGGCGCTCAGCGCGTACGAGACGACGTACGGGATCCGCCAGGTCGACGCCTACACCTGGGCCCACCCGGGGGTCGGCCTGGAGTACACGGACAACGGCGGCTACAGCGGCCAGCTCGACGGCACCCAGGCAGCCGTCACCGCCGCCGGCAAGGCGGGCCCCTTCGGCTACCTCGGCGGTCAGGTCGCCTTCGAGGACAACTCCGCCATGGTTCCGGAGAGCTACGGCTTCATGGGCAAGCCGCGCACCGGCTACACCAGCTACCTGGACGCCCCCGTCACCGGCGGCCGGGCCTCGCTCGTCGGCGAGTACACCCACGACGGCCGCTCCGAACTGGTCGTCACCTTCGGCTACAACCAGTACCAGCAGCAGTTCCGGCTGCTGGCCCGGGGCATCGTCGAATGGCTCACCCAGGGCGTCCACCTCGGCCAGGAGCGCAACTACTTCGCGGTCCACGTCGACGACGTCTTCGCCCCCGACGCCCGCTGGAGCAAGGAGCTCAACTGCACGCCCGGCGACTACGCCTGCGCGGGCGGCGAGGGCAAGGAGAGCACCATCCGGATGACCGCCGCCGACGCCCAGTACGCGGCGCAGTGGCAGACGTCCAAGAACTTCAAGCTGGACATGCTCTTCAACGCGGGCGCCGGCGAGGAGTGGAAGGCCGAGAACGGCGGCACCGACGCGATGACCGCCCAGCTCGTCGCCGACCGGGCCAAGTTCCGCTGGATGAACCACACCTACACGCACCCGTTCCTCGGCTGCGTCCAGGACACCAGCGCCAACCCCTGGTCCTGCACCAAGAACGCCCAGGGCGCGACCAACTGGATGAGCCGCGCCGAGATCTCCGCGCAGATCCGCGACAACAACAACTGGGCGGCTTCCAAGGGCATCACCCTCGACCGCTCCGAGCTGGTCACCGGCGAGCACTCCGGCCTCAAGACCCTCCCGCAGCAGCCGCAGGACAACCCCAACCTGGCCGGCGCCCTCGCCGACAACGGGGTCAAGTGGGCCGGCAGCGACAACTCCCGCGAACCCGACCAGCGGGCCGTCGGCGCCGCCCTGACCGTCCCCCGCCACCCGATGAACGTGTACTACAACACGGGCACCAACGCGGAGATGGCCGACGAGTACAACTGGATCTACACCAGCCGCGCCGACGGCGGCAGCGGCATCTGCGAGGACAACCCGGCGACCTCCACCTGCCTGCCGGCCCCGCTGAACACCAGCACCGGCTACCTCGACCACATCGTCCCGGCCGAAGCGCGCACCGCCATGCGCCACGTACTGGCCAACGACCCGCGGCCGCACTACGTCCACCAGTCCAACCTCGCCGAGGACCGCACCCTGTACCCGGTGCTCAACCAGGTCCTCGACACCTACCGCGGCCTCTACGCGACCAGCGCGCCGATCGTCAACCAGAGCATGAAGGACACCGGCGTCGAGCTCCAGCGCCGCGCGGCCTGGAACAAGGCCGTCGCCGACGGCAAGGTGACCGCCTACAAGATCGGCAAGGACGTCGTCGTCAAGGCGCCCTCCGGAGTCGTCGCCCCGGTCACCGCCCCGAACGGGACCAAGAAGCAGCTGCTGCTCGGCACCGCCGACTTCGGCACCGCCTACGCCGGCACCCGCTCCGCCTGGACCGCGCCCGAGGTGCTCCAGTCGCAGGTCACGCTCAAGCTCCTCTGACCCGCCGGCGCCAGCCGCCCCACTCGCCCCACCTTCACCACCCGCGCGACCCTTCCCGGCCGTACTGCCCGTACCGCCGCCCGGACGGCCCGCGGCACGCGTAACACCCAGAGCCGGCGCTCCACGCGCGCACCACGGGCGCCGGCCCCTTTTCCGTCCTGGGGGGACACACCGCATGAGCCATGGGCGTCATGTCACCATGCTCACCGAAGGCACCTACCCGCACGTCCACGGCGGCGTCAGCACCTGGTGCGACCAGCTGGTACGCGGCATGCCGGAGGTCGACTTCAACGTCATAGCCCTCACCGGCTCCGGACGCGAGCCGGTCACCTGGGAGCTGCCGCGCAACGTCTACCGGCACACCGCCGTCCCGCTCTGGGGCCCGCCGCCGGTCCGCACCCGCCGCTCGGCCCTGCGCGGCAAGGCCCGCCGCCGCTTCACCGAAACGTACGAAACCTTCCTGCTCTCCCTCATCGACCCCGAACAGGGCGGCTTCTCCGAAGCCCTCGGCGAACTCGCCCGCCTCGCCCGCGCCGGCCGCCTCGCCCCCGCCCTGCGCTCCGAATCGGTCCTGCGCCTCCTGATGGACGTATGGTCCCGCCCCGGCCTGGTCACCGCCGCCGCCGACCCCACCATCCACGACGCGCTCACCGCCACCGACCTGCTGGAGCACGCCCTGCGCCCGCTCGCGGTGCGGATCCCGCCCGACAGCGTCGCCCACGCCGTCAGCAGCGGCCTCGCCACCCTCCCCGCCCTCGCCGCCAAACGCCTCGACGGAGTGCCCTTCCTCCTCACCGAGCACGGCATCTACCTCCGCGAGCGCTACCTCGGCTACCGCACCGCCGCCCAGCGCTGGCCCGTCAAGGCCCTGATGCTGGGCTTCTACCGCGAGCTCAACTCCGAGGGCTACCGGCAGGCCGACCTGATCACCCCCTGCAACCAGTACAACCGCCGCTGGGAAGAACGCGGAGGCGCCGACTCCGAACGCATCCGCACCGTCTACAACGGCGTCGACCCGCACGCCTTCCCCGAAGCCGGACCCGAACCGGACGTCCCCACCCTCAGCTGGTGCGGCCGCATCGACCCGATCAAGGACCTCGAAACCCTGATCCGCGCCTACGCGTACATGCGCGAGGAACTCCCCGCCCTGCGCCTGCGCCTCTTCGGCCCCGTCCCCGCCGGCTGCGAGGACTACAAACTCCGCCTGGAGAAACTCGCCGCCGAACTCGGCGTCACCGACGGCATCACCTACGAGGGCCGCATCGACCAGGTCGCCGAGGCCTACGCCGCGGGCTCCGTCGTCATGCTCTCCAGCATCAGCGAGGGCTTCCCCTTCAGCATCATCGAAGCCATGTCCTGCGGCCGCACCACCGTCTCCACCGACGTCGGGGGCGTCCGCGAAGCCGTCGGCGACACCGGCCTCGTCGTCCCGCCCCGCGAACCCGAGACCATGGCCCGCGCCACCCTCGCCCTCCTCCGCGACGACGAACGCCGCGCCGAACTCGGCCGGATGTCCCGCAAGCGCGTCGTCGAGAAGTTCACCCTCCACCAGTCCGTGGACGGCTTCCGGCACATCTACCGCGAACTCGCCGACCTGACCCGGACCGGCCGGCCGCCGCTGCCCGCCCGCACCGGCGCCGACTGGACCCAGAGGCTCGCCGACCCCTGGTCCAACGACCCCTGGAACAAGGAACTCGCGGCCGACGGGAGCATGTGGTGAGCGGATCACTCTGGCTCAAGCCCCCCGGCCCGGACGGCACCTGGGTCCACCTCGGCCGCCGCCCGGCCCCCGCCGGACGCCCGGCCGCCGCCGGACGCACCGACACCCTGCCCGACCTGCCCCGGCCCCGCCCCGGCGAACCCGGGGCGCCCGCCGCCGACCCCATGGACGAACTCGCCGACCGCCTCGGCGAGTTCGCCGGCGCGGCCGTCCACCCCGACGAGATCGCCGCCATCCTCGAATCCGACGGGATGACCGACGAACACATCCGCCTCACCTACGGACGCCAGGACTCCTTCGCCCTCGCCGAAGACCTCTACGCCCGCGTCCCCCGCACCTTCCCCGAACCCGACCGGCTCCCCGACCCCTGGAAGGTCTCCCTCACCGCCTGCCTGCTCCGCGGCCTGATCTTCGCCCTGCCCGGCCTCGCCTACGTCCTCGGCGCACCCCTCCTCGAAGGCCCGCCCGACCGCCTCGGACTCCCCGCCGGCACCCTCACCCTCCTCGCCGGAGCCCTCATCGGCTGGGTCTGGGACCAGAGCCTGTCCCACCGCGCCTACTCCTGGCTCGGCCTCGGCGACCGGGCCGCCGCCGGACGCACCCTCCTCGTCGGCGCCCCCGCCGGAGCCCTCCTCGGCACCGCCGCCGCCTTCGCCGTCCCCGGCGGCCCGCCGTTCTCGTACGCCTTCGCCGCAGGCCAGGCCGTCTACGTCGGCGCCGCCACCGTCCTGCTGGTACTGGGCCGCGAACGGCTGCTGCTCGCCGCACTCGCCCCCATGGCCGCCGGGGCCGTCCTCGCACTGTTCACCGACCCGCCCGTACCCGTACGCGTCACCCTGCTGCTCGTCTCCCTCCTGGCCGCCTGCACCCTCGCCCTGCGGGAACTGCCGGTCGCCGCCGGAGTACGGGCCGGGGTGCGCCGGATCCACCGCTGGGCCGAACGCCGCCCGGGCGAAGGAGGCCCCGTCCGCTGGCGGATGCTGCGCGGCGCCGAGGAGGAGCACACCCGGCGCGGACCCCGCATCGGGGACTCGGCGCCCTACGGGGTGTTCGGCCTCGGCACCGGCCTGCTCGTCCTCTACGCCGCCCTGGGCGAGGTCCTCAGCGGCGGCCCCGCCGAAGCCGTCGCCGCACCCTCCGCCGTGGCCCTCACCCTCAGCATGGGCCCCGCCGAATGGCTCCTCCACCGCTTCCGCAGCGGCAGCCTCGCCGGACTCAGGGCGGCCCGCTCACCCCGCGCGTTCTGGCGCCGCATGCTCGGCACCCTGACCCGCTGCCT
Source organism: Streptomyces sp. NBC_00158 (assembly GCF_045160885.1). Lineage (NCBI taxonomy): Bacteria > Bacillati > Actinomycetota > Actinomycetes > Kitasatosporales > Streptomycetaceae > Streptomyces > Streptomyces sp. NBC_00158. Next base: position 5,271,813 of record NZ_CP108161.1, read on the forward strand.
CACCGCGTACCTGGCGGTACTGCTCGTCCTCGGCGTCACCGGAACCCTGCTCTGGCCGCACGCCCCCGGCCTCACCGGGCTCCGCGTCGCCACCCTGATGCTGCTCGGCGCCGTCATGTGGACCGGGCTGCTCCTACAGTCCTTCGGCGCCGTCCGCCCCGCCGCCGTGGTCTGCTCCGCCGCCGCCTTCGCCCAGAGCCTCGCCCTGCTCGCGGGCATCGGACAACCCCGCCTGGTCCAGCTAGCGGTGGCCGGCACCGCGGCGGCCGCCCTCGCCGTCCTGGTCTGCCTGCTCCTCGGCCGGGCCACGGCACACCGCTGACCCAAGAAGACAAGGAAGACGAAGGAACCCCATGCTGCTGGTGCCGCTCTACGAGCACCCCGCCGACCGGCCCGAGGAGTGGGAGCGGCTCATCCGCTCCGCCGGACAACTGCACTCGGTGGTGCTCAACCCCGACAGCGGACCCGGCCGCGCCCCCGACGAACGGTTCGCCGCCGTCGCCGCCCGGCTCCGCGACGCCGGCGTACCCGTCCTCGGCTACACCGACACCGACTACGGACGGCGCCCCCACGCGGCCGTCGTCCAGGACCTGCTGCGCCACCGCGACTGGTACGGGGCCGACGGTGCCTTCCTCGACCAGGCCGCCGCCGACCCGGAACTCCTCCCGCACTACGGCCGGCTCGCCGTCGCCGCGAGGGCCGCGGGCGCCCGTACGCTCGTCCTCAACCACGGAGTCCACCCCCACCCCGGATACCTCCGGCTCGCCGACCTCCTCGTCACCTTCGAAGGCCCCTGGGACGCCTATCGCGACCAGGCCGCCACCCCGCCCCCGTGGACCGCCGACCACCCCGCCCGACGGTTCTGCCACCTCGTCTACGCCGTCCCGCCGGACGCCCCCGCCGCCGAACTCGCCGCCCAGCGCCACGCGGGAGTGCACTGCGCGGTCCCCGGCACCGGGGCCCACCCGTGGGGCACCCTCCCGTACGCCCTGGAGTCGGCGTGATGAAGCGTTTCGCCCCGCTGTTGGTGGCCGGCCTGCTGCTGCTCACGGCCGCCTGCACCGCCGAACCCGACGACGACGAGGCCGTCGGCCCCGCCCCCACCTGGCCCGAGCAGAAGCCGGGGGAACGCTGGCAACCCCGGCCCGGCACGCCCTGGCAGTGGCAGCTCACCGGCAAGCTGGACACGTCGGTGGACGTGCCGGTGTACGACGTCGACGGCTTCACCACGACGAAGGAGGAGGTCGCGAAACTCCGGCAGGACGGCCGCCGGACCATCTGCTACGTCTCCACCGGAGCCTGGGAGGACTTCCGCCCGGACGCGGGCGACTTCCCGGACGCGCTCCTCGGGAAGGGCAACGGCTGGGACGGCGAACGCTGGCTCGACGTCCGCCGAGCCGGTGAACTGGAACCACTGATGGCGAAACGCTTCGACATGTGCCGCGACAAGGGCTTCGACGCGGTCGAACCCGACAACATGGACGCCTACCGCAACGACTCGGGCTTCCCGCTGACCGCCGAACACCAGCTGGCGTACAACCGCCTCATCGCCCGCCTCGCCCACGACCGGGGCATGGCCGTCGGCCTCAAGAACGACCTCGACCAGATCCCGCAGCTGGTCGGCGACTACGACTTCGCGGTCAACGAACAGTGCGCCGAGTACGACGAGTGCGACACCCTGACCCCCTTCATCAAGGCGGGCAAAGCGGTCTTCCACGCCGAATACAAACTGCCGACGACCCGCTTCTGCAAGCAGTCCAAGCGCCTGCAACTCAGCTCCCTGCAAAAGAAGCTGGACCTGGACGCGTGGCGCAGGGGGTGCTGACGGGCCTCACGGTTCGGGCCCGCTATCTCCCCCTCGACCCCCTGGGGCCGGGCGGTGGCTGCCCACCCGCCCCCTCATCTGCGGGGCGGTGGGGCGGGTGGGCGGGATCCCCTCGGGCGGTCTCGGAGCAGGTTGGGGGTTTCCCGTCAGTCCCATCGTCCTTCCGTGTCGGGCCGGCCTGTCAAGGGCGCTCCCTTCGGTCGCGTCGCTACGCGATGTCGCTTCGCTCCACCCTTGACAGACCGACCCGCCACGGAAAGCCGAAAGACTGCCGGGAAACCCCCAAAGAAACGGTCACCGGACAAAGGGCAAGGGACGGGCCCGTCAGCGATGAGGCGAGGGGCCGGGCGTCGGCCCGCCGGGCATCCGGGCCCCTCAGCGTCCCGATTCGGGGCCGAGTGCGCGCCTACCTGCACGAGAGGTTGATCAGAGCGCCGTGCGGAGCGCCCAGGCGCGCCAGATCGCTACGCGCTCCTCATTTCTCGGCGTCCGGCGACCGTCTATGGCTGATACCTGCACGAAAGGACGACCAGGGCAGCGAGGGGAGCCGACGGGCGCGTCAGATCGCTATGCGCTTCTCTGATCTCGGCGGCCGGCGGCCGTCTTGGGCTGGTCCGGGGCGGGTTCGACGTTGGTGGCGGCGGTGGTGAATTCTCGGCCGGAGGCGCCCCGGATGTAGGCGAGCTCCATCCAGCGCTCGATGCCGGTGTCGGAGACGTTCTCATTGATCACAGCCATCAACACGCCTTCGGCGCCCGAGGCGATGTCACGGACACGACGGCGGAGGAGGCGGTGGGGGACGTACTCGTAGCAGTCACTCATCGGACGCCGCCTCAAGGCTGCTGAGGAACCGCTCCCAGCCGACACGGGCCCGGTCGAGGAGTTCCGCGCTGGGCTCAGCCGGCGCCAGAGGCTGCGGCCACGGGACATCCCTGTCGTCGTCGGCGTTGAGAATCTTCATCGGTCCTCCAGTTCAGGTGGCGTCGAACCGATCGTGGATCCCACGTGTGGGCGTTCCCACTCCGTTTGCGGGACGTTTGGGACGCTTCGCCGCTAGCGTCTCCTCCGTCCCGGACGGCCTGTGGAGAGACCTTTGAATCACGCACTCCGCCGCGCGATGGCGAATGCCAAGGTGACGGAAAACAACTCGCAGAAGCCTGCGGGGTGGACGCGAAGACGGTCGGACGGTGGATCACAGAGCCGCACCGCGTTCCTCATGCCCGCCATCGATGGGCAGCCTGTGAGGCACTAGGAGAGGAGGAAACGGCCTTGTGGCCCAACGCCGTTCGATCGGCTCTGACCAGCGGCCCCGACAAGGAGATAGTTCAGGTTTTTCCGTACCGGTCTGCGGCTCCTTCAAGCCTGTGGCGCTCACTGGTGACGAAGGCGCAGCATGACCTGGTGTTCGCTGGCTATACCGACTACTTCTTGTGGCTGGAGCAGGCCAATTGGAGGACGGTTCGAGACGGGCCACGTCAACCTCTCGGTGTTCAGGTTCGACGACGAGATGATCGTGACTCCCATCCTGGCCCGTCAGGTCGGGCACGATTCGCCGATGATGCACCTGCGACGTCGTCAGGCGGACGGCATGTTCGACCGGTTCTCGGCACATGTCGAGGAGCTGTGGAGCCGTGGTACCGACATCAGGGAGAACAATGCCCAGGCGTGACTACGAAGACGACCCCAGCGCCCCGCCGGCGAACAGCCTCGTGCCCGCGGCTTCCGCGGTCGTGGTGGATGACGAGGGCCGGGTGCTGCTCCAGCGCCGCACCGACAACGGAATGTGGGCCCTTCCCGGCGGCAAGATGGACCTCGGCGAGTCCATCGGCGACTGCGCGGTACGGGAAACCCACGAAGAAACCGGCATCACCGTCCAGATCACCGGCATCGTAGGCACCTACACCAACCCTGGCCACGTCTTCGCCTACGACGACGGCGAGGTCCGTCAGGAGTTCTCCATCTGCCTCCTGGCCCGACCCACCGGCGGCGTTCTCCGCACGTCGGACGAGTCTTTTGAAGTCGCTTGGTTCGCACCCCACGAGACCGACGAACTCCCGATGGTCCCCAGCATCCGCAAACGCCTGAACGACTGGCGAGCCGGAAACGGTCCCGTCATCCGCTGAGTCGACCACACACTGCTCCATTTGCCATTTGGTGCAGGCATCAGCCCAGGACGACCGTCGGACGCCGAGATCCGAGGAGCGCGTAGCGATCTGACGCGCCCGGCGGCAGCCTGGGCTGCTCGGTTCGTCCTCTGGTGCAGGTATCAGCCCAAGACGGTCGCCGGACGCCGAGATCCGAGGAGCGCGTAGCGATCTGACGCGCCTGGGGCTCCGGAGGTCGCTCGGGTCGCCTTTTGGTGCGGGTAGCCGCGCACCCGGCCCGGAATCAGGACATCTGAGGGCCTGGATGCCCGGCGGGCCGGCGCCCGGCCCCTCGCCTCATCGCTGCGACACCCGTCCCTTGTCCTCTGGACCGTGCCGTTTCTTCGGGGGTTTCCCGGCAGTCTTTCGGCTTTCCGTGGCGGGTCGGTCTGTCAAGGGTGGAGCGAAGCGACATCGCGTAGCGACGCGACCGAAGGGAGCGCCCTTGACAGGCCGGCCCGACGCGGAAGGACGATGGGACTGACGGGAAGCCCCCAACCTGCTCCGAGACCGCCCCAGGGAGCACCGCCCACCCGGCCACCGGCCCGCAGACGGCGAGGCGGGTGGGCAACTACCGACCGGCCCCCACCCCCTCGCGGGGGAGATAGCGCGCCCGAGCCGCAAGCCCCGTACCCCCCTCACACCGGCAGGATCGCGTGTACCCGGTACCCGCCCCCGTACCGGGGTCCCGCGAAGCAGGAGCCGCCCAGGGCGCCCGTGCGTTCGCGCATGCCGAGGAGGCCGTGGCCGCCGCCCGGGTCGCTCTGGCCCGGGGAGGAGTCCGCCGAGTCTCCGCCGTCGTCCAGTACGGTCACCTCCACCGAGGGGCCGACCCGGACCACGCTGACCTCGGCCCGCGCACCCGGGCCCGCGTGTTTGCGTACGTTGGTCAGTGCTTCCTGGATGACCCGGTACGCCGCCAGGTCCACGGCCGCCGGCAGTGGTTCCGTGCCCGTGCCCAGCTGGACGGTGGCCGCCACCGGCAGGCCGGCGTGGCGGAAGGTGTCGAGGAGTTCGTCCAGCAGGGCGAGTCCTGGCGCGGGTTCCGTCGGGGCTTCCGGGTCGCCGGACTGGCGCAGGAGCCCCACCGTGGCGCGCAGCTCGTTCAGTGCCGAGCGGCTGGCGTCCCGTACGTGGGCGAGGGCTTCCTTCGCCTGGTCGGGCCGTTTGTCCATGACGTGCGCGGCCACTCCCGCCTGGACGTTGACCAGGGCGATGTGGTGGGCCACCACGTCGTGCAGGTCCCGGGCGATCCGCAGCCGTTCCTCGGCGACGCGCCGCCTGGCCTCCTCCTCCCTCGTGCGCTCGGCCCGCTCCGCGCGTTCCCGTATGGCGTCGACGAAGGCGCGCCGGCTGCGGACCGCGTCGCCGGCGGCGGCGGCCATCCCGGTCCAGGCGAAGATGCCGATGTTCTCCTGCGCGTACCAGGGCAGCGGTCCGGCGAGCATCGCGACCCCGGTGAGGCCGGCCATCGTGAGCAGTCCGATCCGCCAGGTGGTGGGCCGGTCGGTGAGCGCGGCCACCGTGTACAGGGAGATGACGGCGCTCATGGCGACGGGTGCCCTCGGTTCCCCGGTGGTCAGTTCCAGCAGGGACAGCCCGCAGGTGACGGCGAGCACGGTACGGGGTCTGCGGCGCCGCAGTACGAGGGCGGCCGCGCCGAGCAGCATCAGCAGCAGGGAGAAGGGCTCGGGGGTGCGGGTGCCGAAGGTGGGGCCGTGGGGCCCGTGCGGGTCGGCGAAGGAGCCGACGACCATGGCGACGAGTGCCCCGAACGCGAGTACGGCGTCGGTGGCGAGCGGATGCGTACGCATCCACTGCCGGGTGGCGGCGAAGGGCCCGAGGTCTGTCGTCACCCGGACACGGTACGGGCTCCCGCTAGAGCCGCGCGGATCCCGGGGGCGTGGGCGAGGAGGGGGGTGCGGGCGGGCGGGGGCCGAGCGGGGCCCGCGAGCGGGCCGGGCCCCACTTGGCGCGGACCACGCACACCACCATGACGGCGGCGATGGCCGCGAGGTGTTCCTTGCCGGCGAGGTTGTTCTTGATCAGCACCTCGCCGATCATCACGAGGATCACCAGGGCCCCGGTGAGGTACGCCCGGTAGCGCCAGCAGACGTAGATGGCGAGGCCGACGACCGCCGCCGACGGCCCGGTGTCGTTGACGATCCGGTCGGACACCGGCAGCCCGAAGGGGTGGTCGGGGCCGAGGGAGAGTCCGACGCGGGCGTACGTGGTCCCGGCGATGGTGGCGACGTATCCGATGAGCAGGGTGCGCCACCAGCCGATGCAGATCTCGGCGATGCCGAAGACCAGCAGGATCTGCGCGAGAGCCCCCCACACGGGCAGGTCGAGGGCGGGGACGAAGAGGGAGAGCGGGGTCCGCAGCAGCGCCAGCCACAGCGGGTCGGCGGCTTTCACGGACCCCAGGTCCTGTACGGGCTGGAAGCCCCAGGGGGTGTTCTGGACGATCTGGAAGACGGAGGTCAGGGCGACCGCCCCGAGGGTCATCGGGGCGGCCCGCCACTTGTCGCGGACGAGCGCGTCCCGCACGGTCAGCAGCAGAGGGCCCCACTCACGGCGGGCGAACTGCCGGACCTCCGTCTTCCACGACGTCAACGAATCGTCTCCAGGTGTTTGCGGTGCAGCCACTTGGGCAGACCGGGAGCCTCCAGGAAGCCCTCGGCCCGACCCGCCGCGATACCGATCCGCAGCAGGTCCGAACTCTTCTCGAAGAGCATGAACCGCGGTTCCCAGATCGGGCGGTATTTGGCGTTGGCCCGGTAGAGGGACTCGATCTGCCACCAGCGGGAGAAGAAGCTCAGCAGCGAGCGCCACATGCGCAGCACCGGACCCGCGCCGAGCTTGGACCCCCGCTCGAAGACGGAACGGAACATCGCGAAGTTGAGCGAGACCTGTGTGACGCCGATCTCCTTCGAGCGTTCGAGCAGCTCGATGACCATGAACTCCATGAGGCCGTTCTCGGAGTCCCGGTCGCGGCGCATCAGGTCCAGGGACAGGCCCTTGGGGCCCCAGGGCACGAAGGACAGGACGGCGCGCAGGTCGCCGTTGCCGTCGGTGCACTCCAGCATCACGCACTGGCCGTCGTCCGGGTCGCCCAGACGGCCCAGCGCCATGGAGAAGCCGCGCTCGGTCGCGCCGTCGCGCCAGTCGTCGGCGCGTTCGAGCAGTACGGCCATCTCGTCGGCGGGGATGTCGGCGTGGCGGCGGATGCGGACGGTGTAGCCGGCCCGCTTGACGCGGTTGTAGGCCTGGCGGACGGTGCGCATGGCGCGGCCCTCCAGGGTGAACTCGTCGGTCTCGACGATGGCCTCGTCGCCCAGTTCCAGGGCGTCCAGGCCGTGCCGGGCGTAGATCTGCCCGGCTTCCTCGCTGGCGCCCATCACGGCAGGGACCCAGCCGTGCTCGCGGGCCTCGGCGAGCCACGGTTCGATGGCGCCGGGCCAGGCCTCGGGGTCGCCGATGGGGTCGCCGGAAGCCAGGGAGACGCCGCCGACGACGCGGTAGGTGACGGCGGCCTTGCCGGTGGGGGACCAGATGACGGACTTCTCGCGGCGCAGCGCGAAGTAGCCGAGCGAGTCGCGGTCGCCCTGCTTGGCGAGGAGCGCCCGCAGCCGCTCCTCGTCCTCGGGGGTGATCGGGTCGACGGCGCGCCGGGAGCGGAACGCCGCGAACAGCACGGCGAGCAGCAGCAGCATCGACATCACGTTGATGGCCACGTCGACCCAGGCGGGCGTGGTGATGGCCCGGTACGCCTTGTCGTCGGGCGCGAGCGTGATCAGCCGCATCACGCCGTACCGCCAGCGCGCCAGGAAGGTGGCGTCCGCGCGGTCGGCGTCGGTGTTGGTGGCGCCGACGATCAGGGCGGCGATCAGCGAGGTGAGCAGCAGGCCGACGGCGGCCACGGCGGTGGCGAGCTTCGGGTTGGAGCGGTCGCCCTTGGCGTAGAACTCGTGGCGGCCCAGGAGCAGGGCGCCGACGAAGGCCGCGGTCAGGGCGAGCGAGACCCAGTTCTGGGCGTGCTGGCGGAACTCGGGGTAGCACATGCTGAGTTCGCCGCTGGTGCAGGGCGCGAAGGCGGCGACCGCGAAGGCCAGCAGCAGCATGCCGCTGACCACCAGGTTCAGGATCCAGGCGGCCCGCTTGCGGCGGCCCATCGTGACCGCGAGCAGCAGCGAGAACAGGCCGGAGGCGAAGCCGGCCGTCAGCAGGTACGGGGTGTAGAAGTCGGCGGTGTTGTGCCGGCGCAGGTCCTGCCCGAGCGACAGCCACACGGCGCTGAGGAAGTTGACGAAGGTGACGATCCGCAGGTACCAGACCGCGAAGGCGGCACCGCGCCGCGACCTGGGAGTGCCCCTGCGGCTCTCCGGCTTCGCGGCCGCTTCCCCTCCCTGCTCCTTCTTGTTGTTGGAACCCTTGCCGGAAGCCTGATCGAGGCTCCGGTCGGTTTCTACGCTGGTCAAGCGGACCTCTCCCATGAAAAGCGATGATATGGGGCGTCACCGGTCCGCAGCGCAGTGCGAGCACTGCGGACTGGTCAGGCCCGTAGTGCCCGGTGTCTCAGTCCGTCGGCTGCTGCGCAGCAGCTCTCTCCGGAAGTTCCGCCGCGAGTGCGGCGGCCGCCTGGACCAGGGGGAGTGCCAGCAGGGCGCCGGTGCCTTCCCCTACTGTGACGCCGTGGTCGAGCACCGGGTTGAGTGCCATCCGGTCCAGTGCCTTCGCCTGGCCCGGCTCCCCGCTGGACTGCCCGGCCAGCCACCAGTCGGGGGCGCGGAAGGCGGCCCGCTGGGCCACCAGCCCGCAGGCCGCCGAAACGACCCCGTCGAGGATGACCGGCGTACGCCGTACCGCGGACTGGAGCAGGAAGCCGGTGATCGCGGCGACGTCGGCGCCGCCGACCGCGGCCAGTAGCGCCGTCTGGTCGCCGAGCACCGGGCGGGCCCGGCGCAGCGAGTCGCGGATGGCGGCGCACTTGCGCATCCAGGCCAGGTCGTCGATCGGCAGTCCGCCGCGGCCGGTGACCACGGAGGCGTCCGTCCCGCAGAGCGCGGCCACGAGCGTGGCCGCCACGGTGGTGCCGCCGACGCTCAGGTCGCCGAGGACGACGAGGTCCGTACCGGAGTCGGCCTCCTCGTCGGCGATCTGGATGCCGAGCCGCAGCGCGTCCTCGGCCTCCTCGGCCGTCAGCGCGTCCTCGACGTCGATCCGGCCGCTGCCGCGCCGTACGCGGTGCCGCACCACGTCCTCGGGCAGCAGCTCCGGGTCGCAGTCCAGGCCCGCGTCCACGACGCGCACGCCCGCGCCGAACCGGGCGGCCAGCACGGAGACCGGGCTGGTCCCGTCGAGGACGGCGCGCACCAGCTCGTGGGCGCTGCCCGCGGGCCGGGCGGAGACGCCCTGGGCGGCGATGCCGTGGTCGGCGGCGAACAGGACGACGCGCGGCCGCTCGATCGGCTTGACCGGGACCTGTCCCTGCGCGGCGGCCAGCCATTCGGCGAGCTCGTCGAGCCGGCCCAGGGCGCCGGGCGGCACGGCCAGCCGCTCACGACGCTCCTCGGCGTCACGTCGGACGCCCCCGTCGGGGCGTTCGATCAGATCGGAGAAGTCGTCGAGATTCAGCGTGGTCATCTGCCAGAGATTACAGCCGCCCGGGCCCTCCCTCAGGGGGTGTACCGGCTCCGCTTCACCTCGGTTGTTCCTTGAGGACGAGAGCCTGCCCCGCGACGACCAGGAGTACGTGCTCGCACTCGCCCGCGACCGCGTTGTTGAGGCGGCCGAGCTCGTCGCGGAACCGCCGTCCGGACGCGGTCGCGGGCACCACGCCGGCCCCGACCTCGTTGCTCACCAGCACCACCGGGCGGCGGCTGGCGCGGACGGCCGCGACCAGTTCGTCGACCCGTGCGCGCAGCACCTTGCGGCCCTCGGAGGCCCACACGGCGTCGTCCCACGCGCCGGCCCGGTCCATGGCGTCGGTGAGCCACAGCGCGAGGCAGTCGATCAGCAGCGGCGGACCGGTCCGCTCCAGCAGCGGCACCAGTTCGCAGGTCTCCACCGTCCGCCAGGTGGCCGGGCGCCGCTCCCGGTGCAGGCCGACCCGGTGGGCCCATTCCGCGTCGCCGTCGCGGGTGCCGCCGGTGGCCACGTAGACCACCTCGGGGAACGCGGCCAGGCGCCGCTCGGCCTCGAAGGACTTCCCGGAGCGGGCCCCGCCCAGCACGAGGGTGCGGCGCGGTACGTCCGGTACCGCGCGGTACTCGCCGGCCGCCACGGTGGTGCCGTCCGGCACGGCCCGCGCCCCGGCGGCGGCGCAGCGGCGGTCGAGCTCCGGGCCGGGCGGGGTGTCGTGGTCCAGGTGCACGGCGATGACGTCGGTGTCCGGGCCGACGGCGCCGCTCGCGCGGAGCCGGGCCAGCGCCTCCGGGCGGCCGAGCACGTCCGCGAGGACCAGGTCGTACGGGCGCTGCGGGTCCCCGTTGCCGGTGCCGGCGGGGGCGCCGCCCGGCGGGAGGTACAGCAGCCGGGCGCCGTCGGGGCCGGTGACCTCGTACCCGGTTCCGGGGGCGTCCATGGGCACGGCCCGCACCCGGTGCCCGCTGATCACCGACAGCTCCCGCCCGTCCGGTACCCGCCCGGCGGCCGGCAGTCCGGGCGGCAGCTCGACGGGGGGCCCGTCGTGCGGGTGCGTGAGGAGCACCTGCCGTACGCCGGCCAGCGAATGCCCCGCCCGGGCCCCGGCCAGCACCGCCCCGGGGGTCAGGTCGAGCAGCAGCGCCCCGTCGACGAGGACGGAGGTCGCGCCGCGGGACCGGCCGCCCACGGAGACCGCGCAGGCGGCGCAGGGACAGCCGGGGCGGGGCAGTCCTTCGGGGGTACCGGTGCCGAGCAGAGTGAGTTCCACACAGAGATCCTCCCGCGTCGCCGGTGGTGGTGCGCGCCCGGCCGGCGCCTGTCGCGTGCGGGCGCGGTGACGATCGTGGCGGGAATCTCCTCCCTCAGGGAGGAACGGAGGTCGATCTGCGGGCACACTCATGGCGAGAAGCGTGAGATCGCGGAGATCGCGGACGAGCAACGGAGGCGGACATGGCGTGGACGTGGCGGTTCGAGGCGGCCGACGGCAGTGAGGTGGCACCGGCGGTGGAGCCGGAGGAGTTCACCACGCAGGGGGACGCGGAGTCCTGGATCGGGGAGGTCTGGAAGGAGCTGCTGGACGGCGGGGCGGAGAAGGTGACCCTCTTCGAGGACGGCGCCCAGATCTACCCGATGAGCCTGAGGGCGGCCACTGAGGCCTGAGGCCTGGCCGGGCGGGGGTTGGGTGGCCGGTGCCGGTGCCGGTGCCGGTGGGCGGGTGCGGGTGCGTTGCCGCTGCGCGGGGCGGGTGCCGGTGCGGGTTGCCTGCGGCGCCGGTCCCCTACCCGCCCTTCCACCGTTCCCAGGGGCTCCGCCCCTGACCCCGGTACGGGCGCTGCGCGCCCGTCGCCTCAAACGTCGGCGGGGCTATGAATAGCCCCGCCGGCGTTTGAGGCGCGGGGGTCCGGGGGCGGAGCCCCCGGGGAACGGGCGAAGGGCGGGTAGGGGACCTCGCCCCGCGCAGCGGCACACCACCCGCACCCAGCACCGGGTCGAGCCCCGCTCGGGAAACGCCGGAACCCCGGGGGAGTACCCCCGGGGTTCCGTAAAGCCCAGCCCAGCCCAGCCCCGCTACCCGCGCACCCCGCACAGGTGCAGGAGCGCCGCCACCCCCCGGTAGGGATCGGTGCGGCCGGCCCGCTCCTCGGCGGCCAGCAGCCGCTCCAGTTCCTCGTCCGGCGGCAGCTCCGCCGCGGCCTCGGTGCCGTCGGTGAAGACGCGGACCCCGTACCAGGTGTGCAGCGGCGCGCCGATGCCGGAGAGCGTCGCCGTCAGGTCGGCCAGCCGGTCGGCCCGTACGTCCAGGCCCAGCCGGTTCGTGTAGTCGACGGTGTCGAAGGCGCCCAGCGCCCCCGCCCAGTCGCCCGCCAGCCCCGGCCGCAGCGCGAGCGCGTCGCCGTTGCGGACCAGCAGGGACAGCAGCCCGCCGGGGGCGAGCATGCGGGCCAGTCCGGCGAGCATCGCGTCGGCTTCCGACACGTACATCAGCACGCCGTGGCACAGCACCACGTCGAAGCTGCCCGGCTCGAAGTGCGCGCCGGTCTCGCGGCCGTCGCCCTCCACCAGCTCGACCCGGTCGCGGATCCCGGCCGGTTCGGCGGCCAGTGCCGCGTGCGCGACCGCCAGCATGGCGGCGTCCTGTTCCAGGCCGGTGACGCGGTGTCCCGCCCGTGCCAGGCGCAGTGCCTGGGTGCCCTGGCCCATGCCGACGTCGAGGACCCGCAGCCGCTGCCCGACCGGGAAGCGGTGCGTGATCTGTTCCTCGACCTGCCGGCCCACGAGTTCCTGGCGGACGGCGTTGCGCAGCCCGCCCAGTCCCTCAAGCCACAGCCGGGCTCCCCCCGAGAAGCCCTCCCCCGACGATGCCCCCGATGCTCCGGGCGTCGCTCCGGTCAGGGCCGCTCTCCGCGCTTGACCTGCGGCTTGGGCAGGCGCAGGCGACGCATCTGGAGGGTGCGCATGAGGCCGTAGGCGACGGCGCCGCGGCGCGGCTCGTTCGCGAAGCGCTCGTTCAGCGCCTTGCGCAGCCGGAACCACAGGCCGATGGAGTCGAGGATGATCAGGACGATCACGCCGAGCCACAGCATCAGCGCGATGTTCTGGATCGAGGGGACCCGGATCATGCTCAGGACGAGGATGACCACGGCCAGCGGCAGGAACATCTCGGCGATCGAGAAGCGGGAGTCCACGAAGTCGCGGACGAACCGGCGGACCGGCCCCTTGTCGCGGGCGGGCAGGTAACGCTCGTCGCCGTTGGCCAGCGCTTCGCGCTGCCTGGCCATCTCTTCGCGGCGACGCTCGCGGGCTCGCTTGGCGTCCTCCTTGCGGTTGCCGGTCGAGGCCACCACGGCCTTGCGCTGCGACTGGGCCACAGCACGCTTCGGCGTCGGGCGGCCCTTCGGGGCCTGCGGGTCACGGGGCTGCGAGGGGCCGGCGCTCACCTTGTCGGTGGCGGAGGCCTTCTCTTCCTTGGAGGAGCGGCTACCAAACACAAAACCCAAGCGTACGTGGTCGGGGCCACGGGCCCCACCCCGGCGGGGAACGATCCGGCAACGGCGGGCGTCTACCGAGTGCGGGCCTCTCTCCGGCACGGGGGATCACCTACTCCTTACGCCTGATACGGCGGCGGGGTACTCGTCCTGGAGGAGGAGCGCATCCGTACTCGAACAGTGCGGTAATAGAGGCAGGGCCCGTAGTGTGGGTCCTGCCGGTGACCTGGAGCACAGTCCGTCTAGAAGGGGGCGCGCGAAGCCCATGAGCGGTGTCATGAAGCGTATGGGGATGATCTTCCGCGCGAAGGCGAACAAGGCCCTGGACCGGGCCGAGGACCCGCGCGAGACCCTCGACTACTCGTACCAGAAGCAGCTGGAACTGCTCCAGAAGGTGCGCCGCGGCGTCGCCGACGTGGCGACCTCCCGCAAGCGCCTGGAGCTGCAGCTGAACCAGCTGCAGAGCCAGTCCGCGAAGCTGGAGGACCAGGGCCGCAAGGCGCTCGCCCTGGGCCGTGAGGACCTGGCCCGTGAGGCCCTGTCCCGCCGTTCCTCCCTCCAGCAGCAGGTCAGCGACCTGGAGGTGCAGCACCAGACCCTCCAGGGCGAGGAGGAGAAGCTGACGCTGGCCGCGCAGCGCCTCCAGGCCAAGGTGGACGCCTTCCGTACGAAGAAGGAGACCATCAAGGCCACCTACACGGCCGCCCAGGCGCAGACCCGCATCGCGGAGTCCTTCTCCGGCATCTCGGAGGAGATGAGCGACGTCGGCCTCGCCATCCAGCGGGCCGAGGACAAGACCGCCCAGCTCCAGGCCCGCGCCGGCGCGATCGACGAGCTGCTCGCCTCCGGTGCCCTGGACGACCAGAGCGGTCTCGGCTCCAAGGACGACATCCAGGCCGAGCTGGACCGCCTCTCCGGCGGTACCGACGTCGAGCTGGAGCTCCAGCGGATGAAGGCCGAGCTGGCCGGCGGCCCGTCCGCCCAGCAGCAGGCGATCGAGGGCGGTGCCCCGGGCACCGCGCAGCCGCACCAGACCCAGCACCGGTTCGACAAGCAGTAGGACAGGGGCCCGTCATGATTGTCCGCATCATGGGGGAGGGCCAGGTCGAGCTGGCCGACAGCCACTTCGCCGAGCTGAACAAGCTGGACGACGAGCTCCTCGAAGAGATGGAGTCCGGCGACGGGGAGGGCTTCCGGCGCACGCTGGGCGCGCTGCTCGACGCCGTGCGGCGCCTCGGCAGTCCGCTGCCGGACGACGCGCTGGAGCCGTCCGAGCTGATCCTGCCCGCGCCCGACGCCACGCTCGACGAGGTGCGGGACATGCTCAGCGACGACGGCCTCATCCCGGGCTGAGGCGCCCGGGCGCACCGGCACCGCGAAGGGCCCGCCCCCGTACCGCACGGGGGCGGGCCCTTCGGATGTCCGCGGTCTATTCGCGCCGCTCGGCGGCGGGGTGCTTCTCCGGGTCGGAGAGTCCGCTGATGAAGTTCTCGAACTTGCGGCGGGGCCGCGCCCAGCGCCGGTCGTGGTGGAAGGCCCGCAGGCCCGCCCTGGCCCGTGCGCGCGGGCGCCTGGCGTAGAAGCGCTTGGCGTACGGGGATCCGGGCCGGGCCAGCCGCACCGCCCCGATCAGTGCCACGAAGGGGATCACCAGCCCGAATATCGCGGTGCGCGGCTTCCCCTTCCACAGGGCGATCAGGGCGAGGAAGAAGTTGGTGGCGGTGTTCATGACGACGAGCCCGCGGCTGTGCCGTTCGTCCGGGGACAGCTCGTTGACCCCGAAGGGCAGGAAGCCGCCCAGGACCAGCGCCACCACGGCGGCCGTGAGGACCACGATCTCCACGCTCTTGCGGCCCTGTTCGCTCCAGTAGACGTCGTCCAGGTGCAGGATCAGCGCGAACTCGTCCAGCACCAGGCCCGCCCCGAGTCCGAAGAGGACCGCCGACAGGCCGGCGCCGAAGCTGTGTCCGCCGCTGCCGACCGCGCCGAAACCGCCGATGATGACGAGGACCACGCCCGGCACCACGTGGTGGACGTGCAGCCCGCCCGGGGTGATGTTCTTGAAGGGCCCCCGGCCGGCCCGGATCAGCCTGGTGATCACCCGTGTGACCAGGAACGACAGCACGAAGGAGAGCAGGGCGAGCAGCAGTGGGAGCTTGCCCGGCTCGATGATGTTGCGTTCCCACCAGTGACCCACGACACCTGCTCCCGATATGACACGTATTGAGCAATTTACCGCTCACCGTAAACGGGTAGCGTTCGCGCCGATGACAGACTCCACCGATGATCCACTGCCGCGGCCGCCCGGGGAACGCGCCTCCCTGCCCGACGGGATCCGCTTCGCCTTCGGCACGCTGACCGTCCTGCCCGCGCGCATCACCCGCTGGGACCGGCCCGCGGCCCGCACCGGGATGGCCTGCGCCCCGCTCGCCGGCCTCGCCGTCGGGCTGCTCGCCGCCCTGCCCGGGACGCTCCTGCTCCTCCTCGGCGGCGGCCCGCTCCTCGCCGCGGCCGTCGCCGTCGCCGTACCGGCGGCGCTGACCCGCGGACTCCACCTGGACGGCCTGGCCGACACGGCCGACGGGCTGGGCAGCGCCAAGCCCGCCGAGGACGCCCTGCGGATCATGAAGCAGTCCGACATCGGCCCCTTCGGGGTCATCTCCCTCCTCGTCGTCTTCCTGGTCCAGGTGGCCGCCCTGGCCAACGCGTACGCCGACAGCTGGATCCGGGGCGCCCTGGCCGCCGTAATCGCCGCCGCCGCCGCCCGCCTCGCGATGACCCTGGCCTCCCGCGAGGGGGTTCCCGCCGCCCGGCCCGGCGGCCTCGGCGCGGCGGTGGCCGGCGTGGTCCCGCACCGGGCGGCCGCCTGCGTGGCCGCCGCCGTCGTCGCCCTCGCCGCCCTGGCCGCCCTCCCGGCGGGCCCGCTCGCCGCCGCGCAGCACGCGGCCGCCGTCCTCGCCGCCCTGCTCACCGCCGAACTCCTGCTCCGCCGCTGCGTCCGCCGCTTCGGCGGGGTCACCGGGGACGTCTTCGGCGCCGTCTGCGAGGTCGCCGCGACCGCCGTCCTGTTGGTCCTCGCCCTCGGCTGATCCGGGGCGCCGCCTACCCTGACGGTATGACCGATCCCGACGGCGCCGGCCCGGCCCGCATCCGAGTCCTGCTCGCCGACGACCAGGCGCTGCTGCGCAGCGCGTTCAAGGTGCTCGTCGACTCCGAGCCCGACATGGAGGTCGTCGGCGAGGCCTCGGACGGGGCCCAGGCGTACGCCCTCGCCCGCGAACGGCGGGCCGACGTCGTCCTGATGGACATCCGGATGCCCGGCACCGACGGACTCGCCGCCACCCGCATGATCAGCGCCGACCCGGGGCTGTCGGACGTCCGCGTCGTCATGCTGACCACCTTCGAGGTCGACGAGTACGTGGCCGCGGCCCTGCGCGCCGGAGCCTCCGGCTTCCTCGGCAAGGGCGCCGAACCCGACGAACTCCTCAACGCCATCCGCGTGGCCCACGCCGGCGAGGCGCTGCTCTCCCCGGCCGCCACCAAAGGGCTCATCGCCAGCTTCCTCGCCCAGGGCACCCGCGCCGACGCCCCCGCCGCCGGCTCCGCGCACGCCGAACGGCTCGCCGCGCTGACCGGGCGCGAACGCGAGGTCCTCGTACAGGTCGCCGGCGGACTCTCCAACGACGGCATCGCCACCCGGCTGGAGGTCAGCCCGCTCACCGTGAAGACCCACGTCAACCGGGCCATGGCCAAGCTCGGGGCGCGCGACCGGGCGCAATTGGTGGTCATCGCGTACGAATCGGGACTGGTCCGGCCGCGGGCCGACTGACCTGCGGGGAACCGCAGTAGGACGGAGTACTGCGGACGCGGTATGCCGCACATAAGGACGGCACCTGGGAGCGACGCAGCGGGCTTCCCCGGTGCGGAAGGCTGGAGGGGTCCTCGCGAACGACCAGCAGAGAGATCCCACCGCCCATGTCCTGGCTGTCCCGCTTCAGCCTCGCCCAGAGAGCGCTGGTCGGCCTCGTGTCGATCGTGGCCCTCCTGTTCGGCGCCATAGCCATCCCGCAGCTCAAGCAGCAGCTGCTGCCCTCCATCGAACTCCCGATGGTCTCCGTGCTCGCGCCGTACCAGGGCGCCTCGCCCGACGTGGTCGAGAAGCAGGTCATCGAGCCGATCGAGAACACCCTCAAGGGCGTCGACGGCATCACCGGCATCACCTCGACCGCCAGCGAGGGCAACGCCCTCATCCGGGCCACCTTCGACTACGGCGACAGCGGCACCAAGCAGCTCGTCGCCGACGTCCAGCAGGCCGTCAACCGGGCCCGCGTCCGGCTGCCCGCCGAGGTGGACCCGCAGGTCGTGGCCGGCTCCACCGACGACATCCCGACCGTCGTCCTCGCCGTCACCTCCGACAAGGACCAGCAGGCGCTCGCCGACCAGCTGAACCGTTCCGTCGTCCCCGTCCTGGAGGACGTCGAGGGCGTCGGCCAGGTCAGCGTGGACGGCGTCCGAGACGTCCAGGTCACCATCACCCCCGACAACGCCAAGCTCGCCGCCGCCGGCCTCGACGGCGCCGCGCTCGCCGAGGGCCTCAAGGCGGGCGGTACGACCGTCCCCGCCGGCTCCTTCGACGAGCAGGGCAAGAACCGCACCGTCCGCGTGGGCTCCGGCTACACCTCGCTCGCCCAGCTGGAGGACCTCCGGCTGACCGCGGGCCCCGGCAAGCCCGCCGTCCGCCTCGGTGACGTGGCCGCCGTCAAGCAGGAGCCGGCCAAGGCCGACTCCATCACCCGCACCAACGGCAAGCCCAGCCTCGCCCTCGTCCTCACCATGGACAAGGACGGCAGCGCCGTCGCCATCTCCGACGCCGTCAAGGACAAGCTCCCCGGGCTGCGCTCCACCCTCGGCTCCGGCGCCGAGCTGACCGTCGTCAGCGACCAGGGCCCGGCCGTCGCCCGCTCCATCTCGGGCCTGACCACCGAGGGCCTCCTCGGCCTCGTCTTCGCCGTCATCGTGATCCTGGTCTTCCTGGCCTCGATCCGCTCGACGCTGGTCACCGCGGTCTCCATCCCGCTGTCCGTGGTCCTCGCGCTGATCGTGCTGTGGACCCGCGACCTGTCCCTCAACATGCTGACGCTGGGCGCCCTCACCATCGCCATCGGCCGGGTCGTCGACGACTCGATCGTGGTCCTGGAGAACATCAAGCGCCACCTCGGCTACGGCGAGGAGCGCGAGGCCGCGATCACCACCGCCGTGAAGGAGGTGGCCGGAGCGGTCACCTCGTCGACGCTCACCACCGTCGCCGTGTTCCTGCCGATCGGCCTCGTCGGCGGCATGATCGGCGAGCTCTTCGGCTCCTTCTCGCTCACCGTCACCGCGGCCCTGCTGGCCTCGCTGCTGGTGTCCCTGACGGTCGTGCCGGTGCTGTCGTACTGGTTCCTGCGCGCCCCCAAGGGCGTCTCCTCGGAGGACGCCGAAAGCCGGGCGAAGGCCCGCCGCGAGGCGGAGGAGAAGGAGGCCAACAGCCGCCTCCAGCGCTTCTACGTGAAGGTCCTCGGCTTCGCGACCCGCCGCCGGCTGACCAGTGTCGCCATCGCGGTCGTCGTCCTCGTCGGCACCTTCGGGATGACCCCGCTGCTGAAGACGAACTTCTTCGACCAGGGCGACCAGGACGTCCTGACGGTCAAGCAGGAACTGCCCGCCGGCACCTCGCTGGCCGCCTCCGACGAGGCCGCCCGCAAGGTGGAGAAGGCCCTGGACTCCGTCGAGGGCGTCAAGGACCACCAGGTCACCGTGGGCTCCTCCGGGTTCCTCGCGGCCTTCGGCGGCGGCACGGGCACCAACCAGGCCTCCTTCCAGGTCACCCTGGAGGACGCCGGCCAGTCCGACGCCGTCAAGCAGCGCATCCAGGACGCCCTCGGCAAGCTCCAGGGCATC
This sequence comes from Streptomyces sp. NBC_00158, assembly GCF_045160885.1. Taxonomy (NCBI): domain Bacteria; kingdom Bacillati; phylum Actinomycetota; class Actinomycetes; order Kitasatosporales; family Streptomycetaceae; genus Streptomyces; species Streptomyces sp. NBC_00158. The sequence goes on from NZ_CP108161.1 coordinate 5,290,856, forward strand.
GGCGACACCTCCATCTCGGCGGGCGGCGGCTTCGGCAGCCAGAACCTGAGCGTGGTCGTCAAGGCCGGCGACGGAGCCGTCCTCGCCAAGGCCGCCGAGCAGGTCCGCGCCGAGGTGGCCACGCTGGAGGACGTCACCGACGTCCAGAGCGACCTGGCCCAGTCCGTGCCCCGGATCTCGGTCACCGCCACCCCCAAGACCGCCGAGGCGGGCCTGAACCAGGCCGCGCTGGGCGCGGTCGTCGCCCAGGCCGTCCGGGGCAACCCGGTGGGCAAGGCCGTACTCGACAACACCGAGCGGGACATCGTCATCCGCTCCGCGCAGCCGGCCGCCACTCTGGCCGAGCTCCGGGCGCTGCCGGTCGGTCCCGCGAAGCTCGGTGACATCGCCGAGGTCAAGGAGGTCCCCGGCCCGGTCGCGATGACCCGGATCGACGGCGCCCGCGCCGCCACCGTCACCGCCAAGCCGGTCGGCGACAACACGGGCGCGGTCAGCGCCGCGCTCCAGACCAAGCTCAAGGCCCTGGACCTGCCCGAGGGCGCCACCGCCGCCATCGGCGGGGTCTCCGAGGACCAGGACGAGGCCTTCGCCTCGCTGGGCCTGGCCATGTTCGCGGCCATCGCGATCGTGTTCATGCTGCTGGTCGCGACGTTCCGCTCGCTGGTCCAGCCGCTGATCCTGCTGGTCTCCATCCCCTTCGCCGCCACCGGCGCGCTGGGTCTGCTCATCGCCACGGGCACCCCGATGGGCGTCCCCGCGATGATCGGCATGCTGATGCTCATCGGCATCGTGGTCACCAACGCGATCGTCCTGATCGACCTGGTCAACCAGTACCGGGCGCAGGGCCTGGGCGTCGTCGAAGCGGTCGTCGAGGGCGGCCGCCACCGTCTGCGCCCGATCCTGATGACGGCCCTGGCGACGATCTTCGCGCTGCTCCCGATGGCGCTGGGCGTCACCGGCGAGGGCGGGTTCATCTCGCAGCCGCTCGCGGTGGTCGTGATCGGCGGCCTGGTCAGCTCGACGCTGCTGACCCTGCTCCTGGTGCCGACGCTCTACACGATGATCGAGCTCCGCAAGGAACGCCGGCGCGCGAAGAAGAGGGCCCGCCTCACGGTGGTCCCGACCGCGGCGTCCGCTTCGGACGACACCCCGGTCAAGGTCTGAGCAACGCGGAAGGGGCCCCGGCCGGCGTCATGGACGCCGGCCGGGGCCCCTTCGTGTGCCGCGACCCCTACGGGAGGGCGAGCATGCGCTCCAGGGCGAGCTTCGCGAAGCTCTCCGTCTCCTTGTCGACCTCGATCCGGTTGACGAGGTTGCCCTCGGCCAGGGACTCCAGGGTCCACACCAGGTGCGGGAGGTCGATGCGGTTCATCGTCGAGCAGAAGCAGACCGTCTTGTCGAGGAAGACGACCTCCTTGCCCTCCGGGGCGAAACGGTTCGCCAGGCGGCGGACGAGGTTCAGCTCGGTGCCGATGGCCCACTTGGAGCCGGCCGGGGCCGCCTCCAGCATCTTGATGATGTACTCGGTCGAACCGACGTGGTCGGCGGCCGCCACGACCTCGTGCTTGCACTCGGGGTGCACCAGCACGTTCACGCCCGGGATGCGCTCGCGCACGTCGTTGACCGAGTCCACCGAGAACCGGCCGTGGACCGAGCAGTGGCCGCGCCACAGGATCATCTTGGCGTCGCGCAGCTGCTGGGCGGTCAGGCCGCCGTTCGGCTTGTGCGGGTTGTAGAGGACGCAGTCGTCCAGGGACATGCCCATGTCGCGGACGGCCGTGTTGCGGCCCAGGTGCTGGTCCGGGAGGAAGAGCACCTTCTCGCCCTGCTCGAAGGCCCATTCCAGGGCCTTCTTCGCGTTGGACGAGGTGCAGATCGTGCCGCCGTGCTTGCCGGTGAAGGCCTTGATGTCGGCGGAGGAGTTCATGTACGAGACGGGGACCGTGCTGCCGGCGATCCCGGCCTCGGTCAGCACGTCCCAGCACTCCGCGACCTGCTCGGCGGTGGCCATGTCGGCCATCGAGCAGCCCGCCGCGAGGTCGGGCAGGACGACCTTCTGGTCGTCCGAGGTCAGGATGTCCGCGGACTCGGCCATGAAGTGCACGCCGCAGAAGACGATGTACTCGGCCTCCGGCTTGGCGGCCGCGTCCTTGGCCAGCTTGAAGGAGTCGCCGGTGACGTCGGCGAACTCGATGACCTCGTCACGCTGGTAGTGGTGGCCGAGGATGAAGACCTTGTCGCCGAGCTTCTCCTTGGCGGCGCGGGCCCGTGCCACCAGGTCCGGGTCGGACGGCGAGGGAAGGTCGCCGGGGCACTCCACCCCGCGCTCGCTCTTGGGGTCGGCCTCACGGCCGAGCAGCAGCAGGGCAAGGGGCGTCGGCTGGACGTCCAAAGGCTGGGCGGTGGTCACGACACGCACCCTTTCTGTTCTGCGACAAGGAAATCTGGGACTGCGGGGGGCTTTGATCGACACTTCTCGTCTATATGACGTTATCTATGATAGCCGCTTCACGTCACTTTGACGATGCCGATAGTGTCGATGTGACGCATTCGCCCGGTGCGGGGTACGCCACTCCACCGGTCCTCGTCACGGGGTCCACCGGACCGCCGGGGTGTGCGAGCATGAATCGAGAAAAAGAGGCGCCGGACCCGGAATGAAACCGCGGTCCCGCTGGTTGCCATCGACGGCAAGAGTCCGACGTTTCCCCAGCCACCGGCGGGGAGCCGCCCACTTCGGGAGTGAATGCAGATGTCCGTACAGGACGACAAGACCACTGTGAGCGACGGCATCCTCCTGTCCGACGCCGCCGCCGAGAAGGTCCGTACCCTGCTGGAGCAGGAGGGCCGCGATGACCTCGCGCTGCGCGTCGCCGTCCAGCCCGGCGGCTGCTCCGGCCTGCGCTACCAGCTCTTCTTCGACGAGCGCTCCCTCGACGGCGACGTCGTCAAGGACTTCGACGGCGTCAAGGTCGTCACCGACCGGATGAGCTCCCCCTACCTCCACGGCGCGTCGATCGACTTCGTCGACACCATCGAGAAGCAGGGCTTCACGATCGACAACCCGAACGCCACGGGCTCCTGCGCCTGCGGCGACTCGTTCAGCTAAGCCGTAGAGCCTCACGGCCTCACGGTCTGACGGCTCGACGTCGAAGGGCCCGGGTCCGGTCGGAGACGACCGGACCCGGGCCCTTCGCGCGTTCCGCCGCCCGGCCTACTGGCGGGGGATCGGCTTGCCGGACGTGGCGTCGACCACCTTGCGGTCGCCGAGCGGCTGCTGGAGCGTCGCCGTCAGCGCCATCTCCTGCGCGATCATGATGCAGGCCTGGCCGGGCTTGTTCGGCGTGTCCGTGATCTTCACCAGGACCGAAGCCGCCTCCTCCCGCGCCTCCAGGGTGTAGGTGCTGCACACCCCGCCCCAGAAGTTCACCGTCAGCGTCCGGTCGGCCTGGGCGTACGAGAACCCGGGCACCGTGTGCGGCCTCGGCGGCACTGCGGTGCCCGCGTCCTCCGCCGCGGCCGGCTGGGCCACCGTGCGGCCCGGCTTGCCCTGCGAGCCCGCCACCTCGAACAGCCAGGCCGGTACGAGGCCCCGCCCGCCGTCGACCGTCCCCGCGACCAGCCCCAGTACGGCCCCCCGCACGCTCTCGGTCCGCGGCGGCTTCATCGGCCGCGGCTCCGGGTTGCAGGGCAGGGTGTCCGTCGCGCCCGTCGGGGTGTCCGGGGTCAGCGGCACCGTGGTCGCGCAGCCGCTCGGCCCCGGACCGGTGCCGTCGCCGCCCTTCGCCGCCGCGTTCAGCCGCTCCAGGGCCTCGGCGGCCCCGACCACGGCCTGCTCGCCCGCGCGGACCGGGGCCTTCAGCTCACCGCTGCCCGCCACCACCGCGCCGTCCGCCCCGACGCTGATCTTGCTGGACCACCCCTGGGTCGAGAGCCCGCCCACCACCGGGTCGGCGCTCACCACCCGGACGGAACCCTGGGTGAGGTGCGCGTCCACCTTGGCGTCACCCTGCCCGGCGGCCGCGAGCACCGGCGCCGCCGCCGCCTTCGCCGCCTGCTCCGAGACGGGCCTCGCCGCGCCCGAGTCCTCCCGGGGGCCCTGGGGGAGGGTGGCCGGGCCGCAGGTGTCCTTGCCGCGCACGCAGTCGTCCCCGACGCCGCCGGCCTGGTAGCGGGAGAAGGCCCAGGTGCCGGGGGCCTTGCGGGCCACCGTGAGCCGGGGCCCGGAGCCGTCGGCCGCCTCGCCCGCCTGCCAGGTGTCGCCGACCAACCGGGGCACGCCCGCGACGCCGAGCGCCTTCGCGAGCCGGGCCACCTCGTCGGAGGCCACCTCCCCGGACGCCGCGAACGCCGGCGCGGTGCCCGGACCGTCGGGCAGCTTCACGTCCGCCCGGTACGTCACCGGCCCGCCGGACGGGTCCGGCTCCCCGGGCGCGATGCCGGGGCCCGTCGGGGACCCGGCCGAGCGCGGCGCGGCGGCCGCACTGTCACCCGTACGGGCACCGCCGCCCGAGGCGTCGCCGTACGCCGTCGACGCCCAGTACGCCGTACCGCCGCCGGCCAGCAGGACGGCGGCCGCGATCGAGCCGACGGCCCAGGCGGGCCGCCGTCGTGTACCGCGTGATGTGTCGGGTTGTTCGCTGGTCACCGCATCGCTCCTTAGCGTGTCCCGCCGTACGTGATGCGGGTGTGACGCGTCGGCCGCGGAACCGGTTCCCCTCGTTCCTGCGGTTGCCCTAGTCGCCGTACGCGGCGGTACCGGCGATCAGCCGCGCGGAGGCGGGCGGCACGCGCACCCCGTGGATCTGCGAGGGCGCCACCCGCCCCGGCCGCGGCTCCCGCTCCACGGGCCAGTGCGGGGCCATCCGGGCGCAGTCGCCGAGCAGCCGTGCGAAGCCGGGCCGCGCCCCGGAGGCGTGGTCCGCGTACCCGAAGCCATCGGTATAGGTCATGGGGGCACCGTATGGGCGCCATCCTCGGCGAAGGAAGTCCTACTACGGGGTAGTTTCGCCGGGTCGGAGTACGGGCCCGGACCCGGTAGTTTTGATTGTCACCCGCCGTCATCCGCAGGAGCATCCACGCCGTGCGCATCGCAGTCACCGGCTCCATCGCCACCGACCACCTCATGACCTTCCCGGGCCGCTTCGCCGACCAGTTCGTCGCCGACCAGCTCCACACGGTCTCCCTCTCCTTCCTCGTCGACAACCTCGACGTGCGGCGGGGCGGCGTCGGACCGAACATCTGCTTCGGCATGGGCCAGCTCGGCAGCCGCCCGATCCTCGTCGGCGCGGCCGGCTCGGACTTCGACGAGTACCGCGCCTGGCTCGACCGGCACGGCGTCGACACCGAGTCCGTCCGGATCTCCGAGGTGCTGCACACCGCCCGCTTCGTCTGCACCACGGACGCCGACCACAACCAGATCGGCTCCTTCTACACGGGCGCGATGAGCGAGGCCCGGCAGATCGAGCTCAAGGCCGTCGCCGACCGCGTGGGCGGCCTCGACCTCGTCCTCATCGGCGCCGACGACCCCGAGGCGATGCTCCGCCACACGGAGGAGTGCCGCACCCGCGGGATCCCCTTCGCGGCGGACTTCTCGCAGCAGATCGCCCGCATGGACGGCGAGAACATCCGCACCCTGATGGAGGGCGCGACGTTCCTCTTCTCGAACGAGTACGAGAAGGGACTCATCGAGTCGAAGTCCGGCTGGACCGACGAGGAGATCCTCGCCAAGGTCGGCACCCGCGTCACCACCCTCGGCTCGCAGGGCGTGCGCATCGAGCGCGTCGGCCACGAGCCGATCCTGGTCGGCTGCCCGGAGGAGACCGCGAAGGTCGACCCGACCGGCGTCGGCGACGCGTTCCGCGCGGGCTTCCTGACGGGCCTCGGCTGGGGCGTCGGCCTGGAGCGGGCCGCGCAGCTCGGCTGCATGCTGGCCACCCTGGTCATCGAGACCCTGGGCACCCAGGAGTACACCCTGGCCCGGGCCCACTTCATGGAGCGCTTCACGAAGGCCTACGGCGAAGAGGCCGCCGCCGAGGTCCGCGCGCACCTCTCCTCCTGACGCGCCGCTCGCGCGGCTCGGCCCCTGGGGGCCTGCCCGGCTTCGCGCCGCTGCGCCGGACTCCGTCCGTCGGATGCGGTGCGGGGCCGGTGCCCGTGGCCGAGGTCCGGCCGTCGGGTGCGGGCCGGTGCCGTTGGCTGGGGCCGGTGCGTCGTCTGCGGGTGCGTTGCCGCTGCGCGGGGCGAGGTCCCCTACCCGCCCTTCGCCCGTTCCCAGGGGCTACGCCCCTGACCCCGTTCCGGGCGCTTCGCGCCCGGTGCGCTCAAACGCCGCGCGGGCTGGAGATTCGCTGCGCGAATTCCAGCGCCGCCGGCACCCTCCAGCCCCGCCGGCGTTTGAGGCGCTGGGGGTCCCCCCAGCGGTAGCTGGGGGAGGGTCTGGGGGCGGAGCCCCCAAGGGGGTCCGGGGCGCAGCCCGGGGAACGGGCGAAGGGCGGGTAGGGGAGTGGTCCGCGCAGCGGTGCGCCGCCCGCACCCGGGGGTCACGCCTCGCGGCGGACCCGGTACGCCACGCCCGCGTCGCGCGGGGTCTCGCCCAGGTAGGTGTGGCCCCGCATCCCGCACCACGCCGGGATGTCCAGGCGGGCCACCTCGTCGTCGGAGACGACCGTGACGGTGCCGCCGACCGGGACCGTGACGATGGCGCGGGCCAGCTCGATCACCGGCTGCGGACAGCGCAGGCCCAGCGCGTCGATCTCGACCGACTCCGCCACCGGGGCCACCGAAGGAGCGGCTTCCGGGACGCCGAGCTTCTCCCGTACGCCCGCCACCGCCCCCGGCAGTACCTCCAGGAAGCCGTTGACCTCGTCGGCGGAGGTGCCCGGCGGCAGGGAGACCCGTACGTTCCCCTCCGACAGCACCCCCATCGCCCGCAGCACGTGACTGGGGGTCAGCGTGGAGCTGGTGCAGGAGGAGCCGGAGGAGACGGAGTACCCCGCCCGGTCCAGCTCGTGCAGCAGGGTCTCCCCGTCGACGTACAGGCAGGAGAACGTGACCAGGTGGGGCAGGCGCCGGTCGGCGTCCCCGACCACCTCCACGTCGGGCACCAGCCGGACCACCCGCCGCCGCAGCCGGTCCACCAGGATCCGCAGCCGGGCCGCCTCCGCGTCCGCCTCGGCCCGCACCGCGCGCAGCGAGGCGGCCGCCGCGACGATGGCGGGCAGGTTGGCGAAGCCGGGGGAGCGGCCCGACTCCCTTTCGTCGGCGGGGCCTTGGGGGGAGAAGCGGACCCCCTTGCGGACGGCGAGCAGCCCCACCCCGGGCGGGCCGCCCCACTTGTGGGCGCTGGCCGCCAGGACGGACCACGCGCCCTCCACCCGGCCCCAGCCCAGCGACTGGGCGGCGTCCACGAGCAGCGGCACCCCGGCGGCCCCGCAGGCCTCGGCGACCTCGGCCACCGGCTGGACCGTGCCCACCTCGTGGTTGGCGGACTGGAGGCACGCCAGAGCCGTGGTGGAGCCGATCGCGGCTTCGTACCCGGCGGCCGAGACCGCGCCGAGCCGGTCCACCGGAACCTCCGTCACCGTCCCGCCGGCCGCCGCGTGCGCGTCCGCCGCATGGAGTACGGAGCTGTGCTCCACCGCCGATACGACCAGATGGCCGCCGGCCCGCCGGCGCCCCGCGAGCACTCCCGCCATGCCCGTGTGAACCGCGTGCGTCCCCGAAGGAGTGAACACGAGCTCGTCGGCGCGGCATCCCACCGCCTCGGCCGCCGCCTCGCGCGCCGCGTCCAGCAGCAGCCTTGCCCGCCGCCCCTCCCGGTACAGCCGGGCGGGGTCCGCCCAGCCCTCGTCCAGGGCGGCCTGGAGCGCCTGCCGGGCCACGGGGTGCAGGGGAGCGGCGGACGCGGTGTCGAAGTACGGCATCCGGCCACGGTAGATGGTGGCTGGAGCCCGGGCGGGACCCCGCCCCGCGCCCATCCGGTTCAGGGACCGTCAGATGCCGTCCGGAGCCCGCTGTTCAGGGCCGTTCGGCCCGTCCCCCGTACGGCGGATCCATCCCTTCGGGGGCAGTAGCGGCGCGTTGGGCACCCTCCCCGCGCGACCCCAAATAGCGTCCAGTAGGGTTTGGTCCGCATAAACATCCAAACCCCTGCCTGCGTCAGGGCCGGCGACCGACCCGAACACGGCCGCGGCCGGCCGCGCGGGCCGAGACTCTCGGGAAGGCGCTACGTGAGTCCCTACGGCTCCGACCGCTCGCCGCGGCGCCCGATGCGGCGGAAGCTGCTGCAGGCGCTGACTGCGGGCGTGGTCCTGGCGACCGCCACTGGTTGCTCGTACACCTGGAAAGACTTCCCCCGCCTCGGAATGCCCACCCCGGTCACGGAGGAGGCGCCTCGCATCCTCTCCCTGTGGCAGGGATCCTGGGCGGCCGCTCTCATCACGGGCATCCTGGTGTGGGGCCTGATCATGTGGAGCGTCATCTTCCACCGGCGTAGCCGGACGAAGATCGAGGTCCCCGCGCAGACCCGGTACAACATGCCCATCGAGGCGCTGTACACCGTGGTCCCGCTCATCATCGTCTCGGTGCTCTTCTACTTCACCGCGCGTGATGAGTCGAAGCTGCTCTCCCTCTCCAAGAAGCCGGCGCACACGATCAACGTGATCGGCTTCCAGTGGAGCTGGGGCTTCAACTACGTCGAGAACGTCGACGGCGATGCCGCGACCCCGAAGGCGGGCGAGACCCCGAAGGAACTCGCCTCGCTGCCGGACCGCTTCATCAAGGAGTTCCCGGCGGGCGCCGAGGGCGTCTACGAGAAGGGCGTTCCCGGCGACCGGAACGTCCAGACCGGCAACCCGGGGCCGACCCTCTACCTGCCCAAGGGTGAGAAGGTCCGGTTCATCCTGTCGTCGAACGACGTCATCCACTCGTTCTGGGTGGTGCCCTTCCTGTTCAAGCAGGACGTGATCCCCGGTCACACCAATGTCTTCGAGGTCACCCCGACCCAGGAAGGCACCTTCATGGGCAAGTGTGCCGAGCTCTGCGGTGTCGACCACTCCCGCATGCTCTTCAACGTGAAGGTCGTCTCTCCGGAGAAGTACCGGGCGCACCTGAAGGAGCTGGCGGAGAAGGGTCAGACCGGCTTCCTGCCGGCCGGCATCAAGCAGACTGACCCGGCCCGGAATGCGGAGACGAACAAACTGTGAGCATCCTCAACGAATCCCAGGGTGCCGCCGCAGCTGACTCGTACGAGAACGAGCTGCCGGTGCGGCGCAAGCAGCCGGGCAACGTGGTCGTGAAGTGGCTCACCACCACCGACCACAAGACCATCGGCACGATGTACCTGGTCACCTCGTTCGTGTTCTTCATCATCGGCGGGATCATGGCGCTCTTCATGCGCGCCGAGCTGGCCCGTCCGGGTACGCAGATCATGTCGAACGAGCAGTTCAACCAGGCGTTCACCATGCATGGCACGATCATGCTGCTGATGTTCGCGACCCCGCTGTTCGCCGGCTTCGCGAACTGGATCATGCCGCTGCAGATCGGCGCGCCCGACGTGGCGTTCCCGCGGCTGAACATGTTCGCGTACTGGCTGTACCTCTTCGGCTCGACCATCGCGGTGGCCGGCTTCGTCACCCCCTCGGGTGCCGCCGACTTCGGCTGGTTCGCCTACTCCCCGCTGTCGGACGCCGTCCGCTCGCCGGGCATCGGCGCCGACATGTGGATCATGGGTCTGGCCTTCTCCGGCTTCGGCACGATCCTCGGCTCGGTCAACTTCATCACCACGATCATCTGCATGCGCGCTCCCGGCATGACGATGTTCCGCATGCCGATCTTCACCTGGAACGTGCTGCTGACCGGTGTCCTGGTCCTGCTGGCCTTCCCGGTCCTCGCCGCCGCGCTCTTCGCGCTGGAGGCCGACCGGAAGTTCGGTGCACACGTCTTCGACGCGGCGAACGGTGGCGCACTGCTCTGGCAGCACCTCTTCTGGTTCTTCGGACACCCAGAGGTGTACATCATCGCGCTGCCGTTCTTCGGCATCATCTCCGAGGTCATCCCGGTCTTCTCGCGCAAGCCGATGTTCGGTTACATCGGCCTGATCGCCGCGACGATCGCGATCGCCGGCCTCTCGGTGACCGTGTGGGCGCACCACATGTACGTCACCGGCGGTGTGCTGCTGCCGTTCTTCTCCTTCATGACCTTCCTGATCGCGGTACCGACCGGTGTGAAGTTCTTCAACTGGATCGGCACCATGTGGAAGGGCTCGCTGTCCTTCGAGACCCCGATGCTCTGGGCCGTCGGCTTCCTGATCACCTTCACCTTCGGTGGTCTGACCGGCGTCATCCTGGCCTCGCCCCCGATGGACTTCCACGTCTCCGACTCGTACTTCGTCGTCGCGCACTTCCACTACGTCATCTTCGGCACCGTGGTCTTCGCGATGTTCTCCGGCTTCCACTTCTGGTGGCCGAAGTTCACGGGCAAGATGCTGGACGAGCGCCTCGGCAAGATCACCTTCTGGACGCTGTTCATCGGCTTCCACGGCACCTTCCTGGTGCAGCACTGGCTGGGCGCCGAGGGCATGCCGCGTCGTTACGCGGACTACCTCGCGGCCGACGGCTTCACGGCGCTGAACACGATCTCCACGATCAGCTCCTTCCTGCTGGGCCTGTCGATGCTCCCCTTCATGTACAACGTCTGGAAGACGGCGAAGTACGGCAAGAAGATCGAGGTCGACGACCCGTGGGGCTACGGCCGTTCGCTCGAGTGGGCGACGTCCTGCCCGCCGCCGCGGCACAACTTCCTCACCCTGCCGCGCATCCGCAGTGAATCGCCGGCGTTCGACCTGCACCACCCGGAGATCGCGGCCCTCGACCACCTCGAGGACCACGCCCCGGCGAAGGCCGTCACTGGTGCCAAGGAGGCCGGCAAGTGAAGATCCAGGGCAAGATGTTCCTCTGGCTCTCCGCCTTCATCCTGATCATGACCGTCGTCTACGGCGTCTGGTCGAAGGAGCCGGTCGGAACCACCGCTCTCGCGCTGGCCTTCGGCCTGAGCGCCATGATCGGCTACTACCTGGCCTTCACGGCCAAGCGCGTGGACGAGATGGCCCAGGACAACCTGGAGGCCGACGTCGCGGACGAGGCCGGCGAGCTGGGGTTCTTCTCCCCGCACAGTTGGCAGCCGCTCTCGCTCGCCATCGGTGGCGCGCTCGCGTTCATGGGCGTCATCTTCGGCTGGTGGCTCATGTACTTCTCGGCCCCGATCATCCTGATCGGCCTGTGGGGCTGGGTGTACGAGTACTACCGCGGTGAGAACCAGAACCAGTAAGCGGTAGCGGTACCAGCGGTACAGAGCGGCAAAGAGCAGTGCAGAGGGGCCCGGACACCTTTTCGGAGGAGTCCGGGCCCCTCGTTTGCAGTCACCCCGCGCGCTGGATTTGTCATATCTTCATAGCGTTGGGCCCATGAACCACTCACCGCGTCTTTGGACGGTACTCAGCTGCTCCCTGCTGGTCGCGTCCCTCGGGGCCGGCGCCACCGCATGCGGGTCCGGCGACAACAACCCGCTGTCCGCCCGCCCGTACGACGCGGGCGACCAGGTCGTCTTCAACCAGCCCCCGGGCGGCCGCCCCGCCGACCCGGACAAGCCGCTGGAGGTCACCGCCAAGGGAGCCGAGGCGCGGATCACCGACGTGATGGCCGTCGACACCCACGGACGCCGCCTGGCGGGCGAACTGTCGGCCAAGGGCGACCGCTGGCACAGCACCGTCCCCATGGCCGCGGGAGTGCGCTACACGGTCCTCGTGAGCACCGAGGACCAGCGGGGCGCCCCCGGGCAGCGCACGCTGACTTTCGAGACCACCCCGGCCAAGAAGGTCCTCAAGGTCGAATTCGGTCCCGACGAGGGCAAGTACGGCGTCGGACAGCCCCTCACGGCCGAACTCAACGAGCCCGTCAAGGACAAGGCCGCCCGCGCCATCGTCGAACGGGCCCTGGTCGTCGACGCGCCCGCCGGGGTCGACGGCGCCTGGCACTGGGTGGACGACAAGAACCTGCACTACCGCCCTAAGGACTACTGGCCCGCCCACACCACCGTCTCCGTACGGAGCAACCTGGAGGGCATCAAGGTCTCCGACGAGCTCCACGGAGCCGCGTCCAAGCCGCTGAAGCTGGAGATCGGCGACCGCGTCGAGGTCACCACCGACGCCGCCTCGCACTACCTGACCTTCGAGCGCAACGGCGAAGTGATCAACACCATCCCGGTGACCACCGGCAAGCCCGGCTTCTCCACCCGCAACGGGGTCAAGGTGGTGCTCGGCAAGCAGTACTTCGTCCAGATGCGCGGCGACACCGTCGGCATCGGCGGCAGCGAGTACTACAACTTGCCCGTCTACTACGCCACCCGGGTGACCTGGAGCGGTGAATACGTGCACGCCGCGCCGTGGTCGGTCGGCTCCCAGGGCTACGAGAACGTCAGCCACGGCTGCACCGGCATGAGCACCGGCAACGCCGCCTGGTTCTACGAGAACATCACCGAGGGCGACATCGTCAAGGTGATCAACAGCATCGGCGACGACATGGACACCTTCGGCAACGGCTTCGGCGACTGGAACATGGAGTGGAAGGAGTGGCGCGAGGGCAGCGCCCTCCTCAAGGGCACCCAGGAAGGCCGCAGCCCGGTCGACCAGGCGCGACTGCGCCCCACCGTCTGAGAGCCCCGCAGAAGGCCGTACGGGCCCGCCTCCCGGCCGACAAGCCGGGAAGCGGGCCCGTGGTGCGTCAACGGGCGTCTCAGCCGCCCCAGGGGCCTCAGGCGGCCGACGACAGCCGCGACCGGAGCAGCCCCGCCAGGGTGTCGGGGAAGTCGACGGGGTCCACCGGAAGGGTGACCGCCGCATCCGCCCGGCTCCACGTGGCCAGCCACGCGTCCTGGGGGCGCCCCATCAGCAGCAGCACCGGGGGGCACCGGAAGATCTCGTCCTTGATCTGCCGGCACACGCCCATGCCCCCGGCCGGCACCGCCTCGCCGTCCAGCACGCACAGGTCGATGCCGCCCGCGTCCAGCTCCTTGAGGACCGCTGGAAGCGTGGCGCACTCCAGGAACTCCACCGGCGGCAGGTCCGCGGCGGGCCTGCGCCCGGCGGCCAGCCGCACCTGCTCCCGGGTGCCCGCGTCGTCGCTGTAGACCAGAACCCGCGCAGTCGCCCGCATTTCGTCCTCCACCTGGCCGTGAATCACGCTGATGATGCGCGGGATGCTACTCCGTCCGACCCGGTGTCAACATCGGTTCCGCAAGCCTCGCGACCGGTCTCCTGATGGGCCGTTCGGGCCTTGCACACCCCCCTGACACTCCGAACGGCACCCCCCGGGGTGAGGGCGGGATAAGCGACCGACATAATGTCGGTCGTGGCGACAGCAACGACAGTAGATACCGGGCACGCGCACCCGACGGTCAATCGGCCGAACCTCGTCAGCGTCGGAACCATCATCTGGTTGAGTTCCGAGCTGATGTTCTTCGCGGCCCTCTTCGCGATGTACTTCACCCTGCGATCCGTGACGGGTGCCGAGTACTGGACAGAGCAGGCCGAGGCCTTGAATCTGCCCTTCTCGGCAACGAACACCACGATCCTGGTGCTTTCCTCCCTCACCTGCCAGCTCGGCGTGTTCGCCGCGGAGCGCGGTGACGTGAAGAAGCTCCGGACGTGGTTCATCATCACGTTCGTCATGGGTGCGATCTTCATTGGCGGCCAGGTGTTCGAGTACACCGAGCTGGTCAAGCACGAGGGCATGTCCCTCTCGTCCGGTCCGTACGGCACGGTGTTCTACCTGACCACCGGCTTCCACGGTCTGCACGTGACGGGCGGTCTCATCGCCTTCCTGCTGGTCCTCGGCCGGACGTACGCGGCCAAGAGGTTCACCCACGAACAGGCCACGTCGGCCATCGTCGTGTCCTACTACTGGCACTTCGTCGATGTCGTCTGGATCGGCCTCTTCGCGACGATCTACCTGATCAAGTAGCGATCACGTCGCCGGGTACCGCTCGGCACACCGTCCAGAAACACCGACGCAGAAGATCCTGACACCGGGGTAATCCGTGAAAAAGCTCTCCGCACGACGACGCCATCCGCTGGCGGCGGTCGTCGTTCTACTCTTCGCGCTGGCGGTCACGGGGGGGCTGTACGCCGCCTTCGCGCCCGCGGGCAAGGCGCAGGCCGATGAAACCGCCCAGTCCCTCGCCATCGAGGAGGGCAAGAAGCTCTACGCCGTGGGCTGCGCAAGCTGCCACGGAACCGGCGGTCAGGGTTCCACTGACGGCCCCAGCCTGGTCGGCGTCGGCTCCGCGGCCGTCGACTTCCAGGTGAGCACGGGCCGCATGCCCGCCCAGCAGCCCGGCGCCCAGGTGCCGAAGAAGCCGAACATCTACACCCAGCCCCAGATCGACCAGCTCGCGGCGTACATCGCGTCGCTCGGCGCCGGCCCGATCACGCCGACCGCCAAGCAGTACGACCCGGCTGGTGCCGACATCGCCGCTGGTGGCGAGCTGTTCCGCAACAACTGCGCGCAGTGCCACAACTTCACCGGCGAGGGTGGCGCGCTGACCAACGGCAAGTACGCCCCCAACCTTGAGGACGTCTCGCCGAAGCACATCTACGAGGCCATGCTCACCGGCCCGCAGAACATGCCCTCCTTCCCGGACAGCACCATGCCGGAGAAGCAGAAGAAGGACATCATCGCGTACCTCGAGAACGTCAACGGCGAGAAGTCCACCAGCCCCGGTGGCCTCAAGCTCGGCGGCCTCGGTCCCGTCTCCGAGGGTCTGTTCGGCTGGATCTTCGGTCTGGGTGCGCTGATCGCTGTTGCCGTCTGGGTCGCGGCCCACACCGCTAAGGCCAAGAAGTCATGAGTAGCCAAGACATTCCCGAAGACAAGCACCTGCCGAGCGAGCAGGGCGACGCGCACCACGGTGCCGTAGCGGTCGCGGACGACCCGTTCGCGGACCCCGGCCTCCCGGTCCACAAGCCGCGCATCCAGGACATCGACGAGCAGGCCGCCAAGCGGTCCGAGCGCACGGTCGCGATGCTGTTCACGCTGTCGATGCTGGCCACGATCGGCTTCATCGCCTCGTACGTGACCATCCCGGTCGACAAGATCGTTTTCATCTTCCCCGTGGGGAAGGTCAGCGCGCTGAACTTCGCGCTGGGTCTGACGCTCGGCACGGCCCTGTTCTGCATCGGCGCCGGCGCGGTCCACTGGGCCCGCACGCTGATGTCCGACGTCGAGGTCGCCGACGAGCGCCACGAGATCGCCGCCTCCCCGGAGGTCAAGGCGAAGGTCATGCAGGACTTCGCCGACGGTGCGAACGAGTCCGGCATCGGCCGCCGCCCGCTCATCCGCAACACGATGCTCGGCGCGCTGGCCCTGCTGCCGCTCTCCGCCGTCGTGATCATGCGCGACCTGGGCCCGCTGCCCGAGGACAAGCTGCGCAAGACCCTGTGGTCCAAGGGCAAGCTGCTCATCAACCAGAACACGATGGAGCCGCTGCGTCCCGAGGACGTCCTGGTCGGTTCGCTGACCTTCGCCATGCCGGAAGGCCTGGAGGAGGACCAGCACGACTTCCAGGTCCAGATCGCCAAGGCCGCCCTGATGATCGTCCGCATCCAGCCGGAGGACATCAAGGACAAGCAGGAGCTGGAGTGGTCCCACGAGGGGATCGTCGCCTTCTCCAAGATCTGCACCCACGTCGGCTGCCCGATCAGCCTGTACGAGCAGCAGACGCACCACGTGCTCTGCCCGTGCCACCAGTCCACCTTCGACCTCTCCGACGGCGCCCGTGTCATCTTCGGCCCGGCCGGTCACGCGCTTCCGCAGCTGCGGATCGGCGTGAATGACGAAGGCTTCCTCGAGGCGCACGGCGACTTCGAAGAGCCCGTCGGTCCTGCATTCTGGGAGCGCGGATGAGCACCTCCACGAACACCTCGGCCGGCCCGGCGCGCAACGCGTCGCGCGGCGAGCGCGTAGCGGACTGGGCGGACGGCCGCCTGGGCATCTACGGCCTCGCCAAGGCCAACATGCGCAAGATCTTCCCGGACCACTGGTCCTTCATGCTGGGTGAGATCTGCCTCTACAGCTTCATCATCATCATCCTCACGGGTGTGTACCTGACGCTGTTCTTCCACCCGAGCATGAACGAGGTCGTGTACCACGGCTCGTACGTGCCGATGCAGGGCGTCATGATGTCCGAGGCCTTCGCCTCGACCCTGGACATCAGCTTCGACGTCCGCGGTGGCCTGCTGATCCGCCAGATCCACCACTGGGCGGCGCTGATCTTCGTCGCGGCCATGGTCGTGCACATGATGCGCGTCTTCTTCACCGGCGCGTTCCGCAAGCCGCGTGAGGTCAACTGGATCTTCGGCTTCCTGCTGCTGGTCCTCGGCATGTTCACCGGCTTCACCGGTTACTCGCTGCCGGACGACCTGCTCTCGGGCACCGGTGTCCGCTTCATGCAGGGCGCCATCCTCTCCGTCCCGGTCGTCGGCACCTACCTGTCGATGTTCCTCTTCGGCGGGGAGTTCCCGGGCGGCGACTTCGTCGCGCGCTTCTACTCGGTGCACATCCTGCTGCTGCCCGGCATCATGATGGGCCTGCTGGTCGCGCACCTGATCCTGGTGTTCTTCCACAAGCACACCCAGTTCGCCGGCCCCGGCAAGACGAACAACAACGTCGTCGGCATGCCGCTGCTGCCGGTCTACATGGCCAAGGCCGGAGGCTTCTTCTTCCTGGTCTTCGGTGTCATCGCGGCCGTCGCGGCGATCGCCTCGATCAACCCGATCTGGGCGCTCGGCCCGTACCGCCCGGACCACGTGTCCACCGGTGCGCAGCCCGACTGGTACATGGGTATGCCGGAAGGCCTCATCCGAGCCATGCCGGGCTGGGAGATCAACCTGTGGGGCCACACGCTCGTCCTGGGCGTGTTCATCCCGCTGCTGCTCTTCCCGCTGGTCCTCGGCGCCATCGCCGTCTGGCCGTTCATCGAGTCCTGGGTCACCGGCGACAAGCGCGAGCACCACATCCTGGACCGCCCGCGCAACGTCCCGACCCGTACGGCCTTCGGTGTCGCCTGGATCGCGGAGTACATCGTGCTCCTCATCGGCGGCGGCAACGACATGTTCGCCCAGTACTTCCACCTGTCGATCAACTCGATCACGTGGTTCGTCCGGATCGGCTTCTTCGTCGTCCCGGTCCTGGCGTTCATCGTCACCAAGCGGATCTGCCTCGGCCTGCAGCGCCGGGACCACGACAAGGTGCTGCACGGTCGCGAGACCGGCATCATCAAGCGCCTGCCGCACGGTGAGTTCGTCGAGGTCCACGAGCCGCTGTCGCAGGGCAAGCTGCACACGCTCACCGCGCACGAGCAGTACAAGCCCGCCGAGATCGGCCCGACGGTCGACGAGAACGGTGTCGAGCGCAAGGTGACGCGTACCGAGAAGCTGCGTGCGAAGCTCAGCAAGGGCTTCTACGCGGAGAACAACCAGATTCCGAAGCCCACGGTGGAGGAGTACAAGGAGATCCAGGCCGGACACGGCCACCACTGATCTCCGGCTCGACCGCTTGAGGGACCGGCTCCGTCCGGTCCTGGTGTCGCCACGGCGAGAGCCCCGTCCAGTCACTGGACGGGGCTCTTTGCCGTCTCCGGGGCTGGATAGGCTTGAGATCCTTTCCATTGGACGCAGGACCCCGACGAGCAGCAGGAGCTGACCATGAACGTTGCGACCCCGGCAGGCGGCGACAGCGTGGCGGCCCGCGGCTGGCCGGGCATCCTGGAGGCGCTGCTCAGCGGCCGGGACCTCGCCAGCGAGGACACCGCCTGGGCGATGGAGCGGATCATGCGCGGCGAGGCCACGGACGCGCAGATCGCGGGCTTCGCGGTGGCCCTGCGGGCCAAGGGCGAGACCGTGGCCGAGTACACGGGTCTGGTCCGGACGATGTACGCCCACGCTAACGTGATCGAGGTGCCCGGGCGGACCGTGGACATCGTCGGCACGGGCGGCGACGGCGCCAAGACGGTCAACATCTCGACCATGTCCGCCATCGTGGCCGCCGGCGCGGGCGCCAAGGTCGTCAAGCACGGCAACCGGGCGGCGTCCTCCGCCAGCGGCTCCTCCGACGTCCTGGAGAAGCTCGGCGTCAACCTGGCGCTCACCCCGGAGCGGGTGGCGCAGGTGGCCGAGGAGGCCGGCATCACCTTCTGCGCCGCGGTCGTCTTCCACCCGGCCCTGCGCCACGCCGCCTCGGCCCGCCGCGACCTCGGGGTGCGCACCGCGTTCAACGGCCTCGGCCCGCTCACCAACCCCGCCCGGGTCAAGGCGCAGGCGGTCGGCGTGGCCGATCCGCGGCTGGCCCCGATCATGGCCGGGGTGCTCGCCGAACGGAACACCTCCGCCCTGGTCTTCCGCGGTGACGACGGCCTGGACGAGCTGACGACGACCGGCACCTCCCGGGTGTGGTGGGTCCGCGAGGGCGAGGTCACGGAGCACGCCTTCGACCCGCGTGACGTCGGCATCGCGACGGTCGACATCTCCGCCCTGCGAGGCGGCGACCCGTCGTACAACGCGGACGTCGCCCGCCGCCTGCTGGCGGGGGAGACGGGCCCGGTGCGCGACGCGGTGCTGCTGAACTCGGCGAGCGCCCTGGTGGCGCTGGACCCCGGCACGGGCACGCTGGAGGAGCAGCTGGTGGCGGCCATGGCCCGTGCGGCCGAGTCCATCGACTCCGGGGCCGCCCGCGCGGCGCTGGAGCGCTGGGTGGCGGCCAGCAACTCCTGATCCCGAGCGGTCCGTCCGGACACGGCCCCGGTCCACGATGTGGACCGGGGTCTTGCGCGTACGGGATCTTGTGGCAGGATGCTCTCCAAGGTCACGAGTGACAGCGATTAGGCCCCGGCTTGCTGTCCGGCAACCCTCCTTCCGTGGCGGGGTGCCCCGGGTGATGACCAGGCCGTAGGCAGCGAGGTCTACGGCAAGCGCGGATCCCTCGACACCAGGGGTCCTGGTCTCTCGAGGAGCGTTTTCCGTGAGCAAGCGAATGCGATAGGGCGAATCCGCCCCTTCTTCAACCCTCGGATCAGGGTCCCTTCCGCGTACCCCCGATCAGTCCGAGGACTTTCCCGTACCCCCTGACGGCCGCCGTCGCCGCGCCGCCGCACCCGCGTACGGGCACACCGAAGCCATTCAGCCCTGCCTGCCGGGAGATACCGCCATGTCCGCATCCCTGAACGCCGCCGCCGTCACCGCCTGCGACACCGCCGCCGAGGGCCCCGCCTGTGGCGGGCCGCTGCCGGTGCTCGGCCGGGACGTCACCGTCCCCCTCGTCACCGGCGGCGAGGTCACCTACGCGGCCCTGGACTACGCGGCCAGCGCCCCCGCGCTCCAGCGGGTCTGGGACGACGTCGCCGCGTACGCCCCGTACTACGGCAGCGTCCACCGCGGCGCCGGCTACCTCTCGCAGCTGTCCACCGACCTGTTCGAGCAGAGCCGCGTCACCGTGGCCGAGTTCCTCGACTGCCGTCCCTCCGACCAGGTCGTCTTCACCCGGTCCACCACCGACTCCCTCAACCTGCTCGCCGCCGCGCTGCCCGCCGACTGCCGGGTGTTCGTCTTCGAGACCGAGCACCACGCCTCGCTGCTGCCCTGGGGAGACGCCCGCGTCACCTACCTCAACGCCCCCCGCACCCCCGGCGAGGCCGTCGCCACCCTGGAGCGGGCCCTCGCCGACCGCGACCCGTACGGCCCGGCCCTGGTCTGCGTCACCGGCGCCTCCAACGTCACCGGTGAGCTGTGGCCGGTGAAGGAGCTCGCCGCCGCCGCGCACGCCCACGGCGCGCGGATCGTGCTGGACGCCGCCCAGCTGGCCCCCCACCACCCCGTCTCCGTACGGGAGCTGGACGTGGACTGGGTCGCCTTCTCGGGGCACAAGCTGTACGCGCCCTTCGGCTCGGGCGTGCTCGCCGGCCGCGCCGACTGGCTCCAGCAGGCCGAGCCGTACCTCGCCGGGGGCGGGGCCTCCCGCAAGGTGGCCCGCCGCGAGGACGGCGGCGTCGACGTCGAGTGGCACACCACCGCCGCCCGCCACGAGGCCGGCTCCCCGAACGTCATCGGCGTCTACTCGATCGCCTCCGCCTGCCGTGCGCTGCGGGAGGCCGGCTTCGAGAACCTCGTCGCCCGGGAGGAGCACCTGATCGCGAAGGTCCGCGAGGGCCTGGCGGAGGTCCCGGCGGTGCGGGTGCTGTCCCTGTTCGGGGACGACGCCCCGCGCGTCGGCGTCATCTCGTTCGTGGTCGACGGCTGGAACAGCTCGCACTTCGCGGCCGCGCTGTCCGCCGAGTACGGGATCGGGGTGCGGGACGGGCTGTTCTGCGCCCACCCGCTGGTGCGCACCCTGCTGGGCAGCGAGCCGCAGGCCCAGGGCGAGTGCGGGGCGCCGGAGGCGGCGCCGGGGGAGCGGTCGCTGAACGCGATCCGGGTCAGCTTCGGGGCCGGTACCCCGGACGAGCACGTCGAGCGGTTCGTGAGGGCCGTTCGGGAACTGGTCGAGGACGGCGCGAAGTGGCAGTACCGCACGGAAGAGGGCCGCTGCGTGCCGGCGGTGTAGTTCCGCCGGCGTTTGAGGCGCGGGGTCTGGGGGCGGAGCCCTCAGGAGGCCCCGCGCAGCGGTGCGGCTACGCGTCCAGGCCGATGGCGAAGGCTGCTTCGAGGTCGTGCTGGGAGTACGTGCGGAACGCGACGTGCGTGTCGGTGGCCTCGACGCCCGGGATCTTGCTGATGCGGCCCGGGATGATGTCCGCGAGGTTCTCGTGGCGGGCGACGCGGACCAGCGCGATCAGGTCGTACGTACCGGTGACGGAGTAGACCTCGCTGACGCTGTCCAGCTGCGCGATGGACTCGGCGATCTCGGGGATCCGGTCCACGCTGGTCTTGATGAGCACGATCGCGGTGATCACGGTTGGCTGTCTCCCTCGCCGGCAGTCACTGGTCTCCTCACTCTAGTCGTACGGCGATAGCGGGCCCACGCGTAGCAGAAGCCCAGCGAGAAGCCCACCACGTGGGCCAGGTAGGCCACCCCCGGACCGCTCCCCGCGCGCTGCGCCGCCAGCCACTGGAGGCCGAACCAGAACAGCAGCACGATCCACGCCGGGAACCGCAGCGGCAGGAAGAGCAGGAACGGGAACAGGCTGGTCACCCGGGCCCGCGGGAACAGGCACAGGAAGGCCCCCAGCGCCGCCGAGATCGCCCCGGAGGCCCCCACCAGGGTCTGGTCCGAGGAGGCGTTGGCCGCCGCGTAGGCCGCCAGCGCGAGGTATCCCGTACAGACGTAGAAGACGAGGAAGGGCGCCCTGCCCATCCGCTGCTCCGTCATCGTCCCGAAGACGTGGAGGAACAGCATGTTCCCGAGCAGGTGCAGCCAGCTGCCGTGGACGAAGAGCGCCGTCAGCGGGGTCAGCAGCGGGCGTCCGGCCCCGGAGAACAGCTCGTCCGGGACGACGCCCCAGTGCCGGAAGTACGCCGTCCCCGTCTCGATCAGCAGATCGCCCGTCCCGTAGGCCGGGTTCAGGCCAGAGGCGGGCCCGAGGAAGAACACCGCGCAGCACGCGGCGATCAGCGCGTACGTGACCACGGGCCCCCGGGCGGCATCGCACAGGGTCCGCCACTTTACGATCATGCGACAGAGCATGACGCAGGCGGACCCACCTGAGGGTGGTGCCAGGCCGTAGGGTTACGTGCTGCGGTCCGTCGACCGCGGCGTAGGGCTTTAATTGAATCAGCTACGAAGGAGAGAGCGGCCTGATGACGGTTCCCCTGCCGACCGACACCACCCGGTGGCGCTGCACCCTGTGCGGCAACCTCACGCGGTTCGATGTCACCCGTTCGTCGAAGGTCGTGGAGTACGTCCACCTCGATCTCGCCGGGGAGCCCAAGGTCGAGGAGCGCGAGGTGGTCAGTGAGACCATCGAGTCGGTCCGCTGCCGCTGGTGCAACGCGGTGGACCAGATCGAGCTCGTGGACAGGCCGGGCACCGACTCCTGAGGGAGCCGGGCCCACAGTAGATCACGGTAGGGGTGACGGATTGTGGAGCCAGCAAGCGGCGCGAGGCCGGCCGACGCGGCCGGCGACGCCGCGGAGGTCCTCGACCGCCCGCTGCCGGAAGGCGTGCGGCGCCGGGTCGTCGCGATCGTCTCGGAGGCCTTCGGAGGTCTGACGGTCGGGGACCTCCCGGCACAGCTGCGCCAGTACGCCCGGTTCACCCCGACGAGGCGCGCCAAGTTCGCGGGCAACGCCATGGCCGCGGCCGTGGAGACCGACGGGGTGTTCCGCAGCCGGATCGCCGAGAAGCTGCGCGAGGCGCAGCCGGAGCTGGCCGGGGCACTGGAGTCGGGTGCCCCGCCCGCCGCGGCGGACCCGCTGGACGTGGCGGCCGCCGCGTACGTGCTGCGTCCGGCCGGCTGGGTCAAGCTGGTGGCGTCCGCCGGTGAGGAGGCGCAGCGCGCCGACGCCGAGCGGGTCGGCGACGAGACCCGTCGGGAGCTGGAGCGGCTGCGCGAGGAGCTGGCCCACCTGAAGGAGGCCCAGCGCTCGGGGGGCGAGCAGGTGCGGGCCGAGCTGGAGGCCGCCCGGAAGGAAGCGGAATCGCTTCAGCGCAAGCTGCGCAGCGCCCTGAGCGACGTCAAGCGCGGCGAGGCGGCCCTGCGCAAGCTGGGCGGGGAGATCGACGGGATCCGCGGTGAGGCGGCGGCGCAGGTGGCCGCGGCGGAGAGCGAGTCCCGGCGCCTGAAGTCCCGTCTCGCGGAGGTGGAGTCGGCGCTGGAGACCTCGCGCCGGGCCACCCGGGAGGGGCGCAGCATCGAGGACATGCGGCTGCGGCTGCTGCTGGACACCGTGCTGGACGCGGCGGCGGGACTGCGCCGCGAGCTGGCGCTGCCGCCGGTCTCGACGCGGCCGGCCGACACCGTGGACGCGGTGGAGCCGGGCCGGATGACGCCGAAGGACATCGCGGCGCGCGCCCTGTCGGAGACCGATCCGGCGCTGCTGGACCAGCTGCTGGCGCTCCCTCAGGCGCACCTGGTGGTGGACGGCTACAACGTGACGAAGACCGGCTATCCGACGATGCCGCTGGAGAAGCAGCGGCTGCGGCTGCTGGGCGGGCTGTCGATGCTGGCCGCGCAGACGGGCGCCGAGATGACGTGCGTCTTCGACGGCGCGGAGCTGGCGGCGCCGGTGCTGCTCGCGCCGCCGCGCGGGGTGCGGGTGCTGTTCTCCAAGGCGGGTGTGACGGCGGACGAGTTGATCCGCCAGCTGGTGCGGGCCGAGCCGCCCGGCCGTCCGGTGGTGGTGGTCTCCACCGACCGGGAGGTCGCCGACGGGGTGGCGAAGGCGGGCGCCCGGCCGGTGACGTCCGCACTGCTCCTGAAGCGGCTTTCGCGCGTTTCGTGACGCAAGCGGAAGACGTACCGTCAGCCTCTCGGCACGCAGCGTTGGGCCTGTGTGAAGGAAGCGGAAGGGCGTCGGGATTTTTTCTGCAGGGGGTTTGAAGTGATCAAGGACGGGTCGCTAGGGTCCGCTCAAACCTTCGTGCGGTAGCTCACCCGTTCGGGTGCGGGCGAGGGTGATCCCCAGGCAGAAGGAGCCCGCCCCCGTGGCGTCCCACCGTCGACCCAAGCAGCCGGCCCGCACCCGCGTGACCGTGCTCACCGCCACCGCCGCCGCGGCGGTCGCCCTCTCCGCGCACTCCGCCGTGGCCGCCCCCGCCGGACCGGACAAGGACGAGGTCAAGAGCAAGGTCGACGCCCTCTACGAGGAGG
This sequence comes from Streptomyces sp. NBC_00158, assembly GCF_045160885.1. Classification (NCBI taxonomy): domain Bacteria; kingdom Bacillati; phylum Actinomycetota; class Actinomycetes; order Kitasatosporales; family Streptomycetaceae; genus Streptomyces; species Streptomyces sp. NBC_00158. Next base: position 5,314,706 of record NZ_CP108161.1, read on the forward strand.
CCGAGCAGGCCACCGAGAAGTCCAACGGGGCCCGCGAGCACCAGAGGGAGCTCGAACGGGAGATCGCGCAGCTCCAGGACGCCGTCGCCCGCGACCAGGACGAGCTCAACGGCCTGCGCAACACCCTCGGTTCGCTCGCCACCGCCCAGTACCGCGGCGGCGGCATCGACCCCTCCGTCGCCCTCCTGCTCTCCGGCGACCCCGAGACCTACCTCGACAAGGCCTCCACCCTCCAGCAGCTGAGCGGCCGCCAGCTGGAGGCCGTGGCCAGGATCCGGGCCAAACAGCGGGCCCTCGCCCAGCAGCGCCAGGAAGCCGCCGGCAAGCTCGCCGACCTCGACGCCACCCGCAAGGAGCTCGGCGAGAAGAAGAAGGCCGCCCAGGACAAGCTCGCCGAGGCCCAGGCCCTCCTCAACACGCTGAGCGCGCAGGACCGCAGCCGGCTCAAGGAGGAGGAAGCCGGGCAGAGCGCGGCCGGACAGAAGGCGGCGCCCGCCGTGAAGGCCTCCGGACGCGCCGGAGCCGCGCTGGCGGCCGCGAAGACCAAACTGGGCAGCGCGTACATCATGGGCGCCACCGGCCCCAGCGCCTACGACTGCTCCGGACTGACCCAATGGGCCTACGGACAGGCCGGCGTAGGCATCAGCCGCACCACCTACACCCAGGCGAACGACGGCACCCGCATCGGCCGCAGCCAGCTCCAGCCCGGCGACCTGGTCTTCTTCTACGACGACCTGCACCACGTCGGCCTCTACGCCGGAAACAACATGACCCTGCACGCCTCCAACCCGCGCGGCGGCGTCAAGTACGAGTCGATGGACAACATGCCGTTCCAGTTCGGCGTCCGCATCTGACCCCACGGCCGCCACGCGCCCCACACCGCCCATCCGGGCGAATTGCACGGACCCGCACTGACCCCACGCCCCGCCCATGACCTGCGTCTGAGGCGGGGCACCGGCATGTGGGCCCCCCGACGGCCGTTGGCCGGTGCGTGGCCGCACGGCTACTGTCTGCCAGCGCGGAACCCGGCACACGGCCGTCCACGGAGGGCGGACCCGGGCCACGCGCAGCGGAAGGGAGCGGTACCCCATGGCGTCCCACCGCCGGCCCGGGCCCAGCGGCCTCGACCGGAACACCAAGGTCACCGTCTTCACCGCCGCCGCGGCCGGCGCCGCCGTGGCCATCACGGGCGCACCCGCGCTCGCCTCCCCCGGGCTCCCCCAGGAACCCGCCGGAGGCACCCGCGCCCAGGTCGACCGGCTCTTCGAAGAGGCCGAACAGGCCACCGAGCGGTACAACGAGGCCGGCGAGAAGGCCGACGCCCTGCGCGCCGAGATCAGCCGCGCCCAGGACGCCGTGGCCCGCGGCCAGGACCGCATCAACACCATGCGCGGGGTCCTCGGAACCTTCGCCGGCGCCCAGTACCGCTCCGGCGGCCTGGACCCCACCGTCGAGCTGATGCTCTCCGACGACCCCGCCGCATACCTCGACAAGGCCGCCGTCCTGGGCCGGCTCAGCGGCCGCCGCGCCCAGCAGCTGGGCGAACTCCGCGAGGAGCAGCGGCGGATCGGGCAGCAGCGCCAGGACGCCTCCCGCAAGCTCGCCGAACTGGAGACCCTGCGCACCGAGGTGGCCACCCAGAAGCGGTCCGTCACGGCGAAGCTCGCCGCCGCCCGTCGGCTCCTCAACGACATGCCGTCCGAGGAGCGCGCCGACTTCGAGCGCGCCTCCCGCTCCGGCGGCCGGGGCCACGCCGACGTCCTGCCCGACCTGCCCTCCGGCGGCGGCCGCGCCTCGGGCCGCGCCATGGCCGCCGTGATGGCAGCCCGGGCAGCCGTCGGGAAGCCCTACGTGTGGGGCTCCACCGGCCCCTCCGGCTTCGACTGCTCCGGGCTGATGGTGTGGTCCTACCGCCAGGCCGGGGTGTCCCTGCCGCGCACCTCGCAGGCCCAGCGGTACGCGGGCCGGCGGGTCCCGCTGTCGCAGGCGCAGCCCGGGGACCTGGTGACGTACCGCTCCGACGCCAGCCACGTCGGCATGTACGTCGGCAACGGCCAGGTGGTGCACGCCCCGTACCCGGGCGCGCGGGTGCGGTACGACCCCGTCGGGATGATGCCGGTGTCCTCCGTGACCCGGCCCTGAGCCGGGCCGTGCGTACGATCGGCGGATGACCCCGGTCCGCCGCCGCACCGCCGTACGCCTCCTCGCGCTCGCGCTGTGCCCGCTCCCGGCGCTGGCCGGCTGCACCGACCCGGCGCCCTCCGCCCCCTCGGCCCCCTCGGCCCCCGACGACGCGGCCGTACGGCGGGCCGTGGCCGACTGGTCGGCGGCCCCGCCCGCGCGGCTCGCCGGGATCCCGTTGGAGGACTGGTCGTACCGGGTCGCCTCGGTCCGGCAGGACGGCGTACGGGCCTCCGTGCGCGCGGAGCTGCGCTACCGGCTCGCCGGCCACGACGCGGCCCCGGCCTCCTCGGCCCGCGAGGTGGAGCTGACCCGGACCGGCACCGGCTGGCGGGTCACCGCCGACCGGCCCGCCCCCGGGGCGCCTGCGCAGCTGTGGGACCAGGGCGATCCGGCCGTCGTACGCGGAGCGCACAGCCTGGTCCTCGGGGTCGGCCGCAGCCCGCGGGAGCTGGCGGACCTCGCGGCCGCGGCCGACCGGGCGGTACCGGCGGTCAGCGCGGCCTGGCCGGGGCCGTGGGCGGGGCGGGTGGTGGTCCTGGCCCCCGCGACGCTGGACGCGATGGCCGCGCTGCTGGGACGGCCGGCCGACACCTACCGGGGCCTGGGGGCCGTCACCACCGGCAGCACCGGGGGCGGGCCGGCCCCGGCCGACCGGGTCGTCGTCAACCCGGAGGGCTACGCGGGCCTTTCGGAGGCCGGGCGGCGGATCGTCCTCACCCACGAGGTCACGCACGTCGCGACCCGCGCCGCCACCTCGGCACGGACCCCGCAGTGGCTGTCCGAGGGCTTCGCGGACTGGGCGGCGTACCGGGGGACCCCCACCACCCCGGGGGAGGGCGCCCCCGAGCTCGCGCGCGCCGTGCGGCGCGGAGAGCTGCCGGGCGCGCTCCCGGCCGATGACGCGTTCGCCTTCGGCGGGGACCCGGCGGCGGCGGCCCGCGCGTACGAGGGCGCCTGGCTGGCCTGCCGGCTCGTCGCCGCCCGCTGGGGGGAGGCTGCGCTGGTCCGGCTGTACGAACTGGCCGGCCGCGAACCGCTGCCGGTGGCGCTGGAACGGGCACTGGGGACGGACGCCGCCGGGCTGACGGAGGCCTGGCGGGAGACGCTGCGGCAGGAGCTGCGGTAGCGGTCCGGTACGTTGGCGGGGATGCACAAGACGCTGATCGTGACGAACGACTTCCCGCCGCGCCCGGGCGGCATCCAGGCCTTCCTGCACAACATGGCGCTGCGGCTGGACCCCGAGCGGGTCGTCGTCTACGCGTCCACGTGGAAGCACGGTGCGGAGGGCCGCGAGGCCACCGCCGCCTTCGACGCGGAGCAGCCGTTCAAGGTGGTGCGCGACCGTACCACCATGCTGCTGCCGACGCCCCGGGTGACCCGACGGGCGGTGTCCCTGCTGCGCGAACACGGCTGCGAGTCGGTGTGGTTCGGCGCCGCGGCCCCCCTCGGGCTGATGGGCCCGGCGCTGCGGAGGGCGGGCGCGCGGCGGATCGTCGCCACCACGCACGGGCACGAGGCCGGCTGGGCGCAGCTGCCGGCCGCGCGGCAGCTGCTGCGGCGGATCGGCGAGGGCACCGACACCCTGACCTACCTGGGGGAGTACACGCGCTCGCGGATCGCCTCGGCGGTGACGGACCGGGCGGCGGCGCGGATGGTCCAGCTGCCGCCGGGGGTGGACGAGAAGACCTTCCACCCCGGCTCGGGCGGCGCGGAGGTCCGGGCCCGGCTGGGCCTGACCGACCGGCCGGTGGTGGTGTGCGTCTCCCGGCTGGTCCCGCGCAAGGGGCAGGACACCCTGATCGAGGCGATGCCGCGGATCCGGGCGGCGGTGCCGGGCGCGGTGCTGCTGATCGTCGGCGGCGGCCCGTACGAGGCGGACCTGCGGGCGCTGGCCGCCGCGAAGGGGGTCGCGGACTCGGTGGTCTTCACGGGAGCCGTCCCCTGGTCGGAGCTCCCGGCCCACTACGGGGCGGGGGACGTCTTCGCGATGCCGTGCCGGACCCGGCGGGGCGGGCTGGACGTGGAGGGGCTCGGGATCGTCTACCTGGAGGCCTCGGCGACCGGCCTCCCGGTGGTCGCGGGCGACTCGGGCGGGGCGCCGGACGCGGTGCTGGACGGGGAGACCGGCTGGGTGGTCCGGGGCGGAGACCCCGACGACGCGGCGGACCGCGTCATCACCCTGCTCCGGGACCCGGAACTGCGCGCGCGCATGGGCGAGGCGGGGCGGGCGTGGGTCGAACGCCAGTGGCGCTGGGACCACCTGGCCGAAGGCCTCCGCGCGCTGCTTTGATTCTTGACGCGCCGCTCGCACCGCTCGGCCCTGGCGGGCCTCCCCGGCTTCGCGCCGCTGCGACAGCCTCCGGCCGTCCGCCCCCGGGCGGGGTCGGTTCGGGTGGCTGGGGCCGGTGGGTCGGGTGCGGGTGGGTGGGCCGCTGCGCGGGGCTGGGTCCCCTACCCGCCCTTCCACCGTTCCCAGGGGCGCTGCCCCTGACCCCGGTACCGGGCGCTGCGCGCCCGGCGCCTCAAACGCCGGCGGGGCTATTTATAGCCTCGCCGGCGTTTGAGGCGCGGGGGTGCGGGGGCGGAGCCCCCGCAAGGGGTCCGGGCGCAGCCCGGGGAACGGGCGAAGGGCGGGGCGGGGAGCAGCCCGCGCAGCGGCCCACCCACCCGCACCCGCACCCGACCCACCGGCCCGGCCACGCGCACCGGCACGGCGGCCCGGCCGTCAAAAGGGAACAGCAGGCGGCATTTCCGGTCCGGGAAGGACAATCCCGGGCGGAATCGCGCAGATCGGCGGGCGTGCGCCGGAGCGCGGATACGGTCCACACATGTCTGACTGTTACTCACATGCGTGGCAGTGCGAGTTATGGCCGGTTGGGCGGAATCCGCTCATGATGCGGCCATGACACCCAACCTGACGCGCCGTCAACTCGGCCTCAACGCCCTCCGCGCCGCCGCAGCCCTCGGCATCACCCGCATCGGCCTCGGCGCCGCCGCCGCGGCGCCGGCCGAACCCGCCGCCGCCCAGTACGCGCCCGCCGTCGTCGTCGGCTCCGGCTACGGGTCCGCCGTCGCCGCGCTGCGCCTCGGACAGGCCGGCGTCCGGACCGTCGTCCTGGAGATGGGGCGGCTGTGGGACACCCCCGGCCCCGACGGCAAGGTCTTCCCCTCCACCTCCGCGCCCGACCAGCGCTCCATGTGGTTCCGCAACCGCACCGAGGCCCCGCTCGCCCAGTTCCTCTGGCTCGACGTGGTCAACCGCGACATCAGCCCCTACCCCGGGGTCCTGGACCGGGTGAACCACGGGGACATGTCCGTCTACGTCGGCCGCGGCGTCGGCGGCGGCTCGCTCGTCAACGGCGGCATGGCCCCGACCCCCAGGCGCTCCTACTTCACCGAGGTGTTCCCCGGCGTGGACGCCGAGGAGATGTACGGCACCTACTACCCCCGCGCCCGCGCCATGCTCGGCGTCAACGAGATCGACCCCGCCTGGTTCGAGTCCACCGAGTGGTACCGCTTCGCCCGGACCTCCAGAAAACACGCCCAGAACACAGGGCTGAGAACCACCTTCGTGCCCAACGTCTACGACTTCGAGTACATGAAGCGCGAGGCCGCCGGCACCGCCACCCGCTCCGCCCTCGCAGGCGAGGTCATCTACGGCAACAACCACGGCAAGAAGAGCGTCGACAAGACCTACCTCGCCGCCGCCCTCGGCACCGGCAACGTCACCATCGAGACCATGCAGCGCGTGGTCGCCGTACGCCAGGACCCGGCCGGGGGCTACGTCCTGACCGTCCACACCAGCGACCTCGCCGGCCGCGTCACCCAGGTCCGCGAACTCGGCTGCCAGCGGCTCTTCCTGGGCGCCGGCAGCCTCGGCACCACCGAGATCCTGCTGCGCGCCCGCGAGACCGGAGCGCTGCCCGCGCTCAGCGAGAAGGTCGGGCTCGGCTGGGGCCCCAACGGCAACGTCATGACCGCCCGCGCCAACCACCTGTGGGACACGGTGGGCTGCAACCAGGCCACCATGCCCGCCCTCGGCATCGACGACTGGGACAACGCGGCCAACCCGGTCTTCGCGGAGATCGCCCCGCTCCCCATGGGCATCGAGCACTGGATCTCGATGTACCTGGCCATCACCAAGAACCCGGAGCGCGGCCGCTTCACCTACGACGCCGCGACCGACTCGGCGCGGCTGAACTGGACCCGGGACCAGAACGCCCCGGCGGTCGCCGCGGCCAAGAACCTCTTCGACCGGATCAACCGCCGCAACGTCACCATCTACCGCTACGACCTGTTCGGCGAGAACAAGGCCTTCGCCGACAACTTCACCTACCACCCGCTGGGCGGCTGCGTCCTCGGCGAGGCCACCGACGGCTACGGGCGGGTCAAGGGCTACCGGGGGCTGTACGTGCTCGACGGGTCGCTCGTACCCGGCTCGCTCGGCGTGAACCCGTTCGTGACGATCACGGCCCTCGCCGAGCGGAACATGGAACGGATCCTCGCGCAGCCCTGAGCCATGAGCCCTGAGCCCCGGCGGCCCGACCGCCTAGCCGCGGTACAGGGCGTCGATCTCGTCCGCGAAGTCCTTCGCCACCACGTTGCGCTTCAGCTTCAGCGACGGCGTGATGTGGCCGGACTCCTCCGTGAACTGGGAGCCCAGGATGCGGAACTTCCGCACCGATTCCGCCTTGGACACCGCCGCGTTGCCGTCGTCGACGGCCTTCTGGACGGCGGCGATCAGCTCCGCGTCCTCGCGCAGCTCCGCCGCCGTCACCCCGGCCGGCTTGCCGTTCTCCGCGGCCCACCGGCCGAGGAACTCCTCGTCGATGGTGACCAGCGCTGCCACGAACGGCCGCCCGTCGCCGACCACCATGCACTCCGCGACCAGCGCGTGCGCCCGGATCCGGTCCTCGATCACCGCGGGGGCGACGTTCTTGCCGCCCGCCGTGACGATGAGCTCCTTCTTGCGGCCGGTGATCCTGAGGTAGCCGTCCTCGTCGAGGGTGCCGACGTCGCCGGTGTGGAACCAGCCGTCCGTCATCGCCTCGGCGGTGGCCGCCTCGTTCTTCCAGTACTCCTTGAAGACGTGCTCGCCGTGCACCAGCACCTCGCCGTCGTCGGCGATGCGCAGCACGGAACCGGGCAGCGGCTGGCCGACCGTGCCGATCTTCTGCTTGTCCCACGGCAGGAAGGCGGTGGCCGCGCAGGTCTCCGTCAGGCCGTAGCCCTCCAGGACCGTGAAGCCGATGCCGCGGAAGAAGTGGCCGAGGCGCTCGCCGAGCGGGGCGCCGCCGGAGATCGCGTACTCGCCGCGCCCGCCGAGGACTGCGTGCAGCTTGGAGTAGACGAGCTTGGAGAACAGCTTGTGCTTCAGCTTCAGGCCGAAGGACGGGCCCGAGGGGGTGTCCAGCGCCCGGCTGTACGCGATCGCCGTGTCGGCGGCCGCGTCGAAGATCTTGCCCTTGCCGTCGGCCTGGGCCTTGGCCCGCGCCGAGTTGTAGACCTTCTCGAAGACGCGCGGCACGCCGAGGATCAGCGTGGGGCGGAAGGACTGCAGCTCGTCGGTGAGGTTCTTGATGTCCGGTACGCAGCCCAGCCGGATCGGCGCCAGCACCGCCGCCACCTCCACCAGGCGGCCGAAGACGTGCGCGGCCGGGAGGAACAGCAGCACGGAGCACTCGCCGGTGCGGAAGAGCGGCTTCAGCCGCTCCACCACGTTGCCGCACTCGGCGAAGAAGTTGCGGTGGGTCAGCACGCAGCCCTTGGGGCGGCCGGTGGTGCCCGAGGTGTAGACGATCGTGGCCGGGTCGTCGGCGACCGCGAGGGCGCTGCGGGCGTCCACCTCGGCGTCGGTGACGTCCGTGCCCGCGGCCTTCAGGACGCCCTGGGCGTCCTTCTCGATCTCCCAGACCTCGCGCAGCTCCGGCAGCCGGTCGCGCAGGGAGGCCACGCCGGCGCTGTGCCCGGGGCTCTCCACGATGGCCGCGACGGCCCCGGAGTCGCCGAGGATCCACTGGATCTGCTCGGGGGAGCTGGTCTCGTACACGGGGACGGTGACGCCGCCCGCGGTCCAGATCGCGAAGTCGAACAGCACCCACTCGTAGCGGGTGCGGGAGATCAGGGCGACCCGGTCGCCGGGCTCGATGCCGGACGCGATCAGGCCCTTGGCGGCGGCCCGCACCTCGGCGAGGAACTCCGTCGCGGTCACGTCCTGCCAGCGGCCGTCGACCTTGCGGCTGATGACGGCGGTGTCTGGGTGCTGGGCGGCGTTGCGGCGGATGAGATCCGTCAGGTTCCCGTCCGACGGGACCTCGTACAGGGCCGGAAGGCTGAACTCGCGCAAGACTGCTGCTCCTCTGGGCGCCATCGCCACCGTGTGGACCGACCGGACGTTACCCACCGGTAGTGGGTTCCCGATAGAGGGAACCGGCCAGATGTTCCATGCGTCACATCCTGTACACCCGCGATGCGCCGCAAGACCCGCCAATACGCTGCCGACAGTAGTCGACCGTGTTCGCGACTCGGAAGTAACCGCAGGTCCGGCCGCCTACGACCCTCCCTCTACCCGCCCCCGCCCGGGCCCCCCTAGGGTGGGCGCATGGGTGGCAGGAAGACGCGTACCAGGGTCCACGTCGTCAGCGACGTCCACGGCAACACCGAAGCGCTCGCACGCGCCGGAGACGGCGCCGACGCACTCGTCTGCCTCGGCGACCTGGTGCTCTTCCTCGACTACGCCGACCACTCCCGCGGCATCTTCCCCGACCTCTTCGGCGTCGAGAACGCCCACCGCATCGTCGAACTGCGCACCGCGCGCCGCTTCGCGGAAGCGCGCGAATTCGGCCGCCGGCTGTGGGACGGACTCGACCGGGAACGCATGATCGAGGAAGCCGTGCGCCGCCAGTACGCGCAGATGTTCGCGGCCTTCCCCAGCCCGACGTACGCCACCTACGGCAACGTCGACATGCCCGGCCTGTGGAACGAGTACGCCGGACCCGGCACCACCGTCCTCGACGGCCAGCGCGTCGAGATCGCCGGCCGCGTCTTCGGCTTCGTCGGCGGCGGACTGCCCTCACCCATGCGCACCCCCTACGAGGTGGACCCCGAGGAGTACGCCGCCAAGGTCGAGGCCCTCGGCGAGGTCGACGTGCTCTGCTCGCACATCCCGCCCGAGGTCCCCGAACTCTGCTACGACACCATCGCCCGCCGCTTCGAACGCGGCAGCGAAGCCCTGCTGGCCGCGATCCGCCGCACCCGCCCCCGGTACGCCCTCTTCGGCCACGTCCACCAGCCGCTCGCCCGCCGGGCCCGGATCGGCGCCACCGAATGCGTGAACGTCGGCCACTTCGCCGCCACCGGCAAGCCGTGGGCCCTGGAGTGGTGACCTCCCTGGAGTGGTGACCTCCCTGGAGTGGTGACCTCCACACGCACGGTAGCCTGCACGCGGCGGCCTCAGGCCGCACACTTCCTCGAATCTCCCCCGGAGGAGCCACCGCGATGGCGGAACACACCAGCTCAAGCATCACCATCGACGCTTCCCCGGCCGACGTGATGGCCGTGATCGCCGACTTCGCCCGATACCCGGACTGGACCGGCGAGGTGAAGGAGGCCGAGGTACTGGCCACCGACGCCGAAGGCCGCGCCGAGAAGGTCCGCCTCCTCCTGGACGCCGGCGCCATCAAGGACGACCACACCCTCGCCTACACCTGGAAGGGCGCCGACGAGGTCAGCTGGACCCTCGACAAGTCCCAGATGCTCCGGCAGCTGGACGGCTCCTACCGGCTCGTCCCCCTCGACGGCGGCCGCACCGAGGTCACCTACCAGCTCACCGTGGACGTCAAGATCCCCATGCTCGGCATGATCAAGCGCAAGGCCGAGAAGGTCATCATCGACCGCGCCCTCGCCGGCCTGAAGAAGCGCGTCGAGACCCCCCGCCCCTGAGCCGTCGGCCCCCTCCGGGACACCGCGCGCGCGGCACCCGAAGGGGGCCCGCACCGGCACGGACCAGCAGAGCAAAGGCACGGCACCACCATGCAGACCCTCCTCGTCACCGGCCCCGGAGGCGCAGGCAGCAGCACCGTCGCAGCCGCCACCGCACTCGCCGCCGCACGTGGGGGACAGCGGGTGCTGCTGCTCTGCGGCGCCGACGCCGACCCCTTCCCCGACCCGGTCCCGGGGCTGCGCGTCACCCCCGTCGACTCCGGCCGGGAGTTCCGCACCGAGCTCGCCGCCCTCCAGGAACGCGGCACCGCCCTCATCGGCATGCTCGGCGGCCGCCCCCTCGGCGCCGAGGAACTCACCGAACTCCCCGGCGCTGAACAGTTCGCCCTGCTCCGCGCCCTGCGCCGGGCCGCCGCCGAGCCCGCCACCGACCTCGTCGTCGTGGACATGCCCCCACTGCACCAGGCCGTGGCCGCCCTCGCCCTCCCCGCCCAGCTCCGCCGCTACCTCGCCCGGCTCCTCCCCGCCGAACGCCAGGCCGCCCGCGCCCTGCGCCCAGTACTCGCCCAGCTCGCCGGCGTGCCCATGCCCGCCCAGTGGCTCTACGAGACCGCCGCCCGCTGGGACGAGGAGCTCGCCGCCGTCCAGGCCGTCGTGGAAGCCCCCACCACCCGCATCCGCCTCGTCGCCGAACCCGGCCCCGCCGCCGACACCGCCCTGCGCACCGGCATGCTCGGGCTCGCCCTGCACGAGCTGCCCGTCGAAGGCCTCGTGGCCAACCGGCTCGTACCCCCCGACGCCGCCGCGGCCCACCCCTGGGCCGCGCGCCTCGCCGAGCAGCAGCGGGCCTTCCTCGACCAGTGGGCCGGCCCCGGCCTCCCCGTCCACGAGCTCGCCCACCTCGGCCGCGACCCCCTCGGCACCGACGACCTGGAAGTCCTCGGCACCGCCCCGGGCATCGCCCCTGGTCCGGCTGTCGACGCAGGCGCCGCACCCGGCACCGGCCCGGGCACCGGCTGGGCCGTCGAGGACCGGCTCGCCGACGACGGGGTGCTCGTCTGGGCGATCCCGCTGCCCCGCGCCCGCAAGAGCGAGCTCGACCTGATCCGGCGCGGCGACGAGCTGCTCGTCGCCGCGGGACCGCACCGCAGGATCGTTCCGCTGCCCTCTGCCCTGCGCCGCTGCACCGTCTCCGGCGCCGCCCTCGCCGACGACGCCCTCCGCGTCCGCTTCACCCCCGACCCGCGGCTCTGGCCGAGGGAGCGCTGAGACCCGTACCGCCGTTCGGGTACCGTCGAAGGAAGACCCACCGCAGCTGCCGCCAGGAGAGTCCGCCATGAGCGAGGCCACCGACCACCCCGCCGACGACGACGCCTGGGCGCGGGCCTGCGCCGAGGACCTCGCCGCCGAGAAGGAACGCCGCAGGTCGGAGCGGTCCGGCGGCACCGGAACGGGAGCCGGCACCGCAACCGGAACCGCCGCCGAGGAACTCTTCAAGCTCTTCGAAGCCGTCGCGGACAAGGTCTCCTCCCTCAACAACCCCGCCGTCGGCGCCGTCGGCACCGCCGCCCAGGACGCCGTACGCCAGTTCGTCAACCAGGCCAAGACCGCCGCCAAACCCGTCATCGAACGCAACCCGGAGGTCTTCGGCCACCTCGCCGCCGCCGGATCCGAACTCCTCGCCGCCTACCGCTCCGCCGTCGAAGGCCACGAACGCCGCTGGACCCACGACGAACCCCCCGCCCCCCGCAAGCCCACCGACAACGGCGACGAGGGCCCCGGTACGGGCCCGGCCGAGCGGATCGATCTCGACTGAACCTCCGCCGGGCCCGTGTACGGTTGGCCGTGGCGGGGTTTGACCGGAAACCGAGGGACTAATGGGACTCACCATCGGCGTCGACATCGGCGGCACGAAGATCGCGGCCGGCGTGGTCGACGAAGAGGGCACCATCCTTGAGACGTACAAGGTGCCCACCCCGCCGACCGCGGACGGCGTGACGGAGGCGATCTGCGCCGCCGTCTCCGAGGTCAGCAGCAACCACACCATCGAAGCCGTCGGCATCGGCGCCGCCGGATACGTCGACGACAAGCGCGCCACGGTGCTCTTCGCACCCAACATCAACTGGCGCCACGAACCGCTCAAGGACAAGGTCGAACAGCGGATCGGCCTGCCCGTCGTCGTCGAGAACGACGCCAACTGCGCCGCCTGGGGCGAATACCGCTTCGGCGCCGGCCAGGGCCACGAGGACGTCATCTGCATCACCCTCGGCACCGGCCTCGGCGGCGGCATCATCATCGGCAACAAGCTGCGCCGCGGCCGCTTCGGCGTCGCCGCCGAATTCGGCCACATCCGGGTCGTCCCCGACGGCCTGCTCTGCGGCTGCGGCAGCCAGGGCTGCTGGGAGCAGTACGCCTCCGGCCGCGCCCTCGTCCGCTACGCCAAGCAGCGCGCCAACGCCACCCCCGAGAACGCGGCGATCCTCCTCGGCCTCGGCGACGGCACCGCCGACGGCATCGAGGGCAAGCACATCAGCGAAGCCGCCCGCGCCGGCGACCTCGTCGCCATCGACGCCTTCCGCGAGCTCGCCCGCTGGGCCGGCGCCGGCCTCGCCGACCTGGCCTCCCTCTTCGACCCCTCGGCGTTCATCGTCGGCGGTGGCGTCTCCGACGAGGGCGACCTCGTCCTCGACCCGATCCGCAAGTCCTTCAAGCGCTGGCTCGTCGGCGGCGCCTGGCGCCCGCACGCCCAGGTACTCGCCGCCCAGCTCGGCGGCAAGGCCGGCCTCGTCGGTGCCGCCGACCTGGCCCGCCAGGGCTGACACCCATATCCACTGCGACTGCCCGCCGTGCCCCCTGTGGGAGCGGCGGGCAGCTGCGTATGTTCGGGGCATGCCGCACACGCTGCACACCCTGCCGAAGTCCGTGACCGAGCCCGACGGCTCCGCCGTCATCCGGGCGCTCAGCTACAACATCCGCTCGCTGCGCGACGACGAAGACGCCCTGGCACGGGTCATCCGCGCCTGCGCCCCGGACCTGGTCCTCGTACAGGAAGCACCCCGGTTCTTCCGCTGGCGCAAGCACGCGGCGAGGCTCGCCGCGAAGACCGACCTCGTGGTGCTGGGAGGCGGAGCCACCGCGGCCGGACCGCTGCTGCTGTGCTCGCTACGGGCCTTCGTGGAACGCACCGAGGACGTGCTCCTCCCGCGCACCCCCGGACTCCACCGCCGGGGCTTCGCCACCGCCGTCGTACGGTTCGGGGCCGCCCGCGTCGGAGTGGTCAGCGCCCACCTCTCACTGGACGCGCGGGAACGCCGGGCGCAGGCGGAGCTGCTCCTGGACCGGGCCGCCGCACTGGGCGCCCCGCACGTGATCGCCGCCGCCGACGTCAACGAAGCGGCGGGCGGCCCGGCCTTCGGCCGGCTGTCGGGGGCGCTCCAGGACTGCTGGGCGGTCTCCCCGTGGGGCGAAGGCGACACCTTCCCCTCGACGGCCCCGACCCGCCGCATCGACGCCGTCTTCGCCTCCCCGGGGGTCGAGGTCCTGGCCTGCGGAGTCCCGGCGGGCCTCCCCGGCATCACCACCCCCGACCTCCGAGCCGCCACCGACCACCTCCCGGTCCTGGCGGCACTGCGGGTACCGGCGGGGTGAGGCGGGGCGGGGCGGTGGCTCCGACTGCTCGCGGTTCGGGCCCGCTATCTCCCCCTCGAGGGGGTGGGGGCGGGTCGGTGGCTGCCCACCCGCCTCCCCGGGTGCGGGGCGGTGGGCGGGGGCGGGGTCCCCTCGGGCGGTCTCACAGCTGGTTGGGGGCTTCCCGTCAGTCCCATCGTCCTTCCGTGTCGTGCCGGCCTGTCAAGGGCGCTCCTTCGTCGCGTCACTTCGTGATCGCCTTCGGCGACCCTTGACAGACCGACCCGCCCCGGAAAGCCGAAAGACTGCCGGGAAACCCCCAAAGAAACGGTCACTGGACAGAGGGCAAGGGGCGGGCCTGTCAGGGACGAGGCGAGGGGCCGGGCGCCGGCCCGCCGGGCATCCGAGCCCTCAAGAGTCGAGATTCCGGGCCAGGGGCACGCCTACCTGCACGAAAGGCCGACCAGAGCGCCCTGCGGAGCCCCCGAGCGCGACAGATCGCTACGCGCTCCTCTCGTCTCAGCGTCCGACGACTGCCTGTGGCTGATACCTGCACGAGAGGACGACCAGGGCAGCCCAGGACGCGGATGGGCGCGTCAGATCGCTACGCGCTCCTCCGATCTCGGCGACCGGCGGCCGTCTGGGGCCGCTGCCTCTCAGTGGCTGAGGAGACAGCTGGTGAAGCCGTCGCGGACCAAAGATTCGTATGCGGCATGCACGTCCTGCGGTACGTCCTGGGCAATAGCGAAGCCCTGCTTCGGGTACTCGATCACGCGTTGGAGGTCGCCGACGATCATGCTGATCACGGATGCCTCGTCGCCCATGCCCTTGAGGTAGGCGTCGAAGGACAATGGGTCGGAAGCGCAAACCACTTCGACCTCGGGCCATTGCTCGCGGCAGGTGGCGAATGCCCGTCGCTCCATGTACGGCATGCAAATCAGCAGCACGGAGCGGGGCCGGACACCGGCGGCGCTCAGGACTTCGCGGGCGAATTCGATGTTCTGACCGGTGTTGGCGGCATTCGGCTCCAGCAGCATCGCGTGGGCGGGAACGCCGAGCGCAAGGGCCTGTTCGTGGAAGTGCACGGCTTCTCCGCGGGGGAACACGTCCCTGGTGGCCGCGCTGTTGCCACCGGTGAACACGAGCGTGGGGAAACAACCGGCCTTGTACAGGTCGGCGGCGTAGGTGCTGACGCCGAGGTCGTTGCAGCCCAAAGCGATCGCCGCATCGCACGGGCGGAGGTCGTGACGCATGTGGTGGTAGTCCCAGATCAGTTGGGCGGCCTGCCGCTGATCCTCGGTGACTTCCTGCGGTCGTCCGTCTGCCACTACCTGCTCCCTGGTCGGTGATGTAGGGGTTTGAAGGCTCCCTCGCACGTCCGCCTGATGGCCTCGATGCTACGGAGTTGATGTCCGAGGTCGGCCTGTGCGGCGATCTGCGCGGCTTCGTCGAGAAGGCGGAGGCCCTCGTCACGGGTGGCGGGATCAGTGCGAAAGATGTGGGCTTGAGCGGTGGTGAGCTGCACCCGTTGCATCGGGGACCGTACGGTGCTCGTGCTACAGGCGATGTCCAGGAAACGCAGTGCGGCGGTGAGATCTCCGGCGTCGCGGCGGGCGAGCGCGAGTTTCTGGTGTGCCACCGACCAGTCTTCGGGTTCGGCGAGGTCCTCGAAGTCACGAGTCGCGGCGGTCATGACGCGCGTCGCGTAGTCGTGCCGCCCGTTCTTGCTCAGCGCCGTCCCCACCCACAATCGGGCACTCGCGCGGTCGCGGGGAGAAAGCCGGTCGTCGACAGCCAGGCTTTCGTACGCGCGAGCAGCGGGCTCCAGCTTGCCAGACATTTCCATTACGACCGCGAGGGACAGGTCAAGCTGGGCCACACGGCGAGGGACGTCGAGGCGTGTGAAGACTGCGCGCGCACCGGCATAGGAGTGTTGGGCGGACAGCAGCCCGACGGGAGTTCCCCGGAATCGCTTGAGGTCACCGAGCAAAGCGGTCGAGCGGGCGAACAGGTACAGGCCCCTCTCGTCCAGCCCGGGTCTCTTGAAACGGCTCAGCCACCTGGTGAGCAGGCAATCGGCGAACGCAAAGTCCTGCTGAGAGAGCGCCACCACGACCCGGTCCAGGTCATCAGCCCAGGATTCGTACTCCCAGGCCAACGGAGCTGCGGGGGTCAGCGACCGGACCGTCCTGGAGCCTCCGGCCTCGGACAGGAACATCTCGAACCGCAGATGGGCGGCAGCGTCTGCACGGGCCAAAGCGGTATCAAGAATCGCTTGGGTGTCCGGGCGAGGCTCGGTCGACGCCCGGAGCTTCTCCCATTTGGAGATGGTCCGCACTCCGACGCCAAGGTGATCGGCAAACGCGCGGACGCTCAGCCGCAGCGCCAGCCGGAGTGCTTTGGCCTCCAGCCCGGTCCAGTGGTGCACGGTCGCCACACGCCGCTCCCTTCTCACCGTCATCGAACCACGGCAGACCGACGAAGGAGGACGCAAGTACAGCGGAAGTGCAACAAACGGCCATTCCCGCGCGGTTGGGACGAGTCCAGGCTGATGGGTGACACCACTGACCTCTGGAGGAGTCGATCCGTGACCGACCTCATCACGCACAGCTGCATCTGCGACGTGCCCGTCGAGAGGGTGGCAGCCACGTTCGAACCCAGCGCCGACCTGATGGATCGGGCGTTGGCCGGCTGGGAGCGCTTTCTCAGCACCTTCGAGGTGGCGTCCGATGAGTGAGTGCTACGAGTACGTGCCGCACCGCCTCCTCCGCCGCCGTGTCCGCGACATCGCCTCAGGCGTCGAGGGCGTCCTTATGGCGGTGATCAACGAGAACGTCTCGGATTCCGCCGTCTATGAGCGCTGGATGGAGCTCGCCTACATCCGGGGTGCTTCCGGCCGCGAGTTCACCACCGCCGCCACCAACGTCGAACCCGCCCCGGACCAGCCCCGGACGGCTGTCGGTCTCCGAGGTCGGACGCCTCCTCCAGTGGTGTCGGGGTAGGGCGTGGACTCCAGGGCGACGGCCGCGCTGCGGCTGAGGTGCTTGAATGGGTGGTCGTTCCCGGTCTGGCAAGGAGAAGTGCTGTGCCCCTGGTGTCTGTCGTTATGCCCGTTTACAACTCGGCGGCGACCCTCGGTGCGGCCGTCCGGTCAGTACTCACCCAGACCCATGGGGACCTGGAGCTGCTGGTCACCGACGACCAGTCCTCCGACAGCTCCATGGAGATGCTCGCGGAGTTCGCCCGCCAGGACGAGCGCGTCCTGCCGGAGCGGGCGCCCGAGCAGGGCGGCGCCGGCCGGGCCCGCAACCGCGCGATCGAGCGGGCCCGCGGGGACTACATCGCTTTCCTCGACAGCGACGACATGTGGCTTCCGGAGAAGACCGAGAAGCAGCTCGCCTTCGCCGCTCAGGGCACCGCGCCGCTGACGTTCACCTCGTACTTCAAGATGGACGCCGACTACGACGGCGAGAGCACCGACTGGGTCCCGAACGGGCGCGTGGTCCGTGCCCGGGAGCACGTGGACTACCGCGCGATGCTGGTCCGCGACCACATCGGAGCCCTCACCGCCATGTACGACCGCAACGCCCTGGGCACGAGGCTCATGCCGGAGATGCGCAAGCGCCAGGACTACGCCCTCTGGCTCTCGATCATGCGGGACGGCGCCGACGCCCGGGGCCTGGCTGAGCCGCTCGCGGTGTACCGGGCCCACCAGGCGGGATCCCTGTCCTCCAACAAGCTGTCGCTCGTCCAGTACAACTGGTCGCTGTACCGCGAGCACGAGCACCTGTCGCTCCCGCGCGCGACGCGGGCGCTGGCCGGTGCCGTGTGGCAGTCGGTGCGCAACTCCCGCATCTAGCCCGACAAGGCCCTGAGCGACGGGACTCCGCTGGGCGCCTGTCCCCAGACCAGCCCTGGACGGCCGCCGGTCGCCGAGACCGGAGGAGCGCGTAGCGATCTGCTGCGCCCGTCCGTTTCCTGGGCTGCCCTGGTCGTCCTCTGGTGCGGGTATCAGCCCCGGCCGGTCGTCGGACGCCGGGACGGCAGGAGCGCGTAGCGACCTTGCGCGCTCGGGGGCTTCCCGGGCTGCTCCGGTCGCCTTTTGGTGCGGGTGGGCGCGCCCCTGGTCCGGAACGGGGACTGCTGAGGGCCCGGATGCCCAGTCGGCCGACGCCCGGCCCCTCGCCTGGTCCATGAGAGGGCCGTCCCTTCTCCCCTGGACCGTGCCGTTTCTTCGGGGGTTTCCCGGCAGTCTTTCGGCTTTCCGTGGCGGGTCGGTCTGTCAAGGGTGGAGCGAAGCGACATCGCGTAGCGACGCGACCGAAGGGAGCGCCCTTGACAGGCCGGCCCGACGCGGAAGGACGATGGGACTGACGGGAAGCCCCCGCCCTTCCCTGAGACCGTCCGACGGGATCCCGCCCCATCCCCGAGCCGGGTTACACCACCGCCCCGCGACCCGGGTCGTCGTCGTCTTCGTCCTCGCCGCCCGACATGCGGGCGATCAGGGTGGCGAAGCCGCCCAGGAAGCCGCCGATGCCCAGGGTGGTCAGCCACCACGTCATGTCCCACTGGAACAGCACGGCCAGCAGCAGCAGGACCGGCCCGCCGATGACGGCGAGCCACGCGAACTTCGCCGTCGTGTCCGCTTCCGGCAGCTCCGGTTCCGGCGGGACGAAGTGGCCCTCGTCCGCCGGTTCGGCCGGGGTGTGGTCGCGGGGGCCCTGCGCCGGGGTGGGGACGGGGACGCCCGCGCCCACGCCCGGGGCGAACGTGATCGAGCTGCCCAGCTCCGGCTCCGGCGTGGGCTCGGGCTTCGGCTTCGGTTCCGGAGCCGGGTCGGCCGTCGGGGCCTTCGGCTCGGGCTTCACGTCCTCCTCGGGCAGCATCAGGTTCTCGATCGGCCGGAACGGCCTCGCCCCCGGCGGGTCCGGGGGTTCCTGTCCGTACCCGGCGACGATCGCGGCCCACGCCGCTTCCTCGTCCAGCGGGGGAACGCCCCCGGAGGACTCCTCGTGCTCAGCCACCGCTGGCCGCCCCCTCCCTGCCGACACTCTTCGCGAGCCGCCCGATGAACGCGTAGCTGTCCGCGAAGATCCGCTCCGCGTCATGGTCCAACGTCGCCACGTGGTAGCTCTGTTCCAGCAGGGTCTCGGTGACGTCGGTCGACGACACGCGGGACAGGATCCGCGCCGAGTCCACCGGCGGGACCACGTGGTCCTGGGGGCTGTGGAGCAGCAGCACCGGCTGCGTGACCTGCGGCAGGTCGGTGTCCACGAGCTGGAAGAACTTCCGCAGCGAGTGCGCGGCCTTCGTCGGGACGCGGTCGTAGCCGACCTCCTCCGAGCCGGGCTTGGCGATGTCGCTGGCGATGCCCGGCGTCGACCGGATGAAGTGCTTGACCACCGGAAGGGCGACGGCCAGCGGGTCGTGGACCTTGTTGGCCGGGTTGACGAGGACGATGCCGGTGATGGCGTCCCCGTGCTTGGCGGCCAGCCGCAGCGTCAGCGCGCCGCCCATGGAGAGCCCGAAGACGAAGACCTGCTCGCACCGGTCCAGCAGCTCGCGCAGCGCCCGGTCGACCTCCGCGTACCAGTCCTGCCAGCCGGTGAGCTGCATGTCCTGCCAGCGCGTGCCGTGTCCGGGCAGCAGCGGAAGCGAGACGGTCAGCCCGCGCTCGGCCAGGTACTCGGCCCAGGGGCGCAGCGACTGAGGCGAACCGGTGAAGCCGTGGCAGAGAAGCACGCCGACCTCTCCGCCCTCGTGGCGGAACGGCTCTGCTCCAGGGAGGACGGGCACCAGGGTCTCCTTCGAAGGGTGGGGGGTGCGTTGCGCTGTGTGACTTCACCGTACGCGACCGGGATGGCACCGACCAGGGCCGTCGGGCGCTCTGCGCGGGCCCAGGGGATATGGTCTGTTCGACAGACACAGGAAGGCTTTCGAGTTGATCTACGGCGCAATGAAGTTCTCCATCGGGGGTTCCCTGAAGCTCGCCTTCAGGCCGTGGGTGGAGGGCCTCGAGAACATTCCCGCCGAGGGGCCGGCGATCCTCGCGAGCAACCACCTGTCCTTCTCCGACTCCTTCTTCCTGCCGGCCGTACTGGACCGGAAGGTGACCTTCATCGCGAAGGCGGAGTACTTCACCTCCCCGGGGGTCAAGGGCAAGCTGACGGCGGCCTTCTTCAAGGGTGTCGGCCAGCTCCCGGTGGACCGCTCCGGCGCGCGCGGTGCGGGCGAGGCCGCCATCAAGAGCGGCATCGACGTCATCGAGCGCGGGGAGCTGTTCGGTATCTACCCCGAGGGGACGCGTTCACCCGACGGCCGCCTGTACCGCGGCAAGCCGGGCGGTCTGGCCCGGGTGGCGCTGGCTACCGGTGCGCCCGTGATCCCCGTCGCGATGATCGACACCGAGAAGATCCAGCCGCCCGGCAAGGTGGTCCCGAAGCTGATGCGTCCGGGCATCCGGATCGGCAAGCCGCTGGACTTCAGCCGCTACCAGGGCATGGACGGGGACCGCTTCATCCTGCGCTCGGTGACCGACGAGGTCATGTACGAGATCATGAAGCTCTCCGGCCAGGAGTACGTGGACATCTACGCGACGGCCGCGAAGCGGCAGATCGCGGACGCGGAGAAGGCGGCCAAGGAGAGCGGCAGGGCGGCCGACAAGGCGGCCAAGGCCGAGAAGGCCGAAGCGGAGAAGCACGAGGCCGACAAGGCCGAAGCCGAGAAGACCGGGGCCGAGAAGGCCAAGGGAGAGACGGGCGCGGAGTAGCGCGCGCGGCGGGCCGGCCGGGAGGCCGTGCCCGCCGGAACGGGGCGGGTGGGGGAGATGGCGAAGCGCGAGCGCGTCGTACGGATGTCGGTCGAGCAGCCGCTGTGGCGGGCCCTGACCGCGTACCGGCTGCTCACCATGGTCTACGCGGCCCTGCTGTTCGCCGCGGCCTACCGGAAGTTCGACCAGCCGCTGGTGGCGGCCGGCTACCTCGCCCTCCTCGCCGTCTGGACGCTGGCCACCCACCGCCGGGTGGCGAACGCGGCCAGCTGCACCAAGGGCTTCCTCGTCGCCGACCTCGCCGTCGCGCTGACCGGCATCCTGCTCACCCCGCTCGCCGACACCCACCAGCGGATCACGGAGGGCGGCCCCACCCTCCCCAGCATCTGGACCGCGGGCTCGGTCCTGGCCTTCGCCCTCAAGGGCGGCTGGCGCTGGGCCGGCTTCGCCTCGACCTTCGTGGCCGCGGCCAACCTCGTCATCCACGGCGGCGACCCCACCCGGGACGCCCTGCACAACGTGCTGCTGGTCTGGGTGGCCTCCATCGCCATCGGCTACGTCGTCGAGGTGGCCCGGGCCAGTGAGGCCACCCTGGCCCGCGCCCTGGAGATCGAGGCCGCGACCCGCGAGCGCGAGCGCCTCGCCCGCGACATCCACGACGGGGTCCTCCAGGTCCTCGCCATGGTGCAGCGGCGCGGCACCGAGCTGGGCGGCGAGGCCGCCGAGCTCGGCCGGATGGCGGGGGAGCAGGAGGTGGCGCTGCGCACCCTGGTCTCCAGCGGGCTGGTGCAGCCGTCCCGGGTCTCGCGCGACGGGTCGCTCGGCGCGCTGGTGGACACGTACGAGGTGCAGGAGCCCGGCGCGGAGGAGGCCGAGCTGGACCTGCGCTCGCTGCTGGCCCCGCACGCCGGCTCCCGGGTGAGCTTCGCCGAGCCGGGCACCCCGGTGGTGCTGCCCGCGCCCGCCGCGCGGGAGCTGGCGGCGGCGGTCGGCGCGGCCCTGGACAACGTGCGCAAGCACGCCGGGGAGGGGGCCAGCGCCTGGATCCTGGTCGAGGACTGGGGCGACGAGGTGATCGTGACCGTACGGGACGACGGTCCGGGCATCCCGGCCGGCCGGCTCGACCAGGCGGAGGGCGAGGGCCGCATGGGCGTGGCCCTGTCCATCCGCGGGCGGCTGCGCGACCTCGGCGGCAGCGCCGAGCTGGTGTCCGTCCCCGGACAGGGCACCGAAGTGGAACTGAAAGTACCGAGGGGGAGGACCCAGTGAACGACGCCGGCAGCGAGCTCCAGCTCCAGGACATCAAGGTGATGGTCGTCGACGACCATCCGATGTGGCGGGACGCGGTCGCCCGCGACCTGGCCGCGGCGGGCTTCGACGTCGTCGCCACGGCCGGCGACGGGCCGGAGGCGGTGCGCCGGGCCCGTGCGGCGGCGCCCCGGGTGCTGGTCCTCGACCTCAACCTGCCGGGCATGCCCGGGGTGCAGGTCTGCAAGGAGCTGGTCGGCGCCGATCCCGCGCTGCGCGTGCTCGTGCTGTCGGCCAGCGGTGAGCACGCCGACGTGCTGGAGGCGGTGAAGTCCGGGGCGACCGGCTACCTGCTGAAGTCGGCCGGGGCGCAGGAGCTGATCGACGCGGTGCGCCGCACGGCGGCCGGTGACCCGGTGTTCACCCCGGGTCTGGCCGGCCTGGTCCTCGGCGAGTACCGGCGCTTGGCCACCGACCCGGCGCCGGCCGCCCCCGACGTGCCGAAGGCCCCGCAGCTGACCGACCGGGAGACCGAGGTACTGCGGCTGGTCGCGAAGGGGCTGTCGTACAAGCAGATCGCGGAGCGGCTGGTGATCTCCCACCGGACGGTCCAGAACCACGTGCAGAACACCCTCGGCAAGCTCCAGCTGCACAACCGGGTGGAGCTCGTCCGGTACGCGATAGAGCGCGGGCTCGACGACGCGTAACCCGTTCGTACGTCGTACTTACTTCCACCCCGGCTCCCCGTACGAGTGAACGGGGCGTGCGCAACGCCCCGTGTCCCCACTGGAATTGGGCTTTCCGGGCCCCTTGCCGTGACCTGCGTCACCACTAGCGTGACGGCCATGGCGAAGGGAGATTCCATGAAGGTCGGAGTGCTCACCGGCGGCGGCGACTGCCCCGGACTCAACGCGGTGATCAGGGGCGTCGTCCGCAAGGGCACGCAGGAGTACGGATACGGGTTCGTCGGCTTCAAGGACGGCTGGCGGGGCCCGGTCGAGGGGGACACCGTCCCGCTGGACATCCCCGCGGTCCGCGGCATCCTGCCCCGGGGCGGCACCATCCTCGGCTCCTCGCGCACCAACCCGTTCAAGACGGAGCACGGCGTCCGCGCCATCAAGGAGAACCTCGCCAAGTTCGAGGTCGACGCGCTCGTCGCGATCGGCGGCGAGGACACCCTCGGCGTGGCCGCCCGGCTCCACGAGGAGTACGGCGTCCCCTGCGTCGGCGTACCGAAGACCATCGACAACGACCTCTCGGCCACCGACTACACCTTCGGCTTCGACACCGCCGTGGGCATCGCCACCGAGGCCATCGACCGGCTGCACACCACGGCCGAGTCCCACATGCGCGTCCTGGTCGTCGAGGTCATGGGCCGGCACGCCGGCTGGATCGCCCTGCACTCCGGGCTGGCGGGCGGCGCCAACGTCATCCTCATCCCCGAGCAGCGGTTCGACGTGGACCAGGTCTGCTCCTGGGTGACCTCCCGCTTCAAGGCCAGCTACGCGCCCATCGTGGTGGTCGCGGAGGGGGCCATGCCCAAGGACGGCGACCTGGTCCTCAAGGACGCGGTCTCCCGCGACTCCTTCGGGCACGTCCGGCTGTCGGGCGTGGGCGAGTGGCTGGCCAAGGAGATCGAGTCGCGGACCGGCAAGGAGGCCCGTACGACGGTCCTCGGGCACATCCAGCGCGGCGGCACCCCGAGCGCCTTCGACCGCTGGCTCGCCACCCGGTTCGGGCTGCACGCGATCGACGCGGTGCGCGACGGGGACTTCGGCAAGATGGTCGCACTGAAGGGGACGGACATCGTCCGCGTCCCGATCGCGGAGGCCACCGCGAAGCTGAAGACGGTCGACCCCGCGCTGTACGAGGAGGTTGGGGTCTTCTTCGGCTGACGCGCGGGCTGATGCCCGAGCGGTGCCTGCGCCGGCGCCCGAGCCGGCGCCTGAGCGGACCCGGGCCACGGGTCGTATCGTGACGAAACGACCCGTGGCCGACCTGTGGGGAGCGAGCGAGCGTGGAGATCCTGGCCTTCGGCGTGACCGCCGACGAGAAGCCCCTCCTGGAGCGAGCCTTCCGGGAACACTTCGAGGGGCGCCACGAGGTCCGCTGCCTCGACGTCTTCCTCGGCGAGGACACCGCGCCGATCGCAGCCGGGTACGAGGTCGTATCCTCCAGCGTCAACGCCGAACTGCACGGCCGGGTCCTGCGCACCCTGGCCGCCGGCGGCACCCGGATGATCGCGCAGCGCTCCACCGGCTTCAACAACATCGACCTGGACGCGGCCCGGCAGCTCCGCATGACCGTCAGCCGGGTCTCGTACTACTCCCCGTACTCGGTCGCCGAGTTCGCCTGGACCCTGGCCATGGCCGTGAACCGGCGGATCGTCCGCGCCTCCAACCGCACCCGGGACTTCGACTTCCGCCTGAACGGGCTGATGGGCCGAGACCTCCGGGGCCGGACGGCGGGGGTGCTCGGCACCGGCAAGATCGGCGAGGCCTTCACCCGGATCGCCCACGGCTTCGGCATGGAACTGCTGGGCTGGGACCTCGCGCCGAACCCGGCGTGCGTGGAGCTGGGCATGACGTACGTCGACAAGGACGAGCTGTTCGCGTCCGCCGACCTGATCAGCCTGCACGTGCCGCTGGTGGAGGCCACGCACCACATCGTCGACGAGGCCGCGCTGAAGGCGATGCGGGACGACGCGGTCCTGGTGAACTCCAGCCGGGGCGGGCTGATCGACACGGAGGCGCTGGTCGCGGAGCTGCGGGCGGGGCGCTTCGCGGGGGTGGGGCTGGACGTGTACGAGGCGGAGGCCGGGGTCTTCTTCACGGACCGGTCCCTGGAGGCGGTCGAGGACGACACCCTGGCCAGGCTGGTCACCTTCCCGAACGTGGTCGTGACCAGCCACCAGGCGTACTACACGCTGGAGGCGGTGGGGGAGATCGTCGACGCGACGGTCTCGAACGTGGCGGACTACCTCGCGGGGCGTCGCTCGGACAACACCCTCGTTCCTCCCGGGGGCTGAGCTGCGGGGTTCCGGGTGCCGGCCGTCGGGGCGCGGGTGCCGCTGCGCGGGGCGAGGTCCCCTACCCGCCCTTCGCCCGTTCCCCGGGGGCTCCGCCCCCGGACCCTCCCCCAGCTACCGCTGGGGGGACCCCCAGCGCCTCAAACGCCGGCGGGGCTATCCATAGCCCCGCCGGCGTTTGAGGCGACGGGCGCGCAGCGCCCGTACCGGGGTCAGGGGCAATGCCCCTGGGAACGGCGGAAGTGGGGGTCCCCCCGGACGGAGTCTGGGGGAGGGTAGGGGACCGGCCCCGCAGGGCAACGGCACGCAGCCGCCGCCCCCCGGGACGCCCCCCCGGGACACGGCTACGACGGGCGGCCGGTCGCGGCTGCCGCCACCGCGCGGACGAGGCCGGACACCAGCTCCGCCCCGCGCAGGCTCAGCACCGACTCCGGATGGAACTGCACCCCCGCGAACCCCCGCCCCGCGCAGCGGACGGCATGGACCTCCCCCGTGACGGCGTCGCGCGACACCTCCACCCCGTGCGCCGCGAGCTCGGCCTCCGCCTCCGCGTCGCACGCCGCGGCGTACGTGTTGTAGAAGCCCACCACCTCCGGCGTGCCGAAGAGGTCGATCACGACCTGCGCCCCCTGCGCCGGCTCGGCCTTCCGCACCAGCGGCAGCCCCAGCTCCGCCGCGATCAGCTCGTGCCCGAGGCACACCCCCAGCAGCCCGCCGCGGTGGGAGGTGAGCAGCTCCCTCGCCAGCCCGCGCAGCATCCGCATCTTGGGGTCGGCGGCGTCCGCCGGGTTCCCCGGGCCGGGGCCGAGGACGACGGGGCCGTCCCAGGCCAGGGCGAGGGCCCGCAGCCCGGGGTCGTCGTAGCGGCGTACGGTCACCTCCAGTCCGGCCACCCGCAGCACGTGGGCCAGCATCGCCGTGAAGGTGTCCTCCGCGTCGATCACCAGCGCGTGCCCGCCCGCGTCGGCCGGCCGCTCCTGCATGCGGAGCCAGAACGGGGCCAGGTCCGCCCGCCGCGAGGCGAGGGCCGCCCGCACCCGGGCGTCGTCGGCCAGCCCGGCCGCCCCGACGGCGGAGGCCGGCCGGGGCGCGGCGGGCCGTACGCCCAGGGCCGCCAGTACCCCGGCGGCCTTGGCGTGGGTCTCGGCCACCTCGCCGAGCGGGTCCGAGTGGCGGACCAGGGTGGCCCCGACCGGCACCCGCAGCGCCCCGTCCGGGGCGATGTCGGCGGTGCGGATCAGGATGGGGGAGTCCAGGGTCTGGCCGCCGGACGCGTCCAGGCCGAGCAGGGCCAGCGCGCCCGCGTAGTAGCCGCGGCCGCCGCTCTCGTACCGCTCGATCACCCGGCAGGCGTTCTGTACGGGCGAGCCCGTGACGGTCGCCGCGAACATGGTCTCCCGCAGTACCTCCCGGACGTCCAGCGAGGAGCGTCCGCGCAGCTCGTACTCGGTGTGCGCGAGGTGGGACATCTCCTTCAGGCGGGGGCCGACGACGACCCCGCCCATGTCGCCGACCGTGCACATCATCTTCAGTTCCTCGTCGACGACCATCGACAGCTCCTCGGTCTCCTTGCGGTCGGCGAGGAAGGAGAGGAGGGACTCGGCGGTCGGGCCGGAGGCGGGGTAGCGGTAGGTGCCGCTGATGGGGTTCATCACGACGGTGCCGCCGGACATGCGTACGTGGACCTCGGGGCTGGCCCCGACCAGGGTGCGGTCCGGGGTGTGGACCACGTACGTCCAGTACGCGCCCCGCTCGCCCTCCAGCAGCCGCCGGAACAGGGCCAGCGCGTCGGCCCGGCCGAAGCCGTCGATCCGGCCGCCGTAGGTGCGCCGGATCACGAAGTTCGCGCCCTCGCCGCGGCCGATCTCCTCGCGGATCACCCGGTCGACGGTGGCCGCGTACTCCTCGTCGGGGACGTCGAAGCCGCCGCCGTCGACCCGGACGCGGTGGTCCGGGAGCCCGGCGAGCGCGGCGGCGAGCGGGACCTCGTACGCCTCCTCGGCGGTCAGCACGGCCAGCGGCGTGCCGTCGTCGCGCACGTCGAACCCGCGCTCGCGGATCTGCCGGAAGGGCACGAGGGCCAGGGTGGGGAGTTCGCGTACGGGCAGGTCGGCGAGGCGGTCGGCCTCGTGGACGGGGCCGAGGAGCACCTCGACGGTGTCGTGGTCGCGGCCCGGGGTACGCCGGCGCAGCAGGGCGAAGGGCGGGGCGGATCCGTCGAGGAGCGACGTGAAGTCGAAATCGGGGCGGTGCGTGGGGCGGTGCGTGGGGCGGGTCATGGGGCGTCCTTCCGGTGAGGTGTCGGAGGAGGGGGAGGGACGGCCCGTGTCGGCACACGCAAAAGGCCGCCCCTCGGGGCGGCCTTCGCTTCGCTCGTGTCAGTGGGTACGCGAGGGGAGTGGGCCGCCGGGAGCGGGCCACCACCAGTTCAGGTCGGAGTGCGCGTACATGGGAGGCACCCTAGCCCACCGGGCCGGCGTTCCGCTGCATCTGACCTTTTCCGACATATGAACCTTGCATTCCGTTAATCCATGGCCGCTGGGCCTTCGAACGACACCGTCTCATCAGGTGGGCGTCCGGCCGGACACGGCGAATGACGACGTAATGTGTACGAGGTGACCGTGAACGCTGAAAACCAAGCCCTCGCCGCCAAGGCGACCTGGCGAGACCTTCCCGCGGCGCAGCAGCCTTCGTACCCCGATGCCGAGGCCCTGCGCGCTGTTGTCGCGGACCTCGAGTCGTATCCTCCGCTCGTCTTCGCGGGCGAGTGCGACCAGCTGCGCGCCCGTCTGGGAGCCGTCGCCAAGGGCGAGGCGTTCCTGCTCCAGGGCGGCGACTGCGCCGAGGCCTTCGACGCCGTCTCCGCCGACCACATCCGCGCCAAGCTGAAGACCCTGCTCCAGATGAGCGCCGTCCTGACGTACGCGGCCTCCGTGCCCGTCGTCAAGGTCGGCCGCATCGCGGGTCAGTACTCCAAGCCCCGCTCCAAGGACACCGAGACCCGCGACGGCGTCACCCTGCCGACCTACCGCGGTGACTCCGTCAACGGCTTCGCCTTCACCGAAGAGGCCCGTGTCCCGGACCCGGAGCGCCTGAAGCGCATGTACCACGCGTCGGCCTCGACGCTGAACCTGGTGCGCGCCTTCACCACCGGTGGCTACGCCGACCTGCGCCAGGTGCACGCCTGGAACCAGGACTTCGTGAAGTCCTCCCCGTCCGGGCAGCGCTACGAGCAGCTCGCGCGGGAGATCGACAACGCCCTGAACTTCATGAAGGCCTGTGGCACCGACCCGGCCGAGTTCAAGGCGGTGGAGTTCTACTCCTCGCACGAGGCGCTGCTGCTGGACTACGAGGGCGCCCTCACCCGTACGGACTCGCGCACCGGCAAGCTGTACGACACCTCCGGCCACATGGTCTGGATCGGCGAGCGCACCCGCCAGCTGGACCACGCGCACATCGAGTTCTGCTCGCAGATCGCCAACCCGATCGGCATCAAGCTCGGCCCGACCACCTCGGTCGACGAGGCGCTGACGTACATCGACCGCCTCGACCCCGAGCGCGAGCCGGGCCGCCTGACCTTCGTCGTCCGCATGGGCGCCGACAAGGTCCGCGACAAGCTCCCCGAGCTGGTCGAGAAGGTCACCGCGTCCGGTGCGACCGTCGCGTGGGTCACCGACCCGATGCACGGCAACACCTTCGAGGCGGCCTCCGGCCACAAGACGCGCCGTTTCGACGACGTGCTCGACGAGGTCAAGGGCTTCTTCGAGGTCCACAAGGCCCTGGGCACCCACCCGGGCGGCATCCACGTCGAGCTCACCGGTGACGACGTCACCGAGTGCGTGGGCGGTGGCGACGAGATCTTCGTCGACGACCTGCACCAGCGCTACGAGACGGCCTGCGACCCGCGGCTCAACCGCAGCCAGTCCCTGGACCTGGCCTTCCTGGTCGCCGAGATGTACCGCGACCAGTAGTCGTCGCGCGCAAGTGGTAGGCGATCAGTAGGTACCTTCCTACGACGATGGGGCGCGGATCGATGTGATCCGCGCCCCATCGTCGTACCCGGGTCTTTTAGGGGACCCTAACTTTGGGTACGGTTAGGTAAGCCTCACCGAATAGGGGATGGCCTGCCGAACCGTTCCGCTCCAGGGAGGTGAACCGCGTGTACGTCTGCTCTTGCTTCGGCGTCACCGACAAGCAGGTGAAGGAACACGCGGCTGCCGGGGCCTGCACCCCCCGCCAGATCGCCTCGGCCACCAAGGCCGGCACCGACTGCGGTTCCTGCGTGCGCACCATCCAGGGCATCCTCGGGCGCGGGGCCTGTCCCCGCCGGGAGCTGCTGGAGAAGGGCAACGCCGCGGCCGTCCTCGCCGCCGACCCGACCACGACGGCCCCCGAACCGGAGCTGGCCGAGGCCGCGTGAGGCCGCCCGGGGCCGTTCCGGCCCGCCGGGGACTGCCGGCTGCTCGGGCTAGCTCGGCTGCTCGATGAGCTGCGCGATGTACAGCGCCTCGCCGAGGGACTCGATGAGCTCCAGCTGGGTGTCGAGGTAGTCGATGTGGTGCTCCTCGTCCTCCAGGATCTCCTCGAAGAGGCGGGCGGACGTGATGTCGCCCTTCCCGCGCATGACCTCGATGCCGCGCTTGAGGCGGTCGATGGCCTCGACCTCGACCTGCCGGTCGGCCTGGAACATCTCCGTGATCGTCTGTCCGACGCGCACGTGGAAGAGGCGCTGGTAGTTCGGCAGACCGTCGAGCATGAGGATGCGCTCGGTGATCTTGTCCGCGTGCTTCATCTCGTCGATGGACTCTTCACGCGTGTACTTGGCGAGCTTGGTCCACCCCTTGTTGTCCTGGATGCGGTAGTGCAGCCAGTACTGGTTGATGGCCGTGAGCTCGCCGGTCAGCTGCTCGTTGAGGAATTCGAGGACCTCGGGGTCGCCCTGCATCGCAGAGGCTCCTTCCAAGCAATGTCAGCTAGTGACTGGGTAGTGCGCGCATCCTTGCACTGCCGTCCTGGGGCGTCCAGTAAGTGCCTCCTTAGTGGGAGTTGCAGGGACTTGCCCGAATCGGGTCGTACCGTGGGTCGTACCTGGTCGTGACCACCCCGCCACGTCTGTCACCATGGAGGCATGGGTCAGCCGGAAAGCCGGGAATCTCCGGGAGCAGAGCAGGTCGAGCTCCCTCCGGGGCAGCGGTTGCAGAGGGGTTGGCCCGTCACCCACTACGGTCCCGTGCCCAAGTTCAAGCCGGACCGCTGGGAGTTCCGGGTCTTCGGCGCGACCGCCGACGGCGAGAAGCACTGCTGGAACCACGAGGAGTTCGCGGCCCTGCCGTTCGACTCGGTCGTGGCGGACCTGCACTGCGTCACCAAGTTCAGCATGACGGGCGCCGAATGGGGCGGCGTGCTGGCGCGTACCGTACTGGAACTGGCCCCGCCGGCCCCGCAGGTCACGCACGTGATGGTGTGGGCCGAGTACGGCTTCAGCTCCAACATGAGACTGGCCGACTTCGCCTCCGACCGGACCGTCTTCGCCACCCACATGGGCGGCGAACTGCTGACGGCCGAGCACGGCTTCCCGCTGCGGCTGGTGGTCCCGCACCTGTACGCCTGGAAGGGCCCGAAGTGGGTCCGCGGCGTGGAGTACATGACCGCCGACCGCCGGGGCTTCTGGGAGGAGCGCGGCTACCACAACATCGGCGACCCCTGGCGGGAGCAGCGCTACTCGTACCAGGAGGAACCGGGCGACGGCCCGGAGCTGTAGCTCACGGGCCGCCGTAGGTCGGTGCCCCCCCCGGGTACCCCCTGGTGGTACCTCAGTGGTGGTACTGGTGGACGACGGCGTGGCCCTTGCCGCGGCCGATCATCCACTTGTTGACCGGGGTGGTCAGGACGAAGGCGACGACGAGCGCGATCGCCAGCACCGTCCAGAAGAGCGGATCCGACAGGTGGGCGTCCATGGCGCCGGGCCACAGGGCGATCACCCCGTTGTCGACCAGCTCCATGACCGCGATCGAAAGGGTGTCCGCGGCCAGCGCCACCCGGACGGCCGAACGGAAGTCCACGCCGGCGGCGAGGATCCCGCGCAGGGTGAGCGCGTAGCCGAAGAAGAACGCGAGGACGATCGCCAGGATCATCGTCGGGACGTTCCCCCAGCCCAGCGCGGTGCCGACGATCATGCCGAGCACCTCGCCGATGGCGCAGCCGGTGAGGCAGTGCAGGGTGGCCCGGGCCGCCATGCCCCAGCTGACCTCGCCGCCGTGGGCGTGGGCGCTGTGGGCGTCGTGGTTGCCGTGGGCGTCGTGTCCGGCGTGGGCGGCGGGGGCGTGGTGCTCGCCGTGGCCCTGGTGTGCGCCGTGGCCCGCGTGGCCCTGGTGCCCCTGGTGTCCCTGGTGCTCTCCGTGGTGCTGGTGGTGCTCGTGGTTCTCGTGCTCCATGACAACCCCCGAATGCCTGGGGAACGCCTGGCGGCGGTCCCGTCGGTACGACAGAACCGTATACCCCCCTGGGGTATTCCTCAACAGATCTTCATGGGGTCAGTGGAGGTCGCGGAGCTCCTTCAGCAGCGCCACGTCGGCCGCGTGCCCCTCCTTGCCGCCCGGCGTCTCGATGATCAGCGGTACGCCGTCCATCTCCGGGTGCGAGAACAGCTCGGCGAAGGCCTCCCGGCCGATGTGGCCCTGCCCGATGTTGGCGTGCCGGTCCTTGTGCGCGCCGACGCCCTCCTTGGAGTCGTTGGCGTGGATCAGCTTCAGCCGGCCCGCGCCCACCGTCTCCACCAGCAGGTCCAGCGTCTGCTTGGTGCCGCCCGGCTCGGCGAGGTCGTGCCCGGCCGCGAAGACGTGGCACGTGTCCAGGCAGATGCCGAGCTTCGGGTGGTGGTCGAGCGCCTCGAAGTACGGGCCGAAGTCCCAGGTGCGCGAGCACAGTGAGGAGCCCTGCCCGGCCGTGGACTCCAGCAGCAGGAACGGGTCGTCGTCGTGCGTCAGCTCGTCCAGCAGCGGCAGCATGTGCTCCCTGACCTGCGCGTACGCCTCCTCGCGCGGGCGGCCCCCGGTCGCCGACCCGGTGTGCACGACCACCCCGAGCGCGCCGATCTCCCGGCCCCGGCGCAGCGAGTGGCGCAGGGACTCCACCGACTTCTCGACGGTCGCCTCGGTGTGCGAGCCGAAGTTGATCAGGTACGGGGCGTGCACGTACGCCGGGATCGACTCCTCGGCGCACTGGGCGCGGAACAGCTCGTCCTGCGCCGGATTGCCGGTCGGGGTGGCCCAGCCGCGCGGGTTGGCGACGAAGACCTGCACGGCCTCCGCGCCCATCTCCCGGGCGTAGGTGAGGCCGACCGAGGCCAGCCCGCCGGCGACGGGGACGTGCCCGCCCACGGGATTGCGTGTCACTGGCTCTCAGAGTCCCTTGGTCTTGACGGTGATCGTGCTGCCCTCGGGCGCGCTCTGGCCGGCGGGCACCGACTGGGTGTCCACGGTGCTGCTGAAGGAGAGGAAGGGGCGGTCCACCTTCACCTTGAAGCCCAGGGCCTCCAGCGTCTTGCGGGCCACGTCCACGTCCTGGCCGGTGACGCCCGGCACCTGGACCTGGCGGGGGCCCTTGGACAGGGTCAGCGTGACCGTGTCACCGGCGGCGGCCTGGGTGCCCGCGGCGGCGGACTGGTTGGCGACCGTACCGGCGGGGGAGGGGGAATTGACCTGGTCGGGGGCGATCGCCACCTTCAGGCCCAGCGCCTCCAGCGCCGCCCGCGCCTGGTCCGCGGACGTGCCCGTCACGCTCGGGACCTGCACCGGGCGGCCCTTGCTGACGAGGAGCGCGACCGCGGAGTCCGGGGCGCGCTTCTGGCCGCCCGCCGGGTCGGTGCTGATCACCGAGCCCTGGACGACGTCCTGGCTGAAGGCCTGCGAGACGATGCCGGGCGCCAGGCCCGCCTTCGTCAGCTCCTCCTTGGCCTCCTCCAGCGGCCTGCCCTTGAGGTCGGGCACGCTGACGACCTCGGGGCCGCGCGAGACGGTGAGGACGACCGCGCCGTTGCCGCGGATCTGCTTGCCGCCGCCGGGGCTGGTCTCCATGACCGTCCCGCGCTCGAAGGCCGCGCTGAACTTCCGGTCGACCTTCTTGATGCCCAGACCGGCGGCCGACAGCTCGTCGCGGGCCTGCGCCTCCGTCTTGCCGAGGAGGTTCGGGACCTTGGTGAACTGGCCGGAGTTGATGTACCAGACCCCGCCCCCGATACCGAGGACGAGCAGGACCGCGGCGATGACCAGCAGCATCCCGCGCCGGGGCGCCCGCCGCGGCGGGGCATGGGCGGGGGCCTGCTGCTCGGCGACCGGTGGACGCTCCAGGCGGGAGGTGTGGTGCACGGGCCCGGACGGTCCCACCGGCCGGGGGATCACGCTGGTGCGGTCCTCGGTCGCGGACCGCTCCTGCGCCCGCGCCTGCGGCGGTACGGCGTCCAGCTCGGCCTCGCTCAGCCGCGCCCGGGCATCCCGGGTCAGGCCCAGCAGGGCGGCGGCGTCGTACGGGCGGAGCTCGGCGCTGCGGGCGGCGGCGTGCGCCACCAGCTCGTCGAGCGCGGCGGGCAGCCCGGGGACGGCGGCCGACGGGGGCGGAACGTCCTCGTTGAGGTGCTGGTACAGCACCTGGGCCGGAGTGCCACCGGTGTGCGGCTTGGAGCCGGTGAGCATCTCGTACAGGACGACACCGCAGGCGTAGACGTCCGCGCGGGTGTCGGTGATCCCGTCCTCGATCTGCTCGGGCGCGAGGTAGGAGACGGTACCCAGGACGGACCCGGTGGTGTTCGTCGCCGAGTCCACGGAGCGGACGAGGCCGAAGTCGGCCACCTTGACGCTGCCGTCGTCGCCGATCAGGACGTTCTCGGGCTTCATGTCCCGGTGCACGAAACCGGCCCGGTGCGCGGTGCCGAGGGCGGCGAGGACCGGCTCCAGGATGTCCAGCGCGGCCCGCGGCTGGAGCGCCCCGCGCTCGCGCAGCACGTCGCGCAGGGTGCAGCCGGAGACGTACTCCATGGCCAGGTACGTGTACGGCCCGTCCGTGCCCTGGTCGAAGACGGCCACGACGTTCGGGTGCGCGAGCCGGGCCACGGACTTCGCCTCGCGGATGAACCGGTCGACGAAGGCGGCGTCGGCGGCCAGGTCCGGGTGCATGATCTTCAGCGCGAGCACCCGGTCGAGGCGGGTGTCGACGGCCCGGTAGACCGTCGCCATTCCGCCGGCCGCGATACGGGCGTCGACGCGGTAGCGGCCGTCGAGCACGCGCCCGACGAGGGGGTCATCCAGGGTCGTATCCACCCGGCGATTCTACGAGCCGCCCCGCCGGGACCATCCGGGGCGTCCAAGCTTGCAGCGCAGCCGTGACACGCGGCGGGCGGCGGCGGGGCCCGGGGCGGGGGCCCGCCATCTCCCCCGCGAGGGGGTGGGGGCGGGTCGGGGGTTGCCCACCCGCCTCCCTGTCTGCGGGGCGGTGGGGTGGGGGGGGGCGGGGTCCCCTCGGACGGCCTCACAGCTGGTTGGGGGTTTCCCGTCAGTCCCATCGTCCTTCCGTGGCGGGTCGGCCTGTCAAGGGCGCTCCCTTCGGTCGCGTCGCTTCGCGATGGCCTTCGGCCACCCTTGACAGACCGACCCGCCACGGAAAGCCGAAAGACTGCCGGGAAACCCCCAAAGAAACGGCACGGTCCAGAGGAGGAGGGGGACGGCCATGTCAGCGATCAGGCGACGGGGCCGGGCGCCGGCCCGTCGGGCATCCGGGCCCTCAAGAGTCGAGATCCAGGGCCTGGGGCGCGCTTACCTGCACGAAAGGCCGATCAGAGCGCCCTGCGGAGCCCCCAGGCGCGCCAGATCGCTACGCGCTCCTCCCGTCTCAGCGTCCGACGACCGCCCGTGGCTGCTACCCGCACCAAAGGACGAACAGAGCAGCCCAGGGCGCGGACGGGCGCGTCAGATCGCTACGCGCTTCTCTGGTTTCGGCGGCCGGAGACCGTCTTGGCCTGGTGTGGATGGGAGCCCTGCGGTCGGAGTCAGCCGGTCCGCCAGGACCTGCCACGGGGAGGGCTTCGGATGGCCCGAAGCGGGACGGGGGGTCAGCTGCTCGCGGCTCGGGCCAGGCGCCGGGCCTTCACTGTGGTTGTGTACTGCTCGCGTGTCAGGTCTTCTGCTTTGACGCCGAGCTCGGCGAGGACCTCGCGGACGTCATCGAGGGCCTCCGCCACGTTCTCCTCCTCGGCCTGGGTTTCCAGTTCCAGGAACGTCCCGTCCAGCTCGGGGACGCGGACGAGTGTGGCGAGCATCTGCCTTCCGTGTGCTTGGAAGGAGTAGTTCCTGCAGCGCTTCTCGAAGGCGATGGCCGGTACGTATCCGAGGCCGCGCAGCATGGCGTGTACTGCCTCGGCATCCTCCACACCTGTCTCGTGCTCCGGCTTCGAACCCG
This sequence comes from Streptomyces sp. NBC_00158, assembly GCF_045160885.1. Classification (NCBI taxonomy): domain Bacteria; kingdom Bacillati; phylum Actinomycetota; class Actinomycetes; order Kitasatosporales; family Streptomycetaceae; genus Streptomyces; species Streptomyces sp. NBC_00158. The sequence continues at coordinate 5,349,952 of NZ_CP108161.1, forward strand.
ACTCCTCGTCCACCCGGGCGCCCTTGTAGGTGAGGATGGTGCGGGTTTCGTCCGGGCCGTGGATGGTGCGGACCCGAAGCTCTTCGTCCTTGGCCTCCAGTGCGGCGTCCCGGGTGTCGTAGTAGGTATCCCGGTACACCTCGGCCCGTCCTTCGGCCCGCTCGTCCAGCTGCCGCAGCGTGTCCTCGGGTGCGTGTACCCGTGCCTTCAGCTCCGCCTCGATCACTTGTCCGCCCTTTCTCACACCGTGCGTTCGGCACTCCTGACGATGGCCTCGAACATGCGCCGAAATCCCCTGAACAGAGGGCCGTGAGGTGTTTCCATCACCTTGCACGTCGCCGATCCGTGCCCTTCCCACCCCGCGTCGAACGCCCCGACGAACAGGGTGGAGTCGGTTCGGATCAGCCGCCGCGTAGGCAGAATGCCGTACCGGTACACCTGGACGTCGCAGGTTCCGGCAAGCTCACGCAGCCGGGCCTCGGTCAGTCGCACACCACTGGCGAGTGACTCTGCCGACTCGCCGATCTCGGCGGCACGCGCCGCAAGGGCCGGCGCTTCCCCCGCGTTCTCGGCTGCTCTGTTCGTCCTTTGGTGCGGGTATCAGCCCAAGACGGTCGTCGGCCGCCGAGAAATGAGGAGCGCGTAGCGATCTGTCGCGCTCGGGGGCTTCCCAGGCCCTTCTGATCGGCCTTGAGTGCAGGTAGGCGCCCCCAGGCCCGGAATCTCGACTCTTGAGGGCTCGGATGCCCGGCGGGCCGGCGCCCGGCCCCTCGCCTGGTCGATGACGGGGCCGTCCCTTCTCCTCTGGACCGTGCCGTTTCTTTGGGGGTTTCCCGGCAGTCTTTCGGCTTTCCGGTTCGGGTCGGTCGGTCAAGGGTGGCCGAAGGCCATCACGAAGTGACGCGACCGAAGGGAGCGCCCTTGAGGGACCGGCCCGAACCGGAAGGACGATGGGACTGACGGGAAGCCCCAACCGGCTGTGAGCCCGCCCGAGGGGATCCCGCCCCCCACCCCACCGGCCCGCACCCGGGGAGGCGGGTGGGCAGCCACCGACCCGCCCCCACCCCCTCGAGGGGGAGATAGCGGGCCCGCGCCGCAAGCTGCGTACGCGTACGCGTACGCACCAGCCGCGCCGCGAGCCCCGTACGCCCCGCCCCCCTCAGAACGCCGGTCGCTCCGGATCAAGCGTTGCCCGGCCCTCCACCGGGGAGGAGGCTTCGGCGAAGCGGCGTTGGGGGATGCGGCCCGCGCGGTGGGCCAGGCGGCCCGCCGAGACGGCGTCGCGCATGGCGGCCGCCATGAGGGCGGGGTGCTGTGCGCGGGTCACCGCGGAGGCGAGCATGACGGCCGCGCAGCCGAGTTCCATGGCCAGGGTGACGTCCGACGCGGTCCCGGCGCCCGCGTCGAGGATGACGGGGACGCCGGCGCGCTCGACGATCAGCTCGAAGTTGTGCGGGTTGCGGATGCCCATGCCGGAGCCGATCGGCGAGCCCAGCGGCATGATCGCCGCGCAGCCGACGTCCTCCAGTTTGCGGGCGAGGACCGGGTCGTCGTTGGTGTACGGGAGGACGGTGAAGCCCTCGTCGACCAGGACCTCCGCGGCGTCGAGCAGCTCGACGCCGTCGGGGAGCAGGGTGCGCTCGTCGGCGACGACCTCCAGCTTGATCCAGTCGGTGCCGAGTGCCTCCCGTGCCAGCCGGGCGGTGAGGACGGCCTCGCCGGCGGTGAAGCAGCCGGCGGTGTTGGGGAGGACGGCGATGTCCAGCTTGGACAGGACCGACAGGACGGATCCCTGGACGGTGGGGTCCAGGCGGCGCATGGCCACCGTGGTGAGTTCGGTCCCGGAGGCGATGAGGGCGCGTTCGAGGATGTCGAGGCTCGGGGCTCCGCCCGTGCCCATGATCAGGCGGGAGGAGAAGGTCCGGCCGCCCAGGGTGAAGACGTCGTCAGCCATGTGTTCAGCCTCCCTGGACCGCGGTGAGGATCTCGATCCGGTCGCCTTCGCCCACCGAGGTGGCGGGCCACTGTCCGCGCGGGACGACGGTCTCGTTGAGGGCGGCGGCCACGCCGGAGGGGGCGGTGGTGAGGGTGGCGACCACCGCGTCGAGGGTGGTGCCGGCCGCGATCTCGCGCGGCTCGCCGTTGACGGAGATGGTCATGCGTAGGACTCCTGACGCGTGGAGGAGAAGCGGCGCGGGGTGAAGGGGCGGGCGATCTCCGGCACGGTGCCGGTGGTCAGCAGTTCCGCCATCACGTCGCCGGTGAGCGGGGTGAGCAGGACCCCGTTGCGGTAGTGCCCGGTGGCCAGGTGCAGGCCGGGGAGGTTGGTGGGGCCGAGGAGCGGGGCGTTGTCGGGGGAGCCGGGGCGCAGGCCGGCCCGGGTCTCGACGAGCGGCAGTTCGGTGATGCCGGGGACCAGTTCGTGGGCGTCGCGCAGCAGTTCGTAGACCCCGCCGGCGGTGACGGTGGTGTCCCAGCCGAGTTCCTCGCTGGTGGCTCCGACGACGAGTTCGCCGTTCTCGCGGGGCACCAGGTAGACGTGGCTGCCGCGTACGACGGCCCGTACCGTCCGGGAGAGGAAGGGCGCGTAGGCGGGCGGTACGGCGAGGCGCAGCACCTGTCCCTTGACCGGGCGTACGGGCGGTACCGCGTCCGCGGGTACGCCGGCCAGCCGGCCGCTGAGCGAGCCCGCGGCGAGTACGACCTGGTCGGCGTGCAGCTGCGTGCCGTCGTCGAGGAGGGCTCCGCAGGCCCGGTCGGCGGTGACGAGGAGCCGCTGCGCGCGGGCCCGGTGGATGGTCACGCCCGCTCGTTCGCAGGCGGCGAGCAGGGCGTCGGCGAGCCGGCGGGGGTCGACCTGGTGGTCGCCGTCGACGCGCAGGCCGCCGCGTACGCCGGGGGCGAGCATCGGTTCGAGGCGGCGGCATTCGCGGCCGGTGAGCCATTCGGACTCCAGGCCGCAGCGGCGCTGGAGGGCGTGGAGTTCCCGCAGGTGGAGGCGGTCGTCGGCGTCGAGGGCGACGGCGAGGGTGCCGCAGGCGCGGTAGCCGAGGTCGATGCCGCCGCTGGCTTCGGTGAGCTCGGCGGCGAAGTCGGGGTAGCGGGCGGCGGAGGCGACGTTGAGGCCGAGGAGGGTCTCCTCGCCGTAGTGGAGCTCGGTGACGGCGGCGAGCATGCCGGCGGCGACGCGGGCGGCGCCGCCCCCGGGGTCGGGGTCGGCGAGTGCGGTGCTCAGGCCGTGCCGGGCCGCCCGCCAGGCGGTGACCAGGCCGATGATGCCGCCCCCGATGACGAGGACGTCGGATCCCTTGTCGGATCCGTTCCGAGATGAGTGCATGGGCGTCCAGCCCCTCCCTTCGCCGGCATGACCCGGATCAGGTTCGTACGGTCGGAGGCCGGCCAGCCTCCCTCTCAGCCCGGTGCGCCCGGACTCCCGCGATAGGTACGGTGGCCAGGTTAACCCCGGCGCCGGGGTCGGGTAAGGCTGCCTCCCCGCTGCCGGGCGGACGATCTCCACGCCCCCTGTTCCTGACGGCCCGTCAGTTCACTAGGGTGGGCCGCGTGAGTGAGCAGACGGAACAGCAGACGGAACAGCAGACGGAACAGACGAACCCCGGTGTCGTGATCGTGGGCGCCGGAATGGCCGGCGTGCAGACCGCCGTGGCCCTGCGGGAACAGGGCTACGAGGGCCCCGTGACCCTGCTGGGCGCCGAACCCCACCAGCCCTACGACCGGCCCCCGCTCTCCAAGGCGGTATTGCTCGGCAAGGCCGAGGACTCCGCGTTCGAGGTGGACTTCGAGGGCCTGCGCATCGACCTGCGCCTCGGCACCGAGGTCACGGGGCTGCGGGCCGGGGCCCGCGAGGTCGACACCGAGGCCGGTCCGGTTCCGTACGAGGTCCTCGTGCTGGCCACCGGAGCCGTGCCGCTGACCCTGCCCGGCACCGAGGGGGTCCCCGGCGTCCACCTGCTGCGCACCCTCGACGACGCCGCCCGGCTGCGCCCGGTGCTGGCCGCCGCCCCCGAGGCCGTCGTGGTCGGGGCCGGCTGGATCGGCGCCGAGTTCGCCACCGCGGCCCGCGAGGCCGGCTGCGCCGTCACGGTCGTCGAGGCGGCGGACCGGGTGCTGTCGGGGGCCCTGCCCGCCGAGGTCGCCGAGCCGATGGCCCGGTGGTACGCGGAGGCCGGAGCCACGCTGCTCACCGGCGCGAGGGTCGCCGGGATCGAGGAGGGCCGGGTGCTGCTGGCGGACGGCCGCGAGCTGCCCGCCGGGGCCGTCGTCGTCGGCATCGGCGCCCGGCCGGCCACCGACTGGCTCGCCGGGACCGGGGTCGAGCTCGGCGCCGACGGCTCGGTCACCGCGGACGCGTACCTGCGCACCTCGCTCCCCGGCGTGTACGCGGTCGGCGACTGCTCCTCCTTCCCGTCGGCCCGCTACGGGACGCGGCTGCTGGTCCACCACTGGGACAACGCCCTCCAGGGCCCCCGGGCCGTCGCTGCGAACGTGCTGGCCGGGGAACCGGTCCAGGTCTACGACCCGGTGCCGTACTTCTGGTCGGAGCAGTTCGGCCGCTTCGTCCAGTACGCGGGCCACCACGGCGGGGCCGACACCCTGCTGTGGCGCGGGGACCCGGCCGGCGCCACCTGGTCGGTGTGCTGGCTGCGCGGGGGCGCGCTGGCAGCCGTGCTGGCCGTGGGCCGCCCCCGGGACCTCGCGCAGGGCCGGAAGCTGATCGAGACCGGTGTGCCCGTGGACCCGGCCAAGGTCGCGGACCCGGCCGTTCCGCTGAAGTCGGCCCTGGCCTGACGCCTCCCGGGGCCGGCCGGACGCGCGGCCCGGCCCCGTCCGGCCCCCGGCCCGGCCCCGGACGGACGGGGCCGGGTACCGGCTGCCCGTCCGAAGTGGCAGGCTTGTGCCCGTGACCGAGATTGACGCAAAGATCGACGCCCTTGTCCCCTCCTGGCTGTACCTCCCCGACATCGCGGAGATGCTCGACATCGAGGTGACCCGGGTCCGCCAGATGGTGAAGGAAGGGCAGCTGATCGCCGTACGGCGGGGCGAGAACCGCGCCCTGCAGGTGCCGGCGCAGTTCATCGACGGCGACAAGGTCGTCAAGGGCCTCGTCGGACTGCTGACCGTACTGCGAGACGACCGCTTCTCCGACGAGGAGATGCTGGAGTGGCTCTTCACCGAGGACGCGAGCCTGCCCGGCACCCCCGTGCAGGCGCTGCGGGAGAACCGCGGCACGGAGGTGAAGCGCCGCGCCCAGGCGCTCGCCCTCTGAGCGGCTGATCCACGGATGCGGCGGGCCGGGTAACCTCGGCCCGCCCGCACACCGCACCATCACCACCCGAGGGGTACTCCCATGCAGCAGCTGTCCGACGCCCGGCTCTACCTGTGCACGGACGCACGCAAGCGGCAGGGGGACCTCCCCGAGTTCCTGGACGCCGTCCTGGCCGGCGGAGTCGACATCGTCCAGCTCCGCGACAAGGGCATGGAGGCGGGTGAGGAGCTCGAACACCTCCAGGTCTTCGCCGAGGCCGCCCGCCGCCACGGCAAGCTCCTCGCCGTCAACGACCGCGCCGACGTCGCGCACGCCATCGGCTCCGACGTCCTGCACCTCGGCCAGGGCGACATCCCCGTCCCCGCCGCCCGCGCCATCCTCGGCGACGGGGTCCTGATCGGCCGCTCCTGCCACGCCGAGTCCGAGGTGGACGCCGCCGTCGCCGAGCCCGGAGTGGACTACTTCTGCACCGGCCCGTGCTGGCCCACCCCCACCAAGCCCGGCCGCCACGCCCCCGGACTCGACCTCGTCCGGTACGCGGCCTCCCTCGCCCAGGAGCGCCCCTGGTTCGCCATCGGCGGCATCGACGGAGGCAATCTGGACGAGGTCCTGGACGCCGGCGCCACCCGCGTCGTGGTCGTCCGGGCCATCACCGAGGCCTCCGACCCGGGTGCGGCCGCCGCCGAGCTCGCCAAGCGGGTGCGCGCCCGTCTCGGCTGACGGCCGCAGGGGGGTGTCCAAAAATCTGTCCAGCTTGTGGACAGCGCTTCGGTGTCCGGCGGGCCGCGTCTAACCTGCCGGTATGGCCCTTGGCACCGCTTCCACCTGGTCGGACCGTGCACACACCGTCCGCGACCTCCTCGCGTCCGGAACCTCGTACTCCTTCGAGTTCTGGGCTCCCAAGACCGAGAAGGGCGAGCGCAACCTCTGGAACGCCCTGCGCCGGATCGAGGCGGTCTCCCCGAGCTTCGTCTCCGTCACGTACGGAGCCGGCGGCTCCACCCGGGGCGGCACCGTCCGCGCCACCCAGCAGATCGCCTCCGACACCACCCTGACCCCCGTCGCGCACCTGACCGCGGTGGACCACTCCGTCGCCGAGCTGCGCCACGTCATCGGCCAGTTCGCCGACGCGGGGATCCGCAACATGCTGGCGCTGCGCGGCGACCCGCCGGGCGACCCCATGGGTCCCTGGGTCAAGCACCCCGAGGGCGTGGACTACGCGGCCGACCTGGTGCGCCTGCTCAAGGAGTCCGGCGACTTCTGCGTCGGCGTCGCCGCCTTCCCCGAGATGCACCCGCGCTCGGAGGACTGGGACACGGACATCCGTCACTTCGTGGACAAGTGCCGCGCCGGTGCGGACTACGCCATCACCCAGATGTTCTTCGATCCCGAGAATTATCTGAGGCTTCGCGACAGCGTCGCCAAGGCGGGCTGCGAAACCCCGATCATCCCCGAGGTCATGCCTGTTGTGGGCATCAAGCAGCTCGACCGGCTGCCGCAACTGAGCACCGCGGTCTTCCCCGACTCGGTCAAAGAGCGCATGCTCGCCGTCAAGGACGATCCGGCCGCTGTACGCTCCATTGGCATCGAGTTCGCCACGGAGTTCTGCGCGAGGCTGCTGTCCGAGGGTGTTCCGGGACTGCACTTCATCACGCTGAACAATTCCACGGCGACCCTCGAAATCTACGAGAACCTGGGCCTGCACCAGCGGGCCTGACCGGCCGTCTCCTCTTCCCGCGCGGGCGGCCGTACCGAGAGGGGCCTTGCATGGGAATGACGGTCCTCTACATCGCGTTCGGCATCGTCGCGTTGTGGCTGCTTGCCGAGGTCCTGATGCAGTACAAGGCCCGGCTGCGCTGGCGCCTGCTCGCCTTCACCGGCTTCGTCGGGGTGGTGGCCGGGGTGATATTGCCGTCGGTGATCGTGATCGCCGCCGGCGCGACCGCGTTCGCCGTGGGCCAGACCCTCGTCACGCTGTCCTTCCGCAAGGGCTTCGTGGCCGGCTGGGCACTGCGCCGGGGCGGTAAGCCCGCACCGGCCGAGGCACAGGGCAGACGCCGCCGCTCCGGCGGCGCACCGGCCCCGGAGCCCGCGCTGGAGGTCACCGGGCTGGAGTACGCCGACCAGGGCGGGGGCCCCGACGGGGACACCGGCTCCCAGGACCCGGTGTTCACCCCGCAGCCGGTGCCCGAGGAGACCGGCTCGTACGGGATACAGAGCTTCGTACCCCAGCAGCCGCAGCAGAACCAGCAGCCCGGCGCCGACGCCCCCTTCGCCTCGCCGTTCACCACGGCCGAGCAGGACGCCCACCAGTACGCGGCCTACTACGACCAGCAGCAGGGCCAGGGCGGCTACTACCCCGGCGGGCAGCAGGTCTACCCCGCCTACTCGGACCCGTACATCGGCACCGGCGGCGAGGTCTCCCCGGCCCCGCCCTACGACGGCGCGGCCTACCCGCCCTACGCGGACCCGGCCCAGCAGCAGTACTCCATGGACACCCCGCCCGGCGGGGTCTGGGTGCCGCAGCAGCGCGCCACCGACGCCGCCCCGCAGCAGCCCTACCCGGGGCAGGACCCGCAGCAGCCGCAGGAGTACCCGTACCCGTACCCCGGCAACGGCAACGGGGAGTACGGCGGCCAGTACCGCCACTGACGCGGGCCCGGCGGGCCGGGGCTCACTGCGAGCCCCGGAACCCCGCCCCCTCCACGATCAGACCGGCCACCAGGGCGCCCGTCATCCCGGCGTGCGCGAGCCCGCCGCCGGGATGCGCCCAGCCGCCCGCCAGGTACAGGCCGGGCAGCGCCGTCGCGTTCGCCGGGTACAGCATCCGGCCCCCGTCCCCCGGCAGCGCGGGCGCCGGCACCGAGCCGCCGCGCGCGCCCGTGGCCGCCTCCACGTCCTCCGGGGTGCGCACCTCCTGCCACAGCAGCCTCTTGCGCAGCCCGGGGACGGCCCGTGCGGCGAGGTCCAGCAGCTTCTCCGGGTCCGGGACCGGGGCACCGCCCGCGGGGCCGCACACGGCGCTCACGGTGACCGCCTCGTGGTCCGCGTCGGGCCGGGTGGCGGGGTCGTCCGGGCGCAGCACCGTGACCAGCCGGACGCCCGCGGAGCCGGGGGAGTGCACCAGGGTGCGGTGGACGGCGTCCGCCGGACGGGCGCCGCTCAGGGCCAGCAGCAGGGTCAGCCGCCCGGGCACCTCGCTGCCCCGGGCCGGTACGCCGCCGCGCGATCGCGGCACGGAGGAGCCCGGCAGCTGCCTCGGGTCGATGCCGCAGACGACGTGGTCGGCGGCGGCCTCGGTGCCGTCGGCCAGCCGCACCCCGGCGGCCCTGCCGTCGGAGGTCAGCACGGCGCGCACGTCGGCGCCGAAGACGAACTCCACCTTCCGCTCCCGGCAGCGCTCGTACACGGCGGTGGCCAGCTCGCGCATGCCGCCGCGGACGTACCAGCTGCCGAAGGTCTGCTCCATGTAGGGCAGCGCGGCCGCGGCGGCGGGCGCCGCGTCGGGGTCCAGCCCGTACGCCAGGACCCGGCCGGCCAGCAGCTCGCCGAGCCCGCCGCCGAGCTCGCGCCGGGCCACCTCGGCCAGCGTCGGCGTACGGCGGCGCAGCAGGCCGCTGCCCCGCAGCGCCGGGTACGGGTCGCGGCCCAGGACCTGCCAGTCGGGGCGCAGGGGCTCCTCCAGCAGGGGGCGGCGGGTGGCGTCCCAGGTGTCGCGGGCCCGGCCCAGCAGGGCGTTCCAGCGTTCGCCGGCGCCCGCGCCGAAGGTCTCGTCGAGGGCGGTGGCGACCCCGCCCCGGGAGGCGCCCGGGAGGGTGACGGCGGCGCCGTCCAGGACGTGCCGGACCGCGGGGTCCAGCTGGACCATGTCGACGCAGTCCTCCAGCGGCCGCTTGCCGGTCTTCACGAACAGGTCGCGGTAGACGGCGGGCAGGTGCAGCAGACCGGGCCCGGTGTCGAAGGCGAAGCCGTCGCGCTCGTACCGGCCGACGGCACCCCCGTACGTGGTCCCGCGCTCGTACACCGTCACCTGGTGGCCCGCCACGGCCAGCCGGGCCGCCGTAGCCATCGCGCCCATGCCGGCGCCGATCACCGCAATTCTTGCCATGGCGCTGAGCCTATCGAGCGGGGTGGGCGGCTCAGCCGGGCGGTGCCCCGCCCGCCGCCCGGGCGGCGGCGAGGTGTTTCTCCTCGCGGCGCTGGGCCCGTCGGCGGCGGAACCGGCGGATCCGGCTCCAGAGGTAGACGATCATCACGAGGCCGATGAGCAGCAGCACGGCCGCGATGACCGCGGCGGCCTGGGGGTTGAACATGGCGAAGGTGACGATGCCGCCCACGCCGAGGTCCTCGGCGGTGCTCAGCACGATGTTGCTGAACGGCTCGGGGGAGGTGTTGACCGCCATCCGGGTGCCGGCCTTGACGAAATGGCTGGCCAGCGCGGTGGAGCCGCCGACCGCCCCGGCGGCGAGGTCGGGGAGCGATCCGCTCTGCCCGGCCAGGAGGGCGCCGATCACCGCCCCGGCCACGGGCCGGATGACCGTGTGGACGGTGTCCCACAGGGAGTCCACGTACGGGATCTTGTCCGCCACGGCCTCGCACAGGAACAGCACGGCGGCGGCGATCAGGACGTCGGTGCGCTGGAGCGAGGCGGGGACCTCGTCGGTCAGGCCGGTCGCGCCGAAGACGCCGAGCAGCAGGACGACGGCGTAGGCGTTGATCCCGCTGGCCCAGCCGCTGGTGAAGACCAGGGGGAGGACACTCATCTGATCAGCATGCCGCAGCGCGGGCGATCGGGCGGGCCAAAACGGTGAGGGGACGGCCGCGCGATCGCGGCCGTCCCCTCACCGGCGGAGTGTGTGCGGGGCCTACTGCCCCTGCTCGTCACGGCGGCGCTGCCACCGTTCCTCGATACGGGTCATCATCGACCGACGCTGCCGGTTGCGGCCGCGGGCCGAACCGCCTGCACTTCCGGAGACGGGCTGCTCGCCGGGCTTGGGTGCCTTGCGCCAACCGGTGACCACGAGGACCGTACAGGCCAGCATGACGAGGAATCCCACCACGCTGATCCAGAGCACTTCCTGCCAGATCACACCAGTCATGAGGAGCGCGATACCCACCACAATGCCTACGACTGCCTGGTAGACCCGTCGCCGGGTGTACGTGCGCAGTCCACTGCCCTCAAGCGCTGTCGCGAACTTGGGGTCTTCGGCGTACAGCGCTCGCTCCATCTGCTCGAGCATTCGCTGCTCGTGCTCCGAGAGCGGCACGGGAGTCCTCCTCATCCGTCGGTCGCGGGGGGTAGCGACCAGGGGTCCCCTTCAGGATAGGCGGGGAATCGCCCCCGTGATACCCGCCCTCTACGCCACATTCTGCAAACCACCGTGCCAGGCAAATCCAGCGAGCCGGACCCGGTGCCGAACGAACGGGTGCTTCGAACGTACCGGCGCCAAGGCGGTCATTGAGGCGCTTATTCCCCAATGCGCAGTCCGCCATGCCGACCGGTGCACCCGATCATACGGGTCGGCGCGCCGGAAGGGAGGGGATCCGCCGGAAGCCCGTCCGAGCAAGCCCGCAGATCAGGCGGGCTTCTCGCCCAGGACGTGCAGCTGCGTGGCCACCGCGTGGAAGGCGGGCAGCTCGGCGGCGGCCTCCTCCAGACGCAGCAGCGCCTCCACCGCGCCGGGCTCGGTGTCCACGAGCACCCCGGGGACCAGGTCGGCGAAGATGCGCACGCCGTGGACCGCGCCGACCTCCAGGCCGGCGTCCCCGACCAGGGCGCCCAGCTGATCGGCGGTGAAGCGGCGCGGCACCGGGTCGCCGGAGCCCCAGCGACCGGCCGGGTCGGTGAGGGCGTTGCGTGCCTCGGTGAAGTGCCCGGCGAGCGCCCGCGCGAGCACGGCCCCGCCGACGCCGGCGCCGAGCAGGCTGAGGACGCCGCCGGGGCGCAGGGCGGCGACGGCGTTGGCCACGCCCTCGGCCGGATCGTCCACGTACTCCAGCACGCCGTGGCAGAGCACCACGTCGTACGCCTCCCGCTCGACGACGTCCAGCAGGCCCTGGGCGTCGCCCTGGACCCCGCGCACCAGATCGGCGACACCGGCCTCGGCGACCCGGCGCTCCAGCCCGAACAGCGCGTTCGGGCTGGGGTCGACCACGGTCACGCGGTGGCCCAGCCGGGCGACCGGCACGGCGAACTTGCCGGTGCCGCCGCCGGTGTCCAGCACCTCCAGTGCCTCCCGCCCGGTCGCCTTCACCCGGCGGTCGAGGGCCTCCTTGAGGACCTCCCACACCACGGCGGTGCGGAGGGAGGCGCGGGGGCGGGAAGTGTCCGACACGGCTGATGGCTCCTCGGCGCGAAAGGGGTGGGGCGGTGCGTGCCCCACCCTATTGCCTCAGCCGACCGGGCAGCTCATCCGGCGTCCGGACGCTCCGGGCGGGGCTGCGGCAGGGGCTGGGCCACCGGCTGCAGCGCGAGCATCCGCTCCACCAGCCGCAGGAACATCCCCACCTCCCGCACGAGGTCGTCCGCGTCCCGGCCGCTCGCCGCGTCCGGTATGCCGGCTTCGGCCCTGGCCCGGCGGGCCGCTCCCGAGGCGAACAGGGCGCTCCACTCGGTCAGCTCCGGCGCTATCTCCGGCAGCACCTCCCACGCGCTGCGGATCCGGGGCCGCCGCCGGGGGTTCACCGGTTCGGGCCGCCCGCGCGCGGCGAGCACGGCCGCGGCCGTGCGCAGCGCGGCCAGGTGGGCGGTGGCGTACCGCTCGTTGGGCCGGGGCAGCCGGGCCGCCTCGGCCAGGCCGCTGCGGGCCTTGGCGAGCAGGTCGAGGGCGGCCGGCGGTGCGGACGCCCTGCGCGGGACGGGGTGGACAGGGGACGGGGACGGTGTGGCCATGACGAACCTCCTGTCGTTGCGTGGTGCTCGGCGTACTGCCGGTGTCTGCGTTCGTGCCTCCATCGTGACGGCCGCCACTGACAATCGCGCTGACCTGCGGGTTCGTCCGAAGGGGCGGCGGCACGGTCCCGAACCTGCTAGTTTTTGAACTGACCGGTCAGTTCAAAAGGAGGGGGAGGGGCGTGGACAGCCCGCACGGCGTCGCCGTCAAGGCCGAGGGCTTCGGACTCGAGGGCCCGCGCGGCTGGGTGTTCCGCGGCGTGGGGATCGACGCGGCCCCCGGATCGCTCGTCGCCCTCGAAGGCCCCTCCGGCAGCGGCCGGACCTGCCTGCTCCTCGCCCTCACCGGGCGGATGAAGGCCACCGAGGGCCACGCCGAGATCGGCCGCCACCGGCTGCCGAAGAAGATGGCCGCGGTCCGCCGGATCGCCGCCCTCGGCCCGGTCCCCGGGGTCAACGACCTCGACCAGGCCCTCACCGTCGCCGAGCAGCTCCGCGAGGGGGCCATGCTCCAGCGGCGCTACGAAGCCCCGCTCCGGGCCCTGCTGCGCCCGCGCGGCGACCGCCGCGCCACCGCCCGGACCCGGATCGACGAGGCCCTGGCCGCCGTCGGACTGGACCTCGCCGCCCTGCCCAAGGGGGAGCGGACCTCCGTACGCGACCTGGAGCGGCTGGAGGCCGTACGGCTGTCCCTCGCCATCGCCCTGATGGGCGGCCCCCGGCTGCTGGCCCTCGACGACCTCGACCTCAAGCTGTCGGACGCCGAACGCGCCGAGGCCTGGGCCCTGCTCCGCTCGCTCGCCGACCGCGGGACGACCGTCCTCGCGGTGTGCAGCGAGGCCCCGGAGGGCGTGACGGTGCTCCGCACCGGTGCGGAGCCCGGCCCCGCCGCGGCCGCGCCCGCGGAGCGGCGGACCGGGAAGCACACGGGCGGAACCGCGCCCGCGCGGCCCGCCGCGGCGGGCACCGGCGGCCCGAAGATCACCTGGGGCCTACCCCCGGGCAACGACACGGACCCCGCCGCCCCCGCCACCGCCGACGCCGCGCAGCCCGAGCCGGAGGAGCGGGACCCGCAGGAGCCCGCCGCGCGGGCGCAGGAGCCCGCACCGCCGGCCGAGCCCGCCACCGGCACCGAAGACGACGTAGCCGATGAAGACACGAAGGGGGCGGACGATGCGCTCGCCGAAACTGGCCGCGCTTGAGCTGAAGCGGTTCGGGCGGGGGAAGCTGCCCCGGGCCGCCCTCGTCGCGCTGCTCCTGCTGCCCCTGCTCTACGGGGCCCTCTACCTCTGGTCGTTCTGGGACCCGTACAGCCGCCTCGACAAGGTGCCCGTCGCCCTCGTCAACGCCGACAAGGGCGCCGACGTCGGCGGCGAGCACCTCGACGTCGGCGGCGAGATCACCCGGAACCTGCGCGACCGCAAGACCTTCGACTGGCGCGAGGTCAGCGCGGAGGAGGCGGCGAAGGGCCTGGAGGACGGGACGTACTTCCTCTCCCTGACCATGCCCGCCGACTTCAGCGAGAAGATCGCCTCCAGCGGCGGCGCCGACCCCACCACCGGGGCCCTCCAGGTCCGCACGAACGACGCCAACAACTACATCGTCGGGTCGATCTCGCGCACCGTCTTCTCCGAGGTCCGCTCGGCCGCCTCCACCAAGGCCTCCCGCAAGTTCCTCGACAAGATCTTCGTCAACTTCTCCGACCTGCACGACAAGACCGCCGAGGCCGCCGACGGCGCCGACAAGCTCAAGGACGGCGCGGGCAAGGCCCAGCAGGGCGCCAAGGACCTCGCCGACGGCCTCGACACGGCCCGGGAGAAGTCCGGGGAGCTCACCGGCGGACTGAAGAAGCTCAACGAGGCCGCCGGAAAGCTGGAGACCGGCTCCCGGCAGGTCGCGGACGGCACCCAGAAGGTCGCCGACAAGGTCAACGGCATCACCGACAAGGCCCGCCCCTTCGTCAAGGACCCCAAGAACCTCGCGGACACCGCCAAGCTCGTCGGGGACACCGCCGCCGTCGTCAGGAACCACCTCGACAAGGCCGTGGAGAAGGCCCCCGCCGCCGCCTCCATCTCCAAGCGGGCGGCCACCCGCGCCGACACCTTCTACACGAAGTACTGCACGGCCGCCGCCCAGCCCGCCCCGGCCTACTGCGCCGACGCGAAGGTGGTCAGGGACGACACGGCCGAGGCCGCCCTGCTCGCCGGCGACGCGAGCACCGTCCTCGGCAACTCCAACGGCGACATCACCAAGCTGAAGAACCAGCTGACCGACCTGGAGAACAAGGCCCGCGAACTCGCCCTCAAGGCCCCCGCCCTGGCGGGCGACCTCGACGCGGCCGTCACCCAGGCCAACGCCCTCAACGACGGCGCCCACAAGGTCGCCGCGGGCATGACCGAGCTGCACAAGGGCATCGGCACCGCCGCGGGCGGCTCCGGCAAGCTGGGCGAGGGCGTCGGCAAGCTCGGCGACGGCGCCCAGGAGCTGGGCGGCGGCATGGTCAAGCTCGTCGACGGCAGCGGGCAGCTCGCCGGCGGCCTGCACGACGGCGCCGGCAAGATCCCGGACTACGACCAGCAGCAGCGCGACGCCCGTACGCAGGTCATGGCCGACCCGGTGCAGCTCGCCAACCAGGCCCTGCACAAGGCGCCCAACTACGGCACCGGCTTCGCCCCGTACTTCATCCCGCTGTCCCTGTGGGTCGGCGCGATGGTCGCCTACATGCTGATCGCCCCCATGAACAAGCGGGCCCTGGCCGCCGGCGCCTCGCCCTGGCGCATCGCCCTCGCGGGCTGGCTGCCCGTGGTCGGCCTCGGCGCCGCGCAGGTGGGCGCGCTGATGTCCGTACTGCACTGGGCCCCGGGCCTCGGCCTGAAGATGGCCCATCCGGCCCTGACCATCGCCTTCCTGGTCCTGGTCACCGCCTGCTTCGCGGCGATCATCCAGTGGCTGAACGCCAAGTTCGGCGCGGCCGGACGCATCCTGGTCCTCGCGGTCCTGATGCTCCAGCTGACCTCGGCCGGCGGCACCTACCCGGTGCAGACCAGCCCCGACTTCTTCAACGGCATCCACCCGTACCTGCCGATGTCGTACATCGTCGAGAGCCTGCGCCGCCTCATCACCGGCGGCGACCTCACCCCGGTGTGGCAGGGCTGCGCGGTCCTGCTCGCCTTCACGGCCGGGGCCCTGGCCCTCACCGCGCTCGCCGCCCGCGGCAAGCAGGTGTGGACGATGGACCGGCTGCACCCCGAACTGAGCCTGTAAGGGGCTGTTGACCTGTGAGAATCAGCGCCATGGAAAGCAGCAGCACCACCGCCGGCGGGGCCCGCCGGCAGGCCACGCGGCAGAAGCTGTACGAGGCGGCCGTCACCCTCATCGCCGAACAGGGCTTCTCCGCGACCACGGTCGACGAGATCGCCGAGCGGGCCGGCGTGGCCAAGGGCACCGTCTACTACAACTTCGCCAGCAAGACCGAGCTGTTCGAGGAGCTGCTGCGGCACGGGGTCGGTCTGCTGACCGCCTCGCTGCGGGCCGCCGCGGACGAGACCGAGGCGCGCGGCGGCAGCCGGATCGAGGCCCTGGACGCGATGATCCGCGCGGGCCTGGTCTTCATCGACCGGTACCCGGCCTTCACGCAGCTGTACGTCGCCGAGCTCTGGCGGACCAACCGGGCCTGGCAGTCCACCCTGATGGTGGTGCGGGGCGAGGCGGTGGCGGTCGTCGAGTCGGTGCTGCGGGAGGGCGTGGAGCGCGGGGAGCTCAGCGCCGAGATCGACGTGCCGCTGACGGCGGCCGCGCTGGTCGGGATGGTGCTCGTGGCGGCACTGGACTGGCAGGCCTTCCAGCGCGAGCGGTCCCTGGACGACGTGCACTCCGCGCTGTCGCTGCTGCTGCGGGGACGGGTGAGCGGAAGCCGCTGATCCCCCCGGTCGGCGGTGCCGCTGACGCCGGTCGGCGGCGTAGAACTGAGTATCCGTACCTAGAAGTACAGATGAGTACGTGTACGGATGGGCTCCGACCTGCGAAGACAGCAGACTGGAGGTCATGGACAGGGCCGCTCGGCCCGCACCGCGGACACGGGGCCGCGGAGCGGACCGGGTCCCTGCACGGGGAAACGGAACGCCGGTGCGGCGGGCTCGGGGGGAACGAGCCCATGCCGCACCGGCGTTTTCCTTTGGCTGGTGCCGGTCGCTCCGGTGCCGGTCGCTCCGGTGCCGGTCGCTCCGGTGCCGGTGGGCCGTCCGCGGGTGGGTTGCCGCTGCGCGGGGCTGGTCCCCTACCCGCCCTTCAACCGTTCTCGCCCTCAATCGCCGGGCGCGGCTCAATACACGGCGCTACCGCGCCCGCGCCTCAAACGCCGGCGGGGCTGGATTTTCCAGCCCCGCCGGCGTTTGAGGCGAGAACGTGTGAAGGGCGGGTAGGGGACTGCCCCGCGCAGCGGTCGGCACCGTCGGCCGGCCAGGTCAGCCGCGGCCCCGGAGGGGGAGGCGGGCCGTCAGGGACGACAGGCGGGCCGAGCCGGCGGCGACGCGGAGCGAGAGCGCGGCGGTGACGCGCGCCCCCGAGCGGGGCAGGAACAGGGCGCGCGCCCGGGACCAGCGGTCCGCGGCGGCCAGCAGGGCCGCCCCCGCCGCCCGGACGTCGGCCGCCAGCTCCGGGTACGAGAGGTCCGTGCCGGGCGGGGCGTACAGCGCCCGCTCCACCGCGCCCGCGACCCGGTGGACCGCCTGCGCGGGCTCACCGTCCAGCTTGCCCAGGACCACGATCCGGCCCGCCGCCCGCCGCGGCGAGAGCGCCTCGTCGGGCGGGATGCCCACGTCCCAGGCACTGTCGCCGAGCTCCCGCCAGGCGGCCAGCACGTCCGGGGAGGACAGCCGCCGCTCGCGGACCCGGCGGCGCCACAGCAGCGGCAGCAGCAGGAGCGCGACGAGGACCAGCACCCCGCCGGTCCAGCCGAGGACCGCGCCCAGCGGGAAGCCGCCGGCGCCGCCGCCGGTGTTCTGCTGGGCGGCCGGCACCCCGCACTCGCCGAGCTTCTTCAGCTCCGGCGGGCACGCCTCGGCCTGCGAGGGCATGGGCGCCGGGGCCGAAGCCGACTGCGAGGGCAGTGCGGACGGCGCGGACGGCTGCGGGGCCGGGGCCTCGGTGCGGCTGTATTCGGGCAGCGAGATGCCCGAGCGGGGCGTCGGCTCGAAGCGGGTCCAGCCCACGCCCTCGAAGTACAGCTCGGGCCAGGCGTGGGCGTCGCGCATCGAGACGTTCACGCTGCCGTCGGCCTGCTTCTCGCCCGGGGTGAAACCGACCGCGACCCGTGCCGGGATGCCCAGGGAGCGGGACATGGCCGCCATCGAGAAGGCGAAGTGGACGCAGAAGCCCTCCTTGTCCGCCAGGAAGCGGGCGATGGCCTGCGAGCCGGTCCCCGAGGACACCTTGGTGTCGTAGCGGAAGCCGCCGTTCACCGCGAAGAAGTCCTGGAGCCGCACGGCCCGCGTGTAGTCGTCCTGCGCGCCCTGGGTGACCTTCCGCGCCGTCTCCGCCACCACCGGCGGCAGGTTGTCCGGGAGCTTCGTGTACTCGTCCCGCACCAGCGGGTTCGGGGCCGGCGCGGCCTGGAGCTGCGCGGCCGTGGGCCGCAGCAGCAGGCTCCGTACGGTGTACTGCGCGCCCTGCACGTTCTGGAAGCGGTCCTTGCCCAGCTGGTCGCCGACCAGGGTCCGGCCGGCCGGCTCGTACCGCCACTTGCCGGCGATGTCGATCTGCGTGGCCGGGTACGGCATCGGCAGGTAGCGCTGGGCGTACGTCTCCGCCGCCGAGACGGAGGTCCGCACCTCGGTGGCGCCCTCGCGCACCCGGTCGCCGAGCCCGGTCGGGTTCGGCAGCCGCTCGGGCACGTCCGTCAGCGGACGCCCGGAGGCCTCCCACTTGACGCCGTTGAACTCGTCCAGCGCCAGGATCCGCAGGTACTGCTCGCCGAGCTGGGGGCTGTCCGTGCGGTACTTCAGCACCACCCGGTTGTCCTGCGCGTTCAGGCTGCTCTGCAGCGAGACCAGCGGGTTCACCGCCGAGATGGTGCCGCCGCCGCGGCCCGACGCGGCCGTCTCGTCGCCCGGGTTGCCGAGCAGCCCGCCGCCGAGCGAGGGCAGCACGGCGGGCACCGCCACGGCCACGCCCAGGGCGACCACGCCGATCCGGCGTCCGAAGCGCACGGGCGCCACGGCCCGGCCGCCGCCGGCGCCGCCCCCGTACCCGGAGGCGGCCGACACCCGGCTGCTCGGGGCTCCGCCGAAGACCCGGCCCCACTGGGCCAGCCGGTCGCGGCCCTCCGACAGCAGCAGCATCAGGTAGCCCGCGCCGGCCAGCAGGAAGGCGAACCAGGAGCCGCCCTGGCCGGTGGAGAGCCCGGCGGCCACCGAGTACAGCGCCAGCAGCGGCAGCCCGGCCGCCGCGGCGGTCCGCAGCGTCACCGCGAGCACGTCCACCAGCAGCCCGATCAGCAGCACCCCGGCCAGCAGCAGCAGCCGGATGCCGTCGGTCAGCGGGGCCGGTATGGCGAACTCGCCCACGTCCCGCACGCCCTGCTGGAACAGCGCCCCGAAATCGGTGACCAGGAAGGACAGCGGCCCGCTCCCGGTGGACTCGGCCTTCCCCGCGAAGAGGAACGCGAGCAGCAGCAGCGACACCAGCAGCTGTGCCGCCACGGTCAGCGACCGGGCCAGCGGCACCCGCCGCCCGCCCGCGCCGACCGCGGCCTGTACGCCGAGCAGCGCGGCGGCCTGGAGCAGCCAGCCGGAGGACTCCACCAGCGGAGCCAGCGACCAGGAGGTCAGCAGCGTCGCCAGCATTCCGAAGAGCGTCACCCGCGTGCGCCCGCTCATCCCCGTCCTCCCAGGGTCTCCGGGCCGAGGGGAGCGTTCCCGGCCTGCCGCCACAGTTCGGCGAAGGCGGCGCCGGGCGGGACGGCCAGTGCCGTCCAGCCCGCGTCGCGCAGCCTGCGCAGTCGCTCCTCCGCCCGCGAGGGGGTCGCGGTCCAGGTCGCGGAGTCCAGTACGAACGCCACCGCGGCCGCGCTGCGCTGCCGCATCCGGGCCGCCAGTTCGGTCTGTTCGTCGTCGAGGTCGCCGAAGAAGGCGATGAGCAGGCCGTCGCCGGCGGAGGCGGCCGGGTTCGTCCCGCCGCCGCGGACGGCGTCGTAGGCGCGGCCGAGCCCGCTGCCGTCGGAGTGGCCGACGACCGCGAGGGTGTCCATCATCAGTCCGGCCGCCTCGGCGGTCTCGGTCCCGCCGGAGGAGAAGCCGCCGCCCTCGCCGGGCACCGAGTCGCCGGTGTCGGTCAGCAGCCGTACCGAGAAGCCCTGCTCCAGGACGTGCAGCAGGGTGGAGGCGGCGGCGGACACGGCCCATTCGAAGGCGGAGTCGGGGCCCGCGCCCTCGTAGGCCAGGCCGCGGGTGTCCAGCAGGACGGTGGCCCTGGTGCGCTGGGGCTGTTCCTCGCGGCGCACCATCAGTTCGCCGTAGCGGGCGGTGGAGCGCCAGTGCACCCGGCGCAGGTCGTCGCCGCGCCGGTAGGTGCGCGGGATGACGTCGTCCTCGCCGGACAGGGCGAGCGAGCGGCGGCTGCCGTCGCCGTAGCCGCCGGCCTCGCCGGTCATCCGGACGGCGGGCAGGGGCTGGGTGCGCGGGACGACGGTGAGGGTGTCGTAGGCGGTGAAGGAGCGGGTCAGCTCGACCAGACCGAAGGGGTCGGTCAGGCGCAGCTGGAGGGGGCCGAGGGGGTAGCGGCCGCGCAGGTCGGAGCGGACCCGGTACGACACCTCGCGGCGGCCGCCGGATTCGACGCGGTCCAGTACGAAGCGGGGCCGCGGGCCGAGCACGTAGGGCACCCGGTCCTGGAGCATCAGCAGTCCGGTGGGGACGCGGGAGACGTTCTCCAGCCGCAGCTGTACCCGGGCCTCCCCGCCGGCGGGCACCCGGGGCGGGGTCAGGCGCCGGACGGCGGTGACCCGGTGGCGGGTGCGGTGGAGGGCGATGACGCAGATCAGGGGCAGGACGACGAGCAGCAGTCCGACCCGCAGCAGCTGGCCCTGGCCCAGTACGTACGCGCAGACGGCGGCGGCGGCCCCGGCGGCCAGGAACGAGCGGCCCCGGGTGGTCAGCCCGGCCAGCGAGGCGCGCAGCCCGCCGGGGTCCCTGACCTGCCCGCCGGCGCCGTGCGGGGCACCGGCCGCCATCAGAAGCTCCGGGCGGCCGCGCCGGGCGGCATCTCGCCGCGGTGGTGGGCGGCGGGGACGGGGGTGCGCTGGAGGATGTCGTGGACGACCTGTTCGGCGGTGCGCCGGTTCAGCTGGGCCTGGGCGGTGGGCAGCAGCCGGTGCGCGAGGACGGGGGCGGCCAGCTGCTGGACGTCGTCGGGCAGGACGTAGTCGCGGCCGGACAGGGCGGCGGAGGCCTTGACGGCGCGCAGCAGGTGCAGGGTGGCGCGGGGCGAGGCGCCCAGGCGCAGTTCCGGGTGGCTGCGGGTCGCGGAGACCAGGTCGACCACGTAGCGGCGTACGGGTGCGGCGACGTACACCTCGCGGACGGCTTCGATCAGCTTGACCACGTCGTGGGCGTGCGCGACGGCGGTGAGGTCGTCGAGCGGGGAGGGCCCGCCGTGCACGTCGAGCATCTGGAGCTCGGCCTCGGGGCTGGGGTAGCCGACGGAGACGCGGGCCATGAAGCGGTCGCGCTGGGCCTCGGGGAGGGGGTAGGTGCCCTCCATCTCGACCGGGTTCTGGGTGGCGACGACCATGAAGGGGCTGGGCAGGGCGTAGGTGGTGCCGTCGATGGTGACCTGGCGCTCCTCCATCGACTCCAGCAGCGCCGACTGGGTCTTGGGGGAGGCGCGGTTGATCTCGTCGCCGATGACGATCTGCGCGAAGATCGCGCCGGGCTTGAACTCGAACTCGCGGCGCTGCTGGTCGTAGATGCTGACGCCGGTGATGTCGGACGGCAGCAGGTCGGGCGTGAACTGGATGCGCTGGACCGAGCAGTCGATGGACTTGGCGAGGGTCTTCGCCAGCATCGTCTTGCCGACGCCGGGGACGTCCTCGATGAGGAGGTGTCCCTCGGCGAGCAGCACGGTCAGCGCGATCCGTACGACCTCGGGCTTGCCCTCGATCACGCTCTCGACCGACCGGCGGACCCTCTCGGCCGTGCTGGTCAGATCAGCGAGGCTCGCTCGGTCGTCGTACGTGGTCACCTGGTTCTCCTCGGCCCTTTCTACGGGCCGGCGCCCTTGGCGCATGAACCGGCCCACCCCGAAACACGGACACCGTCCCGGAGGGGTTCCGGGTGACGTCTCCCCGCATTCTTGACGGCGTCCGCCGGGTCTGTCACTCAGGTGGCCGGATCGATCTCCCGCAGGAGCCCGGTGTGCACGTCGAAGACGAAGCCTCGCACATCGTCCTTGTGGAGCAGGAAGGGGTTCGTCCGGACCCGCTGCATGGACTGGCGGACGTCCTGGTCGACGTCGCGGAAGGCCTCCACGGCCCAGGCGGGGCGCTGGCCGACCTCGTCCTCCAGCTCGTGCCGGAAGTCCTCGGTCAGGCTTTCGAGGCCGCAGCCGGTGTGGTGGATGAGTATGACCGAGCGGGTGCCGAGGGCGCGCTGGCTGATGGTGAGCGAGCGGATGGTGTCGTCGGTGACCACGCCGCCGGCGTTGCGGATGGTGTGGCAGTCGCCGAGTTCCAGGCCGAGGGCCTTGTGCAGGTCGAGGCGGGCGTCCATGCAGGCCACGACGGCCACGTGCAGGACGGGGCGGGCGTCCATGCCGGGGTCGGTGAACTTGGCGGCGTAGCGCTCGTTCGCCGCGACCAGGCGGTCGGTGACGGAGGCGCCGCTCGATGCCTGGGGCGTGGGGCTGGCGGGCAGGGATGCGGAAGTCGTCATGGTTATGACGTTAGTGGTCACAGCCCGGAGAGGCATTGAGTGAGGGTGGACAAAGAAGGTCAACGAGCCTTGTTGTGAGCTAACCCACAGGAGTGAGACGGGGGCCGCTGTTCGGGTGATTCGCGGCTTTTGGGCTTTGCCCGGGGGAAGGGCGCACCGGGCGCGGGGCGGTTCGTTGACCGCGGCGACCGTTGCACTAAAGTGACGCGAACCGGCCGGAGCCCGGCCCTCACCGGCCGCCCGGCCCCCTGGTAACACTCCGCGTGCGCGGCGCGGCGTATGCCTGCCGCGCCGTTATCTGAGAGGGCGCTTTGACTAGCGAGTCCCGACATGTCCCGGTGATGCTCCAGCGGTGCCTGGACCTGTTGGCCCCGGCGCTGGAGAGGCCGGGGGCCGTCGTCGTCGACTGCACCCTCGGCCTCGGCGGCCACAGCGAGGCCCTGCTGACCCGGTTCCCCGAGGCGCGACTGATCGGCCTCGACCGCGACAAGGAGGCCCTGCGGCTCTCCGGGGAGCGGCTCGCGCCCTTCGGCGACCGGGCCACCCTCGTCCACGCGATCTACGCCGACCTCGCCGAGGTCCTCGACAGCCTGGGGCTCCCGTCCGTCCAGGGCGTCCTCTTCGACCTCGGCGTCTCCTCCATGCAGCTCGACGAGGCCGACCGCGGGTTCGCGTACGCCCAGGACGCGCCGCTGGACATGCGCATGGACCAGACGACCGGCATCAGCGCCGCCGAGGTCCTCAACACCTACGCCCCCGGCGAGCTGGTGCGGATCCTGCGCCAGTACGGCGAGGAGAAGCAGGCCAAGCGGATCGTGTCGGCGATCGTGCGGGAGCGGGAGAAGGAGCCCTTCTCCAACAGCTCGCGCCTGGTGGAGCTGATCCGCGACGCCCTGCCGCAGGCGGCCAAGCGCACCGGCGGCAACCCCGCCAAGCGGACCTTCCAGGCCCTGCGCATCGAGGTCAACGGAGAGCTCTCCGGGCTGGAGCGGGCCATCCCGGCGGCGGTCGACCGGATCGCGGTCGGCGGCCGGATCGCGGTGCTCTCGTACCACTCCCTGGAGGACCGGCTCGTGAAGCAGGTCTTCGCCGCCGGCGCCACCTCCACGGCCCCGCCGGGGCTGCCGGTCGTCCCGGAGAAGTACCAGCCGAAGCTGAAGCTGCTGACGCGCGGCGCCGAGCTGCCGACCGAGGAGGAGATCGCCGAGAACCGGCGGGCCGCCCCGGCCCGGTTCCGGGGCGTCGAGCGCATCCGCGAGGCGCGGCTGTGACCAAGGCCCGGGCGGGCGGCGCCGCCCGGCCGAGGCCGCAGGGCGGCGGCGGGGCGGCGCGGATGCCGTTCGTCCTGCTGGTGGTGGCGCTGCTCGCGGGCGGGCTGATCAGCCTGCTGCTGCTGAACTCGGCGCTGAACGAGGGCTCCTTCCAGCTGAGCCGGCTGAAGAAGGAGACCACCGCTCTGACGGACGAGCAGCAGGCGCTCCAGCGGGACGTGGACTCCTACTCGGCGCCGGACGCGCTCCAGCGGCGGGCGCGCGAGCTGGGGCTGGTGGCGGGGGGCAGCCCCGTCTTCCTGGGCCCCGACGGCAGGACGGCGGGCACGCCGGTGCCGGCGGAGGCCCCGCCGGTGGCTCCGCCGGTTCCGCAGGGTCCCGCCCCGGCCTCGCCCGCCCCCTCGGCCCCGGCCGCCGCCCCGGCCCAGCCCCCGGCCGCCGCCCCGGCCCAGCCCCCGGCCGCCGCCCCCGGCCAGACCCCGGCCCAGACCCCGGCTCCCAGCGGTACCCCGCAGCCCACCCCTACGCCAGGCAGGTGACGTCGTGACGCGGACCCCTGCGGGGCAACTCCCCGCCCCGCCCTTCCACCGTTCCCCGGGCGCCGCCCGGCCCCGCGCCTCAATCGCCGGCGGGGCTGGTCGCCCGGGCTCCGCCCGGGCCCGTGCCGCGGATGCCGGCGGGGCTGGTTGGTCGGGCTCCGCCCGGGCCTGTGCCGCGGATGCCGGCGGGGCTGGTTGGTCGGGCTCCGCCCGGGCCCGTGCCGCGTGCGCCCGCGGGGCTGCGTTCGGCTCCGCCCGGACCCGCGCCGCGCGCGTCGGCGGCTCCGGCCCCGTCCGGCCCGGCGGGGCACGCGACGGGTTCCCGGTGGGGCAGGGGATCGCGGAACGCGTGACGGGCCTGCTGGGCCACGCCGCTTCCGGTTCTCGCCCGGTCAGGGCAGGGGTCGCGGGGTGTGTGGCGGGCCCGCTCGGCCTCGCCGTCCCCGGTTCCCGCCGGGTCAGGGCAAGGGCCGTCCTCGGTTCCCGCGCGGCCCGGGCGATGGGCCCGCTCGGGCACGGCGTTCCCGGTTCCCGCCCGGCCAGGGTGAGGGGGGCGCGGTGAGCCCCAAGGCGGCGGTGCCGCGGGCCAGGGGGAACGGGCGGCCGGGGCAGCCGCACACCATCCGGCTCGGGAACCCGAAGCCCCGGCTGCGGCTGGTCGGCGTCGGGCTGACCCTGGTCATGCTCGCCTTCGTCGTACGGCTCCTCCAGGTACAGGCCGTCGACGCCTCCGCGTACTCCGCCAAGGCCAGCGAGAACCGCTTCGCCAGCCACACCCTGGCCGCCGAGCGCGGGGAGATCACCGACCGCAAGGGCGTGGCCCTGGCCACCAGCGTCGACGCGTACGACATCACCGCCGACCCGAAGATGTTCACCCCGCAGGAGAGCAAGGCCCCCGACGCCCCCCAGCAGGCCGCGGCCCTCCTCGCGCCCATCCTCGGAGCGGACGCCGGAGAGCTCGCCAAGCGCCTCCAGACCAAGAACAGCCGCTACGTGATCCTGGCCCGCCGCCAGACCCCCCAGGTCTGGAACCAGATCAAGGACCTCAAGAAGCTCTTCGCCGACAAGGCGGCCGCCGACAAGAAGAAGAACGGCCCCGGAGCCAACGTCATCGCCGGCGTCTTCAACGAGGTCAGCAGCAAGCGCGTGTACCCGGGCGGTGACCTCGCCGCCGGGATACTGGGTTACGTCAACGCCGACGGCAAGGGCGGCGGCGGCCTGGAGTCCGCCCTCGACAAGAAGCTCGCCGGCAAGGACGGCGAACTGACCTACGCCCAGTCCGGCGGCCGCCGCGTCCCCACCGCGGGATCCAGCGAGAAGCCCGCCGTACCCGGCGACGACATCGAGCTGACCATCGACCGCGACATCCAGTGGGCCGCGCAGAGCGCCATCGCCGAACAGGTCGAGAAGTCCGGCGCCGACCGCGGCTACGTCATCGTCCAGGACACCCGCACCGGCGAGGTGCTGGCCATGGCCAACGCCCCCGGCTTCGACCCCAACGACCTCACCCGGGCCCGCTCCGCCGCGATGGGCAACGCCGCGCTCCAGGACGTGTACGAGCCCGGCTCCACCGCCAAGGTGATGTCGATGGCCGCCGTCCTGGAGGAGAAGAAGGCCCGCCCCGACACCCACGTCGAGGTCCCCAACCGGCTCCACCGCGGCGACCGGCTCTTCAAGGACGACATCGACCACCCGACCTGGTACCTCACCCTCAACGGGGTCCTCGCCAAGTCCTCCAACATCGGCACCATCCTGGCCACCGGCCAGCTCGGCGCCACCCAGTCCGAGGCCAACAGGGTCCTCTACTCCTACCTGGACAAGTTCGGCATCGGACGCCCCACCGGCCTGAACTACCCCGGCGAATCCCGCGGGATCCTCGCCAAGCCCGAGGCCTGGTCCACGTCCCAGCAGTACACGATCCCCTTCGGCCAGGGCCTGTCCCTCAACGCCATGCAGGCCGCCTCCGTGTACTCCACCATCGCCAACGGCGGCGTCCGCATCACCCCGACCCTGGTGCGCGGCACCAAGGGCCCCGACGGCCGCTTCACCCCGGCCCCGGCCCCCGAACAGACCAAGGTGATCAGCGCCGAGACCGCCAAGACCCTCGCCGAGATGCTCGAATCCGTGGTCGACGACCAGGAGGGCACCGGCACCAAGGCGAAGATCCCCGGCTACCGGGTCGGCGGGAAGACCGGCACCTCCAACCGGGTGGATCCGGCCACCGGCCGGTACAAGGGCTACACCGCCTCCTTCGCCGGCTTCGCCCCCGCCGACAACCCCCGCATCACCGTCTACTGCGCCATCCAGAACCCCACCAAGGGCAGCTACTTCGGCGGCCAGATCTGCGGCCCGATCTACAAGACGGTCATGGAGTTCGCCCTGAAGACCCTCCAGGTCGCGCCCACCGGAACGGCCCCCGCCGGCCTCCCCGTGACCTACGAGGCGGCCCCGCCGCCCGCCGCCCCGAGCAGCGCCCCCACCGGTCCCCAGCCCGGACCGTGAACCGACCGTCCAGCCACCAGAGCGCGAGGCACGACCAGTGACAACGATCACCCCGGAACCGGGGAACCAGACGGCCGCCGGCGCCGAAGCGGGGCCCTCGCTTCGCGAGCGGCCCGCCGCGCCCGGTACGCTCACCGCCGTGCCCCACGCTGATCAGCCCAGAACCGCCCAGAAAGACGCCCCGGCAGCGCCGCCGGGAGCGCCCCGGCCCATGTCCGTGCGATCGGTCCCGCTGCGCGAGCTCGCCCACCTGGTCGACCTCGAAGCACCGGGCGACCCGGCCGGCCCGTCGATCACCGGCATCACGCACGACTCCCGTGCCGTGCGCCCCGGCGACCTGTACGCGGCCCTGCCGGGCGCCAAGACGCACGGCGCGGACTTCGCGGCCCAGGCGCTCGCGAACGGCGCCGCCGCCGTGCTGACCGACATCGCCGGGATGAAGCGCGCGGAGGCGACCGGCCTGCCGGTCCTGGCCGTCGCCGACCCGCGCGGCCGGATGGGCGAGCTCGCCGCCGAGATCTACGGCCGGCCCGGCGAGGCCCTGCTCCAGCTCGGCATCACCGGCACCTCCGGCAAGACCACCACCGCGTACCTCGTCGAAGGCGGACTGCGCGCGGCGGGCCGCACCACCGGACTCGTCGGCACCGTCGAGATGCGCATCGGCGACGAGCGCATCAAGTCCGAGCGGACCACCCCCGAGGCCACCGACCTCCAGGCCCTGTTCGCCGTCATGCGCGAACGCGGCGTCGAGGCCGTGGCCATGGAGGTCTCCAGCCACGCCCTGGTGCTGGGCCGGGTCGACGGCTGCGTCTTCGACGTCGCCGTCTTCAACAACCTGAGCCCGGAACACATGGAGTTCCACACCGGCATGGAGGACTACTTCCAGGCCAAGGCGCAGCTCTTCACGGAGCGCCGGGCCCGGATCGGCGTGGTCAACTTCGACGACGAGTACGGCCGCCGCCTCGCCAAGGAGGCGCCGATCCCGGTCGTCACCTTCTCCGCCGCCGGCGACCCGGCCGCCGACTGGCGCGCCGAGGACGTGGTCAGCGGCCACATGGACTCCACCCTGACCCTGGTCGGGCCCGAGGGACAGCGCGTACGGGCCAAGGCCCCGCTGCCCGGCCCGTTCAACGTCGCCAACACCGTCGCCGCGATCGTCACGCTCGCCGCCGCCGGACTCGACCCGCAGACCGCCGCCGACGGCGTCGCCGCGGTCCCCGGGGTCCCCGGCCGCCTGGAGCGGGTCGACGCGGGACAGCCGTACCTGGCCGTCGTCGACTACGCCCACAAGACGGACGCCGTCGAGTCGGTGCTGCGCGCCCTGCGCGAGGTCACCACCGGCAAGCTGCACATCGTCCTCGGCTGCGGCGGCGACCGCGACACCACCAAGCGCTCCCCGATGGGCGCCGCGGCGGCCCGGTACGCCGACACCGCCGTCCTGACCTCCGACAACCCGCGCTCCGAGGACCCCCTGAGGATCCTCGCCGCGATGTTCGAGGGCGCCGTCTCCGTGCCCGCCGAGGAGCGCGGCACCGTCCTCGTCGACGCCGACCGGGCCGCGGCCATCGCCGCCGCCGTCGCGCGCGCCGAGGCCGGCGACACCGTCCTCGTCGCGGGCAAGGGCCACGAGCAGGGCCAGGACACCGCCGGCGTCGTACGCCCCTTCGACGACCGCGCCGTGCTCCGCGCGGCCATCGAGAACCAGCAGCTCAGCGTCCGACAGGCCGAGGTGGACCAGTGATCGCCCTTTCCCTCGCCGAGATCGCCGACATCACCGGCGGGCGGCCCCACGACATACCGGATCCGTCGGTGCGGGTGGACGGACCCGTCGTCATCGACTCCCGCCAGGTGGAGCCCGGCAGCCTGTTCGCCGCCTTCGAGGGCGAGCACGTCGACGGCCACGACTACGCCGAGCGCGCCGTCGCCGCCGGCGCCGCCGCCGTCCTCGCCGCCCGGCCCGTCGGCGTACCGGCGATCGTGGTGCCCGACGTGGAGAAGGCGCTCGGCGCCCTCGCCCGCACCGTCGTCGAACGTCTCGGCACCGACGTGGTGGCCCTGACCGGCTCCGCCGGCAAGACCTCCACCAAGGACCTCATCGCCCAGGTGCTCCAGCACCACGCGCCCACGGTGTGGACGCCCGGCTCCCTCAACAACGAGATCGGCCTGCCGCTCACCGCCCTGAAGGCCACCGCGGAGACCCGCCACCTGGTCCTGGAGATGGGCGCCCGCGGCATCGGCCACATCGCCTACCTGACCGGCCTGACCCCGCCGCGCATCGGCCTCGTCCTGAACGTCGGCACCGCCCACATCGGCGAGTTCGGCGGCCGCGAGGCCATCGCCCAGGCCAAGGGGGAGCTGGTCGAGGCCCTGCCGTCCGAGGCCGAGGGCGGCGTCGCCGTACTCAACGCCGACGACCTGCTCGTGCGCGCCATGTCCGCCCGCACGAAGGCCCGTACGGTCCTCTTCGGCGAGGCCGAGGACGCCGACGTGCGCGCCACCGAGGTCCGGATGACGCCCGCGGGACAGCCCTCCTTCACACTCCACACACCGACCGGGTGCAGTGATGTGACCTTGCGGCTGTACGGTGAGCACCACGTGTCGAACGCGCTCGCCGCGGCCGCCGTCGCCCATGTCCTGGGCATGCCGGTCGAGGAGATCGCCACAGCGCTCTCCGGAGCGGGCACGCTGTCCCGGTGGCGGATGGAGGTCACCGAGCGCGAGGACGGCGTGACGATCGTCAACGACGCCTACAACGCGAACCCGGAGTCCATGCGGGCCGCCCTGCGCGCACTCGTCGCGATGGGGGAGGCCGGCAAGGCGGACGGGGGACGTACGTGGGCGGTGCTCGGCCCCATGGCCGAGCTCGGCGACGAATCGCTGGCCGAGCACGACGCGGTGGGGCGGCTTGCCGTCCGGCTCAACGTGAGCAGGCTCGTGGCAGTCGGGGGCAGGGAAGCGTCCTGGCTGCAACTGGGCGCATATAACGAGGGTTCGTGGGGTGAGGAGTCGGTGCTCGTGTCCGACGCGCAGGCGGCGGTCGACCTGTTGCGCAGTGAACTGCGCCCGGGGGACGTCGTGCTGGTGAAGGCTTCCAGGTCGATCGGCCTGGAGCGGGTCGCGCTGGCGTTGCTGGAGCGCGAGGGCGGGGTCGCCGACCGATGAGGCAGATCCTGTTCGCCGGTGTCATCGGCATGTTCCTGACCGTGATCGGCACGCCGCTGCTGATCAAGCTGCTGGCCCGCAAGGGCTACGGCCAGTTCATCCGCGACGACGGCCCCCGCGGCCACGCCGGGAAGAAGGGCACGCCCACCATGGGCGGTATCTCCTTCATCCTGGCCACGCTCATCGCGTACGCCCTGACGAAGGTCATCACCGGCGAGTCGCCGTCCTTCTCGGGCCTGCTGGTCCTGTTCCTGATGGCGGGAATGGGCCTGGTCGGCTATCTCGACGACTACATCAAGATCGTCAAGCGGCGTTCGCTCGGTCTGCGGGCCAAGGCCAAGATGGCCGGCCAGCTGATCGTCGGCATCGCCTTCGCGGTGCTCGCGCTCCAGTTCAAGGACTCGCGCGGGCTGACCCCGGCCTCCGACAAGCTGTCGTTCGTCACGGACTTCGGCTGGTCGATCGGCCCGGTGCTGTTCGTGGTCTGGGCGCTGTTCATGATCCTGGCCATGTCCAACGGCGTGAACCTCACCGACGGTCTGGACGGTCTGGCGACCGGTGCCGCCGTGATGGTCTTCGGCGCCTACACCTTCATCGGCGTCTGGCAGTTCCAGGAGTCCTGCGCCAACGCGGCCGACCTCACCAACCCGAACGCCTGCTTCGAGGTGCGCGACCCGCTGGACCTCGCGGTCGTCGCCTCCGCCCTCATGGGCGCCTGCTTCGGCTTCCTGTGGTGGAACACCTCGCCCGCCAAGATCTTCATGGGCGACACCGGTTCGCTCGCGCTGGGCGGTGCCCTCGCGGGTCTGGCCATCTGCTCCCGCACGGAGTTCCTGATGGCCCTCCTCGGCGGCCTCTTCGTGCTCATCACGATGTCGGTCGTCATCCAGGTCGGCTCCTTCAAGCTGACCGGGAAGCGCGTCTTCCGGATGGCTCCTCTCCAGCACCACTTCGAACTCAAGGGCTGGTC
Organism: Streptomyces sp. NBC_00158; assembly: GCF_045160885.1. Lineage (NCBI taxonomy): Bacteria > Bacillati > Actinomycetota > Actinomycetes > Kitasatosporales > Streptomycetaceae > Streptomyces > Streptomyces sp. NBC_00158. Next base: position 5,380,498 of record NZ_CP108161.1, read on the forward strand.
CGAAGTCCTTGTCGTGGTCCGCTTCTGGATCATCCAGGGCATGTGCGTGATCGTCGGTCTCGGTCTCTTCTACGCGGGATGGGCAGCAGACAAGTGACCTCCTGGCAGGACAGGAACATCACCGTCGCCGGCCTCGGCGTGAGCGGCATCAGCGCCGCCCGCGCCCTGGCCGGCCTCGGCGCCGTCGTGACGGTCGTCGACGGCGGCGACAGCGAGGGCCACCGGGCCCGGGCCGCGGAGCTGGAGGCGGAGGCGGAGGGCGTCTCCGTACGCCTCGGCGACGCCGAGACCCTCCCCGAGGGCACCGAGCTGGTCGTGACCTCCCCGGGCTGGAAGCCCGACAGCCCGCTCTTCCTGGAGGCCGCCGAGGCCGGTGTGGACGTCGTCGGCGACGTCGAGATCGCCTGGCAGCTGCGCGGCGAGGACGCGGCCCCCTGGCTCGCCATCACGGGCACCAACGGCAAGACCACCACCACCCAGATGCTGGCCTCGATCCTGCGGGCGGCCGGTCTGAAGACCGCCGCCGTCGGCAACATCGGCACCCCCATCATCGACGTGGTGACCGGCGACGAGCAGTACGACGTGCTCGCCGTCGAGCTCTCCAGCTACCAGCTGCACTGGGCCCCCTCGGTGCGCGCCCACTCCGCGGCCGTGCTCAACCTGGCCCCGGACCACCTTGACTGGCACGGCTCCATGGAGGCGTACGCCGCCGACAAGGGCCGCATCTACGAGGGCAACACCATCGCCTGCGTCTACAACGTCGCCGACCCGGCCACCGAGCACCTGGTCGAGGAGGCCGACGTCGAGGAGGGCTGCCGGGCCATCGGCTTCACCCTCGGCGCCCCCGGCCCGTCCATGCTCGGCGTGGTCGACGGGATCCTCGTCGACCGGGCGTTCGTGGAGAACCGGCAGAAGAACGCCCAGGAACTGGCGCACGTCGACGACGTCAACCCGCCCGCCCCGCACAACATCGCCAACGCCCTCGCCGCCGCCGCCCTCGCCCGCGCCTTCGGCGTCGAGCCGCGCGCGGTCCGCGACGGGCTGCGCGACTTCCGTCCCGACGCGCACCGCGTCGCGTTCGTGGACGAGGTCCACGGGGTCCGGTACGTCGACGACTCCAAGGCCACCAACACCCACGCCGCGGAGGCCTCCCTCGCGGCCTTCGAACCGGTCGTCTGGATCGCCGGGGGCCTCGCCAAGGGCGCGACCTTCGACGAGCTCGTCCAGAAGTCCGCGAAGCGGCTGCGCGGCGTCGTGCTGATGGGCGCCGACCGGGCGCTGATCGCCGAGGCGCTGGCGCGACACGCGCCCGAGGTCCCGGTGACCGACCTCGAACGGACCGACACTGGGGCGATGCTCGCAGCGGTCCGGGAAGCGGCCCGGCTCGCGGAGCCCGGGGACACGGTCCTGCTGGCGCCCGCGTGTGCGTCGATGGACATGTTCGCGAACTACAACAAGCGTGGGGACGCGTTCGCCGACGCGGTGCGCGAACTGGCCTCCGGGAGTGCCGCGGACACGGCCTAGGCCGGGGCGCCGGTACAGGTTCCCTCCGGCCGGCCGCTCGCCTCGTACGAGTGGAGGGGAAGAACACAGATGCCGGCCAAGCAGATGCTGCCGGGGCGGCGGCCCGCCGCCGTCAAGGCGCAGGGCCGCAAACGCCCGGGGGGCGGTGCCAGACGGCCCGCCGGGCGCGGGCCGCTGTCCGGGCTGCGGCGCACGCAGCGGCAGTTGAGCAAGGCCTGGGACCGCCCGCTCACGGCGTACTACCTGATCTTCGGCAGCTCGCTGCTCATCACCGTGCTCGGGCTGGTGATGGTCTACTCGGCCTCCATGATCAAGGCGCTCCAGCTGGGCCTGGGCGACGCCTACTTCTTCAAGAAGCAGTTCCTGGCCGCCCTGATCGGCGGCGTCCTGCTCTTCGCCGCCTCCCGGATGCCGGTCAAACTGCACCGGGCGCTGTCCTATCCGGTGCTCGCCGGCACCCTGTTCCTGATGGTCCTGGTCCAGGTCCCCGGGATAGGGGTCTCGATCAACGGCAACCAGAACTGGATCTCCCTGGGCGGCCCGTTCATGCTCCAGCCCAGCGAGTTCGGCAAGCTCGCGCTCATCCTGTGGGGCGCCGACCTGCTGGCCCGCAAGGGCGACAAGGGCCTGCTGACCCAGTGGAAGCACCTGCTGGTGCCGCTCGTCCCGGTGGCCTTCCTGCTGCTCGGACTCATCATGCTCGGCGGGGACATGGGCACCGCGATGATCCTCGGGGCCGTCCTCTTCGGCCTGTTGTGGCTGGCCGGGGCGCCGACCAGGCTGTTCGTGGGCGTGCTCGCCTTCGCGGGTGTGATCGTCGCACTGCTCATCAAGACCAGCCCGCACCGCATGGACCGGCTCGCCTGCCTCGGGGCGACGGAACCGGGCAAGAACGACCTCTGCTGGCAAGCCGTACACGGGATCTACGCCCTCGCATCGGGCGGATGGTTCGGTTCCGGTCTCGGGGCGAGTGTGGAAAAATGGGGCCAACTGCCGGAAGCCCACACCGACTTCATCTTTGCCATCACAGGTGAGGAACTGGGCCTGGCCGGGACGCTGTCGGTGCTCGCCCTGTTCGCGGCTCTAGGCTATGCGGGTATCCGCGTGGCCGGACGCACGGAGGACTCCTTCGTACGGTATGCCGCGGGAGGCGTGACCACCTGGATCACGGCCCAGGCCGTGATCAACATCGGTGCGGTGCTCGGCCTGCTGCCGATCGCCGGGGTCCCCCTCCCGCTGTTCTCCTACGGGGGGTCGGCCCTGCTGCCGACCATGTTCGCGGTCGGACTGCTCATCGCGTTCGCGCGGGAGGAACCGGCGGCGCGGGCGGCGCTCGCGATGCGACAGCCGAGAGCCGGCTGGAAGCGGAGCGGGCCCATATGGAAGTCGATGAGACGGCGCGTCAAGAGGCGTCCGTCCGGAGAGCGGTGAATTTCGGTGCATGTCGTACTCGCCGGTGGGGGGACCGCCGGCCACATCGAGCCGGCGCTGGCCCTCGCGGACGCACTGCGCAGGCAGGACCCGACCGTGGGCATCACCGCCCTCGGCACGGAACGGGGCCTTGAGACCCGCCTGGTACCGGAGCGCGGCTACGAGCTGGGCCTGATCCCCGCCGTGCCGCTGCCCCGCAAGCCCACCCCGGAGCTGATCACCGTCCCCGGGCGGCTGCGCGGCACCATCAAGGCCGCCGAGGAGATCCTCGTACGCACCAAGGCCGACGTGGTCGTCGGCTTCGGCGGCTACGTGGCCCTCCCCGGCTACCTGGCCGCCAAGCGCCTCGGGGTCCCGATCATCGTCCACGAGGCCAACGCCCGCCCCGGACTGGCCAACAAGATCGGCTCCCGCTACGCCCACGCCGTCGCCGTCTCCACCCCCGACAGCAAGTTGCGCGGGGCCCGCTACGTGGGCATCCCGCTGCGCCGCTCGATCTCCACCCTCGACCGGGCCGCCGTCCGCCCCGAAGCGCGCGCCGCCTTCGGCCTGGACCCCAACCTGCCGACGCTGCTGGTCTCCGGCGGCTCCCAGGGCGCCCGCCGCCTCAACGAGGTGATCCAGCAGGCCGCGCCGACCCTCCAGCGCTCCGGGATCCAGATCCTGCACGCGGTCGGCCCGAAGAACGAACTGCCGCGTGTCGACAACATGCCCGGGATGCCACCGTATGTGCCGGTACCGTACGTGGACCGGATGGATCTCGCGTACGCCGCCGCCGACATGATGCTGTGTCGCGCGGGTGCGATGACCGTCGCCGAACTCTCCGCCGTCGGACTGCCGGCCGTGTACGTACCGCTGCCCATCGGCAACGGCGAACAGCGGCTCAACGCCCAGCCGGTGGTCAAGGCCGGCGGCGGCCTGCTCGTGGACGACGCGGAACTGACGCCCGACTGGGTGCTCGGCCAGGTCCTCCCGGTGCTGTCCGATCCGCACCGCCTGTACGAGATGTCCCGCGCCGCCTCCGAGTTCGGCCGCCGGGACGCCGACGACCTGCTCGTCGGTCTGGTCTACGAGGCGATTGCGGCTGCACGCAAGTAACCGCAGACCCAGGAGGCACAGGAGTGGCCGGAGCGACGACGGCACAGCGCGGCCCTTCCGGCCGGGGCGGCAAGGGCGGCAAGGGTGCGGACGCAGCCAAAGCACCCAAAGCCCCCAAGCGTCCCAAGTCGTCGAAACCGCCCGCGAGATCCGGCCCGCGCAGGCCCGGCCGCGCACTGCCGCGCCGGGTCCGCGTGCTGGCCACCCTCGCCGCCGCCGTGCTCCTCGCGGCGGGCGTCACCTGGGCGCTGTACGGCTCCTCCTGGCTCCGCGTCGAGACGGTCACGGCCTCCGGCACCGAGGTGCTCACCCCCGAGCAGGTCCTCGGAGCCGCGGCCGTGCCCGTCGGCGCACCCCTCGTGAGCGTCGACACCGACGAGATCGCGGCCCGGGTGCGGGGCAGGCTGCCCCGCATCGATTCGGTCGACGTGGTGCGGTCCTGGCCGCACGGAATCGCCCTGAAGGTGACGGAACGCAAACCGGTCCTGCTCATCAAGAAGGACGGACAGTTCGTCGAAGTGGACGCTTCCGGTGTGCGATTCGACACGGTTCGGCAAGCACCCGCGCACGTTCCGGTCCTCGAACTGGCGGCGGAGGGCTCCCCGAGCGCCCGCCGCTTCGACGCCGAGCGGCTCCTGCGCGAGGCCGTCGCCATCGCCGGGAGCCTCCCCGAGGCCGTCTCCAAGGAGACGCTGCAGGTCACGGTGCGGTCGTACGATTCGGTAGTACTGCAACTCACCCGGGGCCGCACGGTCGTCTGGGGGAGCGGCGAACTGGGTGAGGCCAAAGCCCGGGCTCTTGCGGCCCTGCTGAAGGCCTCGCCCAAGGCTGACCACTTCGACGTGAGCGTCCCCACGGCACCTGCGGTGTCCGGGAGTTGACGTCGAGTCGAACGCCGACGCACCCTGGTTGGCCACCGATACGGGTGATCACATAGGGTGAAAAGAAAAACGGGAGGTTCGGCGTGTTCGTTGAACACGCGCTACTTGTCGACTTAGTGTCCTGTTCGGAAGTCCATGGGGATCCAGCAACATGACACACCCCTAACCCTAAACTTAAGGGTGAGGGTTCGGGTCGGCGCGTACGGACCGTCCCACTTTTCGGCATCAGTCGTCGCTACGCAGGCCCGCGAGGCGGCGACACGTAACTCGAGGCGAGAGGCCTTCGACGTGGCAGCACCGCAGAACTACCTCGCAGTCATCAAGGTCATCGGTGTCGGCGGCGGTGGTGTCAATGCCATCAACCGAATGATCGAGGTCGGTCTCAAGGGCGTCGAGTTCATCGCCATCAACACCGACGCCCAGGCGCTGTTGATGAGCGACGCCGACGTCAAGCTCGACGTCGGCCGTGAACTCACCCGGGGCCTCGGCGCCGGAGCCAACCCGGCCGTCGGCCGCAAGGCGGCAGAGGACCACCGCGAGGAGATCGAGGAGGTCCTCAAGGGGGCCGACATGGTCTTCGTCACCGCCGGCGAGGGCGGCGGCACCGGCACCGGCGGCGCACCCGTCGTCGCCAACATCGCGCGCTCGCTCGGCGCCCTGACGATCGGTGTGGTCACCCGCCCGTTCACCTTCGAGGGCCGGCGCCGCGCGAACCAGGCGGAGGACGGCATCGCCGAGCTCCGCGAAGAGGTCGACACCCTCATCGTCATCCCCAACGACCGGCTGCTGTCCATCTCGGACCGCCAGGTCAGCGTGCTCGACGCCTTCAAGTCGGCCGACCAGGTCCTGCTCTCCGGCGTCCAGGGCATCACCGACCTCATCACCACCCCCGGCCTGATCAACCTCGACTTCGCCGACGTCAAGTCCGTGATGTCCGAGGCCGGCTCGGCCCTGATGGGCATCGGCTCGGCCCGCGGCGACGACCGCGCGGTGGCCGCCGCCGAGATGGCCATCTCCTCGCCGCTGCTGGAGGCGTCCATCGACGGCGCCCGCGGCGTGCTGCTCTCCATCTCCGGTGGCTCGGACCTCGGTCTCTTCGAGATCAACGAGGCCGCGCAGCTGGTGAGCGAGGCCGCGCACCCGGAAGCGAACATCATCTTCGGCGCCGTCATCGACGACGCGCTCGGCGACGAGGTCCGGGTCACCGTCATCGCGGCCGGCTTCGACGGGGGACAGCCCCCGGCCCGCCGGGACAACGTCATCGGCGCCGCGTCCACCAAGCGCGAGGAGCCGGCCCCCGCGCCGGTCCGCGCGCCCGAGCCGGTCCGCCCGGCCTTCGGCGGACTCGGCACGGTCACCCCCCGCGAGGAGCCCCCGGCGCCGGTGGAGATCCCGGTCGAGCCCGTGGCCCCCGCGCCGCAGGTCCCGACGGCCCGGCCCTACCAGGACAGCCCGGCCGAAGAGCTGGACGTACCGGACTTCTTGAAGTGACCCTGGGGCAGCACAGCGAGAACGGCGCCCACTTCGCCTTCACCGACCGGTGGGGCGGGGTGAGCGCCGTTCCGTACGAGGAGCTCAATCTCGGCGGCGCGGTCGGAGACGACGCGGCCGCCGTTCGCGCGAACCGGGCGATCGCGGCCCAGGCCATGGGCATCGAGCCGGACCTGGTGGTCTGGATGAACCAGGTGCACGGCCGGGACGTGGCGGTGGTCGACGGCCCCTGGGCCGCCGGCGCCGACGTCCCCTCCGTGGACGCGGTGGTGACCGCACGCCGGGGGCTCGCCCTCGCGGTGCTCACGGCCGACTGCACGCCGGTCCTGCTGGCCGACCCCGTCGCCGGGGTCGCCGGCGCCGCCCACGCCGGGCGGCCCGGACTGGTCGCGGGGGTGGTGCCCGCCGCCGTCGAGGCGATGACCGCCCTCGGCGCCGACCCGGCGCGGATCGTCGCCCGTACCGGACCGGCCGTCTGCGGCCGCTGCTACGAGGTGCCGGCCGAGATGCGGGAGGCCGTCGCCGAGGTGGTGCCGGCCGCGTGGGCCGAGACCAGCTGGGGGACACCGGCCGTCGACGTGGTCGCCGGGGTGCACGCCCAGCTGGCGGAGGCGGGGGTGGCGCACGCGCACCGCTCCCCGGTCTGCACACTGGAGTCGCGGGACCACTTCTCGTACCGCCGCGACCGGGTGACCGGGCGGCTTGCCGGATATGTCTGGTTGGACTGACGAATGACGGATCGTAAGGCCGAGCTCGCGGAGAACCTCGCGCGGGTCGAGGAGCGCATCGCGACCGCCTGCGCGGCGGCCGGACGCGGGCGGGAGGAGGTGACCCTCATCGTGGTCACCAAGACCTACCCGGCGAGCGACGTACGACTGCTGGCGGACCTGGGTGTCCGTCATGTTGCGGAAAATCGGGACCAGGACGCCGCCCCCAAGGCGGCCGCCTGTGCGGATCTGCCGCTGAGCTGGCACTTCGTGGGCCAGTTGCAGACGAACAAAGTCCGTTCCGTGGCGGGATACGCGCACGTGGTGCAGTCGGTCGACCGGCCGAAGCTCGTCACCGCCCTGTCGGCGGCGGCGGAGGCGCAGGGGCGCGAGCTCGGCTGCCTCGTTCAGATCGCGCTCGACGCGGAGTCGGGCGAGCGGGGGGTCCGCGGCGGCGCGGCACCGGACCTGATGGCGGAGTTGGCGGACCTCGTCGCCGGCGCGCCGGGGCTGCGGATCGACGGCCTCATGACCGTCGCCCCCCTGGCGGGCCCCTACGCGGGACGCGAACGGGCCGCCTTCGAGCGGATGATGGAATTGTCATCCGGCCTGCGCGCGGCCCATCCGGCTGCCACGATGGTGTCGGCCGGGATGAGCGCCGACCTGGAGCAGGCCGTGCTGGCGGGTGCGACACATGTACGCGTCGGCACTGCGGTACTCGGCGCGAGACCCCGCCTCGGGTAACGTCGCGAAGAAAGTCGGACCACAGCAGAAAATATGGTCATTTCCGCAGATGAGCGGACAGACCACGTGGATCGCGGGCAGTTGGTGACTTTGGTGACACAGCTACTTTGCTGACGGACACTCGACACCTGCGACAGGGCGATCCACCACAGAGCGGAGGACTCGGAGAATGGCCGGCGCGATGCGCAAGATGGCGGTCTACCTCGGCCTCGTGGAGGACGACCGGTACGACAACCCGGGGTACGACCCCGACGACGAGTTCGAGCCCGAACCGGAACCGGAGCGGGCCCGAGACCGGGATCGTAGACAGCAGCCGGTGCACCAATCGCCCGTAACGGACGAACCGGTACGAGCTGTACAGCCGCCGGCTCCGCGCGAACCCCTCCCAATTCCGTCAGAAAACGGACGTCCCGCGCGAATTGCCCCCGTGGCATCCATCACACCTGACCGCACCAACCTGGAGAAGAACGCCCCCGTGATCATGCCCAAGGTCGTCTCCGAGCGGGAGCCGTACCGCATCACGACGCTGCACCCCCGGACCTACAACGAGGCCCGTACCATCGGGGAACACTTCCGTGAGGGCACCCCGGTGATCATGAATCTGACGGAGATGGACGACACGGACGCGAAGCGTCTCGTCGACTTCGCCGCCGGTCTCGTCTTCGGCCTGCACGGCAGTATTGAACGCGTGACACAGAAGGTGTTCCTGCTGTCTCCTGCTAACGTCGATGTCACGGCGGAGGACAAGGCCCGCATCGCGGAGGGCGGGTTCTTCAACCAAAGCTAGACCGATCCGTCAGAAACGGGACCGGGAACAGAGCGGAAGCAGGGGAGAGGGAAGCACGGGATGGGCGTCGCACTGCAGGTGGTCTACATCGCGCTGATGTGCTTCCTCATCGTGCTGATCTTCCGACTGGTCATGGACTACGTGTTCCAGTTCGCACGTTCATGGGCACCCGGCAAGGCGATGGTGGTCGTTCTGGAGGCCACCTACACTGTCACCGATCCACCGCTCAAGCTTCTTCGGCGCTTCATCCCGCCGTTGCGTCTCGGGGGCGTGGCACTCGACCTGTCCTTCTTCGTTCTGATGATCATCGTTTACATCCTCATCAGCTTCGTGAGCACCGCTGCGAGAAGCGTGTGAACGATGAGCTCCCCCGCAGGCGCGGGGACAGTCCCGATACGGTCCTGCCGACTGCCGACGACTACGTAGAGGTGAAGAAGACATGCCGCTGACTCCCGAGGACGTGCGGAACAAGCAGTTCACGACCGTCCGCCTGCGAGAAGGCTATGACGAGGACGAGGTCGACGCCTTCCTCGACGAGGTCGAGTCCGAGCTGACCCGTCTGCTGCGCGAGAACGAGGACCTGCGCGCCAAGCTGGCCGCCGCCACGCGCGCCGCCGCGCAGAACCAGCAGCAGCAGAACATGCGCAAGCCCGAGCCCCAGGACCAGCGCCCCGGCGCCCCCGTGCCGGCGGCCATATCCGGCCCGCCGCAGCAGCAGCAGCAGCAGCCGCAGATGGGCCCGCCGCAGCTCCCGCCGGGCCCCGGCGGGAACGGACCGCAGGGTCCGGGCCCGATGGGCGGCCCCATGCAGCAGCAGTCCATGGGTGGCCAGCACCCGATGGCGCCGCAGCAGCAGCAGATGGGCCAGCCCCCCATGCAGCAGCAGATGCAGCAGCAGTCCATGGGCGGCCAGAACCAGCTCGGCCAGCAGATCCAGCCGATGGGCCAGCAGATGCAGCCGATGGGGCAGCAGATGCAGCCCATGGGCCAGCAGATGCAGCCCATGCAGCAGATGCAGCAGCCGCAGCTCCCGCAGCAGGGCCCCGGCGGCGACAGCGCCGCCCGCGTCCTGTCGCTCGCGCAGCAGACCGCCGACCAGGCGATCGCGGAGGCCCGCTCCGAGGCCAACAAGATCGTCGGCGAGGCGCGCAGCCGCGCCGAGGGCCTGGAGCGGGACGCCCGCGCCAAGGCCGACGCGCTGGAGCGGGACGCCCAGGAGAAGCACCGCGTCGCGATGGGCTCCCTGGAGTCCGCCCGCGCCACGCTGGAGCGCAAGGTCGAGGACCTGCGGGGCTTCGAGCGCGAGTACCGTACGCGTCTGAAGTCCTACCTGGAGTCGCAGCTGCGCCAGCTGGAGACCCAGGCCGACGACTCCCTCGCGCCGCCGCGCACCCCGGCCGGCCCGGCCCTGCCGCCGTCGCCGTCCCCGTCGATGGCTCCGGCCGGTGCCATGGGCATGGGTGGCCCGTCCCCGATGGGCGGTCCGTCGCCCATGGGCGGCCCCTCCCCGATGGCCGGCGGCCCGTCCTACGGCGGCCAGCAGCAGATGTCCCCGGCGATGACGCAGCCGATGGCTCCGGTGCGGCCGGCTGCGCCGCAGCCGATGCAGGCGCCGTCTCCCATGCGGGGCTTCCTGATCGACGAGGACGACAACTGACGTAGCCGTCGGCAGTCACCACGGGCCGGGCCCGGTTCCCCCACGGGGGCACCGGGCCCGGCCCGTTTTGCCGTTCGGGTGGCCGGGGCCGGTGGGTCGGGTGCGGGTTGTGTGCCGCTGCGCGGGGCGAGGTCCCCTACCCTCCCCCAGACTCCGTCCGGGGGAGGGTAGGGGACCGGCCCCGCGCAGCGGCTACCAGCGGCGGGAACGGCGAAGCGGCCCGCACCCCCGGCGGGGGTGCGGGCCGCTTCGGCCTGGGGCTACGCCTTGCGGAGGCGGAACGTCAGGGAGAGGGACTCGTCCGTGAACGGGGCTCCGAAGGAGCCGTCGGCTTCGCCGGACGCGTAGTCCGTGGCGAGGACCTCGTCCGAGATCAGGGCCGCGTGGTCCGTCAGGGCCGTCACGACCTCCGGGTCCGACGAGGACCACCGCAGGGCGATGCGGTCCGCCACGTCCAGGCCGGAGTTCTTCCGGGCCTCCTGGATCAGCCGGATCGCGTCACGGGCCAGGCCCGCCAGCCGCAGCTCCGGGGTGATCTCCAGGTCGAGGGCGACCGTCGCACCGGAGTCCGAGGCCACCGACCAGCCCTCGCGCGGGGTCTCGGTGATGATGACCTCCTCCGGGGAGAGGGAGATCTCCTCGCCGTTCAGCGTGATGGTCGCCGAGCCGGACCGCAGGGCCAGCGACAGCGCGGCCGCGTCCGCCGCGGCCACGGCCTTCGCGACGTCCTGGACGCCCTTGCCGAAGCGCTTGCCCAGCGCCCGGAAGTTGGCCTTGGCCGTGGTGTCCACCAGCGAGCCGCCGACCTCGGACAGGGAGGCCAGGGAGGAGACGTTCAGCTCCTCCGTGATCTGCGCCTGGAGCTCCGGGGACAGGGCGTCGAAGCCCACCGCCCCGACCAGCGCGCGCGACAGCGGCTGGCGGGTCTTGACTCCGGACTCGGCGCGGGTGGCGCGGCCCAGCTCCACGAGCCGGCGCACCAGCAGCATCTGCTGCGAGAGGACCGGGTCGATCGCCGAGGCGTCGGCCACCGGCCAGGTGGACAGGTGCACCGACTCCGGCGCGTCCGGGGTGACCGGAACGATCATGTCCTGCCAGACCCGCTCCGTGATGAAGGGGGTCAGCGGGGCCATCAGGCGGGTCACCGTCTCGACCACGTCGTGCAGCGTGCGCAGCGCGGCCGCATCGCCCTGCCAGAACCGGCGGCGCGAGCGGCGCACGTACCAGTTGGACAGGTCGTCCACGAAGGCGGAGAGCAGCTTGCCCGCGCGCTGGGTGTCGTAGGCCTCCATCGCGTCCGTGACCTCGGAGACGAGGGTGTGGAGCTCGGAGAGCAGCCAGCGGTCCAGGACCGTGCGGTCGGCCGGCGCCGGGTCGGCGGCGGAGGGCGCCCAGTTCGACGTACGGGCGTACAGGGCCTGGAAGGCCACCGTGTTCCAGTACGTGAGGAGCGTCTTGCGGACGACCTCCTGGATCGTGCCGTGGCCGACGCGGCGCGCCGCCCACGGGGAGCCGCCGGCCGCCATGAACCAGCGCACCGCGTCGGCGCCGTGCTGGTCCATGAGCGGGATCGGCTGGAGGATGTTGCCCAGGTGCTTGGACATCTTGCGGCCGTCCTCGGCGAGGATGTGGCCCAGGCAGACCACGTTCTCGTAGGACGACTTGTCGAAGACGAGGGTGCCGACCGCCATCAGCGTGTAGAACCAGCCGCGCGTCTGGTCGATGGCCTCCGAGATGAACTGCGCCGGGTAGCGCTTCTCGAAGATCTCCTTGTTCTTGTACGGGTAGCCCCACTGCGCGAACGGCATCGAGCCCGAGTCGTACCAGGCGTCGATGACCTCCGGGACGCGGACGGCGGTCAGGGAGCAGCCCTCGGCCGTGCAGGGGAAGGTCACGTCGTCGATGTACGGGCGGTGCGGGTCCAGGGCCGAGTGGTCCTGCCCGGACAGCTCGCTCAGCTCCGCGCGGGAGCCGACGCAGGTGAGGTGGTCCTCCTCGCAGCGCCAGATCGGCAGCGGGGTGCCCCAGTAGCGGTTGCGGGAGAGAGCCCAGTCGATGTTGTTGTTCAGCCAGTCGCCGAAGCGGCCCTGCTTGACCGAGTCCGGGAACCAGTTCGTCTTCTCGTTCTCCCGCAGCATCGCGTCCTTGACGGCGGTGGTGCGGACGTACCAGGACGGCTGCGCGTAGTAGAGCAGCGCGGTGTGGCAGCGCCAGCAGTGCGGGTAGCTGTGCTCGTAGGCGATGTGCTTGAAGAGCAGGCCGCGCGCGTCCAGGTCGGCGGTCAGGCGCTCGTCGGCCTTCTTGAAGAAGACGCCGCCGACCAGCGGGACCTCCTCCTCGAAGGTGCCGTCGGCGCGGACCGGGTTCACGACCGGCATGCCGTACGCGCGGCAGACCGCGAGGTCGTCGGCGCCGAAGGCCGGAGCCTGGTGCACCAGACCGGTGCCGTCCTCGGTGGTGACGTACTCGGCGTTGACCACGTAGTGGGCCGGCTCGGGGAACTCGACCAGCTCGAAGGGGCGCTGGTAGGCCCAGCGCTCCATCTCCTTGCCGGTGAAGGACTGGCCGGTGGCCTCCCAGCCCTCGCCGAGAGCCTTCTCCAGCAGCGGCTGGGCGACGACCAGCTTCTCGTTGCCGTCCGTGGCGACCACGTACGTGACCTCGGGGTGGGCCGCGACGGCGGTGTTGGAGACCAGGGTCCAGGGGGTGGTGGTCCACACGACCAGCGCCGCCTCGCCGGCCAGCGGGCCGGAGGTCAGCGGGAAGCGGACGTAGACGGAGGGGTCGACGACCGTCTCGTAGCCCTGGGCGAGCTCGTGGTCCGACAGGCCGGTGCCGCAGCGCGGGCACCAGGGGGCCACGCGGTGGTCCTGGGTGAGCAGGCCCTTGTTGAAGATCTCCTTCAGCGACCACCAGACGGACTCGACGTACTCGGGGTCCATGGTCCGGTAGGCGTCGTCCAGGTCGACCCAGTAGCCCATGCGGGTCGTGAGCTCGGTGAACGCGTCGGTGTGGCGGGTCACGGACTCGCGGCACTTGGCGTTGAACTCGGCGATGCCGTACGCCTCGATGTCCTGCTTGCCGTTGAAGCCCAGTTCCTTCTCGACGGCCAGCTCCACGGGCAGGCCGTGGCAGTCCCAGCCGGCCTTGCGGGCCACGTGGTAGCCGCGCATGGTACGGAAGCGGGGGAAGACGTCCTTGAAGACGCGGGCCTCGATGTGGTGCGCGCCGGGCATGCCGTTCGCGGTCGGCGGGCCCTCGTAGAAGACCCACTCGGGGCGGCCCTCGGACTGCTCAAGCGTCTTGGCGAAGGTCTTGCTCTCGCGCCAGAAGTCGAGGACGGCGTGTTCCAGGGCGGGCAGGTCGACCTGGGCGGGTACCGGACGGTACTGGGGCGGTGTGGTCATGAGGCTGAACTCTTCCTCCGGCGGGGTGTCACTTCCGTCCGGAGGGACGAGAGCGTCTGCTGCTCCCGCGGTACCACCCTCCTTGGCCTCCGGACGGGTCCGGCGGCCCCCTCATTGGGGTGCGAAGCCGGTTCTACTCGCCGTACGGGGATCCGTGCGGGCTTTCTTCCGGCGGCTCCGGGGTGATCCTTCACGTCGCGCTCGCCCCCGGGCTCTCACCGTCCCCGGGTCGCTCCTGGCTGCGTCCGACGCTACTCGTCCCCATCCATGCCTTTCGCTGCGCCCAGTGTACGGGCCGGGGCGCGGGTCGGCAGACCGCTTTTGCGGGGCCCGGCGGCGCGTCGCGGGGCGGGTGGCGGCGTGACCCGGATGGGCTGACGGGCGGCTTGGGGATCCACCGGGGCGGGTGGGGCGGATTACGGGGCTCCCCGCTGGGCACAACGGATGCAGGTTGACCTCGACGGACGCGTGCCCCGTTGCCGTGGGGTCGGAGGCGATTTATCGTTCCGGCACGATCTGCGAACAAGATCACAGTATGTGAAAAGGGGCCGCGGGCATGGTGGCGAAGAAGACGGGGACACGGGAGGTGGCCGAGCCCGCGGTCGAGGAAGCGGCGGCCGAGGCGGCCCCGGCCGGGAAGACGGCTGCCAAGAAGGCCCCGGCCAAGACGGCAGCGGCCAAGAAGGCGCCGGCCAAGAAGGCGCCGGCCAAGAAGACCCCGGCCAAGAAGGCGGCGGCTGCGGAGGCTCCGGCCAAGAAGGCGGCGGCCAAGAAGGCTCCGGCCAAGAAGGCGGCGGCTGCGGAGGCTCCGGCCAAGAAGGCGGCGGCCAAGAAGGCTCCGGCCAAGAAGGCGGCGGCCGCGGCGGCTCCGGCAGAGAAGACGGCGGTGGCCGGGAAGACGGCGGCCGGGCGTACCACGAGCAAGGCCGCGGCCAAGACGGTCGCGTCCGAGGGGGCGGCCCCGGCCGCGCGGAAGACGGGAGCTCGGAAAGTGGTTGCCAAGAAGACTGCGGGTACGGCCAGGAAGACGGCCGGAACCGCCACCAGCGGGCTCCCCAGGGTGAAGGCCGCCACGGCCCCCGGCGAACTCGCCGTCCGCCAGGGGGAGGACCCCTGGACCCCCGAGGAGGTCGCGGAGGCGCGGGCCGAGCTGGAGAGCGAGGTGCTGCGGCTGCGGGCCGAGCTGGACGCCTCCGAGGTCGCCATCTCCGGCCTGATGCGGGACTCCGGCGACGGCGCGGGCGACGACCAGGCCGACACCGGCACCAAGAACATCACCCGGGAGTCCGAGCTGGCCCTCGCCGCGAACGCCACCTCGATGCTGGAACAGACCGAGCGGGCCCTGGAGCGGCTGGAGGCGGGCACGTACGGCCTCTGCGAGAACTGCGGCCGGCCCATCGGCAAGGCGCGCATGCAGGCCTTCCCTAGGGCGACGCTGTGCGTGGACTGCAAGCAGAAGCAGGAGCGCAGGCACTAGCCAGGACCTACGCGTACTGACGTACTCTCGTGTCTCGTCGGGATGAAGGTTCCCGTACCTGGTTCGAGCTAGTTCGAGGGACTCACGTGGCAGAGGCGGAGCGCATCATCGGTATGCCGGAGGTCGGGGACGACGCCGAGCCGCAGTCGGAGCCCGCCGCGCCCCGGGGGCGCAGGCGGATCGCGGCGCTGCTGGTCGTCGCGGTGCTCGCGTACCTGCTCGACCTCGGCAGCAAGATGGTCGTCGTGGCCAAGCTGGAGCACCAGCCGCCGATCGAGATCATCGGCGAGTGGCTGAAGTTCTCCGCCATCCGCAACCCCGGCGCCGCCTTCGGCTTCGGCGAGGCCTTCACGATCATCTTCACCGTGATCGCGGCGACCGTGATCGTGGTGATCGTCCGGCTGGCCCGCAAGCTGTACAGCCTGCCGTGGGCGATCGCCCTGGGCCTGTTGCTGGGCGGTGCGCTGGGCAACCTCACCGACCGGATCTTCCGTTCGCCGGGCGTTTTCCGGGGCGCGGTCGTCGACTTCATCGCGCCGGCCCACTTCGCCGTGTTCAACCTGGCGGACTCGGCGATCGTGTGCGGCGGGATCCTGATCGTCCTGCTGTCCTTCAAGGGCCTGGACCCGGACGGCACCGTCCACAAGGACTGATCGCGGAGCCCGGGCGGGCGTGCTCCTCTGCCGAGTCCTGCATACTCGACAGGTGAGTACGATTCCCGAGATCCGCACCCTGCCCGTTCCCGATGGCCTCGAAGGCGAGCGCGTCGACGCCGCCATCGCCCGTATGTTCGGTTTCTCCCGGACGAAGGCGGCCGAGCTGGCGGCGGAGGGGAAGGTCTCGGTCGACGGCAGCGTCGTCGGCAAGTCCGAGCGCGTCCACGGCGGCGCCTGGCTGGAAGTCGAGATGCCCGCCCCGCCGCGGCCCGTCGAGCTCGTGGCCGAGCCCGTGCCCGGCATGGAGATCATCCACGACGACGACGACATCGTCGTCATCATGAAGCCGGTCGGCGTCGCCGCCCACCCGAGCCCCGGCTGGACCGGCACCACCGTCATCGGCGGCCTCGCCGCCGCCGGCTACCGGATCTCCACCTCCGGCGCCTCCGAGCGCCAGGGCATCGTGCACCGCCTCGACGTCGGCACCTCCGGCCTGATGGCCGTGGCCAAGTCCGAGCGCGCCTACACCTCGCTGAAGAACCAGTTCCGCGAGCGGGTCGTCGACAAGCGCTACCACGCGCTGGTGCAGGGCCACCCGGACCCGATGAGCGGCACCATCGACGCGCCGATCGGGCGCCACCCCAGCGCCGACTACAAGTGGGCGGTGACCCAGGACGGCAAGGCGTCGGTCACCCACTACGACCTCATCGAGGCGTTCCGGGCCGCGTCGCTGCTGGACATCAAGCTGGAGACGGGCCGCACGCACCAGATCCGCGTGCACATGTCCGCGCACCGCCACCCCTGCGTCGGCGACCTGACCTACGGGGCCGACCCGACCGTCGCGAAGCGGCTGGGCCTGACCCGGCAGTGGCTGCACGCGGTGCGGCTCGGCTTCGAGCACCCCGCCGACGGGCAGTGGGTGGAGTTCGAGAGCGGCTACCCGGCGGACCTGCAGCACGCGCTGGACGTCATCCGGGCCGAGAGCCAGTGATCTCCGTCCGGCTGGCCTCCTCGGAGGCCGACCTGGCGGCCTGCTACTCCGTGCGGACCGAGGTGTTCGTGGTGGAGCAGTCCGTGCCGGAATCGATCGAGTACGACGCGTACGACGCGGTCGCGGTGCACGTGCTGGCCACCGGCCCGGACGGGGAGCCGCTGGGTACCGGCCGGCTGCTGTACGGGCCCGAGGCCCTGTCCAAGACAGGCTCCCCGGAGGTCGGCTCCCTGGGCCGGCTGGCCGTACGCAAGTCCGCGCGCGGGCTCGGCGTCGGGGTGGCGCTGGTCCGTGCGATCGAGGCGGAGGCCGGGCGGCGGGGGCTGGCGGTGGTCTCGCTGGGGGCGCAGACGCATGCGCTGGGCTTCTACGAGCGGCTGGGGTACGAGGCGTACGGGGCGGAGTTCGAGGACGCGGGTATTCCGCACCGGGCGATGCGCAAGGCTCTGCCGTAGCGGGGTAGGCCGGCCGCTGCGCGGGGCCGGTGCGGTGGCTGCGCGCGTACCGCTGCGCGCGGCCGTCCCCTACCCGCCCTTCCACCGTTCCCAGGGGATCCGCCCCTGACCCCGTTGCGCTCAAACGCCGCGCGGGCTGGATTCGCGCAGCGAATATCCAGCCCCGCAGCGGTACGCGCGCAGCCACCGCGCCTCAGGGCCGCGCAGCCGCGGATGCGGCAGGGTGGGGCCGTGGATCAGCTCGCTCTGCTCTTCGTGCTGCTGCTCGGCGCCGTCGTGACCGTACCGCTCGGGGACCGGCTCGGGCTGCCCGCGCCCGTGCTGATGACCCTCGCGGGGGTCGGCCTGGCGCTGGTGCCGGCCGTGCCCAACGTGGACGTTCCGCCCGAGTTCATCCTGCCGCTGGTGCTGCCGCCGCTGCTGTACGCCTCCGTGCAGCGCACGTCCTGGCGGCAGTTCGCCGCCAACGTGCGGCCGATCCTGCTGCTGGCCGTGGCCCTGGTGTTCGTGACCACCGCCGCCGTCGCCGGGGTCGCGCACGCCGTCGTGCCGGGACTGCCGCTGGCCGCCGCCGTCGCCCTCGGCGCGCTCGTCGCCCCGCCCGACCCCGTCGCCGCCACCGCCGTGGCCGGGGCGCTCGGGCTGCCGCGCCGGATGGTGTCGATCCTTGAGGGCGAGGGCCTGTTCAACGACGTCACCGCCATCGTGCTCTACCACGTGGCCGTCGCCGCCGCCGTGAGCGGCAGCTTCTCCTGGCCCGACGCGCTCGGGGAGTTCGTGCTGTCCGCCGTGGTGGCGGTGGCCGTCGGGCTGGGGCTCGGCTGGGCCGCGAACCGGCTGATGGGCCGGCTCGGCGACGCCACCCTCCAGATCGGGCTGACGCTGCTCGTGCCGTTCGTGGCGTACGTGGTCGCGGAGGAGCTCCAGGGCTCGGGGGTGCTGGCCGTGCTGACCACGGCCCTGTTCCTCGCCGAGTACGCGGGCGACGCCGACGACGTGCTGGGGCGGCTCGCCGGGCACACCTTCTGGGAGATCGTCGACATGCTGGTCACCGGGGTGGCGTTCGGGCTGATCGGGCTGGAGCTGCACAACGTGTTCGGGGTGGCCCGGGGCCGCGAGTGGGCCATGGCAGGCTGGGCGGCGGCGGTGATCGCGGTGGTGGTCGGCGTACGGCTGGTCTGGCTGCTGCCGGCCGCCTGGCTGGCGAAGAAGCTGCACCGGCGCCGCGACTACGACGAGGAGATCCCGCTGAGCTGGAGGGAGAGCCTCGTGATGTGGTGGGCCGGCATGCGCGGGGTGGCCTCGGTGGCACTGGCGCTGGCCCTGCCCTTCCGTACGGACTCGGGGGAGCCCTTCCCGGCGCGGGACGAGATCGTCTTCATCGCCTTCGCGGTGATCATGGCCACGCTGGTGATCCAGGGGCTGACCCTGCCGTGGCTGGTGCGCCGGCTGGGCGTGGAAGCGGACGCGGACGTGGAACGGGAGACCGAGCGTCGGCTGGCGCTGCGCGCGGCGAAGGCGGCGAAGCGGCGGCTCAAGGAGATCGAGGCGGTCGAGGACCTCCCCGAGGACCTGGTGGAGGTCCTGTACCGGCGCGCGTACGACGTCGGGGCCCGGATCAGCCCGGACCTGGTCGACGAGGAGCGGCGGGAGGCGTACGCGAAGCGGGTGGAGCGGATCCGCGACGTGCAGCGCATCCAGCGGGAGATGATGTCCGCCGCCCGGCACGAGGTCCTCGCGGCCCGCAGCGAACCGGGCTCCGACCCGGAGATCGTCGACCGGGTGCTGCGGCACCTGGACGTGAGAAGCCTGCGCAGCCCGTAGGCGGGGCGGCGGGCTAGGCGGGGTCCGGGCGGGCCGCTTCCGTCGTGGTGACGCGGGGGAGGGCGTACGGGTGCTGGGCGGCGAGCCAGGCGATCATCCGCTCGCGGACGGCGCAGCGTACGGTCCACACGTCGTCGCCGTCCTTCGCCGTGACCACCGCGCGGACCACGATGGTGTTCGGGGTGGTGTCGGTGACGGCCAGGCTGCCGGTGCGGCCGTCCCACTCGGGGACGTCCTTGAGGATCTCGGCGAGCTCGTCCCGCATGAGGGGGAGCGGGGCCGAGTGGTCCAGGTGCCAGAAGACCGTGCCGGTCATCTGCGCGCCGCCGCGCGACCAGTTCTCGTACGGCTTGCCCGTGAAGTACGAGACCGGCATCGTGATCCGGCGCTCGTCCCAGGTGCGGACCACCAGGAAGGTCAGGGTGATCTCCTCGACCCGGCCCCACTCCTTGTCCACGACCACCGTGTCCCCGATGCGCACGGTGTCCCCGAAGGCGATCTGCAGCCCGGCGAAGAGGTTGCCGAGGGAAGCCTGCGCGGCGATGCCCGCGACGATGCCGAGCACCCCGGCGGAGGCCAGCACCGAGGCGCCGACCGTGCGCATCGGCGGGAAGGTCAGCAGCATCGCGGCGGCGGCTACCACCACCGCCACGGCGGTGAGCACCCGCTGGATCAGGGTGACCTGGGTGCGGACCCGGCGGACCCGGGCGTCGTCGGGGGAGGCGGCGGCGTAGCGGGCGTACGTGGCCTCGACGACGGCCGCCGCGATGCCCACGAGCAGCCAGGCGGTCGAGGCGATCTGGACCAGGGTCAGGGCGTGCCCGACCCCGGCCGCGTGGGCGGGGAGGATGCCCGCCGGGCGGTACGCGGCCTGGAGCGCCGCGGTGCCGAGGACGAGCCGGAAGGGCGGGCCGCAGCGGCGCAGCAGGCCCCACAGCGGGGTTTCGGTGTGCCGGGCGTCGGCCTTGCGCAGCAGCAGGTCGAGCACCCAGCCGGCGACGAGGGTGAGGACCAGGGCGGCGCCGACGAACAGGGCGGGTCGCAGGACGTTCTGCATCTCCATGCCGGAGAACGTATCCACGGGGCGCCCCGGGACTCCCGCTTTTGCGGGAATGGCACGATGGGGGACATGAACATCATGCTCTTCCATTCGACGTACGGGCTGCGGCCCGCGGTCCACGCCGCGGCCGACCGGCTGCGCGAGGCCGGGCACGAGGTCCAGGTGCCGGACCTCTTCGAGGGCCGTACGTTCGCCACGTTCGAGGAGGGCGCGGCCTACCAGGAGGAGGTGGGCCGCGACGAGCTGCTCAAGCGGGCGGTGCTGGCGTCGGCCCCCTTCTCGGACCGGGGTCTGGTCTACGCGGGCTTCTCCTTCGGCGGCTCCGTCGCGCAGCACCTGGCGCTGGCCGACGACAAGGCGCGCGGGCTGCTGCTCCTGCACGGCACGGCGGACCTGGACGAGGACGCCTCGGCCGACGAGCTGCCGGTGCAGCTGCACATCGCGGACCCGGACCCGTACGAGACGCACGACTGGCTGACGGCCTGGTACCTGCGGATGCGGCGGGCCGGGGCGGACGTGGAGGTGCACGGCTACGCGGGTGCGGGGCACCTGTTCACGGACCCGGACCTGGAGGACTACGACGCGCGGGCGGCGGAGGAGACCTGGAAGGCCGCGCTGGCGTTCCTCGACACGCTGTAGGGCGCGCGGTCCGCGGCACGCAGGGCGATGCCCCCCGGCGCAGGGCGCCGGGGGGCATCGTCGTGGGTGCGGTGGAGCCTGCGGGTCAGCCGCGGTAGGCGGTCCACATGCTCTTCATGCGCGAGACCTGGCCCGCGGTGAACTGGTACATGCAGGAGTCGTACGTGTAGTCCATGAAGTTGTGGATCGGGTCGACGCCGGCCTTGCTGGTGCAGGAGTCGCGGCCGGTCGGGCACTCGAAGGCGGCGCTCTTCTCGGCCGGGGTGTCGGAGACGGAGTCGCCGCTGCCCGTGCAGCCGCCCTGGAAGGTGTGGTACAGGCCCATCCAGTGGCCGACCTCGTGGGTGGCGGTGTCGCCCTCGTTGTAGTTGGCGGCGGAGCCGCCGGGCAGCGAGGTGTTGAGCAGGACGACGCCGTCCATCTTGGGCGCGGAGCTGTAGGAGCTCGGGAAGGTCGCCCAGCCGAGCAGGCCGCCGCCGAGGTTGGCGGTGTAGATGTTGAGCGCGTTCTTGTCGCCCTTGCGCAGGGCGTTCTTCATGTCCTTCTCGGCCTGGGTGCCGTCGGAGACGTTGTACCAGGCGGCGTTGTCGGTGTAGTCGGTGCCGGCCAGGGTGAACTGGAAGCCGGAGTCGACGTTGCCGGTGCCCTTGCCGCTGTAGGCGGCGTTGAGGACGGCGATCTGGTTGCTGATGTCCGTGGCGGTCAGCTTTCCGGCGGTGCCGGAGGTGATGACGTGGACGTACACCGGGATGTTGGTGGCGGCGGCGGCGAGGGAGGTGCCGGCGCCGGAGCCGAAGACCTGCTGCGGGGACAGCTGGAGGCCCTTGAGCTTCTTCTGCAGGTCGGCGTCCATGGCCTTGACCTGGGCCTCGGTGACCTCGTTGGGCTCGGCCGCGTGGTCGTCCTTGGGCTTGGCGACGCGGGCGTTGGCAGGGGCGGAGCCCTGCTCGGCACAGGCCTCGGCACCGGTCTTGGGGGCTGCGGCGGCGACCGTGGTGGGGGCGGTCAGCGGGGCGAACGCCAGGGTGGAGGCCAGGACGGCCGTACCCATGATGCGGCGGCGGAGAAGGGGGGATATGCGGGCAACGGCGCGCACGGTGGCTCCTCGGCAAGCGTGGTGGGGGGTGAGGGATTTCCTCACGCTGGCCGGAAGTTTATGTGTGCATGTCATCAAGATGGCAAGTACCCGAAGGTTAAAGATTTGTTGCCGATGTTGCGGATGGGGCTCCTGGTCTGCACCAGAAGCCCCCTTCCGCAGCAGATTTGACGGTGGGTCAGTTAACCGGACGGTCGGCCCGTTCCACCTTCTGGCTGCCGTTCAGCGTGCGGTACGAGCGGGCCCAGGAGGAGCTCGCGTCCTGCCTCCGCTTGTCGGATACGACGTAGTAGTCCATCTGCGAGCGCTCGGCCGTCACGTCCAGCACGCCGTAGCCGTGCGAGTCCATGTCCAGCCACTTAACGTGCCAGTTCGCCGCCTTGACGGCGCCCTCGGCCACGACCGAGAGGGTGTGCGGGGCCACGTGCAGCATGTCGTCGATGTTGTCGGAGGTCACCGAGGTCACCACGAACTCGGTGGCCGCCGTGCCCGAACCCGGGTACGTCGCCATGTTCACCGGGACGTCGTTCGCCCACGCCATGTGGATGTCGCCGGTCAGGAACACCGTGTTCTTGATGTTCCGGTCCTTCAAGTGGCCCAGGAGTTCCTTGCGGTCGTCCGTGTAGCCGTCCCACTGGTCCGTGTTGACCGCGATCCCGCCCTCGGGCAGGCCCAGCAGGTGCGCGAGCGGCTTCAGCAGGTGCGCGGGCAGCGAGGCGAAGGCCACCGGTGAGATCATCACCGAGGTGCCGACCAGCTTCCAGGTCGCGTTCGACGCCGCCAGCCCGGACTTGAGCCAGTCCAGCTGGGCCCGCCCGGTGATGGAGCGCTCCGGGTCGTCCACCGAGCCGCTGCCGGTCTTGGCCTGTTCCGAGCGGAAGGAGCGCAGGTCCAGCAGGTGCAGGTCGGCGAGGGTGCCGAACTGGAGCCGCCGGTAGACGGTGCCCGCGATGGAGGGGCGTACGGGCATCCACTCGAAGTACGCCTGCTTGGCGGCGGCCGCGCGGGCCGCCCAGTCGCCCTCGGCGCCCGGGGTGTGGTTCCCGGCGCCGCCGGACCAGGAGTTGTCGGCGAACTCGTGGTCGTCCCAGATGGCCACGATCGGATGGGCCGCGTGCAGGGCCTGGAGGTCGCCGTCCGTCTTGTACTTGCCGTGCCGCGTGCGGTAGTCGGTGAGCGAGACGATCTCGTTCTTCGGCTCGTGCTGGCGTACGACGTACTTCGCCTCGGGGTAGCCGCCGGTCTGGTACTCGTAGATGTAGTCGCCCAGGTGCAGCACCGCGTGCAGGTCGGTGCGGGCGGCCAGGTGGCGGTACGCGGAGAAGTAGCCGGACTCCCAGTTGGCGCAGGAGACCACGCCGAAGCGGATGCCGGGCGTGGTCGTGCCGGCCGCAGGGGCGGTCAGGGTGCGGCCGGCCGGGGAGACGGTCCCGTCGGCGGTGAACCGGTACCAGTACGGGGTCTGCGGGCGCAGGCCGCGCACGTCCGCCTTGACCGTGTGGTCGGAGGCGGCGGTCGCGGTGACCGAACCGCTCGCGACGATCCGGGAGAAGGCCTTGTCCTCGGCCACCTCCCAGCCCACCGCGGTGGCCGGGCCCAGGCCGGAGCCGGGCACCGCTTCGGGAGTCGGGGTGACGCGGGTCCAGAGCAGGACCCCGTCGGGCAGCGGGTCGCCGGAGGCGACGCCGTGGAGGAAGGCGGGCGCGGCCCCCGCCGCGTGGGCCGCCTGACCGCCGAGGGTGATCGGCGCGAGCGCGGCCGTGGCCGCGGCGGCCAGGACGACCGTACGGCGGCGCGGGTGTGGAGGGTTGAGATGACTGGTCACGGCCGATCATATTACTGATCGGTATGTGGCTGGGAACAGGTGCGAAACGGCAACGGGCGGGCGAACTCGAAGGGTTCGCCCGCCCGTTGTGGGACGGTTCCGGAGCCATGTCCGGATCTGTCAGGCCGTCAGCCCGCGCGTCATCAGCCCGCGAGCGCCTTGTCGATCGCCGCGGTGAAGGCCTCCGGCGTCGCCGGGGTCTCGATCTTCTTGCCGTCCATCTTCAGCGTCGGGGTGCCCGTCACCCCGGACTTGTTGAAGGCGGCCGACATGTCCATCGCCCACCGGTCGTACGTGCCGTCCTGGACCGCCTTCTTGAACTCGGCGTTGCCCTTCAGCGCCGGGACGGTGTCCGCGACCTTCAGCAGGTAGTCGTCCTTGGCGAACGCGTCGTTCGTCTCCTCGGGGTGCAGCGCCTTCGAGTAGAGCGCCCCCTTGTACTCCAGGAAGGCCTCGGGGCTCACGTTCAGGGCCGCGCCCAGCGCGCTCAGGGCGTTCTTCGAACCCTCGCCCTTGACGCCGTTGTCGATGAAGGTCGCGCCGAAGTAGCGGAGCTTGTACTTGCCCGCCTCCACGTCCTTCTTGACCTGGTCGCCCACCGACTGCTCGAACGAGGCGCAGGCCGGGCAGCGCGAGTCCTCGTACAGCTCCAGGGTCTTCTTCGCCTCGGACTTGCCGATCACCACCGTCAGGCCGTCCTCGCCCGCGGTGTTCTTCGGCTTGACCAGCTCGGCCTTGGCGGCCTTGTCCCAGTAGCCGGGCTCGTTGGCCTGGACGACCGCGTAGCCGACACCGCCGGCCAGCGCGAGGACGCCGACGACCGCGCCGGCCACCACCAGCTGGCGGCGGACCCTGTCCTTCTTCGCCTGGGCCTCGCGCTCGACGCGCAGCCGCTCGCGGGCTGCGGCCTTGTTCTGCTGGTTGTTGCGTGCACTCATGATGATCTCCGTGGAACGGGAAGGGAGGGGGACTACCGCGTACGTGCTCAGGCGCTCGCGAGCGCCGCGCGTACGGGAGGGCCCCGCCGGCCCACGGAATGCGCCGGGAAGCGGGTACGGGCCACCGCGCCGCGGAACACCGGCCGCAGCGCCCGCCCGGCCCGCCCGGGGGCGGCCCCGGCCGGGGCGGTGGCCAGCAGCAGCGGCCGGAACGCGAAGGCGGCGACCGCCCGCAGCAGCCGCACCAGGGCCCGCTCGCCGTGCCGCAGCCACGCGGCGGCCACCAGCCCGACGGTGACGTGCGCGCCGAGCAGCAGCCAGGGCGTCCACGGCCCGGGCGAGGCCAGCAGCTCCGCCGGATCCCCGGCCGGCCCGGCCACCCCGGTCAGCGGGCCGCCCACCGGGGTCCCGCCGCACAGCTCGTCCAGGCCCAGGGCGCGCAGCGGCCCGGCCACCGGCCCGCCGGCGGGGCCGTAGCAGAGGTGCTGGCCGGCGGTGAACACGGTGTCGGCCGCCAGCTCCAGCGGGACCAGCAGCCCGGCGATCGGGCCGAAGCCCCGCTCCCGGCCGGCCAGCGCGTAGGCGATCGCGAAGACCCCGGCGAAGGCCCCGGCGATCATCGCGGGCGGCAGCGGGACCCGGGACATGAGCACGTGGGACCCGGCCGAGAGCAGCACGACGAGCGCGCTGAACAGCGCGGCCCGCAGCCCCCGGATCCTCACCCCTGATATGTCCATCGCCGCGAGTCTGCCATGCCTTCCTGTGAGGGGGCGGAGACGGGGGGCCTTGTCGGCCAGGGCCCGGGGCCCGGCCCGGGGCCCGGGCCCCGGCCGCGGGCCCGCCCCGCCGCCACCACGCCCCCGGAGGGCTACGGCATGATCCGGCCGTTGCGGAACAGGTCCACGAAGATCTGGTGGTCGGCGCGGGCCCGGGCCCCGTAGGCGTGGGCGAAGTCGACCAGCAGCTCGGGGAAGCCCTCCTCGTCGGCGGCGATCACCGCGTCGATGGCCCGCTCCGTGGAGAACGGCACCAGGGACTGCCCGCTCTCGGCCTCGTCCGCCGAGGCGTGCATGGTGGCCGTGGCCCGTCCCAGGTCCGCGACCACCGCCGCGATCTCCTCCGGGTCGTCCAGGTCCGACCAGTCCAGGTCCACCGCGTACGGGGACACCTCCGCGACCAGCTGCCCGGCCCCGTCCAGCTCGGTCCAGCCCAGCCACGGGTCGGCGTGCGCCTGGAGGGCGCGCTGCGAGATCACCGTGCGGTGGCCCTCGTGCTGGAAGTACTCCCGGACCGCCCGGTCGGTGATGTGCCGGGACACGGCCGGGGTCTGCGCCTGCTTGAGGTAGATCACGACGTCGTTCTCCAGGGCGTCGCTGTGCCCCTCCAGCAGGATGTTGTACGAGGGCAGGCCCGCCGAGCCGATGCCCACGCCCCGGCGGCCCACCACGTCCTTGACCCGGTAGGAGTCCGGGCGCACCAGCGACTCCTCCGGCAGGGTCTCCAGGTAGCCGTCGAAGGCGGCCAGCACCTTGTACCGGGTGGCCGCGTCCAGCTCGATCGCCCCGCCGTCCGAGGTGAAGCGGCGCTCGTGGTCGCGGATCTCCGTCATCGAGTCCAGCAGGGAGAAGCGGGTGCGCGAGCGGGCCGCCCGCAGGGCCCCCAGCAGGGCGCCGTCGGCGGTGTCCAGGGTGAAGGAGGGGACCTCCTCGTTCTTGGCGCCGGTCGCCAGCTGGTGGATCCGCTCCCGGTAGGCCGCCGCGTAGGTCCGCACGAGGGAGCCGATCTGCTCGTCGCTGAGGGCCTTGGTGTAGCCGATCAGTGCGACGGAGGCGGCGAAGCGCTTGAGGTCCCAGGTGAAGGGGCCGACGTACGCCTCGTCGAAGTCGTTCACGTTGAACACCAGCCGGCCGTTGGCGTCCATGTACGTGCCGAAGTTCTCGGCGTGCAGATCGCCGTGGATCCACACCCGGCCGGTGCGCTCGTCCAGGTAGGGGCCGCCGTGCCGGTCGCGCTCCAGGTCGGCGTAGAAGAGGCAGGCCGTGCCCCGGTAGAAGGCGAAGGCCGAGGCCGCCATCTTCCGGAACTTGACCTGGAAGGCGGCGGGGTCGGCGGCGAGCAGCTCGCCGAATGCGGTGTCGAACACATCGAGTATCTGCTCGGCGCGCTGCTCGTCGGTGGTCTCGGTGACCGCCATGGCGGATGCCTCCTGGTGCAAGGGGTGGTACGGCTTCTGTCCGACTGGACGCCGGACCGGTCTTCCCGGTTCTGCAACTTCTGCAACGGACGACCGTACCCGTCAGTGCCCCGTGTCTGTCATTCCCGCGACGTAGGATTCGTAGCTGCCGCCCCTCTCTCCTCAGGAGGCCCCCACCGTGACCAAGACGCCGTTCACGCACCTGCACGTCCACACCCAGTACTCGCTGCTGGACGGTGCCGCGCGGCTGAAGGACATGTTCGCTGCCTGCAATGAAATGGGCATGACGCACATCGCCATGTCCGACCACGGCAACCTCCACGGGGCGTACGACTTCTTCCACACCGCGCAGAAGTCCGGCATCACCCCGATCATCGGCATCGAGGCGTACGTCGCCCCCGAGTCCCGGCGCAACAAGCGCCGCATCCAGTGGGGCCAGCCCCACCAGAAGCGGGACGACGTCTCCGGTTCCGGCGGTTACACCCACAAGACGATCTGGGCGGCGAACGCCACCGGCCTGCACAACCTCTTCCGGCTGTCCTCCGACGCGTACGCCGAGGGCTGGCTCACGAAGTGGCCGCGCATGGACAAGGAGACCATCAGCAAGTGGTCGGAGGGCCTGATCGCCTCCACCGGCTGCCCCTCCGGCGAGCTCCAGACCCGACTGCGCCTCGGCCAGTTCGACGAGGCCCTGAAGTCGGCCTCCGAGTACCAGGACATCTTCGGCAAGGACCGCTACTTCCTGGAGCTGATGGACCACGGCATCGAGATCGAGCGCCGGGTCCGCGACGGCCTCCTGGAGATCGGCAAGAAGCTCGGCATCCCGCCGCTGGTCACGAACGACTCGCACTACACCTACGCCAGCGAGGCCGGCGCCCACGACGCCCTGCTGTGCATCCAGACCGGCAAGAACCTCTCGGACCCCGACCGCTTCCGCTTCGACGGCTCCGGCTACTACCTGAAGTCGACCGACGAGATGTACGCCATCGACTCCTCGGACGCCTGGCAGGAGGGCTGCGCCAACACGAAGCTGGTCGCGGACCAGATCGACACCGAGGGCATGTTCAAGTTCCGGAACCTGATGCCGAAGTTCGACATCCCGGACGGCTACACCGAGGTCACCTGGTTCCGCGAGGAGACCATGCGCGGCATGCACCGCCGCTTCCCCGGCGGGATCCCCGAGGACCGCATGAAGCAGGTCGAGTACGAGATGGACACGATCATCTCGATGGGCTTCCCCGGCTACTTCCTCGTGGTCGCCGACTTCATCATGTGGGCCAAGAACCAGGGCATCGCGGTCGGCCCCGGCCGAGGCTCCGCGGCCGGCTCGATCGTCGCCTACGCCATGGGCATCACCGACCTCGACCCCATCCCGCACGGCCTGATCTTCGAGCGCTTCCTGAACCCCGAGCGCGTCTCCATGCCCGACGTCGACATCGACTTCGACGAGCGCAGGCGCGTCGAGGTGATCAGGTACGTGACCGAGAAGTACGGCGCCGACAAGGTCGCCATGATCGGCACCTACGGCACCATCAAGGCCAAGAACGCGATCAAGGACTCCGCCCGCGTCCTCGGCTACCCGTACGCCATGGGCGACCGCCTCACCAAGGCCATGCCCGCCGACGTCCTCGGCAAGGGCATCCCGCTCTCCGGCATCCTCGACCCGCAGCACCCCCGCTACGGCGAGGCCGGCGAGATCCGCGGGATGTACGAGAACGAGCCCGACGTGAAGAAGGTCATCGACACCGCCCGCGGCGTCGAGGGCCTGGTCCGCCAGATGGGCGTGCACGCCGCCGGCGTGATCATGTCCAGCGAGACGATCACCGACCACGTACCGGTCTGGGTCCGGCACACCGACGGCGTCACCATCACCCAGTGGGACTACCCGAGCTGCGAGTCGCTCGGCCTGCTGAAGATGGACTTCCTCGGCCTGCGCAACCTCACGATCATGGACGACGCCGTCAAGATGGTGAAGGCCAACAAGGGGATCGACATCGACCTCCTGGCCCTCCCGCTCGACGACGCCAAGACCTTCGAGCTCCTCGGCCGCGGCGACACGCTCGGCGTGTTCCAGTTCGACGGCGGGCCCATGCGCTCCCTGCTGCGCCTGATGAAGCCCGACAACTTCGAAGACATCTCCGCCGTGTCCGCGCTCTACCGGCCGGGCCCGATGGGCATGAACTCGCACACGAACTACGCCCTGCGCAAGAACAAGCAGCAGGAGATCACCCCGATCCACCCGGAGCTGGAGAAGCCCCTCGAAGAGGTGCTCGCGGTCACCTACGGCCTGATCGTCTACCAGGAGCAGGTGCAGAAGGCCGCGCAGATCATCGCCGGGTACTCCCTCGGCGAGGCCGACATCCTGCGCCGCGTCATGGGCAAGAAGAAGCCCGAGGAGCTGGCGAAGAACTTCGTCATCTTCGAGGAGGGCGCCCGCAAGAACGGCTTCAGCGACCAGGCGATCAAGGCCCTCTGGGACGTCCTGGTCCCCTTCGCCGGCTACGCCTTCAACAAGGCCCACTCGGCCGCGTACGGACTCGTCTCCTACTGGACCGCCTACCTCAAGGCGAACTTCCCGGCCGAGTACATGGCCGGCCTGCTCACCTCGGTCAAGGACGACAAGGACAAGTCCGCGATCTACCTCAACGAGTGCCGGCGCATGGGCATCAAGGTGCTCCCGCCGAACGTGAACGAGTCGGAGTCCAACTTCGCCGCCCAGGGCGACGACGTGATCCTCTTCGGCCTCACCGCCGTGCGCAACGTCGGACAGAACGTCGTCGACTCGATCATCAAGACCAGGAAGTCCAAGGGGAAGTACTCCTCCTTCCCCGACTTCCTCGACAAGGTCGAGGCCGTCGTCTGCAACAAGCGCACCGTCGAGTCGCTGATCAAGGCCGGCGCCTACGACGAGATGGGCCACACCCGCAAGGGCCTCGTCGCCCACCACGAATCGATGATCGACAACGTGGTCGCGGTCAAGCGCAAGGAGGCCGAGGGACAGTTCGACCTGTTCGGCGGAATGGGTGAAGAGGACGGCGGCGACGAGCCCGGCTTCGGCCTCGACGTCGAGTTCTCCGACGTCGAGTGGGAGAAGTCCTACCTGCTCGCCCAGGAGCGCGAGATGCTCGGCCTCTACGTCTCCGACCACCCGCTCTTCGGCCTGGAGCACGTCCTGTCCGACAAGACGGACGCGGGGATCTCCCAGCTCACCGGCGGGGAGCACTCCGACGGCGCCGTCGTCACCATCGGCGGCATCATCTCGGGCCTCCAGCGCAAGATGACCAAGCAGGGCAACGCCTGGGCCATCGCCACCGTCGAGGACCTGGCCGGCTCCATCGAGTGCATGTTCTTCCCCGCGACCTACCAGCTCGTCTCCACCCAGCTGGTCGAGGACACCGTCGTCTTCGTCAAGGGCCGCCTCGACAAGCGCGAGGACGTCCCCCGCCTGGTCGCCATGGAGATGATGGTCCCCGACCTCTCCTCCGCCGGCACCAACGCCCCCGTCGTCCTCACCATCCCGACCGTCAAGGTCACCCCGCCGATGGTGACCCGTCTGGGCGAGATCCTGCGCCACCACAAGGGCAACACCGAAGTGCGGATCAAGCTCCAGGGCCCCCGCACCACCACCGTGCTGCGCCTGGACCGGCACCGGGTCCAGCCCGACCCCGCCCTCTTCGGCGACCTCAAGGTGCTGCTCGGCCCCTCCTGCCTGGCCGGGTAGCCGGCCGGGGGCGTACGGACGCACCCGCGTACGGACGTACCCGCGCACCCGCGTACGGAAGGGCCCCGCCGGCGACGCTGCCGGTGGGGCCCTTCCGTCGTCCGCGCGCGGCGTCAGTTGTGGCCGAAGCGCTTCTGCTTGCTCTTGTGGGCCATGTCCAGCGGGCTCGGCGACTGCGAGGTGCGCTCCTCCGGCGTGACCTCGGCCGAACTGCGCTCCTGGCCGCCCGAACGCGGCTGCTGCTTGGCGGGCTGCTTCTGGTTCTTGTTCTTGGCCATGGAATGCCTCCGTGGGGGGTGTAGGGGCCAGGGCCGCCTTCACACTCACACACCCCCACAAAGCCCGCATTTTGGATCATTGGCATGCGCGGCGGGGGCCGCTTTCGAGGCCCCCCGGGAGATACGCCACGCCGATGATCGAGTTCCGGCCGTCAACACCCTTGCGGTCGGGCAGACTCGGGGAAAACCTGTCGAGGACCCCCACGGAAGAGGGTGGAACGCGTGGACCGATGCGTCGTCCTGGTGGACGCCGGATACCTGCTGGGGGCCGCCGCGAGCCTCCTCGCCGGGGAACCCTCCCGCTCCCGCATCACCGTCGACCACTCCGCCCTCATCCAGGGCCTGCGCGAACGCGCCGAGGCCGACACCCAGCAGCCCCTCCTGCGGATCTACTGGTTCGACGGAGCCCCCGACCGGGTCCCCCAGCCCGAGCACCGCCGGCTGCGCGTCATGAGCCGCGTCACCGTCCGGCTCGGCGCCCTGACCCGCAGCGACGGCCGCTGGGCGCAGAAGGGCGTCGACGCCGCCATGCACGCCGAACTCACCGAACTCGCCCGCAACCGGGCCTGCTCCGACGTGGTCCTCGTCACCGGCGACGGCGACCTCCTCCCCGGACTGATGTCCGCCAAGGAACACGGCGTCGCCGTCCACCTCTGGGCCGTACAGGCCGCCGACGGGGACTACAACCAGTCCGAGGACCTCGTCGCCGAGGCCGACGAACGCCGCGTGCTCGACCGCGCCTGGATCACCCGCGCCGTCCGCGCCCGCGACCTCGCCGGACTCTGCGCCCCGCCGCCCGCCCCCCGCCCCGAGATCGCCGCGATCCTCTCCGCGCCCCTGCCCGAGGCCGCCCTCGCCGAAGCCGCCCGCAACGGCGCCCCCGCCACCCCCGAGGCCCGCCCGAACGGAGCACCCGTACCGGCACCCGCCACCGAGGGGGCCAAGCCCGTCCCCACCCCCAAGGACCTCGCCGCGCTCCGCGCCCCCGCCCCGGTCCCCGCCGCCGCACCGGCCGCCCACGGCGCCGCCGGCCCGGCCGGCAGCGCCCTGCGCTGGTCCTCCGACAAGGGCTGGATCGACCGCCCCGGCCCGCTCGGCGAACCCGCCGAGACCGCCTCGCTGCCCACCCTCGCCCAGCTCACCAGCGCCGAGCAGCGCTGGGCCGACCGCGAGGAGGACATCACCACCGTCGGCGGCGACCCCTTCGAGGTCGGCCAGGTCTTCGCCCGCCGCTGGATGGAACGCCTCCCCGAAGCCGCCCACCTGCAGAAACTCGCCACCATGTACCCCCGCGTCCCGCACCGCATCGACGGGGAGCTGCTGCGCTACGCCGCCCGGTTCGGACTCCTCGCCCACAAGGACGACCAGATCGACGAGCACGACCGCTACGCCATCCGCGCCGGGTTCTGGAGGGAGATCGACGTCCGGGCCGCCGCCGAGCACGTCGGCGGTCCGGCCGCCCCCGTGGCCGGGGCCCCGATGACCCCGGCGGCCGAGTAGGGCCGGAAGCCGCGTAGGCTGCTCCCTCGTGAGTACGGGCACAGCACAGGCAGGAACGACCACGGCGGCGGCCACCGGAGCCGCCCCGGACGTGGTCTGCGCCGTGCGTGACCTGGTCAAGACGTACCCCGCCGTACGCGGCCGGCGCGGGGCCCCGGCCCTGCCCGAGACCCGCGCCAACGACGGGATCTCCCTGGACGTCCGGCGCGGCGAGGTCTTCGGCCTGCTCGGCCCCAACGGCGCCGGCAAGTCCACCCTGGTCCGCCAGCTCACCGGCCTGATGCGGCCCGACTCCGGCAGCGTCACCCTCCTCGGCCACGACCTCGTGCGCCACCCCGAGCGGGCCTCCCGGCTGCTGGCCTACCTCGGCCAGGAGTCCACCGCCCTCGACGAGCTCACCGTCGCCCTGGCCGCCGAGACCACCGGCCGGCTGCGCGGCCTCGGCGCGCGCGGGGCACGGGCCGAGCGGGACGACGTACTGGAGGAGCTCGGTCTCACCGAGATCGCCGCGCGCCCCCTCAAGAAGCTCTCCGGCGGACAGCGCCGGCTGGCCTGCTTCGCCGCCGCGCTCGTCGGGGAGCGGCCCGTCCTCGTCCTCGACGAGCCCACCACCGGCATGGACCCGGTGGCCCGGCGCGCCGTCTGGGAGGCCGTGGACCGCCGCCGGCTCGCCCGGGGCGCCACCGTCCTGCTCGTCACCCACAACGTCATCGAGGCCGAGACCGTCCTCGACCGGGTCGCCGTCGTCGACCAGGGCAAGGTCATCGCCTGCGACACCCCGGCCGGCCTCAAGACCCAGGTCTCCGACGAGGTCCGGCTGGAGCTGGTCTGGCGCACCGCCGCACCGCTGGACGTGCCCGAGGTCGCCGTGCTCGCCCCCAAGGCCGCCGAGTCCGGCCGCCGCTGGGTGCTGCGGCTGCCGCAGGACGAGGCCCGAGCGGCCGTCGCCGCCGTCACCGGAGGCCCGGCCTTCGCCGCCCTCGACGATTTCACGTTGGCCACGCCGAGCCTGGAGGACGTGTACCTCGCGCTGGGCGGCCGGATGAAGGGTCTGGTCAAGTCGTGACCACCGCTGCTGCCACTGCCGCTGCCACCGCTGCTGCCACTGCCACCGCTGCCGCCCCCGCCGCCGTCCTGGCTCCGAAGGCGCGGCTGTTCCCCGCCCTCGCCGCCGTCTACCGGGCCCAGCTGTCCCGGGCCCGCGTGGCCCGCATACCGCTGCTGTTCGTCGCCACCTTCCAGTCCGTCGGGATCATGGTCCTGATGCGGGGCGTGGTCGACGGGGGCGGCGGCTCGGAGGCCCGCGCCGTCGTCGCCGGCTCCTCCGTCCTCGTCGTCGCCTTCGTCGCGCTGAACCTGCTCGCGCAGTACTTCGGGCAGCTGCGGGCCGGCGGCGGCCTCGACCACTACGCCACCCTGCCCGTGCCGCCCGCCTCGGTGGTGCTCGGCGCGGCCGCCGCGTACGCCTCCTTCACCCTGCCCGGCACCCTGGTGACGGCCGTCTTCGGCTGCGTGCTGTTCGGCCTGCCGATGGGCGGGCTGTGGATCCTCGCCGCCGTCGTCCCCCTGGCCGGAGCAGCCCTCGCCGGACTCGGCGCCGCGCTGGGGCTGCTCGCCCCGCGCCAGGAGCTGGCCACCCTCGCCGGACAGCTCGGCATGTCGGCGGCGCTGCTGCTGGGCGTGCTCCCGGCCGAGCGGATGCCGCAGCCGATCGTGTGGGCGCGGGACCTGCTGCCGTCCACGTACGGGGTCGAGGCCTTCGCGGAGACCTTCGCCCCGCACCCCGACTGGACGGCCGTCCTCCTCGACCTCGGCGTGTGCGCGGCCGTCGGGGTGCTGTCCCTGGCCGTCGCCACCTGGGCCTACCGGCGGGCCGCGGTCCGCTGACGCCGGTCGCCGACGCCGGCCGCCGCCGCACCTGGCACGATGTGGGGGTGACCGAAGCCGTGACCCCGCAACAGCAGCCGACCGTGCCCCCGCTCCCCGAGCCGGAGGCCGCCGTCACCCCGGCGGACGTCCGCGACGCGGCCGCCGTCACCCTGGCGGTGGGCGCCTGCGGGCTGCTCCTCGGGCTGCTGTGGACGTGGCTCGCGCCGCGCGTCCAGTACGTCTCCAACGGCGAGGCCGTCTTCCTGCGCAACACCGAGAGCGAGGCGCGGATCGGCGCCGACGGGACCTTCTTCCTGCTGGCCCTCGGACTCGGCGTGCTCAGCGCGGTCGCCGTGTTCCTGTGGCGCCGGCGCGGGGGCGTCCCGCTGGTGCTCGGGCTGGCCGTCGGGGCCTGCTTCGCCGCGCTGGTCGGGTGGCGGTTCGGGCTCTGGCTGAGCCCCGGCACGGACGTCCCGGCCGCCGCCGCGAAGGCGGGCAAGGGGGTGCCGTTCGACGCGCCGCTGCAGTTGCTCGCGTACGGGGTGCTGCTGGTGTGGCCGATGGCGGCCGTCGCCGTCCACCTGGCCCTGACGGCCGTCTGGGGTCCCCGGGACCCCGCCGCGGAGGTCTGGGAGGGCACGTACCCGCCGCCGCACGTCCACGCCGAGGGCGCGCCCCCGCAGTCCTGACCCCCGGGTGGGTGAGGGGGCGGGTGCGGTGGGCTGGCGCCGCTGCGCGGGGCGAGGTCCCCTACCCTCCCTTCGCCCGTTCCCCGGGGCTACGCCCCGGACCCCGTCGCCTCGAACGCCGGCGGGGCTATGAACAGCCCCGCCGGCGTTTGAGGCGACGGGCGCGCAGCGCCCGTACCGGGTCAGGGGCGGAGCCCCTGGGAACGGTGGAAGTGGGGGTCCCCCCGGACGGAGTCTGGGGGAGGGTAGGGGACCCTCGCCCCGCGCAGCGGGGCCAGCCACCCGCACCCGACCACCGGGCCCAGCCGCGTCAGGCAGGCCGGGCGACCGGGGCGATCACGGCCCCCGTGAGGGCCGCCAGGTCGGCGGGGGCCAGTTCGACCTCCAGCCCCCGGCGGCCCGCCGAGACGCAGATCGTGGCGTGCCCGGAGGCAGAGGCGTCCAGGACCGTCCGCAGCCGCCGCCGCTGCCCCAGCGGGGAGATGCCGCCCCTCACGTAGCCCGTGGTGCGTTCCGCCAGCGCCGGGTCGGCCATCGCCGCCCGCTTCCCGCCCACCGCGCCCGCCAGGGCCTTCAGGTCCAGCGAGCCCGACACCGGGACCACCGCCACCGTCAGGGCCCCGTCCACGTCGGCGACCAGGGTCTTGAACACCTGCTCGGGGGAGACCCCCAGCGCCTCGGCGGCCTCCTCGCCGTACGAGGGGTGCGCCGGGTCGTGCTCGTACGCGTGGGTGGTGAACTCCACGCCCGCTCCGGTGAGGGCGGTGATGGCCGGGGTGCCGGCCGGCTGGGGCTTCTTCTTGGTCATGGCCTCAGTTCGGGCTCGTCGGGGTACGGGTCAGGTCCACCGCCGGCAGCGACGGGAGGTGGCGGATGACCGCCGTTTCCGTACGCAGCAGCTTCAGCTCCTCCGCCAGGCGCGTCGCGGTGTCCGGGGCCTGGAGCAGGCGCTGCTTCGACGGGGTGTCCAGCACGGCCGCGGCCGCCACCAGGTACGACACCACCGACGGCTCGTCCGGCAGGTCCGGCGCCGAGGTCAGGGACCGCTCCCGGGCCCCCGCCAGCCGCTTCTGGTAGCTGCGGAAGGCCCGCAGCACCCCCTCGGACAGGGCGCCCGCGCCCTCGCCCGCGTCCTCCGCGAGCTCCTCCAGCTCGGCGACGAGGAACGGCCCCGACGCGTCCACCGACAGCAGCCTCACCCGCGTCGTGCCGGTGGCGAGGACCTCGAAGCTGCCGTCCTCCCGCTCCCGGATCGTCGCCGCGTCCGCGACGCAGCCCACCCGGTGGAACGCCTGGATCGGGTCGGAGCCGAAGCCCGCCGCCGGGCCCTTCTCGGGCAGGGCCGTCTGGTCCGGCAGGCCGGGAGCGGTCGGGGCGACCTCCCGGCCGTCACGGATCGCGACGACCGCGAACCGGCGCGGCTCGTCCACACCGCTCTTGAGCAGCTCGCGCATCATGGCGCGATACCGCTCCTCGAAGACGTTCAGCGGCAGCACGAGGCCCGGGAACAGCACCGAGTTCAGTGGGAAGAGGGGCAGGCGAACGGTGGTCACGAGGCACAGGGTAGTGGCCGGACGCCCCGGGCCGTCACCCGTTAACCCCGCCTCAGCAGCCGCGACGCGCCCGCCGCGACCGTCGTGGCCAGGATCCAGCCCAGCAGCACCAGCGCCGCCGAACCCCACTGCCAGCCGCCCTCCAGCTTCCACTGCCCCTGCTGGCCGAGATCGATCACCGGCAGCAGCAGGTCCAGCGCGTACAGCGCCGCGTCCCACTGCGGATGCTCGTCCGCCTTGATCGGCGCCGGTTCGTGCCGCAGGAACAGCAGGGTGCCCGCCGCCCACAGCACCGCCATCCACAGCGCCGCCCGCCCCGGCCGGTACCCGTACACCACCGTCCAGTCCTGGAGGTACCCCCAGGCCCGCGCCGCCGGCGACAGCGTCGCCCGCCGGCACCGCTGCTTCGCCACCAGCACCTCGCGGGCCCCGGCGTCCTCCCCGCCCGCCCGCAGCACCGCCGCGAGCCGCTCGTACGGCTCCGGCGAGTACTCGGGGGTGGCCGCCTCCAGCCACTCCAGCCGACGGGACAGCGGGAAGTGGCCCCGGGGCGCGAGCTCCTCGTAGACGAAGCCCTCCATCGACACCCGGCCGCGCCCCGGCCAGCTCGTCGACCGGTCCACGAGCTTGACCACCTTCGCCCCCGAGACCACCACCCGGCCCAGCTCCGGGGCCTCGCCCACGAACCGCAGCTCCGGCGTCTGCACCCGCCGCAGCGACACCTCCTGGTCCGCGCGCAGCTCGAACCGGGCACCGTAGAAGTCGGCCGAGTCGCCGAACCGGCCGTCGTCCAGCCGCAGCCCGCCCCGGCACTCGAAGCGCTGCGCCGGCCCGCCCGTCGTCGGGGTCTGCCCCCAGTCGTACGGGCGCTCCGGATCGGTCGTCGGCGAGCCCAGGCCGATCGACGTCAGGTACAGGGTCCGCTCGACGGTCAGCGTCGGGGCGTTCAGCGCCCGCCTGCCGGCGCGGTTGCTCAGCCGGGCCCCGCGCAGGCTCATCGAGGCACCCACCTTCGCCCCGCGCAGGCTCACCTCGCCGTGCGTCTCCAGCATGTCCGCCTGGAGGTCCTGCGCCACCGCCAGCCCGTCCGCGGCGATGGCCCGGCCCCGGTTGTCCCGGCGCACCACCGCGTGGCTGAGCAACAGGTCGGTGCCGATCTGCGCGTCGGTCAGCCGGATCCCGCGGGCCACCCGGCAGCGCGCCAGGTGGAGGTCGCCCTCGGTGTGCAGGCGGGCCCCCTCCAGCCGGGGCAGCGCGCAGTTGTCCAGCCGCAGCGTGCCGAACCGGGTCTCGGACACCTGGACCTCGCCGTCGAAGCGGCACCCGCGGATCTCCACGTACGGGGCCACCGAGGCACCCGAAAGGTCCAGCCGGCCGGTGATCTGCGCACCGCGCAGCTTCAGCCGCCCCACCCGCCCGGGCAGCGGCGCGGGCCCGGCCAGCAGCAGGTGCGCCACCACCTCCGCCCGGACCCGGCGCCCGGGCCCCCAGGCCCGCCCCGAGTGCGGATCGTCCGGGCCCGCGTCACGGGCCCCGAGGTCGCAGACGGCGCCCGCGCGGAAGGCCTCCCACATCAGCCGTTCGGGCTCCGTGAGGTCCTCCGGACGTCCGTCCCCGTCTGCTCCGGCCATGGCAGCCCCCCGCTGTCATCCACGTGTACGAGAACGCTAAGGGGCGGCGGTGACGTCCGGGGCGTGTATCAGCCAGTGATACGGGCGGACGGCGGTGGGAGGCGGTCTGAGAGAATTGGCAGGTGATCTCTCGTATCGACCTGCGCGGTGACGCCCTCCCCGAGGGCGGCGCCCTGCGCGACCTGCTGCCCCGTGCCGAGTTCGACGTGGAAGCCGCCCTGGAGAAGGTGCGGCCCATCTGCGAGGACGTCCATCATCGTGGCACGGCGGCGCTGATCGAGTACGCGCAGAAGTTCGACGGGGTCGAACTGACCCGGGCCCGGGTGCCCGCGGAGGCCCTCACGGCCGCCCTGGAGCAGCTCGACCCCGCCGTCCGCGCCGCCCTTGAGGAGTCCATCCGGCGCGCCCGGATCGTGCACCGGGGCCAGCGCCGTTCCGAGCACACCACCCAGGTGGTCCCCGGCGGCACCGTGACCGAGAAGTGGGTTTCGGTCGAGCGCGTGGGCCTGTACGCCCCCGGCGGCCGCTCCGTGTACCCGTCCTCCGTCGTCATGAACGTGGTCCCGGCCCAGGAGGCGGGCGTAGAGTCGATCGCGCTCGCGTCCCCGCCGCAGAAGGAGTTCGGCGGGCTGCCGCACCCCACCATCCTGGCGGCGTGCGCGCTGCTCGGCGTGGACGAGGTGTACGCGGCCGGCGGCGCCGTCGCCGTCGCGATGTTCGCGTACGGCACCGAGGAATGCCTGCCGGTCAACATGGTGACCGGTCCCGGCAACATCTGGGTCGCCGCCGCCAAGCGCTACTTCACCGGGAAGATCGGCATCGACACCGAGGCCGGCCCCACCGAGATCGCGGTCCTCGCGGACTCCACGGCCGACCCGGTCCACGTCGCCGCCGACCTGATCAGCCAGGCCGAGCACGACCCGCTCGCCGCCGCCGTCCTCGTCACGGACTCCGCGGAGCTCGCGGAGGCCGTCGAGAAGGAGCTGGAGCCGCAGGTCGCCGCGACCAAGCACGTCGAGGACCGGATCAAGCCCGCCCTCGCCGGCAAGCAGTCCGCGATCGTGCTGGTCGACAGCCTGGAGGACGGCCTCAAGGTCGTCGACGCGTACGGTGCCGAGCACCTGGAGATCCAGACCGCCGACGCCGCCGCCTGGGCCGCCCGGGTCCGCAACGCCGGCGCGGTCTTCGTCGGCCCCTGGGCGCCCGTCTCCCTCGGCGACTACTGCGCCGGCTCCAACCACGTCCTGCCCACCGGCGGCTGCGCCTGCCACTCCTCGGGCCTGTCCGTGCAGTCCTTCCTGCGCGGGATCCACATCGTCGACTACACGCGCGACGCCCTCGCCGAGGTCACCCACCACGTGGTGACGCTGGCCGAGGCGGAGGACCTGCCCGCGCACGGCGCGGCCCTCAAGGCCCGCTTCGGATGGAAGGTGCCCGGACAGTGACCACCATCGGGATCGACGACCTGCCCATCCGGGACGAGCTCCGCGGCAAGACCCCGTACGGCGCCCCGCAGCTCGACGTGCCCGTCCAGCTGAACACCAACGAGAACCCGTACGAGCTGCCCGAGGCGCTCGTACGGCGCATCGCCGAGCGCGTCGCCGACGCCGCCCGCACCCTCAACCGCTACCCCGACCGGGACGCGGTGGAGCTGCGCACCCAGCTGGCCGCCTACCTCACCCGCACGGGCAAGCACCCCGTCGCCAAGGAGAACGTCTGGGCCGCCAACGGCTCCAACGAGGTCCTCCAGCAGCTGCTGCAGACCTTCGGCGGCCCCGGGCGCACGGCCATCGGCTTCGAGCCCTCGTACTCGATGCACGCCCTCATCGCGCGCGGCACCGGCACCGGCTGGATCTCCGGCCCGCGCCGCGAGGACTTCACCATCGACGTGGCGGCGGCCGAGCGGGCCATCGCCGAGCACGCCCCCGACGTCGTCTTCATCACCTCGCCGAACAACCCCACGGGCACCGCGGTCGAGGCGGAGACGGTCCTCGCCCTCTACGAGGCCGCGCAGGCCGCCAAGCCGTCTTTGGTCGTCGTCGACGAGGCCTACGTGGAGTTCTCCCACCGGGACTCCCTCCTCCCGCTGATCGAGGGCCGCCCCAACCTGGTGGTCTCCCGGACCATGTCCAAGGCGTTCGGCGCCGCGGGCCTGCGCCTGGGCTACCTGGCCGCGCACCCGGCCGTCGTCGACGCCGTGCAGCTCGTACGCCTGCCGTACCACCTGTCCGCCGTCACCCAGGCGACCGCACTGGCCGCTCTGGAGCACACCGACACCCTGCTCGGCTACGTCGAGCAGCTCAAGGCCGAGCGGGACCGCCTCGTCACCGAGCTGCGTGCCATCGGCTACGAGGTCACCGAGTCCGACGCGAACTTCATCCAGTTCGGGAAGTTCGAGGACTCCCACACCGCCTGGCAGAAGATCCTCGACCAGGGCGTCCTGGTCCGGGACAACGGCGTACCGGGTCGGCTGCGGGTCACCGCCGGCACGCCGGCCGAGAACGACGCGTTCCTGGAAGCGGTTCGCGCACTGAAGAAGGAGCAGCAGGCATGAGCCGCATCGGACGGGTCGAGCGCACCACGAAGGAGACCACGGTCCTCGTCGAGATAGACCTCGACGGCACCGGCAAGGTCGACGTCTCGACGGGTGTCGGCTTCTACGACCACATGCTCGACCAGCTCGGCCGCCACGGCCTCTTCGACCTCACGGTCAAGACGGACGGCGACCTGCACATCGACAGCCACCACACCATCGAGGACACCGCCCTCGCGCTGGGCGCCGCCTTCAAGCAGGCCCTCGGCGACAAGGTGGGCATCTACCGCTTCGGCAACTGCACCGTCCCGCTGGACGAGTCCCTCGCCCAGGTGACCGTGGACCTCTCCGGCCGCCCCTACCTCGTGCACACCGAGCCCGAGAACATGGCGCCGATGATCGGCGAGTACGACACGACGATGACCCGGCACATCTTCGAGTCCTTCGTCGCGCAGGCCCAGATCGCCCTGCACATCCACGTCCCGTACGGCCGCAACGCCCACCACATCGTGGAGTGCCAGTTCAAGGCCCTCGCCCGGGCCCTGCGCTACGCCGCCGAGTTCGACCCGCGCGCCGCCGGCATCCTGCCCTCCACGAAGGGCGCCCTCTAGCCGTGAACGGCCTGAACACCATCCTGATCGTCCTCGGCCTGTTCCTGGCCGGGGGCGTGTACTCCTTCCAGAAGCAGAAGATGCCGAAATCGGTGATCATTCTGCTCGCCCTCGGCTCCGTGATGTGTCTGGCCGCGGGAGTCCTGCGAATCCAAGGAATCTGGGAATGAGCGCCAAGAAGAACGTCGTCGTCTTCGACTACGGCTTCGGCAACATCCGTTCCGCCGAGCGCGCCCTCGCGCGCGTCGGCGCGGACGTCGAGATCACCCGCGACTACGACAAGGCCATGGACGCCGACGGGCTCCTCGTGCCCGGTGTCGGCGCCTTCTCCGCCTGCATGAAGGGGCTCAAGGACGCGCGCGGCGACTGGATCATCGGCCGCCGGCTGTCCGGCGGGCGGCCCGTCATGGGCATCTGCGTCGGCATGCAGATCCTCTTCGAGCGCGGCATCGAGCACGGGGTGGAGACCGAGGGCCTCGACGAGTGGCCCGGCACGGTCGGCCCGCTGAAGGCCCCCGTCGTCCCGCACATGGGCTGGAACACCGTCGAGGCCCCGGCCGACAGCCAGGCCTTCGCCGGGCTCGACGCCGACGCCCGCTTCTACTTCGTGCACTCCTACGCGGCCCACGACTGGACGCTGGAGGTCACCAACCCCAGGATCAAGGGCCCCAAGGTCACCTGGGCCACGCACGGCGAGCGGTTCGTCGCGGCGGTGGAGAACGGCGCCCTGTGGGCCACCCAGTTCCACCCCGAGAAGTCCGGCGACGCCGGAGCCCAGCTCCTCACCAACTGGATCGAGACCCTCTGATGCCGAACACGCTTGAACTGCTCCCCGCGGTCGACGTCCGCGACGGCCAGGCCGTGCGCCTGGTGCACGGCGTGTCGGGCAGCGAGACCTCGTACGGCTCCCCGCTGGAGGCGGCCCTCGCCTGGCAGGCCTCCGGCGCCGAGTGGCTGCACCTCGTCGACCTGGACGCCGCCTTCGGCACCGGCGACAACCGCGCCCTGGTCGCCGAGATCACCCGTGCGATGGACATCAAGGTCGAGCTGTCCGGCGGCATCCGCGACGACGCCACGCTCGCCGCGGCCCTCGCCACCGGCTGCACCCGCGTCAACCTCGGCACCGCCGCCCTGGAGACCCCCGAGTGGGCCGCCAAGGCCATCGCCGAGCACGGCGACAGGATCGCCATCGGCCTCGACGTGCGCGGCACCACCCTCAAGGGCCGCGGCTGGACCAGCGAGGGCGGCGACCTCTACGAGACCCTCGCCCGCCTGGACTCCGAGGGCTGCGCCCGCTACGTCGTCACCGACATCGGCAAGGACGGCACGCTGACCGGCCCCAACCTGGAGCTGCTGCGGAACGTCTGCGCCGCCACCGACCGGCCCGTCGTCGCCTCCGGCGGCGTGTCCTCCCTGGACGACCTGCGCGCCCTGTCCGAGCTGGTTCCGGCGGGCGTCGAGGGCGCCATCGTCGGCAAGGCCCTGTACGCCAAGGCCTTCACCCTCGAAGAGGCCCTGGAGGCGGTGCGCGCATGAGCTCCGCGGAAGTGCGCCGGATCTCCTCCGGCGGCCCCTACGAGGACGTGATCGGCTACTCGCGCGCCGTCGCGCTGCCCAACGGCCTGGTGCTGGTCTCCGGCTGCACCGCGGCCGACGCGGGCGGCCCGTACGACCAGACGGTCAAGGCCTTCGAGGTCGCCTTCAAGGCCCTCGCCGAGGCCGGCCTGGGCGCCGGGGACGTGGTCCGCACCCGGATG
Organism: Streptomyces sp. NBC_00158; assembly: GCF_045160885.1. NCBI lineage: Bacteria > Bacillati > Actinomycetota > Actinomycetes > Kitasatosporales > Streptomycetaceae > Streptomyces > Streptomyces sp. NBC_00158. Next base: position 5,423,522 of record NZ_CP108161.1, read on the forward strand.
TACCTCACGCACGCCCGGGACGTGGAGGAGGTGGGCCGTGCGCACAAGGCCCTCTTCGACGCGGTCCGCCCCGCCGCCTCGATGATCATCGTCTCCGGCTTCGTCGACCCGGGCATGGTCGTCGAGGTGGAGGTAGAGGCGTACAAGGAGACCGAGCGATGACCCTCGCCGTACGAGTGATCCCCTGCCTGGACGTGGACAACGGCCGGGTCGTCAAGGGCGTCAACTTCCAGAACCTGCGCGACGCCGGCGACCCGGTGGAGATGGCCAAGCTGTACGACGCCGAGGGCGCCGACGAGCTGACCTTCCTCGACATCACCGCCTCCTCCGGCAACCGCGAGACCACCTACGACGTGGTGCGGCGCACCGCCGAGCAGGTGTTCATCCCGCTCACGGTCGGCGGCGGCGTCCGCACGGCCGACGATGTCGACAAGCTGCTGCGGGCCGGCGCCGACAAGGTCGGCGTCAACACCGCCGCCATCGCCCGGCCCGAGCTGATCCAGGAGATCGCCGAGCGCTTCGGCCGGCAGGTCCTCGTCCTGTCGGTCGACGCCCGCCGGACCGAGAACGGCTCCTTCGAGGTCACCACCCACGGCGGCCGCCGGGGCACCGGCATCGACGCCGTCGAGTGGGCGCACCGGGCGGCCGAACTGGGCGCCGGGGAGATCCTGCTGAACTCCATGGACGCCGACGGCACCAAGGACGGCTACGACACCGAGATGATCGCGGCCGTGCGCCGGCACGTCACCGTCCCGGTGATCGCCTCCGGCGGCGCCGGCAAGCTGGAGCACTTCGCGCCCGCCATCGGCGCGGGCGCCGACGCGGTCCTCGCCGCCTCGGTGTTCCACTTCGGCGACCTGCGGATCTCCGAGGTCAAGGGAGCCCTGCGCGAAGCCGGCCACCCGGTCCGGTGAGCCGCCACGCCTGCGGGGCCCGGCCGGGCCCCGCAGGCGGACGTGCCTCAAATGCCCAGCTGGGCCACCGTCAGCTTCGCGACGGCCTCCTTCTCGCCGTCCAGCTCCACCGCCGCCGAGTTCTGCCGGCCGAAGCAGAACAGCGTCAGCTCGCCCGGCTCCCCGGTCACCGTCACCACCGGCACGCCCTTGTGCGCCACCGCCGTACGCCCGTCCGGGCGGCGCAGCACCAGGCCCACCGGCGAGCGGCGGCCCGTCAGCCGGGCCAGCTTCTCCAGCCGGGCCCACAGCGCGTCCGAGAACACCGGGTCCAGCGTCCGCGGCGACCAGTCGGGCTGCGCGCGCCGCACGTCCTCCGCGTGGACGTAGAACTCCACCGCGTTCGCGGCCTCGTCGATCTGCTTCAGCGCGTACACGGACAGCTTCGGCGGGCCGGTGCGGATCAGCTGGATGAGCTCCTCGTACGGCTTGGCCGTGTACTCGGCCATCGCCCGGTCGAGGCGGTCCTTCAGCACGTTCAGCAGCAGTCCGCCCGCCGCGTCCGGGCGGCGCTCGCGCACCACCACGTGCGCCGCCAGGTCCCGGCAGGTCCAGCCGTCGCACAGCGTCGGCGCCTCCGGCCCCGCCGCCTCCAAGAGGTCCGCCAGCAGCAGTCGTTCACGCTTCGCATGGGTAGACATGCGGGCCAGCCTACGGCCGTGCCCCGCCGCGCGGCTGCCCATCAGGCGGACGGTGATCCGTAACGGGTCGTTCCGCCCGGCACAATGGGGCCCATGAGTACGTCCTCCCTCGACCCCGCCGTCGCCGCCCGCCTCAAGCGCTCCCCGGACGGCCTGGTCCCGGCCATCGCCCAGCAGTACGACACCGGCGAGGTGCTCATGCTCGGCTGGATGGACGACGAGGCCCTGCACCGCACCCTCACCACCGGCCGCTGCACCTACTGGTCGCGCAGCCGCCAGGAGTACTGGGTCAAGGGGGACACCTCCGGCCACTTCCAGTACGTGAAGTCCGTCGCCCTCGACTGCGACGCGGACACCGTGCTCGTCAAGGTCGACCAGGTCGGCGCCGCCTGCCACACCGGCGCGCGCACCTGCTTCGACGACGATGTCCTTTTCAGCGACGCCAGCTAGGGGGTGTCCGGCCGATCATGGCCGGGCCCGGCTTGCCCGGCACCGCGGCTTGCCGCGTTGTCGTCAGTCGCCAATGTCCCCCAGCTACCGCTGGGAGGGCCCCCACCGCAGTGGCTCCTTCCTCCGCCTTGCAATCCACGGCACCAGACAACCCGGGCTGATCCGCCCCTGATCGGCCGGACACCCCCTCGCCAGTTAGGGTCCCACCCCATGGATCTCGAGACGTTCCGCAAGCTCGCGGCCGACCGCCGCGTCATCCCCGTGAGCCGGCGGCTGCTCGCCGACGGGGACACCCCCGTCGGGCTCTACCGGAAGCTGGCCGCCGAACGCCCCGGCACCTTCCTGCTGGAATCCGCCGAGAACGGCCGCTCCTGGTCCCGGTACTCCTTCGTCGGCGTGCGCAGCGACTCCACCCTCACCGTCAAGGACGGCCAGGCGCACTGGATCGGCACCCCGCCCGTCGGCGTCCCCACGGACGGCGACCCCCTCGACGCGCTGCGCGCCACCGTCGAGGCCCTGCACACGCCCCGGGACCTGGTGGGCGGCATGCCGCCCTTCACCGGCGGCATGGTCGGCTACCTGGGCTACGACATCGTCCGCCGCCTGGAGCGGATCGGCGAGCACGCCGAGGACGACCTGGAGCTCCCCGAGCTGACCATGCTCCTCACCTCCGACCTGGCGGTCCTGGACCACTGGGACGGCACCGTGCAGCTGATCGCCAACGCGATCAACCACAACGACCTGGACTCCGGGGTCGACGAGGCCTACGCCGACGCCGTCGCCCGGCTCGACGCCATGGAGGCCGACCTCGCGCGGCCCGCGCCGTACGCCCCGGCCCCGCTGCCCGCCTCCGAGGTGCCGAGTTTTGAAGACGGCACAGTCTCCGCGCTGTGGGGCGGCGAGAAGTACCAGGCCGCCGTGGAGGACGTGAAGGAGCGGATCCGGGCCGGCGAGGCCTTCCAGGTGGTGCCCTCGCAGCGGTTCGAGACCCCCTGCGAGGCCTCCGCGCTGGACGTCTACCGGGTGCTGCGGGCCACCAACCCGTCCCCGTACATGTACCTCTTCCGCTTCGAGAACGGCTTCGACGTGGTCGGGTCCAGCCCCGAGGCGCTGGTCAAGGTCGAGGACGGGCGGGCCATGGTCCACCCGATCGCGGGCACCCGGCACCGGGGCGCGACCCCGCAGGAGGACAACGACCTCGCCGAGGAGCTGCTGGCCGACCCCAAGGAGCGCGCCGAGCACCTCATGCTCGTCGACCTGGGCCGCAACGACCTGGGCCGGGTGTGCGAGCCGGGCTCCGTCGAGGTCGTCGACTTCATGAGCATCGAGCGGTACTCGCACGTCATGCACATCGTCTCCACCGTCACCGGCCGGGTCGCCGAGGGCAGGACCGCCTTCGACGTGCTCACCGCCTGCTTCCCCGCCGGGACCCTCTCCGGCGCGCCCAAGCCGCGCGCCATGCAGATCATCGAGGAGCTGGAGCCCTCCCGGCGCGGCCTGTACGGCGGCTGCGTGGGCTACCTCGACTTCGCGGGGGACTCCGACACGGCCATCGCCATCCGCACCGCGCTGCTGCGCGACGGCACCGCGTACGTGCAGGCCGGGGCCGGCGTGGTGGCGGACTCGGTGCCCGAGCTGGAGGACCGCGAGTGCCGCAACAAGGCGGCCGCCGTGCTCCGAGCCGTCGGAGCGGCGAACCGCCTCCACCGCGCCTGAGGCCGTAAGGGATAGTGGGGTACGTGAGTGCCGTACCCCACCCCCCCACCGAGGCCGAGGCCCCCGGGAGCAGCGCCGGCCGCCGCACCGTGGCCGTCGCCCTGCTGCTCGGCGCGCTCGGCGCCACCGTCGTCCTGCTCGCCTCCGGCCGCACCTGGGCCCGGGGCAGCGCCTCCATCGGCGGCGGGACCCTGCCCCTGACCGCTGACGGGCGGGCCGTCACGGGCCTTCCGGCGGCCCTGGCGATCGTCGGCCTCGCGGCCCTGGTCGCGGTGTTCGCCGTACGGGGCCGGGGCCGGCTGCTGGTCTCCGGGCTGCTGGCGCTGAGCGGTCTGGGCGCCGCCCTGGCCGCCGTGGCCGCCGCCGACGACCGGGCCGCGCTCGACGAGCGGGCCGCCACCGCGACGGCCGACACGGCCGCCCGGGTGGTGGAGCTGACCCATACGGCGTGGCCGTACGTCACCGCCTCCGGCGCTGCCCTGATCCTGCTCGCGGGACTGCTCGCGCTGCGCTTCGGCAGCGCCTGGCCCGCGATGGGAGGCCGCTACGAGCGCGACGGGAGCCCCCGCGGGCGCACCCCGGCCCCGGTGGACCCGGACCGGCCGGAGGACCTGTGGAAGGCACTGGACCGCGGCGAGGACCCCACCCGCTAGAAGGGGCCGCCGGAGATCGCCACCCACTGGAGAAACCGGCGGCGCCGTGCGGGACAATGACAGCGAGCGTGCGGCACCGCACGCGAGACAGAGCAACGAGGAGCAACTCATGGCGGGCACGAGCCACGGACACACCCCGGCCGCCTGGACCGGTGTCGTCATCGCCTTCATCGGTTTCTGCGTATCCGGCGCCTTCATGGTGCTGGCGAACCCGCTGGGGTTCTGGGCGGGCCTGGTCGTCGTCGCGCTCGGCGGTGTGGTCGGCCTCGCGATGCGGGCCGCCGGCATGGGTGCGCCGAAGGCCACCCACCGCGACCTCGCCGAGGTCATCGCCGCGAACCGGGTCGCCGCCAAGGTCTGAGCGGGACCGCGCGGGTCTGCCGGTCCGCTGTTCGAAAGGCGCGGCCCCGTCGGGCTGCGCCTTTTGTCATGAGCGGAGAGAATCAGCGGGTGGACGCCTCTCGTACCGACGCCCCGTACGCGGGCCCCTGGGAGCCCCTGCCGTCCGGGCGGCCGCCAGTACCGGCCTCCCGGGCACGGCGGCTCGCCGCCCCCGTGCTGACGCTGGCCGGGGCCGTGGCGGCGTTCGCGTACGTGGGCGCCGTGGACCCCAACGAACCGGGGCACTATCCGGTCTGCCCGCTGTTCCGGCTGACCGGGGTGCTGTGCCCCGGCTGCGGCGGGCTGCGCAGCGCGCACGCCTTCGCCACCGGCGACCTGCCGGCGGCGCTGGGTGCCAATGCGGTGGCGGTGGCCGGCTACCTCGTCTTCGCCGCCTTCACGGCCCTGTGGCTGCTGCGGGCCTTCCGCGGGGGTCCGGTGCCCCGGATCGCCCTGCGGCCGGCCTGGTGGTGGGGCGTCGGGGGTCTGGTGCTGGCGTTCTCGATTGTCCGGAACCTCCCGTTCGGTTCCGCACTGGCTCCCTGACCCCGGCGGAGGCCTTGCGGGAACTACGGGAAGGCCATATTCCGAGTGTCCAGTCCCTGGGAAACCGAGAAGTCCGTGCGGAGGCCTCGGCGACCTGCGGATACCATTTGAGTGCCGACCTTGCAGTGGAACGTGTCTGCAAGGCGGCCGACCGTCATCAACCCGGAAGGGGGCCGCTCGCGTGAGTGTGCTCGACGAGATCATCGAAGGGGTCCGCGAAGACCTTGCCGAACGGCAGGCCCGCGTGAGCCTCGACGAGCTCAAGGAGCGTGCCGCCAAGGCGCCCCAGGCCAAGGACGGCGTCGCCGCCCTGCGTGGCGACGGCGTCAAGGTGATCTGCGAGGTCAAGCGCTCCAGCCCCTCCAAGGGCGCGCTGGCCGCGATCGCGGATCCGGCCGGGCTCGCCGCCGATTACGAGGCGGGCGGTGCGGCGGTCATCTCCGTCCTCACCGAGCAGCGCCGCTTCGGCGGCTCGCTCGCGGACCTGGAGGCCGTCCGCGCACGCGTGGACATCCCGATCCTGCGCAAGGACTTCATCGTCACGGCGTACCAGCTGTGGGAGGCCCGCGCCTACGGCGCCGACCTCGTGCTGCTGATCGTCGCGGCCCTGGAGCAGGAGGCCCTGGTCTCCCTCATCGAGCGGGCCGAGTCCATCGGCCTCACCCCGCTCGTCGAGGTGCACGACGAGGAGGAGATCGAGCGTGCCGTCGCCGCCGGCGCCAAGATCATCGGCGTCAACGCGCGCAACCTGAAGGACCTCAAGGTCGACCGCTCCACCTTCGAGCGGGTCGTCGGAGAGATCCCGCCCCACATCGTGAAGGTCGCCGAGTCCGGCATCCGCGGACCGCACGACCTGATCGCCTACGCCAACGAGGGCGCCGACGCGGTCCTCGTCGGCGAGTCCCTGGTCACCGGACGCGACCCGAAGGCGGCCGTGGCCGACCTGGTCGCCGCCGGCGCCCACCCCGCCCTGCGTCACGGGCGGAGCTGACCACTCCCGTGCCCCCCGCCTCCTCCTCCGTCCGCACCCGCCCGGGCCACGGCCCGGCCGGCGTGCCGACGGCGCACGCGCCGCTGGCGCGCGGCTGCCGCCCCCGCGGCTGCCGCGCCCCGGCCCGCCGCGTGCACGGCCGGCGGGTGCGCTACGTGATCGGGTCCGAGCCCGGACAGGTCAACGGCATGCGATGGCGCGGCACGACCGCGTCGTAACGGCGGCCCCTCCGGCCCGGTACCCCTGACGTACCGGCCGGGGCCCTCGTGCGGCCCCGCCCCCCTCGTGGGCGCGGGCCGTCCCGTCCGTACCCCTCCCACCCCCTCAGCGGGGTGCGCGGGCGGCGGACCGGCGGCGCAATACGGTGCATCCAGCCCGCGTCGAGCGAAGCCTCGCATTCCGTACCCGTAGGAGTAGTGGCACATGTCCACCAGCTCGTTCTTCATCCCGGACCCGGAGGGTCACGTCCCCAACACCGAGGGCTACTTCGGTGACTTCGGCGGCAAGTTCATCCCGGAGGCCCTCGTCGCCGCCGTGGACGAGGTCGCCGTCGAGTACGAGAAGGCCAAGGGCGACCCGGCCTTCGCCGCCGAGCTCAACGACCTCATGGTCAACTACACCGGCCGGCCCAGCGCCCTGACCGAGGTGCCCCGGTTCGCCGAGCACGCCGGCGGCGCCCGGATCTTCCTCAAGCGCGAGGACCTCAACCACACCGGCTCGCACAAGATCAACAACGTGCTGGGCCAGGCGCTGCTCACCAAGCGCATGGGCAAGACCCGCGTCATCGCCGAGACCGGCGCCGGCCAGCACGGCGTGGCCACCGCCACCGCCTGCGCCCTCTTCGGCCTCGACTGCACCATCTACATGGGCGAGATCGACACCCAGCGCCAGGCCCTCAACGTGGCCCGCATGCGCATGCTCGGCGCCGAGGTCATCGCCGTGAAGTCCGGCTCCCGGACCCTCAAGGACGCCATCAACGAGGCGTTCCGCGACTGGGTCGCCAACGTGGACCAGACCCACTACCTCTTCGGCACCGTCGCCGGCCCGCACCCCTTCCCGGCCATGGTCCGCGACTTCCACCGCGTCATCGGCGTCGAGGCCCGCCGCCAGATCATCGAGCGCGCCGGCCGGCTCCCCGACGCCGTCGCCGCCTGCGTCGGCGGCGGCTCCAACGCCATCGGCCTCTTCCACGCCTTCATCCCCGACGCGGACGTCCGCCTGGTCGGCTTCGAGCCCGCCGGACACGGCGTGGAGACCGGCGAGCACGCCGCCACCCTCACCGCGGGCGAGCCCGGCATCCTGCACGGCTCCCGCAGCTACGTCCTCCAGGACGAGGAGGGCCAGATCACCGAGCCCTACTCCATCTCCGCCGGCCTGGACTACCCCGGCATCGGCCCCGAGCACTCCTACCTCAAGGACACCGGCCGCGGCGAGTACCGCGCCGTCACCGACGACGCCGCCATGCAGGCCCTGCGCCTGCTCTCGCGCACCGAGGGCATCATCCCGGCCATCGAGTCGGCGCACGCCCTCGCGGGCGCCCTCGACCTGGGCAAGGAGCTGGGCAAGGACGGCCTGATCGTCGTCAACCTGTCCGGCCGCGGCGACAAGGACATGGACACGGCCGCCCGCTACTTCGGGCTGTACGACGGTGCGGAGACCGAGGGGGAGAACAAGTGAGCAACCAGGGCAACATCGAACTGCTGAGCGCGACCCTCGCCAAGGCCAAGTCCGAGGACCGCGCGGCCCTCGTCGCCTACCTCCCGGCCGGCTTCCCGACCGTCGACGGCGGCATCGAGGCCGTCAAGGCCGTCATCGCGGGCGGCGCCGACGTCGTCGAGATCGGGCTGCCGCACAGCGACCCGGTCCTGGACGGCGCCGTCATCCAGACCGCCGACGACATCGCCCTGCGCGGCGGCGTCAAGATCGCCGACGTGCTGCGCACCGTCCGCGAGGCCTTCGAGGCCACCGGCGTCCCGATCCTGGTCATGACGTACTGGAACCCCATCGACCGCTACGGCGTCGAGCGGTTCACCGCCGAGCTGGCCGCCGCCGGCGGCGCCGGCTGCATCCTGCCCGACCTGCCGGTCCAGGAGTCCGCGCTGTGGCGGGAGCACGCCGCCGAGCACGGTCTGGCGACCGTCTTCGTCGTGGCCCCCAGCAGCAAGGACGAGCGGCTCGCGACCATCACCGCCGCCGGCTCCGGCTTCGTCTACGCCGCCTCCCTCATGGGCGTCACCGGCACCCGCGAGTCCGTCGGCAACGAGGCCCAGGAACTGGTGCGCCGCACCCGCGCCACCACCGACCTCCCGGTCTGCGTGGGCCTGGGCGTCTCCAACGCCGTACAGGCCAAGCAGGTCGCCGGCTTCGCCGACGGTGTGATCGTCGGCTCGGCCTTCGTGAAGCTGCTCCTGGACGCCCCCGACCTGCCGGCCGGCCTCGCGGCCGTGCGGGCACTGGCGGGCGAGCTTGCGGAAGGCGTACGCAGGTCCTGACCCCGGACGGGCCCGGGACGAGGTTCTGTAGCCCGATCGGGTGGATTCGGCAGCGGGGAGGCACGCGAGTGCCTCCCCGCTTCGTTTGGCCGAACGTGAGCGAGAAGAACGACGGTGCGAACCGCGATGCGACGAAACGATCGGCCCGGGAGCGACTCCAGGAGGAGCGCGAGCGGCAGAAGAGCCGGGACAAGCGCCGGCGGACCTTCCTGGTCGCCGGGGCGGTCGTCGGCGTGCTCGGCCTGGCCGCCGTCGTCGGCGTGATCGCGGCCAACGCCGGCAAGGGCGACAAGTCCGCCAAGGCCGGCCCGGTGGCCGCGCCCTCCGGAGCCACCGGCAAGGACGCGCTCGCCATCCAGACGGGCAAGGACGGGGCCAAGTCCACCCTCACGGTGTGGGAGGACTTCCGCTGCCCCGCCTGCAAGGCCTTCGAGGACAACTACCGCACCACCATCCACGACCTGGAGGCAAAGGGGCTCCTCAAGGTCGAGTACCACCTGGTCACCCTGATCGACGGGAACATGGGCGGCACCGGCTCCCTGAAGGGGGCGAACGCCGCCGCCTGCGCCCAGGACGCCGGCAAGTTCTCCGCCTACCACGACGTCCTCTTCCAGAACCAGCCGCCGGAGACCGACGACGCCTTCGGCAAGAACGCCAAGCTGCTGGAGCTGGCGGGCAAGGTCGACGGGCTGGACACCCCCGCCTTCCGCTCCTGCGTGGAGGACGGCACCCACAACAGCTGGGTGGGCAAGTCGCACGAGGCGTTCAGCGACGGGAAGTTCCGGGGCACGCCGACGGTGCTGCTCGACGGGAAGGACATCTTCTCCGACCAGGCGAACCCGCTGACCCCGCAGAAGCTGAAGGAGAAGGTCGAGGGCACCGGCGGCAAGACCGCCCCGTCGCCGTCGGCGTCCCCCTCCGCGTCCGCCTCGGGGAACGGCGCGCCGAAGAGCGGATCCAAGGGTTCCACGGCCTCCGGATCCGGTTCCGCTTCCGGTGCCCGCGCCGGGGCCGGGACGGGGTCGGGAGGCTGACACGGGCGGCCCCGCCATGTGTGGTTTTGGTTTCAGCTTGCCGGGCGGGTTGCGGTGCGCACCGCCCGGCAGGGTAGCGTCAGGTCTGCCATGGACCTTGCTTACATCCCCAGCCCGTCGACCGGCGTGATCCATCTCGGACCGGTCCCGCTGCGCGGCTACGCGTTCTGCATCATCATCGGCGTCTTCGCCGCCGTCTGGCTCGGCAACAAGCGGTGGATCGCGCGCGGCGGAAAGCCGGGCACGGTCGCGGACATCGCCGTGTGGGCGGTGCCGTTCGGCCTGGTCGGCGGTCGCCTCTACCACGTGATCACCGACTACCAGCTCTACTTCGGCGAAGGCCGGGACTGGGTCGACGCCTTCAAGATCTGGGAGGGCGGCCTCGGCATCTGGGGCGCGATCGCGCTCGGCGCGGTCGGCGCCTGGATCGGCTGCCGCCTGCGCGGCATCCCGCTGCCCGCCTGGGCCGACGCGCTCGCGCCGGGCATCGCGATCGCCCAGGCCTTCGGCCGCTGGGGCAACTGGTTCAACCAGGAGCTGTACGGCCGCGCGACCGACCTGCCGTGGGCGCTGAAGATCAGCGAGGGCCCGAACCGGGTCGCCGGCACCTACCACCCGACCTTCCTCTACGAGTCCCTGTGGTGCCTGGGCGTCGCCGCCCTGGTCATCTGGGCCGACCGGCGCTTCAAGCTGGGACACGGGCGGGCGTTCGCGCTGTACGTGGCGGCCTACTGCTCCGGGCGCGTGTGGATCGAGTACATGCGCGTCGACGAGGCGCACCACATCCTGGGCCTGCGGCTGAACGTGTGGACCGCGATCGTGGTCTTCGTGCTCGCGGTGGTGTACTTCGTGCTCTCGGCGAAGCTGCGGCCGGGCCGGGAAGAGGTCGTCGAGCCGAACGCCTCCGGCGGTTCGGGTGAGGGCGCGGCTGCCGTGCCGGCCCCGGACGCCAAGGCCGTCCCGGCGGATGCGAAGGCCGACGCGAAGGCCGTCCCGGCCGAGCCGAAGGACGCCGAGGCCGAGGCCGTCCCGGCCGGTGCGGAGGCCAAGGCCGATGCCGAACCCGTCGGGGGCGCCGGGGCGAAGAAGCCGACCAGCCTCACGAAGGCGGCGGAGGCCGACAAGAGCTGAACGGGTCGTACCGGAGGGGGCGCCGCGCGTGCTGCGGCGCCCCCTCCGTCGTACCCGGCCGGTGCCGGGGCGTCGCCGCTGCGCGGGGCGAGGTCCCCTACCCTCCCCCAGACTCCGTCCGGGGGGACCCCCACTTCGCCCGTTCCCCGGGGCTGCGCCCCGGACCCCTTGCGGGGGCTCCGCCCCCGCCCCCCCGCCCCCCCCGCGCCTCAAACGCCGGCGGGGCTGGAGTGTGCCGGCGGGGCTGGATTTCGCGCAGCGAAATTCCAGCCCGCGCTGGGGGCACCTCCCAGCGGTAGCTGGGGGAGTTTGAGCGCACCGGGCGCGGAGCGCACGGTACCGGGGTCAGGGGCAACGCCCCTGGGAACGGTGGAAGGGCGGGTAGGGGACCTCGCCCGCGCAGCGGCCCACCACCCGCACCCGATTCACCGGCCCCGGCCATCTGCACCGGCCCCGCCCCGGGCCCGACGGCCGGAGGCCGTCGCAGCGGGCCGAAGCCCGGGAAGCGCCCCCGGCGCTGAAAGGTGCGAGGACCGCGTCAGGGAGGGGACGGCCGGAGGCCGTCGCAGCGCCGCGAAGCCGGGGGGCCCGCCAGGGCCGAGCCGTGCGAGCGGCGCGTCAAGAAGGAGCAGGGCGGCGCCGCGAGAGGGACAGGGTGCGGTGGGCGGCCGCGACGACGGCGGGGTCGACGAAGCGGCCGTCCGGGAGGGCCAGGGCTCCCGGGGTGGCGCGGGCGGCGGTGACGATCTCCTCCGCCGCGGTGACCTCCTCCGGCCCCGGGAGGAAGGCCCGCTCGATCACCGGGAGCTGCCGCGGGTGGATCGCCGCACGGCCGAGGAAGCCCAGGGCCCGGCCCCGCGCGCAGGAGGCGGCCAGCGCCTCCAGGTCCCGGATGTCCGGGAAGACGGACTGCGCCGGCGGTGCCAGTCCGGCGGCCCGGGCGGCCACGACGACCCTGGAACGCGGCCAGTCCAGCCCGCTCTCCGCGCAGACGCCGAGGTCCGCGCAGAGGTCCGCCTCGCCCAGCGTCAGCCCCTGCAGGGAAGGGTGGGCACGGGCGATCTCGTACGCCCTCTCGACCCCCAGCGCGGACTCCAGCAGCGCGTACAGCGCCACCCCTCCGGTGCGGTCCGCGACCCGGGTGATCTGTTCCGGCGCGTCGACCTTGGGCAGCCGCAGGCCCGCGAGCCCGTGCAGCTTGGCGAGAGCGGCGAGGTCGGGGCCCGACCAGGGGGAGCCGAGGGCGTTGACGCGGACGTGGACGGGGACCGGCGGGCGCTCGGTCAGCAGTTCGGCGGTGGCGGCGCGGGCGTACTCCTTGCGCGAGGCCGACACCGAGTCCTCCAGGTCGACGATGACGGCGTCGGCCCCGCTGCGCAGGGCCTTCGCCACCACCTCCGGGCGGTCCCCGGGTGCGTAGAGCCAGGTCAGGATCACAGGGCACCTTCGGTACGGAGAGCGGCGATCTCGGGCCCGGTCAGGCCGAGTTCGGTCAGGACGGATTCGGTGTCCGCGCCGTGCGGGCGGCCGGCCCAGCGGATCCCGCCGGGGGTCCCGGACAGCCGGAAGAGGACGTTCTGCATGCGGATCGGGCCGAGCTCGGGGTCCTCGACCTCGGTGACGGTGTCGAGGGCCGCGAACTGCGGATCGGCCATCACGTCCCGCACGTCGTAGACCAGGGCGACGGCGGCCTCGGCCTCCTCGAAGGCCGCGACCACCTCCTCGGCCTTGTGCCGGGCGATCCAGCCGCCGACCGCCCCGTCGAGGAGCTCCGCGTGCGCCGCCCGCCCGGAACCGGTCGCGAACCAGGGCTCGGCGGTCAGCTCCGGCCGGCCGACCAGCCGCAGCACCCGTTCCGCGATCGACTGGGCCGAGGCGGACACCGCCAGCCAGCGGCCGTCCGCGCTGCGGTAGGTGTTGCGGGGGGCGTTGTTCGCGGAACGGTTGCCTGTGCGGGGCTGGACGTAGCCGAGCTGGTCGTACCAGAGCGGGTGCGGGCCCAGCACGGTCAGGATCGGCTCGATGATCGCCAGGTCGACCACCTGGCCCCGTCCGGTCCGGTCCCGCCCGGCGAGCGCGGTCATCACCGCGTACGCACAGGTCAGCGCGGCGATGGAGTCGGCGAGGCCGAAGGGCGGCAGGGTCGGCGGGCCGTCCGGCTCCCCGGTGATCGCGGCGAAGCCGCTCATCGCCTCCGCGAGGGTGCCGAAGCCCGGCCGGTGGGCGTACGGGCCCTGCTGGCCGAAGGCCGTGACGCGGGCCAGGACCAGGCGGGGGTTGGCCGCCGAGAGCTCGGGCCAGCCCAGGCCCCACTTCTCCAGGGTGCCGGGGCGGAAGTTCTCGACGACCACGTCGGCGGTGGCGGCCAGCCGCAGCAGGGTGTCCCGGCCGCCGGGCGTGGACAGGTCCAGGGTCATCGTCCGCTTGTTCCGCCCGAGCAGCTTCCACCACAGTCCGATCCCGTCCTTGGCCGGCCCGTGCCCCCGGGAGGGGTCGGGCCGGTGCGGGTGCTCGACCTTGACCACCTCGGCGCCGAAGTCCCCGAGCAGGGTGGCGGCCAGCGGCCCGGCGAACAGGGTGGCCAGGTCGAGCACGCGCAGCCCGGACAGGGGGCCGGACGACGGCGTCATGACTCCGCCCGGCCCGTCGCCCCCGCCGCCCGGTCCACCTCGGCGCGGGTCGGCATCGAGTCCTGCGCCCCCGGCCGCTGGACGGACAGCGCCGCCGCCACCGAGGCCCAGGACAGCGCCCCGGGCATCGGGCGCCCCTCCCCGAGCGCCACCGCGAGCGCCCCGACGAAGGTGTCCCCGGCGGCGGTGGTGTCCACGGCCCGCACCCGGGGGGCCGCCACCGTCAGCGGCTCGCGCCCCCGCGCCGCGTACAGGCAGCCGGCCGCGCCCAGGGTGACCACCACCTCCGGCACCTCCCGCAGCAGCGCCTCCGCGGCCCGGTGCGGGTCGGTGAGCCCGGTGAGGGCGGCGGCCTCGTGCTCGTTCGGGACCAGCAGGTCGGTGGCGGCGAGCAGTCCGGCCGGCAGCGGCTGCGCGGGGGCCGGGGTGAGGACGGTGCGGACGCCGTGCGCGCGGGCGGCCTCCGCCCCGGCGAGGACGGCCTCCAGGGGGAGTTCCAGCTGGAGCAGCAGGCAGTCGGCGGCGCCGATCCGCGAGGCGTCGCCCGCCTCCAGGCCGGTGACGCGGGCGTTGGCGCCGGGGATGACGACGATGCTGTTGCCGCCCTCGTCGTCGACGGTGATGTGCGCGGTGCCGCTGGCGCCCTCGACGGTGCGCAGAGCGGCGGTCTCGACCCCGGCCGCCGCCAGCCCGGCCCGCAGCCGTACGCCGAACTCGTCCGCCCCGACGGCGCCGATCATCACCACCTCCCCGCCGAGGCGGGCGGCGGCCACCGCCTGGTTGGCGCCCTTGCCGCCGGGGGCCGTGCGGAACTCCCGGCCGGTGACGGTCTCCCCGAGGCGGGGGGCCTTGGGCACGTAGGCGACGAGGTCCATGTTGGTACTGCCGAGCACGGCGATGGCCGTCATGAGCGGGTTGCCTCCTGGGTGGCGGGCTTGGTGGCGGGCTGGGCGGCGAGCCGGGCGGTGAGCCGGGCGAGGGTGTCGAAGCCGGTGCCGTCGAAGCCGGCGACGGTGGTGGCGAGGCGGTTCTTCAGCGGTGCGGTCCAGCGCTCCGGGATCCGGTCGGGGGACCCGGCCAGGAGTCCGGCGACCGAGCCGGCGGTGGCGCCGTTGGAGTCGGTGTCCCAGCCGCCGGACACCGCGAGGCAGACGGAGCGGGTGAAGTCCCCGTCGGCGTGGGTGAGGGCGGCGGCGATCAGGGCCGTGTTGGGGACGGCGTGCACCCAGTGGTAGTGGCCGTAGCGGGCGTGCAGCCGGTCCACGACCCGGTCGAAGCAGGCCTCCTCGCGGGCTGCGCCGATCCCGTGCCGGACGGCCTCGGCGAGGCGCGAGCCGGGCGGTACGACGGCGAGCCCGGCCCGCAGCGCGCCGTGCACGTCGGCCGCGCCGCCGGCGGCCTCGGCGATGGCGGCGGCGGCGAACAGGGCGGCGTGGACCCCGCCCGCGGTGTGCGTCAGGGTGGCGTCCCGCCAGGCCTGTTCGGCGGCGGCGGCCGGGTCGCCGGGGTTGGTCCAGCCGTGGACGTCGGCGCGGATGAGGGCGCCGATCCACTCCCGGAAGGGGTTGTGGCGGGTGGCCGTGTGCGGGGGCTCCAGGCCCTGGAGGAGGTTGCGGTAGGCGACCCGCTCGGCGGTGAAGGCGCGGCCGGCGGGCAGCTCGTCGAGCCAGAGCCGGGCCAGGTCGGCGGTGGTGAAGCCCTTGCCGTGCCGCTGGAGCAGCAGCAGGCCGAGGAGGGGGTGGTTCAGGTCGTCGTCCTCGGGCGCGCCGTCGATGTTCTCGGCGAGGGAGGTGGGTGCGGAGCGGCGGTTCCACGGGTACGCGGCCAGCAGCCCGGCGGGGACGCCGCGTGCGGTGAACCAGTCGTCCAGCGGCCAGTTCCCGGCGGCGCGGGCGAGGGCTCGGATGCCGTCCAGGGGGAGCTTCTCGACGGGCTTGCCGAGCACGCAGCCGACGGCCCGTCCGACCCAGGCGGCCTCCAGCCTGCGGCGCAGCGCGGGGGCCGGCGGGTGCGCGGCCGGGGGCGGGGGCGGGGGCGCGGGCCAGGTGGCCCGGACGGCCCGCCAGTCGGTGGGCTCCGCGGCCGCCGTGGGGACGGGGAGCTCCGCGAGGCCGTCCAGCAGGCGGGCGGCGAGCGCGCGCAGCTCCGGGGCGGCGGGGGAGGGGGAGGCCCCGGCCCGGACGGGTGCCGGGCGGCCGCCCGCCGCGAGCCAGGCGGCGAGGGCCGGTCCGGGGTCGCGTCCGTCCTCCGCGGCCTGTCGCAGCTCGTGGCCGAGCAGGTCCTCGGGCTGGACCCAGGTCAGCCGAACCCGGTCCGGAGCGGCGGGGGGCGCTTCAGCGGGGCGCAGGGCCTGGGCGGTCGGGGCCTGGAGGTCGTCGGGGGTCGTGTATGGCTGGTCCGGGCCGGGCGGTGCCTGGGTGCCGGCGAAGGGGGCGGACGCGGGTGCCCCGCCTGTGGGGGGCTTCCCGGCGTGGTGCCGGGCCGGGGCGGTTGGTGCCTGGAGGGCGGCGGGGCCAGGGGCGGTGGAGGTGGGCGTCCCGGCTGCCGGGGGCGCCTCAGCGGGGCGCAGGGCCGGGGCGGTTGGTGCCTGGAGGGCGGCGGGGGTGGGTGCCGCGGTGGGCGGTCGGTTCGGGCCGGGGGGTGTCTGGGCGGCGGCGGGGGGCGGGGCGCCTTCGGCGCAGGGGGGAGTCACCGGGGGGCGGCGATGGCGTCGAAGGCGGCTTCGTGGGCGCGTCGGCGGGACCGGTCCCGGTCGAAGACCTCCCGGGCCACGGCCGCCAGTGCCGCCGCCGGGGCGTGCAGGTCGAGCCGGCTGGCCTCGGCGACCCGCTTGGCCCAGGCGGCCGGTACGGCGGACTCCCCGCCGAGGGCGCCGGCGAGCGCCCCGGCCATGGTGGCGATGGAGTCGCAGTCGCGGCCGTAGTTGACGGCGCCGAGCACCGCGGCCTCGTACCGGCCGTCGGCGACCAGCAGCATGCCGAGGGCGACGGGGAGTTCCTCGATGGAGTGCAGGCGCGAGGGGCGGCGGGCGCCGAGGGAGGGCGCGCGGTAGTCCGGCCCGACCGAGTCGTACGGGGCCACGGCCGCCCGCAGCGGCGCGAGAGCCGTCTCGAAGTCCCGGTGCCGCGGCGCGACTTCGCGTACCGCGGCGATGGCCTCGCGGGTGCCGTCCTTGGCCAGGGCCAGCGCGGTGTCCACCACCGTCGCGGCCGTCGCCCCCGGGGCGCAGGCGGCCGCCACCGCCGCCGCGAACACGCCCGCGGCCTCGCGCCCGTACGAGGACTGGTGCGCGCCCGCGACGTCGAGCGCCTCGGCGTAGGCGGCGGCCGGGTTGCCCGCGTTGACCAGGCCGACCGGCGCCATGTACATCGCCGCACCGCAGTTGACGATGTTGCCGGTGCCGGCCTCGCGGGGGTCCGCGTGCGCGTAGTGCAGCCGGGTCACGATCCACTTCTCGGCGAGGAAGACCCGCTGGAGGGGCAGGGCCTCGGCCTCCAGCTCGGGGATCCAGCGCGGGGTGCCCATCAGGTCGGGGACGAGGTGCTCGGCGACCGCGTAGGCGTCCAGGTGGTCGCGTACGGCCGTGTAGACGCGGACCAGCGCGTGCGTCATGAGGGTGTCGTCGGTGACGTGGCCGTCGCCCTTGTGGTACGGCGCGATGGGCCGGGCGGTGCGCCAGTCCTCGTACCAGGGGCCGACGATGCCGTGCACGCGGCCGCCGTGCCGTTCGGCGATCTGCTCCGGGGACCAGCCCTCCACCGGCCCGCCGAGTGCGTCGCCGACGGCGGCGCCGACGAGGGCGCCCGAGAACCGGTCCTCCAGTGTGAGGGTCATGCCCGAATCATCCCTTCAGAGTGGTGAGTTCCGTACGCGAGAGCAGCGCGGCGAGTTCGACGAGGTCGGTTCCGGCCAGCCGGGGCAGGGCGCAGCCGGAGAGGGTGCGGCAGGCCTCGCGCCAGGCGGCGGGGAGGGAGTCGCCGCCGCCGAGGGCGCCGGTGAGGGCGCCCGCGAGGGCGGGGGCGGAGTCGGCGACGCGGGAGAGGCAGGCGGCGGCGGGGACGGCCCCGCAGGCCTGTCCGCGGGCGGCGGTGGCGAGGGCGAGGGCGACGGGGACGGTCTCGGCGGCGGCGATGCCGTAGCTGTAGACGTGGTCGACGATCTGGTGTTCCAGGAGGGGGACGAGGGCGAAGGCGCCGCCGGTCTCCGCGCGGGCGAGCTTGACGGCGTGCCGGGCGTTGCGGCCGATCTCGGTGGGGGCGGGCAGCTGGGCGAGCGCGGCGTCGACGGCGGTGTCGGTGTCCGCGCCGGCGAGGGCGGCGGCTACGGCGGCGGCCATGGCGCGGGCGCCGTGGACGCCGTCGCCGTCCTGGGTGTAGCGGGCGTCGAACTCGGCGAGGTCGGCGGCCGCTCCGGGGTTGCCGGGGTGCACGACGGCGAGCACGCAGGCGCGGACGCAGGCGGCGTCGTCGAAGTAGTGCGGGTTGTCGTGGCCGGTGGCGGGCGGGCGCAGGCCGGCGGCGAGGTTGCCGAGCCCGGCACGTACGGAGATCCGGGCGCGCATCGGCAGCACGGCGGACTCGACCTCGGGGGCCCGTTCCGCGGCGGCGGCGACTTCGCTGGCCAGGGCGTTCCAGGCGAGGTCGATGGCGGCGCGCATGCGGCGGGACCGGGAGAGGTCGCTGAGCAGCACCCCGGCGGCGGTGAGTACGGATTCGGCGGCGAAGGCGGCCCATTCGGCGTCGTCGGAGGGGCCGAGGCGGAGCGGTTCGGGGGGCTGGTTGAGGGCGATCGGGACGGGGAGGGTGGTGGTGGCGTTCTGCTCGGCGAAGGTGTCGAGCTCGCGGGTGAGGCGGCGGGTCCACTCGGGCATCCGGCTGGCCCGGTGCCGGGCGGCGGGCCACCCGGCGGCGTCGCCGGCGGCGAGCCCGAGCAGCAGCCCCTCGATCCGCCGGACCGCCTCCGGCGGGGCGGCGCCGGGCGTACGGCTCGCCTCCGGCGGCGGGACGGGTGCGGGGGCCCGCGGCGGTGGTGCGGGAGTACGCCGGGCGGGCCCGGGGGCCTGCGGGGCGGGGGGTCGGGCCGCGACGGTGCCGGGCCCGGTCCCGGCGGCCGGTGCGGGGGTGGCGGCGGCCGCCGGGGCCGGGGCCGTGAAGGGTTCGGCGGCCGGTGCAGGGGTGGGTGCGGGCGGCCCGGGCCGGTCCGTGGGGGACTCCGCTTCCGGGGCCGGGTCGGTGAGGGTGGTGTGGTGGGTCATCGGGCGGGCTCGGTTTCCGGGGTGAGGAGGTCCGCGATGTCCAGGACGTGGTAGCCGCGCATCGAGGGGAGGCAGCTGCCCCGGACCGGGCCGATGGCGGAGGCCCAGGCGGCGGGGATGGCGGCGGCGCCGGCCAGGGCGCCGGCCAGGGCGCCCGCCACCGCCGCGGTGGTGTCGGCGTCCCGGCCCATGTTCACCGCGGTGAGGACCGAGGCGGGGAAGTCGCCCGCGCAGGCGGCGAACGCGCCGAAGGCCAGCCCCACCGCCTCCGGGGCCAGGTCCGTCCACGGGTAGCCGCCGATGACCACCGCCGAGCGCACCGCCCGCTCCCCGCGCGGGGCCGCGGTCACCGCGCGGCGCAGCGAGCGGGCCGTCCAGGAGTCGGACGGGATGACCGACAGGGCCGCCGAGACCACCGAGGCGGGGGAGCCGCCCGCCATCGCGGCCGCGACGCCGGCGGCGACGGCCTGGCCGCCGTAGATGCCCTCGCCGTCGTGGCTGACCGTGCCGTCGATCGCGACCAGCCGGGCCGCCTCCGCCGGGCGGCCCGCCGCGAACACCCCGAAGGGGGCCGCCCGCATCGCCAGGCCGTCCGACCAGGCGTGCCGGTGCTGGGCCGAGATCGGCGCGGCCAGGCCCCGGCGGAGGTTCTCCAGGGTGCCGCGCTCGGAGAAGCCCGCGCCGCGGAAGGGGCCCTCGTCGAGGTCGGCGATCCAGTGGTGCCAGGCCCGTTCGACGTGCGCGACGGTCAGGGCGGAGCCGTGCCGGGCCAGCAGCAGGCCCGAGAAGATCGCGTACTCGGTGTCGTCCGTGCCCGCCGGGTCGTCCGAGACGAAGCCCTCGATCCGGCCCCACTTCGCCCGGATCTCCGACGGCTTCATGTTCTCCGCGGGGGCGCCCAGCGCGTCGCCCACCGCGAGGCCGAGAAGCGCTCCCCTGGCCCGTTCGAGGAGGACCTGCGGATTGCATGCAATCAGCTCCATGGCGCGCCTCTCCACTTGGTGGGGGACTCATCATGAGCCCTTGGGGGATTTGTGCCACGGCATGAGGTTTGTCGGTCGCCGCGAAACGCCCCCCGCCCGCCCCCGTCACCCGGTCGCCGACCCGCGAAACCCCAGGTAAGTACGGCCTTCCTTGCTGGCGGGAGCCGGAAATCGTGCGTACTTTCGAGGTGTTCAGGGGGAGTGCCCCGCGCCAGGGCACAGCTGCGCGTTGCTTTCGCGTACCCGCTCGTACCCGCTCGTACAAAAGGGGAGATACGCCGTGTCCATCATCGACATCGAAGCGCCGCTGCACACCGCCCACCGCGACAACCACACCCACCGCGACGTCAACGGCGGATGGCTGCGCCCGGCGGTCTTCGGCGCGATGGACGGCCTCGTCTCCAACATCGCCCTGATGACCGGCGTGGCCGGCGGCGCGGTCGCCCCGGCGACGATCGTCATCACCGGCCTCGCCGGTCTCGCGGCCGGCGCGTTCTCGATGGCGGCCGGCGAGTACACCTCCGTCGCCTCGCAGCGCGAGCTGGTCCTCGCCGAGCTGGACGTGGAGCGCCAGCAGCTGCGCAAGCACCCGGTCGACGAGATGGAGGAGCTGGCCGAGCTCTACGTCTCGCGCGGCGTCGAGCCCGCCCTCGCCCGCGAGGTCGCGATGCAGCTCTCCCGCGACCCGGACCAGGCGCTGGAGATCCACGCCCGCGAGGAGCTCGGGATCGACCCCGACGACCTGCCCTCGCCGCTGGTCGCCGCCGTGTCGTCCTTCGGCTCCTTCGCGCTGGGCGCGCTGCTCCCCGTGCTGCCCTACCTGCTCGGGGCGACCGCCCTGTGGCCGGCCGTGCTGCTGGCGCTGCTCGGGCTCTTCGTCTGCGGCGCGGTGGTCTCGCGGGTCACGGCCCGGTCGTGGTGGTACAGCGGCATGCGCCAGCTCGTCCTGGGTGGCGCCGCCGCGGGTGTGACGTACATCCTGGGAACCTGGATCGGCGGCGCCATAGGCTAACGGCCGCGGGAGTGAGACACTATGCAGCACGCAACATAAGTAGTCCGTTACCCGGTGGTTTCGATTCTGTGACCGCTGGGCATCAGACCAGGGCGCCGGGCAATGATGCCCGTCTCGCGCCGGGACCTTCACCCCGTGCAGTGCCCAGCAGGCCTCTTCAGGGGCGTCTGCGACTCGAGAATTCCTTGAAGGTCCCTTCTTTCTGCCTCGCGCAGTGTCCGCATGCTGGAATGTGATATCCGGTTCTCGGAATTACCGTCATCATGTAACCTGCACGAACTTTCGCAGAGGGCCAACGTCGTCCCTCGGCTAGCACATTGCCACGACGACGACGGGAGAGCCGATGCGTTCCGCATCCACGCACTCCGCGACCGGCCCCAGCAACACCGCCTGGTCGCCCATGGACGGTCGCCCCGCCCAGCAGGGCATGTACGACCCGCGCAACGAGAAGGACGCCTGCGGCGTCGGATTCGTGGCGAACCTCACCGGCGAGGCCACCCACACGCTCGTTGAGCAGGCCCTGACCGTCCTGCGGAACCTCGAGCACCGCGGCGCCACCGGCTCCGAGCCGGACTCCGGCGACGGCGCGGGCATCCTGTCCCAGGTGCCGGACGCCTTCCTCCGCGAGGTGGCGGGCTTCGAGCTCCCCGAGGCCGGCGCGTACGCCGTCGGCATCGCCTTCCTCCCCGCCGACGGCACCGCACAGGCCGTCGCCGTGGAGCGGATCGAGGCCATCGCCGCCGAGGAGAACCTCACGGTCCTCGGCTGGCGCGAGGTCCCGGTCACCCCGGACCTGCTCGGCAACGGCGCGCGCACCACGATGCCCGCCTTCTCGCAGCTGTTCGTCAGCAACGGCAGCACCGGCATCGAGCTGGACCGCAAGGCCTTCGTGCTGCGCAAGCGCGCCGAGCGCGAGGCCGGCGTGTACTTCCCGTCGCTCTCCGCCCGCACCATCGTCTACAAGGGCATGCTGACCACCGGCCAGCTGGAGCCCTTCTTCCCGGACCTCTCCGACCGCCGCTTCGCCTCGGCGCTCGCCCTGGTCCACTCCCGGTTCTCGACGAACACCTTCCCGTCCTGGCCGCTCGCCCACCCGTACCGCTTCGTCGCGCACAACGGCGAGATCAACACGGTCAAGGGCAACCGGAACTGGATGAAGGCCCGCGAGTCCCAGCTGGCCACCGCCGCCTTCGGCGAGGGCGCCCTGGACCGCATCTTCCCGATCTGCACCCCGGACGCCTCCGACTCGGCCTCCTTCGACGAGGTCCTGGAGCTGCTCCACCTCGGCGGCCGGTCGCTGCCGCACAGCGTGCTGATGATGATCCCGGAGGCCTGGGAGAACCACGCCTCCATGGACCCGGCCCGCCGCGCGTTCTACCAGTACCACTCCACGATGATGGAGCCCTGGGACGGCCCGGCCTGCGTCACCTTCACCGACGGCACCCAGGTCGGAGCGGTCCTCGACCGCAACGGTCTGCGCCCCGGCCGCTACTGGGTCACCGACGACGGCCTCGTCGTCCTCGGCTCCGAGGTCGGCGTCCTCGACATCGACCCGTCCAAGGTCGTCCGCAAGGGCCGCCTGCAGCCCGGCAAGATGTTCCTCGTCGACACCGCGCAGAAGCGCATCGTCGAGGACGACGAGATCAAGGACGAGCTGGCCGCCGCCGCCCCCTACGCGGAGTGGCTGGAGACCGGCGAGATCGAGCTGACGGACCTGCCCGAGCGCGAGCACATCGTGCACACCCACGCCTCGGTCACCCGCCGCCAGCAGACCTTCGGCTACACCGAGGAAGAGCTGCGCGTCATCATCGCGCCCATGGCCCGCACGGCCGGCGAAGCCCTCGGCTCCATGGGCACGGACTCGCCCATCGCGGCCCTGTCCGAGCGCCCCCGGCTGCTCTTCGACTACTTCACGCAGCTCTTCGCGCAGGTCACCAACCCGCCGCTGGACGCCATCCGCGAGGAGCTCGTCACCTCGCTGCTGTCCTCGATCGGTCCGCAGTCCAACCTGCTGGAGCCGACCGCCGCGTCCTGCCGCAGCGTCACCCTGCCCTTCCCGGTGATCGACAACGACGAGCTCGCCAAGCTCATCCACATCAACGCCGACGGCGACATGGCGGGCATGAAGGCCGCCACCCTGTCGGGCCTCTACCGGGTCTCCGGCGGCGGCGAGGCCCTCGCCGCCCGGATCGAGGAGATCCGTGCCGAGGCCGACGCCGCCATCGCGGCCGGCGCCCGCCTGATCGTCCTGTCGGACCGCCACTCGGACGCCGAGCACGCGCCGATCCCGTCGCTGCTGCTCACCTCCGCCGTGCACCACCACCTCATCGCCACCAAGCAGCGCACCCAGGTGGGCCTGCTGGTCGAGGCCGGCGACGTCCGCGAGGTCCACCACGTCGCCCTGCTCATCGGCTACGGCGCCGCGGCCGTCAACCCGTACCTCGCCATGGAGTCCGTCGAGGACCTGCTGCGCGCCGGTACCTTCCTGTCCGGCCTGGAGCCGGAGCAGGCCATCAAGAACCTGATCTACGCCCTCGGCA
The DNA here is from genome assembly GCF_045160885.1 of Streptomyces sp. NBC_00158. Taxonomy (NCBI): domain Bacteria; kingdom Bacillati; phylum Actinomycetota; class Actinomycetes; order Kitasatosporales; family Streptomycetaceae; genus Streptomyces; species Streptomyces sp. NBC_00158. The sequence goes on from NZ_CP108161.1 coordinate 5,446,929, forward strand.
AGGGCGTCCTCAAGGTCATGTCGAAGATGGGCATCTCCACCGTCGCCTCCTACCGCGGCGCCCAGGTCTTCGAGGCCGTCGGCCTGAACGAGGAGTTCGTCGGCACGTACTTCTCCGGCACCGCCACCAAGATCGGCGGCGCCGGCCTGGACGTCATCGCCAAGGAGGTGGCCGCCCGCCACGCCAAGGCGTACCCGGCCTCCGGAATCCCGGCCTCGCACCGCGCGCTGGAGATCGGCGGCGAGTACCAGTGGCGCCGCGAGGGCGAGCCGCACCTGTTCGACCCGGAGACGGTCTTCCGCCTCCAGCACGCGACCCGCAACCGCCGGTACGACATCTTCCGCAAGTACACGGACCGCGTGAACGAGCAGTCCGAGCGCCTGATGACGCTCCGCGGCCTGTTCGGCTTCAAGTCCGACCGCCCCTCGATCTCCATCGACGAGGTCGAGCCGGTCTCCGAGATCGTCAAGCGCTTCTCCACCGGCGCCATGTCGTACGGCTCCATCTCCAAGGAGGCGCACGAGACCCTCGCCATCGCCATGAACCAGCTGGGCGCCAAGTCCAACACCGGTGAGGGCGGCGAGGACCCGGACCGCCTGTACGACCCGGCGCGCCGCTCCTCCATCAAGCAGGTCGCCTCCGGCCGCTTCGGTGTCACGAGCGAGTACCTGGTCAACGCGGACGACATCCAGATCAAGATGGCGCAGGGCGCCAAGCCCGGCGAGGGCGGCCAGCTGCCCGGCCACAAGGTCTACCCGTGGGTCGCCAAGACCCGTCACTCCACCCCGGGCGTCGGCCTGATCTCCCCGCCGCCGCACCACGACATCTACTCCATCGAGGACCTGGCCCAGCTGATCCACGACCTCAAGAACGCCAACCCGGTCGCGCGCATCCACGTGAAGCTCGTGTCCGAGGTCGGCGTCGGTACGGTCGCGGCCGGTGTGTCCAAGGCCCACGCGGACGTCGTCCTGATCTCCGGCCACGACGGCGGAACGGGCGCCTCCCCGCTCACCTCGCTCAAGCACGCGGGCGGCCCCTGGGAGCTCGGCCTCGCCGAGACCCAGCAGACCCTGCTGCTCAACGGGCTGCGCGACCGCATCGTGGTCCAGACGGACGGCCAGCTCAAGACCGGCCGCGACGTGGTCATCGCCGCGCTGCTCGGCGCCGAGGAGTTCGGTTTCGCGACCGCGCCGCTCGTCGTCTCCGGCTGCGTCATGATGCGCGTCTGCCACCTGGACACCTGCCCCGTCGGCATCGCCACGCAGAACCCGGTCCTGCGCGACCGCTTCTCCGGCAAGCCCGAGTTCGTCGTCAACTTCTTCGAGTTCATCGCGGAGGAGGTGCGCGAGCTCCTCGCCGAGCTGGGCTTCCGCACGATCGAGGAGGCCGTCGGCCACGCCGAGCTCCTCGACACCAGCAAGGCCGTCACGCACTGGAAGGCCCAGGGCCTCGACCTGGAGCCCCTCTTCTACGTGCCCGAGCTGCCCGAGGGCGCGGTCCGCCACGCCCTGATCGAGCAGGACCACGGTCTGGAGAAGGCCCTCGACAACGAGCTCGTCGAGCTCGCCGCCGACGCGCTGAACGCCGACTCCGCCGAGACGGCCCAGCCGGTCCGCGCCCAGGTCGCGATCCGCAACATCAACCGGACCGTCGGCACCATGCTCGGCCACCACGTCACCAAGAAGTTCGGCGGTGCGGGCCTGCCCGACAACACCATCGACCTGACCTTCACCGGTTCGGCCGGCCAGTCCTTCGGCGCCTTCCTGCCGAGCGGTGTCACCCTGCGCCTGGAGGGCGACGCCAACGACTACGTCGGCAAGGGCCTCTCCGGCGGCCGCATCGTGGTCCGCCCGGACCGCGCCGCCGACCACCTCGCCGAGTACTCCACCATCGCCGGCAACACCATCGGCTACGGAGCCACCGGCGGCGAGATGTTCCTGCGCGGCCGCACCGGCGAGCGCTTCTGCGTCCGCAACTCCGGCGCCCTGGTCGTCTCGGAGGGCGTGGGCGACCACGGCTGCGAGTACATGACCGGCGGTACGGCCGTCGTCCTCGGCGAGACGGGCCGCAACTTCGCGGCCGGCATGTCGGGCGGCGTCGCGTACGTCATCGACCTCGACCCCCGCCAGGTCAACGTCGGCAACGCGGAGGCCGTCGAGGCCCCCTCCGACGCCGACAAGCAGTGGCTGCACGATGTGGTGCGCCGCCACGAGGAGGAGACCGGCTCGACCGTGGCCGCGAAGCTCCTGGCTGACTGGGACGCCGCCGCGGCCCGCTTCAGCAAGATCATCCCGACCACGTACAAGGCAGTGCTCGCCGCCAAGGACGCCGCTGAGCTGGCCGGACTCTCCGAGTCCGAGACCACCGAGAAGATGATGGAGGCGGCGACCAATGGCTGACCCGAAGGGCTTCCTCACCACCCCGCGCGAGACCGCCTGCACCCGTCCCGTCGCCGACCGCGTCAAGGACTGGAACGAGGTCTACGTCCCGGGCTCGCTGCTCCCGATCATCAGCAAGCAGGCCGGCCGCTGCATGGACTGCGGCATCCCGTTCTGCCACAACGGCTGCCCGCTCGGGAACCTGATCCCCGAGTGGAACGACTTCGCGTACCGCGAGGACTGGTCGGCGGCGGCGGAGCGCCTGCACGCCACGAACAACTTCCCGGAGTTCACGGGCCGCCTGTGCCCCGCTCCCTGTGAGTCGGCGTGCGTGCTCGGCATCAACCAGCCGGCCGTCACCATCAAGAACGTCGAAGTTTCGATCATCGACCAGGCCTGGGACAACGGCGACGTCACCCCGCAGGCGCCGGAGCGCCTGTCCGGCAAGACCGTGGCCGTCATCGGCTCCGGCCCGGCCGGCCTGGCCGCCGCCCAGCAGCTGACGCGGGCCGGCCACACCGTGGTCGTGTACGAGCGCGCCGACCGCATCGGCGGGCTGCTGCGCTACGGCATCCCCGAGTTCAAGATGGAGAAGGTGCACATCAACCGCCGCATCGAGCAGATGCGCGCGGAGGGCACCAAGTTCCGCACCGGCATCGAGGTCGGCCGCGACATCACCGCCACGGACCTGCGCAAGCGGTTCGACGCGGTCGTCGTGGCGGCCGGCGCCACGGTCTCCCGCGACCTCCCGGTCCCGGGCCGCGACCTCAAGGGCGTCCACTTCGCGATGGAGTACCTCCCGCTCGCGAACAAGGTCCAGGAGGGCGACTTCCTGGCCCCGCCGATCACCGCCGAGGGCAAGCACGTCGTCGTCATCGGCGGCGGCGACACCGGCGCGGACTGCGTGGGCACCGCCCACCGCCAGGGTGCCCTCTCGGTCACCCAGCTGGAGATCATGCCGCGTCCGTCGGAGGACCGCCCGGAGTCCATGCCGTGGCCGACCTTCCCGATGCTGTACAAGGTCACCTCGGCCCACGAGGAGGGCGGCGAGCGGATCTACTCCGTCTCCACCACCCACTTCGAGGGCGACGAGGACGGCAACGTCCAGTCCCTGCACCTGACCGAGGTCGAGTTCGTCGACGGCAAGCTCGTCCAGAAGCCCGGCACCGAGCGGGTCCTCCCGGCCCAGCTGGTCACCCTGGCGATGGGCTTCACCGGCACCGACCAGGCCAACGGTCTGGTCGAGCAGTTCGGCGTCGGCCTGGACGAGCGGGGCAACATCGCCCGCGACGCCTCGTACGCCACCAACGCCGACGGCGTCTTCGTCGCCGGCGACGCGGGCCGCGGCCAGTCGCTCATCGTGTGGGCCATCGCGGAAGGCCGCTCGGCCGCCCGCGGCGTGGACCGCTACCTGACCGGCACCAGCACCCTCCCGTACCCGGTCAAGCCGACGGACCGCTCCCTGATGGTGTGACCCTTTCCTGACGCCGTGCTCGCACCGCTCGGCCGCAGGCGGCCTCCCGGGCTTCGCCCGGCTGCGCCGGCCTCCGGCCGCCGGTACGGGGCCCGGGTCGCTGGTAACGCCCCCGCCGCGCGAACGGCGGGACCCCTCATACGGTCCGTACAACGGCGTACGGAACTCCGACCCGCGCCCGCCATGGCTCCTTCTGGATGCCGTGCTCGCACCGCTCGGCCGCAGGCGGCCTCCCGGGCTTCGCCCGGCTGCGCCGGCCTCCGGCCGTCGGTACGGGGCCCGGGTACTGGCAGCGCCCCGCCCCGACGGGGACTGCCGGAGAGCGCCCCCGCCGCGCGAACGGCGGGACCCCTCATACGGTCCGTACAACGGCGTACGGAACTCCGACCCGCGCCCGCCATGTCCCCGACCAGGGTTGGCGGGCGCGGTGGCGTTTCCGGGAGCTAGCCGAGGGCGATCTCGTAACGCAGCTGCTGGCGGCCCGCGGGCATCGCCATCACGTCGGCCTGGATCGGGCGGTCCGCCGAGTCGTAGGTGGTGCGGGCCGGCTGGAGCACCGGCTCGTCCCGCCCGAGGCGCAGCTGCCGGTGCTCCTCGGGGCTCGGTATGCGGGCCGTCACGTTCTCGACGACCCGGACGCCGACGTGCCCCAGGGATGCGAGCAGCGTCACGGCGCCGCCGCGGATCTTCGCGGTGCCGGCCAGGGCGGTCCCCGCGGCGATGTCCGCGGGCCAGTAGCTGTCCGTCAGCTCCACGGGCTCGCCGTCGAGTTCGATGATCCTGCGCCGTACGACGGCCGTGCTCCCCGCCGTGAGGCCGAGCATGCGGGCGACGCCGTGCGGTACGGCGGCCTCTCCGGCGTGGACGATGCGCTGGCCGCCGGACCGGCCCGCCCGCCGGGCCTGCTCGGTCCACGCGTCGGCGGTCCCCGTGCCGCGCGGGGTCAGGTACGGCAACGAAGCGCTCGTCCACCGGTCACCGCTCACACTGCCTCCGTCCGTCCCGTCCGTCGACGCCACGGTAGCCGTGCCGGACTCAGGGGGTGCCCCGGGCCGTGAGGGCGGCCAGGGCGGCTCGGGTGGTGATGCCCGTCTTGCGGTAGATGTGGGAGAGGTGGGTGTCCACCGTTCGGGGGCTCAGGTAGAGGCGGGCCGCGATGGCCGGGGTGGTCAGGCCCTCCGCCACCAGTTCCGCGATCTCGCGTTCGCGGGGGGTGAGGTGGGGGAGCGGGGGGCGGGCGGGGGCCGGCGGGAAGAGGTCCGCCAGGCCCGTGAGGAGGCGGGAGCCGCCCGCTTCGGCGAGGCCGCGGCCGCGCCGCCACTGGTCCGCCGCCGTGCGCGCGTCGCCCGCCCGGCCCGTCAGGGTCGCGCCGACCAGCAGGGCCTGCGCCTCCCAGAGCGTCGCACCGCCGCTCGACGCCTCCCGCGCGGCCCGCGCGTACCGCTCGGCCGCCGCAGCCGGCTCGTCCCGCGCCGCGAGCACCGCGCCCTCGCTGCGCAGCGCCGACGCCCGCTGGTTCGCCAGCCCCAGCCGTTCGGCGTCGGCCGTGGCCCTGGCCGCCCAGGACTCCGCCTCCGCCAGGTCACCCGTCCCCACGGCCGCGTTGACCAGCGCCTCCAGGAACAGCGGCCGCAGCGTCGGCTGGAGGCCGGCCAGCTCCGGCCCGCGCCCCGCCCGCAGCATCGCGGAACGCGCCCGCCGCGGGTCCCCGGCGTACAGGGCCGCGTAACTCAGCACGCACCACGCGAGCGAGGTCCACCAGCTGCTGCGCGAGCCGGCCAGCGCCACCGCCTCCTCCGCCACGGACAGCGGCAAGGGGTCTCCCGGCGGCATCGCCGCGATCAGGATCTGCGCCTTGTTGCCCAGCACCAGCCCGAGGAGTTCGTCGCTGCCGACGCCCCGGGCGATGCCCTCGGCCTCCTCGCACAGCTCCAGCGCCGACCCCAGCCGGCAGGAGTTCATGTGCACGACGGCCTTGCACGTCAGCAGGTGCGGCAGCAGGTGCAGCGGGCCGACGCGCCGGCCGAGGGCCAGCCCCCGGTCGGCGTGCCGCTCCGCCTCCGGATAGCGGTCCAGGTAGAACTCGGTCCACGCGATGCGCGCCAGCGGCTCGCACAGGTCGGCCGGTTCGGCGTCGGCCAGGGCGTCGAGCCGGGCGGCGGCCCGGCCGGCCAGCCGGCGGGCCTTCGCCAGGTCCCCCTCGTACGTCTCCCCGAGGGCGGCCGTCGTCAGAGCCCCGGCCGCCGCCGGAGCGTTGCCCAGCCGCAGCGCCGCCCCGTAGGCCCGCAGCACGTCCTCCCGGACCTCGGGGTACGACAGGGCGTGCGGCGCGGACGACCCCAGCTCCAGCCCGAGTGCCAGCGCGTCGGCGGGCCTCGGCGCGGGCCGCCGGGCCAGCTCGCGGCGCAGCAGCGCGACCCCGGCGGCGTACCGGCCGAGGTGGCGTTCCACCGACGCGCACAGGGTGACGGCGCTCGCGCGCAGCCCGTCGTCGGCGTGGGCTCCGCCGGACCCTGCGAGCAGCTGGTGGAGCAGGTCCCGGCTGGTGCCCAGCTCGCCGCACAGGCTCAGCGCCCGTGCCCGCCGCAGCAGCAGCTCCGCGCGCCGGGCGGCGTGCTCCGGGGAGTGCGGCAGGACGCCGAGGACCACGCCCAGCCAGTGCGCGCAGCTCGCCGGCGCGGTGGTCCGGGCCTCGTCGGCCGCTTCGAGCAGCACCGCCGCGGCCCGGGGGTCCCAGCCGGTCAGCGCCCGCTCCACGTGGTGGGCGCGCACGGCGGCGGTCGCGCCCGTCCCGGCCTGGGCGGCGGCCGCCCGCCGGTGCATGGCCGTACGCCGCCGGTGGTCGGTGTGCTGGTAGACGACGGTCCGCAGGACGGGGTGGCGCAGTGACCAGCCGCCGGCCGGGCCGGCCCGCAGCAGGTCGCGGTCCGACAGGACGCCGAGGTCAGCGTCGAGCCGGCCGGTGTCCGGCAGTCCGGCGGTGAGCGCCAGCAGCGGGGCCGTGGCCTGGTCGCCGAGGACCGCGACGGCCTCGGCGGTACGGCGCTGCGTGCCGGTCAGCGGGGTCAGCTCGTCCAGCAGCAGTGCGGTCAGGCCGCCCGCCGGGACGGCGGGGCCGGCACCCTGGCCCTGGAGGAGGGCCAGGAAGTAGAGGGGGTTGCCGCCGCTGGAGTCGTACAGCCGTTCCGCGAGGCCGGGCGGCAGGCCGGGCGCCAGGTGCTCCACGCAGGTGCGCCGGTCCAGGGGGCCGAGGTCCACGCGCAGGACGGCTCCGGTGTCGACGCCGCGGGCGAGGGCGGCGGCCGGCGACGGCGCGGTCTGGCGGTCGCGCCGGGCCACGACGAGGGCGACCGCGCCGGGCGGTGGGTGGCGTACGAGGTGGTCGAGGAGTTCCAGGGAGGCGGGGTCGGCCCAGTGCAGGTCGTCGAGGGCGATCAGCAGGCCCCGGCCCCGCCTCCGCTCGGCCAGGGCCGTGAGCAGCGAGGCCGTCGCGCGGTGCACGGCGAACCGGTCGGCCGGGGCGTCCGCCCCCTCGTACGGGTTCGCGCGCCCGCCGGGGTCCGCGCCCGCCGCGGTCCCGTGCAGCACGGGCGCCGCCGCGGGGTCGGGCAGTGGTGCGGGCAGCAGCCGCGGGTCCAGGTCGGCGAAGGCGTCGGTGAACAGCCGGAACGGGATGTGCCGTTCGAACTCGGTGGCGCGGCCGCGCAGCACCGTCAGCCCCCGGGCGCGCGCCCGGCGGCAGACCTCGGTGAGCAGCCGGCTCTTGCCCATGCCCGCGGGGCCCGTCAGGTCCACGACGCCGGGCGGCCCGTCGCCGTTGCCGGGCGGCCCCTCCCCGCCGCCGGGCGATCCGCCCGACCGGGCGAGCACCGCGCCGATCACCGCGTCCAGCCGGTCGAGTTCGGCCCCCCGCCCGACCAGTGGAGTCCTGTCCGTCATCGCCCCTCCCCGCATCACGGATACCCGGTACCGGCGCGGCGGATACGTACGCGGTTCTACGGATGCCGCTGCCGCCGCCGCGCTGCCAGCATCGGAAGTGACCCCGACGCGCCCTCCTGGAGGCCCGATGCGTTCCTTACGCGCGCTCACCGCCCCGCTGCTGACCCTGCCGCTGCTGGCCCTCGCGGGCTGCTCGGCCGCGGGTTCGGGTGCGGACATCGGGGCGGGCGGGCCCCGGTCCGCGTCGTCCGCCCCGGCGTCCCCGACGCCCTCGTCCAGCGCTTCCCCCGTCGCCCCGCCGGTCTCGCCGACCCCGCCCCCCGAACCCGCCCGGACCTCCGCGTGCACGGCCACGGCGGGTCTGGACACGACGGCCCTGGGCACCTACCTCAAGGGGCTCAAGGCCAGTGACAGCAAGGACGTGCCGTCCCTGTTCGTCGTCGACGACGGGGTGTACTTCCGGCTGAAGGACACCCAGCCGCCCTGCGAGGCGCTGGCGGTGAAGCTCGGCCACTTCCGGGTGGACATGGTCCGCTCGACCGATTCGGCCGGCTACGACTTCACGTACGGGCCGATCCGTACGCGCACCCTCGCCGTCGGGCCGCACGAGGGCAAGGTCGACGGCAGCGAGCCCCCGGCGACCGCGCGCTGCGCCGGGGTCCTGTCCGTCATCTACCTGGGCCGGGACCTCGTCGTGGGCGACCTCCCGCACGACCTGCGGCTGCCGGCGAAGGACGCCGTGCTGGACTGGTCCCTGGTCGACGTGCGGCGCGACGGCGTCCTCGGCGCCGTGTTCAAGCCCCCGGCCGGGGCGAGGGACTGCTGACCGGGCGGGGCGGGCTGACGGGGCCGGGCGGGCCGGCGGGGTGACGGGGCGGGATGGTGCGCCGTGGGGGTGCGCACTATCCCGCCCCGGCCCCGCGGCACCTCAGCCTGCCGGGACATCGCGCGGGGGTTCGTCGTCGTTGCCGCGGCGCAGGGTGCGTACGCCGTGGGCCGGGGTCCAGGAGCGGACGACCAGTTCCTCGCCGTCCACCGCGATGTGGACCACCTCGGTCAGGTCGGCGTGGAAGAGGTGGAAGGGGTGCGGGGAGTCGGTCTCCTCCGCGTACCGGTGCAGTTCGGGCGGGTCCACGATCTCCACCGCCCGCCCGGAGATCCGGACGTCCCCGTCGGGCATCGCCATGCCCTCGCCCGGGTTGGTGTGCAGGGCGAAGCGCGGGTCGCGCTGGAGGTCGCGGGCCTTCATCGAGCCGGCCATCATGCCGAGCCACAGCTCCCCGCCGCGGAAGTCGACGTTGAGCCCGGCGACCCGGGGCGAGCCGTCCTTGCGCAGGGTGGCCAGGACGTGGTGCGGGTACCGCGCGAAGCGGGCCCGCACGGCCGCCGCGAACTCCGGCTCCGCCTTCTCGAACGCTGCCCAGTTGTTCGTCGTCATGGCGTTATGTAAGCACCGGAATGGGTGTATCAGGTGCGTACTACGCCTGCCGCGCGTGCCGCCGTCAGCCAGGCGGGGAATTCCGAGACGAGCCGGTCGTACAGCTCGGAGTCCGGGACCGCGCCCGGGTCCGGGCCGGCGTGGAAGTAGCCCGCGTTGTCCACGACCCGCTTGCCGGGCACGGGGAGTTCGTCGAGGCGGCGCAGGAAGTCGAACTGGGTGCTGCGGGTGTTGCCGAAGCCGACGAACTGCCAGAAGAGGGGGAGGCGGGCCGCCTTGCAGAGGTACCGCTCCGCGGCGAGCTTGTTGACCGGGCCGCCGTCCGTCTGGAAGACGACGAGGGCCGGATCGGCGGAGCCCGAGTCGAGGTAGTGGTCGATGACCGCGTCCATGGCCAGGTGGTAGGAGGTCCTGCCCATGTGGCCGAGCCGGGCCGCCATGGCCGTGACCCGGCCCTCGTGCCCGGCGAGGGTGACCTCCTCGACCGCGTCGACGTCGGTGGAGAAGAACACCACCGGGACCCGGCCGCCGCAGTCGAGGTGCGCCGAGAGGCCGAGGATCCGGTCGGCGAACGCCTGCACGCTGCCGTCGTCGTAGTACGGGCGCATGGACCCGGAGTAGTCCAGGACCAGGTAGACGCAGGCGCGTCTCCCCTCCATGCCGTTCTTGCGGAGGGAGACCCCGGCGCTCTTGTACAGGTTCACGAGCGCCGGGGCCGTCTCCTCGACCTTGCGGAGGTCGATCGCGCTGCCCGTCATGCAGCCGAGGGTACGTCAGGAAGCGGACACCCAGCCCAGGTGCGAGGCGAGGCGCCGGCGGTGTGCGGCGGGTCCGCCGAGGAGTTGCGCCGAGCCGTGGGCCCGCTTGAAGAAGGTGTGCGCCTCGTGCTCCCAGGTGATGCCGATGCCGCCGTGGAGCTGGATCATCTCGCCCGCGGCGTAGGCGTACGCCTCCCCGCAGGCGGACGCGGCGGCGGCCGCCAGGTCCGGCGGGGCGTCGGCGGCGGCCGCCGCGAGGGCGAGGCCCCGGGCGGCCTCGACGGCGGTGTACAGGTCGGCGAGCCGGTGCTTGACGGCCTGGAAGGAGCCGATGGGCCGCCCGAACTGGGTGCGTTCCTTCGCGTACCGGACCGTCGCCTCCAGGGCCCGGCCCGCCGCCCCCGCCTGTTCGGCGGCCAGGGCGGTGCAGGCCAGGTCCCGGACCCGGGCGAGGACCCCGGTCCCGTCGGCGGAGAGCAGCCGGGCCGGGGTGCGGTCCAGGGTCAGCTCCGCGAGGGGGCGGGAGGGGTCCAGGGTGGCCCGTACGGTGAAGGACGCGGGCGGGGCGGTGAGTTCGAAGAGGCCGAGCCCGCCGTCCCCGGTCCGGGCGAAGGCCAGCAGCAGGGCGGGTTCCGCCGGGCCGGCCAGGACGTACCGCTTGGCGCCCGTGAGCAGCAGGCCGGTGCCGGTGCCGGTGCCGGTGTCCGCGGCGGCCTCGGCCCGGGTCTCCAGGTCGGCCGGCTCCCAGCTGCCGCGCCCGCCCGGCCCGGACTCCGCCCAGGCGAGCGCCCCGACCACGCTCCCGTCGGCCAGTCCCGGCAGGTGCTCCGCGCAGGCCGCCCGGTGCCCGGACGCGAGCAGGGCCTGCACGGTCAGCACCGCCGAGCCCAGGTACGGTACGGGGCTCAGCGCGCGGCCCAGCTCCGCCATGACCACCCCGGTCTCGGCGGCTCCGCAGCCCAGCCCGCCGTACTCCTCCGGCACCGCGAGCGCGGCCGCGCCCACCTGCGCCGTCAGCGGGGCCCAGGCCGCGTGGCCGGGGTGCCGGGCGAGGACCGCCCGTACGGCGTCGCGGAGTTCCTCCTGCTCGGGGGTGGGGGCCAGGCCGCCCGGCGGGGCGGGGTGCGGGGCGTTCACGCCGGCTCCCCTCGGGCCGTGCGGCGCAGCTCGGTCTTGAGCAGCTTGCCGCCCGCGTTGCGCGGGAGCTCGTCCAGCACCGTGAACCGCCGGGGCACCTTGAAGTTGGCCAGCCGCTCCCGGGCCCAGGCGGTGAGCTCCCCGGCGGTGACGGGGGCGGTGGTGACGAGGTAGGCGGCGCCGACCTCGCCGAGCCGTTCGTCGGGGATCCCGATCACGGCCGCGTCCACGACGGCGGGGTGGGTGAGCAGCACGCTCTCCACTTCGGCCGGGTAGGCGTTGAACCCGCCGACCACGTACATGTCCTTGAGCCGGTCGGTGATGGCGAGGTAGCCGCGCCCGTCCAGCACCCCGATGTCGCCGGTGCGGAGCCAGCCGCCGGCCAGGACGGCCTCGGCGGTGGCCGCGGGGTCGTCCAGGTAGCCGGGGGTCACGTGGTAGCCGCGGACCTGGACCTCGCCGGGCTCTCCGGCGGGCAGCACCTGTCCGAGCGGGCCGGTGACGCGCACCTCGGTGCCGGGGAGGGGAGGGCCGACGGTGCGGGCGACGGTGTCGGCGTCGGCGTCGGTGGGGCAGACGGAGACGACCCCGCCGGACTCGGTCAGTCCGTACGCGGTGAACACGTCCGGGGCGCCGAGCGCGGTGCGGATCTCGTCGACGAGGGAGGCGGGGACGCGGGCCGCGCCGGTGCCGGCCAGCCGCAGGGCGGAGAGGTCGTGGGCGGTGCGCCGGGGGTGGTGGACCAGGCCGTGGAAGACGGTCGGCGGGCCCATGAGGCAGGTGACCCGCTCGGCGGCCATGCGCGCGAGGACGCGGTCGGTGTCGTAGCGGGCCTCGGGGAGCATCGTCACCCCGCGCAGCAGGCAGGCGAGCACCCCGGCCTTGTAGCCGAAGGCGTGGAAGAAGGGGTTGACCAGCAGGTACCGGTCGCCGGGGCGCAGGGTGACGAGCTCGGACCAGGAGGTGTAGAGCCGCAGGGTCTGGCCGTGGGTGGCGGTGACGCCCTTCGAGCGGCCGGTGGTGCCGGAGGTGTAGAGGACGTCGCAGACGTCCTCGGGGCGCACCCGGGCGGCGCGGGCGGCGCGTTCGGCGTCGGGGACGGCCCGGCCGGCGGCGAGGTACGCCTCCCAGGAGTCGGGTCCCCGCCCGCCGCGGAGGACGACGGTCGTGGCGAGCTCCCCGAGGTCCTCGCCCGAGGCGTGCAGGTCGCGGGCGTAGTCGGTGCCGAGGAAGCCGCGTTCGGTGAACAGGACGCGGGCGCCGCTGCGCCGGATGACGTCGGCGGCCTCGGCGGGCTTGTAGCGGGTGTTGACGGGGACGAGGACGGCGCCGACGCCGACCGCGCCGAGGGCGGCGGCGATCCACTGGCGGCTGTTGGGGGCCCAGACGGCGATCCGGTCGCCGGGGCGGATGCCGTGGGCGACGGCGGCGCGGCCGGCGGCGGAGATCTCCTCGGCGAGCCGGGCGAAGGTCCAGCGGACCTCGCCGTCGGTGAGGGCTTCCAGGTCCCCGTACGCGGCGGCGGCGTGGCCGGGGAGCTGGGCGAGGGTGGTGGGCGGTGGTGGTGGCAACGGACCCTCCCTGCTTGTCGTGACGTGAGCACTTGACGAGCGAGCGTGGGCGGTATCCAATCACAGCTGTTTCGGTTAGGCATATACCTAGTAGGAACAACTCTGCTCCGGGAGGTCACCGTGTCGACCCTCACCACCCCCGTCCCCGCTCCCAGCCCCGCCCCCGTTCCCGGCCCCGCCCCGACTCCCACCCCCGCCGGCATGAAGGCGGTCCTGGCCGGCTTCTGCACCGGCGTCGCCGTCATCACGGCGTGCGGGGACGACGGCCGTCCCGCCGGAATGGCCGTGCAGTCCTTCTCGTCCGTCTCCCTCGACCCGCCGCTGGTCTGCTTCTGCCCCGCCCGCACCTCGACGACCTGGCCGCTGATCCGGGCCGCCGGGGCCTTCGCCGTCAACGTCCTGGCGGCGGACCAGGAGGAGCTGTGCCGCCGCTTCGCCGTCACCGGCGGGGACAGGTTCGCCGGGGTGGCCTGGCGGCCGGGCGCGGGCGGCGCGCCCCTGCTCGACGGGGCGCTCGCCACCGTGGAGTGCGTACTGGAGGACGTGCTGGACGGCGGCGACCACGCGATCGCCCTCGGCCGGGTCACCGTCCTCGCGGCGCACCGCGAGGGGGCGCCGCTGCTCTACTTCCGGCGCTCCTACGGGCGGTTGGCCCCGGTGGAGCCCTCGACGGCGGCTCGGGCCGCCTCCAGCGCGTCGATGTCCTCCAGCATGGCGGCCGCGAGGTCGCGCTCGGAGGTGTAGTACCGCTCGGCCCACTTGAGGGTCAGGGTGGGGTACGCCCAGGCCGCCTCGTCCTTGGCGCCCTCGACGTCGGCCTCCGCGCGCCGGCGCATGTTCTCCGCGAACTCCTGGTGCCGGAGCAGTACTTCGCGCATCTGCTCCGGCTCCAGCAGGTGGCCCAGCCACAGCCGCAGCATCGGCCCGTGCTTGAGCACCGGCGGGTCGACCGGTGCCTCGCGCGCCCAGGTCCGTACGGCCGCCATGCCCGCGCCGGTGATCCGGTACACGCGCTTGTCGCGGGTGCCGATGTCCTGGGCGACCATCCGCGAGGAGGCGTAGCCGGCCTTCTCCAGCCGCTTGAGCTCGCTGTAGATCTGGCTGAAGGACGGGCTCCAGTAGAAGAACCGCAGCGACCAGTCCGACCACTTCTTCAGGTCGTAGCCGGAGAGTTCCTCGCCGAAGGAGAGCAGCCCGAGGACCGCCCAGCTGGTCGCGGGGAGGGAGCGCGGGTTCGTCCCCGCCGAGGTCTCGTCTGCCGTCTCGGCCGTCTCGTCTGCCACGCAGCGCAGTCTACGACCGGTCCCGCGGCACCCTTCCCCCCGTGGGGTATGCCTGCTAGAAGTATTTCTATTAGAAATAACCATGGTTGGAGGGACCCCACGTGAAGTTCTCGATGATCTTCGAGGCCCAGCTCGTCGACCCCACCCCCGAACGCGAACGCCAGGTCATCCACGACTGCGTCGAACAGGCCGTCCTCGCCGAGGAGATGGGCTTCGACCGGATCTGGGCCGTGGAGCACCACTCCCTGTCCCAGTACGCCCACATGAGCGCCTCCGAGATCTTCCTGACCTGGGTCGCCGCCCGCACCAGCACCATCCGCATCGGCCACGGCGTGGTCACCATGCCCTTCGGCTACCAGCACCCCGTCCGCGTCGCCGAACGCGCCGCCATGCTCGACGTGCTCAGCGGCGGCCGCGTCGACATCGGCGCCGGACGCGGCGCCACCCGGCAGGAGATGTCCATGTTCGGGGTGCGCCCCGAGGACACCTACCCGCAGATGGAGGAGGCCCTGCGGATCTTCGCCTCCGCCTGGAAGGAGCCCGTCCTCGAATGGCACGGCTCCATCGACATCGGCCCCGGGGCGGTCCTGCCCCGCCCCGTCCAGGACCCGCACCCGCCGCTGTTCATGGCCTGCTCCAAGCACGACACCCTCAAGCTCGCCGCCGAACTCGGCATCGGAGCACTCGTGATGGGCTTCGCCGGCGCCGACGACGTCCGCACCATGCGCAAGGTCTACGACGAGGCCATCGCCACCCGCAGCGGCGAACGCCTCGTCTCCACCGCCCCCAACGACCACCTCTCCGCCCTCTGCCCCACCATCGTCCTCGATGACGCCGACCGCGCCCTCCGGCTCGGCACCCGGGGCCAGCGCTTCTTCGCCGAGTCCATCGCCCACTGGTACGGCAACGGCCCCGCGCCGACCGCCCACGCCGAGGACGAGGACCACACCGCCGCCCTCGAACGCGGTCGCGCCGACCTCGTCGCCAAGCTCCACGGGGCGGACATCCCCGCCCGCCCCGTCGACACCGGCACCTACAACGCGGACCACGCGTACGGCAGCGCCGGGACGGCCGTCGCGTACGTGGAACAGCTCCGCGAGATCGGCGTCGACGAGGTGATGTGCCTGATCCAGATGGGCACCGTCCCGCAGGAGGCCTGCCTGGAGACCATCCGGCAGTGGGGCGAGAAGGTCATCCCGCACTTCCGCGCGACGGAGGCCTGAGATGGTCTCGCTGGAGGGCAAGGTCGTCCTCGTCACCGGCGCCGCACGCGGCCAGGGCGCCGCCGAGGCCCGGCTGTGCGCCGAAGCCGGGGCGCGGGTCGTCGTCACCGACCTCCGCGAGGAGGAGGGGCGGGCGGTCGCCGCCGGACTGGGCGGCCAGGGCCTGTACGTACGCCACGACGTGGCCGACGCCGACAGCTGGGCCGGGGTGGTGCGCGAGGCGGTGGCCGCCTTCGGGACGGTCTCCGCGCTGGTCAACAACGCCGCCCTGTGGCGCACCGCGCACGTCGAGGAGCAGAGCCCGGAGGGCTTCGAGGAACTGCTGCGGGTCAACCTGCTCGGCCCCTTCCTCGGGATCCGGGCCGTCGCCCCCGTGCTGCGCGCCGCAGGGGGAGGCTCCGTCGTCAACATCTCCTCCACCGCCGGACTGGTCGGCATACCCGGCCACGCGGCCTACGGCTCCACCAAGTTCGGGCTGCGCGGGCTGACCCGCTCGGCGGCCCTGGACCTGGCCCCGGACGGGATCCGGGTCAACTCGGTGCACCCCGGGGCCGTCGACACGCCGATGGTGGCCGACGCCGTCGCGGGACGGGACTGGTCGCACGTGCCGCTGGGGCGGATGGGCCGGCCCGGGGAAGTCGCGGAACTGGTGCTGTTCCTGTGCTCGGACGCGTCCTCGTACGTCACGGGCGCGGAGTTCGCGGTCGACGGGGGGATGACGGCGCGATGACCCGGGACGAGCTGTCGGAGGCCGCGCGGCGGCTCTGCGACGCGATGAGCGCCGGCTTCCCCGGCCCCGGGGACGTGACCGCCCTGCGGGCCGCGGTCGCCGCCGGGGCCCCGGCGCGCCCGGCGGGACCGGAGGTGGCCTCGGTGTACGACACCACCGCGGGCGGGGTGCCGGTACGGGTCTACGACCCCGCGCCCGGGGCGGCGGGGCGGCCGCTGGCCGTGTACCTCCACGGCGGCGGCTGGGTGATGTGCGGCCCGGACACCCACGACGCCCTGTGCCGCGCCCTGGCCTCGGCCTCCGGGGCGGTGGTCGTCTCCGCCGACTACCGGCTCGCCCCGGAACACCCCTGGCCGGCGGCGGCCGACGACGCGCTGGCGGTGCTGCTGTGGGCGCGGGCCGAGGCGGAGCGGCTGGGCTGCGACCCGGGCCGGGTGGTGGTGGCGGGGGACTCCAGCGGGGGCAACCTGGCGGCCGTCACCGCGCTGCGGGCGCCCGGACTGGTCGCCGGGCAGCTGCTGGCGTACCCGCCGCTGGACGCCTCCATGGGCTCCGAGTCGGTGGCGGCGTACGGGCGGGGGTACTTCCACACCGCCGCGCACATGGCCTGGTACTGGGACCAGTACGGCGGCGACCCCGCCCACCCGCACGTCTCGCCGCTGCGGGCCGCCGACCTGTCGGGGCTGCCGCGCACGCTGATCGTCCTCGCGGACTGCGACCTGCTGCGGGACGAGGGGCTGGCGTACGCGCGCCGGCTGGCGGGAGCGGGCGTGGACTGCGAGGTCCGGCTCCACCCGGGGGTCTTCCACGGCTTCCTGGGCCTGCCCCTGCCGGCCGCCCGCGCGGCGGTGGCGGGAGCGGCGGCCTGGCTGGCGGCGACGCCCTGAGGAAGTGGGGGACGGGACGGCCGGATTCGAACCGGCGTCCTCCTCCTGAGCAGGGAGGCGCAACGACCTCTGTGCTACGACCCCGTCCTTGCGGCCGATCATAAGGCGCCGCGACGGGAGGGGGGAGGGGGGATGAGGGGCGGGGCGGCCGGATTCGAACCGGCGTCCTCCTCCATGTTGTGTAGGCGCACTACCTCTGTGCTACGACCCCGCTTGGACCGGATCCTAGACGACCTCCGACGGGGCCCGCACCGGGATATCCCCGGCATGATGTGTCCATGCCCGCCTTCCTGCTGCGCACCCTCCTGCTCCTGGCCGTGGAAGCCGGGGCCGCCGCGCTGCTGCGCGACCCCGGTACGCCGTGGATCCCCGTGCTGCTGGCGGTGTTCGTGGCCGGCTCGGCCGTACCGCACGGCACCGGGGCGGAGCTCGCCGGCCGCTTCCTGGTCGCCCTCACCGCCGTTGCCGCCGCCCGGCTGGGCGCCACGGCCTGGGAGGGGCACGGCCTGTCGGCCGAGGTGGGGCTCGCGGCGCTGCTGCTGTTCCAGACGGCGGTCCTGATGCGGCTCTCCCTGCGCCGACGCCGGCGCAGGCGGCCGGGACGCCGCCGGGGCTAGGGGGATGCTGCTCGTCGACCGGGTGACCGAGCTGGTCCCCGGCGAGCGGCTGACCGCCCTCAAGGCGGTCACCTGCGACGAGCCCCGGTACGCGGACCTCGCCCCGGACGCCGACGAGGCCGGCCACGGCTACCCGCGGACCCTGCTCATCGAGTCCTGGTGCCAGGCGGCGGGCGTCCTCGCCGCCTGGCACCGCCCCAACCCCGACGTGCTCTCGGGCCAGGTGATGCTCTTCGGCAGCATCTCCGACGCCGTCCTGCACCGGCCGGGGCGACCCGGCGAGCAGGCGCTGAAGGGCATCCCGCTGCGCCGCCTGGGCCGCGCCGAGGAGGTGGCCGACGCGGTCGCGCACCTGGTCGGCGCCGAGTACGTGACGGGAGCCGTGCTCCAGATCGACGGAGGACTCGTTGTCTGAGGAGGGTCACGCGCCGCCCGGCCCGGACGTAGGGGCGATTTGGAAGACCCCGCCGGACCGGGTAAATTTCCTCCCGAGGCGCCGCTAGCTCAGTTGGTTAGAGCAGCTGACTCTTAATCAGCGGGTCCGGGGTTCGAGTCCCTGGCGGCGCACCTCTCCTTCGGGCGGTTTCCGGTTCACACCGGGAGCCGCCCGAAGTCGTTTCCGTCGGGGCGGCCGCCTCGTCTAGGGTCGCGGGCATGTCCACCACCACCCTCTGGCGTCCCACCGGCCCCGTCGAACTCGAACTGGTGCGCGCCCTCGACTGGCGTGCCTGGCCGCCGCGGCTTCGGGAGCAGCCGATCTTCTACCCCGTGCTCAACGAGGACTACGCGGTGCGGATCGCCCGCGACTGGAACGTCAAGCACGACGGAGCCGGCTTCGTGACCCGCTTCGAGGTCGACTCGGCCTTCCTGGAGCGGTATCCCGTCCAGCGGGCGGGCGGCGAGACGATCCTGGAACTCTGGGTCCCGGCCGAGGAACTCTCCGAGTTCAACGCGCACATCGTGGGGCGCATCGAGGTGGTCCGGGAGTTCCACTGACCCCCTCCGGGTCCGGTCCCGGTGCCGGCACCGGCACCGGCACCTCGGCTGTAATGCCGTCGCCCGTCGGCCCCCGCTTCGAAAGAATGGCGGGATGACCACCACCCGCGCCCGGTCCTTCGACGCCGCCGCCTCCCGGTACCACGCCAGCCGCCCCGGCTACCCCGACGCCCTGTTCGACGCAGTCGAGGAGCTCGCCGGGCGGTCCCTGCGCGGGGCGCGGGTGGCCGACGCCGGGGCCGGCACCGGCATCGCCAGCGCGCTGCTGCACGCCCGCGGCGCCCGCGTCGTCGCCGTGGAGCCCGGCGACGGAATGGCGGCCGAGTTCCGCCGCGCGCACCCCGCGATCCCCGTCGTGCGCGGCGACGGCAACGCACTGCCGCTCGCCTCCGGGAGCCTCGACCTCCTCACGTACGCCCAGGCCTGGCACTGGACCGACCCCGAGCGCTCCGTCCCGGAGGCCCGCCGCGTGCTGCGCCCCGGCGGGGCCCTCGCCGTGTGGTGGAACGACATGGACGTCCGGGTGCCGTGGATCGCCGAGCAGGACCGGCGGCTCCGGGAGTTCTTCGGGGTGGCCGGGCTGCCGGTCCGGGTGTCCCCGGAGGGGCTCGACCACGTCACCCGCGAGGTCCGCTGGTCGCGCCGGATCCCGCTGGAGGCGCACCTCGCCAACCACGCCACCCACTCCGCCTTCCTCGTCCTCGGGGAGACCCGCACCCGGGAGTTCATCGACGCCGAGCGGGCCCGGCTGCTGGAGCTGTTCCCCGACGGCGCCGTCGAGGAGGCCTACACCGTCACCCTCCGGGTGGCCTTCCCCTAGGCCGTCTCTTCCGGGTCCTGGCTCACCCGCGCCGCCCGGCACCGCACCTCGCCGCCTTGGCGGGGCACCTGGGGGCCCCTCCCAGCGGTAGCCGGGGGAGACGTGGGCTTGGCCGCCGAGATCCGGAAGAGGCGGCCTAGCCCACCACCTCCGCCCGGCACCGGGCCGGCCCGCCCCACGCGTCGCGCAGCGGGCGGGCCTTGCGCAGCCACAGGGAGAGGTCCAGTTCCTCCGTGTAGCCGACCGCGCCGTGCAGCTGGAGGGCGGTGAGCGCGGCCGCGTACGCCGCCTCGCCGGCGGTCAGCTTCGCCGCCGCCACGTCCCGGCGGGACAGGGACAGCGCCGCCGCCCACAGCAGCGGCCGGGCGAACTCCAGCGCCAGCAGGGTGTCCGCCAGCCGGTGCTTGACCGCCTGGAAGCCGCCGATCGGCGTGCCGAACTGGGTGCGCTGCTTCGCGTACTCCACCGTCCGCGCCAGCAGGGCCTCGCCCACGCCCAGGCACTGCGCCGCCGTCAGCAGCCGCGCCCAGCGCAGGGCCGTCCCCGCGGCGGCCGTCACCGCCGGGCCCGCCGCGAGCGGCTCCCCGCCCTCCGGGGCCGGCCGGTAAAGCCGCCGCGCCGGGTCGGTGGAGGCCAGCGGACCGCCGGGGCCGGCGGCCAGCCGCAGCTCGCCGGCCTCCGTCACCGTGAAGCGGTGCGTGACCGCGTCCGCGTCCAGGGCGTACGGGGAGCCGCCCGGCAGCGTCAGCGTCGCCGAGGCCCCGCCCGAGGCGAGCCCCGGCAGGAAGCGCTTCGACAGTGCCTCGTCGCCCAGTTCGGCGAGGAGCACCGCGGCCGCGGCCGTCTCCACCACCGGGCCCGGTACCCCCGCCCGCCCGAGCTCCACGAAGCCGAGCGCCAGTTCCACCGGCAGCGGGCCCACCCCGTCGTACGCCTCCGGCACGGCCAGCGCGAACAGGCCGGTCCCGGCGAGCGCGGACCACAGCCGCCGCCCGGGCCCGTGCTCCCCGGCCGCCCAGGCCCGTGCGGTGGCCGGGACCCCGGCCGCGCCCAGCAGGGAGTGCAGCGTACGGGCGTAGTCGGACTGTTCCTCGGTCGGCAGGAAGCGCATCAGCGGCGGCCCTTCGGGAGGCCGAGCAGCCGCTCGGCGATGATGTCGCGCTGGATCTCGTTCGTGCCCGCGTAGATCGGCCCGGCGAGGGAGAAGAGCCACGGCTCGGCCCACTCGCCGTCGGCGAGCTCCGCGTCCGCGCCCAGCAGGTCCAGGGCCGTCTCGTGCAGGGCGATGTCGTACTGGGACCAGAACACCTTGTTCAGGCTGGACTCGGCGCCGATCCGCTCGCCCGCCGCGAACCGGGAGGCGCCCGTCCAGGTGAACAGCTCGTAGGCGCGGGCCCCGACCACCGCGTCCGCGACCCGGTCGCGCAGCGCCGTGTCGGCGGGGTCGCCCTGCGCGTGCCACAGCCGGGTCAGCCGGTCGGCGGCGGCCAGGAAGCGGCCGGGGGAGCGCAGGGTCAGGCCCCGCTCGTTGCCGGTGGTCGACATCGCGATCCGCCAGCCCTGCCCCGGCTCGCCGATGACGTCCTCGTCGGGGACGAACACCCCGTCCAGGAAGAGCTCGGCGAAGGCGGGCTTGCCGTCGAGGCGTCCGATGGGCCGTACGGTCACCCCGGGGGCCCGCAGGTCGAACATCAGGTAGGTCAGCCCCTGGTGCGGCTTCGGCGCCCCGGGGACGGTGCGGAAGATGCCGAAGGCCCGGTCGGCGAAGGCGGCCCGCGAGGACCAGGTCTTCTGCCCGTGCAGCAGCCAGCCGCCGTCCGTGCGCACCGCCCGGGAGCCGAGCGAGGCCAGGTCGGAGCCGGACTCGGGTTCCGACCAGGCCTGCGCCCAGATCACCTCGCCGCTCGCCATGGGCGGCAGTACGCGCGCCCGCTGTTCGGGGGTGGCGTGGTCGAACAGGGTGGGGGCGAGGAGGCTGATGCCGTTCTGGGAGACGCGGCCGGGGGCGCCCGCCGCCCAGTACTCCTCCTCGAAGACGAGCCACCGTTCGATGTCCGCGCCCCGGCCCCCGTACTCCTCGGGCCAGGACACCGCCGACCAGCGGTCCGCGTGCAGCAGGGCCTCCCACTCGCGGTGCGCGGCGAAGCCCTCCCGGGTCTCCAGGGAGGGCAGGGGGCGGGCCGGGACGTGGGCGCGGAGCCAGTCGCGGGCCTCGGCCCGGAAGGCCTCCGCCTCGGGGGAGTGGTCGAGGTTCACCTTGCTTCTCCCAGGATGCCCCGGCCTTCCGGCCGGGGTGGGGGCATCTCCCGCTTGCGGGGGAGCATCGATCCTCGGACCGGAGGCGCGGAGCGCCGGAGTTCTGTACGCATCTGTTCTGACCTGCGCTCTCTTCCGTTGTCAGTGGGGGCTGTTGGGTTCCGGAGCGTGATGGCGACAGCGATGGCCGAGCAGGGGTCCGGGCATGCCCGGTACACCTTCCGGCTGCGTGTGTCGTCCACGGCGCTGGCCCGGCTGCATGCCGAGTGGGCGCGGTGCCGGTGGGTGTGGAACGAGTGCGTGGCGATGTCCCGCAAGGTCCACGGCCTGAACAAGACCACCGGGCAGAAGATCACCATGGACTGTGCGCAGTGCGGAGCGAGAGCCAAGCACGCACTACCTCTTTCCGAGAGAACGTATACGTGCACCGTGTGCGGAGCCGTGTCCCCCGGGGACAAGGACTCCGCCCGCGTGATGCTCGTCCGGGCTGGTCTCAACCCGGCTGGTGCCGATCTTGTAAGACCTGCCACCTGCTGGGTGCCAGGCGAAGTGAGCCAGGAATCCCCTCCCTCCAGGGAGGGGAGGTTTCAAGGGGTGCTCGCCTCCTTCATGGCGGCCACGTTCATGCCGCCGAGGGAATCCGCCGCCGTTTCGGCGTTGTGGGCGTGTGCCAGGTGGTGCAGTCCGAAGACGGAGTCCATGCCGGTGTGCAGGCCCTGGAGGTCCTCGGCCTGGTTGAGGGCCCGCTTGGTCAGGGCCAGGCCGAAGCCGGGCATCTCGGCGATCCGCCGCGCCAGCCGGTCCGTCTCCTTCGCGAGGTCCGCCCGCGGCACGACCCGGTTGACCATGCCGACCTCGTACGCCCGGCGGGCCGGCATCCGGTCGCCGGTGTAGAGGAACTCCCGGGCGATGCGCGGGGGCATGGCCCACGGGTGCGCGAAGTACTCGACGCCGGGGATGCCCATCCGCACCACCGGGTCCGCGAAGAAGGCGTCCTCGCCCGCCACGATCAGGTCGCACACCCACGCCAGCATCAGCCCGCCCGCGACGCAGGCCCCCTGGACGGAGGCGATCACCGGTTTGGGCAGCTCCCGCCAGCGCCGGCACATCCCCAGGTACACCTCGGACTCCCGGGCGAAGCGGGACTCGGCGCCGGGCCGCTCCGTGTGGTCCCACCACAGTCCGGCGCGCCGCTCGAAGGGCAGGTGGGCGTCGCGTCCGGGGGTGCCGATGTCGTGGCCGGCGGAGAAGTGCTCGCCCGCCCCGGCGAGGACGACCACCTTCACGGCGGGGTCGCCGGCGGCCCGGTAGAAGGCGTCGTCCAGGGCGTAGGTCATCGCGCTGTTCTGGGCGTTGCGGTAGCGGGGGCGGTTCATGGTCACGTACGCGACGGGGCCGCGCACCGCGTACAGCACGGGCGGGTCGGAGGGAGCGGGGGAGTCTGAGGGGGAGTCTTCGGCAAAGGCGTCGGCGGCGGGCATCGGCACATCCTTCCCTAACAAGTGTTTGGTAGGTTAACGTACGGCCATGAGCAGCGTCGAGAGCGTCGAGGAGTTCCGCGCCGAGTTCCGCGGCTGGCTCCGCGCCCACCTCACCGGCGGGTTCGCGGACCTCAGGGGACGCGGCGGACCGGGCCGGGAACACGAGGCCTTCGCCGGCCGCCTCGCCTGGGAACGGCACATGGCGGAACACGGCTG
The DNA here is from genome assembly GCF_045160885.1 of Streptomyces sp. NBC_00158. NCBI lineage: Bacteria > Bacillati > Actinomycetota > Actinomycetes > Kitasatosporales > Streptomycetaceae > Streptomyces > Streptomyces sp. NBC_00158. The sequence continues at coordinate 5,470,133 of NZ_CP108161.1, forward strand.
GACCTGCGTCGGCTGGCCCGTCGAGTACGGCGGCCGCGGCGCGAGCACCGCCCAGCAGATCGCCTTCCACGAGGAGTACGCCCTCGCCGACGCCCCCGCCCGCGTCAACCACATCGGCGAACAGCTCCTCGGCCCCACCCTCATCGCCCACGGCACCGACGAACAGAAACGCCGCTTCCTGCCGCCGGTCAGGGCCGTGGAGGAACTGTGGTGCCAGGGCTACAGCGAGCCCGACGCCGGCTCCGACCTCGCCGGCGTCCGCACCCGCGCCGCCCTCCGCGACGGGCGGTGGACGGTCGACGGCCAGAAGACCTGGACCTCCCTCGCCCACGAGGCCCAGTGGTGCTTCGTCCTCGCCCGCACCACCCCGGGCTCGCGCCGCCACGCGGGCCTGTCCTACCTCCTCGTCCCCATGGACCAGCCCGGCGTGCAGGTCCGGCCCATCACCCAGCTCACCGGCACCTCCGAGTTCAACGAGGTCTTCTTCGACGGCGCCCGCACCGACGCCGCCCACGTCGTCGGCGCCCCCGGCGACGGCTGGGCCGTCGCCATGGCCACCCTCGGCTACGAACGCGGCGTCTCCACCCTCGGCCAGCAGGTCGGCTTCCGCCGCGAACTCGAAGCCCTCGCCGCCCTCGCCCGCGCCAACGGCGCCCTCGCCGACCCGCTGATCGCCGACCGCCTCACCCGCGCCTGGACAGGCCTCCAGGCCATGCGCGCGGCCGCCCTGCGCCCCGGCACCGCCCCCTCCACGGCCAAGCTGTACTGGGCCCGCTGGCACCGCGACCTCGGCGAACTCGCCATGGACGTGTGCGGCGCCGCCTCCCTCACCGCGGCCGGCGTGCACGGGGACCCGTACGAACCCGACGACTGGCAAAGGCTCTTCCTCTTCTCCCGCGCGGACACCCTCTACGCGGGCTCCGACGAGATCCAGCGCAACATCGTCGCCGAGCGGATCCTCGGCCTTCCCAAGGAGGTACGGGCATGACCGCCCCCGCGTACGTCCCGGCCCACGGGCTGCTCAAGGACCGCACCGCCGTCGTCACCGCCGCCGCCGGAGCCGGCATCGGCGGCGCCACCGCCCGCCGCTTCCTGGAGGAGGGCGCCACCGTCCTGATCAGCGACGCCCACGCCCGGCGGCTGAAGGAGACCGAGGAGGCCCTCGCCGCCGAGTTCGGGCCCGGCCGCATCGCCTCGCTGCCCTGCGACGTCACCGCCGAGGAACAGGTCCAGGCACTGTTCGCGCACGCCGGGGAACTCCACGGCGGCCTCGACGTCGTCGTCAACAACGCCGGGCTCGGCGGCACCGCCGACCTCGTCGACATGACCGACGAACAGTGGGGCCGGGTCCTCGACGTCACCCTGAACGGCACCTTCCGCTGCACCCGCGCCGCACTGCGCTCCCTGAAGGCCTCCGGACGCGGCGGGGTCCTCGTCAACAACGCCTCCGTCGTCGGCTGGCGCGCCCAGACCGGCCAGGCCCACTACGCCGCCGCCAAGGCCGGGGTGATGGCCCTGACCCGCTGCGCCGCCCTGGAGGCCGCCGGGTTCGGCGTACGCGTCAACGCGGTCGCCCCCAGCCTGGCCATGCACCCGCACCTGGTGAAGGTCACCAGCGCGGAGCTGCTGGACGAACTGACGGCCCGCGAGGCCTTCGGCCGGTACGCCGAACCCTGGGAGATCGCCAACGTCATCGTCTTCCTGGCCAGCGGCTACTCGTCGTACATGACGGGCGAGACGGTGTCGGTCAGCAGCCAGCGCGCCTAGAGAATGGGCGCGTGCCAACGAACAAGCCGAAGAAGACACAGGTGACCGCCTCGCCGGAGCGCCGCCGGGAACTCCTCGACACCGCCGCCGAGGTCTTCGCCGCCCAGGGCTACAACGCCACCACCGTCCGCAAGATCGCCGACGCCGCCGGGATGCTCGCCGGCAGCCTCTACTACCACTTCGATTCCAAGGAATCGATGCTCGACGAGATCCTCTCGGCCTTCCTGAACGAGCTGTGGGCGGGGTACGACACCGTCCTCGCCGCCGGCCTCGGCCCCAGGGAGACCATCGAGGCCCTCGTCACCGAGTCCTTCCGGGAGATCGACCGGCACCGCGCCGCCGTCGCCATCTACCAGAAGGAGGCCCGCACCCTCTCCGCGCAGCCCCGCTTCCACTACCTCTCCGACTCGCAGGTCAAGTTCGAGAAGGCCTGGCTGGGGACGCTGGAGCGGGGCGTCGCCGCCCGGGTCTTCCGCGCCGACCTCGACATCCGCCTCACCTACCGCTTCGTCCGCGACACGGTGTGGGTCGCGGCGTCCTGGTACCGGCCGGGCGGCCAGCACAGCCCCGAGGAGATCGCCCGCCAGTACCTGTCGATGGTGCTGGACGGGATCGCCGTACGCCCCTGACCCCGTTGAGGAGCCCGTCATGCCCGAGGCCTACATAGTCGACGCCGTACGCACCCCCGTGGGGCGGCGCGGCGGCGGCCTGTCCGCCGTCCACCCCGCCGACCTGGGCGCGCACGTCCTGAAGGCGCTGGTCGAGCGGTCCGGGGTGGACCCGGCCGCGGTGGAGGACGTGGTGTTCGGCTGTCTGGACACCGTCGGGCCGCAGGCGGGCGACATCGCCCGGACGGGGTGGCTGGCCGCCGGCCTGCCCGAGGAGGTCCCCGGCGTCACCGTCGACCGGCAGTGCGGCTCCTCGCAGCAGGCCGTGCACTTCGCGGCGCAGGGCGTCCTGTCCGGGACCCAGGACCTGGTGGTCGCGGGCGGCACCCAGAACATGTCGATGATCCCCATCGCCTTCGCCTCCCGGCAGGCCGCCGAGCCGCTGGGGCTCACCGAGGGCCCCTACGCGGGATCGCGCGGCTGGCGGGCCCGGTACGGGGACGCACCCGTCAACCAGTTCCACGGGGCGCAGCTGATCGCCGAGAAGTGGGGCATCTCGCGGCGGGACATGGAGGAGTTCGCCCTGCGCTCCCACCTGCGGGCGGTGCGCGCCATCGACGAGGGCCGCTTCGCGCGGGAGACCGTCGCCCACGGGGACGTGACGGTGGACGAGGGCCCGCGCCGGGACACGACCCTGGAGAAGATGGCCGGCCTGAAGCCGGTCGTCGAGGGCGGCACCATCACGGCGGCCGTCTCCTCCCAGGTCTCCGACGGCGCGGCGGCCATGCTGATCGCCTCCGAGCGGGCGGTCGCCGAGCACGGCCTGACCCCCCGGGCCCGCATCCACCACCTGTCGGTGCGCGGCGAGGACCCCATCCGCATGCTGTCCGCCCCGATCCCGGCGACCGCGCACGCCCTGAAGAAGACCGGGCTGACCCTGGACGAGATCGACCTCGTCGAGATCAACGAGGCCTTCGCGCCGGTGGTCCTGGCCTGGCTGAAGGAGACGGGCGCCGACCCGGACCGGGTCAACGTCAACGGCGGCGCCATCGCCCTGGGCCACCCGCTGGGCGCCACGGGCGTGAAGCTGATGACCACCCTGCTCCACGAGCTGGAACGCACCGGCGGCCGCTACGGCCTCCAGACCATGTGCGAGGGCGGCGGGCAGGCCAACGTGACGATCATCGAGCGGCTGTAGGCGCGGCGGGAACCGGGTCCTCGTCGGCCGGAGGCCGGCGCAGGACGCCGGGTCCGTCCGGCGGGGTTGGGGCCGAGTGAAGTGGGTCGCAGCGCCGCCGGGCCGGGGTGTGCTAGCTTAGGGGCGTTGCAGTTGTGGTACCCATGAACTTTATGTGCGCCTGACGGGATTGCTCCGCAGGCGCTTTTATTGTTTTTCCCGGAATCTCCGGATGGGGCCCTTGCCGCCTATTCAGGAGATTCAAATGGCTAACGGTACCGTGAAGTGGTTCAACTCGGAAAAGGGCTTCGGCTTCATCGAGCAGGACGGTGGCGGCCCGGACGTCTTCGCCCACTACTCGAACATCGCCACCCAGGGCTTCCGTGAGCTCACCGAGGGTCAGCGCGTCACGTTCGACGTCACCCAGGGCCAGAAGGGCCCCCAGGCGGAGAACATCCTCCCCGCCTAAGTTCTTCAGCATGCCGGGGTCCGCACCGCGAGGTGCGGGCCCCGGCTTGTCTGCTGTTTCGACCTTTGTTTTACCTGCCGGTTTCAGGAGGGCTTTCTCGCATGACCAGCTCCAGCTCCGCACGCCCCAGCCGCCGCCCCACCCGGGGTCGAGGTGCGGCCCAGGGACGTCCGAAGGCTGGCGCGGGACGGCAGAAGTCCGCCCCCGCTCCCCGGCCCCAGGAATTCACCATGCCCGAGCCGCAGGTCCCGGCCCTCCCGCCGGTCCCCGCGTTCGAGGACATGGACATGCCCGAGGCGCTGCTGAAGACCCTCGCCGCCCAGGGCGTCACCGAGCCGTTCCCCATCCAGGCCGCCACCCTGCCGAACTCGCTCGCAGGCCGCGACCTGCTCGGCCGCGGCCGCACCGGCTCCGGCAAGACCCTCGCCTTCGGCCTGGCCGTGCTCTCCCGCACCGCCGGCCGCCGCGCCCAGCCCAAGGCGCCGCTCGCGATGGTCCTCGTACCGACCCGCGAGCTGGCCCAGCAGGTCACCGACTCCCTGGCGCCCTACGCCACGGCCGTCAACCTGCGCATCGCGACCGTCGTCGGCGGCATGTCGATCAACCGGCAGGCGGGCGCGCTGCGCCGCGGCGCCGAGCTGCTCGTCGCCACCCCCGGCCGCCTCAAGGACCTCATCGACCGCGGCGACGCGGACCTCTCGCAGGTCTCGATCACCGTCCTCGACGAGGCCGACCAGATGACCGACATGGGCTTCATGCCGCAGGTCACCGCCCTGCTGAACCAGGTCGAGCCCGGCGGCCAGACCATGCTGTTCTCGGCGACCCTCGACAAGAACATCGACAAGCTCGTCAAGATGTTCCTGAACGACCCGGTCGCCTTCTCGGTCGACCCGTCCGCCGGCGCGGTCAGCACCATGGAGCACCACGTCCTGTACGTCATGGACGAGACCGACAAGAAGGCCGTGGCGACCCGCATAGCCGCCCGCGACGGTCGGGTCATCATGTTCGTGGACACCAAGCGGGGCGTCGACCGCATGGTCAAGCGGCTGCTCGCCGACGGCGTCCGCGCCTCCGGCCTGCACGGCGGCCGCTCCCAGCCGCAGCGCAACCGCACCCTCGACTGGTTCAAGACCGGCGAGGTCACCGCGCTGATCGCCACCAACGTGGCCGCCCGCGGCATCCACATCGACGACCTCGACCTCGTCGTCAACGTGGACCCGCCCACCGACCACAAGGACTACCTGCACCGCGGCGGCCGCACCGCCCGCGCCGGCGAGTCCGGCAGCGTGGTCACCCTGGTCCTGCCCGACCAGAAGCGCGACATGTCCCGCCTGATGTCGGACGCCGGGATCACCCCGCGCACGGCGCAGGTCAAGTCCTCCGACGAGGAGCTGTCCCGCCTCACCGGCGCCCGCGAACCCTCCGGCGTCCCCGTCGTGCTGGAGGTCCCGCAGGCCCCGCAGCCCAAGCCGCGCACCGGCTCGGGCTCCGGCTCCGGTTCCTCGCGACGCCGCTCGGGCGGCTCCCGCGGCGGCTCCGGGACCGGCTCGGCCCCCGCGGCCGGCGGTCGCGGACGGCGCACCGGCGGCTCGGCCTCCGGGCAGGCCCCCGCCGCCGGCGCGGGCCAGGCCCGCCGCGGCCAGGGCGGTGCCCAGGGCGCGGGCGGTGCCCAGGGCCGGCGCTCTGGCGGCTCGGGCTCCGGCGGCGGTGCCGCCGCGGCCTCCGCGCGCAGCCGCGTCGGCACGGGCGGCCAGGGCCGCCGCCGGGCGGTCTGACCCCGCGGCACCCGCAGCACCCGCAGGACACACCCGGACGCCGGGCCGCACGCAGTACGCGCGGCCCGGCGTCCGGCGTTCCCGGGGCCCCCGGTCCTAGCGGCCGGGCCGGCTAGCGGACCAGCTTGTTCTGCAGCTTCATCAGCGTCCGCAGGTCCAGGCCCAGACCGTCCGTGAGGTAGCCGTAGAAGCTCCCGTAGTCGGCCTCCAGCTGCGCCGTCGCCGCGTCCAGGTAGTCCTGGCGGACCTCCTGGAGCGGGATCAGCAGGTCCGGGTTCTGCATCCGCCCCGACTGCTTCAGACCCGCCCGCACCTGGGCGTCGTACGCCGCCCGGAACGTGTTCGAGGCCAGGTAGTCCCGCTCGGCCGTCTCCTCGGGCACGGCCAGCGAACGCAGCAGGACGTAGCTCAGCCAGCCCGTACGGTCCTTGCCGGACGTGCAGTGGTACAGCAGCGGGCCCTGGTTCCCGTCCGCGATCTCCCGCAGCGTCGCCGCCAGCTGCGCCCGGTTCTCGGGGCTGGTCACGAAGGTGCGGTAGATGTCCCGCATGTACGCCTCGGCGCGCCCGCCGCCGAGCATCTGCTCCTGCTTCACGGGGTCGCCGGTGGCGATGGCGCCGACCAGGGTGCCGTACAGGCCCAGGTCGCTGATCGGGCGGGAGGTGGCCGAGAGCCCGGACGGCAGCCGGTCGGCGCCGTCGTACTGGAGCTCCATCGGAATGCGGAAGTCCACGACCTTCGTGAGGCCGAGACCCGAGACGGTGGAGATGTCCGCCGGGGTCAGCTTGCTCAGTGCGTCGGAGCGGTACACCAGCCCCTGGCGGACCTGACCGCCGGTGTAGGTGCGGTAGCCGCCGAGGTCCCGGAGGTTGACGGCGCCCTGGAGGGGGATCTGCCGGATCGTCTCCGGCGCGTACTGCCGGTGGTACGGGTGCCTGGCGGAGGCGGCGCCGTCCGCCGGCGCCGCGTACGCGGAGGCGGCGGGCAGGGTCCCGACGGCGAGGGCGGCGGCGGCCGCCGCCCTCGCCAGGCGGATTCGGGCACGGCTCATCTTTGCGACTCCTGTAACGGAGAAGGGGGATCACCCTGGTGGTGGCAGGGCGTGGAGCGAGTGCAGTGCTTCCATTGCCTGTCGTGCTTCGGCCATGACCCGGGAGACGAGTTCCGCACAGGACGGCAGATCCTCGATCACCCCCGCGACCTGGCCCGATGCCATGACGCCGAGGTCCGTACGGCCCTCGACCATGGACGCCTTCAGGAGCATCGGGGTGTTCGCCGCCAGCAGGACCTGGCTCCAGGACAGGTCCTTGCCGTGTTTCATCGCCAGGCCGTCGCGCACCATCTGCGCCCAGGACAGGCCCGACAGCTTCCGGAAACCGGCCGCGTGCCGGACCGCCCGCGCCAGCGCTCCGGCCCGGCCCGACCGCTCCAGTGCGGTGACCAGCTCGCTGCGCAGCATCCGGTGCGGCAGCCCGTCGACGGCCGTCGTGACGGTGACGTCCTTGACCGTGGCCTTCAGGTACTCGGCCTTCACCGCGTCCGGGACCGTGGAATCGGAGGTGAGCAGGAAGCGGGTGCCCATCGCGATGCCCGCCGCCCCGAACGCCAGGGCCGCGACCAGGCCCCGGCCGTCGCTGAAGCCGCCCGCCGCGATCACCGGGATGTCCACCGCGTCGACCACCTGCGGCAGCAGCACCGTCGTCGCCACGTCACCGGTGTGCCCGCCGCCCTCGCCGCCCTGTACGACCACCGCGTCCGCGCCCCAGGCCGCGACCTTCTCGGCGTGCCGGCGCGCCCCGACCGAGGGGATCACCACCACCCCGGCGTCCTTCAGCCGGGCGATCAGCTCCCGGGAGGGGGCGAGCGCGAACGAGGCCACCCGCACGCCCTCGTCGATGATCAGCCGCACCCGCTCGGCCGCGTCCCCGGCGTCCGCCCGCAGGTTCACCCCGAACGGCGCGTCCGTACGGGACCTGACCTCCTGGACCGCCGCCCGCAGCTGGTCCACGGTCATCGTCGCCGATGCCAGGACGCCCAGCGCGCCCGCGTTCGCCGCCGCCGAGACCAGACGCGGCCCGGCGACCCAGCCCATGCCCGTCTGCACGATCGGGTGGCGGACCCCGACCAGCTTGGTGAATGCCGTCTCCATCGCAGCCTCCTCGCTCCCGCGCCCCCGCGCCTCAGACCCGGACTTCCCGGTCGCGCAGCCCCCGGGGGTCGATCACCTCGCGGATCAGCCGCAGCTCCTCGGCGCTCGGCTCCCGCGTGTACGGGACCGCGTCCGCGACCGCCAGCTCGAACCCGGTCGCCGCGCGGACCTGCGCGACGGTGACGCCCGGGTGCAGGGAGGCCAGGCGCATCGAGTGGTCCGGGCCGGTGAAGTCGAAGACCCCGAGGTCGCTGACCACCCGCGGCAGCCGGTGGAAGCGGGTCACCCCGGCCGCCCGCGCGCGGTCGTACCCGACGCCGCTGACCATGTCGACGCGCTCCACGAACACCCGGGTGGAGTGCTTGGGCACCCAGTAGCTCACCGGGTTGTTCAGGGTGTTGACGGGCGCGCCGCGCACCCCGAGGAGCTGGCGGGAGGGCCGCTCCCAGTCGCCGATGCAGGAGATGTTCTGGTTGCCGTACCGGTCGATCTGGCTGGCGCCCATCATCACGTGCCGCCGGCCGCCGGTGACCATCGTCAGGTGGCGGCGGTACGGCAGCCAGCCCTCGGGCGTGCCGTCGAGGCCGACCAGCATGGCCTCGCCGTCGGTGAGCAGCAGGTCGGGGGAGAAGGTGCGCTTGGCGAGCCGGGCCCCGAAGGAGGGGATCAGCCCCATCGGGCTGGCGAGGACCTCGCCGTTGTCGCGCCAGGCCTCGGCGCAGGCGATCACGCAGTATTCCTGTCGGGTGGCGGCGGTCGCGGCGGTCAATTCTGCTCCTCGTGCCAGGTCCGGACGGCGGTCTGGTAGTCGTGCTCGCCGCCGCCGGCCAGGAAGCGGGCGGCGAACTCGGGCCAGGGGGTGGACGCGTACAGCTTCTGGAAGGCCTCGTCGCGGTCGTAGTCGGGCGCGCAGGAGGTGAAGTGCGCGCCGTTCGGGGTCTCCACGACCCCGGTGACGGAGTGCCGGCTGACCAGGAGGGACTGCGGGGGGCCGGACTTGGCCAGCTCGGCGGTCTCCACGAGCTGTTCGCAGGAGACGTAGGCGGCGTCGGCGGCCTCGCAGAAGAGGTCGTCGAAGTAGGGGTCCGGGCCCAGGTAGCGGGCGTTGCCGAGCCGGTCGGCTCGGTTGAGGTGGACCAGGGCCGCGTCCAGGCGCAGGGCGGGGACGGCGACGAACTCCTCGCCGTCGGCGTACGGGGAGGTGACGGTGCGCAGTTCCGGGTTGACCCGCATGACGTCGGAGCCGATGCCGGCCCGGACGGGCATGAAGGGGAGCCGGTTCGCGGCGGCGTGCAGCCCCCACATGAACATGGCCTCGTCGTACTCGGTGAGGGCGATGGCCCCGCTCTCGCGGGCGGCCCGGAAGTTCGGCTCCAGGGCGATGGAGTCGAGGGTGGCGAAGGGGGCCACGAGTCTGCGGATCCGTCCGGCGGCGGCCAGCAGTCCGACGTCGGGGCCGCCGTACGCGACCACGGTGAGATCGGTGATCTCGGAGCGGAGCAGTGCCCGCACCAGGGCCATCGGCTTGCGCCGGGAGCCCCAGCCGCCGATGCCGATGGTCATTCCGCTGCTCAGCTGCCCGACCACCTCTTCGGGGGTCATCGTCTTGTCCGTCATGCGGTCCGTCCTTTGCCGAAGGTGTCGCGGACGCGGTCGGCGACCCCGCTGAGGTTGGCCTCGAAGGTGAAGCCCTGCTCGAAGCGGTAGCTGCGGCGCACGTCCACGGGGTCGATGCCGTTGATGGCCGCCTTGGCCAGGCGGATCAGGTAGCCGTCCTTCTTGGCGATCTCGGCCGCCAGCTCCAGGGCGGCGTCCCGCAGCCGTTCGGGCGGGACCACCTTCCAGACGGAGCCGTGCGCGTGGAGTTCGGCGGCGGTGGCGGTGCGCGAGGTGTAGTACAGGGCCCGCATCAGGTGCTGCGGGACGAGCCGGGCCAGGTGGGTGGCGGCCCCGAGGGCTCCCCGGTCGAGTTCGGGGAGCCCGAAGACGGCGTCCTCGCTCGCGACGATCGCGTCGGCGTTGCCGACCAGGCCGATGCCGCCGCCCAGGCAGAAGCCGTTCACGGCGGCGACCACCGGCACCTCGCACTCGTAGACGGCGGCGAAGGCCTCGTAGCAGCCGCGGTTGGCCCCGATGAGGGCGCCGTGCCCGGTGTCGCGCTGCATCTCCTTGATGTCGACCCCGGCGTTGAAGCCCCGGCCCTCGGCGGCCAGGACCACGCAGCGGACCTCGGGGTCCCGGCCGGCGGCGCGCAGCGCGTCGGCGAGGTCGTACCAGCCCTGTACGGGGAGGGCGTTGACGGGCGGGAAGTCGGCTGTGACGAGTGCGATGCCCTTGGCCGGGCCGGAGGTGGAGACACCCATGAGCGGATCAGCTACCTTTCCACCAAACATTTGTTAGGTGAGGAAGGTAGCAGCCGATGGAGCTCAATGGGAGGGTTGTCGTCGTCACCGGCGGAACCCGCGGGGTGGGCGCCGGGATCGCGCGCTCGTTCCTCACGGCCGGGGCGGAGGTCGTCGTCTGCGCCCGGCGGCCGCCGGAGGAGCCGGTGTCGGCGGGCGGACGGCGGGCCGCGTTCACCGCCGTGGACCTGCGCGACCCGGCGGCCGTACGGGAGTTCCTCGACGCCGTCGGCGAGCGCCACGGGCGGCTCGACTGCCTGGTGAACAACGCCGGCGGAACCCCGTACCGGCTGCTGGGGGAGGGCGGCGCCGAGCGGCACGCGCGGGTCGTCGAACTCAACCTCGTGGCCCCGATGACGGCCTCGCTCGCCGCGTACCCGTGGCTGCGCGAGAGCCGCGGCTCGGTCGTGATGGTCGGCAGCGTCAGCGGCACCCGCCCCTCGCCGGGGACGGCCGCCTACGGCGCGGCCAAGGCGGGCCTGGAGAACCTGGCCCGCTCGATGGCCGTGGAATGGGCCCCCGAAGTACGCGTCAACTCGCTCGTGCTGGGCATGGTGCGGACCGAGCTGGCGCACCTGCACTACGGGGACGAGGCGGGCGTCGCGGCGGTCGGAGCCACCGTGCCGCTGGGACGGCTGGCCGAGCCCTCGGACGTGGGGGAGGCGGCGGTGTTCCTGGCCTCCGCCCGGGCGGCCTACGTGAGCGGCGCGAGCCTGCTGGTGCACGGGGGCGGGGAACGGCCGGCGTTCCTGGACGCGGCAACGGTCAACAAGGAGAGCTGAGGCGGACATGGGCATTGCGGACGGACGCGTGGTGATCGTGACGGGCGCGGGGCGGGGACTGGGCCGGGCCCACGCCCTGGCCTTCGCGGCGGAGGGCGCGCGGGTGGTCGTCAACGACCTCGGAGTGGGCCTCGACGGCCGCCCGGGGCCCGACAGTCCGGCGTCGCTGGTCGTCGAGGAGATCAGGGCGCTGGGCGGCGAGGCCGTGGCGCACGGCGGGGACATAGCCTCGGAGCAGGGCGCGGCCTCGCTGGTGGACTGCGCGGTCTCCGCCTTCGGCGGCCTGGACACCCTGGTCAACAACGCCGGGTTCCTGCGGGACAGGATGCTGGTCAACCTCGGGGAGGCCGACTGGGACGCGGTGATGCGGGTCCACCTCAAGGGGCACTTCCTGCCGCTGAGGGCGGCGGCCGCGTGGTGGCGGGCCGAGGCGAAGGCCGGGCGGCCGCGGGCCGCCCGGGTGGTCAACACCTCGTCGGGGGCGGGCCTGCTGGGCTCCGTCGGCCAGGGCAACTACAGCGCGGCCAAGGCGGGGATCCTCGGCCTGACGCTGGTGGCGGCGGCCGAGATGGACCGGTACGGGGTCCAGGTCAACGCCATCGCCCCGGCGGCGCGGACCCGGATGACGGAGCAGACCTTCTCCGAGTCCATGGCCGCGCCGGAGGGCGGGGACTTCGACGCGATGGCCCCGGAGAACGTGTCGCCGCTGGTGGTGTGGCTGGGGTCCGGGGACTCGGCCGGGGTCACCGGGCGGGTGTTCGAGGTGGAGGGCGGCCGGATCACGGTGATGGAGGGCTGGCGGCCGGGTCCCACGGCGGACCGCGGCGCCCGCTGGACTCCGTCCGGAGCGGGGGCCGCCGTCACGAAGCTCCTCGCCGACGCGGAGCCGGCGCAGCCGGTGTACGGGGCCCGGTAGGTTCCCCGGCCGGGGGTGGGCCCGGTGGGGGGCGGGTGCGGGTGGTGGGCCGCTGCGCGGGGCCGGGGTCCCCTACCCGCCCTTCGCCCGTTCCCCGGGGGCTCCGCCCCCGGACCCCCGCGCCTCAAACTCCCCCAGCTACCGCTGGGAGGTGCCCCCAGGCGGGGCTGGATTTGCCGCTGCGCGGCAACTTCCAGCCCGCGCGGCGTTTGAGCGCAACGGGGTCAGGGGCGGAGCCCCTGGGAACGGTGGAAGTGGGGGTCCCCCCGGACGGAGTCTGGGGGAGGGTAGGGGACAGCCCCGCGCAGCGGCGCGCCCCCCGGGGGAACCGGACATCGTGTGCCCCGGGGTGGATCAGGGGCGGCGGGCCCCGCCTGATGGGCGGGGTGGCGGAGGCGCCGGCTCCGCCGGTTCCGGCCAGGAGGAGGCCCCGGCGGCCCCCCGGCACGGCGTTGGCCGTATCACGCCCTCCCCGCCCCAGCGGCAGCGTGATGGCATGTCCACGCCGAAATCCCAATTCCCGATCCGAATGGGGACCCCGCATGCCGCTCCGCAGAATCGCCGTCGGCGCCGCCATCACGGTGCTGTCGGCCGTGGCCGCCGCACCCGCACAGGCGCACGCCCCCGCCGACCCCCCGTCCGTCCCGCCGCCCGGCCGCATCACCGTCGACGTCGTCGGAGTCAACGGCTCCGGCTGCCCCCAGGGCACCGCCACCGTCGCCGCCGCCTCCGACAACACCGCCTTCACCGTCACCTACAGCAACTATCTCGCCCAGACCGGCGCCGGCTCCGGCGGCACCGACTTCCGCAAGAACTGCCAGCTGGCCCTGCGGATCCACGTACCCCAGGGGTTCACGTACGCCATCGCCCGCGCCGACTACCGCGGCTTCGCCCACCTCCAGCGCGGGGCCTACGGCCAGGAGCGCGCGAACTACTACTTCCAGGGCAACGCCCAGACGGCCCGCACCACCCACCAGTTCAACGGCCCCTTCACCGACAACTGGCAGGCCGGCGACCAGACCGAGTACGCCGACCTCGTCTGGGCCCCCTGCGGCGAGGAGCGCAACCTCAACGTCAACACCGAACTGCGGGTCTACGGCGGCACCTCCAGCCCCCAGGCGCTGAGCTTCATGAGCATGGACTCCACCGACGGCAGCGTCAGCACCGTCTACCACTTCGAGTGGAAGGAATGTCCCGCCAGCTGACGCCGACGCCTGAAGCAGTTACCCGAAGGTCAGGAGTGACAACGATGTCTCGTCCCAGGACCCGCACCCTGCTCATCGGCGCCGCGGCCGCCGCCCTGGTCACCGCGTCCACCCCCGCCGTCGCCGGCGGCCCGATCACCGTCCCGCCCGACAAGATCGTGATCGAACTCGCCACCGTCAACGGTTCCGGCTGCCGAGAAGGCACCGCCCAGGTCGCCGTGGCCCCCGACAACACCGCCTTCACCGTCACCTACAGCGAGTACATGGCCCAGGTCGGCCCCGGCGCCCCGCCGACCGCCTTCCGCAAGAACTGCCAGCTCAACCTCCGCGTCCACGTGCCCTCCGGCTTCACCTACGCCATCGTGCAGGCCGACTACCGCGGATTCGCCTTCCTCCAGCCCGGTGCGACCGGCCAGGAAAGGGCGAACTACTACTTCCAGGGGATGCCGCAGACGTCCCAGCGGACCCACCAGTTCACCGGCCCCCTCAACGACAACTGGCAGACGAGCGACAAGACGGAGTACGCCGACCTCGTCTGGGCCCCCTGCGGCGAGAAGCGCAACTTCAACATCAACACCGAACTCCGCGTGAACGCCGGCACCTCCAGCCCCCAGACCACCAGCTTCATGGCCATGGACTCCACCGACGCCAGCGTCAGCACCCTCTACCACCTAGCCTGGCAGGTCTGCCCGGGCGGCCCGAAGAAGGGCTAGCGCACGCCACCCGGCCGGTGTTCCCGCTCAGCGGGAACACCGGCTCCCGCACGTCACCGCCCCGCGCCTACCGTCTGCGGCACCACACACCACCGCAGCCGGGAGGACCCCCATGCCGAACGAACGGCTCAGGCGCGAGGCCGCCGGGCTGCTGCGCGCGGCGGAGCTGGCACGGACGCCCGTACGGCCGCTGGCCGAGCTGTTCGAGGGGATCGGCACGCAGGACGCGTACGAGATCCAGCTCCTCAACGTCCGCCGCCGCTGCGCCGACGGCGCCACCGTGACCGGCCACAAGGTCGGCCTCTCGTCGCCCGTCATGCAGGCCATGATGGGCGTCGCCGAACCCGACTACGGCCACCTCCTCGACACCATGGAGCTGCGCCCCGGCACCCCCGTCCGCGCCGCCGCGTACTGCGCGCCGCGCATCGAGGTCGAGGTCGGCTTCCTCCTCGGCGCCGACCTGCCGGGGGAGGGCTGCACCGAGGCCGACGTACTGGCCGCCACCGAACGCGTCGTGCCCGCCCTGGAGCTCATCGACAGCCGCATCGCGGACTGGCGGATCACCATCGCCGACACCATCGCCGACAACGCCTCCTCCGCCGGCTACGCCATCGGCGAGGGCCGCGACCCGCGCGAACTGGACCTGAAGGCCATCGGGGCCCGCCTCGACGCCGACGGCGAAACCCTCGCCACCGGCCGCTCCGACGCCGTGCTCGGCGACCCCGCCACCGCCGTGGCCTGGCTGGCCCGCACCGTCGCCCGCTTCGGCGTCCGCCTGCGCGCGGGCCACCTGATCCTCCCCGGATCCTGCACCCGCGCCGTCGACGTCCACGCCGGACGGACCTACACCGCCACCTTCACCGGGCTCGGCCCGGTCTCCCTCTCCTTCTGTTGAGGTGCGCATGAGAAAAGCGACCGCCGCCATCGTCGGCTCCGGCAACATCGGGACCGACCTGCTCCACAAGCTGCTCCGCTCCCCGTACGTCGAACCCCGCTGGATGATCGGCGTCGACCCCGGCAGCGAGGGCCTCGCCCGCGCCCGCCGGGCCGGGATCGAGGCCTCCCACGAGGGCGTCGACCGGCTCCTCGCCCGACGCGAGCTGCCCGACCTGGTCTTCGAGGCCACCTCCGCGCACGTGCACCGGGCCAACGCCCCCCGCTACGCCGAACTCGGCATCAAGGCCGTCGACCTCACCCCCGCCGCCGTCGGCCCCGCCGTGGTCCCGGCCGCCAACCTCACCGCCCACCTCGACGCCGCCAACGTCAACATGATCACCTGCGGCGGCCAGGCCACCATCCCCATCGTGTACGCCGTCTCGCGCGTGGTGCCCGTCGCCTACGCCGAGATCGTCGCCTCGGTCGCCTCCGTCTCGGCCGGCCCCGGAACCCGCGCCAACATCGACGAGTTCACCCGCACCACCGCCCGAGGCATCGAGGAGATCGGCGGCGCCGCCCGCGGCAAGGCGATCATCATCCTCAACCCCGCCGAGCCCCCCGTCGTCATGCGCGACACCGTCTTCTGCGCCATCCCCGCCGACGCCGACCGCGAGGCCGTCACCGCCTCCGTCAAGGCGGTCGCCGAGGACGTCGCCTCGTACGTACCCGGCTACCGGCTGCGCGCCGAGCCGCAATTCGACGACCCCTCCCCGCAGAACGGGGGCACCGCCCGGGTCGCGGTCTTCCTGGAGGTGGAGGGCGCCGGCGACTACCTGCCGCCCTACGCCGGGAACCTCGACATCATGACCGCCGCCGCCACGAAGGTCGGCGAGGAGTTCGCGAAGGGCCTCCAGCTGTGAATCCCGTGAAACCGGTGAAACCCGTGAAGACGTACTCCGACACGCTGGACGTCCGCGTCACCGACTCCTCCCTGCGCGACGGCTCCCACGCCAAGCGCCACCGGTTCACGGTCGAGGACGTACGGGCCGTCGTCGCCGCCCTCGACGACGCGGGAGTCCCCGTCATCGAGGTCGCGCACGGCGACGGACTCGGCGGCTCCTCCTTCACCTACGGCTTCTCGAAGACCCCCGAGCAGGAACTGATCAAGGCGGCGGCCGAGACCGCCCGCCACGCGAAGATCGCCTTCCTGATGCTCCCCGGGCTGGGCGTCAAGGACGACATCCGCGCCGCCCACGCGAACGGCGGGCGGATCTGCCGGATCGCCACCCACTGCACCGAGGCCGACATCTCCGTCCAGCACTTCGGCCTCGCCCGCGAGATGGGCCTGGAGACCGTCGGCTTCCTGATGATGGCCCACTCCACCACCCCCGAGGCCCTCGCCCGCCAGGCCCGGATCATGGCCGACGCCGGCTGCCAGTGCGTGTACGTCGTCGACTCCGCCGGAGCGCTCGTCATGGACGAGGTCACCGACCGCGTCGCGGCCCTCGTCGCCGAACTCGGCGACGACGCCCAGGTCGGCTTCCACGGCCACGAGAACCTCGGCCTCGGCGTCGGCAACTCCGTCGCCGCCGTCCGCGCCGGAGCCCTCCAGATCGACGGCTCCACCCGCCGCCTCGGCGCGGGCGCCGGCAACACGCCCGTCGAGGCGTTCGCCGCCGTCTGCCGGAGGATGGGCATCCGCACCGGCATCGACGTCCTGAAGATCATCGACGCGGCCGAGGACGTGGTCCGCCCCGTCATGGACGAGGAGTGCCGCCTCGACCGGATGGCCCTGCTCATGGGCCACGCCGGCGTCTACTCCAGCTTCCTCAAGCACGCCTGGCGCCAGGCGGACCGCTACGGGGTCCCCGGCGCCGAGATCCTGCTGCGCGCGGGCGAACGCCGCCTGGTCGGCGGCCAGGAGGACCAGCTGATCGACATCGCGCTCGAACTCGCCGCCGAGCGCTGAGCGCCGAGCCGTGCCCCCGTCCGAGACCGCTCACCCCGAAGAAGTGGAGGGCGCCAGCCCATGACCTCGACCACCCCCACCCCTACCCCCACCCCCGCGTCCGCCGCCGACCCCGACGAGGGCCCCCGCGTCATCCGGGCCGCCGCCGTTCCCACCCGCTTCGCCCGCGGCTGGCACTGCCTCGGCCTCGCCGCCGGCTTCCGGGACGGCGCCCCGCACGAGGTGCGGGCCTTCGGCACCCGGCTGGTCGTATTCCAGGGCGAGGACGACGGCGCACTGCACGTCCTGAACGCCTACTGCCCCCACATGGGCGGCAACCTCGCCCACGGCACCGTCAAGGGCGACACCGTCGCCTGCCCCTTCCACGACTGGCGCTGGTCCGGTGACGGCCGCTGCGCCGCCGTCCCCTACGCCCGCCGCGTCCCGCCCCGCGCCCGCACCCGCGCCTGGACCACCCTGGAACGCAACGGCCAGCTCTACGTCTGGCACGACCCCGAGGGCAACCCGCCGCCCGCCGGAGTCACCATCCCCGCAATCGAGGGCTTCGGCGGCGAGGAGTGGAGCGACTGGAGCTGGAACTCCCTCCTCGTCGAGGACGCCAACTGCCGCGAGATCGTCGACAACGTCGTGGACATGGCGCACTTCTACTACGTGCACTACGCCTTCCCGCACTACTTCAAGAACGTCTTCGACGGACACGTCGCCACCCAGTACATGGAGTCCACCCCGCGCGGCGACGTGGACCTCGGCACCCTCTCCACCGGCGGCGGCCTGCGCTCCGACGCCTCCTACTACGGCCCCTCCTACATGATCGACCGGCTGTGGAGCGACGTCGGCGACGGCCTGGAGATGGAATCCGTCCTGATCAACTGCCACTACCCGGTGGACGAGAACAGCTTCGTGCTCATGTACGGGGCGATCGTGAAGCGGCTCCCCGGCATGAGCGCCGAACAGGCCGCCGGGGCCGCCCGCCTCACCGCCGAGGGCCTCGCCGTCGGCTTCGAACAGGACGTGGAGGTCTGGCGGAACAAGACCCGCATCGACAACCCCCTCCTCACCGAGGAGGACGGGCCCGTCTACCAGCTCCGCCGCTGGTACGAGCAGTTCTACGTGGACGCCTCCGAGGTCCGGGACGAGATGGTCCGCCGCTTCGAGTTCGAGATCGACACCACCCGCGCCACCGCCGCCTGGAAGGCCGAGGTCGAGGCCAACCTCGCCGCCCGCCGCGCCGAGGCCGGCTGATGCGCCCCGTCGTGTGCGGGGAGTGCGGCAACGAGGTGCTGTGCGAGAAGTTCAGCCCCGCCCACACCCAGGTCCAGTGGACCGCCGAAGCCGCCGCCGTCTGCCCGCGCATCGCCGCCGCGGCCGCCGACGGCCGGCCCAGCGCCCGCGTCCGCTCCTGCCCGGCACTGCGCGCCGGCATCGAGGCCGCCGTCCGCGAGGGCCGGCTGGAGGTGCCCGCCGGTGCCTGACCCCGCACCCCTCACGCAGGCCCGCGCGCCCGGGGCCCCGGTGGCGGCCGCGCCCCCGGGCGGAGCCCCGGGCAGCCTGCGGGTCCGCGTCACGGCCCGCGTCCAGGAGACCCCGGACGCCGTCTCCCTCGTCCTGGACCCGGAACTGCCCTACCGCCCCGGCCAGTTCCTCACCGTCCGGATACCCGGCGGAGCGGCCCGCTGCTACTCCCTGGCCAGCTCCCCGCACACCGGCGAGCCGATGCGCATCACCGTCAAGCGGGTACCCGGCGGCGCCGGCTCCACCTGGCTCTGCGACCGCGTCGGCCCGGGCGACGAACTGGAGGTGCTGCCGCCCGCCGGGGCCTTCACGCCCGGACCCGGCGGACTGGACGCCGACCTGCTGCTCGTGGCGGGCGGGAGCGGGATCACCCCCGTGTTCTCCCTGGCCAAGTCGGCCCTGGCGGCGGGCGGGGGACGGGTGGCCCTGGTGTACGCCAACCGGGACCCCGGGTCGGTGGTCTTCCGGGACGAGCTGCGGGAACTGGCCGGGGCGCACCCCGGGCGGCTCACCGTCGTGCACTGGCTGGAGGAGCTCCAGGGGCTGCCGGACGCGGACCGGCTCGGGGGGCTGCTGGCCCCGTACGCCGGGCGCGGGGCGTGGCTGTGCGGGCCGGGCCCGCTGATGGACGCCGCCGAGGCCGCCCTGCGCGCGGCCGGGGCGGCCGGGGGCCGGATCCACCGCGAGCGCTACTTCTCGCTGGGCTCCGACGTGTTCGCAGCCCCCGCCGCCGGGCCCGCGCCCGCCGGGGGCGGGGCCGCCGCCCTCGAAGTGGGGCTCGACGGGCGGACCCGTACCGTCGCCTGGGACCGGGGGACGGTGCTGCTCGACGCGCTGCTCGCCGCCGGGCTCGAAGCCCCGTACTCCTGCCGGGAGGGGGCCTGCGCCGCCTGCTGCTGCCGGGTGCTGGAGGGAGAGGTGGGCATGGCCCGCAACGAGGTCCTGGACGGCGGTGACCTGGCCGACGGGTACGTCCTGGCCTGCCAGGCGCTGCCGCTGACCGACCGGGTCCGGATCACCTACGACCAGTAGTGCGGGCGGCGGTGCCGGCGGGGGCCGAACGGCGGAAGGGCTCCGGGTCCGGCCCCCTGGCGAGGGGTCGGGGCCGGAGCCCTTCTGGTGCGCTGCCATATGACTACCCGCTACATCCACTCGCTGAACCGCAGCCAGCCCATCATGTTGTCCATCGCCCGCGCCGACACCGCCGGCTCCAGGTCGGCGGGGGGTGCGGACGCAGAACGGCCCGCGCGGCCGGGCCCGTAGAGCTCCCGCCACACCGCCCGCGCGCACGCCTGCACGGCCGGCGCGAGCCGGGTCAGTTCGCGGTCGCCCCGGCAGCAGGAGACCGAGACGGCGGCGATCGCCCGCCCGGAGCCCCGCAGCGGCGCGGCCACGCACGAGACCCCCCGGAAGCTCTCCTCCCGGTCGTACGCGACCCCCCGCTCCCGGGTCGCCGCCAGCTCGGCGCGCAGCGCGAGCGGCCGGACCAGGGTGCGGGCCGTGCGGGGGCGCAGCCCCTGGGCGAGGACGTGCTCGACGGTGCCCGGATCGCTGAACGCGAGCACCGCCTTCCCGGCGGCCGTGGCGTGCGCCGGCATCCGCCCGCCGACCCGGGAGGGCACGGCGGTGGCGTCCGAGCCGCCGATCCGCTCCAGGCAGACCACCTCGGCCCCGTCCAGGACCGAGAGGTGCACCAGCCGGCCGGTCCGCTCGTGCAGCTCGTGCAGCAGCGGCAGGGCCGCCCGGCGCAGCCGGTTGTGGTGGGAGGCGAGGGCGCCCAGCTCCAGCATCCGCATGCCCATCCGGTAGTCCCGGCCGTCGCGGTCCAGCCAGCGCAGCCGCACCAGCTGGTCCAGGATCCGGTGGGCGGAGGAGCGCGGGATCCCGGAGCGGCGCACCACCTCGGTGAGCGAGAGCCGCGGCTGCGCGCCCTCGAAGGCACCCAGTACCTTCGCGGCCTTCTCCAGCAGAGACAGCGGCGACAGCGCCGCCGCCCCGGTGTCCATGACCTGGTCGAGCACGAGGAAACCCCCTGCGTGAGGCGTTGGGGCGACCCTGCCACGGGCCCCGGCGCGCAGGGAAGCACCGGGAGCCATGTATTTCATTCAGTAATACTCCTGATAGTCCTGTAGGCCTTCGAAGTGGCTTCCCGCTCAGCGGGAACACGGCGTTCCACGCCCCGAGGCCGCGGACGTACGTTCACCGCACCCCGAAGCCGCCGGCCCGTCCGATGCCCCGTCCGACGACCGTCCGGCGACACAGAGAAGGGACACCATGAGCGACGAAGACGTCCTCGACGCAGTCCGCGCCCTCGCCCCGGCCCTGCGCGAACGCGCGGCCGAAGCGGAGGCCCAGCGCAAGGTCCCCGACGCGAGCGTCAAGGAACTGGCGGACACCGGCTTCTTCCGGCTCCTCCAGCCCCGCGCCCACGGCGGCCGCGCCGCCCACCCCGGCGTCTTCTACTCCGCCGTCAAGGAAGTGGCCAAGGCCTGCGGCTCCACCGGATGGGTCGCCTCCGTCATCGGCGTCCACCCCTGGCACGTGGCCCTCTACGACCCCCGCGCCCAGCAGGAGGTCTGGGGCGAGGACCAGGACACCCGCATCTGCTCCTCGTACGCCCCCACCGGCCGGGTCGTCCCCGTCACCGGCGGCTTCGCCCTCAGCGGCCGCTGGCACTTCTCCTCCGGCTGCGACCACGCCGACTGGGCCCTGCTCGGCGGCCTCGTCACCGACGCCGAAGGCCGCCCCGTCGACATGCGGACCTTCCTCGTCCCCCGCTCCGAGTACCGGATCGACGAGGTCTGGGACACCGTCGGCCTGCGCGGCTCCGGCTCCAACGACATCGTCCTCGACCAGGTCTTCGTCCCCGAGCACCGCGCCCTCGGCTTCGGCCCGGTCACCGCCCTCCAGGTCCCCGGCCACGCCGCCAACCCCGAACCCGTCTACCGCCTGCCCTACGCGGCCGTGTTCACCACCGCCATCTCCACCCCCGTCGTCGGCATCGCCGAAGGCGCCTACGAGGACTACGTGGCCGCCACCCGCGAACGCTTCCGCGTCTCCTACGGCCAGCAGGTCGCCGAGGACCCCTTCGCCCAGGTCCGCATCGCCCGAGCGGCCGGCGACATCGACGCCTCCTGGCTCCAGCTGCGGCGCAACATCGACGAGCTGTACGCCCTCGCCGAACGCGGCGAGCCCCTGCCCGTGCGACTGCGCACGCGCGCCCGCCGCGACCAGGTCCTCGCCACCGAACGCTGCGTCGCCGCCGTCGACCTGCTCATGGAGAACGCGGGCGGCAGCGCCATGCGCACCGGACCGAACCCCCTCCAGCGGGCCTGGCGCGACGTCCACACCGGCCGCGGCCACGCTGCCAACGACCCCGAACGGGCCCTGGTCCTCTTCGGGCAGGGCGCCCTCGGCCTCGACGTCCAGGACACCATGCTGTGAGCGGCGACCGGGCGACCCCCACCTACGAGAACACCTCCCGCTTCGTGCGGGCGGGCGGACTCACCCTCCACCTCCACGAGGCCGGCCCCCCGGACGCCCCCGCCCTGATCATGCTGCACGGCGGCGGCCCCGGAGCCTCCGGCTGGTCCAACTTCGGCGCAAACCTGCCCCACTTCGCCGGACGCTTCCGCACCCTGCTCGTCGACCAGCCCTGCTACGGCCGCTCCGACAAGTCCGAACCCGACCGCCACTACTTCGCCCACAGCGCCCGCGCCACCGTGGCCCTGATGGACGAACTCGGCATCGAACGCGCCCACTTCATCGGGAACTCCCTCGGCGGCGGCACCGCCGCCCGCATCGCCCTCGACCACCCCGGCCGGGTCGCGAAGCTGCTGCTCATGGGCCCCGGCGGAATCTCCCTCAACCTGTTCTCCGCCGACCCCACCGAGGGCATCCGCCGCCTGACCGAGTTCGCCGCCGCCCCCGAGCCCAGCCGCGCGCAGATGCGTACGTTCCTCACCACCCTCGCCCACGACCCGGCGGTGGTCACCGACGCCCTCGTCGAGGAGCGCTACGCCCGGGCCACCGACCCCGAGGCCCGGCTCGGCAACGCCCGCATGGCCGCCTCGTTCGCGAAGTGGCCCGAGGCGACCATGCTCTGGCGCGACGCCCACCGCATCACCTGCCCCGTCCTGCTGACCTGGGGCCGCGAGGACCGCGTCAACCCCGTCGACGGCGCCCTCCTCGCCCTCAAGGCCATCCCCGACGCCCGCCTGCACGTCTTCCCCCGCTGCGGCCACTGGGCGCAGACCGAGGCCGCGGACGAGTTCAACCGCCTCGCCACCGCCTTCTTCCTCCACTGAACAGGGACCCCGCATGGACATCCGCGCACTCGGCTACCTCCGCATCGAGACCACCGACCTCCCCGCCTGGCGCACCTACGTCCTCGACGTCCTCGGCATGGCCGAGGCGCAGGGCGGCACGGACGGCCTGCTGAACGTCCGCATCGACGACCGGGCCCACCGCTTCCAGTTCACCGCCGGGGACCACGACCGGCTCCTCGCCGCCGGCTTCGAACTCCCCGGCGCCCGCGCCCTCGCCGAGGCCGCCGCCGCACTGGAAGCCGCCGGCTTCCCCGCCAAGCCCGCCGACGCCGCCACCCTCGCCGACCGCCGCGTCCAGGGCCTGGTCCACACCGAGGACCCCAGCGGCAACCCCCTGGAGCTCTACTGGGGCCAGGCCCAGGACCACACCCCGCTCCCCGCCCGCTACGGCAACCGGTTCGTCACCGCCGCCGCCGGGCAGGACCTCGGCCTCGGCCACGTCGTGCTCCCCGCCCCCGACACCGACGCCACCCTCGACTTCTACGAGAACCTCCTCGGCTTCCAGCTGCGGGACTCGATGAAGCTGCCCCCGGCCGCCGTCCCCACCGCCGCGCCCGGCCCCGACTTCCACCGGATGCACTTCCTCAGCCCCAACCGCCGCCACCACAGCCTCGGCCTCTACCCCGGCGCACTGCCCCCCGGCATCGTCCACTTCATGGTGGAGCTGGAGCGCCTCGACGACGTCGGCTACTGCCTCGACCGGATGAACGCGGCCGGGATCCCCATCGCCTCCACCCTCGGCCGGCACTCCAACGACCACATGGTGTCCTTCTACGCCCAGGCCCCCGGCGGCTTCCAGGTCGAGTACGGCTGGGACGGCCTGCTCGTCGACCCCGCCGCCTGGACCGCGAAGGAGATCACCGCCGACAGCTTCTGGGGCCACCAGTGGAACGGCTGACCGGCCCGGCCACCGGCACCGCCACCGCCACCGCCTTCCGCGAGGTCCTCGGCGCCTTCGCCTCCGGCATCACCGTCGTCGCCGCCCTCGACGCGCAGGGCCGCCCCGCCGGACTGGCCTGCCAGTCCTTCGCCTCCCTCTCCCTCGACCCGCCGCTGGTCATGCTGTGCGTCGGCAGGTCCTCCGGCAGCTGGCCCCGGATCCGGGCCGCCGGGCGGTTCGGGGTCAGCGTCCTCGCCGAGGAGCAGCGGGCCGTCTGCGAGGCCCTCGGCCGGCCCGGCGGCGACAAGTTCGCCGGGCTGGACTGGGAGGCCGGCGCCGACGGGGCCGTCCGCATCCCCGGCGCGCTCGCCACCCTCGACTGCGCCACCGAGGCCGTCCACGAGGCCGGCGACCACCACCTCGTCACCGCCCGCGTCCTCGGCCTCGCCGGCCGCGCGGACGGATCGCCCCTGCTGTACTTCCGCAGCGACTACGCCACCGGAGCCTTCGGATGACAGAGCAGCACGAGTACGCGTACGAGTACGACGTGGTCGTCGTCGGCTCCGGCGCGGCCGGGCTCGCCGCGGCCGTGACCGCCCGGCTGCGCGGCCTGAGCGCCCTCGTCGTGGAGAAGACGGAGCTGTACGGCGGGTCCACCGCCCTGTCCGGCGGCGCGATCTGGGTCCCCGGCAACCTCCACCTCGACCGGGCCGGCATCGCCGACACCCGGGAGAAGGCGCGCGCCTACCTCGACGCCACGGTCGGCGACCGGGTCCCCGAGGCCCGCAAGGAGGCCTATCTCGGCCACGGTCCGCGGATGGTGCGCGAGTTCCACGAGCGCACCGAGGTCCGCTTCGTGTACACCCCCGGCTATCCCGACTACTTCCCCGAGGCGCAGGGCGGCATGGCCCAGGGCCGCTCGGTCGAGCCGTGCGTGGTGGACCTGCGGCGGCTGGGGGAGCAGGCCCGGTACATGCGCCGGGCGGGTCTGCCCACGTACGGGCTGACGATGACCTCGTACGACTTCCGCTTCCTGAACATGGTCACCCGCACCGGGGCCGGCAAGCGGACCGCCCTGAAGGTCGGGGCGCGGGCGCTGGGCGCGCTCGCCACGGGGCGCAGGCCCGTCTCCCTCGGCGAGGCGCTCGTCGCACGGCTGAGGCTCTCGCTGGACCGGCTCGGCGGGGAGCTGTGGCTGTCCGCCCCGCTGACCGGGCTGGTCACGGACGCGGCCGGCCGGGTCACGGGCGTACGCGTCACGCAGGCGGGCCGCGAGGTCGCCGTACGGGCCCGGGGCGGGGTGGTGCTGGCCTCGGGCGGCTTCTCGCACGACCGGGAGCTGCGGGAGAAGCACCTGCCCGCGCCCACCTCCACCGCCTGGACGCACGCCTCGCCCGGCCAGACCGGCGACGCCCTGCGGCTCGGCGAGGAGCTCGGCGCGGCGACGGACCTGCTGGACCGGGTGTGGGGCGCGCCCTCGGTGTGCCCGCCGGGGGAGAGGCCGTTCTTCCTGGTCGCGGACCGGGGCATCCCGGGGATGGTCATCGTCGACGGGGCGGGGGAGCGCTACGCCAACGAGGCCCTGCCGTACCACGCCTTCGTCGACCGGATGTACGCCGCCGACCGGCCGGAGGCGACCACGGTGCCGTCCTGGCTGGTCCTCGACGCCCGCTCCAGGGCCCGCTACATCTTCGCGGGGCTCTTCCCCGGGCAGCCCTTCCCGAAGAGGTGGCTGGAGAGCGGCTTCCTGAAGAAGGCCGCCACCGTGGAGGAGCTGGCCCGGCAGATCCCGGCGCCCGCCCTGGCGGCGACGGTCCGCCGCTTCAACGGCTTCGCCGAGCGCGGCGTCGACGAGGACTTCGGGCGCGGCGCGAGCGTCTACGACCGCTACTACGGCGATCCGACGCTGCCCAATCCGAACCTGGCGCCGCTCGACAAGGGCCCCTTCTTCGCCGTCCCCGTGCACCCGGGGGACATCGGCACCAAGGGCGGTCTGGTCACCGACGGGGACGGCCGGGTGCTGCGCGAGGACTCCACCCCGATCGCGGGGCTGTACGCCGCCGGGAACTGCTCGGCGGCGGTGACGGGGGACACCTATCCCGGCCCGGGGGCGACGATCGGCCCGGCGATGGCCTTCGCCTGGGCGGCGGTCAACGCGATCGCGGGGGAGAGGGGCGCCGCGGCCGGCGGCCCCTGACGGAGCCGCGTGTTCCGCTGCCGGGTCACGGGAACATACGCCCGATACGACCGGCGGCAGGGGTGGGGCATGAAGGACGAACGCTGGATGACGCTCTTCCTGGGGCTGAACGTCGCCGCGTGGGCGGCGGAGTTCTGGATCCTGTGGGATCCGGACCTCCAGGGCGTTCAGGACGCCATCGGCTGGTGGATGGCCGCCATCTTCTTCGGCTTCCCCATGCTGACGGGCATCCCGTTCGCGATCCTCTACGAGGAGCCCGGAGCACCCGGTGACGGCGGCGGCTCCGGCACCCCCTGCACGCACGAGGAGAGCTGCGGCAGCCAGCGCTACGGCTGCGGGGGCTGAGGAGAGGGCCGGGCGCCGGGCGGCCGCCGCCGGGCGGCCGCCGCCGGGCGGCCGCCCGGGCGCGCCGGGTCAGGACAGCTTGCCGCCGTAGTCCGGGAGCTTGACGGTGCGCTCGGCGTGTCCGCCGACCAGGTCGCTCTCGTTGTTCCCGATGTTGGCGATGATCGTGTAGCCGCGCGCCTCGATCTCCGCCCGCTTGGCCGTCTTGTAGGCGCTGACCTGCTCGAACAGGGCGGGCAGGTCCCGTACGTACAGCCCGCTGACCGGGTAGCCGACCTGCTTCAGGTTCCGCTCGGTCATCGAGTACACGATCCCGGGGCGGGCGGTGACGAAGAAGATCGCCACGCCGCGCTCGTTCGCGTACTGGGTCAGCGCGCGGACCCTCTCGATCGCGGGCGTCGGGAAGGTCCAGAACCAGTGGAAGTCCGTCTCCAGCGACGAGTTGTCGATGTCGAGGACGATCGCGGGCTTCTCGCCGGCCGGGGAGGCGGCGATGCGCCGCTCGATGGCGGGGCGCGCGGCGTCGACGACGGCGGCCACGTCGCGCTGCCAGGTGGCGTAGTCGATGCCGAGGATCGCCGCGTTGCCGCCGGGGGCGGAGGTGATGGCGGCGGCGGTGACCGGAGCCGGGACCGGCGCGGGCGCGGCGGGGGCGGCTCCGGCGGCGGTGGCCGGAAGCAGGGCCATCGCGGCGGCGGCGACGGCCACTGTGGCGGCGGCGGTACGGGACGTGCGGGTGCGGCGGCTGATGCGCATGTGGGGGCGCTCCTCGGTCACGGCTTGGCATGTACGTGACTAGAGTTGGCCAGAAGTCCACCCATGTCTACTGGCCGGTAGGGAACTTTTCGTGGCCGATTGGTGAATGATCTTCGTTCTTCCCGTGGCGGGCCGAACTTGTCCGAAAAGGCGTCCTTGATGGCGGCGCGGTGGCGGATGTGTCATGGACGCGTCATTCACCCGATGACACGCACGGCCCAACCCCCCACGAAAGGCAGTGTGTTGACCGTGACCACCCTTGGCAGAATCGTCAAGCGCTCCCTCGCCGCCGGCGCCGTCGCCCTCGCCGCCGTCAGCCTCCAGCCCGCCGCCGCCAGCGCCTCACCCGCCCCCGTCGTCGGCGGAACCCGCGCCGCGCAGGGCGAGTTCCCCTTCATGGTCCGCCTCTCCATGGGCTGCGGCGGAGCCCTCTACACCCAGCAGATCGTCCTCACCGCCGCCCACTGCGTCAGCGGCTCCGGCAACAACACCTCCATCACCGCAACCGCCGGCGTCGTCGACCTCCAGAGCGGCAGCGCCATCAAGGTCAAGTCCACCAAGGTGCTCCAGGCCCCCGGCTACAACGGCCAGGGCAAGGACTGGGCCCTGATCAAGCTCGCCCAGCCCATCAACCTGCCCACCCTCAAGATCGCCGAGACCAAGGCCTACGACAACGGCACCTTCACCGTCGCGGGCTGGGGCGCCGCCCGCGAAGGCGGCGGCCAGCAGCGGTACCTCCTCAAGGCCCAGGTCCCCTTCGTCTCCGACGCCTCCTGCCAGAGCTCCTACGGCAGCGACCTCGTCCCCGCCGAGGAGATCTGCGCCGGCTACGCCCAGGGCGGCACGGACACCTGCCAGGGCGACTCGGGCGGCCCCATGTTCCGCCGCGACAACAACAACGCCTGGATCCAGGTCGGCATCGTCAGCTGGGGCCAGGGCTGCGCCCGCCCGAACTACCCCGGCGTCTACACCGAGGTCTCCACCTTCGCCGCCGCCATCAAGTCCGCGGCCGCCACCCTGTAAGCACCCGGACGGGCCCCCGGGCCCAGCCCGCTCGTCCTTCCGGCCGGACCCGAACCGGCCGGAAGGACGAGGCGCAATGTCCCGAACGCCCCTAAAGTCGACATCGGTGCCGTCCGCCGCCCCCTGCGGTTGCGGGCGGCAGCGCGCGCGGGTCCCATGGGAGGAATCCAGCGGCATCGGCGGGCGACAGCGACAGTGGGGCAGGCGGCGCATGACGATCAGAGTGGTCATCGCGGACGACCAGGAAATGGTCAGAACCGGATTCCGCATGATCCTCGAAAGCGTGCCCGACATCGAGGTCGTCGCCGACGTCGTCGACGGCGAAGCCGCCCTCGCGGCCGTCGCCGAACACCGCCCCGACGTCCTCCTCCTCGACATCCGCATGCCCCGCCTCGACGGACTCGAAGTCACCCGCCGGCTCGCCGGCCAGGACGCCCCCCGCATCGTCATCGTCACCACCTTCGACCTCGACGAATACGTCCACGCCGCCCTGCACGGCGGAGCCTCCGGCTTCCTCCTCAAGGACGCCAGCCCGGCCATGCTCGTCGAAGCCGTCCGCGCCGCCGCCGCCGGCGACGCCCTCGTCTCACCCGCCATCACCGTGCGCCTGCTCCGCGAAATGGCCCCCCGCACACCCGCCGCCCAGGCCGCCCGTCGCCCCGCCGAACCCCTCACCGAACGCGAACGGGACGTCGTACGCTGCCTCGCGCGCGGGCTCACCAACGCCGAGATCGCCGCCGAGCTCTACGTCTCCCTCTCCACCGTCAAGACCCACCTCGCCAACGTCCAGGCCAAACTCGACGCCCGCAACCGCGTCGAGATCGCCGCCTGGGCCTGGGAAAGCGGCCTCGCCGCCACCACGGCGTGAGCCCCCTCGCCTCCTGGGCCCGCCGCCACCCCCGCGCCGCCGACTGGATCCGGCTGCTGCTCTGCCTGCTCCTGCTCTCCCTCGTCACCTTCGAGGGCGTCGTCCTCGCCCGCCAGCCCAGCCCCCCGCACGCCGCCGTCTGGGCCTCCGGCCTCCTCGTCTGCCTCAGCGCCGCACCCTGGCCCGGCATCCCCCTCCTCGCCCGCGCCTGGTTCGCGGCCGCCACCACCTGGACCGTCACCCTCCTGCTGATCTTCGGCAACCGCCCCGTCGTCGTCTGGGGCGCCGGCGAGGCCATCGCCCTCCTCGTCCTGCTCTCCCAGGTCCTGCTCCGCGCCCCCGCCCGCACCGCCGCCGTACTCGGTCCCCTCCTCGGCCTCGGCTGCATGGCCGCCCCCGTCCGCGACACCAGCCCCGGCCGGTTCACCCTCCTCTTCTCCGTCCTCGCCGTCGTCGTGACCGCCTACTCCCTCCTGCTGCGCCTCCAGTCCGTCCAGCGCCTCCGCGAACTGCACGCCGTACGCACCGCCGAACGCCTGGAACTCGCCCGCGAACTCCACGACCTCGTCGCCCACCACGTCACCGGCATCGTCGTCGAAGCCCGCGCCGCCCGCTTCACCCGCGTCGACGCCGCCCGCGCCGCCGAGGTCCTCGGCCGCATCGAGACCGCCGGCGACGAAGCCCTCGTCTCCATGCGCCGCCTCGTCAAGGTCCTCCGCGAGAACGACACCCCCGGCACCCGCCCCGCCACCGCCCCAGTCGCCGGCCTCGCCGACATCCGCGGACTCACCGAACGCTTCTCCGCCACCGGCCCGCCCGTCGTCCTCTACGTCGAACAGGGACTCGAAGCCCGCCTCCCCGCCGACGTGGCCGCCACCGCCCACCGCATCGTCCTCGAAGCCCTCACCAACATCGCCAAACACGCCGCCACCGCCACCGCCGTCCGCATCGGCCTGCGCACCGTCCCCACCGGACTCGAAGTACGCGTCGCCGACGACGGCGGACACCCCGCCAAACTCTCCGAAAGCGCCCGCGGCGGCGGCTACGGCCTCGCCGGAATGGCCGAACGCGCCGAAGCCCTCGGAGGCTCCCTCACCGCCGGCCCCGCCCCCGAAGGCGGCTGGCTCGTCACCGCCCGCCTGCCCCTGTGAACCCCGAGCCCGGCCCGCCGTCTCACGGACCGACTGACAGAGGTGCCGACGACGCCCGCCACGTAAGCTCGGGGACCATGAACAACAGCGACATCGACGAGATCGACGAGAACGTCACCGCCGAACTGTCCCGCCTGCGCGACAGCATCGACAACATCGACGCGGCCGTGGTCCACATGCTCGCCGAACGCTTCAAGTGCACCCAGCAGGTCGGCCACCTCAAGGCCAAGCACCAGCTGCCCCCGGCCGACCCGGGCCGCGAAGCCAGCCAGATCGCCCGCCTGCGCCAGCTCGCCGAAAGCGCCAAACTCGACCCGGCCTTCGCCGAGAAGCTCCTCAACTTCATCATCGCCGAGGTCATCCGCCACCACGAGACCATCGCCGCCGGCGAGGAGTAACGGGCTCCAGGGCCGGGCACCCGCCCGGCCCCCCCGCCACCCCACCCCGCCCGCGAAACCCCTGGGAGCGGGCCCGGCCATCCGGCAGCATGGGCCGCATGTCCGCACTGACGCGCACCGAAGCGCAGCTCCGAGCCCAGCTCCTCGACGTCCACCACTACGTCGTCAGCCTCGACCTCACCACCGGCGACGAGACCTTCGAGTCCGCCACCGCCATCCGGTTCACCGCGCGCGCCGCCGGAGACACCTTCGTCGAGCTCAAGCCGGAAGAGCTGCTGCACGCCACCCTCGACGGCAACCCCCTCGACCCGGCCACCCTCGACGGCAACCGCCTCCCGCTCACCGGCCTCACCCCCGGCACCCACGAGCTGAGCATCGCCGCCCGCATGCGCTACTCCCGCACCGGCGAGGGACTGCACCGCTTCACCGACCCCGCGGACGGCGAGACGTACGTCTACTCCCAGATGTTCATGGACGACGTCCAGCGCGTCTTCCCCGCCTTCGACCAGCCCGACCTGAAGGCCGTCTTCGAGTTCACCGTCGCCGCCCCCGCGCACTGGACCGTCCTCACCAACGGCATCGCCACCCGCTCCGGCAACCGCGAGGAAGACGGAGCCGGCGTCTGGAAGTCGGCCCCCACCCCCGTCATCTCCACCTACCTCGCCGCCGTCGCAGCCGGCCCCTGGCACAGCGTCACCACCACCCACGCCGGACTCCCCTTCGGCATCCACTGCCGCAAGTCCCTCGCCCCCCACCTCGACGCCGACGCCGACGAGATCCTCTCCGTCACCACCGCCTGCTACGACCGGTACCACGAGAAGTTCACCGAGCCCTACCCCTTCGACTCCTACGACCAGGCCTTCGTCCCCGAGTTCAACGCCGGCGCCATGGAGAACCCCGGCCTCGTCACCTTCCGCGACGAGTTCGTCTTCCGCTCCGCCGTCACCGACACCGAACGCCAGCGCCGCGCCATGGTCATCGCCCACGAGATGGCCCACATGTGGTTCGGCGACCTCGTCACCCTCGCCTGGTTCGACGACATCTGGCTCAACGAGTCCTTCGCCGAGTACATGGGCTACCAGACCCTCACCGAAGCCACCCGCTTCACCGGCACCTGGACCGAATTCGGCATGGAACGCAAGCCCTGGGGCTACGCCGCCGACCAGCGGCCCTCCACCCACCCCGTCGCCCCCGGCCCCGACGACGTCCCCGACACCGCCTCCGCCCTCCTCAACTTCGACGGCATCTCCTACGCCAAGGGCGCCTCCGCCCTGCGCCAGCTCGTCGCCTGGCTCGGCGAGAAGGACTTCCTCGCCGGCATCAACACCCACTTCGCACGCCACAAGTTCGCCAACGCCTCCCTCGCCGACTTCGTGGACTCCCTCGCCGCCAACACCGACCGCGACGTCCACACCTGGGCCGAGACCTGGCTGCGCACCACCGGCACCGACACCCTCACCCCCCGCGTCGAGGACAGCCCCGGCGGCTGGACCCTCACCGTCGACCGCCACGGCAGCCGCCCCCACCGCATCCAGGCCGGCACCTACACCCGCGCAGCCGACGGCGTTCTCGAACGCACCGCACTCCTCGACCTCGACGTCCCCACCGACGAGGTCCTCTCCTCCTCCGGCCCCCGCCCCGACCTCCTCGTCCTCAACGACGGCGACCTCACCTACGCCAAGATCCGCCTCGACGAGACCTCCCTCGAAACCGCCCTGCGCGGCCTCTCCCGCATCCCCGACCCCCTCACCCGGGCCGTCGTCTGGGGCTCCCTGCGCGACATGGTCCGCGACGGCGAACTCGACCCCTTCGACTACCTCCACACCCTCGACGCCCACATCCCCGAGGAATCCGACCTCGCCGTCGTCCAGGGCGTCCTCGGCTTCGCCCGCACCCAGATCGCCGACCGCTACACCGCCCCCGCCGACCGCGACACCGCCCTCGGCCTCATCACCAGCGCCACCCGCGACCTGCTGCGCCGCACCGAGGACGGCACCGACCCGGGCCTGCGCCTCGCCGCCGTACGCACCTTCATCGACAGCGCCACCCAGCCCGACACCATCGCCGCCTGGCTCGCCGACGACACCGTCACCGGCGGCCCCGAACTCGACCCCGAACTCCGCTGGCGCATCCTCGCCCGCCTCTCCGTACTCGGCGCCGTCGACGCGGACACCATCGACGCCGCCCTCGCCGAAGACCCCAGCGCCACCGGACAGCAGGGCGCCGCCCGCTGCCACGCCTCCCTGCCCACCCCCGAGGCCAAGGCCGCCGCCTGGCAGCGCCTCTTCCACGACGACACCCTGTCCAACTACCTCTTCACCGCCACCGCCCACGGCTTCTGGCAGCCCGAACAGGCCGACCTCGTACGCGACTACGTACCCCGCTACTACCCCGAAGCCGCCGCCCTCGCCACCCGCCGCGGCCCCGCCATCGGCGAAGCCGCCGGCCGCTGGGCCTTCCCCGGCCACGCCGTCGACACCGCCAACCTGGAGGCCGGCCACACCTGCCTCGAAGACCCCGCGATCATCCCCATGCTGCGCCGCGTCCTCGTCGACCAGCTCGACGACCTCGCCCGCGCCCTGCGCGTCCGCGGCGCCTGACCCGTACGCACCCCGCCCGCCGGACGGCCGCGCCACCACCGCGGCCGCCCGCCGGGCCCCGCCCACCCCGCGTACCCTTTGTCCCGTGCCCCCCTCCCACCTGCATCGCGTCGCCGTTCTCGTACTGGAGGGGGCCAAACCGCTCGACGTAGGCATCCCCGCACAGGTCTTCACGACCCGCGCGAGCATGCCCTACGAAGTCCGCGTCTGCGGAGCCGCGCCCGGCCTCGTCGCCGGCGGCGACGGACTCTCCTACTACGTCACCCACGGACTCGACGCACTCGCCTGGGCCGACATCGTCTTCGTCCCCGGCTACCGCTTCCCCGACCGCGAAGACCCGCCCCGGCCCGTCCTCGACGCCCTCACCGCCGCCCACCGGCGCGGCGCACGCCTCGCCGCCATCTCCACCGGCGCCTTCGCCCTCGCCGCCACCGGCCTCCTCGACGGCAAACGCGCCACCACCCACTGGCACTACGCACGCGCCCTCGCCGCCAAACACCCCCACGTCCGCGTCGACGAGAACGTCCTCTTCGTCGACGAGGGCAGCGTCCTCACCTCCGCCGGCGCCGCCTCCGGCATCGACCTGTGCCTGCACATCCTGCGCCGCGACCTCGGCGTCGCCGCCTCCAACCACGCGGCCCGCCGCCTCGTCGCCGCCCCCTACCGCAGCGGCGGCCAGGCCCAGTACGTCCCGCGCAGCGTCCCCGAACCCCTCGGCGAACGCTTCGCCGCCACCCGCGAATGGGCCCTGCACCGCCTCGCCGAACCCCTCACCCTCGAAACCCTCGCCCAGCACGCCGCCGTGTCCCCCCGCACCTTCTCCCGCCGCTTCGTCGAGGACACCGGCTACACCCCCATGCAATGGGTCATGCGCGCCCGCATCGACCTCGCCCGCGAACTCCTCGAACGCTCCGAACGCGGCGTCGAGCAGATCGCCGCCGACGTCGGCCTCGGCACCGGCGCCAACCTGCGCCTCCACTTCCAGCGCATCCTCGACACCACCCCCACCGAGTACCGCCGCACCTTCACCCAGGGCGAATGAGCGGACCACCACCCCGGGTGGCGAGATCCTTTTGAACAGTGGCGATCCCGCCCCTGTCACGCCCGCACGCCACGAGCGAACCTGAAGGCGCGAACACGAAGGGACACGCACACATGACTCGCATCGCCATCAACGGATTCGGCCGCATCGGACGCAACGTGCTGCGCGCGCTCCTCGAACGCGACACGAACCTCCAGGTCGTAGCCATCAACGACCTCACCGAGCCCGCCACCCTGGCCCGGCTGCTCGCCTACGACACCACCTCCGGCCGCCTCGGCCGCCCGGTCACCGTCGAGGGCGACGTCCTCGTCGTCGACGGCCACCGCATCAAGGTCCTCGCCGAACGCGAGCCCGCCCAGCTGCCGTGGGCCGACCTCGACGTCGACCTGGTCCTGGAGGCCACCGGCCGCTTCACCTCTGCCGAGGCCGCCCGCGCCCACATCAAGGCCGGCGCCCGCAAGGTCCTCGTCAGCGCCCCCTCCGACGGCGCCGACGTCACCCTCGCCTACGGCGTCAACACCGACGCCTACGACGCGGAACTGCACACGGTCGTCTCGAACGCCTCCTGCACGACCAACGCCCTGGCCCCGCTGGCCGCCGTCCTGGACGACCTCGCGGGCATCGAGCACGGCTTCATGACGACGGTGCACGCCTACACCCAGGAGCAGAACCTCCAGGACGGCCCGCACCGCGACCCCCGCCGCGCCCGTGCCGCCGGCGTCAACATCGTCCCGACCTCCACGGGCGCCGCCAAGGCCATCGGCCTGGTCCTGCCGCAGCTCGACGGCAAGCTGTCCGGCGACTCGATCCGCGTGCCGGTACCGGTGGGCTCCATCGTCGAGCTCAACACCACCGTCTCCCGCGACGTCACCCGCGAGCAGGTCCTGGAGGCCTACCGCACCGCCGCCGCGGGCCCGCTGGCCGGCGTGCTGGAGTACTCGGAGGACCCGCTGGTCTCCTCCGACATCACGGGCAACCCCGCCTCTTCGATCTTCGACTCCGAGCTCACCCGCGTCGAGGGCCGCCACATCAAGGTCGTCGCCTGGTACGACAACGAGTGGGGCTTCTCGAACCGCGTGATCGACACCCTCACCCTCCTCGCAGGCTGACCCCCGCCCCACCGGGGCCCCATACCGAGCGCCGCAGTTGGTACTGACCTGGCAACTGCGGCGCTCAGCCATGCCCGAAACCACCCCCGCCGCACCCTCCAGCAGCGGCCGGCCAAATCCAGCCCCGCCGGCGTTTGAGGCGCGGGCGCGGTAGCGCCGTGCGGTAAGCCCCGCCGGCGCTTGAGGCGAGAACGGTTGAAGGGCGGGTAGGGGACGAGCCCCGCGCAGCGGCACCGCACCGCACCCCCTCCACCGGCACCGCACCCCCTCCACCGGCACCGCACCCCCTCCACCGGCACCGCACCCCCTCCACCGGCACCGCACCCCCTCCACCGGCACCGCACCCCCTCCACCGGCACCGCACCCCCTCCACCGGCACCGCACCCCCTCCACCGGCACCGCACCCCCTCCACCGGCACCGCACCCCCTCCACCGGCACCGCACCCCCTCCACCGGCACCGCACCCCCTCCACCGGCACCGCACCCCCTCCACCGGCAAAGCCACCGGCACCGGCAGGCAACTCACGGCCCCCCACCGGTTACCCCATTCGGGTCTGATCGTTGTACCGGTCGGGTGTCCCGCCCACCCCGGTGACCGCAGGAGGACCGATGACCGAGCCAGCGCCAGCGCCACCGCCCGCGCCGGCGGAACCGCTCGCCGGCGGCCCCCACGCGGCAGAGTCCCTGCGCCCCCTCCTCGACACGGTCCTCACCGCCCTCCACACCGGCGCCGCGGAGCGCAAGGGCCCGCTCCCCGCCGGCGGCCCCGACGCCGTCACGGCCCGCGTCCGGGCCGCACTGGGCGACGTACTCCCCACCCACGGCACCGGCGACCACGAAGCCCTGGCCACCCTCGTCCACACCCTCGCCGCCGGCGCCGCCGACCCCGCGGACCCCCTCTGCGCCGCCCACCTGCACTGCCCCCCGCTCGCCGTCGCGGCCGCCGCCGACCTCGCCGTCAGCGCCCTCAACCCCTCCCTCGACTCCTGGGACCAGGCCCCCGCGGCCTCCGCCATCGAGGCGCTCCTCACCCGCGCGCTCGCCGCCGAGTTCTACGACGGCCCCCGCGCCGACGCCCTCCTCACCACCGGCGGCACCGAGGCCAACCAGCTGGCCCTCCTCCTCGCCCGCGAACGCCACGGCCCCCGCCTCCAGGTCCTGCACGGGGCCAACGCCCACCACTCGGTCCCCCGCGCCGCCTGGCTCCTCGGCCTGCCACCCGCCACCGCCCTGCCGACCCCCACCGGCACCCTCGACCCCGCCACCCTCGACGCAGCCCTCGCCGACACCACCGCCCCCGGCAACACCGGCCCCGTCCTCGTCACCGCCACCGCCGGCACCACCGACGCAGGCCTCATCGACCCCCTCGACGCCCTCGCCGACGTCTGCGAACGCCACGGCGCCGAACTCCACGTGGACGCCGCCTACGGCGGAGCCCTCGCCTTCAGCCCCCGCCACCGCACCAAGCTGAACGGCCTCCACCGCGCCCGGTCCATCACCCTCGACCTGCACAAACTCGGCTGGCAGCCCGTCGCCGCAGGCCTCCTCGCGGTCCCCGACACCACCCTCCTGGCGCCCCTCGCCCACCAGGCCGACTACCTCAACGCCACCGACGACACCGAGGCCGGCCTCCCCGACCTCCTCGGCCGCTCCCTGCGCACCACCCGCCGCCCCGACGCCTTCAAGATCGCCGCCACCCTCCGCTCACTCGGCCGCGACGGCCTCGCCCGGCTCGTCGACCACACCTGCGCCGCAGCCCACCGGCTCGCCGAGATCCTCGACGCACACCCCGGCTTCGAACTCCACGCGCACCCCACCATCACCACGGTCCTCTTCCGGCCCACCCCCACCGACGACGACCGTCTCGCCGCCCTGCGCCGCACCCTCCTCCACGACGGCACCGCCGTCCTCGGCCGCGCCACCGCCGACGGCCGGCTCTGGCTCAAGGCGACCCTGCTCAACCCCCACACCACCACGCGGGACCTGGACACCCTCGTCGCCCTCCTGGAAGGCAGCACCCACCGATGACCGCCCAGCACGATGCACCCCACGACCTCGTCGGAATCGGCATCGGCCCCTTCAACCTCTCGCTCGCCGCCCTCGCCCACGGCCTCCCGCAACAAGGCGCGGACCGCCTCGCCACCGTCTTCTACGACCAGCGCCGGGACTTCCGCTGGCACCCCGGGCTCCTCCTCGACGGAGCCACCCTCCAGGTCCCCTTCCTCGCCGACCTCGTCACCCTCGCCGACCCGGCCAGCCCCTGGACCTTCCTCAGCTACCTCAAGCACAAGGAACGGCTCTTCCCCTTCTACTTCGCCGAGCAGTTCCACATCCAGCGCGCCGAGTACGACGCCTACTGCCGCTGGGTCGCCGGACGCCTCCCCGGCCTCCACTTCGGCCACCAGGTCGACGCCGTCCGCTGGAACCCCGAACGCGACCTCTTCGAAGTCGACTACACCCAGCTCGACACCGACGGGGAGGTCGAAGCCCTCGGCCGCACCTACACCCGCAACCTCGTCCTCGGCATCGGCACCGCCCCCTACGTCCCCGAACCCCTGCGCCCCCTCGCCGACGCGCCCACCGTCCCGGTCATCCACTCCGCCGACTACCTCGACAACCGCCAGCGCATCCTCGGCGCCGAGCACGTCACCGTCATCGGCTCCGGCCAGTCGGGCGCCGAGGTCTTCCTCGACCTGCTCCGCACCCGCCCCGCCGGCCGCGAACGCCTCACCTGGCTGGCCCGCACCCCCTCCTTCGCCCCCATGGAGTACTCCAAGCTCGGCCTCGAACACTTCACCCCCGACTACACCCGCTACTTCCACGACCTCCCCGAACCCGTCCGCGACCGGCTCGTCCCCGCCCAGTGGCAGCTCCACAAGGGCATCGACACCGCCACCATCGCCGCCATCCACGAGGAGCTCTACCGCCGCACCCTCCACGGCGGCTGGCCCGACACCGTCCTCACCCCCGGAGTCACCGTCCGCACCGCGGGCCGCGTCGCCACCACCAAGGTCGAACTCCACCTGGAACACACCCAGCAGGGCACCCGCTCCCGCCTCACCACCGACGCCGTCGTCCTCGCCACCGGCTACAAGGAGCGCCCCCTCACCAGCCTCTTCGCCGGCCTCGACCCCTACATGCGCAAGGACTCCGCAGGCCGCCCCCGCATCGACGACCGCTACCGCATGGTCCTCGACCCCTCCGTCAGCGGAACCGTCTTCGTCCAGAACGGCGAACGCCACACCCACGGAGTCGGCACCCCCGACCTCGGCCTCGCGGCCTGGCGCAGCGCCGCCATCCTCAACACCCTCACCGGCAAAGAGCCATACCCCCAGCCCCACCGCACGGCCT
Organism: Streptomyces sp. NBC_00158; assembly: GCF_045160885.1. Lineage (NCBI taxonomy): Bacteria > Bacillati > Actinomycetota > Actinomycetes > Kitasatosporales > Streptomycetaceae > Streptomyces > Streptomyces sp. NBC_00158. The sequence goes on from NZ_CP108161.1 coordinate 5,508,501, forward strand.
TCACCACCTTCGGCCTCGAACAGCGCACCCCCGTCCGCACCCACCCCCCGGCAGGCCTGCGCCCCCTCGTCGAACACCCCTGAACGCGAACGGCCGGGACCCGCCACAGCAGGACCCGGCCGCACCCACCGCGCGGGGGACTAGAACACCGGCACGCCGGCCCGCGTCAGACGCCAGTCCACCGAGGCGAACTGCGCCGGGTCCACCGTGCCCTTCGCCTTCACCCACTGGATGATCGTGTTGCGGATCTCGTCCGAGTTCGCCCACAGCTGCTTCGCCTTCGGCACGTGCGGGAACGCCCCGCCGCCCGAAGCGCGGTAATTGTTCACCGCGAACACGAACCGACCCGCCGGGTCCACCGGCTTCCCCGCGAAGGACAGCCCCGTGATCCGCGAACCCACCGGCTGCGCGATGTCGATGTCGTACGTCAGCCCGTACACCGCGTCGTAGTTGTAGTCCGGGACGTTCTCGGAGTTCGTCAGCTTCGCCGGATCCACCGCACCGCCCGGAGCCGTCTGCACGTAGTACCGCGCCGAGTACTCCAGGTAGTCCTTCAGCTGCGCACCCGTCATCAGGCGCGCCTCCAGGGTGTTCTCGAACGGGTACAGCCCCGCCGCGTCCCGGATCGTCACCTGGCCCGCCGGTATCGCCGCCGTCCGCGAGAAGCAGGAGGCCTGCGACAGCACCGGCAGCGAACCCCACTCGGTGCCGGCCAGGGCCGTCTTCACCGTCTCCGCCTGCACGTGGTTGATCAGGTCGATGATCGGCACGTCCTTGACCGGGCCGTCGGCCGAGGACATCGCCTGCGTCGAGGTCCCGATCACCTGGTTGACGTACGCCACCACCTTGCGGTGCTCGTCCGACAGCAGCCGCGTGATCTTCGGGTCCTCGGCGGCCGTGTTCGAGTTCAGCACCTTCGCCGAGACCTTCGCCACCGACCAGCGGCCCCGCTCCCACGACAGCTCGAAGTCGAACAGCGTCAGCCGCTGCCCCCACTTCAGCGGCTCCGACAGGACCACGTCCTTGCCGGTCGCCTTGTTCTTCACCCGGTACTCCGGGATCTCCGTGTGCGCGTGCCCCACGAGGATCGCGTCGATCCCCGGCACCTGCTCGGCCACCAGACCCGCCGCGTTCTCGATGTACGGGAGCTGGTCACCGTACGAGGAGGTACCGCTCGACCCCGAGTGCGCCGACACGATCACCACGTCCGCGCCCATCGAGCGCAGCTTCGGCACGTACTTCGCCGCCTGCTCCTCCAGGCCGGGGAACGTCATCTTGCCCTGCACGTTCGCCTTGTCCCAGATCGCGATGCCCGGGTTGGTCAGGCCCAGCACCGCCACCTTCACGTCCCGCCCGTGCGGGGTCCGCAGCCGGTGCATGCTGTACGGCGCGAACGCGGGCCGCAGCGTCTTCGCGTCCAGCGCGTTCGCCCCCAGCAGCGGGAAGCGGCACTGCTCCTCGAACTTCCGCAGCACCGGGATGCCGTAGTTGAACTCGTGGTTCCCGAGCGCCGCCGCGTCGTAGCCGATCGCGTTCATCGCCTGCGCCATCGGGTGCACCGGACCGCGGCGGGCCGTGATCGGGTCCACCTTGGCGTAGTAGTACGAGAGCTGCGTGCCCTGGATCGTGTCGCCCGCGTCGATCAGCAGCGTGTTGCAGCGCCCCTTCTCCGCGCGGACCTGCTCCACCAGAGTGGAGATCTTCGCCAGGCCGACGTCGTTGTGGGCCTTGTCGTCGAACTCCTTGTCCGTGAAGTAGTCCCAGTTGAAGACGTTCCCGTGCAGGTCGGTCGTACCCATCACGGTGAACGCGTAGGTCTTGGAGCCCTTCGACCCGGCCGACGGCGCGGCCGCGGCGGCGGCCGGGGTGCTCGTGGCCCCCGCCATCGCCACAGCGGCACCCGTGGCGGCCGAAGCCCCCATGAACGTCCTACGGTCAAACGCCATTGCCATCTCCCCTTGTGAGGCGTGTTACGAAGCGTGAACGACGCGCGTAGATTCTGACTCACCGGTAACAAGCCGCAACACCCCCCTCAGGTTTCGATCCGATGACCACACCCGAACGGGCGCCGGTGCGAGAGTGAAACCATGACCCAGGACGCCACGAACGCCAGCCACCAGCCCTACGGAACCCCCGAGGTCCCCCGCGTCGCCGTCCGAGGAGAAGCCCGCCTCGAAGTCGACCCCGAGATCGCCCGCATCGGCATCACCGTCAGCGCCCGGGGCACCGACCGCCGCACCGCCCTCGACGACCTCACCCGCCGCAACAACACCGTCCTCGAACTCCTCAAGAGCTACGGCGAACCCGTCGAGAGGATCGAGACCGGCTCCTTCTCCATCACCCCCGAACCCGCCCGCCACGGCCGCGGCGAACGCGTCCGCGCCTACCACGGCCGCGTCCACATCACCGCCGAACTGAGCGACTTCACCGCCCTCGGCGAACTCGCCACCCGCCTCGCCGACCTCGACCTCACCCAGGTCGACGGCCCCTGGTGGGCCCTGCGCCCCACCTCGCCCGCCCACGGCGAAGCCCGCCGCCAGGCCGTCCTCGAAGCCGTCCAGCGCGCCCGCGAATACGCCCGCGCCCTCGGCGCCGACCTCGCCGCCCTCGTCGAACTCGCCGACCTCGGAGCCGAGGACGCCACCCCCTACCCGCAGCCCGGCGGCGGCATGCGCGCCATGGCCTTCGCCTCGCCCGCCGAAGACGCCGGCGCCCCGCCCCTCGACCTCGAACCCCAACGCCAGACCGTCTTCGCCCAGGTCAACGCCCGCTTCACCATGACCCCGCCCCGGCTCTGAGAACCACCTCGGGGGTGCTCATCGGAGCACCCCCACGCACATTCAAATAATGTCAACAACCTTTTGCCCAAAGGTTGTTGAGGAGACGCCCGGACCTCATTTCCTACCACCCGGTAGGGCATACGCTCGCCCCATGCGCCGAGCGAAAATCGTATGTACCCTGGGCCCCGCCACCGACTCGTACGACCAGATCAAAGCCCTGGTCGAAGCCGGAATGGACATCGCCCGCTTCAACCTCAGCCACGGCACCTACGCCGAACACGAGGACCGTTACCAGCGCGTGCGGAAGGCCGCCGACGAAACCGGCCGCAGCGTCGGCGTCCTCGCCGACCTTCAAGGCCCGAAGATTCGCCTCGGCCGCTTCCGCGAAGGCCCCGTACTCCTTGAACGCGGCGACGAGTTCACCATCACCGTCGAGGACCACCAGGGCGACCGCCACACCTGCGGCACCACCTACAAGGGCCTCGCCGACGACGTCACCGCCGGCGAACGCATCCTCGTCGACGACGGCCGCGTCACCCTCGAAGTCACCTCCGTCGACGGCCCCCGCGTCCACACCCGCGTCATCGAAGGCGGCATGGTCTCCGACCACAAGGGACTCAACCTCCCCGGCGTCGCAGTCTCCGTCCCCGCCCTCTCCGAGAAGGACATCGAAGACCTCCGCTGGGCCCTGCGCACCGGCGCCGACGTCATCGCCCTCTCCTTCGTCCGCACGGGCCGCGACATCGAGGACGTCCACCGCATCATGGACGAGGAAGGCCGGCGCCTCCCCGTCATCGCGAAGATCGAGAAGCCCCAGGCGGTCGAGAGCATCGACGACATCGTCGCCGCCTTCGACGGCATCATGGTCGCCCGCGGCGACCTCGGCGTCGAAATGCCCCTCGAACAGGTCCCCATCGTCCAGAAGCGCGCCATCAAGCTCGCCAAGCGCAACGCCAAGCCGGTCATCGTCGCCACCCAGATGCTCGACTCGATGATCGACAACAGCCGCCCCACCCGCGCCGAGGCCTCCGACGTCGCCAACGCCGTCATCGACGGCACCGACGCCGTCATGCTCTCCGGCGAAACCAGCGTCGGCAAACACCCCATCGACACCGTCCGCACCATGGCGCGCATCGTCGAAGCCGCCGAAGAGGACATCCTCGCCAAGGGACTCCCGCCCCTCACCGACCGCAACAAACCCCGCACCCAGGGCGGAGCCGTCGCCCGCGCGGCCGCCGAAATGGGCGACTTCCTCGGCGCCAAGTTCCTCGTCGCCTTCACCCAGAGCGGCGACACCGTCCGCCGCCTCTCCCGCTACCGCAGCCCCATCCCGCTGCTCGCCTTCACACCCGACCCCGCCACGCGCTCCCAGCTCAACCTCACCTGGGGCGTCGAGACCTTCCTCGGCCCCCACGTCGACTCCACCGACGCCATGGTCGCCCAGGTCGAAGAGGAACTCCTGCGCATCGGACGCTGCGTCCCCGGCGACGTCGTCGTCATCACCGCCGGCTCACCCCCCGGCGTCACCGGCAAGACCAACCTCGTCCGCATCCACCACATCGGCGACCCGGTCCGCTGACCCCGGCTACCACAGCCGCTACAGCACCTCGCGTATCAACCGCACCGCGTCGGGCAGCTCCAACCGGCTCTCACCCGTACTGGGGAAATGCCCGCCCGACGCGGTCACGGTCGCCGTCGCCCCCAACTCCGTCACGAACCGCATCACATGCTCAGAGGTCGCCGCACCCGTCACCGGATCATCCGCCGCGTGCAGCACCCGGAACCCCCGAGCCGCCCCACGGATCCGCGCCCAGTCGAACTCCGGAGAGAAGAACGGCGCCAACGCGTCATACCCCACCTCGCCGGCCATCGACGCCACGAACACCACCCCCGCGAACGGCCCCTCGGCCGCGGTGTCGTGCTCCTGGAGCAGACGCAGCACATTCACCCCTCCCAGGCTGTGCCCCACCAGCACCGTCTCACCCGCCGGCGCACCCTCCACCTGCCCCGCCAGCTCCTTCAGCCACGCCCCCGCATCCGGCGCGAACGGCTCCGGGAAGTCCGGCACCCGCACCTCGTGCCCCTCACCCGACAGCTCCCGCGCCACCGACGGGTACCAGTGCTCGCCGCTGCCCATCCCGTACCCGTGCACGATCACGATCCTGCTCATGACTGTCCCCCTGAAGTCCCGCCCGAAAGCCGGGCGACTTATCGAAACGCTACGCAGCGTTTCGATAAACGGTAGGGCTATCGTGATGCCGTGTCAACCACTCCCCAGAACCCGCAGCCGCCCCGCACCGGCGGACGCATCCGCAACGAAGACGCCCACCACTCCGTCCTCGAAGCCACCGCAGCCCTACTCGTCGAGAACGGCTACGGCGCCCTCACCATCGAAGGCGTCGCCAAACGCGCCAACGTCGCCAAGAGCACCGTCTACCGCTGGTGGAAATCCAAGCCCGCCCTCGTCATGGACGCCTACGCCCACGAAACCGCCACCCGCGTCCCCGAACCCGACACCGGCACCCTCGAAGGCGACCTCACCGCCTTCACCACCGACCTCTACGCCATCGGCCGCGACCCCGTCCGCGCCAAAGCCCTCACCGGCCTCATGGCCGAAGCCCAACTCGACCCCGCCTTCGCCGAAGCCTTCCGCGCATGGGTACGAACCCGCCGAGAACTCGTCGGACGCCTCCTCACCCGCGCCCTCGCCCGCCAGGAAATCCCCGCCGGAACCGACCTCACCCACGCCACGGACCTGGTCTTCGGCCCCTTCTGGTACCGCCTCCTCGTCGAACACGCCCCCCTCGACCCCGCCGACGCCGAAGCCCACGTCAGAACCGTCCTGCGGGGCCTCGAACGCCGCGAGTGAGACCGACCCCCTACGACCAGCCGAACCGACGGTCCACCTCGGCCTCGAACTCCTCGAACGACAACACCGCGTCACCGTTCTTGTCGGCCGCGTCGAACAACGCCGACGACGCGTCCCCGTCCCCCAGCCCCCAGAACGGCAGGTCCCCCCGCGCCGCCAGCGTCGGCCCCTTGTCACGCAGCGCCGAGATCACCTCGGCCCGGGTCAGCTCACCGTCATGGTTCAGATCCAGCGCATCGAACAGCTTCCGAGCCTTCTCGCTCACCGAACGTCCCTCCACCACGAACACCGTTGACCCCCTCAACCTAGGGCACCAACCCCGGCACCACCTCCCACCCGTTCACCACCCACACCAACCGCCAATACCGCTCCACCCGAGCATCCACCGGCCCCACCACCCCCGGCGCCCGCCGGAACTCCTCCCGGAACCCCGCGTCCCCCACCAGCCCGGCCAGCTCCACCCACGCCGCCACCTGCCCGGTGGACGGATCCTCCGGCAGCTCCGGCGCCGCAGCCCGCACCATCGCCGCCACCGACTCCTCGGCCCCCTCCACCAACAGCTCCACCCACCGCCGGCGCTCCTCGCCCGCCAACCGCGTCACGTCATGCATCAACCGAACCTCCTCAGGACCCGCCCCACGCTCGGCCACCAGCCGCAACACCGCCCGACGCAACCGCAACGCCCGGATCTGCGCCTCCACCGCATCGGCGTGCACGGCGGCCACCTCGGCCACCGACAGCTCCCGATCCAGCACCCGCCGCACGCCGGTCAGATCCACCCCCAGCTCCCGCAGCGTCCGCACGAGCTCCAGCCGCACCACCGCGCCGCCGTCGTACAGCCGGTACCCGGCACGACTACGACAGGCCGGCACGACGACCCCCTCGTCGGAATAGAAGCGGATGGTCCGCACCGCCAACCCGGTCCGCCGGGCCAGCTCCCCGATCGAATACAACTCCGTCGCGCCGTCCATGCCCCTACCTTGCGGCCTCCACCCACTGGAGACTCAAGCCCGGGCTCAGTACTTCGGCCCGACGTGGGCGTCCATGAGCGCGACGGATTCCTTACGGGCAATGGAGACGTTGTACTTGTTTGCCTGCTTCCACTCGACGCCGACCCGGTCCAAGGTGCCGGTCAGGAGCCCGGAGATGTCCTCGGACTTGTTGGTGAAAGAAGTACCGGGGGTACTCGTACCGCTTGCCGTTCCGGACGGTCCAGTTGGCGGTCCGGCATCCGTCGGAGTGGATGAGGCCGCGGATGAACTCCCATGGGTGGGCTTGCACGACTTCCTGCTGCCAGGTCTCCAAGGCGATTCGCCGCTCGTGCTTCTTCCCCGGGCCATGCTGTGGGAAGAGGCACGTCCAGTGCTGTGTGTGCGACTTGACCTCGACGCAGCCACCTCTGGTGCGACGGCTGACGCGCGGCAGTGGCATGACGTGCCTCATCGCCTGTTCGGCGGCATCGACCAGCCCGGGATGGGTTGCGTCACAGAAGACGGAGAGATGATGCTGCTTGGGCTTGGAGACTATGTGGCCGTCGCCGAGATAGAGGCCGAGCAGGTAGGCGTACGCCCGCTGGTCGAATTCCCGGCCGGTGCAGTGCGGGCCGTCAGTCGGTTGGACGTAGGACTCGCCCCGGCGTCTTCGGTCCTCGTGCCGCCACCATCCGACGGTTCCGCGCGGCAAGTCGAAGAGTTCGGCCACGTCCCGGTTGGGCATGCCTCGGCGGAGAAGCAGGACAGCCTCTTCGCGAATCGAAGAATCGTGCTCCATGCTCTGGAGCTTTCATTGCCGTTCGTCCGGTTGGCCGCAATTCGAAGTTTCGTTCACCGTGACGAGTGAAGATCACCGAAAAGCTTGGCGACCTTGGAATTGAAGGAGAAGTGCCCCGGGTCGGATTCGAACCGACGCTGAATGGGTTTTGAATCCATGGCCTCTGCCGCTGGGCTACCGGGGCTCCTTCGAAACGAAGGATACAGAAGACCCTCCGTGTCACAAACATACAGGAGCTAGGTAGGCTCGGGGGAGCTGAATCGCCTTGCACAAGGAGCCCCCGTGACCGCCGAGCACGAGTCGACGCCCACGCCCGACGCCGACCAGTCGCACGTTCCGCCGCTGACGACCCGCGTCGTCATCGCCGAGGACGAGGCGCTCATCCGTCTCGACCTGAAAGAGATGCTCGAAGAGGAGGGGTACTCCGTCGTCGGCGAGGCCGGAGACGGGCAGACGGCCGTCGAGCTCGCCCGCGAGCACCGGCCCGACCTGGTGATCCTCGACGTGAAGATGCCCGTCCTCGACGGGATCTCCGCCGCCGAGAAGATCGCGGAGGAGTCCATCGCCCCCGTGCTCATGCTCACCGCGTTCTCCCAGCGCGACCTCGTCGAGCGGGCGCGGGACGCCGGGGCCATGGCGTACCTGGTCAAGCCCTTCAGCAAGAGCGACGTCGTCCCGGCCATCGAGATGGCCGTCTCCCGGTTCGCCGAGCTGAAGGCGCTGGAGAAGGAGGTCGCGGACCTCTCCGCGCGCCTGGAGACCCGCAAGCTCGTCGACCGGGCCAAGAGCATCCTGCAGACCGAGTACAAGCTGTCCGAGCCGGCCGCGTTCCGGTGGATCCAGAAGACCTCCATGGACCGCCGCATGTCCATGCAGCAGGTCGCCGAGGCGGTCATCGAGGACGCCGAGGAGAAGAAGCAGAACGCCGGCAAGTAGGGCGGGGCAACGCGTGAGGCCCGTCTCCCCCCGAGGGGAGACGGGCCTCACGGCTTTGCGGAGCCGGCGCGGACTAGTCCTCGCCGAGGTAGGCCTTGCGGACGTCCTCGTTGACGAGGAGCTCGCGGCCCGGGCCCGACAGGACGATCTTGCCGATCTCCATGACGTGGCCCTGGTCGGCCAGCGACAGCGCGGCCTGGGCGTTCTGTTCGACCAGCAGGATCGTGGTGCCCGCCGCCTTGAGCTCGGCGATGGTCGCCATGATCTTCTGCATCATCAGCGGCGACAGGCCCATCGAGGGCTCGTCCAGCATCAGCAGCTTCGGCTGCGACATGAGCGCGCGGCCCATGGCGAGCATCTGCTGCTCACCGCCCGAGAGGGTGCCGGCGGCCTGCTTGCGGCGCTCTCCCAGGATCGGGAAGAGGTCGTAGGCGCGCTGGACGTCCTTCTGGATGCCTTCCTTGTCGTTGCGGAGGAAGGCGCCGAGGAGGAGGTTGTCCTCGATCGACATGCGCGGGAAGATGTGCCGCCCCTCGGGGGAGTGGGCGAGTCCGAGCGAGACGATGTCGTGCGCGGGGACCTTCTTCAGCGACTTGCCCTGGAACCTGATCAGCCCGCCCTTGGGCTTGATGAGGCCGGACAGGGTGCGCAGGGTGGTGGTCTTGCCGGCGCCGTTGGTGCCGATGAGGGTGACGATCTCGCCCTCGTTGACGGTGAAGGAGATGCCCTTGACGGCTTCGATCTTGCCGTAGGCGACGCGGAGGTCCTCGACCTCCAGGAGTGCGGTCACTTGGCCTCTCCGTCCGTGCTGGTGGTGCTGTCCGCCTCGGCCTCGGCCTCGGCGGCTTCGGCCTCTGCTTCGGCGGCTTCGGCCGCGACCTCTGCTTCGGCGGCTTCCTCGGCGGCTTCCACTTCGGCGACCTCCTCGGCGCCGGGGGCGCCTTCGAAGGGCTCTCCGAGGTAGGCGGCGACGACGCGCTCGTCGCCCTGGACCTCGCCGGCGGTGCCCTCGATGAGCTTCTCGCCCTGGACGAGGCAGGCGACGCGGTCGCAGAGGTTGAAGATGAAGCGCATGTCGTGCTCGATGACGAGGACGGCGATGCCCTGGTCCCGGATGGCGAAGATGAGCTCTTCGGCGGCCCGGGTCTCCTGCGGGTTCATGCCGGCGGTGGGCTCGTCCAGGAGGATGAGGCCGGGGTCGCTGGCGAGGGCGCGGGCGATCTCCAGCTTGCGCTGCTCGCCGTAGGGGAGGTTGCGGGCCAGGTGCTCGGCCTTGTGGGCGAGGCCGATGAACTCCAGGAGCTCCATGGCGCGCTCGCGGCTGGCCTGCTCCTCCTTGCCGAAGCTGGGGAGGCGCAGGAGGGCGGACCAGAGGCCCTCCTTGGTGCGGGTGTGGCGTCCGACGAGGACGTTTTCCAGGACCGTCATGTTGTTGAAGAGACGGATGTTCTGGAAGGTGCGGGCGATGCCGGCCGCGGTGACCTTGAAGGACTTGGGGGGCAGGACCGTGCCCTTGTACCGGACTTCGCCCTCGGTGGGGATGTAGAGGCCGGTGAGGCAGTTGAAGAAGGTGGTCTTGCCGGCGCCGTTGGGGCCGATGAGGCCGACGATCTCGCCGCTGCGGACGGTGAGGTCGACGTTCTTGACGGCGGTGAGGCCGCCGAAGCGCATCGTGACACCGCGGGCGTCGAGGACGGTCTCGGCGGTTGCCGTTTCGGTCGTGGTGGTGGTCATGGATCAGGCCCCTGCCTTGCCGAGGACTGTGGGCGCTTCGAGGTCCTTGTGGAGTTCGAGCTGGTTGCGCCGGTTGGGGATGAGGCCTTCGGGGCGCAGGCGCATCAGGATGACGAGCGCGATGCCGAAGACGAGGAGCTGGTACTCGCCCAGGAACTGGAGCTTGTTGGGGATCATGAAGAGGAGGGCGCCGCCGACGAGGGGGCCGGAGATGGTGCCCATGCCGCCGAGTACGACTGCCGCGAGGAGGAACGCGGAGTTCGGGGGGACGGCGTTGGCGAAGACGTACTGGTCCGGGGTGACGGTGTAGTTCACGTGGGCCTGTACGGCTCCGGCGAGGCCGGCGAGGGTGGCGCCGAGGGCGAAGGCGATGAGCTTGACGCGGAAGCCGTTGATGCCCATGGCTTCGGCGGCGGTCTCGTCTTCGCGGATGGCGACCCAGGCGCGGCCGATGCGGGATTCGGCGCTGCGGCGGAAGACCATGATCACGACGAGGGTGACCAGGAGCATCAGCAGGAAGTAGTTGGCGAAGCGGCCGACCGCGATTCCGGCGATGGTGTGGGTGGCGCCGAAGTCGAACCCGAAGAGGTTGACGTTGGGGACGCCGGCGACGCCGTTGGGGCCGTTGGTGAGGTCGGGTCCGCTGACGCCGTCGAGGTTGTTCATCGAGATGCGGAAGATCTCTCCGAAGCCCAGGGTGACGATGGCGAGGTAGTCGCCGCGCAGCCGCAGGGTCGGGGCGCCGATGAGGACGCCGAAGACCATGGAGGCGAGGGCGCCGAGGAGGATCGCGGCCCAGAAGGGGAGGTGCACTCCGAAGGGGGAGTTGGGGGAGCCGGAGACCAGGGCCGCGGTGTAGGCGCCGACGCCGAGGAAGGCGACGTATCCGAGGTCGAGGAGGCCGGTGAGGCCGACGACGATGTTCAGGCCGAGGGCGACGGTGGCGAAGATGAGGATGTTGACGCCGAGGGTCGCGTACTGGTCGTCGGTCTGGGTGAGGGGGAAGGCGGCGGCCGCGACGAAGGCGCCGACGAGGGCGACGTTGCGGTGCTTGTTGGTGAGGGCGGTGAAGCGGGCCACCAGGCCGGCCTTGTTGAGGGCCGTGAAGCCGAAGCCGGCGGTGATCAGGAAGCCGATGAAGAGTTCCTGGTAGGGGGTGGTGACGCCGTAGGTGAAGACGCCGAGGGCGACGGCGAGGACGGCGGTGATGATCAGGATCTCGGCGTAGGCCGGGAGGGCGCGGGCCGGCTTCGGGGTGCCGCTGGCGTGGGCGGCCTTGGTGACGGCCCAGCTGTTGCCGATGTTGTGCTTGGTCTGCTCCCACCAGGTGTCTTCGGGGTCCGCGAGTTCGGTCGCGGGGCGCTCGAAGGGGAGGGAGCGGGCGCCGAGGTAGGCGGCGAGCGCGGTGGCGATGGCGACGAAGCCGCCGGGCTCCAGGTTGACGAGGCCGCCGAGGGTGTTGCTGATCGCCCAGGCGGTGTAGGCCACGGTCAGGAGGGTGCCGAGGGCGCAGAGCTTGATCGCGGCGTCGGTTCCGGCGGGGGCGATCCAGCGCAGGCCCTTGATGCCGTAGGAGCTGAGGCCGAAGAGGGTGGTGAGGGCGCCGCCGGTGAGGACGAGCCACTGGAGGCCGCCGGGGTATCCGTAGACGGTGAGGTCGCCGGGGAAGGCGGAGGTCCAGGTCCAGGCGAGGAAGCAGGAGATGACGGTGAGGGCGCCGCCGGCGGTGGCGAGGGCCCGTGCGGTCTTCTCGGGGAAGGAGATTCCCCGTCGGCCGGTGGCCTGGGTCTGGGGCGTGGTGTCTGTGGTGGTGGTCGTCATGGTTCTCACGCCCTGTCCGCCACGCGCTCACCCATCAGGCCCTGGGGCCGGAAGAGGAGCACGAGGATGAGGAGTACGAACGCCCAGGTGTTGCCCCAGGACTGGCCGCCGAGCTGCTGCATGCCCGGTACGTCGGCGATGTAGGCGGTGGTCAGGGTTTCGGCGAGGCCGAGGACGATGCCGCCGATCATGGCGCCGTAGATGTTGCCGATGCCGCCGAGGACGGCCGCGGTGAAGGCCTTGAGGCCGAGGATGAAGCCCATGCGGTAGTTGACTTCGCCGTACTTGAGGCCGTACGCGACGGCTCCGACGGCGGCGAAGGCGGCACCGAGGGCGAAGGCGACCGTGATGATCCGGTCGGTGTTGATGCCCATGAGCTTCGCGGTGTCCGGGTCCTGGGCGGTCGCCTGCATGCCGCGGCCGGTGCGGGTCTTCTTGACGAAGAAGCCGAGGAAGGCCATGGAGATGGGGGCGGCGAGCAGGAGGAAGACGTCACCGGTCTGGATGGTGATGCTGCCCAGGTGGAAGGGGCCGCCGGGGATTTCGGGGAAGACGACGGAGGACTTCGCGTCGGGGTACCAGGCCCACACGACCTGCTGGAGGACGATGGAGAGGCCGATGGCGGTGATGAGCGGGGCGAGCCGTGGGGCGCTGCGCAGGGGCCGGTAGGCGAAGCGTTCGGCGCCGACGGCGATGAGGGTGGCGACGATGATGGCGCCTATGAGCATGAGCGGCAGCGCGATCCACATGGTGGTGCCGCCGGGGAGCATCAGCCAGACCGTGAGGGCTCCGAACCCGCCGGTCATGAAGATCTCGCCGTGGGCGAAGTTGATGAGCTGGACGATGCCATAGACCATCGTGTAGCCGATGGCGACGAGCCCGTACATGGATCCCAGTAGCAGGCCGTTGACCAGCTGTTGCGGCAGTTCGTGCACCGCAGGTCCTCCGAGTCTTTCGACGGATGTGACACCGCGCGGGGCGCAATGGTGCGCGCCCCGCGCGGCAGGTGAGGGGTGAGGCTAGGGGGTCAGCCGGTGGGAGGTCAGCCGGCGAGGGTGCCGGACTCGACGGTCTTGAAGTCGTCGCCGTCGACCTTGTAGACGGTGAGCTGCTTGTTGGTGGCGTCACCGAACTCGTCGAAGGAGACCTTGCCGGTCACGCCTTCGAAGTTGACGCCCTGGACGGCCTCGAGGACCTTGGCGCGGGCGTCGGAGGGGAGCTTGCCGTTGTTGGCGTCGACGACCTTCTTGACGGCCTCGATGACGGCCCAGGCGGAGTCGTACGAGTAGCCGCCGTAGGCGGAGTAGTCGTCCTTGTAGCCGGCCTTCTTGTAGTTCTCGACGAACTCCTTGGCGGAGGCCAGGCTCTCGACGGGGGCGCCGACGGAGGTGCAGAGGTCGCCCTGGGCGCTTTCGCCGGCGAGCTCGACGTACTTCTTGTCCTTCATGCCGTCGCCGCCGACGAGCGGGATGTTGGTGCCGGAGGCCTTGATCTGCTTGCTGAGCGGGCCGGCCGCCGGGTACTCGCCGCCGTAGTAGACGACGTCGGCGCCCGAGGACTTGACCTGGGTGACGATGGCCGAGAAGTCCTTCGACTCGGGGTCGATGTGGCCCTCGCCCGCGACCTGGCCGCCGAGCTTGGTGAACTCGCCCTTGAAGGTTCCGGCGAGGCCGGCGCCGTAGGTCTTCTTGTCGTCGATGATGAAGACCTTCTTCTTGCCCGCCTTGTTGAAGAGGTACTGCGCCGCGTACGGGCCCTGGATGGCGTCCGTGGTGGCGGTGCGGAAGTAGCTCTTGTAGGTGCGGGTCTTCTGGCCCTCGGCCCACTTGGGGCCCTGGGTCAGCGAAGGGCTGGTGTTGGCCGGGGAGATCTGGGCCAGCTTGGCGTCGTCGAAGACCTTCTGCATGGCCTCGGAGACGGAGGAGTTGAGCGGGCCGACGACGCCGAGGACGTTCTTGTCGGCGGTGAGCTTGGTGGCGTTCTGCTGGCCGGAGGAGGCCTGCGCCTGGTCGTCGAGGGCCTGGATCTTGAAGGTGACGCCCTTGACGTACTTCTTCTCGTTGGCCTGCTTGGCGGCGAGGTCCGCGGAGTTCTTGATGCCGAGGCCGAGGGCGGAGAGGTCGCCCGTCAGCGGGGCGTCGACGCCGATGACCACGGTGGTGCCACCGTCTCCGGTGGATCCGCCCTTGTCGTCGCGCGAGCCGCAGGCGGTGAGAGTGAGAGCGCCCGCGGCGAGGGCGGCGGTCACGGCGATGAGCTGACGAGAACGCACGATCAGTCCTTTCCTGGCGCCGCGTCCCCCGTGGGACGCGTCGAGTCGAACGCGGGGAACCGAACTGAAGAAATCCGGCGGTCGCGGTAACTGGCCGTGACTCTAGGCGGCCCATCGGCGGTTATGGAGGGCTGAGGCCAATGATGTGACTCTCTTGTTATGCCACGGCGTAATACATAGCGGTTCACGGCGGGTGGAACGGGGGAATTCAGGCCGGTTCGTCTTGTCCGCATCCTGAGACAGGGCAGGACCATGGGGCAGTTTGGGTCCTGACAAGCCAGGACTCTGGGGGTTTTTGCTCATGACGGCCCCGAGGTGGCCGTGTCTCGGGCTTCGGGACAGGTCCTGGTCAGCGCGACGGAAAGATCCCTGGCATATCGGTCACCGGGGATGTAACTGTGATCCTCTTTCTGGAATCCATTACTCAGGGTCACTTCCAGGAATGGGAGCCCGGAATTCCGTGCTACATGCACGCAGTCTTTTGCCTGAATGAGAACGAGGAGCTCGCGGACTTCTCCCGCCCCCACCGTGGCCGGGAGGGATGGCCGGATTGTCATGCCCAGCGCCTGTGACGGCTGGCCGATCCGCTCGACCGTGACGGCGGGCCCGCCCGTCGCCCGCACACGCACAGTGAAGGCGAAGGCGGCCCCGTCGGGCGCCGGCTCCACCGGATCCCCGTACGTGAGGGACAGGGCCTGCGAGGGGGCGGGCGGGACCTCGGGCCGGGGCGGCTCGGGCCGCGTGGCGTAGATGCGGGCGGCGGCCGCGGCCAGCACGGCGGCCGACGCGACGCTCAGCACGGCTCTGCGGTGGCGGGCGTAGCGGGAGCGGATCCACTCCGCGCGGGGCGTACGCGGCCCCCTGCGCGGCCCCTGCCCGCCCCCGGTGCCCTCCCCGGGTTCCACCGGGCCGATGCCGGCGCTCACTGCCAGGGCCCGCCGGTCGGGGTGCCCGAGCGGTGGCGCGCGGCGCAGCGGGCCTCCGCGTCGCGGGCGGCGCTCTCGCGGGCGGTGGCGGTGCCCTCGGTGCGCCGTACGGCGCGGGCGGTTTCGAGGACGGCGCGCAGGATCTCGTTCTGGTCGCCGGACAGGCCCATGGACTGGTAGTCGAGGCCGGTGGCGTCCTCGCCCTCGCCCGCGCCGAGGACGACCCCCGCCCAGTGGGTGACGAGGGCGGCGCACAGGGCCTGCGGCGGGGTGGTGCGGGGCGCGGGAGCGGTGCGGGGTGCGCGGGTCGGTCCGGCGCAGCCCGCCAGGAGGGTGGCGGTCAGGGTGGTGGCGGTGAGGCCGGCGGCGAGGAGCGCAGTCCTCCCGCGTGCGGCCGTGGCGCCGCGCGGCGCCGGTCCGGATCCCATGCGGGAACGCTAGACCGGCGCCGGGGGCGGCACAACGGCTCGTACCGGACGGGGTGTTAAGAGTCCGTGTCGCGCAGCAGGCAGGTGAGGCGGGCGGTGCAGACGCGGCGGTCCTGGTCGTCGGTGACGACGATCTCGTAGGTGGCCGTGGAGCGGCCGCGGTGGACGGGGGTGGCGGTGCCGGTGACGTGGCCGTCGCGGACGCCGCGGTGGTGGGTGCAGTTGAGGTCGACGCCGACGGCGATCTTCTTGCTGCCGCCGTGCATCATGGCGCCGACCGAGCCGAGGGTCTCGGCGAGCACGGCGGAGGCTCCGCCGTGCAGGAGTCCGTAGGGCTGGGTGTTGCCCTTGACGGGCATGGTGGCGACGACGCGTTCGGCGGAGGCCTCCAGGATCCGGATCTCCATCCGCTGCCCGAGGGCGCCCGCCGAGAAGAGGGCGGGCAGGTCTATGCCCAGGGCCGCGTACTCGTCGAGGACTTCCTGGGGGAACTTCACGGCGTGCTGCTGCTCGTCGGCCATGGGCCTGCTCCGTTCGTCAACGATCGTTAACCACTGTCCGGTCTCGTTCTATCAGGCCGGTTCGAAGCGGACGACGACGGACTTGCTGGCGGGGGTGTTGCTGGTGTCGGCGGTGGAGTCGAGGGGGACCAGGACGTTGGTCTCCGGGTAGTAGGCGGCGGCGCAGCCGCGCGCGGTGGGGTAGTGCACCACGCGGAAGCCGGGGGCGCGGCGCTCGACGCCGTCCTTCCACTCGCCGACGAGGTCGGTGTAGGAGCCGTCGGCGAGGCCGAGCTCGGCGGCGTCCAGGGGGTTGACCATGACCACGCGGCGGCCGCCGGTGATGCCGCGGTAGCGGTCGTCGAGGCCGTAGATGGTGGTGTTGTACTGGTCGTGGCTGCGCAGGGTCTGGAGCAGGAGCCGGCCGGCGGGGACCTTCGGGTACTCGACGGGGGCGGCGGTGAAGTTGGCCTTGCCGGTCCTGGTGGGGAAGCGGCGTTCGTCGCGGGGGCCGTGGGGGAGCTGGAAGCCCGCCGGGCGTGCGGCGCGGGCGTTGAAGTCCTCGAAGCCGGGGACGACGCGGGCGATGCGGTCGCGGATGGCCGCGTAGTCGTTCTCGAACTCCTCCCAGGGGGTGCTGGAGGCGGTGCCGAGGACGGCGCGGGCCATGCGGGCCACGATGGCCGGTTCGGACAGCAGGTGCGGGGAGGCGGGGGCCAGGTTGCCGCGGGAGGCGTGGACCATGCCCATGGAGTCCTCGACGGTGACGAACTGGCGGCCGCTCTTCTGGACGTCCTTGTCGGTACGGCCGAGGGTGGGCAGGATCAGGGCGCGCCGGCCGGTGACCGCGTGGGAGCGGTTGAGCTTGGTGGAGACGTGGACGGTGAGGGAGGCGCGGCGGATCGCGGCCTCGGTGACGTCCGTGTCGGGGGTGGCGCCGACGAAGTTGCCGCCCATGGCGAAGAGGACCTTGGCCTTGCCGTCGCGGAGCGCCTCGATGGAGCGGACCACGTCGTAGCCGTGGGCGCGGGGCGAGGTGATGCCGAATTCCTTGTCGAGGGCGTCGAGGAAGGCGGGGGCGGGGCGTTCGAAGATCCCCATGGTGCGGTCGCCCTGGACGTTGGAGTGGCCGCGGACGGGGCAGACGCCGGCGCCGGGGCGGCCGATGTTGCCGCGGAGCAGGAGGAGGTTGACGACCTCGCGGATGGTGGCGACGGAGTGCTTGTGCTGGGTGAGGCCCATGGCCCAGCAGATGATGGTGCGCTTCGAGGCCAGGACCATGGCCAGGGCGCGTTCGATCTCGGGCCGGGTCAGGCCGGTGGCGGTGAGGGTCTCGTCCCAGTCCGCGTCCTTCGCGGCGGCGGCGAGGGCCTCGTACCCGTGGGTGTGCTCGCGGATGAAGTCCTCGTCGAGGGCGCCGTCGGTCTCGATGACGAGCTTGTTGAGGAGGCGGAAGAGGGCCTGGTCGCCGCCGATGCGGATCTGCAGGAAGAGGTCGTTGAGGGCGGTGCCCTTGAGCATGCCGAGGGGGGTCTGGGGGTTCTTGAACCGCTCCATGCCGGCCTCGGGCAGCGGGTTCACCGAGATGATCTTCGCGCCGGCCGCCTTGGCCTTCTCCAGCGCGGAGAGCATGCGGGGGTGATTGGTGCCCGGGTTCTGTCCGGCGACGATGATCAGGTCTGCGCGGTGGAGGTCTTCGAGGGAGACGCTGCCCTTGCCGATGCCGATGGTCTCGCTCAGCGCGGAGCCGGAGGACTCGTGGCACATGTTGGAGCAGTCCGGCAGGTTGTTGGTGCCGAACTCGCGGGCGAAGAGCTGGAAGAGGAACGCGGCCTCGTTGCTGGTGCGGCCGGAGGTGTAGAAGAGGGCCTCGTCGGGGGAGGACAGGGCTCCGAGCTCCTCCGCGATGATCGCGAAGGCCTTCTTCCAGCTGACGGGCTCGTACCGGTCGGCGCCCTCGGGCAGGTACATGGGCTGCGTGATGCGGCCCTGCTGGCCGAGCCAGTAGCCGCTGCGGGCGGCCAGCTCGGGGAGCGGGTGGGCGGCGAAGAAGTCCGGGGTGACGCGGCGCAGCGTGGCCTCTTCGGCGACGGCCTTGGCGCCGTTCTCGCAGAACTCGGCGGTGTGCCGCTTGTCGCCCTCGGGCCAGGCGCAGCCGGGGCAGTCGAAGCCGTCCTTCTGGTTGACCTTGAGCAGGGTCCGCGCGGTGCGGGCCATGCCCATCTGCTCGGTCGCGATCCTCAGGGTGTGGCCGATGGCGGGGAGTCCCGCGGCCGCGTGCCGGGGCGGCGTGACCTGGGGCGCGTCCTGTACCGGGTCACCTGCGGGCGGCTTCGTGGCCATGTTGCTCCCCTTCGAGCAGTAATCGCGTACGCATCCGATCCTGTCACGCCCGGCCGACATCGCCGACGGCGGATTTGTCGGTGGGGGCGCCTAGGATCGGGGGCGTGGCAGAGACAGCATCGAAGAAGACCGACCAGCCGACCGCAGCGGACCGCCCCCGCCTGATGCTCATGGACGGGCACTCCCTGGCCTACCGGGCGTTCTTCGCGCTGCCCGCGGAGAACTTCACCACGGCCACGGGCCAGCCGACCAATGCCATCTACGGCTTCGCGTCGATGCTGGCCAACACGCTGCGTGACGAGGCGCCCACGCACTTCGCGGTGGCGTTCGACGTGTCCCGCAAGACGTGGCGCACGACGGAGTTCCCCGAGTACAAGGCGAACCGTTCGAAGACCCCGGACGAGTTCAAGGGGCAGGTCGAGCTGATCGGCGAGCTGCTCGACACGATGAAGGTGCCGCGGTTCGCGGTGGACGGCTTCGAGGCCGACGACGTGATCGCCACGCTGGCGACGCAGGCGGAGGCCCTCGGCTTCGACGTCCTGATCGTCACGGGCGACCGGGACTCCTTCCAGCTGGTCTCCGAGCACACCACGGTGCTGTACCCGACGAAGGGCGTCTCCGAGCTGACCCGGTTCACGCCGGAGAAGGTCGAGGAGAAGTACGGCCTCACCCCGCAGCAGTACCCGGACTTCGCGGCGCTGCGCGGCGACCCGTCGGACAACCTGCCGGGCATCCCGGGCGTCGGCGAGAAGACCGCCGCCAAGTGGATCACCCAGTTCGGGTCGTTCGCGGAGCTCGTGGAGCGGGCCGACGAGGTCAAGGGCAAGGCCGGGCAGAACTTCCGGGACCACCTGGAGGCCGTGAAGCTCAACCGGGTCCTGACCGAGATGGTCAAGGACGTGGAGCTGCCCAAGACCCCCGCCGACCTGGCCCGCGCCCCGTACGACCGCTCCGCCCTCACCGGCGTGCTGGACGTGCTGGAGATCCGCAACGCCTCCCTGCGCGAGCGGCTGCTGGCCGTGGACCCGGGCGCGGCCGAGGCCGAGGCCCCCGCCCCGGCGGCCGGCGTGGAGCTGGACGGTTCCGTGCTGGGCGCGGGTGAGCTCGCGCCCTGGCTCCAGGCGCACGCGGACGGCCCCCTGGGCGTGTCCACCGTCGACAGCTGGACGCTGGGCACGGGCAACGTCAGCGAGATCGCGCTGGCCTCGGCGGGCGGCGCGGCCGCCTGGTTCGAGCCGTCCGCGCTGGACGAGGCCGACGAGCGCGCCTTCGCCGCCTGGGCCGCCGACGCGGAGCGCCCCAAGGTGGTGCACAACGCCAAGGGCCTGATGCGGGTCTTCCCCGAGCACGGCTGGACCCTGGCCGGCGTCACCATGGACACCGCCCTCGCCGCCTACCTGGTCAAGCCGGGCCGCCGCTCCTTCGCCCTGGACGTGCTGTCCGTGGAGTACCTGGGCCGGGAGCTCCAGCCCCCGGCCGCCGACGGCCAGCTCGCCTTCGGCGCCGACGACACCGCCGAGGCCGACGCGCTGATGGCGCAGGCCCGCGCGGTCCTGGACCTGGGCGACGCCTTCACCGCGAAGCTGCCCGAGGTCGGCGCGGTCGAGCTGCTCCACGAGATGGAGCTGCCCACCTCCGAGCTGCTGGCCCGGCTGGAGCGGGCGGGCATCGCCGCCGACCGCGACCACATGGAGGGCATGGAGCAGCAGTTCGCCGGCGCCGTGCAGCAGGCGGTCAAGGAGGCGCACGCGGCGGTCGGCCACGAGTTCAACCTCGGCTCGCCCAAGCAGCTCCAGGAGGTGTTCTTCGGCGAGCTGGACCTGCCGAAGACGAAGAAGACCAAGACCGGCTACACCACGGACGCGGACGCGCTGGCCTGGCTGGCCACGCAGACCGACCACGAACTGCCGGTGATCATGCTGCGGCACCGGGAGCAGGCCAAGCTGCGGGTCACCGTCGAGGGCCTGGTCAAGTCGATCGCCGCCGACGGCCGGGTGCACACCAGCTTCAGCCAGACCACCGCGGCCACGGGCCGGCTCTCCTCCACCGACCCCAACCTGCAGAACGTGCCGGTGCGCACCGACGAGGGCCGCGCCATCCGCCGCGGCTTCGTCGTCGGCGAGGGCTACGAGTCCCTGATGACCGCCGACTACAGCCAGATCGAGCTGCGCGTGATGGCCCACCTCTCCGAGGACGAGGGCCTGATCGAGGCGTTCCTGTCCGGCGAGGACCTGCACACCACCGTCGCCTCGCAGGTGTTCGGCGTGGAGCGCTCCCAGGTCGACGCCGAGATGCGCCGCAAGATCAAGGCCATGTCGTACGGCCTGGCGTACGGGCTGTCCGCGTTCGGTCTGGCGCAGCAGCTGAACATCGAGCCGGCCGAGGCGCGCGGGCTGATGGAAACCTTCTTCGAGCGGTTCGGCGGGGTCCGCGACTACCTCCAGCGCGTGGTGGACGAGGCCCGCGCGACCGGCTACACGGCGACGGTCTTCGGCCGCCGCCGCTACCTGCCGGACCTCAACAGCGACAACCGCCAGCGCCGCGAGGCCGCCGAGCGGATGGCGCTGAACGCCCCGATCCAGGGCACTGCCGCGGACATCGTCAAGGTGGCCATGCTGCGCGTGGACAAGGCCCTCGCCGAGGCCGGGCTGACCTCGCGGATGCTGCTCCAGGTCCACGACGAAATCGTCCTGGAGATCGCCCCCGGTGAGCGGGAGCGGGTCGAGGAGCTCGTGCGCCGGGAGATGGGCGCGGCCGTCGAACTGCGGGCCCCGCTGGACGTGTCGGTCGGCGTGGGCGGCGACTGGGAGTCCGCCGCGCACTGACCGGCGTACGCGCCGTCGCCGACGCCCGTCCCCGCCCGCCTCAGGCGGCGGGGACGGGCGTCCGCGTTTCCAGGTCCGGGCCGACGGGACGGTCCCGGTCGCGGCGGTGGCGCAGCCGGACGAGGACCCCGTACAGCAGCAGCCCGACGGCGAGGCCGCCGCCCGCGCCGAAGCAGACGGTCGGGATGATGTCGAGCGGGGTGCGGATCCGGTCGTAGAAGGTGTAGAAGCGGATCACCCGCAGGGTGATCCCGACGGCCGCGCAGCCGGCGATCAGCGCGGCGGCCCCCCACCGCTCCGCGCGGGTGAGGACCGGCACGGAGGCGGGCGCGGGCCCGGCCGGCAGCCGCCGCAGGCCGCTCACGGTGAACCAGAGCAGCGCGCAGGCCGCCACCGCCGAGGAGCCGTACTGGAGGTAGGAGTAGAGGGGCAGGCCGAAGGCGAGCGGGTCGCCGAGCCACGGCAGGGCGTTCGTCCCCCAGCGGTCCAGGTGCGTGAAGCTGTCCCACACCACGTGGGTGAGGGAGCCGGCCACCGCCGAGAGGTAGAACCACGGCGCGAGCACGGCCGCCCGGCGCCCCCGCCAGTCCTCGCCCCGCACGAAGCCGTGGACCCGGCCCCGCAGGTTCCGCGGCAGGAGCGCGAGGAGCGGCTCGCGCAGCAGCAGCCAGCACGCCGCGAGGAGCGCGGTCAGTACGGCGTCCACGGTGGCCACCCCGAGCAGGGAGTGCGCGAAGTGGCCGTAGCCCATCACGCCGTTCACGACCGCGTCCGCGAAGTAGAAGGTGTCCGGCGCGAACGACCCGAGGACGAGCGCCGAGGCGACCAGCGGCCCCCGGGCGTGACCGGCCCGGCGTATGGCCGGAAGTACGGCGGCCGCGTGGCTGAGAGTGAACGGCACGAGTGCTCCTAGCGGGTTCGGGATCCGGACAGTATGCGTGAGCTGCGAGGGAACGTGGGGATGTGGTGAATTTCCGCGGCGCGACGCGTGCCCTGTGAAGGGAGCTGACGTAGGGTCACGCGGACGTCTAGGGGAGGGGATCCGTCATGTCGGCACGAATATTCGGACGCGGCCTGCGCAGGGGTGCGGCCGCGGCACTGGTCTCGGCACTGGTGGCCGCCGCCATGACGGCGTCCCAGGCCCCCGCGGGCGCCGACGAGGAGCGCACGGCGGCGGCCGGCGAGGAGGCGGCGGGGACGGTCGCCGCCGGCTCCGGCGGAGACTCCGCCTACTTCACCGAACTCCCGCCGCTGATAAGCCCCCAGCCACCCGCGGTGGTCCTGCCGGACGGCCAGTCGGGCGCCCCGGTGCAGCCGCAGACCGCGCCCACGCCCCCCTCGGCCGCGGTGCCGGTGACGGTCCCGCCCGTGGTGGAGGGCGCGCAGGGGATACCGGCGAGCGTGCTCGCGGCGTACCGGGCGGCCGAGCAGCGGGTGGCGGCGAACGACCCCGGCTGCGGGCTGCGCTGGCAGCTGCTCGCGGCGATCGGCAAGGTCGAGTCGGGGCAGGCGCGCGGCGGGCAGGTCGACGCCGCCGGGACCACCCTGCGGCCCATCCTCGGCCCGGTCCTCGACGGGAACGGCTTCGCGAACATCTCCGACACCGACCGCGGGGCCTTCGACGGCGACGCCCGCTACGACCGGGCCGTCGGGCCGATGCAGTTCATCCCCTCCACCTGGGCGGCCTGGGGCCAGGACGCGAACGGCGACGGGCGGCGCGACCCCAACAACATCCACGACGCCGCGCTGGCGGCCGGGCGCTACCTGTGCGCGGGCGGCCGCGACCTGCGGACCGGGGCCGGCCTGGACCGGGCCGTGCTGTCGTACAACCAGTCCGGGGAGTACCTGCGGACGGTGCGGTCCTGGTTCACGTACTACCTCCAGGGCGCGCACGAGGTCCCGGACGCGGGCGGCAGCGGCGCGGGTACCGGTGCGGGCGTCCCGGCGGGCCCCCGCCCCTCGGATCCGAAGCCGAGCCCGACGCCGACCCCGGCTCCGTCCCCGAAGCCCACCCCGACTCCCAGCCCCACCCCGAGCCCGTCGACGAAGCCGACGCCGAAGCCGAGCCCCACCCCCACGCCGAAGCCGACCCCCACGACCCCGACGACCCCGAGCCCGACGCCCACGCCGAAGCCGACCCCTAAGCCGTCGTCGACACCGAGCCCCACGCCGACGCCCACGCCGTCCCCGAGCACCACCCCGAAGACCGGCCCGTCGGCCTCCCCGACCGCGACCGCGACCGCAACGGCGACGGCGACCGCGCAGCCGCCCAAGCCGAGCCCCGGCCCGGCCCGTTAGCCGCCGGTCCCGCTCAGCCGTTGCACCAGGGCGCCGACGGCGAGTCCCGGCAGGGGCTCGCCGGCGCCGGCCTGTCCTCGTGCACCTGGTAGGCCGCCCCCATGACGATCGCCGTCACCGTGGCCATCGCCATGACGCCCTGGGTCACCGCCGTCACCCCCGCGCCCCGCCGGGACGCCCGCAGCGCGACCCACGACATCAGCGCGGCCAGCACCCCGGCGGCCACCAGGTACCCCCACACCGGGTGCGGGGGCGCCGGCGTCGTCGGGTCGAAGTCCAGACCCGTGAGCACCCACACCAGGAAGACCCCGGCGAGCGCGATCAGTTCGAGGACGACCAGTCCCACCGCCCCGGCGATGTCGGCGCCCAGGTCCCCGCGCCGCGTCGGGGCGGCCGTCGTCGTACTCATGACCGCCAGCCTGCCCGCGCCCGGCGGCCCGGACATGAGTACGCGTACTCAACCGGACGGTTCTCATCTCACCCCCGCGTTGCTACGGTACGCCTCCCTGACGACCCATCAGATTCCGGAGGCTCCGCCGTGCGCGCACTCGCCGCCGCCGCCGTCGGGCTGGCCGCCGCGCTCGCCCTCGTCCTCGCCGTGACCGCCGCCGGGGTGCCGGAGGGCAAGACCTCGCCCAGACCCCTGCTCACCACCGCGCCCGCCGCGCCCGGAAAGTAGAGGAGGCCCGGCCGTGCGACGCAGAGCGAGCCTCGTACTGCTTGCCCTGGCCGTGTTCTGCGCAGCCCTCGCACCACTGCTGCGCTGGTACGCGTACCCCCGGCTCGCCAAGATCCCGGCCGGCCAGTACCAGGAGATGGTCCTGGAGGCCAAGGACGCCACCCTCCTCGACTACGCGGGCGGCATGCAGCCCAAGAAGGTCGACAAGGTCACCATCGTCCAGACCCTCAAGGGCAACGTCGAGGCGTCGAAGGAGATCGAGGCCGACGCCGGGAAGGACGTGGTCGTCTGGGACACCCTCTCCTACATCATCGGCCCGGACGGCAAGATGGTCTCCCGGATCCCCGAGCGCTACATCTTCGACGCCCACACCCAGGACCCGGTGCACGCCACCGGCGAGATGGTCGACGGGGACCCGGTCAAACGCGAGGGCATCGAGTTCAAATGGCCCTTCTTCACCGAACCGCGCGACTACCTCTACTTCGACGCGCAGACCCGCACCTCCTCGCCCATCCACTACGTCGGCCCGCGCACCTACCGGGGCATGGACGTCTACTACTTCGAGCAGACCGTCCCCTGGACCAAGGTCCCCATGCCCAAGAAGATGCCGATCGAGGGCATCGACCCCGCCACCATCGAACAGACCACCGGCACCACCCTCTGGTACACGGTCAAGGCCAGGTTCTGGGTCGACCCCGTCACCGGCGCGCCCGTCAACGCCGAACAGGACATCCAGCAGGAGATGCGCGGCGGCATCGCGGCCGGAGCCCCCGACGGCAGACTGACCGCCTTCGCCGGACACGTCACCATGCGCGAGGACTACGCCAAGCACACCCTCGACCTCGTCGCCGCCAACCGTACGAAGGTCCTCGCGCTCCACACCTACGCCCCGGCCGGCCTCGCCCTGGCCGGCCTGGCACTGCTCGCCGCCGCCCTCTGGCTGGAGGCCCGGGGGCGGCGGACCCCCGGGGTCACCGCCCCCTGAGGCGGGTGTTGGTGTGCCGGGTGGGCTCGGCCGTCGCCGGGTCCTCGGGCCACGGGTGCTTCGGGTAGCGGCCGCGCAGCTCCGCCCGCACCGCGCGGTAGCCGCCCTGCCAGAAGGAGGCCAGGTCGGCGGTGACGGCCGCCGGCCGCCCGGCCGGCGACAGCAGGTGGACGAGTACGGGAACCCCCGCCACCCGGGGCGTCTCGGCCAGCCCGAACAGCTCCTGGAGCTTCACCGCCAGCACCGGCTGCTCGGTCGCGTAGTCCACCCGGATCCGGGACCCGCTGGGCACCTCGATCCGCTCGGGCGCCAGCTCGTCGAGCCGGGCCGCCTCACCGGTGGCCCAGGGCAGCAGCCGGTTCAGGGCCTGCCCCGCGTCGATCCGCCCCAGGTCGGCGCGGCGGCGGGCGCGCGACAGCTCGGGCTCCAGCCAGTCCCCGGCCCGCTCCAGCAGCGCCGCGTCGTCCGCCACGTCCGGCCAGGCGCCGCCGAGCCTACGGTGCAGGAACCCGAGCCGGGCCCGCAGCGCCAGCGCGTCCGGGGACCAGCGCAGCAGGCCCAGCCCCTCGGCACGCAGCCCGTCCAGCAGGGCCGCCCGCACCGGCTCCGGGGCCGGGTCGCGCAGCGGGCGGGCGACCAGCTCGACCGCCCCGAGCCGCTCGACGGCGCGGGCGAGCACGTCGCCGTCCTCCCAGCGAACCTCCTCGCCCTCGGTGCGCAGGTGGGCGGCGGCGGCCCGGGCGGTGTCCTCGTCGAGCACCGCCGCCAGCCGGACGCGGGCGGACGCCGCATGCGGGGCCCGGTCGGCGACCGCGACCGCCAGCCAGGGCGCGTTGCGCAGCGCCGAGCCCTCCCCGACCTCGGCCGCGGTCCCGGAGGCCATGAGGAAGGCCCCCGAGCCCTTGGCCCGTGCGACCCGCTCCGGGAACGCGAGCGCGGCCACGAGCGCGGCGGCGGCGTCATCGGCGGGGTGCCCGCCGGGGGAGAGCTCCCCTACCCGCCCTGCGCCCGTTCCCCGGGCTGCGCCCGGACCCCTCCCGGGGGCTCCGCCCCCAGACCCTCCCCCGGCTACCGCTGGGGGGACCCCCAGCGCCTCAAACGCCGGCGGGGCTGGATTCTCCAGCCCGTCCGGCGTTTGAGGACCGGGGTCCGGGGCGGAGCCCCGGGAGGGGGTCCGGGGCACAGCCCCGGTTTCGGGAAGGGGCGGGGTGGGGGAGAGGCCCCGCGCAGCGGACCCGGCACCCGCGGAGCCCACCGCCCGCTCCAGCCGGGCCGTCTCCGCGCGCCAGCGCCCCGCGTACGGATCGCCCCCGCGGCGCGCGCGCCGCCACGCGGCGGCCAGGTCGTCCCCGTACTCCCGCGGCGGCTCCTCGCTCAGCAGCGCCACCACCTCCGCGGCCCGGCGGGCACCCACCGCGGCGGACCCGTCCAGCAGGGCCCGGCCCAGCCGCGGGTGCAGCCCCAGCCGGGCCATCCGCAGCCCGCGCGGCGTCGGCCGCCCGGCCGCGTCCACCGCGCCCACCGCCACCAGCACCTCCCGCGCCGCGGCCATCGCCCCGGCCGGCGGCGGGTCCAGCAGCGCCAGCCCGGCCGCGCCCGGATCGCCCCAGCAGGCCGCCTGGAGGGCGAACGGCGCCAGGTCCGCGATCCGGATCTCCGGCGCGGGGAACGCGGGCAGCCGGACGTCCTCCGCCTCCGCCCAGCACCGGTACACCACGCCCGGCGCCTCCCGCCCGGCCCGGCCCGCACGCTGGCGGCCCGCCGCGCGCGAGGCCCGTACCGTCGCCAGCGCGCCCAGCCCCCGGGCATGGTCCACCCGGGGCTCGCGGGCCAGCCCCGAGTCCACGACCACCCGTACGCCCGGAACGGTCAGGCTCGACTCCGCGACGGCCGTCGACAGGATCACCCGGCGGTGTTCCGAGGCGGTCAGCGCCGCGTCCTGCACCGCGGCCGGAGCACGGCCGTGGACCTGGAGCACCTCCGCGTCCACCCCGGCCAGCTGCCCGGCCACCCGGGCGATCTCACCGACGCCGGGCAGGAAGCACAGCACGTCGCCGGAACGTTCCGCCAGGGCCCGCCGGACCACCGCCGCCACGTGCGCCAACTGCGCCGGATCCACCCGCATCCCGTGCGGCGGCCGCACCGGCCGGGCCGGCGGCGCCCACACCGTCTCCACCGGGTACGCCACCCCGGCGGCCTCCACCACCGGAGCGTCCCCCAGCAGCCGGGCCCAGCCCGCCGCGTCGGTCGTCGCAGAGGCCGCCAGCAGGCGCAGCTCAGGGCGCAGGGTCTCGCGTACGTCCAGCAGGAACGCGGCGACCGTGTCCGCGTCCAGGTGCCGCTCGTGGCACTCGTCCAGGACCACCACGTCGACCCCGGCCAGCTCCTGGTCCCGCTGGAGGCGCTGGAGCAGCACGCCGGTGGTCACCACCTCCACGGCCGTGTCCCGGCCCGCGACGCGCTCCCCGCGCACCGTGAAGCCCACCGAACCGCCGACCGCCTCGCCCAGCAGCCACGCCATCCGCCGCGCCGCCGCCCGGGCGGCGATCCGCCGGGGCTCGGCGACGACCACCCGGCGCCGCGGGCCCCCGCCCACCAGCCCGGCCAGCACGAGCGGCACGAGCGTGGTCTTGCCGGTGCCGGGCGGCGCGCACAGCACCGCGGTGCCGTGGCCGTCCAGCGCCGAGACGAGGGCGGGCACGGCCTCCCGTACGGGGAGGGAGTCGAGGGCGGCCTGGCGGATCAAGCGATCAGTCCCTCTCGCACACGAAGATCGCGGTACCCGGGATCAGGTTGCCGCGCAGCGGGGACCAGCCGCCCCACTCCTGGCCGTTCCACGCCGGCCACTCCGGCTCCACCAGGTCCAGCAGCCGGAAGCCGCCCGCGACCACGTCGCGGACCCGGTCGCCGATGGTGCGGTGGTGCTCGACGTAGACGGCGCGGCCCTGCTCGTCCTGCTCCACGTACGGGGTCCGGTCGAAGTAGGACGCGGAGACGGAGAGCCCCTCGGCGCCCGGCTCGTCGGGGAAGGCCCAGCGGATCGGGTGGGTGACGGAGAAGACCCAGCGGCCGCCGGGGCGCAGCACGCGGCGCACCTCCCGCATCACGTTCACCGGGTCGGCGACGAAGGGGACCGCCCCGTACGCGGAGCAGGCGAGGTCGAAGGAGCCGTCGCGGAAGGGCAGCCGGCCGGCGTCGGCCTCGACGAGCGGGACGTCCCCGCCGATGCGCAGCGCGTGCTGGAGCTGGCGGTGGGAGAGGTCCAGGGCGACGGGGCGGGCGCCCCGCGCGGCCAGCCAGCGCGAGCACTGGGCGGCGCCGGCGCCGATCTCCAGGACGTCCTTGCCCTTGAGGGAGGCGGCCGGGCCCAGCAGCGCGGCGTCGGCCTCGTCCAGGCCTTCGGGGCCCCAGACGAAGCGGTCGTCGCCGAGGAAGGCGCCGTGCTCGCTCTGGTACTCGTCGGCGTTGCGGTCCCACCAGCCGCGGCTGGCCCGGCTGCTCTCCGCCTCGCCCGCGTCGCGCCGGGTGGCCTCGGCGTCGTCCTCGGCGTCGGTTTCGGGGGCGTAGTCCTCTTGGTTCATGGGGCCCGTCGTCGTAGTCTGCGGATGGCTCGGTGGTTCCGGTGGCCGGAAAACTCGTGCGGAGCGCTCATCACCGCGTCCCCGCCCACGAATTGTGCCGGTTATGCGGTGATCTGCCCGCGGTGTGCGCCTTCGCGCATTGACCCTGTCCGGCTGCCCCCGTATGCTACAAGTTGCGCTGCGAGCCTGTGCTCCTCAGACCTAGCAGGCTGCGCTTGCATCTGTTGAATGTCCCCTCGGTTTTCGAGGCCCTCCCCCTTTCAGGGGATCTTGGGGCTTCTTTGGCTGTCCGGCTTCTTCGGCAGGTGCCGATAAGGGCTCCCGGCGTAGCAGTACCTACGACTTTCTGTCCGTAACCGGAGCCCTTTCCCACATGACGAGCAGCACCGAGACCACCGCCACCACCCCTCCGCAGGTAGCGGTCAACGACATCGGTAACGCGGAAGCCTTCCTGGCCGCGATCGACGAGACGATCAAGTACTTCAACGACGGCGACATCGTCGACGGCGTCATCGTGAAGGTCGACCGGGACGAGGTCCTGCTCGACATCGGTTACAAGACCGAAGGCGTGATCCCGAGCCGCGAGCTCTCGATCAAGCACGACGTCGACCCGAACGAGGTCGTCAAGGTCGGCGACGAGATCGAGGCCCTGGTTCTCCAGAAGGAGGACAAGGAAGGCCGCCTGATCCTGTCCAAGAAGCGCGCTCAGTACGAGCGTGCCTGGGGCACGATCGAGAAGATCAAGGAAGAAGACGGCATCGTCACCGGTACCGTCATCGAGGTCGTCAAGGGTGGTCTCATCCTCGACATCGGCCTCCGTGGCTTCCTGCCGGCCTCCCTCGTCGAGATGCGCCGCGTCCGCGACCTCCAGCCCTACGTGGGCAAGGAGCTCGAGGCGAAGATCATCGAGCTGGACAAGAACCGCAACAACGTGGTCCTGTCCCGCCGCGCCTGGCTCGAGCAGACCCAGTCCGAGGTTCGCCAGACGTTCCTCACCACCCTGCAGAAGGGTCAGGTCCGCTCCGGCGTCGTTTCCTCGATCGTCAACTTCGGTGCCTTCGTGGACCTGGGCGGCGTCGACGGTCTCGTCCACGTCTCCGAGCTGTCCTGGAAGCACATCGACCACCCGTCCGAGGTCGTCGAGGTCGGTCAGGAAGTCACCGTCGAGGTCCTCGACGTCGACATGGACCGCGAGCGTGTCTCCCTGTCGCTGAAGGCGACGCAGGAAGACCCGTGGCAGCAGTTCGCCCGGACCCACCAGATCGGCCAGGTCGTCCCGGGTAAGGTCACCAAGCTGGTTCCGTTCGGTGCGTTCGTCCGCGTGGACGAGGGCATCGAGGGTCTGGTCCACATCTCCGAGCTGGCCGAGCGCCACGTGGAGATCCCGGAGCAGGTCGTCCAGGTCAACGACGAGATCTTCGTCAAGGTCATCGACATCGACCTCGAGCGTCGCCGGATCTCGCTGTCCCTCAAGCAGGCCAACGAGTCCTTCGGTGCCGACCCGGCGTCGGTCGAGTTCGACCCGACCCTGTACGGCATGGCCGCGTCCTACGACGACCAGGGCAACTACATCTACCCCGAGGGCTTCGACCCCGAGACCAACGACTGGCTCGAGGGCTACGAGACCCAGCGCGAGACGTGGGAGCGCCAGTACGCCGAGGCGCAGGTCCGCTTCGAGCAGCACCAGGCCCAGGTCATCAAGAGCCGCGAGGCCGACGAGGCCGCCGCTGCCGAGGGCGCTGCCGCCCCGGCCGCCGGTGGCAACGCCGGTGCGGGCGTCTCCGGTGGTTCGTACTCCTCCGAGGGTGCGGACGAGACCTCCGGCGCCCTGGCGTCGGACGAGGCCCTGGCCGCGCTCCGCGAGAAGCTGGCCGG
Organism: Streptomyces sp. NBC_00158; assembly: GCF_045160885.1. Classification (NCBI taxonomy): domain Bacteria; kingdom Bacillati; phylum Actinomycetota; class Actinomycetes; order Kitasatosporales; family Streptomycetaceae; genus Streptomyces; species Streptomyces sp. NBC_00158. Next base: position 5,539,123 of record NZ_CP108161.1, read on the forward strand.
CGGCCAGAGCTGATCGCAGCGCGATCACACTCCGGTGTGAGCTGAGCTGAGCTGAACGACGAGGCCCGTCCCCTTCGGGGGGCGGGCCTCGCCGCGTTCCCGGGAGCCGTCCGAGGGGCGCGCACCGGCACCGTGGGTCCGCCCGCGGTCGCGTTGCGTTTGTGTTAATGCCGCCCACCTGGGAATGGCCGCGCGGCCCCGGACGTTCTTCGCAGGGAACACGGCGCGAGGGAGGAGTGGTGACGGTGCTTGATCCACAGGGTCTGTACGAATGGGATGCCAAGGGTCTGGCGGTGGCGGACCTGGCGCTGACCCAGGACTCGGCCGGACTGGTCATGCTGTACCACTTCGAGGGGTACATCGACGCGGGCGAGACCGGCGAGCAGATCGTCGAACGCCTCCTCGACACCCTGCCGCACCAGGTGGTGGCCCGCTTCGACGCGGACCGGCTGGTGGACTACCGGGCCCGCCGCCCGCTGCTGACCTTCCAGCGCGACCACTGGACCGAGTTCGAGGAGCCCCGGCTGGAGGTCCGCCTGGTCCAGGACGCCACCGGAGCGCCGTTCCTGCTGCTCTCCGGCCCCGAGCCGGACGTGGAATGGGAGCGCTTCGCCGTCGCCGTCCGGCAGATCGTGGAGCGCCTCGGGGTCCGTCTCTCGGTCAACTTCCACGGCATCCCCATGGGCGTCCCGCACACCCGGCCCGTCGGCATCACCCCGCACGGCAACCGGACCGACCTGATGCCCGGCCACCGCAGCCCCTTCGACGAGGCCCAGGTGCCCGGCAGCGCGGAGTCGCTGGTCGAGTTCCGCCTCGCCCAGGCCGGACACGACGTGCTCGGCGTCGCCGCCCACGTCCCGCACTACGTCGCCCGCTCCCCGTACCCGGACGCGGCACTGACCGCCCTGGAGGCCATCACGGCCGCCACCGGGCTGGTCCTGCCCGCCGTCGCGCACGCCCTGCGCACCGAGGCGCACCGCACGCAGACGGAGATCGACCGGCAGATCCGCGAGGGCGACGAGGAGCTCGTCAGCCTCGTCCAGGGGCTGGAGCACCAGTACGACGCCGCCGCCGGGGCCGAGACCCGGGGCAACATGATCGCCGAGCCGGCCGAGATCCCGTCGGCGGACGAGATCGGCCGCGAGTTCGAGCGGTTCCTGGCGGAGCGCGAGGGCGAGGGCTAGGGCCGGGGCGAGGGCTGGGGCCACGGCGTCCGGCGGGCGGTGTTCCTCGGGAGGGGGACACCGCCTAGGGTGCTGACCATGCTGAAAGTGGGCCTGACAGGCGGAATCGGTGCCGGCAAGAGCGAGGTCTCGCGGCTGCTGGCCGGGTACGGGGCGGTCGTCGTCGACGCCGACCGGATCGCGCGGGAGGTCGTGGAGCCGGGTACCCCCGGGCTCGCGGCCGTGGTGGAGGCCTTCGGGGACTCCGTGCTCACCGCCGACGGGCGGCTGGACCGCCCCAAGCTGGGGGCGATCGTCTTCGCCGACCCGGTGAAGCTCCAGACCCTCAACGCCATCGTGCACCCGCTCGTCGGGGCCCGGTCCGCCGAGCTGGAGGGGGCGGCGGGACCCGACGCGATCGTGGTGCACGACGTACCGCTCCTCACGGAGAACGGCCTCGCGCCCCTGTACGACCTCGTCGTGGTCGTGGACGCGGCCCCCGGCACGCAGCTGGCCCGGCTGACCGCACTGCGCGGGATGACCGAGGAGGAGGCCCGCGCCCGGATGGCCGCCCAGGCCACGCGGGAGCAGCGGCTGGCCGTGGCCACGCTCGTGATCGACAACGACGGGCCGTTGGAGGCGCTGGAGCCCCAGGTGCGCAAGGTCTGGGAGGAACTGACCACGCGCGCCGCGGCGGAATAGCCGCAGCGGCGGAGGGCGTTGAACGCGCCCGTAGAGGGAAGGAAAGACATCGTGTCCGAAACCACGCCCCCGCCGCCGCCGTCCACCGGACCCGGATCCGGACCCGTCGGGCCGTCGGGTTCCGCGAGCCCCGAGACGCACGTCATCGACTACCGGGCCGCCGAGCAGCTCCTCGCCGCCCGCGACCCGCGCGGCGCGGTCCGGCTGCTCGACTCCGTCATAGCCGCGCACCCCGAGAACACAGCGGCCCGGCTGCTGCGCGCCCGCGCCTTCTTCGCGGCCGCGCAGCTGCGGCCCGCCCAGCTGGAGTTCGAGCTCGTGCTGGAGCGGGAGCCGGACAACGCGTACGCCCACTTCGCGCTCGCCCGCACCCACGAGCGGGCCGGCCGCCCCGAGCAGGCCCGCCGGCACTTCAGGCTCGCCGCCGCGCTCGACCCGCAGCCCGAGTACCTGCAAGCGGCCCGCTTCCAGAACTAGGCCACGGTCTAGCGCCGGCGCGGGGGCTCGTACGGGGGCTCGTACGGGGGGACGTCCGGGCCCGGCTGGTAGTGCGGGCCCTGGTGGATGTGCCGGGCCACGACGGCCAGGTCGACGGCGGCCACCAGCGCGAGCGCCGCGCAGGCGGCCGCCCATCCGGGACGGCCGGCCAGCGAGAACGCGGCCGCCCCGGCGGCGGCCCAGACCAGCCCCCACAGGCTCAGCCAGAACCGCAGCCGCAGCGGACTGCGGGCGGTGACCGGCTCGTTTCCGGTACGCATGACCATCGCCTCACCTCGGGTGGAGGCCTCGGTTCCATGGTCCCACCCGGGGGCCGGTCCCGGGGGGCGTCAGGGGTTGAGCTTGTTCACGGCCGTCGTGGTCGTCTTCTTGAAGGCGGCCACGGGGGCGTCCGGCAGGTTGCCCATCTGGCCCCACTTCACGACGGTCACGGTGGAGCCGTCGAGTCCGATCCCGTACAGGTGCACGCCCGGCTCGGACTCCGGGATGGAGGCGCCGACGCCGTAGACGTGCGCGCCCTCCTCGACGGACAGCTTCCCGTAGTCCTGCCAGGAGGCCGTGCCGCCCGGGTTCGCGCGCAGCCAGTCCGCCGCGCAGGCGGCGACCTTGCGCTCCAGGGCGGTGGCGAGCTTCGCGGCGGCGCTGTCGGAGGCGGCGCGCACGGAGATCTGGACGGCGCCGGTGTCGAACTCGGTGCCGAACGCGCGGTGCCAGCTGCCGGCCGCCGGAAGCACTCCGTCCAGGCAGAAGGGGGCGTCCTCGGGCAGCCCCTTGGTGACCTTGCCGGGGAACCAGGGGGAGGAGGGGTGCGGGGGCAGGTCGGTGCCGTTCAGGAACCCGGGGGCGGTGGCGGCGGTGGCGGTGCCGGAGGCGGTGAGGGCCAGGGCGGCCGCCGCCGCGAGGGCGGTGGCCACGAGGGCCGGGGTGCGGTGGCTGGTGCGTCGGAACACGGTGTCTCCCCGTCAGAGATGTGCTTGCGGTCGTGGTTGCGGTGCGGTCGGTCTGCGACTGCCCCAACAGCCTGCCCCGCTCCGGGGCGTTGGAGCGCGGTTCGCCGCGGAACCGGGACACTGGAACGGCTGGATGCACTGTCACCTGGGGGAACACCCCCGGGGTGGAACGGAGTCACGGGACGGGGGAGCGGCGTGGCCGAGCCGGAGACCGAGGAATTCGCGCGTCTGATGCGGGAGCTGAAGGAGCGCGCCGGACTGAGTTACGGGGTGCTCGCGAAGCGGCTGCACACGAGTACGTCGACGCTGCACCGGTACTGCGCGGGGGAGGCGGTGCCGGCGGAGTTCGCCGTGCTGGACCGCTTCGCCAGGGCCTGCGGGGCGGCACGGGAGGAGGCGGTGGCCCTGCACCGCGCCTGGCTCCTGGCGGACGCCCGCCGCCGGGCCCCGGGCCGGGGCCCGGCGGGGACCGTTGCCGAGCCGGCGGTCGGCCCGGGAACCGCTGCGGCGGCCGTGGCGGAGGCGGGCGCCGCCGGGCCTGGCGCCGAGGCCGGGAGCGCGGCGCGGTCCGGTGAGGGGGCCGGGGCGGCGGTCGCCGGGGCGGGAGGGGGAACCGTGGACCGGGACGGTGCCGAGGCGGGGGCCGGTGCCGGTGCCGGGACGGCCGGGGTCGGTGACGCGGCACGGTCCGGGGCGGGATCCGGTTCCGGGGGCGGGGCCCCGGCCGGGGTTCCGGCGGGGCCGGGGACGGTGGCCGGGTCCGGGTCCGGGCCGGGGGCCCGCGACGGGGCCGGGGCTGTGGCACCGGTGTGGCGTGGGGCTTGGTACCGGCGGCGGGCGGTGGGGGTGGGGGCCGTCGGGGTGGTGGTGGCCGGCGTGGCCGCCGCCGCGCTCGCGGCGGCCGGGCCCGGGCAGCGGACTCCGCAGGCGGGGCCCGTGGCGCCCGTCGGGTCGGCGCCCGCCGGCCGTTCGGCCGCCGCCCCGGCGCCGGCAGCCACCCCCGGCGGCCCCACCGGCTCGGTGAGCGCGGGGCCGTGGGAGACCCCGACCGCCGCCCCGACCCCCTCGGGAAGCCAGGGCACCGGTACGGCCGCACCTTCTCCCGTGCCCCCGGCCGGGCTCAAGGCGGCGGTCCGGTCCCACGTGTGGGCCGCCGGCTGCGACCACGCCTACCTCTCCGAGCGGGCCCCGGAGTCCGTCCCCGCGCCGCCCGTGGAGGCGGACGCCCCCGCCTGGGCGCGGGCGCAGCGGGCCGTGCACGCCGGGACCCAGACCGTCGAGGTCACCCTGCACGGCACCGGGGACCGGGCCGTGGTGCTCCAGGGGATGGAGGTGCGCGTCACCGGGCGCCGGACCCCGCCGGCCTGGAACGTCTACCAGATGTCCCCCGGCTGCGGCGGCGGCCTCACCCCGGCCGGGTTCGCAGTGAACCTGGACGCGCCGCGGCCGCTGGCCCGGCCCGTCGCGGGCAACGACTCCGGGACCAGGCTCCCCGCGCCGGCCTTCCCGCTGCGCGTCTCGGAGACCGATCCGGCCGTGCTCCGGGTGACGGCGGCCGCCACGGGCTGCGACTGCGACTGGTACCTCGAACTGCGCTGGAGCGGGCCCGGCGGGTCCGGCACCCTCCGCCTGGACGACGACGGCGTCCCCTGGCGGACCAGTGCCGCGACGGGCCGGCCCGAGTACGGCTTCGCGGGCGAACTCGGCCGCTGGTCACGCTGACCACGCCCCCCGGCGGCCCGGCGTATCCGCAGGTCAGCGCCGGTTGTCAGTGGGCCCGCCTAGACTCGGCGGCAGTGGATCCGCCATGACCGGGCGGAGCCGAGCAGGAGGGAGGGGGACCCCGTGACCGCGCAGCAGCCGCAGCCGTCGTTGCTGCGCCGCGCCGCCGTGTTCCTCCCCGCCGCCGTGCCCCGGGAGGGACGGGTGGCGTTCTGGTGCCCCGAGGGGGACCCGCTGCCCGAGCGGGGGACCCCGCAGCCGCTGAAGGTGGTCCGGCCGCACGGGGACGGCGTCCGCACGCGCACGGTGCCCGCGGTGGCGCTGTCGGTGGCCGCCGCCCTGCCCGTGCTCGTGCGGGCCGCCCGCAGCCCCGCCGCGCATCCCGCCACCCGCGCCTGGGGCACCGCCGCCACGCAGGCCCTGTCCCTCGCCGCGCGGGGCCGGCTGCTGCCGGGGCTGACCGCCGAGGGGGTCGACGCCTGGCGTGCCGGGCCGCTGGACGCCGAGGACGTCGGGTACCTGCGCGCCGTCGCGGCCGCCCTGCCGTACGAGGGGTATGCCACCCCGCTCGCCGGACGCCGCCCGACGGCCCTGCCCGAGCCCGAAGCCCTGGTCCGGGCCTTCCTCGACGCCGTCGCCGACGTGCTGCCGCGCACGCCCGCCGCGCCCCACGCCTCCGGGCGGCCGTTCGCGGCCCGGGAGCCGCAGCGGGTGCCGGGGATACGGGAGTGGGCGGCGCAGGTCGCGGCCGGCGCCGACGCCGGGGTGGGCGTCTCGCTCCGGCTCGACCTGTCCTCCTTCCGCCTGTTCGACGAGGCCGAGCCGGAGGACGTCCGCCGCGCCGGGGCGGCCGTGGTCCAGGTGCACAGCCTGGCCGATCCGACCCTGGTCACCGACGCGGGGCTGCTGTGGGCCGGGGCGGCGGCCGCCGGATTCGGCCCGCGCGCCCGGATCGACGCCGTGCTCGCGCTGCGCCGGGCTGCCAGGGTCTGGCCGCCGCTGCTGCGCCTGCTCGACCAGCCGGTGCCGGACGCCCTGCCGCTGTCGGACCCGGAGCTGGAGGACCTGCTGGGCACCGCCGCGACCCGGCTGGCGGCGGCCGGAGTACTGGTCCACTGGCCGCGCGAGCTGGCCCGTACGCTCTCGGCGACCGCCGTCGTACGGCCCGCCGCGCCCGGTTCCGCGACCGACGGCACGGCCTTCTTCGACGCGGCCGCCCTGTTCGCCTTCTCCTGGGAGCTGGCCCTCGGCGGGGACCGGCTCACCCCGGGGGAGATGGACGCGCTCGCGCAGGCCCACCGGCCCGTGGTGCGGCTGCGTGACCAGTGGGTGCGCGTCGACCCCGAGCTCGTCCGCAGGGCGCGCAAGCGGGAGCTGGGCCTGCTGGACCCGGTCGACGCGCTGGCCACCGTGCTCACGGGCGAGGCCGAGGTCGGCGGGGAGGCCGTGCCGGTGGTTCCCGTGGGCGCGCTCGCCGCCCTGCGGGACCGGCTCACCGGGGAACTGCCCCCGGTCGCGCCGCCCGCCGCCCTGAAGGCCACCCTGCGGGACTACCAGCTGCGCGGGCTGGCCTGGCTGGACCTGATGACCTCCCTCGGGCTGGGCGGCTGCCTCGCCGACGACATGGGCCTCGGCAAGACGGTCACCCTGATCGCCCTGCACCTGCACCGGGACCGCCCCGAGCCCACCCTCGTGGTCTGCCCGGCTTCGCTGCTGGGCAACTGGCAGCGGGAGATCGAGAAGTTCGCCCCCGGCACCCCCGTACGCCGCTTCCACGGCGCCGGCCGCAGCCTCGACGGACTGGCCGGGGGCTTCGTCCTCACCACGTACGGCACCATGCGCGCGGCGGCCGCCCGGCTGGCCGAGCAGAGCTGGGGCCTGGTCGTCGCGGACGAGGCCCAGCACGTCAAGAACCCGCACTCGGCGACGGCGAAGGCGCTGCGCACCATCCCGTCCCCGGCCCGGGTGGCCCTCACCGGCACCCCCGTCGAGAACAACCTCTCCGAGCTGTGGGCGCTCCTCGACTGGACGACACCGGGACTGCTGGGCCCGCTCACCACCTTCCGGGCCCGGCACGCCCGCCCGGTCGAGCACCAGCAGGAGGAGGACGGGGGCAACGAGGCGGCGGTGGCCCGGCTGGCCGCGCTCGTCCGGCCGTTCCTGCTGCGCCGCAAGAAGTCCGACCCCGGCATCGCCCCCGAGCTGCCCCCGAAGACGGAGACGGACCATCCGGTGTCCCTGACCCGCGAGCAGGTCTCCCTCTACCAGGCGGCGGTGGACGAGGCGATGGCCGTGATCGAGGGCAGCGAGGGCATCGAGCGGCGCGGCATGATCATGAAGCTGCTGGCCTCGCTCAAGCAGATCTGCAACCACCCCGCCCAGTTCTTGAAGGAGTACGGCTCGAAGGAGCACGGCCTGAAGGAGCAGGGCCTGAAGGAGCAGGGCCTGACCGGGGCGGCGCCCCGCCTCGCGCACCGCTCGGGCAAACTCGCCCTGCTGGACGAGCTGCTGGACACCATCCTGGCCGAGGACGGCTCGGTCCTGGTCTTCACCCAGTACGTGACCATGGCCCGGATCCTGGAGCGGCACCTCGCCGCCCGTGGCATCCCCTCGCAGCTCCTGCACGGCGGCACCCCCGTGCCGCGCCGCGAGGAGCTCGTCGACCGCTTCCAGTCCGGTGAGGTCCCCGTCTTCCTGCTGTCGCTCAAGGCCGCGGGGACGGGCCTCAACCTCACCCGTGCCGGACACGTGATCCACTACGACCGCTGGTGGAACCCGGCCGTCGAGGAGCAGGCCACCGACCGCGCCTACCGCATCGGCCAGACCCAGCCCGTGCAGGTCCACCGGATCATCGCCGAGGGCACCGTCGAGGACCGCATCGCCGAACTGCTGGAGGCCAAGCGGGCGCTGGCCGATGCCGTGCTCGGCTCCGGCGAGGCCGCCCTGACCGAGCTGACGGACCGCGAGCTGGCCGACCTCGTCTCCCTGCGGAGGCCCTCGTGATCACCGCGCGGGACGACCGCCGCCGCACCTTCGAGACCGTGCCCGCCGGGGTCGAGGCCGCGACCTGGTGGGGCCGGGCCTGGGTGGCCGCGCTGGAGGAGCGCGCGCAGGACGCGGCCCGGCTCCGGCGCGGGCACGCGTACGCCGCCGAAGGCCACGTCGACGCGGTCACGGTCACGCCCGGCCGGATCGTGGCCTACGTCCGCGGCAGCCGCGCCCGCCCCTACCGCACCGAGCTGACCCTGCCCGCCTTCGCGGACGCCGAGTGGTCGGCGCTGCTGGAGGCGCTGGCCGCAGACCCCACGGCCCTCGCCGCGCTGCTGGAGCGGGAGGTCCCGCAATCCCTCGCGGAGACCGTGCTGCCCGGCGCGGGCGAGCTCGCCGCGCGCTGTTCCTGCCCGGACAGCGCCCTGCCGCCCTGCAAGCACTCCGCGGCCCTCTGCTACCGGGCGGCCCGGCTGCTGGACACCGACCCCTTCGTCCTGCTGCTCCTGCGCGGCCGCGGTGAGCGCGAGCTCCTCGACGAGCTGGGCCGGCGCAGCGCCGCCCACGCGGCGCGCGAACAGCCCGACGCCGCGCCGGACTTCCCCGGCGTCCCGGCCCGGGCCGCGCTCGCCCGGACCCGCCTGCCCCTGCTGCCGGCCCCGCTCACCGCACCCGCCGTCGCGGGCCCGCCGCCCGCCTACCCCGCCGATCCGGCCGCGCCCGACCCGCTGGCGCTGGAGCAGCTCGCCGGGGACGCGGCCGCCCGCGCGCTGGCCCTGCTCGCCACGGCCGAGGACCCCGTCGGCGGGCTGACCCTCTGGCAGGACGCCGTCCGGCTGGCCTCGGCACACCCGACCTCGGGACTCACCGGAACCGCCCGCACCCTGTACCGGGACCTGGCACGCGCCACCGGCCGCAGCACCACGGACCTCGCCCGCGCCGCCGCGGCCTGGCGGCAGGGGGGCCTGCCCGGGCTCACGGTGCTCGACGAGCCCTGGGACCCCCCGGCCGGGCCCTTCGACCGGGCCCGGCCCGCGCTGCTCGCCGCCGGCCAGGGCTCCTTCCGCCCCGAGCGCAACCGGCTCACCGCCCGCACCCGCCAGCTGCGCCTGAGCCGCGAGGGCCTCTGGTACGCCTACGAGTCCCGCCCGGACGCCGACGACTGGTGGCCCACCGCGACCCCGTCCCCGGATCCGGTCACCGCCCTGCTGCGCTGACCTCGTCCGCCCAGGAGGACAGGGCCGCGAAGTCCCGGTCGCGCAGGCCGTGGCGGGGGTGGATGCGCAGCAGGAGGCTCGGCGCCGGGTGGTGGGCGGAGACCCAGGCCCGGTCCTGCGGGGTGATCATGTCGTCGACCCAGGCGAAGGGCCGCCCGGCCGCCCAGTCCAGCAGCGGTCGGGTCTTCCAGAACAGGCCGTCGGGGTCCTCGGCGAAGAGCTTCGGCCACTCCACCACGGGCAGGTCGGCGGGGAGCCCGATGTGCGGGGAGATCAGGGTGTTGGCCTGGTGCGTCCAGGCCGTGGCCCAGGCCAGTTCGAAGGGCAGGGCCTGCAGCCGGGCGCCGTGGGAGGGGTGGAGGCGCACCCGGACACCGCGCCGGGCCTTGCGGGACTCCGGGTCGCGGTAGGAGAGCCAGACGTCGGGGCGCATCCGGTGGCTCGTGTAGCCGCGAAGCCCTGCGAAGAGGGCCCGGAACGGGTTGAGCGGGCCGTCCACGTCGAGCAGCAGGAGCGGTCGTTCAGTCATGAAGTAGGGACTACCCAGTACACGATGGAGTGAAATGCCTACCGGCTCTATAACCCGAACGGGTTTACCGCGTTGTTTCCGGTGCGGGCGCGATGCCCCTGAATCCCTCCGGAAGGCAGGAAATCTGATGCGTCACAGTCGTCGGAATGGCTTGATCGCGGCGATGGTCGCGGGTGGCGGACTGGCGGTCGCGGGGGTGGGCGGCTTCGCGTACGCCGACGCCGAAGCGGGCGGGCAGACCGAGCGCTCCCCGGGGCTGCTGTCCGGGAACCTGGTGCAGCTGCCGGTGCACACCCCGGTGAACGTGTGCGGGAACACCGTGAGCGTGGTCGGCGTCCTCAACTCCGCCGCCGGCAACAGCTGTACCAACACCTCGGCGGGCCGGGGCAATCCCGACCCCGGGCCCTCCCATCCGTCGAAACCGGGGTCCGGCGGCCATGGGGGAGGGGCGAGCGCCGAGGGACGCGGAAAGGATTCCCCGGGGCTGCTGTCCGGCAACGGCGTCCAGCTTCCCGTGGACCTCCCGCTGAACGTCAGCGGCAACTCGGTGAACGTCATCGGCGTCGGCAACGGCTCCCACGGGAACACCTCCGTGAACGGCGAGCCCCCGACCGGCGGCAAGCCGGCGCAGCCGCCCGCCGTGCAGCCGCCGGTCTCCCAGCGGCCGGTGACCCCGCCCGCCCCGCCGGCGCCGCCGCGCGACCCCTCGGCCCTGGCCCGCACCGGCTCCGACGGGCTCGGCTACCTGGTGCCCGGCAGCGGCGCGCTGCTGCTCGGCGGGGCGCTGCTCTACCGCCGCTTCCGCCTCAGCTGACGGCCCCCGCGCGCCAGCCGTCGAGGATCGCGTCGATCCGCGCCGCCAGCCGGGCCCGGGCCGCGAACCGGGGCACGCCCGCCATCAGCAGGGCGTCGTACTCGGTGTCGGTGTGCCGCACCGCGGCCCGCACCGCGAACGACACCGCCTGTTCGTCGAGCGCCCGCCCGGCGGCGGTGCGCCCGACCCGGCCGCTGCCGCGCACCGAGGCGTGGGCGGCCATCGCCCGGGCGCGCTCGGCCGGGCAGCCGGGGAACAGCCGCAGTATCTCGGCCGCGAAGGCCGCGGTGAACCGGACGTCCTCGGCCGCGCGGCGCAGCCGGTCCCGCTCGCGGCGGCGGGCCCGGGCATCGGCGTCGGCGAGGCATGCGCGCTCGGCGCGGGCCAGCGCGGCGTCCTCGACCAGCAGCCCCTGGCGCTCGTAGCGCCGGCGGCCCCGGTGCCGGCGCACCACGACGGCGTGCAGGGAACTGCCTTCCCGGGCCCGGCGGGTGAGCGCCGCGTCACCGCGCGGCAGGTAGACGAGATGGCCCAGGTCGGCGCAGTAGAGGCAGCGGGGCACCCCGGATTCGCGGACGAGGTGCCGCAACGGCCCCCGCCTGCACGTGGCGCAGTGGATCGGCTTCTGTGACTCGAAGACGACGAGACTCATGCCGTTGTGATACCGCCCGCCGGCCCCTATATCACCTGCTGCGCAAGGGTTGTTGGTCTTTCATAAAATCCGACTGGATGTCATGAGGTCTGTCTACCGTGAGCCCCTGGCAAGGAGGAGCACATGGGTGGACGACAGGCGACGGTACGGCGCCCCACAACCGCGGGAGCGGCGAGGCGGACGGCGCCCTCGGGCCTCACGGGCCGGGAGGTCGTCATAGCCCCCGGCGGCTGCACGGGATGGCACTACCACCACGTCCCCCTGATGGCGGTGGTCAAGTCCGGGACCCTGACCCGCTTCCTGGCCGACGGCACCGTGGAGGTCCACCCGGCCGGGGCCACCTTCGTCGAACCGGCCGGCGCCGGCAACGTACACCTCGGCCGCAACCTCGGGACCCGGCCCGTCGTCCTCCAGATCACCTGCTCCCTCACCGAGGACGACCCCTGGTCGGTCCCCGCCCCCGCCCCGCGGGGCGCCGAGCCCTGCCGCTGCGCCTAGAGGGTGCCCCGTGGCTCAGACCAGCCGGCGTATCTCCCCGCGCACCCGGTAGAAGCCCCCGCTCGCCGCGTGCAGGCCGTCCACCACGTACCGGGCCCCCACCTCCCGGATCCCCCGCGGGAACTGCACGTTCCAGCCGTGATCGAAGCCCTGCGAGACCACCTGCACCCGCATCCGCCCGCCCTGCTGGACGCATTCCACCACCACACCGCCGGCCGGGACCGAGGCCACGGAGACCGTCGCCACCGCCGAGGCGGAAGCCGCCGGGGTGAACACCGGCAGCGCGGCCGCCGACTTCACGTCCACCGCCGTCGGCACGGAACCCTGCTGGGCCGCGGCGATCGCCGCCTCGCTCGCGTCCACGCACACCAGCGACCCGTCCGTGGTCACCAGGTACAGGCGCTCGTCCAGGTACTGCATCGACAGGGCGGAACCCCCGCCGGTACCCAGCTTCCACAGCCGGCGCCCGTCCGCGTCGAAGCAGTACACCGAGGAGGAGGAGTCGCCGGCGAACACGTGCCGCCCGTCCGGGGAGGTCGCGCAGGAGTACACCGCCGAGTCGCACGGGTACGAGGCCTCGACCCGCCCCGTCGCCTTCGACAGGCGCTGCACGGTGTTGCGCACCGTGCCCGCGTACACCGCGTGCTCCTCCTGCCAGCCGAACAGCACCCCGCCGGGCGTCGCGGTGTGCCACAACTGCCCCGTGCCGTCGGCCGCGTAGGCCGTCACACCGGCACTGTGCCCGTGGTAGACGGCCCGCTCGTCCGCCCGGACCATCCAGGCGCCCGTACCGGAGGACTTCCGCGACCACTGGTGCTCGTCCTCGTGGTCGATGACCGTCAGGCCGCCGCCCGCGTCGGAGACGTTCAGCACGCCCTCGTGGATGTCGAGCCAGTAGATGTCCACGTCCGCGGCGATCCCGTACGCCCCGAACGGCACCTTCGAGGACAGGTCGTACACCGTGCCGTCGTCGCAGCCCGCGTATATCCAGAACTCGTCCGCCACCAGGCACTTCACCCCGTCCGGCAGGGAGTAGCGGGCCAGCACCTCGCCGCCGTGGCTCACCGTGTAGACGTCCCCCGCCTGGTTGCCCACCCAGCAGCGGTCCTCGTCCACGTGGATGCCGAAGGCCGAGGAGCCGGTGCGGAACCGCCACAGCACCGGCGCCACCGCACGGGCCGTCGACGGCGCCGAGGCCACCTGCCGGCGCGTCACCGAACGGGCCGCGCGGGCCCCCCGCACCGCCGGCGCGTACCCCTTGCGGACCTTCTCGCCGACCTTCTTGGCGGCGGCCGCGCGGGCCTTCTCGGCCGTCGGGAACGAGGAGCTCTGCAACTGGCCGGCCGCGCCGATGCGGCCGTAGCGCACCGAGACGACGGTGCCGTCCAGGGTCACCTCGTAGAACTTGTGCGCCGCGCCGTCCTCCTGCGACAGCTCCAGATACGTCGTCTCCCGAGCCATGACAGACCCCTCCCCAAAGAGCAGGGCCGCCGGCTCCTTTCCACCGGTGATCCCTCGTGAAAGACGTTAGGGCGCACCACTGACAATGGGTCCGTGAAGCTGGAGTCGATCACCTGGCAGCGGATGGCCGAGCGGCTCGCCGGCCACCTCGACGCGCGGGCGGAGGACGGCACCTGGCAGCGGGTGGGCATCGACGGCGCGCCGGCGGCCGACACCGGGGTCCTAGCGGAGGAACTGGCCGGGGCGCTGCGGGGCTCGCGCGGGCGGGCGGTGCTCGTCGTGGCGGCCGGGGGGTTCCTGAGGCCCGCCTCGCTGCGGTTCGAGTACGGGCGCGAGGACGTGGACGCGTACCTCTCGGGCTGGTACGACACGGGCGCGCTGTGGCGCGAGGTGTTCGGCCCGACGGACCCCGGCGGCAGCGGTCGGGTGCTGCCCGACCTGTGGGATCCGGTCACCGACCGGGCCACGCGCAGCCCGTACACCGAACTCCCGCCGGGCGGGGTGGTGATCGTGCACGGGCCGCTGCTGCTGGGGCACTGGTTCCCGTTCGACCTGAGCGTGCACGTCAGCCTCTCCGCGGGGGCGCTGGGGCGGCGGACGCCGGAGGCCGAGCGGTGGACCCTGCCGGCGTTCGCCCGCTACGCGCGGGACACGGATCCGGCCTCGTCGGCCGATGTCCTGGTCCGCGCCGACGACCCCCGCCACCCCGCCTGGACCGGCCTCCCGCCGGGCTAGCCCCGTGCGCTGCCGCGCGGGGCCGGTGAGGCAGGGCGGAGCCACCGCTGCGCGGGGCCGTCTCCCCTACCCTCCCCCAGACTCCGTCCGGGGGGACCCCCACTTCGCCCGTTCCCTGGAGCTCCGCCCCAGACCCCGCGCCTCAAACGCCGGCGGGGCTGGAAGTTGCCGCTGCGCGGCAAATCCAGCCCGCGCGGCGTTTGAGCGCACCGGGCGCGGAGCGTCCGGTACCGGGGTCAGGGGCGGAGCCCCTGGGAACGGTGGAAGTGGGGGTCCCCCCGGACGGAGTCTGGGGGAGGGTAGGGGACCGGCCCCGCGCAGCGGCGCGAAGCCGGTGAGGCGCCCCGGCGCCGCACCGCGCGAACGGCGCGTCAAGAAGGGGTGCGGCGCGTCAAGAAGGGGGCCGCCCCCCCAGGCGGGTCACCGCGGCGGCAGCCGCCCGGCAGCCGGCGCGGGCGGAGTCCGCGGGGGTCGCCCCCGCGAGGCGGGCCGCCAGGAAGCCGCCCGCGAAGGCGTCCCCGGCCCCCGTGGTGTCCACCGCCTCGGCCGGCTCCGCCTCGACCTCGGCGGTGATCCGGCCGCCCTCGGCGACGAGCGCCCCGCCCGCGCCCCGGGTGACCACCACCAGCGGCACCCGCCGGCTGAGCTCCTCCGCCGCCCGGGCCGGCTCCCGCGCGCCCGCCAGCAGCCGGGCCTCGTCCTCGTTCGGCAGGAGCACGCCGACCCCCGCCACGGCGGACAGGAAGCGTTCGGGGCCCAGTTCGGCCAGGAACCCAGCCGAGGCCGGGTCGACGCTGACGGGCACCCCGCGCGTCCGGGCGGCCCGCAGCGCGACCAGGGCCAGCTCCCGGCTGCACTCCGAGAAGAACAGGTACCCCGACAGGTGCAGGTGCCCGGCGCCGTCCAGCAGCGCGGGCACCCAGTCGGCGGGGCACAGCCGCAGCGAGGCCCCGCTGTCGGTCAGGAAGGTGCGCTCCGCGTCCTCGCCGACCAGTGCCACCACCGTCCCGGTCGGCTCCGCCGGGTCCACCACCAGCCGCGGCCGCACCCCCGCGTCGACCAGCGCCCGCTCGTGCCAGCGGGCCGACTCCGAGCCCACCCGGGCGAGCAGGCGCACCTCGGCGGTGCCCGTACGGGCCGCCCAGCAGGCGGCGTTGGCTCCGGCCCCGCCGGGGAGGGTGCGGATGCGGGCGGCGGTGTCGGTGGCCGGGGCCAGCGGCTCGCGGTGCACCGCCACCACGTCCGTCACCACGTCGCCGACCACCAACAACGCCCCCGCCCCGGCCCCGGCCGCCGGCACCGCCGTCATGCGCGGGCCGCCCAGGCCCGCGCGATCCGCGCGCCGAGCCGCACGTTGCCGCGTACCGCCGCCAGGTTCGCCTCCAGCGAGGCGCCGCCCGTCGCGCGCACCAGGAAGTCCAGCAGGAACGGCGTCACCGCCTGCCCCGTGACGCCCCGTTCCCGGCACTCGGCCAGGGCCTGGGACAGGACCCGGTCGTGCAGCGCCGGATCCAGCTGCTCCGCCTCCGCCACCGGGTTGGCGACCAGCAGCGCCGACTCCGGTCCACCGACGGCGTCCTGAGCGGCCATCACCGCCGCCACCTCCTCCGGCCGCTCCACCGTCCAGTCGACCGGCTCTCCCGAGTCGGCCAGGTAGAAGCCGGGGAACCGCTTCGTCCGGTAGCCGAGGACGCCGACCCCGAGCGTTTCCAGGCGCTGGAGCGTGGCCGGCACGTCCAGGATCGACTTCACCCCCGCGCACACGACCGTGATCCGGGTCCGGGCGAGCAGCGACAGGTCCGCCGACTCGTCCTGGGAGAGCGTCCACTCCCGGTGCACGCCGCCCAGCCCGCCCGTGGCGAACACCCGCAGCCCCGCCCGTGCGGCCAGGAAGGCCGTCGCCGACACCGTCGTCGCCCCGGTCGCCCCCGCCGCGAGGGCGGGCGCGAGGTCCCGGTGGCCCAGCTTGCGGACGTCCTCGCCGGTGGCGATCCGCTCCAGCGCGGCCTTGTCCAGGCCCGCCCGGGGGACCCCGTCCACCACGGCGACGGTCGCCGGGACCGCGCCCTCCGCCCGGACCAGTTCCTCCAGTTCCAGACCCACCTCCAGATTGCGGGGGCGCGGCAGGCCGTGCGCGATGATCGTCGACTCCAGGGCGACGATGGGCCGGCGCGCGGCGAGCGCCTCGCGCACCTCTTCCGACAGGACCGGTCCACCGGACAAGGGTGCTGTTGCTCTGTGCTGTGGCATGTCCCCATCCCTGGCACGGGATTCACGCCCCCAAACACGCCCCCCGCGCTCCGGCGCGAACCTGTCCGAGTAGCGTGCCCCGATGGACACCCGGAGCTTCTACGACGAACTCGCCCCGCGCTACGACCTCATGTACGCGGACTGGGACGCGAGCATCGGCCGCCAGGGCCGTGCCCTGGACGCCCTGCTCAACGCCTCGCTCGGCCCCGGGCCGCACAAGGTGCTCGACAGCGCCTGCGGCATCGGGACCCAGGCACTGGGCCTGGCGGGCCTGGGCCACCGGGTCACCGGCACGGACCTCAGCCCCCTCGCCGCCGCCCGCGCCGCGCGCGAGGCGGCCGCCCGCGGTCTGGCGCTGCCGGTCGCGGCCGCCGACATGCGCGCGCTGCCCTTCCCCGACGCCTCGTTCGACGCCGTCGTGTGCGCCGACAACGCCCTCCCGCACCTGCTGACCGCCGAGGACGTGGGCGCCGCACTGGCCGAAAGCCGCCGGGTGCTGCGCCCCGGCGGGCTGCTGCTGCTCTCCACCCGCCCGTACGGCGAGCTGCGCCGGACCCGCCCCGAGAGCCAGGCCCCGTACGTGCGGACCGGCCCGGACGGGCGGACCGTCACCTTCCAGCTGTGGCACTGGCACGCCGACGGCGAGCGCTACGACGTGGAGCTGTTCCAGCTGCTGCCGTCCGGCGGTACCTGGAGCACGACGACGTCGACCGCCACGTACTGGGCGCTGCCCGAGGAGGAGACGGCGCGGTACGTGCGGCGGGCGGGCTTCGGAGAGCCCGTCTGGCACCCCGCCGCGGACACCGGCTTCCACCAGCCCGTTCTCGGCGCGCGCCGGCCGGTGATGCGGACGCGCTCGACGGAATGACGCGTCGGACCCGCTCGACGGAATGACGCGTCGGACGCGCCCGCGCTGGACGCTCTGGTGACCCCCCGGGCAGGGGCGGCGGCCCTAGGCTGACGCCCCATGAGCACCAGTGATCACACCGCCCCCGCCTCCTTCGCCGTGTCCGTCGCGGACGTCCCCGACAGCGAGCTGGAAGCCGACGAGCTCGATCCCGCGCAGATCGTCTCCGGCACCCCCGTCGTGACCGGCAAGGTGCTGTGGGAGTCGGCGGACGGTTCGCAGATCCGGGGGATCTGGCAGATCACCCCGGGCGTGGTCACCGACACCGAGGCCGACGAACTGTTCGTGGTGGTCAGCGGCCGCGCCACCATCGAGGTCGAGGGCGGCGCGACGTTCGAGGTGGGCCCCGGCTCGGCCTGTGTGCTGCGCGAGGGCGACCGGACCACCTGGACGGTCCACGAGACGCTGCGCAAGGCCTACCACATCAACTGCTGAGGCCCCCCGGCTCCGCCCGCTCCGGATGGCGGCGGGCGGTGAACAGGGCGAGGGCCGCCATCGGCAGCAGCAGCGCGGCCCCGATCGCGTTGAGCCAGCCGTAGCCGGCCTGGGACATGACCAGCCCGGCGGCGGCCCCGCCGACACCGGCGGCGGTGTTCATCGTCAGATCGCCCAGGCCCTGTACGGCGGCCCGTGCGGCCTGGGGCACCGAGTCGGTCAGCAGCGCCGAGCCGGAGACCATGCCGGCGGACCAGCCGAGCCCGAGCAGGAAGAGGCCCGCCGCGCTCTGGGCGTGGTTCCCGTGGGCCGTGCCGGCGAGCAGGGCGGCGACGGAGAGCAGCCCGGCCGCGAGCCCGATCACGGACAGCCGGCCGAGGCGGTCGGCGAGCCAGCCCATGACGGGTGAGAAGGCGAACATGCCCGCGATGTGGCCGCTGATCACCAGGCCGACGAGGCGCAGGCCGGCGCCGTGGTGGCTGAGGTCCATCGGGGTCATCACCATGATCGAGACCATGGCGGTGTGTGACACGGCGACGGTGAGCAGCGCGAGCCTGGCCCGCGGCGAGGCCTTGACGGCCGCCATGCCCGCGCGCAGCGAGCCGGCCTGACGGGACTGGTCGCCGGCCCCGGCGAGGGCGCGGGCGGTCAGCAGCGGGTCGGGCCGCAGGAACACGGCGATCAGCGTGCCGGTGAGGACGAAGACGGCGCCGGCCCATACGAAGGGTCCCGCCGTCTGGGGTATGGAGGTGCCGGCGAAGCTGTCGCTGGCGGGGGCGGAGAGGTTGGGCCCGAGCACCGCGCCCAGGGTGGAGGACCAGACGACGAGCGAGATCGCGCGGGCCCGCCGGTCGGGCGCGGCGAGGTCGGCGGCGGCGAAGCGGGCCTGGAGGTTGGCGGAGGAGGCCGCGCCGAAGGCGGCCATGCCGAGCATCAGCAGGGGGAAGCTCTTGACCGAGGCGGCCAGGACGACCAGGGCCGCGCCGACCGTGCCGATCGCGTACGCCACCACCAGGCCCGGCCTGCGGCCGCGTGCGGTCATCAGGGCGGCGAGCGGCAGCGAGACCAGGGCGGTGCCGATCACGGCGGCGGTGGAGGCGAAGCCGGACAGGGCCTCGGTGCCGCTGATCTCGGTGGCCAGTACGGGGGCCAGGGCGATGCTGATCGGCACGCCCAGGCCGCCCAGGATCTGGCTGGCCATCAGCACCGCGGACGTCCGCCGCTGGAGCCGTGGCAGGTCGGCGGCGTCCACCGGCGCGGCCGCGCCGGCGCCCGTGCCGGGGGCGGCTTCGTGGGAGGTGCTCACGCCGGACACCCCCGTCGCGGGGGTTCGGCGGGACCGGACGGGACGGGGCCTGGTGCGGCAGGAGTGGTCACGGCGGCAGTTTCCCACCGTCGGCCGCACGGGGGAACCGGGTATCGCCGCCCGGGGTCCCGCGGCCACCCGCTGTCACCGCCGTGACGGAATCCCCAGCTCAGAAGAGGGGCTGCGGGAGCACGCCCTCCAGCGCGAGCAGGATCCGCTTGGTCTCCACCCCGCCGCCGAAACCCCCGATCCCACCGTCGTTCTCCACCACGCGGTGGCAGGCGACGACCACGGGCAGCGGGTTCGAGCCCATGGCGTTCCCCACGGCCTGGGCCGCCCCCGGCTGCCCGACGCGCGCGGCCAGCTCCCCGTACCCGACGACCGACCCGTACGGGACCGTTCGGTCGAGCTCCAGCAGCACCTGCTTGTTGAAACCGGAGCTGAGCCGCCAGTCCAGCGGCAGCTCGAAGCGCCGCAGCGAACCGGCGAAGTACGCCCCCAGCTGGCGTATCGGCTCGGCGAGCAGCACCTCTGCGCCCGGGTCCGGCCGCCACGCGTCGGCGCCGAGCCGGGAGACCAGCGAGCCGATCATCCGGCCGGCCCGGTCCGGGCGCGCGTGGAACTCGACCCGGACCAGACCCTCGGGGGTCGCGGCCAGGAGCAGGGGCCCGATGTCACTGGGGACGACGGTCCATTCGAGGTGCGGCCCGCGGGGCCGCTCGGTGCTGTCCACGCCTCCACGGTACGGCCCGCCACCGACAGCGAGGACGGCTTCCGGCCCCGGGAGGGCGCTCCCGCCTCAGAAGCCGATCACGGCGCCCTGCACCACGTCCGGCGCGTTCGTGATGATCCCGTCCACGCCCATGTCCCGGACCTTGCGGGCGGTGGCGGCGTCGTCCACGATCCAGGTGTCCACCTCCATGGCCTTGCCGTGGGCCCCCAGCAGGCCGTGCACCGCGCTCACCCAGTCCGCCGAGATCGTCGTGTGCCACGGGTTGATCCGGTCCGTGAACTCCGCGTAGCGGGGCAGGTCGGCCACGGCCGGTGTGCCCAGGAAGGCCGTCACCAGGTCGGGGCGCAGGCCGTGCACGATCCGTACGGAGTCGGCGCTGAAGCTCTGCACCACCAGGCGGCGCGCGACGTGGTCCGCGTCGAGCCAGCCCAGCCGGTCCAGGAGGTCCAGCGTCTCCTCCTCGATCCCGGGGTACAGCTCCGGCTTCTTGATCTCCAGCAGCAGCTTCTGCCGGTTCTCCTGGACCCGCTCCATGTACTCGCGCAGCGTCGGCACCCGGGCGCCCGCGAAGCGCGGCGAGAACCAGCTGCCCGCGTCCAGCCGGGCGATCTCCGCCGCCGTGAAGTCCCTGACCCTCCAGGGTGCCCGGCCGGGGAAGACCTGCTCCACGTCGGTGGTGCGGGCGAGGGTGTCGTCGTGGACGACCACCAGCTCGCCGTCCTTGGTCCGCTGGACGTCGTTCTCCACCCAGTCGAAGCCCAGCCGCCGGGCCAGGTCGATCGCCTCCAGGGTGTTCTCCGGGGCGTACGCGGAAGCCCCCCGGTGGGCGTACACGACGGGGCCCAGGACCCCGCTCGTGCCGTCGGGGGAACCGGGGCCGGTGGCGGCCGGGGCGGCCGTCCCGCCCAGCACGGTGAGGGCGAAACCCAGGATCGCGGCGGCTGCCGCGGTGGCGGGTCGGACGTACATGTGGTCTCTCCTCGGGTCGTGAGCCCTGGTCCTGCGTCAGACGGGTGCGGAGCGGGAGCCGTTGCGGCGGTGCACTTCACGGCGGAGCGTTCACGGCGATCATCGGCGCGAAGATCACCGGGACGCCACCGAACTACGACAAACAGACCGGAAAGGAGGAGATCCGCTCCGCCCGCCGGACCTGTGGCGGGGCCCCGCGGGCCCGTGGAAGGGCGTGAGTGTCAGTGCGGGGTCGTACGGTGGACCCATGC
Source organism: Streptomyces sp. NBC_00158 (assembly GCF_045160885.1). NCBI lineage: Bacteria > Bacillati > Actinomycetota > Actinomycetes > Kitasatosporales > Streptomycetaceae > Streptomyces > Streptomyces sp. NBC_00158. The sequence continues at coordinate 5,559,903 of NZ_CP108161.1, forward strand.
GGCCCGTATCGAAGATCGAACGCACGGTGGCACCCTTTGAGGTCGTCAGCCCGTACCAGCCCAGCGGTGACCAGCCGGCGGCCATCGCCGAGCTGGAGAAGCGCATCCGCGCAGGTGAGAAGGACGTCGTACTGCTCGGCGCGACCGGCACGGGCAAGTCCGCCACCACGGCGTGGATGATCGAGAAGCTCCAGCGCCCCACGCTGGTGATGGCGCCGAACAAGACGTTGGCCGCCCAGCTGGCCAACGAGTTCCGCGAGCTCCTGCCGAACAACGCCGTCGAGTACTTCGTCTCGTACTACGACTACTACCAGCCCGAGGCCTACGTACCGCAGTCCGACACCTACATCGAGAAGGACTCCTCGATCAACGAGGAGGTGGAGCGGCTGCGCCACTCCGCGACCAACTCGCTGCTGACCCGGCGCGACGTGATCGTCGTCGCCTCCGTGTCCTGCATCTACGGCCTCGGCACCCCGCAGGAGTACGTGGACCGGATGGTCCCCCTCAAGGTGGGCGAGGAGATCGACCGGGACCAGCTGCTGCGCCGCTTCGTCGACATCCAGTACACGCGCAACGACCTGGCCTTCACCCGCGGCACCTTCCGGGTACGCGGCGACACCATCGAGATCTTCCCGGTCTACGAGGAACTGGCCGTCCGCATCGAGATGTTCGGCGACGAGATCGAGGCCCTGTCCACCCTGCACCCGCTGACCGGCGAGGTCATCAGCGAGGACCGCGAGCTCTACGTCTTCCCCGCCAGCCACTACGTCGCCGGCCCCGAGCGCATGGAGAAGGCGATCGCCGGCATCGAGGCCGAGCTCGCCGAGCGGCTCGCGGAGCTGGAGAAGCAGGGCAAGATGCTGGAGGCCCAGCGGCTGCGCATGCGCACCACCTACGACCTGGAGATGATGCGCCAGATCGGCTCCTGCTCCGGCATCGAGAACTACTCGCTGCACATGGACGACCGCGAGCGGGGCTCGGCGCCCAACACCCTCATCGACTACTTCCCCGAGGACTTCCTCCTCGTCATCGACGAGTCGCACGTGACCGTGCCGCAGATCGGCGCCATGTACGAGGGCGACGCCTCGCGCAAGCGGACCCTGGTCGACCACGGCTTCCGGCTGCCGTCCGCGCTCGACAACCGCCCGCTGAAGTGGGAGGAGTTCCAGGAGCGGATCGGCCAGACCGTCTACCTGTCCGCCACCCCCGGCAAGTACGAGCTCTCCCGCGGCGACGGCTTCGTCGAGCAGATCATCCGCCCCACCGGCCTCGTCGACCCCGAGGTCGTGGTCAAGCCCACCGAGGGCCAGATCGACGACCTCGTGCACGAGATCCGCGACCGCGTGGAGAAGGACGAGCGGGTCCTGGTCACCACCCTCACCAAGAAGATGGCCGAGGACCTCACCGACTACTTCCTGGAGCTGGGCATCCAGGTCCGCTACCTGCACAGCGACGTCGACACGCTGCGCCGCATCGAGCTGCTGCGCGAGCTGCGGGCCGGCGAGTACGACGTCCTGGTCGGCATCAACCTGCTGCGCGAGGGCCTCGACCTGCCCGAGGTGTCGCTCGTGGCGATCCTCGACGCCGACAAGGAGGGCTTCCTGCGCTCGGGGACCTCCCTCATCCAGACCATCGGCCGCGCCGCCCGCAACGTCTCCGGCCAGGTCCACATGTACGCGGACAAGATGACCCCGGCGATGGAGAAGGCCATCGAGGAGACCAACCGGCGCCGCGAGAAGCAGATCGCCTACAACACGGCCAACGGGATCGACCCGCAGCCGCTGCGCAAGAAGATCAACGACATCGTCGCCACCATCGCCCGTGAGGAGCTGGACACCGAGGAGCTCCTCGGCACCGGCTACCGGCAGGCCAAGGAGGGCAAGGGCGCCAAGGCGCCGGTCCCCGCGCTCGGCGGCAAGGCCGCGGCCCCGGCCAAGGGGAAGGGCGGCAAGGCGGCCAAGGGTGCGGCGGCCGCCGCGCCGACCGACCGGCCCGCCGCCGAACTCGCCGCGCTCATCGAGCAGATGACCGAGCGGATGCGGGGAGCGGCCGCCGAGCTCCAGTTCGAGGTGGCCGCACGGATCAGGGACGAGGTGGGAGAGCTGAAGAAGGAGCTCCGTCAGATGAGGGAAGCGGGCCTCGCCTGACCCGGGGGCTGTCAGTAGGGTGTGGAAACGCCGCAGGTGCACGCTGCGGGCCTTTAGGGGCGGGCTATGGAGAGGGGAACGCGCGTGACGGTCAACATGACCAAGGGTCAGGCGATCAGTCTGCAGAAGCAGGACGGCGGCACGCTGACCGCGGTCCGGATGGGCCTCGGCTGGCAGGCGGCCAAGCGCCGCGGGCTGTTCGGCTCGCGGACGCGGGAGATCGACCTCGACGCGTCGGCGGTGCTCTTCGCCGACAAGCAGCCGGTCGACGTGGTGTTCTTCCGCCACCTGCAGAGCGACGACGGCTCGGTCCGCCACACCGGCGACAACCTGGTCGGCGGCGTGGGCCAGGGCGGGGACGACGAGGCCATCCTCGTGGACCTCCAGCGGGTCCCGGTCCACATCGACACGATCGTCTTCACGGTGAACTCGTTCACCGGCCAGACCTTCCAGGAAGTGCAGAACGCGTTCTGCCGCATCGTCGACGAGACCAACGGCCAGGAGCTGGCCCGCTACACCCTCGACGGCGGCGGCCAGTACACCGCGCAGATCATGGCGAAGGTGTCCCGGTCCGGCAGCGGCTGGCAGATGACGGCCCTCGGCAACCCGGCCAACGGCCGGACCTTCCAGGACCTGATGCCGGCGATCCTGCCGCACCTGTAAGAGCAGTACCGACAAGAGAAGAAGGCACGGGGGAGGGGCTGCACGATGACGGCCGAACTGGTCCGGGGGCAGAACCACCCCGTGCCCCACGACAGGGTCGAGGTCAGGGTCTCGGCGGGCACACCCGTGCTCGCCCTGGCGTCCCTGGCCGACGAGGAGGGCCGCCTCGCGGGCCCCGGCGCGCTGGCCCGCCCGGGCACCCCGGCCCCCGGCTGGCTCCGGCTGCCGCAGGAGGCCGCCGACCGGCACACGCTGGCCGTGGACCTCGCAGCCGTCGCCGCGGAGGTCCACCGGATCGGCCTGCTCCTCGTGCTGCCGCCCGGCGGGCCGCTGAGCTTCGGCTCCGTGCCCGCCCCGCACGCGGCGGTGGCCCCGGCGGACGGGCCCGAGTTCGCCGGCTTCACCCTCACCGGGCTGGACGCCGAGACCGCCGTCGTGGCCCTGGAGCTCTACCGGCGCCAGGGCGCCTGGAAGGTCCGGGCCGTCGGCCAGGGGTACGCCGAGGGCCTCGGCGCCCTGCTCGCCGACGGCGGCCTGCCCGCGCCGCAGGCCGCCGAGCTGGCCGCGGAAGCCCTGCGCGGGCCCGCGGGGACCGCCGGGGGCGACCGCGCCCTCGCCTCCCTGCCCCCGCAGGCCCAGGGCGCCCCGAACCCCGACCGGCAGGCGGCCCCGGCTCCGGCCCCCGCCCCCGAACCGCCGGATCCGGTCCCGGTCTCCGGCGTGCCCTACCCCGGCACTCCCGGACCCGCCCCCTCCGCCCCGGGGGACACCCCGGCGGTGCCGGGCCCGCCCACCATCGACTACGCCCACCCGCGCCGCCGTCGCACCAGCACCGAAGCCCCCGAGCCCGCCCCCGGGCCCGCGCCCGCCGCCGAGCCCGGCCGGCCCCCGGCCCCGGTCGCCGGCGACGCCAGTGGCTGGTCCATGGACGAGCGGCTCTACAACCAGGTCTGGGGCATGTTCGAGGACCTGGCCCGTACCGTCGCCGCCTACCGCAGCGCCGTCGACTTCGCCGACTCGCGGCAGGACCGCGAACTGGACGAGGCCCTGTCCGACCCGCGCCACCGCATCGGCGGCGCCGGGGACGCCGCCCGCGCGACCGCGCGGGCCCGCCGGGACGACCTGGTCGCGCAGGCCCGGGCCGTCCTCGACCGGGACCTCGCCCAGCTGGTCGCCGAGTCCGAGGTGGTCGAGCCCGCGCTGCCGGCCGCGTACGCCCGCTGGGACAACCCCGTCTGGCACGGCGGCGGCGTGCCAGAGGAGGCCCCGCTCGCGCTGCGCCTGGGCAACCTGAGCCTGCCCGAGATGCCGGGCCTGCGGATCCCGATGCTGATGCGGGTCCCGCTGGAGCGCGGCCTGTGGATCGACAACGGCCGAACCGGCTCCGAGGCCGCCATGGCCATGGACACCGACCGGCTGCGCCGCGCCGCCATGGACATGGCCGTCGCGCACGCCGTGCGGCTGCTCGCCGTGCACCCCGCCGACCGGTTCTCCGTCCACGTCATCGACGCCGCCGGGGCGGGCGCCGCCTCCCTGGCCCCGCTGGTGCGGGCCGGGGTGCTCGCCGCGCCGCCCGCCGCGGGTGCCGAGGGGGTGGGGCGGACCCTGGCGAAGCTGACGCGGCGCGTGGACCTCGTACAGATGGCACTGCGCGCCGGCGCCCCCGAGGAGCTGCCCGAGGACGTGGACCGGGCCGAACAGCTGCTGATCGTGCACGACTTCCCGCACGGCTTCGACGACCGGGCGGTCACCCAGCTGCGCTACCTGGCCGACGAGGGCCCGGCGGTCGGGGTGCACCTGCTGATGGTCGCGGACCGGGACGAGGCCTCCGCGTACGGGCCGCTGCTGGACCCGCTGTGGCGCTCGCTGATGCGGCTGTCCCCGGTGCCGGACGGCCACCTCGCCGACCCCTGGGTGCAGCACGCCTGGACCTTCGAGCCGGACCTTCCCCCGCAAGGCAGCAGCGTGCTCGAACGGGCTCTGGACCGGGTGAGGGAGGCGCGGCGCACGGCCCGCCCGTGACCCCTCCATGACCGACGGGTGACCCCTTCTTGGGGAGCCCTTTACCTTTCGCCCCCTCCACGGGTACCCTTGGACCCGCGGAGGGGAGTATTCCTGCTATTTCCTGCGCGGCGTGCCCGTCAATACGGACCACTGTGGTGACCTGACGCAGTGGGTCCCGGGGCGCCGGCCCGCGGCCCGATGGCCGCCGGGTGGAAGAGACCTCCGGCAGCGATGACGCTGACCATGTGCTGAGCCATCCGCCGGAGGCGTGAATACTGTGGACGTTTCGTTGACCCTGTGGGTGCTGACCGTTGCCGGTCTGTGCATCCTCATCGGCGCCGATTTCCTCATCGGCCGCAAACCGCACGACGTTTCGATCAAGGAAGCGGGCATCTGGACGGTCGTCTGGATCGTCCTCGCCGTCCTCTTCGGCCTCGGCCTGCTGTTCTTCGGCAACGGCCAGGCCTCCCAGGAGTTCTTCGCCGGCTTCATCACCGAGAAGTCGCTGAGCGTGGACAACCTCTTCGTCTTCGTCCTGATCATGGCGAAGTTCTCCGTACCCTCCCACCTCCAGCAGCGCGTCCTGCTGGTGGGCGTACTGATCGCCCTCGTCCTGCGCGCGATCTTCATCGCGGCGGGCGCCGCGATCATCACCACGTTCTCGTGGGTCTTCTACATCTTCGGCGCCTTCCTGATCTACACCGCCTGGAAGCTCATCCAGGAAGCCCGCAAGGACGAGGACGAGGAGGAGTTCGAGGAGAACCGCCTCCTGAAGTCGATCGAGAAGAAGTTCGGCGTCGCCGACCGCTACCACGGCACCAAGCTCTTCATCCAGAACAACGGCAAGCGCGTCCTGACCCCGCTGATGGTCGTCATGCTCGCCATCGGCACCACCGACGTGCTCTTCGCCCTGGACTCGATCCCCGCGATCTTCGGCCTCACCCAGGACCCGTACATCGTCTTCACCGCCAACGCCTTCGCCCTCATGGGTCTGCGCCAGCTGTACTTCCTGATCGGCGGCCTGCTCAAGAAGCTGGTCCACCTCAGCTACGGCCTGTCGGTGATCCTCGGCTTCATCGGTGTCAAGCTCGTGCTGCACGCCCTGCACGAGTCCGGGGTGCACGTCCCGCAGATCTCCATCCCGGTCTCCCTGGGCGTCATCTGCGGTGTCCTGGTCATCACCACCATCACCAGCCTGATCGCCTCGAAGAAGCAGGCCGCGGCCGAGGCCGCCGCCGCGGAGACGAAGAGCGTCGACGCCTGACCGGCGGACCGTGCGGGGAAGGGCCCGGGAGCAGCGGCTCCCGGGCCCTTCCCCCTTTCGCGGCACCCCCGCCTCATGCCACCGCGGGCTCGCTCCGCGCCGCCCGCGCCAGGGCCGGCCGGGTCTCCGGGAGCAGGGCGAAGCAGCCCAGGCTGACCAGCGAGACCCCCGTCAGGTACACCGCCACGCCCCACGGCGGGCCCGCGCCGTCCGCCAGGGCCGTCGCCACGACCGGGGTCAGCGCACCGCCCAGCACACCGCCCAGGTTGTAGCCGACGGCCGCGCCCGTGCAGCGCAGGCGCGGGGCGTACAGCTCCGGCAGGTAGGCGCCGACCACGGCGAACATCAGCACCATCGCCAGCAGCGCGCCCGCGCAGCCCACCGTCATCAGCAGCGGATCCGCCGTGTCCAGCAGCGCGACGAAGGGGAACATCCACAGCGCGCAGGCGGCGCTGCCGGCCAGGCACAGCGGCCGCCGCCCCCAGCGGTCGCCGAGCACCGCCAGCGGAGGGGTGACCAGCCCCTTGAGCAGGACCGCCGCCATCACGATGGACAGCATCACGGTGCGGTCCACCCCGTGCCGGGCGGTGGCGTACGCGAGGGACCAGGTGGTGACCGTGTAGAAGACGGCGTACCCGACCGCCATCGCCCCGCCGGTCAGCAGGAGCAGCCGCCAGTGGCCGCGCACCACCTCGGCGAGCGGGGCGTCGGCCTGCCGGCCGGCCTCGGCGAGGGAGCGGAACTCCGGGGTCTCCTCGACGGACCGGCGCAGCCACAGCCCGGCCAGCGCCAGCAGACCGGCCGCCCAGAACGGCACCCGCCAGCCCCAGGCGGCGAACTCGGCCTCGCTCAGCGCCCCGGACAGCCCCAGCGTCAGGCCGTTGGCCAGCAGGAAGCCCGCCGCGGGGCCCATCTGAGGGAAGCTCGACCACAGCCCGCGCCGCCGCTCCGGGGCGTGCTCCGCGGTCATCAGGACCGCCCCGCCCCATTCGCCGCCCAGGCCCAGCCCCTGGAGGAAGCGCAGCAGGAGCAGCAGTACCGGCGCGGCGATGCCGATGGAGGCGAAGGTGGGCACGCAGCCGACGGCCACCGTGGCGAGGCCGGTCAGGAGCAGCGAGCCGAGCAGCACGGGGCGGCGCCCGTAGCGGTCGCCGATGTGGCCGAAGAGGGCCGAGCCGAGCGGGCGGGCGAGGAAGCCGACGCCGAACGTGCCGAAGGCGGCGAGGGTCCCGGCGAGCGGAGAGAAGGAGGGGAAGAAGAGCGGGCCGAGCACCAGGGCGGCGGCCGTGCCGTAGACGAAGAAGTCGTAGAACTCGATGGCGGTGCCGACCAGGGAGGCCGTGGCGAGCCGCAGCATCGAGGGGGAGGCCGGGGGAGCCGGGGAATCGGCGGGGGACGGGGAGGGGTGTTGTTGCATGGTGCAGCAACTACCCCAACCCGCACCCCCAGGACATGCGTTCGGTCAAGGTCGACCGGAAGGAGTGCACGGCCCCGGGGGGTTGACCGCGGTCGTCGCCGAGCACGGTCCCCGGGGGCCGGCTGCGCTACCAGCCGCGCTCGCGCCACTCCGCGAGGTGCGGGCGCTCGGTACCGAGCGTGGTGTCGTTCCCGTGGCCCGGGTAGACCCAGGTCTCGTCCGGCAGCTGCCCGAACAGCTTGGTCTCGACGTCGTCGATGAGGCTGGCGAAGTTCTTCGCGTCGCCCGACGTGTTGCCAACGCCGCCCGGGAAGAGGCAGTCGCCGGTGAACACGTGCGGGTGCCCGTGCGGGTCGTCGTAGACCAGCGCGATCGAGCCGGGGGTGTGCCCGACCAGGTGGCGGGCGGTCAGGGAGACCCGCCCGACGGTGATGGTGTCGCCGTCCTGGACCGGGACGTCCGTGGGGACGGGGATGCCCTCGGCGTCGTACGCGCCCGCGTAGGTGCGCGCGCCGGTGGCGTCGACGACCTCCCGGAGCGCACTCCAGTGGTCGCCGTGCTGGTGGGTGGTGACGACGGACTCGATGCCGTCGTCGCCGATCAGGTTCAGCAGCGTGTCCGCCTCGGCCGCCGCGTCGATCAGCAGCTGCGCGCCGGTGGTCCGGCAGCGCAGCAGGTACGCGTTGTTGTTCATGGAACCCACCGCGACCTTGGAAATCATCAGGTCCGCGAGTTCGTGCACGTCGGCCGGACCGCCGACCTTGACCGCTCCGCTGTACGTCATGTCGGAATCCTAGAGCGCGGGGAGTTCGGGCACGGCGTCCCCGGCCTCGATGGCGAGGTGGGCGCCCTTGATGCCCCGGCCGGCCAGCCAGCCGAGCAGGTCGTCCCGGGCGCCGCTGAGGGTCACCGGGGTGCCCTCGGTGCCGCCGGTGCGGGCGACGAAGGTGCCGTCCGAGAACTGGAGGGTGACCGGCGGGACGTCGGGGCGGCCGGACCAGCGGTCGGCGAGGAAGGCGATCTCCCGGTCGGTGAACTCGTCGGAGAGGTCGTGGAGCTCGTAGCCGATGTTCAGGTCGACGTGGTGGAGCTCGACCTCGATCAGGCGGCGGAAGGGCACGTTGGCGGCAAGGTCGGTGACGCCGTTGCGCAGCTCGACGGTGCGCTGCCAGTCCTGGGCGGGCTCGCCGGTGGCGAGGAAGCCGGCCCCGGAATCACGGAGGTCCGCCAGGTGTTCTTCCAGGGGCCGCCCGGCGTCGCGCTCGATGTCCGCGTCGCGGGCGGTGGCGCTCTCGTACATGGGGCGGCCCTCGAGGACGTTCACGAGGGCGTCGGCGTTGCGCGCCAGGTGGGCCAGGATGTGGCCGCGGGTCCATCCCGGGAGGTGTGACTCCTCGGAGAGGGAGGCGTTGTCCAGTTTCGCGACCGCGGTCAGCAGCCGGTCCGTGGCTTCACGTACAGAGGCCAGGTCGTGCACATGATCAGTCATGGTTCCGAGCCTAGTGCTCACGGGGTCCCGCCACACGATCGGGTGAAGCGGTCTCGGGAGTGCCGTAAATCGAATGTGCGTGCTATACGCTCGGAAGTCAGACTCCATCCCATCGCAGAGGCGCCCCCCATACCCTGGACAGTCGGGGCCCGTGCCCCCGCTCACTCAAGAAAGGTGCGACCGGCGTGACCGACCGTCTCATCGTTCGTGGCGCTCGCGAGCACAACCTGAAGAACGTCTCGCTCGACCTGCCCCGCGACTCGCTCATCGTCTTCACCGGCCTCTCCGGCTCGGGCAAGTCCTCCCTGGCCTTCGACACGATCTTCGCCGAGGGTCAGCGCCGATACGTCGAGTCGCTGTCCTCCTACGCCCGGCAGTTCCTGGGGCAGATGGACAAGCCCGACGTCGACTTCATCGAGGGCCTCTCCCCGGCCGTCTCGATCGACCAGAAGTCGACCTCGCGCAACCCCCGCTCCACCGTCGGCACGATCACCGAGGTCTACGACTACCTCCGCCTGCTCTTCGCCCGCATCGGCAAGCCGCACTGCCCCGAGTGCCGCCGCCCGATCTCCCGGCAGTCGCCGCAGGCGATCGTCGACAAGGTCCTCGCGCTCCCCGAGGGCAGCCGCTTCCAGGTGCTGTCCCCGCTGGTCCGCGAGCGCAAGGGCGAGTTCGTCGACCTCTTCGCCGACCTCCAGACCAAGGGCTACAGCCGGGCGCGGGTGGACGGGGAGACCATCCAGCTCTCCGAGCCGCCCACGCTGAAGAAGCAGGAGAAGCACACCATCGAGGTGGTCGTCGACCGCCTCACGGTCAAGGACAGCGCCAAGCGCCGGCTCACCGACTCCGTCGAGACCGCGCTCGGCCTCTCCGGCGGCATGGTGATCCTCGACTTCGTCGACCTCGCCGAGGACGACCCCGAGCGCGAGCGGATGTACTCGGAGCACCTCTACTGCCCCTACGACGACCTCTCCTTCGAGGAGCTGGAGCCCCGCTCCTTCTCCTTCAACTCGCCCTTCGGAGCCTGCCCCGAGTGCACCGGCATCGGCACGCGGATGGAGGTCGACCCGGAGCTGATCGTCCCGGACGAGGACAAGTCCCTGGACGAGGGCGCGGTCTCGCCGTGGGCGCTCGGCCACACCAAGGACTACTTCCAGAGGCTGATCGGCGCCCTCGCCGGGGAGCTGGGCTTCCGGACCGACATCCCGTGGGCCGGGCTGCCGCAGCGGGCGAAGAAGGCCCTGCTCCACGGCCACAAGACCCAGATCGAGGTGCGCTACCGCAACCGGTACGGGCGCGAGCGGGCGTACACGACGGCCTTCGAGGGCGCCGTGCCGTTCGTCAAGCGCAGGCACGCCGAGTCCGAGAGCGACGCGAGCCGCGAGCGCTTCGAGGGCTACATGCGCGAGGTGCCCTGCCCGACCTGCGAGGGCACCAGGCTCAAGCCGATCGTGCTCGCGGTGACGGTGATGGAGCGCTCCATCGCCGAGGTCGCCGCCATGTCGATCAGCGAGTGCGCCGACTTCCTCGGGCAGATGAAGCTCGACGCCCGCGACAAGAAGATCGCCGAGCGGGTCCTCAAGGAGGTCAACGAACGCCTCCGCTTCCTCGTTGACGTGGGCCTGGACTACCTCTCGCTGAACCGCGCCGCGGGCACCCTGTCGGGCGGCGAGGCCCAGCGCATCCGGCTGGCCACGCAGATCGGATCCGGCCTGGTCGGCGTGCTGTACGTACTGGACGAGCCGTCCATCGGCCTGCACCAGCGCGACAACCACCGGCTGATCGAGACCCTGGTACGGCTGCGGGACATGGGCAACACGCTCATCGTCGTCGAGCACGACGAGGACACCATCAAGGTGGCCGACTGGGTCGTGGACATCGGCCCCGGCGCCGGCGAGCACGGCGGCAAGGTGGTGCACAGCGGCTCGCTGAAGGAGCTGCTGAAGAACACCGAGTCGATGACCGGCCAGTACCTGTCCGGCAAGAAGTCGATCCCGGTACCGGACGTACGCCGCCCCGTGAACGGCGAGCGCAGGCTGACGGTGCACGGCGCCAAGGAGAACAACCTGCGGGACATCGACGTGTCCTTCCCGCTGGGCGTGCTCACGGCGGTCACCGGCGTCTCCGGCTCCGGCAAGTCGACGCTGGTCAACGACATCCTGTACACCCACCTGGCGCGCGAGCTGAACGGCGCCCGGTCGGTGCCCGGCCGCCACACGCGCGTGGACGGCGACGACCTCGTCGACAAGGTCGTGCACGTGGACCAGTCGCCGATCGGCCGGACCCCGCGGTCCAACCCGGCGACGTACACGGGCGTCTTCGACCACGTCCGCAAGCTCTTCGCGGAGACGATGGAGGCCAAGGTCCGCGGCTACCTGCCGGGCCGCTTCTCCTTCAACGTCAAGGGCGGCCGGTGCGAGAACTGCTCCGGCGACGGCACGATCAAGATCGAGATGAACTTCCTGCCGGACGTGTACGTCCCGTGCGAGGTGTGCCACGGCGACCGGTACAACCGGGAGACGCTGGAGGTCCACTACAAGGGCAAGTCCATCGCCGAGGTCCTGAACATGCCGATCGAGGAGGCGCTGGACTTCTTCGAGGCCGTGCCGACCATCGCCCGGCACCTGCGCACGCTGAACGAGGTCGGGCTCGGCTACGTCCGCCTCGGCCAGTCCGCGCCGACCCTGTCGGGCGGTGAGGCTCAGCGCGTGAAGCTGGCGTCGGAGCTGCAGAAGCGGTCGACGGGCCGGACGGTGTACGTACTGGACGAGCCGACGACGGGCCTGCACTTCGAGGACATCTCGAAGCTGATCAAGGTGCTGTCCGGGCTGGTGGACAAGGGGAACTCGGTGATCGTCATCGAGCACAACCTCGACGTCATCAAGACCGCGGACTGGGTCGTCGACATGGGCCCCGAGGGCGGCTACGGCGGCGGCCTGGTGGTCGCCGAGGGCACCCCGGAGCAGGTCGCGTCGGTGGGCGCGAGCCACACCGGCAAGTTCCTGCGGGACATCCTGGGGGCGGAGCGGATCTCCGACGCCGGGGCGCCTCCGGCTGCGGTTCCGGCGAGGAAGCGGGCGGCGGCCAAGAAGGCGGCCCCGGCCAAGAAGGCCGCGGCCCGCACCCGCAAGGCGTAGCCGCTGGCCGGGGGGGGGGTGCCGCTGCGCGGGCTGCTCCCCGCCCCGCCCTTCGCCCGTTCCCTGGGGGCTCCGCCCCCAGACCCCCGCGCCTCAAACGCCGGCGGGGCTGGATACATCCAGCCCGTGCTGGGGGCACCTCCCAGCGGTAGCTGGGGGAGTTTGAGCGCACCGGGCGCGGAGCGCACGGAACGGGTCCGGGCGGAGCCCGGGGAACGGTGGAAGGGCGGGTAGGGGACGAGCCCCGCGCAGCGGCCCGGTCCCAGCCTCAGGCGGCGACGCCCACCGCGTGGCGCGCCATCGAGGGGTCACCCAGCACGCTGAGCAGCGCGTCCGCGACGTCCGCGCGGGCGATCACCTTCCCGCCCGGCACATTGGCGTCGAGCGCCCGCCGGTACGCCCCCGTCCGCGGCCGGTTCAGCAGCCGCGGCGGGCGGACCACCGTCCAGTCGGCCCGGCTCGCGCCGATCGCCGCCTCCATGACCGCCAGGTCGGCGTACAGGTCCCGCAGCAGCCTCCGCAGCAGCGGGTAGACCACCAGCCGCGTCAGCGCCCCGTCCTGCGGCAGCTCCGGCGCCAGCGGTGCCGCGCTGACCGCCGACAGCCGGCTCACCCCGGCCCGGTCCATCGCGGAGACGATCGCCCGCAGCGCCGGTCCGGCGATGGGGGTCAGCCGGGCCTGCTTGTTGTTCGCGGGGCCGAGCGCCGAGACCACCGCCTCCCGCCCCGCGAGGACCGGCAGCAGCGCCTCCTCGTCCGTCAGGTCCGCCACCACCGCCACCCGCAGCCGGTCGTGCGCCGGCACGTCCAGCCGGGCCGGGTCGCGGACCACGGCCGTCACCTCGTGCCCCGCGTCCAGCGCCTGCAGGACCACCTCGCGGCCGACGCCGCCCGTCGCTCCGAACACCGTGATCTTCATCGTGGGACCCCCGTCCGGGATGGTGGGTGAGTATTCACTCACCCCTGTGTCCACTAGGGTGAGTGAATGCCCACCCCGACGTCAAGCCGTCCCACCCCCGAGCGCCTGCTGGACGCCGCCGAGAGCCTCATGCGCACCATCGGCCTCGCCAACACCACCACCAAGGCCATCGCCCGCGAGGCCGGCTGCTCGGAGGCCGCGCTCTACAAGCACTTCACCAACAAGGAAGAGCTGTTCGTGCGCGTGCTGGTGGAACGCACCCCGAACGCCGCCCCGCTGATGGCCGCCCTCGCGGCCGACCCGCAGGAGGGCGGGGGAGAAGAGGCGCTCGCAGGCATCGCCCGGCTCGCCGCGCTCTTCTACGCCGAGGCCATGCCCATGGCCGCCTCCCTCTTCGCCGAACCCGCCCTGCTCAGCCGCCACCGCGAGGGGGTCCGGGAGATCGGCGCCGGCCCGCACGTGGTGCTCGACGCCCTGGAGGGGCGGCTGCGCCGCGAGCTCGCCGCCGGCCGGCTCCGCGAGGACGCCGACCCCCGGGCCGCCGCCGCGCTGCTGCTCGGCGCGTGCTTCCAGCGGGCCTTCTTCCTGCACTTCTCCGGCGCCGACGTGGTCCAGCCGGTGGAGGAGTTCGCCGCGGCGGTCGCCCGCACCCTGTGGGCGGCCGTCGGCTGAGCCGCCGGGCTAGGGGGTGCCCGCCTGAAACTCCGCCGCGTACGGGGGCTCGGCGCCCGCCCGGGTGCAGGTCAGGGCGGCCGCGCGGGCCGCGTACGCCAGCACGTCCGGCCAGTCGGCGGCGCCGACGTCCGGGATCCCGGCGAGCCGGTGCAGCAGCGCCGCGTTCACGGTGTCGCCCGCGCCGATGGTGTCCACCACCTCGACCGGGAGGGCCGCCGCGCTGTGCTCCGCGCCGTCCCCGGTCCACACGGTCAGGCCCGCCGCGCCCCGGGTGAGCACCACCGCCGACGGCCCGGCCGCCAGCCAGTCCCCGGCCCGGCCGCCCAGCCAGGCCGCGTCCTCCTCGGAGAGCTTGAGCACCGACACGTACGGCAGCCACCCCAGGAACCGCTCCCGGTACGCCTCCGGGTCCGCGATCAGCGCCGGGCGGACGTTGGGGTCCAGCAGGGTCAGCAGCCCGCGCCGCGACTCCCGGCGCAGCAGCGTCTCGTACGCGGACGCGCCCGGCTCCAGCACCAGCGAGCAGGTGCCGAGCGCGAGGGCCCGGGCGCCCACGGGCAGCGCGGGCGGCAGGGTGAACAGCCGGTCGGCGGTCCCCTCGACGTAGAAGCCGTAGACGGCCGAGCCGTCCGGGCCCAGCGAGGGCACGGCCAGCGTGGTCGGCTCGGGCCCGCGCTGCACCAGCGACAGGTCCACCCCGGCGGCCCGCAGCCCGGCCAGCAGGCTCTCGCCGAAGCCGTCCGCCGACACCCGGGAGCAGAAGGCGACCTCCGCCCCGAGCCGGCCCAGCGCCAGGGCGGTGTTGTAGGGCCCGCCGCCGGGCCGGGGCAGCAGGGCGCCCGCCGGCCGCTCGACGGGCACGAGGTCGATCAGGGCTTCTCCACCGACGACGATCACGCGGGGGAAGGTATCCCATCGGACGCCGGTATCGTCGGGTCGACCCGTGGACCCCGCATCCGGGGCCCGCCACTCGTGCCAGGAGAACCGCATGCCCGCGCAGCAGCCCGCCGCCCGCCGTACCGTCCTCAAGGGCGCCGCCGCGCTCGCCGGGGCCGTGGGCGCGGGGACGGCGCTCACCGCGTGCTCCACCGAGACCAACAGCGGCGCGGGCAGCCCGGCCGTTCCGAAGGAGCCGGTCGAGCTGGGCGGCGCGGCCGACGTCCCGGTCGGCGGCGCGAAGCTGTTCCGCGAGCGCAAGGTCGTCGTCAGCTGCCAGGCGGAGGGCCAGTACAAGGCGTTCAGCGCCCAGTGCACGCACGCCGGCTGCGTCCTGGACAAGGTCGTCGAGGGTGAGGGCAACTGCCCCTGCCACGGCAGCCGTTTCGACGTCACCACCGGCAAGGTCCTGCGCGGCCCGGCCACCGACCCGCTCCCGGCGGTCCCGGTCAAGGTGGAGAACGGCAAGCTGATCGCGGGCTAGGGCGCGTCCCGGCTACTCCCAGTCCCAGGTGATGCCCAGGATCCCGCGGCGGACGCCCTGTTCCAGCAGGTGGACCGCGCGGTGGCGGCCGCTCGGGGTGAGGTCGCCGAGGGCGGTGCGGGGGGCTTCGGGGCCCGTGCGGGCGAAGCGGCGGCAGCGGACCGGGAGGGCCGCCTCGTCGAAGGAGACCTGGAGCATGTACTGCCCGCCCGCGTAGCTGAAGCCGCGCACGTACTCCGTGCTGCGGCCGCCCGTGCCGTCCCGGAGGCCGTAGCCGAAGACGTACGTGTCCCCGCGCCGCAGCCGCGCGTCGAAGAGCAGCTCCGCCACCACCACCCCGGCCTCCGGGTGGCGGCGCACGCGGCCCGTGCGGCAGTTCTCGTAGGCCGTCACCTCCACCCGCGCCGCGTCGCACCCCGGATCGCCGTGGTGCACGGCGAGGTAGCGGTCGACGCCGTCGCGGTGGGCCCGGACGATCTGCTGCGAATCCCGCGTGCGCAGCTCGCCGCCCGGGCCGATGCGGACCCGCTCGTGGTGGCCGACCGTGTGCAGGCCGCCGTCCGCCGGCAGCTCCAGCCCGGCCAGCAGCCCCTCCACCGCCGCGCCCACGCTGACCAGCGCCCGGTAGGAGCGGGCGGCCGGGCGGGGCGGGACGGCGGCGGGGAGGGGATCGGCCAGCAGGCGCAGCAGGGAGCCGCCGGGCAGCCCCAGGATCTCCTCCAGGGCGGAGACCGCCCGCAGGGACTCGGGGTGCCGGGGCCGCCGGGCGCCCTGCTGCCAGTAACTGAGGCTGGTCACACCGAGCTTGATGCCGCGGGCCGCGAGCCGGTGCTGGACGCGTTGCAGGGGCAGGCCCCGGGCGGCGATGGCGGCGCGCAGGGCGGCGTGGAAGGGGCCCGCGTGGAGCAGCGGGCCGAGCTGCGGCGCGTCTGACGGGTCGCCGGTGGGCCGCATGGCGACTCCTCTGTGAACGTTCACACGCGCCGGGTGGGGGGCCGGGCCGGTGGTGCCGGGGGAGCTGGTGGAACGGCAGCAACCGTTCACACCACAGCCCCACCGTTCACACTGCAATGTCACGGCGTATTGAAGCGTGTTGACCTGATCGCGACAACACCCTGATGCTCCTCCACAGCGTCCGGACGCGCTCCTCCACCCCCACACACCCCGAGTCCCCACCTCGGGTCCCCATTCGGGAGGAACGCGATGCGCAACAGAAGAGGGCGGCCGTCCCTGGCCGCCTCCCTGCTCCCCGCCCTTGTCTCCGCCCTGCTCCTCGTCCTGATGCCCGTCGGCATCGGCGCCGGTACCGCCACCGCCGCCGACACGGGCGCGGAGGCCCCGAGCGCCGCCCTGGCCTCCAAGCGGCTGAACATCACCATGCAGGCCCAGCAGAAGAACAACTGGTGCTGGGCCGCGGGCGGCAACACCATCGCCACCTGGTTCGGCCGCAACTACAGCCAGAACCAGTTCTGCAACGCCGCCTTCAACCGCCAGCAGGGCACCGAGTGCCCCAACAACCAGGCCACCCTCGGCAACGTCCAGACGGCACTGCGCTGGGCCGGCATCAACTCCGGCAGCTACGTGACCGGCTGGCTCCAGTACTCCACCGTGCAGACCGAGATCAACGCCAACCGCCCGGTCGAGACCCGCATCCAGTGGTCCAACGGCGGCGGCCACATGCACGTCCTCTACGGCTACGACACCGCGAGCAACTGGGTCTACTGGGGTGACCCCTGGCCCTCCAGCGACCGCTACAACTGGGCCTCCCACGCCTGGTACGTGGACAACAGCACCTTCTCCTGGACCCACTCCCTCTACCGGATCGGGGCGTGACCGCCATGACGCTCCGCGCCTCCGCGGCCGCGGCCCTCGCCGCCGTCGTAGTCGTACTGGTCACGGGCGGGCAGGCCGCCGCCGCTCCCGTACCGCAGCCGCAGACCGCCACCGCCGAGAACCGGGCCGCCGCCCACGAGGCCGCCGCCGCGCCCGACACCCTGGCGACGCTCTCCCGGTTCTTCGCCCGCGAGGGCAAGGTGTCGGTGGCCGCCGCGCAGCCCAGGGTCGAGGACGGGGTCACCCCGGTGAGCTACCTGTCGCCCGACTTCGTCGCCGGGAAGGCCGGGGCGCCGGTGGCGCGGCTGGAGTTCCTGGCGAGCGCGGCCGTCTCCTCGGACGGCCAGAAGGCCGCCCTGTGGACCGCGAAGACCGGCGCGGGCTGGCAGGTGGTGAACATCGCCACCGGCGACGACGAGTTCCGCTACGCCCGGCTCGGCGCGGAGAAACTGCCCGGCGGGACCGTGTTCCGCGAGCCGCAGATCGACGCCTGGTACGTGGCACGGGGCGACCGGGTGCTGCCGCTGGACGAGGACGCGGCGCGGGCCGTGGGGGACCGGGGGACGACGCTGGCCGGGTACCGGGCCCGGGTCACGGGACTGTACGGGGACAAGCTGCCGGGGTCCGCGTACGCCGAGGGGGGCCGGGCCGGGGGCTTCGCCGAGGGCTCCTCCGGCCCGGAGGCCGGGTCCGGCGGGGTGCCGGTGGCGGTCGGGGCCGGAGCCGGGGCGCTGGCGCTGGGTGCGGGCGGGGCGGTCGTGCTGCTCCGGCGGCGCCGGGCCCTCGGGGCGTAGCCCCCGGTTCCGCGGGGTCCGGCCGCCCGTCAGGTGGCCGGGCCCTGCCGTTGCCCTGGCCGGGCGGTGGGGCGGGGTGGGGGCGTGCCCTGCGGGGCGAGGTCCCCTACCCGCCCTTCGCCCGTTCCTCCCCCAGCTACCGCTGGGAGGTACCCCCAGGGGCGTTGCCCCGGACCCCCCGGGGGCTCCGCCCCCAGACCCTCCCCCAGCTACCGCTGGGAGGTGCCCCCAGCGCCTCAAACGCCGGCGGGGCTGGAGAATGCGGCGGGGCTGGATTGTGCCGACGGGGCTGGATGGTGTCGCGCCGGGGCCGAGTATGGCGCCGGGGTGCGGGGGGTTGTCGGCCCCCGCCAGTAGGGTGGTTGGCATGGCCGACCCTTCCAGCTACCGTCCCGAGCCCGGGCAGGTCCCCGACTCCCCGGGGGTCTACAAGTTCCGCGACGACCACCGCCGGGTGATCTACGTCGGGAAGGCCAAGAGCCTGCGCCAGCGCCTGGCGAACTACTTCCAGGACATCGCCGGCCTGCACCCCCGTACCGCGACCATGGTCACCACGGCCGCCTCCGTCGAGTGGACCGTCGTGTCCACCGAGGTCGAGGCGCTCCAGCTCGAGTACTCCTGGATCAAGGAGTTCGACCCCCGGTTCAACGTCAAGTACCGGGACGACAAGAGCTACCCCTCCCTCGCCGTGACGATGAACGAGGAGTACCCCCGCGTCCAGGTCATGCGCGGGCCCAAGAAGAAGGGCGTGCGCTACTTCGGCCCGTACGGGCACGCCTGGGCGATCCGCGAGACCGTCGACCTGATGCTGCGCGTCTTCCCGGTGCGGACCTGCTCCGCCGGGGTGTTCAAGCGGTCCGCGCAGATCGGCCGCCCCTGCCTGCTCGGCTACATCGGCAAGTGCTCCGCGCCCTGCGTCGGCCGGGTCACCCCCGAGGAGCACCGGGAACTCGCCGAGGACTTCTGCGACTTCATGGCGGGCCGCACCGGCACCTACCTCTCCCGGCTGGAGAAGCAGATGCACGAGGCCGCCGAGGAGATGGAGTACGAGAAGGCCGCCCGCCTCCGCGACGACATAGGCGCCCTGCGCCGCGCGATGGAGAAGAACGCCGTCGTCCTCGCCGACGCCACCGACGCCGACCTCGTCGCGGTCGCCGAGGACGAGCTGGAGGCGGCCGTGCAGATCTTCCACGTCCGCGGCGGCCGGGTCCGCGGCCAGCGCGGCTGGGTCACCGACAAGGTCGAGGCCGTGGACACCGCCGGGCTCGTCGAGCACGCCCTCCAGCAGCTGTACGGGGAGGAGAAGGGCGAAGCCGTCCCCAAGGAGGTGCTCGTACCGGCGCTGCCCGAGGACGCGCCCGCCCTCGGCCAGTGGCTCGCCGACCGGCGCGGGTCCGGGGTCAGCCTGCGCATCCCCCAGCGCGGGGACAAGAAGGCGCTGATGGAGACCGTCCACCGCAACGCCCAGCAGTCCCTCGCCCTGCACAAGACCAAGCGCGCCAGCGACCTCACCACCCGCTCCCGGGCCCTGGAGGAGATCGCCGAGGCCCTGGAGCTGGACGGCGCGCCGCTGCGCATCGAGTGCTTCGACATCTCCCACCTCCAGGGCGACGACGTCGTGGCGTCCATGGTCGTCTTCGAGGACGGGCTCGCCAGGAAGAGCGAGTACCGCAGGTTCCAGGTCAAGAGCTTCGAGGGGCAGGACGACGTCCGGTCCATGCACGAGGTCGTCTCCCGGCGCTTCCGCCGCTACCTCCAGGAGAAGCTCAAGACGGGGGAGTGGGACGCGGAGGACGGGGAGGTCCCCGAGGACGACGGACGCCCCAAGCGCTTCGCGTACCCGCCGCAGCTCGTCGTCGTCGACGGCGGGCAGCCCCAGGTGGCGGCCGCCAAGCGGGCCCTGGAAGAGCTCGGGATCGACGACGTGGCCGTGTGCGGCCTCGCCAAGCGGCTGGAGGAGGTCTGGCTGCCCGGCGAGGACGACCCCGTCGTGCTGCCCCGCACCAGCGAGGGCCTCTACCTGCTCCAGCGGGTACGTGACGAAGCCCACCGCTTCGCCATCCAGTACCAGCGCAACAAGCGCGGAAAGCGCCTGAAGGCGGGCCCGCTGGACGAGGTCCCGGGCCTCGGCGAGAGCCGCAAGGTGGCCCTGCTGAAGCACTTCGGTTCGGTGAAGAAGCTGAGACAGGCGACAATCGACCAGATCTGCGAGGTCCCGGGCATAGGCCGCAAGACGGCGGAGACCGTGGCCGCCGCCCTCGCCGGGGCGGTTCCCGCCGGTCCTGCCGTCAACACGGCGACAGGAGAGATCATTGAGGACGAGGCCTCCGCACCTGCGGAGACATCGTCCGAACGGGGGACCGCGCCATGACCGAGCACGCGACCGCACAGACCGCACAGACGACCGAGCACACGACCGAGCACGACCGAGACGGAGCACAGGTGAGTACGGGCACGACCGTGGAGCCCGGCGACAACGCCGAGACCGCCATCCCCGAGCTGGTGATCATCTCCGGGATGTCCGGAGCCGGCCGCAGTACGGCGGCCAAGTGTCTGGAGGACCTCGGCTGGTTCGTCGTCGACAACCTCCCGCCCGCGCTGATCCCCACCATGGTGGAGCTCGGCGCCCGCTCGCAGGGCAACGTGGCGCGGATCGCCGTCGTCGTCGACGTCCGCGGCCGCCAGTTCTTCGACGCCCTGCGCGAGTCCCTCTCCGACCTGGAGGCCCGCGGGGTCACCCGGCGCATCGTCTTCCTGGAGTCCTCCGACGACGCGCTGGTCCGCCGCTTCGAGTCGGTCCGCCGCCCGCACCCCCTCCAGGGCGACGGCCGCATCGTCGACGGCATCGCCGCCGAGCGCGACCTGCTGCGCGAGCTGCGCGGTGACGCCGACCTGGTCATCGACACCTCCAGCCTGAACGTGCACGAGCTGCGCGCCAAGATGGACGCCCAGTTCGCCGGCGACGAGGAGCCCGAGCTGCGGGCCACCGTCATGTCCTTCGGCTTCAAGTACGGCCTGCCCGTCGACGCCGACCTCGTCGTCGACTGCCGCTTCATCCCCAACCCGCACTGGGTCCCCGAGCTGCGCCCCTTCACCGGGCTCAACGAGGAGGTGTCGGGCTACGTCTTCAGCCAGCCCGGCGCCAAGGAGTTCCTCGACCGCTACACCGAGCTGCTCCAGCTCATCGCCGCCGGCTACCGCCGCGAGGGCAAGCGGTACGTGACCATCGCCGTCGGCTGCACCGGCGGCAAGCACCGCAGCGTGGCCATGTCCGAGAAGCTCGCCGCCCGCCTCGCCTCCGAGGGAGTCGAGACCGTCGTCGTCCACCGGGACATGGGGCGCGAGTGACCGGACGCACCCTGCGGCTGCGCCGCCTGCGCCGCCTCACCCCCGGACGGGGCGAGGAGGGCGCGGGCCGCGCCGGCCGCCGCGCGGCGTCGAAGGTGGCCGCGCCCAAGGTCGTCGCCCTCGGCGGCGGCATGGGCCTGTCGGCCTCCCTCGCCGCGCTGCGCCGGATCACCGGCGAGCTCACCGCCGTGGTCACCGTCGCCGACGACGGCGGCTCCAGCGGACGGCTCCGGGAGGAGCTGAGCGTGCTGCCGCCCGGCGACCTGCGCAAGGCGCTGGCCGCGCTGTGCGGCGACGACGACTGGGGCCAGACCTGGGCCCGGGTCATCCAGCACCGCTTCCAGTCCGAGGGCGACCTGCACGGGCACGCGGTCGGCAACCTGCTGATCGTCGCCCTGTGGGAGCAGCTCGGCGACCCGGTCCAGGCCCTCGACCTGGTCGGGAAGCTGCTGGGCGCGCAGGGCCGGGTGCTGCCCATGTCGGCGGTGCCGCTGGAGCTCCAGGCCCTGGTCAGGGGCCACGACCCGGCGCGCCCGGGCGAGGTCGACACCGTCCGGGGACAGGCCACGGTCGCCCTCACCCCCGGCGAGGTGCTCTCCGTGCAGGTCGTGCCGACGGACCCGCCCGCGGTGCCGGAGGCCGTCGCAGCCGTGCTCGACGCCGACTGGGTGGTGCTCGGCCCGGGATCCTGGTTCTCGTCCGTGATCCCGCACCTGCTCGTGCCGGAGCTGCTGGACGCGCTGGTGCAGACCAAGGCCCGGCGGGTGCTGTCGCTGAACCTGGCGCCGCAGCCCGGTGAAACCGAGGGCTTCTCTCCGCAGCGTCATTTGGAGGTTTTGGCCCGACACGCCCCTAAACTCGCCCTGGACGTGGTGCTGGCCGACGAGGCCGCCGTGCCCGACCGCGAATCCCTCGCCGATGCCGCCAAACGGTTCGGTGCCGCGGTCGAGCTGGCGCCCGTGGCCAGGCAGGACGGCTCTCCGAAGCACGATCCGGAGCTGCTGGCCGCCGCGTACGACCGTATTTTTCGGATGCATGGAAGGATCGGCCCATGGCGATGACGCCCGCGGTGAAGGATGAGATCTCACGCCTCCCCGTCACCCGGACCTGCTGCAGGAAGGCGGAGGTGTCGGCGATCCTGCGGTTCGCGGGCGGCCTGCACCTGGTGAGCGGCCGCATCGTCATCGAGGCGGAGCTGGACACCGGGATCGCCGCCCGGCGGCTGCGCAAGGACATCCTGGAGATCTTCGGCCACTCCTCCGACCTGGTGGTCATGGCCCCGGGCGGACTGCGCCGCGGCAGCCGCTTCGTCGTGCGCGTCGTGGCGGGCGGGGACCAGCTGGCCCGCCAGACGGGCCTCGTGGACGGCCGCGGCCGCCCCATCCGGGGCCTTCCCCCGCAGGTGGTCTCCGGCGCCACCTGTGACGCGGAGGCGGCCTGGCGCGGTGCCTTCCTGGCCCACGGCTCCCTCACCGAACCCGGGCGCTCCTCCTCCCTGGAGGTCACCTGCCCCGGCCCGGAGGCGGCCCTGGCCCTGGTGGGCGCCGCCCGCAGGCTCTCCATCGCCGCCAAGGCGCGCGAGGTGCGCGGAGTGGACCGGGTCGTGGTCCGCGACGGCGACGCGATCGGCGCCCTGCTGACCCGCCTCGGCGCCCACGAGTCGGTGCTGGCCTGGGAGGAGCGGCGGATGCGGCGCGAGGTGCGCGCCACCGCCAACCGCCTCGCCAACTTCGACGACGCCAACCTGCGCCGCTCGGCGCGGGCCGCGGTGGCCGCCGGAGCCCGCGTGCAGCGCGCGCTGGAGATCCTCGGCGAGGAGGTCCCCGAGCACCTCGCCGCGGCCGGCCGGCTGCGCATGGAGCACAAGCAGGCCTCCCTGGAGGAGCTGGGCGCGCTCGCCGACCCGCCGCTGACCAAGGACGCCGTCGCCGGCCGGATCCGCCGCCTGCTGGCCATGGCCGACAAGCGGGCCCAGGACCTGGGCATTCCGGGCACCGAGTCGAACCTGGACCTCAGCGAGGAGCTGGCCGACAACATGGCCGGCTGACCGGGCCCGCCCCGGACGCCCGACGGGCCCGCACGCCCACCGCGTGCGGGCCCGTTCCGTTACCCCGTTCCGTTCCCGGTCCGCACCCTTTTGTCCCGTTGACATGTGCATCTTCGGATCGTGAGCCTTGCGTCCGAAGCTTTCGTGGCAGACGACGCCCAGGGGGGCACATGAGGCACCGCGCGAGTTCGATCCTCGCCGCAAGCGCACTCGTATTCGGAACCACACTGGCCGCGGTACCCGCCGTGGCCCAGGCCCGGGCCCAGCCCAAGCCCGCGTCCGGCACGGCGTCCGGTGCCGACGAGGTACGGGTCTACGACGCCGACATCACCCGCGAGCAGGTCCCGCTCGTCCTCGCCGCCGGCCAGGACGCCCACGAGCTCTCCGAGCGCGCCCCGGAGACGGGCACCGCCCGCGTCGAGCTCTTCCTCACCGGGGAGCAGGCCGGGCAGCTCACCGCCCAGGGGGTCGAGCTCGCCGAGCGCAAGGTCCCCGCCCAGGGCCTGGCCCGGGCCAAGGCCGCCGGGGACGGCGTCTTCCGCCCGTACAGCGGCAAGGGCGGCCTCCAGGAGGAGATCCTGCGGACCGCGCAGGAGCACCCCGGGCTCACCAAGGTCGTCTCCATCGGCAAGAGCGTCCAGGGCAAGGACATCCTCGCCCTCAAGGTCACCAAGGACGCCAAGCGGACCAAGGACGGCGACAAGCCGTCCGTGCTCTACATGTCCAACCAGCACGCCCGCGAGTGGATCACCCCCGAGATGACCCGGCGGCTGATGCACCACACCCTCGACAACTACGGCAAGGACCAGCGGATCACCAAGCTGGTGGACTCCGCCGAGCTGTGGTTCCTGCTCTCAGCCAACCCCGACGGCTACGACTACACGTTCACCTCCGACAGCACCCGGCTGTGGCGCAAGAACCTCCGCGACAACGACGGCGACGGCAAGATCACCGCGGTGGACGGCGTCGACCTCAACCGCAACTTCGCCCACAAGTGGGGCTACGACAACGAGGGTTCCTCCCCGAGCCCCTCCAGCGAGACCTTCCGCGGCCCCAAGGCGCAGTCCGAGCCGGAGACCACCGCCCTCGACGGCTTCGAGAAGCGCATCGGCTTCGAGTACGCCATCAACTACCACTCGGCGTCCGAGCTGATCCTGTACGGCGTGGGCTGGCAGGTCGCCACCCCCACCCCCGACGACGTCGCCTACAAGGCGCTGGCCGGCACCCCCGAGAACCCGGCCGTGCCCGGCTACTACCCGCAGATCTCCTCCGAGCTGTACACGACCAACGGCGAGGCGGACGGCCACGCGGCCAACGTCAACGGCGTCATGATGTTCACGCCGGAGATGACCACCTGCCAGACGGCGTCCGCGATCGACCCGAACGACGCTTGGAAGCCCGAGGACTGCGCCTCCGGGTTCAACTTCCCGGACGACGAGAAGCTGATCCAGCAGGAGTTCGCCAAGAACGTCCCCTTCGCGCTGAGCGTCGGCGAGAGCGCCGCACACCCCGACCGGCCCTCCTCCGCCGTCGGGCTGAGCGCCGCCGACTTCACCCCCGACCCCTTCACCACCTCCTACGCGGCCAGGGGCGAGGACCAGACCGTCGCCGTCACCGCCCGCAAGGCGCTGAAGGACAAGGAGCTCAACTTCCGCATCAACGGCGGCCGTACGCACGACGAGGGACTCAAGGCCTGGAAGGGCGGCGACGTCTACGGCGGCGAGGACAACAACTGGTTCGACGAGTACCGCGCCAAGGTCGACGGCGCGAAGCCCGGGGACAAGGTCGAGGTCTGGTTCACCGGCCGCGACCGCTCCGGCGAGAAGGTCTCCAGCGAGCACTTCACGTACACCGTGGCCGAGCGGCCGCGCGCGGACGTCCTGGTGATCGCCGAGGAGGGCGCCACGGCGCAGCACGCCCGGAGCTACGTGGACGCGCTGCGGGCCAACGGGAAGTCGGCCGCCGTGTGGGACGTGGCCGCCCAGGGCGTCCCGCACCACCTCGGCGTGCTCTCCCACTTCCGCACGGCCGTCCACTACACCGGCGCCGGCGCCCCCGGCGGCCCCACCCAGCTGGCGGTCCGCGACTTCCTGAACGAGGGCGGCAAGCTCGTCGAGGCCGGTGAACTCGCCGGCGGCCGGGCCCAGGTCGGCCGCGCCCTGACCGACGACTTCAGCCAGTACTACCTCGGCGCCTACGGCCGCGCCTCGGTCAAGGGCCCGACCGGCTTCGCCGGCGCGGGCTCCCTCACCGGCGCCAAGGGTGCCCTCGGCGACGCGACGGGCAACCCGCTCAACGCCCCCGGCGCCTACACCGTCACCTCCGACACGCTCCCGGCGGCACAGTTCCCGCAGTTCAGGAGCGCACAGGCGGGCCAGTACGCCGGAGTGACCAACCCGTACGCCCCGTACGCGGGCACCGGGATGGCGTCGGCGACCCATGACGACGACGACTGGAAGCGGCTCACGCGCACCATCGACCTCACCAAGGTCACCGCCGCCGACCAGCCGAAGCTGAAGATGGCCCTCAACTGGAACACCGAGGAGGGCTACGACCACGCCGTCCTGGAGGCCCGTACGGCCGGCGGGGACGACTGGACCACACTCCCGGACGCGGGCGGGCAGAGCTCCGCCACAGTCCCGGCGGAGTGCGGGGCCGGGTTCTTCGTCAACGGCCACCCGTTCCTGCGCCGCTACCTCACGCTCGCCGCCGGCGGCTGCACCGCGTCCGGCAGTAGCGGAGCGTGGAACAGCTTCACCGGCTCCTCCGGCGGCTGGAAGCAGGTCTCCTTCGACCTGAGCGCCTACGCGGGGAAGACGGTCGAGGTCTCCCTCTCCTCCATCACCGACCCCGCCTCGGGCGGCCGGGGCGTCTTCGCCGACGAGGCGCGGGTGTCCGTCGGCGGAGCCGACCAGCCCGCCGAGGGCTTCGAGACCTCCCTCGGGACGTGGACCGCGCAGCCGGCTCCCGCCGGAAGTCCCGACGTTCCGGGAGATTGGTCCAGGACCGGGGAGCTGTTCAAGTCCTATGCGGCGGTCACTACGCGTGACACGGTCCTCCTCGGGTTCGGGCTGGAGCACGTCACGACCCCGGCCGACCGCGCCGCAGTGCTCGGCAAGGCACTCAGGTCCCTGGACCACTGATCCGCAACCCCGTTCCCGTTCACTCTCGGTGACGGGGGCCAAAGTCCCCGGGGTCCCGTGCCGCGGCCACTGGTACAGGGCCCCGGGCATGTCCCCCGCACAGAGCGGGGAGTGTCAGGCTCCGACCGATGTCACTCAAAAGCTCACAGAGAGGTAGGGTCGTAAGCGGTCGGGGACATCCCATACAGCTCGCCGGCGGGACAGGCCGGCGCACCAACGAGGAGATCGGTTCGTGACGATCCGCGTAGGCATCAATGGTTTTGGCCGAATTGGCCGTAACTACTTCCGGGCTCTTCTCGAGCAGGGAGCGGACATCGAGATCGTCGGTGTCAACGACCTGACGGACAACGCCACCCTGGTGCACCTGCTCAAGTACGACACCATCCTGGGCCGCCTTAAGCAGGAGGTCTCCCACACCGACGACACCATCACCGTCGGTGGCAACACCTTCAAGACCTTCGCCGAGCGCGACCCCGCGAACCTCCCCTGGGGCGAGCTGGGTGCCGACATCGTCATCGAGTCCACCGGCATCTTCACGAAGAAGGCCGACGCCGCCAAGCACATCGCGGCCGGCGCGAAGAAGGTCCTCATCTCGGCTCCGGCCAAGGACGAGGACATCACCATCGTGATGGGCGTCAACCAGGACAAGTACGACGCGGCCAACCACCACGTCATCTCCAACGCCTCCTGCACCACCAACTGCGTGGCGCCGATGGCGAAGGTCCTCGACGAGAACTTCGGCATCGTCAAGGGCATGATGACGACGGTCCACGCGTACACCAACGACCAGCGCATCCTGGACTTCCCGCACTCGGACCTGCGCCGCGCCCGCGCCGCCGCCGAGAACATCATCCCGACCTCCACCGGTGCCGCCAAGGCCACCGCGCTGGTCCTGCCGCAGCTCAAGGGCAAGCTCGACGGCATCGCCATGCGCGTCCCGGTCCCGACCGGCTCGGTCACCGACCTCGTCCTGGAGCTCGACCGCGAGGTCACCAAGGACGAGATCAACGCCGCCTTCCAGAAGGCCGCGGAGGGCCAGCTCAAGGGCATCCTCGACTACACCGAGGACGCGATCGTCTCCTCCGACATCGTGAACTGGCCGGCCTCCTGCACCTTCGACTCCTCCCTGACCATGGTCCAGGGCAAGCAGGTCAAGGTCGTCGGCTGGTACGACAACGAGTGGGGCTACTCCAACCGACTCGTCGACCTGACCACCTTCGTCGGCGGTCAGCTCTAAGAACGTAGGGCAAGGCAATAGGCAACACGATGTGAGCACAGGGTCCGCTCGGCGCGATGAGGCGCCGTTCGGGCCCTGTTGCTTGCCTGGCCCTCCCCTTCTCGCCCACCGGGCGAAGGTCTCCCAAGGAGTAGGAAACACATGAAGACGATCGACGAACTGCTCGCCGAGGGCGTCGCCGGCAAGCGGGTCTTCGTCCGCGCGGACCTCAACGTTCCGCTGGCGAGCGGTGAGATCACCGACGACGGCCGCATCCGCGCCGTCCTGCCGACCATCGCGAAGCTCGCCGAGGCCGGCGCCCGCGTGGTCGTCGCCTCGCACCTGGGCCGCCCCAAGGGCGCCCCGGACCCGGCGTTCTCGCTGGCCCCGGCCGCCAAGCGGCTCGGCGAACTGCTCGGCGCGGAGGTGGCCTTCGCCACCGACACCGTCGGCGCCTCCGCCAAGGAGACCGTCGCGGCCCTCGCCGACGGCCGGGTCGCCGTCATCGAGAACCTGCGCTTCAACGCCGGCGAGACCTCGAAGGACGACGCCGAGCGCGGCGCCTTCGCGGACCAGCTCGCCGAGCTGGCCGACGTCTACGTCGGCGACGGCTTCGGCGCCGTCCACCGCAAGCACGCCTCGGTCTTCGACCTGCCCGCGCGCCTCCCGCACGCGGCCGGTTACCTCATCGCGACCGAGGTCGGCGTCCTGCAGAAGCTGACCGCCGACGTCAAGCGCCCGTACGTCGTCGTCCTCGGCGGCGCCAAGGTCTCCGACAAGCTCGCCGTCATCGACGAGCTCCTCGGCAAGGCCGACCGCATCCTCATCGGCGGCGGCATGGCCTACACCTTCCTCAAGGCCAAGGGCCACGAGGTCGGCATCTCCCTGCTCCAGGAAGACCAGCTGCCCAAGGTCACGGAGTACATGGAGCGCGCCGAGAAGACCGGCGTCGAGCTGGTCCTCCCCGTCGACGTCCTGGTCTCGGCCGACTTCCCGGACCTCAAGGGCAAGACCCCGGCCGTCTTCGAGACGGTCGACGCGGACGGGATCCCCGCGGACAAGGAGGGCCTGGACATCGGCCCCAAGACCCGTGAGCTGTACGCTTCGAAGATCGCCGACGCCGCGACCGTCTTCTGGAACGGCCCGGTCGGCGTCTTCGAGCACCCCGACTACGCGGGCGGTACCACCGCCATCGCGCAGGCCCTCGTCGACAGCCAGGCCTTCACCGTGGTCGGCGGTGGCGACAGCGCCGCCGCGGTCCGCATCCTCGGCTTCGACGAGAACGCCTTCGGTCACATTTCCACCGGTGGTGGCGCCAGCCTCGAATACCTCGAGGGCAAGACGCTCCCCGGCCTCGCCGCCCTGGAGGGCTGAACCCCTATGACCACGCTCAACGGCCGCACCCCGCTGATGGCGGGCAACTGGAAGATGAACCTCAACCACCTCGAGGCCATCGCCCACGTCCAGAAGCTCGCCTTCGCCCTCGCCGACAAGGACTACGACGCCGTCGAGGTCGCGGTGCTCCCGCCCTTCACCGACCTGCGCTCGGTGCAGACCCTGGTCGACGGCGACAAGCTGAAGATCAAGTACGGCGCCCAGGACATCTCGGCGCAGGACTCCGGCGCCTACACCGGCGAGATCTCCGGCCCGATGCTGTCGAAGCTGAGCTGCACCTTCGTCGCCGTCGGCCACAGCGAGCGCCGCCAGTACCACGGCGAGACCGACGAGGTCTGCAACGCCAAGGTCAAGGCCGCCTACCGCAACGGGATCACCCCGATCCTCTGCGTCGGCGAGGGCCTGGACGTCCGCAAGGCCGGCAACCAGGTCGCGCACACCCTGGCCCAGGTCGACGGCGGCCTGGCCGAGGTCCCGGCCGAGCAGGTCGAGTCCATCGTGATCGCGTACGAGCCCGTCTGGGCGATCGGCACCGGCGAGGTCGCCACCCCCGAGGACGCGCAGGAGGTCTGCGGGGCGATCCGCGGCCGCCTCGCGGAGCTGTACTCCCAGGAGCTGGCCGACAAGGTCCGCATCCAGTACGGCGGCTCGGTCAAGTCCGGCAACATCGCCGCGATCATGGCCCAGCCCGACGTGGACGGCGCCCTGATCGGCGGCGCGGCGCTCGACGTGGACGAGTTCGTCAAGATCGTCCGCTTCCGCGACCAGTGAGTATGCGGTAGGGCCGATCCGTCGTACCCTTGCGGGGGCCGGAGGCCGCGTACGCGCGGCCTGCCGGCCCCCGCTTCCTCCCAGCAAGCCCAGAAAGTAGGAATCAGCCGTGGTTATGGGGTTCTCGGTCGCCCTGATCGTCTTCAGCGCTCTGCTGATGCTGCTCGTGCTGATGCACAAGGGCAAGGGTGGCGGCCTTTCCGACATGTTCGGCGGCGGCATGCAGTCCTCGGTCGGCGGTTCGTCCGTCGCCGAGCGCAACCTCGACCGCATCACGGTCGTCGTCGGCCTGCTGTGGTTCGCCTGCATCGTCGCGCTCGGCCTGCTCATGAAGTCGAACGGCTCCTGACGGTTCTGGCCATTCGGGCCGTCCCGCCGGCTGTGCCCGGCCTATCATGAGTCCCTGCGTCCGCGGCTGGAGCGAGTAACTCCGGTTGCTGGACGCGCGTTGGGCCTTACGTAGACTGGGGCGCCCGCAGCGGACATCCCGCACGCTCCGCGGCACCATCACGCAGGGAGTTACGACCGTGGCAAGTGGCAACGCGATTCGTGGAAGTCGGGTCGGAGCCGGGCCGATGGGCGAGGCCGAGCGCGGTGAATCCGCGCCGCGCCTGCGCATCTCCTTCTGGTGCTCGAACGGGCACGAGACGCAGCCGAGCTTCGCCAGCGACGCGCAGGTGCCGGACACCTGGGACTGCCCGCGCTGCGGGTTCCCGGCCGGCCAGGACCGGGACAACCCGCCCGCGCCGCCGCGCACGGAGCCGTACAAGACGCACCTCGCGTACGTCCGCGAGCGCCGCACGGACGCCGACGGCGAGGCGATCCTCGCCGAGGCGCTCGCCAAGCTCCGCGGCGAGATCTGAGCCGGTCCGTCCGAGCCGGACGGCGCCGCGCTCAAGAGCGGCTCAGGGCCCGGCCCGTGGGAGAACGAATCCCGCGGGCCGGGCCCCTTTGTGTGCGTTGGCCCCCTTCCGATCCCTTAGGTTGGACGGTGGCGGGGCACGACAGGACGGAAGAAGTGGGTTGATGTCCGAGATGAACGCAGACAGCCGTACGAGGCTCAACCGGACCCCCGAGTGGCACGCACTCGGCGAGCACCGGGAAGAGCTGGGGCAGACGCATCTGCGGGAGCTTTTCGAGTCGGACCCGGACCGGGGCACCGGCTACACGCTGCGGGTCGGCGACCTGCACATCGACTACTCGAAGCACCTCGTGACCGACGAGACGCTCGGGCTGCTGCGCGAACTGGCGTCGGCCACCGGCGTGGCCGGGCTGCGGGACGCGATGTTCCGCGGCGAGAAGATCAACGTGACGGAGGGCCGCGCGGTCCTGCACACCGCGCTGCGCGCCCCCCGGGGAGCGGTCGTCGAGGTGGACGGCGAGGACGTCGTCCCCGGCGTGCACGAGGTCCTCGACAAGATGGCGGCCTTCTCCGACCGGATCAGGTCGGGGGAGTGGACCGGGTCCACCGGCAAGCGCATCAAGAACGTGGTCAACATCGGCATCGGCGGCTCCGACCTCGGCCCCGCCATGGCGTACGAGGCGCTGCGCGCCTTCACCGACCGCGGCCTGACCCTGAAGTTCGTCTCCAACGTGGACGGCGCCGACCTCCACGAGGCCGTGCGCGAGCTCGACCCGGCGGAGACGCTGTTCATCATCGCCTCGAAGACCTTCACCACCATCGAGACCATCACCAACGCCACCTCGGCGCGGGAATGGCTGCTCGCGGGACTCGGCGGCGACCAGGCCGCCGTGGCACGGCACTTCGTGGCCCTGTCCACCAACGCCGAGAAGGTCACCGAGTTCGGCATCGACCCGGCCAACATGTTCGGCTTCTGGGACTGGGTCGGCGGACGCTACTCCTTCGACTCCGCCATCGGCCTCTCCTTGATGATCGCCATCGGTCCGGACTCCTTCCGCGAGCTGCTCGCCGGCTTCCACGCCATGGACGAGCACTTCCGCACCGCGCCGGTCGAGAGCAACGCCCCGTTCCTGCTGGGCCTGTTGGGCATCTGGTACGGGGCCTTCTTCGACGCGCAGTCGCACGCGGTGCTCCCGTACAGCCACTACCTCTCGCGTTTCACCGCCTACTTGCAGCAGCTCGACATGGAGTCGAACGGCAAGTCCGTGGACCGGGACGGCAATCCGGTGGACTGGCAGACCGGCCCGGTGGTGTGGGGCACGCCCGGCACCAACGGACAGCACGCCTACTACCAGCTGATCCACCAGGGCACCAAGCTGATCCCGGCGGACTTCATCGGCTTCGCCCGCCCGGTCGCGGAGCTCTCGCCGGCGCTGGAGGCCCAGCACGACCTGCTGATGGCGAACTTCTTCGCCCAGACGCAGGCCCTGGCCTTCGGCAAGACCGCCGACGAGGTCCGCGCCGAGGGCGTCGCCGAGGCGCTCGTCCCGCACAAGACCTTCCAGGGCAACCACCCGACGACGACCATCCTCGCCACCGAGCTCACCCCGTCGGTGCTGGGACAGCTCATCGCGCTGTACGAGCACAAGGTGTTCGTCCAGGGGGCGGTGTGGAACATCGACTCCTTCGACCAGTGGGGCGTCGAGCTCGGCAAGGTCCTCGCCAAGCGCGTGGAGCCGGCGCTGACCGAGGGCTCGCACGTGGAGAGCCTCGACCCGTCGACGCGGGCGCTGGTGGCCACGTACCGGGAGCTGCGCGGGCGCGGCTGACCCGTGGACGGGGAAGGGCCCCGCACCGGATGCGATCCGGTGCGGGGCCCTTCCCCGTTCGCGAGGCCCTCGTTCAGGCGGAGGCCGGGGGGTAGAGCCCGGCGGGCAGCTTGGCCGCCGCCGCGCGGTCCAGCAGCCACAGGGTGCGGCTGCGGCCGTACGCGGCCGCGGCCGGGGCCTGGACCTCGCCGGCACCGCCGAGGGCGATGGCGACCGCCCCGGCCTTGTCCTCGCCGGCCGCCAGCAGCCAGACCTCGCGGGCCGCGCGGATCGCGGGGAGGGTGAGCGAGACGCGGGTCGGCGGCGGCTTCGGGGCGCCGTGGACGCCGACGACCGTGCGCTCGGTCTCCCGGGCCGCGGGGTGCTCGGGGAACAGGGACGCCACGTGGGTGTCCGGGCCCACGCCCAGCATCAGCACGTCGAACGTGGGCACCGGGCCGTGGTCCTCCGGCCCGGCGGCCTTCGCCAGTTCTGCGGCGTACGCGGCCGCGGCGGCGTCCACGTCGTCCCCGTACGGGCCGTCGGAGGCGGGCATCGCGTGCACGCGGGCCGGGTCCACGGGGACGGAGTCCAGCAGCGCCTCGCGGGCCTGGACGTGGTTGCGCTCGGGGTCGTCGGAGGGGACGTAGCGCTCGTCGCCCCACCACAGGTCGATGCGGGACCAGTCGATCGCGTCCCGCGCGGGGGCGGCGGCGAGGGCCGCGAGCAGGCCGTTGCCGTTGCGGCCGCCGGTGAGGACGACGGAGGCGCTGCCGCGGGCGGCCTGCGCGTCCACGATCTTCGTGATGAGCCGGGCCGCCGCGGCCTGCGCCATCAGCTCCTTGTCCCGGTGGACGACGACCTGGGGAGTCGTCATACCCATGTGCTGCCGCCTTCTTGGTAGTTCTGGTTGGTGTGCCCGCTGCGGGGCCCCTGTGGGGTGTGTCGCGGGTGCGCGGGTGCGCGGGTGCGCGGGTGCGCGGGTGCGCGGGTGCGCGGGTGCGCGGGTGCGCGGGTGCGCGGGTGCCGCTGCGCGGAGCCCTTCCCCACCCCGCCCCTTCCCGAAACCGGGGCTCCGCCCCGGACCCCGTACGGGCGCTGCGCGCCCGTCGCCTCAAACGCCGGCGGGGCTATTCATAGCCCCGCCGGCGTTTGAGGCGCGGGTCCGGGCGGAGCCCGGGGAACGGTGGAAGGGCGGGTAGGGGACCGCTCCGCGCAGCGGCCCCCGCCCTGCTGCTACTGCTTGGCCGCAGCCCGCTTGGCCGGCTTCCCCGCCGGCTTCGCGGGAGACCCCTTGCCGTCGGAACCGGCGTCGGCCTCGGCACGGGTACCGGACTCGGCGTCGGCGTTCGCACCGGCACCGGCGTCGGCCGCCTCGGCACGGGCGCCCCCGGCAGGCTTCGGCTTCGCCGTGCCCGCCGTCGCCGCCAGCCGGTCGACGCCGAACTTCAGCGACGCCTCGTACGTGTTGTCCGGGTCCAGCCGGCGCAGCTCCTCCGCCAGGAGTTCCGCCGTGTCGCGGCGCTTGAGCGCCACCGCACGGTCGGGCTGGCCCGGCATGCACAGCGTCGCCAGCGCGCCGTCCGCGCGGTCCAGGACGATCACGCCGTCCTTGGTCTCCAGACGTACGGCCGTCAGCCCCGGACCGTCCGACAGGGTCCGCTTGACCGGGACCCCGAGGCGGTCCGCCAGCCACATGGCCAGCAGCTCGCAGCTCGGGTTCTCGTCCTCGCCCTCGACGGTCGCGGAGACCACCGAGACCGTCTGCTGGTCGAGCGCGGCGGCCAGCATGGAGCGCCACGGGGTGATCCGGGTCCAGGACAGGTCGGTGTCACCCGGCGCGTACGCCTCCGCCCGCAGGCCGAGGGCCCCGATGGGCTCCTCGGAGGAGTACGTGTCCGTGATCCGGCGCTGCCCCAGCGCGCCCAGCGGGTCGCCCGCCAGGTCCGCGGGAGCACCCTCCGGCCACCAGACCACCACGGGGGCGTCCGGCAGGAGGAGCGGCAGCACGACCGACTGGGCGTGGTTGACCAGTTCGCCGTGCAGGCGGAGCACGACCGTCTCCCCGGTGCCGGAGTCCGCGCCGACGCGGATCTCCGCGTCGAGACGGGCGTCGCGGCGGCTGCGCGGGGAGCGGCTGACCCGCTTGACCACGACGACGATCCGCGAGGGGTGTTCGTGGGACGCGTCGTTCGCCGACTTGAGCGCGTCGTACGCGTTCTCTTCGTCGGTCACGATCACCAGCGTGAGGACCATGCCGATGGCCGGCGTGCCGATGTCCCGGCGCGCCTGCACCAACGCGGCGTTGATCTTGCTGGAGGTGGTCTCCGTGAGGTCGATCTTCATGGCCGGCGCCAGCTCCGTCCGTCTCGTGCGAGCATCTCGTCCGCCTCGACCGGCCCCCAGGTGCCCGCCGCGTACTGCGCGGGCTTGCCGTGCTTGTCCCAGTACTCCTCGATCGGGTCGAGGATGTTCCAGGACAGCTCGACTTCCTGGTGACGCGGGAAGAGGTTCGCGTCGCCGAGGAGGACGTCGAGGATGAGCCGCTCGTAGGCCTCGGGGCTGGACTCCGTGAAGGACTCGCCGTAGGCGAAGTCCATCGTGACGTCCCGGACCTCCATGGAGGTTCCCGGCACCTTCGAGCCGAAGCGGACCGTCACGCCCTCGTCCGGCTGGACCCGGATGACCAGGGCGTTCTGCCCCAGCTCCTCGGTCGCGCCCGATTCGAAGGGCAGGTACGGGGCCCGCTTGAAGACCACCGCGATCTCGGTCACCCGGCGGCCCAGGCGCTTGCCCGTCCGCAGGTAGAACGGGACGCCCGCCCAGCGGCGGTTGTTGATCTCCAGGCGGATGGCCGCGTAGGTGTCGGTCTTCGACTTGGGGTCGATGCCGTCCTCTTCGAGGTACCCGACGACCTTCTCGCCACCCTGCCAGGCCGCCGAGTACTGGCCGCGCACGGTGTGCTTGCCCAGGTCCTCGGGGATCTCGACGGCGCTGAGCACCTTCAGCTTCTCCGCGACCAGGGCCTTGGGGTGGAAGGAGCCGGGCTCCTCCATCGCCGTGAGCGCCAGCAGCTGGAGCAGGTGGTTCTGGATGACGTCACGGGCCGCGCCGATGCCGTCGTAGTAGCCGGCCCGGCCGCCGATGCCGATGTCCTCGGCCATGGTGATCTGCACGTGGTCGACGTACGACCGGTTCCAGATCGGCTCGAACATCGTGTTGGCGAAGCGGAGCGCCAGGATGTTCTGGACGGTCTCCTTGCCGAGGTAGTGGTCGATCCGGAAGACCTCGTCACGGGGGAAGACCTCGTGGACGACCTGGTTGAGCTCTTCCGCGCTCTTCAGGTCGTGGCCGAAGGGCTTCTCGATGACGGCACGCCGCCAGGAGCCCTCCTTCTGCGCCAGCCCGTGGTTCTTGAGCTGCTGGACCACCTTGGGGAAGAACTTCGGCGGCACCGACAGGTAGAAGGCGAAGTTGCCGCCCGTGCCCTGCGCCTTGTCGAGCTCTTCTATGGTCGCCTTGAGCGTCTCGAAGGCCGCGTCGTCGTCGAACTCGCCCTGCACGAACCGGCAGCCCTGCACCAGCTGCTGCCAGACCTCCTCGCGGAAGGGGGTACGCGAGTGCTCCTTGACGGCCTCGTACACCTCCTGGGCGAAGTCCTCGTCCTGCCACTCGCGGCGGGCGAAGCCGATCAGCGAGAAGCCCGGGGGCAGCAGGCCGCGGTTCGCGAGGTCGTAGACGGCGGGCATGAGCTTCTTGCGCGACAGGTCACCCGTAACGCCGAAAATGACCAGGCCGGACGGCCCCGCGATGCGCGGGAGCCGCCGGTCCTGTGCGTCACGAAGCGGGTTCGCTCCGTTTACCGACAAAATACTCAGTCCTCCGCGGGGGCGAGGCGCGTGAGCTCCGCCTCGGTCGACTTCAGCAGGTCGTTCCAGGACGCCTCGAACTTCTCGACGCCTTCGTCTTCGAGCAGCTGCACCACATCGTCGTACGAGATGCCGAGCTCCGCGACCGCGTCCAGCTCGGCGCGCGACTGCTCGTAGGTGCCGCGGATGGTGTCGCCGGAGACCTCGCCGTGGTCGGCGGTGGCCTCCAGGGTGGCCTCGGGCATGGTGTTCACGGTGCCGGGCGCGACCAGGTCCACCACGTACAGGGTGTCCTTGTACGCCGGGTCCTTGACGCCGGTCGAGGCCCACAGCGGGCGCTGCTTGTTGGCCTGCGCCTTGTCGAGGGCGGCCCAGCGCTCGCTGCCGAACACCTCTTCGTAGGCCTCGTAGGCCAGACGGGCGTTGGCGAGGGCCGCCTTGCCCTTCAGGGCCTTGGCCTCATCGGTGCCCACGCCGTCGAGGCGCTTGTCGATC
This sequence comes from Streptomyces sp. NBC_00158, assembly GCF_045160885.1. Lineage (NCBI taxonomy): Bacteria > Bacillati > Actinomycetota > Actinomycetes > Kitasatosporales > Streptomycetaceae > Streptomyces > Streptomyces sp. NBC_00158. Next base: position 5,596,619 of record NZ_CP108161.1, read on the forward strand.
TCGCTGTCCACGCGGGACACGAAGAAGGAGGCGACCGAGTGGATCTTGGAGAGGTCCAGGCCGGCGGCCTTCGCCTTCTCCAGGCCCGCCAGGTACGCGTCCATGACCGCGCGGTAGCGCTCCAGCGAGAAGATCAGCGTGACGTTGACGCTGATGCCCCGGCCGATGACCTCGGTGATCGCCGGCAGGCCGGCCTTGGTCGCCGGGATCTTGATGAGCGTGTTCGGGCGGTCCACCAGCCAGGCGAGCTGCTTGGCCTCGGCGATGGTCGCCGTCGTGTTGTGCGCGAGGCGCGGGTCGACCTCGATCGACACGCGGCCGTCCTGGCCGTCGGTCGAGTCGAAGACCGGACGCAGGATGTCGGCGGCGTCCCTGACATCCGCCGTCGTGATCATGCGGATGGCCTCGTCGACGGTGACCTTGCGGGCGGCGAGGTCGGCGAGCTGCTGCTCGTAGCCGTCACCGCTGCTGATCGCCTTCTGGAAGATCGACGGGTTGGTGGTGACACCGACCACGTGCTGCTGGTCGATGAGCTCGGCGAGGTTGCCGGACGTGATGCGCTTGCGGGACAGGTCGTCCAGCCAGATCGCCACGCCCTCGTCGGAGAGGCGCTTGAGTGCGTCTGCCATGGGAATTACATCTCCTACTGGTTCAGGTACCGGTCTTCAGCGCGCGGCGGCGGTGAGGGAGGCCTTGGCGGCCGCGGTCACGGCTTCGGCGGTGAGGCCGAACTCGCGGAACAGGACGGCGCCGTCGGCCGAGGCACCGAAGTGCTCCAGGGAGACGATCCGGCCCGCGTCCCCGACGTAACGGTGCCAGGTCAGGCCGATGCCGGCCTCGACCGCGACTCGCGCCTTCACCGAGGGCGGCAGGACGCTGTCCTTGTACTCCTGGGTCTGCTCCTCGAACCACTCGACGGAGGGCATCGAGACCACGCGCGCCGGGACGCCCTCGGCCTGCAGCGCCTCGCGCGCGGCGACGGCGAGCTGCACTTCGGAGCCGGTGCCGATGAGGACGACCTGGGCGGGACCGCCCTCCGCCTCGAACAGCACGTAGCCGCCCTTGGCCGCGTCCTCGTTGCGCTCGTACGTGGGAACGCCCTGGCGGGTGAGGGCCAGGCCGTGCGGGGCGCCCTTGCCGTACACCTTGGTGTGGCGCTTGAGGATCTCGCGCCAGGCGACGGCGGTCTCGTTCGCGTCCGCCGGACGGACGACGTTCAGACCCGGGATGGCGCGCAGCGAGGCGACGTGCTCGACCGGCTGGTGGGTCGGGCCGTCCTCGCCGAGGCCGATGGAGTCGTGCGTCCACACGTACGTCACCGGCAGGTGCATCAGCGCGGACAGGCGGACGGCGTTGCGCATGTAGTCGGAGAACACCAGGAAGGTGCCGCCGTAGATGCGGGTGTGGCCGTGCAGGGTGATGCCGTTCATCACGGCGGCCATCGCGTGCTCGCGGATGCCGTAGTGGATGGTGCGGCCGTACGGGTCGGCCTCCGGCAGCGGGTTGCCCACCGGCAGGAACGAGGAGTTCTTGTCGATGGTCGTGTTGTTGGAGCCGGCCAGGTCGGCCGAGCCGCCCCACAGCTCCGGGATGACCGCGCCGAGCGCTTCCAGGACCTTGCCGGAGGCGGCGCGGGTGGCGACGCCCTTGCCGGTCTCGAAGACGGGGAGCTTCTCCTCCCAGCCCTCGGGCAGCTCGTTGGCCTCGATGCGGTCGAAGGCGGCGGCGCGCTCGGGGTTGGCGGTGCGCCAGGCGGAGAACTCCTTCTCCCAGGCGGCGCGGGCGTCACGGCCCCGGTCGACCAGACCGCGGGTGTGGCCGAGGACCGCGTCGGAGACCTCGAAGGTCTGCTCCGGGTCGAAGCCGAGCACGCGCTTGGTCGCGGCGACCTCGTCGTTGCCGAGGGCCGAGCCGTGGGAGGCCTCGGTGCCCTGGGCGTGCGGGGCGGGCCAGGCGATGATCGAGCGGGCCGCGATGAAGGACGGGCGGCCGGTCTCGGCCTTGGCGGCCTGGAGGGCGGCGAACAGGGCCTTCGGGTCGAGGTCGCCGTTCTCCTGCTGCTCGACGCGCTGGACGTGCCAGCCGTACGCCTCGTAGCGCTTCAGGGTGTCCTCGGAGACGGCCGTCTCCGTGTCACCCTCGATGGAGATGTGGTTGTCGTCCCACAGCAGCACCAGGTTGCCGAGCTTCTGGTGGCCGGCCAGCGCGGACGCCTCGTGGGAGATGCCCTCCTGGAGGCAGCCGTCGCCCGCGATCGCGTAGACCATGTGGTCGAACGGGGACGCGCCCTCGGCGGCCTCCGGGTCGAACAGGCCGCGCTCGTAGCGGGCGGCCATGGCCATGCCCACCGCGTTGGCGATGCCCTGGCCCAGCGGGCCGGTGGTGGTCTCCACGGCGGCCGTGTGGCCGTACTCCGGGTGGCCGGGGGTCTTGGAGCCCCAGGTGCGGAAGGCCTTGAGGTCGTCCAGCTCGAGGCCGAACCCGCCCAGGTAGAGCTGGGTGTAGAGCGTCAGGGACGAGTGCCCCGCGGAGAGCACGAAACGGTCACGCCCGACCCACTCCGGGTCCGAGGGGTCGTGCCGCATGACCTTCTGGAAAAGCGTGTACGCGGCGGGGGCCAGGCTCATCGCCGTACCGGGGTGTCCGTTCCCGACCTTCTGGACCGCGTCGGCGGCCAGGATGCGGGCGGTGTCGACGGCCCGCTGGTCCAGTTCGGTCCACTCGAGCTCTGGGGTGGTCGGCTTGGTGCTCACCGTAGGTCAGGGCTCCTCTCCACATGTTGTTTTTGCCGGTGACGAACGGTGACACCGGCGCGATTCCGAGCCTACCCCCGCCAGGGCGTGCGGCTATTCGAGTGCACGCAGTGCGTCGCCGTCCCGGCGCCCGCCGTTCACCTGGGATCCGCCGTCGGTGATCTTGCCATCGGTCCGATCGGCTCAACACGAGGCGACCCCCGCGCGGGGCGGGGTAAGAGCTACGTCTACAGTGGCGTGGTACGCGCAAGCCTTTACCGAGCCTTCATTTACTGGAGGCATCGCTTCGGAAGCTTGCTGGATTCTCTCTCAGGGGTGTGCGTGACGGCCGTCGAATCCCGTCCAGCGGGGGTGCTCGGGACGAGCCCCGGTCACCGGCCGTTCGGGGCCCGGGTCATGGCTTTCGTGGCTTTGACCAAGCCGCGGATCATCGAACTTCTGCTGATCACCACAGTGCCGGTGATGTTCCTCGCGGAGCAGGGCGTGCCGTCGCTGTGGCTGGTGCTCGCCACCTGCTTCGGCGGTTACCTGTCCGCGGGCGGCGCCAACGCGCTGAACATGTACATCGACCGCGACATCGACGCGCTGATGGACCGCACGTCGCAGCGGCCGCTGGTGACCGGCATGGTGAGCCCGACCGAGTGCCTGGTGTTCGGCATCTCGCTCGGCGTCGTCTCGACGCTGTTCTTCGGGCTGCTGATCAACTGGCTGTCGGCCGCCCTCGCGCTCGGCGCACTCCTCTTCTACGTGGTCGTCTACACGATGCTGCTGAAGCGGCGCACCGCGCAGAACATCGTCTGGGGCGGGATCGCCGGCTGCATGCCGGTGCTCATCGGCTGGTCGGCGGTGAAGAACGAGGTCTCCTGGGCCGCCGTGATCCTCTTCCTCGTGATCTTCTTCTGGACGCCGCCGCACTACTGGCCGCTGTCCATGAAGGTCAAGGACGACTACGCGCGGGTCGGCGTGCCGATGCTGCCGGTGGTGGCGGGCAACAAGGCCGTGGCGCGCCAGATCGTCCTCTACAGCTGGGTGATGGTGGCGGTCTCGCTGCTGCTGACCCCGCTGGGGTACACCGGCTGGTTCTACACCTCCGTGGCGCTGCTGGCGGGCGGCTGGTGGCTGTGGGAGGCGCACGCGCTGAGCGCCCGGGCCAAGGCCGGGGTGACGGGCGCGAAGCTCAAGGAGATGCGGCTGTTCCACTGGTCGATCACCTATGTGTCGCTGCTCTTCGTCGCCGTGGCCGTGGATCCCTTCCTCCGCTGATTACTCGCCGGTAGCATGCCGTCCATGGCAGAGACCGCAGACACCGCAGACACCTCCGGGGCCGCAGCGCCCGCGGACAAGAAGCACAGCCGTACGGCCGCGAAGCTGGCCCGGCAGATCGGCGCCTTCGCCAAGCAGCACGGCGGCGCCGAGGGCCAGCTCGCGCACATCGGCCAGGCCGGCACCCGGATCGTCCTCGTGGGCACCGACGGCGGCTGGGGCGACCTCGTCGCCCCGACGTACGCCGTGGCCCAGCTCGCCGCCGAACAGGCCGGGCTGACCCTCCACGAGGAGTTCGACGGGGAGTTCGCCGCCCGGGTGAAGACCGGCCCGTACGAGTGGACCCGGATGGCCGGGATCCAGATCGGCGGCCCCGCCAACCCGACGGCCTGAATCCCCGGCCGTCGAAATCCGCAGAACGCGGGTCGGTCAACAGAGCGGGCAATACTTCACACCCCGCTCACCCGTTAGGACGTGTGGAAGCCGCTTCCCCACGTCCGCAACGGGATGACCGGATGATCGAAACGCCGCCCCTGGTGGACCAGCACTGCCGCGGGGTGCTCCGCGCCGAGCTGGGCATCGCCACCTTCGAGGCCCAGCTGGTCGGCCCCGCCGGTGCGCCCGCCCCGGGCACCACCTTCTTCGACACGCAGACCGGCTTCGCCGTGCGCCGGTGGTGCCCGCCGCTGCTCGGCCTGGAGCCGCACTGCCCGCCCGCCCGCTACCTGGCCCGGCGGCGCGAACTCGGCACCGCCGAGAGCACCAGACGGCTGCTGCGGGGCTCGGGAACGGGCGCGTACCTCGTCGACACCGGAGCCCCAGGGGACCTCACCGGGCCCAAGGAGCTGGCGCTCGCCGGGGACGCGGAGGCCTTCGAGGTGGCCCGGCTGGAGTTACTGGCCGAGCAGGCCGCCGACACCTCCGGGACCGTCGCCGCCTTCCTCGCCAACCTCGCCGGAGCCGTCCACCACGCCGCCGCCGGAGCCGTCGGCTTCGCCTGCGGGGCCCGTACCGGCTGTTTGGCCGCCCTCGCCGCCGCCCCGGAACCGCCCGGGCCCGTTGAGGTCAGGGCGGCGGCCGGACGCTGGCTGGCCGGGCGCGCCAGGGGAGGGGAGCTACGGGACCCCGTACTGCTGCGGCACCTCGTGTGGAGCGCGGTGGCCTCCGGGCTGCCGCTCCAGCTGCACACCGGCGGGGCCGACCCCGAACCGCTGACCGGGTTCGTACGGGCCACCGCCGGCCTGGGCGCCCGGCTGGTGCTGAGCGGCGGCTACCCGCACCACCGGCGGACCGCCCGCCTGGCGGCGGAGCACCCGCACGTCCACGCCGACCTCGGCCCGGCCCTCGCCCGCACCGGTGCGCGGGCCGCCGCCGTACTGGCGGAGCTGCTGGAACTCGCGCCGTTCGGCAAGGTGCTCTACTCCAGCGGCGGGCGGGACCTGCCCGAGCTGCACGCGGTGGGCGCCCTGGTGTTCCGCGAGGCGCTCGGCCGGGTCCTGGGGGGCTGGGTCGCCGAGGGCGCATGGTCCTGGCAGGACGCGCAGCGCGTCGCGGGAATGCTCGCGGCCGGCAACGCCCGGCGCGTCTACCGGCTCGACGAGCGCGGCTGACGGCGCCGGGCGGAGCCGGCCGGACGGCGGCGTCAGACCGCCGAGAGCTGCTCCTCGTCCCGCGCCGGGGCCTGCGGTCGGTCGGCGGAGCGCTCGCGCAGGCTCAGGGCCAGGCGCAGCACCGCGATCCACACCAGGCAGGAGCCCAGCATGTGCACGGCGACCAGCACCTCGGGCAGTTTCGTGAAGAACTGGACGTAGCCGATCGCACCCTGGGCGAGCAGGACGACCAGCAGGTCGCGGGCGCGTGCCCGGGTGTCGGCGGGGGCGTCGACCACGCGCAGCACCAGCCACATCGCGACGGCGAGCGCGCAGACCAGCCAGGCGGCGATGGCGTGCACGTGTGCGGTGGCCGCCCAGTCGAACGGCATGCGCTTGATCTCGCTCTTGTCGCCGGCGTGCGGACCGGAACCGGTGACCACCGTGCCCGCCGCGATCAGCACCAGGGTGGTGGCGATCAGCGCCCACGACAGCTTGCGCACGGGCCCCGGCACGCGCGGCCGGGGGGCGCCGTCACCCTCGCGGGTGCGCTGCCAGGAGACGGTGGTGACCGCGATCAGGGCGGTGGCGAGCAGGAAGTGCCCGGCGACGCTGTACGGGTTGAGCCCGGTCAGGACGGTGATGCCGCCGAGGACCGCGTTGCCCATCACCAGGGCGAACTGGGTCCAGCCGAGCCTGGTCAGCGAGTGCCGCCACGGCTTCGAGGCGCGCGCCGCGAGGATGAACCAGCCGACGGCCGCGCACAGCACGTACGTCAGCATCCGGTTGCCGAACTCGATGGCTCCGTGGAAGCCCTGGGCCTGGGTGACGACGAGGCTGTCGTCGGTGCACTTGGGCCAGGTGTCGCAGCCGAGACCGGATCCGGTCAGCCGCACCGCGCCGCCGGTGACGATGATGGCCACGCTCATCAGGAGCGCGGCGGACGCGGCCCGCCGGAGCGTCCGGGGTGACGGCGTCCAGCGGTCGGCGATGTATGCGAATGGGTTCAACACGGCGCCTATCGTATGCGGCGCCTTGTGCAAAGTTTCACGAGGGGGTACCGGCGGGAGCGTCGGGCCCGAGCGTCAAGCGGAACCTGGCCCCCGCCGGATCCCCCTCCTCGTGCCACCACACCAGCACCCGCCACAGACCGCCCTCGCCGGGGTGCAGCGGGGACCCGGCGAACTCCCGCACCAGGCCGGAGCCCACCTCCTCGGCGGTCAGCCCCCGCACCTGCGCCGATCCCTGCCACGGGTCCGGCTGTACGCTCCACAGCCCGTCGGCGCCCCGCACCTCGACCCGCCACACCGCCAGCCACGGGGTCACCTCCAGCATCGTGGCGACCTGCTCGGCGTCCAGCCCCAGCCCGCCCCCGATCACCGCCGCGGGCACGCCCTGGATCAGGGCCGCCACCACCGCCTGCGGCAGCAGCCGCTCGGGCAGCAGCCCGTCGGCGCGGAGCCCCGCCAGCGCGTCGAAGTCCAGGAAGCGCAGCCGCAGCTCCAGCTGGCGGCCGATGTGGTCCAGGGCCTCCTCGGCCTCCTGCGCCGCCTCGGGAGCGGGGTCCGCGAGCAGCAGCCGGCGGAACCCGGCCTCGGCGTCCACCGCCCAGGCGACCGCCTGGGCGGCCGAGCCCAGCTCCGCGAGCCGGTCCGCGAGGAACACCTTGGCCTGTGCGAGCCCGCGCCGGTTGACGGGGTCCTCCTGGTCCAGCCCGGCCCAGACCTCGACGGCGGCCCGCGTCACGTCACGGGCGCGTTCGCCGGCCGCCCGCTCCATCGCACCCGGGCCGCTCTCGCCGCCCGCGCCCAGCGGGTGCAGCGGCAGCCGGGCCCGGTCGCTCAGCGGCCACGCCAGCCAGACCCCCTGGTTGATGAGCCCCCGCGCGTACCAGCGGGCGTACTCGGGCGCGTGCGGCGCGGCCCGCCGCGCGTGGCCGAGCCCCTCCTCGGCGGCGGCCAGCGCCCCGGCCCGGTCCCCGCCGCCGAACCGGCGCGCCGCGAGGTCGCCCAGGCGCAGCCCGAGCCGGGCGGCGCACTCGGGGTCGGTCCGCGCGGGCCCGCGGAGCGCGCCGATCAGCTCGCGCAGCAGCCGTTCGCTCTCGGCGGGCCCGGCCCGCTCGGCCCCCGACCTGATCCGGGCCCACTGTTCGTCCAGCCGCAGAGCGGCCTCCCGCTGAGCCTGAGCCATGCCAAGTCCCCCGGCGTTCCGATGTGCGGAGGCTGGTCGACCTCCCGCCGGGCCAACGTCCGGGAGCACCGATTCACTCCCGGGACGGCGGCCCGCACCGGGTGGTCCGGCTCACTTCCACCGGCTCCGCCGGCCTACTCCCAGCGGAACCACTTCGCGGCGGCGCCGAGCCCCAGGACCGCCCAGACGCCCAGTACGGCCGCGTCGCCCCACGGCAGCGCGGCCCCTTCGCGGAGCACCTCGCGCAGCCCGTCGGAGAGCGCCGAGATCGGCAGCAGGCCGAGTGCGGACCGCACCGCTTCGGGGAACTTCTCCAGCGGCACGATCACCCCGCCGCCGACCAGCAGCAGCAGGAACACCAGGTTGGCCGCGGCCAGGGTCACCTCGGCCTTGAGGGTGCCCGCCATCAGCAGCCCGAGCCCGGAGAAGGCGGCCGTGCCGAGCAGCAGCAGTACCGCGACCGACAGCGGGTTCCCGTGCGGGGACCAGCCCAGCGCGAGGGCGATCACCGTCAGGAGGGCGACCTGGAGCACCTCGGTGACCAGCACCGACAGGGTCTTGGCGGTCATCAGCGCCCAGCGCGGCAGCGGGGAGGCCCCGAGCCGCTTGAGCACCCCGTAGCGGCGGTCGAAGCCGGTGGCGATGGCCTGGCCGGTGAAGGCCGTGGACATCACGGCGAGCGCGAGGACGCCCGGCGCCAGGAAGTCGACGGACTCGCCCTCTCCCGTGTCGACGATGTCGACGGCGGAGAAGAGGGTCAGCAGCAGCGCCGGGATGATCACGGTCAGCAGCAGCTGCTCGCCGTTGCGCAGCAGCATCCGGGTCTCCAGCGCGGTCTGCGCCCAGATCATCCGGGACACCGGCGCGGCCCCCGGCCGGGGGGTGAACGTACCGGCGCTCATGCGCGCAGCTCCTTACCGGTCAGTTCGAGGAAGACGTCTTCGAGGGTGTGCCGCTCCACGGAGAGGCTGTCGGGCATGACCCCGTGCTGGGCGCACCAGGAGGTGACGGTGGCCAGCAGCTGCGGGTCCACGTCGCCGGTGACCCGGTAGGCGCCGGGGGTGATCTCGGCGGCCTGGGTGCCGTCGGGCAGGGCCTTCAGCAGGGAGGCGAGGTCGAGGGAGGGGCGGCCGGTGAAGCGCAGGGTGTTCTCGGCGCCGCCCCGGCACAGCTGCTCGGGGCTGCCGTGCGCGATGACCTTGCCGGCGTCCACGATGGCGACCTCGTCGGACAGCTGTTCGGCCTCGTCCATGTGGTGGGTGGTGAGGACGACGGTGACGCCGTCGGCGCGCAGTTCGCGTACGAGGTCCCAGGTGGCGCGGCGGGCCTGGGGGTCGAGGCCGGCGGTGGGCTCGTCGAGGAAGACCAGCTCGGGGCGGCCGACGACGGCCATGGCCAGGGCGAGCCGCTGCTGCTGGCCGCCGGAGAGCCTGCGGTAGGTGGTCCGGCCGCAGCCGCCGAGGCCGAGGCGTTCCACGAGGGTGTCGACGTCGAGGGGGTCGGCGTACAGCTTCGCCATGTGGCGCAGCATCTCCACGGCGCGGGCGCCGGAGTAGACGCCGCCGGACTGGAGCATCACGCCGACGCGCGGGCGCAGCCGCCCGGCCTGGGCGACGGGGTCGAGGCCGAGGACGCGTACGGTGCCGGCGTCGGGGCGGTGGTAGCCCTCGCAGGTCTCGACCGTGGTGGTCTTGCCCGCGCCGTTGGGGCCGAGGACCGCGGTGACGGAGCCGCGCGGGACGGTGAGGTCCAGGCCGTCCACCGCCGTTTTGGGGCCGTACCGCTTCACCAGTCCGCGGATTTCCACGGCGGGGTCGTTGCTCATGGTGACTGAGTCTACGGAGCCGGGGAAGAGGGCCCCGTCCCCGGGGTGGACCGGTGCGGAAAGGCGGAATCGATTCGAACACGGTGTCTCGGAGACGGTTCCTTCCGGCGGGAATGGAAGCGGAATTCCATCTACCGATTAACTCTCCGTAGATAAATAAGGTAACCCTTAGTGATGGACGCCACCGGGCGTGGCGTCCGTCACGGCTTGTCGGGGCTCGCTTAATTACGCAACAATGGCGTTGTGAAAAACGGCGAACGGATGAGCGAGGCCCCGCAGGGGGAGCTCGCGACCGGGGAGCGGTCAACCCGCAACCGGGTCGCGCGGTCCATCCTGGACCACGGCCCCTCCACCGTCGCCGACCTCGCGCAGCGCCTAGGCCTCACCCAGGCCGCCGTCCGCCGCCACCTCGACGCGCTCGTCGCCGACGACGTGGTCGCACCCCGTGAGCAGCGTGTGTACGGCACGCGCACCCGGGGCCGGCCCGCCAAGGTCTTCGCGCTGACCGACTGCGGCCGGGACGCCTTCGACCAGTCCTACGACACCCTCGCCGCGGACGCCCTGCGCTGGATCGCGCAGTCCGTCGGCGGCGGCGACGAGGGCGAGGCGGCCGTGGCCGCCTTCGCGAGGGCGCGGATGGAGAACCAGGCGCGGACCTACCGGGAAGCCGTGGAGGCGGCCGCACCCGCGGCCCGCACCGAGGCCCTGGCCAAGGCGTTGACCGCGGACGGGTACGCTGCTACGGCGAAGAGCGCTCCCGGTCCGCACAGCGGTGAACAGCTCTGTCAGCACCACTGCCCGGTCGCACACGTCGCCGAGCAGTTCCCGCAGCTCTGCGAGGCGGAGACAGAGGTCTTCTCCCGCCTGCTCGGGACGCATGTGCAGCGCCTCGCCACGATCGCCCACGGCGACGGGGTGTGCACCACGTTCATCCCGCGAAGCGCCACACAGACCGACACATCAGCATCTGCAAGTACGGCCGGGAGGAACCCCGCATGACCACGGAGACTGCTCACCCTGAGCTCGAGGGTCTGGGCAACTACGAGTACGGCTGGGCCGACTCCGACGCGGCCGGTGCCGCTGCCAAGCGGGGTCTGTCCGAGGACGTCGTCCGCGACATCTCGGCGAAGAAGTCCGAGCCGGAGTGGATGCTGAACCTCCGCCTCAAGGGCCTCAAGCTGTTCGGCAAGAAGCCCATGCCGATGTGGGGTTCCGACCTCTCCGGCATCGACTTCGACAACATCAAGTACTTCGTGCGTTCCACCGAGAAGCAGGCCGCTTCCTGGGAGGACCTGCCCGAGGACATCAAGAACACGTACGACAAGCTCGGCATCCCGGAGGCGGAGAAGCAGCGCCTCGTCGCCGGTGTCGCGGCCCAGTACGAGTCCGAGGTCGTCTACCACCAGATCCGCGAGGACCTGGAGGAGCAGGGCGTCATCTTCCTCGACACGGACACCGCGCTCAAGGAGCACCCGGAGCTCTTCCAGGAGTACTTCGGCACGGTCATCCCGGTCGGCGACAACAAGTTCGCGTCGCTGAACACCGCCGTGTGGTCGGGCGGCTCCTTCATCTACGTCCCCAAGGGTGTCCACGTGGACATCCCGCTCCAGGCCTACTTCCGCATCAACACGGAGAACATGGGCCAGTTCGAGCGGACGCTGATCATCGTCGACGAGGACGCCTACGTCCACTACGTCGAGGGCTGCACCGCCCCGGTCTACTCCTCGGACTCGCTGCACAGCGCCGTGGTCGAGATCATCGTGAAGAAGGGCGGCCGCTGCCGCTACACGACCATCCAGAACTGGTCGAACAACGTCTACAACCTGGTCACCAAGCGCGCCGTGGCGTACGAGGGCGCGACCATGGAGTGGATCGACGGCAACATCGGTTCCAAGGTCACCATGAAGTACCCGGCCGTCTACCTGATGGGCGAGCACGCCAAGGGCGAGACCCTGTCCATCGCCTTCGCGGGCGAGGGCCAGCACCAGGACGCCGGCTCCAAGATGGTCCACATGGCGCCGAACACCTCCTCCAACATCGTCTCCAAGTCGGTGGCGCGAGGCGGCGGCCGCACCTCCTACCGCGGTCTGGTCGAGATCGGCGAGGGCGCCGCGGGCTCCAAGTCCAACGTGCTGTGCGACGCGCTCCTCGTCGACACCATCTCCCGCTCGGACACCTACCCCTACGTGGACGTCCGCGAGGACGACGTGACGATGGGCCACGAGGCCACCGTCTCCAAGGTCTCCGACGACCAGCTCTTCTACCTGATGCAGCGCGGGCTCACCGAGTTCGAGGCCATGGCCATGATCGTGCGCGGCTTCGTCGAGCCGATCGCGAAGGAGCTGCCGATGGAGTACGCGCTGGAGCTCAACCGGCTCATCGAGCTGCAGATGGAGGGCTCGGTCGGCTAGTCCCGACGGCGGCCGGCTCGCCCCGGCCGCCCCCGCCCCGCAGCACATTCGTCACACGTATGGAAGAGAGCAAGACGACAGCCATGGCTGAGGCTCAGAACATTCCGGCGGGCTCCACCACCGCCGGCGCGATCGCGGTGGCCGCCGAGTCCACCGTCGCCACCCGGATGAGCGCGCCCCCGTCCTTCGACGTGGCCGACTTCCCCGTTCCGCACGGCCGCGAGGAGGAGTGGCGGTTCACCCCGCTGGCCCGCCTCAAGGGTCTGCACGACGGCACCGCGGTCGCCAACGGCACCATGAAGGCCCAGATCGACGCCCCCGAGGGCGTGACGGTCGAGTCCGTCGAGCGCGGCGACGAGCGGATCGGCAAGGCCGGCACCCCCGTCGACCGCGTCGCCGCGCAGGCCTTCTCCTCGTTCGCCAAGGCCACGGTCGTCACCGTGCCCAAGGAGACCGTGCTCGCCGAGCCCATCCGGGTCGCGCTCCACGGTGAGGGCGGCACGACCTTCGGGCACACCGTCTTCGACATCAAGCCCTTCGCCGAGGCGATCATCGTGATCGACCACACCGGCGACGGCGTCCGCGCCGCCAACGTCGACATCCTCGTCGGCGACGGCGCCAAGGTGACCTTCGTGTCCGTCCAGGACTGGGACGACACCGCGGTCCACACCTCGCAGCACAACGCCCTCGTCGGCCGCGACGCCAGCTTCAAGTCCGTCGTCGTGACCTTCGGCGGCGACCTGGTCCGCCTGCACCCGCGCGTCAGCTACGCGGGCCCCGGCGGCGAGGCCGAGATGCTCGGCGTCTACTTCACGGACGCGGGCCAGCACCAGGAGCACCGCCTCCTGGTCACCCACGACGCCCCGCACTGCAAGTCCAACGTGGTCTACAAGGGCGCGCTCCAGGGCCAGGACGCCCACGCCGTCTGGATCGGTGACGTGCTCATCGAGAAGACCGCCGAGGGCACCGACACCTACGAGATGAACCGCAACCTCGTCCTCACGGACGGCGCGCGCGTCGACTCGGTGCCGAACCTCGAGATCGAGACCGGCGAGATCGTCGGCGCCGGCCACGCCTCCGCGACCGGCCGCTTCGACGACGAGCAGCTCTTCTACCTCCAGGCCCGCGGCATCCCGGCCGACGAGGCCCGCCGACTGGTCGTCCGCGGCTTCTTCGCCGAGCTCGTCCAGCAGATCGGTGTCGCGGACATCGAGGAGCGCCTCATCGCCAAGATCGAGGCCGAGCTGGCGGCGGCCGTCTGATGACGTACGTCAAGGCCTGTGCGCTGAGCGAGCTGGAGGAGAACACCCCCAAGCGGGTGGAACTCGACGGCACGCCGGTGTCCATCGTCTCCACCGAGGGGGAGGTGTTCGCGATCAACGACATCTGCTCGCACGCGAACGTCTCGCTCTCGGAGGGTGAGGTCGAGGACTGCATGATCGAGTGCTGGCTGCACGGGTCGGCCTTCGACCTGCGCACCGGCAAGCCCTCCGGTCTGCCCGCGACGCGCCCCGTCCCCGTTTACCCCGTCAAGATCGAAGGGGACGACGTGCTCGTCTCCCTCACCCAGGAGTCCTGAGGTACCCATGGCAACGCTTGAAATCCACGACCTGCACGTCTCCGTCGAGGCCGAGAACGGCGCCCGCGAGATCCTCAAGGGTGTCGACCTGACGGTCAAGCAGGGTGAGACGCACGCCATCATGGGCCCCAACGGCTCCGGCAAGTCCACCCTGGCGTACTCCCTCGCCGGTCACCCGAAGTACACCATCACCGGTGGCACCGTGACCCTCGACGGCGAAGACGTCCTGGAGATGTCCGTCGACGAGCGCGCCCGCGCCGGCGTCTTCCTCGCCATGCAGTACCCGGTCGAGGTCCCCGGCGTCTCGGTCTCCAACTTCCTGCGCACCTCCGCCACCGCCATCCGCGGCGAGGCCCCCAAGCTGCGCACCTGGGTGAAGGAGGTCAAGTCCGCGATGGAGCAGCTCCAGATGGACCCGGCCTTCGCCGAGCGCAACGTCAACGAGGGCTTCTCCGGCGGTGAGAAGAAGCGCCACGAGATCCTCCAGCTGGAGCTCCTCCAGCCGAAGATCGCGATCCTCGACGAGACCGACTCCGGCCTCGACGTCGACGCCCTGCGCATCGTCTCCGAGGGCGTCAACCGCGTCCGCGAGGGCGGCCAGGTCGGCACCCTGCTCATCACCCACTACACGCGCATCCTGCGCTACATCAAGCCCGACTTCGTGCACGTGTTCGCGAACGGCCGCATCGCCGAGTCCGGCGGCGCCGAGCTCGCCGACCAGCTGGAGAACGAGGGCTACGACAAGTACGTGAAGGGTGGCGCGACCGCGTGACACAGCTGCCTGGCCTCCTCGACATCGAGGCGATCCGCAAGGACTTCCCCCTGCTGGATCGTGTGGTCCACGACGGGAAGAAGATCGTTTACCTGGACAACGCGGCGACCTCGCAGAAGCCGCGCCAGGTGCTCGACGCGCTGAACGCGTACTACGAGCGGCACAACGCCAACGTCCACCGCGGCGTGCACGTGCTCGCCGAGGAGGCCACGGCACTGTACGAGGGCGCCCGCGACAAGGTCGCCGCCTTCATCAACGCGCCGAGCCGCGACGAGGTGATCTTCACCAAGAACGCCTCGGAGTCGCTCAACCTGGTCGCGAACATGCTCGGCTGGGCGGACGAGCCCTACCGGGTCGACCGCGACACCGAGATCGCCATCACGGAGATGGAGCACCACTCCAACATCGTCCCGTGGCAGCTGCTCTCGCAGCGCACCGGCGCGAAGCTGAAGTGGTTCGGCCTCACCGACGACGGCCGGCTCGACCTGTCCAACATCGAAGAGGTCATCACGGAGAAGACGAAGATCGTCTCCTTCACGCTGGTCTCCAACATCCTGGGCACGGTCAACCCGGTCGAGGCGATCGTCCGCCGCGCGCAGGAGGTCGGCGCGCTGGTGCTGATCGACGCCTCGCAGGCCGCTCCGCACATGCCGCTGGACGTCCAGGCCCTCGGCGCCGACTTCGTGGCCTTCACCGGCCACAAGATGTGCGGCCCGACCGGCATCGGCGTCCTGTGGGGCCGCCAGGAGCTCCTGGAGGACCTGCCCCCGTTCCTCGGCGGCGGCGAGATGATCGAGACCGTCTCGATGCACTCCTCCACGTACGCCCCGGCGCCCCACAAGTTCGAGGCGGGCACGCCCCCGATCGCCCAGGCCGTCGGCCTCGGTGCGGCCGTGGACTACCTGACCTCGATCGGCATGGAGAACATCGCGGCGCACGAGCACGCGATCACCGAGTACGCGGTCAAGCGCCTCCTGGAGGTGCCCGACCTGCGGATCATCGGCCCGACCACGGCCGAGGACCGCGGCGCGGCGATCTCCTTCACGCTCGGTGACATCCACCCGCACGACGTCGGCCAGGTGCTGGACGAGCAGGGCATCGCGGTCCGCGTGGGACACCACTGCGCGCGCCCCGTGTGCCTCCGCTACGGAATTCCCGCGACCACGCGAGCGTCTTTCTACCTGTACTCCTCTCCCGCCGAGGTCGACGCGCTGATCGACGGGCTGGAGCACGTACGGAACTTCTTCGGCTGACGAAGGCGACGAGGACGAGGCTGTGAAGCTGGATTCGATGTACCAGGAACTGATCCTGGACCACTACAAGCACCCGCACGGGCGCGGCCTGCGCGACGGCGACGCCGAGGTGCACCACGTCAACCCGACGTGCGGCGACGAGATCACGCTCCGCGTGAAGTACGACGGGGAGACGCTCACCGACGTCTCCTACGAGGGCCAGGGCTGCTCCATCAGCCAGGCCAGCGCGTCCGTGCTGAACGAGCTGCTCGTCGGCAAGGAGCTCGCCGAGGCGCAGAAGATCCAGGGCGTGTTCCTGGAGCTGATGCAGTCCAAGGGCAAGCTGGAGCCGGACGAGGAGATGGAAGAGGTGCTGGAGGACGCGGTCGCGTTCGCCGGCGTCTCCAAGTATCCGGCGCGCGTGAAGTGTGCTCTGCTGAGCTGGATGGCCTGGAAGGACGCGACCGCCCAGGTGCTGGGCGACGCGGAGAGGAAGACGGCATGACCGAGAACGCGACGCCCGAGGCGTCGATCAAGCCGGCCACCGAGGAGGAGGTCCGCGAGGCCCTCTACGACGTGGTCGACCCCGAGCTGGGCATCGACGTCGTCAACCTGGGCCTGATCTACGGCATCCACATCGACGACGCGAACATCGCCACCCTCGACATGACCCTGACCTCGGCGGCCTGCCCGCTGACGGACGTCATCGAGGACCAGGCGAAGTCGGCGACCGAGGGCATCGTCAACGAGCTCCGCATCAACTGGGTCTGGATGCCCCCGTGGGGCCCGGACAAGATCACGGACGACGGCCGTGAGCAGCTGCGCGCGCTCGGCTTCAACGTCTGAGCGACGCGGTCGCGTGAGGGCCCCCGGCACGGTCGTGCCGGGGGCCCTCCCTGTTCTCGTTCTCGGGGGTCTCCGGGGATTTTCCCGGGCCGACGCGTGACGTGCACCGGGAGTTGGCCGCCATGGCCGAATCTTCTCGACGGCCGTCACAGCGTGACGCCGTGAGGGAGAGGACGTCACCTTGAAGAAGCAGCTCGGCATCGCCGGTACCGCGGGCACCGCCGCACTGATCGTCGCCGCGACGGTCATGCCCGCGCACGCGGTCACCTACGGGACCCCGACCATCTCGCTGTCCGCCGGCTACCTGTCCGGCTCCGTGAACGGGGTCGGCGACCAGACCGTCGACGTCACCGTCGGGCAGAGCGGTGCCGACGCCTCCGCACTGACCGTCAGCGCCTCCGCCTCCAGCAAGGCCTCCGTCGCCGGCACCGGGGACGTCACCGTCACCGGCACGGGGGCCGTACGGCAGCTGGCCGTCACCGCGCACGCCCGCGGCTACACCAACCTGACGGTCAAGGTCACCGGGCTCGGCGGCAAGACCGCCACCAAGACCCTCTCCTACGCCGCCTCCGCGGCCGTCCAGAACCCGGCCGACGCCCGCTACTTCAGCGGCGCCTCCGACACCTCGGCCGCCGTCGACGTCGGCGGCGGCTACACCGTCGTCGCCGACGACGAGAACAACGTGCTGCGCCTGTACGACCGTTCCCGCTCCGCCGCCCCCGTGCGCACCTGGGACTTCAGCTCCCAGCTCGGCGTCACCAAGGAGGTGGACATCGAGGGCGCCACCAGGATCGGCAACACCATCTACTGGACCGGGTCCCTCGGCAACAACAAGGACGGCGAGTACAAGGCGCCCCGCAACACGGTGTTCACCACCACCGTGGGCGGCTCCGGCGCGGCCACGCAGCTCGCGTACGGGCGCTCCTACAAGAAGCTCCGCGACGACCTGGTCGCCTGGGACACCGCGAACGGCGACCGGTACGGCTTCGCGGCGGGCACCGCCGCCGGCGAGGCGCCGAAGCAGATCGACGGCTTCAACGTGGAGGGCCTGGAGTTCGCGCCCGGTTCCACGACCACCGCCTACCTGGGCTTCCGCGCCCCGCTCGCCCCGGCCGTGCCCGGCGGCAAGGCCCTGCTGGTGCCGGTCACCAACTTCGACCAGGTGCTGTCGAGCGGCGCCAAGGCCGTCTTCGGCGCGGGCGTCGAGCTCGACCTCGGCGGGCTGTCGGTGCGGGACGTCAAGAAGAACGCCGCGAACCAGTACCTGATCCTGGCCGGCTCCTGGGCGGCGGACGACAACTCCGACCCGTACGCCCTCTACCAGTGGGACGGCGTCCCCGGCCACGCCCCCGTCAAGCGCGCCGACCTGCCCACCACCGACCCCGGCGGCTGGGAGGCCATCGTGGAGGTGCCGGACCTGAACGCATCCGGCGCCCGCGTGCAGGTGGTCACCGACAGCGGCTCCGCCGACCTGTACGGCGACGGCGTCGAGGCCAAGGACCTGACGCACCCGGAGTGGAAGAAGGCCCGCGCCGCCTGGTTCACCCTGAACTGAACGCCCCGGCGTCGGGGTCCGTCGCGAGCGCCTCGGCGAGGTGCTCGCGGCGGACCCGCCGGTCCACGTAGAGCAGGCCGGCGGGCAGCTGCGGGAACGCCGGCAGCAGCACCAGCGCCGACAGCGCCCCGGCCAGGCCGAACCAGGCCTGGAGCGCGTACCCGGCCGCGCAGGTGAACGCCACCGCCGGGGCCGTGACCGCGAGGGTCCGCCACCACGCGCCGCGCACCAGGTGCGCCGAACGCCGCAGCGCCGCCACCGGCCCGAGCCCCTCGAACCCGGCGGCGGTGGGAGCCAGGGCGAACAGCACCCCGAGCCACAGGGCCACCGGGAGCAGCGGCAGCAGCGCGGGCGCCGGCAGCCCGGCCGCCCCGCCCGCCACGAGGGGGGCCGTCGCGGCGAGCAGCGCCAGCAGCTGCGCGCCGAGCACGGCCGGGGTCCGGGCCAGGCCCGCCCGCAGCAGCCCCGGCACGGTCACGGCGCGGCCGAGCACCGCCGGGCGCAGCAGCACCGCGATCAGGGCGGTCGCCAGGGCGCAGGTGAACAGCAGGAACAGGGTCGCCGCGGGGAACAACGTCCACACGAAGACCCGGCTGCCGGAGCTGCGGCTGAGGGAGGCCAGGGTGGCCGCCCCCGCAGCCGCGGCGACCAGCAGGGCCCCCGCGAGCTGGCCGAGGAGCAGCGCGCCGCACAGCGCCCCGCCGTACCGGCGCAGGGTGGTGGCGGCGCCCGCGAGGATCTCCCCGGGCCCCAGGGGCCGCAGCGGCACCACGCCGGGCCGGGGCCGCCGAGGGGGCAGCCAGCCGCCGCCCGCGTGGGTCCAATGCTGCGCCATGAGCGGCCCCCCGTCCCCTGAGGGGGACACCGTAGCCCCGTTGCGCGCGGGTGTGACCGGGCGTGCGTGTGTACATGTGTACGCATCGATGTGTACTGTCGTACACATGCCCTACGTACTGCTCGCCATGGCCATAGCCGCCGAGGTCGCCGGGACCACCGCCATGAAGTACAGCGACGGTTTCACCCGGCTGTGGCCCTCGCTGGGCACCCTGCTGGGCTACGTCATCGCCTTCTCCCTGCTCGCGCAGACGCTCAAGTCGATGTCGGTGGGCACCGCCTACGCGATCTGGGCCGGGGTCGGGACCGCCGCCATCGCCGCGATAGGGATGGTGTTCCTGGGTGAGGCCGCCACCGCCGCGAAGATCGCCGGCATCGCGCTGGTCATCGGCGGCGTGGTGCTGCTGAACCTGGGCGGGGCGGCGCACTGATGGCCGCCGGAGCGCGCCGACACGACCCCGACCGCAGGCAGCGGATCATCGACGCCGCGATCCGGGTGGTGGGGGCCAAGGGGATCGCGGGGCTCAGCCACCGCAGCGCGGCGGCGGAGGCGGACGTGCCGCTGGGCTCGACGACCTACCACTTCAACACCCTGGACGACCTGCTGGTCGCCGCCCTGCGGCAGGCCAACGAGGCGTACGCGCCCCCGCTGGTGCTCCGCGAGGGCGAGGACCTGGCCGGGGCGCTGGCGCGGCTGCTGGGGGAGGTCCTGGCGGCCGACCGGGGGCGTGCGGAGCTGGAGTACGAGCTGTACCTGGCGGCCCTGCGCCGCCCGGCGCTGCGGCCGGTCGCCGCCGAATGGTGCGAGGCGGTTTCCGCGGCCCTGTCGGAGCACACCGACCCGCTGACGGCGCGGGCGCTGGTGGCCCTGATGGACGGCATCACCCTCCAGGTCCTCCTGACGGACACCCCGTACGACGAGCCGTACGCCCGCGAAGTCCTGTCCCGGGTCCTGCCCTAGCCCCGGCGGGGCCGTATGCAGCCTCGCCGGCGTTTGAGGCGCGGGGGTGCGGGGGCGGAGCCCCGCAAGGGGTCCGGGCGCAGCCCGGGGAACGGGCGAAGGGCGGGTCGGGGACCTCGCCCCGCGCAGCGGCCACCCGCACCCGCACCCGGCCCGCAGCCCGAGGGGTTCCGGCTACCCCGCGGAGCGCACCGCGGCCAGCGCCGCCGCCACGCTCGCCTCGATGTCGGTCACCGGATAGAACACCTCCCGCACCACCCGCTCCCGGTCCACCACCAGGGTGACCCGCTTGATCCGGCTCACCCCCGCCGCGCGGAACGTCGGCAGCCGCAGCGCCGTCACCAGCTCCAGCCCGGCGTCCGACAGCAGCGGGAACCGCAGCCGCTCCTGCTCCGCGAACTCCCGCTGCTCGTCCGGCCGCTGGGTGGAGACGCCGTGCACGGTGGCGCCGGCGGCGGTGAACTCCGCCAACTGGTCGCGGAACGTGCACGATTCGAGCGTGCAGCCCTTCGCACCCGGGATCCCGGCCCAGCCGGGAGGGTAGGACTCGGCCCGCGCGTACGCGCCTGGGAAGCAGTACAGGACGGTGAACGGGGTGCTCGCCACCGGGTCGCGGAGCTCGCCGAACCGGTCCGGCAGCAGCAGCTCCGGCAGCCGGGTCCCGCGCAGCGCGTGGACGCGTGCGGCCTCCTTCGAGGACTCCTCGGTCGTCGCCGTCATCTCTCCCTCTCCCAGGACCCAGGTGTCACCCCAGTCCTGGAGGGCCACCAGGACCGGCAGCAGCCCCCGCCCGCGCGGGGTCAGCCGGTACTCGTGCCGCACCGGGCGCTCCTGGTACGGCTCGCGCGTCAGCACCCCGGCCTCGACCAGCAGCTTCAGCCGCTCGGCGAGCACCTTCCGGGACACCCCCAGCTCGCGCTGGAGCTCCTCGAAGCGGTACAGGCCTCGCGCGGTGTCCCGCACGATCAGCAGCGTCCACCAGTCGCCCACGACGTCGAGGGCCTGGGCGATGGAGCAGTCCGCGTCGCCGAGGTGCGTGCGCTGGGCCATGGGAACTCCTTTGTCCGTTGACCCAAGGCTGTCATGCTGACATAGTCCGTTCCCAAAAGGAACTGACCACGGACGAACGCGGGGGACACGGGTGTGCTGCAGGGGTTCAAGGACGTACCGAGGGTCGTGTGGCTGCTGGCTGCGGGGGTCTTCGTCAATGCCGTCGTCAGCTTCACCTTCGTCTTCGTCTTCCTCTACCTGACCGGCCCGCGCGGCCTCGGCGCCGCCCAGGCGGGCCTGGCCACCGGCATCGGCGGCATCGGACTCGTCGCCGGCAACTTCACCGGCGGCTGGTACGGCGACCGCTTCGGCCACCGCCGCGTGCTCCTCGCCGCCTCCGCCCTCGGCGGACTCGCCCTGATGTCCTTCCCCGTGCTGCCCGCCCCGCTGCTGTACGCCGCCCTGACGGTGGCCCAGTACGCCTCGGGCGTCATCCGGGCGGCGAACTCCGCCCTGGTGGCCGTCACCGTGCCCGAGGGGGCCCGCCGCCAGGCCTTCGCCGTCGTCCGCTGCGTCTCGAACGGCGGCTTCACCCTCGGCCCGCCGCTGGGCGCCCTGCTCGCCTCCGGGCTCTCGTACGACTGGCTCTTCCTCGCCGACGGCCTCGGCACCCTCTTCTTCGCCGCCTGGACCTCCCGCGTCGTCCCGGCGCGCGGCGCCGCCCGCACGCCCTCCGCGGCCCCGGACGGGGGTCTGGGCCGCGGCGGGGTGTGGGCGGCACTACGGGCGCGCCCCGGCGTCCTGGTGCTGCTCGGCGCGGTCCTCGTCGTGGACGTGGTCTACCGCCAGCAGTACTCCCTCTTCCCCGTATTCCTCGCCGACCACGGCCTCGACGTACGGGCCTTCGGGCTGATCGTCGCCCTCAACGGCGCCGTCATCCTGCTGCTGGAACTGCCCGCGGCCGTCGCCCTGCGCGACCGGCCGCCGCTGGCGGTCATCGGCAGCGGGCTCGTGCTGGTCGGCGCCGGGTACGCGGCCCTGCTCCTCGGGGCGGGCGTGGCGACCGCCGTCGCCATGATGGTGCTGCTCAGCCTCGGCGAGATCCTCTACAAGACCACCGCCACCGCCTACGTCGCCGACCAGGCGCCCGAGCACGCCGTCGGCCGCTTCCAGAGCCTGTACGCCGGGGTCTCGGTCAGCGGCACCGTCCTCGCCCCGCCCGCCGGCGGAGCCCTGTACGCGGCCGCGCCCGGCTTGCTGTGGCCGCTGTGCGCGGCCCTGGCGGCAGCCGCAGGCGCGGTCGTCCTGGCCAGGCACCGCACCGAGGCGCGCGCCGCCCGGCGGCGCGCGGAGCGACACGCCGCGCGCCCGGCACATGAGACCGGTTCGCGACCGCGGCCCGTCGCCGGTTAGGTTTCGGGCATGACTGCTACGCGTACCACCGGCGCCGTCGCCGCCGGACTTGCCACCATCACCGCCGACGGCACCGTCCTCGACACCTGGTTCCCCGCCCCCGAGCTGGCCGACGCCCCCGGCCCGGCCGGCACCGAGCGCCTCACCGCCGAGCAGGCCGTGGAGCTCCTCGGCGCGGCCGCGGCCAAGGCCGTCCGCTCGGACGCGGTCCGCGGCGTCGAGGTCGTAGCCGTCCGCACCGTCATCGCCTCCCTGGAGGACAAGCCGCTGGACGCGCACGACGCGTACCTGCGCCTGCACCTGCTGAGCCACCGCCTGGTCAAGCCGCACGGCCAGAACCTGGACGGCGTCTTCGGCCTGCTGACCAACGTCGCCTGGACCTCGCTCGGCCCCGTCGCCGTCGACCAGGTCGAGACGGTCCGGCTGAACGCGCGCGCCGAGGGCCTGCACCTCCAGGTCACCTCGATCGACAAGTTCCCGCGCATGACCGACTACGTCGCCCCCAAGGGCGTGCGCATCGCCGACGCCGACCGCGTCCGCCTCGGCGCGCACCTCGCCGAGGGCACCACCGTCATGCACGAGGGCTTCGTCAACTTCAACGCCGGCACCCTGGGCACCTCCATGGTCGAGGGCCGCATCTCCGCGGGCGTCGTCGTCGGCGACGGCTCCGACATCGGCGGCGGGGCGTCCACCATGGGCACCCTCTCGGGCGGCGGCAAGCAGATCATCTCGATCGGCGAGCGCACCCTGGTCGGCGCCGAGGCGGGCATCGGCATCGCGCTCGGCGACGAGTGCGTCGTCGAGGCCGGCCTCTACGTCACCGCGGGCACCCGGGTGACCCTGCCGGACGGCCAGATCGTCAAGGCCCTGGAGCTCTCCGGCGCCGACAACATCCTCTTCCGCCGCAACTCGGTCACCGGCGCCGTCGAGGCCCGCCCGTACAAGGCGAACTGGGGCGGCCTCAACGAGGTCCTGCACAGCAACGACTGACGCCGCGCGGGCAGTGCCCGCCGTACGTCCGCGACGAGTGCCCTCCCGCCTGAGGCGGGAGGGCACTCGTCTTTTCGGCGGGAGCAGGGAGGGGTCCGCTCAGCCGACCAGCCGCAGGAACCAGCGGCGCGAGGGGTGGGTGTCGCAGGTGAACTGGACGAGCGGGTGGTTGTTGGCGGTGGTGGACCCGCCCGCCACGGTGGCGCACTTGCCCGTCTGCGCGTTCACGAGCTGGAAGGACGTGCCGTCGCCGTTGGTGATGCGCCAGCGGCGCGAGGGGTGTTCGTCGCAGTCGAACTGGACCAGCGGGTGGTTGTTCATGTCGGTGGTCCCGCCCGCGACGGTGGCGCACTTGCGCGTCTGACCGTTGACGATCTGGAAGGCACCGTCCTCCTCGTTCGTCACCTGCCAGCGGCGCGAGGGGTGCGTGTCGCAGTCGAACTGGACGAGCGGGTGGTTGTTGGCGGTGGTGGACCCGCCCGCCACGGTGGCGCACTTGCCCGTCTGGACGTTCACGAGCTGGTACGTGCCCTCCGGGACGTCGGCCACCGTGACCGTGGGCGCGGCGGCGGGTTGTGCCGCCGTGCCGGGCGCGGGCAGCAGCATGAGGCCTCCGGCCGCGAGAACCGACGCGGTCGTCAGGAGGCGGCGTACCCGGGTCCCGGGGCGTATGGGGTGCGTGGGATGTGTGGGGAGCATGGGGCGCTTGGTGTGCATGGGGGTGCTCCTCTCGGTCCTGCGAAAGGGATCGGCAGGGCTCCGCGCCGCGCGTGGGTGGGTGACCCGGCCGGTCGCCGGGTGGGGATCGGTGCAGGGGAGGGGGAGCGCCCGTGGGGCTCGTGCCGTCGCGGCCCGTCGGATCGTCCGCGGCGCGCGTCCGGCGCCCGGCCCCGGTGATCAAGGCGCGGCTGCCTCTCCCACTATCGGCGCGCGTGACCGGCCCCGCAACCGAGGGCGGCGGCGCCGCCCGGACGTGCCGGAACGCCCCTCGCGCCGGGAAGGGCGAGGGGCGTTCCGGGAGGTTTCGGAGGGTTCCGGGGGCGGGCGCGCGCCCGGTCAGTTCAGGGCGATCGTGCGGATCAGGCCCGCGAAGGCCCGTTCCTCCGCCTCGGTCAGCTCCACCGACTCCATCGGGTGCGTCTGGGCGGTCCGCTGGGCCGGGATCACCGGCAGGCCCTCGTAGGCGCCTGGCTCCGGGTGGTGGAAGCGGCTGTCCCACAGCATGTGACCGAGGCCGACGAGCCACACGAGGGCTGCCACGGCGAGGACGGCGAGGCCTATTTCCTGGGCGAGGGACATGGACGGGAACACGCGGTCCTCCCGGGAGTGCGGGGGTACAAGGAGGGCAAGTTCGGGCGTGGGGACACTCAACACCACAACCGGAAGATTTTGGCCCCTGTGTGTCCAGCGTCACGCCAGGGCCGAAGGTCCCGACCTACGGTCCCAGGGCCGGCTTGAAGCCCTCGTGTCCGCGCGCGAAGCCCGGGCGCTCGTAGGACCCGCTCGTGCTCCGCGGGGCCCGGCCGCGGACCGCGGCCGGGCCCCGCGGCCCGGGTTACGGACGGAAGCGCAGCACCTGCGGGTCGTGGTCGCTGTTCTGCGCGGCGAACTCGGCGTTGACGTGCACGCTGTCGTACGTGAAGTTCTTGATCGACGGGCTGGTCAGGATCTGGTCCAGAACCTGGGCGTTGCCCTGGTACACGTACGAGTAACGTTCCGCCTTCGGCAGCGACTTGATCGCCGAGTAAAGTGCGCCGCCGTCCTCCAGCGCCTTCGCCGTACCGGAGAACTCGAAGTCGTTGATGTCGCCGACCGCGAGCACGGCCGCGTTCTTGTCGACCGCCAGCAGCTGCTTCACGAACCCGTTGACGGCCTGCGCCTGCAGGAGCCGCTTCTCCTCCGACTTGCGCGCCGGCGGCTGGTGGTGCGAGGTCAGGCCCTCGTCGCCGCCCTTCGAGCCGAAGTGGTTGGCGATCACGAAGACGGTGCGGCCGCGGAAGAGGAACTCGCCCGCCAGCGGCTTGCGGCTGTCGGCCCACGCCGGGTTCGCCGGGTCGATCCGGCCGGGGGAGTGGGTCAGGGCGGCCTTGCCCTTCTCCGTCGTCACACCGGTCGCCGTCACCGCGTCGCCCGCGGCACGGTCGGTGAAGGAGACCCGCGCCGGGTTGAACAGGAACACCTGGCGGATGTTGCCGCCGGGCTCGCCGCCGTCCTTGTTGTTCTCGGGGGCGATGGAGCGCCACTGGTAGGCCGGGCCGCCCGCCGCCTTGATCGCCTCGGTGAACTTCGTCAGCGTCTGCTCGGCCGAGACGGTGCCGTCGTTCTTGGCGCCGTTGTCGTCCTGGATCTCCTCCAGGGCCACGATGTCGGGCGAGGCCAGGTTGGTCACGACCGCCTTGGCGAGGTTGTCGAACTTCTCCTGCGAGTCGGTCGGGTCGAGGTTCTCCACGTTGTACGTGGCCACCGCGAGCTCGCCGGGCGACTGGGCCTTGGTCTTCTCCGGGGCGATGGTGCCCGCCTTGACCGTGCCGAGGGCGCGCGCCACCAGCGTGTAGCCGCCGAACTGGTTGAAGTCCAGCGGGCCCTCGGTGGTGCCGGTCAGCTTGTCGCCGACGTTGGCCACCGGGAAGGGCTGCTGCGCGAGCGGCGCGAGCTGCTGGACCTGGAGGCGGCCGGTGTTCTGGGACTCGTACGAGCCGTAGACGGTGCCGCCGCGCTTGGCGGTGTTCTCCCAGCCCTTGACCGTCACCCACAGCTCGCCGTACGCGTCGGTGGCACCGACCACGCGCGAGGTGCCGATCTTGACGTTCATGCCCTCCAGGGACTCGTAGAAGTCCAGGGCGTAGCGGGAGGGCTCCAGGGTCAGGCCGTTGATGCTGCCGCCGGCCGCCGGGTCACCCGCGGGGGCGTACTCCGCGGGGACGGAGTACTCGTTGACCGCGGTGGCCTCGGGCAGCGCGTTGCCCGAGGAGAGCACCGTCACCGTGGGCTTGGAGATCTGGGTGACGGACTGGTTGCCGGAGTTCACGCCGCCCGGGACGTACTCGCCGACCGTGCCGGAGACCTTCACGGCGTCGCCGACGGCGACGGTCGGGACGGAGCTGGTGAAGACGAAGACGCCCTCGCTGGTGGCGGGGTTGTCGTCGGCGTCCGGGTCCTGGATCCAGAAACCGCGCGAGCCGTAGGTGCGCACGCCCGTGACGATGCCCTGGACGTCGGCGACCTGCTTGCCGTTCAGGGGGGAGATCCGGGTCGTGCCCTGGATGTCGTGGATGCGTATCGGATCGGCGGACACGGCGCCTTCGGCCGCGTCGGCGGTGCCCGCGAGCAGGCCGGTGGCCAGGGCGGTGGCGACGAGGGCCGCGACGGCGGCGGAACGGGGATGCGAGGGGCGCATGGGCGGGAACTCCGGTGTGTGGAGGAGAAAGTGCGGGCGCTTGACGGCCCGTGTACATCTACGCGCGTCAATTTCCTGGGTGACCAGGGAAGTTGTCAAGGCCTCCAGGGGATACGGAGGCTGACTGTGGGATGAACCAAAGGTGATGGCCGCCGGGGCCACCCCGATTGCGTCTACGCTGGGTCGCCGCAACGGGCCTGGCGACCCGTCCGCATGTGTTTTCGGCCACACGGCCGGACGGCATCCCGTCGCCCGGACACCGCAGGCCCGCCCGCCCCACCGTTCAGCCCGCCCCACCGCCCCACCGCCCCACCGCCCCACCGCCCCACCGCCCCACCGCCCCACCGCCCCACCGCCCCGTGCGTCCCGTCCGAGGAGAACCACCCCATGTCCGCAGAGCCGCACCCCACGCTGCCGCCGGTACGGCTGCACTCCGATGCGGAGCTGGCCCGCGACGCCCTCGTCGCCCCGCTGTTCGCCCGCGCCGTACGCCTCGCCCGCTGGTCCGGCCCCGACACCCGCGTGGACGTCGGCGGCGAGCTCGCCCCGGACCAGCTGCCCGAGGCCGTCGCCGTCCTCGGCCTCGACGCCGCCGACGAGGACTCGCCCGTCTACGCGAGCCAGGCCTGGCGGGTCGCCGTGGACACCGGCCTCGTCGACGTGACCGAGCCCGAGGAGGACAGCGGCGACGGAGCCGACGCGGGCGAGCCCGAGTACGGCACCGCCACCCCCGGCGAAGACCTCGCACTGCTCGCCGGCGGCGCCCCCGGCGACGTGCTCGACCTGTGGCTCGCCGCACTGGACACCGTCCTCGCGGACGCCGCCGTACCCGACCTCGACGACCTCGTCGACGCCCTCGACGCGGGCGGCGAGATCGACTTCGACCGCCTCGACTGGAACCCCCAGAGGGAAGCCGACTTCCTCGACGGGGTCCTCGCCAACCTCTACCTGCTCACCGTCACCGAGGGCGGCGCCGGCGAGGGCCCGGTGCCGCTGCCGGTGCTCGCGGCCTCGATGATCGTCCCCGACGAGATGGGCGACCCCACCGACGCCGTCCTCGAACAGGTCTCGGACGCGATGATGCGCCTCGACGACCAGTTCCGGCAGCTGGAGCCCATCGGGCTGGTCGAGTACCGCCCCGTCGACGAGGCGCTGCTCGCCGAAGCGGACGACCCCGCCTCCGCGGAGGCCGGGCAGGGCGCCGCGGCGGGGCCGGAGGACGACGAGGACGTGTCCCGGTACGGGATGGTCCGGCTGACCCCGCTCGGCCTGTACGGCGTCCGCGCCCGGATGCTCGAAGCCGGGGTCGAAGCCCCCGCCGTCGGGGAACTGGCCGACAAGGGCGCCGACGCGCTGCTCGACGCCGTCTCGTACTACCCGGAGGACGCGGCCCAGGCCGAGATCGAGCAGTGGCTGGCCGGACGCGAGCTGCCGGACGCCGTCGCCGAGCTGCTGGCCGCCGCCCGCGGCGACGACGAGGGCGCCCCGCTGCGCCGGCTGCGCTGCCAGCAGGCCCTCGCCCCGGCCGGTCCGGAGGCCGAGCCGGCGGTCCGCGCCGTCCTGGACGACCCGGAGCTCGGCGGGCTCGCCCGGGTCTGGCTCGCCGAGCACGGCGTGGCCGACGTACCGGTACCGGACGAGACCATGGTGTTCTGGCTGACGGTGGACACCATCGCGGCGCAGCTCGCGGCGGACGGGGAGACCGAGGAGCTGCCGCTGCTGATGCGGAGCCTGACGGAGCACCACGCCGGGTTCTTCGAGCGGGCGTGGCGGGTGGAGCACCCCGCCACCGCCTACGTCCTGGAGGCCATGGGCCGGCTGCACCCGGACAAGAAGGCCTCCAAGGAGGCGCGGAAGGCCGCGTTCAAGGCCCGCTCCCGGCAGCCCTGACCGGTACGGCGGTTCGGCGGGGGACCGGGGCGGTTTCAGGGGAGGGTTTCGGGGAGGGTGCACAACAGGCCGATTCCGGGGCCGGAGTTCGCCATTCCGGCGGCCGGAAAGGGCTCGGCCCGCATTCGCGGGTAGTTCAGCCGCCGTTCACGTGCGGGCGGGAGCGTGTGCGCCTGCGACCGTACGTCAGGCGCACCACCTCCCCACCCCTGGAGACCCGATGCCCCTCAGCCGCAGAGACTTCACCGCCCGCACCGTCATCGCCGGTGCGGGCGTCGCACTGACCGGGACGGTCGGCGCCCTCGCCACCGCCCCCGGTGCACTCGCGGCGGACGACCCCCGGCCCGACGCGCTCGACGCGCACGGCCGCCCGCACTCCCCCGGCTACGGGCCGCTCTTCGCCGACCCCGCCGGACTGCTGGCCCTGCCCGCCGGGTTCACCTACCGCGTCATCACCCGCAGCGGCGTCACCACCCTCGAATCCGGTGAGAGCACCCCCTCCAACCACGACGGGACCGCCGCCTTCGCGGGCCACCACGGCGTCACCCTCCTCGTCAACAACCACGAGCTGAAGGGCCCGCGCGCCGGCTGGGCGCACCCCGTACCGCTCGCCGAGGGCCTCGTCTACGACCCGGCCGCCTCCGGCGGCTGCACCGTCGTGGAGGTCCGGCGCGGCGGCGAGGTCGCCGAATGGGTGGGCGTCGCCGGCACGTCGACCAACTGCGCCGGCGGCGCCACCCCCTGGGGCACCTGGCTGACCTGCGAGGAGACGGAGGACCTGGCCGGGAAGAACGGCATGACCAAGGACCACGGCTACGTCTTCGAGGTCGACCCGCACGACCGCCGCGCCAACCGCGACCCGCAGCCGGTCAAGGCCTTCGGGCGGTACGCCCACGAAGCGGTGGTCATCGACCCGCGCCAGGGTCACGCCTACCTGACCGAGGACGCCTCCGGCCCCAACGGGCTGCTCTACCGCTGGACCCCGCCGCACGGCTTCCGGCACGGACGCGGCCGGCTGCGCACCCTCGCCCCCGACGCCGGGGTGCTCGCGGCAGCCAAGTGCTTCGACAGCCAGGGCCGTTTCGTGGACGACCTCTCGCGCGCCACGAAGACCGGCACCGTGTACGGGGTCGACTGGGTGGAGGTGACCGACCGGGACGCGCGCAGCCTCTCGGTGCGCAAGCAGTTCGCGGCCGGCTCGGTGACCAGGGCCCGCAAGCTGGAGGGCATGTGGTGGGCCGACGGGGGCGCCTACTTCGTCTCCTCCTACGCGCGAGAGGAGAGCCCGGGCGCCGCGCACGACGGCCAGGTGTGGTTCTACGACCCGAAGCGGCGCACGGTCCGCCTCGTCGTCCTGATCGGCGTCAACCGGGACCCGGCCGCCGACGGCGGCTACGACGGCCCGGACAACATCACGGTGTCGCCGTACGGCGGCCTGGTCATCGCCGAGGACGGCGAGGGCCTGCAACACCTGCTCGGCGCCACGGAGTCGGGCCGCGTCTACCCGCTGGCGCGCAACGAGCTCAACATCGGCACGGCCGAGAAGCCGGAGTACTCGGAGTTCACCGGGGTCTGCTTCTCTCCCGACGGGCGCACCCTGTACGCCAACATCCAGGACCCGGGCATCATGCTGGCCATCACCGGCCCCTGGCGGCGCTCCCCGCGCTGACGCGGGCGCCGGGTCCGGCGGTCCCGGGGCACCCCTGTGCCCCGGGGACGCCGGCTACTGGACGGAGGCCAGCTCCTCGGCGCGGGAGGCCACTGCCCACTCTTCGAGCAGGAACTCGTACGCCTCCGAGGGCCACTCCCCGTCCCAGGTCTCGACGAGGTGCCGTATCGCCTCGTTCGCCTCGGCGGCGGACGGGCGCGCGGGACCCGCGGGCCGGAGTGTGTTCTGCATGCCTCCAAGGCTACGGGCGGGCACTGACAGCCACCTCCGGATTACGCGTGGCTTCCATCACCCGGATGGCCGCCCGCCCGCTCTCCGGTGTCGGCATATGCCCGCCCACCTGCTCAGAGTGCCTGCGAGGCGGGCTTGACCATGCCGCGCACTGTGCGGGACTTCACAAACTCGCCCATGGCCGTCATCTCCCATTCGCCGGAGAACTGCTTGATGAGCTTGGCCATCATGACCCCGGTCTGCGGCTCGGCACCGGTGAGGTCGAAGCGGACGAGCTCCTCCCCGCTCGCCGCGTCGATCAGCCGGCAGTAGGCCTTGGCGACCTCGGTGAACTTCTGGCCGGAGAAGGAGTTCACCGTGAAGACCAGCCCGGTGGCCTCGGCGGGCAGCCGGCCCAGGTCCACGACGATCACCTCGTCGTCCCCGGCGCCGTCACCCGTGAGGTTGTCCCCCGAGTGCTTGATCGCTCCGCCCAGGATCGACAGCTTGCCGAAGTAGCAGCTGTCGATGAAGTTGCGCTGCGGGCCGTAGGCGATGACGGACGCGTCGAGGTCGATGTCGCGGCCGCCGTAGGCCGGCTCCCAGCCCAGGCCCATCTTGACCTGGGAGAGCAGCGGGCGGCCGCCCTTGACCAGGGACACGGTCTGGTTCTTCTGGAGGCTGACCCGGCCCTTGTCGAGGTTGATCTTCCCGCTGCCGACGGGGGCGGGGGCGGGCGGCGCGGCGGGTGCCGGAGGGGTGGCGGCCGGGGCGGCGACGGGAGCGGCCGGGGCGACCGGAGCGGCCGCCGCGGGCGGGGCCGGCTCCTCGTCCACCGAGACCCCGAAGTCGGTGGCGATGCCCGCGAGGCCGTTGGCGTACCCCTGGCCGACCGCGCGCACCTTCCAGGCACCGCCCCGCTGGTAGATCTCCACGACCACGAGGGCCGTCTCCGCGCCGAGCCGCGGCGGCGTGAAGGTGGCGATCACCGCGCCGCCGGCCGCGTCCCGCACGGTGGCCGTGGGCTCGATGCCCTGGAAGGTCTGTCCGGCCGCGTCGGGGCTGGCGGTGACCACGATCCGCTCGATGCCGGGCGGCAGCGCGCCGGTGTCCACGGTGATGGAGTCCGGCGCCGAACCGCCGCCGGACCGGTAGCTGACACCGGGCCCGGAGGGCTGGTTGTAGAAGATGAAGTCGGCATCGGAGCGCACCTTGCCGTCCGCCGCGAGCAGGAGCCCCGACACGTCGAGACGCACCGGGGCAGCCACGTCCACCGTCACGCGGACGGTGTCGAGCGGCAGGTTGGAACCAGGGGTCATAGCGGTCATGCCCGGAGAACGACCGGAGCGGCTTTGCCGTTCCCTTACCCTCGGCGGGATTTTCAGCGCCGGTTGCGGGGGTGGTCGCGGGCGGTGCGTTCGTTGCCGAACTTGTACGAGCCGGTCCAGCGGGCCATCACCAGCTGTGCGTCACCGGACTCGACCTCGGCCAGGAACTTGTCCGCCCGGGCACCCCGCAGGGTGCTCGCGGCGCGGCCCCGGTGCGTGATGCGGACGGTGCGGTCGCTGTGCACCTCGTACGTGAACCCCTGCGGTTTCGGCATGGGGCGCAGCCTGCCCCGCCGGGGGCGGGGCGGCAACGGAATTACCCGGCGCCGGTCGGCCGGCGCCCCTCATGCGGCTCCGGTCAGGGCCTGCCGGTCAGGCCGCGCCGGTCACCCGGCGCGGCAGGCCCAGCGGGTTGGCCTCGCGCAGCTCCGGCGGGAGCAGCGCGTCCGGGACCGACTGGTAGGCCACCGGGCGCAGCCAGCGCTCGATGGCGGTGCCGCCGACGGAGGTGGAGTGCGAGGTGGCCGCCGGGTAAGGGCCGCCGTGGTGCTGGGCCGGGGCCACCGCGACGCCGGTCGGCCAGCCGTTCACCACGATCCGCCCCGCCAGCCCGGTGACCTGCGCGATCAGCGCGGCGGCCGGTCCGGGCGCGCCCTCCGTCTCGGCCCGCGAGAGCTGGAGGGTGGCGCTCAGGTTGCCGCCGAGCCGGTCCAGGACCGCGGCGGCCTCGCCCTGGCCGGCGTACCGGACGACGACGGTGACCGGGCCGAAGCACTCCTCCAGGAGCACCTCGTGGGCGCCGCCCTCCAGCAGGGTGGCCGCAGGGAGGCTCAGGAAGCCGGCGCCGACGGTGTGCTCGTCGCCCGGCCCCGGGGCGACGGGCGCGGTGACACCGGGCAGGGCGGCCCGTTCCCGGACGCCGGCCAGGAAGTTCTCCCGCATCCGGTGGTCGAGCAGGACCCCGGGGCCGCTCTCGCCGAGGGACTTGCCGAGGACGCCGGCGAGCCGGTCGCCGTCGGGGCCCTCGGGGACCAGGACCAGGCCGGGCTTGACGCAGAACTGGCCGACGCCGAGGGTGACCGAGCCCGCGAGCCCGGAGCCGATCTCCTCGGCGCGCTCCGCGGCGGCCGCCGGGGTGACCACGACGGGGTTGAGGGAGCCGAGTTCGCCGTGGAAGGGGATCGGCACCGGCCGCGCCGCGGCCGCGTCGAACAGGGCGCGGCCGCCCCGGATGGAACCGGTGAACCCGGCGGCGGCCACCAGGGGGTGGCGTACCAGTTCCACGCCGGCGTCGAAGCCGTGGAGGACGGTGACCAGTTCCGCCGGCAGCCCGCACGCCACCGCGGCCCGGCGCAGCAGCGAGGCGCACAGCTCGGAGGTGGCCGGGTGGTCGGGGTGGGCCTTGACCACCACCGGGCACCCGGCCGCCAGCGCGCTCGCGGTGTCGCCGCCGGGCACGGAGAAGGCCAGCGGGAAGTTGGAGGCGGCGTAGACCGCGACCACGCCGAGCGGCACCTTGTAGCGGCGCAGTTCGGGGCGCGGCGGGCTGAGGGAGGGGTCGGCCCGGTCGATGCGGATGTCGAGGTGGGAGCCCTCCTCGACGGCGTCGGCGAAGGCGCGCAGCTGGCCGGTGGTGCGGGCCAGCTCGCCGGTGAGCCGGCCGGTGCCCAGCGCCGTCTCGGCGTCGGCGGCCTCGACGACGGCCTGCCCGTCCCCGTCGAGGAGCTCGGCGGCGGTGCGCAGGAACCGGGCCCGGAGGGTGGCGTCCGCCAGGGCCCCGCGGGCGTCGTGGGCCGCGCGTACGGCCCTGTCCACGTCCTCGGGTGTGGCTTCCGCCGCAACCCGTCCGAGCTGCTTCCCGGTGCGGGGGTCCACACTCCAGACTGGTGTCCCTGCCATGGCCCGCTACCTCCTGGACCGTTCAGTATTCTGAACGCCGTTCCGGTGGATGAATGATCACTTCTGCTGCGGACTCTATTTCCGCGTCCACCGGGTGACAAGGGGCGATCAGAGCCGACCAGAGGGGAAGAGGCGTATGACGACAGCCGAGACGGCCGGTCCGGCCGGGCCGGGGGTCCCCGCGCCGGGGGCGCCGGTGAAGTCGGCGGTGCGTACCGTCCTGCTGCTGGAGCACTTCGCGGCACGGCCGGGCCTGCACAGCCTCGCCGACATCCAGAACGACCTCTCCCTGCCCAAGTCCAGCCTCTACATGCTGCTGCGCACGCTGGTGGGGCTGGGCTGGGTGGAGACCGACGCCACCGGTACGCGGTACGGCATCGGCGTACGGGCCCTGCTGGTCGGGAGCTCGTACATCGACGGCGACGAGGTGGTCGCGGCGGCCCGGCCCGCCCTGGACCGGCTCTCCGACGACACCACCGAGACCATCCACCTGGCGCGGCTGGACGGGACGAGCGTGGTCTACCTCGCCACCCGCCAGTCGCAGCACTACCTGCGGCCCTTCACCCGGGTGGGGCGCAGGCTCCCCGTCCACTCCACCGCGCTCGGCAAGGCGCTGCTGGCCTCGCACACCGACGAGGAGGTGCGGGCGCTGCTGCCGAAGCGGCTGGAGGCGGTCACGGAGCACACCATCACCGACCGGGAGCAGCTGGTGGAGGAGCTCGCGCTGGTGCGGGAGCAGGGGTACGCGGTGGACCGCGAGGAGAACACCCTCGGCCTGCGCTGCTTCGGCGTGGCCATCCCGTACCGGACGCCGGCCCGTGACGCGGTCAGCTGCTCGGTGCCGGTGGCGCGGCTGACGGGGGACCACGAACGGGCCATCAAGGCGGCGCTGTTCGAGGCGCGGGACCGGCTGTCGGTCGTGACCCGGCGCATGTGAGGACCCCGCCGGGAGCCGTCTCCCCCGTGCGGGGGAGGCGGTTCACCATCGTGGGGGAGGTGGCGGGGTGCCGGTGGGGGCGACCGTGGGGACATGACGACGACACGAGCAGTCCACGCGAACCGGCCGACCGGCACCACCATTGACACCACCGTTGGCACCTCCCCCCGCCTCGGGACCGGGCGGCGGGTCCTGCGGGCCGTCGCGCTGGCGGCCACCGTCCCCTACCTGGCCCTCAAGACGGCCTGGCTGGCCGGGAGCCACATCGGGATACCGGACGGCAGCCTGCTGCTGACGGGAGGGCTGCCGATCACCGTGGCCAACGCCGTGACGCTGGCCATGGACGCCACCGTCATCGTGCTCGTGCTGGCGCTCACCATGCCCTGGGGCAGACGGCTGCCGGGATGGCTGCTGCTCGTCCCGGCGTACGTGGCCACCGGGCTGCTCACCCCGATAGCCCTGGGGTTCCCGGCCCAGATGCTCCTCAAGGCCCTGGGACTGGGCGCGAGCGAAGCCGTGCAGGCGGCCCGGGCACCCTTCCTCGACCCCTGGGTGTTCACCGTCGTCTATGGCGGTTTCATCCTCCAGGGGACGGCCCTCGCCGGACTGTTCCTCGCCTATGCGCGGGAGCGCTGGGGCGGGGTCCGGCAGGGCGCGCCGGAGCGGCGGCTCCCGTCTCCCACGGGGGTGGTGGCCGGAGCCGCCGCGTCGGCGGGCGCCGCGTTGGGCGCGGCGTTCCTCTACTGGGCCTTCGGCGGGAGCGCCGGCCTGCCCGCCCGGCAGGTGGCCGCGTACTCGGCGGAGACGGGTGTGGTGTCGGCGGCGCACGCGGTGTGCGCGCTCGCCGCGGCGGTCGGGGCGGTGCTGCTCGCCCGGGGCGCCGGGGCAGGGGCCCGGTGGCCGCTGGCCCTCGCCTGGATCGGCTCGGCGGCGACGCTGACCTGGGGAGCGTGGATGCTGACCGCCTCACTCGGAGTGAATTTCGGAACGGACGAACAGGCCACTGCCGTCACCTACCTGACCTACGCTGGCCAGATGATCACCGGACTGCTGGCGGGGGCGGTGCTCACCCGCCACCTCCTCTCCCTCCGGGCACGCTGAGGCGGCGGGCCTCCGGGGGACGGGGACGAACGAACGGCTCGGGAAGTACGGAAGGGGACGGGGGACGGGCATGAGGGGGACGGGGGCGGTGCGCCGGCTGCCCGGGGCGGCGCTGGGGGCGAGGGCCCGGCTGCGCTGGGTGCACCTGATACTCGGCGGAGCCCTGCTGATGCCGTACTTCCTGCTCAGCCAGGTGTGGGTAGGGGTCGCCGCCGGCCGGGGCAACGTCCTGGCCTCCCTCCCGCTGACCCTCGCCTCCTACGCGGCCGCGCTGCCGCTGGCCGCCCTCACCGGGCTGTTCGGGCTGGTGCGGCCGCTGTCGGCGACGGCCGTACGGGCCATGTGCGGGGTACCGGGGGAGCTGCTGGCCGACGGGCCCGCCCGCTCGTGGGGCTCCAGGTGGCGGGCCTCCGCCTGGTGGACCCTGCACCTGGGCGTCGGGGCGGTGATCAGCGGGATGACCCTCGCGGCGACGCCCATGGCGCTGGTGCTGATCCTCGTACCGTTCTCCGCCGCCCTGCGCCGGGCATCGCTCGGGGCGGGCTGGTTCAGCAGCGGGGCGAACCCGTACGTCGCCCCCGTCCTCGGGGTGGGACTGCTGGTCCTGGTCGTCGCCGCCTCGGCCGCGGCGGGGGCGCTGCTGGCCCGCCTCGCGCCCGTGCTCCTCGGCCCGACCGCGGCGGACCGGCTGGCCGCCGCCGAGGAACGGGCCGCAGACCTCGCCGTCCGCAACCGGCTGGCTCGGGAGCTGCACGACGCAGTGGGGCACGCCCTGAGCGCCGTCACCCTCCAGGCGGGCGCGGCCCGGCGGGTGCTCGACCGCGACCCCGAGTTCGTACGGGAGGCGCTCGCCGCGATCGAGGAGACCACCCGGCGCACGGTCGGCGAGCTCGACACCGTGCTCGGCCTGCTGCGCGACGGAGACCCCGCCCGGGCCGACGCCGCGCCCGCCCCGACCCTCGCCGCCGACCTCGACGGGCTGCTCGCCCGCACCCGGGCCGGCGGCACCACCCTCACCGTCCAGCAGGACCCCGGTCCGGCCGGGGACTGGGAACAGCTCCCGGCCATCGCCTCCCGCGAGGCCTACCGGATCGTCCAGGAGGGCCTGAGCAACGCCCTGCGCCACGGCCTGGGCCCCATCGCCCTGCTGATCCGCGTCCACAGCCCCGACGGCCACCGCGAACTGGAGATCACCATGACCAACCCGCCCGCCCAGGCCCCGCCCGCCGACGAGGGCGAGCGGCGGCGCACCACCGGGGGCCGCGGACTGCGCGGCGCCGCCGAGCGGGCCGCCCTGCTCGGCGGCCGCGTCGACGCCGGCCCGCACGAGGGCCGGTGGCGGCTGCGCGCGGTCCTCCCCCTCGGCTCCGCGGCCGGAGCGGCCGCCACCACCGGCGGAGCCGGGCGATGAGCCGGCCGCCGCTGCGCGTCGTCGTCGCCGACGACGAGCGGATGGTCCGCACCGCCCTGCGGGTCATCCTCGACGCGGAACCCGACATGGAGGTCGTCGGCGAGGCGGCCACGGGCGCCGAGGCAGTCCCGCTGGTCCGCTCACTGACCCCCGACGTGGTGCTGATGGACGTCCGCATGCCCGAGATAGACGGCATCCGGGCCACCGAGCAGATCCTGCGCTCCATGCCCGACCCGCCCAGGATCGTGGTCGTCACCACCTTCGAGAACGACTCCTACGTCTACGACGCGCTGCGCGCCGGCGCCTCCGGGTTCCTCCTCAAGCGCGCCGACCCCGACGAGCTGATCGGCGCGGTCCGCCTCGTCGCCCGGGGCGACTCGCTGCTCTTCCCGGCCGCGGTCCGCGCCCTGGCCGCCGCGCACACGGCGGCCGCCGAGCCCCCGGCCCCCGCCTGGGCCGCCCGGCTCACCGACCGGGAGGCCGACGTCCTGCGCCTGATGGCCACCGGACTGTCCAACCAGGAGGTGAGCGAGCACCTCGGGGTGGGTCCGCAGACGGTCAAGACCCATGTGGCCGCGGTCCTCGCCAAAACCGGCTCCCGCGACCGCACACAGGCCGTCATAGCCGCCTACGAGGGGGGCTTCATCATGAAGAAAGGCTGAGAACCCGGCCACAATCGGGGCAGAGCGGAACGGCTGCGGCCGCTGATACGTCCTTCTGGGGGATGAACAAGACGATCAGGCGTGCGTCGGTCTTCTGTCTGCTTCTGGTGCTGGCCCTCATGGTGCGGGTCACCTGGGTGCAGGCGTACCAAGGCCAGGCCCTCGCAGACGACAAGAACAACCGGCGCAACCTCATCGGGCAGTACGAGAACCCGTTGGGGAACATCATCGTGGGCGGTGAGTCGATCACCGGCTCCACGAAGACGGGCGGCAAGGACTTCGGGTACAAGCGGACCTACGTGGACGGCCCGCTCTACGCCCCGATCACCGGCTACAGCTCCCAGGCCTACGGCACGACGATGCTGGAGGGCGTCTACAAGAACGTCCTCAACGGCTCGGACACCCGGCTGAAGACGATGATGGACATGCTCACCAACAAGCGGGCCGACCCGGGCAACGTCCTCACCACCATCGACAAGGGCGTGCAGAAGGCCGCCTACGACGCCCTGGGCGGCAAGCAGGGCGCGGCCGTGGCCATCGACCCGGCGACGGGCCAGATCCTCGCCGTGGTCAACAACCCGTCCTACGACCCGGGCCGGATCACGGGCGCCAACGACAAGGCCGCCTGGGACGAGCTGTCCGCCGACAAGGGCAAGCTCATGGAGAACGTGGCACTGCGCAAGCCGCAGGCGCCCGGCTCCACCTTCAAGCTGGTCACCCTCGCCGCGGCCATCGAGAACGGCCTGGTGACGAACATCGACACGCCGACGGGCGTGCAGGGCGCGTACACGATCCCGGGTACCCGTACGCCGCTGCCCAGCGAGGCGGGCAACGAGGCCTGCAACAACGTCTCGGCCCGCACCGCCCTGAAGCTGTCCTGCAACAACGTCTTCGCGGACCTCGCCTCCAAGCTCGGCCAGGACAAGATGCGGGCGATGGCGGAGAAGCTCGGCTTCAACACGCAGATCGACACCCCGGTCCGCACCAACCCGCCGAGCAAGTACCCCACGAAGAAGATGTCGGTCGACCAGGTCGCGCAGACGGGTATCGGCCAGTTCGACGTGCAGGCCACCCCGCTCCAGATGGCCATGGTGACCGCCGCGATCGAGAACGGCGGCAAGCTCGTCGCCCCGCACATGGTCTCCGAGGTGACCGACGCCGACGGCAACGTGCTGGAGGGCTTCAAGGACCCGAAGACCGAGCAGGTGATGAGCCCGAAGACGGCCTCCATGCTCCAGGACGCCATGCGCACGGTGGCCACCGAGGGCGGCGGCAAGCCCGCCCAGGTCGCGGGCGCCGAGGTGGGCGGCAAGACCGGTACGGCCCAGCGCGGCGTCAACAACAACATCCCGCCGCTGGCCTGGTTCACCTCGTACGCCAAGGCGGGCGGCAAGCAGATCGCCGTCGCCGTGATGATCGAGAACTCGGACACCGACCGTTCCGAGATCGGCGGCGGCAAGCTGGCCGCGCCGATCGCCCAGAAGATCATGGCGGCGTGGCTGAAGAAGTAGCCGCCGCCCGCCGGGACCGACGCGCCGGGAACCGACACGGTTCCCGGCGCGTTCCCCATCCCATGATCCGGACCGCGCTCGCCAGCGACCTCGACGCCATCGCCGCCCTGCACACCCGGGCCAGGGCCACCTACTACCGGGGCCGCGTCCCCGAGCAGGCCTACGCGGGTGAGACCGAGACGGCGCGCGCCCGCGAGGGCTGGGAGCGGGCGGTGGCCCGCCCGGCGGCGCAGGGCCAGGTGCTGTGCGCCGAGCGGGACGGACGGGTCACCGGAGTCGCGGCGTTCCTCACGGCCGACGGCGTGACCACCCTCACCCAGCTCCACGTGGACCCCGACCAGTGGCGCCGGGGCACCGGAGCCGCCCTGCACGCGGCCTGCCTCGCCGCCTGGCGGCGGGCCGGCATCGAGCGGGTCCGCCTGGAGGTCTACGAGCACAACCTGCGCGCCCAGGCCTTCTACGCCTCCCACGGCTGGCGTCCCGACCCGGCGGGCACCCCCGCGGGCTCCCACCGCACGCTCTGGCTGGAGGTCGGTCGGGCGTCCGGGGAATGAGACGGGACCCCCGGATGGTTGAACCGGAAACCGTCCAGTCGTACCCGGAGAGAAGAAGGAACATGCGCGTCGAAATTTGGTCCGATATCGCCTGCCCCTGGTGCTATATCGGAAAGGCCCGGTTCGCCAAGGGCCTGGCCGGGTTCGCGCACCGCGACGAGGTGGAGGTCGTCTTCCGCTCCTTCGAGCTGGACCCGAACGGCCCCAAGGGCGTCACCGCCCCCGTCCTGGAGATGCTCGCCCGCAAGTACGGACGCACCCTCGACGAGGCCCGCGCCATGGAGGAGCACGTCGCCGCCAGCGCCCGCGCCGAGGGGCTGGAGTACCGCACCGACGGCCGCGACCACGGCAACACCTTCGACATCCACCGCCTGCTGCACCTGGCCGCCGCCCGCGGCCGGCAGGAGCAGCTCCTCGACCTCGCCTTCCGGGCCAACTTCGCCGAGGAGCGCTCCGTCTTCGACCCCGAGGTGCTGCTCGCCCTGGCCGTGGAGGCCGGACTGGACGAGGCGGAGGCCCGCGAGGTCCTCGCCGACGACTCCGCCTACGCGGACCGGGTGCGGGCCGACGAGCGCGAGGCGGCCGAACTGGGCGCCAACGCCGTACCGTTCTTCGTCCTCGACCGCCGCTACGGCATCTCCGGCGGCCAGCCCGCCGAGGTCTTCACCCAGGCGCTGGAGCAGGCCTGGGCCGGCCGCGAGACCGTGGAGACGGCCCCCGGCGCCGAGGCCTGCGAGCCCGACGGAGCCTGCGCCGTCCCCCAGGGCTGAACCGCCGCGACCGTCCCCGGGGCGCCCGCGTACTCCCGTACCGGGCGCCCCGGCGCACGTCCCGCCGCCGGACCGCTCGGCGCCGGACCGCTCGGCGCGCCCGCCCGGCGGCCCGGCCGTAGGCTGGACGTACACGCGCATGACGCGGGCCCCGCCCTGCCCGCGGTACCGCAATTCGCTTCCGTTTCAACCAACTCGGGGACCGACTCCTTTGCGGAAGGAGACCCCGATGACCGCCAAGATCACCCTGGAGGCGCCGTCCAGCGTCTCGCCGGAAGCAGCCCTGACCGGGTACGACCCGGGCTTCCTCGCCGTACCCGTCGGCACGCCGTCGCTCGACCCGTCGATCAAGGACACCGCGGTGCGGCTCGACGGCTCCGAGGTGATTGCGTACACCCACTTCTCACTGGCGCTGAGCAAGCTGCGGCGCTTCGCGATCTGGGTGGCCTGGAACGTGGACGGCGGCGCGCTCAAGAAGCTCGACCGCCCGAAGGACTTCAAGACGGACCCGCGCCTGCCGTCCGGCGTCCAGGTCGACAACGAGCTCTACAAGGACAAGGGCGGCAAGACCAACCGCCTCGACCGGGGCCACATAGCGCGCCGCGCGGACGTCTGCTGGGGCCCGTTGCCCGAGGCGCAGCGGGCCAACAAGGACTCGTTCTTCTACACCAACATCGCCCCGCAGATGGACGACTTCAACCAGAGCCTGCGCGGCGGCATCTGGGGAAAGCTGGAGGACGCGGTCTTCGAGGACGTCGAGGTCGACGACCTCAGGGTCAGCGTGTTCGGCGGGCCGGTCTTCCAGGACGACGACCGGGAATTCCGCGGCGTGCGGATCCCACGAGCTTTCTGGAAGGTCATCGCCTACTCCGCGCACGGCGCGTTCAAGGCCAAGGCCTTCCTGCTGGCGCAGGACCTCGTGCTGCGGGAAGCCCTGGAACTGGACGAGTTCCGGGTGTTCCAGGTCAAGCTCACCGAGGTCGAGAACCGGGCCCACATCGACTTCCCTGCCGTCATGACGGACGCGGACGACCTGGTGGTGCCGGAATCCCTGCGGGAGCGGGCCCCGCTGGAGCGCCAGGAGGACATCGACTGGAGCTGAGCCCCTCGAGCACCATTCCGGAACGCCATTCCATAAGCATTCCTTTGAGTGTGTGTGCAAAACTAACCAATGGACTTTTGGTTGGCGGCGGCGCAGAGTGGACGTTATGGATCTTCCGCTCTCCCATGTGTCCCGCGTCTGCGCCGCCGAGTTCGCGCACTCCACCACCTACCTCAACACCGCGGGCGCCGGAGTGCTCCCGAAGGCCTCCGTCGCCGCGGTACGGGAACTGGCCGAGGCGGCGGGCGCCGGACTGCCCGCCGGAGCGGGCGACTTCGGCGTCGTCGAGCGGGTCCGGGCCGCCTTCGCCCGGCTGGTCTCGACCGACCCGCGACGCGTCGCCGTCGGCTCGTCCGTCGCCGTCCACGTGG
Organism: Streptomyces sp. NBC_00158; assembly: GCF_045160885.1. NCBI lineage: Bacteria > Bacillati > Actinomycetota > Actinomycetes > Kitasatosporales > Streptomycetaceae > Streptomyces > Streptomyces sp. NBC_00158. Next base: position 5,638,634 of record NZ_CP108161.1, read on the forward strand.
GCCTGATCGCGGCCTCCCTGCCCGCCGGTGCCGAAATCCTGGTGCCGGAACGGGACTTCGCCTCCGTCATGAACCCCTTCGTGCTCCGCGGCGACCTCAAGGTCCGCTTCGCCCCGCTGGAATCCCTCGCCGAAGCCGTCCGCCCCGACACCGCCCTCGTCGCGCTCAGCGCCGTCCAGTCCGCCGACGGCCGCGCCGCGGACCTCGCCGCGGTCCGCACCGCGACCGCCGCGCACGGGGCGCGGATGCTCGTGGACGCCACCCAGGCCGCCGGCTGGCTCCCCTTCGACGCCTCCCCGTACGAGTACACCGTCACCGGCGGCTACAAATGGCTCCTCGGCGGCCGCGGCGCCTCGTACCTGACCGTCTCGGAAGAAGCCCAGCCCGGACTGACCCCGCTGCACGCCGGCTGGGTGGCCGCCGAGTCCAAGTGGGACGCCGTCTACGGCCCCATGCGGCAACTGGCCGCGGACGCCCGCCGCTTCGACGAGTCCGCCGCCTTCCTCCCGTACCACGCCGCCGAACCCTCACTGGCACTGCTGGAACGGGTCGGCATCGAAGCCGTCCACGCCCACGACACCGCCCTCGCCGCCCGCTACCGGGAAGGACTCGCCCGCCTCGGCCACGAGCCCGTCCCCGGCGACGCCCCGATCGTCTCGGTGCCCGGCCTGGCCCACCGCCAGCCCGACCTGGCGGCCGCCGGGGTCCACACCTCCGCCCGCGACGGAGCCCTGCGGGCCTCCTTCCACCTCTACAACACCGAGGCGGACGTGGACCGGCTGCTGGACGCACTGGCCGGCTGACCGGGGCCGGCTGACCAGAGCCGGCCGACGTTCCCGCGGGTCCGGAGCTACGCCGCCCAGGCCGCCGAAGCCGCGGCCAGGGCCGGCGCCGGATCGGCGCCCAGGGCACGGGCCAGCGCACCCAGCGCCGCCCCGACCGCCTCCGGCGAGGCCGCCGGACCGTAGTGGTTCACCCGCACCATCTCCCCGGCCAGCGCCCCGCCGCCCGCCGCGAGCGGGGCCGCCGGATCCACCGCCAGGGCCTTCGCCACCACCAGCGAGGCGTCCGCCACCCGCAACGTGGTCGCCACCGGCGCGGCCTGCGCGGGGTCACCGACCCACGGCGCGACACCGAGCGCGGCCGCGCCCGCCCGGGTCGCCCGCGCCGCCGAGACGTGCCGCCCCAGCACACCCGCCAGACCCTCGGCCCCGATCCGCTCCAGGCAGGCCTCCAGCGCCAGCATCTCCAGCTGCGCGGGCGCGTGCAGCAGCGCCTTGCGGCCGCCGTCGATCCAGCGCTCCTTCCAGTCCAGCAGCGACAGGTACGAGCGGCGCGGCGCCGCCGGGTTGGCCGCGAACCGCTCCCAGGCCCGGTCGCTCACCGACACCGCCGAAACCCCCGCCGGACCGCCCATCGCCTTCTGGGCGCCGATCACGCACAGGTCCACGCCCCACGCGTCCGGCAGCAGCGGCTCCGCGCCCACCGACGCCACCGCGTCCAGCATGAACAGCGCCCCGTGGGCCCGTACCGCCTCGCCGATCTCCGCGACCGGATTGGTGTTGCCGGTGGCCGCCTCGGCGTGCACCAGCGACACGAAGTCGATCTCCGGGTGCTCCGCCAGCGCCCGGGCCACCTGCTCGCCGCTCACCGCCGTGTCGAAGGGCACCGCCAGGTCCACCACGTTCGCCCCGGCATCGCGCAGCCAGTTGCCGAACGTGGTCCCGTACGGCCCGGTGACGACGTTCAGCGCCGTCGAACCCGGCCGCGCCCCCGACCGGATGCACCCCTCCAGCGGCAGCAGCGCCTCGCCCTGGGTGACCACCACGTCGTGCCGGGTGTCCACCAGCCGCGCCACCCCCCGCTCGATCGACGCGAAGTGCTCCGCGGTCAGCGGCGGGAGGTCCAGCAGGGGATGGGTCACGGCGGTGCTCTCTTCGTCCGGGGTTACCAGCCGAGCCTACCGAGCGCGCACGTACAGTGCGGACATGAGTGATCACAACGGTGTGCTCCATGTGAAGGGGCGCGTACTCGTCGGGCCCCACGAGGCGCGCGACGAACTGTGGGTCGTCGGCGGACGGATCTCCTACGAGCGGCCGACCGCCGCCCGCGAGGTCACCACGGTCACCGGATGGGCCCTGCCCGGCCTCGTCGACGCGCACTGCCACGTCGGCCTCGACGCCCACGGCCCGGTCGACGCCCCGACGGCCGAGGCGCAGGCCCTCACCGACCGGGACGCCGGCACCCTCCTCGTCCGCGACGCCGGATCCCCCTCCGACACGCGCTGGATCGACGACCGGGACGACCTGCCGAAGATCATCCGGGCGGGCCGGCACATCGCCCGCACCCGCCGCTACATCCGCAACTACGCCCACGAGATCGAGCCCCCGCAGCTCGTCGAGTACGTCGCCCGCGAGGCACGGCGCGGCGACGGCTGGGTCAAGCTCGTCGGCGACTGGATCGACCGCGACGCCGGAGACCTGACGGCCTGCTGGCCGCGCGAGGAGGTCGAGGCCGCCATCGCCGAGGCGCACCGCCTCGGCGCCCGGGTCACCGCGCACTGCTTCGCGGAGGACTCGCTGCGGGACCTCGTCGAGGCGGGCATCGACTGCATCGAGCACGCGACCGGGCTCACCGAGGAGACCATCCCCCTCTTCGCGGAGCGCGGGGTCGCGATCGTCCCCACCCTCGTCAACATCGCGACCTTCCCCAGGCTGGCGGCGGGCGGCGAGGCCAAGTTCCCCCGCTGGTCGGCGCACATGCGCAGGCTCCACGAGCGCCGCTACGACACCGTCCGGGCCGCCTGGGACGCGGGCGTCCAGGTGTACGTGGGCACGGACGCGGGCGGCTCCCTGCCGCACGGCCTCGTCGCCGCCGAGGTCGCGGAACTCGTCAAGGCCGGAATCCCGCCGCTGGACGCCCTCTCGGCGACGGCCTGGGCGGCCCGCGAATGGCTCGGCCGCCCGGGCCTCACCGAGGGCGCCCCGGCCGACCTCGTCGTCTACGCCACCGACCCGCGCACCGACGTACGCGCCCTGGCCCAGCCGGACCGGGTCATCGTCAACGGCGTGGTCCGCGCCTAGCGGCTGCTCTGGACGGGACTCCTGAGAGTTTCTGAGACGGATGGTGCGTCACAAATCGAAAACACGCGTGGAATCCACCCTTTGGGGTGAACTCACGTCGGGTCGCTGACCGTTCACTCCCTGTGCGTAAGGATTTCGAACGTCGAAGCCGTCGGCGTGTGCGATGTCCCCCATTGGCGCCCCGGCGGCACCCAACTCCCCGGGGGTTCCACCAACTTGAACAGCAACACCTTCCGCATGCCCGCGGCCGTTCTGCTCGCCACGGGAGCGGTGGCCCTGCTCACCGCGCCGCCCGCCCTCGCCACGGGCGGCGGCGCCGGGAGCGAGGGCACGTCCGGAGCCGTCGTCCTGCGGGCCGGACTGGACGTACGCCTGCTCAACAACGCCGTGCACGTCCCGCTGAAGACCACCCTCAACGAGGTCACGGCCCCCGCCACCGCCGAGAAGACGGCCCTCACCGTCACCCTCGACGGCGCCGAACAGGGCCGGCCCGTCAGCGTCCTGAAGGCGGACGCCGCCACCGCCAAGGCCACCGCCGACAAGAACGCCGCCCGGGCCGAATCGAACCTCGCCCACGCCAAGGTGCACGTCCCCGGCCTGCCCGTGCTCTCCCTCATCGAGGTCGAGAAGGTCACCTCCAAGGCCGTCTGCGAAGCGGGCAAGAAGCCCGTCGCCACCTCGAACGTCCTCGGCACGGTCACCGCCCTCGGCAAGAAGGTCACCGTCACCGCCGGCGGCCCCGCCACCAAGATCGACGTACCCGGCGTCGGATCCGTCTCCCTGGAGCTCTCCGGTACGCAGACCACCTCCACCACGGCCGCCGCGGCCGCGCTGCGCCTGAAGGTGGCGGTCAACCCGCTCGACCTGAACGTGGCCCAGGTCGACGGCGAGATCGTCCTGGCCGAAGCCCACTGCGAAGCCCCCAAGGCCGCCGGGCCGGAGACCAAGCCGGACACGAAGCCCGATGCGAAGCCCGACGTCAAGCCGCAGACCGCGGCACAGACCACGAAGCAGACCGCCACGCAGGCCAACCTCGCCGAGACCGGAGCCGGTTCGGTCACCCCGTACGTCGCGGGCGGCGCGCTCCTCCTGCTCGGCATCGGCGCGGGCGCCCTCGTCGTGACCCGGCGCGGCAGGACCCAGTAGCCGCAGCGGCCCCTCAGCGGGTGGCGCGCTCCAGACCCTGGCCGACCGCCCCGCGCGAGGTGACGGCCGCCGTGACCTCCTTGTCGACCTTGGCGTAGTCGGCACGGTCCGGCGTACACGAGGCGCAGACGACCCGGAACGGCGGCTTCATGTCCGAGAACTGCGTCAGGTACTCGGCCTTCACCACCTCCCAGCGGCCACTGTTCTTCGCCGACGGGGCGAAGGTGAACCGGGGGATCGAGGACATGTTGCCCCGCGCCTTCTCCGGCTCGTAGAAGCTCGCGATCTGGTCGCCCATCCCGAACACCACCCAGGTGCCGTTGATCTTCTCGTAGGGCTGCGGCACGTGGTTGTGCGTACCGAGGACCAGATCGATGTCGGGCAGGCCGTCCGCCCCGCGCGAGGCGGTCAGCGCCTGGGCCAGGTCCTTCTGCTGCTGGTCGGGAGCCGTCTGCCACTCGGTGCCCCAGTGGACGCTGAGGAGCACGACGTTCGCGCCGGCCGCCCGGGCCGCGCGGGCGTCGGCGATGATCCGGGCCTGGTCGATCAGGTTGACGGACCAGGGCTTGCCCGCCGGGACCGGTATGCCGTTCGTCCCGTACGTGTAGTCCAACTGGGCGACCTTCGCGCCGCCCGCCGAGAGCAGGGCCGGCGCCTTGGCCTCCTCGGCGCTGCGCGCCGAGCCGACGTGCTTGAGGCCGACCCGGTCGAGGTGGTCGAGGGTGCGGGTGAGGCCGTCGTAGCCGTCGTCGAGGGTGTGGTTCGAAGCGGTGGAACAGCTGTCGTAACCGGCGTCCTTGAGGGCGTCGGCCAGCTGGTGCGGGGCCTTGAAGGCCGGATAGCCGGTGTAGGGGCCGCCGGGCCGGCCGTACGGTATCTCGTGGTGGCATATCGCCAGGTCGGCGGCGGACACGATGGGCTTGACGCCCGCGAGTATCTTCCGGAAGTCGTACTCGCCCGGCTTGCCGCCGGCGTCGTCCGCCGCGCGCTGGATGATCGAGGGGTACGGGATGATGTCGCCGGTCGCCACCAGCGTGAACGGCGTCCCGGCCGGCCCCTTGGCCGTCCCCGGCTTCCCCTGCAACCGCTGCTCGGCGGCCGCGTCCACGCCGTCCCCGAGCAGCCGGGGAACGGCGTAAACACCCCCGCCGACCAGTGCCAGCGCCGCCACCCCGATCCCTATCCGCCCCGCCGTCCTCATGCCCCGCCCCCAGCTAGTCGTTTGCTCCGGCCATGTTAGGCGCGAGGTTGGCGGCCCGCCGCCGGGGGCTTCACGGCGGGGGCGCGCCATCTCCCCCGCGAGGTGGTGGGGGCGGGTCGGTGGCTGCCCACCCGCCCCCGTCTGCGGGTCCGGGGCAGGGGGAGCGGGGTGCCCTTGGACGGTCTCGTGGCTGGTTTGGGGGTTTCCCGTCAGTCCCATCGTCCTTCCGTGTCGGGCCGGCCTGTCAAGGGCGCTCCCTTCGGTCGCGTCGCTTCGCGATGGCCTTCGGCCACCCTTGACAGACCGACCCGCCCCGGAAAGCCGAAGAACTGACGGGAAGCCCCCAAAAGAACGGTCACCGGACAGAAGACAAGGGACGGGCCCGTCAGCGATGAGGAGAGGGGCCGGGGCCCGGCCCGCCGGGCATCCGAGCCCTCACGAAGTTCCCATTCCGGGCCGGGGGCGCGGCTACCCGCACCAAAAGGCGACCCGAGCGACCTGCGGAGCCCCCAGGCGCGACAGATCGCTACGCGCTCCTCTTTCCTCGGCGTCTGCGGCCCGTCTTGGGCTGATACCTGCACCAGAGGACGACCAGGGCTGGCCCGGCATGCGCAGGGGCGCGGTAGATCGCTACGCGCTTCTCTGGTCTCGGCGGGTGGCGGCCGTCTTGGGCTGGTCCGGGGCGGGTTCGATGTTGGTGGCGGCGGTGGTGAATTCGCGGCCGGAGGCGCCTCGGACGTAGGCGAGCTCGATCCAGCGCTCGATGCCGGTGTCCGAGACGTTCTCGTTGATCACGGCCATGAGATCGCCCTCGATGCCGGAAGCAATGTCACGGACGCGGCGACCCAGGAGACGGTGGGGCACGTACTCGTAGCGCTCACTCATCGGACGCCCCCTCGAAGGTGACGAGGAACCGCTCCCAACCGGCCAAAGCCCGGTCGAGGAGTTCCAGGCTGGGCGGCTCTACGACCCTCGCCCTCGGCAAGGGCTCGTCCCAACTGTCGACGCTTGGCACGTCTCGGGTGCGACCGGTCATGTCACTTCCTGCCGTGGTCAGTGGGCGGATCGCCCTGCTCCTGTTCGAGGTTCGAGGTTCGCCCTTAGGGGATGGCTCAGCTAGGACTTGTCGCGGTCTTCTGGCTGCCTATTTGAGGACTTCTGTTCCTCCGGCGGGGTAAAACATGGCTCTGGCGGGGACTTGTTGAGAGAGTGGTAGTCCACCTGGCACACATGCGGAGGTTGAGCGTGGCAAGGTCACCCGGGAACGTCCGATTCAAAGCCGCCCGTGTGGCTGCCGGATACCTCTCGCAGCAAGCACTTGTTGAGGCTCTCGCCGGCCGAGGCGTTTCCATCGACGTGCGCCAAGTCCGGCGTTGGGAGTCGGATGCGCCTCCCTGGCCCTACGCTGCGGCCCAGCACGCACTCACGGAGCTGCTCGGACAGGATGTCGAGGCCCTCGGTTTCACCCCACCCGCCGGGCACGATCGCACGCTGATGGTCAGACGCGTACCCGTCGCTTCGGCGTTGAGGCTCCCGGTGCAGCATCCGGCGACGGCGCAGCCCGCGAGTGCGGCTGCCGACTACCTCGCCGTGACCCGGGCCCACCGGCGGCTCTACTGGACCGTGGCACCGGCGGTCCTTCATCCACCGGTCAGCGCCCACGCTGTCCTCGGCGAGGCTCTGCTCCCCGCAACAGCGGGCGCCACACGCCACGCCGTCGCGGCAGCACTGGCCGAGTCGTCTCTCCTTGCGGGCCGCATCGAGTTCTTCGACCTCCGAGAGCCCGAGCAAGCGGGCGAAACGTGGCTGCGTGCCCTTCAGGCGGCGGGAGAAGCGGACGATTCCGTGCTCGGCGCCGCCGTGCTGGCTCACATGGCCTTCATCCCGGGGTGGGCCGGAGATCGCTCCGGCGCCGGCGAGCGGATGGTGATGGCGCGGACCTATGCCCGCAGGGGCCCGGCTTCCGCAGAATTCCTGGCCTGGCTCGACGCGGTCGAGGCCGAATGCGAGACGAGGTGTGGGCAGACGCGGACGGCTTTGAACCTCATCAACCACGGCGAGGAGTTGCTGGCGGCCGGTTCGGAGCACGTCTCGCCTGACTGGATGGACTGGTTCAGCCCCGTCCGGCTGGCCGCGTTCAAGGGGAACACCCAGCTCGCAGCCGGGCACCTTCCGCAGGCCCGGGAGACGCTCATGGAGGTTCTCGAGGCCCTTCCGCCCGACGCTGACAAGCAGCGGACAGTGGTCCTCGCCGACCTGGGGGCCGTGGAGGCCGCTGCCGGAGTTCCCGAGGCAGCGTGTGCCTATGCGGTTCGGGCCCTGGAGCAGTTGGAGACGCACTGGTACGCGACCGGGATGGAGAGGGTCCGCGAGACGCGCCGTGCGCTCGCACCGTGGCAGCACGAGCAGTGCGTACGCGAACTCGACGACCGGCTGTACGGCTGGGCGACGACGCTCAGCGCGCTGACGCGTTGAACTCGTCGATCCGGTGGGGGAGGTCGAGGAGACTGTCGACCCTGAAGGTCGGAAGCGACTTGGCCTCCTCCGCTTCCCACTGGACGGTGGCCCAGGGGCCGCGCCGGATCAGGGCACTGTGCATGCCTGCGGCCACAGCGGGCCGCAGATCGTTGTCGACACGGTCGCCCACATAGAGGATCTCGTCGGGCCCGAACGGAACGGCCTTGGCGACGCGGACGAAGAACTCGGGATCGGGCTTGCTCGCCCCCCAGTCGTCGGAGGTGCCGATCAAATCGACGTCTGTGGTGAAGAGTTCGCGCAGGATCTTGCCTGCGCGAACCGTCTGATTGCCTGCGATGCCCAGCCACAGGCCGTCGGCGCGCAGCTGCGCGAGGGCGGGGCGGACATCCGCGTACAGATCTTCTTCATCGAAGTGCTCGGGCTGTCCGGCCGCCGCCCGGGCCTCGCGCTGTTCGTACAGGTCGAAGCCGGGCTGGAAGACCTGGAAGGTATCGCGGTAGTCGCGGCCCTGCGCGATCACGGCTCCGAACATCGCGGCGAAGGTGTGCCGGGGCACGCCGAGCCAGTCGGCCCATGTGCCGTACTCCCGCGTTTCGTCCACCAGGCACTCACCGACATCGAAGACCACTGCGCGAATCGTCATGTGTGAAGCCTAGTGACGACTGCTCGGAACTAGGCTGGCAAAGTCGAGGATTGGGGGCTGGTGCGGGATGAGAAACACCGTCCTCCGCTGAGGAATCAGCCCAAGACGGCTGGAAGTCGCCGAGACCGGAGGAGCGCGTAGCGATTTGATGCGCCCGTCCGCTTCCTGGGCTGTTCTGTTCGTCCTCTCGTGCAGGTATCAGCCCCGGACGGTCGTCCGACGCTGGGACGAGAGGAGCGCGTAGCGATCTGACGCGCCGGCCGGCTTCCCGGGCTGCTCTGTTCACCCTCTGGTGCAGGTATCAGCCCCGGACGGTCGTCCGACGCTGGGACGAGAGGAGCGCGTAGCGATCTGCTGCGCTTGGGTGCTCCGCAGAGCGCCAGGGTCGGCCTTTCGTGCAGGTAGTCGCGCCCCTGGCCCTGAACCTGGACTTTTGAGGGGGCGAATGCCCGGCGGGCTGGCGCCCGGCCCCTCGCCTCATCGCTGACAGGGCCGTCCCTTTTCCTCTGGACCGTGCCGTTTCTTTGGGGGTTTCCCGGCAGTCTTTCGGCTTTCCGGTTCGGGTCGGTCGGTCAAGGGTGGCCGAAGGCCATCGCGTAGCGACGCGACGAAGGAGCGCCCTTGAGGGACCGGCCCGAACCGGAAGGACGATGGGACTGACGGGAAGCCCCCAACCTGCTCTGAGACCGTCCGAGGGGATCCCGCCCCCCACCCCACCGCCCCGCACCCGGGGAGGCGGGTGGGCAGCCACCGACCCGCCCCCACCCCCTCGAGGGGGAGATAGCGGGCCCGAACCGCGAGCCCCCTACCGCCCCGCCAGGGCCAGCGCGTGGTCCAGGGCCTGGAGGAGGCGGCCCGTCGTGGTGCGGTCGCGGACCGCCAGGCGGAGCCAGTCGGGGTCCAGGCCCGGGAAGGTGTCGCCCCGGCGGACCGCGAAGCCCAGGGCGCGCAGGCGGGTGCGTACCTCCGCCGCGCCCGGGATGCGGACCAGGACGAACGGGCCCTCGGCCACCCCCGACACCGTGACCTCCTCGAACTCCGCCAGCCCCGCCAGCAGGTGCTCCCGGTCCACGGCGATCCGCCGCGCCGCGGCCTCCGCCTCCGCGAGCGCCGCGGGCGACACGCACGCCTCCGCCGCCACCAGCGCCGGCGTCGACACCGGCCACAGCGGCTGCGCGGCGGCCAGCTTCGCGATGACCTCCGGCTCGGCCAGGACGTACCCGATGCGCAGCCCCGCCAGCCCCCACGTCTTGGTCAGGCTGCGCAGCACCACCAGCCCGGGGACGTCCATCCGTCCGGCCAGTGCCTCCCGCTCACCCGGGACGGCGTCCATGAACGCCTCGTCCACCACCAGGGTCCGCCCCGGCCGGGCCAGCGCCGCCAGCGTCGCCGCAGGGTGCAGGACCGACGTCGGGTTGGTGGGGTTGCCGACGACCACCAGGTCGGCCTCCTCCGGCACCGCCGCCGGGTCCAGCCGGAAGCCGTCCTCGGGGCGCAGCAGCACGCGTTCCACCCGGTGCCCGGCGTCCCGCAGGGCCGCTTCCGGCTCGGTGAACTGCGGGTGCACCACGACCGGCCGTACGGCCCCCAGGGCGCGCGCGATCAGTACGAACGCCTCCGCCGCCCCGGCCGTGAGCAGCACCCGTTCGACCGGCAGTCCGTGCCGGGCCGCGACCGCGGCGCGCGCCGCCCGGCCGTCGGGGTAGGCGGCCAGGTCGGCCAGGGAGGACGCGATCCGCTCCTTGAGCCACTGCGGCGGCGTGTCGGAGCGTACGTTCACCGCCAGGTCCACCAGGGCGCCTCCCGCGTCCGCGACCTCGGCGTCGCCGTGGTGGCGCAGGTCGTGCTCCTCGGCGGTGGCCACCGCGCAGGTCGCCGCCACCGACCGGCGCTTCGGTACGAGGAGTTCCCCGCCGCCCGCCAGGGCGGCCGCCTCCGCGACCGAGGCGGTGCCGGAGGCGTCCCGTACCGATGCCGAGGGGTGCGGTACCGGGATCAGCGCGAGGCGCTCCGCCGGATAGCCGACCAACGGCACGCCGAAACGTTCCGCCGCACCCGCGATGCCCGGCTCCCCGGTCTTCGACTCCACCGTGGCCAGTGCCGCCACCGCCCCGGTGGCCAGCCCCGCCCCCCGCAGCGTCTCCTCGACCAGCGCGCAGACCTCCTCCACGGAGACCCCCGCGCGCCCGCCGACCCCGACCACCAGCCGCGTCACGTACTCGCCCACCGGGATCCCTCCTCCGTCCGTCGTCCGTTCTTCTTCGTCAACACGCTGCCGCCCGCCACCCGCGCGCGGAAGTGCGCACCGGGCCGCCAGTCGGTATTCAGGGGCACATGGCGGTGATCGTGGCTTTGGGCGCGTTCCTCATGACGCTGGCGGGCGGCTGGACGGCGCAACGCGTCACCGACCGCCGCCACCTGGTGCTCGGCCTGGCCGGCGGGCTGATGCTCGGCGTGGTCGGCCTCGACCTGCTCCCGGAGGCCCTGCACGCCGCCGGCCAGGAGGTGTTCGGCGTCCCGCTGGCCCTGCTGCTCTTCGTCGGCGGCTTCCTGGTCGCCCACGTGGTGGAGCGCCTGCTCGCGGTGCGCCATGCCGCGCACGGCGCCGCGAACGGCGATGGGCACGACGGGCACGGCCACGGCGGCCGCGTCCCGCAGGTCGGCCTCACCGCGGCCGCCGCGATGGTCGGCCACAGCGTCGCCGACGGGGTGGCCCTCGGCGCCGCCTTCCAGGTCGGCGGCGGCATGGGCGTGGCCGTGGCACTGGCCGTCATCACCCACGACTTCGCCGACGGGTTCAACACGTACACGCTCACCCGCCTCTACGGGAACGCCCGCCGCAAGGCCCTGCTGATGCTCTTCGCGGACGCCGTCGCCCCGGTCGTCGGCGCCGCGTCCACCCTGCTGTTCACCCTTCCGGAGGAACCCCTCGGGGCGTACCTCGGATTCTTCGGCGGGGCCCTGCTGTACCTGGCCGCCGCCGAGATCCTCCCCGAGGCGCACCACGAGCACCCCGCCCTGTCCACGCTGATGTGCACGGTGGGCGGGGTGGCCGGGATCTGGCTCGTGGTCGGCCTCGCGGACTGACCGCCGGCCGGGGAGGCCGGTCACCGGTGCGCTGCCGCGGCTTCCGCGAAGCGCCGGGCGACCGAGGGCTGCGCCGCCCAGTGGGTGTGCAGGTAACTGGCGTGCACGCCCTGCCGTACGAAGCCCTCGACGCGGCGTTCGGGATGCGTGAAGCCCCACGCGGGCGCCGCTCCGGCGCCCGGCTCGACCACCGTCCGGTGGAACTCGTGCCCCCGCAGCCGCGTTCCCGCGGCGGCGAGCGAGCTGTCCGAGACCGCGACCGCCTCGCGGTAGCCGAGGGTCAGCCGCTCCGACATCCGGGCGTCGGCGTCGAGCACCCCGCACATGGGCTTCCCGTCGAGGGACCGCGCCAGGTACAGCAGCCCGGCGCACTCGGCGGCCACCGGCCCGCCGGCCGCCGCGAAGTCCGCGACGGCCTTCCGCAGGGGGTCGTTGGCCGACAGCTCCGGGGCGTACACCTCGGGGAACCCGCCGCCTATCACGAGCCCGCTCGTCCCCTCGGGCAGCGCCTCGTCGTGGAGGGGGTCGAAGGTGACGACCTCCGCGCCGGCGGCGCGCAGCAGCTCCGCGTGCTCGGCGTACGAGAACGTGAACGCGGGGCCGCCGGCGACGGCGACGACGGGACGCGGTCCCGCGACGGCGGAGACGGCCTCCTCGGGCGACCACACCTCGCAGGCCAGCGGCGGCGCCGTCCGGGCCAGCGCCATCAGCGCCTCCAGGTCGCAGCCTGCCCGCACCTGCTCGGCCAGCGCCGCCACCGCAGCGACCGCGTCGGCCCGCCGCTCGGCCACCGGGACCAGGCCCAGGTGCCGGGACGGCGTCGCGACCTGCGGGGCCCGCCGCATGACACCGAGGACCGGCATCCCGGCCTCCTCCAGCGCCTCCCGCAGCATCGCCTCGTGCCGGTCGGAGCCCACCTTGTTGAGGATCACCCCGCCGAGCCGAACCTGCGGGTCGAACGAGGCGAAGCCGTGCACCAGCGCCGCCACCGACCGCGACTGCGAGGACGCGTCCACCACCAGCACCACCGGCGCCCGCAGCAGCTTCGCCACCTGCGCGGTCGAGGCCAGCTCGCCCCGCCCGGCGGCGCCGTCGTAGAGCCCCATCACGCCCTCGACCACGGCGAGGTCGCACCCGGCGGAGCCGTGCGCGAACAGCGGGCCGACCAGCTCCGGCCCGCACATGAAGGCGTCCAGGTTGCGGCCCGGCCGGCCCGTGGCCAGCGCGTGGTAGCCGGGGTCGATGTAGTCGGGCCCGGCCTTGTGCGGGGACACGGCGAGGCCGCGCTCCGCGAAGGCCGCCATCAGGCCCGTCGCCACGGTGGTCTTGCCGCTGCCGGAGGACGGCGCGGCGATGACCAGCCGGGGCACGTTCACGGACGTCACCACTCGATGCCCTTCTGGCCCTTCTGGCCGGCGTCCATGGGGTGCTTGACCTTGGTCATCTCGGTGACCAGGTCCGCGAACTCCAGGAGCTTCTCCGGGGCGTTGCGGCCGGTGATGACCACGTGCTGGGTGCCGGGGCGGTCGCGCAGCACCTCGATCACCTCGTCCACGTCGATCCAGCCCCAGTGCATCGGGTACGCGAACTCGTCGAGCACGTACAGCTTGTGCGTCTCGGCGGCCAGGTCGCGCTTGACCTGCTCCCAGCCCTCCTTGGCGGCCTGCTCGTTGTCGAGCTGCGCGTCCCGCTGGACCCAGGACCAGCCTTCGCCCATCTTGTGCCAGACGACGGACCCGCCCTCGCCGGAGGCGCCCAGCACCTTCAGCGCGTTCTCCTCGCCGACCTTCCACTTCGCCGACTTGACGAACTGGAACACCCCGATCGGCCAGCCCTGGTTCCAGGCGCGCAGCGCCAGGCCGAACGCGGCCGTGGACTTGCCCTTGCCCGGCCCGGTGTGCACGAAGACGAGCGGACGGTTGCGGCGCTGGCGCGTCGTGAGCCCGTCGTCCGGAACGACGGTCGGCTGTCCCTGCGGCATTACGCGGCCCTCCTGGGGATGCTGTCGAGTGACGCAGTGTGGGTCACTGCGGTACGTACGTTCTTCACGAGCCCGGCCAGCGAGTCGGCCCGCAGTCCGTCGAGGGTGACGGCGGGCGCGCCCAGGTCGGCGGCCAGCGCCCCCGCCAGGCCCAGCCGGACCGGCCCGGACTCGCAGTCCACCACCACCGAGGCGATGCCCTCGGCGGCCAGCAGCCGGGCGCTGCGGCCCGACAGCTCGCGCGGGTCGCCGCCGACGGCCCCGGCAGAGGTGGCCCGGCCGTCGGTGACGACGACCAGCAGCGGGCGGCGCGAGGGGTCCCGCAGCCGCTCGATCCGCAGCACCTCGTGGGCCTTGAGCAGGCCCGGGCCGAGGGGGGTGCGGCCGCCGGTCGGCAGCTTCTCCAGCCGGGCGGCGGCCGCGTCCACCGAGGAGGTGGGCGGCAGCGCCAGTTCGGCGTCCGCGCCGCGGAAGGTGATCAGGCCGACCTTGTCCCGGCGCTGGTAGGCGTCCAGCAGCAGCGAAAGCACCGCGCCCTTGACGGCGCTCATCCGCTGACGGGCGGCCATCGAGCCCGAGGCGTCGACGCAGAACAGCACGAGGTTGCCCTCGCGGCCCTCCCGGGTGGCCTGGCGCAGGTCGTCCCGGCGCACGACGAGGCCGCGCCCGGCGCGCCCGCGGGCCTTCTGGTGCGGGGCGGCGGCGTGCACGGTGGCCGCCAGGTGCAGCTTCGTCAGCTGCCCCCGGGGGCGCTGGGCGCCGGTGGTGCGGCCGTGCGCGGTACGGGCGCGCGAGCGCCGCCCGGCCGCGCCCTCGCCGAGGCCGGGCACGCTGAGCATCTTGGTGCGGAACGGCTCGGCGGCGCCCACGGCGGCCTGCTCGGCCCCGCCGGATCCGCCCTGGGGGGCGGAGGGCTGGGGCTCGGGGGACTCCTGTGACTCGGGTGATTCCTGCGGGGTGTCGGGCGCGTGCCCGGTCTCGGGCCCGCCGCCCTGCGGGGGCACGCCGCCGCCGTCCCCGTCGGGGCCGCCGCCGTCGTCGTCCGGGCCTTCCGGCTCGGGGTCGGGCTCGGGCTCCTCGTCGGGGAAGCCGTCGAGGATCTCGTCGAGCTTGTCCTCGTCCAGTCCGGGCGCGTCGAACGGGTTGCGCCGGCGCCGGTGGGGGAGGGCCAGCAGGGCGGCCTGCCGCACGTCCTCCTTCAGCACGGAGGTCCGCCCGGCCCAGGCGGCCAGCGCGGTCGCGGTACGGGCCATGACGATGTCGGCACGCATGCCGTCGACCTCGAACCCGGCGCAGGTGGCGGCGATCTGCAGCAGCGCGGTGTCGCCGAGCCGGACCTGCGGGAGCAGCGCCCGCGCGGCCACGACGCGCGCCCGCACCTCGCTCTCGTCCCCGGACCAGCGGGCGGCGAAGCCCGCGGGATCGTCCTCGTACGCGAGCCGGCGGCGCACCACCTCGACGCGCTGGGCGGGCTCCCGGGAGGCCGCGACCTCGACGGTCAGCCCGAACCGGTCCAGGAGCTGCGGCCGCAGCTCGCCCTCCTCGGGGTTCATGGTGCCGACGAGCAGGAACCGGGCCGCGTGCCGCACGGAGACGCCCTCGCGCTCCACGTAGGAGGCGCCCATGGCGGCGGCGTCGAGGAGGAGGTCGATGAGGTGGTCGTGGAGGAGGTTGACCTCGTCGACGTACAGGATCCCGCGGTGCGCGTCGGCGAGCAGGCCGGGCTCGAAGGCCTTCACGCCCTCGGCGAGGGCGCGTTCGATGTCGAGGGCGCCGACGAGGCGGTCCTCGGAGGCGCCGACGGGCAGCTCGACCATCCGCGCGGGGCGGCCGGTGCCGGGGCCGGGCTCGTGCGGGCCGTCCGGGCAGGCCGGGTCGGGCGCGGCCGGCGCGCACGAGAACCGGCAGCCGGGGACGACGTCCACCTGCGGCAGCAGGGCGGAGAGCGCGCGCACGGCGGTGGACTTGGCGGTCCCCTTCTCGCCGCGCACGAGCACACCGCCGACCGCGGGGCTCACGGCGTTGAGCAGGAGCGCCAGCCGCAGGTCGGTCTGGCCGACCACTGCGGTGAACGGGTAGGGCGTGCTCATGGGTTGCTCACTCCTCCTGTACGGGTACGCGTGCGCGGGCTGTTGGGGGTGGTGGTGGGGCCGGGGGCGTGGGTGCCGCTGCGCGGAGCCGCTCCCCGCCCCGCCCTTTCACCGTTTCCTGGGGCTCCGCCCCAGACCCCGCGCCTCAACCGCCGGCGAGGCTGGAACTCCAGCCCGTCCGGCGTTTGAGGACCGGGGGTCCGGGGGCGGAGCCCCCGGTTTCGGGAAGGGGCGGAGTGGGGGATGGCCGCCCGCAGGGCCGGGGCCGTCACGGGGCGCCCGGGGGGAGGAAGGGGAGGCCGGCCGGGGCGCCGGACTCGATCAGCTGAAGCAGCGCACGCGTATCGGCGTGCTCGGCGATCAGGTCGCCCAGCAGGTCCAGCTGTTCCTCCCGCAGGGAGGAGAACGACGTGTCCGGCGCCGGTACGAAGCGGCGCCCGGCAGCCGAGGCCACCTCCCGGAGGAACGCCCGGCGGAAGCCGTCCGACTCCAGCGAGCCGTGCCAGTGGGTGCCCCACACCGATCCGACCCGGCAGCCGTCCAGGAACGGCTCGCCGCCCAGCACCTCGGCCACCCCGTGGTGGATCTCGTAGCCCGAGACCTCCTCGCCCAGCGCCTCGCCGACCGGCCGCGCCAGGGTCTTCTCGGCCGCGAACCGCACCCGTACCGGCAGCAGTCCCAGCCCCGCTACGGAGCCGGCCTTCGACTCGACCTCGTCCTCGATGTGCTCGCCGAGCGCCTGGAAGCCGCCGCAGATGCCCAGGACCGGCCGCCCCTCGGCGGCCCGCCGGGCCAGCGCGTCGGCGAGTCCCCGCTCGCGCAGCCACTCCAGCGCCTTCACCGTGCCGCGCGTGCCCGGTACGACGACCAGGTCGGCGTCGGCCAGTTCCTCGGCCCGGTCCACGAACCGCACGATCACGCCCGGCTCGGCCGCCAGCGCGTCGACGTCGGTGAAGTTCGACATCAGCGGCACCGCGCACACGGCGACCCGCAGCACGTCCTCGCCGACCGGCGGGGCGACCACGGACTCGCGCACCGCGCCCCGCAGGGAGACCCGCAGGCCGTCCTCCTCGTCGATGCCCAGCCCGTGCTGGAACGGCAGCACCCCGTACGTCGCCCGCCCCGTGAGGCCGCGCAGCATCTCCATGCCGGGCTCCAGCAGGGAGACGTCGCCGCGGAACTTGTTGACCATGTAGCCGGCGATCAGCGACTGGTCCTCGGGGGACAGCAGGGCCGTCGTGCCGAAGAAGGAGGCGAAGACCCCGCCGCGGTCGATGTCGCCGACCACGACCACCGGGAACCGCGCGGCCCGCGCGATGCCCATGTTCACGATGTCGGTCCGGCGCAGGTTGATCTCGGCCGGACTGCCCGCCCCTTCGCAGATCACGGCGTCATACGTGCCCCGCAGCTGCTCCAGGCAGTCCGTGACGATGCCGAGGAGCTGCTCCTGCCGGCCGCCGTGGTAGCCGCGGGCGCTCATCTCGCCGACGGGCTTGCCCAGCAGCACCACCTGGCTGCTGCGGTCGCTGCCGGGCTTGAGCAGGACCGGGTTCATCAGCGCGGTGGGCTCCACCCGGGCGGCCTGGGCCTGCATGGCCTGGGCGCGGCCGATCTCGGCGCCCTCGCGCGTCACGAACGAGTTCAGCGACATGTTCTGGGCCTTGAACGGGGCCACCTTGACGCCCTGCCGGGCCAGCCAGCGGCAGATGCCCGCCGTGACCACGCTCTTGCCCGCGTCGGACGTCGTACCCGCGACCAGCAGTCCGCCGCCGCGCCTGGTGCCGCTCATGCCCGTCCCCTTCTCGTCATTGCCACTGCCGAGCGCACCGCCACACAGGTGCCGAGCGCCAGCCAGGTCACCCGCCGCGACAGCCGTACCGCCCGTTCGATGTCGGCGACCTCCACGGGCCGCCCCCGTTCGCCGTTCAGGACGGCACGGTGTTCGACGCGCCCGCCGTAGGACAGGGTGCCGCCCAGCCGGACGCCGAGCGCCCCGGCGAAGGAGGCCTCGACCGGGCCGGCGTTGGGGCTGGGGTGGGCGGCGGCGTCGGCGCGCCAGGCCCGTACGGCTCCCCGCCGGTCGGGGCCGGCGGCCACGGCGGCGAGTGCGGTGAGCCGGGCCCCGGGCCAGCCGGCGAGGTCGTCGAGGCGGGCGGAGGCCCAGCCGTAGCGCAGGTAGCGGGGCGACTTGTGGCCGACCATCGCGTCCAGGGTGTTCACGGCGCGGAAGGCCAGCAGTCCGGGGACCCCGGCGACGGCGCCCCACACGAGGGCGCCGACGACCGCGTCGGAGGTGTTCTCGGCGACGGACTCCACGACGGCCCGTGCCATCTGCTGCTCGTCCAGTGCCTGGGGGTCGCGCCCGCACAGGTGGGGGAGCCGCTCCCGGGCGACCTCGGCGTCCCCGGCGGCGAGCGCCCCGCCGATGGCGCGGGCCTCCCGTCCGAGGGAGGTGCCTCCGACGACGGCCCAGGTGGCCGCGGCGGTCAGGGCGATGCGGGCGGCCGCGGGCCGGGAGCGCACGGCGCGCGCGCCCAGCGCGCCGGCGGCGGCGGCGCCGCCCGCGCAGACGAGGGTGTGCAGGAGGCCCCGGGCGCGGTCGTCGCGCCACAGGGCGCCCTCGACGGCGGCGGCGGCTCGTCCGAAGGCGGCCACGGGGTGCCCCCGGCGAGGATCCCCGAGGATCCGGTCGCCGATCAGCCCCGCCGTGGCGCCGTACGCGAAGACGCGGTCGGCACGCATGGTGGCAGGTATGTCCTCACTCAGGGTCCGCGCCCTGGTTCGACGTGTCCGGTGGCGAGAGTTCCTGGCTCCCGGGGCGCACGCGCCGCGTGCGTTCCCCGGTGACAGTGGCGGGACCGCGCCGGATTCGCACCGGACTTCCTCTCCATGCCGCCGTATTGGCTCGGGCAGTCCACCACGCCCCGCGAACGCCCGTCAACTTGCCGTTGACCTGGTGGGACGGACGGCGGAGAAGGGGCGCGGGTACGCGAAAGCTCCCTCCGGGGAATCCCGGAGGGAGCCGTCGTACGCGGTGTGGCGGTGTCAGCTGACGATCAGGTAGATCCCGTACGTCACGGCCGCCGCGCAGAGCGCGAAGCAGGCGTACGCGCCGCTGCGGGCCAGGGTCGCGGCCCCGCCCTGCTCGGTGGCGGCCTCGTGCTTGGAGAGGCCGACCAGGCCCAGGGTGAAGAGGGCCACGAGGGCGACGGTGGCGGAGAGGCTGACCCCGAAGACGGAGCCGAGTGCTGCCCAGTCGATCTTCATACTGCCGTTTCCTCTGTCGTTCTCGGGGTCAGACCGCCGCGGCCGGGGCCGTGGGGGTCGTCGGGGAGGCCGGGCCGGCGGTGGCGGCCGGGATGGTGGCCTTGAGGTCCTCGTCGGTGACCGCGGCGGTGGTGCCCGCGAGCGGCGGGACCGCGACGGCGGCCATGGCGGTGGTGACCACGCCGGGCTCCTCGGCCTCGGTGGAGGCGGCGGCGGTCTCGTTGACGTTGGTGTGGTCGACGACCTGGCGGCGGGAGATCAGCCAGATGGCGACGCAGGAGCCGACCAGGAAGACCGTGACGGCGACGACGCCGATGTCACCGGTGCGCATGACCAGCTCGGCGCCGGAGGCGACGAGCGCGGCGGCCGGCAGGGTCAGGCCCCACGCGACGAACATGCGGGTGGCGGTGGACCAGCGGACCACGCCGCCCTTGCGGCCCAGGCCCGCACCCATGACGGCGCCGGAGCAGGCGTGCGTGGTGGAGAGCGAGAAGCCGAGGTTGGAGGAGGCCAGGATGACGCTGGCGGCCGAGGTCTGGGCGGCGAAGCCCTGCTGCGGCTGCAGGTCGGTCAGGCCGGAGCCCATGGTGCGGATGATGCGCCAGCCGCCCAGGTAGGTGCCCATGGCGATGGCCAGACCGGCGGAGACGATGACCCAGACCGGGGGGTTGGAGCCGGGCGCGAGCGCGCCGCCGGCGACCAGGGCCAGGGTGATGATGCCCATCGTCTTCTGCGCGTCGTTGGTGCCGTGCGCGAGGGAGACGAGACCGGCGGAGGCGATCTGGCCGGCCTTGTAGCCCTTGGCCGAGGTCTTCTCGCCGATCTTGCCGTTCAGCTTGTACGTGACCTTCGTGGCCAGCATCGCGGCCACACCGGCCACGATCGGCGCGGCGACGGCGGGGAGCAGCACCTTGGTGACGAGCGTGTCGCCGTTGACGGCACCGAGGCCGGCGGAGGCGACGGCAGCACCGACCAGGCCGCCCATCAGGGCGTGCGAGGAGCTGGAGGGGAGGCCGACCAGCCAGGTGACGAGGTTCCAGAGGATCGCGCCGACCAGGGCGGCGTAGATCACTTCCGGCTGAATGCCCTCCTCGTTGACCAGGCCCTTGGAGATCGTCTTGGCGACCTCCACGGACATGAACGCGCCGACGAGGTTGAGCACGGCGGACATGGCCACCGCCGTCTTGGGCTTGAGGGCGCCGGTCGAGATGGTGGTGGCCATCGCGTTGGCTGTGTCGTGGAAACCGTTCGTGAAGTCGAACACGAGAGCGGTGATGATCACGATCCCGAGGAGAAGCGTTATGTGCTCCATTTACCCAGGCTTCTGTTTGGCGTCAGTGGCACGGCGACCGTAGGCAACCTGGGTGAACGGAAGATGAACTGCCTCGGGCGACGCGGTGTCCCCACGCGCCACACGATCGGGTCATTCGTCCTGATTCTGTCGTAGCCATCCCGATTCCTGCACGTCAAAGCAGGGTGAACGGCCCCCTCCGGGCAGGGCTGCGGGCCGACGGGCGGCCCCTCTCGGACCCGGTAAAGAGAGGTAGATCACTCCGTTCGGAGCGAACCGCTCCGGTGGCCCCTCCGCCGCCGCGCGCCGAGACTGGAACGGTGCGTACCGCCACAGCGACGGCAGCGGCCGTCACGACGACCCTGATCGGCGCCGGAGCGGCCGCGGTCGCGGCCGGCCGGTACGCCGCCGATGCGGCCCTGCGGCCCGAACCGGGCCGCCCGCTGCCCGGCGGCCCCCGCCTCAGCGTGCACTCCACGGGAGCCGGCCGGGTGGTCCTCACCCGCTCGCTGGCCTCCCTCCGCCCCGGGGTCCACGGCCTGGAGGCGCCCGGGGTGCACGCCGTGGTCGGCTCCGTCCTCACCGACGTCCCGCACGACGCGGACACCGTCGTACGCCGGCTCCTGGCGGTCACCCACGGTGAGCTCACCCCGGGCCTGCGGGTCGCCCTCACCCCCCAGGTGCACCGGGGCAACCCGCGCTCCGCCCTCGGGCTGGACCACGCCGACGTGGACGTCCCCGGCGAGCTCGGCCCGCTGCCCGCCTGGTTCCTGCCGGGGGCCCGGGGCACCTGGGTGATCACCGTCCACGGGCTCGGCACCGGCCGGGAGCACCCCATGACGGTCATGCCCTTCCTGCACCGCCACCGCCTGCCGGTGCTCGACCCCGGCTACCGGGGCGACATCGGCGCCCCCGCCCCGCCGGACGGCCTCGGCCACCTCGGCGAGTCGGAGTGGCGGGACCTGGACGCCGCCATCCGCTACGCCGTGCGCTACGGGGCCCGCCGCGTGGTCCTGTACGGCTGGTCCACCGGCGCCGCCATGGCCCTGCGCGCCCTGGAGCGCTCGGCCCTGGCCGGCCGGGTCTCCGGGCTCGTGCTGGACTCGCCCGTCATGGACTGGCACGCCACGCTGCGCGCCCTCGCCGCCGCCCGCGGCACCCCGGCCCCGTTGCTCCCGCTCGCCGTCCGGGCCGCCGAGGGCCGCGCCGGGCTGCGCGCCGACCACCTCGCGCCGGCGGCCGACCCCGGCGCGCTGCGCGTGCCCGTCCTGATCTTCCACGGCCCCGCCGACACGATCGCCCCCTGGGAGCCGTCCCGCCGGCTCGCCGCCGCCCGGCCCGACCTGGTCACCCTGCACACCGTGATGGACGCCGGGCACGGGGCGATGTGGAACGCCGACCCGCTGCGATACGAGGAGGCGCTGCGACGCTTCCTCACCCCTCTCATGTGACGTGTGATGTGGCGCCCGGGTGAAGGGCCTGTGGCGGACGGGGCGCGGTGGGTGATTCCTCCCGGTTCATCCACCCCGTGACCTGTGGAAATGACCCGTTCCGTTTGGGCTTTCGGCCAGTGACGGGCGAGACTGCTTCCGTGACGTCCCGAAAGCCTGATGAGCAGTTGGCTCGCGACTCCAGACTCCGACTCGTCTCCCAGCGCTCCGTCGCCACGGCGCGCAAGGCGGTGACCGACCGGCGAACCCGCCCGGCCACCCGGCCCCCGGCGGGCACCCCCGCCACGGCGGACCTGGCGAACCGCGCCCGCGCCTCACTCGCGGACGCGGTACGGCTGGCCCGCTGGGCCGAGCTGAACCTCGGCGCGGGCGACGGCGGCCGCCCCGCCCCCTCGGGCGCACTGCCCGCCGTCGACGTCGAACGGGCCGCCGCGGAACTGGCCCTGACGCACGGGCAGATCCGGGTCGGCTGGGACCGCGCCCGGCTCTCCGGCCTCGTCGAGGTGCACGGCGGACACGCCCGCCCCGGCTGGCGGCTGCGCGCCTGGGACCGCGACGACACCGCCGTGCTGCGCGGCTGGGTCGCCCTCTTCGACGCCTGGTCGCTCGTCCACCCGGCCCCCGCGGACATCGCCGCCTCGGCCGTCGCCGAGGTGGTCGAGGCCATGCCGCAGCTGCTTTCGCTGCTCCAGCTGTCCGCCGGCCCGGTGACCGTCCCCGACCTCCTGGACCTCCTCGGCCAGCGGGTCACCGAGCTGCGCGACGAGCGCTGCGAGGTCCCCTACGACGCGGAACCCGCCGGCGCCCCGTCCGCCGGCGCCGAACCCCGGCCGCTCCCGCTCGCCCGGCTGCTGCGCTGGGCCCTGGGCGGACTCGCCGCCGTGGACGCCGTCACCCTCGGCCCCGCCCGCGCCACCCTCACCCCCCTCGGCAGCTGGGCCGTGTGGGTGAAGCTGGAGCAGATCTGCGTCGCCGCACAGAGCCCGGCCGGCAACATCGAGCAGTCCGCCGCCGCCATGCTGCACGGCTGTGCCCGGCTCACCCCCGGACCGGCCCGCGCCGAGTACCAGGCCTGGCTCGCCGCCCGGCCCGTCGGCCACGCCGTCAGCGAGCTCCTGCACGCCGCCCGCGGCGAGGACGCCCTGCTGCGCGGCCTGGCCTTCGAGGCGCTGCGGGTGGTCGGCGCCCCCGCCGAGCGCGAGGTGCGCGCGGCCCTGCGCGAGCCCGCGCTGCGGCCGTACGCCCTGCTCTGGCTCGCCGAGCACGACGGGGTGGACCCCGACGACGCCCAGGACGTGCTCACCCCCGAGGAGTCGACCTGGCTGTGGGTGGACACCGCCGCGGCCATCGCCGACCACGGCGAGGCCGACCTGCTCGCCCGGCACCTCGACTCCGCCGTCCGCACCACCGTCCCCCGGCTGCTGGACGAGGTCCGCGCCGTCGGCCACCCCCGCACGGTGCAGGTGCTGGTCGCCCTGGCCGCCGCCCACCCGGACCCCGCCCTCGCCAAGGCGGTCCGCCGGGCCGCCTTCCAGGTCCACACCGGCGGCGGCTGACCGCCCGCCGTACGCGCGGACGCGCCGCGGCCGTCACAGCTGCGGCGCGTACGTCCCGAAGCTCCAGACGTTGCCCTCGGCGTCCCGGGCCATGTAGTCCCGGGACCCGTAGTCCTGGTCGGTGGGCTCCATCAGGATCTCCACGCCGTGGTCGGCCGCCCGCCGGTGATGGGCGTCCACGTCGTCGACCACGACGTAGACCCCGGCCGGGCCCGCCGCCTCCATGGCCGCGTCGAAGGTGCCGCCGCGCCCCTTGCTGCCCAGCATCACCGCGCCGTCGCCGTACGCCAGCTCCGCGTGCATCACCGAGCCGTCGTCGCCCTCGTACACCGCGACCTGGGTGAACCCGAACGCCTCGGTGAGCTGCTGGATCGCCGCCTTCGCGTCGCGGTAGAGCAGCGTGGGGTAGATGGACGGAACGCCTGCCATGGCGATCACTCCCTCTCGTGACGATGGCCTGGGTGACCCACGTCACAGCATGGCAGGCGGCGCCGACAGTCAGCGGAAGGTGTTGCACTGCGCCATGTCGCCGGTGCGGTAGCCCTGGTAGAACCACTGCTGGCGCTGCTCCGCCGAGCCGTGCGTCCAGGACTCCGGGGTGACCCGGCCCTGGAACTTCTCCTGGATCCGGTCGTCGCCGACCGCCGCCGCCGCGTCCAGCCCGTCCCGGATGTCCTGGTCGGTGAGGCTGGTGATCAGCGGCCGCCCCGTGGACTCGTCCGGGGTCCGCGTCGCGTTGTGCGCCCACACCCCCGCGTAGCAGTCGGCCTGGAGCTCGACCTTCACCGCGTTGCTGTCCGCGCCCTGCCGCCCGTCCTGGGCCCGCTGGAGCGTCCCGGTCAGGTTCTGGATGTGGTGCCCGTACTCGTGGGCGACCACGTAGGCCTGGGCGAAGGGGCCGCCGCTCGCCCCGAACTTCGTCCGCAGCTCGTCGAAGAAGCCCAGGTCCAGGTAGACCTGCCGGTCGGCGGGGCAGTAGAAGGGCCCGACCGCCGAGGTGGCGGCCCCGCAGGCGGTGTTCACCCGGCCCGTGAAGAAGACCGTCGACGCCGGCCGGTAGGCGCCGCCGCGCTTGGCGAACTCCTGGCTCCAGAAGTCCTGGGTGCTGTTCACCACCGCCACCAGCCGGCAGTCCTCGCGCGTGTTCGCGTCCCGCCCGGTCCTGCAGGCCTGCTGCACCTGCGCGGCCGAGGAAGAGGTCGCGACCGGCTCCGGGCTGCCGTCCGACAGGCCCAGCTGCTCCGGGCCCACCCCGAAGAGCAGCCCCAGTACCAGCGCGATCAGACCGACGAGGCCGCCCCCGATCGTGGCCCTCCCGCCCGGGACACGGCTGCCGCGCACGTCCTTGACCTCGGACGTGTCCAGATTGGCGTTGTCGTCGAACTGCATCCCGCACCGCCTAGATCGGTGAGACCGGAGGGCCGCCGGGCCACCCCCGCGGCGAGTGTCAACCCCTTCATCCTGATACGCCCCCGGGCGGCCCCGCGCCGCCCGTGCGCCGAACGGGGGACGGGAGGCCCAGAAAAGTGGTTGCGCACCCCCGGTAGAATGAATCCCATGGCAAATCTCCTCGCGGATTAGCGGCGTCGAAGCAACGCGCGTCCTGCCCCCACTTCCGCCGTCCCCACCGCCCTGGAGTATTTCCGTGATCACCGCCACCGGCATCGAGCTGCGCGCCGGCGCCCGCATCCTCATCGAGAACGCGTCCTTCCGTGTCGCCAAGGGCGACCGCATCGGACTCGTCGGCCGCAACGGAGCGGGGAAGACCACCCTCACCAAGTGCCTCGCGGGCGAGGGCCAGCCCGCCGGCGGAACCATCACCCGGTCGGGTGAGGTCGGCTACCTCCCGCAGGACCCGCGCACCGGCGACCTCGACGTTCTCGCCCGCGACCGGATCCTCTCCGCGCGAGGGCTCGACGTACTGATCAAGAAGATGCGCGCCAACGAGGAGCGCATCGCCACCGGCTCCGGCGCCACCCGCGAGAAGGCCCTGAAGCAGTACGAGCGCCAGGAGACCGAGTTCCTGACCAAGGGCGGCTACGCCGCCGAGTCGGAGGCCGCGACCATCTCGGCCGCCCTCAGCCTCCCCGACCGGGTCCTCGGCCAGCCCCTGCACACCCTCTCCGGCGGCCAGCGCCGCCGCGTCGAGCTCGCCCGGATCCTCTTCTCGGACGCCGACACCCTGCTCCTCGACGAGCCCACCAACCACCTCGACGCCGACTCGATCGTCTGGCTGCGCGACTACCTGAAGACCTACCGCGGCGGCTTCATCGTGATCTCCCACGACGTCGACCTCGTCGAGACCGTGGTCAACAAGGTCTTCTACCTCGATGCCAACCGGTCCCAGATCGACGTCTACAACATGGGCTGGAAGCTCTACCAGCAGCAGCGCGAGGCCGACGAGAAGCGCCGCAAGCGCGAGCGCCAGAACGCCGAGAAGAAGGCCGCGGCGCTGAACTCGCAGGCCGACAAGATGCGTGCCAAGGCCACCAAGACCGTCGCCGCCCAGAACATGGCCAAGCGCGCCGAACGGCTGCTCTCCGGCCTGGAGGCCGTCCGCGCCTCCGACAAGGTCGCCAAGCTCCGCTTCCCGGAGCCGGCGCCCTGCGGCAAGACCCCGCTGACCGCCGAGGGCCTCTCGAAGTCGTACGGCTCGCTGGAGATCTTCACCGACGTCGACCTGGCCATCGACAAGGGCTCCCGCGTGGTCATCCTCGGCCTCAACGGCGCCGGCAAGACCACCCTGCTGCGCCTGCTGTCGGGCACCGAGAAGCCCGACACCGGCAGCGTCGTGCCCGGCCACGGCCTCAAGCTGGGCTACTACGCCCAGGAGCACGAGACGCTCGACCCGGAGCGCACGGTCCTGGAGAACATGCGGTCCTCCGCCCCCGACCTGGACCTGGTCGAGGTGCGCAAGACGCTCGGCTCCTTCCTGTTCTCCGGCGACGACGTGGACAAGCCCGCGGGCGTGCTCTCCGGCGGCGAGAAGACCCGCCTGGCCCTGGCCACCCTGGTCGTCTCCTCGGCCAACGTGCTGCTGCTCGACGAGCCCACCAACAACCTCGACCCGGCCAGCCGCGAGGAGATCCTGGGCGCGCTGCGCACCTACAAGGGCGCGGTCATCCTCGTCACGCACGACGAGGGCGCCGTGGAGGCCCTGGAGCCGGAGCGGATCATCCTGCTCCCGGACGGGGTCGAGGACCTGTGGGGCCCGGACTACCGGGACCTGGTCGCCCTCGCCTGACCCCCGCCGGGCGCCCCGCCCGACGGCCCCGCGGGTTGATCCAGTTCCTTATGGATCATTCGGCTCAGACGTGATCCATCATCTGAGTGAGACGGTCTCGTACCCCCGCGCCCCGTACATCGGCCCCGGCCGCGTCCCTGTGGACGCGTGTCCGGGGCCGGCTTCGTTCCGGCTTCCGGCCCCTGACCTGGAGATTCCCTCCGGTGTCGGAGAAATGTGACGGAGGTCATGCGGCGGAAGAGGAGATTCCGTTCTGCTCGTGCGTCCACGGACCGGGAAATGCCGTCGCACCGACCTTGCTGAATGGGTGGCCAGGAAGCCGGGGAGGGGTGATCATGAGAAGTCCAGAGCGCACTTCCCACGAGGAGGCACGGGTGGCCGAGACTCTGAAGAAGGGCAGCCGGGTGACCGGCGCCGCGCGCGACAAGCTCGCGGCAGACCTGAAGAAGAAGTACGACTCCGGTGCGAGTATCCGGGCGCTGGCCGAAGAGACCGGCCGGTCCTACGGATTCGTCCACCGGATGCTCAGCGAGTCCGGAGTCACGCTGCGCGGTCGCGGTGGCGCGACACGCGGCAAGAAGGCGGCTGCGGCCTGACCCTGGCCGTCAGGCCGGGGCCGGTACCGAAGACCGCCCGACAGCTCCGTTCTCTTTCACGCTGTCTGATCCATGCTGTCGGTTTCGTCCCGTTCCATGCACGGTACCTTCGGTGACCCCCGGTCGGCCCCGCGGTCGGCTGGGTGGTTACTGTGCAGTCACTTAGGCCGGGCACACGGCCGCGACTGCACACCGGAGGCACCAGATGGCTCTGCTCGACAAGGATGGCGTACGGCTCACCATCGACGACACGGTCGCCACGGTGACACTGACCAATCCGGCCAAGCGAAACGCCCAATCCCCCGCGCTCTGGCGGGCGTTGGCGGAGGCCGGACGGTCGCTGCCCGGCACCGTCCGGGTCGTCGTGCTGCGCGGCGAGGGCAAGTCCTTCTCCGCCGGGCTCGACCGGCAGGCCTTCACCCCCGAGGGTTTCGAGGGCGAGCCGTCCTTCCTCGATCTGGCGCGCGGTTCCGACGAACTGCTCGACTCCACCATCGCCGAGTACCAGGAGGCCTTCACCTGGTGGCGACGCAATGACATCGTCTCCATCGCCGCCGTACAGGGCCACGCGATCGGCGCCGGCTTCCAGCTCGCGCTCGCCTGCGACCTGCGCGTCGTCGCGGACGACGTCCAGTTCGCCATGCGCGAGACCAGCCTGGGCCTGGTCCCCGACCTCGCCGGCACCCAGCCGCTGACCGCCCTGGTCGGCTACGCCCGCGCGCTCGAAATCTGCGCGACGGGCCGCTTCGTGCACGCCGAGGAGGCCGAGCGGGTCGGCCTCGCCAACCTGGTCGTCCCGGCCGGCGAACTGGATGCCGCCGTCCAGGACCTCACCACCGCCCTGCTGGCCCCGCCCCGCGACGCCGTCATCGAGACCAAGGCGCTGCTGCGCGGTGCCCCGTCCCGTACGTACGACGACCAGCGCACCGCCGAGCGCGCCGCCCAGGCGCGCCGGCTGCGCGACCTGGCGGGCCTGTCCGACTGAGGCCCGTACGCACGCACGCCCGGAGGGCCGGAACGCGAACACCGCGTTCCGGCCCTCCGGCCGTCCGGCCCACTCTCCGGGGCGCCCGCGCCCGTACGCGCTTACCGTGGTCGGGAGACCTTCCCTTCCCCGAGGACGTCCGATGACCGAATCCGCACCGGGGGGCTCCGCCCGGGCCCCCGCAGACCGCGGCCGCACCACCATCGCCGACGGAGTGGTGGAGAAGATCGCCGGACTGGCCGCCCGGGAGGTGCCCGGCGTCCACGCCATGGGCAGCGGCGGCGGGCTCTCCCGCACCTTCGGCGCCGTCCGCGACCGGGTCCCCGGCGGAGCGAAGTCCGCGGCCGCCCGGGGGGTCAAGGCGGAGGTCGGCGAGGTCCAGACCGCCCTCGACCTGGAGGTCGTCGTCGACTACGGGGTCGAGATCCACGAGGTCGCCCGGGCGGTGCGGGAGAACGTCATCGCCGCGGTCGAGCGGATGACCGGCCTGGAGGTCGTCGAGGTCAACATCGCCGTCAGCGACGTCAAACTGCCCGACGAGCCCGACGAGGAAGCGGATCCGCGGCTCCAGTAGCGGGCGCGCGGCAGCGGAGAGGAGCCAGGCCATGAGCATGGCGGTCGCCGGCCTGTTCGCCGGCATCGCCCTGGCGTTCGCCGGGTACTTCGGCGGCTTCGGGGCCTTCCTGCTGGTGGCGTCGCTCGGTGCCATCGGCTTCCTCGTCGGCCGCTACCTCGACGGGGACCTCGACCCGGGCGACCTGTTCCGGCCCCGCGGCCGCGACGACAGGCAGGGGTGAGGCCGCAGATGAGCACCCCGCGCCCGCTGCCGCCGAAGGTCCCGCCCGCCGAGCGGGGAGCCCTGCGGATCGCCGACCGCGTCGTCGCCAAGATCGCGGCGCAGGCGGCCCGGGAGGCGCTCGACGTCCTGCCGGGGGCCGTCCCGCACGCCACCGTCACCGTCCACCACGACATCGCGCGGGTCAGGGTGAGCCTGGAGCTCGGCTACCCCTCCGACCTCGCCGCCCAGTGCGCCGCCGTACGCGCGCGGGTCGTCCGGCGCGTCGAGCGGTGCGCCGGGATGGCGGTGCCCGAGGTGGACGTGGACATCGAGCACCTGCACCCCACCCACACCCCGCCGGGCGCCGCCGGGCGGGACCGGCGGCTGCGGTGAGCGCGCCGCCGCCACCGGCACCGCCGCACCGCCCCCGCTCGGCCCGGCGGATCCCGGCCGGGATCACCGCGCTGGTGGTGCTCGCGGTGGCGGGGCTCTTCCTCTACGACCTGGCCGCGGTACGGGCACACCGGCCCGGGATGCGCTGGCGGCGCGAACTGGGCGCCCTGCTGGAGCGGCAGGCCCCGGCCGGCCCGGGAGTCACGGCGGCCGGGGTGCTGCTGGCCCTGGCCGGAGCGGGGCTGCTGCTGCTGGCGCTGGCCCCCGGGCTGCGCGGGGTGCTGCCGATGCGGACGGAGCCGGGGGTACGGGCGGGCATCGGCCGCCGGGCCGCCGCGCTGGTCCTGCGGGACCGGGCCATGGAGGTCGCCGGGGTCCGCTCGGTCCGGGTCAGGATGGGCCGCACCCGGGTCGGGGTCCGGGCCACCTCGCACTTCCGCGAACTGGACGACGTACGGGCCGACCTGGACGAGGTGCTCGCCGTCGGCATCGCCGAACTGGGCCTGGCGCACCCGCCGCGGACCCGCGTCAGGGTCCGGCGGTGAGCGACGCCCTGGGGGCCCTCAACCGGGCGGTGCTGGCGCTCGGCGGCCTGCTCCTGCTGGCGGCCGGCCTCGTCCTCCTCACCGGGACCCGGCCCCGGTGGCGCTTCGGCCTGGACGGCGTCCGGTGGTGGGCGGTGTCCGCCGGCCTGGCGGTGTGCGTGCTGCTGGCGCTGTGGTGGCTGGCGGCGCAGCTGCGGCGCCGGCGGCTGGCGGCGCTGGAGGTCGACACCGGTGACGGGGGCTTCGCGGTGCTGCGGGGGCGGGCGCTGGAGGAGGCGGTGGCGGCCGAGGCGGCGGCGGTGGAGGGCGTCGCGGCCTGCCGGGTCGCGCTGCGGGGGCGGCCGGGTTCCGAGACCCTGCGGGTGGCGCTGGAACTGGAACCCCACGCCGTGCCGGCGGACGCCCTTGCCGCGCTGGCGGATCCGGTCCTCACCCACGCCCGCGCCGCGACGTCCCGCCCCACCCTCGGGCTGGAAGCCCGCCTGAAGGTGACCCCGCACCCGGCCCAGCGCGCCACGTAGCCGTAGCCGGGCGGGGCCGCTGCGCTGCCGCGCGGGGGGCCCGTGAGGTGGGGCGGTCCCACCGCTGCGCGGGGCGAGGTCCCCTACCCGCCCTTCGCCCGTTCCCCGGGCTGCGCCCGGACCCCTCCTGGGGGCTCCGCCCCCAGACCCTCCCCCAGCTACCGCTGGGGGAGTTTGAGCGCTCCGGGCGCGGAGCGCACGGTACCGGGGTCAGGGGCGACGCCCCTGGGAACGGTGGAAGGGCGGGTAGGGGACCTCGCCCGCGCAGCGGCCAACCCACCCGCACACGACCCACCGGCACCCGCCACCCGAACCGACCCCGCCCCGGGCCCGACGGACGGAGTCCGGCGCAGCGGCGCGAGGACCGCGTCAAGAAGGGGGGCGGCGCGTCACGAAGGCGGCGCTAAAAGCCGTGGCGGGCTCCGCCGTCCACCGGGAGCATCAGGCCCGTGAGGTACGACGCCGCCGGGGACAGGACGAACGCCGCCGTGCGCCCGAACTCCTCCGGGGTGCCGTAGCGCCGCAGCGGGATGCGGGACTCGTTGCCCGCGCGGGCCGCGTCCGAGTCCCCGGACAGCGCGTCCAGCTCCCGCACCCGGTCCGTGTCGATCCGCGCCGGCAGCAGCCCGATCACCCGGATCCCGCGCGGCCCCAGGTCCACCGACAGGGACTTGGCGAAGCCGGCCAGCCCCGGTCGCAGGCCGTTCGAGATGGTCAGGCCCTGGATCGGCTCGTGCACCGAGCCCGACAGCACGAAGCCGATGACCCCGCCCTCGCCCAGCTCGGCCGCGGCCGTCCGCGCGAGGCGGACCGCCCCCAGGAAGACGGTGTCGAACGCCGCCGACCACTGCTCGTCGGTGTTGTCCGCCGCCAGCCCCGGCGTGGGGCCGCCGACGCTGATGAGGATGCCGTCGAAGCGGCCGAAGCGCTCCCGCGCGGTGGCCACCAGCCGTGCGGCCGCGGCCGGGTCGGAGTTGTCCGCCACCACGCCCACCGCGTTCGGACCGAGTTCGGCGGCGGCGTCCGCCACCCGCTTCTCGTCCCTGCCCGTCAGTACGACCTTCGCCCCGTCGGCGGTGAGCTCGCGCGCGGAGGCGAAGCCGAGACCCCGCGTGGCACCGGTGACGACGTAGACGCGGTCCTTCAGTCCAAGATCCATGCGGGACAACCTACGCCGAAGCGGGCTCCGGTGACACGGCCTTGGCCGCCGCCTCCTCGCGGTCGCGCTTCTCCCGCCGCACCAGCACCACCCACCCCACCGGCACCGCCGACGCGAACAGCCACCACTGCACGGCGTACGCCATGTGCGCGCCGATCGAGTCGTGGTCGGGCTCGGCCACCATCTCGGGGCTGCCGCCGGCCGGCTCGGGGCCGGTCAGTTCCAGGTAGCCGCCGAGCACGGGCTTGCCCAGCGCGGCCGCCTGCTGCTCGCTGTTGATCAGCATCACCTGACGGTCGGGCAGGCCCTTGCGGTCCTTGATCCCGCTGCCACCGCTGGTCTCGTCGGCCTTGAGCCGCCCGGTCACCGTGACCTCGCCCACGGGCGCGGCCGGCACCGGCGGGTAGGCGCGCGGGTCGTCGCCGCCGGCCACCCAGCCCCGGTTCACCAGGACCGCCCGGCCGTCGCCCAGCACCAGCGGCGTCACCACGTGGAAGCCGACCTTGTCGTCGTTCGAGGTGCGCATCCGTACGACGACCTCGTGCGCGGGGTCGTAGGTGCCGGTGGCGGTGACGGCACGCCAGTAGTCGGCCCTCGGAACGGTGTGGCCGGGCGAGGTGACCTCGGTCACCGGCACGGGCTTCCCGTAGAGGTTCTTCGCGATCAGCTCGTTCTGGGCGACCCGGTGCTCGTGGCGGTGGAACTGCCAGAACCCCAGCTTGATCATCACGGGGATGAGGACGAGGGCGACGAGGGTGAGGGACACCCACTGCCGGGTCAGCACAAAGCGGTACACGCCCACGACGGTACCCCCAGCGACGAGGACCCCGGCGGCCGGGTGGCCTTCCGGGGTCCGGGGAGCGGAGGGGGGAGGGAAAGGGGGAGGGGAAAGGGGGAGGGGAAAGGGGAGAGGGGAAGGGGGAACGGAGCGGGCGGTCAGACGCGGTCGACGATGCCCACCTTCCCCTCCGCGCGGGCGCAGTGCCCGCCGCAGTACCACTGGCCGTCGACCTCGACGCCCTGCCCGATGATCTGGACCCGGCAGTGCTCGCAGATGGGCGCCATGCGGTGGATGGCGCAGGAGAAGCAGTCGAAGACGTGCACCGCGCCCTGCGCGTGCACCTCGAAGGACATGCCGTAGTCGTTTCCGCAGACCTCGCAACGTGCCATGCGCCGCATGCTGTGCGGGGCGGGCGGACGGAACAAGATCCACCGGGGTGAGTCGCCGCGCCTGCACCCGGCCGGAGCAACGCCGCTACGCGTCCCCGGTCCCGGCCGCGGCCACGTCCCGCAGCAGCTGGGTGAAGGCCGCCTCGTCCACGACCGGGGTGCCGTACGACTTGGCCCTGACCGTCTTGGAGGTCGAGGAGTCGGGGTCGTTGGTCACCAGCAGGCTGGTGAGCCGGGACACGCTCGTCGCGATGTGCAGGCCCGCCTCCACCGCGCGGTCCTCCAGCAGCTCCCGGTCCACGGAGGTGTCACCCGAGAAGGCGATCCGCATGCCCTGCTTGAGCGGCTTGCCGTCCTCGAAGCGCCCCGGGTTCGGGTAGGGGCACGGGGGCCGCTTGCGCGAGGCCCGCCAGCTGCCGCCGTTTCCGTACGAGGACTGGTAGCCGACCCGCGGGGTCGCGGGGGAGTCCGACCACTCCGTCAGCGGACGGCACTCCAGCAGGGGCAGCCGTACGCCGTCCCGCGCGGCCGCGTGCAGCGACGGACGGAACGCCTCCGCCAGCACCCGGGCGTCGTCGAGCGCATGGTGTGCGCGTTGCTGGACCACGCCGTAGTGGGCGGCGAGGGACTCCAGCTTGTGGTTGGGCAGCGGGAGGTTCAGCTCCTTCGACAGGGCGATGGTGCACAGCCGCTGCCGTACGGGCGCGGTCACCGAGGCCCGCGCGTACTCCCTGGCGATCATCTGCCAGTCGAACATGGCGTTGTGCGCGACGAGGACCCGGTCGGCGAGCCGGCCCGCGAACTCCTCGGCGATGTCCTCGAAGAGCGGGGCGTCCTGGAGCATCGCGGTGGTCAGGCCGTGGATCCAGGTGGGTCCGGGGTCACGGCGCGGGTTGACCAGGGTGTACCAGTGGTCCTCCACGTTGCCCTGGGCGTCGAGCCGGTAGACGGCGGCGGAGACTATCCGGTCGTCGCGAGCGAGTCCGGTGGTCTCCACGTCGACGACCGCGTACCCCTGTGGGTACGCGGTCGGCCATTCCGCCTCTGCGGTCGTACGGTCGTAGGGCATGGTCACAGAGGATATCGGCACGGACTGACACCCGTGGCCCGATGCCCCGTCGCCCCGACCCGCCCTCCGGCCCGTTCGGGGTGGCGGGGGTGTGCTCCGTCACCTTCCGGGCTCGGCGAGCAGTGCGCTCGCCAGTGCCCGCACCGACAGCAGGAACAGCCGCTCGGGGTCCGCCGGGCGGGCCAGGGCCCGGGCGAGCGCCGGGTCGTCCGGGGCCGTCTCCGGGTCCCACAGCTCGCCCTCGCCCGGCGACTGGGCGGGGGAGCGCTCGCGGTTGCGTTCGACGAGCAGGAAGCCGACGATCTGGAACTGCACGGCGCGCACCGCGTCGGCGGCGCGCGCCCCGCGCAGCCCGGCGGCGTGCACCTCGTCCACCAGCGCCCGCTGCGCGGGCAGGAACATCCGCTCGGTGAGCCCGCGCTCGTGGACCATCGCGATCAGGTGCGGGCGTGCGCGGATCTCGCGCCGCAGGGTCCGGGCCACCGACACGATCCGCTCGGCCGGGGTGCGGCCCACGGGCCGGACGGCGCCCATCTCCTGGACGGTGCGCTCCACGAGGGCGTCGAGCAGCCGCTCGCGGTTGCCGACGTGCCAGTAGATCGAGGTCACCGCAGTGCCCAGCTCGGCGGCGAGCCCCCGCATGGTGAGGCCCGCCGGACCGTGCCGCCTGACCAGGGACGCGGCGGCCTCCAGAACCTCCTCGCGGGTCAGTGCGCTTCTCGCCATGGGCCCGGGCCCGCCAATCTGTCGCAGCGTCAATTTCATTCGGTGCAGGGGTCTTTACCCTTCATCGGCAGCGGTGTAACTGTGTTACAGAACCGCCCCCGGCCCCCGCCGGGGGGACCCTCGGAAGGTCGGAAGGGTGGTGCGAGACATGGCACGCATACGGTACGGAGCGCGGACCGAAGCCGAGATCGCGGCGTCGCGCGAGAAGAGCGCCAAGCTCCCCGACATCTGGTCCACCGGAGTGGTGGCCGTCTGGGAGACCGATCCCGACGTGGTGGCGGCGGTCCTGCCGCCGCCGCTCAAGCCCGCCGAACGGCCCCTCGTACGGGCCAACATCAGCAAGGTCGACCTGCCCGGCTACCCCCTCGGTGCCGGCTCGGTGGCCGTCGCCGCCCGGCACGGCGGGGTCGAGGGCTGGTACCCGCTCGTCATGCCGATGACCCACGAGCGCGCCCTGACCGGCGGCCGCGAGGTCTTCGGCGAGCCGAAGAAGCTGGGCGAGGTCACCGTCGAGCGCGAAGGGCTCGTCGTACGGGCCTCCCTCGCCCGGCACGGGATCGCCTTCGTCGAGGTGCGCGGGGCCGTGGACCGCGCGCTGCCGCTGCCCGAGCCGACGGTGAAGACCGACTTCTACTTCAAGTTCCTCCCGGCGGTGGACGGCTCCGGCCTGGACGGCGACCCGGTCCTCGTGCACTGCACGCGCAACGAGAAGGTCCGCAAACTGGAGCACCTCACCGGTGACGTCGTACTGCGCGAGTCGATGTACGACCCCGTCGCCGACCTCCCCGTACGCCGCCTCGTGGAACTCACCGTCGGCGAGAAGACCACCGACCAGAAGGGCCGGGTCGTCGAACGGGTCAGCGCCCAGGCCCTGCTCCCCTACCTCCACCAGCGCTACGACGACCCCCTCCAGATCCTCGACGGCCCGCCCGAGGGGAGCGTGTGAGATGAGGCTCGAACCCGGACAGGTCGCCGTCGTCACCGGCGCCGCGAGCGGCATCGGCCTCGCCATGGCCCGCCGCTTCGCCGCCGAGGGCCTGAAGGTGGTCCTCGCCGACGTGGAGGAGGGCGCCCTGCGCAAGGCCGCCGGCGAACTCGCCGCCGACGGCGCCGAAGTCCTCGCCCGGCTCGTCGACGTCAGCGAACGCGACTCCGTCA
Source organism: Streptomyces sp. NBC_00158 (assembly GCF_045160885.1). Classification (NCBI taxonomy): domain Bacteria; kingdom Bacillati; phylum Actinomycetota; class Actinomycetes; order Kitasatosporales; family Streptomycetaceae; genus Streptomyces; species Streptomyces sp. NBC_00158. The sequence continues at coordinate 5,674,252 of NZ_CP108161.1, forward strand.
CCGCCCTCGCCGACGCCGCCTACGAGACCTTCGGCGCCGTCCACGTCCTCTGCAACAACGCCGGCGTCGGCTCCGGCGCCGAGGGCCGCATGTGGGAGCACGAGCCCAACGACTGGAAGTGGGCCTTCTCCGTCAACGTCTGGGGCGTCTTCCACGGCATCCAGGCCTTCGTCCCCCGCATGATCGCCTCCGGCGCCCCCGGCCACGTCGTCAACACCTCCTCCGGCGACGGCGGCATCGCCCCCCTGCCCACCGCCTCCGTATACGCCGTCACCAAGGCGGCCGTGGTCACCATGACCGAGTCCCTCTACGCCCACCTCAAGGCCGAGGGCGCCGCCGTCGGCGCCTCCGTCCTCTTCCCCGGACCGCACATGCTGCGCACCGGCCTGTGGGAGTCCCACCGCAACCGGCCCGAGCGCTTCGCGAAGGAACGGCCGCGCAGGTCCCCGTACCGCAGCCTCGACCAGTACGAGGCCGCCATGAAGGAGGCCGGGCACGAGGTGAGCTTCACCCCCGTCGAGGAGGTCGCCGACCACGTCGTCGACGGCATCCGCGCCGACCGCTTCTGGATGCTGCCGGCGAGCGAGCACAGCGACCGCCAGATCCGCGCCCGGTCGCAGTCCATGCTCGACCGCGCCAACCCCGCCTACCTGGAGAGCTTCATCCTCGACTGAGGGGACCGCCGTGCCTGACGAGACGTACGAAGACCCGTACCTGATCATCTCCTCCGACTGCCACGCGGGGCTGCCCACCGAGCGGTACCGCCCCTACCTCGACCCCCGCTTCCACCGCCAGTTCGACGAGTTCCTCGGCCAGCGCGACGCCCGCCGCGAGGAGGCCACCCGGCTCGGCGTGCGCAACGAGGCCTTCGCCGAGAAGTGGTTCCACGACCACGAGGAAGGCCTCAAGGGCGGCTGGGACAGCACCCAGCGGCTCAAGGAACTCGACGGCGACGGGGTGGCCGCCGAGGTCGTCTTCCCCGACGCGGACGCCGTCGACAGCCAGACCGCCGCCCCCTTCGGGGTGGGCCTGGGCCTGTCCGGCGACCAGGACCCCGAGCTCGGCATGGCGGGCGCGCAGGCGCACAACCGCTGGCTGGCGGAGTTCGTCGGGCAGAACCCCGAAAGGCACTGCGGCGTCGCCCTGCTGCCCATCACCGGTGAGCCGGCCAGGGTGGTCGCGGAGATCCACCGGGCCAAGGAGTCCGGCCTCGGCGCCCTGATGATCCCCTCCATGTGGGTGGACCAGGCGCCCTACCACGACCGCCGCTACGACCCCGTGTGGGCGGCCGCCGCCGAGACGGCGATGCCGATCGTCACCCACTCGGGCGCCGCGCCCCGCCAGGAGTACGGCGACCACCTGGGCATCTACGTCTCCGAGGTCACCTGGTGGCCGGCCCGGCCGCTGTGGTTCCTGCTCTGGTCCGGGGTCTTCGAACGCCACCCCGGCCTGAAGTTCGGGGTGGCCGAGTCGGGCTGCTGGTGGCTGCCGAACCTGCTGTGGTTCATGGACCGCCTCTACCTCGGCGCCCACGGCGGCAAGAAGCTCTCGCCCTTCTCGGAGCTGAAGCGGCCGCCGAGCGAGTACCTGGACCGGCAGGTGTTCGTCTGCGCGACCAACACCAAGCGCCGGGAACTCGCCCAGCGCTACGAGATCGGCGTGGACAACATCCTGTGGGGCTCGGACTTCCCGCACCCCGAGGGCACCTGGCCCGACACCCGCAACTGGCTGCGGAACACCTTCCACGACATCCCGGTCGCCGAGACCCGCCGCATGCTGGGCCTGGCCGCCGCCGAGGTCCTCGGCTTCGACACGGACGCCCTCGCCCCGATCGCCCGCCGCATCGGACCCACCCCCGCCGACCTCGGCCAGAGCCCCGACCAGGCGGCGGTGGAGGCCTCCTGGGCCCGCTCCCGCGAGGTGGGCCGGCACTGGCTCACGGACAACGACTTCCCGGTCACGGGGGTCTCGTCATGAGGGAGGACCGTACGGAGGGCCGCATGGAGGACCGCTACACCGTCATCTCGGCGGACTGCCACGCCGGCGCCGACCTCCTCGACTACAGGCCGTACCTGGCCAAGCGCCACCACGAGGCCTTCGACGCCTGGGCCGCCACGTACGTCAACCCGTACGAGGACCTCCTCGCCGACTCCGCCGACCTCAACTGGAACTCGGCCCGGCGCCTCGCCGAACTCGAAGCGGACGGCATCGTCGCCGAAGTCATCTTCCCGAACACCATCCCGCCCTTCTTCCCCAAGGCCTCGCTGATGGCCCAGCCGCCGACGGCCGAGGAGTACGAGCTGCGCTGGGCCGGCCTCCAGGCCCACAACCGGTGGCTGGCCGACTTCTGCGCGGACGCCCCGGGGCGGCGGGCGGGCGTCGCGCAGATCCTCCTCAACGACGTGGACGCGGCCGTCGCCGAGATCCGCCGCGCCCGCGAGGCCGGCCTCACCGGAGGGATCCTGCTGCCCGGCGTCCCGCCCGGCTCGCCCGTCCCCGAGCTGTACTCGGCCGCGTACGACCCGATCTGGGCGGTCTGCGCGGAGCTGGACGTACCGGTCAACCACCACGGCGGCTCCGCGTCCCCGCCGCTGGGCGACGAACCGGCCGCGCGGGCCGTGTTCATGGTGGAGACCACCTGGTTCTCGCACCGCGCCCTGTGGCACCTGATCTTCGGCGGCGCCTTCCGCCGCCACCCGGACCTGAAACTGGTCCTGACGGAGCAGGGCTCGGGCTGGATCCCGGGCGTGCTGGAGATGCTGGACTACTACCACGGCCGCCTGGTCGCGGCGTCCTCCACCGCCGAGGCCAAGTTCGGTGCGGGCCTGGCAGAGTCCATGGGCCGGGGCCCGAGCGAGGTGTGGCGGGACAACTGCTTCGTGGGCGCGAGCTTCATGCGCCCCCACGAGGTCCCGCTGCGGGAGCGGATCGGCCTGGACAAGATCATGTGGGGCAGCGACTTCCCCCACGACGAGGGCACCACCCCCTTCTCCCGCGAGGGCCTGCGGATCGCGTACGCGGGCCTGCCGAGGGAGGAGGTCGCGGCGATGGTCGGCGGCAACGCGGCCCGCGTGTACGGCTTCGACCTGCCCCTGCTGGACGCGCTGGCGGCGAAGCACGGCCCGCTGGTCTCGGAGATCGCCGAGCCGTTGACCGAGATCCCGCCCGAGGCCACCAGCCCGGCCTTCGCCCGGGGGGCGTCGGTCCGGGTCTGGTAGGCCTTCGGCTCCCGCCGGGCGGTTCCTATTCGAACAGGAGCCGCTCCGGCGGGAACAGCTCGGTGCCGATCACGTCCGTGCCCGGGTACACGTGGACGGTCAGTTGCGGCAGCTGCGCGAGGGGGGTGAGGTCCACCGTGCCGCACGCGCTGAACGAGAGGCTGGCCAGCTCCTTCAGCTCCTTGAGGGGCCCGATGCCGGTCGTGAACCGGCAGTCGGAGAAGAAGAGCATGTCCAGCCGGGGGAACCGCAGCAGGTCCTCGGCATCGAAGGCGTGGTGGTGGAGGAGCTGGAACGAGGTGAGGTCCGGCGGCCGGACCGCCGCACGCAGCTCGTCGGCCTGCCGGCTCCCCGTGAGGCTCAGGTACGCGAGGTCGGGCCAGCGCTCCAGACCGTCCAGGGACAGGTCCTCCGCGCCCTCGTACAGCCACAGGCTGGTGAGTCGCTGCCGTCCGGGCAGGTCGCCCAGCGACCGGTGGCCGTCCGTGGTGGCCAGGCCCAGGTAGAGAAGCTCCGGCAGCTTCTCCAGGACCCCCAGGCGGACACGGTGGCTGCCGAACGTGAACAGGTTCTTCAGCGGCAGATCGGCCAACGGGCCCAGGTCCGACAACTCCGTGCAGTTGGTGAGGCCGATGTGCTCCAGCTCCCGGCGCCCGGCCAGGGGGCTCAGATCGGTCAGCCGGGGCGAGTCGATCAGGTACAGGATCCGCAGCCCGCGGTGGGCGGTGACTTCGGCCGGGATCCGCTGGACGTCGTACAGCCGCAGGCGGCCGAACTGCGGAAGTGCGGCCAGGCAGTCCAGCTGCGCCTGCGTCCGTGGCGTCAGCACCCCCTTGCCCAGCGACGCTCCGCCGAGTACCGCACCGGCGTACTCGGCGGCATCGAACTGACCCCAGGCCTCGTCCAGTTCCGCGGTGACCTTGGAACGGACGTCCTCACGGAACCGGCGGATCACGGAGAGGGCCCGCTCACCGCCCACCAGAGCCGCCGTGCGGATCGTGGCCGCCGTTTCCAGCTCGCCCGGGCCGTCGGCCGGCGTCGGCAGCAGTTCGAGGACCAGCTCACCGGCCCTGGCCAGTTCCTCGGCCTGGACCAGGGCGCGCGGCGGGAGCAGTTCGGCGGTGCGGGACTGGATCTCGCCGCGCAGGGACGGGTCCAGTTCCGGGGCGTGTTCCAGGCAGGCCGCGGCCAGGAGCACCAGGCGGCTCCTCACCCCCTTGACCTTGTCCGCGCGCTTCAGCAGGCCCCGGAGGATCCGGGTGCGTTCGTCCGGGCGGGCGTGGCCCACCGCCATGCGGACCACGTCGTCCCAGGTGTCGTCATGGGCGTTCCGCACCAGCACGCCGAAGTCCCGCGACTCCACCGCCGCCTTGGCGCCCAGGTAGTCCTGGAAGGTGCGGTGGACGAAGTCCACCGAGCCCGCCACCGGCTCCCGCAGCAGCCCGCTGCGGATGAGGAGGTGGGCGAACACCCGCTCGGCGTCCGCCTGCTCCCGCACCTGCGGCATGGACTCCAGCCACTCCGCCACCAGCTCGACGGCCTCCTCCCGGCCCGCCTGCACCTGGCCGTTGCGGATCAGCCAGTACGCGAACCGCTGGAGCAGCACCACCTGTTCGTCCCGGGTGAGGTAGACCCCCTCGACCCGGTCGATCTCCCGCTCCGTGTCCCGCCGGACCAGCAGCATGTCCAGCGCCGCGTCGTACAGCTCCTTCCGCGCACGCGGCAGCCGCATCCGCCGGTCCCGGTTCAGGGCGCACAGCAGCGCGCACATCAGCGGGTTCGTCGCGAGCCGGCCCAGGTCCCGGCGGGCGGAGACCGCCTCCCGCAGCGAGGACTCGTACGCGTCGAGGTCCTCGCCCGGGTCCTCCACGGCGGCGGCCCGGTGCCAGTGCCCGATGAACGCCCCGACGTCCTCCCGCTCCATCGGCAGCAGGGAGTGCGCTGCGAAGCCCTCCCGGGCGAGCCAGTCCTCCGGGACCGCCGAGGGGCGGGTGGTGACCACGTAGCGGGCCTCCGGGAAGGCGGCGACCAGCCCGCGCAGCCAGGTCTCCGTGCGGGCGCGCAGTCGCTGCGGGACCTCGTCCACCCCGTCGACCAGGACCAGCGCCCGCCCGCTCAGCATCAGGTCCTCGACCCACCCGGCGGGCGCCGACAGCGGTACGCCGGTGGCCTTGAGGAAGTCCTCCGGCATCGGCAGGGCCTCGGCGGTCGTGAAGGAGCGCAGCCGCAGCACGAACGGCACGCGGGAGCCCTGCCGGGCCGCGTCGACGGCGAGCCACTGGAGGAGCGTGCTCTTGCCGGAGCCCGCCGGGCCGCGCAGCAGCACCCGGTCCGCCGCCCCGAGGGCCTGCTCCGCCCGGACCGTCGTACGGTGCGGCCCCGGCTCGCCCGGCAGCGGCTGCTGTTCCTCGCTGCTGACGCTCAGGCCGATGTACGCCACGTCCAGCGGCCATTCCTCCCGCCGCCGGCCGGTCGTCAGGCCGAACAGCTGGAGCCGCCCGTGGGTGTCGGCCACCCAGCGCGCGTACCGCTCCTCGAAGGCGTACGCCGTCCCGTCCGCGCGCTCCGCCAGCCGGTCCACCGACCGCTGCAACGCGCCGGTGCGGCGTACGAGTTCCACGTCGGCCCGCGCCCCGAACGAGGGCAGGGTGGTGAGGTACTCGACGGTGTGGACGCAGGCCAGCCGGATCAGGTCCCGGGCCAGTGCCTCGGCCGCCGGGCTCAGGCCCGCCGCCGACGGTACGGGCACCTTCGCCGCCACCTCCGCCGGGTCCAGGTCCGCCGCGAAGAGGGCCTGCGCGTCCAGCGGGCCCAGTGCGGCGAAGGCGTCGGCCACCGCGTCGAGCGCCGCCAGCCGTTCGTGCTCCGGCAGGCGGGAGGGGGTGCCGCCCAGCCGCCCCGCCAGTTCCCCGGCCAGCCTCCGCAGCTCCGGCGTGCCCAGCTCCTCCGGGCGGCGCCAGCGCGCCGCCGGCCGGACCGGCCGGTCCGTGAGGCGTGCGCCCGGCACCTGCCCGAGCCGCGACCGCCACAGCGACCCCGCGACGGTGCTCGCCGCCCTTAACGCGGCCGTTTCGAGCCCTGCCATGCACCCTCCCCCTTGTACCCCGGGTAACCCCGTCGGATACTGATCGGTAACAACCCCTAGCGGCACCCCGGAACCCGCCCTAAGGTGCGCCCATGCCAAATCTGCCCGATGTCGTGCTGTGGTCCATACCCGCCTTCGTGCTGCTCACCGTCATCGAGGTGGTCAGCTACCGGCTCCATCCCGACGAGGACGCCGCCGGCTACGACGCCAAGGACGCGGTCACGAGCGTCACCATGGGGATCGGCAGCATCGGTTTCGACCTGCTCTGGAAGATCCCGGTCGTCGCGGTCTTCACCGCCGTCTACGAACTGACCCCGCTGCGGGTGCCGTTCCTGTGGTGGACCGCCCTGCTGATGCTGCTCGTCCAGGACTTCCTCTACTACTGGCAGCACCGGCTCCACCACGTCATCCGCATCCTGTGGGCCTGCCACGTCGTCCACCACAGCAGCCGCAGGTTCAACCTCACCACCGCCCTGCGCCAGCCCTGGACCAGCGCCACCACCTGGTGGTTCTACCTGCCGATGGTCGCCCTCGGCGTCCACCCGGCCGCGGTCCCGTTCTGCTACGGCATCAACCTGCTCTACCAGTTCTGGGTGCACACCGAGCGCATCGGGAAGCTCCCGCGCCCCTACGAGTACGTCTTCAACACCCCCTCCCACCACCGCGTCCACCACGCCTCCCAGGGCGGCTACCTGGACCGCAACTTCGGCGGGATCCTGATCGTCTGGGACCGGATGTTCGGGTCCTGGGTGGGGGAGACGGAGCGGCCCGTGTACGGGCTGACCAAGAACATCGGCACGTACAACCCGCTGCGCGTGGCCACCCACGAGTACGCCGCCATCGCCCGCGACGTCCGCGCCGCCGACAGCTGGCGCGAGCGCGCCGGGCGGGTGTTCCGGGGGCCGGGCTGGCAGCCGGCCGCCGAGCGGGCCGAAGCCGAGCGGGCCGAAGCCGAGCGGGCGGCGGGCCCCGTTCCCGCCGCGACGGCGCCGGAGCGCGCCGCGTGAGCGCCGCCGGGACCCGTACGCCCTCCTGGGCGCCGCGCCCCGCGGCCGCCGGGCGGACCGGTCGCCTGCTGCTCGCCGCCTTCGGGGCGGCGGCCGCCGCCGACCTGGGCTCGCTGCTGGCCGGCTGGCACCTCGGGCACGTCCTCGCCAAACCGCTGCTGATGCCGCTCCTGGTGGCGTACGTGATCACCCGCGGCGCCCCCCGGCTGCTGGTCGCCGCCCTGCTCTTCGGGTGGGGCGGGGACCTGGCGCTGCTCTTCGACGCCGAGCCCGCCTTCCTCATCGGCATGGGTTCCTTCGCCCTCGGGCACGTCTGCTACCTCGTGCTTTTCGGCAAGCGCAGTCTGTTCGGGCGGGGCGCGACGAACCCCGCGCTCGGGGGCGCGTACGCCCTCGCGCTCGTCGGGACCGTCGCGCTGCTGTGGCCGGACCTTCCGGCCGGCCTGCGGATCCCCGTCGCCGGGTACAGCCTGCTGCTCACCGCCATGGCCTACCGCTCCAGTGCCCTCGGGCGCGCGGCGGGCGCCGGCGGGGCGCTGTTCCTGCTGTCCGACACCCTCATCGCGACCGGGGTCGCCGAGTGGCCGCAGCTGCCGCGCCCCGACTTCTGGATCATGGCGACCTACCTCGCGGCCCAGTACCTGCTGGCCACGGGCGCGATCACTCGCGAGCAGGCGTACGGTAGGGAAGTCATACAAGACTGAACTACTTGATCCGGAGGGCTGCACCACCATGCGCGCCACCGTCATCCACGCCCCGCACGACATCCGCGTGGAGGAGGTGCCCGACGCTGCGATCCAGCGCCCCGAGGACGCCGTCGTCCGCGTCCTGCGCGCCTGCATCTGCGGCAGCGACCTGTGGGCCTACCGCGGCGAGGCCGCCCGGCAGCCCGGCCAGCGGATCGGGCACGAGTTCCTCGGCATCGTCGAGGAGACCGGCTCCGCCGTCTCCGGGCTGAAGGCCGGAGACCTGGTCGTCGCCCCGTTCATGTGGTCCGACGGCACCTGCGACTACTGCTCCGAGGGCCTGTACACCTCCTGCGTGCACGGCGGCTTCTGGGGCTCGGTCGGCTTCGACGGCGGCCAGGGCGAGGCCGTCCGGGTCCCGCACGCCGACGGCACCCTGGTGAAGCTGCCCGCCGCGGCCGCCTCCGACGACCACCTGCTGACGGGGCTGCTCGCCCTGTCCGACGTCATGGGCACCGGCCACCACGCCGCCCTGGGCGCGGGCGTCCGCGCGGGCTCCACCGTCGCCGTCGTCGGTGACGGCGCGGTCGGCCTGTGCGGCGTCCTCGCGGCCAAGCGGCTCGGCGCCGAGCGGATCATCGCACTGGGCCGGCACAGCGCCCGTACGGACATCGCCAAGCTCTTCGGGGCCACCGACGTGGTCGCCGAGCGCGGGGAGGCCGCCGAGGCCGCCGTCCGCGAGCTGACCGGCGGCCAGGGCGCGCACGCCGTCATCGAGGCGGTGGGCACCGAGCAGTCCATGCGGACGGCCGTGAACATCACCCGCGACGGCGGTGCCATCGGCTACGTCGGCGTCCCGCACGGCAGCGGCACCGGCCTCGACCTCGGCGTGATGTTCGACCGGAACATCACCCTGCGCGGCGGCGTGGCCCCGGTCCGGGCCTACATCCCGGAGCTGCTGGAGGACGTGCTGAGCGGGGCGATCGACCCGGCGCCCGTCTTCGACCGGGCCGTCTCCCTGGACGAGGTCCCGGACGGCTACCGCGCGATGGACGACCGCAGCGCGCTGAAGGTCCTGATCAAGCCCTGAGCGAGCCCTGAGCCCTGAGCGCCGAAGGGCCGGGCGGGGAGCACCCCGCCCGGCCCTCACGCGTTCACGCGTTCACACGGTGCGGTCCTACTGGACGGCCTTGAGCGCGTCCACGATGCCCGCGCCGTAGTAGGCCGTCTGGCCCCACTTGGCGGTGCACGTGGTGGCGTTGACCAGCTGGCCGGTGGCGTCGTAGATCTTCTCCGGGCAGGCGACCTTCGTGGCCTGGGCCTTCAGCATGGCCTGGAGCTGCGAGGGCGTGGCGTTCGGGTGGGCGCTCTTGAGCAGCGCCGCGACGCCCGCGACGTGCGGGCCGGCCATCGAGGTGCCCTGCTTGTAGCCGTAGCCGCCGCCCAGGACGGTCGACAGCACGCGGCCGTTGGCGTCCGGGGTCGCCGGGACCTGCCACTTGTCGCCACCGGGGGCCGCGACGTCGACGACGCCCAGGCCGTAGCTGGAGTAGTACGACTTGAGGCCCTTGTCGCCCGTGGCGCTGACCGTGACCACGCCCGGCAGCTGGGTGGGCAGGTCCAGGCAGACCTTCGGGTCGATGGTGCGCGGCACCGGGGTGCTGTCGTTCGGGCTGGTGGTGTCCTCGATCGAGTCCGCCGCCAGGTCGTGGTTGGAGTTGCCGGCCGAGGCCACGCTGAGGACGCCCTTGCGCTCGGCGTACTTGGTGGCCCGGGTGAGGGCCTCCACCAGCGCCTTCTGGTCGTCGTCGTTCTTGCAGGTGTAGTTCCACGGGTCGACGTAGTAGCTGTTGTTGGTCACCTCGATCCCCTTCTCGGCGGCGAACATGAAGCCGCAGACGACCGCCTCGGTGTAGAAGAGGCTGCTCCCGGGCTCGCTCACCTTGATGCCGGCGACCTTCGCGCCCGGCGCGACACCGCTGACACCGATCCCGTTGCGGGCGGCGGCTATGGTGCCGGCCACGTGCGTGCCGTGGTCGCTGCCGTCCGCGTACGGGCGCCACGCGCCCTCGGTGGTGTCGGCGACACCGCCCACACAGTTGGCGGACTGCTCCTTGGAGAAGTTGGGGGCCAAGTCGGGGTGAGTGTCGTCAACACCCGTGTCGATGACACCCACGGTGACGTCGGGGCTGCCATCGTTGATCTTGTGCGCCGCGTCGGCCTTGATAGCCCGCAGGTCCCACTGGTTGGACTCCAGGGGCTCCTGGCCCGGCTCGGCCTGCGCCGCGGCCTTGGCGGCGTCGGCCGCGCTCAGCCTCTGGGTCGTGCCCTCCTCGGTGGTCTGCACCGGCTTCAGGGGGGCCGTACGCGTGGCGCCGACCGAGTTGAACAGGCCGCGCTGCGCCCGCAGCTGCTTGGCGAAGTCCGGGTTCTCGGAGTGCGCGACGATGACCCCGATCTGCTCATGGGCTATCACCACGGTCCCACCGGCCCGCTCGATGGCCTTCTTCGCCGCCGTCGTCGTGGCGTACACGTTCAGGTTCGCCACGTAGGACAGCTTCGGACCGGTGGCGGCCGGCTTCGCGGCCGTCGCCGAGTCCGCCGTGTTGCCCAGCGGGGCGGCCGAGGCGGCCACCGAGGGCAGGAAGGCGAGCGAGGCGGTGAGCGCCAGGCCGACCGGTACGGCGAGAGCTCGCCGGCGGCCGTGTCCCAGATGAGCCATGGGTTCTCCACATCATCCGTGAAAAAGCCGTCCGCACGCGGTCGCGCGGGACGGGTTCATGACACGCGAACCTAGCGCTGACGTTCCCGTTTGCGCCATCAGTTCGAGAAAGAAGTTCTCAGAGAATCAGCGGGTGTTGAACCGTCCCGACACGCCGGCCGTGCCGTTGACAGGGGGGATCAGCACCACCGTCCCCCCACACGGAGGTTGTTTTGTCCGTCGTCCCCACCGCACCCGCGTCACAAGGAGAACCCCCCGTGACCACCGAAGCAGCGCCGCCGCCGGGCGGCGCGGGACCGGCCCCGGCACACCCGTCGGCCGAAGAGTTCACGCGCGTCCAGCAAAGTCCCGAATTCGCCGAACTGCGCGGCTCCTACCGGTCCTTCGCCTTCCCGCTCACCGTGGCCTTCATCGCCTGGTACCTGCTCTACGTCCTGCTGTCCAGCTACGCGGGCGGCTTCATGGGGACCAAGCTCTTCGGCAACATCAACGTCGCCCTGGTCCTCGGCCTCGCCCAGTTCCTGACGACCTTCCTGATCGCCTGGCTGTACTCGCGGCACGCCGCCGACAAGCTCGACCCCAAGGCCGAGGCCATCAAGAAGCGCATGGAGGCCGGCGCATGACCCCGAGCACGAGCACCATCCCGGGGCTGACGGTCGCCGCCGGGGCCAGCGAGCACCGCCCGCTGATCATCACCCTCTTCGGGCTGTTCGTCGTCGCCACCCTGATCATCACCGTCTGGGCCGGCCGCCAGACCAAGGACGCCGCCGACTTCTACGCCGGCGGCCGCCAGTTCACCGGGTTCCAGAACGGCCTGGCCATCTCCGGCGACTACATGTCCGCCGCGTCCTTCCTCGGCATCGCCGGAGCCATCGCCCTCTTCGGCTACGACGGCTTCCTCTACTCCATCGGCTTCCTCGTCGCCTGGCTGGTGGCCCTGCTGCTGGTCGCCGAACCGCTGCGCAACTCCGGCCGCTACACGATGGGCGACGTCCTCGCGTACCGGATGCGCCAGCGGCCCGTCCGCACCGCCGCCGGCACCTCCACCATCGTGGTCTCGATCTTCTACCTGCTCGCCCAGATGGCCGGCGCCGGCGTGCTCGTCTCGCTGCTCCTCGGCATCACCAGCGACGGCGGCAAGGTCGCCGTCGTCGCGCTGGTCGGCCTGCTGATGATCGTCTACGTCACGGTCGGCGGCATGAAGGGCACCACCTGGGTCCAGATGGTCAAGGCCGTCCTGCTCATCGCGGGCGCCCTGCTGATCACCTTCCTGGTGCTGCTGAAGTTCGACTTCAACATCTCCGCCCTGCTGGGCCAGGCCGCCGAGAACAGCGGCCAGGGCACCAAGTTCCTGGAGCCCGGACTCAAGTACGGCAAGGACGGGCTCACCAAGCTCGACTTCATCTCCCTCGGCCTCGCCCTGGTCCTCGGCACCGCCGGCCTGCCGCACATCCTGATCCGCTTCTACACCGTCCCCACGGCCAAGGCCGCCCGCAAGTCCGTGAACTGGGCCATCGGCATCATCGGCGCCTTCTACCTGATGACGATCGCCCTCGGCTTCGGCGCCGCGGCCCTGCTCAAGCGGGCCGACATCCTGGCCTCCAACAAGGCCGGCAACACCGCCGCACCGCTCCTCGCCCAGGAGATCGGCGGCGGACCGGACTCCACCGGCGGCGCGGTCCTGCTCGCGGTGATCTCGGCCGTCGCCTTCGCCACCATCCTCGCCGTCGTCGCGGGCCTGACCCTGGCCTCCTCCTCTTCCTTCGCGCACGACATCTACGTCAACGTCATCCGCAAGGGGCAGGCCACCGAGAAGGAGGAGGTGCGGGCCGCCCGCTGGTCCACCGTGGTCATCGGCGCCGTCGCCATCTTCCTCGGAGCCCTCGCCCGCGACATGAACGTGGCCGGCCTGGTCGCCCTCGCGTTCGCTGTCGCCGCCTCCGCCAACCTCCCCACGATCCTCTACAGCCTCTTCTGGAAGCGCTTCACCACGCAGGGCGCGCTGTGGTCGATCTACGGCGGGCTGATCTCGGCGGTCGGGCTCGTGCTCTTCTCCCCGGTCGTCTCCGGCAAGCCCACCTCGATGTTCAAGGAGGCCGACTTCTACTGGTTCCCGCTGGAGAACCCGGGGATCATCTCCATCCCCCTCGGCTTCCTCCTCGGGTGGCTGGGAACGGTCCTGTCCAAGGAAGAGGCCGACCCGCAGAAGTTCGCCGAGCTGGAGGTGCGCTCCCTCACCGGCACCGGGGCCCACTGACAGCGGCTCCCCGAAACCGTACGAACACCGTGCGTGGCCGCGTCGTAGTTCCATACGACGCGGCCGCGTTACGTCTCGTTCATTCGGGCATCCCTCCCCGACACACAGGTCGCGTAGGCTCGAATCGAAGAAACCTCTAGATCCGGACAGGGGAGGGGGCCCACAGTGCTTCTCGACACGTACGGCCGCGTGGCCACTGACCTGCGCGTCTCACTCACCGACCGGTGCAACCTGCGGTGTACCTACTGCATGCCCGAGGAGGGCCTGCAGTGGCTGGGAAAGTCCGACCTGCTGAGTGACGACGAGATCGTCAGGCTGATCCGCATCGCCGTGACCAGCCTCGGCATCACCGAGGTCCGCTTCACCGGCGGCGAGCCGCTGCTGCGGCCCGGCCTGGTCGGCATCGTCGAGCAGTGCGCGGCCCTGGAGCCGCGCCCCAAGATGTCGCTGACCACCAACGGCATCGGCCTCAAGCGCACCGCCCAGGCCCTCAAGGCCGCCGGCCTGGACCGGGTGAACGTCTCCCTCGACACCCTGCGGCCCGAGGTCTTCAAGACCCTCACCCGCCGCGACCGCCACCACGACGTCATCGACGGCATGGCCGCCGCCCGCGAGGCCGGCCTGACCCCGGTCAAGGTCAACGCCGTGCTGATGCCGGGCCTGAACGACGACGAGGCCCCCGACCTGCTCGCCTGGGCCGTGGAGAACGAGTACGAGCTCCGCTTCATCGAGCAGATGCCCCTGGACGCCCAGCACGGCTGGAAGCGCGACGGCATGATCACCGCCGGGGACATCCTGGAGTCCCTGCGCACCCGCTTCACCCTCACCGAGGAAGGCGCCGAGGAGCGCGGCTCCGCCCCGGCCGAGCGGTGGCTCGTCGACGGCGGCCCGGCCACCGTCGGGGTCATCGCCTCCGTCACCCGCCCCTTCTGCGGAGCCTGCGACCGCACCCGGCTCACGGCCGACGGCCAGGTGCGCACGTGCCTGTTCGCCACCGAGGAGTCGGACCTGCGCTCCGCCCTGCGCTCGGGCGCCCCGGACGAGGAGATCGCCCGCCTGTGGAAGGTGGCGATGTGGGGCAAGAAGGCCGGGTCCGGACTCGACGACCCGTCCTTCCTGCAGCCTGACCGCCCCATGTCGGCGATCGGCGGCTGACACCCCGGGCGCCGCTCCGGCGGCGCTCAGGCGCCGCCCGGGCCGGGCCCAGGCGGCGCTCCGGTCACGGGCGCTCGGAGCCCTCGGGCTGGACCCACTCGTCCAGCTTCACGACGTCCTTGAGGAAGCCGCGGACCCCCAGGAACTGGGAGAGGTGTTCGCGGTGCTCCGCGCACGCCAGCCAGGTCTTGCGCCGCTCCGGCGCGTGCAGTTTCGGGTTGTTCCACGCCAGGACCCAGACGGCCGCGTCGCGGCAGCCCTTGGCGGAGCAGGTGGGGGTTTCGGGAGAAGTCACGGCCCCAACCCTACAAACGGAAGGGCGACGCCGGGCAGCCACGGGGGGAGCTGCCCGGCGTCGGTCCGTCGCTCCGACGGGGGATGCGGAGCGCGTAGGCAGTATGTCACGCACGACCCTGTGCGGTGCACCGGAACTTCATGATTGATCTGAGCTTTCATTGAGGTTTCCGGAGTCCAGTGCGGGGCGCACAGGGGCGGGGATGAAGTTCGACGGCAGATTGGGCGTCGACTCGCGCCCCGCGTTGGCGATGACGACGGCGATGTACGGCAGCAGCAGGCCGGCGGCCAGCGTCACCATGGCCACGTGGCGCTCCACGTTCCACAGGACCACCGTGGCGACCACCGACAGGGTCCGGATCCCCATCGAGATGACGTACCGGCGCTGCCGCCCGCGTACGTCCTCGGCGAGGCCCATCCGGGCCCCCGTGATCCGGAAGACCTCGGGTCCGTTCCGCTTCGTCCGCTGCATGCTCCACCGCCCGATCCGCCCGCCGGACACTCCCCGGTCCGGACCACTCCACGGTACGCCGCGCGTGCCCGGGGGAGGAGAGCGGGTGTCCCCCGAACGGGAGTGTCCGAAATGCGCTGTACGCCGGATGGGTCGAAACTGGGCCCACATGCGCACAACGCGCCACGAGGAGGCTCGACATGCAATGGTTGTGGGCGATCATCGTCGGTTTCGTGCTGGGCCTCATAGCCCGCGCCATCCTGCCGGGCAAGCAGCACCAGCCCCTCTGGCTGACCACCCTCTTCGGCATCGCCGGCGCCATCCTCGGCAACGCCGTCTCGCGCTGGGTCGGTGTCGAGGACACCCGGGGCGTCGACTGGCTCCGGCACCTGTTCCAGCTCATCGGGGCCGTAGTCATCGTCGGCCTCGGCGACATGGTCTACATGGCCCTGCGGGGCGGCAAGCGCCGCACCGTCTGACGCGGGCACGGCGAAGGGGCCGACGCGGACGACGGAGTCCGCGCCGGCCCCTCGGCCGTGCCCGTACGCGTCAGGCGCCGGTGACCTCCACCGCGGCCAGGTTCTTCTTGCCGCGGCGCAGCACCAGCCAGCGCCCGTGCAGCAGGTCCTCCTGCGCGGGGACCGCGTCCTCGGCGGTGACCTTCACGTTGTTCACGTAGGCGCCGCCCTCCTTCACCGTGCGGCGGCCCGCGGACTTGCTGGCGACCAGCCCGGTCTCCGCGAACAGGTCCACGACCTGCGCCAGCTCGGTGACGCGGGCGTGCGGCAGCTCGGAGAGGGCCGCGGCCAGCGTGGCCTCGTCCAGCTCCGCCAGCTCGCCCTGGCCGAACAGCGCCTTCGACGCGGCGATCACGGCGGCGCACTGGTCCGCGCCGTGCACCAGCGTGGTCAGCTCCTCCGCCAGCGCCCGCTGGGCGGCCCGCATCTGCGGGCGCTCCGCGGTCTGCGCCTCCAGCTCCTCCAGCTCCTCACGGGACTTGAAGGACAGGATCCGCATGTAGGTGGAGATGTCCCGGTCGTCCACGTTCAGCCAGAACTGGTAGAACGCGTACGGGGTGGTCATCTCCGGGTCCAGCCAGACGGCCCCGCTCTCGGACTTGCCGAACTTGGTGCCGTCCGCCTTGACCATCAGCGGGGTCGCCATCGCGTGCACGTGCGCCGTCGGCTCGACCCGGTGGATCAGGTCCAGGCCCGCCGTCAGGTTGCCCCACTGGTCGGAGCCGCCCTGCTGGAGGGTGCAGCCGTAGCGGCGGTACAGCTCCAGGAAGTCCATGCCCTGGAGCAGCTGGTAGCTGAACTCCGTGTAGCTGATGCCCTGGTCCGACTCCAGCCGCTTGGCGACCGAGTCCTTCGTGAGCATCTTGTTGACGCGGAAGTGCTTGCCGATGTCCCGCAGGAACTCGATGGCGGACAGGCCCGCCGTCCAGTCCAGGTTGTTCACCATGACCGCCGCGTTCTCGCCCTCGAAGGACAGGAACGGCTCGATCTGCGTGCGCAGCCGGTTCACCCAGTTCGCGACCGTCTCCGGGTCGTTCAGGGTGCGCTCCGCCGTCGGACGCGGGTCGCCGATCTGACCGGTGGCCCCGCCGACCAGCGCCAGCGGCCGGTGGCCGGCCTGCTGGAGCCGGCGCACGGTGAGCACCTGCACCAGGTGCCCCACGTGCAGGGAGGCCGCGGTCGGGTCGAAGCCGCAATAGAACGTGACGGGACCGTCCGCGAAGGCCTTGCGCAGCGCTTCTTCGTCCGTGGACTGGGCGAACAGCCCGCGCCACTTCAGTTCGTCGACGATGTCCGTCACGGTCTCTCGACTCCTTACGAAATGTGGAAATGCCGAGCTCAGTCTAGGTGGATCAGACGCCCTTGCTGACCGAACTCATGTTGAAGTCCGGGATGCGGACAGGCGGCATCGCGGCCCGCGTGAACCAGTCGCCCCACTCCCGCGGAAGGGTCTTCTCGGTACGCCCCGCCTCCGAGGCCCGCGACAGCAGGTCCACCGGCGACTCGTTGAACCGGAAGTTGTTCACCTCGCCCGTGACCTGCCCGTTCTCCACCAGGTAGACCCCGTCCCGGGTCAGGCCGGTGAGCAGCAGCGTGGCCGGGTCCACCTCGCGGATGTACCAGAGGCAGGTCAGCAGCAGACCCCGCTCGGTGTCCGCCACCATCTCCTCCAGGGACTTCTCGCCGCCCCCGTCCAGGATCAGGTTGCCGAACGCCGGGGACAGCGGCAGCCCGGTCAGGGCGGAGCTGTGGCGGGTCGTGGTCAGCCGGGCCAGCTCGCCCTCCTTGATCCACTCCGTCGCCGGGACCGGCAGGCCGTTGTCGAAGACCGACGCGTCGTCGCCCGAGCTGTGCGCGATCACGAAGGGCGAGGACTCCAGGCCCGGCGCGTTCGGGTCGCTGCGCAGGGTCAGCGGCAGCCGCGACAGCCGCTCCCCGACCCGGGTGCCGCCGCCGGGCTTGGAGAAGACCGTCCGGCCCTCCGCCGCGTCCCGGGCCGCCGCCGACCACATCTGGTAGATCAGCAGGTCCGCCACCGCGGTCGGCGGCAGCAGGGTCTCGTACCGGCCGGCCGGCAGCTCGACCTTCCGCTCGGCCCAGCCCAGGCGCACGGCCAGCTCCGCGTCCAGGGCCGTCGGGTCCACGTCCTTGAAGTCCCGGGTGGCCCGGCCGGCCCAGGCGGAGCGCAGCCGGTCGGGGGACTTGGCGTTGAGCTCCAGGGTGCCGTTCGGCTGGTCGTGGCGCAGCCGCAGCCCCGTCGAGGTGCCGACGTACGTGGAGGTCAGCTCGTGGTTCGCGAAGCCGTACAGCTCGCGGCCGCCCGCCCGGGCGCGGGCGAAGGCCTCGCCGAGGGCCGGGGCGAAGTCCGCGAACACGGCCGAGGAGGTCTCGTCCGGGGCGTCGGTGAAGTCCGGCGAGGCCGGGGTGCCGGTCACCAGCGGCTGGGCGTCCTCGGCGGGACCGGCCGCCCGCGCGGCCGCCTCGGCGGCCCTGACCAGCGGCTCCAGGTCGGCGGCGGTGACGGCGGAGCGCGAGACGACCCCCGAGGCCGTGCCCTCCTTGCCGTCGACCGTGGCGATGACCGTCAGGGTCCGGCCGCGGGTGACGCCGTTGGTGGTGAGCGCGTTGCCGGCCCAGCGCAGGTTGGCGCTGGACTCCTCGTCGGCGATGACGACGCAGCCGTCGGCGGTGGACAGCTCCAGGGCCCGCTCGACGATCTCGTGGGGCTTCGTGCGGTTCGGCGACATCAGCGTCCGGCCTCCTGGGTGGTGTTCAAGATGTTCACGTCGCGGAACAGGGCCGACGGGCAGCCGTGCGAGACCGCCGCGACCTGGCCCGGCTGGGCCTTGCCGCAGTTGAAGGCGCCGCCCAGGACGTAGGTCTGCGGGCCGCCGACCTTCTCCATGGAGCCCCAGAAGTCGGTGGTCGTGGCCTGGTACGCGACGTCGCGGAGCTGCCCGGCCAGCTTGCCGTTCTCGATCCGGAAGAAGCGCTGACCGGTGAACTGGAAGTTGTAGCGCTGCATGTCGATCGACCAGGAGCGGTCGCCGACCACGTAGATCCCGCGCTCCACCCCGCCGATCAGGTCCTCCGTGGAGAGCCCGCCCGGATCCGGCTGGAGCGAGACGTTCGCCATCCGCTGCACGGGCACGTGCCCGGGGGAGTCGGCGTACGCGCAGCCGTTGGAGCGGCCCAGGCCGGTCAGCCGGGCGATCCGGCGGTCCGTCTGGTAGCCGGCCAGGGTGCCGTCCTTGACCAGGTCCCAGCTCTGCGCCTCGACGCCCTCGTCGTCGTAGCCGATGGTGGCCAGGCCGTGCTCGGCGGTGCGGTCACCGGTCACGTTCATGATCGAGGAGCCGTACTTGAGCTTGCCCAGCTGGTCGAAGGTGGCGAAGGAGGTCCCCGCGTACGCGGCCTCGTAGCCCAGCGCCCGGTCGAGCTCGGTGGCGTGGCCGATGGACTCGTGGATGGTGAGCCACAGGTTGGACGGGTCCACGACCAGGTCGTAGCGCCCGGCCTCCACGCTCGGGGCCCGCATCTTCTCGGCGAGGAGCGCCGGGATCTGCTCCAGCTCGGCGTTCCAGTCCCAGCCGGTGCCGGTCAGGTACTCCCAGCCGCGCCCGGCGGGCGGGGCGATCGTGCGCATCGAGTCGAACTCGCCGGTGGTCCCGTTGACGGCGACCGCCGTGAGCTGGGGGTGGATCCGGACCCGCTGCTGGGTGGTCGTGGTGCCCGCGGTGTCGGCGTAGAACTTGTTCTCGTGGACGGCGAGCAGCGAGGCGTCCACGTGCGCCACGCCCTCGGCCGCCAGCAGCCGCGCGCTCCAGTCGGCGAGCAGGGCCGACTTCTCGGCGTCCGGCACCTCGAAGGGGTTCACGTCGTAGGCGGAGATCCAGGTCTTGTCGGCGTGCACCGGCTCCTCGGCCAGTTCCACCCGCTCGTCCGAGCCGGCCGCCTTGATCACCTGGGCGGAGAGCTTCGCCATGGCCACGGCCTGCGAGGCCACCTTGGCGGCGCCGTCCATGGTCAGGTCCACGCCGGAGGCGAAGCCCCAGCTGCCGCCGTGTACCACCCGGACCGCGTAACCGAGGTCGGTGGTGTCGGAGCCGCCGGAGGGCTTGGCGTCGCGCAGCCGCCAGGAGGCGCTGCGGATCCGCTCCAGCCGGAAGTCGGCATGGTCGGCGCCCAGCGCGCGGGCCCTGGCGAGTGCCGCGTCGGCGAGCGCCCGCAGGGGCAGCGCGGTGAAAGCCGCGTCGATGGAATGGGCCACGGAAGTCCTCCCGGGGTCGGGGCCGGTCGCCCCGATCATGTCGCGCCCGGGGCGGCTGTGCCTACATCTTTCTGTAGGGACTCGACAGAGCGGGTCGCGAGGCCCTGTCGGAGCCCGATTCTCCGGATGCCCTGCGCGGCCTATAGGTTTTTGCTAATCAGACCGCTAGCGAAAGGGTGATCCGTTGAGCCGCTCGGTTCTCGTCACCGGAGGAAACCGGGGCATCGGCCTCGCCATCGCCCGAGCCTTCGCAGAGGCCGGCGACAAGGTCGCCATCACGTACCGTTCGGGCGAGCCCCCGCAGGAGCTCACCTCGCTCGGTGTGCTGGCGGTGCGCTGCGACATCACCGACTCCGAGCAGGTGGAGCAGGCCTACAAGGAGATCGAGGAGAAGCACGGCAACGTCGAGGTGCTGGTGGCCAACGCCGGCATCACCAAGGACACGCTGCTGATGCGGATGTCGGAGGAGGACTTCGCGTCCGTCGTCGACACCAACCTCACCGGCACCTTCCGCGTGGTCAAGCGCGCGAACCGCGGCATGCTCCGCGCCAAGAAGGGCCGCGTCGTCCTGATCTCCTCGGTCGTGGGCCTGCTGGGCTCGGCCGGCCAGGCCAACTACGCCGCCTCCAAGGCCGCGCTGGTGGGCTTCGCCCGCTCGCTCGCCCGTGAGCTGGGCTCCCGCAACATCACCTTCAACGTGGTCGCACCCGGCTTCGTCGACACCGACATGACGAAGGTGCTCACCGACGAGCAGCGTGCGGGCATCGTGGCCAACGTGCCGCTCGCCCGCTACGCGCAGCCCGAGGAGATCGCGGCAGCCGTCAGCTTCCTGGCGTCCGACGACGCCGCGTACATCACCGGAGCCGTCATTCCCGTTGACGGCGGATTGGGCATGGGTCACTGATCACCATGAGCGGAATTCTCGAGGGCAAGCGCATCCTCATCACGGGTGTGCTGATGGAGTCCTCCATCGCTTTCCACACCGCCCGGCTGGCCCAGGAGCAGGGCGCCGAGGTCATCCTCACCGCGTGGCCGCGGCCGTCGCTGACCGAGCGCATCGCCAAGAAGCTGCCCAAGCCGGTCAAGGTGATCGAGCTCGACGTCACCAACGACGAGCACCTCGCCCGTCTGGAGGGCCTCGTCCGTGACGAGCTCGGTGGCCTCGACGGCGTCGTGCACTCCATCGGCTTCGCCCCGCAGGACGCCCTCGGCGGCAACTTCCTGAACACCCCGTTCGAGTCGGTCGCCACCGCCATGCACGTCTCGGCGTTCTCGCTGAAGTCGCTGACGATGGCCTGCAAGCCGCTCTTCCCGGCGGAGGGCGCGGCCGTCGTCGGCCTCACCTTCGACGCGCAGTTCGCCTGGCCGCAGTACGACTGGATGGGCCCGGCCAAGGCCGCCCTGGAGGCCACCAGCCGTTACCTGGCCCGCGACCTGGGCAAGGAGAACATCCGCTGCAACCTGGTCTCGGCCGGCCCGCTCGGCTCCATGGCCGCGAAGTCCATCCCGGGCTTCTCCGACCTGGCCGACACCTGGAACCACCGCTCCATGCTGGAGTGGGACATGAGCGACCCGGAGCCCACGGGCCGCGGTGTCGTCGCGCTGCTGTCGGACTGGTTCCCGAAGACCACCGGCGAGATCGTCCACGTGGACGGCGGCCTGCACGCGATGGGCGCCTGATCCCAGGAGCCTCCCCGTACCGCGGTGATGGCCGCGTCCTCCTCAGGGAGGGCGCGGCCATCGCCGTTCCCTTTTTCCCCCTTTTCCCCGCCGTCCTCCGTCGCGTTCGACCGGATGTCCGAGCCCGGGATGGATCTTCCCGAGTCGAAAACCGGGACAGATGCCTGCAAAATGACCATGCCGGGATCTTCCCGGTGGGTTCGGGGAGGAGGCGGGCGTGCGCGCGAGGCCGAGCCGGGCGGTATCACTGCTGGTCACCTCGGTGTTCCTGACAGCCCTCCTGGGCCCCGGAGCCCTCGCCCAGCCCGGCGCGGGGGAGCCCGCGCCCGGCCCCGAAGCCGCCGGCCGGGCCGTCGTGGACCTCGACGACATCCCCGCCGAGCCACCCGTACGGCCCGCACGGCCACCCGTACGGGAACTCTTCGGCGCCGACTGCGACACCGAGATCACCGGCTCCACGGTGGTCGCGTCCTGCCACAACGGCTACCCCGAGACCGACCTGCTCCGCCTCCACGTCGAGTGCGAGCGCTGGTGGGACGTGGACGGGGACGGCGCCCTCGTCCCCCTGGACCCGGCCGGCCGCACCCGGCTCACCGGCCGCTGCTGGAAGGAGGTCCGCACCGCCTGGGTGAGCCACCAGCGCACCCCGGACGGACCCTAGGGGTACTCGCGACTCGTGGATCAGGCCGGGGTCTTGCCCAGGCAGGCGAAGGGGTAGCCCGCCGCCTCCGCCGCGGCGGTGTCGCCGTCCCCGCGCCGGATGGCCTCGATCAGCCGGCCGTGGTCCAGGTGGTCCGCCGGGTTCAGCTCGGTGCCGACGTCCGTCCGCAGCCAGTCCGCGACCAGGTCGCCGAGGTCCGCGTACAGCTCGATCAGCACGTCGTTGTGCGAGGCCGTCACCACCGCCATGTGCAGGCTCACGTCCGCCGCCACGAACAGCTCCGCGTCCCCGCTCGCCCACGCCTCCTCGCGCCGCGCCAGCAGCGCGTCCAGCTGTACGAGGTCCCGGTCGGTCCGCCGTTCCGCCGCCAGCCGGGCCGCCGAGGACTCCAGCGTCGAGCGCAGCTCCGCGATGTGCCGGGGGTCGGCCCCGGCGAAGCGCCGGTGCATCACCCCGGCCAGCTCGCTGGTGGCGAGCACGTACGTACCCGAACCCTGGCGGATGTCCAGCAGCCCGTTGTGCGCCAGGGCCCGGACCGCCTCCCGCACGGTGTTGCGGGCGACGCCCAGCAGTTCCACCAGCTCGGGCTCGGTGGGGATCCGGCTCCCGACCGGCCACTCGCCGGACGTGATCTGGTTCCTCAGCTGGGCGATCACCTGGTCGACGAGCGCGGATCGCCGGGGCGAGGTCAGCGGCATGGCGGGTGGAACCCCCTCGGGGTCGGCCGGAGCGGCGACGGACGGAACCGTCCAGGACGGTTCAAGAGTGGACAACCAATCATCCCATGATTCTATGATGGCCGGATGCGCGACGAAGACATCCAGACCATGAACCGCCCGGCGGTGGCGAGCGGCGGCTCCGCCGCCCTGCCCGCCCCCACCCCCGCCGACGCCGCCCCCAAGTGGCTGGGCCCGGTACTCGTCGTCGGAATCGTGCTGGCCGCCCTCAACCTGCGGCCCGCCATCACCAGCCTCGGAGCCCTCTTCGAGGAGGCCCGCACCGGCCTCCACATGAGCGGCACCGTCGCCGGACTGATCACCTCGGTCCCCGCGCTCTGCTTCGCCGTCTTCGGCGTCACCGCCCCCCGGCTCTCCCGCCGCTTCGGCCCGGCCGCCGTCGTCTGCGCCGGCATGGCCGCCGTCGCCGCCGGCCTCGTCATCCGCCCCTTCGCCGACGGCGCCGCCGGGTTCCTCGCCGCCAGCGCCCTGTCCCTGGCCGGCATAGCCCTGACCAACGTGCTGCTCCCGGTGATCGTCAAGCGCTACTTCCCGGACCGGGTCGGCACCATGACCGGCCTCTACTCCATGGCCCTGGCCGCCGGCACCTCCCTCGCCGCCGCCGCGACCGTCCCCCTCACCGACGCCTTCGGCGGCAGCTGGCGCACCGGCCTGCTGATCTGGGCCGCCCTCGCCGTCGTCGCCGTACTGCCCTGGCTGCCCATCGCCGCCGCCGGCCGCCGCGAGAAGGCCGCGGCCCCCGCCGCCGCGACCGCCGCGACCGGCCCCTCCGTCGTCCGCAGCCGCACCGCCTGGGCCCTGGCCTGCTACTTCGGCCTCCAGGCCACCGGCGCCTACGTCACCATGGGCTGGCTCCCGCAGATCTTCCGCGACGCGGGCGTCTCCGCCTCCACCGCCGGGGTGCTGCTCGCCGTCACCATGGTCATGGGCGTCCCCCTGGCCTTCGTCATCCCCGGCCTCGCCGGACGGATGCGCAACCAGGGACCCATCGCCGTCGTCCTCGGACTCTTCGGCTTCGCCGGCTACCTCGGGCTCTACCTCGCTCCCGCCGCCGGAGCCTGGGCCTGGGCCCTGCTGCTCGGCATCTCCAACTGCGCCTTCCCCCTCGTCATCACGATGATCGGGCTCCGCGCCAAGTCCCCGGCCGGGGTCGTCAAGCTCTCCGCCTTCGCCCAGAGCACCGGCTACCTCATCTCCATCCCCGGACCCCTGGTCATCGGCACCCTCTACCAGCACAGCGGCGGCTGGGACCTCCCGCTGGCCCTGATGGCGGCCCTCCTCGTCCCCCAGATCGCCCTCGGCCTCCTCGCCGGCCGGGACCGCACGATCGAGGACGAATGCGGCATGCGAGACTGAACGGCATGTCGCCCGTACTCGAACCCAACCCCCAGAACGGCCACAAGAAGCTCGGCCTCGTGCTCGGCGCGATGCTGCTCGTGACCGTCGTCATCGCCGTCATCGCGACCATCGCCTCCCCCTGACACCCGGGCGCCCCGGCGGATGGTGGGGATAACCCCACCATCCCCTAGGGGGCCTGGTTCAGGGTTGTCTGGGGTGTGCCCCGGATGGGAACCGCCCCTTCGGATCCATAGATTCGAAGGAGAGCGAGCCCGTCCCACCCGCACACACACGGAGGCGGCCATGTCGGCCCCCGCACACCTTCCCGCCACCCGCACCACCGCCCCCGACACCCGGCTGCACTGGTGGACGCTGGCCCTGCCCGCGCTCGCCTTCGGCCTCCTGCTGCTCCTCCTCGCCGGCTCCGGGCAGGCGCACGCCGCCGGAACAGAGGGCTCCGCGCTCGTCCAGGTCACCCACCAGCTGCTGCGCGCCGTCGGCTGACCCACGTGCGCCGGGCACGCCCCACCGGGGAGGGAAGGGCCCCCAACACCCTGCGCCCGGTGGCTCGTTTCGTGCGAAGCTGGGGGCCATGAGCGCCGACACACCCCGCAGGATCGCCCTCCTCCGGCACGCCAAGGCCGACTGGCCGCAGGTGTCCGACCACGACCGCCCGCTGGCGGAACGCGGCCGCAAGGACGCGCCCGCCGTCGGACTGAAGCTCGCCGAGACCGGCATCGCCTTCGACCTGGCCCTCTGCTCCACCGCCGCCCGCACCCGGGAGACCTGGAAGCTCGCCGTCCAGGAACTCCCGTCCCGGCCGAAGACCTCGTACGAGGAGCGGATCTACGAGGCGTCGCCCGGCGAGCTCATCGCCCTGCTGAACGAGACCCCCGACGAGGTGTCCGACCTCCTCGTCATCGGCCACAACCCCGGCATGCACGCCCTCGCCGACGTCCTCTCCGGACGCTCCGAGGGCGACACCCTGGCCCGGATGACACGTACGGGCTTCCCGACCGCCGCGCTGGCCATCGTCTCCTTCACCGGCTCGTGGAAGTCCCTCGAACCCGGCGTGTGCACCCTCCTGGACTACTGGACGCCCAAGGAGCACTGAGCCGGGGACGACGCGCGCCCGGCCGGAGGTGTCCGGCCGGGCGCGCGTGCGTACGGGAGTCGGGGCCTCAGGCCAGGTCGGCGGCTTCCACTTCCTCCCGGGTGACGCCGAGCAGGTAGAGCACGGCATCCAGGAAGGGGACGTTCACGGCGGTGTGCGCGGCCTCGCGGACCACCGGCTTGGCGTTGAAGGCCACGCCCAGCCCGGCCGCGTTCAGCATGTCCAGGTCATTGGCCCCGTCGCCGATCGCCACCGTCTGCGACAGCGGCACCCCGGCCTCCGCGGCGAAGCGGCGCAGCAGCCGGGCCTTGCCCGCCCGGTCCACGATCTCCCCGGTGACCTTGCCCGTCAGCTTCCCGTCGACGATCTCCAGGGTGTTCGCCGAGGCGAAGTCCAGCCCCAGCCGCTCCCGCAGGTCGTCCGTGACCTGCGTGAACCCGCCGGAGACCACGCCCACCTGGTAGCCGAGCGTCTTCAGGGTCCGGATCAGGGTCCGCGCGCCGGGCGTCAGCCGCACCTCGGAACGGACCTTGTCCACCACCGACGCGTCCAGCCCCGCCAGCAGCTCCACACGGGCGTGCAGGGACTGCTCGAAGTCCAGCTCGCCGCGCATGGCCCGCTCGGTCACCTCGGCGACCTCGGCCTCGCAGCCGGCGTGCGCGGCGAAGAGCTCGATGACCTCGTCCTGGATCAGGGTCGAGTCCACGTCCATCACCACCAGCCGCTGCGCCCGGCGGTGCAGCCCGGCCGAGACGACGGCCACGTCCACGCCGATCTGCGCGGCGGTGGTGGCCAGGGCGGTGCGCAGCGGCTCGGTCTCGACGCCGGAGACGGCGAACTCGACCGCCGTCACCGGGAACTTGGCGAGCCGGAAGATACGGTCGATGTTGCCGCCGGCCGCGGTGATCCGGGCGGCGATGGTGGCGGTGGACTCGGCGGTGAGCGGGTGCCCGAGGACGGTGACGTGGGACCGGCCGCTGCCGCGCGGCCGGTTGTCACCGGTACCGGAGATGATCTCCGCCTGCAGCTTGAGCGACTCGGCCCAGCTGTGCACGGTGGAGCGCAGCTCGCCCTCGGAGCCGGCGACGGGCTTGGTGACGAGGACGCACAGGACGATGCGGCCGCGGGTGACGACCTGCTCGATGTCGACGACATCGACGGAGTAGGCGGCGAGGGTGTCGAACAGCCCGGCGGTGATCCCGGGACGGTCCTTGCCGAAGATCTTGACGAGGAGGGTGGGGACGTCGGAGGTCTGCGAAGCGCTCATGGTGCCCACACCGTATCTTCCCACCCCCTCGCGCAGGATTCCCGTCCCACCTTTCAGACGCGCCGCGCGTGCGGAGGGCGGCGGCGGGTGAAGAAGGAGGAAAAGGGTGCGGTCCGTGAAGGAGGCGAGGAGGCGAGAAGTCCCGTATCGCACTCTCCGAGTGCATTCGACCCGCCTGTCGGCCGCCTGAGGGCCCTCGCGGAAGGCCCCGATTCCACATGTGGCCGCAGGCCTGAAATAGTTCCACCGGATGTTCGCCATCCCTAGACTCCCTGACGTCGTTCTCCCTGGACGCCAGGGGGATTCTCGGGGGACCTTAAGTGGGGCTGGAGTGCCGGAACTCGTACTGGAATTGAACGGAAGGACCTGGACGCTCGATCCGTCCAGGTCGTACTCGCTGGGGCGCGATCCCCAGGGAGACGTGGTGATCGATGACGCCAGGGTGTCGTGGCGGCACGCCACCATCAGCTGGAACGGCCGGGGTTGGGCCATCGAGGACCACGGCAGCACCAACGGCACCTACGTGCACGGCGCGCGGGTCCAGCATGCGGAGCTCGTGCCGGGCACCCCGGTGCACCTGGGCAACGCCACCGACGGCCCGCGGCTGAATCCGAGCGCCCCGCAGGCGCAGCAGCAGCCGGCCTACCAGGCCCCGGCGCAGCAGCAGGCGTACCAGGCCCAGGCGCCGGCCCAGCAGCAGCCGCAGCAGCAGCCCGCCTGGGACCAGCAGCCGCAGCAGCAGCAGCAGC
Source organism: Streptomyces sp. NBC_00158 (assembly GCF_045160885.1). Taxonomy (NCBI): domain Bacteria; kingdom Bacillati; phylum Actinomycetota; class Actinomycetes; order Kitasatosporales; family Streptomycetaceae; genus Streptomyces; species Streptomyces sp. NBC_00158. The sequence goes on from NZ_CP108161.1 coordinate 5,701,461, forward strand.
CGTACGTGCCGCAGCAGCAGGGCGGCGCCGGCGGCGGCATTCCCGCGCAGCAGGGCGCCGCGGCCCCCGGGTACAGCAGTGACCACCGCAGCCCGACGACGTTCCACCAGATCGCCGTCGGCCGCGTCATGCGCATCGGCCGCGCCCTGGAGAACGAGCTCGTCGTCTCCGACCTCCAGGTCTCGCGCCACCACGCGGAGTTCCGCTCCACCGGCGGCCGCTTCGAGATCCACGACCTCGGCAGCCACAACGGCACCTACGTCAACGGCCAGCCCCTGCCCAAGTCCGGCACCGCCCTGCTCGGCCCGAACGACATCGTCGGCGTCGGCCACTCGACGTTCAAGATCGTCGGCGACCGGCTCGAGGAGTTCGTCGACACCGGTGACGTCTCCTTCTCGGCCCGCCACCTCACGGTCACGGTCGACGGCGGCAAGCAGATCCTCAAGGACGTCACCTTCGGCGTCCCCGAGAAGTCGCTCATCGGCGTCATCGGCCCCTCCGGCTCCGGCAAGTCGACGCTCCTGAAGGCGCTCACCGGCTACCGGCCCGCCGACCAGGGTGACGTCCTCTACGACAACCGCAACCTGTACAAGCAGTTCGCGGAGCTCCGCCAGCGCATCGGCCTGGTCCCGCAGGACGACATCCTGCACAAGGAGCTGAAGGTCTCCACCGCCCTGAAGTACGCGGCCAAGCTCCGCTTCCCGGGCGACACCGCCGAGTCCGAGCGTGACGCCCGCATCGACGAGGTGCTGCGCGAGCTCAAGCTCGACATCCACAAGGACAAGAAGATCACCTCGCTCTCGGGTGGTCAGCGCAAGCGCGTGTCCGTGGCCCTGGAGCTGCTCACCAAGCCGTCGCTGATCTTCCTGGACGAGCCGACCTCCGGCCTCGACCCGGGCATGGACCGCGACGTCATGCAGCTGCTGCGCACCCTCGCCAACGACAGCCGCACGATCCTCGTCGTCACCCACTCCGTGGCCGAGCTGGGCCTGTGCGACAAGCTGCTCGTCATGGCCCCGGGCGGGTCCGTCGCCTACTTCGGCCCGCCGGACGAGGCGCTGAACTTCTTCGGCTACACCGACTGGGCCGACGTGTTCAACGCCTTCGAGAACTACCGCGACTACGACTGGGCCGGCCGCTGGAAGGGCTCGCTGCACTACCAGCGGTACGCCGCCGACCTCGACGCCGTCGCCCCGCAGCAGGTCGCGATGGCGCCGCAGCAGATGACCCCGCCGAAGCCGCAGGCCTGGGGCTCGCAGCTGTGGACGCTGATGCGCCGCTACGTCTCGGTGATCGCCTCCGACGTCGGCTTCCTCGCCCTGATGGTGCTGATGCCCGCCGTCCTGGGCGTGGTCTCCATCGTGATCCCCGCGAAGTTCGGCCTCGCGCCGCCGACCCCGCCGTCGCGCTTCAACGGCGACGCGGGCACGATCATGCTGATCCTCGCGGTCGGCATGTGCTTCTCGGGCGCCGCGAACTCGGTCCGTGAGCTGATCAAGGAACGCGTCATCTACGAGCGTGAGCGCGCGACCGGCCTGTCCCGGTCCGCGTACCTCATGTCGAAGGTGATCGTCCTCGGTGTGATCACCGCCCTCCAGGGCGTGATCATCTGCGCCATCGCCTTCACCCCGCGCAAGCTGCCCGCCGAGGGCCTGTTCATGAACCCGGCCGTCGAGCTCTGCATCTCGGTCACCGCGCTCGGCTTCACCGCGATGATGTTCGGCCTCGTGATCTCCTCGCTGGTGAAGACCGCCGAGAAGACCATGCCGCTGCTCGTCATGTTCGCCATCGTCCAGGTCGTCTTCACCGGCATCCTGTTCCAGCTGTACGACAAGATCGGCCTGGAGCAGTTCGCCTACCTGATGCCGTCCCGCTGGGCCATCGGCGCCGCGGGCACCACCCTGAACCTGGGCAAGCTCATGGCGCCCTGGGACCCGCAGAACCCCACCAACACCGACCCGCTGTGGGACCACACCGCCGCCCAGTGGTTCATGGACGTCTCCGTCCTGCTGCTGCTCGGCGTGATCTGCGGCTTCGCCGTGGCGCGCCTGCTGCGCCGCCACGAGCCCGAGGTCATGCGCAAGTAGCGGGCGGGGGTCCGCCAGGACCCGCGTACGCGTGAAACGCCTCAGGGCGGCTCCCGGAAGTCCGGGGGCCGCCCTGAGGCGCATGGGGGCGCGCGGTGCCTAGTAGGCGCTGTTCACGTTGTCCATGGAGCCGTAGCGGTCGGCGGCGTAGTTGCACGCGGCGACGATGTTCGCGACCGGGTCGTACAGGTCGAACTTGGTGCCCTTGACGTGGTACGTGTTGAAGGTCGGCTGGATGACCTGGAGCAGGCCCTTCGACGGGATGCCGTTCTTCGCGTTGATGTCCCACAGGTTGATCGCGCGGGGGTTGCCGCTCGACTCGCGCATGATGTTGCGGTGGATGCCGGAGTAGGTGCCCGGAATGCCTTCCTTCTTCATGATGAAGAGGGCTTCCTTGATCCAGCCGTCGAGGTTGTTCGCGAAGACCGGCGTGCGGGCCGCGGAACGGCTGGCGGCTTCCTTGGTCTCGCGGTCCTTCTTCGCCTGCGCCTCGGCCTCGGCCTTCGCCGCGTCCTTGGCCTTCTGGTCGGCGACGGCCTGCTGGGCGCCGACGTGCTTCTGCACGGACTGGGTCCAGGCGACCGGGGCGGCCTCGAACGTCTGAGCCTGAGCGGTCTCGGTACCGGCGGGGACGAGGGAGAAGGCGAGCGCGGCGGCACCGAGGGTGGCGACGCCGGCGATCGACAGCTTGTGCGCCTTCGTCAGACGATAGTGACCGGGAGTGCTGGAAGCAGACATGCGGGGCAACCTCTTCGATAGGCGGAGCCGCAGGAAAGCGCCGCTCGGATCCGGGACCCGCGGCGCTGTGCGACGGCAGCCATTCTTAGCGGCGGCAAAATCGCCTGGCAAAGGTGTGACGTACGATCCCGGTTAGTGGATCAGGGCCCTCCGCGGAAGCGGCATTTCCGCCCCCACCACTAGGCGCAGCAGCACTGACGGCGCCTTTATGCGTCCACTACGCGGCTTCGTAAGTGATGTGCGTCCTATGCCGGGGCTCACATCGGACACGTAACGGTCTCACCGGGAGTTGCTGCCGCAATTCAATGCGTGACCGAACTCCGCCTTCCGGACGAGACGATCTCCGCCGGACCTCATCCCCAGGGCGCAGGCCCCGCCCCCGCACCCCCTCCCCGGGCCGTACGCCCCAGGTCCCAGGACCTACGCCCGACGCCCGATCCCGCAGGTCAGGGCCGCCGGTACGGTGAGCCCATGCACAACGGACCCGCTACGGGAGGACTGGCGGCCGTCAGCACCGCCCTGCTCGCCATGAGCCGGCGGCTGGAGGTCCACGACGTCCTGCGCACGATCGTCGCCTCCGCCCGCGAGCTGCTGGACGCCGAGTACGCCGCCCTCGGCGTCCCGGACGACCACGGGGGCTTCGCCCAGTTCGTCGTGGACGGCATCAGCGAGGAGCAGTGGCGCCGCATCGGCCCGCTGCCCCGCCAGCACGGCATCCTCGCCGCGATGCTCCACGAGGAGAGCCCCGAGCGGCTCGCGGACGTACGGAAGGACCCGCGCTTCGGCGGCTGGCCCGCCGCCCACCCCGAGATGTCCGGCTTCCTCGGCCTGCCCATCAGGGACGGGGAGGAGAACCTCGGCGCCCTCTTCCTCGCCAACAAGAACGGCCCCGGCGGCTTCACCGACGAGGACGAGGCGCTCCTCTCCCTCCTCGCCCAGCACGCGGCCATAGCCCTCACCAACGCGCGCCTCTACGAGCGCAGCCGCGAGCTGACCATCGCCGAGGAACGCTCCCGGCTCGCCCACGAGCTGCACGACGCCGTCAGCCAGAAGCTGTTCTCCCTGCGCCTGACCGCCCAGGCCGCCGCCGCCCTCGTGGACCGCGACCCGGCCCGCGCCAAGGGGGAGCTCCAGCAGGTCGCAGCGCTCGCCGCGGAGGCCGCCGACGAGCTCCGCGCCGCCGTGACCGAGCTGCGGCCCGCCGCCCTGGACGAGGACGGCCTCGTCCACACCCTCCGCGACCACGTCCGCGTCCTCGACCGCGCCCACACCGCGCGCGTCACCTTCACCTGTGACGGTGTACGGGCCCTGCCCGCCTCCCAGGAGGAGGCCCTGCTGCGGGTCGCCCAGGAGGCCCTGCACAACGCCCTCCGCCACTCCGGCGCCGACCGCGTCGAGGTCACCCTCGCCCGCACCCCCGAGGGCGGCGCCGTCCTGCGCGTCCGGGACTGGGGCAGGGGCTTCTCCCCGTCCACCGTCCGCAAGGCCGGCCGGCACCTGGGGCTCGTCTCCATGCGGGACCGCGCCAGTGGCGCCGGAGGCCGCCTGGAGGTCCGCTCGGAGCCCGGTGCGGGCACCACGATCGAGATGGAGGTCCCCGGTGGCTGACACCCCCGGCCGCGGCCGGATCCGCGTCCTGCTCGTCGACGACCACCAGGTGGTCCGCCGCGGCCTGCGCACCTTCCTGGAGGTACAGGAGGACATCGAGGTGGTCGGAGAGGCCGCCGACGGGGCGGAGGGCACCGCCCGCGCCGAGGAGCTGCGGCCCGACGTGATCCTGATGGACGTCAAGATGCCCGGCACCGACGGCATCGAGGCCCTGCGGCGGCTGCGGGAGCTGGAGAACCCGGCCCGGGTCCTGATCGTCACCAGCTTCACGGAACAGCGGACGGTGGTCCCCGCGCTGCGGGCCGGCGCCGCCGGGTACCTCTACAAGGACATCGACCCCGACGCCCTGGCCGGAGCCATCCGCTCCGTGCACGCCGGACACGTCCTGCTGCAGCCGGAGGTCGCGGAGGCCCTGCTGGCCGCCCAGGACGACCAGAGCGGCCCGGGGGGCCGCCAGGGGTCGCTGACGGACCGCGAGCGCGAGGTCCTCGGCCTGATCGCCGACGGCCGCTCGAACCGGGAGATCGCCAGGGCGCTCGTCCTGTCCGAGAAGACGGTCAAGACCCACGTCTCGAACATCCTGATGAAGCTCGACCTCTCCGACCGCACCCAGGCGGCGCTGTGGGCCGTCAGGCACGGCATCGCGGAGTGACGGCGGAGTAATGGGCTGAGCTGAGATTCATACGGTCGGGTGTATGTAGCCCACATGGCGTATCCCGAGCGGGGTGCCGCCGTTCTCCATGGCGTGCCGCGACGGCTGGTCGCGGCAGACGTACTGGAGGACGAGAACGTGAAGAACTTCAAGAAGGCCGCAGCCGTCACCATGATCGCGGGCGGCCTCGTCGCCGCCGGCGCCGGTGTCTCCTCGGCGCACGGCGGTGCGTCCGCGGAGGGCGAGGCCCTGAACTCGCCCGGCGTGGCCTCCGGGAACCTGCTCCAGGTCCCCGTGCACGTCCCGGTGAACGTGGTCGGCAACACCGTCAGCGTGATCGGCCTGCTCAACGGCGCCTGGGGCAACACCGGCGTCAACGCCTGACCCCCACCCCACCGGCCCCGCTTCCACCCTCTCCCCGGGAAGCGGGGCCGCGGCGCGTGCCGGCGGAGCTACAGATAGCCCCGCCGGCGTTTGAGGCGCTGGGGGTCCCCCCAGCGGTAGCTGGGGGAGGGTCTGGGGGCGGAGCCCCCAAGGGGGTCCGGGGCGCAGCCCCGGGGAACGGGCGAAGGGCGGGTAGGGGACTCCGCCCCGCGCAGCGGTACCGCCCGCGCGAGCACCCCCGCACCCGCCGGACGGCTACAGGGCCTCCACCGCCGAGTTGTACGCCGCCACCAGCGCCCGCCGAGCGACCCGCTCCACCGGCCGCAGCGCCTCCGCCCGCGCCGCCATCTCCGAGGCGGCCACCGCGCCCCCGTGCCCGCGCTCGTACGCCAGCGACACCAGCAGGTCCACCCGCTGCGCCAGCGCCAGCACCCGCACCGCCCGCGCCGGGTACCCGGGCGCCAGTACGTCCCGGCCCGCGTCCGCCCGCGCCCGGTACGCCGACAGCGCCGCCTCGGCCACCGGACCCGACGCCGCCACGTCCAGCCGCGTCAGCACCACCGTCGCCTCGCGCAGCGCCTCGGCCAGCTCCCGCTCGGCCTCGCCCAGCGAAGGCACGTCCGCCGGCGGGGCCTCCCGCACCGGCAGGCAGTGCCACACCACCGAGACGTGCACGTCACCCGTCGGCCCCGCCTCCGTGACTTCCGGCACCAGCCCCAGCGCGGCCCCCGCGCACACCACAGCCTCCTCGGCCTCCAGCGCCCGCGCGTTGAACTCCGGCGGCCCGCTCAGCCCCAGCGGATGCCCCGCCACCGGCAGAGCCACCCGCAGCCCGCTCACCCCCAGCGTCCGCAGCCGCCCCAGCGCCAGCGTGAGCCCCACCGGCCCCGCCTCACCCGGCAGCCCGGCGACCCGGTGCACGGCGTCCTCGCCCACGATCGACAGCGCCGCCTCGTCGGGCGAGACCAGACCGGCCAGCAGAGCGTTCCCCCAGGCGGCCAGCCGCCCTGAACGTGGTTCGAAAAGCATCCCCCCACTCTACGGATCGGCCCCCCGACCCGGGCTGGCGCCCGGAGCCCGCTCCGAGTGGCGTAGGTTTTCCCCTGGGGCCGCGCCTACAGGCGCGCACAGAGAACCGTGACTGCAAGGGGTGACAACACGCTCATGAGCGATGTTCTGGAGCTGGTGGACGTATCCGTGGTCCGCGAGGGCCGGGCTCTGGTGGACCAGGTCTCCTGGTCGGTCAAGGAGGGGGAGCGCTGGGTCATCCTCGGCCCCAACGGCGCCGGCAAGACCACGCTGCTGAACCTCGCCTCCAGCTACCTCTACCCCACCAAGGGCACCGCCACGATCCTCGGCAGCACCCTCGGCAAGCCCGGCAGCGACGTCTTCGAGCTGCGCCCGCGCATCGGCGTCGCCGGCATCGCGCTCGCCGACAAGCTCCCGAAGCGGCAGACCGTCCTGCAGACCGTGCTCACCGCCGCCTACGGCATGACCGCGACCTGGCAGGAGGAGTACGAGGACATCGACGAGCAGCGCGCCCGCGCGTTCCTCGACCGCCTCGGCATGACCGAGTACCTCGACCGGAAGTTCGGCACCCTCTCCGAGGGCGAGCGCAAGCGCACCCTGATCGCCCGCGCCCTGATGACCGACCCCGAGCTGCTCCTCCTCGACGAGCCCGCCGCCGGCCTCGACCTCGGGGGCCGCGAGGACCTCGTCCGCCGCCTCGGCCGCCTCGCCCGCGACCCCATGGCCCCGTCCATGGTCATGGTCACGCACCACGTCGAGGAGATCGCCCCCGGCTTCACGCACGTCCTGATGATCCGGCAGGGCAAGGTCGTCACCGCCGGTCCCATCGACCTGGAGCTGACCTCCCGCAACCTCTCCCTCTGCTTCGGCCTCCCGCTCATCGTCGAGCGCAACGAGCACGACCGCTGGAGCGCCCAGGGCCTGCCCCTGCGCTAGGGGGTGCCCGCAGGGGGTGTCCGCCGGGCCCGGCGCCAGGCCCCGCCGTTCGCGCCCTGTCCGGCCGCGCCCGCCCGACCTACCATGACCATGTGGACATCGACGCATGGGTGTGGTGGCTCATCGGCGCGGTCGGACTGGGCATCCCCCTGGTCCTGACCGCCCTGCCGGAGTTCGGCATGTTCGCCGTCGGCGCGGTCGCCGCGGCCGTCACCGCGGCCGTCGGCGGGGGAGTGGTCGCCCAGGTCCTGGTCTTCGTGATCGTGTCGGTCGCGCTGATCGCCGTCGTCCGGCCGATCGCCAACCGCCACCGCGACCAGCGGCCCCAACACCGCAGCGGCATCGAGGCGTTGAAGGGCAGGTCCGCCGTCGTCCTGGAACGGGTCGACGGCAGCGGCGGCCGGATCAAACTGGCCGGCGAGATCTGGTCCGCCCGCACCCTCGACTCGGACACCAGTTTCGAACCCGGCCAGTCCGTCGACGTCGTCGACATCGACGGAGCGACCGCGGTCGTCATGTGACAAGCAGCCCACCCGCGGCCCCGGGGTCTGCGAGACTCCGATCAACGGGGCAGCACAGACAGCCGGAAGGGCACGGGGAACCGCATGCAACCGATCATCATCGTCCTGATCATCCTGGTGGTACTGGTCTTCATCGCCCTGGTCAAGACGATCCAGGTGATCCCGCAGGCCAGCGCCGCCATCGTCGAGCGGTTCGGCCGCTACACCCGCACCCTCAACGCGGGCCTCAACATCGTCGTCCCGTTCATCGACTCCATCCGCAACCGGATCGACCTCCGCGAACAGGTCGTCCCCTTCCCGCCGCAGCCGGTCATCACCCAGGACAACCTGGTCGTCAACATCGACACCGTCATCTACTACCAGGTGACCGACGCCCGTGCCGCCACGTACGAAGTGGCCAGCTACATCCAGGCCATCGAGCAGCTCACCGTCACCACCCTCCGCAACATCATCGGCGGCATGGACCTGGAGCGGACCCTCACCTCCCGCGAGGAGATCAACGCCGCCCTGCGCGGGGTCCTCGACGAGGCCACCGGCAAGTGGGGCATCCGCGTCAACCGCGTCGAGCTGAAGGCCATCGAGCCGCCGACCTCCATCCAGGACTCGATGGAGAAGCAGATGCGCGCCGACCGCGACAAGCGCGCCGCGATCCTCCAGGCCGAGGGCGTCCGCCAGTCGGAGATCCTGCGCGCCGAGGGCGAGAAGCAGTCCTCCATCCTGCGCGCCGAGGGCGAGGCCAAGGCCGCGGCCCTGAAGGCCGAGGGCGAGGCCCAGGCCATCCGCACGGTCTTCGAGTCCATCCACGCCGGCGACGCCGACCAGAAGCTCCTCGCCTACCAGTACCTCCAGATGCTCCCGAAGATCGCCGAAGGCGATGCCAACAAGCTCTGGATCGTGCCCAGCGAGATCGGGGACGCGCTCAAGGGACTCTCGGGCGCCATGGGCAACTTCGGCCCCCTCGGCGGTGGTTCGAGCGGCTTCAACCCGCAGAACCCCGGCAAGGGCGCCCCCGCCCAGGACACGTCGGCCGAGCGGCGCGAACAGCCCCCCATCGACTGACGAGGCCTCCCCCTCGTGCATGATCGGTGAGGCCCCTCGACCTTCATGGCGGGGAGGCGACTCACTCACACAAAGGGGATGGCTCCGTCCATGTCCATGTCCATCTGGGAATCGCTCGCGGTCTTCGGCGCCGGAATCGGCGCCGGGACCATCAACACCATCGTCGGCTCCGGCACCCTGATCACCTTCCCGGTGCTCCTCGCCACCGGCCTGCCCCCGGTCACCGCCAACGTCTCCAACACCCTCGGCCTGGTGCCCGGTTCCATCAGCGGAGCCATCGGCTACCGCAAGGAACTCCAGGGCCAGCGCGCCCGCATCCTGCGCCTCGGCTCCGTCTCCCTCGTCGGCGGGCTCGCGGGCGCCATCCTGCTCCTGACCCTGCCGTCGGACTCCTTCGGCACGATCGTGCCCGTCCTCATCGGACTCGCCCTCGTACTCGTCGTCCTCCAGCCCCGGCTCGCCGCGGCCCTGCGCCGCCGCCAGGAAGCGGCGGGAGGTGATCCGGGCACGGCGGACGGCGGCACGCCACTGCTGGCCGGCATGCTGCTCTCCAGCGCGTACGGGGGCTACTTCGGCGCCGCCCAGGGCGTCCTCTACGTCGGCCTGATGGGGCTGCTGCTCCACGAGGACCTGCAACGGATCAACGCCGTCAAGAACGTGGTCGCCGCGCTCGTCAACGGCATCGCGGCCGTCTTCTTCCTCTTCGTCGCCGACTTCGACTGGACGGCCGTGCTCCTCATCGCCGTCGGCTCCACCATCGGCGGACAGATCGGCGCCAAGGTCGGCCGCCGGCTCCCCCCGACCGCCCTGCGCGGAGTCATCGTGACGGTCGGGATCCTCGCCATCGTCCAACTGCTGCTCCGCTGAGCGGCGTAGGAAAACTACGCCGCCCAACGGGCCCGGGTGGACACCGGACTACGCGGTACGCGCCAGCCACTCCGGCAGCGCGTCCTCCCCGGCAACCCCCATGGCGAGCAGCATCGCGTCCGCCGGAGAAGGCACGAAGGGCTTCCGCAACAGCGGCATCCCCGCCTCCTCCGGCGTCCGCGCCGCCTTGCGGTGGTTGTCCTCGGCACAGGAGGCCACCGTGTTCAACCACGTGTCACCACCCCCCTGGGCCCGCGGCAGCACGTGGTCCACGGTCGTCGCGCGCTTCCCGCAGTACGCGCACCGGTGCTGGTCCCTGACCAGCACCCCCCGCCGTGACCAGGGAGCATGTCTTCGGAAGGGCACCCGTACGTACCGGCACAGCCGGATCACCCGGGGCATCGGAAGCTCCATGGTGGCCGCACGCACGAGCAGCTCGGGATGCGACTGTTCGACGACGGCCTTGTCCTGCAGGACCAGGACCACGGCCCGGTTCAGCGTCACCGTCGACAGCGGCTCGAAGCTCGCGTTCAGTACCAGCGTGTCCCGCATCTCGCCCACCTCCCGTGTGCAGGCCCGCGACCACCCTGGCGGCAAAGCCCGCAACCACTCTGGCCGCGCGCGCCACGCGGGACAACGCAATAAAAATGCCCGGTCCTGGCCTTCTTTAGACCAGGACCGGGCGAACAGCAGGAGAACGATCAACGCGCCGCCGGCGACTCGTACTCACCGATCAGCTGGGCACGGCCGATTGCGTGGAACCGGAGGTGGAAACCGACCGACGCCGGAGAGGACTCCTCGTCCGTCCCCAGCTCCTCCCGGTCCACCGCGTACACGGTGAACACGTACCGGTGCCGCTCCCCGCGCGGCGGAGCCGCCCCGCCGAAGTCGCGCGTGCCGTAGTCGTTGCGCACGTGCACCGCACCCTCGGGCAGCCCCGCGAAGTCACCGCTGCCCGCACCCGCCGGCAACGAGGTCACCGACGCCGGGATGTCGAAGAGCACCCAGTGCCAGAACCCGCTGCCCGTCGGGGCGTCGGGGTCGAAGCAGGTCACCGCGAAGCTCTTCGTCCCCTCGGGGAAGCCCTCCCAGCTCAGCTCCGGCGAGAGGTTCTTGCCCGTCAGCACCTGGGCCGCGTGCAGATCGGCCCCCGGAGCGA
>NZ_CP108161.1:5717500-6225000 GCF_045160885.1 Streptomyces sp. NBC_00158
TTACTGACCTTAGCCAAACTCCGAATGCCGGTAAGTGAGAGCACGGCAGTGAGACTGTGGGGGATAAGCTCCATGGTCGAGAGGGAAACAGCCCAGAGCATCGACTAAGGCCCCTAAGCGTACGCTAAGTGGGAAAGGATGTGGAGTCGCAGAGACAACCAGGAGGTTGGCTTAGAAGCAGCCACCCTTGAAAGAGTGCGTAATAGCTCACTGGTCAAGTGATTCCGCGCCGACAATGTAGCGGGGCTCAAGCGTACCGCCGAAGTCGTGTCATTGCAGCAATAGGGCCAACGCCCGCTGTGATGGGTAGGGGAGCGTCGTGTGCCGGGTGAAGCAGCAGCGGAAGCTAGTTGTGGACGGTTCACGAGTGAGAATGCAGGCATGAGTAGCGATACACACGTGAGAAACGTGTGCGCCGATTGACTAAGGGTTCCTGGGTCAAGCTGATCTGCCCAGGGTAAGTCGGGACCTAAGGCGAGGCCGACAGGCGTAGTCGATGGACAACCGGTTGATATTCCGGTACCCGCTTTGAAACGCCCAATATCGAATCCATTAATGCTAAGCCCGTGAAGCCGTTCCGGACCCTTCGGGGAAAGGAAAGTGGTGGAGCCGGCGATCCAAGGTGGTAGTAGGTAAGCGATGGGGTGACGCAGGAAGGTAGTCCAGCCCGGGCGGTGGTTGTCCCGGGGTAAGGGTGTAGGCCGTGTGGTAGGCAAATCCGTCACACATTAAGGCTGAGACCTGATGCCGAGCCGATTGTGGTGAAGTGGATGATCCTATGCTGTCGAGAAAAGCCTCTAGCGAGTTTCATGGCGGCCCGTACCCTAAACCGACTCAGGTGGTCAGGTAGAGAATACCGAGGCGTTCGGGTGAACTATGGTTAAGGAACTCGGCAAAATGCCCCCGTAACTTCGGGAGAAGGGGGCCATCACTGGTGATCGGACTTGCTCCGTGAGCTGGGGGTGGCCGCAGAGACCAGCGAGAAGCGACTGTTTACTAAAAACACAGGTCCGTGCGAAGCCGTAAGGCGATGTATACGGACTGACGCCTGCCCGGTGCTGGAACGTTAAGGGGACCGGTTAGTGACCTTTCGGGGTTGCGAAGCTGAGAACTTAAGCGCCAGTAAACGGCGGTGGTAACTATAACCATCCTAAGGTAGCGAAATTCCTTGTCGGGTAAGTTCCGACCTGCACGAATGGCGTAACGACTTCTCGACTGTCTCAACCATAGGCCCGGTGAAATTGCACTACGAGTAAAGATGCTCGTTTCGCGCAGCAGGACGGAAAGACCCCGGGACCTTTACTACAGTTTGATATTGGTGTTCGGTTCGGCTTGTGTAGGATAGGTGGGAGACTTTGAAGCAGCCACGCCAGTGGTTGTGGAGTCGCCGTTGAAATACCACTCTGGTCGTGCTGGATGTCTAACCTCGGTCCGTGATCCGGATCAGGGACAGTGTCTGATGGGTAGTTTAACTGGGGCGGTTGCCTCCCAAAGGGTAACGGAGGCGCCCAAAGGTTCCCTCAGCCTGGTTGGCAATCAGGTGTTGAGTGTAAGTGCACAAGGGAGCTTGACTGTGAGACCGACGGGTCGAGCAGGGACGAAAGTCGGGACTAGTGATCCGGCGGTGGCTTGTGGAAGCGCCGTCGCTCAACGGATAAAAGGTACCCCGGGGATAACAGGCTGATCTTCCCCAAGAGTCCATATCGACGGGATGGTTTGGCACCTCGATGTCGGCTCGTCGCATCCTGGGGCTGGAGTCGGTCCCAAGGGTTGGGCTGTTCGCCCATTAAAGCGGTACGCGAGCTGGGTTTAGAACGTCGTGAGACAGTTCGGTCCCTATCCGCTGTGCGCGTAGGAATATTGAGAAGGGCTGTCCCTAGTACGAGAGGACCGGGACGGACGAACCTCTGGTGTGCCAGTTGTCCTGCCAAGGGCATGGCTGGTTGGCTACGTTCGGAAAGGATAACCGCTGAAAGCATCTAAGCGGGAAGCCTGCTTCAAGATGAGTATTCCCACCTCCTTGAGAGGGTAAGGCTCCCAGTAGACGACTGGGTTGATAGGCCAGATGTGGAAGCCCGGTAACGGGTGGAGCTGACTGGTACTAATAGGCCGAGGGCTTGTCCTCAGTTGCTCGCGTCCACTGTGTTAGTTCTGAAGCAACGAACGGTTGCTGGTTTCTAGAGCTGGAACACAACTACAGAGTGTGCTTGTTCGCTCGAAACCGATAGGGTTTCGGTGGTCATAGCGTTAGGGAAACGCCCGGTTACATTCCGAACCCGGAAGCTAAGCCTTTCAGCGCCGATGGTACTGCAGGGGGGACCCTGTGGGAGAGTAGGACGCCGCCGAACAATCTTTCAAAGGACCCTTGGTCCAGCGTTCAACGCTGGACCAAGGGTCCTTTTTGTTTTTCACCATCTTTACGTCGAAGCGCGGCCATGGGCTGGCTGCGCGAGAATGACTAGCGGTACCCCGAAGACAGGAGTCACACCCATGTCCAACTACTCCGACGATCGTCCGGAGCGCGAGCCTCGGCGCAACGACGGCGGTGACAGGGGCGGCTACCGTGGGGGCCGTGACGACCGCGGCGGTGACCGCGGTGGCTTCCGACGCGACGACCGCGGCGGCCGGCCGGCCGGTGGCGGCTTCCGTCGTGACGACCGTGGCGGGCGTCCCGCCGGCGGTGGCGACCGTCCCTCCTTCCCGCGCCGTGACGACCGCGGCGAGCGTCCCTCGTACCCGCGCCGTGACGACGAGCGCGGCGGTTTCCGTGGCGGTCGTGACGACCGTGGCGGCGACCGTCCGTCCTACCCGCGCCGTGACGACCGTGGTGGCGACCGTCCGTCCTACCCGCGCCGTGACGACCGTGGTGGCGACCGTCCGTCGTTCCCGCGTCGTGACGACCGGGGCGACCGTCCGTCGTTCCGCCGTGACGACCGCGGCGAGCGTCCCTCGTACCCGCGCCGTGACGACGACCGTGGTGGTCGTCCGTCCTACCCCCGTCGCGACGACGACCGCGGTGGTTTCCGTGGCGGTCGTGACGACCGTGGCGGCGACCGTCCGTCCTACCCCCGTCGCGACGACCGCGGTGGCGACCGTCCCTCCTTCCCGCGCCGCGACGACCGCGGTGACCGTCCCAGCTACCCGCGTCGTGATGACGACCGTGGTGGTTTCCGTGGCGGTCGTGACGACCGTGGCGGCGACCGTCCGTCCTACCCCCGTCGCGACGACCGTGGTGGCGACCGTCCGTCGTTCCCGCGTCGTGACGACCGGGGCGACCGTCCGTCGTTCCGCCGTGACGACCGCGGCGAGCGTCCCTCGTACCCGCGTCGTGACGACGACCGTGGTGGTTTCCGTGGCGGTCGTGACGACCGTGGCGGCGACCGTCCGTCCTACCCGCGCCGTGACGACCGTGGTGGCGACCGTCCGTCGTTCCCGCGTCGCGACGACCGGGGCGAGCGTCCCAGCTACCCCCGTCGTGACGACGAGCGCGGCGGCTTCCGTGGCGGTGACCGTCCGTCGTACCCGCGCCGTGACGACCGTGGTGGCGACCGCGGCGGCTTCCGCCGTGACGACCGCGGCGACCGGGGCGAGCGTCCCTCGTACCCGCGCCGCGACGACGACCGTGGTGGTCGTCCGTCCTACCCCCGTCGCGACGACGACCGCGGTGGTTTCCGTGGCGGTCGTGACGACCGTGGCGGCGACCGTCCGTCCTACCCGCGCCGTGACGACCGGGGCGGCGACCGCGGCGGCTTCCGCCGTGACGACCGCGGCGACCGGGGCGAGCGTCCCTCGTACCCGCGCCGCGACGACGACCGTGGTGGTCGTCCGTCCTACCCCCGTCGCGACGACGACCGCGGTGGTTTCCGTGGCGGTCGTGACGACCGTGGCGGCGACCGTCCGTCCTACCCGCGCCGTGACGACCGGGGCGGCGACCGCGGCGGCTTCCGCCGCGATGACCGGGGCGACCGTGGTGGGTACCGTGGTGGCCGCGATGACCGTGGTGGCGACCGTGGCGGCTTCCGCCGTGACGACCGCGGCGACCGCGACTTCCGCTCCGACCGCGACCCGGTCAAGCGGCTCCCGATCGACGAGGACGTCACCGGCCACGAGATCGACGCCGATGTGCGCCAGGAGCTCCTGAGCCTGCCCAAGGGTCTGGCCGAGGAGGTCTCGCGCAACCTGGTCATGGTCGCCCGGCTGATCGACGAGGAGCCCGAGCAGGCGTACGCGTACTCCCGCATCGCCCTGCGGCTGGCCTCCCGCGTCGCCGCCGTCCGCGAGGCCGCCGGCTTCGCCGCGTACGCGACGCAGAAGTACAGCGAGGCGCTCGCGGAGTTCCGCGCCGCCAAGCGCATGACCGGCTCCGTCGAGCTGTGGCCCGTCATGGCCGACTGCGAGCGCGGCCTCGGCCGCCCCGAGCGCGCGCTGGCGATGGCCGGTGAGCCCGAGGTGCAGAAGCTGGACAAGGCCGGCCAGGTCGAGATGCGTCTCGTCGCCGCCGGTGCCCGCCGGGACATGGGCGAGCTCGACGCCGCCATCGTGACCCTGCAGAGCCCGGAGCTGGCCTCCAGCGCGGTGCAGCCGTGGACCGCGCGCCTGCGGTACGCCTACGCCGATGCCCTCCTCGCGGCCGGCCGTGAGGACGAGGCCCGCGAGTGGTTCGCGAAGACCCTCGAGGCCGACAAGGACGGCGCGACCAACGCCTCCGACCGTCTCGCCGAGATCGACGGCGTGGAGTTCGTCGACGCCGCCGCGTCCGAGGACGCGGACCTCGACGGCGGCGACGTCGACGACGAGGACGAGGACCAGGACCCGGCCGAGGTCGCCGCCGCCGAGCGCGCGGCCGACCAGGCCGAGTACTACGACGAGGACGACGAGGAGTACGAGCCCGCGGACGACTCCGACGACGACGTCGACCTGACCGACGAGCTCGTGGTCGTGGAGGACGAGGAGCGCAAGGCGTAACGGCCGCGCTCGCGTGACGAAAGAAGGGCGGCACCCCCTCGGGGGTGCCGCCCTTCCGCGTGTCCGGGGCCCTGCCGGGCCGTCGGGACGGCCTAGTCCAGGCTGCGGAGCACCAGGCCCGTGGCGGGCTTCGGGCCGAACGAGGTGGACTTGCGGGGCATCGTGACGCCCTGGCGGGCCAGGTCCCGGACGACCTCCTCCCGTACGGGGTGCAGCAGGACCGCGGTGCCGCCGTGGCGCTCGGCCATCGCGACGGTGGCGGCGGCGTCGTGGATGTACGAGATGTGGTCCGGGGCGTCCGGGACCTGCCACAGGGCGTCGAGCAGGGAGGCGTGCAGGACGGTCGCGTCCAGCCGGCGCCAGGCCTCGGGGCGGTCCTGCCGGACGGTCCGCTCGATGAGGGCCGGGTCCGGGTCGGTGACCAGGTGGAAGGAGCCGTCGCCGGTCAGGAGGAAGGCGTTGCCGCGCTCCGAGGCGTCCGCGAGGGCCTCCAGGGCCAGCGGCAGCGGGCCCTCGACGGGGCGGACACGGAAGGAGCCCTCGACCTTGGCCAGTGCCTCGGCGAGCGGGAGCCGGCGCAGCATCCGGTGGATGGCCCGGACCTGGAGCGGGTAGCGGGCCGTGTCGACGAGGAGGACCAGGCCGAAGTCCCACGGGGTGGCGGGGCCGTGCTCCTCCTGGAGGCGCAGGTACGTCGCCCAGCGGTGGTGGCCGTCGGCGATGAGGGCCTGGCGGTGGGCGAGGTCGGCGGTGACGACGGCCAGTTCGTCGGGGTCCGTGATGGCCCAGAGGCTGTGGCGGAAGCCGTCCTCGGTGACCGTGGACAGCAGCGGTTCGCGGGCGGCGGTGCTCTCCACGACGCCGGCCGCTCCGGTGCCGGGGCCGTCGCCGCGGTAGGTGAGGAGGAGGGGTTCCAGGTTGGCCGAGGTGGCGCGCATCAGGCCGGCCCGGTCGGTGACCACGTCCGGCATGACGTCCTCGTGGGGGAGGACCACGCCGGCCTCGGCGGGGGAGAGGGCCAGGGCGCCGATGACGCCGCGCTGGAGGAGGCCGGGCCTGCGCTGCTCGTAGACGTAGAGCGCGGGCCGCGGGTCGGCGCTGAGGACGCCCCCGGCGAGCCAGTCGCGCAGGGTGCGGGCGGCCTGTTCGTTGCGGGCGGCCGGGGTTTCGGCCTGCGGCAGGATCAGCCGGACGATGTTGTGCGGATCGGCGGATTCGAGGTAGTCGACTCCGTCGGGGCGCACGACCACGTCGTACGGCGGCGAGGTCACTGCCGCCAGGCTGCCGACGCGCTCCGGGACGTACCGCAGTCCGTTGAAGGGGATCAGGCGCAGCCCGTGCTCCGCGTTGCCAGGTGTGGTCATTGGTGCATGGTAAGACCCGTCTCGCGATGCGGGATGATCGGGGGAGCAACGGGGTAGCGCAAACTCGGACAAGATCGATCCGAAGGTTCCCGGTGCCTCGAGCGTTGTTGGAACGGTTCAAAAGGAGTGGCCAGATGACCCGGCAGAGCAGGACGGCCCCCGCGGGCAGCGAGCGGAGTCTGCACCAGGCGTACGACACGGCGCTGCTGGACCTGGACGGGGTCGTGTACGCGGGCGGGCACGCCATCGCGCACGCGGTGGAGTCCCTCGCCGTGGCCCGTGAGGGCGGGATGCACCTGGCGTACGTCACCAACAACGCGCTGCGGACCCCGGACGCCGTCGCGGAGCACCTGACCGAGCTGGGGATCCCCACCGAGGCGGGTGAGGTGATCACCTCGGCGCAGGCGGTGGCCCGGCTGATCGCGGACCAGGTGGAGCCGGGGTCGAAGGTGCTGGTGATCGGCGGCGAGGGGCTGCGGGTCGCGCTGCGCGAGCGCGGGCTGGTGCCGGTGGAGTCCGCGGAGGAGGAGGGGCTCGCGGCGGTCGTGCAGGGGTACGGCGGGCCGGACCTGGCGTGGGGGCGGTTCGCGGAGGCCGCGTACGCGGTCAACCGCGGGGTGCCGTGGTTCGCGTCGAACACCGACCTGACGATCCCGGGGGCGCGGGGCATCGCGCCGGGCAACGGGGCGGCCGTGGAGGTCGTACGGATCGCGACGGGCGCGGAGCCGCAGGTGGCGGGGAAGCCGCTGCCCCCGATGCACCGGGAGACGGTGCTGCGGACGGGGGCGGAGCGGCCGTTGGTGGTGGGGGACCGGCTGGACACCGACATCGAGGGGGCGTTCAACGGGGACGTGGACTCGCTGCTGGTGCTGACCGGGGTGACGGACGCGGCGCAGCTGCTGCGGGCGGAGCCGAGGCACCGGCCGACCTATGTGGACCGGGACCTGAGGGGGCTGCTGACGGGGCAGCCGGAGGTGGTGGAGCACGCGGGCGGCTGGCGGTGCGACGGCTGGACGGCGGTGCACGCGGACGGCCGGCTGGACGTGGAGCCGGCGGGCGGGGCCGAGGGGACGGGCGATCCGGTGGACGGGCTGCGGGCGCTGTGCGCGGCGGCCTGGTCGCGGGCCGGGGACGGGGCATACGCGGACGACGTGGAGAAGGCCCTGGCGAAGCTGGGGCTCTGAGCCCGCGCGGGCCGGGGGGCTCGGCCGTTCGGGTGATCAGAAAAGGCGCAGGGTAGGCTAACCTAACCTTCGTGTTGGCTGAGAGTCCCCCCGAAACCGAGCAGAGCGCGCCACCGCCCGTGGCCCGTCCGCGGCACGCGGCGCGCGCGGCCGGTCTGCTGATCGCCCTCGCCGTGCTGGCCCTGGTCGCTGTGGCGAGCATCGCCGTGGGCGCCAAGCCGATGTCGCTGGACGAGGTCTGGCACGGCCTGTTCCACTACTCCGGCACCGTCAACGACGTGGTCGTACGGGACCTGCGGGTCCCGCGGACCGTCCTCGGGGTGCTGGTCGGGCTCGGACTGGGCCTGTCCGGCGCGGTGATGCAGGCGCTGACCCGCAACCCGCTGGCCGAGCCCGGCATCCTCGGCGTGAACGCCGGCGCCGCGGCCGCCGTCGTCTCGGCGATCAGCTTCTTCGGGGCCGCCACGCTCGACGAGTTCATCTGGTGGGCCTTCCTCGGCGCCGCCGTCGTCTCGGCCGCCGTGTACGCGCTCGGCGGCAGCCGCAGCGCCACGCCGGTGCGCCTCGCGCTCGCCGGTACGGCGGCCACCGCGGCCCTCGTCGGCTACATCAACGCCGTGCAGCTGATGGACACCAAGGCGCTGGACAAGCTGCGCTTCTGGACGGTGGGCTCGCTGGCCTCGGCCACCATGGACACGGTCGAGCAAGTGGCCCCCTTCCTGCTGCTCGGCGTCGTGCTCGCGCTGACGCTGGGGCGGCCGCTCAACGCGATGGCGATGGGCGACGACACCGCGCGGGCGCTCGGCGCGCACCTGACGCGGACCCGGATCCTGTCGATGACCGCCATCACCCTGCTCTGCGGGGCGGCGACCGCCGCGTGCGGGCCGATCGCCTTCGTCGGGCTGATGGTCCCGCACCTGGCCCGTCTGGTGACCGGGCCCGACATGCGCTGGGTGCTCGCGTACTCGGCGGTCCTGTCGCCCGTGCTGCTGCTCGGCGCCGACGTGATCGGACGGGTCGTCACCCGGCCGTCCGAGCTCCAGGTCGGCATCGTCACGGCGCTCATCGGCGGGCCCGTCTTCATCTACCTGGTTCGGCGCAAGAGGATGGCCCAGCTGTGACCGCGACCCCCGCCGCCTCCGCCCCTGCCGCCCCCGCCCGCTCCGCCGGGCTCCGGGCCCTGCGCGGCCCCGGCGGTACCTCGCTGCGGGTCGAGCCGCGCGCGCTGGCGACCGGGCTGGTGCTGGCCGTGGCGACCGTGGTGCTGGCCGTCGTGCTGATCGGCACCGGCGACTTCGAGATCGCGCCCTGGGACGTCGTGCAGACCCTGCTGGGCAACGGGGCGCCGGCCGACGACTTCATCGTCAACGACCTGCGGCTGCCGCGGGTCATCGTCGCGGTGCTGGTCGGCGCGGCCCTCGGGATGTCCGGGGCGGTCTTCCAGTCCGTCTCGCGCAATCCGCTCGGCTCCCCGGACATGCTCGGCTTCGCGTACGGCTCGGCCGTCGGCGCGCTCGTCGTCATCGTCCTGTTCAAGGGCGACGCCAACGAGGTCGCGCTGGGCGCGATCGTCGGCGGCCTGGTCACCGGAGTGATCATCTACCTCCTCGCGCACAAGCAGGGGATCCACGGCTACCGGCTGGTGCTCGTCGGCATCGGGGCGTCCGCCGTCCTCATGGCGGTCATCCAGTACCTGATCGCCAAGGCGCAGATCGTCGAGGCCACCCGGGCCATGGTGTGGCTGACCGGTTCGCTGGCCGGGCGGGACTGGGCGCAGGTGTGGCCGCTGCTGGCGGTCTGCGCGCTGCTCTTCCCCCTGATCCTCGGGCAGAGCCGGGCGCTGCGGATGATCGAGATGGGCGACGACGCCGCGTACGCGCTGGGCGTGCCGGTGGAGCGGACCCGCATGCTGCTGATGCTGGCGGCGGTCCTGCTGACCACCGCGGCCGCCGCGGCGGCCGGGCCGATCAGCTTCGTCGCGCTGGCCGCGCCGCAGCTGGCCCGGCGGCTGTCGCGGTCGCCCGGGTCGAACCTGCTGACCGGCGCGCTGATGGGGGCCGTCCTGCTGCTGGGCTCGGACCTGGCCTCCCAGCGGGCCTTCGGCTCCGACCAGCTGCCGGTGGGCGTGGTCACGGGGCTGGTCGGCGGTGTCTACCTGCTCTGGCTGCTCGTCACGGAGCGCAAGGCGGGACGTATATGAACAAGCTAGTCGAAACGAGGAGTGGGCAAGTGCAGAGGCTGAGCGCGGAGAACGTCACCCTCGGCTACGACCAGCGGGTCATCGCGGAGAACCTGTCGGTGGAGATCCCCGACAACTCCTTCACGGTGATCGTGGGACCCAATGCCTGCGGCAAGTCCACGCTGCTGCGGGCCCTGTCGCGGATGCTGAAGCCGACCGCCGGGCGGGTGCTGCTCGACGGGCAGGCGATCTCCTCGATGCCCGCGAAGAAGGTGGCGAAGACGCTGGGCCTGCTCCCGCAGTCCTCGGTCGCCCCCGACGGCATCACGGTCGCCGACCTGGTCTCGCGCGGCCGCTACCCGCACCAGGGGCTGCTGCGCCAGTGGTCGGCGGAGGACGAGCGGATCGTCGTCGAGTCGATGACCTCGACCGGGGTCGCCGAGCTCGCCGACCGGGCCGTGGACGAGCTGTCGGGCGGGCAGCGCCAGCGGGTGTGGATCGCGATGGCCCTGGCCCAGCAGACCCCGCTGCTGCTGCTGGACGAGCCGACGACCTACCTGGACATCCAGCACCAGCTCGACGTGCTCGACCTGTGCGCGGAGCTCCACGAGAACGAGGGCCGGACCCTGGTCGCGGTGCTGCACGACCTGAACCACGCGGCCCGCTACGCCACGCACCTGATCGCCCTGCGCGGCGGCGTGGTCGTCGCCGAGGGCCCGCCGGCCGAGGTGGTCACCGCCGAGCTGGTGGAGGAGGTGTTCGGGGTGCGCTGCCAGATCATCGACGACCCGGAGACCGGTACGCCGCTGGTGGTCCCGGCCGCCCGGCAGGCCCGCGCGAAGGCCGCGGTCTGAGGCTCCCGCCGGAGCCCGGTCGCAGCCCGGCCCGGCGGGTCGCCGGACGGAGTCTCCCCCAGCTACCGCTGGGAGGTGCCCCCAGCGCAGCGCCGCGAAGCCGGGAAGGCGCGGCCCGGCGCCGTGCCGTGCGAGCGGCGCGTCGGGAATCGGGTGCGGCGCGTCAGGAGGTCAGAGCAGGCTCTTGAGGCGGAGCAGGTCGCGGAAGCCGGCCTCCAGGCGGACCCGGCCCGAGGCCCAGGCCTTGGCGAACTTCAGCTCGCCGGCGACCATCGAGACCAGGTCGTCGCCGGTCATCGCCAGCCGGATCTCGGCCTTCGACCGGGGCGGTCCGGGCGCGACCCCGTCCACCCGGATCCGGCCGCCCGCCAGGCGGCCGGAGAAGGTCTCGTCGAGGTCCGTGATGTGGCAGCTCAGGGAGCGGTCGAGGGCGGCGGCGCCGCGTACGTCGCCGTCCGCCGAGGCCAGGTTGTCGGAGAGTCGGTCGAGTGCCGCGCGGCACTCCTGGATCGTAGCCATGGTGATCACGACCGTACCGCAGAGCCGCGGGTGGTGACGGCCGCGCTTCGGGGTAGCGTCGTGGCATGACCGACGCACAGTCCGGGAGCCTTCCGGACGCCCCCGGGGAGCCCGCGGCCCCCGCCGCCGGGCCGGGCGCCGAGCCCGCCGCCGGCCCCGCCCCGCTGGGCCTCGTACGCACCCCCACCGGCCACGCCGGGGTGGACGCGCACCTGGAGCGGCTGGCGGACGCGGACGCCCTGGCGGCGGACGGGCACGTCGAGGTGTACGAGGATGTGCACAGGGGACTGCGCGAGGCGCTGGACGCGCTGGACGCGACGCCCGTCCCCGGACCTTACGAAAACAGGAGCTGAACCGAACGTGGCAGGAGTGGCACGCCGCCGCCTGGACGCCGAACTGGTACGCCGCAGCCTGGCCCGCTCGCGCGAGCACGCGGCCCAGCTGATCGCCGCGGGCCGGGTCACCGTGGGCGGTACCACCGCCACCAAACCGGCCACCCAGGTCGAGACCGGCGCGGCGCTCGTCGTCCTCAAGGACGACAGCGACCCCGACTACGTCTCCCGGGGCGGCCACAAGCTGGCCGGCGCGCTCGCCGCGTTCCGGCCGCAGGGGCTGGTGGTCGAGGGCCGCCGGGCGCTGGACGCGGGCGCGTCGACGGGCGGGTTCACCGACGTGCTGCTGCGCGCGGGCGTGGCCCACGTCGTCGCCGTCGACGTCGGCTACGGACAGCTGGCCTGGTCGCTGCAGAGCGACGAGCGGGTCACCGTCAAGGACCGTACGAACGTGCGCGAGCTGACGGTGGAGCTGATCGACGGCGTCCCGGTCGACCTGGTCGTGGGGGACCTGTCCTTCATCTCCATCGGCCTGGTGCTGCCCGCGCTGGTGCGGTGCACGGCGCCGGACGCCGATCTGGTGCTGATGGTGAAGCCGCAGTTCGAGGTGGGCAAGGAGCGCCTGGGCAGCGGCGGCGTGGTGCGCAGCGCCCAGCTGCGGGGCGAGGCCGTGAAGGACGTCGCGGCGCAGGCCTGGAAGCTGGGGCTGGGTGTGCTCGGGGTGACCGCCAGCCCGCTGCCGGGGCCGTCGGGGAACGTCGAGTACTTTCTGTGGCTTCGGGCGGGGGCACCGGCACTCGACCCGGGGGATGTCGATCGTGCAGTGGCGGAGGGGCCGCAGTGACGGATGTGTCAGCAGGTTCAGCAGGTTCAGTACGTCGGGTGGAATCGGAGGGGGCGGCTTCGGGGGAGGCCGCGGAGCCGACGGGTCCGCGGACCGTCTTCCTGGTCGCGCACACCGGCCGGCCCGCCGCGATCCGCAGCGCCGAACTGGTGGTGCAGGGGCTGCTGAAGTCGGGGATCGGGGTGCGGGTCCTGGAGCACGAGGCGCGGGACCTGCCGCTGCCGCCCGAGGTGGAGCTCGTCCCGGAGTGCACGCCCAAGGTGCTCGGCGGGTGCGAGCTGCTGATCGTGCTGGGCGGGGACGGGACCCTGCTGCGCGGGGCGGAGTTCGCGCGCGGCTCGGGGGTGCCGATGCTGGGCGTCAACCTGGGCCGGGTGGGGTTCCTCGCCGAGGCCGAGCGGGACGACCTGGACAAGGTCGTGGACCGGGTGGTGACCCGGTCGTACGAGGTCGAGGAGCGGATGACCCTCGACGTCCTCGTACGGACCAACGGCGACATCGTGCACCGGGACTGGGCGCTGAACGAGGCCGCCGTCCAGAAGGTGTCCGCCGAGCGGATGCTGGAGGTGGTCCTGGAGATCGACGGGCGCCCGGTGACCGGGTTCGGCTGTGACGGGATCGTCTGCGCGACGCCGACGGGTTCCACGGCGTACGCGTTCTCCGCGGGCGGGCCGGTGGTCTGGCCGGAGGTGGAGGCGCTGCTGATGGTGCCGATCAGCGCCCACGCGCTGTTCGCGAAGCCGCTGGTGACCTCGCCCACGTCGGTGCTGGCGGTGGAGGTGCAGAACGGTACCCCGCACGGCGCCCTGTGGTGCGACGGGCGCAGGACGCTGGAGCTGCCCGCCGGGGCGCGCGTGGAGGTGCGCCGGGGGACGGTGCCGGTGCGGCTCGCGCGGCTGCACCACGCCTCGTTCACGGACCGGCTGGTGGCGAAGTTCGCGCTGCCGGTCTCGGGGTGGCGCGGGGCGCCGCACTGACCCTCACCGAACGCCTCAATAGCACATTCGTTCGAGAAACTTCGGGCGGGTGAGGTCACATGGCACCCGTGAAACCTCGGTATGGTCGTCCCGTGCTTGAGGAGATGCGGATACGGTCGCTCGGGGTCATCGACGACGCTGTGGTCGAGCTGTCGCCCGGTTTCACCGCGGTGACCGGCGAGACCGGTGCGGGCAAGACGATGGTCGTCACCAGCCTCGGGCTGCTGCTCGGCGGCCGCGCCGACCCCGCCCTGGTACGGATCGGGGCCAAGGCCGCGGTGGTCGAGGGGCGCGTCGTCATGCGCCCGGACGCCCCCGCCGCCGTACGCGCCGAGGAGGCCGGGGCCGAGCTCGACGACGGCGCCCTGCTGATCAGCCGGACCGTGTCCGCCGAGGGGCGCTCCCGCGCCCACGTCGGCGGCCGCTCCGTGCCCGTCGGCCTGCTCTCCGAACTCGCCGACGAACTCGTCGCCGTCCACGGCCAGACCGACCAGCAGGGCCTGCTGCGCCCGGCCCGCCAGCGCCAGGCCCTCGACCGGTACGCCGGCGACGCCGTCACCGTCCCCCTGGAGAAGTACGCCGGCGCGTACCGGCGGCTGCGCGCCGCCACCAACGAGCTGGACACCATCACCACCCGCGCCCGCGAACGGGCGCAGGAGGCGGACCTGCTGCGCTTCGGGCTGGACGAGATCGCCGCCGTCGAACCGCTGCCCGGCGAGGACGCCGAGCTCGCGGCCGAAGCCGAACGGCTCGGGCACGCCGAGTCCCTGGCCTCCGCCGCGCAGGCCGCCCACGCGGCGCTGGCCGGCGACGTGGAGGACCCGGAGGGCGTCGACGCCAACACCCTCGTCGCCGGCGCCCACCGCGCGCTGGAGTCCGTACGCTCCCACGACCCGGCGCTCGGCGGGCTCGCCGACCGGATCGGGGAGCTGGGCATCCTGCTCGCCGACGTCGCCGGGGAACTCGCCGGGTACGCCGACGACCTGGACGCCGACCCGCTGCGGCTGGCCGCCGTGGAAGAACGCCGGGCCGCCCTGACCCAGCTGACCCGCAAGTACGGGGAGTCCGTCGACTCGGTGCTCGACTGGGCCCAGAAGGGCTCTGCGCGACTGCTGGAGCTGGACGGCGACGACGAGCGGATCACCGAGCTGACCGCCGAGCGGGACGCCCTGCGCGAGGAGCTGTCGCTGCTGGCGCAGGCCCTGACGGACGCCCGGACGGAGGCCGCGGAGCGCTTCGCCGCCGCGGTCACCGCCGAGCTGGCCTCCCTGGCCATGCCGCACGCCCGGGTGACCATCGACATCCGCCAGACCGAGGACCCCGAGGGCGTCGAGGTCGGCGGGCGGACGGTCGCGTACGGGCCCGCGGGCGCCGACGAGGTCGAGCTGCTGCTCGCCCCGCACCCCGGCGCCCAGCCCCGTCCGATCGCCAAGGGCGCCTCCGGCGGCGAGCTCTCCCGGGTCATGCTGGCCGTCGAGGTCGTCTTCGCCGGCACCACCCCCGTGCCCACGTACCTCTTCGACGAGGTCGACGCGGGCGTCGGCGGCAAGGCCGCCGTCGAGATCGGGCGGCGGCTCGCGAAGCTCGCCAAGTCCGCGCAGGTCGTGGTCGTCACCCACCTGCCCCAGGTCGCGGCCTTCGCCGACCGCCAGCTGCTGGTGGAGAAGACCGTCGACGGATCGGTCACCCGCTCCGGCGTGACGGTCCTGGAGGGCGAGGACCGCATCCGCGAGCTGTCGCGGATGCTGGCCGGCCAGGAGGACTCCCAGACCGCCCGGGCCCACGCCGAGGAACTGCTGGAGGCGGCGCGCGCCGACGCGTGACGACGGGATCGTTAGCCCGTGTGGGTGAGGCTGGGGGGCGCACTGCGGTATCTCGTACGGGATCCGCACCCGTATGGTCCCGGAACGCGCGTGCGGACTGGCATCCTGGGCGACGACTCTGACTCCTCACCCTGGAGCTACGGCCCGTGAGCAGCTCCCCGGCCTCCTTCCCGGCCCCCGCACAGCCGTACGGGCGGTCCCCGCTGCGTACCGTCCAGGTCCTCGGCGGTGCGGGCGCGGGCAGCAGCGCGCACGTGCGGTCCCTGACGACGGGGCTGGCCGCGAGGGGCGTACGGGTCACCGTGTGCGCCCCCGTCGCGGCCGAAGGGGAGTACGACTTCACCGGCGCCGGCGCGGAGTTCACCCCCGACGCGGCGGGCGCCCTGCGCGCCGCGTGCGCCGGGGCCGACGTGGTGCACGCCCACGGGATCCGGGCCGGGATGCGGGCCGCACTGGCGCTGCGCGGCGGGCGCGGACGGGAGCGGCGGGTGCCGCTGGTGGTGACCTGGCACGGCAGCGCCCCGGAGCCCGCGGGGCCGCTGGGTCGGCTGAGCCGGCTCCTGGAACGGCACGTGGCCCGGGCCGCGGCGGTGGTGCTGGGCTCCTCCTCCGACCAGGTCGACCTCGCACGGCGGCGCGGGGCGCGGGACGCGCGGCTGGCGGCCGTCGCCGTACCGGCCGCGGCGGCGCTCCCCGACGCGGGCAAGACCCGGGCGGAACTCGGCGCGGTGGAACGGCCGCTGATCATCGCGGTCGGCAGCCTGGTGGCGCGCCGCGGGTACTCCGTCCTGCTGGACGCGGCACGGGCGTGGCGGGTCATGGAGCCGCTGCCGCTGCTGGTGATCGCGGGGGAGGGCCCGCTGCGGCCCGAACTGACCCGCCGCATCGAGGAAGAGGGCCTCCCGGTCCGGCTGCTGGGCCGCCGCCGGGACGCCGACCGGCTGCTTGCGGCGGCGGACGTCGCCGTCCTCCCCAGCCGCTGGGAGGGCCGGTCCCTGCTGGCGCAGGAAGCCCTGCGGGCGGGGGTGGCCCTGGTGGCCACCGAGGTCGGCGCGGTCCCGGAACTGGTCGGCGACGCCGCCGTCCTGGTCCCGTACGGCGACTCGGGCGCGCTGGCGGGCGCGGTGGCGGCCCTCCTGGACGACCCGGACCGCCGGGCCGCCCTCGCGGAGGCGGGCCGCGCCCAGGCGGCGACGTGGCCGTCGGAGGACGACACGGTGGCGCAGGTCCTCGCGGTGTACGACGAACTGATGGACCGGCCGATCCCGTGACGGGCTGACGGGCTGACGCGCGGGCCCGCTATCTCCCCCTCGACCCCCCGGGCCCGGTCGGTGGTTGCCCACCCGCCCCCTCGTCTGCGGGCCGGTGGCCGGGTAGGCGGGATCCCCCCGGGCGGTCTCAGTGCGGCCTTGGGGGTTTCCCGTCAGTCCCATCGTCCTTCCGTGTCGGGACGGCCTGTCAAGGGCGCTCCCTTCGGTCGCGTCGCTTCGCGATGGCCTTCGGCCACCCTTGACAGGCCGACCCGCCACGGAAAGCCGAAGAACTGCCGGGAAACCCCCCAAAAGAACGGTCACGGGGCAGGAGGAGAGGGGCGGCCTCGTCAGCGTTCAGGCGAGGGGCCGGAAGCCGGTCGGCTGGGCATCCGAGCCGTCAGAAGTCCTGATTCCGGGTCAGGGGCGCGGCTACCTGCACGAAAGGTCGGCCCGAGCGCTCTGCGGAGCCCCCAAGCGCCCCAGATCGCTACGCGCTCCTCTCGTCTCGGCGTCCGTCGACCGCCTGTGGCGGATACCTGCACGAAAGGACGAACAGAGCAGCCCAGGGTGCGCGGGGGGCGCGTCAGATCGCTACGTGCTTCTCTGATCTCGGCGGCCGGCGGCCGTCTTGGGCTGGTCCGGGGCGGGTTGGACGTTGGTGGCGGCGGTGGTGAATTCGCGGCCCGAGGCGCCTCGGATGTAGGCGAGCTCCATCCAGCGTTCGATGCCGGTGTCCGAGACGTTCTCGTTGATCACGGCCATGAGGACGCCTTCGGCGCCGGAGGCGATGTCGCGGACGCGTCGGCGGAGGAGGCGGTGGGGGACGTACTCGTACTGCTCACTCATCGGCATGCTCCTCGATGGAGGCGAGGAAGCGTTGCCAGCCGGCCCAGGCGCGAGTGAGCAGGTCCGGGCTGGGCGTCCGTACTTCGCCGCATGCCCGGCAGGATTCACCGTGAAGTCTGATGTCCGTGGTCATGGTCCCTCTCATCTGCCTGTGCGGTGGGGCAGACAGATGGTGGGCTACCGCAAGGGGCCCAAGGGACACATCGTGTATCCCCTCCGGAGGGTTGCTCAGACCGCACCGATCCACTCGGCGTACGCCGTCAGGGACTCCGCATCAGCGCGTTTGAGCCGACGGATCGTTGCGATGTCTTCTCGGGCCCAGGGATGCTGGCGCACATGCTGCGGCGCGTGTCGGCGGGCCGTCTTGAGGGACTCGAAGGCATCGTCCGGATCCCCCGACCACAGCTGCGCCCGTGCGACCTCGATCCAGAATCCGGACCGGCGTTCCGCCGGGATCTCATTGCCCGGACTCCAGCCACGGGCAACGTCGAGGGCACGGCCGATGTGGTCCTGGCCGAGGCTGACGGCGAGAGCCACCTCGTGGATACGGACGCTGGACGGTCCGAACGCGGTGCCGAGGTACACACCTTCCGGAAGGCGGTCCGCGAGTGCCCTGGCCTCTCGTAAGTGGCTGTCCGCGGCGTCCGGATCGCCTGCGCGCGCGGCCACCACGGCTGTCCGCATGTGCAGCGCACCGATTGCGGCGGTCGACAACTCATCGAGCGGCGCAGGCGTCGCATCCAGCGCGCGCTCCAGCACGATCTGTCCGGCGCGATGAGCATGCGCGGCAAGGAATGTTTCCGCCTGAACGTAAGCGACGGTGGCGGACACAACCGGGTCTTCGGCCTGGAGCGCTGCCCATCGCATCACGTCGATCAGCCGAGCCGAGAGGTCGTGCGCCCCGTACTTGTAGGCCACTGCGTCAGCCGCCCGGGCGGCTGCCACCACCAGTCGGGCGGCTTCGCCCCTGTGCAGATGGGCCAGCACTTCCCCCAGGATCCGGGGCGCCTGGGTGGCGATCAGCCGGTACTGGGCGGCGAGGCGCCACTCCACCGCGGCAGCGACCTCACTGCGAATCTGGTCCAGCGTGCTCCGTGGCGGGTCAAGGGCGTACTCGTATCCGGCGATGGCCGCAGAGATCGCCGGAAGAGCGGCGTGGACCCTGCTGCTCGTCCCCGTGTACGCAGGGTCGAGACGGGAAGCATCCACGGCGAGCGCGGCTGCGATCGCCTCCAGCGTCGACGCGCCGGGCATGCGCACACCCCGCTCACACGCCTTGACCATCGAAAGCGAGACGTGCGCTTCTCGGGCGAGATCGGCTTGCGTCATGCGCCGGGCCCGGCGCCGTGAGGCGATGCGCTGCCCGATGTGTTCGGCCATGCGCGCACCGTAGTGCTCAACCAGAGGGGGATACCTGCTGTTTGACGATGTCGGACAGCTCCACGAGGGAGTCGATGGACCAGTCCGCCGCGGCCCTCACCGCGGGATCATCAGCCCACCAGTGTCCCCAGGGCCCCCGTCGCAGGTGTGCGGTCCGCAGCCCGGCCGCCCGCGCCGGATGGATGTCATTGGCCGGGTGGTCGCCGACGTACAGCGTTTGGGCCGCAGGACTTCCCGACACCGCCAGCACTCGCTCGAAGAACCTACGCGCAGGCTTCGCCACACCCCACTCGCCCGAGGTGACGACCACATCCGCCGGCAGGTCGAGCGCGCGCAGCAGATCTCCCGCCAGTCGACTCTGGTTGCCCGCGATGACCACGCGCACCCCTGCGTCACGAAGCGCCGACAGTGCCGGCCGGACGTCCTCGTAGAGGTCCGACTCGTCGAGCCGCTCACCCAGCCCAGCGGCGGCCCGCGCGGCGTACTCGGCGGAGATGTCAACGCCCGGGCGCAGCATGCGGATCGCGTCCGCGTTGTCCCTGCCGTCCACGACCACGGCACCGACCAGGGCGGAAAGAGTATGCCGGGACACACCGAGCCAGTCGGCCCAAGCCGCCCAGTAGCGGTCGTCCCGGGTGAGCGTCTCGCCGATGTCCAGAACGACCGTCCGAATCATTCGGCCAGCCTACTGACACCGGCCCCGGGAGGAAGAACCCGCAGCCGCATTTGACCAGCCCCAGACGGCCGCTGGACGACAAGCCAAGAGAAGCGCGTAGCGATCTGACGCGCCCCTGCGCTTCCGCGCTGCTCTGATCGACTTTTGGTGCAGGTATAAGCCCCAGACGGTCGCTGGACGCTCGGCCGGGAGGAGCGCGTAGCGATCTGACGCGCTCGGGTGCTCCGGAGGGGGCTCTGATCAACCTCTCGTGCAGGTAGTCGCGCCCCAGTCCCCGATAAGCGATTCGGGTGCCGGCTGCCCGGCGGGCCGGGCCCCGGCCCCTCGCCGCATCGCTGAGAGCCCGTCCCTTGATCATGGACCGTGCCGTTTCTTTGGGGGTTTCCCGGCAGTCTTTCGGCTTTCCGTGGCGGGTCGGTCTGTCAAGGGTCGCCGAAGGCGATCGCGTAGCGACGCGACCGAAGGGAGCGCCCTTGACAGGTCGGCCCGACGCGGAAGGACGATGGGACTGACGGGAAGCCCCCAACCTGCTCTGAGACCGTCCGAGGGGATACCGCCCACCCGCCCACCGCCCCGCACCCAGGGAGGCGGGTGGGCAGCCACCGACCGAGGCCGGTGCCTCGCGGGGGAGATAGCGGGCCCGCGCCCCGCGGCGAGCACCCCCTCACGACGAAGCCGTGTGCCTCCGGGCTCGCAGGGCCAGGCTCAGGGACAGGACCGTTTCGGGGTCGTCCAGGTCCGTGCCCAGGAGTTCCGAGATGCGGGCCAGGCGGTTGTACAGGGTCTGGCGGTTCAGGTGGAGCTCGCGGGCGGTCTCCGCCTTGCGGCCCGCGTGGGCCAGGTACGTTTCCAGCGTCGGGAGCAGCGGCGGGCGGGACGTGGCGTCGTGGACCCGGAGGGCGCCGATCGCGCGGTCCACGAACGCCGCCAGGTCCGGGTGTTCGCGCAGGCGCCACAGCAGCAGGTCGATGTCCAGGCGGCGGGCGTCGTACCAGGGCCGGGCCGGCAGGCCGTGGGCGGCGGTGGCGGTCTCGGCGGCGTGCCGCAGGCCCGAGGAGGCGGCCGCCCAGCCGCCCGCGACGCCGACGACCACGGCCGGCGGGGCGGAGGCCCGGTCGAGTCCGGCCCGTTCGACACCGGCCCGCAGCGCGGCGGCGACCCGGTCGGCGACGGCCGTGCGTTCCGACTCGGTGCGCAGGGAGACCAGCAGCGGCACCCGGCCCTCGACCGGGCGGACGCCGAGCAGCACCGGCACCCCGACCGAGGACAGCTCCTCCAGTACGGCCCGGGCCAGCACCGCCCAGTTCCCCGAGGCCCCCAGTTCCGTGGAGAGCCGCATCACGATCGGCAGCAGCGGCCCCGTCCCCGGCCGGAAGCCCAGGACCTTGGCCTGCGCGGGGGCGTCCTCCGCGGAGATCCGGCCCTCCGCCAGGTCCGTGAGGAAGTCGCCGCGGCCGCGCGCGGCCAGTTCCTCCTCCTGCCGGGCCTGCATCAGCACGACCGCGAGGACCCCAGCCGTGCGCTCCGCCGCCATCCGGTGCACCGGCAGCAGTGGCGCGGACACCCCGGCCAGGACGACCCGCGCGCGGACCGATCCGGTGCCGTGGCCGCCGCCCGGTACGTCGACCACCACCGCGTTCGCCGACGGTTCGGCCGTGCGCTGTCCGCGCAGCCCCTCCCACACTTGGAGCGGGTCGGCCGCCGCCTCCCCGGCCAGGGGTCCGGCCGCGTAGAGGAGTTGGCCGTCCGGGGTCTCCAGGAAGACCGGGTTGCCGGTGAAGTCGGCCAGGATGCGCAGCACCTGGGGGATCCCGCCGCCGCCCAGCAGGGCCTCCGTACAGCGCCGGTGGACCTCCTCGGCCCGCTGGAGCAGGGCGTAGTGGCCGTTGACGATCTCGGTGTGGACCTCCTCCGTCACCGTCACGAACGGCACCTCGCGGTGGAGTTGGACCAGGGGCAGCCCGGCGGCCTTGGCCGTCTCGACGATGGTGGCGGGCAGCCGGGTGAAGCGCGGGCCCAGTTCCACCACCAGTGCGGCGATGCCCCGGTCCGCGAGGCGGCGTACGAAGGCGCGCTGTTCGGCCGGCCGGGTGCCGAGCCCGAGGCCGGTGGTGAGCAGCAGCTCGCCGCCCTTGAGCAGTGAGGCGATGTTCGGCACCTCGCCGGCGTGCACCCAGCGCACGGTCCGTCCCAGCCGGTCGGCGCAGGCGACGACCTCCGGGAGCCCGCTGCGCAGCCCCGGCAGCTCAAGTGCCCGCTGAACCGTGATTCCGCCCTGGTTGTCCATATCGCGGACGCTACCGGCCGCCCTGTTCCGAACACATCACCGGGCGGTTACGGAGCCCGATATGCCCCCCGTCCGGACCGACAACTCGTCGCCCCGGCAAGGAGATTATCGGACCGCGTGCCGATTGTGGCGTGCGTCACTCCGGTGGAGAGTGTCGGCCCTCGGACACAGCACACGAAGCCGGACCACGAAGCCAGACCACGAAGCAGGAACGAGGACCAATGAGCAGAGCCAGTGCCACGCCTCCCCCCGCTGCCGGCGCCACGCCCGGGCCCGCCGCCGGGGCCACGCCCCCGGTCCAGCGCCTGAAGGCCAACTCCGTAGGCCTCGTCGGCGTCGTCTTCATGGCGGTCGCCACCGCCGCGCCGATCACCGCGATGACCGGCAACCTCCCCATCGCGGTCGGCTTCGGCAACGGCACCGGCGCTCCCGCCGGGTACCTCTTCGCGACCGTCGTCCTCACCGTCTTCGCGGTCGGCTACGTGGCCATGGCCAAGCGGATCACCGCCGCCGGAGCCTTCTACGGATACATCTCGCACGGCCTCGGCCGGATCGCCGGCATGGCCTCCGGGATGCTCGCCGTCCTCGCGTACATCGTCTTCGAGGCCTCGATCGTCGGCGTCTTCTCCTACTTCGCGAAGACGACCGTCCACGACCAGCTCGGCATCGACCTGCCGTGGATCCTCTACGCGGCCGGCATGATCGCCGTCACCGCCGTCCTCGCCCACTTCGACATCAACCTCACCGCCAAGGCCCTCGGCGTGATGCTCGTCGCCGAGATCGCGGTCCTCTTCGCCGTGGCCACCGCCGTACTGATCGCGGGCGGCGGCCCGGACGGGATCCCCGTCGAGCCGGTCAACCCGAAGAACGTCTTCACCGGCGCCTCCGCCGGACTCGGCCTCTTCTTCGCCTTCTGGTCCTGGGTCGGATTCGAGTCCACCGCCATGTACGGCGAGGAGTCCCGCGACCCCAAGCGGGTCATCCCCAAGGCCACCATCATCTCCGTCGTCGGCGTGGGCCTCTTCTACATCTACGTCTCCTGGATGACCATCGCGGGCAACGGCCTCTCCAAGTCGGTGGAGCTCTCGGCCTCCACGAGCCCGCTCGACCTCTTCTTCGCCCCCACGCACGCCTTCATCGGCGCCTGGGCCGTGGACGCCTTCCAGTGGCTGCTGCTCACCGGCTCCTTCGCCTGCGGCATGGCCTTCCACCAGTGCGCCGCCCGCTACCTCTACGCCATCGGCCGCGAGGGCTTCCTGCACCCGGCCCTCGGCCGTACGCACGCCAAGCACGGGTCCCCGTACGTCTCCTCCATGGTGCAGACCGCCATCGCCACCGGCCTGGTCGGGCTGTTCTGGCTGACCGGGCAGGACCCGTACGTCCACCTCTACACGCTGCTCGCGATCCTCGGCACGATGGCGATCCTCATCGTCCAGACGCTCTGCTCCTTCGCGGTGATCGGCTACTTCCGCAAGAACCACCCCGAGGACCGGCACTGGTTCCGCACCTTCACGGCCCCGCTGGCCGGAGGCGTCGCCATGGCGGGCGTGGTCGTCCTGCTGCTGGTCAACATGAGGACGGCGGCCGGGCTCGCCGCCGACTCGTTCTTCTTCGCGCTGATCCCGTGGATCGTCGGGACCGTCTTCTTCGGCGGTCTCGGTCTCGGCCTGTGGCTGAAGTTCAAGGCCCCCGCCCGCTACGAGGTCATCGGCCGGGTCGTCCTGGAGGACTCCGCCGAACGCACCGACGAGCCCGCCCCCACCACCCCCACCGCAGCGAACGCGTAGGAGGAGCCACCGCCATGGCCCGTACCCCACTGATGAACGCGCTCCAGAGGCTCGCCGCCGAACACGCCGCCGCCCGCCGGCTGCGGCTGCCCGTCGCCGAGGTGCGCGGCTCCACCCGCCGCGAACTCCTCTCCCGGGCCGCCGCGCTCGGCCTCGGCACCGCCCTGGCCTCCTCCGCGACGGTCGCCGCCACCGCGTACGCCGCGGACACCACCCCCGCCAAGAAGCCCGCCGCCCCCGCCCGCGTCGCCGTCGTCGGCGCCGGGATCTCCGGCCTCACCGCCGCGCTCACCCTCCAGGACGCGGGCGTCCCCTGCACCCTCTACGAGGCCAACCCGGCCCGCGTCGGCGGCCGCATGTGGACCCAGCGCTCCCTGTGGGCGTACGGACAGACCTCCGAGATCGGCGGCGAGCTGATCGACACCAGCCACAAGAAGATCCTGGAACTGTGCCGCCGCTTCGACCTGCCCGTCGAGGACTTCCTCGGCGGCGGCCCGAACGGGGCCGAGGAAGTCCTGTGGTTCAACGGGACCTACTACTCCCGCAACCAGGCCGACGAGGACTTCAAAGCCGTCTACCAGGCCCTGCGCCGCGACCTCCAGCAAGCCGGCGAGGTCAGCTGGAACAGCTCCACCCCCGCCGGGACCGCCCTGGACGACATGACCCTCCACGAGTGGATCGAGACCCGGATCCCCGGCGGCCACGGCTCGCAGCTCGGCCGGTTCATCGACGTGGCGTACAACGTCGAGTACGGGGCCGACACCGACCAGCAGTCGGCCCTCGCCCTCGTCCTGCTGATGGGCTACCAGCCCAACCCCGGCAACTTCAACGTGTGGGGCCTGTCCAACGAGCGCTACCACGTCGTCGGCGGCAACGACCGGCTGCCGAACGCCATCGCCGCGGCCCTGACCCCCGGCACGCTCGTGATGGGCCGCTCGCTGCTCGCAGTCCGAGCCAACGCCGACGGCACCCAGACCCTCACCTTCGACGACTCCGGCGCCACCCGGACCGCCGTCGCCGACCACACGGTCCTGTGCCTGCCGCTGCCCGTCCTCCAGCGCCTCGACACCTCCCAGGCCGGCTTCGACCCCCTCATGCGCAACCTCCTGCGGGACGCCCGCATGGGCTACTGCACCAAGCTCAACATGCAGTTCACCAGCCGCCCCTGGCGCGGCACCGGCCCCTGGCCCGGGGTGTCGGCCGGCGACTGCTTCACCGACCTGGACGTCCAGCAGACCTGGGACACCACCAAGCTCCAGCCGGGCAACGGCGGCATCCTGCTCCAGTACGGCGGCGGCAGCCTGGCCGGCTCGCTCACCCCCGGCAGCCCCTTCGCCACCGACTCCGACCCCTACGTACGCGCCCTCGCGGGCCGGATGCTCACCGGGATCGACTCCTTCTACCCCGGCACCAAGGCGGCCTGGACCGGCCGCGCCCAGCTCTCCGCCTGGCACCGCAACCCGTACTCGCTCGGCGCGTACTCCTACTGGCCCACCGGCTACCTGCACCGCTACGCCAAGTACGAGGGCACCGCGCAGGGCCGGATCCACATCGGCGGCGAGCACTGCAGCTACGACTTCCAGGGCTTCATGGAGGGCGGCGCCACCGAGGGCGAAAGGGCCGCCCGGGAGGTGATCGCCGCCCTCACCTGAGCCGGGGCGCCTACAAGGGCTTGATGTTGTGGTTGAAGCGGAAGACGTTGTCCGGGTCGTAGCGCCGCTTCAGCTCGCCCAGGCGCCGCATGTTCTCGGCGCCCAGGCCGGCCACCACCCGGTCCGCGCCCTCGTCCCCGGTGAAGTTGAGGTACACCGCGCCGGTGCTCCACGGCAGGGCGTCGGCGCGGACCTCCCGGACCCACTCCCGGACCCGGTCGTCGTCGGCCGGGTCCTCCCACATCCCGAACGGGTGCACCGCCCAGGGCGCGTCCCGGTAGGGGACCGGGTAGTCGGCAGGGCCGGAG
This sequence comes from Streptomyces sp. NBC_00158, assembly GCF_045160885.1. NCBI lineage: Bacteria > Bacillati > Actinomycetota > Actinomycetes > Kitasatosporales > Streptomycetaceae > Streptomyces > Streptomyces sp. NBC_00158. Next base: position 5,742,731 of record NZ_CP108161.1, read on the forward strand.
GCGATCGCCCCGCCCTGCGGGAACAGCACGTGCTGGGTGCCCGTCGGCACCGGCATCGAGTCGGCCCGCGCGCAGAACAGGTCCACGTACGCGTCCGGCGCACCGGTCAGGTACTCCGCCGACCAGTAGTTCCGCAGCCCCGGCGGGTCGTCGATCATGCACTGGAGGTCGGCGTACGGGATGGGCGTGACCATCTCCACCTCGTGCGGGATCGCCAGCAGCGGCTCCGCCAGCTTGCGCAGCCCGTCCTCGGGGCCCGCGTACGTCAGCAGCACGCCCGACAGCAGCAGCCCCACCAGGTGCGGCGGGACGAACTCCTCGGGCGGCGCCGTCAGGTAGATCGCCCCGCCGCCCACCTCCGGCGGACCCGACTCGACGACGTCCCGGAAGGCGCGCACCACCTCCGGCCCGCGCTCCGGCAGGTAGAGCAGGAACGCGATCGACATCTGCGGCAGCTCGTGCAGCCGCAGCGTCAGCGAGGTGGCGATGCCGAAGTTCCCGCCGCCGCCGTGCAGCCCCCAGAACAGGTCCGGGTGGTCCTGCGCCGTCACGTGCAGCAGTTCGCCGTCGGCGGTGACCAGGTCGACGCCCAGCAGGTTGTCCACCGCCAGGCCGAACTTCCGGTCCAGCCAGCCCGTGCCCCCGCCGAGGACGAAGCCGCCCACGCCGGTGGTGGAGGCCCGGCCCCCGGTGGTCGCCAGTGCGTACGGCTCGCAGGCCCGGTCCAGGTGGCTCATCGTGGCGCCGCCGCCGACGTGCGCGGCCCGCGCCGCCGGATGGACGGTCACCGCGTGCATCCGGCGCAGGTCCACGACCAGGCCGCCGTCGTTCAGGGACATCCCCGCGACGCTGTGCCCGCCGCCGCGCACCGCGACCGGCAGGTCCAGCTCCCGCGCGAAGCGCACCGCCGTCACGACGTCCGACGCGCCGGCGCACTGGGCGATCACCGCCGGCCGGCGGTCGATCATCGCGTTGAACAGGGTCCGGGCCTCGTCGTACCCCGGGTCGTCCGGGGCGAACACGTCGCCGGCCAGATCCTCGCGGAGCGCGGCGAGGGCCGCGCCCGCCTTCGAGAGGGGCGCCATGGCCACCCCCCTTTCCCGTGAAGGGCATAGGACCCTTACAGGCTAGGCGGGCGGCCCGGGCCCCGCGCGTCGGCCGCTCAGCCGCCGTAGGCCCCGCTGGCCGTCAGCCGCAGTGCCGTGTCGATCAGCGGGACGTGGCTGAAGGCCTGCGGGAAGTTCCCCACCTGCCGCTCGTGCTTGGAGTCCCACTCCTCCGCCAGCAGCCCCAGGTCGTTGCGGAGCGACAGCAGCTTCTCGAAGAGCCGGCGGGCCTCGTCGACCCGGCCGATCATCGCGAGGTCGTCGGCCATCCAGAACGAGCACGCCAGGAAGGCCCCCTCGTCGCCCTCCAGCCCGTCCACGCCGGCCTCCTCGCCGGCCGTCGGGTAGCGCAGGATGAAACCGTCCGGGGTCGACAGCTCGCGCTGGATCGCCTCGATGGTGCCGATGACCCGCTTGTCGTCGGGCGGCAGGAAGCCCATCTGCGGGATCAGCAGCAGGGAGGCGTCCAGCTCCCGGGAGCCGTAGGACTGGGTGAAGGTGTTGCGTTCCGGGTCGTAGCCCTTCTCGCACACGTCGGCGTGGATCGCGTCGCGCATCTCGCGCCAGCGCTCCAGCGGGCCGTCCGCGTCCCCGCTCTCGATCAGCTTGATCGTCCGGTCCACGGCCACCCACGCCATCACCTTCGAGTGCACGAAGTGGCGGCGCGGGCCGCGCACCTCCCAGATGCCCTCGTCCGGCTCCATCCAGTGGGTCTCCAGGTAGCGGATCAGCTTCAGCTGGAGCACCGAGGCGTAGTCGTTGCGGGCCAGGCCCGTCATGTGCCCCAGGTGCAGGGCCTCGGTGACCTCGCCGTACACGTCGAGCTGGAGCTGGTGGGCCGCGCCGTTGCCGACGCGGACCGGGGCGGAGTTCTCGTAGCCCGGCAGCCAGTCCAGCTCGGTCTCGCCCAGCTCGCGCTCACCGGCGATCCCGTACATGATCTGCAGGTTCTCCGGGTCGCCGGCCACCGCGCGCAGCAGCCAGTCCCGCCAGGCGGCGGCCTCTCCCCGGTAGCCGGTGCGCAGCAGCGAGGACAGGGTGATGGCGGCGTCGCGCAGCCACGTGTACCGGTAGTCCCAGTTGCGGACCCCGCCGATCTCCTCCGGGAGGGAGGTGGTCGGCGCGGCGACGATCCCGCCCGTGGGGGCGTACGTGAGGGCCTTGAGGGTGATCAGCGAGCGGATCACGGCCTCACGGTAGGGCCCGTGGTACGTACACAGGTCCACCCACTCGCGCCAGAACTCGCTGGTCGCCTCCAGCGCCGCCGAGGCGTCCGGGGTCTCCGGGGCGCCCTTGTGGGAGGGCTGCCAGCTGATCGCGAAGGCCACCCGGTCGCCGGGTCCGACCGTGAAGTCGGAGTACGTCGTCAGGTCCTTGCCGTACGTCTGCGCGTCGGAGTCCAGCCAGACCGAGTCAGGGCCGGCGACGGCGACGGTGCGCCCGTCCACCTTGTGCACCCACGGCACGACCCGGCCGTAGCTGAAGCGCATCCGCAGCGCCGAGCGCATCGGGACGCGCCCGCTGACGCCCTCCACGATGCGGATCAGCTGCGGCGCGTGGTCCTCGCGCGGCGGCATGAAGTCGATGACGCGGACGGTCCCGCGCGGGGTGTCCCACTCCGACTCCAGCACCAGGGAGTCGCCCCGGTAGCGGCGGCGGGCCGCCCGCGGCGGCTCCGCGCCCGCGGGGAACGCGGGGCCGATGCGCCAGAACCCGTGTTCCTCGGTCCCCAGAAGGCTCGCGAAGACGGCATGGGAATCGAAACGTGGCAGACACAACCAGTCCACCGCGCCGTCCCGGCAGACCAGCGCCGCGGTCTGCATGTCCCCGATCAGTGCGTAATCCTCGATGCGCCCGGACACGTTGGTCTCCAGTCGAACGGCCACGTCCGCCCCGAAGGGCGCTTGCAATGCGCTGTCGCGCGGTCTCCTGTGCGCAGGGATCCCCGCGTCGAGTCCTAGATTGCCGGAACAGGCGTTGTTACGCCGTCTGCCGGACCGCTCGGCGGCGATGTGCAGCGTTATCCGAGCAAGTTATGAGCGCACCCTAGTGATCTCCTTAAGTATTGGGACAATGTCACTCGGCCGAACGGGTGACCTGCGGGAAAGGCCTCCCGGAGGACCCGCCGGAAGCGCCGCGCAGCGCGCCCGGAGGCGGACCGTCCCGGGCGCTGATAGGCTGGTACCCCGTGGACCGGTGGTCTGCCTGTGCGAATCAGGGGCCCCGAAACCGCAGCTTCGGCACCCCCGGAAACGGGAGAAGTCGCCGGACGCACCTCACCTCGCGACCACGGGAGCCCCCTCTTGGCGATGCCGCCCAAATCCATGACGACCAAGCACATCTTCGTCACCGGGGGTGTCGCTTCGTCCCTCGGCAAGGGCCTGACGGCCTCCAGCCTGGGTGCGCTGCTGAAGGCGCGCGGCCTGCGGGTCACGATGCAGAAGCTCGACCCGTACCTGAACGTCGACCCCGGCACGATGAACCCCTTCCAGCACGGCGAGGTGTTCGTCACCAACGACGGCGCCGAGACCGACCTGGACATCGGCCACTACGAGCGCTTCCTCGACGTCGACCTCGACGGCTCGGCCAACGTCACCACCGGCCAGGTCTACAACACGGTCATCGCCAAGGAGCGCCGCGGCGAGTACCTCGGTGACACCGTGCAGGTCATCCCGCACATCACCAACGAGATCAAGCACCGCATCCGCCGCATGGCGACCGACGACGTCGACGTCGTCATCACCGAGGTCGGCGGCACGGTCGGCGACATCGAGTCGCTGCCGTTCCTGGAGACCGTCCGCCAGGTCCGCCACGAGGTCGGCCGCGACAACGTCTTCGTCGTGCACATCTCGCTGCTGCCCTACATCGGCCCCTCCGGCGAGCTGAAGACCAAGCCCACCCAGCACTCCGTCGCGGCCCTGCGCAACATCGGCATCCAGCCCGACGCGATCGTGCTGCGCGCCGACCGCGACGTCCCCACCTCCATCAAGCGCAAGATCTCGCTGATGTGCGACGTGGACGAGGCCGCCGTGGTCGCCGCCATCGACGCCAAGTCGATCTACGACATCCCGAAGGTGCTGCACACCGAGGGCCTGGACGCGTACGTCGTCCGCAAGCTCGACCTGCCCTTCCGCGACGTCGACTGGACGGTGTGGGAGGACCTGCTGGACCGCGTCCACAACCCCGACCACGAGGTCAAGGTCGCGCTCGTCGGCAAGTACATCGACCTGCCCGACGCCTACCTGTCGGTGACCGAGGCGCTGCGCGCCGGCGGCTTCGCCAACAAGGCCCGCGTCCAGATCAAGTGGGTCACCTCCGACGACTGCAAGACCCCGGCCGGTGCCGCGGCGCAGCTCGGCGACGTGGACGCGATCTGCGTGCCCGGCGGCTTCGGCGACCGCGGTGTCAACGGCAAGGTCGGCGCGATCACCTACGCCCGCGAGAACAAGATCCCGCTGCTCGGCCTGTGCCTGGGCCTGCAGTGCGTGGTCATCGAGGCCGCGCGCAACCTGGCCGGCATCGAGGGCGCGAACTCCACCGAGTTCGACGCCTCGACCCCGCACCCGGTCATCTCGACCATGGAGGAGCAGCTGGCCTTCGTCGAGGGCGCGGGCGACCTGGGCGGCACCATGCGTCTGGGCATGTACACGGCCAAGCTGGCCGAGGGCTCGATCGTGCGCGAGGTCTACGGCGACGCGTACGTCGACGAGCGCCACCGTCACCGCTACGAGGTCAACAACGCCTACCGCGGCGAGCTGGAGAAGAAGGCCGGCCTGGTCTTCTCCGGCACCTCCCCGGACAACAAGCTCGTCGAGTACGTCGAGTACCCGCGCGAGGTCCACCCCTACCTGGTGGCCACCCAGGCCCACCCGGAGCTCCGCTCCCGCCCGACCCGGCCGCACCCGCTCTTCGCGGGCCTGGTCAAGGCCGCCGTGGAGCGCCAGCAGCAGGGCTGACGCGCGGTAGCTGACGCTCGGTAACGTAGGCAGCCGGGTACGGATCATCCGTACCCGGCTGTCGCGCGTTGTGGAGGGCACTGGCCATGGGGATCGCCATCAAGGACACGTCGGAGACCTGGGAGACGCTGTCGACCAGTCGGCCCTTCCAGGGCGCCAAGACGGCGGTGGACTCCGACGAGGTACGGATGCCCGACGGCTCGGTGGCCCGCCGCGACTACCAGGTGCACCCGGGATCGGTGTGCGTGCTCGCCCTGGACGGGGACGGCCGGGTGCTGGTCATCCGGCAGTACCGCCACCCCGTCCGGCACCGGCTGTGGGAGCTGCCCGCCGGGCTGCTGGACGTGCCCGGGGAGAACCCGCTGCACGCGGCGCAGCGCGAGCTGTACGAGGAGGCGCACGTCAAGGCGGGGGACTGGCGGGTCCTGGCCGACTACTTCGCCTCCCCGGGCGGCTCGGACGAGGCCATCCGGATCTTCCTCGCGCTGGACGTGGCCGAGGCCGAGGGGGAGCGGTACGCGGAGGCCGACTCGGAGGAGGCCGACATGGAGACGGCCTGGGTCGCGCGGGAGGACCTGGTCCGCGGGATCCTGGCCGGCGAGCTGGGCAACCCGGCGCTGGTGACGGGGGTCCTGGCCGTCACCGCGGCGCTGGCTTCCGAGGACGGCCTGGGGGCCCTCCGCCCCGCCGACGCCCCCTGGCCGGCCCGGCCGTACGAGGCGTAGCCGCTGCCGCTGAGGGGGCGGGGCTGGTGCCGGGCCGTGGCCGGTGCGGTCCCGGTGCCGGGTGCGGGGGGTTGTGCCGCTGCGCGGGCTGCTCCCCTACCCGCCCTTCGCCCGTTCCCCGGGGCTGCGCCCGGACCCCCCCTGGAGGCTCCGCCCCCAGACCCCCGCGCCTCAAACTCCCCCAGCTACCGCTGGGAGGTGCCCCCAGGCGGGGCTGGATTTGCCGCTGCGCGGCAACTTCCAGCCCGCGCGGCGTTTGAGCGTACCGGGCGCGGAGCGTCCGGTACCGGGGTCAGGGGCGGAGCCCCTGGAAACGGTGGAAGTGGGGGTCCCCCCGGACGGAGTCTGGGGGAGGGTAGGGGACCTCGCCCCGCGCAGCGGCGCCACCCACCCGCACCCAACCCACCGGCACCCGCCACCCGAACCGACCCCGCCCCGGCCCCGACGGACGGAGTCCGGCGCAGCGGCGCGAGCGGTGCATCAAAAATAGGCACATCCGCTGATCCGATCGGGCGATCTACGGGCCGCGCTCCCCGCAGGCCGTCGCTCTGCGTGAACTACGCTCAGCAACCCGAAGGCAGGGAGAGGAGCGGATCCGTGGCGGATTTCGTCGGGCGGCGGCGTGAGCTCAAGGAGCTGCGCGAGGACATCGCGCGGACCGGGCTCGACACCCTCTCGGGCCGCAAGGCGAAGGCGCCCCGCGCACGGGTGCTCCTCGTCGCCGGGCGGCCCGGCTCCGGGCGGACCGCGCTCGCGGAGGCGTTCGTGCGCGAGGTCGCCCCCCAGTACCCCGACGGCCTGCTCCGGGTGCGGCTCACCGAGCCCGGCGGGCAGCCCGTCGACACCGAGCGGGCCGTCCGGACCCTGCTGGAGGGGCTCGGCGAGCGCACCCCGCCCGGGGCCGGCGAGGACGACCTCAGCGCCGCCCTGCGGGAGGCCCTCAAGGACCGGCGGGCGATCCTGCTCGTCGACGACGCCGCCGACCCGCAGCAGGTCGACGCCCTGCTCCCGGACACCCCCGAGTGCCTGGTCGTGGTCACCGCCGAGGGCCCCCTCACCGGCATCCCCGACGTCCGCCCCTGCACCCTCGGCGGTCTCGACCCCACCTCCGCCGTCGCCCTGCTCGCCCGGATGATCGGCGACACCCGGGTCACCGTGGACCCCCGCGCAGCCGAGGCCCTCGCCGAGGAGTGCGGGGGGCTGCCCGCCGCGCTCGCCCTCGCCGGCGGCTGGCTCGCCACCCACCCCAAGGCCGCCGTCGCCGACCTCGCCAAGCAGCTCCACGACATGCCCCCCGGCACCACCGGCCCGCTGGGCCGCGCCTTCCGGCTGGTCTACGAGTCCCTGCCGCAGCCGGCCCGCCGCACCCTGCACCTGCTGCCGCTCGCCCCGGCCGGGTACCTCGACTCGCACACCGCCTCGGCCCTGGCCGGCTGCTCGGTGGCCGCGGCCCAGTCCACCCTGGAGGACTTCGCCGCGCTGGGCCTCGTACGGCACGCCCCGGACGGCCTCTTCCTGCTCCCCGGCTGCCTCGCGCCCTTCCTCCAGGCCCTGCTGGAGACCAAGGAGCGCCCCGCCGAGGTGCAGCTGGCGCGCGCCAGGACCCTGGAGCGGACCGTACGGCTGCTGACCTCCTGCCGGGCCATGGCCGACACCGACGAGGACGACGACGGGCTGCTGCGCGAGCACCTGGACGGGACGCCCCGCGCCCTGCGCTTCCCCGACCGCCGGGCGGCCGCCACCTGGCTCGACACCCGGCTGCCCGCGCTGACCGCGTCCGCGCACCTGGCCGTGGCGGACGGCGGGCTGGACACCCTGGCCCGCAGGCTGGTCTCCGCCCTGGTCCGGGCCCTGGCCGGGCACCGGGGCACCGACGCGGCCGCCCCCGAGCTGTACGGGCTGCACCGCCTGGTCCTGGACGTGGCCGAGCGGCGCGGCCTGCACCGGGAGCGGGCCGCCGCCCTGCTGAACCTGGCCGACCTGGACGCCCAGACCGGCCGCACGCAGGAGGCGCTGGCCCGGTACCGGGCCGCGCTGGGCGCGGGGAAGGCCGCGAAGGACCCGTACGCGACCGGCCGCGCGATGGAATCCGTAGGCGGGGCGTACCAGGAGCTGGCGGACTGGCCCCGGGCCTCCGACTGGTTCGGCCGCGCCCTGGCGCACGCCCTGGCGCGCGGGGAGCGCGTGGACGAGGCCCGGCTGTACGGCCGGCTCGGCAACGTGCACACCTACGCGGGCCGCTACGGGGAGGCCCTGCGCAGCTGGCGCGCGGCCGCCGCGGGCTACCGCCGGCTGGCCGATGTGCCGGGCCAGGCAAAGGCGTTGAGCGAGATGGCGCGGGTGCAGGAGTACGCCGGCCGGCCCGAGGAATCCCTGCACACCTGCCGCGACGCCATCGAGCTGGCGCGCCGGGCGGGGGACCAGCGGCTGCAGGCCGCGCTGCAGGTCCGGCTGGCCGACACGCTGGACCGTCTGGGTGACCCGGCGGCGGCGAGGCTGCACCGTTCGGCGGCGGACAGATTGCTGGGAGATGACCCCGCAGCCTGCGAAATCCGTAGTGTGTCCGACTAAACTTATTGGTTTGCAAGGCTAGACAGGGACTCATCCTTCATTAGACTGGCTTCACCACGACATCAGTGGTGCATCCCGTTGCGCGTTCTTGTGGGCGGGTATGTATGGAAGTGCCCCGTAATATCCCCTGAGCCAAGGACCGTGATCGACGATGAAGGTCGGCATCCCCCGCGAGGTCAAGAACAACGAGTTCCGGGTCGCCATCACGCCCGCCGGCGTGCATGAGCTGGTCCGCAATGGCCACCAGGTCTTCATCGAGCAGAACGCCGGTGTCGGCTCCTCGATCACGGACGCCGAGTACGTCGCCGCCGGCGCCGAGATCCTCGGCACCGCCGACGAGGTCTGGGCCACCGCGGACCTGCTGCTGAAGGTCAAGGAGCCCATCGCGGAGGAGTACCACCGCCTCCGCAAGGACCAGACGCTCTTCACCTACCTGCACCTCGCGGCCTCCCGCGAGTGCACGGACGCCCTGCTGGAGTCCGGCACCACCGCCATCGCGTACGAGACGGTCGAGCTCGCCAACCGCGCGCTGCCGCTGCTCGCCCCGATGTCCGAGGTCGCGGGCCGCCTGGCCCCGCAGGTCGGCGCCTACCACCTGATGCGCTCGGCCGGCGGCCGCGGCGTCCTCCCCGGCGGCGTCCCCGGCACCCACGCCGGCGAGTGCGTCGTCATCGGCGGCGGCGTCTCCGGCTGGAACGCGGCGCAGATCGCCATCGGCATGGGCTTCCACGTGACCCTGCTCGACCGCGACATCAACAAGCTCCGCGAGGCCGACAAGATCTTCGGCACGAAGATCAAGACGATCGTCTCCAACGCCTACGAGCTGGAGAAGGCCGTCGTCGAGGCCGACCTCGTCATCGGCGCCGTGCTGATCCCGGGTGCGAAGGCCCCGAAGCTGGTCACCAACGAGCTCGTCGCCAAGATGAAGCCCGGAAGTGTCCTTGTCGACATTGCCATCGACCAGGGCGGCTGCTTCGAGGACTCCCGTCCGACCACCCACGCCGAGCCGACCTTCCAGGTCCACAACTCGGTCTTCTACTGCGTCGCCAACATGCCGGGCGCGGTTCCGAACACCTCCACCTACGCCCTGACGAACGCGACCCTGCCGTACATCGTGCAGCTCGCGAACCTCGGCTGGGTCGAGGCGCTGCGCCGTGACCCGGCGCTGGCCTTGGGCCTCAACACCCATGACGGCAAGGTCGTTTACGGCCCGGTCGCCGAGGCCCACGGCCTTGAGACCCTCGAGCTGAGCACGCTGCTCGGCTGAACCGTCAACGACTGACGTCAATCTCACGTATCCGGCCGGACCTTGCCCGCAAGGTCCGGCCGGACGCGTTTGCGGGGGGCCCGCGGAGCCCGCTCAACTCGCCTCGAACGTAACCCTTTAACCCTTTCGCACACCCGCGAAACTTCGCAGTGACAGCGCGCACGCCCTTGACAGAGTGGTGTTCGGTTGCCGACACATCGTGCCGGGTCCGGCGGATTGTGTTGCCGCTGGGCGGTGACACGCCATAGAGTCGCCAACCGTCGGCATGGTGCAACGCTGACCTATCGATAAGTGTCCTGGTCACGTCCGAGGAGGTAAGACGACTTGTGAATGAGTCGACATTTGCTCCTGGAGGTGGTCGAGCAGGGACGCCTGAGCGGGGACAGGGTCCTGCCGGGCTCGAAGCTGTCGGCTCCGTGGCGGTCCGCACCTTCGCAAACCACCAGCACATGACGACGCCCCAAAAGAGCATGGACGGCCTAGACGTGAACTCCACGGCCGGCGACCACGGTGGCGATACGCCCATTGGTTTCGCCGACTACGACCAGGTGCCCGAGGGGCACTTCTACGACCCCGACGCGGAATACGAGCCCGACCCCGAGTACGCGGCCACCCTCGCGCCCGACGCTGCCCGCCAGCGCCGCGAGCGGATCGGCCCGACCGGACGGCCGCTGCCGTACTTCCCGATCCCGGGTCCGCTGACCGACCACGGTCCGGCGAAGATCATCGCGATGTGCAACCAGAAGGGCGGCGTGGGCAAGACCACGTCGACCATCAACCTGGGTGCCGCGCTCGCCGAGTACGGGCGCCGCGTGCTGCTCGTCGACTTCGACCCGCAGGGCGCGCTGTCCGTGGGCCTCGGCGTGAACCCGATGGAACTCGACCTGACGGTCTACAACCTGCTCATGGAGCGGGGCATGTCGGCCGACGAGGTGCTGCTCAAGACCGCGGTCCCCAACATGGACCTGCTGCCGAGCAACATCGACCTGTCCGCCGCCGAAGTGCAGTTGGTGAGCGAGGTCGCGCGCGAGTCGACGCTCCAGCGGGCGCTGAAGCCGCTGATGGCCGACTACGACTACATCGTGATCGACTGTCAGCCCTCGCTCGGCCTGCTGACGGTGAACGCCCTGACGGCGGCTCACAAGGTCATCGTGCCGCTGGAATGCGAGTTCTTCGCGCTGCGCGGTGTCGCGCTGCTGACGGAGACCATCGAGAAGGTCCAGGAGCGGCTCAACCCGGAGCTGGAGCTCGACGGCATCCTCGCCACGATGTACGACTCCCGCACGGTGCACAGCCGCGAGGTGCTCGCGCGCGTGGTCGAGGCCTTCGACGACCACGTCTACCACACGGTCATCGGCCGGACGGTGCGCTTCCCGGAGACCACGGTCGCCGGTGAGCCGATCACCACGTACGCGTCCAACTCCGTCGGCGCCGCCGCCTACCGCCAGCTGGCCAGGGAGGTGCTCGCCCGGTGTCCCGCCGAGTGAGTCTGCCCGGAGCCGACGAACTGTTCCGCACGACCGGGGGGATGGCCCTCCAGTCGTCCTCGCCGCGGCGGGGCGCCGACGAGGCGCCGGCTGCCGGGGGCGGTGGCGGTGCGGGCACGGAGCACGCGGCGGCACCGGCGGACGGCACGACGCGGACCACGGGGGAGACCCGGGGCCGGGAGGCCGCGGAGCCCGGCGCGGGCTCGGTGGGCGCGCAGCGCAGGCCGCAGGAAGGTTCTGTCAGCACCGGCGCCGGCGCCGGCCCCCGGCAGGGCAAGGGCCAGAGCCGGGGCGCGAACCGGCGGCCGAGCGGGCGCGAGCGGCACGACGAGAAGATCACGGTCTACGTCTCCGCGGAGGAGCTCATGGACCTGGAGCACGCCCGTCTGGTGCTCCGCGGGGAGCACGGGCTCGCGGTCGACCGGGGGCGGATCGTCCGCGAGGCTGTCGCGGTCGTCCTCGCGGACCTGGAGTCGCGCGGCGACGCCAGCATCCTGGTCCGCCGGCTCCGCGGCCGCTGATTCCTTTTCCTTCTTGACGCGCCGCTCGCGCGGTGCGGCGCCTGGGCGCCACGCCTTCTTGAGGCGCCGCTCGCGCGGGCCCGCGCCGGGGCGCCTGACCGGCTTCGCGCCGCTGCGACAGCCTCCGGCCGTCCCCTCTTTGACGCGCCGCTCGCGGGGTGCGGCCGCGGGCGGCCTGACCGGCTTCGGGCCGCTGCGACAGCCTCCGGCCGTCGGCCCGGGGCGGGGTCGGTTCGGGTGGCCGGGGCCGGTGGGTCGCCTGCGGGTGGTTGTCCGCTGCGCGGGGCGAGGTCCCCTACCCGCCCTTCGCCCGTTCCCCGGGGCTGCGCCCCGGACCCCCTGGGGGGCTCCGCTCCCAGACCCTCCCCCTACCGCTGGGGGGACCCCCAGCGCCTCAAACGCCGGCGGGACTGGATTTCGCCGGCCCGGGCCGACAGGCGCAACCCCAGCCCCGCCGGCGCTTGAGGCGCGGGCGCGGTAGCGCCGTGTAGTGAGCCGCGCCCGGCGGGCAGCGCTCGACCCCAGCCGCGCCCGGCAAGCAGCGTCAGCCCCCCCCCAGCCGTGCCCGGCGGGCAGCGTCAGCCCCCCCCAGCCGTGCCCGGCGGGCAGCGTCAGCCCCCCCCCAGCCGTGCCCGGCAAGCAGCGTCAGCCCCCCAGCCGCGCCCGGCGGGCAGCGTCAGTCCCCAGTCGTGCCCGGCGGGCAGCGCTCGACCCCAGCCGTGCCCGGCAAGCAGCGTCAGCCCCCCAGCCGCGCCCGGCGGGCAGCGTCAGTCCCCAGTCGTGCCCGGCGGGCAGCGCTCGACCCCAGCAGTGCCCGGCAAGCAGCGTCAGCCCCCCAGCCGTCAGTCCGCAGCCGTGCCCGGCGGGTAGCGTCAGTCCCCAGCCCCGCCGGCGATTGAGGCGAGAACGGGTGAAGGGCGGGTAGGGGACCCGGCCCCGCGCAGCGGTGGGCGTGTGGCTGGTCGGCCAGGGCCTAGGCTGCACCCGTGGCCGCTCGGCCGAAACCCGTACCACCCTGGACCGCGATGCCCCCGAACGAAGACGCCGCCCCCCGTCCGGCCCGCCGGAGCCTGGGCCGTGGCCCAGGGGTGGCTCAGGAGGCCGCTGAGGGGCCCACTGAGGCCCGCGAGGCGCTCGGGGACGGCCCGGGGGCCGGGGAAGCCCCCCAGGCCCCTGACGCCCCGCCTGGAGGCGGCGCAGGCCCCGCGCGGGCCACCGCTCGCCCCGCTGACGGCCCGGCCGGGGGCGCCGCAGGCCCCGTAGCGTGCCCGCCGGCCGCGCCCGCCGCCGGCGACGGGCGGTTCACGTTGCGGCTCGACAACTTCGAGGGGCCCTTCGACCTCCTGCTGCAGCTGATCTCCCGGCACAAGCTCGACGTCACCGAGGTCGCCCTCTCCAAGGTCACCGACGAGTTCATGGCGCACATCCGCGCCATGGGCCCGGACTGGGACCTCGACCAGACCACCGAGTTCCTCGTGGTCGCCGCCACCCTGCTCGACCTCAAGGCCGCCCGGCTGCTGCCCGCCGCCGAGGTCGAGGACGAGGCCGACCTCGCCCTGCTGGAGGCCCGGGACCTGCTGTTCGCGCGGCTGCTCCAGTACAAGGCGTACAAGCAGATCGCCGCGATCTTCCAGGACCGCGCCGAGGCCGAGGGCAAGCGCTACCCGCGCACCGTCGGGCTGGAGCCGCACCACGCCGACCTGCTGCCCGAGGTGGTGATCGGCATCGGCGCCGACGGCCTCGCCCGGCTCGCGGTGCGGGCCATGCAGCCCAAGGCCGCGCCGCAGGTGTACGTGGACCACATCCACGCCCCCCTCGTCAGCGTGCGGGAGCAGGCCGGGCACGTCGTACGCCTGCTCAAGACGCGCGGCGAGGCGACCTTCCAGGAGCTGACCGAGGACGCCCCGGACACCCTCACCGTCGTCGCCCGCTTCCTGGCGCTGCTGGAGCTGTACCGGGAGAAGGCCGTGGTCCTGGACCAGCCGGAGGCCCTGCTGCGGCTCACCGTGCGCTGGTGCGGCGGGGACGGCGACGGGATGCCGAGGGTGACGGACGAGTTCGACCGAGTCGTGGAGGTGGCGGAATGACAGGGGTGCGGGACCGGCTGGAGCTGAAGGGCGCGCTGGAGGCCGTGCTGATGGTCGTGGACGAGCCCGCGACCGCCGAACACCTCGCGAAGGTGCTGGACCGCACCCCGCGCGAGGTCTGCGACGCCCTCTCCGAGCTCGCCGACGAGTACACCGCCCAGCGCCGCGGCTTCGAGCTGCGGCTGGTCGCCGGGGGCTGGCGGTTCTACACCCGGCCCGAGTACGCGGCCGCCGTGGAGGCCTTCGTCCTGGACGGGCAGCAGGCCCGGCTCACCCAGGCGGCCCTGGAGACCCTGGCGGTGGTCGCGTACCGCCAGCCGGTGAGCCGGTCGCGGGTCTCGGCGGTCCGCGGGGTGAACTGCGACGGGGTCATGCGGACCCTGCTCCAGAGGGGTCTGGTGGCCGAGGCGGGCACGGAACCCGAAACAGGTGCGATCCTGTACAGGACGACGAACTACTTTCTGGAGCGGATGGGCCTGCGCGGCCTGGACGAGCTCCCGGAGCTCGCGCCCTTCCTTCCCGAGGCGGACGCGATCGAAGCCGAGACGCAAGAAGGTGTGCCGTCGTTCGATCCGGACGCACCGGACACTGACGTAGACGACGACAAGACGACGGAACTTTGATGCGAAGCAGCGGCAACGGCAACGGTGGCGGCAACAGGAACAGCGGCGGCAGCAGCGGCGGCGGGCGCGGTGGCGCCCGCGGCGGCGGCTCCGGCGGCGGTGGCGGCTACCGCGGCGGCTCGGGCAGCGGCTCGGGCGGCGGTGGCTACCGCGGCGGCTCGTCCGGTGGCTCCGGCGGCGGTGGCTACCGCGGTGGCAGCGGCTCCGGCGGCTCCCGCGGTGGCAGCTCCGGCGGCTCCCGCGGCGGCTACCAGGGCGGCTCCGACTCGCGCGACCGCGACCAGCCGGCACCCCGCATCCGCAACCCCCGCCCCGAGGAGCGCCGCTACGACGTGGGCCCCGAGGGCGAGCGCAGCGGTCGCAGCGGTCCCCGCGCCGGTGGCGGCGGCGCCCGTGGCGCGGCGGCGCGCGGCGGGGCCAAGGGCGGCCCCCGTACTCCCTCCCGCACCCCCGGCATCGGCGGCGCGGGCGGCCCGCGCAGCGGTCCGGGCAGCCGCAGCGGCCAGTCCCGTCCCCGTGAGCTGGACGCGCGGATCGAGGAGCGCGTGCGCGACCGGTACGCCGACAAGCCCGTGATCAAGACCCCGAAGACCTTCCCGGGCGCCGAGCTGGAGGGCGAGCGCCTGCAGAAGGTGCTCGCACGGGCCGGCATGGGCTCGCGCCGCGCCTGCGAGGAGCTGATCGAGCAGGCCCGCGTCGAGGTCAACGGCGAGATCGTGACCGAGCAGGGCAAGCGCGTCCAGCCGAAGGACGAGATCAAGGTGGACGGCCTGACGGTCGCCACCCAGTCCTTCCTGTTCTTCGCCCTGAACAAGCCGGCCGGCGTCGTCTCCACCATGGAGGACCCGGACGGCCGCCAGTGCCTGGGCGACTACGTCACCAACCGCGAGACCCGCCTCTTCCACGTGGGCCGGCTCGACACCGAGACCGAGGGCATCATCCTCCTCACCAACCACGGTGAGCTGGCCCACCGCCTCACGCACCCCAAGTACGGCGTGCAGAAGACCTACGTGGCCGCGATCACCGGCTCGCTGCCGCGCGACATCGGCAAGCGCCTCAAGGAGGGCATCGAGCTGGAGGACGGGTACGCCCGCGCCGACAACTTCCGCGTCGTCGACCAGGTCGGCAAGAACTACCTGGTCGAGGTGACCCTCCACGAGGGCCGCAAGCACATCGTGCGCCGCATGCTGTCCGAGGCGGGCTTCCCCGTCGACAAGCTCGTGCGGACCGCCTTCGGCCCGATCGAGCTGGGCGACCAGAAGTCCGGCTGGCTGCGCCGCCTGACCAACACCGAGGTCGGCATGCTCATGCGCGAGGTCGGCCTGTAGTCCGCGCCCCCGCTCCGTCGAAGCCCGCAGTGCCCCCGGCACTGCGGGCTTCCGCGTTTCCCGGCCACCGTCCCTTCCGGTGCCTTGCCCGGGACCGCCGCCATGTTTATAGTCAGGGTGACTATTAAAGGGAGCGGGTGGGCCGTATGGGCTGGAACACGAGCTGGACCGAGATCCTCGGCTTCGTCACGGGCGCCGTATGCGTCTGGCTGGTGGCCCGGCAGCACATCGCCAACTGGCCGGTCGGGATCGCCAACAACCTCTTCTTCATCGTGCTGTTCACCCAGGCGGGCCTCTACGCCGACGCCGGGCTCCAGATCGTCTTCATCGCCCTCGCCTCCTACGGCTGGTGGTCCTGGACCCACGGGGGTGGACCAGGAACCGCAGGGACCCTGCCGGTGCGCCGCACCACGCGCGCCGAATGGGTCTGGCTGCTGGTGGCGGGGGCGGTGGGGACCGCCGCCCTGACCCTGCTGCTCGGCCGGGTCAGCGACTCCACCGTCCCCTTCTGGGACGCCCTCACCACCGGGCTCTCCCTCATGGCCACCTACGGCCAGTGCCGCAAGCTCCTGGAGTCCTGGTGGCTGTGGATCGCCGCCGACCTCGTCTACATCCCCCTGTACGCGTACAAGGGGCTCTACCTGACCTCGGTGCTCTACGCCGGCTTCCTCGCCCTGTGCGTGGCCGGACTCGTCGGCTGGCACCGCGCGCTCCCCGCGCGGGGCGCCCGTACGGCCGTGGAGGCGGCGGCATGAGCGGCGGCAAGCGCTACGGCCACGGGCTGGTGCTCGGCAAGTTCTACCCGCCGCACGCCGGCCACCACCACCTGGTGCGCACCGCCCAGGACCAGTGCGAACGGCTGACCGTCCTGGTCTGCGCCGCCTCCGTCGAGTCCGTGCCGCTCGCCGACCGGGTCGCCTGGATGCGCGAGGAACACCCCGGCGCGCAGGTCGTCGGCGCGGTCGACGACGTCCCCGTCGACCTGCACGACCCCGGGATCTGGGAGGCGCACATGGCGATCTTCCGCGGCGCGGTGGGCCGGCGCGTGGACGCCGTCTTCACCTCCGAGGAGTACGGGACCGAACTCGCCCGCCGCTTCGGCGCCGAGGAGGTCTGCGTGGACCCGGCGCGCACCCTGTTCCCGGTGTCCGGGACCGCCGTGCGCGAGGACCCCGCCGCCAACTGGGAGTTCCTCGGACCCGGCGTACGGGCCGCCCTGGCCCGCCGGGTCGTCGTCCTGGGCGCCGAGTCCACCGGCACCACCACCCTCTCGCGGGAGCTGGCCGCGCACTACCGCCGCCGCGGCGGGGTGTGGGCGAAGACCGGCTGGGTCGCCGAGTACGGCCGGGAGTACAGCGAGGAGAAGCTCGCCGCGGCCCGCGCCGTCGACCCGTCGGCCTCCTGGGAGGACATGACCTTCACCTCCCGGGAGTTCCCCGTGATCGCCCGCCGCCAGGACGAGGCGGAGGAGCGGGCCGCCCGGCTCGGCTCGCCGGTGCTGTTCTGCGACACCGACTCCTTCGCCACCGGCATCTGGCACGAGCGCTACCTCGGCGGCCGCAACGCCGAGGTCGAACGCGTCGCCGCCCGCCGCCCCCGCGACCTGTACCTGCTCACCGACCACGAAGGGGTCCCCTTCGAGGACGACGGACTGCGCGACGGGCCCGAGCTCAGACCCTGGATGACCGCCCGCTTCCGCCGGGAACTCACCCGCACGGGCAGGCGTTTCCTGACCGTGGGCGGGGACCGGCGGACCCGGCTCGACGCGGCCGTGGCGGCGGTCGACGGCCTGCTGTCCGAAGGCTGGCGGTTCGCGGCACCCCTCCCGGAGCGCCGGTGAACTACGACCCGTACGCCTTCGAGCCCTTCGCGGTGACCGTCGACCTCGCCGTCCTCACCGTCCGCGGCGGCGCCCTGCACGTCCTGCTGATCCGGCGCGGCCGGGAACCGTACGCGGGCGCCTGGGCGCTCCCCGGCGGCTTCGTCCTGCCCCGGGAGTCCGCCGAGACGGCCGCCCGCCGGGAGCTCGCCGAGGAGACCGGCCTGCCGCCCGCCCTGGTCGGCGCCCTGCACCTGGAACAGCTGCGCACCTACAGCGAACCGGACCGGGACCCCCGGATGCGGGTGGTGTCGGTCGCCTTCACCGCCCTCGTCCCCGACATGCCCGAACCGGCCGAGGAGGGCGGCGGGGACGCCGACCGGGCCCGCTGGGTGCCGGTCGGGGAAGCCTCCGGACTCGCCTTCGACCACGGCCTGATCCTCGCGGACGCCCGGCGGCGGGTGGGCTCCAAGCTGGAGTACACCTGCCTGGCCACCGCCTTCTGCCCGCCCGAGTTCACCCTCGGGGAGCTCCAGGCCGTCTACGAGACCGTCTGGGACACCTCCCTGGACCGCCCCAACTTCCGCCGCAAGGTGCTCGCCACGCCCGGCTTCGTCGAGGCCGTGCCCGGCGCCGCCCGGCTGACCGGCGGCCGCGGCAAACCCGCCGCGCTGTACCGGGCCGGCCCGGCGACCACCCTCCACCCGCCCCTGCTCCGCCCCTCGGAAGGACCCACCCTGTGACCGCCACCAAGCGTGCCGCGACGGGCGCCCTCGTAGGCCTGGCCCTCGGCGACGCCCTCGGATTCCCGACGGAGTTCAACGACGTACCGGCCATCCTCGCCAAGACCGGCCCGTGGCGCGAGATGCGGCTGCCCCGCCCCGCGATCGTCACCGACGACACCCAGATGACCCTGGCCCTGGCCCGCGGCATACGGACCGCCGCCGAGCGCGGCCGCGTCGGCCCGCTGCGGCTGGCCCGGCCGGTCCGCGAGGAGTTCGTCGACTGGTACCACTCCCCGGAGAACAACCGCGCCCCCGGCCGCACCTGCCTGGTGGCCTGCGGCCTGCTGAACGAGCCGTCGCGGGACTGGCGCGACGCCAGCCAGACCGGCTCCAAGGGCTGCGGCGCCAACATGCGCGTGGTCCCCGTCGGCCTGGTCCCCGGCTGGACCGACGAGGAGCGCGCGGGCGCCGCCCAGCTCCAGTCGGCCCTCACCCACGGCCACCCCACCGCCCTCGCCGCCTCCGACCTGACCGCCCGCGCCGTGCACCTCCTGGCGCTGGGCACCGAGGTCACCGGCCTGGTCGGGCAGCTGCGCTCGTACGCCCTGGAGAACCGCACCCGCTACCACGAGCGCTGGCTCGGCGACCTCTGGATGCGCACCGCCTCCGACGCCTCGCCGGAGTCCTTCATCGCCCGGGGATGGGACGAGTGCCTGGCCGTCCTGGACCGGCTCGCGGCCGCCCTGCGCAGCCCCTCCCCGGAGACCGACCCCTGCCTGGCCACCGGCGAGGGCTGGATCGCCGAGGAGGCCCTCGCCACCGCCCTCCACTGCTTCCTGCTCTTCCCGGACGAACCCCTCCTCGCCCTGCGCCGCGCCGCCTGCACCGCCGGGGACTCCGACTCGATCGCCTGCCTGGCAGGCGCCTTCGCCGGCGCCCACCTCGGCGCCGACGTCTGGCCCCGCGACTGGGAGGGCCGCATCGAGTACCGCGAGGAACTCCTCGCCTTCGGCGCCCTCTGGGACGCGTGAGCCGTGCTGGACGCGATGGAGATCGACCTCGCCCCCGTCGTCGCGGAGCAGCCCGACCCGCTGCTCTTCGCCACCGTCTCCGGGGCCCACCTGTACGGCTTCCCCTCCCGGGACTCCGACATCGACCTGCGCGGCGCCCACCTGCTGCCGCCGCGCGCCCTGCTCGGCCTGCGCGATCCGGAGGAGACCCGGACCCGGATGTGGGTCGACGACGGCGTCGAACTGGACCTCGTCACGCACGACCTGCGCAAGTTCGTCCGCCTGATGCTGCGGCGCAACGGCTACGTGCTGGAGCAGCTGCTGTCCCCCCTCGTGGTCCACACGACCGGGGCGCACGCGGAACTGGCCGCGCTGGCCCCGGGCGTGCTCACCGGCCACCACGCCCACCACTACCGGGGCTTCGCCAACACCCAGTGGCGGCTCTTCGAGAAGACGGCCGAGCTGAAGCCCCTGCTCTACGCCTTCCGCGCGCTGCTCACGGGCATCCACCTGATGCGCTCCGCGCAGGTGCAGGCGCACCTGCCCACCCTGCTCGGGGAGGTCCCGGAGGCGCCCCGGTACCTGGCCGGGCTGATCGAGGCCAAGGTGGCCGCCGAGCACGGCGGGTACGAGGGACCCGCGGTGGACGCGGTCGGCCGGGACTTCGCCGCGCTGCACGAGGTGCTGGACGCGGCGCAGGCGGGCACGGCGCTGCCGGAGTACGTGAGCGCGTACGAGGAGCTCGACGAGTTCGTCGTACGCCACCGCACGGGGCTGGAGGTCCCCTAGGCCGTCACGGCCGAGGCGCGGCGGGTGCGGTGGAGGAAGTCCGCCACGCGGGCCCCGTCCGGGTCGGCGGGCAGCGGGCTGGTGGAGAGGGCCGCCTCGGACTCCCCGGCCAGGCGGGTCATCCAGGAGTCGACCTCGTCCCAGCCGACCTCGCCCCGCTTGACCGCGAGGAACCGCTCGCGGTCCGCGCCCGCGTCGATCGTCAGCCGGCCCGTGCGCAGCAGGTCGCGGCAGGACACCAGCAGCCGCAGCAGGTGCATGGCGTGCTTCCAGCGCGGGGCGCCGTGGACGCGGACGTCCGCGAGGAGCTTGCGGTGCTGGGAGACCGCGTAACGGCTGAAGGTGGCGTGGGCCCGGCGGGAGAGGAAGGCCCCGCGCAGGGACAGCAGTTCCTCGCCCACCGGGGTGAGCCGCTCCACCAGCGGGGAGTGCAGGCACTCCAGGATGTTCGGGTTGGCGCGCAGGGCCAGCTCGCAGAAGCGCTCCAGCTCCCAGGAGAACTCCTCCTCCCGGGGCCCCTCGACATGCGTCGGGGGCTTTTCGAACCGCCAGAAGAGCGGCGTGGGGGCGAGGTAGACACCGCGCCGGTCGGTGTCGCTCGCCTCCGTGGCCAGCCCGAAGGCGCGGGAGCCCATCACGCAGGCGTAGATCGTGTGGTCCCGGACCAGGGTGAGGTCGTCCATCCCGGGAGGGTAGGCGGCGCCGCGCCCGCTAGGCGAGCGAGATTTCCCCCTCGGGGGACACGGTGATCTTCTTCTCCGCGAGCGGCTTGACCGCCGGCCCGTGGGCCACGGCCCCGTCGGCGACCTTGAACTTGCTGCCGTGGCAGGGGCAGTCGATCGTGCCGTTCTCGACCTTGTCCACCAGGCAGCCCTGGTGCGGGCAGACGGCCGAGAAGCAGCGGAAGGAGCCGGCCGTCGGCTGGGTGACCACCACCTTCTGCTCCTTCAGGACGGTGCCGCCGCCGACCGGTACCGCGGAGGACTTCACCAGCGGCTCCGCGACCGCGCCCGGCGCCGAGGCCCCCGGGGACGTGCCCGTCTGCGGGGTGGAGGCGGTGCCGGCCCCGGTGTCGGGCTTGTCCGCGTCGGACCCGCAGGCGGCGAGGGTGCCGCCCGCCAGGACGGCGGCTCCGGCCGCCAGTACGGTGCGCCGGGCGGTGTTCGAGTCGGTCATGCGGGGCTCCTTGCTGGGTGGCCGGGATGCGAGGTGCATCCTGGCGTGCGGCGGGCCCCAGGAGAAGCCCGCCACACCGTCTGCCTCACTCCGGCCGCCAGGGGGCCAGGTCCGCCGGGCCGCCGGAAGTGCGTACGACCTCCCACACGCGGATCACGGCGTCGCGGTTCAGCGGCCCGTGGACGTGGGGGTACGGGTCCCCGGGCCCGGTCCGGCGGACCTCCGCCGTCAGGGCCGCCTCGTCGAGCTCCACGGCGAGCAGGACACCGGGCACCTCGCGGTAGTGGGAGTCCGCGATGGCGAGCACGGTGGGCCGGTCCGCCGAGCAGTGCACGAAGCCCTGGGCGGCGAGCGAACCGGGGGCGTACGGGGATTCCGGAGCGGCACCCCAGTCGGCGAGCGGAACGATGTGGAAGATCATGCCGGTGGTTCTACCGCACGGCGGCGGACAGCGGTGCGCCAAGTGGCGGTACGGGGTGATCCGGGTGACATTGTCCGTGTCTCGAAGCCGGGCCCGCCGCTGACGCGCGCTCGCCCGGTCCCCCTTCGAAAGGCAACAGGACCATGGCGGGTAATGACCTCGGCTCCCTCCTCGGCGGACTCCTCGGCGGCGGCCAGGGCGGCAGCGGCGGCGCGGCGGCCGGCGGCGGGGGCAACATCCTCGGCGCGCTGCTCGGCGCCCTGCTGGGCGGCGGCGGTGCCGCGGGCGCGCCGTCCGCGGGCGCGCAGGCGGGAGGCGCGCAGGCCGGAGGGGCGGACAACCCCCTCGGCGGGCTGCTGGACATGCTGACCAAGTCCGGACTCGCCGACCAGGCGCAGTCCTGGATCGGCACCGGCGAGAACCAGCCCGTCAGCGGCGCCCAGATCAAGGAGGCGCTGCCGGACGAGACCCTCCAGCAGGCCGCGCAGCAGGCGGGCGTCAGCCCCGACGAGGCCGCCGACCAGATCGCCCAGGCGCTCCCGCAGGCCGTCGACAAGCTGACCCCGGGCGGCCAGGTGCCGACCGAGTCGCTGGAGGACATCATCCGCAAGCAGAACCTCTGACCGCGGGGCGGGATCGTCCGCGAGGGCCCGGCCCCGTCCACAGGGCGGACCGCCGGGTCCTTTCGCGGTACCGAGTGGCTACCCTGAGTCAGGCCCAGCCCGCCGTTACGTGATCACCCTTGGAGCGCCCCGTGAGAACCGCCGTCGTCATCGGAACCGGACTGATCGGCACCTCCGCGGCGCTCGCCCTGACCGCCCGGGGCATCAGCGTCCACCTCGTCGACCACGACCCGGCGCAGGCCCGCACGGCCGCCGCCCTGGGCGCCGGCACCGACGACGCCCCCGAGGGCCAGGTGGACCTCGCGATCGTCGCCGTCCCCCCGGCCCACGTCGCCGCCGCGCTGGCCGACGCCATCGGACGCGGACTGGCCCGCGCCTACGTGGACGTGGCCAGCGTCAAGGGCGGCCCGCGCCGGGAGCTCGCCGCGCTGGGCGCCGACACCTCCGCCTACATCGGCACCCACCCCATGGCCGGCAAGGAGCGCTCCGGCCCGCTGGCCGCCACCGCGGACCTGTTCGAGGGGCGGCCCTGGGTGCTGACCCCGACCCGCGAAACGGACCACGAGGTGCTCAACCTCGCCCTGGAGCTCGTCGCGCTGTGCCGGGCCGTCCCCGTGGTGATGGACGCCGACGCCCACGACCGGGCGGTGGCGCTGGTCTCGCACACCCCCCAGCTGGTGTCCAGCATGGTCGCCGCCCGCCTGGAGGAGGCCGACGAGACGGCCGTCCGGCTGTGCGGGCAGGGCATCCGCGACGTGACCCGCATCGCGGCCTCCGACCCCCGGATGTGGGTGGAGATCCTCTCCGCCAACCCCGGACCGGTGGCCGACGTCCTGGCCGGCATCGCCGCCGACCTGGCGGAGACCGTGGAGGCGCTGCGCGGCCTCCAGTCCGCCGACGAGACCGAGCGCAAGGGCGGCGCGGCCGGCATCGAGGACGTCCTCAAGCGCGGCAACGCCGGCCGGGTCCGGGTGCCCGGCAAGCACGGCGCGGCGCCCATGGCGTACGAGACCGTCGGCGTGTTCATCAGCGACAAGCCCGGCGAACTGGCCCGGATCTTCGCGGACGCCGGCCGGGCCGGGGTCAACATCGAGGACGTCCGGATCGAGCACGCCACCGGCCAGCAGGCCGGTCTGGTCCAGCTCATGGTGGAACCCCGCGCGGTCGCCGCCCTGACCGCCGAGCTGCGCGAGCGGGGCTGGGCGCTGCGCCAGCAGTAGCCGCTCGCGGCGGCGGCCGGGAGCCGCCGCCGCGACCGGCCGGGAACGGCGGGCGCCCGGGGCCGGTAACCTGGTGCGGGGGCGCTTTTGGCGCGCCCGCACACGTACGCGCAACCAGGAAGGTGCCCGCACCGTGGAAACCGCCGCTCCGTCCGCCGTGATCGTCGCCATCGACGGTCCCTCCGGCACGGGCAAGTCCAGCACCTCCAAGGCCGTGGCCGCCAAGCTCGGGCTGCGATACCTGGACACCGGTGCCCAGTACCGGGCCATCACCTGGTGGATGATCACCAACGGCGTCGACACCGACGACCCGCAGGCGATCGCCCTCGCCGCCGGCAAGCCGGCCATCGTCTCCGGCACGGACCCGGCCGCCCCCACCATCACGGTGGACGGCCTGGACGCCTCCGGCCCGATCCGCACCCAGGAGGTCACCTCCAAGGTCAGCGCCGTCAGCGCCGTCCCCGAGGTGCGCGCCCTGATCACCGACCTCCAGCGCTCCATCGCCGCCGAGGCGGCCGAGGAGGCCGACGGGATCGTGGTCGAGGGCCGGGACATCGGCACCACCGTCCTGCCGGACGCCGACCTCAAGGTCTTCCTGACGGCCTCGGCCGAGGCCCGTGCCGCCCGCCGCAGCGGCGAGCTGCGCGGCAAGGAGGCCACGGACCTCGCGGCCACCAAGGAAGCGCTGATCAAGCGCGACGCCGCCGACTCCGGCCGCAAGACCTCCCCGCTGGCCAAGGCGGGCGACGCCGTCGAGGTCGACACCACCGAGCTCACCCTCGACCAGGTCATCGAGTGCGTCGTGACCCTGGTGGAAGAGCGGCGCACCAAGTGAGCGCAGCGCCCTCCCCCAAGGGTGCGGCGGTCGGCCGGCGCATCGGCATCGGCCTCATGTACGGGCTGTGGAAGCCGCGCGTGCTGGGGGCCTGGAAGGTGCCCGCCTCCGGCCCCGTCATCCTCGCCGTGAACCACGCGCACAACATCGACGGACCCATGGTCATGGGCACCGCGCCGAGGCCGCTGCACTTCCTGATCAAGAAGGAGGCGTACGTCGGCCCGCTCGGCCCCTTCCTGGAAGGGATCGGGCAGGTGAAGGTGGACCGCACCGGCACCGACCGGACCGCGATAAGCCGGGCCCTCGGCGTCCTGGAGAACGGCGGCGCCCTGGGGATATTCCCCGAGGGCACCCGGGGCGAGGGGGACTTCGCGTCCCTGCGCGCCGGGCTCGCCTACTTCGCCGTCCGCAGCGGCGCCCCGGTCGTCCCCGTGGCCGTCCTGGGCAGCACCGAGGCCAAGGGCAGGCTCGTCAAGGGCCTGCCGCCGCTGCGCAGCCGGGTCGACGTGGTCTTCGGATCCGCCTTCGACGCCGGGGACGGCACGGGCCGCCGTACGCGCACCGCGCTGGACGAGGCCACCGCACGCATCCAGGGGCGGCTGACCGCCCACCTGGCCGACGCCAAGCGCCTCACCGGGCGCTGAGCGAGACTTGAACCAGTAGTGGAACCGCGCTGCGCGGGAACCACCGATCACCACGAACGACGAGGAACGGACTTCATGAACGACCAGCACGACCACGGAGCACTTGGCGACGCCGAGTACGCGGAGTTCATGGAGCTCGCCGCGGAGGAAGGCTTCGACCTGGAGGAGGTCGAGGGCGCGATCGAGGAGGCCGGCCACGGCCCGCTCCCCGTCCTCGCCGTCGTCGGCCGCCCGAACGTGGGCAAGTCGACCCTGGTGAACCGCATCATCGGCCGCCGCGAGGCCGTCGTCGAGGACAAGCCCGGCGTCACCCGCGACCGCGTCACCTACGAGGCCGAGTGGGCCGGCCGCCGCTTCAAGGTCGTCGACACCGGCGGCTGGGAGCAGGACGTCCTCGGCATCGACGCCTCCGTCGCCGCCCAGGCCGAGTACGCCATCGAGACCGCCGACGCGGTCGTCTTCGTCGTGGACGCCAAGGTCGGCGCCACCGACAGCGACGAGGCGGTCGTCAAGCTGCTGCGCCGGGCCGGCAAGCCCGTCGTCCTGTGCGCCAACAAGGTCGACGGCCAGAGCGGCGAGGCCGACGCGGCCTACCTGTGGTCCCTGGGCCTGGGCATGCCGTACCCGGTCTCCTCGCTGCACGGCCGCGGCACGGGCGACATGCTGGACGCCGTCCTGGAGGTCCTGCCCGAGGCCCCCGCGCAGACCTTCGGCGGCACGGCCATCGGCGGACCGCGCCGCATCGCCCTGATCGGCCGCCCGAACGTCGGCAAGTCCTCCCTGCTGAACAAGGTCGCCCGCGAGGACCGCGTCGTCGTCAACGAGCTGGCCGGCACCACCCGCGACCCGGTCGACGAGCTGATCGAGCTCGGCGGCGTCACCTGGAAGTTCGTGGACACCGCGGGCATCCGCAAGAAGGTGCACCTCCAGCAGGGCGCCGACTACTACGCCTCGCTGCGCACGGCCGCCGCCGTGGAGAAGGCGGAGGTGGCGGTCATCCTGATCGACACCACCGAGAACATCAGCGTCCAGGACCAGCGCATCATCACCATGGCCGTCGAGGCCGGCCGCGCGATCGTCATCGCCTACAACAAGTGGGACGAGCTGGACGAGGAGCGCCGCTACTACCTCGAGCGCGAGATCGAGACCGAGATGCAGCAGGTCTCCTGGGCGCCCCGCGTCAACGTCTCCGCGAAGACCGGCCGCCACATGGAGAAGCTGGTCCCGGCGATCGAGGCGGCCCTCGCGGGCTGGGAGACGCGCGTCCCGACCGGCCGGCTGAACGCCTTCCTCGGCGAGATCGTCGCGGCCCACCCGCACCCGATCCGCGGCGGCAAGCAGCCCCGCATCCTGTTCGGTACCCAGGCGGGCAGCAAGCCGCCGCGGTTCGTCCTCTTCGCCTCCGGCTTCCTGGAGCACGGCTACCGGCGCTTCATCGAGCGCCGCCTGCGCGAGGAGTTCGGCTTCGAGGGCACCCCGCTGCACATCTCGGTGCGGGTGCGCGAGAAGCGCGGCGCCCAGTACAAGAAGAAGAAGTAGCGGCGTTCCGGGGTCAGTAGCCCCGGCGCGGAGCGGGCGGCAGTGCCGCCGGGATGTGCTGCATCCCGGTGTGGTGCTGCCGCCCGCCGCCGTATCCGGCGCCGCCGCCCGCGTACGAGTACGCAGGCTGGGGCACCTGCTGCTGCGGGAGGTACGAGGGCTGCCAGCCGTCGGCCTGCTGCCACGAGGAACCGTTCCAGCCGGTGCCCGTGCCGGTGCCGTACGAGCCGCCCGTGCCGCCGCCGTACGAGGTGCCGCCGTACCCGCTGCCGTACGAGAACGCGGTGAAGCCGAGGTCCTCCTCGCCCGTACGGTCGCCCGGCAGCGCCCGGAAGGCGCGCAGGTACTCCGAGTACAGGCTGTCGTAGATCGGGGTGTGCGAGGCGCTGCTCGCACGGAACGGGGCGCGGGAGGGGTCGTATGAATGCACGTATCAGCCAACGAAACCGGCGCCCTGCGGATGCGGGGTGACGGGGCGGAAAACGCAGATCGCCGGGGGTGCGCGGGACGGACCGCGCACCCCCGGCGCATGCCGTCCGGCCCCCTCGGCAGGGGACCGGACGGCCGTTCCGGCGGGGAGGAGTGGGGCTCAGGCGCCCGGCGCACCGGCCAGGGGCATCGAGGCGCCGACCAGCTTGCCGTTGCTCGCGGCCTTGTCCAGGGCGTCGCGGAGCAGGTCCTCGCGCGGCTGCTGGCCGATGGAGCCGACCGGGGCGGCGTAGATGAGCACCCGCTGCGTCTTGTTGACGGCGGCCCGCCAGCCGTCGGTGACGCCCAGCGCCTGGTGGGCCTGCCACCAGGCCACCTGGGGCCCGCCGTCGGTGCCGGGCTGGAGCACGGCGTGCAGCTGCCCGGCGGCCAGCAGGACCGACCAGCCGGCGAGGGGGGAGGGCACCTCGTTGGTGTCGGTGACCGGGATGAAGCCCTGCTCGATGAGGAGGGGGAGGAAGTCGTCGCCGGGGCCGGTGGTGCCGGGGCGGGCGATCGGCGCGGTCGGCTCGACGACCAGCGCGGGGTGCAGCTCACCGGCGATCAGGACGAGGCCGCTGGTGATGCCGAGGACGGCCTGGCCGCCGGGGACCGACTGCGGGTCGTCCCCGCCGGCCTCCGGGGCGGGGGCCGGGCTGTCGCCGGTGATGCTGCGCACCGCGCCCTGGAGCTGCTCCTCGGACACCTGGACGACCTGGGAGGGGATGCAGGCGGTGTGGGCGAAGGCGAGGACGGCGGTCTCCTCGCCCACGAACAGCACGGTGCTCGTGGGGTCGGTCTCGGGGTCGCCGGGGGTGCGGCAGGAGGTGCAGTCGTAACTGCCCGGGGCGTCGTCGCCGGTGAGCAGCCTGTCGGCTTCTTCGTCACCGATCTCGGCACGTACCTCAAGACTGACGTCGAGCATGCGCGGCACGGGGTGGCTCCTCATTCGTGCGGAGGCCGGGGGGTTCCCGGCTCGCCGGGATCAACGGCGCGGCGGTGGCCGGGGTCACGCCGTTTGAGGGAACGGATTCGAACCGGCCACCCGGAAGAGTGAACCGTCCGACCGCGACTTCTGTTTCGTGCCAACTGTTGTCCCTTCACGCCCAGTTGCATCCGCTTTCCGAACATCTCGGGGGGTGTGCGCGTGGTCCGGGGCGTCGGCCGTCCGGGTGGGGCGCGGGGGAACGCCGCGCGGCGGGGCCGGGCGGGGGCGGGGGCTCCGTAGCGTGAGCCGATGCCCGATCTGTGTACGCGGAGGGTGGCGGCCACCGCCGTGGCCGCGGTGGTCGCCGCGCTGGTGCTCGTCCTCCCGTCGGGCGGCGGCGCGGCCGCCGCGCCGCCCCCGCCGGCCCCGGGCCCCGCGGGGGCCGCGCACCCGGGCTCGCCGGGGGTGATCGGGACGGGGCCGGGGGACTGCGGGCCGGGCGGGGAGTGGCCTTGGGACTGCGTCGCGGACTGCGAGAGCAGCGGGCGCTGGGCGGTGAACACGGGCAACGGCTTCTACGGGGGCCTGCAGTTCTGGCAGCCGACCTGGGTGGAGCACGGGGGACTGGTGTACGCGGCGCGGGCGGACCTGGCCAGTCGTGACCAGCAGATCCGGGTCGCGGAGGAGCTGCTGGCGGTGCAGGGGTGGGAGGCGTGGCCGGTGTGCGCGAAGCGGTACGGGCTGGCGGGGCGGATGCACGTGGTGAGGGCCGGGGACACCCTTGAGGGCATCGCGCGGCGCCGCCGGGTCCCTGGCGGGTGGCGGCCCCTGTACGAAGCCAACCGCCCCCTGATCGGCCCTGACCCCGCCCACCTGACCCCGGGCCTCCTCCTCACCCTCCCGGCCGCGGCCCCCACGAAGCCGACCCCTGCGGGCCCGGCCCCCGCGAAGCCGACCCCGGCGACCCCGGCCCCCGCGAAGCCGACCCCTGCGGGCCCGGCCCCCGCGAAGCCGACCCCTGCGGGCCCGGTGGCCCCGACGACGCCCGCGCCGGCCCCCGCATCCGCGAAGCCGGCCCCGGCGAACTCCGCGAGCCCGCCTGCTGCGAAGCCGAGCCCGGCGGCCCCGGCACCGACGACGGCCCCGGCGGGTCCGAAGCCGAGGCCTGCGGGGGTGGTGGCGCCGGTGGGCTGAGGTGGGCGGCCGTCTGCGGGTGGGTGGGCCGCTGCGCGGGGCGAGGTCCCCTACCCGCCCTTCCTCCGTTCCCCGGGCTGCGCCCGGACCCCTCGCGGGGGCTCCGCCCCCAGACCCCCGCGCCTCAAACGCCGGCGGGGCTGGATTTCGCACAGCGAAATTCCAGCCCGCGCGGCGTTTGAGGCGCACCGGGCGCGGAGCGCCCGGAACGGGGTCAGGGGCGGAGCCCCTGGGAACGGTGGAAGGGCGGGTAGGGGACCCCGGCTCCGCGCA
Organism: Streptomyces sp. NBC_00158; assembly: GCF_045160885.1. Classification (NCBI taxonomy): domain Bacteria; kingdom Bacillati; phylum Actinomycetota; class Actinomycetes; order Kitasatosporales; family Streptomycetaceae; genus Streptomyces; species Streptomyces sp. NBC_00158. The sequence goes on from NZ_CP108161.1 coordinate 5,772,066, forward strand.
GCGGCCCACCCAGCCGCACCCGACCCACCGGCCGGGGCCACCCGAACCGGCCCCGCCCGGCGGGCCGACGGACGGAGTCCGGCGCAGCGGCGCGAAGCCGGTAAGGCGCCCCGGCGCCGCACCGCGCGAGCGGTGCATGAAGATGGACGCGTGCTCGAGACCTCCGCGCGACTGCTGCGTCTGCTGTCCCTCCTGCAGGCCCACCGGGAATGGACCGGCGCCGATCTCGCCGCACGGCTGGGGGTGACGCCCCGGACCGTGCGGCGGGACGTCGACCGGCTCCGGGAGCTGGGGTACCCGGTGAACGCCAGCCCCGGCACAGGCGGCGGGTACCAGCTCGGGGCGGGGGCGGAGCTGCCGCCGCTGCTGCTGGACGACGACGAGGCCGTCGCGGTCGCCGTCGGGCTGCGCACGGCCGCCGGCAACGGCGTCGAGGGGATCGGGGAGGCGTCCGTACGGGCGCTGGCCAAGCTGGAGCAGGTGCTGCCGTCGCGGCTGCGCCGACGGGTCTCGGCGCTCAACGAGTTCACCGTGCCCATGCTGCGCGGGCCGGGCCGCGACACCGTCGACCCGGCCGTGCTCACCGATCTCGCAGCCGTGTGCCGGGACGGCGACCGGCTCCGGTTCGGGTACCGGGACCACGGCGGCAGCGTCAGCCGCCGTACCGTCGAGCCGCACCGGCTGGTGTGCTCCGAGCGGCGCTGGTACCTCGTCGCCTGGGACCTCGACCGGGAGGACTGGCGGACCTTCCGGGCGGACCGGATCGAGCCCCGCCCGCCGCACGGCCCGCGCTTCGTCCCGCGTCCGGCGCCCGCCGAGGACCTGGCCGCGTACGTCTCCCGGGGCGTGTCGCAGCGCGCCTACGCGGCGCAGGCCGTGGTGCGGCTCCGGGTCCCGGCCGAGGAGGCCGCGCGGATCATCGGGCCCTCGGACGGGGTGCTGGAGCCGGTCGACGCGGAGAGCTGCCTGCTGCGCACAGGGGCGGTGAGCCTCGACGTCCTGGTGATTCACGTCATGCTGATCGGCTGTGAGTTCGAGGTGGTGGAGCCCCCCGAGCTGACGGACCGGATCCGGGGTCTGCGGGACCTTCTGGGGCGGGCCGCGGAAGCCTCGGGGGAGTAAGTCCGGGGCGGGGAATTCGGGTTCCGTAGCGGAATTCGAAAGGGGGGCCGTAAAGCCGGGATTACCGGCGGCAACCGTCGACGACTCGTGACACAAGCGTGACCCGTTACGGAGGAACATCCGCTCAGCGGGCTGACGTGTCCGGACATATGAACGTCGCCCGGCGCCGTCGAACGCGGCGCAACGCGACGGCGGGCCGGTCCCATGGACCGGCCCGCCGTTGTCGCGGTGCGGGGTGGGGCTGTGCGTACCGGCCCCGCTCCGGGTCAGCCCCCGGTGGCCGGGCGGGCCGAGGCCCCCCGGGTGGAGGCCCGCTCGGTGTGGGCCGGGCGGCGGCTGCCGCCCGGGGTGAGCGGGGTGCGCTCGGAGCGTATGACGTGCTGGCGGGAGACCTGGTGCGCGTGCGCGGCGGGGCGCGGCGCGGGGGAGTGCCCGGCGGGGGCGTGCGGGGCGGCGGCGGCCGCCGGGGCCCCTTCCTCGGCCGCGGCCGGGGTGCGGCGGGGCTGCCACTTCCCGCCCGCGGAGAGCAGCGGGGTGAGTGCGGCGGCGACCGGTTCGGAGAGCCGGCCGTCCTCCAGCCGGCGGCGCCACTGTTCGCGCAGGCCGAAGACGTACGCCTCGGTGCGGCCGATGAGCGGCTCGAACCAGGGCAGCGCCAGCATGATGAGGAGTCCGGCGGTCCAGCCGAGGAGCACGTCGCTCACCCAGTGGGTGCCGAGGTACACGGTGGTGGCGCCGACGCTGAGCGAAAGGACCCCGGAGAGGATGGACAGCACCCGCCGGGTGACGGTGGTGGAGGCCAGGTAGGCCAGGATCCCCCAGGTCACGACGGCGTTGGCGGTGTGGCCGGAAGGGAATATATCGCCGCCGGCGAAGAGCTCCGCGGAGCCGATCTCGGTGGCGTAGTGCGGGCCGAGCCGGCCGAGGCCGAGCTTGACGGAGCCCACGGTGATGTTCAGCAGCAGCAGCGCCACGCCGAGTGCGATCAGCGGGCGGAGGGTGTGCTGGCGCCAGGAACGCCAGCCGAGCCAGGCCGCGACCATCACCGCGGTGGGTCCGCGCTGGCCGAGTACGACGAGGTAGTCGAGGAAGGCGTGTACCTGCGGCCACTGCTCGTAGGGCCGGAAGAACATGATCTGCCAGTCCAGGCGGACGAGCCAGGACGTCGTCAGCACGGCCACCACGATCACCAGGTAGAAGGCGAGGGTCGCGGAGAGGAGCACGATGCGGTGCCGGCTCATCTGCGGGGTTTGCAGATGAGCCGGTCGCTCTGGTTCCCGGTCGAGCCGGGCGAACACCGGCTCCAGACGGGCAAGCATTTGGTCAGTACGCACTCAATCGACGTTACCGCGCGTCGAAGCGCACCCCGGGCGAATCGCGCGCTTTGTGATGACCATGTGATGTGGAGTGCGTCTCACGCGGGACTTAATTCCCCTTGTTCCGGCACTTGTTGGAACTTTCCGGATTCAACTCCGGGAGTACCGCCCCCGCAATTATCGGCATACTTACACGGTATTTATCGCCGCAGGCCAATTCCTTTGCACAACCATGGATTGGAATGATCCATTCCGTGATCGCGCCTCGCCCTGCCGGACCCCGCCCGCTCCCACCGGTCTACGGAGGTCCCGAACCGTTCAGCCAGAACGCCCCGTACACCGCCGAGACCAGCGCCAACGCCCCCACCGCTCCTGCCGCCCGCCCGGTCCGCCACCGTGCCAGGGCCACCGCCAGGGGCAGCATCAGCGGGAACGCGGGCAGCAGCAGCCGGGGCTTGGAGCCGAAGTACCCGGAGGCGCACAGCGCCAGCGCCACCACGACCCCGCAGTACACCAGCAGCGCGGCCGGCTGCCGGTCGCGCACGCACAGCCGGTACAGCCACAGCACCAGCAGCACCCCGGCGATCAGCCCCGCCCCGGCGGCGAACGCGGGAGAGGCCAGCCGCGCCCCGATGAACCGGGCGAAGGCCCAGCCCCCGTCGAAGCCGTTGCCCCAGCCCGCCTGCACGTCCAGGTAGCCGGTCAGCCCGCCGCCCGTCCGCGCCCCCACCCACAGCGCGTACGCCGCAGCCCCCAGCGGGGCCAGCAGCACCCCGGCCGCCATCGGCCACGAACGCTCCCCGCGCCGCCAGGCCAGAGCCGCGGCCACCCACACCGCCGCGACCACCGCCGCCCCGACCGGCCGGGTCAGCCCCGCCCCCGCCGCGAGCAGGCCCGCCACGGCCCACCGTCCGCGCAGCACCGCGTACAGCGCCCAGGCGGCCAGGGCCGTGAACAGGGACTCGCTGTACGCCATGGACTGCACGATCCCCACCGGCAGCGCCGCCCACAGCGCCACCGCGAGCACCCCGGCGCGCCGCCCGTAGAGGAAGTCGGCGACGGCGAAGACCCCCCACGCCGCGGCGAGCCCCGCCACCGCCGAGACCACCAGGCCGGCCGAGCCGTACGAGAGCCCCGTGGGCGCCGCCACCAGCCGCTCCAGCCACGGCAGCAGCGGGAAGAAGGCCAGGTTCGAGTGGACGGCCCCGCTCGGCAGGACCACCTCGTACCCGTACCCCTCGGCGGCGATCCGCGCGTACCAGAGGGAGTCCCAGCGGGCCGAGAGCAGCGTGTGCGGGCTGCTGCCGGCCGCCGCGCTCCACGACGCGAGCACCGCCAGCCCCAGCAGCCGCACCGCGGCGAAGGCCGCGAGCGCGGGCGCGGCACGGCGCGGTCCGGGGTACTTCGCGGGGGCGTCGTCTACGGGCAGAGTTGTCACGGGGACGAGTATCGGGGCCGCGACCGGCGACGACGGAATCGTGGCCACGGAGCGTGAGCGGGCGCGCACGCGGGGGGAGGGCGGAGCGGGGCGAGTGGCGCACACCACACGGGGGCCGCCGTCGCGATGAGAGCTTGGCCACGTGTCGGGCACGCGAACTCGCGTACGCTGACCCTTCACTCGCGTGTCGATGCCGGACCCCGTAGGACGCCGCACAGCGCACCACCCGCGGCGACCCACGACGCTGTCCGCCGAGTGCGAGGGACCACCTGGGAGGTACATGCATGTCGGGGACGAACACGGCCGGCGACAGGAAGCCCTCCCTCCGGCAGCGGGTCGCCGCCGCCTCCGGCGGGGCCAACCGCTGGGTGGTCCTGGCGGTCCTGTGCGTCAGCCTCGTGCTCGTCGCGCTCGACGCGACGATCCTGCACGTGGCCGTCCCCTCCGTCACCGAGGACCTGCGCCCCGGCTCCCAGGAGCTGCTGTGGATCGTCGACGCGTACCCGCTGGTCTGCGCCGCGCTCCTGATCCTCTTCGGCACCCTCGGCGACCGGGTCGGCCGCCGCCGGATCCTGCTCCTCGGCTACACCCTCTTCGGCGTCGCCTCCGCCATCGCCGCCCTCGCCGACAACGCGCAGGTCCTGATCGCCGCCCGCGCCCTGCTCGGCATCGGCGGGGCGATGATCATGCCGGCCACCCTGTCGATACTCCGCCAGGTCTTCCCCGACCGGCGCGAGCGGGCCCTGGCCATCGGCATCTGGACCGCCGTCGCCGCGATCGGCGCGGCCAGCGGCCCCGTCCTCGGAGGGTTCCTCGTCCAGCACTTCTGGTGGGGCTCCGTCTTCCTCATCAACATCCCGCTGATGGCGCTGATCCTCCCGCTCGGCCGCTGGCTGCTGCCCGAGTCGAGGGGCGCGGCCGACGGTCCCTGGGACGTGCTCGGCGCGCTGATGGCCGCGGCCGGCGTGCTCGGTGCGGTGCTCGGCATCAAGCGGATCGGCGCGGAGCGGCAGCTCGCCGACGCCGAGGCACTGGTCCCGCTGCTGCTCGGCGTGCTCCTGCTGGTCCTCTTCGTGCGCCGCCAGAAGCGGCGCGAGCACCCGCTGATCGACATGCGGATGTTCTCCCGGGCCGCCTTCTCCACCTCCGTCGGCTGCATCGTGCTCGCCATGCTGGCCCTGGTCGGGCTGGAGCTGCTCGCCGTCCAGTACCTCCAGCTGGTGCTGGACCTCAGCCCGCTGGAGACCGGCCTGCGGCTGCTGCCGCTCACCTTCGCCGCCATGGCCGCGGGCGCCACCGGCTCCTACACCCTCCAGCGGGTCGGCCCGCGCACCATGGTCTCGCTGGGCTTCGTGCTCACCGCCGGCGCGGTGCTGCTGCTGACGCTGATGGGCCAGCACGACCGGCCCGTCCTGCTGACCGCCGGCTTCGTCCTGCTCGGCTTCGGGCTCCAGACCACCCTCTTCGCCGCGTACGAGTCCATGCTGAGCGAGGCCCCGGCGGACACCGCCGGCGGCGCCGCCTCCATAGGCGAGACCTCGTACCAGCTCGGCGCGGGCATGGGCATCGCCCTGCTCGGCAGCGTGATGAACGCCGCCTACCGGCCCGGTCTGCTGGACGTCCCCGGCGTCCCCGCCGAGGACTCGGCCGGCGCCGCGAACTCCCTCGGCGAGGCCTACAAGATCGCCGCCCACCTCGGCGGCGCGGCGGGGGAGTCCCTCTACAACGCCGCCCGCAACTCCTTCGTGCACGGGCTGCACGTCACCCTCGTCGTCAGCGCCTGCCTGCTGCTCGCGGGCGCCGTGATGGCGCTGAAGCTGCCGCGGACCATGGAGAACGCCGAGCCGGACGGGGGTGCCGGGTGCGGCGAGGCCGCCGCCGAGGCCGCCGTACGCCTGCCCGCCCAGCCCGCGGGCCCGTCCAGGCCGTCCGCCGCAGCGCGGATCCCAGGCCCGGCGCAGCCCGAGCGCGACCCCGCCGTCGGCAGGTCGGGCCGCCAGGGCTGACCCGGCACCCCGCCGCGGAAGCCGGGGGTGGACCAGGGGCCGGGTCGGCGACAAACTTGCACCGCTAGGTTTCGCCCCACGTGGCCGCCGGGAGGCCCCTTTGTCCGCGCCGAAGACCCCGTTCGCCCCCACCGACCCGCTCGGCCTCGACGAGCTGCTCGGCCCCGAGGACCTCGCGGTCCGCGACACCGTCCGCTCCTGGGCCGCCGACCGGATCCTGCCGCACATCGCCCAGTGGTACGAGGACGGGGAGCTGCCGCAGATCCGTGAGCTGGCCCGCGAGCTCGGCTCCATCGGCGCGCTCGGCATGTCCCTGACCGGCTACGGCTGTGCCGGCGCGAGCGCCGTCCAGTACGGCCTGGCCTGCCTGGAGCTGGAGGCCGCCGACTCCGGGATCCGCTCGCTGGTCTCCGTACAGGGCTCCCTCGCCATGTACGCGATCTGGAAGTACGGCTCCGAGGAGCAGAAGCAGCGGTGGCTGCCCGGCATGGCGGCCGGCGAGCTGATCGGCTGCTTCGCGCTGACCGAGCCCGACATCGGCTCCGACCCGGCCGCGATGCGCACGTACGCCAAGCGCGACGGCTCCGACTGGGTGCTGAACGGCCGCAAGATGTGGATCACCAACGGCTCGGTGGCCGCCGTGGCCGTGGTCTGGGCGCAGACGGACGAGGGGATCCGCGGCTTCGCCGTCCCCACCGACAGCGCCGGCTTCTCGGCGCCGGAGATCAAGCACAAGTGGTCGCTGCGCGCGTCGGTGACGAGCGAGCTGGTGCTGGACGACGTACGGCTGCCCGCGGACGCGGTGCTTCCGAACGTCACGGGGCTCAAGGGACCGCTGGGCTGCCTGAGCCACGCGCGGTACGGGATCATCTGGGGGTCCATGGGCGCGGCGCGCGCCAGCTTCGAGGCGGCGCTCGGCTACGCGAAGACGCGGGAGCAGTTCGGCCGGCCGATCGGCGGCTTCCAGCTCACCCAGGCCAAGCTCTCGGACATGGCGCTGGAACTCCACAAGGGCATCCTGCTCGCCCACCACCTGGGCCGGCGCATGGACGCGGGCACCCTGCGGCCGGAGCAGATCAGCTTCGGCAAGCTCAACAACGTCCGCGAGGCCATCGACATCTGCCGCACCGCGCGGACCATCCTCGGGGCCAACGGGATCTCCCTGGAGTACCCCGTCATGCGGCACGCCACCAACCTGGAATCGGTGCTCACCTACGAGGGGACCGTCGAGATGCACCAGCTGGTCCTGGGCAAGGCGCTCACCGGACTCGACGCGTTCCGGTAACCGGTGACCGCCCTGCTCAGCTCTGGTTGAAGAAGTCGCGGGAGCGGCCGCCCGCCTCACCGCTGACGATCTGGGTGTCGGCCGGGGTCAGGAGGAAGACCCTGGTCGCCACCCGCTCGATCGACCCGCGCAGCCCGAAGGTCAGTCCGGCCGCGAAGTCCACCACGCGCTTGGCGTCGGTCGGGTCCATCGACGACAGGTTCACGATGACCGGGACGCCCTCGCGGAACAGCTCGCCGATGCCGCGCGCGTCGCGGAAGCCGTCGGGGGTCACGGTGGCGATGCGGCGGCCGCGCTCGACCGCGGAATCGGAGGCCACCTTCACCCGGGGGTCGGTGACCCACTGGTCGCCGGGGCCGGAGACCGAGCCCTGCTGGCGCTCCACCGCCTCCGCGTAGTCGTCGTCGTAGTACCGCTCGTCGTCGCTGTCCTCTACGAGACCCAACCACGCACTCGCCTTGCGTACCGAACCCATGGACGCCTCCTTTCACCGTGGCCAGTCTGTCTTCTTCTCCGCTGCCCCTATGGTCGTCCATGATGCTGACAACGCGCCAAGTGGATAGCCGCCGCGCAGATGTTTCGTGACGGGACTGGTGCAGAACATCCGTTGCACGGACGAGGTTCCCGGACGCTACCGCTGCTGACTGAGTGAAAATACGACCGCCGCCGCCGTCCGGGTGAGGCACTGGGGCGTACGAGTGATCCGCCTGGCTGGATACGATGCCCCGGAAACATGCGTATGACACACGGGGGAAGCGGTTGTTCGGCATCGTCAGACCTTGCGCGCACCGGCTCGGCGAGCGCTTCAAGACGGAGTGGATGGCCCATCTCTGCGGCCTCTGCCTGGCACTTCGCGGTGACCACGGGCAGTTCGCCCGGATCGTCACCAACTACGACGGGCTGCTCGTCTCCGTTCTGACGGAGGCTCAGTCCGGTCCGCTGCCCGGCGCCCGGCGCACCGCCGGACCCTGCCCGCTGCGCGGCATGCGCACCGCGCCGGTCGCCAACGGCGAGGGCGCGCGACTCGCCGCCGCCGTGTCGCTCGTGCTGGCCTCGGCCAAGGTGCGGGACCACGTGGCCGACCGGGACGGCCTGTTGGCCCGCGCCCCGATCGCCGCCGCCGCGCGCAAGGTGGCCCGGGGCTGGGACCGGGCCGGCGCCCGCACGGGGGCCTCGCTCGGCTTCGACACGGCGGTGCTCGTGGACGCCGTGGACCGCCAGGGCGGCATCGAGAGCCTGGCCGGGACCGGCACCTCCGTACTGGTGGTCACCGAGCCGACGGAGACCGCGACCGCGGCCGCCTTCGCGCATACCGCGGTCCTGGCGGGACGGCCAGGCAACGGCCCGGCCCTCGCCGAGGCCGGCCGGTACTTCGGGCGGCTCGCGCACCTGCTGGACGCCGTCGAGGACCAGGGCGCCGACGCGCTGGCGGGCGCCTGGAACCCGCTCACCGCCACCGGCACCTCCCTCGCCGAGGCCCGCCGGCTGTGCGACGACGCACTGCACGGCATACGGCTGTCCCTGCGCGAGGTGGAGTTCGCCGACGCGGGGCTCGCCCACCGGTTGCTGGTGCACGAGCTGCGCACCTCCGTGGACCGGGCGTTCGGCACCGCCTCGTGCGGGCACGCCGCGGTGAACTCGGCGGGCCAGGGCTACGGCCAGCCCCCGCAGGGCTACGGCCAGCCCCCGCAGGGGTACGCGGCGGGCGGGCAGGCCGGGTACGGCCAGGGCGGCCCGTACGGCGCCGGCCAGGCCAACCCGTACGCCCCGAGCGGGCCCGGGATGCCGCCGCCGATGGGCCCGGGCGGCCCCGGCGGCGGGGGCGGTGGTGGTGGCTTCGGCGGGCTCCCGCCGCAGAAGCCGCGCCGCGGACTGCTGGCCGGCTGCGCGGTGGCCATCGGCCTCTTCTGCACCTGCCAGCTCTGCTGCACGGAGCACGAGGGCCCCTGGTCCCGGCAGAAGCGCGACCCCTGGTGCGACGCGTGCGAGTGCTGCGAGAACTGCGACTCCTGCGGCAACTGCTGTGACTGCTGCAACTGCGACGGCTGCTGCTGCGACGGCTGCGGCTGCGACTGCTGATCCCGCGTCACCCTCCCCCAGGTCCGGACGGGTTACCGGAAGGTTCCCGCCCGGCCCGCGGGGGAAGGGCTGAGCGGCATGAGCGACGACGCAGAGACCAAGGCCTGGCGGGAGTGGCACGAGCATCGGACGGCCACCGTCTCCGCCCCGTACGGACCCCTCGCCCTGACGGGCACCCACTGGATCGCCGACTACCCGGAAGGTCGACTTCCGGCCGTTCCGGGGCACTGGCGCGCCCACGACGGCGGGGTCGTGCTGACCGCCCGCGCCGAGGACGGTGTCGAGCTCGACGGGCGGCCCCTCATAGGGGAGGCCGCCCTCGCCGCGGACGAGGGCCGGCCCGCGCACTCCCGGCTCGCGGCCGGGGACGTACGGCTCGTGGTGATCCGGCGCGAGGGGCAGTGGGCGGTCCGCGTCTACGACCCCGCAGCCCCGGCCCGGCGCGCCTTCGCCGGGATCGAGGCCACCCCGTACGACCCCGCCCTCGCGCTGCCGGGACACTTCCGCCCGTACCCGCAGCGGCGGACCGTCCAGGTCGGCAACGCCGACGGGCAGGCCCGCGGGCTCGGCCTCGGCGGCGAGCTGACGTTCCTCCGCGAAGGCGTCCCGCACACCCTCCAGGTGGCCGTGGACGAGGACGACGGCAGCCTGTGGGCCGTCTTCGGCGACGCCACCAGCGGCGGCTCCAGCTACCGCTTCCGCTTCCTGCACCCCGGCACCCCCGGCCCCGAGGGCACCATCACGGTGGACCTCAACCGGGCCCAGCTCCCGCCCTGCGCCTTCGCCGACCACTTCATCTGCCCGTTCCCGCCGCCCGGGAACACCCTGCCCTTCGAGGTCGCCGCCGGGGAGCGACGGCTGAAAGGCGCCCTTGCCGCCGGTGACTGACGCCAGGACACTCCCGTTCAGCGTCACCCGGCGGACTTGTCAGGGTCACGACGAAAGTGCGGCTTCCCGGCCGTGCGCCCGCCGTGTCCCCCCACCGCCGCTCACGGGCTCCGGCACCCCCACCCCAGCCGGGCCCCCGACCCCCACCCGGGAGGACGTGAAGTGAGGACCAACAGCACCACCCGCCTCCGGCTGCTCGCCCTGGCCGCCGGCCTGGCCGCCACGGCGGCCCTCGCCGCCCCCACCGCCGCCAGCGCCGACGGCAACGGCAACGGCAACGGCTTCGGCGCCGCCCGCCTCGCCGCCGCCGGGGCCTCCGTCCTGCGCGCCGACGTCGCGGGCACCGCATGGCACACCGATCCCGCCACCGGAACCCTCGTGGTCACCGCCGACTCCACCGTCACCGCCGCGGACATCGCCAGAATCCGCCGCGAGGCCGGCCCCGACGCGGCCGCGCTCCGCATCGAACGCACCCCCGGCAAGCTGACCAAGCTGCTCTCCGGCGGCGACGCCATCTACGCCAGCAGCTGGCGCTGTTCGCTCGGCTTCAACGTCCGCAGCGGAGCCAACTACTACGTCCTGACCGCCGGCCACTGCACCGAGGGCGCCGGCACCTGGTGGAGCAACTCCTCCCACACCACCGTCGTCGGCAGCACCGCCGGCTCCAGCTTCCCCACCAACGACTACGGCCTCATCAAGTACGCCAGCAACAGCCCGGTCCCGCCCGGCACCGTCGGCAGCCAGGACATCACCAGCGCCGTCAACGCCACCACCGGCATGTCCGTCACCCGGCGCGGCTCCACCACCGGCATCCACAGCGGCTCCGTGACCGGCCTCAACGCCACCGTGAACTACGGCGGCGGCGATGTCGTCTACGGGATGATCAGGACCAACGTCTGCGCCGAACCCGGCGACAGCGGCGGCCCCCTCTACTCCGGCAGCCGCGCCGTGGGCCTCACCTCCGGCGGCAGCGGCAACTGCTCCTCGGGCGGGACCACCTTCTTCCAGCCCGTCGTGGAAGCCCTGAACGCCTACGGCGTCAGCGTCTACTGACGGCCTCACCCCGGCACAGGCCCCCTGGACGTCCTCCCTCCTTCTGGGAGGATGTCCAGGATGTCCAGGGCGCCACGGGGGAGGAGCTCGTATGAAGCGCATCGGAGTGACCGGCCACCGGTCCATCCCCGATGAGGTGCTCGGTCACGTCCAGGAGGGCCTGCGGGCCGTGCTCGCGGGCCACCAGGGCCCCCTGGAAGCCTTCTCCAGCCTCGCCGACGGAGCCGACCAGCTCTTCGCGGACATCGCCCTCGAACACGGAGCCGACCTCACCGTCGTGATCCCCAGCGGGGACTACGAGGACACCTTCGAGGACCCCGACGCCCTCGCCGGCTACCGGCGGCTCAAGCGCCGCGCCGTCCAGGAGGTCCGGCTGGACTTCCCCCGCTCCACCGACGAGGCCTACTACGCCGCCGGCACCTACATCGCCGACTGCTGCGACCGGCTCGTCGCCGTCTGGGACGGCCTGCCCGCGCGCGGGCACGGCGGCACCGGCGAGATCGTCGCCTACGCCCGCACCCTCGGCAAACCCGTCACCGTCATCTGGCGCGAGGGCGTGGCCCGCGACTGAGCCACGCCCCGGCGACCGACCCGCGCCGCACGGCCGGCCGTCAACTGCTGTGCCGGGCCAGCCAGTCGGTGTGCTGCGGCGACACGTACCGCTCCGTCTCGTACACGGCGGACGGCCACTGCGTCTGCGTGATGGTCGTCTGCATCACCACCATCATCGCCGCCAGGTCCTGCTCGATCAGCGTGTGCGCCTCGATCAGCGGATGGTGCCGGCGCACCTCGTTCCAGGCGATCCCCGCCGCCGCGGCCGCGCTCAGCAGCCCCGCCGCCCCCGCCCCCGGCCCCGAGCCGAAGGCCCCCAGCACCGCCAGCAGCAGCGCCAGACAGGTCAGCAGCACGATCGCCCACGACCACACGGCCGTCGCCCGCCGCGACCCCTCCGTCCTGCGCCGGTACCAGTTGCGCTGCTCGATCAGCCGGTCCCGGACGTACGTCTCCCTGCGCACCTGGTAGTCCAGCCCGCGCAGCCGCTGCATCGCCCCGGTGATCTCACCGCCCTCCGGCACCAGGCCCGCCGTCCGCGGATCCTCCCAGCCCATCTTGCGCAGCTCGTCCAGCCCCTTCTCCAGCCGCGCCCGGTACACCCCCTCCACCCCGGCGACCTCGGACCCGAACGGCGCCCCGTGCACGGCGTAGCGCCACGCCAGGGACTTGATGAACTCGGCCGCGCTGCGGTTGAGCTGCCACTGCGGACGCGCCCGCCGGCTGCCCGCCCGTACGCCCACGGCCAGCACGCCCGCGTAAGCCAGCGCGCTCACCGCCGCGAACACGTGCAGTCCGCCCACCGCGGGCCCGGCCGGCAGGGCCGCCGCCCCCGCCGCCGCGACCAGCAGCAGCAGCTGCGCCCGCGTGGCCTGCGTCGACTCCCGCTGCCGCGAGACCGCCGCCCGATCGGTGTGGTGGAAGAGGACCGGCAGGTCCTCGTTGCGAAAGGTCATGCTGTCGGTCACGGCGCCCCCTGCGCTCGCTCCCGGGCGGCGGGGCCGCGAAGCCCCGCCACCCGGCCGTCGGATCACACCGCGAGCGGCTCCAGGTCCCGGTGGACCCGCCGCTCGTCACGGGCGTACCGGGTCAGACCGTGGTCCTCCCCGAGCAGCCGCGTCAGCTCGGACACCGCCTCCGCCCGCACCCGCGCCGCCTCCTCCTTGCGGCCCACCATGTCCAGGCTGACCGCCATGTTCGAGGCGCTCGCCAGGGTCTCCGGATGGTGCGCCCCCAGCGCCTCGCGCAGCCGCACCACGGCGATCCGCTCCAGCTCCAGGGCCCCGTCCGGGTCGCCCAGGTCGGCCCGCGCGTTCGCCAGGTTCAGGTGCGCGAAGATCGTGTGGGGGTGGTCGTCGCCCAGCACCTCCCGCATGCTGCGGATCGTCTGCCGCAGCATCGGCTCCGCCGTCTCCGCGGCGCCCGTGCCCCAGTGGAAGACCGCCAGGTTGTTGACGGCCGCCAGGGTGTACGGGTGCTTCTCGCCCGGCACCTTCATGTACTCGTCCACCACCTCCTGCGCCAGGTCCCGCGCCGCGCCCGGATCACCCGTCGCGAACAGGTCCGAGGCCAGGTTCAGCTCACAGGCCAGCAGGTCCGGATTGACCGAGGTGTACTTGGCCCGGTACCGGTTGCGGGTCGCCGTCGTCAGCCGCAGCGCGTTCTCCAGCTCCCCGGCCCGCCGCAGCGACACCGCCAGGTTCTTCGCCGCCGACAGCGTGCCCGGGAAGGCCCGGCCCAGCTGCCGCTTGTAGATCTCGTACGTCCGGCTCAGCAGCTGCACCGAATCGTCGTACCGGCCCACCTCGCGCAGGTCCCGGGCCAGGTTCTGCGCCGAGGACAGCGTGTACGGGTGCTCCGGGCCCAGCACCTCGGTGCGCCGGTCGAAGACCTCCTGGTCGATCTCCCGGGCCCGCGCGTACTGCCCGACCATCCGCAGGTTCAGCGCCAGGTTGTTCGCCGCCGCCAGGGTGCGCGGGTGCGCCTCGTGGAAGATCTGCCCGAAGCCCTCGTGCGCCGCCGTCGCCAGCTCCATCGCCTTCCCGTACTGCCCCAGCGCGCCCAGGTCCATCGCCAGACCGCTGGTGGTCATGTACGTGTGCGGGTGCGAGGGACCCAGAGCGGCCCGCTGCCGCTCCAGGGTCACCTCGTCCAGCTCCTTCGCCTCCACGAACCGGCCCCGGGAGCGCAGGATGTTCGACAGGTGGAACCGCAGGTACAGGTACTGGAGGTCGTCGCTGCCCAGCATCTCCCGCCAGGACTCGCGCAGCTCCTCGCCCAGCGCGTACGCCGCCTTGAAGTCACCGCGCTTCCACAGGTATCGCACCCGGTCGATCAGCAGCCGCCGGGTCTCCGGCTCCGAGCAGAACCGGGCCTCGGACGGGTTCAGGTGCGGCCAGATCGTGTTGAACCGCGGCCAGGTCTCCGGGTTGTCTATCGGCTCGTCGTCGTCCGGACGGGCCCCCGCCAGGATCCGGTGCACCGCGTGCCGCGCCTCCCGCTGCTCCTCCTCCGACAGCTGCGCCCGGATCACCACCTGCACCAGCCGGTGCACCTGGATGCTGTTGCCGACCTGGTCGACCTTGGCCATCGCGAACCGGCCGATCTCCCGGATCACCCGGCCCAGCACCAGCTTCTCCTGCAGCGAGGGGTCGTACGGCTTGAGCGCGTCGATCATCTCCTTGCTGTAGAGCAGGTTCGCCGAGATCGGCTCCGGCGCGAAGAACGCGCACAGCTGGAGCAGCCGCACCGCGGCGGGGGAGCGGGACTGGAGCCGCTCGATCGACACGTTCCACGTGGCCGCCACCGGCTGCGGGTAGCCCTTCGGCTGGTTCATGCTCAGCACCCGCGCCGTCTGCTCGGCGAGCTGCTCCAGGTACACCGACACCGGCATCGCGGTCTCCGAGATCCAGGCGCCCGCCTGCTCGACGGCCAGCGGCAGGTCGCCCACCGTCACGGCCACCTGCTCGGCGTCCTCCTTGCTCAGGCCCGGCGCCCGGCGCTGGAGGTGCTCGATGGACTCCTCGCGCAGGAACACGTCCACCGGCAGCGCGTCCCCGTACTGGGACCACGACTGGTTGCGCGAGGTCACCAGCACGTGCCCCGGGCCACCCGGCGGGAAGAACCGCTTGAGGGTCTCGGGATCGTCGGCGTTGTCGAACACCAGCAGCCAGCGCGAGGTCGGCACCCCGCGCCGCAGCAGGTCGATCGCCTCCTTGGAGGCGGCCTCGATGTCCTCGCCGGTCTGCGCGCCCAGCCGTACGGCCAGCTCCGCGAGGGAGGCGCGCACGTTGTCGGGCTGCTCCGAGGAGATCCACCACACCAGGTCGTAGTCGGCCATGAACCGGTGCACGTACTCCTGCGCCACCTGGGTCTTGCCGACGCCGCCGAGCCCGTACAGGGTCTGCGGCTGCGGCAGCACCACGGCCATGCCGCCGCCGAGCTGGTCGCGCATCCGCTCCAGCACGATGGAGCGGCCGGTGAAGCCGGGGTTGCGGGGCGGCGCGTTCCAGATCTTCGGGATCGTGCCCGGGAAGCGGGGGCCGGGCTGCGAGGCGCCGGCCACGGTGTCGGCGAGGGCCGTCGGCCGTTCCACCGCGCGCAGCAGGGCGGCGGTCGCGTGCACCTCGTCGAGCCGGAACAGGTCCACCGGGTTCCGGTCGATGTACGGCGTGGCCAGGCGTACGTCGCCCACCCGCAGCGGCACCAGGTGGCGCCGGCCCCCGGTCGGGTCCTCGGCGGCGGCCCGGTTCCACACGTCCACGGCCCGCGCCGACTTGAGGTAGGCGCTGGAGAGCAGCACCACGGTCCGGGCGGCCGTGTCCGCGCCGAGCCCGGTCCCGCCCAGGGTGTTGCTGCCGGCGGCCGCGTCGGGCGCGCGCTCGGCGGACACGTCCTTGGGCACGACCCGGAAGCCGGCCCGGGTGAGCACCGACTCGATCCAGTCGGCCCACATCCGGTTCTCGGCGACGTAGGAGAGGAACAGGTCGGCGGGCAGCGCCGGGCGGCGCCGGGTGAACGCGTCCCGGATACGCAGCCGCACCTCCTCGCCGATCACCGGCATGGAGGTGATCTCGCCGCCGGTGACCACCGAGGTGAGCCGTTCGAAGGCGGAGAGCAGGGAGTTGGTCAGCCCCGCCTCGTCACCGAAGGTGGCCAGCGTCTCCTCGTAGGCGTAGTAGGGGCGGTACGGGATCTCCACCGCGCCCCAGTAGGAGGTCAGCTCGTCCCCGACGAGGCCGTTGGGGAAGCGGTCGAACTTCAGGCGGGCCAGGGCGCGGCCCGCGTCGGCCTTCTCCTTCTCGCCCTCGTCGATGCGCATGGGAACCGGGTAGATCTTGATGCCGCGGTCGTTGAACCGCTCGTCGATCTGCCGGGCCACGGAGGCGGCGCCGTCGATGGACTGGTCGGACAGGGTGAAGCAGTCGACCAGGACGTCGGGGAGGTGGACGGTGCAGATGTCGGCGATGTCGGACAGGCCGGTGCGGCTGTCGATCAGGACGTAGTCGTAGTTGGCCTTCATGTCGGCGCGCAGGGCGTCGAAGAAGAGGCCGCCGCCGAGCCGGTCGTAGAAGTTGTCCCAGTCGAACGTGGACACGGTCGCCGAGTACTCGCGGTTCTGCCGGCCCGCCGAGACGAAGTCGAGGGTGCCGCCGTCGGGGAACTCCCAGCCGTGGGTCTCCGGGGCGAGGGAGACGGCGTGCGGCTGGATCCGCGCGTACTCCCTGTGCCAGTCGGCGGCGCGCTGCACGGGGCTGGTGGCGGCCCAGGCGTACTCGCTGATCAGGTCGATGACGCCGGTGGTGGCCCCGAGGGTGGAGGGGTCCAGGAAGGGGTGGAAGAAGCGGTGCAGGCCCGGGGCCTCCAGGTCCCAGTCCACGGCGAGGACCCGCTTGCCGTTGGCGGCGAGGATCCAGGCGGTGTTGGCGAGGGCCATCGTGCGGCCGGTGCCGCCCTTGTACGAGTAGAAGGTGACGATGCGTCCGTCTCGGCTGTCACGACTGGCTGTCATCCGCGTCCCCCCGGGTCTGTGTCGGTGTCTTCGCCGTACTCGTCGGTGTCGCCGTCCGGACCGCCGCCGCCGTGCCGCCGCGCGGGCGGGAAGGGGGCCGGCGGTGGTAACGGAGGGGGCCCGCCCATCCCCATCGGGCCCAGCAGCCGCGGGCGTTCGGTGGAGGTGTTCCCGGCGGGCAGGTACACCTGCGCGTGTCTGAGGTACTGCTGCGCCGCCGCCTCGACCACCTGCGGCAGGATCTGGCCGAGGGTCTCCATGCTGGCCACGCCGTTGGCCGCGGCCCGGCAGGCGGCCCGGCCCTGGCCCATCTTGACCGGCAGGGTCTCCTCCAGCCGGCGCGCGAGCTCCGCCTCCTTGGCCCGGCTCTGGTGGTCGTACCGGTTCCACGGCACGACCACGTTGATCCACGGGCGGTGCTCCTGGTCGAAGGCGGCCAGCCGCTGGCGGCGCTGTTCGTCCTCCACCGCCCAGCGGTCGACGATCAGGATCTCGGGGCGGGTGGGCGGCTGCTTGCTGTCGAAGTGGCCGGCCTCGTCGTCGAAGGAGGACATCGTGGTCTGGTAGTTGAGGTTCTTGACCAGGTCCTCGGCGACGTAGGCGACGGGCCGCTGCGAGGTGGGGTGGTACGGGTTCCAGTCCAGGGCGCTCTCCCCGTAGTACTCGGGGCTGCGGCCGTCCGGCAGGTCGTGCCGGGAGGCGGCGGCCACGGTCACGTGGAGGGTGCGGGAGGGGCTGCCGCCCGGGGCGGGCCCCTGGCCGCCGCTGTGCCCGAAGGCGCTGGGCACCACCCGGTAGTCCAGCGGGCGCACCGGGTGCAGGCGTACGGTCTCGGCGACCCGGACGATCCGCCGGGCCAGTTCGTACACGGCCTGCTCGTACTGTTCGGCGTACCCGCGCAGTTTGATCAGGCCGTACAGCCCGTCGGTGACGTAGCGCTCGCCGAAGGTGTTGTGGTTGAACTGCAACCGCTCGGCGGGGCCGGGAAGCTGGGAGGGCGGCAC
Organism: Streptomyces sp. NBC_00158; assembly: GCF_045160885.1. Classification (NCBI taxonomy): domain Bacteria; kingdom Bacillati; phylum Actinomycetota; class Actinomycetes; order Kitasatosporales; family Streptomycetaceae; genus Streptomyces; species Streptomyces sp. NBC_00158. Next base: position 5,789,820 of record NZ_CP108161.1, read on the forward strand.
CGGCACCCACAGGGCGGGGACGATGGCCTCGGCGGCCGGCTGGTTGCTGACCGCCCCGTGCTGGATGGTGCGCTGCGCGAAGGCGAACCACTCCTTCCCGCACATCTCGCTGGCGAAGTAGCGCGGCGAGAACAGGGGGACGAAGACCCGGCAGGTGGCGAGCGCCGCCCCGAGCCGTTCCGACCAGCCCTCGCCGCTGCGTATCTCCCGGTCCATGAAACCGGCCTCGGACCCGGCGGGCAGGTCCGTGAGCGCCATGATGTGACTGCACAGGTCACGGAAGAGACGCTCCACCCACATGTCGGGATCGGGTCCTCCCGGCCCGAACCTCGGTGTATGCGCATAACTGAGGAAAAAGTACGGCTGCACTGATGCGGGCACACGACCCCCGTCCCGAAGCTGCGAGCGAAGAACATCATTCCGGAGCTCCTTCGCCACATCCCCTCATCGTTCAGTCAATCAGCATCTGTTTTCAGTCATCCAGGCCTGGGCGTGGTCCACGGCGTGCGGAATCGAGAAGAACAGCGCGGAACTCCCCCCCACCCGCCCCCCGCGCACCAGGGAATCCGGGAACGCCCGGCCGATCTCCTCGAAATCCCCGTCGTCCAGCGCGACGTCCTCGTACGTCTTCCACTCGCCCGCGCCGGAGCGCCCTCCCCGCCCCTCGTGCCGCCCCTCGTACCCGCCCGGAAGGTTCACCTTCACCACGCAGTCGTACATGCGCAAGGGGGGCTTCGGAATTCGATACTCCGCGAGATGGAAAGCGGTACAGGCCGAGAAACCCACATTGATCATGAGCACCTGCCCTCCCTCCCAGCACAGTTTTCCCAGCGGGGAATCCTCGCCCAGGTGGCTTTCGGTGCGGTGCCCCGCGCACAGCCGGTGCGCGTCCGCGCCGAGGGCGGCGAAGGAGGTCTGCGGATGGCCGCTGCGCACGGCGCCCGGGGTGGTGCGGACCACCTCGGCGAAGACGCCCACGCCCTGGCTCGGGGTGCGGTCCGGGTCGAAGGGCTCCATCCGCGCCCGGAAGGCCGCCACCCCGGCCTCGTCGAGACCGGCGACGCGGGCCAGGTGGGCGGTGGAGGTGAGGGAGTTCTCCGCGGTGAACGCCGGGACGACCAGCGTGCCCCGGGGGCCGAGGAGCCCGAGCAGGGCGTCGCGCAGCGTCCCGGCGCGCAGGCCGGTGCCGCCGAGGGCGGCGTGCACCAGCAGGCGCTGCCCGGGGCGCACGCCGAGCAGCCGGAGCTGGGCGGCGAGCTGGTAGCGGCCCGGCGGGGCGGCAGCGGGAGCCGGCGGACCGGGCGACGGGGCCGGCGGGTTGGTCGGCGGGGTCGGTCGGGCCGCTGGGGTGGTCACGCGTCGACCGCCTTCAGTTCCCAGCGCAGCTCCTCCACCAGCCGCTTCCCGCTCACCGTCAGCTCCGCGGCCTCCGCCAGCCGGTCCAGCGCCCGGTGGATCCGGTCCGAACCGCCCGGCTCCTGCGTCCCCGTCGCCCGGCGGTACGCCTCCACCGCGACCCGCTCGTGCACGTCGGCCAGCAGCCACGACACCGGCACCGGGCGAGTCCGCCAGGGCGAGGGGTGCTGCCAGGCCCCGTCCAGCGCGTAGAGGTCGGCCACCTCGGTCAGCTCCCGCAGCCGGGCCCGCCGCCGGCCGGTCAGCAGGGCCAGCGCGGTCTCCCTGACCCCGGCGGCGTACGGGATCCCGAGCGCGCCCGGCCCGTGCCGCCCGGCCTCGCCCCAGCCCCCGGCCCGCGGGCCGCCTGCGAGGGGGGTGAGGGTACCCAGCCCGGCGACGGCCGCCCGCGCGAACCCGGGGACGGTGCGCAGCAGCAGTGCCCGCGCCGCGCCGAGCCGGCCCCGCCACTCCTCGGCCTCCCCGGCGCCGAGCCGCAGCCGGGGCGGGCGGGCGAAGCAGTTGCGGTACGGGTCCAGGTCCTCCAGCGCCACCGCCGGCTCCCCGGGACCGGGCGACCAGGTCCGTACGGGCAGCCAGCGCGCGTCCCCCGCCGCCGGGCCGAAGCGGTGCTCGGTGCGCCCCGCCCGGACGACCGCGTACCCCTCGCCGGTGGCGTGCAGCAGGGCGCGGCCCCGGGTGCCGGGCTCCCCGAGCCGCAGCAGCCCCAGCGTCGGCAGGTACACCTCCCCGTCCCGGTAGGCCACCTCGGCCGGCAGCTCCAGCCCGCCGCGCAGCACGGCGGCGGCCGTCAGCGCGGCGAGCCGCCGGGCCGCGGCCGGGCCGTCCGGGCGGCCCTCCCGCACGGCGTCCAGGGCCTCCAGCACCCAGGTACGGGTGAACGGGTGGCCCAGTACGGCGTCCAGCGCGTCCGCGCCCGCCTCCCCGGCCCCCTCCACCCCGGCCAGCAGCTCCCAGGCCCGCGCCCAGGCGGGGTCCCCGGCGAGGTCCCCGTGCAGCCGGGCCAGCAGGATCCGGGTCAGCTCCTCCTGGGACCGGGCCAGTCCGGCCGGGTCGGACAGCTCGGGAGCGGTCTGCCGGGCGGCGGTGCGGCCCTCGACCCCGTCCACCAGCTCGCGCAGGTCGGAGCAGTAGACGGAGGGGTTGTCGAAGCCGTTGTCCTCCCGGTAGCGGTGCGTGTAGAGCCCGCCGCCGCACGAACGTACGACAGGGCAGCGGCGGCACGTGCCGCTGACACCCGCGAGGCCGAGCTGGCGGGCGCGGACCCCGGGGTGCGCGGCGACCTCATCGAAGGCGTGGGAGAAGACGTCGAACCCGGTGGCGGCGGCCCCCTCGAAGGCGCTCTTGAGGGAGTCGACCTGCTCCAGCGTCCCGTCCGTCTCGACCACGACCAGGTCGGTCGGGGCCAGCCCCAGGGACTCCGTCAGGCTGGGTCCGCCGCTCAGCGTGGAGAGCAGGGACTCGAAGAGCCTCACCGGCACCGGCCGTTCCAGCTGCTCCCAGCGGTCGAAGACGCGCAGCAGCCAGCGCGCGTAGGCGTCGGGGGCGCCGTCCTGGCGCTCCGGCGGGGTCTCCCAGGTGGCGTGGGGGAGCAGGAAGTCCACCCGGGGCGGTTCCAGCGCGACCAGCGCGTCCAGCACGGCGACGGGGTCGTTGGCCACGTCCACGGTGCACAACAGGCCCTGGTAGAGGTGGCGGTAGGGCGCGGAGCGCAGCAGTTCCAGGGCGGCGAGGACCAGCGGGTGGCTGGAGCGGCCGTCGGCGAAGCGGCGGTGGCGGTCGTTGGCCGCGCGGTCCCCGTCGAGGGAGACGCCGACCCGGACGCCGTACTCGGCGAAGAGGTCCAGGTAACGGCGGCTGAGCTGGAGCCCGTTGGTGTGGATCCGCAGGTCGAGCGCGGCGGTTCCGGCGAGCGCGCGGGTGAACTCCTCGCACACGAGCCGCAGTCGGTCGGGACCGGCCAGCAGGGGTTCCCCTCCGTGGAGGATCACCGTGACGGAGGGGAGTGCATGGTCACGGGCATGTTCGGCGAGCCGCGACGCGGTCTGGGAAATGACCTTGGGGGAGATCACTTTCGGCCGGGCTCGCCAGCTCTGATCTGCGTGTTCGTAGACATAGCAATGATCACAAGCGAGATCGCATCTGCTGTGAACCTTCAGGACGATCTCGCGGAAAGCGATCGTGCGGGTCATTCCACCAGTCTAGAGCTCATAACTGATCGTCAGAGCGCTGAGTTGAAGATCGGTGCCTGAACGCGACGGCCCGATTCCGACGGAAGTACGCGTTCGAGAACCGCGGCCGCGGAAGCGCTGCGGACGTCGATCTTCGCGAGCGGGACGCGACGGTCCTTGACCGTGCTGGTCGGGGGGGTTGCGGAAGTGTTCACGACACCGTCCTCGGGGAGGCCATGTGAAATGGGCGGGGAAGACACCAGCGCATTGCTGGCTGTCAAGCGTGGACTTTACTAGTCCCCATCCCAATGGCAACCGAGGCATGACGCCTGGTCAAGCGTTCTATAGAAAGCGTGACGCATTTATTGAGGACCCGGGTCCGGCCGTTCGCCGGGGCGTCGGACCCGGTTTCCCGGCCGTCCGCCCCGGACGGCATCCCCGCAGGTCGGGTCCTTACGCGGGCTGTTGCTCGCCCAGGGGTTCGCGCAGCAGCCAGGTGAGTACGTCCGGCAGGGCGCGCAGGGCCGCGAAGTGGGCGGCGGCCGGGTCGATGGCGGTCGTGGCGCCGGGGATGCGGCGGCCCAGCCAGCGCGCGTGGCCCACGGGGGAGAAGACGTCGAGCTCCCCGTGCCAGATCAGCACCGGGCAGCGGATGCCGGCCGGGTCGAAGCCCCAGGGGCTGCTGAAGGCGAGGATGTCGTCGATCCAGCCGTACGCCGAAGTGCGCACGCCCTCGCGGTAGTTGCGCAGCAGCATCGAGCGCAGGCCCGCGTCCGAGACGATCATCCGGTCGCTCGCGGTAAGCTCCCGGCGCAGCTCGTCCAGGAGCCGGCCGGGGTCCCGGGCGATGCCGGCGGCGCGCGGGATCAGCCGGGCCGCGAGCTCCTCCGGGTCGTCCGTGGCGGTGGTGTACTCCCGTACGTTCGAGGCGGCCATCCCGGCGAACCAGTCCAGGTCCTCCGCGTCCCGGGGCGCGAGCGGCACCAGGGCGGCGGTCCGCGTGACCCGTTCCGGCAGCAGGGCGGCGCAGGCCAGGGCGCCGGGGGCGCCGCCCGAGCGGCCGGCCACGGCGAAGGTGTCCAGCCCGAAGGCGTCGGCGACCGCGGCCACGTCCTGGGCCGTGTCGGCGACGGAGCGGCCCGGGTGGCGTTCGGAGCCGCCGTAGCCGGGCCGGTCGTAGGCGATGAGCTGCGTCCGCCGCTGGTAGAGGACCATGCCGCGGGGCGCCGGGCCGAGCCTGCTGCCGGGCATCCCGTGGAGCAGGAAGACGGGCCTGCCGTCGGGGTCGCCCCACCGCTGCGCCGTCAGAACGCGGCCGTCCGCGGTGCGCACCTCTTTGCGCACGCGCTCCCTCCCTCACGTCCGGCGCGGGTAGTCAGGCCGATTGTGCTCCCCGTTGGGGGAGCGCGGTAGGGCGCACTTGGGGGGAAATTCTTGTGAAAGCTTTCACAAGCGCGCGCGGGTCTTTGGTCCTTCGGCATCTTTGCAGGTCAGTGCCGTGATCGGGGCGCCGGGTGCGGGAGTCGAGGGGCCTTCGGCCTACCCGGAAAGGCCCTTTTCGGCAAGGTTGCTTCCGCTTTTGGGTGTGGAATTGAGCCATCAGGATTTCCCATTGAAGGAGTTCCCGCCATGCAGACCGACGAGATGGTGGACGCGCTGGTCGAGGGCGCGCTGGAGGCGCTCCGCCGGTTCGAGTCGCTGGACCAGGAGCAGGTGGACCGCATCGTCAGGAAGGCCTCGCTGGCGGCGCTGGGGCAGCACGGCGAACTCGCCCGGCTCGCCGTCGAGGAGACCGGCCGAGGCCTCTTCGAGGACAAGGCGGTGAAGAACCTCTTCGCCTGCGAGCACGTCGTGAACTCGATGCGAGGGCTGAAGACCGCCGGAGTCGTCCGCCGCGACGAGCTGAACGGGATCACCGAGATGGCCGAACCCGTCGGTGTCGTCTGCGCGATGACCCCGGTCACCAACCCCACCTCGACCACGCTCTTCAAGGCCCTGATCGCCCTGAAGACCCGCAACCCGATCGTCTTCGCCTTCCACCCCTCCGCACAGCACTGCTCCGCCGAGGCCGCCCGGATCGTGCGCGACGCCGCCGTCGCAGCCGGAGCCCCGGAGAACTGCGTCCAGTGGATCGCCGAGCCCTCCATGGAGGCCACCGCCGCCCTGATGAACCACCCCGGCGTCTCCACCATCCTCGCCACCGGCGGCAACGCCATGGTCAAGGCCGCCTACTCCTGCGGGAAGCCGGCCCTGGGCGTGGGCGCGGGCAACGTCCCCGCGTACGTCCACAAGAGCGCCAAGGTGGCCCGCGCGGTCCACGACATCGTGCTCTCCAAGACCTTCGACAACGGCATGATCTGCGCATCCGAGCAGGCCGTGATCCTGGACGCCGAGGTCTACGAAGAGGGCATGGCCGAGTTCGAGCGGCTCGGCGCGCACGTGCTGACCACCGCCGAGAAGGCCAAGCTGGAGGAGTTCGTCTTCGGTGCGACGGCCCGCGCCGCGAACTGCTCCGGCGCGAAGCTGAACGCGGCGGTCGTCGGCAAGTCCGCGGGCTGGATCGCCGAACAGGCCGGCATCGCCGTCCCCGAGGGCACCTCGATCCTGCTCGCCGAGTGCGCCGAGGTCGGCGAGGGCGAGCCGCTGACCCGCGAGAAGCTCTCCCCGATCCTCGCCGCGCTGAAGGCCGCCGACACCGAGCACGGTCTCGAACTAGCCGCCGCGATGGTCGAGTTCCACGGGCTGGGGCACAGCGCCGCCGTCCACGCCGAGGACGAGGGGCTCGTCGAGGAGTTCGGAAGGCGGGTCAAGGCCATGAGGGTCATAGCCAACTCGCCCTCCACCTTCGGCGGCATCGGCGACGTCTACAACGCCTTCCTCCCCTCGCTCACCCTCGGCTGCGGCTCGTACGGGCACAACTCGGTCTCGGGCAACGTCACCGCCGTCAACCTGGTCAACATCAAGCGGATCGGGCGGCGCAACAACAACATGCAGTGGTTCAAGGTCCCGCCGAAGATCTACTTCGAGCGCAACGCCATCCGCTACCTCGGCGAGATGGACGGCATCGGCCGCGTCTCGATCGTCACCGACAGGACCATGGTCGACCTCGGATACGTCCGGAAGGTCACCGACATCCTCCGGGCCCGCCCGGGTGGCGTCACCGTCCAGGTCATCGACGGCGTCGAACCCAAACCGGAGCTGGACACCGTGCGGGCGGGCGCCGCCCTGATGCGCGAGTTCCGGCCCGACACGATCATCGCCCTCGGCGGCGGCTCCCCGATGGACGCCGCGAAGATCATGTGGCTGATGTACGAGCGCCCAGAAGTGGAGTTCGGGGACGCGAAGGAGAAGTTCTTCGACGTCCGCAAGAGGGCCTACACCTTCCCCTCGCTCGGCGAGAAGGCGAAGCTCGTCGCGATCCCGACCACCTCCGGCACCGGCTCCGAGGTCACCCCCTTCGCCGTCATCTCCGACCCGGCCGCGGCCCAGAAGTACCCGCTCGCGGACTACGCGCTGACCCCGCACGTGGCCATCGTCGACCCGGTCCTGCCGATGGGCCTGCCGCCCCACGTGACCGCCGACTCCGGATTCGACGCCCTCACCCACGCCACCGAGGCGTACGTGTCCGCGTACGCCAACGACTACACCGACGGGCTCTGCCTCCAGGCGATCAGGCTGGTCTTCGGGAACCTCGCGCGGTGCGTGGCCGACGGCCCGAACGACCCCGAGGCCCGCGAGAAGATGCACAACGCCTCCACGGTGGCGGGCATGGCCTTCGCCAACGCCTTCCTGGGGCTGGTGCACGCCATGGCCCACACCCTGGGCAACACCTTCCACGTGCCGCACGGCCGCACCAACGCGATCCTGCTGCCGCACGTGATCCGCCACAACGGCACGGTCACCCACAAGGCCACCCCCTGGCCGAAGGCCGAGGTCTACCGGGCGCCGGAGCGCTACCAGGAGATCGCGAGGACCCTCGGCCTGCCGGCCGCAACCCCCGCCGAGGGCGTGGAGTCCTACGCCCGTGCCGTCGAGGAGCTGCGCGCCGAGTGCGGGATACCCGCCTCCTTCGCGGAACAGGGCGTGGACGAGCGGGCCTTCATCGAGGCCCTCCCCGTCCAGACCATGAACGCGTACGCCGACCAGTGCGCCCCCGCGAACCCGCGGATGCCGATGATCGAGGAGATGGAGCAGCTGATGCGCCGCGCCTACTACGGCGCGTAGCCGGCCCCGCCGCCCCTCCGTACGCCGAGCCCCCGGACCCCGTCCGGGGGCTCAGCGGTGTCCGACCAGCAGGGCCGCCGCCGAGCGCGCCCGCTCCAGGGCCCGGGTCCGGTCCGCGTCCCGCTGGCCCAGCACCACCCGGGGGCCATGTGGGGGCACGCCACCGTCCAGTTCGCCGAACGCTGGATGGCCTACGTCCTCGCCGCCGGCTTCGCCGCCCTCCTCGCCTTCCTGCTCCCCGGCGCCGACACCGCCGCCCCCGCCACCACCGTGCCCGGCGCCTCCGGCTGGAGCCTGGCCTTCGTGATCATGCTGGCGGCGCCCTTCTCGTACCTGCCGATGCCCGCCGACTACACCCGCTACCTGCCCCGCACCACCTCGCTGAAGTCGATCACCTGGTACGGGGCCCTCGGCGGCTTCCTGTCCTCCGTCGCCCTCGGCGTCGCGGGCGTCGCCGCCGCCACCCGGACCGACATGACCGACGCCGTCGCCGGCACCGAGAGCCTGCTGCCCGGCTGGTTCCAGCCGCTGTTCCTGGCCCTCGTACTCGGCGGCTCCGTCACCAACTCGATCATCACCCTCTACTCGTCCAGCCTGAACCTCCAGGTCCTCGGCATCCCGTGGACCCGCGCCAAGGCGATCGTCGTCAGCGCCGCCATCACCGGAGCCGGCTCCCTCGCCGCGCTCTTCCTCACCGACTTCACCAGCGCGCTGACCTCCTTCCTCTCGCTCCTGATCATCGTCTTCGCGCCCTGGGGCGGAGTCTTCCTCGCCGACATGCTGCTGCGCCGCTGCCGCTACGACGGCCACGCCCTGCACACCACCGGCCCGGGCGGCGCCTACTGGTACCGCTCCGGCTACCACCCGGCCGGCCTGGCCGCCCTCCTCGCCGGCATCGTCTTCGCCGCCCTGACCTGCGACTCCGAGCTGTGGACCGGGCCCCTGGTGGCACCCCTCGGCGGCGCCGACCTCACCCTGCTCGGCTCGGTCGTCTCCGGCCTGGCGTACGCGGCCCTGTACCGCCGGACCCCCGCCCCCGTCCCGGCCGCCGCCTGACCCCTCCGCCGCCCGCCCCCTCCCACCCCCGACAGGAGCACCACCCGTGAACCACCCCGCCGACCTGCTGCTCACCGGGGCCCGCATCCACACCGTGGACCCGGACCTGCCCGAGGCCGAGGCCCTCGCCGTCCGCGACGGCCGCATCGTGTGGATCGGCCCCGACCGCGGGGCCGCCGCCTGGGCCGGACCGGACACCGAACGGATCGACGCCGCCGGGAAGCTGGTCCTGCCCGGGTTCGTCGACGCCCACAACCACGTCCGGCTCGGCTCCGACGAAGCCTGCGTCCAGCTGGCGGGAGTGCGCACCCTGGAGGGCATCCACGAACGGATCCTCGCCTGGCGGGAGGTCAACCCGGACGCGGAGTGGATCGAGGCCGAGGCCTTCGACTACTCAGCGATCCCCGGCGGCCGGATGCCGTGCGCCGCCGACCTCGACCCGGTCACCGGGGACGTGCCGGCGATCGTGCTCTCGTACGACGTCCACACGGCCTGGCTGAACACGGCCGCCCTGCGCCGCCTCGGCGTCACCCGCGACCGCACCGACCTGCCCTTCGGCACGGCCGCGACCGACCCGGGCACCGGCGAGCCCACCGGCTTCGTCACCGACTTCGCCGTCAAGGGGCTCTCCCGCGCGGGCCACCGGGCGCTGCGCGAGCTCGGCGTGCCGTGGGCCTCGCCGGACCGGCAGTACGGGCGGCTCGCCAAGAGCCTCGACGACGCCATCGGCTTCGGCATCACCACGGTGGTCGAGCCGCAGAACTCCCTCGACGACCTCGAACTCTTCGAACGGGCACGGGCGGAGGGCAGGCTGCGCTCGCGGATCGTCGCGGCCCTGTTCCACCCGCGCGGCACCGGGGACGCCGACCTCGACGAGTTCGCCGACGCGGCCCGCCGCTTCGCCGACGACCGGCTGCGGGTCGGCCCGCTCAAGCTGTACATCGACGACGTGGTGGAACCCCGTACGGCCGCCCTGCTGGAGCCGTACACCGGCTGCGGGCACCACCGCGGCGAGACCTTCTACCCGGCGGAGGAGTTCGCCGGACTGCTGGCGAAGCTGGACTCCAAGGGCTTCCAGTGCTTCGTGCACGCCACCGGCGACCGGGGCATCCGCACCGTCCTCGACGCCGTCGAGCACGCCCGGACGGTGAACGGCCCGCGCGACGCCCGCCACCAGGTGGTCCACGTGGAGTGCCTGGACCCCGAGGACGTGCCCCGCTTCGCGGAGCTGGGCGTGGTCGCCTGCATGCAGCCGAGGCACTGCGCGCCCGAGATCGCCGGCCCCGGCCAGGACTGGGCGGAGAACGTGGGCGAGGACCGCTGGCACAAGGCCTGGCCGATGCGGAGCCTGCACCGGGCGGGCGCGGTGCTCGCCTTCTCCAGCGACTGGAACGTCGCCGAGATGGACCCGATGGTCGGCATCTACACCGCCGTCACCCGCCGCCCCCTGGGCGGGGGCGAACCCTGGCGGCCGGAGGAGACGGTGGACGTGGAGACGGCGGTGTACGGCTACACGATGGGCTCCGCGCACGCCAACTTCCTGGAGCGGGACCGAGGTTCCCTCACCGTGGGCAAGGCGGCCGACTTCGTGGTGCTGTCCCGCGACATCCTGCGCGTCGCCCCGGAGGCCATCCCGGGCACGGTCGCCGAGACGGTCGTGGTCGCGGGCGAGGTCGTCCACCGGGCGGGCTGACCGCCCGGCGCCCCCGGTTCCGGGGTGGTGAATCAGGGTGGTGAATCACGCCCCGGTGAAGCGGGGGGCGGACGGGGCGTCGTCGGGGAGGCCGCTGCCCACGGCGGCCCCGGGGCGGCCCCGGCGCATCACGGCGCAGGCCAGGGTGATCACGGAGCCGGCCACCGCCCACGCGGCCAGCACCAGCATCGGGCCGCCCGCGCCGTTGCCCTTGAAGTACGCGATGGAGCGCGCGGCGTACGTACCGGCGCCCGGCGGCAGGGCCGGGCCGATCGCCCGCCAGAACGGCGGCAGCAGCGGGTACGGGTACGCGCCGCCGGCGCTCGGGTTGCCGAACACCACGACCACCAGGATCGCCAGGCCGATGCCGACCACGCCCGCGACCCCCTGGAGGGCCAGGGTGAGCGCGCCGACGGCGAAGACCACCAGGGTGCCCAGCCCCCACAGGGCCGCGAGCGGGCCGGGCAGCGCGCCCAGCACCGGACCCGCGATGACCGCGCCGAGCAGCCCGGCGGCGATCGAGTACAGGAGCAGCGCGCCGAGCCGGATGACCGCGCGGTGGATGTTGGCGGGCCGGGCGCCGGCGCTGATCGCGAGGATCGCGGCGCACAGGTAGCCGCCCACGCACCAGCCGACGACCAGGTAGAAGGAGCTCAGGCCGCGGCTGTCGCCCTTGTCGGCGGGGGCCACGTCGACGACCCGGACCGTACGCCCCCGCGCCTTCTCGGCCAGGCCGACGATCTGCTCCAGGGCCTGGGAGAGCGAGGCGCCCGAGCCGCTCGCGACCAGCAGCCGGTCGGTGGTGCCGGCCGGGTCGACGACCAGGGCGCCGTCCACCTCCCGGTTCTCGATCCGTGCGAGCGCCGTCGCCTCGTCCTTGACCGCGCGCGGATCGAGCGGCCCGCCGGGCAGGTCGTCGAGCGCCTTCGCCGTCTGCGCGGCGAGTGCTTCGGCGGGGGCGGCCACGGCGATCGGGATCTCGCTGGGCCTGGGGTGGTGGAAGGCCCCGATGTAGGAGGTGATGAACGCCAGCTGGAGGGCCAGCACCCCCACGACCAGCAGGGCTGCCCGGGCGGTCACGGCGTCCTTGATCTCGGCGAGGAACCCGCTGCTCTCGGTGGGGTGGGTCATGGTGCCCACGCTCGGCGCGCTGGGGGTCCGGCGCAGCAGGGGAGCGCCGAATGGATGATCGAACAAGTGTTTCGCACGGGCATTCGAATTGCTCTATGGTGAAGAAGGGGGAGGTCGAAGGTCGAGCGAAGTAGGAGGCCGCGGGTGCCCGGTTTTACGCATCTGCACACCGTTTCGGGGTTCTCCGTGCGGTACGGGGCCTCCCACCCGGAGCGGCTGGCGGAACGAGCCGTCGAGCGGGGCATGGACGCCCTCGCCCTCACCGACCGCGACAGCCTCGCGGGCGCGGTCCGCTTCGCGAAGGCGGCCGCCGGGGCCGGGATCCGGCCGCTGTTCGGGGTGGACCTGGCCGTACCCCCTGCGGGGTCGCTCGGCGGACCGGGCGGCCCCGGCCCCGGCGGCTCCGGCCCGGCCGGGGAACTCTCGTACCGCCGGCGCACCCCCGTCAGGGGCGGTGCCTTCGTGGACGAGTCGGCCCCGCGCGCTCTCTTCCTGGCCCGGGACGGCGCCGCCGGCTGGGCGGAACTGTGCCGACTGGTCACCGCCGCCCATGCCCGTGCCCTGGCCGGGCCGGGGCAGGAGGCCGGGGCCGGCGGCCCCGGCTTCGGCTCCGCGCCGGTCGGAGACCCGGGTTCCGGCACGGCCGGCCGGGCCGCACGGGCCGGGGGCGGCGCTTCCGGTGCGGGGCGCGCCGGGGCCGCGCGGGCCGCGGGCTCCGGCTCCGGCGCGGGCGGCCCGTCGGCCGGGTGGGCCGACGGGGCCCTCCTCGGAGCCGCCGGGTCCGGCGGGACCGGTGGAGGCTTCGGAGGCGACGGGCTCGTGGTGCCGGACGGCTTCGGCGACGGGCTCGTGGTGCCGGGGGGCTCCGCCGCCGGACGGCTCCTGGTGCCGGGCGCCGGCGCGGCCGGAGGCCTCGGGCTGTCGTGGGGGGCGTTGCGCGGGGGAGGGGTGTTCGTACTGCTCGGGCCCGGGTCCGAGGTGGGGCGGGCGCTCGCCGCCGGGCGGCCGGACCGGGCCGCGCGGCTGCTCGCGCCCTGGCGGGAGGTGTACGGCGACGCCCTGCGGCTGGAGGCCGTCCACCACGGCCGCACCGGCACCGGCCCCGGCTCGCTGCGCCTGGCCGCCCGTACCGTCGGCTTCGCCGCCGAGCAGGGCGTCACGGCCGTGCTGACCAACGCCGTCCGCTACGCCGACCCCGGCCAGGGCCCCGTGGCCGACGTCCTCGACGCCGCCCGCCGGCTCGTCCCCCTCGGCCCCCGCACCACCCGCGACGGCGGCGAGCGGTGGCTCAAGGACCCCGCCGCCATGGCCGAGGCCGCCGAGCGGATCGCCGAGGCGGCCGGACTGCGCGCCGCCGACGCCCGCCGGCTGCTCGCGCGGACCCGGGAGACCGCCGAGGCCTGCTCCGTGGACCCCGAGGACGACCTCGGCATCGGCTCCGTGCACTTCCCCGAGGCCCGCCTCGTCGGCGCCGACCGCCGCACCGCCCAGCGCGTGCTCGCCTCCCGCGCCTCGGCCGGCATGGTGCTGCGCGGCTACGCCGGGCGGCGCGCGTACTGGGACCGGATGGAGGAGGAGCTCGACGTCATCGCCCACCACGGATACGCCTCCTACTTCCTGACGGTCGCCCAGGTCGTCGACGACGTGCGCGAGATGGGCATCCGGGTGGCCGCGCGCGGCTCCGGCGCGGGCTCCCTCGTCAACCACCTCCTCGGCATCGCGCACGCCGACCCCGTCGAGCACGGCCTGCTGATGGAGCGCTTCCTGTCCAAGCGCCGCCGCGTGCTGCCCGACATCGACATCGACGTGGAGTCCGCCCGCCGGCTGGAGGTCTACCGCCGGATCATCGGCCGCTTCGGCACCGAGCGCGTCGCCACCGTCGCCATGCCCGAGACCTACCGGGTCCGCCACGCCATCCGCGACGTCGGCGCCGCCCTGTCCATGGACCCGGCCGCCGTCGACCGGCTCGCCAAGGCCTTCCCGCACATCCGGGCCCGCGACGCCCGCGCGGCCCTGGCCGAACTGCCCGAACTCCGCGAGGTGCGCGAGGAGGAGGGAGGGCGGGGGGAGGGGCACGGACGGCTGTGGGACCTCGTCGAGGCGCTCGACGCGCTGCCGCGCGGGACCGCCATGCACCCGTGCGGGGTACTGCTCTCCGACGCCTCCCTGCTCGCCCGCACCCCGGTGGTCCCCACCAGCGGCGAGGGCTTCCCCATGTCCCAGTTCGACAAGGAGGACGTGGAGGACCTCGGGCTGCTCAAACTCGACGTGCTGGGCGTGCGCATGCAGTCCGCGATGGCGCACGCGGTCACCGAGCTGAAGCGGGCGACGGGCCTCGACCTCGACCTCGACGACCCCGCGCAGGTACCCCCGGGCGACGGGCCGACGTACGAACTGATCCGCTCCGCCCAGACGCTGGGCTGCTTCCAGATCGAGTCCCCCGGACAGCGCGACCTGGTGGGCCGGCTCCAGCCCGACTCCTTCCACGACCTGGTCGTCGACATCTCCCTCTTCCGGCCCGGCCCGGTCGCCGCCGACATGGTGCGCCCCTTCATCGAGGCCCGGCACGGACGGGCCCCGGTCCGCTTCCCGCACCCGGACCTGGCCGACGCGCTGCGCGAGACGTACGGGGTGGTGGTCTTCCACGAGCAGATCATCGAGATCGTGCACGTCATGACCGGCTGCGGCCGCGACGAGGCCGACCGGGTGCGCCGCGGGCTCTCCGACCCGGACTCCCAGGGCCGGATCAAGGCCTGGTTCGCGGCGACGGCCGCCGGGCGCGGCTACCCGCCCGAGGTGGTCGCCCGGACCTGGGAGATCGTCGAGGCCTTCGGCAGCTACGGCTTCTGCAAGGCGCACGCCGTGGCCTTCGCCGTGCCCACCTACCAGTCGGCGTGGCTCAAGGCCCACCACCCGGCGGCCTTCTACGCCGGGCTGCTCACCCACGACCCCGGCATGTACCCGAAGCGGCTGCTGCTGGCGGACGCCCGGCGGCGGGGCGTGCCGGTGCTGCCGCTGGACGTGAACCGCTCGGCGGCCGCCCATCACATCGAACTGGTGTCCGACGGCCAGGACGGGCGGGGCCCGGAGCGGTGGGGGCTGCGGCTCGCCCTGTCCGACGTCCACGGCATCAGCGGGGCCGAGGCCCGCAGGATCGAGGCCGGACAGCCGTACGCCTCCCTGCGCGACTTCTGGGACCGCGCCCACCCCGGCCACCCGGTCGCCGAACGGCTGGCCCAGGTCGGCGCGTTGGACGCGTTCGGCGCCAACCGCCGTGACCTGCTGCTGCACCTGACGGAACTGCACGGCGCACAGCGCGCCGCCGGCACCCGCGGCTCCGCCCAACTGCCCCTCGGCGGCGGCCGGTCCACCGCCCCCGTCGGACTGCCCGACCTGACCGACACCGAACGGCTCAGCGCCGAACTCGGCGTCCTCGGCATGGACGCCTCCCGCCACCTGATGGACGACCACCACGCCTTCCTCGCCGAGCTGGGCGTGACCCCGGCCGCCCGCCTGCGGGACACCGGGCACGGCCGGACCGTCCTCGTCGCGGGCGCCAAGGCGGCCACCCAGACCCCGCCGATCCGCTCCGGCCGCCGCGTCATCTTCACCACCCTCGACGACGGCACCGGCCTGGTCGACCTGGCCTTCTTCGACGACAGCCAGGAGGCCTGCGCGCACACCGTCTTCCACTCCTTCCTGCTGCTCGTACGGGGAGTCGTGCAGCGGCGCGGCCCGCAGAGCCTGAGCGTGGTCGGGGCCGCCGCCTGGAACCTCGCCGAGCTGGCCGAACTGCGCGGGCACAGCGGCCTGGAGGCGGTCACGGCCCGCCTCGCCGAACCCCTCCCCGGGGACGGCGACGGGAGCGGCACCGGCACAGGCCGCCGCATCCACCTCCCCACCGGCTACGAGATGAACCCCTGGGCCGACCTCCAGCCGCCCGGGGAACGCGCCGCCACCGGCCGCAAGCTGTGGCACTCCAGCCCGGGGAGCGCGGGATGACCTCCGCCGGGACCAACGGCGCAACGGCCGCCGCAACGGCCGCCGGAGTGCTGCACGTCCGCTGCGCCCCCACCCTGTCCGGGGAGGGCTACCGCGAGGTGCTGGAGCTGCTGCGCGAGTTCTCCCCGCTGGTCCAGGCCCTGCCGCCGCGCGCCGCACTGGTCCAGGTCCGCGGCGCCCAGCGGTACTTCGGCGCGGACCCGGCCCGCATCGCCGAAGTGGTCCGGCTGCGCGCGGTGGCCCGGCTGGGCACCGACGTCCGGATCGGGGTCGCCGCCACCTGGGCGGTGGCGGCCATGGCCTCCGCCCGGATCCCAGGGCCCGGCGGGGTCCTGGCCGTGCCCGAGGCGGCGGCGGCCGCCTTCCTGGAGCACCTCCCGGTGGAGGAGCTGTACGGGCTCGGCCCCCGGCAGGCCGAGGCGCTGCGCCGGTACGGGCTGCACACCGTCGGGGCGCTCACCCACGTCCCGCCCGGGGTCGTCGAGCGGATCCTCGGCAAACGGGCCGGCCGGCTCGCGGCCGAGCGGGCCCGCGGGATCGACCCGCGCCCGGTCACCCCGCGCGACCTGCCCTCCTCGGCCGCCGCCCGCACCGGGTTCACCCGCCAGGAACTGGACGGCCCGCACGCCCGGGCCGAGCTGCTCGGCCTCGTGGTCCGGCTCGGCGCCACCCTGCGCGGACGCCGCCAGGCCGCCCGGTCCCTGTCCCTCACCCTCCAGTTCGCGGGCGGCACCCGGTGGGAGCGGTCCCGGCGGCTGGCGGAGCCCTCCGCCCACGACGAGGACCTGCGCGCCCTCGCGTACCGCCTGATGGACGCGGCCGGCCTGCAGCGGGCCCGGCTGACCGGGATGGTGCTGCGCGCCGAGGACCTCACGGGCGCGGAGGGCGTGACCCGCCAGCTCACCCTGGACCCGGTCCGCGAGTCCCGCCTGACGGTCGAGGCAGCCATCGACCGCGCCAACGCCCGGTTCGGCCCCGGCACGGTCCGCCCGGCGTCGGTCGCGGGCCCGGTACGCCGGCGCTCAGATCCCGTCGAGCATCAGCCGGGCCGTCTCCGCGCGCAGCGGGGTGGTCTGGGCCTGGATCAGGTGGAACTGGGCCTCGCGGGAGAGCCGGCCGGCGGTGTGCCCGTACTGGACGGCCCGGCCGCCCGCCACCGCCACGCAGGTCGCCGCCGCCCGCACGGCCAGGTCCAGGGCGGCGGCCCGGAGGGTGAGGCGGTCCCCGGTGCGCTCCCCGCGCGGGACCTCGTCGCGCAGGGCGTAGGCCTCGGCGCGCAGCCGGGCGGTGCGCTCGGCGAGGCGCAGGCCGAGGTCCTCGTACGGGGGTGACTGGAGGAGGAAGGCCGCGGTGGCGCGCAGCTGGCCGAAGACGGCGGGCTGCGCGTCGGCGTTCTCCAGGTCGTAGGCGCGGATCCAGTCGGCCCTCGGCAGCAGCCCGACCACCCGCTCGTCGGGCACGCGGACGTCGCGCAGCTCGACGGTCGCGGTGTGCGTGCCGCCCATCGCCCACAGCGGGGCCCCCGCGACGGAGCCGAGGCCGCTGTCGGTGCGGTCGACCAGGGCGAGGACCGCCTCGTCGGACGGGCCGACGGCGCCGGCGAACACGGTGTCGGCCAGGTCCCAGCCCGTCACCCACGGCATCCGCCCGTCGAGCCGCCATCCGCCCGGGACCCGCCGGGCGGTGACGGGCGGGCGCGGATGGCGCAGGAAGGCGAAGCCGGCGGTGGCGCGCGTCTTCCCGGAAGCGAGGTCCGGCAGCCGGCTCGCGCGCAGGGCCTCACCCGCCGGGCCGGCCGCCTGGTGCAGGGCCTTGGCCAGCGGGACGTGCTGGGTCCACACGAACCAGGTCGACGGGTCCACCGCCGCCAGCAGCTCGTGCACCTCCCGGAAGACCTGGCGGGCCGTCAGCCCGTCGGCCGGATCCGGTTCGTATCCGACCAGCCCGTACGCGCCCGCGGAGGCGAGCGCGTCCAGGTGCGTACGCGGCACCCCGTGGACGGCGGTCCGCTCCGCCTCCGGCGCCAGTACGCGTACGGCGGTCTCCGTGACGGCGGCGACCAGCGGGTCGGCCGCCAGCCGGGGCGGGGCGGCCAGGGCGGTGCCGGCTCCGGGGGCCCTCTGCATGGCGGGCGTTCACCTCAAGTCCGTGTCCGGGGGCGTCCATTGTTCCCGAGCGGTACTGGAGGAAGGCTCGACACACCAGTTTTTACCGACGCGTAACTTCCAAGTTTTCCTACTGGACCGTAATTTAGCCACAGCAGCTCCCCTTGTGATCCGGATCACGGGACGAACCCCCACGCCCCCACGCATTCCCCTTGACCCGCAAGGAGATCACACGATGCTGCCCTGGAGACGCCTGCTCCGCCCGCTGGCCGTCCTCGCCCTCACCGCAGCCGCCCTCGTCGCCCCCACCGGCGCCGCCCAGGCCGCGTCAGCCCCCAGCAGCGGCTGGAACAACTGGTCCTGCAAGCCGTCCGCCGCGCATCCCCGCCCCGTCGTCCTGGTCCACGGCACCTTCGGGAACTCCGTCGACAACTGGCTCGGATTCGCCCCCTACCTGGTCCACCGCGGCTACTGCGTCTACTCCCTCGACTACGGCCAGCTGCCCGGCGTGCCCTTCTTCAACGGGCTCGGCCCCATCGACAAGTCCGCCGGCCAGCTCGACGCCTTCGTCGACAAGGTCCTCGCCTCCACCGGCGCGGGCGAGGCCGACCTCGTCGGCCACTCCCAGGGCGGCATGATGCCCCGCTACTACCTCAAGTTCCTCGGCGGAGCCGCCAAGGTCAACGCCCTCGTCGGCCTCGCCCCCGACAACCACGGCACCACCCTGTCCGGACTCACCCAGCTGCTCCCCTACTTCCCCGGAGCCGAGGACCTGATCAGCACCGCCACCCCCGGACTCGCCGACCAGATCGCCGGCTCCGCCTTCCAGCAGAAGCTGAACGCGGGCGGCGACACCGTCCCGGGGGTGAAGTACACGGTCATCGCCACCAAGTACGACGAGGTGGTCACCCCCTACCGGAGCGCCTTCCTGGACGGGCCGGACGTACGCAACGTCGTACTCCAGGACCTGTGCCCGCTGGACCTCTCGGAGCACGTGGCCATCGGCCTGACCGACCGGATCGCCTGGCACGAGGCCCTCAACGCCCTCGACCCGGCCAACGCCGAACGGACCACCTGCGCCTCGGTCTTCGACTGAGACCGGGGCGCGGGCGGTCCGCCCGGCATCCGTCGGGCACCCGTCCGGTGCCCGCCCGCTAGCGGCCGTGCCGGCCTGCCGACGCCGTAGCGCGGCGGCGGGCCATGGCGAACAGCACGGCCGCACCGGCGGCGAGCGCCCCGGCCCCGGCGACCGCGATCAGCGGGGTCGCGGAGCTGCCGCCGGTCGCGGCGAGGTCCCCGCCCGTGCCCGTACCCGAGCCCGTGCCGGCGCCGGCCGGCGAGGGCGCGGCGGAGGACCCGTCGGAGGCCGGGGCCGCGGCGATCGGGGAGGCGCCGGCCCGGCCGTTCGTCTTCGGGTCGTTGTCGCCGTGGCCGTTGTGCTCGATCGTGGACTTGCCCGCGCCGTCGGAGATCTGCTGGTCCGTCGGCGCCTTCGGCGGCTCGACGGGCTTGGCGGAGGCGCCGGCGGACGGCTTCGCGCTCGGGGCGGTCCCCGTACCGGTCCCTGTGCCGGTCCCCGTACCGGGCGCCGTGCCACTGCCGCCGCCGTCCTTCCCGAAGACCACGTCCGAGCAGGTGTAGAAGGCCTCCGGGCTGTCCGAGCGCTGCCAGACGCTGTAGATAAGGTGTCGGCCGGTCTTCTTCGGCACCGTGCCGCCGAAGACGTAGTCCCCGTTCTGCATGCCCGGGTCGGTGGCCTTCGCGAACGGCGCCGGCTCCAGGTCGGACCACTTCAGAGGCTTCGACGGGTCGTAGCCGTCCTTCGTCACGTACAGCTCGAAGGAGCCCTTGTGCGGGGCGGTCCCCTTGTAGCGGAAGGTGTGCGCGCCGGCCGTCATCGGGGAGGCCGGCCAGTCGGCGCGGGCCAGGTCCAGCCCCTTGTACTTGGCGTTGCCCGCCGAGCACAGCTGCCCGTCCGGGATCAGCGACTTGTGCTGCCCGGCCGCGTTGGCGATGTTCACCCCGTTCCAGTCGTAGAACGCCTGCGGCCCGGCCGCCGCGACGGCAGCCTTGCACGCCGCCGACTTCGGGGCCTCCGGACCCTCCGCGTAGCAGGCCGCGACCCGGCTGACCGGGTCCGTCATCGAACCGTGGGCGGCCGCGGGCCCGGCGGCGTACGCGGCCACCGCGAGCGGGGCGAGACCGGCGGCGGCGATACGGGCGGCGGTACGGGCACGGCGTGCGGACATGGGTGGATCTCCTTCGGGCGCAAGGCGGGGAAGCGCCAGCGGAACCGGCCGGCGGCCCTCCCTGGCACCGCCAAGCTAGCCCGCCCACAAGCCCGTTCGGCCAGGATGGGAGCCCGGGACGGGATCCTTAGGGTCCGCTTAAGGAAGGCCTAAGCGGGCCCACAGGAACCCCGCCCGGCGGCTATCCCAGGAGCCCGGCCAGGCCCTCCGGCGTGCGCGCCCGCTCCTCCAGGGAGTCCAGCGCCCGCACGGCCCGGGACGCCGCCTCCGGGTCGCTCTCCGCCAGCCCGCTCGCCTCGAACTCGTCCTCGTCCAGCCGCAGGACGGACCTCCCGTCCGCCGACACCCACAGGTCGAGGTCCAGGTCGTCGACCACGATCTCGCCGCCGCGGACCACGGCGGGGCGCGTCACGTCGCAGTACCAGCCCTTGAGGACGCCCTCCCCGGTCCACACCTCCTTGACCGCGTACCACCGCGTCCGCCAGAAGTGCTCCACGAACACGTCGCCCGGCTCGAAGCGGACGAACCCGAAGTCCTTCACCCCCTCGGCCGCCCAGGGGGCGCGCACCGAGATCCGGTCCCCGTCGTCGGCGACCTGCGCCGCCGGGTAACTGATCTTGGTGCGGCCGGCCTTGGTGAGGGTCACGGTCCACGACACGGTCATCCGGTCTCTCCCAGCTTCTTCGTGAAGCGCGTCTCGGTCGCGCAGATCTCGTACCCGAACCACGAGTTGATCGCGAGCATCGGGCCGTTCCCGGCGTCGTTGCCGGTGAAGGCCTCCGTGTACCCGGCCGCGCGGGCCCGGTGCAGCGAATCGGTCTTGGCGAGCTTGGCCAGCCCGCGGCCGCGGAAGGCGCGCCGGGTGCCGGTCATCGCCGAGCCGTAGCGGGTCGCGCCGTCCGTCCGCGCCGCGGTGAAGGCCGCCACCACCCCGTCGACGAGGGCGACCGTCGTCAGCTCGTGGTCCAGGGTCGGCTGGTGCCAGACGGTGTCCAGCCAGTCCTGGTAGTCGTCCAGCTCGATCGGCACGTCGCCCGGCTCGTCGGCCGTCACCTCGGCGTCGGCCTCGTACAGCGGCCGCGGGTCGGCGGCGAAGTCCGACCCCGGCCGCAGCTCCACCCCGGCGGGCAGCTCCCCGGGCAGCGGCGGCAGGCCGCCCGCCGCCAGGTCCAGCCGCAGGAAGTGCGCGGAGCGGCTGGGGAGGTAGCCGCGCCGCTCGGCGAAGCCCCGGTGCGCGGGCTCGTCCAGCACCCACGCGTACGCGTCCACCGCACCCCGGGCCACGAGGTGCTCCTCGGCGGCGCGCAGCAGCGCGGCCCCGGCGCCGAGGCCCTGGTGCGCGGGGTCGACGTGGACGTTCACGGAGGACAGCCCCGGCTGCGGACTGTCGTACGCGAGCCCGGCCTGCGCGGTGCCGACGGGGCGCCCGTCGGGGGTCTCGGCGAGGAGCAGCCGGTAGTGCCGCCCGGGGTGGGCGGAGGCGAGTTCGTGGGCGACGCCCGGGACGGTGCTGATCATGAACGGCAGCGCCGCACGGCGGATCCGTACGACGGCCTCGGCGGCCTGGAGGTCTTCGGGGCGGACATCGCGGACGTGGATGGTCATGGGGCGGACGTTACGGGCGAAGATCCCTGCGGCGCCTGCGAATTACGCTCCGGATGGGGGAGAATCGGCCGGGTGACCTCGACCAACCTCAGGATCAGGATCGACGGCTCGGCCGGCTCGGCCGCCCCGTACGAACAGCTGCGCGCGCAGATCGCGGACCGGGCCCGGTCGGGCGCGCTGCCGGCGGGCTACAAGCTGCCGACCGTGCGGGGGCTGGCGGAGGACCTGGGGCTGGCGGCGAACACCGTCGCGAAGGCGTACCGGGCGCTGGAGGCCGACGGGCTGATCGAGACGCGCGGCCGGAACGGCACGTTCGTCGCGGCGGCGGAAGGCTCCTCGCGCGAGGCGGCCGCCGCCGCGCAGGCCTTCGCGGACCGCGCCCACCGGCTGGGCCTCACGGAAGCGGAAGCCGTGGCGGCTGCCGCCGAAGCCGTCCGCGCCCGCTATGCCGCTCCTTCCTCTTGACGCGCCGCTCGCACGGTGCGGCCGCGGGCGGCCGCGCCTTCTGAACGCGCCGCTCGCGCCGCTCGGCCCTGGCGGGCCTCCCGGGCTTCGCGCCGCTGCGACAGCCTCCGGCCGTCCGCTCCCTGACGCGGTCCTCGCGCCGCTCAGCGCCGGGGCGCTTCGCGGGCTTCGGGCCCGCTGCGCCGGACTCCGTCCGTCGGCCCGCTGGGCGGGGCCGGTTTGCGTGGCTGGTGCCGGTGGGCGTGTGCGGGTGGGTTGGCCGCAGCGCGGGGCCGGTCCCCTACCCTCCCCCCGGACGGAGTCTGGGGGAGGGTAGGGGACCTCGCCCGCGCAGCGGACAACCACCCGCAGGCGACCCACCGGCAGCGGCCACGCGAACCGCCCCCGTCCCGGATCCGGCAGCCGGGGAGACCGGCCACGGCCGAGCCGCGCGCTCAGAGATACAGGCCCGCCTCCGAGGACGGCTGCGCCGGCAGCACCGCCGCCGGCCCCGTCCCGCGCCGGAGGGCGAAGAGTTCGGCCAGGGTGGCGCCCTCGCGGGAGACGCCCTCGTCGGTGCCGAGCCAGTCCACCGCCTCCCGGTGGGTCAGCCGGCCGACCTCGATGCGGGCCAGGCACCGCCCCGGGCGGACCACCGCGGGGTGGAGGCGTTCGAGGTCCTCGTTGGTCGTGACGCCGACCAGGACGTTGCGGCCCTGCCCGAGCAGACCGTCCGTCAGGTTCAGCAGCCGGGACAGCGCCTGACCCGCCGTGTGCCGGGCCTCGCCGCGGATCAGCTCGTCGCAGTCCTCCAGCAGCAGCAGCCGCCACCGGCCCTTCGCGGTGCCCTCGTCCTCGCCGATGGCGATGTCCATCAGATAGCCCACGTCGTTGAACAGCCGCTCCGGGTCCAGGACGCAGTCCACCTGGCACCAGTCCCGCCAGGACCGCGCCAGCGTGCGCAGCGCCGAGGTCTTGCCGGTGCCCGGCGGGCCGTGCAGCAGGAGCAGCCGGCCGGCGATGTCGTCCGGGGTGACCTTCATCAGCCGGTCCATCGCCAGCGCCACCGGCGCCGTGTAGTTCGGCCGGACGTCCTCCCACGTGCCGGCGGAGATCTGCCGGGTCGTGCGGTACGGGCCGCGGCGCGGGGAGACGTACCAGAAGCCCATGGTGACGTTCTCCGGCTGCGGTTCGGGCTCGTCCTGCGCCCCCTCCGTGGCCTCGCCGAGCACCTTCTCCGCGAGTTCGTCGCTGACCGCCGTCACGGTCACGTCCGCACCCCGGCTCCAGCGGGAGACCAGTACCGTCCAGCCCTCGCCCTCGGCGAGCGTGGCGCTCCGGTCGGTGTCGCGGGCCGCGCGGAGCACGGTGGCGCGCGGGGGCAGCAGGGTGGCTTCCGCCTTCACCCGCTCGATCGTGACGCTCTGCGCGTACGGCTGCTCGCCGGTCGCGAACCGGCCGAGGAACAGCGCGTCGACGACGTCCGACGGTGAATCGCTGTCGTCGACATGGAGCCGGATCGGCAGCGCGTCATGCGGGTCTGCTGGCATGGCGCCCATGATCCGGCACGAACTGCCCCCGTGCACCTGTGTTTCGCCGGATCGGGTGGACGTGTTCCCTCTTCAAACCCGCCGCGGGTGAAGATTCCCGCCCCATACCTCCTTGGCATGAACACTTCCAGCCAGCCCCGACTGCTTGTACCACGGACTCAGTAGTAACCCCCCACAAGGAGCCGCACACACATGAGCAAGAGAATGTCGCGTTTCGCCGCCTTGACCTCCTCCCTGTTACTCGCCGCGGGCGCCGCCCTGTTCGGAGCCGGCCAGGCGTCCGCCGCGGCCGACTTCGGCTACGTGGCCCTCGGCGACTCGTACTCCTCCGGCGTCGGCGCCGGCAACTACGACAGCTCCAGCGGCAACTGCAAGCGCACCTCCCGCGCCTACCCGGCCCTGTGGGCCGCGGCCCACTCCCCGCAGACCTTCTCCTTCACCGCCTGCTCGGGCGCCCGTACCGGTGACGTCCTCTCCGGCCAGCTCGGCCCCCTCAACTCCGGCACCGACCTCGTCAGCATCACGGTCGGCGGCAACGACGCGGGATTCTCTGACGTGATGACGACCTGCGTCCTGCAGTCCGAATCCACCTGCGTCAGCCGGGTCAACGAGGCCAAGCGGTACGTCGACACCACCCTCCCCGGACAGCTCGACCAGGTCTACGACGCGATCCGGGGCCGCGCCCCCTCCGCCAAGGTCGTCGTCATCGGCTATCCCCGCTTCTACAAGCTGAACGGCAGCTGCGTCGCAGGACTGACCGAGGGCGAACGCTCCGCCATCAACGGCGCGGCCGACTACCTCAACGCCGCCGTCGCCAAGCGCGCCGCCGACCACGGCTTCACCTTCGCCTCGGTCGTCGGAGCCTTCACCGGCCACGAGATCTGCTCCGGCAGCGCCTGGCTGCACAGCGTCAACTGGACCAACATCGGCGAGTCGTACCACCCCACCGCCGCCGGACAGTCCGGCGGCTACCTGCCGGTCTTCTCCGGCAAGGTCTGATCCGACAGGCCCCGATCCGCGGGGTCCGTCCCTAGGGGCTGACGCCCGCGCTCGGTGTGGGCGCGGGCGTCGGCGTCGGTGTCCCGGCCGGGGAACCGGAGGGCCCGGGAGAGCCGGGGGAGGGGGTCCCGCCCGTCGGGGTCCGCTTCTCGCACGTCAGGGAGTACTCCAGCCACGCCGACGCCGTCTGCGCCGGCGCCCGGACCTCCAGCCGGACCGCGTCGCGGAAGGTCGCGCCCGCCGGATCGCCCGGCTCGGTGTGGTCCAGCTGGCGGGTGCGCGCCCCGCCCTCCTCGTACACGATGCTCTGCCAGTCGGAGGCCGGCCCCCCGCCCGCGCCGCGCCTGACCCAGCGGTACTCCACCACCGCCGGGACCCGGGCCACCTCGATGGTCCCGGTGAAGGCGGGCGCGACCGTCCCGGCCGGCGGGCAGCTCCCGGCGTACTCGGGGCGGGTGGCGTGCGCGTACAGGGTGACGCTCTGCGCGGCGCTGGCACTGGCGGACGCCGAGGCCGAAGCGGAGGGCGAGGCGGAAGCCGTCGCCGGGGCGGAGGCCGAGGGGGAAGGGGAGGGCGTGGCCCCACCGCCCCCGGTGTCCCGCAGCAGCAGCCACCCCAGCAGGACCAGCCCCAGCAGCAGCACCACGATCCCGAGGGTCAGCACCGCCCCCGCCCGCCCGCCGGTCCCGCCCCCGGGCTCCCGGCCGGGCGCCGACACCGGAGTCGGCACCGGCACCGGCGGGGTCTGCCCCCCGTACCCCGTCCCGGATCCCGCCCCGGATCCCGCCCGTGCGGCCACCGTCGGCGCGTCCGGCCCCGGCACCGGCGAAACCGGCGACACCGGCCCGCCGGGGTCCCGTACCGCCCCGCCCGCGCCGACGATCCGCAGCATCCGGGCGGCCTCCGCGGCGGACAGCCGCAGGGCCGGGTCCTTGCGCAGCAGCCCCTCCAGCACCGGTTCCAGCGGCCCGGCCCGGCGCGGCGGGGGCAACTCCGAGTCCACGACGGCCTGGAGGGTGGACAGCGGGGTGTCCTTCCGGAAGGGCGAGACCCCCTCCACGGCCGCGTAGAGCATCACCCCGAGCGACCACAGGTCCGACTCCGGGCCGGGCTCGCCGCCCAACGCCCGCTCCGGGGCCAGGAATTCGGGGGAGCCGACCACCTCGCCGGGCATCGTGAGCGCGGCGGAGCCCTCCAGGCGGGCGATCCCGAAGTCGCTCAGCACCACCCGGCCGTCATTGGCGACCAGTACGTTGGCCGGCTTCACGTCCCGGTGCAGCACCCCGGCGTCGTGCGCGGCGCGCAGCGCGGTCAGGACCTGCTCGCCGATGTGCGCGGTCCGCTGCGGGGTCATCGGGCCCTCGCCCTCCAGCACCTCCGCCAGGGAGAGACCGCGCACCAGCTCCATCACGATCCACGGGCGGCCCTCCTCGGCCGCCACGTCGTAGACCGTGACCACCCCGCGGTGCGAGACGCGGGCGGCCGCCCAGGCCTCCCGCTCCAGCCGCCGGTACATCCGCTCGACCTCGGCCGCGTCCAGCCCGGCGGGGGCCCGCACCTCCTTGACGGCCACCTCCCGGCCCAGCACCTCGTCGCGGGCCCGCCAGACCACGCCCATGCCGCCCCGCCCCAACCGGCCCAGCAGCCGGTACCGGCCGGCGATGACACGCCCGGCGTCCCCGCTTTCGTTACCGTTCACGCGAACCCCCCTGCGTCACCGGGTGATCACTCCAAGTTAGCGCAGTACCCGCCGGGTGGCCCCCGTCGTGACGACACTGTCACCGACCGCTGCGCGAGGGCCCCCAAGTCGGCCCATTGGTACGGAGAGTGACGGTCGACTCCGCTGAGTAATCGTCAACTACCCGTAATTACAGGGGTAATTCACACCACCGGGATACCCGCGGGCGTTGCGGGGGCGATAGGGTTACCCTGCCCGGGCCGGGTGCCCTCGTACGGGTGGGGAGAGACATGGAACAGATAACGATGCGCAGCAGGCCGCCCCGCGTGCCTGCCATCACCTGCGGCAGCAGCGCGGTCAGCTCGCGCCTCGACCGCCACCTCGCCGTGCTGGGCGGTCCCGCCGCCCCGCGCCACGAGGTCGCCGAGGCGACCCTGCTGATGCGCGAGCTCACCTCGCGCGACCACACGCACGTACAGCGGAGCCGGAGCGCGCGCGTCGCGCTCTTCGCGCCGCTGCGCAGGCTGCGGCGCACGCTCTTCGGCAGCCGCCGCACCTGACCGTCCGCGCAGCCGGCCCCCCGTCCGGCTGCGGCCCGGCCCCGTCCCCCGTACGGCGTCCTCAGGGACCCCGCGTCACCCCGGCCTCAGGCGATCACACCGTCCCGGCGCAGTGCCGTGATCTGCGCGTCCGTCATCCCCAGGGCGCGCAGCAGGGCGTCGGTGTGCTCGCCGAGCGCGGGCACCGCACCCATCCGCGGTTCCGCGCCGCCCGGCAGCCCGATCGGCGGCAGCAGTGCCCGCAGGGGGCCCGCCGGCGAATCCACCTCCCGCCAGCGGTCCCGTGCCGCCAGCTGCGGGTGCCCGGCCAGCTGGGCCACCGAGTTGAGCCGCGCGCAGGCGATCCCGGCCGCCTCCAGCCGCGCCACGGCCTCGTCCGCCCCGAGCCGGCCCAGGGCCTCGGCCACCACCGCGTCCGTCTTCTCCCGCCCCCGCGTGCGGGCCGCGTTCGTCGCGTACGCCGGGTCATCCGCCAGGTCCGGCCGCTCCAGTACCCCGGCCGCCAGGCGCCGCCACTCCCGGTCGTTCTGCACCGACAGCAGCACCCGGTCCCCGTCGGCCGTCGCGTAGGCGTCGTACGGCGCGATCACCGCGTGCGCGAGCCCGGTCCGCGCGGGCTGCTCCCCGCCGTGCATCGTGTGGTGCAGGGGATGCCCCATCCACTCCGCGAGCGCGTCCAGCATCGACACCTCCACCGGCCCGCCGCGCCCGGTGACGCCGCGGCGCAGCAGGGCCGCGAGCACCCCCGAGAAGGCGTACATGGCGGCCGCGATGTCCGCCGCCGGGATCCCCGCCTTCACCGCCCGCTCCGGGGTGCCGGTCACCGAGACCAGCCCCGCCTCGCACTGCACGAGCATGTCGTAGGCGCGCTTGTGGGCGTACGGGCCCTCCGCGCCGTAGCCGGAGACGTCCACGGCCACCAGGCGCGGGTAGCGGGCGCACAGCGAGGCCGCGTCGATGCCGAGCCGGGCGGCGGCCCCGTGCGCGAGGTTCTGCACGAAGACGTCGGCCCCGTCGAGCAGGCCGTGGAGCACCTCCAGCCCGCGCGGGTCCTTCAGGTCGAGGGTGAGGGACTCCTTGCCGCGGTTGGCCCACACGAAGTGCGAGGCCAGGCCGCCCGCGGCGGTGTCGTAGCCGCGCGCGAAGTCGCCGCCGTCCGGGCGCTCGACCTTGATCACCCTGGCTCCGAGGTCGGCGAGCTGGCGGGTGGCGAAGGGGGCCGAGACGGCCTGTTCGACGGCGACGACGGTGAGGCCGGCGAGGGGGAGGGGTTCGGTAGCCATGGGGTCTGCCTACCGGGTGGAAGCCGGGTCTGTCACCCGTGTCCGGAGCCCAAGTCCAGTGGAATGTCCGGATTGTATGCGTAAGGTGCGGGCGTCCGCCGTCGCGCCGTACCGAAGGGTCGCCCATGAGAGCCCCGACCGCCGCCGCATCCCCCGCCCGCTCCGCAGCCCGGCGCGCGGCGGTCGTCGTGATAGCGCTGCTGGCGGGGGTGGCGGTGACGGCGTCCCCGGCCGGGGCGGCGGGCCCGGTTCCGGTGACCGTGAACGCGTCCGGTGCCGACGCTGCGGTGGCGAGCTCCGCGGGCTGTCCCGCCGGACCGCTCACCGACGGCCGGACGCTCAGCGGCAGTGACGCGCTGGCTGCCGGTGTCTTCTCCTCGCTGCCCACCCAACTGGCCGTCAACCTGCCCTTCCGGGTGGGCGGTACGCAGGCCGCGCTCCCTCCGGACGGCACCCAGGTCACCCTCACCAACGCGCGGGGGTCCGTGACCGTGCGGCTGGACGGCGGCGGCTGTGACGCGCCCGAGCTCTCGTACAACGGGACCGTCGCGTCGGGGGTCGGGACCTGGCAGGTCGTACCGGACTCCACCCCGACGAACGCCTACCGGGGCACGGTGGGCAGCGGATTCTTCTCGGTCAACGCCGATGTCACGCCCGGCAGCGGCAAGTCGTGGGGCCTGGACCTCCTCGGGAACGTCGAGCCCCTCCAGCCGCAGGTGGCCGTGACCCACCGCGCCTACTGGGGCGGACTCGGCAACTACCTCTCCCGCACGCTGAGCGTGGAGTACCGGATCCGGAACACCGGCTCCGGCGACGCCTTCAACGTCAAGCTCCTCGACGCCCTGCCCACGGGGTCCGGGATCACCCGGCTCGGCCCGGTGCCGCAGACGGTGGGGGCGGTCCGGTCCGGCGCGACCGCCTCGGTGGTCGTCCGCTACCGGGTGTGCGGGATCGCCGTCGTCGGCTGCCGCTTCACCGCCGGCACGCAGACGTCCCTGACGGACGCGCTCGACGGCAACCTGCACACGGAGACGGTCCCGGTGACCGTGCAGGTGCCGGTCACGCCCCTCCCGTAACCCTCGCCGGAGGCCGGGTTCCGACCCGTCCTCAGCCCCGGCCGCGCGCGAACCGGCGCGTGGCCGGCGGTACGAACAGCAGCAGGAGCAGCAGCGACCACAGCACCGCGCCCGCCACCGGATGCGCCGCGGGCCAGGCCGCGTCCGGTGCCGTGGCCGCGCCGCCCGCGTTCCCGCAGAGCTCCCGCACGGCGGTGGCGACGGCGCTGATCGGGTTCCACTCCGCGACCGCCCGCAGCCAGCCGGGCAGCCCGGCTGTCGGCAGGTACGCGCTGGACAGCATCGGCAGGACGAAGGTGGCGCTGCCGAGCTGACCCGCGGCCTCCTCGCTGCGGCTCACCAGCCCGAGGTACGTGCCCACCCAGGCGGTGGCGAAGCGGAACAGCAGCAGCACGCCGAGCGCCGCCAGCGCCCCGGGCAGCCCGTTCTCCACCCGCCAGCCCATCGCCAGCCCCACCAGCATCAGCGGCACCATCGACACGGCCGTGGTCAGCAGATCGGCGGCGGTCTGCCCCAGGGGGACCGCGGCCCGGCTCATCGGCAGCGTCCGGAAGCGGTCCATGACCCCCCGGTGGGCGTCCTGCGCGGCCGTGAACATGCCGGTCATCAGGCCGTTCGCGGCGGTCGCGGCGAGCAGGCCGGGCACCAGGAACTCGCGGTACTCGGCGCCCGGCATGGCGAGCGCGCTGCCGAACACGTAGCCGAAGAAGAGCAGCATCATGATCGGCATGGTCTGGGTCAGCACCAGCAGGGCCGGGGCGTGCCGGGCCTTCTGGAGCTGGCGGGTGAGGACGGCGCCGCCGTCCGAAAGCAGGGTGGTCATGCCGCGTGCTCCTTGTCGTGCGGGGTGGCGGAGGGGGTCCGGGTGAGGCGCAGGAACACCTCGTCGAGGGTGGGCGGGCGCAGGCTCGCGTCGGTCACCGGGATCCCGGCGGTGTCGAGTTCGCGGATGATCCCGGGCAGGGTGAGCCCGCCGTCGAGGACGGTCACGCCGACGGTGAGCCGCTCCTCGTCCAGGGCGGGCCGCCCGCCCGTGAGCCGGTCGAGGACCACGGCCGCGCCCGCGAGGGCGGCCCGCTCGGTGACGGTGACCTCGGCGCGGGCGCCGATCCGGGCCTTGAGGCCGGCCGGGGTGCCGGTGGCCACGGCGCGGCCCCGGTCCACGACGACGATGTCGTCGGCGAGCCGGTCGGCCTCCTCCAGGTACTGGGTGGTCAGCAGCACGGTGGTGCCCTCGTCGGCGAGGCCGCGCACCGCCGTCCAGATCTGTTCGCGGGCCGCCGGGTCCAGCCCGGTGGTGGGTTCGTCGAGGAAGAGCACCCGGGGGCGGGTGACCAGTCCGGCGGCCAGGTCCAGGCGCCGGCGCATACCGCCCGACCAGGTGGAGGCCACCCGGTCGGCGGCCTCGCCGAGGCCGAACCGCTCCAGCAGCCCGTCCGCGCGCTCGCGCCCGGCCCGCCCCCGCAGTCCGGCGAGGCGGGCGAACAGCCGGAGGTTCTCCCGGCCGGTCAGGTCCCCGTCGACGGAGGCGTACTGGCCGGTGGCGCCGATGGCGCGGCGTACGGCGGCCGGGTCGGCGGTGACCTCGTGGCCGGCGACCAGGGCGCGGCCGGCGGTGGGTGCGGTGAGCGTGGTCAGGATCCGCACGGCGGTGGTCTTGCCCGCGCCGTTGGGGCCCAGCAGCCCGCAGACGGTGCCCTCCGGCACGGCCAGGTCCAGCCCGCGCAGGGCGTGCACCTCGCCGTAGTGCTTCTCCAGACCCTCACTAAGTACAGCGTACGTAGTCGTCATGTGTCGCACCCTACCGCACTACGTACGGCGTACGTAACTAAGATGGTGGGCGGAGACGACGACGAGGTGATGTGACCGATGACAGCCGGTGGGCGCCCCGCTGAACCCGAAGTGATCTGGGCCCGCCCGCAGCGGGCCGGACGCGGGCCCCGGCCCGCCCACAGCCGCGACTCGATCGCGGCCGAGGCCGTGCGGATCGCCGACGCGGAGGGGATCGAGGCCGTCTCCATGCGGAGGGTGGCGGCCGGGATCGGTGCGGGGACGATGTCCCTGTACAACTACGTCCCCCGCAAGGAGGACCTGTACGAGCTGATGGTGGACGCGGTCAGCGCGGAGTACGACCTCACCCCGCCGACCGGCCGCTGGCGCGAGGACCTGCTCGCCCTGGCCCGGCAGACCCGGGACGTGATGCACCGCCACCCCTGGCTGCCCCGGCTGCTCAGTCCGGTCTACGGCTTCAGCCCCAACGCCCTGCGGTACCTGGAGCACAGCCTGGCCTGCCTGGAGCCGCTGGAGGTGTCCGGGGCCGGGAAACTGGAGCTGATCGCGTCCGTCAACGGCTCGGTGGCCACCTTCGTGGCGGGGGAACTGGCCCTGGCCGAACGGGCCCGCTCGCTGCCCTGGAGCGAGGCCGCCGAGGAAGGCGTACGCACCGCCTGGCTCGGCTCGCGGCTGGCGACGGGGGAGTACCCGAGGCTCACGGCGGCCCTCACCGAGGGCACGCCGGTGACCGCCGCCGGAACGGACATGACGGAGGTCTTCGACCGCGCGGTGTCCCGGCTGCTGGCCGGCTGGTCCTGAGGGGCCCCCGGGGAGGGGCCGGGACAGGGGCAGGGGCAGGGGCGGGGGCGGGGGCGGGGGTCAGAGCAGCGCGAACTGCCCGCCCGGCCCCTCCTCCTGGTGGTCCAGCACCGAGGCCGGACGCCGGGCCCAGCGCGGCGGGGGAAGCACCCCGGCGGCCTCCAGCTCCGCGGCCGGCAGCAGCGGCCCGGGGGTGAACGCCGCCCGCTCCGGCGCCAGCCCGGCCAGCAGCGCCAGGGTCGTCACCAGGGTCAGCAGCTCCGAGGTCCAGGACTGCGGCCACTCGGCCGGCCCCAGCCCCTCCAGCCCGCCCGCCTGCGGATCCCGGTGCGCGCTCCGGGCGGCGAACCACCCCTCCAGCACCCGCACACCCTGGACCTCGTACTCCCAGGCCCCCTCCGGGACCGGGGAGACGGCCCCGTCCCCGAGGGTCAGCGTCTCGCTCTCCGCGTCGTAGCCGAGCCCCTCCGGCCAGCCCGTGACCGCCGCCCGGACGTACGGCCGCCGCCCGCCGGGCAGCCGGGGCGGCTCCCCGCCGCGCGCCCCGCGCAGCTGGACCGTCAGCAGCCGGTGGCCCAGCTCCAGGCCGGCCCGCCAGCGCTCCGGGTCCGCCGCGAGAGGGACCTCGTACCCCCGGGGCCCCGGCCGCCCGGCGGCGAGGATCCAGCACAGTACGTCCTCCGGGGTGACCCAGCCGCCGTGGCGCCCGCCCAGCAGGGGCAGCAGGCCCGGCGCCAGATTCGGCTCGGCCCCGCCGGGGCGCCGGTGCAGCGGGCGGATCCGGCCGAGCCGCCCCGCCGGGAGGTGGGCGGTGGCCAGCAGGCCGGGGGCCTCCAGCAGGAACACCTGCTGCGCGTCGCGCACCCGCCACAGCTCCGGGCGGGCCGAGTCGATGAGCCGCTGGTCGGGCAGCAGCCACTGCTCGTCGAAGGGCGCGAGGAGCACCCGTACGGGGTCCGGGAAGGCGCCGGGCGCGTCGGCGAACCGGGCGGTCGCCGAGCGCTGGCCGGGCAGCGCGGCCGCCCCGGCGGAGGGCGTACGGGTCCGGCTCGGGCGGAACAGCCGCTCCCGCTCCGCCCCTTCGGCACCGGTCAGGGCCGTCCACCGGGCGCGCAGGGTGGCGGGATCGGGCGCCGCCACCCAGTCCCGGCCAAGGCGCAGGCCGCCCACGGCCCAGGGCATCAGATCGTCCAGCAGCGGTACGTCAGCGCTCACCCGGCAGATGGTAGCGACGGCCCGACGGGGCGGGGCCGTGTCCCGGCCGAAGCGTTACGCTCCTTATGTACGCATACGTCGCGTATGTGCGGTTCCGCGCCCACCGGACTGCGGATCCGTACCGACCGAGGAGCCGGCCATGAGCATGTACGACGAGTATTCGACCCCGTCGCAGGCCGAGGGCGAGCGGCTCGACGAGGACATGGACGAGCGGGAGAGGGAGCAGCGCCACCACCCCCAGACGATGCGCACCACGCCCTCGCAGGCCGAGGGCGAGCGCCTCACGGACGAGAACGAACAGCAGAAGTAGCGCGCCGCGCCCGGGGGCGACCGGCCTGGCCGTCCCTTCCTAGGGCGCTTCGACGGTCACCGTGAAGGAGAACCGGTCCCCCCGGTACCGGATCCGGGCCACGTCCACGACCCGCCCGTCCTCGTCGTAGGTCACGCCGGTGTAGTGCAGGATCGGGCTCAGCAGCGGGACCTCCAGCAGCTCCGCCGTGACCGGGTCGGCCAGCCGCGCCTCGACGGTGTCCGTGATCCGGCTGATCCGTACGCCCACCACGTCGCGCAGCACCTTGGTCATCGGCCAGCGCTCCAGGTCGGCCAGGTCCACCGCGTCGGCGAGCTCCGGACGGACCGCGTTCTCCGCCCAGTTGGTGGGCTCCCCGCTCTCGCCGTCGCGCCGGAGCCTGCGGTACGTGACCACCTCCGCCGTGTCCGGGAAGTGCTCCAGCAGCTCCCCGGCCACGGCGGTGCGCTCGTGCCCCAGCACCGTCGTCAGGTCACCCGACTGCTGGGCCACGATCGCGTCCACCGAGCCGAGCAGCCGTACCGGGGCGCTGCGCATCGCGCCCGGCTCGATGAAGGTCCCGCGCCGCCGGTGCCGGCTGATGAGGCCCTCGCCCTCCAGCTCCTTGAGCGCCTGCCGCATGGTCAGCACGCTCACCCCGTAGTGCTCGGCGAGCTGCTCCTCGGTCGGCAGCCGCAGCGAGGCGTCCGGAGTGCGCCCCAGTATCGAGGCGCGCAGGGACTGGGACACCTGGTACCAGAGCGGCAGCTTCCGGTTCAGTACCAGGGAGTCGGGGGCGAAGGCGGTCACGGGTCGTTCTCCGTACGGGCCGGCCGTCATCGGCCGGCGGGGTGGGGCGGTGCGCAGGTGGACACCGGCATGTTAGGCACGGAAGTGCCGCTGGAGACCCTCCCATACGTCGTCGTATCCGCGCTGGAGGTGCTCGGCCCCCGCCGCCTGGGGGGTGGCGGTGATCGGCCAGCGGGTCTCGAACATGAAGGCCAGGCCGTCGTCGATCTTCTGCGGCTTGAGCTCGGCGGCGCTGGCCTTGTCGAAGGTCTCCCGGTCCGGTCCGTGCGCGGACATCATGTTGTGCAGCGAGCCGCCGCCCGGCACGAACCCCTCGGCCTTGGCGTCGTAGGCGCCTTCGATCAGGCCCATGTACTCGCTCATCACGTTGCGGTGGAAGTACGGCGGGCGGAAGGTGTCCTCGCCGACCAGCCAGCGCGGGGCGAACACCACGAAGTCCACGCCCGCCAGGCCCGGGGTGTCGGACGGCGAGGTCAGCACGGTGAAGATCGACGGGTCGGGGTGGTCGTAGCTGATGGACCCGATCACGTTGAACCTGCGCAGGTCGTAGACGTACGGGACGTGCGTGCCGTGCCAGGCGACGACGTCGAGCGGCGAGTGGCCGTAGGTCGCGGACCAGAGGTTGCCGCAGAACTTGTTGACCACCTCGGTCGGGCGCTCCACGTCCTCGTACGCGGCCACCGGCGCCCGGAAGTCCCGCGCCGCGGCCAGGCCGTTGGCGCCGATCGGGCCGAGGTCCGGCAGCTCGAAGGGCTGCCCGTAGTTCTCGCAGACGTAGCCGCGGGCGTCGCCGTCCAGCAGCTCGACGCGGAAGCGGACGCCGCGCGGGATCAGCGCCACCTCGCCCGGGCCGGCGCTCAGCAGGCCGAGCTCGGTGCGCAGCAGCAGGCCGCCGCGCTCGGGGACGATCAGCAGCTCGCCGTCGGAGTCGCTGAAGACCCGGTCGGTCATGTCGGCGTTGGCGGAGTAGAGGTGGACGGCCATGCCGGTGCGCTGGGTGGCGTCGCCGTTGCCGCCGAGGGTCCACAGGCCGGCCAGGAAGTCGGTGCCCGGGGCCGGGTCGGGCAGCGGGTTCCAGCGCAGCCGGTTGGGGTCCGGGACGGCGTCGGTGAAGGGCGCGGTGCGCAGGGCGCCGTTGTCCACACGGGTGAAGGCCGGGTGCGCGGCGGAGGGGCGGATCCGGTAGAGCCACGAACGGCGGTTGTGGCGGCGCGGCTCGGTGAAGGCGCTGCCGCTGAGCTGCTCGGCGTAGAGGCCGAGGGCGGCGCGCTGGGGCGAGTTGCGGCCGAGCGGGAGCGCGCCGGGCACGGCCTCCGAACCGTGCTCGTTCCCGAAGCCGGTGAGGTACTCCAGCGCCTCCGCCGTCTTCCTGGCCTGCTCACTCATGGGCTGCTCCCGCTCCGTAGAAGGAATCCTATGGTCGACAGTAGGATTCCGGGCCCCTCCGCGTCAACGGCGTCTTGCGGCCGACGCGCGCCCCCTCGTGGAATTCGGCGGGATTCCGCTGGGTCGCGCACGATCCCGCGAGATCGCACGGGATCGTGCGCGGGGGGATCCCAAAAGATGAACATTGCTCTACTCTCTCGCGCATGTCGTGGACCCGCAGGTTCCCTGCCGTGCCGGCGGCGCTCCTCGCCGCCCTCCTCGCCCTCCTCGCCCTCCTGTCCCTCCTCGCCGCCGCGCCCGCCGCCCGCGCGCACGAGGAGCGCCCCGTCGCCCTCCCCGACGGCACCGGATCCGTCCCCGCCTACCGGGCCGCCGAGCCCGACCTGCTGGTCTGCAAGACCGACCGGCCCGCCTTCGAACGCCGCGTGGCCGGCTTCCCGCAGGAACTCCGGCAGCGCAACCTCGACCTCTACGAACGCTGCGAGAAGAACGGCTACCGCCACCTCCAGCAGGCCGTGGACGCCGTCGACCGGCCCGGGATGAACATCGCGGTCCTGCCCGGCCTCTACGAGGAGGAGCCCTCGCTGCCCGCGCCGGCGGGGGAGTGCGCCGGCCTCAAGGCCCCCAACTCCTCACTGGGCTACCAGATCCTGTCCTACGAGCAGCAGGAGAAGTGCCGGCACAACCAGAACCTCGTCGCCATCCTCGGCAAGACGAACCTGCAGATCGAGGGCACCGGAGCCGCCCGCACGGACGTCGTCATCGACGCCAAGTACCAGAAGCTGAACGCCATCCGGGCCGACCGGTCCAACGGCATCTACTTCCGGAACTTCACCGCGCAGCGCACCACCTTCAACTCCCTGTACGTACTCGCCGGCGACGGCTTCGTCATCGACGACGTCCTGACCCGCTGGAACGACGAGTACGGCTTCCTGACCTTCGCCAGCGACCACGGGCTCTACAAGAACTGCGAGTCCTACGGCAACGGAGACTCGGGGATCTACCCCGGCAGCGCCTCCAACATCAACGACGGGCGCGGCTACGACGTGCCCCGCTACTCCATCGAGATCACCGGCTGCCGCAGCCACCACAACATGGTCGGCTACTCCGGCACCGCCGGGGACTCGGTGTGGGTCCACGACAACGAGTTCGACCAGAACATGGGCGGCGCCTCGATGGACAGCGCCTTCCCCGGACACCCCGGACTCCCGCAGAACCACGCCCGCTTCGAACGCAACCTCATCCACGACAACAACGCCGACTACTACCACTACGTCGCCGACGGCACCTGCGCCAAACCGCCCGTGGAACGCGGCTACGAGCAGGGGGTGGTCTGCCCGCAGATCTCCATGCCGCCCGGCACCGGCATCATCACCGCCGGAGGCAACTGGAACCTCTACGAGGACAACTGGGTGTACGGGCACCGGCGCGCGGGCTTCTTCCTCAGCGCCGTCCCGGCCTTCATCCGCGGCGAGGAGAAGTGGTCCAAGCAGACCGACACCTCCCACCACAACCGGTACGCGGGCAACGTGCTCGGCAAGGACAGGTCCGGGGCCTCCCGGCCGAACGGCACCGACGTGTGGTGGGACGGCCAGGGCAGCGGGAACTGCTGGCAGGACGGCCCCGACGGGTCCACCCCCGGCACGCTCCCGCAGTGCGGCAAGGAGCGCGGACAGGTCAGCGGCGCCTCCGCCCGGCTGGTCGGCGAGCCGGTGAAGCTGACCCAGCTGATGGTCTGCGCCGACTACAACGTCCAGGCCCGCAAGCTCCCGGCGGGCTGCGACTGGTACGGCGCCCGGGGCCTGGAACGGGTGGAGACGCAGATCGCGGTGGCGGTGGCGGCCGTGCTGCTGCTGGTCGGCGGCACCCTGTGGTGGCGGCGCCTGCGCGGCTCCCGGCTGGGCACCGCGGCCTCGCTGTGCGGCCTGGCCGGGCTGGCCCTGGACGTGGCCGGCTCCACGACGCCCCTGGCCGCCACCCCCGTCCCGGCAGTGGCCCTGCTCCTGCTCGGCCTGTGGTGGACCGGCGCCGGCCTGGCCCTGCGCCCCGGACGCCCCTGGTTGGCGCGCCTCACCCTGCTCCTGGGCGCCCTGACCCTGCTGGACGCCTTCGACAAGGCCGTCCTGATGATCCCGTGGATCCCGCTCAGCCCCGCCTGGGTACGGGCCCTGGTCGCGGTGGTCTGGGTGCTGTGGGCGGTCGTCGCCTCGGCCCGCCCGGGCCCGGCCGCCCCCGCCCGCCCCGCCGGCCCGGGCGACGACCCGGCCGGCGACCGCGCCCCCGTCCCGGCGGGCCCGGCCCCGGCCCTGACCACCACCGCCGAGCCCCCGGCCCCCACCACCCGCCCCGACGGCACCGCCGCCTGACCCCCGCCCCACGACCGGAGGCCCGCAGTGAACGTGCCCGCAGAGTCCCGCATCCGGTGCGACGTGTGCCGGACACCCGCCCCCCGGTCCCGCCCGCACCGCAGCCCCGCCCGCACGGCGGCACTGGTGGCCCTGCTCCTGCTGCTCACGGGCGGCGCGGCGGCCGGCTGCGGCGGCCGGGCCACCACCCACCACAAACCCGGCACCACCCACGAACAGGCCTCCGGCGACACCGGCACCCTGCTCGACGCCCAGGACGGCGCGGGCCACCGCCTGCGCGAGGTCCCCGCACGGGGAGCGCCCCAGGTGAAGCTCACCGCCCGACCCGACTCCGAGGACGGCTGGAACCTCCAGCTGGCGGTCACCGGCTTCCGCTTCACCCCCGACAGCGTCGGCGGCGCGGCACTGACCGGCGCCGGCCACGCCCACCTGGAGCTCGACGGCCGCAAGCTGGCCCGGCTGTACGGCCCCTGGTACCACCTGCCCGCGGCGCAGGTGCCCGAGGGCGCGCACACCCTGACCGTCCGCCTGTACGCAGACGACCACACCGCCTGGGCCGTTGCCGGCAAGCCGGTCGAGGCGGCGGTCGCGCTGACCGCGGGCCCCCCGGGCCAGGGAACCCACAGCCACCCCGCACCCGCCCCGACCGGTTCCCCGACGGCACCGGCGACACCGGCGCCCCAGCAGACCCCGCCGGCCGACCGGACCGTCACCATCGCCGTCCGGGACGGAAAGGTGCTGCCGTCCACCGGCCGTACCGAACTGAAGCGGGGCGACCGCCTGGCCCTGCGCGTCACCAGCGACCGCGCCGACACCCTGCACGTCCACGGCTACGACAAGGAACTCGCCCTGCCCGCCGGCCAGGAAGCCATCCTGGTCCTGACGGCCGACCGCACGGGCCTCTTCGAGGTCGAGACCCACGAGTCCCGTCTCGTCCTGACCCAGCTCCTCGTCCGATGAGCCCGGCGGAACCCGTGGTCCTCGCCCCGCCCGGCCCCTCGACCCTGCTCGCGCACGGGATCGGCTCCCAGCACGATCTGCCGATCTCCCCCTTCTACGCCTTCGCCGGCGCCTTCACGGCGCTCTTCGTCTCCTTCCTCGCACTCGGCCTCCTGTGGTCCTCCTCCCGCTTCCGCGGCGACCGCTCCGGCCTCTCCCTGCCCGCCGGACTCCAGCGGGCGGCCGACGCGCCGGCCACCCGCACGGCCCTGCGCGGACTGGGTCTGGCCGCAGCCCTCGCCGTGCTCCTCCACCTCCTCCTCGGTCCCGACGACCCCGACCGCAACCCCGCTCCCGGCGCCGTCTACGTCCTGCTGTGGGTCGGCATCGTGCCCGCCTCCCTCCTCCTGGGCCCCGTCTGGCGCCTCCTCAACCCGCTGCGCACCCTGCACCGCCTGCTCGCCCGCGCCCGGCGCCGCCCGCCCGGGGCCGGCCGCCCCCTGCCGCCCCGGACCGGCCAATGGCCCGCCGCCGCCGGACTGTTCGGCTTCACCTGGCTCGAACTCGTCGCTCCCGATCCCGCATCGACCACCACCCTCCTGTGTGCCCTCACCGCCTACACCGCCGTCCACCTGCTCCTCGCCGCCCGGTACGGCGAGAGCTGGTTCGCCGAAGCCGACGCCTTCGAGGCCTACTCCGACCTCCTGGCCAGGCTCTCCCCCCTCGGCCGCCGCGGCGACGGCCGCCTGGTCCTGCGCAACCCCTTCCACGGACTCGACGCGACGCCCGAACGGCCCGGACTCGTCGCCACCGTCTGCGTCCTGCTCGGCTCCACCGCCTACGACGGCTACTCCGACAACCCCGCCTGGATCAACACCCTTCAGACCTCCCCCCTCGGCCGCACCCCCACGGCCACGCTCGGACTCCTCGCGTCCGTCGCCCTCGTCGCCACCCTGTACTGCCTGTGCGCCGCGGCGACCCGCCTCGTCAGCGGCCCGCACCCCCGACCGCTCACCGCCTTCGCGCACTCACTCGTACCGATCGCCCTCGGCTATCTCACCGCCCACTACTTCTCCCTCCTCGTGACCGAAGGACCACGTACGGTAAGCATGGCACTCGGCACTGACAACGCCCCCGACCCCAGTCCCCCCTTGGGTCCGGGCCCTCTCGCCGCCCTCCAGGTGATCGCCGTCGTCGCGGGTCACGTACTCGGTGTGATCGCCGCCCACGACCGCTCCGTACGCCTCTTCCCCCCGGCGAAGGCGGTGGCCGGACAACTGCCGCTGCTCGCGCTGATGATCACATACACGATCGGCGGGCTGACCCTCCTCCTCAACTGAGGACGCAGGACCCGCACCACTGGACCCACGAGCCAGGAGCGGCATGATGGACCCCGTGCCTCCCGCCCACCCCCTGCGCAGGACCCCGGTCCAGCAGCGCAGCGCCGACCGCCTCGCCCGGATCCTCGACGCCTGCGCCGAACTCCTCGACGAGACCGGCTACGAGAACCTCAGCACCCGCGCCGTAGCCCTGCGCGCCGGCGTGCCCATCGGCTCGGTCTACCGGTTCTTCGGGAACAAGCGGGCCATGGCCGTCGCCCTGGCCCAGCGCAACCTGGAGCACTACGCCGAGGGCATCGAGCGGCGGCTCGCCCTGCTGCCGGCCACCCACTGGCGGCCCGTCGTGGACGCCGTGCTGGACGAGTACCTGGCCATGAAGCGCAGCGTCCCCGGCTTCGCCCTCGTGGACTTCGGAGTGCCCGCCCCACCCGCCGAAGGACCGGCCTCCGACCCCAACCACATGGTCGCCGCACGCCTGACCGGGCTCCTGTGCGACCACCTCGGCCTCACCCCGGGGCCCGAACTGTCCCGGGCGGTCCTCGTGGCCGTCGAGGCGACCGACGCGCTGGTCCAGCTGGCCTTCCGGGCCGACCCCGCGGGCGACCCCGGCATCGTCACCGAGACCCGGGCGATGATGCACGCCTACCTGGCCCGCGTCCTGGACTGACCCCGCGCGGCGGGCGCCCGGCGATGGGACCGACCGGGTGCCGCAGCCCCCTCCCCTCCGTGCCTACCGGTCGGTATGCTCGGGCCGCCGCCGTGCCCGCGCCGCAGCCTGACGCCCCCAGGAGGGCCCATGCCCCGCACCGCCCCGCGAATCTGCCCCCTCTGCGAAGCCACCTGCGGCCTCACCCTGACCATCGAGGGCACCACCGTCACCGGAGCCCGGGGCGACCGCGACGACGTCTTCAGCCGCGGCTTCATCTGCCCCAAGGGCGCCGCCTTCGGCGCCCTCGACGCCGACCCCGACCGGCTCCGCACTCCCCTCGTCCGCCGCGACGGACGACTCCGCGAGGTCACCTGGGAAGAGGCCTACGACGCCATCGCCGCCGCCGTACCCGCCCTCGTCCGGGAACACGGCGCCCAGTCCGTCGGCATCGTCCTCGGCAACCCCAACGCCCACACCATGGCGGGCGCCCTCTACCCGCCGCTCCTCGTCAACACCCTCGGCACCCGAAACCTCTTCACCGCCAGCACCCTCGACCAGATGCCCAAACACGTCTCCAGCGGGCTCCTGTTCGGCGACCCCTTCGCCATCCCCGTCCCCGACCTCGACCACACCGACTTCCTCCTGCTCATCGGCGCCAACCCGGTCGAGTCCAACGGCTCCCTGTGCACCGCACCCGACTTCCCCGGCAAACTCAAGGCCCTCCGCGCCAGGGGCGGCACCCTCGTCGTCGTCGACCCGCGGCGCACCCGCACCGCCGCCCTCGCCGACACGCACCTCGCGCCGCGCCCCGGCAGCGACGCCCTGCTGCTGGCCGCGCTCGCCCACACCCTGCTCACCGAGAAGCTCGCCGACCCCGGAGCGCTCACGGAGCACGCGGAAGGACTCCGGGAACTCACCGACGCGCTCGGGAGTTTCACTCCCGAGGCGGTCGCCCCCGCCTGCGACCTGCCGGCCGACCGGATCCGCGCCCTCGCCCGGGAGCTGGCGGCCGCGCCGACCGCCGCCGTCTACGGGCGGATCGGCAGCACCACCGTCGAACACGGGACGCTCGCCAGCTGGCTGGTGGACGTACTGAACATCCTCACCGGCAACCTCGACCGGCCGGGCGGCGCCCTCTTCCCGCTCCCGGCGGCCGGTCCCCGGCCCCGGCCCGCCGGGCCCGGCAGGGGATTCGCCCTCGGCCGCTGGCACAGCCGGGTCAGCGGTCACCCCGAGGCCAAGAGCGAACTGCCCACCGCCGCCCTGGCCGAGGAGATCGAGACCCCCGGGGAGGGACGCATCCGAGCCCTGATCGTCATCGG
This sequence comes from Streptomyces sp. NBC_00158, assembly GCF_045160885.1. NCBI lineage: Bacteria > Bacillati > Actinomycetota > Actinomycetes > Kitasatosporales > Streptomycetaceae > Streptomyces > Streptomyces sp. NBC_00158. Next base: position 5,831,970 of record NZ_CP108161.1, read on the forward strand.
GGCCAACCCCGTGCTGTCCGCCCCGGACGGCCGACGGCTCGACGCGGCACTCGCCGGGCTCGACTTCATGGTCAGCGTCGACCCGTACCTCAACGAGACCTCGCGCCACGCCCACGTCGTCCTGCCCCCGCCGCCGCCCTCGCAGACCGCCCACCACGACTTCGCGTTCAACGGGTTCGCCGTCCGCAACCAGGTCCGCTACACCCGGCCCGCCGTCCCCCTCGAAGCGGACCGGCTTGACGAGTGCGAGATCCACGCGCGCCTCGTCCTGGCCGTCTCCGGCCGGCACGGCTCCCTCCAGCCGTCCGCCGTCGACGACATGGCGATCCAGGCCGCCCTCGCCAAGGAGACCGCCGACCGGCGCTCCCCCCTGCACGGAGCGGACCCGGCCGCCTTGGCCGGGCTCCTCACCGGCGAGTCCGGACCGGAGCGCAGGCTCGACCTGATGCTCCGGCTGGGCCCGTACGGAGACCTGTTCGGCGCCGACGACCGTACGCGCACCCGTGCGGCCGCAGCCGGGGACGCGGCCGGGGCCGTACCCGGGGAGGCGGCCGGGCTCAGCCTGGAGCGGCTCCTCGCCCACCCGCACGGCATCGACCTGGGCCCGCTGCGGCCCCGGCTCCCGGGCCTGCTCCGGACCCGCAGCGGCAGGATCGAGCTGCTCCCGGAGCCGATCGCGGCCGAGCTCCCCGGGCTGCGCGCGGCGCTCGCCGCCCGCCCCGCCGCCCTGGTGCTCGTGGGTCGCCGCCACCTGCGCTCCAACAACAGCTGGTTGCACAACGTCCCGGCCCTCACCGGAGGTTCCAACCGGTGCACCCTCCAGGTGCATCCCGCCGACGCGGACCGGCTCGGTCTCGCCGACGGCGGCCGCGCCCGGATCACCGCCGACGGGGGCAGCCTGGAGGCGCCGGTGGAGGTCACCGACGCCGTCCGTACGGGTGTCGTCAGCCTCCCGCACGGCTGGGGCCACGACCGCGACGGCACCCGGCTCACGGTGGCCGGCGCCGACCCGGGGGTCAACGTGAACCAGCTGCTCGACGGCACCCGCCTCGACCCGCTGTCGGGCACGGCAGTGCTCAACGGCTTCCCCGTCACCCTGACACCCCTGCCCTGAGCTGGGGTTTTGCTCGTATTGCTCACGCGCGGACGTCTTGTTGGCCCAAGGAGGCGGCACCTACCTTCCCTGCATGCTGACCTTCCTCGGCTTCGCCATGATCGCGACCTTCCTGGTCCTGATCATGCTGAAGAAAATGTCGCCCATCGCGGCGCTCGTCCTCATCCCCGCGCTCTTCTGCGTGTTCGCCGGAAAGGGCGCGCACCTGGGGGACTACGTCATCGACGGCGTCGGCAAGCTCGCCCCGACCGCCGCCATGCTGATGTTCGCCATCGTCTACTTCGGCGTGATGATCGACGTCGGCCTCTTCGACCCGATCGTCCGGGGCATCCTGCGCTTCTGCAAGGCGGACCCCATGCGGGTGGTGGTCGGCACGGCCGTCCTCGCCGCGATCGTCTCGCTCGACGGGGACGGGTCGACCACCTTCATGATCACCGTCTCGGCCATGTACCCGCTGTACAAGCGGCTCGGGCTGAGCCTGGTGGTCATGACCGGTGTCGCCGCGACCGCCAACGGCGTGATGAACACCCTGCCCTGGGGCGGTCCCACCGCCCGCGCGGCCACGGCCCTCAAGCTCGACGCGGCGGACATCTTCGTCCCGATGATCCCGGCCCTCGCGGTCGGCCTGCTGTTCGTCTTCGTCCTGGCGTACGTCCTCGGCGTCAGGGAGCGCCGCCGGGTCGGCTCCCTCGTGATGCCGGGCGCGGAGACCGCGGAAGAGGCCGTGGAGGAGTCCCTGGTGACGGCCGGTCCCGGCGCCGGGGAGGCCGCCTCGCGGACCCGTGCCACCGGCTCCGCCCCCGCCCTCGCCACGGGCGCGGGATCCCCCGCCGCCGAGGTCCCTGCCGGGGCTGCCGGTGCGCCGGCCGAGGGTGACGGCTTCCAGGGGCTGGACCCCCGGCGCCCGACCCTGCGTCCGCGCCTCTACTGGTTCAACGCCGGCCTCACCGTCGCCCTGCTCACCGCGATGATCATGGAGCTGCTGCCCATCCCGGTGCTGTTCCTCCTGGGCGCCGCCCTCGCCCTCACCGTGAACTTCCCCCACATGCCCGACCAGAAGGCCCGGATCGCCGCCCACGCGGACAACGTCCTCAACGTCGCCGGCATGGTCTTCGCGGCCGCCGTCTTCACCGGCGTCCTCACCGGCACCGGCATGGTCAAGCACATGGCCGACTGGCTCGTCGGCGCCATCCCGGAGGGGATGGGTCCGCACATGGCCCTGGTCACCGGCCTGCTGAGCCTGCCCCTCACCTACTTCATGTCGAACGACGGGTTCTACTTCGGTGTCCTGCCGGTACTGGCCGAGGCGGGCGCCGCGCACGGGGTCTCCCCGCTGGAGATCGCCCGCGCCTCCCTGGTCGGTCAGGCCCTGCACATGTCCAGCCCACTGGTTCCGGCCGTCTACGTCCTCGTCGGCATGGCCAAGGTCGAGTTCGGCGACCACACCCGGTTCACCGTGAAGTGGGCGGCCCTCACCTCCCTCGTGGTCCTGGCGGCGGGGATGCTTTTCGGCATCATCTGACCCCCCCCGGGCCCCTGGCGGGCCGAAAACTACCGGCGCTAGTTTGTAGGGTGTTGTCGGCGAGGTCAGGTCCACGCGCTCGTAGGTGCCCGGGAGGAATGCCATGAAGACCCACGACGGGATGTACATCGGCGGGGAATGGCGGCCCGCCGCCGGAACCGGCCGGATCGAGGTGGTCAACCCGGCCGACGAGCAGGTCATCGGCAGCGTTCCGGCCGGGACGGCCGAGGACGTGGACGCGGCGGTACGCGCGGCCCGTGCGGCCTTCCCCGGCTGGGCGGCCACGGCTCCGGCCGAGCGGGCCTCGCTGATCGGCGCCCTGCGCGACGTGCTCGTGGCCCGCAAGGGCGAGTTCGCCGAGACCGTCACCGCCGAGCTCGGCTCCCCGCTCGGCTTCGCGGAGGCGGTGCACGTCGGCGCCCCGATCGCGGTCTCCTCCTCGTACGCCGAACTCGCCGCCTCCTACGCCTTCGAGGAGCGGGTCGGGAACTCCACCGTCTTCATGGAGCCCGTCGGCGTGGTCGGGGCCATCACGCCCTGGAACTATCCCCTGCACCAGGTCGTTGCAAAGGTGGCACCCGCTCTCGCCGCCGGCTGCACCGTCGTCCTCAAGCCGGCCGAGGACACCCCGCTGACCGCACAGCTCTTCGCCGAAGCCGTGCACGAGGCGGGCGTCCCGGCCGGAGTCTTCAACCTGGTGACAGGCACCGGCCCGGTCGCCGGCCAGGCGCTGGCCGAGCACGAGGGAGTCGACCTCGTCTCCTTCACCGGCTCGACCGCCGTCGGCAGGAAGATCGGCGCCATCGCCGGCGCCGCCGTCAAGCGCGTCGCCCTCGAACTGGGCGGCAAGTCGGCGAACGTCATCCTGCCCGGCGCCGACCTGGCCAAGGCCGTCGCGGCGGGCGTCGGCCACGTCATGAACAACACCGGCCAGAGCTGCAACGCGCTCACCCGCATGCTCGTCCACCGGGACCAGCACGAGGAGGCCGTCGCCCTCGCGGCCGCCGCCGTCGCCGCGTACCCCTCGGGCGATCCCCGCGACCGGGCCACCCGCCTCGGGCCGGTCGTCAACGCCACCCAGCGCGACCGCGTGCGCTCGTACATCCACAAGGGCGTCGCGGAAGGCGCGCGCCTCGTCGCGGGCGGCCTCGACGCGCCGCACGAGCGCGGGTACTTCGTCCCGCCGACCGTCTTCGCGGACGTCACCCCCGACATGACCATCGCCCAGGAGGAGATCTTCGGCCCCGTGCTGGCGATCCTCCCCTACGAGGACCACGACGACGCCCTGCGCATCGCCAACGGCACCGTCTACGGCCTGGGCGGCGCGGTGTGGGCCGAGGACGAGGAGACGGCCGTGGCGTTCGCCCGCCGTATGGACACCGGCCAGGTGGACATCAACGGAGGCCGCTTCAACGTGCTCGCGCCCTTCGGCGGGTACAAGCAGTCGGGTGTCGGCCGCGAGCTGGGCGCGCACGGCCTGGGGGAGTACCTCCAGACCAAGTCCCTGCAGTTCTGACCCCCTGAGCCGAAGGCCCCCGAAGCCCCGCTGTACTGAAGCCCCGCTGTCCCGAAGACATGGAGACGACGACCATGGTCCGCGCCGCCATCCTGCCCGCCGTCGGAGCCCCGCTGGAGATACGGGACATCGTGCTGCCCGATCCCGGACCCGGCCAGGTCCGGGTGCGGCTCGCCGCGGCCGGGGTCTGCCACTCCGACCTGTCCCTCACCGACGGCACCATGCGGGTGCCCGTCCCCGCCGTCCTCGGCCACGAGGGCGCGGGGACGGTCCTCGCCGTCGGCGAGGGCGTCACCCACGTCGCCCCGGGCGACGGGGTGGTGCTCAACTGGGCCCCGTCCTGCGGGGAGTGCCACCACTGCCGGATCGGCGAGGTCTGGCTCTGCGCCAACGCCCTGGCCGGGGTCGGTGCGGTCTACGCCCACGACGCCGAGGGCAACGAGCTGCACCCCGGGCTCAACGTCGCCGCCTTCGCCGAGGAGACCGTCGTCGCGGCGAACTGCGTGCTGCCCGCGCCCGCCGGGATCCCGCTCCCCGAGGCCGCCCTCCTCGGCTGCGCCGTCCTGACCGGCTACGGCGCCGTGCACCACAGCGCCCAGGTCCGCCCGGGCGAGTCGGTGGCGGTGTTCGGCGTCGGCGGGGTCGGCCTTGCCGCCCTCCAGGCCGCCCGGATCGCCGGGGCCGGACCGATCGTGGCCGTCGACGTCTCCCCGGCCAAGGAGGAACTGGCCCGCGCCGCCGGCGCCACCGACTTCGTCCTCGCCGGCGACACCACCGCCAAGCAGATCCGCGGCCTCACCGGCGGGCAGGGCGCCGACGTGGCCGTGGAGTGCGCGGGCCGGGCCGTGACCATCCGCACGGCCTGGGAGTCCACCCGCCGGGGCGGCCGCACCACGGTCGTCGGCATCGGCGGCAAGGACCAGCAGGTGGCCTTCCACGCGCTGGAGATCTTCCACTTCGCCCGCACCCTCAGCGGCTGCGTGTACGGGAACGGCGACCCGGCCCGCGACCTCCCGGTGATCGCCGAACACGTCCGGGCCGGCCGCCTCGACCTGGGCTCCATGGTCACCGACCGCATCACCCTCGACGGCATCCCGGCCGCCTTCGACGCGATGGTCGCGGGCAAGGGCGGCCGCTCGCTGGTGGTCTTCTAACAGCCGGGGCGGGCGGCGCGCGGCGGGCCCTACGCCCCCGGCGCGCCCGCCCGCAGGGCCTCGTACTGGAGGGCCAGGCCGTCCAGGAGCGCCGTCAGGCCCGTCTCGAAGGCGCCCTCGTCCACCTCCCGGCGGCGTTCCGCCAGCAGGTGGGCCTGGCCCAGGTGCGGGTAGTCCGCCGGGTCGTACGCCGTCTCGTCGTCCACGAAACCCCCGGCGAACGAGGCCACCGCCGAGCCCAGGATGAAGTACCGCATCAGGGCCCCGATCCGGGTCGCCTGGGCCGGGGGCCACCCCGCCGCCGTCATGGCGCCGAACACGGCGTCCGCCAGCCGCAGGCCCGCCGGGCGCCGGCCCGGCCCGCGGGCCAGAACCGGCACGATGTTCGGATGGTCCGCCAGGGCCTCCCGGTACGAGTGCGCCCAGTCGTACAGGGCGCCCCGCCAGTCCGTGCCGCCGACGGGCCCGCCATCGGACCCGCCACCGGTCCCGCCGCCGGACCCGGAGGACCCGGAGGACCCGGTGTCGAACATCGACAGGTCGACCTTCGCGCTCACCGCGTCCGCGACGGCCTCCAGGATCGCGTCCTTGGTCCGGAAGTGGTTGTAGAGCGAGGGTCCGCTCACCCCGAGGGCGGCGGCCAGCCTTCGCGTCGAGACCGCCTCCAGCCCTTCCTCGTCCACGAGCGCGCCCGCCGCCTCGACGATGCGGTCTCTGCTGAGGAGGGGCTTGCGCGGTCTGGCCATGCGCCACATAGTAGGCCCTGCCCCGCCATAAACTACCGCCGCTAGTTTAAGAGCCCGCGAGCGGCCGGACCACGCCCCGGAGGGCGCCGTGAACCTTGAGCTGAGCGAGGAGCAGGAGGCCGTGCGCCGCCTCGCCCGCGCGTTCACCGACCGAGAGATCGCCCCGTACGCCGCCGAGTGGGACCGCGCCGAGAGCGTGGACCGCTCCATCGTCAAGAAGCTCGGCGGCCTCGGCTTCCTCGGCCTCACCGTCCCCGAGGAGTACGGCGGCTCCGGCGGCGACCACCTCTCCTACGTGCTCGTCACCGAGGAGCTAGGACGCGGGGACTCCGCCGTGCGCGGCATCGTCTCCGTCTCCCTCGGGCTCGTCGCCAAGACCGTCGCCGCGTGGGGCACCGAGGAGCAGAAGCGGGCCTGGCTGCCCGGGCTGTGCTCCGGCGAGGCGCTCGGCTGCTTCGGCCTCACCGAGCCCGGCACCGGCTCCGACGCGGCCGCCCTCACCACCCGCGCCGTGCGCGAGGGGGACGCGTACGTCATCAGCGGCAGCAAGATGTTCATCACCAACGGCACCTGGGCCGACGTGGTCCTCCTCTTCGCCCGGACCGACCCCGCCACCCCCGGCCACCGGGGGATCTCCGCCTTCCTGGTCCCCGCCGACAGCCCCGGCCTGACCCGCCGCGAGGTCCACGGCAAGCTCGGCCTGCGCGGCCAGGCCACCGCCGAGCTGACCCTCGACGGCGTCCGCGTCCCCGCCTCCGCGATGCTCGGCCCCGAGGGCAAGGGCTTCTCCGTGGCGATGTCGGCGCTGGCCAAGGGGCGGATGTCGGTGGCCGCCGGCTGTGTCGGCATCGCCCAGGCGGCGCTGGACGCGGCGGTCTCGTACGCGGCCCGGCGCGAGCAGTTCGGCAAGCCGATCGCCCACCACCAGCTGGTGCAGGAGCTGATCGCCGACATCTCGGTCGACGTCGACGCCGCCCGGCTGCTGACCTGGCGGGTCGCCGACCTGATCGACCGCGGCCGGCCCTTCGCCACCGAGTCCTCCACCGCCAAGCTCTTCGCCTCCGAAGCGGCGGTGCGCGCCGCGAGCAACGCCCTCCAGGTGCACGGCGGCTACGGCTACGTCGACGAGTACCCGGCGGGGAAGCTGCTGCGCGACGCCCGCGTCATGACCCTCTACGAGGGCACCAGCCAGATCCAGAAGCTGCTCATCGGCCGCGCCCGCACCGGGGTCTCCGCCTTCTGAGACCGGTGCGCATGAGTACGCGTCTGAGTACCCGCGCGGATGTGGTCCGCGTCACGGCGTCCGATGCTGGGCCGATGAACGAGACACCGGTCAAGCAGCAGAACACGGGGGCGTACTACGGCCAGGCCGTCGCCTCCTTCGGCATCGCCCTGGCCGCCGTGGCCGTGGGGATCTACAACATGGACGTCGACGGCTGGGTCCGGGCCTTCCTCGGGATCGCCGTCCTCTACCTGACCACCTCCGCCTTCACCCTGGCCAAGGTGGTCCGCGACCGGCAGGAGGCCACGCAGATCGTCAGCCGGGTCGACCAGGCGCGGATGGAGAAGATGATGGCGGAGTACGACCCCTTCTCGCCGAAATAGCCCCCGGGACCTCCGGCGCCCTAAGCGCTTGCTCACCCTCCGGTAAGCTGACGTCTTCCTACAGGACGAAGAGGGTGGGCGAGCGATGGACAGCGCGGCGGAGACGACCGACGGCTACGTGCCGTGGTCGGAGGTCACCCCCGACGCCGCGCGGCGGCTGCTCGTGGCGGCCGTCGACGCCTTCGCCGAGCGCGGGTACCACGCGACGACCACCCGCGACATCGCCGGCCGGGCCGGCATGAGTCCGGCCGCGCTCTACATCCACTACAAGACCAAGGAAGAACTGCTCCACAGGATCAGTCGGATAGGTCACGACAAGGCGCTGGAGATCCTGGAGACCGCCGCCGCCGGTCCGGGGGCGGCGTCCGACCGGCTGGACGCGGCCGTACGGTCCTTCGTGCGCTGGCACGCCGCGCACCACACCACCGCCCGCGTCGTGCAGTACGAGCTCGACGCGCTCGCCCCGGAGCACCGCTCCGAGATCGTCGCCCTGCGCCGGCGGAGCGACGCCGCGGTGCGCCGGATCCTCGCCGACGGCGTGCGGGCCGGGGAGTTCGACGTTCCCGACGTCCCGGGCACCACCCTCGCCGTGCTGTCGCTGTGCATCGACGTGGCCCGCTGGTTCAGCACCGCCGGACAGCGCACGCCCGACGAGGTCGGCGCGCTGTACGCCGACCTCGTGCTCCGGATGGTGGGCGCCCGCCCGGCCGCCGGGGCGGCTCAGAAGTAGTAGCGGGACACCGACTCCGCCACGCACACGGGCTTTTCGCCGCCCTCGCGCTCCACGGTCACCGTCGCCGCGACCTGTACGCCGCCGCCCGCCTCGGTGACCGAGGTGATCACGGCGGTGGCGCGCAGCCGCGAGCCGACCGGGACCGGGGCCGGGAAGCGCACCTTGTCCGTGCCGTAGTTGATGCCCATCCGCATGCCCTCGACCCGCATGACCTGCGGCACCAGGCTCGGCAGCAGCGACAGCGTCAGATAGCCGTGCGCGATGGTGGAGCCGAAGGGTCCGGTGGCGGCGCGCTCCGGGTCCACGTGGATCCACTGGTGGTCGCCGGTCGCGTCCGCGAAGAGGTCGATCCGCTTCTGGTCCACCTCCAGCCACCCGCTCGGGCCGAGCGGCTCGCCGATGCCGGCGTGCAGCTCCTCGGCGGACGTGAAGATCCTCGGTTCGGCCATGCCCCTGCCCCTGTCTCCCGCTGCCCACGGCCGTTCTCCGGCCCCTCAGTCGAATAAGCGCTTGCTCAGCATGCTGGGGTGCCGCTGCGTCTGTCAACGGACCTCCGACTAGGCTCGGCCGTGTGCCGCAGATTCCCGAGAAAGTCCACGAACTCACCGTCGGCCAGCTGTCCGCGCGCAGCGGAGCCGCCGTCTCCGCCCTGCACTTCTACGAGACCAAGGGGCTGATCAGCAGCCGCCGCACCTCCGGCAACCAGCGGCGCTACAGCCGCGAGGCGCTGCGCCGGGTCGCATTCGTACGGGCCGCCCAGCGCGTGGGCATCCCCCTCGCCAGCATCCGCGAGGCGCTGGCCCAGCTGCCGGAGGAACGTACCCCCACCCGCGAGGACTGGGCGCGGCTCTCCGAGAACTGGCGCACCGTGCTGGACCAGCGGATCCAGCAACTCAGCAGCCTGCGCGACCACTTGGACGACTGCATCGGCTGCGGCTGCCTCTCGCTGAAGAACTGCGCGCTGTCCAACCCGGACGACGTCTTCGGCGAGAGCTTCACCGGCTCCAGGCTGTCCCAGTAGCCGCCCCGGTGGCGGCGCCGTCCCGCAAGCCGAGGGCGGCCGCCACCAGTTCGGCGTTGGAGCGTGCCGCCCGCCCGTCCGGAAGGCGCAGCACCTGAGCCACGCCGATCCGCGCTCCCGTGCCGCACCGCGCGGCCAGCCGCAGCACCGGCCAGGCGGCGGCCTCCCGCCCGTACAGCACCACCGGCACCGGCGGCAGCCACCGCAGCCCCGCCACCAGCGCCGGATCGGCCTCCGCCAGCTCCGCCACCAGCCGGACCCGGGACGGCTCCGGCGCGGCCCACTCCAGGAACCGGGCCAGCGGCTCCGGCCCGGCCCCGCCGCCCAGCGGGACCACCGCGTCCACCGCCACCCCGCGCTCCAGCAGGGCCACCGCCAGCTCCCGCGCCCCCGGCTCCGCGAAGGACACCGCCGCCCGGTCCGGCAGCACCGCCCAGGAGCGCACCCGCTCCAGCCGCCCCGCCGGATCCGGCTCGGCGGCGACCCCCGCCGGCACCGTCAGAGGTACGCGGACCCCCGCGCCGCGCATCTCCTCCAGCAGGGGCCCCACCACCCGGGGCGAGAGGCTCTCCCGCCCGCACGGGGTCCGCGGGTGCACCAGCACCTCGCCCGCCCCGGCGGCCACGGCCTCCAGCGCCGACCGGGCCAGATCCCCCGGGGACAGCGGCACCGCCACCCCGTCGGCCGCGCCCCGCGAGCCGTTCAGCGCGACCTGGAGCACCCCCGCGCCCGCGCCGCCCGCGCTCCCACGGCCCGCACCGCCCGACCCGCTCACGCCGCGCCCGCCGCCTGGTGCCCCACCGCCGCCTCCGCCAGCGCCGGCCGCGGCACCACGATCCCGCAGCCCCCGCACACCGGCCCGTCCCACGCCCACGCCCCGGCCCACGCCGACGGTCCCGACAGGGCGGCCGGCCAGCTCAGCTCCTCCTCGCCGCAGACCGGGCACGCCGTCCCCGGCTCCGACTCCAGGGCCGCGACCAGCCGCCGCAGCACCTCGGCCAGCGTCCCCTCCGGCCGCACGTCCGGGTCGGCGCACCGCACCACGGCGTCCCCGCTGCCGCCCCAGGCCCACTCCGGCCGCCGCACACCGTCGTGCTTCTCGCGTCTGCGGCGCTCCGCGAACTGCCGCTCGTACTCCAGCCAGACCGCGCGCGCCTCCTCCAGCTCCTCCAGCGCCGCGACCAGCCGCAGCGGGTCCGCACCCCGGTCCTCGGGGGCGATCCCGTGCCGGTCGCACAGGTGCCACCACGTCGCCCGGTGCCCGTAGGGCGCGAAACGCTCCAGGCAGCGGCGCAGCGAATGGCGCCGCAGCGCCCGGTCGTTGCGCGCGTCGCGCACCTGATAGGCGAGACTCCGAAAACCTGCCACCGTACCTTCACCTCCGCCGTGCCATGCCCACACCGCTGACCGCGTCACTCCGTCGAACGAAGCAACCCCCCGTGACGTGCCCAACATGCCCGGCAGGATGTGGGCGCATGCGGGGGCGGTCGAGGCGTGCGGGTGGCACATGGCCGGAACTCAGCGCCCCATGCGCCCCGCCCCGACCACGATCCGGGCCAGTTCCTCATGGCAGATGTCGCTGTGCGCCCCCGACGGCGCACCGCCCCGGCGCACCACGGAGCCCGCGTCCACGCTGACGCAACCCGCCCCCGGCAGCCCGTCCCGCAGGGCCGCCTCCAGGCTCAGCCGCGGCGCGCCGGGCACCGCCCGCACCCCGTCGTGCCCGACCGCGCCCCACCGTTCGTCGAAACCGAGGAGACCGGCCGAATCGCCCGCCATCCGGGAGGCCAGCGGGTAGAACACGCGCAGCGCGGAGTCGTACGCGGAATGGCAGGCCACCACCGGTCCGTCCACCCGGCGCTGGAGCCCGCCCAGGGCCCCGCCGCGCCGCCGGTCGTGGGGGAGCCGGTCGCTGAACGCGTAGTGGGAGAAGGCCCCCTGGAGCAGCGTCAGCGACTTCACGTGCCGCGCCCCGTCCGGCACGGCCCGCAGCGAGAAGGACACCACCCGGGCGCCGAAGCTGTGGCCGACCAGATGGACGCGCAGGGCCGGCCGGCGGCCCGCGAGGTCGGTGAGGACCGGGCCGAGGCCGTGCTCGCCGACCAGCCCGGCGCGCTTCTTCATCTCGTAGTACGTGGCCTGGCGCAGCAGTTCCTTGGCGCCGCCCCACAGGGCGCGCGCCCCGCCGCCGAGCGCCGCCGCCGGAGCGGCCCCCGCCTCGGCCAGGGCCTCCGCCAGGGCCCGGCACACCTCGACGGTGTCCCGTACGAAGACGGCCGGCACCTCCGGGCCCACGGCCGGCACCCCCGGGCCGACGGCCGGGCCCGCCGCCTCGGCGTCCACGAGCCGGCGTACCAGCGCCCCGAACTCGGCGAACGCCGCGGGCGGTTCCGGCCGCTCCGCGAGCAGCGCGGCGACCCGGTCGAGCTCGGCCTCCCGCCCCGGCCAGAACACCCCGAGCGCCGCGCGCGTGGCGTCGTCCAGAGCCGTCCCGGCCTCCGCCCCGGCCTCCGCCCCCGGGAGGGCGCCGTGCGGGTCGAAGTCCGGGATCGGTTCGTCGGGGAAGCGGATCGACGGCCACACCACCCCCACGTACCCCAGCCGCACCCCCGCCCCCACCAGTCCGGGGAAGGGGGCGAAGAAGCGGTCGAAGAGCCGGGTCGAGGTGGACCGGTCGCTGTTCCAGCCGTGGGCGAAGACCAGCAGGTCCGTCGCCTCGATCCGGGCCACCGCCGCCCGCGTGGCCGGATCCACGTCGCCCTGGGCGTCGAAGGTCAGCTCCTGGTACGGACCCACTCCGATCCCGGCTCCGGCCACCGCCGCACCACCGTCGTCCACCATGGCCTCCCCCTTCCCGCGCGCCGCCTCCGGTGCTCGCAGCATCCCGCCGCCGGGCCGCGTCGGCCAGACCCGCGACGCCACCGGTCCGCGAAGAGCCCCCGGCCCGTCCCGCGAAGAGCCCCGTCCCGTCCCCCGGCGGGGCCCCGGCCCCGGTCAGGGGTACAGCAGGTACCCCGCCCGCACCGCCGTGAACCCCGCCAGCCCGGCCGCCCAGGCGTCCGCGACCTCCTCCACCCCCGCGCCCGCGTCCACCATGGTCCGCACCCGGTCGGAGCCGGTCAGCCGGTCGATCCAGTGGTCCGCCCGCCACCCGAACCCGCTCCACACCCGCCGCGCCGTCACCAGCAGCCCGATCCCCGCCCGCACCGGATCGAAGGCCTCCCGGTCGTGCACGACCAGCCGGACCCCGCCGCAGACCTTGCCGGCGTGCTTGGAGAACGCGGGAGTGAACCAGGTCTCGCGGAACCACACCCCGGGCAGCCCCAGCCCGTTCGCCGCCTCCGACCACCGCCGGTCGACCCCCTCCGCGCCGACCACCTCGAAGGGAGTGGTCGTACCCCGCCCCTCGGACAGGTTGGTCCCCTCGAAGAGGCAGGTCCCCGCGTACGCGAGCGCCGTGTCCGGGGTCGGCATGTTCGGGCTCGGCGGCACCCACGGCAGGCCGGTCTCCCCGAAGAAGGACCCGCGCCGCCAGCCCGACACCGGCACCACCCGCAGCCGCGGACCGGCGGCCTTCAGGAACTCCCCGTTGAACAGCAGGGCCAGCTCGCCCGCCGTCATCCCGTGCGCCAGCGCGATCGGCTCCCGGCCCACGAAGCTCGCGTACGCCCGCTCCAGCACCGGCCCGGCCGCCCGACGCCCGCCCACCGGGTTGGGCCGGTCCAGCACCACCACCGCCTTGCCGGCCAGCGCGGCCGCGCGCATGCAGTCGTACAGGGTCCAGATGTAGGTGTAGAAGCGTGCTCCGACGTCCTGGATGTCGAAGACGACCGTGTCGATCCCGGCCGCCGTGAACACGTCCGCGAGCTGCTGCCCGCTCTTGCCGTACGTGTCGTGCGCCGGCAGCCCGGTCGCCGGATCGCGGCCCGCCGCCTCGGACCCGCCGGCCTGGGCCGTCCCGCGGAAGCCGTGCTCCGGCCCGAACACCGCCACCAGGTCCACCCGTTCGTCGGCGTGCAGTACGTCGACCAGGTGGCGGGCGTCGGCGGTGATCCCGGTGGGGTTGGTGACCACCCCGACCCGCTGCCCGGCGAGTTCCGCGTACCCGTCGGCGGCGAGCCGCTCGAAGCCGGTGCGCACCCGCCCGGCGGCGGCCGCCGGTCCGGCCCCCGCGCCTCCCAGGGCCCCTGCGGCCCCCACGGCCCCCGCCATCCCCAGCACCCCGCGTCGCGACAAGGTCATCCCGCCAAGCTAGGGCCCGCACCCCTTCCGCCGTCACATACCGACTGGTTAGTCTGCCGGGATCCGGCCGGTCCGGCCGGCAGCCGGCAGTGACGAGAGGTGACCCCCGTGAGCGCGAGCGCGTACCAGGACCAGCGAGTCGTCGTCACCGGCGCGGGCGGCGGCATCGGCGCGGCCCTCGCCCACCGCTTCGCCGCCGAGGGGGCCACCGTCGTCGTCAACGACCTCGACGCCGCCAAGGCCGCCTCCGTGGCCGGTGCCGTCGCCGCGGCCGGCGGCCGGGCGGTCGCCGTCCCCGGCGACGCCTCCGCGATCGTCGCCGAGGCCCGCGAGGCCCTCGGCGGCACCGTCGACGTGTACTGCGCCAACGCCGGACTCGCCTCCGGCGGCGACGCCTTCGCCGACGAGGCCGTCTGGGAGGCCGCCTGGGACACCAACGTCATGGCGCACGTGCGCGCCGCGCGGGCCCTGCTGCCCGACTGGCTGGAGCGCGGCAGGGGCCGCTTCGTGTCCACCGTCTCCGCCGCCGGGCTCCTGACCATGATCGGAGCCGCCCCGTACAGTGTCACCAAGCACGGTGCCCTCGCCTTCGCGGAATGGCTGTCGCTGACCTACCGCCACCGGGGCGTCCAGGTCCACGCCATCTGCCCGCAGGGGGTGCGCACCGACATGCTGACCGCCTCCGGTTCGGCGGGGGATCTGGTCCTGGCGCCCACCGCGATCGAGCCGGAAACGGTCGCCGAAGCGCTGTTCGACGGCATGGAGAAGGGCCGGTTCTTGATCCTCCCGCACCCCGAGGTGGCGGACTTCCACGCCGCCCGCGCGACCGACCCCGACCGCTGGCTGCACTCCATGAACCGCCTCCAGCAGAAGTGGGAGGGCTCGTGACGCCCTCTTCCGCGCCCCCCTCCGCGTCCCCGTACGCCGCCCGGCCGTGGCTGGGCCGGCTGAGCCCCGCCCAGCTGGCGCCCGTGACGCCGCCGGCCAGCGTGCTGCACGCCTTCCGGGCCGCCGTGGCCCGGGCGCCGGGGCGCACCGCCCTGGCGTACTTCGACGGGCGGATCGGGTACGCCGAGGCCGACGCCCTCTCGGACTCGCTGGCCGGGTACCTCGCGGGACGGGGCGCCCGGCGGGGCGACCGGGTGGCGGTCATGCTGCAGAACACCCCGCACTTCGTCCTCGCGGTGCTGGCCGCGTGGAAGGCCGGGGCGGTCGTCGTCCCGCTGAACCCGATGTACAAGGCGGGGGAGGCCGGGCACGTCCTGCGCGACTCCGGGGCGGTCGCCCTGGTGTGCGGGGCGGCCGCGTGGGAGGAGTACCTGCGGGACGCGGTCGACGGCTCGGCCGTACGGACCGTCCTGACCGCCCGGCCCACCGACTTCCAGACCCGCGACGACCCCCGGGTCCTCCCGCCCCGGGTCCCGGACCAGGTCGGCGCGCCCGGTGCCGCCGACCTGCTCGACGTGGCCCGCCGGGGCCACCCCGCCCCGGCCGGACCCGGGCCCGCCGCCGCCGACACCGCCCTCATCAGCTACACCTCCGGCACCTCCGGCACCCCAAAGGGCGCCATGAACCCGCACGGGGCGATCACCTACAACGCCACCCGCCAGGTCACCGGCCACCCCGTCCCCGAGGGCGCCGGGTACTTCGCGCTCGCCCCGCTCTTCCACATCACCGGCCTGGTCTGCGAGCTCGCCGCCTGCTTCGTCAACGCCGGCACCCTCGTCCTAGCCCACCGCTTCCACCCCGGGGCCGTCCTCGACGCCTTCCTCGAACACCGCCCCGCCTACACCATCGGCCCGGCCACCGCCTTCACCGCCCTCGCCGCGCACCCCGACGCCACCCGGGACCACTTCGCCTCCTTCCAGGTGATCTCCTCCGGCGGCGCACCGCTCCCGCCCGCGCTCGTCGAACGCCTCCGCGCCTCCTTCGGGTTCTACCTGCGCAACGGCTACGGCCTCACCGAGTGCACCGCCCCCTGCGCCTCGGTCCCCGCGCACCTCGAAGCGCCCGTCGACCCCGCCACCGGCACCCTCTCCGTCGGGGTCCCGGGCGCGCAGACCCTCGTGCGCGTCCTCGACGAGCACGGCGCCGAACTCCCGCTCGGGGAGACCGGGGAGATCGCCGTACGCGGGCCGCAGGTCGTCCCCGGCTACTGGGGGCTGCCCGACGCCACCGCCGCGGCCTTCCCGGACGGCGAACTGCGCACCGGCGATGTCGGGTTCATGGACGCCGACGGCTGGCTCTACGTCGTCGACCGCAAGAAGGACATGATCAACGCCTCCGGGTTCAAGGTCTGGCCCCGCGAGGTCGAGGACGTGCTCTACAGCCACCCCGCCGTGCGCGAGGCGGCCGTCGTCGGCGTCCCCGACGCCTACCGGGGGGAGAGCGTGAAGGCGTACGTCAGCCTGCGCCCCGGCGCCTCGGCCGAACCGGCGGAAATCACCGCCTACTGCGCAGAGCGCCTGGCCGCGTACAAGTACCCGCGCGAGGTGGAGATCCTGCCTGTCCTTCCGCAGACCACCAGTGGCAAGATCCTGCGACGAGAATTGCGCGACCGCGGCTGAAAACAGTCGGAGGATCAGGAGAGGAAGGCGAGCGCCATGGCCGCCAGGACCACCGAGGGCCCCGAGGACGGAAACCGGGAGACCCCGGTGCCGCAGCGGCTGCTGGCCGTCGCCACCAGGCTCTTCGCCGAACGCGGCTACGACCGCACCTCCGTCCAGGAGATCGTCGAGGCGGCCGGGGTGACCAAGGGGGCGCTCTACCACTACTTCGGCTCCAAGGACGACCTGCTGCACGAGGTGTACGCGCGCATGCTGCGCCTCCAGCAGCAGCGGCTCGACGCCGTGGCCGGATCCGACGCCCCCGTCGAGGAGCGGCTGCGGGCCGCCGCCGCGGACGTCGTGGTCACCACCATCGAGAACCTCGACGACGCGATGATCTTCTTCCGGTCGATGCACCAGCTCAGCCCCGAGAAGTACAAGCAGGTACGGGCCGAACGCCGGCGCTACCACGAGCGGTTCCGGGCCCTGGTCGAGGAGGGCATGAGCGCCGGGGTCTTCGCCACCGCCACCCCCGCCGACCTGGTGGTCGACTACTACTTCGGCTCCGTGCACCACCTGTCCACCTGGTACCGCACGGACGGCCCGCTCACCCCGCACCAGGTCGCCGACCACCTCGCCGACCTCCTGCTCCGCTCCCTCCGCCCCTAGGCCGCCGCCACCGCCGCGCCGGACAGCTCCGGGTAGTCGTTGTAGCCCTCGGCGCCCTGTACGTGCATCAGGAACTCGGGGCGGAGCGCGTTGAGCGGGGCGCCCGTGCGCAGCCGTTCCACCAGGTCGGGGTTGGCCAGGAACCCCCGCCCCAGCGCGACCAGGTCGGCGCCCGCGGCCAGCAGCCGCTCGCCCCGGCGCAGGCCCGCGTCGGCGGCGAGCTCCTCGTGGGAGAGGCGGGGGTTGGCGATCAGGGTGCCGGGCCAGGCCCTGCGGATCTCCGCGAAGAGGGGCTGGTCCGGGTCGGCGTGGACCTGGTGCAGGTAGGCCGGACGCAGGTCCGCCAGGGCCGCCACCAGCGCCGGGTAGAGCACCCCGGTGTCCTCCTCCCGCACGCCGTTGACGTTCGTCCCGGGAGAGATGCGCACGCCGACCCGCTCCGGGCCGACGGCATCGGCGACGGCCCGGACCACCTCGACGGGGAACCGGATCCGGTTCTCGACGGACCCGCCCCACGCGTCGGTGCGCAGGTTGGTGTTCCCGGCGAGGAACTGGTGGAGCAGGTGGCCGTTGGCCGAGTGCACCTCCACCCCGTCGAAGCCCGCCTCGACCGCGCCCAGCGCCGCGCTCGCGAAGTCGGCGATGGTGGAGCGGACGTCCTCCTCGCCCATCACGCGGGGCGTGACCCCGTCCCGGAGCCCGCCCGGGGTGTGCAGCGGCTCCGGGAAGCGCACGGCGGACGGCGCGAGCGGTACGTGCCCGCTGGTGTCGGGGTGCCCGACCCGGCCGCCGTGCTGGAGCTGGAGGAACATCCGCCCGCCGGCCGCGCGCACGGCGTCGGTGACCCGGCGCCACCCGGCGATCTGCGCCGGGGTGTGGATGCCGGGGATGTGGGGGTAGGTCTGCCCGACGGCGTTCGGGGTGGTGCCCTCGGCGATGATCAGGCCGGCCGAGGCGCGCTGCGCGTAGTGGGTGGCCATCAGCTCCCCGGGCACCCCGTCGGCCCCCGCGCGGTTGCGGGTCAGCGGGGCCATCACCAGGCGGCTGGACAGCTCCAGGCCGCCGAGGCGGGCGGGTTCGAAGAGGCGGGATGCGGCGGCAGGGGTCTGTCGTGTCTGCGTCATGCCGGTACCGTAGAACCTGACACCAATGTCAGGTTCAAGTACGGATTCGAGGGCGGGGGCCCGGGAGGTGGCCGTGCGGATCGGTGAACTGGCGAAGCGCACCGGGGTCGGTGAGCGTTCGCTGCGCTACTACGAGCAGCAGGGCCTGCTGGTGTCCGACCGGACGCCCGGCGGCCACCGGGACTTCCCCGAGCGGGCCGTCGACCGGGTCATCCGCATCCAGGAGCTCTACGCGGCCGGTCTGAACAGCTCCAGGATCAGGCAGATCCTGCCCTGCATGCGCGACGAGGACGGCGGCCCCTCGGCGCGCGCCACCCCGGCCCTGGTGGCCGAACTGGCGGGCGAGCGGGACCGGATCGACGGCATGATCGGCGACCTCCTGCGCTCCCGGGAGGTGCTGGACGAGGTCATCGCGGCGGCGTCCGGCCGCTCGGCGGCCCCGCGGGATCCCGCGGGCGCGTGATCTATCGTGACGGTTCGATCCGGTTCGGAACTACGGGAGGGCGACGGATGACCGTCGACGGTTTCAAGCTGCTCGCGGACGCGCACGACTACCTGCTCACCGCGGTGCGCGGTGTCCCCGCCGGGGCCTGGGGGGACCCCACGCCCTGTTCGGAGTGGACGGTGGCCCAGGTGCTGAACCACGCGCGGCTGGACCAGCAGGCGCTGGTCATGCAGATCACCGGATCCGCGCCTGCGGGCGACCCCTTCGAGCCCGCCGACGCGACCGCGGAGGACCCGGTCGCGGAACTGGCGGCGGTGCTGGAGGCGGCGGTCCGGGCCTGGGAGTCGGGGCGGGACGCGGAGAGCGTGCCCACGCCGATGGGGCCCATGCCGGCCGGGCTGGGCACGGCCGCCGCGGCGCTCGACGCCGCGGTCCACGCGTGGGACATCGCCAGGGCCACCGGGCAGGACCTGCCGCTGACCGAGGAGATGGCCGCCGGGCTGGAGGACATCGCGGCGAGGATCGTCGACTTCGTGCGCGACTCGTTCGGGAAGTACGCGCCCGCGCTCGCCGTCACGGAGGGGGCGAAACGCGCGGAGAGGCTCCTGGCCTTCACCGGACGCGACCCCCACTGGACCCGCTGACCCCCGCCTGGCTGACCCGCTGCCCCCCTGCCTGGCTGACCCGCTGACCCGCTGACCCGCTGACCCGCTGACCCGCTGACCCGCTGACCCGCAGGCCCGCAGGCCCGCAGGCCCGCAGGCCCGCTGACCCGCTGACCCGCTGACCCGCAGACCGGCAGGCCCGCCGGCTCCCGGCCGCACCGCCCCGCGGTGGTGCGGCCCGGGCGCGGCTCAGGCCCGGTACCGCTTGAGCTCGCGGTGCGCCAGCGAGCGCTGGTGCACCTCGTCCGGGCCGTCCGCCAGCCGCAGGGTCCTCGCCGCCGCCCACAGTTCGGCGAGCGGGAAGTCCTGGCTGACCCCGCCCGCGCCGTGCAGCTGCACCGCCTGGTCCAGGATCCCCACCACCGCGCGCGGGGTGGCGATCTTGATGGCCTGGATCTCGGTGTGCGCGCCCCGGTTGCCGACCGTGTCCATCAGCCAGGCCGTCTTCAGCACCAGCAGCCGCAGCTGCTCGATGGTGACCCGGGCGTCCGCGATCCAGTTCTGCACGACCCCCTGAGCGGCCAGCTCCTTCCCGAAGGCCGTACGTCCCAGCGCGCGCCGGCACATCAGCTCCACGGCCCGCTCCGCCATCCCGATCAGCCGCATGCAGTGGTGGATCCGGCCCGGACCGAGCCGGGCCTGGGCGATGGCGAAGCCGGCGCCCTCGCCGCCGATCAGGTTCCCCGCCGGGACCCGGGCCCCGTCGAAGACCACCTCGGCGTGGCCGCCGTGGTCGTGGTCCGGGTACCCGTACACCGTCATCGCCCGGCGCACCTCCACGCCCGGGGTGTCGCGCGGGACCAGCACCATCGACTGCCGGCGGCGCGGATCGGCGCCGTCCGGGTCGGTCTTGCCCATCACGACGAAGACCTTGCAGTCCGGGTTCATCGCCCCCGAGATGTACCACTTGCGGCCCGTCACCACGTACGAGTCGCCGTCCCGCTCGATGCGCGTCTCGATGTTCGACGCGTCCGAGGAGGCCACCTCGGGCTCGGTCATCGCGAAGGCGGACCGGATCTCCCCGGCCAGCAGCGGCAACAGCCACTGCTTCTTCTGCGCCTCGTCGCCGAACTGCGCGAGCAGCTCCATGTTCCCGGTGTCCGGGGCCGCGCAGTTGGTCGCCATCGGCGCCAGGTGCGGGCTGCGGCCGGTGATCTCGGCGAGCGGCGCGTACTGGAGGTTGGTCAGCCCGGCGCCGTGCTCGGCATCGGGAAGGAAGAGGTTCCACAGGCCCTGGCGGCGCGCCTCGGCCTTCAGTTCACCGAAGACGGCCGGGGTGTCCCAGGGCGAGGCCAGCCGTGCGCGCTGCTCGGCGGCGAGGGCTTCCGCCGGGTAGACGTACTCCTCCATGAACGCGAGCAGCCGCCCGCGGAGTTCCTCGGTCCGGGTGTCGAATGCGAAGTCCATGCCGTGCGGCTCCTCAGCCTTCCTGGAGGGTGGTCAGTCCGTGCTCGATGAAGACCGGCACCAGCTCGCCGATCCGGTCGAAGCCCGCGCCGACCGTCTGACCGAGCGTGTACCGGTAGTGGATGCCTTCGAGGATCACGGCGAGCTTGAACCAGGCGAAGGCCGTGTACCAGGCGATCGACCCGGTGTCCCGGCCCGAGCGGGCGGCGTACCGCTCGACCAGCTCGGCGGGCGCCGGATGGCCGGGCGCCCCGCTCGTCGTGCTGACCGGGGAATCGGCGAGCCCCAGGTCGGAGCTGTACATCACCAGCAGGCCGAGGTCGGTCAGCGGATCGCCCAGGGTGGACATCTCCCAGTCCAGGACCGCCCGGATCCTGTCGTCCGGGCCGCCGATCAGGACGTTGTCCAGCCGGAAGTCCCCGTGCACCACGGTCGGCGCGGGGGAGCGGGGCAGCGCCCGCCCCAGCGCCCCGTGCAGTTCGTCGATCCCGGGGAGCTCCCGGCCCCGGGAGGCCGCGAGCTGCTTGCCCCAGCGGCGCAGCTGCCGGTCCAGGAAGCCCTCGGGCCGGCCGAAGTCGCCCAGGCCCACCGACTCCGGGTCCACCGCGTGCAGGTCGACCAGGGTGTCCACCAGGCCCAGCACCGCCCGCCGGGTGCGCTCGGGTCCGAGTTCCGCGAGCTGCCCGGCGGTCCGGTACGGGACCCCGTCCACGTGCTCCATGACGTAGAACGGCGCCCCCAGTACCTCCTCGTCCTCGCACAGCAGCAGCGGCTCGGGCACCGGTACCGCCGTCCCGTGCAGGGCCGCGATCACCCGGTGCTCGCGCCGCATGTCGTGCGCGGTGGCCAGGACGTGCCCGAGCGGCGGGCGCCGCACCACCCAGCGGGAGGTGCCGTCGGTGACCGCGTACGTCAGGTTCGACCTGCCCCCCTCGATGAGCCGGCCGCTCAGCGGCCCCGCCGCCAGACCGGGCAGCGCGGCGTCGAGACGGCCGCGCAGCCTCACCAGATCGAGGCCTCGGGGATCGGCTGGGGTCATGGGGCGCGCCTCCGTGCGAAGTCGACGACGGGGATTCCCGTTCCGGGAGCCATCATGCCGACCAGTCGGTATGCCGTCCATAGGAGTCACCGGAGGAGTGGCCGAAAGAATTCCCTCCGGCCGGTCCCCGCTCTCCCTCAGCTCACGCGTGGCACAGGATCGGTGTCCCGCCGTTCATCACCGTCATGTCCCGCAGCACCGCCATGATGTCCAGCGGCGCCCCCTCCGGCTCCCCGGCCAGTTCCGCGTACGCCCGGTGCAGGTTCGCCACCAGCCGCTCGCTCTCCCGCCAGGCCGCGAACTCGCCCAGGTCCGCCCCGCGGGCCACCTCCAGCGGGGTGAGGCCCTTCTCCCGGCCCTCCTCGGCCAGCTCGGCCACGTACCGCAGGTAGCGCTCGGTCGCGTCGTACGCCGAGGCGTCGGTCAGCGGTCCGTGGCCCGGTACGACGGTCTCCGCGCCCAGCGAGCGCAGCAGTTCCAGCGCGCGCAGCGAACCGGCGAGGGAGCCCATCGCCAGGAACGGCGTGCCGCCGGCGAAGACCAGGTCGCCGGTGAACACCACCCGCTGCCGGGGCAGCCACACGACCGAGTCCCCGGTGGTGTGGGCCGTCCCCGGGTGGATCACCCGCACCTCGGTGTCCCCGACGTGCAGCGTCAGCCGGTCGCCGTACGTGAGGTCGGGCGCGGTGATCTCTATCGCCCCGAAGTCGGTCGCGGGCCAGATCAGCTCCAGCTGGTGCCCGGCGGCGAGCTGCTCGGCGCGCGCGTTGTCGTGGCCGACGATCACGGCCCCGGGGGCGAAGACGGCGTTGCCGTAGGTGTGGTCGCCGTGGTGGTGGGTGTTGACCACGGTCCGGGGCAGCGGCGCCCCGGACGCCGCGAGGGCATCGCGCAGGGCCAGTGCGCGCCGCTCGGTGGCGGCGGTGTCGACGAGCAGGGTGCGCCCGCCGTCGCTGATCCAGCCGGCGTTGTTCAGGCACCAGCCCCCGTCGGGCTGGACGTAGGCGTACACCCCGGCCGCGGGCTGGACGACGTACGGCTCTTCGACGGTCATGGGCGCTCTCCCCGGGTCGCTGTGACAGGCGGTCAGCATCCTGTCAGCCGGGGTCCGGTCCGGGGAGAGCGGGGGTGGCCGGGAGCCGTCAGTGGTCGTCGTAGTGGCCGTCGTGCCGGGCGTGCCGGTGCCCGTCGTGGAGGTAGTCGAGGTGGTCGCCGTGCGGGACCGCGTCGTGCCCGCAGCCGTCGCCGTGCTCGTGGGCGTGCTCCTCGTGCGGGGCGTGCCCGGTGGTCTCGCACTCGTCCCAGTGCCCCGAGTGCTGCCGGTGCAGGTGGCCGTCGTGCGCGTAGTCCAGGTGGTCACCGTGCTCGACCGCCGTGTGCCCGCAGCCGGGGCCGTGCTCGTGGGCGTGCGTGGGGTGTTCCTGGTGCAGGGTCGTCATGCGGCCGAGGCTAGTGCGGAACGTCCCGGATCGCCCGTTCTGTCCATGTGGCGTGGCAGTATCGGGACCATCGGACCGTCCGACCACCGGCTCAGACGATGACCGCCATCGCGAACACCGCCAGGCCCACCGTGCACAGCACCGCCCCCAGCGCCACACGGGGCGAGAGCCCCGGCGGCCGGGCCCCGGCCAGCTCCCGCACCCGCCGGTGCGCCACCCGCAGGAAGGCCACCCAGATCAGCGCGATCACCGCCGTCCCGGCCACCTCGACCCGCGAGCCCGTCCCGTGCAGGGCCTGCCGCAGCGCCAGCACCGCCGTCACCGAGCAGGCCAGCGTCGTACGCCGCCACGCCAGCCGCGTCCGCTCGGGCTGGAGCCCCGCGTCACGGGCCGCCGTACCGGGCCGGGTCACCGTCCGGCCGTCCAGCCCAGCAGCACGACCACCACCATCGCCGCCGCCACCAGCCCCACGCCCAGGCTCAGCACCACCGGGAACCGCGACACCGGCAGGTCCTCGCCGCGCCGCATGGCCCGCTCGCACCGCACCCAGTGGTTCACGGCCCGCAGCGCGCACGCCGCGCCCACCGCCAGCAGCGCGAAGGCCATTCCGACCCGCACCCCCCACCGCAGGTCCGGCAGGAACTGGTCCACCGCGAACCCGCCGCCCACCAGCGCCAGCGCGGTCCGGATCCAGGCGAGGAAGGTCCGCTCGTTGGCGAGGGAGAAGCGGTAGTCCGGCGTCTCGCCCTCGTCCCGCACCCGCTCCGGTGCGAACCAGAGGCGCACGTCCTTGACGAAGTCGATCACATGGCCAATTTACGTCCCCGTCACGAACCCGGCGCGGGCTGGGTCCCGCCCGGGACCCCGCCCCCGGGAACGGCCCCGCCCTCCCGGAAGGCGCGCAGCCGCCGGTAGGCCTCCAGCCCGTCCGGCACCCACGCCCAGTCCCCGTCCGCGACCCGCCGGTCCAGCTCCTCCTGCGGCAGCCAGGTGTGCCAGTCCACCTCCGAGGCCTGCGGGGCCACCGGCAGGGTGCACCGCACCTCGTGCACGTACGACCACCAGCCGCCGCCCGGACCCTCGTAGAGGAACTTGAACAGCGGCTCCGGCCGCGGCAGCCCGCTCACCCCGAGCTCCTCCCCGGCCTCCCGCAGCGCGGCGTCCGCGTACTCCTCCCCGGCGCCCAGCACCCCGCCCACGAACATGTCGTAGTACGAGGGGAAGACCAGCTTCGACGCTGTCCGGCGGTGCACGAACACCCGCCCCAGCGCGTCCCTGGCCAGGACGAACACGCACCGGTGGAGCAGCCCCCGGCGGTACACCTCGCCCCGGGGCGCCCGCCCGACGACCCGGTCGTCCCGGTCCACCACGTCCAGTACCTCGTCAGCGGGATCCATGGCCCCATCCAACCACCGCTGTTGACTGGTTACCGCTCCGTAGCCAAGGATCTGCCCCACCACCGAGCGACCGGAGGACCGGCAGGCATGACGTACGACGCTGACGTGATCGTGATCGGAGCGGGTCTCGCGGGCCTCGTGGCCACCGCGGAGCTGGTCGACGCGGGCCGCAGGGTGATCCTCCTCGACCAGGAGCCGGAGCAGTCCATCGGCGGCCAGGCGCACTGGTCCTTCGGCGGACTGTTCTTCGTGGACTCGCCCGAGCAGCGCCGCATGCGGATCAAGGACAGCCGCGAGCTCGCCCTCCAGGACTGGCTCGGCACCGCCGGGTTCGACCGGGACGAGGACGCCTGGCCGCGCCGCTGGGCAGAGGCGTACGTGGACTTCGCGGCCGGCGAGAAGCGGTCCTGGCTGCACTCCCGCGGGGTGCGCTTCTTCCCGGTGGTCGGCTGGGCCGAACGCGGCGGCTACGACGCGGGCGGCCCCGGCAACTCCGTGCCCCGCTTCCACATCACCTGGGGCACCGGCCCCGGCCTGCTGGAGCCCTTCGTCCGCAAGGTCCGCGCCGGGGCGGCCCGCGGCCTCGTCCGGTTCGCCTTCCGCCACCGGGTCACCGGGCTGTCGGCCACCGCCGGAGCCGTGGACACCGTCACCGGCGAGGTCCTGGCCCCCTCGGACGCCGTACGCGGCACCGCCAGCAGCCGCGAGGCGGTCGGCGCGTTCAGCCTGCGGGCCCAGGCGGTCATCGTGACCAGCGGCGGGATCGGCGGCAACCACGACCTCGTGCGCGCCCAGTGGCCGCAGCGGCTCGGCACCCCGCCCGCGCGGATGCTCTCCGGGGTCCCCGCGCACGTGGACGGCCTGATGCTGGGCATCACCGAGGCCGCCGGGGCCAGCCACATCAACAAGGACCGGATGTGGCACTACACCGAGGGCATCGAGAACTGGAACCCCATCTGGGCCCGGCACGGCATCCGCATCCTGCCCGGCCCCTCCTCGCTGTGGCTCGACGCCACCGGCAAGCGGCTGCCCGTACCGCTCTTCCCCGGATTCGACACCCTCGGCACCCTCGACCACATCATGCGGACCGGCCACGACCACACCTGGTTCGTGCTCAACCAGCGCATCATCGGCAAGGAGTTCGGCCTCTCCGGCTCCGAGCAGAACCCCGACCTGACGGGGAAGTCCGTCCGCGAGGTGATCAACCGGGCCCGGCAGGCCGTCCCCGGACCGGTCAGGGCCTTCATGGACCACGGCGCGGACTTCATCGTCGAGCGGGACCTGTCGGCGATGGTCCGCCGGATGAACGAGCTCACCAAGGAGGACCTCCTCGACGAGGACGCCGTCCGCCGCGAGATCACCGCCCGCGACCGGGAGATCGCCAACCCCTTCACCAAGGACCTCCAGGTGACGGCCATCCACGGGGCGCGCAGGTACCTCGGCGACAGGCTGATCCGCACCGCCGCCCCGCACCGCATCCTCGACCCCGCCGCGGGGCCGCTGATCGCGGTCCGGCTCTCGATCCTGACCCGCAAGTCCCTGGGCGGCCTGGAGACCGACCTGGCCTCCCGCGTCCTGACCTCCTCCGGCGACCCCCTGCCCGGGGTCTACGCGGCCGGTGAGGCCGCCGGCTTCGGCGGCGGGGGCGTCCACGGCTACCGCGCGCTGGAGGGCACCTTCCTGGGCGGCTGCGTCTTCTCGGGCCGTGCCGCGGGCCGCGCGGCGGCACGGGCCGTCGGGTAGGCCCGGGCGGACCGGTCGGCCGGGGCCCTGGCCGGGCCCCGGCCAACGCCCTGGCCATGACCTCCGTCAGGCAGCTTCCCGGACGATCCGGAAGCGCTCCGCGACCACGAGGGTGTCGTCGTCGACGGTGAAGTCCGGATCGCCCAGCCACTCGCGCAGCTGCTCGCTGTGCCAGAAGCCCTCGTGCGCCGAACGCCATTCGGCCACCGAGGCGAAACCCTCACCCTCGTCCAGCGCGTGGCGCAGGTCGACCTCGGCCAGCCGCAGCACCCGGACGTCCGTGATCTCCAGGACGACCAGGGGCTGCTCGTCGGAGTCGACCAGCACCACGCGCTCGCCCGCCCGGGGCACCGGCTCGCCCTCGGTCTCGTACCCCTTGAGCAGGCCCGTCGTCGTGGTCTTGGCGCCGCTCAGGACGGCGGCGGTCAGAGTGTCGCGCAGTTCGCCGGGGAAGCCCATCTCGAAGGGGCGCAGATCGTCAAAGCTCGTCATCCGCCCACCCTACGAACCGCCGTCCCAGCTCACACCCGCATTTCGAACCGTCACTTGCGTCCCAACTCACCCCTTCTGCTCACCAGTTGAAACGCGCCACCCAGTGGACCGGACCTTGACGCGGAGCTGTGCCTACCGGTTTGCTGTGCGTGATCATCCGGACTGACCACCGGCACGATCAAGCCGCGCCGCCGGCACCTCACGCGTACCACCGAACCAACCGCCCCACCCGTGCCCCCGTGCGCGCACCCGCGCACGCAGTCCACCCGCGCCCGCGTCCTGGAGGGAACCCGCGGATGTCCCCGCCTCCGCCGCCGCCCCTCGGCCGCGCCCGCAAGCGGGACGCCCAGCTCTTCGACCCCGCCCTGTGCGACTCCGAGCTCGTCGGCGTCCGGAGCCAGTTCACCCAGGGCCGCTGGGCCAAGGCCCGCACCCTCCTCGTCGCCACCGGCGACGACTGGGACCGCCGCGGCCACCGCCTCGTCGTCCTCGCCGAGACCCCGGCCGCCACCGCCTGGGCCCGCGAATGGCTGCTCGCCGAACCCGACAGCGCCGACGCCGCCACCCTCCTCGCCTGCGCCGCCGTCTTCACCGCCCTGCGCGGCAAGGGCAGCCCCGAGGCCGCCGACGAGGCCTGCCGCCGCGCCGCCGCACTGCTCCCCGCCGACCCCACCCCCTGGCTCGGCCTCCTCATGCTCGCCCGCGCCTTCGGCACCGAGGAGGAGTTCAGCCGCCACTTCGACCAGGTCCGGGCCCGCCACCGCGAGCACCACCACGCCCACCACCTCATGGTCGCCAGACTCGCCGAACGCGCCCCCGCCTCCGGCCACGACCCCCTCCACGAGGTGTACGACTTCGCCTCCTGGGCCGCCGAGGAGTCCCCGGCCGACTCCCCGCTCGCCGTACTGCCCGTGATCGCCCACGCCGAGCGCTTCCGCGTCCTCGCCACCGCCCGGGGCACCGCCGCCGGGGCCGCCGCCGAGCACTGGACCGGCCGCCGCGCCCGCCAGGTGCTGCGCTCCGCCTTCGACTGGTGGCTGGAGTGGGAGCGCGAGGACCACCCCCGCAACCGGGTCGACCTCAACTTCCTCGCCCACGCGAAGCTCTGCGAAGGCCGCCCCGCCGAGGCGGCCGCCCTCTTCCACCGCATCGGCAGCCATGCCACCCGCGCCCCCTGGTCCTACCCGGACCGCGATCCGCACAAGGCCTTCCTCGCCGCGCGCAGTGCCGCGCTCGGCACCGCTTGACCAGCCACCCCCGAAAGGACCCTGCCATGCCGACGGGCAGATCCACCACGCTCCCAGCCGACTCCGAGGCCGAGATACGCACGTACAAGGGCCAGGACCGGGCCCTGCGCGCCGACCGCCTCGGCACCGCCGGACTGCTGCTCTCCGTCCTCGCCGCCAGCGCGCCCCTGATGGTCGTCGCAGGTGTCATGCCCACGATCTTCGGGGTCATGGGCATCGTCGGCCAGCCGCTGCTCTTCGTCATCCTCGGCGTCGTCCTCGCCCTGTTCGGCATCGGCTACGCCGAGATGAGCCGCCACGTCCACAACGCCGGCGCCTTCTACGCCTACATCGCCCGCGGCCTCGGGCCCACCGCCGGCGCCTCCGCCTCCCTCGTCGCCCTCGTCGCGTACAGCGCCATGCAGGTCGGCGTCTACGGCATCCTCGGCTTCGAGATATCCGGCCTCTTCGCCACCTACCTCGACACCCAGGTCGCCTGGTGGATCCCGGCCCTGATCGCCGTCGCCGCCACCGGCGCCCTCGGCTGGCTCAAGATCGACCTGAACGCCAAGGTGCTCGGCGTCCTGCTCCTCATCGAGTGCGCCCTCGTCGTCGTCTTCGACGCCGCCGCCCTCGGCAAGCCCGGCCCCGAGGGCCTCTCCCTGGACGCCTTCGACCCCTCCACCCTCGGCGGCGCCGGCCTCGGCACCGCACTGTGCTTCTGCATCGCCGCCTTCGTCGGCTTCGAGCAGTCCCCGGTCTACGCCGAGGAGACCAGCAAGCCGCACATCGTCGTCTCCCGCGTCATGTTCCTCGCCATCGGCTTCGTCGCCCTCTTCTTCGCCCTCAGCGCCTGGGCCCTCTCGGTCGCCACCGGCCCCGCCGGCATCGTCAAGGCCTCCGCCGAGGCCGGACCCGGCCTGCTCTTCGAACTCACCCAGAGCCGCCTCGGCGCGGCCTTCACCGACGTCCTGCACGTCCTCTTCGTGACCGGCATGTTCGCGGCCATGCTCAGCTTCCACAACGTCGTCGCCCGCTACGCCTTCGCGATGGGCCGCGAGGGCCTGCTCCCGGCCCGCTTCGGCCGCACCAACCCGGGCACCGGCGCCCCCGCCACCGGCTCGCTCCTGCAGACCGTCGTCGCCGCCGTGGTCGTCCTCGTCTTCGCCGTCACCGACTCCGCCCCCACCGGCGACCCCACCGCCCCCGTCCTGCACCTGTTCACCTGGATGGGCAGCGTCGGCGCCCTCGGGGTCACCGCCCTGATGGCCGCGGCCTCCTTCGCCGTCATCGCCTTCTTCGTCCGCCGCGGCACCGCCGGCGCCCAGATCTGGCGGCTGGTCGCCGCCGGCCTGGCCGGTCTCGCCCTCGTCGGCATCGTCGTCTACACCGTCAAGGACTTCGCCGTCCTGGTCGGTGCCGAGCAGGGCTCCGCGCTGAGCTGGGCCCTGCCCGCGATCATCGCCGTCGCCGCCCTGGGCGGACTGGCGCACGGCCTGCTGCTGAAGTCCCGCCGCCCCGAGGCCCACGCCCGCATCGGCCTGGGCAACGAGGCCTTCCGCCTCGACCAGGCCGCGGACTCCGCACCGGGCGCCTGACGGCCCGCAGTCCTCGTATTCGTACCCCTGGGAAGCCCCCGGAGACCGTTTCCATGGTCGCCGGGGGCTTCCGGGTTCGGTGGCCGATTTTGGCGGGTTGCGGAGGCACGTGGTCTCCTATGGCGACAAAATCACCGGTACCGCGATACGGGGGACACCACCCAGCTCCCCCGCGCGCGGCCGCCGGACCTGCCTGACCGAACCACGAAGGCGAAGTCCCACATGAGTGATCGCACCTTGGCCGAGGCCCCCGCCGAGCCGTCCCGCCGTCCCGTCGACGCCGGTGACGAGGGCTACAGCAAGGACCTCAAGTCCCGCCACATCAACATGATCGCCATCGGCGGGGCGATAGGCACCGGCCTCTTCCTCGGCGCCGGAGGCCGCCTCGCCGGCGCCGGCCCCTCCCTGGCCATCGCCTACGCCGTCTGCGGCGTCTTCGCCTTCTTCGTGGTCCGGGCCCTCGGCGAGCTCGTCCTCTACCGCCCGTCCTCCGGCGCCTTCGTCTCGTACGCGCGCGAGTTCATGGGGGAGAAGGGCGCCTACACGGCCGGCTGGCTGTACTTCCTCAACTGGTCCACCACCACGGTGGCCGACATCACCGCCGCCGCGACCTACGCGCACTTCTGGTCGATGTTCACCGACGTCCCGCAGTGGGTCCTCGCCTTCATCGCCCTGGCCGTCGTCCTCACCGCGAACCTGATCTCGGTGAAGTACTTCGGCGAGATGGAGTTCTGGTTCTCCCTGGTCAAGGTCGCCGCCCTGGTGGTCTTCCTGATCGTGGGCATCTACCTCGTCGCCACCAGCCACGACATCGGCGGCAACACCCCGGGCCTGGCCAACATCACCGACCACGGCGGCATCTTCCCCTCCGGCGTCCTGCCGATGCTCCTGGTGGTCCAGGGCGTGGTCTTCGCGTACGCCTCCGTCGAGCTCTGCGGCGTCGCCGCGGGCGAGACCGAGAACCCCGAGAAGATCATGCCGAAGGCGATCAACTCGATCATGTGGCGCGTGGGCCTCTTCTACGTCGGCTCCGTGGTCCTGCTGGCCCTGCTGCTCCCGTACACCGCGTACTCGGCCGACCAGAGCCCCTTCGTCACCGTCTTCGACAAGCTCGGCGTCCCCGGCGCCGCCGGCATCATGAACCTGGTCGTCCTGACCGCCGCCCTGTCCAGCCTGAACTCCGGCCTCTACTCCACCGGCCGCATCCTGCGCTCGATGGCCATGTCCGGCTCCGCCCCCAAGTTCACCGGCGTCATGAACAAGGGCAAGGTCCCCTACGGCGGCGTGCTCTTCACCGCCGCCTTCGGCGTCGCGGGCGTCGGCCTGAACTACTGGATGCCCGGCGAGGCCTTCGAGATCGTCCTCAACCTGGCCTCCATCGGCATCCTCGGCACCTGGGCCATGGTCATGCTCTGTTCGCTGTTCTTCTGGCGCCGCTCGAAGGACGGCCTGGTCGAGCGCCCGTCCTACCGCCTGCCCTGGGCCCCCTACACCCAGATCGTGACCCTGGTCTTCCTGGTCGCGGTTCTGGTCCTGATGTGGAGCGACGGCGGCGTCGGCCGCACCACGGTCATGTTCCTCCCGGCGATCGCCGCCGCCCTCGTCGGCGGCTGGTTCCTGGTCCGCCGCCGCGTGGCCGAGATCGCGTCCGCCAACGCCGAGGACTGACCGGCCCACCCGTACGCGAGAGGCCCCCGGGCCGGGACCCGACGTCCCGGCCCGGGGGCCTCTTCCGTTTCCCGGAGAGAAGTGCTGCCGGGGAACGAAGAAGGACCCCGCCGGAGCGGGGTCCTTCTGTTTGTGTCCGAGGGGGGACTTGAACCCCCACGCCCGATAAAGGGCACTAGCACCTCAAGCTAGCGCGTCTGCCATTCCGCCACCCGGACAGGGTGTGCGCCTCACGTTCCTCGCGGCCCGTTGCGACGTGGAAAACATTACCAAACATTCCGGGGTGGCTGGTCCACGCCCTCTCCGGCCCGCAGACGTGCTGCCGGGGAACGAAGAAGGACCCCGCCGGAGCGGGGTCCTTCTGTTTGTGTCCGAGGGGGGACTTGAACCCCCACGCCCGATAAAGGGCACTAGCACCTCAAGCTAGCGCGTCTGCCATTCCGCCACCCGGACAGGGTGTGCGCCTCACGTCCCTCGCGGGCCGTTGCGACGTGGAAAACATTACCAAACGCCGGAGCCCCCCGATCACACCCCCCGGCTGGGCTCGGAACGCCCTTGGGCGCAGCGGCCCGGAGCGCGAGGATGGGGGGAGCAGCCGGTACTGATCAGTGGGAGGAACAGCGTGAGCGCATCGGGCGCGGGGAAGGCCGTCTCCGGCGAGGACGAGGTCGTCGACCTCTGCCGGGACCTCATCCGGATCGACACCAGCAACTACGGCGACCACTCGGGCCCCGGTGAGCGCAAGGCGGCCGAGTGGGTCGCCGAGAAGCTCGCCGAGGTCGGGCTGGAGCCGCAGATCTTCGAGTCGCACAAGGGGCGCGCGTCGACCGTGGCCCGCATCGAGGGCGAGGACCCCTCGCGGCCGGCCCTGCTGATCCACGGGCACACCGACGTCGTCCCGGCCAACGCCGCCGACTGGACCTACGGCCCCTTCTCGGGCGAGATCGCCGACGGCTGCGTCTGGGGCCGCGGCGCGGTCGACATGAAGGACATGGACGCGATGACGCTGGCCGTCGTGCGCGACCGCATGCGCAGCGGCCGCAAGCCCCCGCGCGACATCGTGCTGGCCTTCCTCGCGGACGAGGAGGCGGGCGGCACCTACGGCGCCCGGCACCTCGTGGACAAGCACCCCGGGCTCTTCGAGGGCGTCACCGAGGCCATCGGCGAGGTCGGCGGCTTCTCCTTCACGGTGAACGAGAACCTGCGGCTGTACCTCGTGGAGACCGCCCAGAAGGGCATGCACTGGATGCGCCTCACGGTCGACGGCACCGCCGGCCACGGCTCCATGACCAACAACGACAACGCCATCACCGAGCTGTGCGAGGCCGTCGGACGCCTCGGCCGCCACCAGTGGCCGGTGCGCGTCACGAAGACCGTTCGACACTTCCTCGACGAACTCTCGGACGCCCTCGGAACCCCGCTCGACCCCGACGACATGGACGCCACGCTCGCCAAGCTCGGCGGCATCGCCAAGATGGTCGGCGCGACGCTGCGCAACTCGGCCGCCCCGACGATGCTCGGCGCGGGCTACAAGGTCAACGTCATCCCCGGCCAGGCCACGGCCCACGTGGACGGGCGCTTCCTGCCCGGCTACGAGGACGAGTTCTTCGCCGACCTCGACCGGATCCTCGGCCCCCGCGTGAAGCGCGAGGACGTCCACGCGGACAAGGCCCTGGAGACGGACTTCGACGGGCGGCTCGTGGACGCCATGCAGGGCGCCCTGCGGGCCGAGGACCCGATCGCGCGGGCGGTCCCGTACATGCTCTCCGGCGGCACGGACGCCAAGTCCTTCGACGACCTCGGCATCCGCTGCTTCGGCTTCGCGCCGCTCCAGCTGCCGCCGGACCTGGACTTCGCCGGCATGTTCCACGGCGTGGACGAGCGGGTGCCGGTGGACGGGCTGAAGTTCGGCGTCCGGGTCCTGGACCGGTTCATCGACAACGCCTGAGGCGTGCGCGTCGCCCCATAACGCCGGGGAATCGGGAAGGTGTGCGGATTCCACTGAGAAGAGTGAATGCGCTCATACGCTCGTAGCCCCGGTGATCCCTCCTCGTTACAGGTGGTGCGGTCCGCGGCTGGGACCGCACTTGCCTACTAGGAGGAACAATGCTCAAGAAGGTTGTCGCCGCTGCGGCTGCCACCGGTGGTCTGGTTCTCGCGGGTGCGGGCATGGCCGCCGCCGACGCGGGTGCGCAGGGTGCGGCCATCGGCTCGCCCGGTGTCCTGTCCGGCAACGTCGTCCAGGTCCCGGTCCACATCCCGGTCAACGTCTGCGGCAACACCGTGAACGTGATCGGCCTGCTGAACCCGGCCTTCGGCAACACCTGCGTCAACGCCTGACGCTTCTGAAGTTCTGGCCCCGGAGCGCAATCCAGCGCTCCGGGGCCGCCGGGCTTTTACGGCCCGGAAGCTCATGCTCCGGCGCGGCGGGCGGGGGAGCCCGTACGGTCCGCGCGCCGGACGGAACGTACACACCAGGGGACGAGTACAGATGCGACGACCGGTTCAGGTCACGAGGAAGACGCTGATCACGATGGCGGCCGCGGGGGGTGTCCTCGCGTTCGCCGGCGGTCAGGCCCAGGCGGCCTCGGGGGCGTCGGGGCACGCCTCGAACTCTCCGGGCGTGCTGTCCGGGAACAACGTGCAGGCGCCGGTGGACGCGCCGGTGAACGTGTGCGGCAACACGGTGACGGTGGTGGGGGGCCTGAACCCGGCCTTCGGCAACCGCTGCGCGAACGGGCCCGGCAAGCCGCAGCACCCGGGCCACCCCGGGAACCCCGGCCACCCCGGGAACCCCGGCCACCCGGGGCAGCCCGGCCACCCGGGCGGCGGGCACGACGAGCCGTGCGACGACCACCCCGGCACCCCGGGCCACCCCGGGAACCCCGGCACCCCGGGCCATCCTGGGAACCCCGGCACCCCGGGCCACCCCGGGAACCCCGGCACCCCGGGCCATCCTGGGAACCCGGGTACCCCCGGCCACCCCGGCAACCCGGGCAATCCGGGTACCCCGGGCGGTCACACCCCGGGGAACCCCGGTGGCCAGACGCCCGGTAACCCCGGCGGTCACACCCCGGGCAACCCGGGTGGGCAGACGCCCGGTAACCCCGGCGGTCAGACCCCGGGCAACCCGGGCGGTCAGACCCCGGGCAACCCGGGCGGTCAGACCCCCGGCAATCCGGGCGGTCACACCCCGGGCAACCCCGGCGGTCAGACCCCCGGCAACCCGGGCGGCCAGACCCCGGGCACGCCGGGAGCCCAGACCCCCGGCAACCCCGGCGGCCAGCCGTCCGGCGGCCAGCCGTCCGGCCTCGCCGCCACCGGTGCCGGTGACGCCCTGACGGCCGGCGTGCCGCTCGCCGGCGGGCTGCTGCTGGCCGGCGCGGTGCTCTACCGGCGCGCCCGCAACGCCGCCTGACGGCCCCTCACGACGCGGGCCCCGCTGCCGGGGCCCGCGTCACCAGGTCGCGCGGATCTGGCGGATGATCCGGCGGCGCAGCCGCGCCCGGCGGCTGCCGTCCCGGTACAGGGTCAGCCGGTCCAGCTCCCAATTTCCGTATTCCGCATGATCGGTCAGCAGGCGGGTGGCCTCCTTGCGGGGCGTCCCGCGGGGCACGTACACGTCGACGAATTCGTATTCCGGCATCGCATCTATTGTGCGGGCACCGGCCCGCTACGGATAGCGTCTGCACTATGTCTGATGCCGCTCTGCCCACTGTTGCCGAGGTACGCGCCGCCGCCGAGGCGGTCAAGGCCGCACTCGACCGTCACCTCGCCGCGGTCGAGAGCAGGATCGGGGACGAGGACCCGGCCGTCTACGCCGCCTTCAACGAACTCGCCGCCGCGGCCGAGGAGTACGACGAACTCCTCTACGACCGCTACGACGAGGTCACCCCCTTCGAGATCCCCACGCCCGAGACCGGCGCCCCGTACACCGGCCCCGCCGAACCCTCCGCGTTCAGCGTGCTCATCCGCCGCGACTACGCCGTCGTCGAACCGGCGCGGCTGATCGCCCAGGCCGAACGGGTCGCCGCGCACGACCGGGACGCCGAACTCCTCGACGACGGCGGCACCGCCGGAGCGCTCGGGGTGCTCTTCGGGGAGTACGAGCCCGACGAGATCGCCTCCCGTTACAAGGAGTTCGGCCTGGAGGAGGGCGACTCCACCCTCTGGATCGCCGCCCTGGAGGAGGCCGCGGAACCGGGGGACTGGCTCAACTCGCCCTTCGGGCAGACCGATCCGCAGGACGTGCTGCACCGCTTCGACGTGAGCTCCGTCTTCGACGACGAGGACGCCGACGACGAGGAGAGCGCCGCCGAGTCCGGCCTCGCCCCGGCCTGACCCGGCCCGGAGCCGCCGCCCACCGTGCCCCGCCCGCCGACACCGGCCGGGCGGGGCACGGCCGCTACGGCTGCTCCTCCTGCGCGGCCGTGAGGGCCCTCAGCAGGCCCGTGAGCCGGGTCGTGCGCGGCTTCGGGAGCCCCTGCGCCACCGCGCGCGGCAGCGCGTCCTCCACCCCGTGGACCACGGACAGGTGCCGCTGAGCCCGCCCGAACGCCGTGTACACCCAGTCCCGGGACAGGGCCTGCGCCGCGTCCCCGGGCAGTACCACGACCACCGCCGGCCAGCGCGAGCCGACCGCCTGGTGCGCCGTCACCGCCCAGCCGTGCCGGACCTGCGCCTCCACCCGGTCCTGCGGTACGACGACCCGCGCGCCCGGCACCTCCAGGTGCAGCCCCTGCGCGTCGGCCGACACCACCCGGGCCGGCAGCGCCCGCCCGGGCGAGGGCACGTGGACCACCCGGTCGCCCGGGTCGAAGCCGGCGAACCGGCCCGGGCCGGGGTTCAGCCGCTCCTTGAGGGCCGCGTTCAGCGCCCGGGTCCCCGCCGGGCCGCCGTGGCCCGGGGTGACGACCTGCACGTCCCCGGCCGGGATCCCGAAGGCGCGCGGCACCGACTCGGCCACCAGTTGCACGGTGCGGTGCACGGCCTCGCCGGCGTCCCGCACGGGCACGATGACGACCTCCTTGCCGGGGGCGTCGACCCGGTTCAGCTCCCCGATGCCGATCCCCGAGACCAGCTCGCCGATCGGGCCGGGGTCCGGGGTGCGGGAGACCACCTGCGGGAAGGCGCGGGCGGCCAGCACGTCGGCGAACACCCGCCCGGGCCCGGCCGATCCGAGCACGCCGGGGTCCCCGGAGAGCACCAGGCGGGCCCCGTCGGGCACGGACTCCACCAGCGCCGCCGCCCGCTCCACGTCCAGCTGGGGCGCGTCCAGGACGATCAGCAGGTCCAGGTCGAAGCGGCCGTCGGCGTCCCGCCCGGGGCCCTCCGTGCCCGCGAGCAGCCCGGCCACGGTGACGGCGTCCGGCGCGGGGGCGTGCGCGGCGAGGACGGCACGCAGCCCGAGCCGACGGGCGGCCGCCAGCAGGGCCGCCGGCTCGGTGCGGGCGGCCTCGCCGCCGGTGTGGGTGACCAGGCCGTGGCCCGCGACGGCCCGGACCAGCTCGGCGCCAGGGCCGTCGGCCGCCGCCGACCAGTCCGCCGGGCCGGCGAAGGTGCCCGCGAGCCGGGCCAGGCCGTCCGCGAG
Source organism: Streptomyces sp. NBC_00158 (assembly GCF_045160885.1). Lineage (NCBI taxonomy): Bacteria > Bacillati > Actinomycetota > Actinomycetes > Kitasatosporales > Streptomycetaceae > Streptomyces > Streptomyces sp. NBC_00158. Next base: position 5,868,671 of record NZ_CP108161.1, read on the forward strand.
GGCCTCCTCGGCCAGGGCGTGCCCCTCCAGGCCCACGAGGATCCGTACGGGCGGCTCCTCGTCCTCGGCGGCGGGCGGGCCCAGCGGCTCGTGGAACACCAGCACCGCGCCGTCGCCGATGGCCGCCTCCAGGGTCTCGGCGGGGGCCGGCACCCCGTACTGGGCCAGTGCCTTCTCCAGGACCGGGGCCTCCAGGGCGGTGTGCCCCTTGGCGGCGGCCTGGTCGAGCAGCCAGCCCAGCAGGGCGGCGCCGCGGCGTTCGTCGGCGGGACCGGCGCCGGGGCCGAGCAGGGCCTGCGCGAAGCCGTCCGCCTGTGTCGGGCGCACCCCGGGGACGGCGAGCAGCCGCCAGGGGTCCTCGGCCAGCTGCTCGGCCGCGCCCTCGCCGAGGGCCGCGGCGGCCTGCCCGGCCAGGGCCTCGGGGGCGCCGCCCCGGGCGAGCACGGCGCGGACGGCACCGATGTCTCCGACGGCGGGGGCGGGGGCCGGGGCGGCCGCCGCCGGGCGGGGCCGCGGGGGAGCGGGGGCCGCCGGGCGGGGGGCGGCGGGAGCCTCGTCGAAGTACAGCGGGACGGCCGGCTTGGCGCCGCCCTCCACGGCCCGTACGGCGGCCAGCAGGTCGGCGGCCTTCCCGCTGAGCTTGGCGCCGGCGTCGACGGGACCCTCGCGCTCCGCCTTCCGCCGGGCGATCCGCTCCCGCTCGACCTTCTGCGCAGCCAACTCGGCCTGCGCCTCCGTCAGCTGCGCCCCGGCCTCGGCCGCTTCCGTCCCGTCCCCGGCCTCCGCCGGCTCCGTCCCGGCCTCCGCCGCTTCCGTCCCGGCGGCGTCTTGCCCGGCCCTGGCCCCTGCCGGCTCCGTTCCGGTGGCGTCCTGCTCTGCCTCGGCCCCTGCCGGCTCCGTCCCGGTGGCGTCCTGCCCGGTCTCGGGGTCGGTGCCGGTCCCTGCGGGGCTTTCCCCCGCCCCGCCCCTTCCCGAAACCGGGGGCTCCGCCCCCGGACCCCCGTCGGCCTCCGGCCCGCGCGCCCCCGGCCCACCGGCTTCGCCGCCGGCCTCCGGCCTGCCGCCCGCCTCCGACCCCTTCGGGCCGGCGCCCGTCCCCGGGCCCTCCGGGCCGTCGGAGCCTGCCGGAGCGGCCTCCGGCCGGTCGGCCGCGTCCTGCGGCTCATCGGCGGCTGCCGCATCGGTCTCCGGGCCGTCGTCCGGACCCGCGGGGCCGGTCACACCGGCGCCGCGGCCGTCACTGCCGGCCGCGCCGGTCTCCGCCGCACCGGACGCCGGCTCGTCAGCCGCGTCCTCCGGCCCGGCGGCCGGATCCGGGCCGTGCGCCGCGTCGGCGCTGCCGGGTACCTCGGCCTCGTCCGGCGCCTCTGCCGCGTCGAGGCTCTCGGCGTCGGCCGCCCCGGACCCGTCCGGCCCCCCGGCCGCGTCGTGGCCTTCGGCGCCCGCCGGGGCGGCGCCGTGCGCGGCCTCCGGGGTCTCCGGCCCGGCGGTGTCCCCGCTCCCGGTCCCGGTGATGTGCGGTGAGGTCCCGGTGTCCCGGCCCTCCGGGCCCTCGGTGGCTTCGTACGGGTCCTCCGCGGCAGCGGGGTTGGCGGGGTCGGGGGCCGTACTCACAGCGTGCTCCAGTCCTGATCCGGGTAGTGGTGCACGGGCGCCGACACGTCGTCCAGCGCCCGGCGGATCTCCTCCGGAAGGGTAAGGGCCTCCACCGACAGTGCAGCCCCGAGCTGCGCGGACGTACGGGCGCCGACGATCGGGGCCGCCACCCCCGGCCGGTCGCGGATCCAGGCCAGCGCCACCTGGAGCGGGGTGACCGCCAGCCCCTGAGCGGCCGTGACCACGGCGTCCACGATCAGGCCCGCCGCCTCGTCCAGGTACGGCTCCACCAGCGCGGCCAGCGCCGGCGAAGCGCCCCTGGAGTCGGCCGGCGTCCCGTCGCGGTACTTGCCGGTCAGCACCCCGCGGCCCAGCGGGGAGGAGGGCAGCAGCCCCACCCCCAGGTCCAGCGCCGCCGGGAGCACCTCGCGTTCCACGCCCCGCTGGAGCAGCGAGTACTCCATCTGGGTGGAGGCCAGCCGGGTCCGCGTCCCGGGCGCGCCGAGCTGCCACGTCGCGGCCTTCGCCAGCTGCCAGCCGCTGAAGTTGGACACGCCCGCGTACCGGGCCCGCCCGCTGGAGACGGCCAGGTCCAGCACCTGGAGGGTCTCCTCCAGCGGGGTGTGCGGGTCGAAGGCGTGGACCTGCCACAGGTCCACGTAGTCGGTGCCGAGGCGGTCCAGGGAGTCGTCCAGGGCGGCGAGCAGGTGCCCGCGGGAGCCGTTGAAGCGGCGGTCCGGGTCCGGGACGCTGCCCGACTTGGTCGCGATCACCATGTCCCGCCGCGGCACCAGGGAGCCCACCAGCTGCCCGAGGAGGTACTCGGCCTCCCCGCCCCCGTACACGTCGGCGGTGTCGACGAGCGTGCCGCCCGCCTCCCAGAACGTCTTCAACTGCTCGGCGGCGGCTTCCTCGCCGGTGTCACGGCCCCAGGTCAGGGTGCCGAGGCCGATCCGGGAGACGCGCAGTCCGGTGCGGCCGAGATGCCTCTGCTCCATGACCGCTGAGACTACTGGGGCACTGACGCAGGGCCGTTTGGCGCGCTACAGTCCCCCGCAGACCCACGTTACTGATCGGTAAACCGGCACATCCGTTAGGGGACGACACATGCGGCTCGGCATCAATCTCGGCTACTGGGGTGCGGGCATGGACGCCGACAACCTGGCCGTCGCCCAGGAGGCCGACCGGCTCGGCTACGACGTCTGCTGGGCGGCCGAGGCATACGGCTCCGACGCGGCCACCGTCCTGGCCTGGGTGGCCGCCCAGACGGAGCGGATCGACGTCGGCTCCGCCATCTTCCAGATCCCGGCCCGCCAGCCGGCGATGACGGCGATGACCGCCGCCACCCTGGACTCCCTCACCAAGGGCCGCTTCCGGCTCGGCCTCGGCGTCTCCGGACCGCAGGTCTCCGAGGGCTGGTACGGCGTGAAGTTCGACAAGCCGCTCGCCCGGACCCGGGAGTACGTGGAGATCGTCCGCAAGGCCATGTCCCGCGAACGGCTGAGCTTCGAGGGCGAGCACTGGACCCTCCCGCTGCCCGGCGGCCCCGGCAAGCCGCTCAAGCTGACCGTGCACCCCGAGCGCCCGCACATCCCGCTCTACATCGCCGCCATCGGCCCCAAGAACCTGGAGCAGACCGGCGAGATCGCCGACGGCGCCCTGCTGATCTTCCCGGCCGCCGAGCACCTGGAGGAGACGGCCCTGCGGCACGTCCGCGCGGGCCGCGAGAAGGCCGGGCTGACGATGGACGGCTTCGACGTCTGCCCGACCGTCCCGCTGGCCATCGGCGAGGACGTGAACGCCCTCGCGGACATGTTCCGCCCCTACACCGCCCTGTACGTCGGCGGCATGGGCAGTCCGAAGCAGAACTTCTACAACCAGCTCGCCCAGCGCATGGGCTACGAGAAGGAAGCCGCCGAGATCCAGGCCAAGTACCTGGCCGGCGACAAGGACGGCGCGGGCGCCGCGGTCCCGCACTCGCTGATCGACTCGACCACCCTGCTCGGCTCCGTGGAGCGGATCGCCGACGGGATGCGGGCCTACGCCGAGGCCGGGGTCACCACCCTCACGCTGGCCCCGGCCGGCTTCACCCTCGACGAGCGCCTCGCCGCCCTGCGCGCGGGCACCGAGGCCATGGAGCTCGCCGGCCTCGCCTGAGGAGGACCCTCGGACGGAGTCCGACGCGGCCGCCCGAGGCCTGCGCAGCAGTGCGAGGGCGGCGTCGAGAAGAGGTCAGCGGCCGTGGTGGGGGCTCGGGGGGTCTTCCCCGCCACGGCCGACACAGCGAACAACGCCCGGCCCGCCCCCGGGGTTACGCCCCGCCGGGCGCCCGCCGGTTTCGTTCATTCGGCCGAGTGCGGCCACGCATCGGTTGCCCGCCCGGTCGATCCGCCCTTGACTCGTTGCATGCTCTCTGCCCGCAGCCTGTTCCAGGAGATCGTCGACCACGACGACTCCTTCCAGCTGTTCTGCTCCATCGCCGCCAGCGGGGAGTCCCAGGGCGGCTGGGAGAACGCCCGGATCGCCGCCCTCGTCCCCGAGGGCATGCGCGACCTGGCCCCCAAGATCACCCGGCACGGCGCCGACGAGGACAAGCACGGCCGGATCTTCCGGGCCCTGCTGCGCAAACGCGGCCTGCCCGCCGTGCCCGTCCCGCCCGAGACCGACTACACGATGCTGCTGGAACGCCGCGGCATCGGCCTCGCCCACGACAAGCTGCGCCGCGACGAGACCCTCAGCGAGGAAGACATCGTCGTCTACCTCGCCCACAGCCGCGTCACCGAACAGCGCGCCGCCGACCAGATGGTCATGCTGCTGCGCCACTTCGGCGACCACCCCGAGGTCGGCAAGGCCGTCCGCGTCATCAGCAACGACGAGGACAACCACCTCGCCTACTGCCACGAGGAACTGCTCCGCCTCGCCCGCGCCGGGCACGGCCGCACCATCCAGCGCGTCCTGCGCCAGAGCGCCCTCGCCGAGATCGGCGTCTACCGCGACGTCAGCCTCGCCGTCATGGACCACATGGGCCGGCTGCTGCGCTGGCCCGCGCCCAAGGCCGCCGCCCTCGCCGCCGGCATCCGCGCGGTGTACGCGTACGAGCGCTTCAGCGGCTGGCACCGCATGGTCGGCCTGCGCCAGCCGGAGCGGCGGAACCCGCTGGGCGGCGTACCCAGGACCACCCACGAGTTCGCCTAGCCCCGCCCCGACCGCGGATCAGAGCCAGCCGCGCCGCTTGAACATCCTGTGCAGGGCCAGGCACAGGCCCACCATGAGCACCACCACCGCCGGATAGCCCCACGGCTGCCTGAGCTCCGGCATGTCGTCGAAGTTCATCCCGTAGATCCCCGCGACCATCGTAGGGACGGCCGCCATGGCCGCCCAGGCGGAGATCTTGCGCATGTCGTCGTTCTGCCGGACGCCCATCTGCGCCAGGTGCGCGGCCAGGGCGTCCGACAGCAGCCGGTCCAGGCCCTCGATGTACTCGTTCGCCTTCGTCAGGTGGTCGGCCACGTCCCGGAAGAACGGCCGCGCGTGGTCGTGCACGAAGGGCACGTTCCCGAAGGCCAGCCGGTCCATCGGCTGCAGCAGCGGGCTCGTCGCCCGGCGGAACTCCAGGACCTGCCGCTTGAAGCCGTAGATCCGGGCCGCGGTGCTCTTCGACGAGTCCGGGGCGTTCGGCGCGAACACCTCCGCCTCCAGCTCCTCCAGGTCCGCCTGGAGCTCGGCCGCCACCTCGATGTAGTGGTCCACCACCGCGTCGGACACCGCGTACAGCACCGCCGTCGGGCCGTGCCGCAGCACGTCCGGCTCCTGCTCCAGCCGGTGCCGCACGGCCGCCAGCGCGGCCCCCTCGCCGTGCCGCACCGTGACCACGAAGGAGTCGCCGATGAACACCATCAGCTCGCCCGTGGTCACCGTGTCCGTGTCGTCGTCGTACAGCACCGGCTTGAGGACCACGAACAGCGAGTCGTCGTACACCTCCAGCTTCGGCCGCTGGTGCGCCGTCAGCGCGTCCTCCACCGCCAGCTTGTGCAGCCCGAACTCCCGGCTCACCCGCTCGAACTCCGCGGGCGTCGGCTCGTGCATCCCGACCCACAGGAAGGCGTCACCGGCGGCCCGCGCCTCCCCCAGCGCGTCGGAGAATTCCTCCGGAGCCTGCGAGCGGCGGCCGTCCCGGTACATCGCGCAGTCGACAATCACGCCGGGCATTCTTCCCCGACCCGCGCCCGCCCGCACGCCGGGGTCACCGCATACCCTGCATGCATGGCCACGCTGATCCTCGTACGACACGGGCGGTCCACCGCCAACACCGCAGGTCTGCTCGCCGGATGGACCCCGGGAGTGGCCCTCGACGAACACGGCACCGGGCAGGCCGCCGCGCTGCCCGGGAGGCTCGACGGGATCCCCCTCGCCGCAGCCGTCTCCAGCCCGCTCCAACGCTGCCGGGAGACCCTGGCCCCGCTGCTCGAAGCCCGCCCCGAGCTGCCCCTGCACACCGACGAGCGGATCGGCGAGTGCCACTACGGCGACTGGTCGGGCCGCAAGCTCTCGGAACTCGTCGACGAACCCCTCATGAAGATCGTCCAGCAGCACCCCTCGGCCGCCGCCTTCCCCGGCGGCGAGTCCATGCGCGCCATGCAGGCCCGCGCCGTGGACGCCGTACGCGAATGGAACACCCGCGTCGAGGAGGAGCACGGCACCGGCGCCGTCTTCCTGATGTGCTCCCACGGCGACATCATCAAGTCCCTCGTCGCCGACGCCCTCGGCATGCACCTCGACCTCTTCCAGCGGATCCACGTCGACCCCTGCTCGGTGACCGTGATCCGCTACACCCCCACCCGGCCCTTCCTGCTGCGCCTCGGCGACACCGGCGACCTCGCCCCGCTGATCCCGCACCCGGCCGCCTCCGCCGACTCCGAGACCGAGGGCGGCGGCAACGCCGTCGTGGGGGGCGGCGCGGGCGCGGCCTGATCGAACGGCGCAGTAGGGTGGCAGGGCCCAACAACGCGTGAGCAGCCCTGCCCCTGCCCCAGACTTGGAGACCGGTCGTGCCCCGTCAGGTGTTCCTTTACGACCCGCCGGACCGCTTCGTGGCCGGCACGGTCGGTCTGCCTGGACGCCGCACCTTCTTCCTCCAGGCCTCCTCGGGCGCCCGCGTCACCAGCGTGTCCCTGGAGAAGACCCAGGTCGCCGCACTGGCCGAGCGGATGGACGAGCTCCTCGACGAGGTCGTACGCCGCACCGGCGGCAACGCGCCCGTCCCGGCCGTCGCCTCCCCCGAGGCCGCCGACACCGCACCGCTGGACGTCCCCGTCGAGGAGGAGTTCCGGGTCGGCACCATGGCCCTGGCCTGGGACGGCGAGGAACAGCGGATGATCGTCGAGGCGCAGGCGCTCGTCGAACTCGAAGCGGACTCCGAGGAGGACCTCGCCGAGGCCGAGGAACGCCTGCTCCAGGACGAGGAGAACGGCCCGCCCATGCTGCGGGTCCGGCTCTCCGGCACCCAGGCCCGGGCCTTCGCCAAGCGGGCCCTCGACGTGGTCAACGCGGGCCGGCCGCCGTGCCCGCTGTGCAGCCTGCCCCTCGACCCCGAGGGGCACGTCTGCCCCCGTCAGAACGGGTACCGGCGCCAGGCGTGAGCGAGGTGACCCCGATAGAGGAGCTGCTCACCCGCGGTGAGCTCACCGTCCGCGGCCGCATCGCCGAGGCCTCCAACGCGGTCCTGCTGTGCACCATCACCCACGAGGGGCGCAGCGCGGAGTGCGTCTACAAGCCCGTCAAGGGCGAGCGGCCCCTGTGGGACTTCCCCGACGGGAACCTCGCCCGGCGCGAGCGCGCCGCCTACCTGGTCTCCGAGGCCACCGGGTGGGGGCTGGTCCCCACCACCGTGCTGCGCGACGGCCCGTACGGAGAGGGCATGGTGCAGCACTGGATCGACGCCGGAGAGTCGCCGGAGTCCGGGCTGCTGGCGCTGGTCGAGGGCGAGGAAGCGGGGGAGGGCTGGAAGCCGGTCGCCTTCGCCGAGGTCGGCGAGGGCCGCACCGCCCTCCTCGTACACGCCGACGACCCCCGGCTGCGCCGCCTCGCCGTACTCGACGCGGTGATCAACAACGGCGACCGCAAGGGCGGCCACCTGCTGCCCGCGCCGGACGGCCGGCTCTACGGGATCGACCACGGAGTGACCTTCCACACGGAGGACAAGCTGCGCACCCTGCTCTGGGGCTGGGCGGGGGAGCCGCTGACCGGGGAGGCGCGCGAGGTCCTGGGGTCCCTGGAGGCGCAGCTGGCCGACGGGGCGCCGCTCGCCACCCGGCTGGGCGAACTGATCACCGCGGTCGAGCTGGCCGCCGTGCGGGCCCGCGTGGCGCAGTTGCTGCGGGACGGGAAGCATCCGCAGCCGTCCGGGCAGTGGCCGTCGATCCCCTGGCCGCCCGTCTGAGCAGGCACGTCTCCGGATGATCGCGGACGCATAGAACCGGCCAGACCGCAAGAGTGCCGATCAAGCCAACAGTGCTGGTCCCATTCGTTTGCGGAACACTCGTCCGGTTAGGCTCGAACCATGCATGCCTGGCCCGCTTCTGAGGTCCCCGCCCTGCCCGGCAAGGGCCGCGACCTCCAGATCCACGACACCGCGACCCAGGGGACGGTCACCCTCGACCCCGGTCCCGTCGCCCGCCTCTACGTCTGCGGGATCACCCCGTACGACGCGACCCACATCGGTCACGCGGCGACCTACAACGCGTTCGACCTCGTGCAGCGCGTGTGGCTCGACAACAAGCGGCAGGTCCACTACGTCCAGAACGTCACGGACGTGGACGATCCGCTGCTGGAGCGGGCGCTGCGCGACGGACACGACTGGACCGAGCTCGCCGAACGCGAGACGGCCCTCTTCCGCGAGGACATGACCGCCCTGCGCATGCTGCCCCCGCAGCACTACATCGGCGCCGTCGAGGCCATACCGGGCATCGTGCCGCTGGTGGAGCGGCTGCGGGACGCGGGCGCCGCGTACGAGCTGGAGGGCGACGTCTACTTCTCGGTGGAGTCCGACCCGAACTTCGGCGGGGTCTCCCACCTCGACGCGGCGGCGATGCGGGCCCTGTCCGCCGAGCGCGGCGGCGACCCGGAGCGCCCGGGCAAGAAGAACCCGCTCGACCCGATGCTGTGGATGGCCGCCCGCGAGGGCGAGCCGAGCTGGGACGGCGGCTCCCTGGGCCGCGGCCGGCCGGGCTGGCACATCGAGTGCGTGGCCATCGCCCTGGAGCACCTGGGCATGGGCTTCGACATCCAGGGCGGCGGCTCCGACCTGGTGTTCCCGCACCACGAGATGGGCGCCTCGCACGCACAGGCCCTGACGGGCGAGTTCCCGATGGCCAAGGCCTACGTCCACGCGGGCATGGTCGCGCTGCACGGCGAGAAGATGTCGAAGTCCAAGGGCAACCTGGTCTTCGTCTCGGCGCTGCGGCGGGCCGGGGTCGACCCGGCGGCCATCCGCCTCGCGCTGCTCGCGCACCACTACCGGGCGGACTGGGAGTGGACGGACGACGTCCTCGCGCAGGCGCAGGCCCGCCTGGCGCGCTGGCGCGCGGCCGTCTCCCGGCCGGACGGCCTGCCGGCCGAGGCGCTGGTGGAGGAGGTCCGGGCGGCGCTGGCCGACGACCTGAACGCACCGGCGGCGCTGGCGGCCGTGGACGCCTGGGTGGACGCGCAGAACGCCTCCGACGGTGACGACGAGTCGGCCCCCGGCCTGGTCTCCCGCACGGTCGACGCCCTCCTGGGCGTGGCCCTGTAGGACCGGCCCCGATGCCCCCTGGCTCCGCCCGAGCCCGGGGGCATTGCCGTGCCCGTGCCCGTGCCCGTGGCCGGGGTACGTGCGGGCCGCCGTGCGCGGGGATGCCTGCGGCGCTGGTCCCCTACCCGCCCTTCACCCGTTCTCGCCTCAACCGCCGGCGGGGCTGGAAAACCGAACGCCGGCGGGGCTGGAAGATCCAGCCCCGCCGGCGTTCGAGGCGCGGGGTCTGGGGCGGAGCCCCTGGGAACGGTGGAAGGGCGGGTAGGGGACCGCCCCGCGCAGCGGCGCCCTCACCGGCCCGGGCGCACGGCGCGAGCCGCCCGCGCAGCGGCGCCCCCCCCCGGACCGCCCGGCCGGGCTACGGCTCCGGGGTGTCCCCCGGCTCGTCCGGCTCCGGAGCGGCCGCAGGGGGCTGGGGGTCCTCCCCGGAGGGATCCGGTTTGCGGCGCGGGGGCCGCGTCAGGCCGCTGGAGGTGTCCCGCAGGTACGAGCCGTCACCCGGCTGCTCCGCGGCGGCGGACGGATCCCGCCGCCGCAGGTACCGCTCGAACTCCCGGGCGATCGCGTCCCCGGACGCCTCCGGCAGATCGGCGGTGTCCCGCGCCTCCTCCAGCGTCTGGACGTACTCCGCCACCTCGCTGTCCTCCGCGGCCAGTTGGTCCACGCCCAGCTGCCACGCCCGCGCGTCCTCCGGCAGTTCGCCGAGCGGGATCCGGATGTCGATCAGGTCCTCCAGCCGGTTCAGCAGCGCCAGCGTCGCCTTCGGGTTCGGCGGCTGCGACACGTAGTGCGGTACCGCCGCCCACAGCGACACCGCCGGGACCCCGGCGTGCGTGCAGGCCTCCTGGAGCACTCCCACGATCCCCGTCGGACCCTCGTACTTGGTCTCCTCCAGGTCCATCGTCCGCGCCAGGTCCGCGTCCGAGGTCACCCCGCTCACCGGCACCGGCCGCGTGTGCGGGGTGTCGCCCAGCAGCGCGCCCAGGATGACGACCATCTCGACGCCCAGCTCGTGCGCGAACCCGAGCAGCTCGTTGCAGAACGACCGCCACCGCATGGACGGCTCGATGCCCCGTACGAGCACCAGGTCGCGCGGCTTCGCGCCGCCGATCCGGACCACCGACAGCCGCGTCGTGGGCCAGGTGATCTTCCTGACCCCGTTGTCCAGCCACACCGTCGGACGGTTGACCTGGAAGTCGTAGTAGTCCTCGGCGTCCAGCGCCGCGAAGACCTCGCCCTTCCACTCCCGGTCCAGGTGCGCCACCGCACCGGAGGCGGCGTCACCCGCGTCGTTCCAGCCCTCGAACGCGGCCACCATGACCGGGTCGATCAGCTCGGGCACGCCCTCAAGCTCGATCACCCAGGTCTCCTTCCGAAGTTCCTTGCGTACGTGGGCCAGCCTAAGCCTTCGCGGTACGTCGGCCACAGCCCACGACAGAGGGGCGGTTCCCCTCGGAACCGCCCCTCTTCCCCACCTGCGTACGAGCTATGCCTTGTGGCCCAGCATCTCCTCGACGCGGGCCCGTACGGCCTCGTCGTCCAGGCCGCGGACCGTCACCGTCGTACGGCGGCGCAGCACGTCGTCGACCGTCTCGGCCCACTCGTGGTCACGGGCGTAGGCGACCTGCGCCCAGATCTCCGGACCGTCCGGGTGGATGCGCTCGGCCAGCGCCGCGTCCTCGTTCGCCAGGCGGGCGATGTCGAAGGCCAGCGAGCCGTAGTGCGAGGCCAGGTGGCGCGCGGTCAGCGGGTCCATGCGGGCGCCGGGCTCGCGGTCCACCAGGAGGCGGTGCGCGACCGCGTTCGGGTTGGCGACACCGGGCAGCGGGACGCGGCGCACGAGGGACTTCACCGGCTCCATGTCCTCGGTCAGCGGGCTGCCGGGGAGCTTGGCGAGCTTGTCCATGACGACGCGGCCGATGTGCCGGTACGTGGTCCACTTGCCGCCGGCCACGGACAGCATGCCGCCCGCGCCCTCGGAGACCACCGTCTCGCGCTTGGCCTTCTCGACGCCGCCGGGGCCGCCGGGGAGCACGCGCAGGCCGGCGAAGGCGTACGTCATCAGGGAGCGGTCGAGGTCGGCGTCCTTGATGGAGAACGCGGCCTCGTCCAGGATCTGCTGGATGTCGGACTCGGTGGCGCGCACGTCCGCCGGGTCGCCCTCGTACACCTCGTCGGTGGTGCCGAGCAGCAGCTGGTCCTCCCACGGGAGGGCGAAGGTGATGCGGTACTTGTCGATCGGGGTGGCCATGGCGGCCTTCCACGGCGACTTGCGCTTCATGACGATGTGCGCGCCCTTGGAGAGGCGGATCGACGGCATCGAGTGCTTGTCTTCCATGCGCCGCAGGTGGTCCACCCACGGGCCGGTGGCGTTGAGCACGACGCGCGCGTCGACCCCGAACTCGGTGCCGTCCAGGCGGTCCTTGAGCTCGGCGCCGGAGACCCGGCCGCGCGTCATGCGCAGGCCGGTGACCTCGGCGTGGTTGAGGACGACCGCGCCGGACTCGACGGCCGCGCGGACCGTCATCACGGCGACGCGGGAGTCGTTCATCTGGTGGTCGTAGTAGACCGCGACGGCCTTGAGGTTGTCCGTCTTGAGGCCGGGGTTGTCGGCGACGGCACGGGCCGGCGATATGACCTTGCCCATGCCGTCGCCGAAGGCCGAGAGGGCGGAGTAGGCGAAGACGCCCGCGCCCAGCTTGGCCGCACCCACCGGACCGCCCTTGTAGACCGGCAGGTAGAACGTGAGCGGGTTGACCAGGTGCGGGGCCACGTCCTTGGCCAGCACCCGCCGCTCGTGGTGGTTCTCCGCCACCAGCTTGACCGCGCCGGTCTGCAGGTAGCGCAGACCGCCGTGGACGAGCTTGGAGGAGGCCGAGGAGGTGGCGCCGGCGAAGTCGCCGGCGTCCACCATGGCAACCCGCAGACCCGACTGCGCGGCGTGCCAGGCCACCGAGGTGCCCAGGATCCCACCGCCGATGACCAGCAGGTCGTACGTGGCCTTCGAGAGCTGTTCGCGGGTTTCCGCGCGGCTCGCGTTGGCACCGGAAGTCGGGTGCGTACCCAGGGCGGGAACGCTCTGCAGGGTGCTCATATCTCTTTCAGCTCCTCGTCGATCGGCTCAGCCGGTGCGTCAGCTGGCGTCTTCGTCGTCGATCCAGCCCATGGACCGCTCGACGGCCTTGAGCCAGTTCTTGTACTCGCGGTCCCGCTGGTCGGCGGGCATCCGCGGGGTCCACTCCGCCGCGCGGCGCCAGTTGGCGCGCAGGGCGTCGGTGTCGGGCCAGAAGCCGACGGCCAGGCCGGCGGCGTAGGCGGCGCCGAGGCAGGTGGTCTCGGCGACCATCGGGCGCACCACGGGGGCGTCCAGGAAGTCCGAGAGCGTCTGCATCAGCAGGTTGTTGGAGGTCATACCACCGTCGACCTTGAGGGCCGCCAGCTCGACGCCGGAGTCCTTGGTCATGGCGTCGGTGATCTCGCGGGTCTGCCAGGCGGTGGCCTCCAGGACGGCACGGGCGATGTGCGCCTTGGTGACGTACCGGGTGAGGCCGGCGATCACACCGCGGGCGTCGGAGCGCCAGTACGGGGCGAACAGGCCGGAGAAGGCCGGCACGAAGTAGGCGCCGCCGTTGTCCTCGACCGAGAGCGCGAGGGTCTCGATCTCGGCCGCGGTCTTGATCATGCCCATCTGGTCGCGCATCCACTGGACGAGCGAGCCGGTGACGGCGATGGAGCCCTCCAGGGCGTAGACCGGCTTCTGGTCGCCGATCTGGTAGCCGACCGTGGTCAGCAGGCCGCTGTAGGAGTTGATGATCTTGTCGCCGGTGTTCATCAGCATGAACGTGCCGGTGCCGTAGGTGGACTTGGCCTCGCCCTCGGCGAAACAGGTCTGTCCGAAGAGGGCGGCCTGCTGGTCGCCGAGCGCCGAGGCGACCGGGACGCCGGCGAGGACGCCGTCCTTGACGTGGCCGTAGACCTCGGCGGAGGACCTGATCTCGGGGAGCACGTTGAGCGGGACGCCCATCGACTCCGCGATCTTCTCGTCCCAGGCCAGGGTGTGCAGGTTCATCAGCATGGTGCGCGAGGCGTTGGTCACGTCGGTGACGTGGTGACCGCCCTGGGCGCCGCCGGTGAGGTTCCAGATGACCCAGGAGTCCATGGTGCCGAAGAGGATGTCCCCGGCCTCGGCGCGCTCGCGCAGGCCCTCGACGTTGTCGAGCAGCCAGCGGACCTTCGGGCCGGCGAAGTAGCTCGCCAGCGGCAGGCCGGTCTCGCGGCGGAAGCGGTCCTGGCCGACGTTGCGGCCGAGCTCCTTGCACAGGGCGTCGGTGCGGGTGTCCTGCCAGACCAGCGCGTTGTGCACCGGCTCGCCGGTGTTCTTGTCCCACAGGACGGTGGTCTCGCGCTGGTTGGTGATGCCGACCGCCTTGACGTCGGCGGCGGTGATCTCGGCCTTGGCGATGGCGCCGGCGACGACCTCCTGGACGTTGGTCCAGATCTCGACGGCGTCGTGCTCGACCCAGCCCGGCTTCGGGAAGATCTGCTCGTGTTCCTTCTGGTCGACGGCCACGATGCGGCCGTCGCGGTCGAAGACGATGCAGCGGGAGGAGGTGGTGCCCTGGTCGATCGCGGCGATGAAGGGGCCGGTGCTGCTGGTCATGATGGCTGCTCCTGGCAGGTCTGTTGAGTAGGCGGAATCAGGAGGGCGGTGCGGTTCTTGCGAGCGCGGCCGAAGCTGATCAGGCGAACGCGATGTTGTACAGACCGCCGGCGAGCGCGGCACCGACGAGCGGGCCGACGACCGGGATCCAGGAGTACCCCCAGTCCGAGCCGCCCTTGTTGGGCAGCGGGAGCAGGGCGTGGACGATGCGGGGACCGAGGTCGCGGACCGGGTTGATGGCGTAGCCGGTCGGGCCGCCGAGGGAGAGGCCGATGCCGACGACGACGAAGGAGGTGATCAGGACGCCGATGACGCCGAGGCCCTTGCCGCCGTCCTGGAGGCCCTGCGTCAGGATCGCGATGACCAGGACGAAGGTGCCGATGATCTCCGTGGCGAGGTTCTGGACCACGTTGCGGATCTCGGGGCCGGTGGAGAAGATGCCGAGCACCGGGCCGGCCTGGTCGTGCGGGTGCGGGTCCTCCGGACCGAGCTTGGCGTCCTTGATGTTCTCGGGGTCCGCCAGGTGCACGCGGAACTGGCCGTAGTAGGTGATCCACATCAGGACCGCGCCGAGCATGGCGCCGAGCAGCTGGCCCGCGAAGTAGACGGGGACGTCACCCCACTCGCCGGTCTTCACGGCGATGCCGACGGTGACCGCCGGGTTGAGGTGCGCGCCGGAGAGCGGCGCGGAGACGTAGGCGGCGATCAGGACCGCGAAGCCCCAGCCGAAGGTGATCGCGAGCCAGCCCGCGCCGCGGGCCTTGGAGCTCTTGAGCGTGAGGGCGGCGCACACGCCGCCGCCGAGCAGTGTGAGCAGGGCGGTACCGATGGTCTCGCCGATGAAGATGTCGGAGCTGGACACCCGCGACTCCTTTGTCTTACGTCCAGGGGTGGGCGGACACCGGGTCCCTCCGGTGGTCCACACACTCGGTGAGTGCTTCACCGGTCCATGGCCTCGCCACAGCCTAACGCGTATTGCCGGTAGGTGTTCGACAATGCCGACCGATGAACGGCAGTTTTCCGCCTGGGTGAAGAACGCGTCAAGGGCTGACCAGGTCAAAGAACCGGATCGTTACCACTCGGTACGATCGCCCAAATCAGGCCAATGGCCGATCCGAAAACGCCAAAGTCCACCCGAATGACCCGTGAGGGGGGTCATCGGGTGGACCGAATGGATCAGGTCAAGCTCAGAACCGGCCCGCGCCGAGATCGCGCGAAACCGACCGTGCGCAGTCCCGCACGGACGCCACCAGGGCCGGCCGGGGCTCCCCGGACTCCCCGCAGACCCGCTCCACGGCACCCGCGACGGCCACCGCGCCGACCGGCATCCGCCGCCGGTCGTGGATGGGCGCGGCCACCGAGGCGATGCCCTCCCAGGTCTCCTCGACGTCCGAGGCCCAGCCGCGCGCCCGGGTCAGGTCCAGCAGCCCCTCGAAGCCCGCCGCGTCGGTCACCGTGCGGGGCGTGAAGGCCTCCCGCTCGGCGTCCAGGGCCTCCGTGTGCGCCACCGGGTCGTAGGCCGACAGCACCTTGCCCAGGGCCGTGGAGTGCAGCGGCTGCATCGCCCCCACCTCCAGCACTTGACGGCTGTCGTCCGGCCGGAACACGTGGTGCATGATCAGCACCCCGCTCTGGTGCAGCACGCCCACGTACACGCTCTCGCCGCTGGCCCGCGCCAGGTCGTCCGTCCACACCAGCGCCCGGGCGCGCAGCTCGTGCACGTCCAGGTAGCTGTTGCCCAGCCGCAGCAGCTCCGCGCCCAGCTGGTAGCGCCCGGAGGCCGGGTCCTGCTCCACGAAGCCCTCGGCCTGCAGCGTGCGCAGGATCCCGTGCGCCGTGCCCTTGGCCAGGCCCAGGGAGGACGCCACGTCCGAGAGACCCAGCCGGCGCTCCCCGCCGGCCAGGAGCCGCAGCATCGCAGCGGCTCGTTCGAGCGACTGGATGTTCCGTGCCATCGCGCAGCCTCCTGCTGACGTAGTTCGACAATGCTGAACAGTATCGGTCGATGCCGACCTCGTGCGTGGTTGGGTGTTCTACGGTGCGGCGTGCCGGTGGCACCCTCCCACGCGGTTCCCGGCCACAGGATGCAGTCCGCCACGTGGGACGCCCTCACCGGGTCCGCCGCCGCGCGGTTACCCTGACCGCGTGCACCCTTGACACAGAGGGTGCAAAGCCGACAGCCGTCGCAGCCCAGGGAGCTCAACCATGGCCTCGTTGCCGAACCCGCCCGCAGACACCCAGACACGGGCCGATGCCCTCCGAGAGGCGCTCGCGACCCGCGTGGTCGTCGCCGACGGAGCCATGGGAACCATGCTCCAGGCACAGGACCCCTCGATGGAGGACTTCCAGCAGCTGGAAGGCTGCAACGAGGTCCTGAACGTCACCCGCCCCGACATCGTCCGTTCGGTCCACGAGGCGTACTTCTCCGTGGGCGTGGACTGCGTCGAGACCAACACCTTCGGCGCCAACTACGCGGCCCTCGCCGAGTACGACATCCCCGAGCGCAACTTCGAGCTGTCCGAGGCCGGCGCCCGCATCGCCCGCGAGGTCGCGGACGAGTACACCGCCTCCACCGGCCAGCAGCGCTGGGTCCTGGGCTCCATCGGCCCCGGCACCAAGCTGCCCACCCTGGGCCACATCACGTACGCCCAGATCCGCGACGCCTACCAGGTCAACGCCGAGGGCCTGATCTCCGGCGGCGCGGACGCGCTGCTCGTCGAGACCACCCAGGACCTCCTCCAGACCAAGTCCTCCATCATCGGCGCCCGCCGCGCCATGGAGGCCCTCGGCGTCACCGTCCCGCTCATCTGCTCCGTCACCGTCGAGACCACCGGCACGATGCTGCTCGGTTCGGAGATCGGTGCGGCGCTGACGGCGCTGGAGCCGCTCGGGATCGACATGATCGGCCTGAACTGCGCGACCGGCCCCGCGGAGATGAGCGAGCACCTGCGCTACCTCGCCCGCAACGCCCGCATCCCGCTCTCCTGCATGCCCAACGCCGGCCTGCCGGTCCTGACCAAGCAGGGCGCGCACTACCCGCTGAGCGCGCCCGAGCTGGCCGACGCCCAGGAGACCTTCGTCCGCGAGTACGGCCTCTCCCTCGTCGGCGGCTGCTGCGGCACCACCCCCGAGCACCTGCGCCAGGTCGTCGAGCGCGTCCGCGGCACCGCGATCACCCAGCGCACTCCGCAGCCGGAGCCGGGTGCGGCGTCGCTGTACCAGACGGTGCCGTTCCGGCAGGACACCTCCTACATGGCGATCGGTGAGCGGACGAACGCGAACGGGTCGAAGAAGTTCCGTGAGGCGATGCTGGACGCGCGGTGGGACGACTGTGTGGAGATGGCGCGGGACCAGATCCGTGAGGGCGCGCACATGCTGGACCTGTGCGTGGACTACGTGGGCCGTGACGGTGTCGCGGACATGCAGGAGCTGGCGGGGCGTTTCGCGACGGCTTCGACGCTGCCGATCGTGCTGGACTCGACCGAGGTTCCGGTGATCCGGGCGGGTCTGGAGAAGCTGGGCGGGCGTGCGGTCATCAACTCGGTCAACTACGAGGACGGTGACGGGCCGGAGTCGCGTTTCGCGAAGGTGACGCGTCTGGCGCAGGAGCACGGGGCGGCGCTGATCGCGCTGACGATCGATGAGGAGGGCCAGGCCCGCACGGTCGAGCACAAGGTCGCGATCGCGGAGCGTCTGATCGAGGATCTGACGGGTAACTGGGGGATCCGGGAGTCGGACATCCTGATCGACACCCTGACGTTCACGATCTGCACGGGGCAGGAGGAGTCCCGCAAGGACGGGATCGCGACGATCGAGTCGATCCGCGAGCTGAAGCGCCGCCACCCGGATGTGCAGACGACGCTGGGTCTGTCGAACATCTCCTTCGGGCTGAACCCGGCGGCCCGCGTGCTGCTGAACTCGGTCTTCCTGGACGAGTGTGTGAAGGCGGGTCTGGATTCGGCGATCGTGCACGCGTCGAAGATCCTGCCGATCGCCCGGTTCGACGAGGAGCAGGTCAACACGGCTCTCGATCTGATCTACGACCGGCGTGAGGGCGACTACGACCCGCTGCAGAAGCTGATGGCCCTGTTCGAGGGGGTGAACACCAAGTCGCTGAAGGCCGGCCGTGCCGAGGAGCTCCTGGCGCTGCCGCTGGACGAGCGGCTGCAGCGGCGGATCATCGACGGGGAGAAGAACGGCCTGGAGGCCGACCTCGACGAGGCCCTCGAAACCCGTCCGGCGCTGGACATCGTCAACGACACCCTCCTGGAGGGCATGAAGGTCGTCGGTGAGCTGTTCGGCTCCGGGCAGATGCAGCTCCCGTTCGTCCTCCAGTCCGCCGAGGTGATGAAGACGGCGGTGGCTTTCCTGGAGCCGCACATGGAGAAGACCGATGCCGACGGTAAGGGCACCATCGTCCTGGCCACGGTCCGCGGGGACGTCCACGACATCGGCAAGAACCTCGTCGACATCATCTTGACCAACAACGGCTACAACGTGGTGAACATCGGCATCAAGCAGCCGGTGTCGGCGATCCTGGAGGCGGCGCAGGAGCACAAGGCCGACGTGATCGGCATGTCCGGGCTCCTGGTGAAGTCGACGGTGATCATGAAGGAGAACCTGGAGGAGCTCAACCAGCGCAAGCTGGCGGCCGACTACCCGGTGATCCTCGGCGGCGCGGCGCTGACCCGCGCCTACGTCGAGCAGGACCTCCACGAGATCTACGAGGGCGAGGTCCGCTACGCGCGTGACGCGTTCGAGGGCCTGCGGCTGATGGACGCCCTCATCGCCGTCAAGCGCGGAGTCCCCGGCGCCACCCTGCCCGAGCTCAAGCAGCGCCGCGTCGCCAAGCGGGACACCCCCGCCCTCCAGGTGGAGGAGCCGGAGGAGACCGGCGGCCGCTCCGACGTCTCCGTCGACAACCCCGTCCCCACCCCGCCCTTCTGGGGGACCCGCGTCATCAAGGGCATCCCGCTCAAGGACTACGCCTCCTGGCTGGACGAGGGCGCCCTGTTCAAGGGCCAGTGGGGCCTCAAGCAGGCCCGCGCCGGCGGGGCCACGTACGAGGAGCTCGTCGAGAGCGAGGGCCGTCCGCGCCTGCGCGGCCTCCTGGAGAAGCTGCACACCGAGAACCTCCTGGAAGCGGCCGTGGTCTACGGCTACTTCCCCTGCGTCTCCAAGGGCGAGGACCTGATCATCCTCGACGAGCAGGGCAACGAGCGGACCCGCTTCACCTTCCCCCGCCAGCGCCGCGGCCGCCGCCTGTGCCTCGCCGACTTCTTCCGCCCGGAGGAGTCCGGCGAGACCGACGTCATCGGCCTCCAGGTGGTCACCGTCGGGTCGAGGATCGGCGAGGCCACGGCCAAGCTGTTCGAGTCCGACTCCTACCGCGAGTACCTGGAACTGCACGGCCTCTCCGTCCAGCTCGCCGAAGCCCTCGCCGAGTACTGGCACGCCCGGGTCCGCGCCGAGCTCGGCTTCGGCGGCGAGGACCCCGAGAAGGTCGAGGACATGTTCGACCTCAAGTACCGCGGCGCCCGCTTCTCGCTCGGCTACGGCGCCTGCCCCGACCTGGAGGACCGCGCGAAGATCGCCGACCTCCTCCAGCCGGAGCGGATCGGCGTCCACCTCTCCGAGGAGTTCCAGCTCCACCCGGAGCAGTCCACCGACGCTCTGGTGATTCACCACCCCGAAGCGAAGTATTTCAACGCACGCTGACGCCGACCGGCGTACACTGGTCGGTCCCAAACAGGCCGGTCACCTGTTCCCGAAGGGGATGCCCCCGCGGGGCGAGGTGGCCGGCCTTGTCGTCCCCCAGAGAGGCGTACGCATGACCAGCACCGTTCCCGCACCCGTCGCCCGCACGGCCGACGGGCACGCCCTGCAGGCGGTGCTGCTGGACATGGACGGCACCCTCGTCGACACCGAGGGCTTCTGGTGGGAGATCGAGGAACAGATCTTCCTGGAGCTCGGGCACCGCCTGGACGAGTCCTGGCGGGACGTGGTCGTCGGCGGACCCATGAGCCGCAGCGCCTCCTTCCTCATCGAGCGGACCGGCGCCGACATCGGCCTCGCCGAGCTGAGCGTCTTGCTCAACGAGCGGTTCGAGGCCCGCATCGCCGACCGGGTCCCCCTGATGCCCGGCGCCGAGCGCCTGCTGAGCGAGCTGGCCCGGCACAACGTCCCCACCGCCCTGGTCTCCGCCTCCCACCGCCGCGTCATCGACCAGGTGTTGCTGACCCTCGGCCGCGACCGGTTCACGCTGACGGTCGCCGGGGACGAGGTGCCGCGCACCAAGCCCCACCCCGACCCGTACCTGCTCGCCGCCGGCACCCTCGGCGCTCACCCCTCGCGCTGCGCCGTGATCGAGGACACCGCCACCGGGGTCGCCGCCGCCGAGGCGGCCGGCTGCCGGGTCGTGGCCGTTCCCTCCGTCGGCGTCATCGAGCCCGCTCCCGGCCGGACCGTCGTCCGCTCGCTGGAGGACGTGAACCTGCCCTTCCTGCGCTCGCTCATCACTCCGCTGAACTGAGCGCGCACACTCCGTACCGCACGCAACGGGGCGATCCCCCGGCCCGGCAGGAGGATCTTCCGCCTCTAACCCCGGAGGCCGAAATTCCACCCCGTCCGTAAGAGAAATGTCAGGTGACCTTGGTCACCCGGGAAGCCCCCGCCGAGCCCGCCCGCAGGCTCCGGGGGCTTCCTTTGTGTCCGGATTGATCATCTCCTGACCGCATCTGCGAGGACTCCGGCATAAGCGGTAAGTCCGCACCCATCACGGTGCGATTACACCCCAACTCCTGCCAGTTCCAGCCATCCCGCCCCAGCCCACTAATGTCGACGCGGGCACTCCGCACGCACCCTTGCCGCACCGGCCGCACACCCTTGCGCCGGTACGCGCGTGGACCGATCGTCAAACACCGGCCCGATCGTTCCGCCCTGAACGGGCGACCGCCGCGAAGTGCCCTCTACGCCGCTTTGAACAAGTGCCGGGTGAGGGAGTACTTCCAGCATGAACCGCAAGACCATGGTGCTGACGGCCGCGATCGGCCTGCTCACCCCCGCGCTGTCCGCATGCGGCAGCGCGAGCGGCGGAGGAGCAGCGTCCGGAGCGATCGTCGTCGGTACCACCGACCGGTTCGAGGCAGCCGACTACGCCCCCGCCCCCCTGGACCCCGCCTACGCCTACGACGCCGGCACCTGGAACATCCTGCGCCAGACCGTCCAGACGCTCGTGCGGACCCCGCGCGGCGGCGGCCAGCCCGTCCCCGAAGCCGCCTCCGACTGCCGCTTCACCGACACCGGCAACGAGAGCTACCGCTGCACCCTGCGGCCCGGCCTCAAGTTCGCCAGTGGCGACCCGGTCACCGCCAAGGACGTCAAGTTCTCCATCGACCGCGTCCGCGCGATCAAGGACGAGAACGGCCCCTCCGCCCTCCTCTCCACCCTCGACACCGTCGAGACCAAGGGCACCGACACCGTCGTCTTCCACCTGAAGACCGCCGACGCGACCTTCCCGTACAAGCTGGCCACCCCCGCCACCGGCATCGTCAGCGAGAAGAGCTACGAGGCCAAGAAGCTCCGCCCCGGCTTCACCGTCGACGGCTCCGGCCCGTACACGATGAAGGCCGAGGTCAAGGACAACCACCTCGTCCGCGCCGTCTTCACCAAGAACCCGAACTACAAGGGCGACATCAAGCTGCAGAACGACAAGGTCGAACTGCGCACCTTCGACGACTCCGCCACCATGGGCAAGGCGCTCACCGACGGGAAGATCCACGTGGTCTCCCGCACCCTGTCGCCCGCCCAGATCACCGAGTTCGCCAAGACTCCCCCCAAGGGCGTCAAGCTCACCCCGATGCCCGGCCTGGAGATCCGCTACATCGGCTTCAACACCGACGCGCCGACCGTCAACAACAAGGCGGTCCGCCAGGCCCTCGCCGCCGCCGTCGACCGCAACAACGTGATCTCCAAGGTCTACGGGAAGTCCGCGCAGCCCCTGTACTCGCTCGTCCCCACCGCCGTGCCCGGCCACGTCAACTCGTTCTTCAACAAGTACGGCGAGGCCAACACCGCCAAGGCCGCCGAGATCCTCAAGGCCGCCGGGGTCAAGCCCCCCGTCAAGCTGACCCTGAACTACACCACGGACCACTACGGCGACGGCACCGCCGCCGAGTTCGAGGCCCTCAAGACCCAGCTGAACTCCACCCAGCTCTTCGACATCACCGTCCAGGGCAACGAGTGGGGCACCTTCCGCCCCGCCCAGAAGAAGGGCGACTACGCCGCCTACGGGCTCGGCTGGTTCCCCGACTACCCGGACCCCGACAACTTCCTCGCCCCGTTCCTGGAGCAGGACAACTTCCTGGGCACGCCGTACGCCAACACCGCGGTGCGCACCAGGCTCATCCCCGAATCCCGCCGCGCGGCCGACCGCAACGTCGCCGTGCCCGCGATCACGGAGATGCAGGACATCGTCGCCGACGACGTCCCCGTCCTGCCCCTGTGGCAGGGCAAGCAGTACGTCGCCGCACGCGACGGGATCACCGGAGTGGAATGGTCGGTCAACGCCATCTCCGACCTCCAGCTGTGGGAACTCGGCCGGGGTGTCAGCGGCTGAGACCGGCAGGACCGGCGGCGGACGTCGCAGGCCGGCGCAACGACCAGACAAGACTGTGAAGGAATTCGCGTGAAGAGACGTAACCAGTGGTTGGCAGCCCCGCTCGGCGCGGCCACTGCCGCAGCGCTGCTCAGCGGTTGCGGTTCGCAGGACGGCTCCGCCGCCGGCAACGGCAAGGGCGTGGTCATGGGCATATCCGACAAGGTGAAGTCCGTCGACCCCGCGTCGGGCTACGACCCGGGCTCCTGGCTGCTCTTCAACAACGTCTTCCAGTCCCTGCTGACGTTCCCCAAGGGCGGCACCACCCCCGAGCCCGACGCCGCCCAGGCCTGCAACTTCGAGGGCGGCGACAGCAAGGTGTACAAGTGCACCCTGCGCAGCGGCCTGAAGTTCAGCAACGGCAACAGCCTCACCTCGAAGGACGTCAAGTTCTCCTTCGAGCGCACGCTGAAGATCAACGACGCCAACGGCCCCGCCGTGATGCTCTCGTCGATCTCCAGCATCGAGGCCCCCGACGAGAAGACCGTCGTCTTCAAGCTGAAGTCCCCCGACGCCACCTTCCCCAGCAAGATCGCGTCGGGCGCGGGCGCCATCGTCGACCACAAGGAATACCCGGCCGACAAGCTCCGCACCGACAACAAGGCCGTCGGTTCCGGCGTCTACAAGCTGGACGCCTTCAGCGAGAAGAGCGCCAACTTCTCCGTCAACGACTCCTACAGCGGCAAGGCCAAGGCCAAGAACACCGGCGTCACGCTGAAGTTCTTCAACGGCGACCAGGCCGGCCTCAAGACCGTCCTGGAGAGCGGCGACGTCGACTTCGCCTTCCGAGGCCTCGCCGCCAAGGACATCGCCGGCCTCGCCGCCACCAAGACCGGCGACAACAAGGTCGACGTCGTCCAGGGCACCGGCGCCGAAGTCGAGCACATGGTCTTCAACGTCAACGACCCCGTCGTCGGCAAGCTCCCCGTCCGCAAGGCGATCGCCTACCTCGTCGACCGCGAAGCGCTCGTCAAGGACGTGTACGCGGGCACCGCCGCCCCGCTGTACTCGATCGTCCCGGCCGGCATCGCCGGACACACCACCCCGTACTTCGACCGGTACGGCGGCTCCCCCCAGCTGGAGAAGGCCAAGGCGGTCCTCAAGGCCGCCAACATCACCGGCAAGATCAAGCTGACCCTGTGGTCCACGCCGTCCCGCTACGGCCCGTCCACCGACCACCAGTTCCAGGTCATCGCCAAGCAGCTCAACGACAGCGGCCTCTTCGAGGCCGACGTCAAGTCCGTCGAGTTCGAGCAGTACGAGAAGGACATCGAGGCCGGCAAGTACGGCGTCTACGTCAAGGGCTGGGTCCCCGACTACCCCGACGCCGACAACTTCACCCAGCCGTTCTTCGGCCCGGACAGCGTCCTGCGCAACAACTACGACAACAAGGAGATCAGCGGGACCATCATCCCGGCGACCTCCACCAAGTCCGACCGCACCGCGGCCAACACGGACTACACCCGCCTCCAGGACATCGTCGCCGACGAGCTCCCGATCCTCCCGCTCTGGCAGAGCAAGCAGTACGCCGTCGCCCGCCAGAACGTGACCGGTCTCCAGTGGTCCCTGGACGCCTCCACGGTCTTCCGCTTCTGGGAGATCAGCAAGGGCTGACCCGCCCCGGACACACCTCCGCCCCGGCACCCAGGAAGGGAGCCGGGGCGGAGCCGTACCCGCGACCGCGTCCGTACGCCCCACGCGCTACTGCGCGCCCGGACGCACCAGACCGCTCTCGTACGCGTACACCGCCGCCTGCACCCGGTCGCGCAGGCCCAGCTTCGTCAGCACGTGCCCCACGTGCGTCTTCACCGTCGTCTCGCTGACGAACAGGTCCGCCGCGATCTCCGCGTTCGACAACCCCCGCGCCACCAGCTTCAGCACCTCCACCTCACGCTCGGTCAACGTCCCCAGCGTGTCCGGCAGGCTCTCCTCACCCGACGGCAGATGACCGGCGTACTTGTCCAGCAGCCGCCGCGTGATGCTCGGCGCCAGCATCGCCTCGCCCGCCGCGACCACCCGGATCGCCTGCACCAGCTCGTTCGCCGGGGCGTCCTTCAGCAGGAACCCGCTCGCCCCCGCCCGCAGCGCCTCCACCACGTACTCGTCCAGATCGAACGTGGTCAGCACCAGCACCTTCGCCGGACCGTTCCGGTCCGGCCCGGTGATCTGCCGGGTCGCCTCCACCCCGTCCATCCGCGGCATCCGGATGTCCATCAGCACCACGTCCGGCTGCAGCGCCCGCACCTGCTCCAGCGCCTGCAGACCGTCCCCGGCCTCACCCACCACCACGAGGTCCCCCTCCGCCTCCAGGATCATCCGGAAGCCGGTGCGCAGCAGTGGCTGGTCATCGACCAGCAGGACGCGGATCGCCACGGGGTACCTCGTATTCATCGGGCG
This sequence comes from Streptomyces sp. NBC_00158, assembly GCF_045160885.1. Classification (NCBI taxonomy): domain Bacteria; kingdom Bacillati; phylum Actinomycetota; class Actinomycetes; order Kitasatosporales; family Streptomycetaceae; genus Streptomyces; species Streptomyces sp. NBC_00158. The sequence goes on from NZ_CP108161.1 coordinate 5,893,769, forward strand.
TCAACGGCGGACGCCGCCCATTCTGCCCTGACCGGACGATCAGGAACCGGCCGGGCGATCCGCCCCGTCCCTGGGCCGCACCACCAGCGGATACACCGGGGGAGTACCCCCGAACTCCGGACACACCGCCTGGTGGTCGCACCAGCCGCACAGCTTCGTCGGCCGCGGCCGCCAGTCACCCGTCTCCGTCGCCTCCCGGATCGCCTCCCACAGCGCGTGCAGCTTCCGCTCCACCCGCTCCAGATCCGCCGGCACCGGGTCGTACGTCAGCACGTCCCCGCTCCCCAGGTACACCAGCTGCAGCCGCCGCGGCACCACCCGCCGCAGCCGCCACACCACCAGCGCGTAGAACTTCATCTGGAACAGGGCGCCCTCCGCGTACTCCGGCCGCGGCGCCTTGCCCGTCTTGTAGTCGACGATCCGCACCTCACCCGTCGGCGCCACGTCCACCCGGTCGATGATCCCGCGCAGCCGCAGCCCCGACTCCAGCTCCGTCTCCACGAAGAACTCCCGCTCCACCGGCTCCAGCCGCGTCGGGTCCTCCAGCGTGAACCAGCGCTCCACCAGCGCCTCCGCCTCCGACAGCCAGCGCGCCAACCCAGCCCCCTCGTCCCCCTCCGGGAACAGCTCCGCCAGCTCCGGCTTCGCCTCCAGCAGCCGCTCCCACTGCCCCGGCAGCAGCTCCTTCGCCCGCGGCACCGTCCGCTCGTGCGCCGGATGATCGAAGAGCCGCTCCAGCACCGCGTGCACCAGCGTCCCCCGCGTCGCCGCCGCACTCGGCTTCTCCGGAAGCCTGTCGATCACCCGGAACCGGTACAGCAACGGGCACTGCATGAAGTCACCGGCCCGCGACGGGGACAGCGAGGTCGGCCGGGAAGCACCCGAAGAAGCATCTGCGGAACCGGCACCGGGGGTCGTCGTCATGCGTAAAACCCTACGACCCGGGACGGACAGCACGCGCATACCATCGACTACTGGGCCCTCGCACTGCATGATCGGAGCATCACACCGCGCGACAGGGCCCCGCGCCACCGACCCGACGCGGCCCCCACGGCACGCACCGCACGAACGAAGGAAAACCGTGGCAGACACCGACGAAACCGGCGAGCGCAGGTCCAAGCGCTCCGACCCGGGCGGCGGCATCCTCATGGGCCGCCCCTTCGGCGTGCCCGTCTACGTCTCGCCCAGCTGGTTCCTCGTCGCCGCACTGATCACCTGGGTCTTCGGAGACCAGCTCGACCGGGTCCTGCCCGACCTCGGACCCGCCCGCTACCTCGTCTCCCTCTTCTTCGCCGTCGCCTTCTACGCCTCCGTCCTCGTCCACGAACTGGCGCACACCATCGCCGCGCTCCGCTACAAGCTCCCCGTGCGCCGCATCCAGCTCCAGTTCTTCGGCGGAGTCTCCGAGATCGAGAAGGAGTCCGAGACCCCCGGCCGCGAATTCGTCCTCGCCTTCGTCGGCCCCCTCCTCTCCCTCGCCCTCGCCGGAGCCTTCTACCTCGGCATGAAGGCCGTCCACCCCGCCACCGTCCCCGGCGTCCTCCTCGCCGGCCTGATGATCTCCAACCTGCTGGTCGCCGCCTTCAACCTGCTGCCCGGCCTCCCCCTCGACGGCGGCCGCATGCTCCGCGCCGTCATCTGGGGCATCACCGGCAAACCCATGACCGGCACCGTCGCCGCCGCCTGGGTCGGCCGCGCCCTCGCCGTCGCCGTCCTCATCGGACTGCCCCTCCTCACCCAGACCGGCGTCCTCGGCAACCCCACCCGGGAAATCGGCGGCATGGACACCGTCATGGACGCCCTCCTCGCCGCCATCCTCGCCGCGATCATCTGGACCGGCGCCGGCAACAGCCTGCGCATGGCGCGCCTGCGCCAGCACCTCCCCGAACTCCGCGCCCGCACCCTCACCCGCCGCGCCATCCCCGTCCAGACCGCCACCCCCCTCTCCGAAGCCCTCCGCCGCGCCAACGAGGCCGGAGCCCGCGCCCTCGTCGTCGTCGACGGCCAGGGCGACCCCACCGCCATCGTCCGCGAGACCGCCATCGCCTCCGTCCCCGAACACCGCCGCCCCTGGGTCGCCGTCAGCACCCTCGCCCAGGACCTCACCGACGGCATGAAGGTTTCGGCGGACCTCACCGGCGAGGAACTCCTCGACCACCTCCGCGCCACCCCCGCCACCGAGTACCTCGTCCTCGAACCCACCGGCGAGATCTACGGCGTCCTGTCCACCCTCGACGTCGAGAAGGCCTTCGTGAAGGCCATGGCGCGGCCCCAGTCCTGAACCCAATACACTGGTCACATGTCCGAACCGACCGGTGCCGCCCGCCGACGCGGGCCCTTCGAAGTCGGGGACCAGGTTCAGCTCACCGACCCCAAGGGCCGCCACTACACGTTCACGCTCGAAGCCGGGAAGAATTTCCACACCCACAAGGGTTCCTTCCCCCACGACGAGCTGATCGGTGCTCCCGAGGGCAGTGTTGTCCGTACCACGGGGAACGTCGCGTACCTCGCGCTGCGCCCCCTGCTCCCCGACTATGTCCTGTCCATGCCCCGCGGTGCCGCCGTGGTCTACCCCAAGGACGCGGGCCAGATCCTGGCCTTCGCCGACATCTTCCCCGGCGCCCGCGTCGTGGAGGCGGGAGTGGGCTCCGGCTCCCTCAGCAGCTTCCTGCTGCGCGCCATCGGCGACCAGGGCATGCTCCACAGCTACGAGCGCCGCGCGGACTTCGCCGAGATCGCCACGGCCAACGTCGAGCGCTACTTCGGCGGCCCGCACCCCGCGTGGCAGCTGACCGTGGGCGACCTCCAGGACAACCTGTCCGACACCGACGTCGACCGCGTCATCCTCGACATGCTCGCCCCCTGGGAGTGCCTGGAGGCCGTCTCCAAGGCCCTCGTCCCCGGCGGCATCCTCTGCTGCTACGTGGCCACCACCACCCAGCTCTCGCGCACCGTCGAGTCCATCCGCGAGTTCGGCTGCTACGCCGAGCCGCAGCCGTGGGAATCGATGATCCGCAACTGGCACGTCGAGGGCCTCGCCGTCCGCCCCGACCACCGGATGATCGGCCACACCGGCTTCCTGGTCACCGCCCGCCGCCTCGCCGACGGCGTCGAGCCCCCGATGCGCCGCCGCCGCCCCTCCAAGGGCGCCTACGGCGAGGACTACGAGGGCCCCGGCAGCGACCGCTCCGCGTAACCGCTCCACCGAGCGGGCACCCCAACACGAAAGCGCTGTGGCGCAGTTCCCCGGACCGACCGGGAACTGCGCCACAGCGCCTTTTCGTTGTCGGGAAGCAGCGTCGTGCGGGTCCGGACCCGACCGTTCCACTCCTGTGTGACGTGTGGCACGATGCTGGCTCCCCGTCAGCCTTCGCACAGGAGACACCCGGCGTGCTGCACAGCCCCACCGACCTGGCGCACCGTCGCACCAGGCCCGTCCACTGGCTCGCCACGGCCACCGCCCTCGCCGCCGTCATAGCCGGCGCCGGACTGCTCCAGCCCGGCCGCGCCACCGGAGCCACCGCCGCGCACGGCCCGGAGGCCGCTCCGGCCCCGACCGCCCCCGACGCGCACGCGGCCGCGTACCCGCTGGACTGCAAGGGAGCCCCGCAGCTCGTCACCGAGACCGCCCAGGGCGACCTCGACGGCGACGGCCGCCCCGAGACCGTGGCGGCCGTCCGCTGCGACGCCGGCTCCGGCACCCCGCCCCACGCGCTCTACGTACTGGCCCAGGGCCCGCAGGAGGGCTCCGCCCCCCGGGTCGTCGCCACCCTCCTCGACGCCGGGCGCCGCCGGACCGTGACGGACCTCACCGTGCGCGACGGCGAGGTCACGGCGCGGCTGCTGGGCTATTCGTCACCCTCCGTGCCGCGCTACGAGCCCGATGTGAAGCAGCTCGCCAAGTGGCGCTGGGCCGTTGGGAAATTCCGCCAGGAGCTGACGGACTCGGCCGCCGGACGCGTTTGAACCGTCACTCCGCGTCCGGGCCGTACACCTCGACCCTGTCCGAAACGCGGCGCACGTGGATGCAGTCGCCCGGACATTCCTTGGCCGAATCGACCACGTCCTGCAGGAGCACCAGGGGAACCGGAGTGGTCGCCCCCGCCTCCTGCAGCAGCTCGTCCTCGGGGCTCTTCACGTACGCCAGACCATCGATGTCCAGCTCGAACACCTCCGGGGCGTACTGCACGCAGATGCCGTCCCCGGTGCACAGGTCCTGGTCGATCCAGACCTCCAGCGGCTCCCCGGCCCCGTCGGTACCACCCGTCGGGGCCTCCTGCTGCACGGTCATATCTCCTGCCGTTTCCTGCTCTGAGTGATCCGCCCCGGACGGGACTCGCGGCAAGTCGCGCGAGCCCTGACGGGTGTTGAACAGTTCGACCTTACAACCGGCTGCTTTCCGATGTTGAAGGGTGGGTATTTCCTTGGCGTGAGGGAGTACGCAAGGGTGAAGATCGGACACACCTCTACCGTCTTTGTGATCTAGGGGTTTCAATCACCACCAGCCCAGGTAGGGTCAGGAAGCGTCCAGCTCCCCTTGGAGGAGGTGAGGACCGTGGCAGCCCACGACGACGACATCAACCGCGGCATCCGGCCCGGGCGAGGGTCTGAGGACCCCGCTGGCCAGGTTGCCTTTCTCGAGCAGGAAATCGCCGTCCTGCGACGCAAGCTCGCCGACTCTCCGCGACACACGAGGATTCTCGAAGAGCGGATCGTCGAGCTCCAGACGAATCTGGCAGGCGTCTCCGCGCAGAACGAACGACTGGCGAACACCCTCCGTGAGGCCCGCGACCAGATCGTGGCCCTCAAGGAAGAGGTCGACCGGCTCGCACAGCCGCCGGCCGGCTTCGGTGTCTTCCTCCAGGCGAACGAGGACGGCACCGTCGACATCTTCACCGGCGGCCGCAAGCTCCGCGTGAACGTGAGCCCCAGCGTCGACCCGGAAGACCTCCGGCGCGGCCAGGAGGTCATGCTCAACGAAGCGCTCAACGTGGTCGAGGCCATGGAGTTCGAGCGGGCCGGGGACATCGTCACCCTCAAGGAGATCCTCGAGGACGGCGAGCGCGCCCTGGTGGTCGGGCACACCGACGAGGAGAGGGTGGTGAGGCTCGCCGAGCCGCTCCTGGACATCACCATCCGCCCCGGCGACGCCCTCCTGCTCGAGCCCCGCTCCGGCTACGTCTACGAGGTCGTCCCCAAGAGCGAGGTCGAGGACCTGGTCCTCGAAGAGGTCCCGGACATCGACTACGAGAAGATCGGCGGCCTGGGCGACCAGATCGAGCTGATCCGCGACGCCGTCGAGCTCCCCTACCTCTACCCCGACCTGTTCAAGGAGCACGAACTGCGGCCCCCGAAGGGCATCCTGCTCTACGGCCCGCCCGGCTGCGGCAAGACGCTCATCGCCAAGGCCGTCGCCAACTCCCTTGCCAAGAAGGTCGCGGAAGTGACCGGGCAGGCGGCCGGCAAGTCGTACTTCCTGAACATCAAGGGCCCCGAGCTCCTCAACAAGTACGTCGGCGAGACCGAGCGGCACATCCGCCTCGTCTTCCAGCGTGCGAGGGAGAAGGCGAGCGAGGGCACCCCCGTCATCGTCTTCTTCGACGAGATGGAATCCCTCTTCCGCACCCGCGGATCCGGAGTCAGCTCGGACGTGGAGAACACCATCGTCCCCCAGCTGCTCGCCGAGATCGACGGCGTGGAAGGCCTGGAGAACGTCATCGTCATCGGCGCCTCCAACCGCGAGGACATGATCGACCCGGCCATCCTGCGGCCCGGCCGGCTCGACGTGAAGATCAAGATCGAGCGCCCGGACGCCGAGGCGGCGAAGGACATCTTCGCCAAGTACCTCAAGGCCTCGCTCCCGCTCCACACGGACGACCTCAGCGAGCACTCGGGCTCGCCCCAGGTGGCCGTCCACAGCATGATCCAGACCGTCGTCGAGCAGATGTACGCCGAAACCGAGGAGAACCGCTTCCTCGAGGTCACGTACGCCAACGGCGACAAGGAAGTCCTCTACTTCAAGGACTTCAACTCCGGCGCCATGATCCAGAACATCGTGGACCGGGCCAAGAAGATGGCCATCAAGGCCTTCCTCGAACACAACCAGAAGGGCCTGAGGGTCTCCCACCTCCTCCAGGCCTGCGTGGACGAGTTCAAGGAGAACGAGGACCTGCCGAACACCACCAACCCGGACGACTGGGCCCGCATCTCCGGAAAGAAGGGCGAGCGGATCGTATTCATCCGCACGCTCGTCACCGGAAAGCAGGGCGCGGACACCGGACGCTCCATCGACACGGTGGCGAACACAGGTCAGTACCTCTGACAGAGCGAGGCGGCCGCGGGTGCCTCACACGGCACCCGCGGCCGACTGCTTTACCGCCCCGTATTACCGCCAGCCTTCAGCCCGCCTTTTTCAGCCGGGGACAAGGCGAAGTCAATGACTGAAATGATCTCCCCACCAGCGCGGAGTGGTTCTAGGCTCTTCCGTACCGCCGGTCGCGCAGTGCGGGGACGGGCACCGCACACGACGCACCGGAGCACCAGCGGTACTTGAGCGCCGTTCCCGAACGGGAGCGCCGCCGGGCAAGGAGGGCCGCATGACCGTACGGCGAGTAATGGGGATCGAAACGGAGTACGGGATCTCCGTTCCGGGGCACCCGAACGCCAATGCCATGCTCACCTCGTCCCAGATCGTCAACGCCTACGCGGCGGCGATGCACCGGGCGCGACGCGCCCGCTGGGATTTCGAGGAGGAGAATCCGCTGCGGGACGCCCGAGGCTTCGACCTCGCCCGCGAGGCCGCCGACAGCAGCCAGCTGACCGACGAGGACATCGGCCTCGCCAACGTCATCCTCACCAACGGCGCGCGCCTCTACGTCGACCACGCCCACCCCGAGTACAGCTCGCCCGAGGTCACCAACCCCCTCGACGCCGTGCTCTGGGACAAGGCCGGCGAGCGGATCATGGCCGAGGCCGCCGAACGGGCCGCCCAGCTGCCCGGCGCCCAGCCCATCCACCTCTACAAGAACAACACCGACAACAAGGGCGCCTCCTACGGCACGCACGAGAACTACCTGATGAAGCGGGAGACCCCCTTCTCGGACATCGTGCGCCACCTGACCCCCTTCTTCGTCTCCCGCCAGGTCGTCACCGGGGCCGGCCGCATCGGCATCGGCCAGGACGGCCGCGAGCACGGCTTCCAGATCAGCCAGCGGGCGGACTACTTCGAGGTCGAGGTCGGGCTGGAGACCACCCTCAAGCGGCCCATCATCAACACCCGCGACGAACCCCACTCGGACGCCGAGAAGTACCGCCGCCTCCACGTGATCATCGGCGACGCGAACCTCTCCGAGATCTCCACGTACCTCAAGCTCGGCACGACCGCGCTCGTCCTGTCCATGATCGAGGACGGCTTCATCAGCGTCGACCTCGCCGTGGACCAGCCCGTCCGCACCCTCCACCAGGTCTCCCACGACCCGGACCTCCAGCACCTCATCACGCTGCGCAGCGGGCGCACCCTGACCGCCGTACAGCTCCAGATGGAGTACTTCGAGCTGGCCAGGAAGTACGTGGACGAGCGTTTCGGGACGGACGCGGACGAGCAGACCAAGGACGTCCTGACCCGCTGGGAGGACGTACTGGGCCGGCTGGAGACCGACCCGATGAGCCTGGCGGGGGAGCTCGACTGGATCGCCAAGCGGGAGATCCTGGAGGGCTACCGGCGCCGGGACGGACTGGGCTGGGACGCGGCGCGCCTGCACCTGGTGGACCTCCAGTACTCGGACGTACGGCCCGAGAAGGGCCTGTACAACCGCCTGGTCGCCCGCGGCAAGATGAAGCGGCTGCTGGAGGAGACGGTCGTCGAGCGGGCCGAGAGCAAGCCGCCGGAGGACACCCGGGCGTACTTCCGCGGCCGCTGCCTGGAGCAGTACGCGGACGACGTCGCGGCGGCCTCCTGGGACTCGGTGATCTTCGACCTCCCGGGCCGCGACTCCCTCCAGCGGGTCCCGACCCTGGAACCCCTCCGGGGGACCCGGAACCACGTCAAGGAGCTCCTGGACCGCTGCCGCACGGCGGAGGACCTGGTGCGGGTGCTTTCGGGGCAGTGAGTGGCGCCTTCGGGGCCTGAAAGGGCCCCGGCCAGGGAATCATGAAGGCACCCGGACGTTGTGAAAGTACGGGGACGAATGCCGGGCCCTCCTTGTAGGGTCCGACGTAGGGTCTGATCTTGAGAGGTCCCGAATCCCGGGGTCTCTCCGTGTGAGCGTGCGAACCGAGCGGGGTGAGGTAGACATGGCGACCAAGGACACCGGCGGCGGACAGCAGAAGGCCACTCGCTCGACCGAAGAGGTCGAGGAGCAGGCGGCGGAAGCGCAGTCCGACCTCAAGGAACGGCAGGAGAAGCTCTCCGACGACGTCGACTCGGTCCTCGACGAGATCGACGACGTCTTGGAGGAGAACGCCGAGGATTTCGTGAGGTCGTTCGTGCAAAAGGGTGGCCAGTAGGGGTTAGTTTGGCCATTTGACCTTCGAACTGAAGGTGTGGGGGGTGTGGTGGCCGAAACGGCCCCCGAGGGCATGAAGCGCTGCTCGCGCTGCAAGCGAGTTCAACCGCGCGAGGGCTTTGCGAGCAATCGTTCGATGCGGGACGGCCTTCAGGCGTACTGCCGCGAGTGCCAAGCCGAGCACTACAAGGCGCGTCAAGAGGCGAAGGGGCGGACGGTCCGGGCCAAGATACCCGTGCCGTCCGGCCACAAGAGGTGTCCCCAGTGTGGGGAGATCAAGCCCCACTCCGAATGGGAGCGCAACAAGAGCAGCTCGGACGGCTGGGCCAGTTACTGCCGGGAGTGCCGGGCACAACGAAACCGGGCTTCTTACTTCAAGCGTCACTACGGCATCACCGAAGCCGAGCGTGATGGCATGATCGCGGCGCAAGGCGGGGTGTGCCTCCTTTGTCGGGAGGCTCCCGCCGAGCACGTTGATCACGATCATCAGACGGGTAAGGTCCGAGGCGTGCTGTGCTTCAGCTGCAACGCAGCCTTGGGGCAGTTCAAGGATCGGCCGGACGTCATACGGCGTGCAGCCGCTTACGTGGAAGGAAACCTGTGGAACCCAACACTCGTAGCACAGGGCGTCTACCGGCAGCCTTCCTGACGCCGGGGTCGTCGTCCTTCATGGACTTCCTGGGCGCGCACGCGCCCGAGATGCTGCCGGGGAACCGGAAGCTGCCCGAGGGGATCGTCGAGGCGCCGCACGGGACGACCATCGTCGCCGTGACCTTCCCCGGCGGGGTCGTGCTCGCCGGTGACCGGCGGGCGACCATGGGGAACATGATCGCGCAGCGGGACATCGAGAAGGTGTTCCCGGCCGACGAGTACTCCGCGGTCGGCATCGCCGGTACGGCCGGCCTGGCCGTGGAGATGGTCAAGCTGTTCCAGCTGGAGCTGGAGCACTTCGAGAAGGTGGAAGGGGCGACCCTTTCGCTGGAGGGCAAGGCGAACCGGCTCTCGACCATGATCCGGAGCAATCTGGGGATGGCCATGCAGGGTCTCGCCGTCGTCCCGCTCTTCGCGGGGTACGACGAGGCCAAGGAGAAGGGCCGGATCTTCTCCTACGACGTGACCGGCGGCCGCTCCGAGGAGCACGGCTACGCCGCCACCGGCTCCGGTTCGATCTTCGCCCGGGGTTCGATGAAGAAGCTCTACCGCCCCGACCTGTCGGAGGAGCAGGCCACCACGCTGGTCGTGCAGGCGCTGTACGACGCCGCCGACGACGACTCGGCGACCGGCGGGCCGGACCTGTACCGCCACATCTACCCCATCGTCACCGTCATCACCGACGAGGGCTTCCGCAGGCTGGACGAGGACGAGTCGCAGGAGCTCGCCCGCAAGGTGACGGACCGTCGGCTCCAGGAGCCCGACGGACCGCGTGCCGCCCTGCTCTGACCAGTCCTCGTCTCGTCGCCCAGAAGAAAGGGACGGATAACCGGTGTCGACTCCGTTCTATGTGTCACCCCAGCAGGCCATGGCCGACCGGGCGGAATACGCCCGGAAGGGCATCGCCCGCGGCCGCAGCCTCGTCGTGCTGCAGTACGCCGACGGCATCGTGTTCGTCGGCGAGAACCCGTCCCGCGCGCTGCACAAGTTCAGCGAGATCTACGACCGGATCGGCTTCGCGGCCGCCGGCAAGTACAACGAGTACGAGAACCTGCGGATCGGCGGCGTGCGCTACGCCGACCTGCGCGGGTACACCTACGACCGTGACGACGTGACGGCGCGCGGTCTGGCGAACGTGTACGCGCAGACCCTCGGCACCATCTTCTCCTCGGCCGGTGAGAAGCCGTACGAGGTGGAGCTGGTCGTCGCCGAGGTCGGCGCGACGGCGGCCGGGGACCAGATCTACCGGCTGCCGCACGACGGCTCGATCGTGGACGAGCACGGCTCGGTCGCGGTCGGCGGCAACGCCGAGCAGATCAGCACCTACCTCGACCAGCGCCACCAGGACGGGATGACCCTGCCCGACGCGCTGAAGCTGGCGGTGCAGGCGCTGTCGAGCCAGGCGAACGGTGCGGACAAGACCATTCCGGCGGAGCGGCTGGAGGTCGCGGTGCTGGACCGGACGCGGTCGCAGCAGCGCAAGTTCAAGCGGATCCGCGGCCGGCAGCTGGCGCGGCTGCTGGAGGCGGACGTTCCGGCGGCGGCGCAGGCGGATGCCGTCTCGAACGACGAGGTGTCGGAGGACGACGCCGAGTAGGCCGTGGGTACGTGGGCCCCGGTCCGCCCCGATGGGGCGGGCCGGGGCTTTCGCGTGCCTAGACGGCCGGCGCGGGGCCGGTGGAGTCGCGGACGGTGAGGTGCACCGGGATCTCGGGGGCGGTCCAGGGGGTGCCGTCGAGGACGGCGAGGAGGGCGGTCATGCCCTGTTCGCCGACGCGTTCGGCGGGCAGGGCGACGGTGGTGAGTTCGGGTTCGACGGCGGTGGCGAGGGCGAGGTCGTCGACGCCGGTGACGGAGAGGTCCTCGGGGACGCGCAGGCCGAGGCGGCGGGCGGCCTTGCAGACGCCGGCGGCGAGGATGTCGTCGTCGCAGACGACGGCGGTGGGCCGGTCGCGGGGGTGGGCCAGGGCGGTTCCGGCGACGGTGCGGGCGGCGTCGACGGTGAGTGCGGCCCGGGCGGTGCGCAGGGCGGCGTGGGGGCGCAGGAGGGCGGCGAGGGCTTCGGCGCGGATGTCGAAGGTCCAGGAGTCGACGTCGGCGGCGAGGTGGAGGAAGCGGCGGTGGCCGAGGCCGAGGAGGTGTTCGGTGACCTGGCGCATGCCGTCGGTGATGGCGAGGTTGACGTGGGCGGCGGCGCGGCCGGCGGTGGGGTCGCTGTCGAGCATGACGAGGGGGAGGCCGTCGCCGCCGAGGGCGTCGAGGGCGTCGGTGGCCATGGAGGATGCGATGACTCCGTCGAGGGCGGCGCGGGCGGAGGCGAAGGGGTCGCGGGCGGGGCCGGTGCCTTCGGGGGAGGGGTAGAGGACGACGCCGAAGCCGTGTTCGGCGGCGACGCGGGCGGCGCCGGTGTAGACGCGGGCGAAGAACTCGTTGGTGAGGGCGGGGACGACGAGGAGGGCGGTGCGGGTGCTGCCGAGGCGGAGGTTGCGGGCGGCGAGGTTGGGGCGGTAGCCGAGGGCGGTGGCGGCTTCGCGGACGAGGCCGGCGGTGCGTTCGGAGACGCGGCCGCGCCATTTGTCGCCGAGGACGAGGGAGACGGTGGCCTGGGAGACCCCGGCGGCGGTGGCGACGTCGCGGCTGGTGGGTCTCGTCACAGGTTGCTCCTGAAATGCGAGGTGGGGCGGGTGCGGGCGGTCCTCCGGGTGGACCCCGGGTCTGCCGCCATGGTACGTATGACGTGTCTCGTTATACGTATTACCCCGGTGACGATCCGGGCAGAAGGGGGCGGTCATGGCCGCGGGTTACGCGGAGCTGCTCAGGACCAGGTACGCCGCGAGGCTGCTGGCGGGCACGCTGATAGGCCGGCTGCCGAACGCGACGGCGGCGATCGCGATCGTCCTCTTCGTCCGGGACCAGGGCGGCAGCTACAGCCTGGCGGGCGCGCTGGCGGCCGTGTACGGCCTCGCCAACGCCGTCGGCCAGCCGCTGCTGGGCCGGGCGGTGGACCTGTACGGGCAGCCGCGCGTGCAGCTGCCCGCGGCGCTGGTGTCGGCGGCGGGCATGGTCTGGCTGGCGGTGGCCGGTACGGACTCGGTGGTCGCGGCGTACGCGGCGATGGTGCTCTCCGGCCTCTTCACCCCGCCGCTGGAGGGCGGTCTGCGGGCCCTGTGGCCGGGGGTGCTCGGCGGCCGTGAGGAGCGGGTGCACGCGGCGTACGCGATGGACGCGGTCGCCCAGGAGATCATGTACACGGTCGGACCGCTGCTGGTGACCCTGTGCGTGTCCCTGTGGTCCCCGGCCGTGGCGCTGCTGGTGCTGAACGGCATCGGGCTGCTCGGCGTGCTGATGGTGGTGCTCTCGGAGCCCTCGCGGACCTGGCGTTCGGCGCCGCGCGAGGCGCACTGGCTGGGCGCGCTGCGCTCGCGCGGGCTGCTGGCGCTGCTGGGCGCGTTCTTCTTCGTCGGCATGGCGCTCGGTTCGATCGCGGTGGCGGCGGTGGCGTACGCCGACGAGAACGGCGGCCAGGCGGTGTACGGCTGGCTGATGGCGGCGCTGGGCCTGGGCGCGCTGGTCGGCGGCGTGTTCTACGGTGCGCGGCAGTGGGCCGGGGCGCCGGAGCGGCGGCTGCGGCTGCTGGTGGCGCTGCTGGCCGTCTGTTACCTGCCGCTGCTGCTGGACGTGGGTCCGGTGGCGATGACGGCGCTGGCGGCGCTGGCGGGCGTGTTCCTGGCGCCTTCGCTGGCGTGCGCGTTCATCGTGGTGGACCGGCACGCGCCGGCGGGCACGGTGACGGAGGCCTTCTCCTGGCTGGTGACCTTCTTCGGGGTCGGCGCGGCGATCGGTACGGCGGCGGCGGGTCCGGCGCTGGAACGGGGCGGTGTGGCGGCCGGTTTCGCGGTGGCCTGCGGTGGTGGCGCGGCGGCGCTGCTGGTGCTGATGCTCACTCAGCGGGCGATGGCCGGCACGGGCCGCAGCCGGGCCGTGGCGGGGTCGTCGGAGGCCGTGGCGGAGCCCGCCCGGGAGCCGTTGATCAAAAACTGACCTGAACGCCGTTCTCGAACTCGGTTTCAGAAGAGTGCAGAAGGCGTAATGTTCAGTCATGGACCGCCGCATTTTCGGGCTGGAGAACGAGTACGGCGTCACGTGCACGTTCAGGGGACAGCGCCGACTGTCTCCTGACGAAGTGGCGCGCTACCTCTTCCGCCGTGTCGTGTCATGGGGCCGCAGCAGCAATGTGTTCCTGCGGAACGGCGCCCGCCTCTACCTCGACGTGGGTTCGCATCCGGAATATGCAACACCGGAATGCGACAACCTGACCGAACTGGTCACTCACGACAAGGCGGGCGAGCGCATTCTCGAAGGCCTGCTCGTCGACGCCGAACGCCGCCTGCACGAGGAAGGAATCGCGGGCGACGTCTACCTCTTCAAGAACAACACCGACTCGGCGGGCAATTCGTACGGCTGCCACGAGAACTATCTCGTGGCCCGGCACGGAGAATTCTCCCGCCTCGCGGACATCCTGATTCCGTTCCTCGTCACGCGTCAGCTGATCTGTGGCGCGGGCAAGGTGCTGCAGACGCCCAGGGGCGCGGTCTACTGCGTCAGCCAGCGGGCCGAGCACATCTGGGAGGGCGTCAGCTCCGCCACGACCCGCTCCCGGCCGATCATCAACACCCGCGACGAGCCGCACGCCGACGCCGAGCGCTACCGCAGGCTGCACGTCATCGTCGGCGACTCGAACATGTCCGAGACGACGATGCTGCTCAAGGTGGGCGCCACCGACCTCGTCCTGCGCATGATCGAGGCGGGGACGGTGATGCGGGACCTGACCCTGGAGAACCCGATCCGGGCGATCCGCGAGGTCAGCCACGACCTGACGGGCCAGCGCAAGGTGCGCCTGGCCAGCGGCCGGGAGGCCTCGGCGCTGGAGATCCAGCGGGAGTACTTCGACAAGGCCCTCGACTTCGCCGACCGGCGGGGCATCAACACCGGCGTCGTGGCGCAGGTCCTGGAGCTGTGGGGCCGCACCCTGGAGGCCGTCGAGACGCAGGACCTGGACCGGATCGGCACCGAGATCGACTGGGTGATGAAGTACCAGCTGATCGAGCGCTACCGGGCCAAGCACAACATGACGATGTCCAACCCGCGGGTCGCCCAGATAGACCTCGCGTACCACGACATCCACCGTCGCCGGGGCCTGTACTACCTGCTGGAGCGCAAGGGGCAGGCGGCGCGGGTGTGCAACGACCTGAAGATCTTCGAGGGCAAGTCGGTGCCCCCGCAGACCACCCGGGCCAGGCTGCGCGGCGACTTCATCCGCCGGGCGCAGGAGCAGCGGCGGGACTTCACGGTCGACTGGGTGCACCTGAAGCTCAATGACCAGGCGCAGCGCACGGTGCTGTGCAAGGACCCGTTCCGGTCGGTCGACGACCGGGTGGAGAAGCTCATCGCCGGCATGTGACGCGGTGCGGCCGGGGACCCCGTACGCGGTGGCGTGCGGGGTTCTCGCACGCCACGGCCTTGTCGCGCAGGGGTCAGCCCGTAGAGTGGGCCGCTACGACGGACCATTCCAGCGACCCTGAGGACCATTGTGCGACGCCGACTTGCTGCCGCGCTCATCGTGCCGGCTCTGATGCTCACCGCGGCCTGCGGAGGGGGCGACGACTCGAAGAAGGAGTCCTCGGCGTCCCCGTCGGCCAGTGCCGGCAAGACCGAGGTGCCGAAGCCGGTGGCGTCGGCGGACCCGATGCCGACGGTCGCCGGTGAGGCCGGCAAGAAGGCGGAGATCACCGTTCCCAAGGGCGAGCCGAGCGGCAAGTTCGTGGTGAACACCGTCAAGGAGGGCACCGGGCCGGAGATCAAGAAGGACGATCTCGTGGTCACGAAGTACACGGGCAAGGTCTGGAAGAGCGGCAAGGAGCTGAGCGGCTCCTACGACCCCGAGGGCCAGCCGCTGGTGGTCCCGGCCGGTTCGCCGCAGATCCTGCCGCTGTTCAGCGACGCCGTGGTGGGCAAGAAGGTCGGCAGCCGCGTCCTGGTCGTCGCCCCGCCGGCGGCGGCCTTCGGTGAGCAGGGCCAGCCGCAGCTGGGCGTCGGTCCGAAGGACAACCTGGTGTTCGTCCTCGACCTGGACTCCGTGCTGCCGAAGAAGGCCGAGGGCACCCAGGCGCCGATCCCGTCAGACCTCCCGCAGGTGAAGGCCGACGAGGACAAGGCCGCGACGATCGCGGTCCCGAAGAACGACCCGCCGAAGGAGCTCGTCGACAAGGTCCTGATCGAGGGCAAGGGTCCGGAGGTCAAGAACGGCCAGACCGTGTACATGCAGTACAGCGGTGCGGCGTGGGCCCCGAACCAGGGCAAGGACTCGGCGAAGCTCTTCGACACCTCGTGGAAGACCGGCCAGCCGTTCTCGACGAAGATCGGCCAGGGTCAGGTCATCGAGGGCTGGGACAAGGGCCTGGTGGGCAAGAAGGTCGGCAGCCGCGTGCTGCTGGTGATCCCGCCGGAGATGGCGTACAAGGACCAGGCCAAGGGTGAGGACCTGCCGGCCAACTCCACGCTCGTCTTCGTCGTGGACATCGTCGGAGCAGTGTAAGACTGTTCCGGTTGTACATCGTTTCGTACGTATGAGGAGCAGTTCCGTGCGCGAGCTCGAGAAGCCCGAGATCGACTTCCCCGAGGGTCCGGTCCCGACCGACCTGGTCATCGAGGAGATCTGGGAGGGTGACGGCCCGGTCGCCGAGGCCGGCAACAAGGTCTCCGTCCACTACGTGGGCGTGGCCTTCTCCTCCGGTGAGGAGTTCGACGCCTCCTGGAACCGCGGCGCCCCGCTGCAGTTCATCCTGGGCATCGGCCAGGTCATCCCGGGCTGGGACCAGGGCATCCAGGGCATGAAGGTCGGCGGCCGTCGCAAGCTGACGATCCCGGCCCACCTCGCCTACGGCGACCGTGGCGCCGGCGGCGCCATCAAGCCGGGCGAGACGCTGATCTTCGTCTGCGACCTGATGGGCGTCTGATCTCACCCGCTGTGATCATCGAGGGCCCCCGCCGTGAGGCGGGGGCCCTCGCTTTTGCCGGGGACCGCGGGGGCGGTACGGTCAACGGTCACGAGTGTGTGTCCAGGAGTGGGGGGAAGGGCGTCGATGGCGATCGCCAAGGCCGAGCGGCTGATGAACCTGGCGCTGTGCCTGTTGGGGACGCGCCGTCCCCTCAGCAAGCGTGAGCTGCGCGGTTCCATCGAGGCCTACCTCGAAGCAGGGAACGACGAGTCCTTCAACCGGATGTTCGAGCGCGACAAGGACGACCTGCGCGAGCTCGGACTGGTGATCGAGACCGTGGAGAACCTGGAGGGCGAGACCGGCTACCTGGCCCGCCGGGACAGCAACCGGCTGCCGCCCGTCTCCCTGGACGCCGAGGAGGCCGCCGCCCTGGGGCTGGCGGCCAAGGTGTGGCAGCAGGCCCGCCTGGCCGGGGCCGCCAGCGGCGCGCTGCAGAAGCTCCGGGCCGGCGGCATGCCGGAGGCCTCGGACCCGTACGAGGGCCAGCACAGCGCCATCGAGCCGCGGATCCCCGTCCACGAGGCGGCCTTCGAGCCCCTGATGCTGGCCTGCCGCGACCGGCGGCCGGTGGTCTTCGAGTACCGCAAGTCCAACGCGGCGCGGCCCGAGCCCCGGCAGGTGGAGCCCTGGGCCCTGGAGTGCTGGCGGGGCCACTGGTACCTGGCCGGATACGACCGCGACCGCGGGGCGGAGCGGGTCTTCCGGCTCTCCCGGATCACCGGGAAGGTCCGCTCCCGGGCCGGGAAGTACACCGCCGAGGTCCCGGACGTGGTGACCGTACGGGAGACCGTGGCGGCCTGGGCCGGGGAGGGCGCCGAGCGGTCGGCGCTGATCCGGCTGCGCTCCGGGGCGGGCTACCCGCTGCGGGCCAAGGCCACCGCCGTGCGCGAGGGCGGCGACGGCTGGGACGAGCTGGAGATCCCCTACGGGCACGGGCTGGACGCCTGGCTCGTGGAGTTCGGCCCGGACGTCGTCGTGGTGGGGCCGGCCGACCTGCGGGCCGACGTGGTGGACCGGCTGCGCGCCGTCGCCCAGGGCTGAACCCGAACTACAACAGCAGCAACGCCCTGAGGGGGAGACGTAGCAGCATGGCCGCCAACGCCATCGACCAGACCCGCCGGATGCTGTCCCTGGTGACCTACCTGCGCGAGCGCCCGGGCGCGCACGTCGCGGACGTCGCCCGCGCCTTCGGGATCACCGAGGACGAACTGATCTCGGACCTCGACGTGCTGCCCATGTGCGGCACCAGCTTCCGCGGCGGGGACCTGCTCGACATCGACACCGACGGCGACCGCATCTGGTGGCACAACGCCGACGCCTCGGGCGAGTCCACCGCCGAGCCGCTGCGGCTCGCCGCCGACGAGGCCACCTCCCTGCTGGTCGCCGCCCGCGCGGTCGCGACCCTGCCGGGGCTTCGCGAGAGCGACCGGGACGCGCTGCTGCGGGCCACCGCCAAGCTGGAGGCCGCCGCCGGCGAGGCCGCCGGGGCCAGCTCCCGGCTGTCGGTGACCTTCGAGTCCGAGGGCGGGGTCTTCGCCGACGTCGACCGGGCCATCTCCGAGCGGCGCCGGCTCTGGCTGCGCTATTACTCGCCCGCCCGCGACGAGCTCACCGAGCGCACCGTCGACCCGATCCGGCTCTTCGCCGTCGGGCACACCTACCTGGAGGGGTGGTGCCACCTCTCCGAGGCCCGGCGCACCTTCCGGCTCGACCGGGTCGCCGAGATCCGGCTCCTCGACGAGCGGGCCGAGCCGCCCGCCATCGAGCCCCGGGACCTGTCCGTCGGCCTGGTGCAGCCGGCCGCCGAGGATCCGGAGGTGGTGGTCGAGGTGGGCCCCGGCGGCCGCTGGGTCGCCGAGTACTACCCGCACGACAGCGCCGAGGAGCTGGCCGACGGGGGCCTGAGGATCACGCTGCGCAGCCCCGACCCGGCCTCGCTGCGCCGGCTGGCGCTGCGCCTGGGCCGCGACGGGCGGATCGTGTCGCCGCCGGAGCTGGCGGACAGCGCCCGGAAGGCCGCTGGAGAAGCACTCGCGGGGTACGGGGAACAGGTCTAGAGGGAGCGGGGAGCGATGTCGCGATCAGCAGGTCTCGTACCGGTCACGTTCAAGGCAGCCTGTCCCGAGTGCCGGGCGCGCTTCGAGCTCGCGGCGGACGCGCTGCGCCTGGCCATCGGCGGCAGCCGGCGCGCCACCTTCTACTCCTTCACCTGCCCCGAGTGCGCGGCCGCCGTCCGCAAACCCGCCGGTGAGCGCATCGTGGAGCTGCTGACCGGCGGGGGAGTGAGCACCCTGCGAAGCGTCTGAGGGCGGGGCGCTAGGCTTCTCGGCATGCTGTGGCCGATGCTCGCGATCGCCCTGGGATTCCTCGGGCTCGCCGTCCTGTCCGTCCTCGCCCTGCGGGTCTTCCTGGAGGTGCGGCGGCTGTCCGGGCAGGTCGCGCTGGCCAGCCGCCGGATCACCGAGGCCTCGGGCGACCTGGAACGGGCCGCCGCCGACCTCGCCCGGGCCGGGCGGGCGGCGGCTCCGTAGCGGCCGCGCCACGAGCACGTAGTCCTCTGGATATGGAAACCGCGGAGCCGGACCCGTACCGTCGGTGCGGCAGGCAATCGTGGAGACCCCCGGGGATTGCCGGGCGTTAACCCGTGGGGGTTACGATCCATGTCAGAGCGGTACCGGATCTTTGTCCGGTATCGGCAGGCCACCACAAACCAGCCGTTTCGGTGAGTAAGGAAGACACACATGATCGGCAATCTGAAGCCCCTTGAGATCCTTCTGATCATCGCCGTCATCGTTCTGCTGTTCGGCGCCAAGAAGCTCCCCGAGATGGCCCGCTCGCTCGGCAAGTCGGCCCGCATCCTCAAGAGCGAGGCCAAGGCGATGAAGAAGGACGGCGAGGCCGAGGCCACCGCCGCCCCCGCCGCCGACCAGGCCGCTCAGCAGCCCGCCGCCGCCCCGCGCACCATCCAGGCCGCGCCCGGTGACGTCACCAGCGCCCGGCCGGTGAACGAGACGAACCGCACCACCCAGGCCTGACGCGCGGCGGTCGCCCGCCACGACAGTCATCTGCAACGAGACAAGGGACGTGGGTTGCTCAAGTCTGCCCGCAAGCAGGGGAAGAACGACCGGCAGGCGAAGGACGCCGAAGGGCGGATGCCGCTCGTCGAGCACCTGCGTGAGCTGAGGAACCGGCTGCTGAAGTCGGTGGTGGCGATCGTCGTGATCACGGTCGTCGCGGCCTGGTTCTACCGGCCGATCATCGACTTCCTGTTGGAGCCGATGCTGTCGTCCGTGGGCTGCACCGGAGGCGCCACGCACCAGCGCAACGGCGCCCCCTGCGCCGAGATGACCACCAACGGCCTGACCGCGCCCTTCTCCATCGCGCTGAAGGTCGGCCTGTCCGCGGGCATCGTGTTCTCCGCCCCGGTCTGGCTGTACCAGCTGTGGGCCTTCGCCGCCCCCGGCCTGCACCGCAACGAGAAGAAGTACGCGCTGAGCTTCGTCGCCGTCGGCGCGCCCCTCTTCATCGCCGGCGCGGTCCTCGCGTACAAGATCCTTCCGCAGACGGCGGAGATCCTCCTCGGGTTCACCCCCGACCACGTCAAGAACCTGCTCCCGGTCGACGACTACCTCGACCTGGTCACGCGCATGGTCGTGGTCTTCGGCCTGGCCTTCGAGCTGCCGCTGATGCTGGTGCTGCTCAACTTCACCGGCGTCCTCACCGCGAAGCGGCTGGGCAGCTGGTGGCGGGCCATGGTCCTCGGCATCACGATCTTCTCGGCGTTCGCGACGCCCACCGGCGACCCGCTCACCATGCTCACGCTGGCCGCCCCGATCGTGGCCCTGTACTTCATCGCCCTCGGCATCTGCCTGCTGAACGACCGCAGGCGCCGGCGCAACGACCCCGACGCCGGGCTCGACGACGACGAGGCCTCCGAGCTGGACCTGACCCCCGCCCCCGTCGGTGCGGCGGAAGCGGCCCCGTCGGCCTCCGCGCTGCCCGGCCAGGACGACGGCGGACGCCGCCAGATCAACGGTTACGACGACGCCACCTGACAGGTAGATTCCGGGGGTGAGCGCTGAGATCACCCTCTTCGTCAATCCCACCGCGGGACGCGGCCGGGGCGCGCACGCCGCGCAGCCGGCCGCTTCCGCGCTCCGGGCGGCCGGGTTCTCCGTACGGACGGTCGTCGGCACCGACGCCGCCGACGCACTGGCCCGGCTGCGCGCCGCCGTCCGGGAGGGCACCGGCGCGGTGATCGCGGTGGGCGGCGACGGGATGGTCTCCCTCGCCCTCCAGGCCCTGGCCGGGACGCTGGTCCCGCTCGGGGTGGTCGCCGTCGGCACCGGCAACGACTTCGCCCGCTCCCTCGGACTGCCCGTGCGCGATCCCGCCGGCGCCGGGCGGCTGGCCGCCGAAGCCCTCAAGGAGAGCCGGATCCGGGAGATCGACCTCGGCCGGGTGGCCGGCAGCTGGTACGGGACCGTGCTGTGCTCCGGCTTCGACTCGCGGGTCAACGACCGCGGCAACCGGACCCGGCTGCCGCTGGGCCGCTTCAAGTACGACCTGGCCATCGCCCTGGAGCTGGCCGCCTTCCGGCCCTTCCCGTACCGGATCACCCTCGACGACGGCCCGGTCATCGAGACCGAGGCCACCCTCGTCGCCGTCGGCAACGGCACCTCGTACGGCGGCGGGATGCGCATATGCGCCGACGCCCTGCCCGACGATGGGCTCTTCGACGTCACCGTGGTCGGCGACTGCGGCCGCGGCACCCTGCTCAAGGTGTTCCCGCAGGTCTACAAGGGGACGCACCTGTCCCACCCCAAGGTCACCGTGCACCGCGCCGCCAAGGTCACCCTCGAAGCCCCGGACCTGACCGCCTACGCCGACGGGGAGCCGCTGGGCGCCCTCCCGGTGACCGCCGAGTGCGTCCCCGGGGCGGTCCGGCTCCTCACATAAATGATCGCGACTGTTGTCAGAGGCGGCGGGTAGTCTCGAAGACAAGATGACCGAAGAACTCTCACCCGCCGAGCGGTACGCCGCTGCCCGGATCCGCGCCGCCGAAGAGGCCTCCGCCCTGGCCCCCTTCCGCGAGATGTACGAATTCGACCTGGACCCGTACCAGATCGAAGCCTGTAAGGCACTGGAGGCCGGCAAGGGCGTCCTGGTGGCCGCCCCGACCGGCTCGGGCAAGACCATCGTGGGCGAGTTCGCCGTGCACCTCGCCCTCCAGCAGGGCCGCAAGTGCTTCTACACGACGCCCATCAAGGCCCTGTCCAACCAGAAGTACGCCGACCTCGTCAAGCGCTACGGCGCCGCCAAGGTGGGCCTGCTGACCGGAGACAACAGCGTCAACGGCGACGCCCCCGTGGTCGTGATGACCACCGAGGTGCTCCGCAACATGCTCTACGCGGGCTCCCAGGCGCTCAGCGGCCTCGGCTACGTCGTCATGGACGAGGTGCACTACCTCTCCGACCGGTTCCGCGGAGCCGTCTGGGAGGAAGTGATCATCCACCTCCCCGAGTCGGTGACCCTCGTCTCGCTGTCCGCGACCGTCTCCAACGCCGAGGAGTTCGGCGACTGGCTCGACACCGTCCGCGGCGACACCGAGGTTATCGTCTCCGAGGAGCGCCCCGTACCGCTGTGGCAGCACGTCATGGCCGGCCGGCGGATCTACGACCTCTTCGAGGAGGAGTCCGACCACGGAGGCCGCGGCTCCGCCCGCCGCGAGGTCAACCCCGACCTGCTGCGCATGGCCCGCGAGGAGAACAGCCGCGGCTACAGCCCCAAGGACCGGCGGCGCGGCAAGATGGTCCGCGAGGCCGACCGCGAGCGCGAACGCCGCTCCCGCAGCCGGATCTGGACGCCCGGCCGCCCCGAGGTGATCGCCCGCCTCGACAACGACAACCTGCTGCCCGCGATCAACTTCATCTTCAGCCGGGCCGGCTGCGAGGCCGCCGTCCAGCAGTGCCTGTACGCGGGCCTGCGGCTCAACGACGACACCGCGCGCCTGCAGGTCCGCGAGATCGTCGAGGAGCGGACCGCCTCCATCCCCGCGGAGGACCTGCACGTCCTCGGCTACTACGAGTGGCTCGAAGGCCTGGAGCGGGGCATCGCCGCGCACCATGCGGGCATGCTGCCGACCTTCAAGGAGGTCGTCGAGGAGCTGTTCGTACGCGGCCTCGTCAAGGCCGTCTTCGCCACGGAGACCCTCGCGCTCGGCATCAACATGCCCGCGCGCACGGTCATCCTGGAGAAGCTCGTCAAGTGGAACGGCGAGCAGCACGCCGACATCACCCCCGGCGAGTACACCCAGCTCACCGGCCGGGCCGGACGGCGCGGCATCGACGTCGAGGGCCACGCGGTGGTGCTGTGGCAGCGCGGCATGGACCCGGTGCAGCTCGCCGGGCTCGCCGGCACCCGCACCTATCCGCTGCGCTCCAGCTTCAAGCCCTCGTACAACATGGCCGTCAACCTGGTCTCCCAGTTCGGCCGGCACCGCTCCCGCGAACTGCTGGAGACCTCCTTCGCGCAGTTCCAGGCCGACCGCTCGGTCGTCGGGATCTCCCGCCAGGTCCAGCGCAACGAGGAGGGCCTGGACGGCTACCGGGAGGGCATGACCTGCCACCTCGGGGACTTCGAGGAGTACGCGCGGCTGCGCCGCGACCTCAAGGACCGCGAGACCGACCTCGCCAAGCAGGGCGCGGCCCAGCGCCGGGCCCAGGCCGCGAGCTCGCTGGAGAAGCTCAAGCCGGGCGACGTCATCCACGTCCCGACGGGCAAGTTCGCCGGGCTCGCACTGGTCCTGGACCCGGGCGTGCCGGGCGGCCGCAGCAACGGGCACCGCGGCCACGAGTACCACGAAGGCCCGCGCCCGCTGGTGCTCACCGCCGAACGGCAGGTCAAGCGGCTCGCCGCGATCGACTTCCCGGTCCCGGTCGAGGCCATCGACCGGATGCGGATCCCCAAGACCTTCAACCCGCGCTCCCCGCAGTCCCGCAGGGACCTGGCGACGGCGCTGCGCAACAAGGCCGGCCACGTCGACCCGAAGCGGCACCGGCCCGGCCGGGCCGCCGCGGCCGACGACCGCGAGATCGCCCGGCTGCGCGCCGAACTGCGGGCACACCCCTGCCACGGCTGCGACGAGCGCGAGGACCACGCCCGCTGGGCGGAGCGCTTCCACCGGCTCAAGCGGGACACGCAGCAGCTGGAGCGGCGCATCGAGGGCCGGACGAACACCATCGCCCGCACCTTCGACCGGATCCACGCGCTGCTCACCGAGCTGGACTACCTGCGCGAGGACGAGGTCACCGTGCACGGCAAGCGCCTGGCCCGGCTCTACGGCGAGCTGGACCTGCTGGCCTCGGAGTGCCTGCGCGAGGGCGTCTGGGAGGGCCTGAGCCCCGCCGAACTGGCCGCCTGTGTCTCGGCGTTGGTCTTCGAGGCGCGGCAGTCCGACGACGCGGCCCCGCCGAAGGTGCCGAACGGCGCGGCGAAGACGGCGCTGGGCGAGATGGTCCGCATCTGGGGCCGGCTCGACGCGCTGGAGGAGGAGCACCGCATCAACCAGGCGGAGGGCGTGGGCCAGCGCGAGCCGGACCTCGGCTTCGCGTGGGCGGCCTACCAGTGGGCCTCCGACAAGAGCCTCGACGAGGTGCTGCGCGAGGCGGAGATGCCGGCCGGCGACTTCGTGCGCTGGTGCAAGCAGGTCATCGACGTCCTCGGGCAGATCGCGCAGGCCGCCCCCGCCTCGACGGCCCCGCCGTCCTCGGCGGGCGGGAGCACGGTGGCGCGCAACGCCCGCAAGGCCGTCGACGCCCTGTTGCGGGGCGTAGTGGCCTACAGCTCGGTCGGCTAGGTCGTGTCCAGGCCCTTTTGGGGCTTCGTCCGAAGCCCCTGATGGCCGGATCTGACCTCTAGCCATGATCGTCCGCCGGTGTCCTGTGCGACGATCGGGCGTATGAGCGGGGGAACGGGCGAGGGTCCGAGACGGGTCGGTCGGCCGCGCGCCGACCGGCTGAGACCGGACAGTGGCAGGCCGCCGCGCGAGGAACTCCTCTGCGCGGCGGCCGAACTGTTCACCGTCCGGGGGTACGCGGCCACCACCACCCGGGCCGTGGCCGAACGGGCGGGAATGCGCCAGGCCACGATGTACCACTACTTCGGCGGCAAGGAGGAACTCCTCGCCGAACTCATGGAGTCCACGGTCGCGCCCTCGCTGGCGCTCTCCCGCCGGCTGCTCGCCGACACCGCCCGGCCCGCCGCCCTGCGGCTGTGGGAGCTGTGCCGCTCGGACGTGCTGCTGCTGTGCGGGGGCCCCTACGACCTGGGCGCCCTCTACCTGCTGCCCGAGCTGAGGGGGCACCGGCTGGCCCGGTTCCGGCGCATGCGCGGCGAACTGCGCGACGGCTACCGGGCGTTGCTCGCCGACACCCCCGCCGCCGCCGAACTGGCCCGGGAGCGGGGCGGGCTGGCCCTGCGCAACGACCTGCTCTTCGGCCTGATCGAGGGCGTCATGCTGGTCCGCCGCTCCGATCCGGAGCGGCCGGTCGCGGCCTTCGCGGAGGCGGCCGCCGACGCCGCCCTGCGGATCGCGGGGCTCACGCCGCCGGGCCCGCCTCCCAGCCCGGCCGGTCCTCCCACGCCCGGAGGGTGAGCCCGGTCTCCAGCCGGTGCTCGACGCCGGTGACCGGGTCGGTGAAGGCCAGGGTCCGGGCCAGCAGCTGGAGCGGGCGCCGGTAGTCCGCCGGATCCGTGGCCCCGGCCACCACCGGGTAGACGGGATCGCCCAGGATGGGCAGGCCCAGGGAGTTCATGTGCACCCGCAGCTGGTGGGTGCGGCCGGTGTGCGGGGTGAGCCGGTAGCGGCCCAGCCCGTCCCGTACGCCGGTGAGCTCGACCAGGCTCTCGGCGTTCGGCTCGGCGCCGGGCACCTCGACCGCCGCCATCACCCCGCGGGTCTTCTCGATGTGGCTGCGGACCAGCCGGGGCAGCTCCAGCGAGGGGTCGTGCGGTGCGAGGGCCTCGTACTCCTTGCGCACCCGGCGCTGCTGGAACAGCAGCTGGTAGGCGCCGCGGTCCTCGGGCCGGATGCTGAACATCACCAGCCCGGCGGTCATCCGGTCCAGGCGGTGCGCGGGGCTCAGCTGCGGCAGGTCCAGCTCCCGGCGCAGCCGGGCCAGGGCGGTCTCGGTGACGTGGGAGCCGCGCGGGGTGGTCGCCAGGAAGTGCGGCTTGTCCACCACCAGGAGGTGCCGGTCGCGGTGGACCACGCCGATCGGGAAGGGCACGGGCGGCTCGGGCGGCATGTCCCGGTGGAACCAGAGCCAGCCGCCCGGCTCGTACGGGTCCTCGTGCCGCAGCACCCGCCCGCCCTCGCCCAGCACCCGGCCGCCGGCGAGGAGCCGGGCCATGGACTCGGAGCCGCGCGTGCCGGCGTACCGCTCGGTCAGGTAGGCGCCGAGGGTGGGCCAGCGGCCCTCGTGGTCGGGGGGCAGGCGCATCCGGACCGGGTCGATACCGGCCTGCTGGGGGAGGGGCGCGGGCGGGATGTGGGATCTGCGGGTCATCGGGACCAGGGTAGGCGGCTACGGAGGGGTAGGCGGCTGGCTACCGGAGGGTGAAGGTGCGGGGGTGGGTGGAGGTGCCGGGGTGGGTGAAGGCGCGGGGGTGGGTGGAGGTGCCGGGGTGGGTGAAGGCGCGGGGGTGGGTGGAGGTGCCGGGGTGGGTGAAGGTGCCGAGGTGGTTCTGGTCGAGGTACTCGACTCGGACCTCGCCGTCGGAGAAGAACACCCCGGTGCGGCCTACGGCGTTCTCGCCGGTGGTCTCGAAGCTGAAGGTGTCGCCGGAGTAGTGGGTGAGGGGGAAGCGCAGGGGCTTCGGGCCCAGGGAGAGGGTCAGGGCGCCCTTGGCGTCGGCGGTGATGGTGAGGGGGCCGTAGTAGGGGTTGGTGTAGGTCCCGATGTAGGCGGAGTCGGCGCGCGCGGGCGCGGCCCCGGCCGGGGGGTGGGCGTAGTCGGTCGGGGACCGGAGCGCGGCGTCGAGCTGCTCGTACGTGGCGGCGAGGAGCGGCAGCCAGTCGGCGGTCGGCTTGCCGTGCTCGGCGATGTCGAAGAAGTCCAGGGCGACGGAGTCGGCCAGGCCGACGGGGGAGCCGTTCGTCAGGACGACGATGCCGAGGCGCTCCAGGGGGAGCAGGGTGACGTTGGTGTTGGCGCCGAGCTCGAAGCCACCGGAGTGGCTCAGGCGCAGCCGGCCGGCGTCGTCGTAGCTGACGTTCCAGCCGAGCCCGTAGAACTGCGGGGTGCCGCGGGGGGTCTGGGCCTGGACGACCGCCTCGGGGACGCGGGTGCGGGTGAGGGTGTCGGCGGGGACGATCCGCTTGCCGTCGAGGGTGCCGGTGTTCAGCTGGAGCCGCAGCCAGCGGGACATGTCGCGGGCGGTGGAACTGGTCCCGCCGGCCGGGGTCTGGGCGTCGGCGTCGCGGACGTAGCGGGGGCTCCAGGTGCCGTCCGGGTTCCTGACGTGGCCCGAGGCGCGGTCGGGGGCCTTGGCGTAGGCGGCGAACTCGGTGCTGGTGCGGGTCATCCCGGCGGGCTTGAAGAGGGTGTCCTCGCTGAGCTTCTGCCAGCTCACGCCGTGGTCGCGGGCGACGGCCTCGGCGGCGGCGGTGAACCCGAAGTTGGTGTACGCGTAGCTCGCGCGGAACGGGGTCAGCGGCTCCTCGCGGAGGTGGGCGAGGATGTACGCCTGGTCGTAGCCGAGGTCCTCCAGGAGGTCCCCGGCGTGGTCGGGGAGGCCGCTGCGGTGCGAGAGCAGGTCGGCGGGGGTGACGTGGGAGGTGACCCAGGGGTCCTTGAGGGCGAAGCCGGGGAGGGTGCCGGCGAGGGGCCGGTCCCAGTCGTCGGGGGAGGCCAGGGCGCCGGCGATGACGGTGGAGGTGACCGGCTTGGAGACGGAGGCCAGCTGGAAGACGGTGTCGGGGCCGACCTTGGCGCTCTCGCCGGTGCGGCGGAGGCCGAAGCCCTTGAGGTAGACGATCTCGTCGTCGTGGACCACGGCCACGGAGAGGCCGGGGACGCCGGTGCGGCGCATGCCGTCGGTGATGGTCGCGTCGAGGCGGGCCACCGCGGTGGCGACGGCGGCGTCGGTGATGCGGGGCCGGGGCGGAGGGGGCGGGGAGGGGCCGGCGCCCGCCGCCTGTGCGGTGGCCGCGGTGGCCAGCAGGACCGCGGCCCCGGCGAGTCCGGCTGCGCGGAGCGTACGCATGCGGCCATTGTGCGCCTGTGCTGGTTGATGTGCCGGTTGGTGGGGGCCCACCCGCCTCGGTAGGTGTGGGTGGGTGGGTGGGGAGCGGGGCCCCCTGGGGCGGTCTCGGGGAGGGGCGGGGGTTTCCCGTCAGTCCCATCGTCCTTCCGGTTCGGGCCGGTCCCTCAAGGGCGCTCCCTTCGGTCGCGTCACTTCGTGATGGCCTTCGGCCACCCTTGACCGACCGACCCGCCCCGGAAAGACAAAGGACTGCCGGGAAGCCCCCGAAGGAACGGCACGGTCCAGAGGGGGAGGTACGGGTGTCGCAGGGATGAGACGAGGGGCCGGGGCCCGGCCCGCCGGGCATCCGGGCACGCAGCGTCCCGATTCCGGGCCAGGGGCGCGGCTACCCGCACGAGAGGTTGATCGGATCAGCCTCCGGAGCCCCCAAGCGCGACAGATCGCTACGTGCTCTTCCCGTCCCGGCGTCCGGCGACCGTCTGGGGCTGATACCTGCACGGGGGGGGTGATCGGAGCAGCCAGGGGAGACGCCGGGCGCGACAGATCGCTACGCGCTCCTCCCGTTTCGGCGTCCGGCGACCGTCTGGGGCTGATACCTGCACGGGGGGGTGATCGGAGCAGCCAGGGGAGACGCCGGGCGCGGCAGATCGCTACGCGCTTCTCCCGTCCCGGCGTCAGCGGCCCGTCCGGTCACAGCGTCCAGCCCCGCCTGGGGGCACCTCCCACCGGTAGCTGGGGGGTCTGAGGCGCGGGGTCTGGGGCGGAGCCCCAGGGAACGGTGGAAGTGGGGGTCCCCCCGGACGGAGTCTGGGGGACGGTAGGGGACCTTGCCCCGCGCAGCGGCCAGCCACCCGCGGGCGGCGGACGGGCGGAGCACCCGCGGCGGTGCGAGGCGGGCCGGGCGGTGCGCCCTACGCGGCGGCCGGGGTCGGGAGGTCCTGTTCGGCTTCGACGGTGGCGTTCCAGTCGCGCTTGATCGCGCGCCAGCCCTCGTCCGTCTCGCCCAGGCGCCAGTAGCCGGAGATCGACAGCCGCTCGCGCGGCACCCCGCGGTCCAGGCGGAGGTGGCGGCGGAGTTCCTTCACGAAGCCCGCTTCGCCGTGGACGAAGGCGTGGACGTCCGCGGAGGGGAAGCGGAGGGAGGTGACCGCCTCCACCAGGGCCGCGCCCACCGGGCGGTCGCCGCGGTGCAGCCACACCGGGGTGATGCCGTCCGGGGTGCGGATGTCCTGCTCGTCCGCCGGGCCGTCGACCTCGATGAAGGCGTGCACCTGCGCGCCCCGCGGCATCCGCTCCATCGACGCCGCGATCGCCGGCAGGGCGCTCTCGTCGCCGGCGAGGAGGTGCCAGTCCGCCAGGGGGGCGGGGGAGTAGCCGCCGCCGGGGCCGAGGAAGTGGACGAGCTCGCCGGGCTGGACGCGGGCCGCCCAGGGGCCGGCCAGGCCCTCGTCCCCGTGGACCACGAAGTCGAGGGTCAGTTCCAGCCGGGCCGGGTCCCAGGCCCGGACGGTGTACGCGCGCTGGCGGGGCCAGGCCTCGCGGCGGTGCGTCGCGCGGATGACGTCCATGTCCCAGGGCTCGGCGTAGCGCACGCCCTCGGGTTCGAAGAGGAGTTTCACGTAATGGTCCGAGTACGCGCCCGCGCCGAATTCGGCGAGTCCGTCGCCGCCCAGTACGAGGCGGACCATGTGCGGCGTCAGTCGTTCGGTGCGTACGACGACTGCGGTGCCGACGGTGCGGGCGCGTCCTTCTGCCACGGTGTCTCCCCTTACGACTTACGAAGCTTAGGATTACCTAACTTAGCACCTCATGGGCGCAGCGCGCTGCTCAGGCGTGACATCGCTCCTCCCAGACCCCACCGATGGGCGAGTGCGTCGACCGTCTCGGGGCTGGCGGGGGTGTGGGGGAGGGCCGGATCGAAGGCGGGGAGGGGGACGTCCGCGGCCACCTGGACGACCTTCGGGGCGACGGCCAGGTACGGGCGGGACTCGTCCAGCCGCTTGCGCTGGGTGGGGGTCAGCTTCGACTTCGGGTCGCCGACCGCCGCGATGATCCCGGCCAGGTCCCCGTACGCGTCCAGCAGCTTCGCCGCCGTCTTCTCGCCGATGCCCGGCACGCCCGGCAGGCCGTCGCTCGGGTCGCCGCGCAGCAGCGCGAGGTCCGCGTACCCGGGGCCGTCCACCCCGTACTTCTCGCGCAGCCACGCCTCGTCGGTGACCTGGAGGGTGCCCACGCCCTTCAGGGGGTAGAGGACGCGGCGCTGGCGGGCGTCATCCACCAGCTGGTACAGGTCCCGGTCGCCGGTGACGATGTCCACCGGCCCGGTGGCGCGGGCGGTGAGGGTGCCGATCACGTCGTCCGCCTCGTACCCGGCGACCCCCACCCGGGCGATGCCGAACGCGTCCAGCGCCGCCTCGATGATCGGCACCTGCGGGGCCAGGGTGTCCGGGGTCTCCTCCACGTCCGGGCCGGTCTCCGTCTCCTCCGCGACCCGGTGCGCCTTGTAGGAGGGGATCAGCTCCACCCGCCAGTGCGGCCGCCAGTCGGCGTCCATGCAGGCCACCAGGTCGTCCGGGCGGTGGTCCTGCACCAGACGGCCGATCATGTCGAGCAGCCCGCGCACGGCGTTGACGGGCGTGCCGTCGGGGGCCTTCACGGAGTCCGGCACGCCGAAGTAGGCGCGGTAGTAGAGGGAGGCGGTGTCCAGGAGCATCAGGCGTCGTGTCGTCACGCAGACGATGATGCCGCAACGCCGACGCCACGCCGGGTCACCCCGGGTGACCTGATCGTCACTCAAACAGTTCGCCCGGCGCGCGCGTTCGCGCACCCTCGCGGAGGGTGTGGATCACCGGCAGGGCGCTCCGCCCGTCCGGCCGTGCCCGTTCCCCGTCCTGTGAGGGTTCCGCATGCCCCGTCGCGGAGTCGCCCGCGCCCTCGTCGCGAGCACCGTGCTGTCCCTGCTCCCCGCCGGCCCCGCCGCGGCCCACGACGGGCCGCCGGATCCCGCCGCGCCCGCCCGGCAGACCCCCGGCGAGCTGCGCGAGCGGGTCCGCCGGGAGGTGTCGCCGGCGGAGTCGCGGGGCCTGGGCCCCGAGCACGCCGAGGCGCACGCCCGTACCCGCCTCGCCATCCGGGACGAGGCCGACCGCCCGGACGGCGCCCGGGCGGCCCGCCTCGTATCCCTGACGGAGTCTCAAGCCAGGGCGAACGCGGGCTTCCGCCCGGCGGTGTACGGCGCGTTCACCGAGTACTTCGACTCCCCGGACTTCGGCGCGCACACCGCCCTGCTGCCCACCGGCAAGGTGCTGCTGTTCTCCTTCGAGCACACCGGCACCGGCCGCGCCTTCCTCTGGGACCCGGCGAAGGGCACCGGGGCCGGATCGTTCACGAAGGTCACCCCGCCCCCGGCCGCCCCCTTCTTCCGCACCGGCCACTCCCTCCTGCCGAGCGGCCGGCTCGGCGTCTTCGGCGGCACCGCCGGCAGCGGGCTCTCGCTGGTCTTCGACCCGTGGACGGAGACCTGGAGCCGCGAGCAGGAGGCGGCCACGACCCAACGGGCCGCCTTCCCGGGCGGGGCCGGGCCGCTGTGGGGGACCAGGGCCCCGGCCGTGGAGCGCTTCCCCGTGCTCGGGCACCCCGTCGCGGCGGCCGGGCCCTCGTACGCGCCCGCCGCCGGACGCCCCGGCGACAACACCGTCCTGATGCCCGACGGCACCCTGCTCACCGCGAGCGGCGCCTACGACATCCACGACTACGCGAGCGGCCTGCTCAGCCCCGCCCCCGACCTGAGGTACCGCCAGCTGGAGCTCCGCGACACCAAGGGCGGCTGGCGGCTCGGCCCGGTGCAGCGGCTGCCGCGCGGCCACCACTCCAGCGCCCTGCTCCTGCCCGACGGCCGCGTCGCGATCACCGGCGACGAACTCCAGCAGACCGCCCACGACGCGGACCTGCGGGACGACATGCACGGCACCATCGAGATCTACGAGCCCGCCTACCTGTACCAAGGGCCCCGGCCCGCACTCGACGAGGTGCCGGCCGCGCCCCTCGCCCCGGGGGACCGCTTCCTGGTGCGCACCGGCACCCCGGACCGGGTGCGGCGGGCCGTGCTGCTGGCTCCGGCCGGGACCCCGCACCCCGCGGGGGCCGTGACCGGCCGCAGGCAGGCCGAGCTGCGCATCGAACGGCGCGAGGGCGGACTCCTCACCCTCCAGGCCCCGCCCGCGTCGGCGGCCGCGGCCCCCGGCCACCACATGCTCTTCCTCCTCGACGCGAAGGGCGTGCCCAGCGTCGCGCGCTGGATCCGGCTTACCTGAGCCGCCCCCGAACCGATCCGACCCACCGCCCTCCTCCGCCCCACACCCAGGAGACCCGATGGACGACGTGCAGCCCCCCGCCCCCGCCCGCAGGACCGTCATCAGGGCCGGGGCGGCGGCAGCCGCCGCGCTCGCCGTGTGCCCGTACGCCGCCGGCACGGCGACGGCGGCGACGGCCGCACCCCCGGGGCCGGCGGCCCGGCCCGCCCCGGCACCCGCCCAGTCCGGCGCCCTGCCCCTGCGCTCCGACCGCACCACCCAGGGCGACATCCTCGCGGGCTCCCGCAAGGACCACGCCTGCCTGCTGCTCCTGCACTTCCACGACGCCGCGCGGGCCCGGACCTGGCTGGGGAAGCTGCTGCCGGAGATCTCCACCACCGAGGAGATGGCCCGCTTCAACGCCGCCTTCAGCGCGGCCCGCCTCAAGGCGGGCGGCGCCGACCCGGCCGGGCTCTCCGCCCAGTGGACCGGGCTGTCCCTGACCCACGCCGGGCTGCGCCTGCTCGCCGGGCGCGAGCCCTTCCCGGCCCTGCCCGCCGGCAGCTCCGCCGAGGCGTTCGCGCAGGGCCCCGCCGAGCGCGCGGAGGAGCTCGGCGACACCGGCGACAGCGCCCCCGGCTCCTGGCTGTTCGGCGCCGAGGAGCCCGAGCGCGCCGTGCACGCCGTACTCAGCCTCTCCGCCGACGACCCCGCCAAGCTCAGCGCCGCCGTCGACCGCCACAAGAAGGCCCTCGGCCCGGCCCGCGGCGAGATCGTCTTCCGGCAGAACGCCGGGAAGCTGCCCGGGGTGCTGAAGGGGCACGAGCACTTCGGCTTCTCCGACGGCATCAGCCAGCCCGGCGTACGCGGCTTCCACGCCCCCGACCCGGCCGACGCGACCACCGTGAAGGGCAAGCCCGGCACCCGGCTGGTGCCGGCCGGGGAGTTCCTCGTGGGGCAGGAGAAGGTCGGGCGGCGGCCCGCCGGACTGCCCGCCTGGGCCACCGGCGGCTCCTTCCAGGTGGTCCGCAGGCTGGCCCAGGACGTACCAGGCTGGTGGGCCCAGGCCGCGGAGCGGCTGGCCGACCTGAAGAAGGCCGGGGCCGCGCCACCGGAAGCCACCGCGACCTGGGTCGCGGCCCGCCTCGTCGGCCGCTGGCCCGGCGGCACCCCCATCGCCGGCTGCCCCCTCGCCGAGCAGCCCGCCCCCCTCGGCAGCGACCCGGACTCCGCCCTCACGTACGCGGCCGACCCCGAGGGCTGGCACACCCCGCTGTTCGCGCACATCCGCAAGGGCAACCCGCGCGACGGCCTCGTCACCGTCCCCGGCAGGCCCCCGCTGGCCGCCGCCGACCTGGACGGGCGCCGGATCATCCGGCGCGGCATCCCGTACGGCCCGGCCTTCGACTTCGGCCGGCCCGACCACGAGCAGGAGGCCCCGCGCGGCCTGGTCTTCGTCGGCTACCAGGCCGACCTCGTCCAGCAGTTCGAGTTCCTCACCAAGAAGTGGATCAACGACCTCGACTTCCCGCCCTCCCGCAACCCCCGCGTCGGGGCCGACCCGGTCCTCGGCCCCGAATCCCCCGTCACCTTCGAGACGGAGTCCACGGCCGGCAGCCGCGCCACCACCCTGGGCTTCGGACGCTACGTCCGCACCGAGGGCGCCCTCTACGCCTTCACGCCCTCGCTGCCCACCCTGCGCGCCCTCGCCCAGGGCAAGCTCGACCGCTCCGTGGAGGTCCACCACGGCACCGTCCTGCGCGCCGGAGACGTCCTCGACGCCGGCAGCGTGCGCCTGACCCTCCGGACCGACGGCGACCTCGTCCTGCTCGACTCCGCCGGCTCCCGCCTCTGGGCGGCGGGCACCGAGGGCGCAGGGAACGAGGCCGTCTTCTCCGCCGACGGCGAGCTGACCGTACGCGACGCCGCGGGCGCGGAGCTGTGGAGCAGCGGTACCGCCGGCCACCCCGGCGCCAGGCTGCTGGTCAGGCCCGCCGGTGACGCGGTGGTCCTCGACGGCGACCGTGCGCTGTGGCGCGCGGGCGGGGGCCACGTAGGGTAACCGGGCAACGACGGGAATCCACCGGGTCGCGGCCCGGTGGGCTCTTGCGCGCGAATCCGGGGGCGGTTGCTGCGTAAGGTGCTTACAGCACACCGAAGTGCGACGAGGATTAGGGGAGGGCAGCCCCGACATGAACGGCAAGGAAGACGGAAGCATCGCGGACGCCACGGACGGCAGGGAGTGCGCGCCCGCCCGGGCGGGCGCGACCGATGCCAACGACAAGGAGAAGGACTCCAAGGAGCCGCTGCGGGTCGGCGTCGCCGTGCGCAAACGGCGCCGCGCGCTGCACCTGACCCTCGCCGCGGTCTCGGCGCGCAGCGGTCTGTCCGTCCCCTTCCTGAGCCAGATAGAGAACGAGCGCGCCCGCCCCAGCATGCGTTCGCTGGAGCGGGTCGCGGACGCCCTGGAGACCACGGCCGTGGAGCTCCTGGCCGCCTCCGACACGGCGCGCACCGTCGACCTCGTACGGGCCGGCGACGAGTCCGGCTTCACGCCCGTGATGGGCGTACGCCCCCTGGTGCGCGGCCACCACCAGCTGCACGCGCTGGAGTTCACCGGCGACCAGGACGCCGGCCGCGAGTACCAGCACCGCAACGACGAACTGATGTACGTGGTCTCCGGCGCCTGCCAGGTGGAGGCCGAGGGGCGGGCGTACCGGCTGGAGGAGGGCGACGCGCTGTTCCTGTCCGGTGGGGTGCGCCACCGCTGGCGCGCGGTCAGCGACGACACCAAGCTGCTGGTCGTCGCCGTCGGCGAACACATCCACGCCACCTCCGAGCCGCCCTCCCCGGAGCACTGAGCCGGTGCGCGTCGTTTCGCTCGTACCGTCCCTGACCGAGGCGGTGGCCGTCAGCGCGCCCGGCGCGCTGGCGGGGGTCACCGACTGGTGCACACACCCCGCGGACCTCGGGGACGCGGTACGGATCGGGGGCACCAAGAACCCGGACGTACGCGCGGTCGTGGAGCTGCGCCCCGACCTGGTGATCGCCAACGAGGAGGAGAACCGGGCCACCGACCTGGAGGCGCTGCGCGCGGCCGGGGTGGAGGTGCTGGTCACCGAGATCCGGGACCTCCCGCAGGCCTTCGCCGAGCTGGACCGGGTGCTCGTGGGGGCGCTGGGGCTGGAGCGGCCCGAGTGGCTGGACCGGGCCGAGGAGGCCTGGGCGGCCGTGGAACCCGTCGGGGACCTCACCGCCTTCGTCCCGATCTGGCGCCGGCCCTGGATGGTGCTCGGCCGGGACACCTTCGCGGGCGACCTCCTCGCCCGGCTGGGCGTGCGCAACGCGTACGCCGGTCACCCCGAGCGGTACCCGAAGGTGCCGGCGGCCGAGCTCGCCGCGAGCGGCTGCGACCTGGTGGTGCTCCCGGACGAGCCGTACGCCTTCACCCGCGACGACGGCCCGGAGGCCTTTCCGGGCCTCCGGGCCGCACTGGTCAGCGGCCGCCACCTCACCTGGTACGGGCCCTCCCTGGCCCGGGCCCCGCAGGTGCTGGCGGCGGCCCTTCGGGCTTAGGCCGCCTGCGCGGCGGGGAGCAGCCGCCCGGCGAACAGGCCGCGCAGGGTGTGGGCGGCGGCCAGCAGCCAGGCGGTGACCAGGCCCAGGAAGAGGGCGGCGGCCAGCCAGGAGAAGGCCTCCAGCCCGGTGTGCCGGGCCAGTCCGGCGGCGCCGGTGACGCAGGTGCCGACGGGGAAGGTCAGCGCCCACCAGGTCATCGCGAAGCCCATCCCGTCGCGGGCGGCCCGGAGCAGCATCGAGGCGGCCAGGGCCAGCCACAGCAGGGCGAAGCCCATCACGGGCACCCCGTAGACCACGGCGAAGGCGCCGAGGGCACCGGCGTAGGGGGCGTCGATGGCGCCGGGGGCCACGTCGGCCAGCTGGTTCACGGCGGTGGTGGACTGGCCGAGGGGGCCGAGGACCAGGAACAGGGTGGGGGTCAGCGCCAGGGGCAGGGGCCCGCTCACGATCAGCCGGCCGAAGACCAGGGGGAGCAGCAGCAGGGTGGCCAGCAGGCTGATGCCGAACATCGCGTAGCAGGCCAGCAGCAGCGCCTCGCGGGCCTGGCCGGCGGGCAGGTGGGGGACCAGCAGGGGCCCGACGGCGGCGGAGACCATGGGGGAGACCACGGGCAGCAGCCACACGGGGGTGGCCTGCGAGGCCTCCACCTTGTGCCGCACCACCATCAGGTAGGGCACCACCACGGCCATGACCAGCCCGATCACGGTGCCGGCGGTGAAGAGCACGGTGTCGACGGCTATGGCGGCGCCGGTGCCGATCAGGTCCTTGCCCACGGTCAGGGTCCCGGCGCCGACGGCCAGCAGGGCCATCGCGAGGCAGCCGTAGAAGGGCGCGACGGCGGGGTCGAGGAGGTGGGCGCGGGCCTGGTCGCGGTGGTGCAGCCAGTGCCCGGCACGGGCGGTCAGCAGCACGGCGAGGGCCACGGCGGACAGCGCCCAGACGAGCTGGCAGGCCACGCGCTGACCGGGGAGCTGGTACGGGAGGGCCGCGCCGGCGTTGGCGATGATCGCCGTGCCCATGACGGAGGCGTACCAGTTGGGGGCGAGGTCCCTCAGCCGCGGGGCCTTGTGGGCCCGGGGAGCGGCGGGGGCGGTGGTTCGGAAGTGCACGGAGGCGGTGGTGGCCATGGGTCCAGCGTCCCGCCGGGCAGGGCCGTACGGCAGAGACCTCATGTCTATAAGGCCATAAACTGATGTTATGGGTAACGAGGAGTCGGTCCCGCTCGCGCATCGCGTGCCGGACCTGGGCGCGCTGGAACTGCTGCTCACGGTGGCCCGGGTCGGCAGCCTGAGCGGCGCCGCGCGCCGGCTGGGCATCACTCAGCCGGCGGCCAGCAGCCGCATCCGGGCCATGGAGGCCCGGCTCGGGGTGGCGCTCGTGGACCGCTCCCCGCGCGGCTCGACGCTCACGGCGGAGGGCGCGCTCGTCACCGACTGGGCCCGGCGGGTGGTGGAGGCCGCCGAGGCCTTCGACGCGGGCGCGCAGGCGCTGCGCGGGCGGCGGGACTCGCGGCTGCGGGTGGCCGCCAGCATGACCATCGCCGAGTACCTGCTGCCGGGGTGGCTGATCGCCCTGCGCGGGGAGCGGCCCGACACGGCGGTGTCCCTGCACGCCGGGAACTCCGCCGACGTCGCGCAGCGGGTGCTGGCGCACGAGGCCGACCTCGGTTTCGTGGAGGGGCTGTCGGTGCCCGACGGGCTGGACTCGGCCGTCATCGCGCAGGACCGCCTCGTGGTGGCGGTGGCCCCGACGCACCCGTGGGCGCGGCGCTCCAAGGGGGTGGAGCCGGCCGAGCTTGCCGGTAGCCCGCTGATCCTGCGGGAGCGGGGGTCGGGGACGCGGCAGGTGCTGGACGCGGCGCTGGCCCCGTCCGGGGGGCTGGCCCAGCCGCTGCTGGAGCTGGCCTCCACCACTGCCGTCAAGGCGGCGGCGCTGAGCGGGGCGGGGCCGTGTGTCCTGTCGGAACTCGCGCTGGTGGACGAGCTGGCGGCGCGGCGCCTGGTGTCCGTTCCGGTGCCGGGCGCCGCCCTCGCGCGGGCGCTGCGGGCCGTCTGGCCGACGGGCACCCGCCCGGCGGGACCTGCGCGGGACCTGCTCTCGCTGACCCGGCGCCGCTAGCCGTCCGGCGGTGCGGGTGCCTGTCGCGGCGCGGTGCCGGGTGCGGGTGCCTGCGGCGTTACTCCCCGCCCCCAGACCCCCGCGCCTCAAACGCCGGCGGGGCTATTCATAGCCCCGCCGGCGTTTGAGGCGCGGGTCCGGGCAGCGCCCGGGGAACGGTGGAAGGGTGGGTAGGGGACCTCGCCCCGCGCAGCGGCGTGCCCCGGACCGCCGGGGCCGTACGGGTGACGGGGAATCGATTCCGCGCGCGGCGGACGGTGACCCACCGGCGAGGGCACCGGAAAGGTGGCTGCCGCACGTTTGTTGCCCTCCCGAGGAGATACCCCCATGCGTCTTCGCCGCGCCTCCATCGCCGCCCTCGGCGCCTTCACCCTCCTGCTGGCCGTCCCGTCCTCCGCCTCCGCCGCCGTGGGCGAGTTCCAGTACACGTACATCGGCCTGGACGGGAAGTCCCACGTGCGGATCCTGCTCGACCCGGAAAGCCGCGAGTGCATCACCCTCGACGAGGTGGCCGACCCCGCCGCCAGCGAGCCCGCGCACTCCCCGCGCAACCGGACCACCTCGACGGCGACGGTCTTCACCGAGCCGGGCTGCGACGGCGACTTCTTCTCGCTGCGCCCGATCACGGGCCGCGGCGGCGAGCGGCTGAAGCTCCGGTCCGTCGTCTTCAGCTGACCCCGGCGGGGCAGGGTGTGGCCCGGTTCAGCTCCGGGCCCGGAGGGCCTTCGTCAGGAGGCCGCCCGCGATGATCAGGGCCACGCCCAGCCACCACGCCCCGCCGTCGAACACCAGCACCGCGATGCCGACCGGCACCAGCAGCCCCGCCACCGGCAGCAGCAGAGACGCCCCGCCCGGCGCGGCCTCGCCCCGCGCGCGGGCCCGTACGACCCCCGGGTACCAGACGGTGAACCGCAGGGCGGCGACGATCGCCAGGACCTGGATGATCCAGCCGGTCCAGATGTTGCCGGGGTCGCGCAGCACCAGGTCCCCGAAGCCGCCCGCCAGGGCCGCCGCCAGGAAGGCCAGGCCCCACACCCCGGTGATCACGTAGTTGGTGCGGAGGAAGGCCGGCGAGCGCCACACGGACGGGTCGGTCTGCTCGCGCGCGTACTGGAGGGTGAAGGGCGTCCGGACGGCCATCGACCCGAAGGCGATCACCGTCAGGGTGAGGTTCGCGATCTCCCCGGCGTACGTCTCCAGCCAGCGCAGCGTGCCGTCGCTCGCGAGCGCCCCGATGACGGCGAGGGCGGCGAAGAACACCACGTCGGCGACTTCGAGGAGCTTCCAGGAGCTGCCCCGGTGCACCACCCGGCCCAGGACGACCAGGGCGACGGCCGAGGCCAGGGCGATCCCGACCGCGATCTCGAACCGTCCCGGTCCGACGAGCAGGGAGAAGACGATCCACGGCGCCATCCCGACGACCGGGTTCTCCAGGAACCCGGACACCGGTCCGGTGGCCGTGCCGTAGGCCTCGGTCCGCATCCCTCCAGCGTGCGCGCCGCCCGCCGGAGGGGCCATTCGTGCCCGCGGGCCGCACGACGGGGAGTGCGTACGGCCCGCGGGCGGTCCTCAGGAGACCGACACCGGTACCGGTACGGTCTGCCGGGCGCCGGCCGCCTCGACGAAGGAGGCCATCACCCGGGTGTCCTTGTCCCGCTCCGGGTGCCACTGGACGCCCAGGACGTAGCGGGAGCGGTCGGGGTCCTCGATGGCCTCCACCGTGCCGTCGTCCGCGTACGCCGAGACGACCAGGCCGCGTCCGACGACGTCCACGGCCTGGTGGTGGTAGGTCGGGACCTCCGCCTTCTCCGGGACCAGCTCCGCGTAGCGGGTGCCGGCCACGGGGTTGACGGGGTGCCAGGAGGTGACGCCCGGGGTGTGGACGTGGCCGTCGATGTGCTGGATCAGGGTTCCGCCCAGGGCCACGTTCAGGGCCTGCATGCCCCGGCAGATGCCCAGCACGGGCAGGTCGGAGTTCAGGGCGGCCGCGAGCAGGGCGAGTTCCCACTCGTCGCGGACCCGCGCGGGGGGACCCGTACGGGGGTCGCGCGCGGCGCCGTAGGTGGCGGGGTCCACGTCCGGGCCGCCCGAGACGATCAGGCCGTCGAGCCGGCTCAGC
The DNA here is from genome assembly GCF_045160885.1 of Streptomyces sp. NBC_00158. Taxonomy (NCBI): domain Bacteria; kingdom Bacillati; phylum Actinomycetota; class Actinomycetes; order Kitasatosporales; family Streptomycetaceae; genus Streptomyces; species Streptomyces sp. NBC_00158. Next base: position 5,933,358 of record NZ_CP108161.1, read on the forward strand.
ACCTCCGCCGCGCGCTCCGGTTCGTCCGGCGGCAGCAGGACGGCCGCGCCGCCCGCTGCCTGGACCAGCTCGTAGTAGCCGGAGGGAACGAGGGAGGTTGGCAGGTCCCACACGTTGTAGCGGGTGGATTCCTCCACATAGGTGGTGATGCCGATGAGCGGCCTGGGCACGGTATTACCTCCAGGTTGGTGCCGTATCAAGGGGCGGGACAAGGGTCTCAGTCGCGGGTCAACTCCGCCTCGGCTTCCGCCAGCGCGGCGAACTCTTCCTCGGGTGCCGAGGCCACCAGGTGGTGCCGACTGTAGATCGCGAAGTAGGCCAGGGCGACGGCGTACACGGCGAGTGCGATGAGTGCCGCGTCCTTGTCCACCAGGAAGGTGGCGACGAGGGCCGAAAGGGCGAGTACGAAGGCGACGGAGGAGGTCAGGACGCCTCCGGGGGTGCGGTACGGCCGGTCCAGGCCGGGCTCGCGGCGGCGCAGCACGATGTGCGACAGGGCCATCAGGGCGTACGAGATGGTCGCGCCGAAGACGGCGATGTTCAGCATCCGCGCACCGTTGCCGGTGGCCGCCGCGAGGGCGAAACCGATGGCGCCCGGAATCACCAGTCCGAGGTACGGGGCCTTGCGCTTGGAGGTGAGGGAGAGGAAGCGCGGCAGGTAGCCGGCCCGGGAGAGGGCGAAGAGCTGGCGGGAGCCGGCGTAGATGAGGGAGAAGAAGGAGGCGACCAGCCCGGCGAGTCCGGCGTAGTTGACGAAGCGGCTGAGCGCGGTCGGTCCGCCGTCCCCCTCCAGGGCGACGACGAGCGGGTTGCCGGCGGTCTTCACGGCGTCCGCGCCCTGGGCGCCGGTGGCCGCGAAGAAGGTGATCAGGGCGAGCAGGGCGAGGATGCCCATCGAGATGGCGAGGGCCTTCGGCATCGAACGGACCGGGTCCTTGGCCTCCTCGGCGGCCAGCGGCACGCCCTCGACGCCGAGGAAGAACCACATGCCGAAGGGGAAGGCGGCCCAGATGCCGAGGACCCCGAAGGGCAGCCAGGAGCTGGAGCCGAAGGCGCTCGTGTCCACGGCGATGTCGTCCAGGTTGCCCGCGTCGAACTCGGTGAGCGCGCCGAGCGCGAAGATCAGCAGGGCGGCGACGGCGATGGCGGTGACGACGAGGCTGAAGCGCAGCGCCTCGCCCACGCCCCACAGGTGCACGCCGATGAAGATGACGAAGCAGCCGAGGTAGACCGGCCAGCTGGAGGTCAGCCCGAACAGGCCCAGCGATTCAACGTAGTCGCCGATGAAGATGACGATCGCCGCCGGGGCCAGGATGTACTCGATGAGGATGGCCGTGCCGGTGAGGAACCCGCCCCAGGGGCCGAGGGCGCGGCGGGCGAAGCCGTAGCCGCCGCCCGCCGTCGGCAGGATCGTGGACAGCTCGGCGAGGGAGAAGACCAGGCAGGCGTACATCGCGCCCATGAGGACGGTGGCGATGGCCAGGCCGCCGAAGCCGCCCTTGTCCAGGCCCACGTTCCAGCCGGAGAAGTCGCCGGAGACGACGTACGCGACGCCGAGCCCGGTCAGCAGCAGCCAGCCGGCGCTGCCGCGGCGCAGGGTCCGGCGCTCCAGGTACGCGGCGTCGGCGTCGCCCTTCGCGGAGGGTGGTGCGGATACGGGCACGGGTGCGATGTCGTCGGCCATGTGCGCTCCTGCCTAGGGCAATGGTTGTGAGGCGTACCTTTGCGTCAAGGGCGGGGCGGGCGCAAGACCCCTGCGTTAAACGGCGGTTACGAAAACCTCCCCGCGCCCGCCATCGCCACCCGCCCCTTGCGCCCCGTACGCCTCATCCGCCCCGGCCCCTCAGGCCAGGAACCCGCGCAGCAGGGCCGCCGTGCCGCAGCAGTGCTCGCGCATCACCGCCCGGGCGGCCTCGGCGTCCCGTTCCAGTACCGCCTCCACCAGCACGGTGTGCTGCTGCTGCGAGTGCTCCAGGTTGCGCACCAGCAGCGGGATGCAGTCCAGCAGGTCGTTCACGGTGGCCCGGACGGCCGCGTACTGGGCGGTCAGGGAGGGGGAGCCGGCCAGTTCGGACAGGGTGAGGTGGAAGAGGGTGTCCTGGCGGCGGTACTCGGACAGCGGGGCGTCGTGGGTGGCCGCCAGCGCGGCGAGCAGCCGCTCGGCCCCCTCCTCGGACAGCCCGTGCGAGGCGCACAGCCCGGCCGCGCCCACCTCCAGCACCTCGCGGAAGCGCAGCACGTCCTCGATGTCCACCCCCGCCACGCGCCGCCGCAGCTCCTCCTCGGCGCCGCCGGCCGGGGTGTCGGGGCGGGCCCGCACGAACGTTCCGCCGTACCGGCCGCGCCGGGCCTCCACCAGGCCCTGGTCCTGGAGCACCTTGAGCACCTCGCGCAGGGTGACCCGGCTGATCCCCATCCGCTCCGCCAACTCGCGCTCGGGAGGGAGCCGTTCCCCGCCCGGCACCAGACCCAGCCGGACCACCTGGAGGATCTGTTCGAGCGCCTCCTCGAACCCGTTGCCCGCCCGCACCTGCCGCAGCACGGGATTCAGCCGCGCGATCGCGCCACCGCCGGCCTCCGTGTCGGTCATCTCGCGTCCTCCCCTTCCCAAGCAATGGTTCTATTCAATACCTTAGGCCTCCTCGGCTCACCGAAGGAGAGATTCCAGTGGTAGACCGCATGCCGCCGCTCGCGCCCGAGGAGCTTCGGGCCCTCGTCGCGAGCGGTGAGATCGACACAGTCGTCCTGGCCTTCCCCGACATGCAGGGGCGGCTCCAGGGCAAGCGGTTCGCCGCACAGTTCTTCCTCGACGAGGTGCTCGCCCACGGCACCGAGGGCTGCAACTACCTCCTCGCCGTCGACACCGACATGAACACCGTCGACGGCTACGAGATGTCCTCCTGGGACCGGGGCTACGGCGACTTCGCCATGCACCCCGACACCGCCACCCTGCGCCGCATCCCCTGGAACCCCGGCAGCGCCTTCATCATGGCCGACCTGGCCTGGAACGACCGCTCCCCGGTCGTGGCCGCGCCCCGCCAGATCCTGCGCCGCCAGCTCGAACGCCTCGGCGAGCTCGGCTACACCGCCATGGTCGGCACCGAGCTGGAGTTCATGGTCTTCCAGGACACCTACGAGCAGGCCTGGAACTCCAACTACCGCGGCCTGACCCCCGCCAACCAGTACAACATCGACTACTCCGTCCTCGGCACCGGCCGCGTCGAGCCCCTCCTGCGCCGCATCCGCAACGAGATGCAGGCCGCCGGCCTGGTCGTCGAGTCCGCCAAGGGCGAGTGCAACCTCGGCCAGCACGAGATCGCCTTCCGCTACGACGAGGCGCTCACCACCTGCGACCAGCACGCCGTCTACAAGACCGGCGCCAAGGAGATCGCCGCCCAGGAGGGCGTCTCGCTCACCTTCATGGCCAAGTACGACGAGCGCGAGGGCAACTCCTGTCACATCCACCTCTCGCTCACCGACCCCGACGGACGCAACGCCATGGCCGGCACCGACGGCGACCAGGAACACGGCATGTCCACCGTGATGCGCCACTTCCTGGCCGGCCAGCTGGCCGCACTGCGCGACTTCTCCCTTCTCTACGCCCCGAACATCAACTCGTACAAGCGTTTCCGCCCCGGATCCTTCGCCCCCACCGCCGTCGCCTGGGGCTTCGACAACCGCACCTGTGCCCTGCGCGTCGTCGGCCACGGCCGCTCCACCCGCTTCGAGAACCGCCTCCCCGGCGGCGACGTCAACCCCTACCTCGCCGTCGCCGGCCTGGTCGCGGCGGGCATCTACGGCATCGAGAACCGCCTCGAACTCCCCGAGCCCTGCACCGGCAACGCCTACACCGCCGACTACGCCCACGTCCCCGCCACCCTGCGCGAGGCCGCGGAACTCTGGGAGAACAGCGAGATCGCCAAGGCCGCCTTCGGCCCCGAGGTCGTCGCCCACTACCGCAACATGGCCCGCGTCGAACTCGACGCCTACGACTCCGCGGTCACCGACTGGGAACTGCGCCGCTCCTTCGAACGCCTTTAAGCCCTCCGCCCGGAACCCCGGACCCCGAACCGACACCAGAGAGGCCCCCACGTGTCCGATGCGCTGGAAGTACTGAATCCGGCCACCGAGGAAACCGTCGCCGTCGTCCCGGCCGCCACACGGGACGACGTCGACACCGCCGTCGCCCGGGCCGCCAGGGCCCAGCGAGCCTGGGCGGCGGCACCCCCCGCGGACCGGGCCAGACTCTTGCGGCGCTTCGCCGCCGTCGTCGACGGACACATCGAGGAACTGGCGCAGCTGGAGGTCCGCGAAGCCGGACACACCATCGGCAACGCCCGCTGGGAAGCCGGCAACGTCCGCGACCTCCTCGACTTCGCCGCCGGGGGAGTGGAACGCCTCTCCGGCCGCCAGATCCCCGTAGCCGGCGGCATCGACGTCACCTTCCTCGAACCCCTCGGCGTCATCGGCGTGATCGCGCCCTGGAACTTCCCCATGCCGATCGCCGCCTGGGGCCTGGCACCCGCCCTCGCCGCCGGCAACGCCGTCATCCTCAAGCCGGCCGAGACCACCCCCCTCACCGCCCTGCGCCTCGCCGAACTCGCCCTCGAAGCCGGGATCCCCGAGCACCTCTTCCAGGTGCTCCCCGGCCACGGAGCGGTCGCCGGCGACGCGCTCGTCGAACACCCCGGCGTCGCGAAGATCGTCTTCACCGGCTCCACCCGCGTGGGCAAGCAGATCATGGCCAAGTGCGCCGACCGGGTGAAGCGCCTCACCCTCGAACTCGGCGGCAAGAGCCCCAACATCGTCTTCGCCGACGCCGACATCGAAGCCGCGGCCGCGGCAGCCCCCATGGCCTTCCTCGACAACACCGGCCAGGACTGCTGCGCCCGCACCCGGATCCTCGTACAGCGCACCGCCTACGACCGCTTCCTCGAACTCGTCGCCCCCGGCATCGAGTCCGTGACCGTCGGCGACCCGCTCGACGAGAACACCCGGATGGGCCCGCTCATCTCCCGCGCCCAGCTCGACCGCGTCCGCTCCTACGTCACCGACGACCTCACCGCCATCCGCGGCAAGGCCCCCGAGGGCCCCGGCTTCTGGTACCCGCCCACCCTCGTCACGGACGTCGACCCCACCGCGTCCGTCGCCACCGAGGAGGTCTTCGGACCCGTCGCCGTCATCCTCCCCTTCGAGGACGAGGAGGACGCCGTACGCCTGGCCAACGCGACCGAGTACGGCCTCTCCGGCTCCCTCTGGACCCGCGACGTCGGCCGCGCCCTGCGCGTCTCCCGTGCCGTCCGCGCCGGGAACCTGTCCGTCAACTCCCACAGCAGCGTCCGCTACTGGACCCCCTTCGGCGGATACAAGCAGTCCGGGCTCGGCCGCGAGCTCGGACCCGACGCCCTCACCGCTTTCACCGAGACCAAGAACGTCTTCATCAGCACGGAGGCCTGAACCCCATGACCGACCGCACCGAAGAGATCGTCTGCCGCCGCCTGGTCGGCCGCACCGCCGTCATCACCGGAGCCGGCAGCGGCATCGGCCTCGCCACCGCCCGCCGCCTCGCCTCCGAAGGCGCCAACATCGTCTGCGCCGACATCGACCCCGCCGCCGGCAAGGCCGCCGCCGAAGAGGTCGGCGGCACCTTCGTCCAGGTCGACGTCACCGACAAGGAGCAGGTCGACGCCCTCTTCAAGACGGCCTTCGACACCTACGGCTCCGTCGACATCGCCTTCAACAACGCCGGCATCTCGCCCCCGGACGACGACTCCATCCTCACCACCGAGCTCGACGCCTGGCGCCGCGTCCAGGACGTCAACCTCACCTCCGTCTACCTCTGCTGCAAGGCCGCCCTCCCCTACATGCAGCGCCAGGGCCGCGGCTCCATCATCAACACCGCCTCCTTCGTCGCCATCATGGGCGCCGCCACCTCCCAGATCTCCTACACCGCCTCCAAGGGCGGGGTCCTCGCCATGTCCCGCGAACTCGGCGTCCAGTTCGCCCGCGAGGGCATCCGCGTCAACGCCCTCTGCCCCGGGCCAGTGAACACCCCGCTCCTCCAGGAGCTGTTCGCCAAGGACCCCGAGCGCGCCGCCCGCCGCCTCGTGCACATCCCGCTCGGCCGGTTCGCCGAGCCCACCGAGATCGCCGCCGCCGTCGCCTTCCTCGCCAGCGACGACTCCTCCTTCATCAACGCCACCGACTTCCTCGTCGACGGCGGCATCTCCGGGGCGTACGTCACCCCCCTGTAAACCCCCGGGACTCCCGTCCCCGGACCCCACACCCCCCACCCGACAGCCGGGCGTCGCACGACGCCCGGCTGTCGTGCTCCACCGGCCCGCCACGATCCCCACAAGGAGTGCCCGTGACCCGACCCAGCACCAGACGCCGGTTCCAGGCCGCCGGCGCCGCCGCCCTCATAGCGGCGGGCGGCCTCACCGCCGTCGGCCCCGCCCGGGCCGCGCAACCCGCCTGCACCACCCCGAAGCTCGCCGCCGGCTGGTACGGCGACAACCAGGCCCGCCTCCAACGGCTCATCGACCGCTACGCCGACTGCGCCCCGTACCGGCCGAACCGCGCCAGACCCGTCGCCGTCTTCGACTGGGACAACACCGTCGTCAAGAACGACGTCGGCGACGCCACCATGTTCTGGCTCCTGCGCAACGGCAAGGTCCGCCAGCCCGCCGGCGGCGACTGGACCACCACCAGCCGCCACCTCACCCCCGCCGCCGCCCGGGCCCTCGCCGCCGCCTGCGGCCCCCTCGCCCGCCCCGGCACCCCCCTGCCCACCGGCACCCCCGCCGGCGCCGCCTGCGCCGACGAGATCAACGCCGTCTACGGCACCGCCACCACCCGCACCGGCGCCACCGCCTTCGCCGGCTGGGACCGCCGTACGACCGAACCCGGCTACGCCTGGCTGGCCCAGCTCACCCAGGGCTGGACCGCGAACGACGTACGCGGCTTCGCGGCCGCCGCCCGCACCGAGAACCTCGCCGCGCCCATCGGCGCCAAGCAGCAGGTCGGCACCGGCACCGCCACCGGCTGGGTCCGCTACTACGACCAGCAGCGCGACCTCGTCGACAAGCTCCAGCGGGCCGGCTTCGACGTATGGATCAGCTCCGCCTCCCCGCAGCCCGTCGTCGAGGTCTGGGCCCGCGGCGTCGGCATCGACGCCGCCCACGTCATCGGCATCCGCAACACCACCACCCGCGACGGCAGGCTCACCGCCCACCTCCAGGGCTGCGGCTCCGTCCCCGACGGCGCCGACACCATGACCACCTACATCGACGGCAAGCGCTGCTGGATCAACAAGGAGGTCTTCGGCGTGCGCGGCAAGGCCGCCGAGAAGGTCCAGCCGGCCGCCCGCCGCCAGGTCTTCGCCGCCGGAGACTCCGACACCGACATCTCGTTCCTGCGCGACGCCACCGCCCTGCGCCTCGTCCTCAACCGCAACAAGAACGAACTGATGTGCCGCGCCTACGACAACAGCGACGGCAAGTGGATCGTGAACCCGATGTTCATCGAACCCAAGAAGCAGAAGACCGGCCCCTACCCCTGCTCCACCACCGGCTACGTCGGCCACGACGGCACGGCCGGCCCCGTCCGCCGGGGCGACACCAGCATCGTCCCCGACCAGACGGACACCGTCTTCTGACGGCCTTACAGGAAGGTCCGCCCCTCGCCCCGGTAGGTCGGGACCGAGTCCACGACCCGGTCACCCTCCACCAGGTGCAGGGTGTCGAACCGCTCGCACAACTCCCCGGCCTTCGCGTGCCGGAACCACACCCGGTCGCCGATCAGCAGGTCGTCGGCCGGGCCACCCAGCAGCGGCGTCTGCACCTCGCCCGCACCCTCCTGCGGGTCGTAGCGCAGCCCCGCCGGCAGGTACGGCACCGGCAGCCGGTCCGCGCCCGCCGCCCCCGACGCCGGATAGCCCCCGCCCAGCACGGTCACCACCCCCACCCCGGGCCGCCGCACCACCGGCTGCGCGAACAGCGCGGCCGGACGCCCCCGGAACGTCGTGTAGTTGTCGAACAGCCGGGGCACGTACAGCCCCGACCCGGCGGCGATCTCCGTCACCGCCGCCTCCGCGGCCGTCTCCGCCACGCTGCCCGTACCGCCGCCGTTGACGAACTCCAGGTCCGGCACCACCGCCCGTACCGCGCGCACCGCCTCCGCACGCCGCACGGCCAGCTCCTTGCGGGCCGTGCCCTGCATCAGCCGGATCATCCGCGACCGCACCGGCCGCCCGGCCACCGCGTCCCCGACCCCGGCGACGTGCCCCTCGTACCCCATCAGGCCCACCACCCGGAACCCGGGACGCGACACCACCGCCGCCGCCAGCTCCGCCAGCTGTGCGGGCTCCCGCAGCGGGGAGCGCCGCGCCCCGACCCGCACCCGGCCCCCGAACAGCCTCAGCGCGGTGTCCAGTTCCAGGCAGACCCGGATCTCCTCGGCCCCGCCGTCCCGTGCCCGGTCGATCAGCTCCAGCTGCGCGGGATCGTCCACCATCACCGTCACCGCGGACGCCAGCTTCGCGTCACCGGCCAGCTCGGCGAAGCCGGCCCGGTCGGCGGACGGGTAGGCCAGCAGCACGTCCTCGAATCCGGACCGCGCGAGCCACAGCGACTCGGAGAGGGTGTACGACATGACCCCGGCGAACCCGGGCCGGGCCAGCACCCGTTCGAGCAGTGCCCGGCACCGCACCGACTTGCTGGCCACCCGCACCGGCTTCCCGCCGGCCCGGCGGACGAGGTCGTCGGCGTTGGCGTCGAAGGCGGCCAGGTCCACGATGGCCAGGGGCGCGTCCAGATGCGCGGTCGCCCGGTCGTACCGGGCCCGGTCCGAAGTCATGGGGCGCAGCTTGCCAGACGCTTTTACCGGTGGGTAGGCCCCTGCCCTGGAAGGGCGGGTGCGGGTGGGCCGCTGCGCGGGGCCGTCTCCCCTACCCGCCCTTCCACCGTTCCCCGGGGCTGCGCCCCGGACCCCCGCGCCTCAAACGCCGGCGAGGCTGGATGTATCCAGCCCGCGCGGCGTTTGAGCGCAACGGGGTCAGGGGCGGAGCCCCTGGGAACGGTGGAAGTGGGGGTCCCCCCGGACGGAGTCTGGGGGAGGGTAGGGGACCTCGCCCGCGCAGCGGCACCGCCCCGCCCGGCCCGGGCAGCGGCCGCCACCCCCCGGCCTCCCGAACGCCCGGCCAGGGCAAGGGCCAGGCCGGCGGGCACGTAAAGTACGGGCAGGCAGCCGTACGGAACCGGGGGGCGGAGCCGCCGCATGACCACGACGACACCACGGACCGAGTTCCTGGACGCCCCCGAGCCGCTCCCGCCGCCCCACCCCCGCCGCCCCCGCCGCCACCCCGTCAAGGTCGTCACGGCCGTCGCGTGCGCCCTCCTCGGCAGTGCCCTCCTCGCCGGCGCCGCCGCCACCGCCTGGAGCGACCACCGCGCCGCCCACCGCCCCCTGCCCCCCGACGCCGCCTACCGCCAGGCCGCCTCGCTGTGGCGGTCGGCGCCCGTGGACAGCCTCCTGCCCCCCGTCCTGGACGCCCCCGAGTCCGGCCCCGGCGGAGCCGACCGCCGCTGGACCCGGATCGCCCTCGCACCCGACGCCGACTGCGCCGCCGCCCTCCCCGCCGCCTGGCGGACCGTGCTCGCCGCGACCGGCTGCACCCGCGTGCTCCGCGCCACCTACACCGACGCCACCCGCAGCTCCCTCGTCACCGTCGGCCTGGTCTTCACCCCCGCCGACGCCACCGCCATGGCCGCCCTCCGCGGCCGGCTGACCGTCCCGCCCGCCTACGAGTACGCCGACGCCCGCCGCGCCGCCTGGACGGCGACCGTCTCCGCCGAGGCCCCGGCCGTCGTCTACGCCGTCTCCGCCTTCGCGGACGGCCGCACCGTCGACGCGCCCGTCCCCGCCGAGGAGGCCGCCCGCCAGGGCGCCACCGGGACCGTCGCCGAAGCCGGGCTCGGCCACGACGCCAAGGCCGCCGCCGACCGGCTCGGACAGGCCCTCACCGCCCTCGCCGCCCCGGACGCCGTGCCCGGCGCGGCACCCTCGAAGGGGGCCGCCCGATGAACCCGACCCCCCTGCGCACGGCGGCCGCCGCCGGTCTCGCGGCCGCCCTCCTCGCCGTGAGCGCCGCCCACCCCGCCGCCGCCGACACCATCCGCGACCGCCAGTGGGGCCTGCTCGCCCTGCGCGCCGAGGAGGCCTGGGGCACCACCCAGGGCGACGGGGTCACCGTCGCCGTCCTCGACACCGGCGTGGACGCCACCCACCCCGACCTCACCGGCCAGGTGCTCGAAGGCACCGACCTCGTCGGCATGGGCGCCGGCCGCGGCGACCGCGCCTGGGCCCGCCACGGCACCGCCATGGCCAGCATCATCGCGGGCCGGGGCCACGGCCCCGACCGCTCCCAAGGGGTCCTCGGGATCGCGCCCCACGCCAAGATCCTGCCGGTCCGGGTGATCCTCGAAGAGGGCGACCCGGGCCGGAACAAGGCCCGCGACAGCAAGTCCGGCGCCCTCGCCGAAGGCATCCGCTGGGCCGCCGACCACGGTGCCGACGTGATCAACCTCTCGCTCGGCGACGACAGCGACTCCGCGCACCACGAGGCCGCCGAGGACGAGGCCGTCCAGTACGCCCTCGGCAAGGGCGTGGTCGTCGTCGCCTCCGCCGGGAACGGCGGCGAACGCGGCGACCACACCTCCTACCCCGCCGCCTACCCCGGCGTCATCGCCGTCGCGGCCGTCGACCGCCAGGGCCGCAAGGCGGCCTTCTCCACCCGCCACTGGTACGCCACCGTCAGCGCCCCCGGCGTCGACGTGGTCATCGCCGACCCCGATCGCGCCTACTACGAAGGCTGGGGCACCAGCGCCGCCGCGGCCTTCGTCTCCGGCGCCGTGGCCCTCGTCAAGGCCGCCCACCCGGGGCTGTCCCCGGCACAGATCAAGAAGCTGCTGGAGGACACCGCCACCGAGCGCCCGGCCGGCGGCCGCGACGACGCCCGCGGCCACGGCACCGTCGACCCCGTCGCCGCGCTCCAGGCGGGCGCCGCGCTGCGCCCCGAGGCGCCCGTCCCCACCGCCGTCGAGGCCGGGCGGCGGTACTTCGGGCCCGGACCCGAGCGGGCCCGCCCCGACGGCCGCCGGAAGGTGCCCGGCGTTCCGGCGGCCGCGGCCGGGGGAGCGGTCCTGCTGGTACTGGCCGCCGTACTGGCCCGGCGCCCGCGCGCCGCACGCCGGGACACCTCGGGATAGGGTCGGTTGATTGTGGCGACCAAGAACATTCCAGACCCCGGTTTCTCCGACGACGACGGCACCGCCGACCCCCGGCTGAGCGCCGCCCTGGCGGCCTGGGCGGCCGACCGTACGGCCGAACCGCAGCTGCTGGCGGCGCTGAAGGACGCCCGGCTGCTGGTCCCCGTCGTGGCGATGCTCGGCGAGGTCGAGACGGACCCGGAGACCGGCCTCAAGCGCGAGAAGACCAGCGACATGGCCGTGCCGACGCTGACGGCGGGGAACCGGCGGGCGCTGCCGGCCTTCACCTCGATCGCCTCGCTGGCCCTGTGGGACCCGGCGGCCCGCCCGGTGGCGGTCCCGCTGCACCAGGCGCTCGCCGCCGCCGCGCACGAGAAGGCCGACACCGTCGTCATCGACCTGGCAGGCCCCGTCCCGTACCAGCTGACCGGCCCCGCGCTGCTCGCCCTGGCCGAGGGCCGCACGGACGCCGACCCGCTGGCGGACCCCGCCGTGCGCGAGGCGGTACGGACGGCCGTGGCCGCCGAGCCCGCCGTGCTCCGCGCCCACCTGGCCCGGGGCGGCGCCGACGCGGACGGCACCCTGGCCATCGTGCTCTCCGCCGACGCCGAGCCCGCCCCGGCGGCCCGCCGGGTGGCGGAGGCCCTGGCCGCCGACGAGACCCTGCGCGGCCGGCTCGTGCGCGGCCTGGACCTGGCGCTCCTCCCGGCCGGCGGCCCGGTCCCGCCGGGCGAGCCGCTCTTCACGCGCCCCTGAGGCTCCGCCGGGTAGCCGAGCCCGCAGCTCGCACGGCCGGCTGAGCCGAAGGGGCGCGCCGGGGGACCTGTTCCCCCGGCTTTGAGCGCCCCGGAGGCGAAGCCGGCCCGGGAACTACGCGTAGACCGGGCCCGTGAACTTCTCGCCCGGGCCCTGGCCCGGCTCGTCCTGGACGATCGAGGCCTCGCGGAAGGCCAGCTGGAGGGACTTCAGGCCGTCGCGCAGCGGGGCGGCGTGGAAGGAGCTGATCTCGGTGGCGCTGGCGGTGACCAGGCCGGCCAGGGCGGTGATCAGCTTGCGGGCCTCGTCGAGGTCCTTGTGTTCGGAGTCCGGCTTGTCCAGGCCCAGGTTGACCGCCGCGGCGCTCAGCAGGTGGACGGCCACCGTGGTGATGACCTCGACGGCCGGGACGTCCGCGATGTCGCGGGTCATCTCGTCGTAGTCGGGAGTGGTGGAATCGGAGGGCGTCGCGTCAGTCATGCGCTCCACGATAGGTCGTGCGGCGGCCTTGCAATGCGTGGGGTACTATGTACATCGACCGGCCGGACACCTGTGTGCCCGGCCCACAAGTGGAGGCTCCGATCTCCCACCCGACCACCCTCCGGGGAGGCGGGTCTTCCGGTCAGGCGGTATCCATCGTTCCGTACGGACGATGGAAAGCTGCCTAGTTGCGCCCCGCGGTTCGCACGCGACGGTGCTCCGGTTGTGTTGGAGCCCCTGCCTGTGCCCGGCGGGGTTTTTTGCATTCTCCGCCCCGGTGAGGTCTGACGACAAAAGACGTCAGCGGTTGTCTGCCAGGCAGCCGTGTGGTGCTACCGAGGAGGATCCATCAGCACCGAGCCCCGCATCAACGATCGGATTCGAGTCCCTGAGGTGCGACTCGTCGGTCCCAGCGGCGAACAGGTGGGCATTGTTCCGCTTGCGAAGGCGCTTGAGCTCGCGCAGGAGTACGACCTGGACCTGGTCGAGGTCGCGGCTTCTGCCCGCCCGCCGGTCTGCAAGCTCATGGACTACGGCAAGTTCAAGTACGAGTCGGCCATGAAGGCCCGTGAGGCGCGCAAGAACCAGGCGCACACGGTCATCAAGGAGATGAAGCTCCGGCCGAAGATCGACCCGCACGACTATGACACCAAGAAGGGTCACGTCGTTCGGTTCCTCAAGCAGGGCGACAAGGTCAAGATCACGATCATGTTCCGTGGTCGCGAGCAGTCCCGGCCGGAACTCGGCTACCGACTGCTCCAGCGTCTCGCTTCGGACGTCGAGGAGCTCGGCTTCATCGAGTCGAACCCGAAGCAGGACGGCCGAAACATGATCATGGTTCTCGGTCCGCACAAGAAGAAGACCGAGGCGATGGCAGAGGCCCGCGAGGCGCAGGCCGCGCGCAAGGCCGAGCGCCTGGGCGGCACCGCCGAGGCCGCTCCGGCCGAGGCCGACGCCGACGAGGCCGTCGAGGTCGAGGCCGCCGAGGTCGAGGCCGACGGCTCCGCCGAGGCGAACACCGAGGCCTGATTCCGGGACAGCCCGTCCTGGATCACCCAACAACATGACGCTCCCGCAAGCCGGTCCCCGGACCGGCGGGAGCGCCACCGACGAGGAGATAACGGCGCCATGCCGAAGAACAAGACGCACAGCGGTACCAAGAAGCGCTTCAAGGTCACCGGCTCCGGCAAGGTGCTCCGTGAGCGCGCCGGCAAGCGCCACCTGCTCGAGCACAAGTCGTCGCGCGTCACGCGTCGCCTCACCGGCAACGCGGAGATGGCCCCCGGCGACGCCGCGAAGATCAAGAAGCTTCTCGGCATCTGATGTCCTCCGCTCCCCTTGAGGGAGCGGGACGTCAGCACCGGGACCCCATCGAATTTCGGGTCGTGTGACGACATCCACGGCCCCGCTACAAGGAGTAAAAAGTGGCACGCGTCAAGCGGGCAGTAAACGCCCACAAGAAGCGCCGGGCGATCCTCGAGGCGGCCTCCGGCTACCGCGGTCAGCGTTCGCGCCTGTACCGCAAGGCCAAGGAGCAGGTCACCCACTCGCTGGTCTACAACTTCAACGACCGCAAGAAGCGCAAGGGCGACTTCCGTCAGCTGTGGATCCAGCGCATCAACGCCGCTGCCCGCCAGAACGGCATGACGTACAACCGCCTCATCCAGGGTCTGAAGGCCGCCAACATCGAGGTGGACCGCAAGATCCTCGCCGAGCTGGCCGTCAACGACGCCAACGCGTTCGCCGCGCTGGTCGAGGTCGCGCAGAAGGCCCTCCCGGCCGACGTGAACGCGCCCAAGGCTGCTGCCTAAAGCCTGGCCGGCCGCGCAAGCAGTCGGCATCCTCGGACCCGCAGGCGACCCGCCTGCGGGTCCGAGCGTTTTCCCCGCCCGGCGCAGGTGCCCCGTACCGCTCCCGCACCCGCCGTGCCCGCACCGCTCGCGCCCCGCGCGGCCCGCACCCCGAGAGAGACCGCAGAGACAATGGCCGACCTGGGTCACCACGAGCTGATCTCCCCCCGATCCCCGAGGGTGGCCGCCGCCCGGCGGCTGGCACGGCGCAACTTCCGCACCAAGGAGCGCCGGTTCATCGCCGAGGGCCCGCAGGCCGTCCGCGAGGCGGTCGAGCACCGCGGGGCCCAGGGCGCGACCCTGATCGAGCTGTTCGCCACCGTCGAGGCCGCCGAGCGCTACGCCGACATCGTCGAGGCCGCACTGCTGGCCGGGGCCCGGGTGCACTACGCCTCCGACGAGGTCCTCGCCGAGGTCTCGCAGACCGTGACCCCGCAGGGCCTGGTGGGCGTCTGCCACTTCCTGGACTCCCCGTTCGAGGAGATCCTGAAGGCCGGACCCCGCCTGGTCGCCGTCCTCGCCCACGTCCGCGACCCCGGGAACGCCGGCACCGTGCTGCGCTGCGCCGACGCCGCCGGAGCCGACGCCGTGGTGCTGACCGACGCCTCCGTCGACCTCTACAACCCCAAGTCCGTACGGGCCTCGGTGGGCTCCCTCTTCCACCTCCCGGTGGCCGTGGGCGTGCCGGTCGAGCAGGCCGTGGAGGGGCTGCGGGCCGCCGGGGTGCGGATCCTCGCCGCCGACGGGGCCGGTGAGGACGACCTGGACGCCGAGCTGGACGCAGGCACCATGGGCGGGCCCTCCGCCTGGGTCTTCGGCAACGAGGCCTGGGGCCTGCCCGAGGAGACCCGGGCCCTCGCGGACGCCGTGGTCCGGGTCCCGATCCACGGCAAGGCCGAGAGCCTGAACCTCGCGACGGCCGCCGCCGTGTGCCTCTACGCGTCCGCGCGTGCACAGCGGGCGCCCGGAGGGTGCCGCTCCGTGACCCCCAGCTAGTAATGTGGCCGCCCGGGGGCCCACTGAGCTACCCGGAGATGTGGGGTACGGGGACATGACCGTCGGTACGAACAGCTCGCCGGGGGCCGCCGGCGCGGCCGAGGGGCGGCTCCGGTACGCCGCCGGGCAGCCGGCCGCCGGCCGCCCCCGCGCATCCGCCGACGCACCCGGCGCCCCGGGCCCCGCGGTGCCCCCGGCCACGGCGGCCCCGGACGCGCTGGGCTTCGTACCGCCGCAGGCCGGGCGAGCCGCCGACCGCGAGGCCGCCGGGCGGCCGGCGGAGGGCCCCGCCCGGCCGGGCCGGGCCGCCCCGGAACCCGTCATCGACCCCGACGAACTGCCCGACGGGCTCGTCGTCGCCGACCACACCGGGCACGTCGTCTGCTTCAACCGGGCCGCCTCCCGGATCACCGCCATCCCGGCGGGCCAGGCCATCGGCGCCCCCATCGAACGCGCCCTGCCGCTGGAGGACCTCGAAGGCCGCCGCTGGTGGGCGCTGACCGACCCGTACGGGGGACTCGCCACCCGGCGCGGCCAGCCCGAGCGGAACCTGCTGCTGCCCGGCGGGCGCGAGGTGCTCGTCTCCGCCCGCTACGTGCGCACCCACCCCACCGGCCCCCTCAGCCGCCTCGTGGTCACCCTGCGCGGCACCGAGGCCCGGCGCCGCACCGAGCGCAGCCACGCCGAGCTGATCGCCACCGTCGCGCACGAGCTGCGCTCCCCGCTGACCTCGGTGAAGGGCTTCACCGCCACCCTCCTCGCCAAGTGGGAGCGGTTCACCGACGACCAGAAGCGGCTGATGCTGGAGACCGTCGACGCCGACGCCAACCGCGTCACCCGGCTGATCGCCGAACTCCTCGACATCTCCCGCATCGACTCCGGCCGCCTGGAGGTCCGCCGCCAGCCGGTCGACCTCGCCGCCGCCGTCGGCCGCCACGTCCAGGCCCTCACCGCCAACGGCCAGGCGCCCGAGCGGTTCCTCGTACGGGTCAGCAGCCCGCTGCCCGACTGCTGGGCCGACCCCGACAAGATCGACCAGATCCTCGGCAACCTCCTCGAAAATGCGGTGCGCCACGGTGACGGAACGGTCACCATCGACGTGGCACCGCACGAGAAGGGAACAGCCGTCACCGTGACCGACGAAGGCCCCGGGATCCCCGAGGAATCGATGGCCCGCGTCTTCACCCGCTTCTGGCGGGGGAGCAAGCGCGGCGGCACCGGCCTGGGCCTGTACATCGTCAAGGGCATCGTGGAGGCGCACGGCGGCACCATCACGGTCGGCCGCGGCCCCGGCGGCGGCGCCGAGTTCCGATTTATCCTGCCCGTGAGCGCCCCGGCCTACCTCACCCAGTAACCCTGCGGAGAGTCTCACCGGGCGGCCCACGGGCTCCTCCACCCCCGGCGGCCCTTAGACTCGTCCTTTGGCACCTTTGTGTCCTTGTGCCGATCGAGCCCGAGGCGTTTCGATCAAGTCGTGCGGGGACCCACCAGCCAGCCATCGGAAGTACGGGAAGAGATGTCGGCACCGAACAAGTCGTACGACCCTGTCGAGGTCGAGGCACTGAAACCGGAAGAGATCGAGCGCATGCGGGACGAGGCGCTCGCCGCCTTCGCGTCCGCCGGCGACCTCGACGAGCTCCGCGAGGCGAAGACCGCGCACATGGGCGACCGCTCGCCCCTCGCGCTCGCCAACCGCGAGATCGGCGCCCTGCCGCCCCAGGCCAAGGCCGAGGCGGGCAAGCGCGTCGGACAGGCCCGCGGCGCCGTGAACAAGGCCTTCGGGGCCCGCACGGTCCAGCTGGAGGCCGAGCGCGACGAGCGGGTGCTGGTCGAGGAGGCGGTGGACGTCACGCTGCCCTACGACCGCGTGCCCGCCGGCGCCCGCCACCCCCTGACCACGCTGATGGACCGCATCGCGGACATCTTCGTCGGCATGGGCTACGAGGTCGCGGAAGGCCCCGAGGTCGAGGCGGAGTGGTTCAACTTCGACGCCCTCAACTTCACGCCCGACCACCCGGCGCGCCAGATGCAGGACACCTTCTTCGTCCAGGGCCCCGAAGGCACCGCGGGCGACGAGTCCGGCGTCGTGCTGCGCACCCACACCTCCCCGGTGCAGGCGCGCTCGCTGCTGGAGCGCAAGCCCCCCGTCTACATCGTCTGCCCGGGCCGCGTGTACCGCACCGACGAGCTCGACGCGACGCACACCCCGGTCTTCCACCAGGTCGAGCTGCTCGCCGTGGACGAGGGCCTGACGATGGCCGACCTCAAGGGCACCATCGACCACATGGTCAAGGAGCTCTTCGGGGAGCAGACCACCACCCGGCTGCGCCCGCACTTCTTCCCGTTCACCGAGCCGTCCGCCGAGATGGACATGCAGTGCTACGTCTGCCGCGGCGAGTCGGTGGGCAACCCCGACCGCCCGTGCCGTACCTGCTCCAGCGAGGGCTGGATCGAGCTCGGCGGCTGCGGCATGGTCAACCCGAAGGTGCTCACCGCCTGCGGTGTGGACCCGGAGAAGTACAGCGGGTTCGCCTTCGGCTTCGGCATCGAGCGGATGCTGATGTTCCGTCACAACGTTGAAGACATGCGAGACATGGTCGAGGGTGACGTGCGCTTCACCCGGCCGTTCGGGAGTGAGATCTGATGCGCGTCCCGCTTTCCTGGCTGCGGGAGTACGTAGACCTCCCCGCGGGCGAGACCGGCCGTGACGTGGCCGCCAAGCTGGTCGACGCCGGCCTCGAGGTCGAGACCGTCGAGACGCTCGGCGCCGGCCTCAAGGGCCCCCTCGTCGTCGGCCAGGTGCTGACCATCGAGGAGCTCGACGGCTTCCGCAAGCCGATCCGCTTCTGCACGGTCGACGTCGGCACCGCCAACGGCACCGGCGAACCGCAGGAGATCGTCTGCGGCGCCCGGAACTTCTCCGTCGGCGACAAGGTCGTCGTGGTCCTGCCCGGCGCCGTCCTGCCCGGCGACTTCGCGATCGCCTCGCGCAAGACGTACGGCAAGACCTCGCACGGCATGATCTGCTCCGGCGAGGAGCTCGGCATGGGCGACGACGGCACGCACGGCATCATCGTGCTGCCGCCGGAGTACGAGCCGGGCACCGACGCGATCGAGCTGCTCCAGCTCGTCGACGAGGTCCTCGACATCGACATCACCCCGGACCGCGGCTACTGCATGTCCATGCGCGGTGTGGCCCGCGAGGCCGCCACCGCGTACGGCCTGCCGCTGCGCGACCCGGCGCTGCTCGACGTGCCCGCGCCGAACTCGTACGGCTACGCCGTGCAGATCTCCGACCCGGTCGGCTGCGACCGCTTCACCGCCCGCACGGTGACCGGCCTCGACCCCGAGGCGCGGTCCCCGATCTGGCTCACGCGCCGCCTCCAGAAGGCGGGCATGCGCCCGATCTCGCTGGCCGTCGACATCACCAACTACGTGATGCTGGAGCTCGGCCAGCCGCTGCACGCCTACGACCGCTCGCGCCTCGACGGCGCCATCGGCGTCCGCCGTGCCGAGCAGGGCGAGAAGTTCACCACCCTCGACGGCGTCAAGCGCACGCTCGACGCCGAGGACCTGATGATCACCGACAGCAGCGGCCCGATCGGGCTCGCCGGCGTCATGGGCGGCGCCAACACCGAGATCGCCGACTCCGTCACGGACCCGGAGACGGGCGTCGTCACCGGCACCACGGACGTCGTGATCGAGGCCGCGCACTTCGACTCCGTGTCGATCTCGCGCACCGCCCGCCGCCTGAAGCTCTCCTCGGAGGCCTCCAAGCGCTTCGAGCGGGGCGTCGACCCGCAGGCCGCCGCCGCGGCCGCGCAGCGGACCGTCGACCTCCTGGTGCTGCTCGCCGGCGGCACCGCCGAGGCCGGCGTCACCGAGCTCACCGCCCCGGGCGCCCCGCGCACCATCGCGATGGGCGCCGACCACCCGGACCGGGTCGCGGGCATGGAGTACGGCCGCGAGACCGTCGTGCGCCGCCTCCAGGAGATCGGCTGCGAC
This sequence comes from Streptomyces sp. NBC_00158, assembly GCF_045160885.1. Lineage (NCBI taxonomy): Bacteria > Bacillati > Actinomycetota > Actinomycetes > Kitasatosporales > Streptomycetaceae > Streptomyces > Streptomyces sp. NBC_00158. Next base: position 5,952,712 of record NZ_CP108161.1, read on the forward strand.
GTCTACGGCCAGGACGAGCTCGTCGTCACCGTCCCCTCGTGGCGGCCCGACCTCGCCGAGCCCAACGACCTCGCCGAGGAGGTCATCCGGCTGGAGGGCTACGGGAACCTCCCGTCCACCCTCCCGCAGGTGCCCTCCGGCCGCGGCCTGACCGCGCGCCAGCAGCTGCACCGCCGGGTCGGCCGCGCGCTGGCCGGCGCCGGCTACGTCGAGGCGCTCAGCTACCCGTTCATCGGCGAGGCCGTCTTCGACCAGCTCCAGCTGCCCGCGCACGACGCGAGCCGCCAGGTCGTCAAGCTGGTCAACCCGCTGTCCGACGAGGAGCCGGCGCTGCGCACCACGCTGCTGCCGGGCCTGCTGGGCGCGCTGCGCCGCAACGACAGCCGGGGCAGCCACGACCTCGCGCTCTTCGAGACCGGCTCGGTCTTCCGTGCCGCCGCCGAGGCGGGCGTCGCCGTACGCCTGCCCGTCGACCGGCGTCCCACGGACGAGGAGGTCGCCACCCTCGACGCGGCCCTGCCCGCGCAGCCGCGGTACGCCGCGGTCGTGCTGGCCGGTGCGCGCGAGCAGGCCGGCTGGTGGGGCAAGGGCCGTCCGGCCGACTGGGCGGACGCCGTCCAGGCCGCCCGTGCGCTGGCCGTCGAGGCCGGCGCCGAGCTGGTCGTCCGCCAGGGCCAGTACGGCCCCTGGCACCCGGGCCGCTGCGCCGAGCTGGTCGTCACCCTCGACGGCGTCGAGCAGGTCATCGGCCACGCCGGCGAGCTGCACCCGCGCGTGGTCAAGGCCATGGGCCTGCCGGCCCGCACCAGCGCCATGGAGCTCGACCTGGACCGCCTCGCGGCGGCCGGCGGCGAGGCCGTGCAGGCGCCCCGGATCTCCACCTTCCCGGTGGCGACCCAGGACGTCGCGCTGATCGTCGACGCCTCCGTCCCCGCCACGGCGGTGGAGGACGCGCTGCGCAAGGGCGCCGGCGAACTGCTGGAGTCGCTGCGGCTGTTCGACGTGTTCACCGGTGAGCAGGTCGGCGAGGGCAAGAAGTCCCTCGCGTACGCGCTGCGCTTCCGCGCGGCCGACCGGACGCTGACGGCCGAGGAGTCCACGGCGGCGCGCGACGCCGCGGTGGCGCTGGCCGGCGAGCGGACCGGGGCGGTGCTGCGGGGCGCGTAGCGCTTGCCGCTTGAGCCGTACTGAGGGGCGCGTCCGGTGATCCGGACGCGCCCCTCACCCGTTCGGGTGGGACCCGGGCGCCCTGCGGGCCGTCCCCTACCCGCCCTTCCACCGTTCCCCGGGCGCTGCCCGGACCCGTACGGGCGCTCCGCGCCCGTCGCCTCAAACGCCGGCGGGGCTGAAATCAGCCCCGCCGGCGTTTGAGGCGCGGGGGTCCGGGGGCGGAGCCCCCGGGGAACGGGCGAAGGGCGGGTAGGGGACCTGCCCCGCGCAGCGGTGCGGCCGCGCACGGGCACACCCGCGCGGCTGGCTGCGGGCGTGCGTGCCGTGGCGCGGCAGCGCGGGGGCGGCCCCACCGCCGACGCCGCCCCCGCGGTACCGCGCCGCGGCCGACCGGTGCGGGTCCGCCCGGCCGGGGGGAGTGGTACGGCCCGGGCGGACCCGTGTCACCGGCGGAGCCGCTCCGCACCGGGCCGGTGGACGGACCCGGTACGGAACCGGCCCGGCCCCGGCGGGGTCCGGCGACCAACCGGACCGCGGCGGAGCCGTGGTGCGCCGCCCGCGCCCGCCATGGAGTGTCGGGCAGACAGCAGGGGCGGGCGGCGCGGTGCCGGGTCGTCGCACTGTACGAGGGGGAGCCGACGACCGGGCGGCCTCCTTGGCGAGGCTCTTAAGTGAACCGCCCCGGGGCCCCCGAGCGGCAGGGTGCGCAACGCATTTATGCGCGCACTCGGTTCACACCCCGTGTGAAGGAAACCCGGAACGCCCCCGCGCGCACCGCTCAGCCACTAGCCTGAGGCGGACGAGCCCTTGGAGGGGCCCATGCAGCCCAATGCACTGCTCGACGCCCTCCTCGCCGAGGCGGGCATGTCCCACGCCGGACTTGCCGCGCATGTCAACCAGGCGGGCCGGTCCCGCGGACTGGCCCTGCGCTACGAACACACCGCGGTCTCCCGCTGGCTGAAGGGGCAACGCCCCCGCGGCCAGGTGCCCGACCTGATCTGCGAGGTGCTGGGCGGGCGGCTGCGACGCCCCGTCGGGCTCGACGACATCGGGCTCGGGATCCCCGGCCGGCAGAGCCCGCACGGCACCCGGCTCAGCGGCTTCGTCGACCGCGCCACCGCCCTGTGGCGCTCCGACGAGCTGGGCCGGCCCGCGCAGCTCACGGCGCAGGCCCTCACCGGCACCCCGGCCGTGATCCCGGTGTGGGAGTGGGAGAACCCGCCCGAGGACGCCGACGTGTCCCGGGTGGGGCGGCAGCGGATCGGGCCCGAGCACATCGAGGTGCTGCGGGCCGCCCGGGTGCACTACGAGCTGATGTACCGCCGGGCCGGCGGGATGGCCACCCGCGCTCGGATCGTGCGCTTCCTCGGCAGCGAGACCGCCCCGATGCTGCGCGGCACCTACTCCGACGAGGTCGGCCGCCCGCTGCACCGGGCCACCGGGTCCCTGGTGGCGGTCGCGGGGATCTGCGCGTACGACTCCGACGCGCACGGCCTGGCCCAGCGCTACTTCCACCAGGCGCTGCGGCTGGCCAAGGCCAGCGGGGACCGGGGGCTCGGGGCGTACGTGATCGCCCTGCTCGTCAACCAGTCGCTGCACCTGAAGGAGTACCGGCAGGCGGTGGCCTTCGCCGAGGCCGCGCTGCGCGCCGCCGGCCCGGACACCACCCCGGCGCTGGGGGCCGACCTGTACGCGATGCAGGCCAAGGCGTACGCGCAACTCGGTGACACCCGGGCCGCGTTGGCGTGCATCCGGCGGGCGGAGGCGGCCGCCGAGCGGATCAGGCCCGGTACCGAGCCGGCCGAGACCGGGTACGTACAGCCCGGCCTGGTCAACGTACAGGTGGCGGAGGCCCTGTTGAGCCTGGGGGACCTGGCGGGGGCGCACGAGCAGGCGGCCGAGGCTGTGGGGACCCCGGCGCACGACCGGGGGCGGGTGCACCGGCTCGCGATGCTGTGCGAGATCCAGCTGCGGCAGGGGGAGGCCGACCGGGCGGTGGCCTCGGCGGCCGAAATGGCCGAGCGGGCCAAGGGGATGGAGTCGCTGCGGCTGCGGGACCGGCTGCGGGCCGTCCGGGAGCAGCTGCTGAGCAGCGGGTGCGCCGGCGCGGAGGAGACCGCGTACCTCATCGACGGGGCGCTGCGCGTTCCCCTGTGAGGGCGTCTGCTGCTGCCATGTTGCCACCAACGGATGCGGAAGGTGGCATTACCGTGCAGTGGACGAACCTGAGTGAGCAGACCGTGTACAAGAACCGCTGGTTCGATGTGAACCTCGCGGACGTGGAACTCCCCGACGGCCGGCACCTGGACCACTTCGTCATCCGGCTGCGGCCGGTGGCCGTCGCCACGGCCGTCAACGAGGCCGACGAGGTGCTGCTGCTGTGGCGGCACCGGTTCATCACCGACAGCTGGGGCTGGGAGCTGCCCGCCGGGGTGGTCGAGGACGGGGAGTCGGCGGAGGCGGCGGCCGCGCGGGAGATGGAGGAGGAGTCGGGCTGGCGGCCCGGCCCGCTGCACCACCTGATGACCGTGGAGCCCTCCAACGGGCTGACCGACGCCCGGCACCACCTCTACTGGGCGGACGGGGCCGCGTACGTCGGCGAACCGGAGGACGCCTTCGAGTCCTCGCGCCGGGAGTGGGTCCCGCTCAAGCTGGTCCCGGACATGATCGCCCGCGGGGAGGTCCCGGCCGCCAACATGGCGGCCGGGCTCCTCCTGCTGCACCACCTGAGGCTGAACCGCCCCTAGGCGGCCGCCTCCGGGCCGTTCAGCCGTACGGGTAGAAGCCCGAGCCCGTCTTGCGGCCCAGGCGGCCCGCGTCCACCATGCGCTGGAGCAGCGGGGGAGCGGCGTACAGCGGCTCCTTGTACTCGGCGTACATCGAATCGGCGATCGAGACGATGGTGTCCAGGCCGATCAGGTCGGACAGCTTGAGCGGGCCCATCGGGTGGGCGCAGCCCAGCTCCATGCCGTTGTCGATGTCCTCGCGGCTCGCGATGCCCGACTCGAACATCCGGATCGCGGACAGCAGGTACGGCACCAGCAGCGCGTTGACGACGAAGCCGGACCGGTCCTGGGCGCGGACGGCGTGCTTGTTCAGCACGTCCCGCACCAGGGCCTCGGACCGCTTGACGGTCTCCTCGCTCGTGGTCAGGGCGGGGATCAGCTCGACCAGCTTCTGCACCGGCGCGGGGTTGAAGAAGTGAATGCCGATGACCTGGTCGGGCCGCGAGGTCGCGACGGCCAGCTTGACCAGCGGGATCGAGGAGGTGTTGGAGGCGAGGATCGCGTCCGGGCGGGTGATCACCTGGTCCAGGACCTGGAAGATCTCCGTCTTGACCTGCTCGTTCTCGACGACGGCCTCGATGACGAGGTCGCGGTCGGCGAACTCGCCGAGGTCGGTGGTGAAGCTGAGGCGGGCCAGGGTGGCGTCCCGCTCCTCCTCGCTGATCTTGCCGCGTTCGGCGGCCTTGGTCAGCGAGTTGTGCAGCCGGGTGCGCCCGATCTCCAGGGCCTCCCCGGTGGTCTCGGCGACCTTCACCTCAAGACCGCTGCGGGCGCACACCTCCGCGATGCCCGCGCCCATCTGGCCACAGCCCACCACGCCGACCTTGGTGATGTCGTTCGGGAGGGTAGAGAGGTCCGTCACATCGTGCCTTTCGCTGCTCATCCATCGCGGGTCCCCCGTGTTCGGCAGTGGTAACTGCATCCCGGCGCCCGCCACGCCCCCCGACGTTACTCCCGCGTTGCCCCCGTCGGCGGGCCGGGGCGGGGCATGCTGTGCCCACGCAGAGCATTGTCACGGAGAGGAACGGAGTCGTCACATGGCGCACATCGGACGGCGGGGACTGCTGGCGGGCGCGGCGGGGGTGCTGGCCGCGACGGCCGCGGGCCCCGCGCCGGCGGGAGCGGCTGAGCCCGGGGCGGCAGCGGGGGCAAGGGGGACGGCCGGGCCACCGGGGGAGCCCCCGGCGCGGACCGCCGCCGGCGGCCGGGCGGGGACCGCGGAGTTCCGGGGGATGTGGATCGCGACCGTACAGAACGTCGACTGGCCCTCCGAGAGCGGGCTGGCCGCCCGGGAGCAGCGCGCCGAGCTGATCAAGCTCCTCGACACGGCCGTCGCGCGCCGGCTCAACACGGTCATCCTCCAGGTCCGCCCGGCCGCCGACGCGTTCTGGCCCTCGACGCGCGAGCCCTGGTCGCAGTGGCTGACCGGGACGCAGGGCAAGGACCCGGGCTGGGACCCGCTGGGCACGGCCGTCACCGAGGCGCACGCGCGCGGGCTGGAGCTGCACGCCTGGTTCAACCCGTACCGGGTGGCCAACCACACCGACCGCTCCCGGCTCGCCGCCTCGCACCCGGCTCGCCGCAACCCCGGCTGGACGGTCGCCTACGGGGGGAGGCTGTACTACAACCCGGGCCTGCCCGAGGTGCGGGCCTTCGTCCAGGAGGCGATGCTCGACGCCGTCTCCCGTTACCCGGTCGACGCGGTGCACTGGGACGACTACTTCTACCCGTACCCCGTCGCGGGGGAGTACTTCGACGACGACGACGCCTTCGCGGAGCACGGCGGGTCCTTCACCTCCCGGGCCGCCTGGCGCCGCAACAACACCGACACCCTCGTGCGCGAGATGTCACAGCGGCTGCCCGCAGTCCGCCCGGCGACCCGGTTCGGCATCAGCCCCTTCGGGGTGTGGCGCAACCAGGGCACCGACCGGCTCGGCTCGGCCACCCGCGCGCTCCAGGCGTACGACGACCTCTACGCGGACACCCGCAAGTGGGTCCTGCAGGGCTGGATCGACTACATCGCCCCGCAGGCGTACTGGCACATCGGGAACGCGGCCGCCGACTACGCCGAGGTCGTGCGCTGGTGGGCGAAGACGGTCGCCGGCACCGGGGTGGACCTGTACGTGGGCGAGGCGCTGTACCGCTGCGACGCCCGCAGCGACACCACCGCCTGGCGCGATCCCGCCGAGCTGTCCCGGCACCTGACCCTCGCGAGCCGGTACGCCGAGGTCCGCGGCCACGCGTACTTCTCCGGGAAGTACGCGGTCGCGGACCCCAATGGAGCGCTGGCCAGGGTCGTCGCCGACCACTACCCGACGGCCGTGCCGCCGCGCTGACTCAGCGCCAGGTGGCGGACTTGCCCTCGGGCTTGTCCGGGTGGCGGACGACGCAGTCGGGGCCGGGGGACATGACGGCGTCGTGCCCGTCCGGGAAGTGGACCCGGTACGGGGGGGCGCCGTTCTCGCCCAGGACCTCGACGATCTCGCCCACCCTGTCGTGCTGGCCCACGATCCTGCCGTGCTGCACCAGCTGGTCGCCCTCGGTCGCGCGCATCTGCTGACCTCCCTCGGAGCCGGTCCGATCCGGTGCCAGTAGTTTAGGCCGATCCTTGGCTATTTGACCCGTTGAGTCACGGTGATGCAGACCAGGACCGCGCAGGCGGCCAGCGGTGTGGCCGGGGACAGGTGCTCCCCGAGCAGCGCCACCGACCACACCAGGGTCAGCAGCGGCTGGGCGAGCTGGAGCTGGCTGGCGCGCGCGGTGCCGATCTCGGCCATGCCCCGGTACCAGACGTACAGTCCGAGGAAGGTCGACCCGGCCGCCACCCATACCAGGCCGGTCACCCCGTGCCAGTTCAGGTGCACCGGCTCGGACGCCAGCGCGAACGCCGTGCCGGTCAGGCTCAGCGGCAGGCACAGCACCAGCGCCCAGCCGATCACCTGCCAGCCGGGCAGCGAACGGGCCAGCCGGCCGCCCTCGGTGTAGCCGGCCGCGCACACCAGCAGGGCCCCGAACAGGTAGGCGTCCCCGGCGGAGGGGGCGCCGCCGCTCTGGGCCAGGGTGAAGACCAGGATCACCAGGGCCCCGGCGACGGCCGCCGCCCAGAAGCGGCCCGACGGGCGGTTGCCCGTGCGCAGCGCCGCGAAGGCGGCGGTGGTCAGCGGCAGCAGCCCCACCACGACGGCGGCGTGCGAGGTGGTGGAGGTGCGCAGGGCCAGCGTGGTCAGCAGCGGGAAGCCCACCACCACCCCGGCCGCCACCACGGCGAGACCGGCCCAGTGCTCCCGGGCCGGCAGCGGCACCCGCCTGGCCAGCAGGAAACCGCCCGCGACGGCGGCGGCCAGGACGCTGCGCAGCGCGACGAGGGACCAGGGGCCGAAGCTCTCCAGGCCCCAGGCGGTGGCGGGGAAGGTCAGCGAGAAGGTGACCACTCCGAGCAGGGCGAGGGCGGTACCGCTGCGTGCGGCGGTCCGGCCGCCTCCCACCTGCACCGCTATCGAGGTCGGGCGAGTAGCGCTATTCTGTGCTGTCATGTATGAGCGTAGCAGTGTGGCGGAGCTGGCAGAATCCCTGCGGTCCGAGCTCGACCGCTACCCGGCGGGTGGAAAGCTCCCGTCCAGCCGGGCCATGGTCGAGCGCTACCGGGTCAGTCCCGTCACCGTCTCCAGGGCCCTGGCGCAGCTCGCCGCCGAGGGCCTCGTCGTCACCCGCCCCGGCGCCGGCGCCTTCCGGGCCCATCCGCGTACGAGCGGCCCCGCGCCCGGGGACACCTCCTGGCAGGAGGTCGCGCTCAGCGCCGAGGGCGCCGGAGACGTCGTCCCGCGCTCCGTGGACGCCAGCGGGGTCGCGACCTCCCTCGCCGTACCGCCCGCCGGGGTCATCGAGCTCAACGGCGGCTACCTGCACCCCTCCCTCCAGCCCGAGCGGGCCATGGCGGCGGCGCTGGCCCGCGCCGGACGCCGCCCCGGGGCCTGGGGGCGGCCGCCCATGGAGGGGCTGCCCGAGCTGCGCGACTGGTTCGCCCGCGAGATCGGCGGCGCCGTCGGCTCGGTCGGAGCCGCCGACGTGCTGATCACCGCCGGCGGACAGAGCGCGCTGAACACCGCGGTCCGGGCCCTCGCCCCGCCCGGCGCGCCGATCCTGGTCGAATCGCCCACCTACCCCGGGCTGCTGGCCATCGCCCGCGCCTCCGGCTGCCGGCCGGTGCCGGTGCCGATGGACTCCGAAGGGGTCCGGCCGGAGCTGCTGGCCGCCGCCTTCGAAGCCACCGGGGCACGGGTCTTCGTATGCCAGCCGCTGTTCCAGAACCCGACCGGCGCCGTGCTGTCCGCCGCGCGGCGGACCGAGGTGCTGCGCATCGCGCGGGCCGCCGGGGCCTTCGTGGTCGAGGACGACTACGCGCGCAACCTCGCCCACGAGGACGCCGGCCCGCTGCCCGCGACGCTCGCCGCGCAGGACTCCGACGGGGTCGTCGTCCACGTCCGGTCCCTGACCAAGGCCACCTCGCCCAGCCTGCGGGTCGGCGCGCTCGCCGCCCGGGGGCCCGTGCTGGACCGGCTGCGGGCCATCCAGGTCGTCGACAGCTTCTTCGTGCCCCGGCCCCTCCAGGAGGCGGCGCTCGAACTCGTCGGCGCCCCCGCCTGGCCCCGCCACCTGCGGGCCGTCGCCGCCGAGCTGCGCCACCGGCGCGAGGTCCTCGCCGGCGCCCTGCGGCGGGAGCTGCCCGCCGCGGAACTGACCCACCTGCCCTCGGGCGGCTTCCAGCTCTGGGTGCGCCCCGGCGGGTACGGCGACGAGGCCGGCTTCGTGGCGGCCGCCCTGCGCGCCGGGGTCGCCGTCACTCCGGGCCGCCCGTACTTCTGCGCCGAACCGCCCGCCGCGCACGTCCGGATGAGCTTCGCCGGGGTGTCGGGGCCGGGGGAGCTGGTGGAGGCCGTGCAGCGGCTGCGGGGCGGGCTGCCCGGCGGGGCGGGCGGGGGTGCCGGCGGGCCGGGCGGGGGCGCGCAAACCCCGTTGAGCGGCGGGTGAACCCGCCCTAACCTGCGGGTATGACCGAGATAGTGATCACCTCCCTGGCCGTCCGTCCCGAACTGGCCCCCCGGCTCTGGGACATGGAGGACTCCTGGCCGGAGTTCGCCCAGAACGACCCGATCGCCTGGCTGCTCTACCCGCGCCTGGTGGCCGAGTTCCCCGAGTACGTCTTCATCGCCACCGACGGCGACGAGGTGGTGGCCCGGGCCTTCAGCGTGCCCTTCGCACTGCACACCCCCGAGCGCGGCGGGGTGCTGCCGGGGCAGGGCTGGGACCGGGTGCTGATGTGGGCCTTCTCCGACCAGCGGCGGGGCGTCCGGCCGGACACGGTCAGCGCGCTGGAGATCTCGATCGCCCGCGGCAGGCAGGGCGAGGGCCTCTCCGGCCGGATGCTCACCGCCATGCGCGAGGGGGCCCGTGCGGGCGGGTTCACCGAGGTCGTGGCCCCGCTCCGGCCCAGCGGGAAGCACGCCGAGCCCGAGACCCCGATGGCGGAGTACGCGTACCGCACCCGCGAGGACGGGCTGCCGTACGACCCGTGGCTGCGGGTCCACGTGCGCGCGGGTGCGGTCATCGACTCGGTGGCCCCGGTGTCGATGACCATCAGCGGCACCCTCGACCAGTGGCGCCAGTGGACCGGCCTGCCCTTCGACACCCCGGGTCCGGTGCGCGTACCCGGCGCGCTCAGCACCGTCCACTGCGACCCGGAGCACGACCGCGCGGTCTACCTGGAGCCCAACATCTGGGTGCGCCACCCGCTCGGCGCCGCCCCGGCGGTCTCCGGATGATCGTGGTCCGGGCCGCCGGCCCGGGCGACGGCGATTCCCTCGGCGAGATCCACGCCGCCGCCTGGGAGGCCGCGTACGCGCCCTTCTTCGCGCCCGAGTTCGCCGCCGAGGGCGTCCGCAGCCGGCGCACCCGCTGGCACGCGCGGCTCGCCGAGGACCGGCGGACGCTGCTGCTGGCCGAGGTGGGCGGCCGCCCCATGGCCATGTCCTGGTCCGGCCCTTCCACGACCCGGCAGGGCCTCGCGGAGATCCTCAGCTTCTACGCCCACCCCGACGGCTGGGGCACCGGCGTCGCCGCCGCGCTGATGGACGCGACGCTGGCCCGGCTGGCAGCGGACGGCTTCGCCCGCACCCACCTGTGGACCCTGCGGGACACCCCGCGGTCGCGCCGCTTCTACGCCAAGTGCGGGTTCGCCGGGACCGGGGCGGTGCGGGACACGGACTTCGGCGACGGCCGCCCGCTCGAACAGGTCGAGTACGAGCGGGAGTGCTGAGCCGGGAGCCCGCTAGGGCGTCTTGCAGCGCTGGCTCGTCAGGGCGAGCGCGACCCCGTCCTGATAGCCCTTGCGGTAGGCCGCGTCCTTGCTGTCGTCCTGCGGGTTCACCTGCTTGCAGGACTTGAGGGCGTCAGCGAGCCCCTGCCGGTAGCCGAGCGCGTACTGGTCCTGGGCCTGGGTCTTCGCCTCCTCGACCGGGGTGCAGGCGGTCCGCTCGCTCCGGTCGGGTGTGGGGGCGTTGGCCCACTCCACGATGTAGTTCCCCTGGGGAACGGGGATCTTCGCGGTCCCCTTGTGGATGATCATCTTGTACTTGCCGCCGGTCTCCGTGACCTTCAGGTCGCCGCTGAACCCCGACACGGTCAGGATCAGCTGGTCCGGCTTGGCGGGGTCCGGAGCCGCGGTGCACGAGGCGGCGGGCAGGACGCCCGGGGAGGCCGCGGCGGGCACGGCGGCGCCGAGGGCGGCCAGAGGGGCGAGCAGGGCGGTCAGGAGTGCCGGACAGACGCGTCGTTTCAGCATGTCGAGTTTCCGTTCCGTGAACGCGCAGAGGCGGCGGGCACGCCGGAATTCATGGCCCTCAAGTATATCGAGGGGTGCATATCCGGCTCCGTCCGCCCGCTCGACACCCCTGAGCCGGCGCGTGAGCATGGAAACGAGACCCCAGCCTCGTTCTGCCCTGCCGAAGGAAGTGATGGGCATGAGGACAAGTACCCGGCTGTCCGTCCTCACCCCCCTGCTGGTCTCCTCGCTCGCGATCGGGCCGGTGGCGTTCGCCCAGGTGCCGGACGCGGACGCGCGCGTGCCGGCTGCCGGGACGTGCAAGGTCTCCGCCGACGGCTACGGCGATCCGGGGGAGCAGAGGATCACCGGCAGCGGGTTCGGGCACGGCGGGACGGTGGCCGTCGTGGGCTCCGGGGGGTACGACGGGAAGGTTCTGGTGGGTGAGGCAGGTGACGTGCGGGTCGGCAAGCTGCCCCCGGGGACGTACACCGTCGACGGCGTCCCGTGCGACGGCGGGGGCGCGTCCGAGCCGGACGGGCAGCAGAAGCCGGACGCCAACGCCAGGGCCGAGTACGACAAGGGCTTCCAGGCGGGCTTCCGGGCCGTCAAGGCCGACTGTCAGGCCAAGCCGCCGCAGACCGCCCTCCCGCCCGACCAGAACTGGACGGACGGCTACAACGCCGGTGCCGCCCTCGCGGCCAAGACCTTCTGCGGAGGTTAGGGCGCCGACCACGCCGGGCGTGCCGTCCGGCCACCGGACAAGTCCTTTGCATAAAACTGCATAGGTACGTATAGTCATGCCATCGAGGAGGAGGGTCCGATGGTGGTACGTGTAGCGGTGGCCGGAGCGAGCGGATACGCGGGCGGTGAAGTCCTGCGCCTGCTGCTCTCGCACCCCGAGGTGGAGATCGGCGCGCTGACCGGCCACTCCAACGCCGGACAGGCCTTCGGTCCGCTCCAGCCGCACCTCGTCCCGCTCGCCGGACGGACCCTGGAGGCGACCACGCCCGAGGTCCTCGCGGGCCACGACGTCGTCTTCCTGGCCCTGCCGCACGGGCAGTCCGCCGCCGTGGCCGCGCAGCTCGGCGACGACGTCCTCGTCGTCGACATGGGCGCCGACCACCGGCTGAAGGACTCCGCCGACTGGGACGAGTTCTACGGCGCCCCGCACGCCGGCACCTGGCCCTACGGCCTCCCCGAGCTCCCCGGCGGCCGGGCCGCCCTGGCCGGGACCAAGCGCATCGCCGTCCCCGGCTGCTTCCCGACCGCCGTCTCCCTCGCCCTCTACCCCGCCTACCAGGCGCGGCTCGCCGGTCCCGAGGCCGTGATCGTCGCCGCCACCGGCACCTCCGGCGCCGGCAAGGCCCTCAAGGCGAACCTGCTCGGCTCCGAGGTCATGGGCACCGTGACCCCGTACGGCGTCGGCGGCGGCCACCGCCACACCCCCGAGATGGTGCAGAACCTCTCCCCGCTCGCCGGCGAGAAGGTCTCCGTCTCCTTCACGCCCCACCTCGTGCCCATGGCGCGCGGCATCCTGGCCACCTGCTCCGCCAAGGCCCTGCCCGGCACCACCGCGGAGTCGCTGCGCGCCGCGTACGAGAAGGCCTACGCCGACGAGCCCTTCGTCCGGCTCCTCCCCGAGGGCCAGTGGCCCACCACCAAGGCGGTGTACGGCTCCAACGCCGTCCACGTCCAGGTCGCGTACGACCGGTCCGCACAGCGGATCATCGCCATCAGCGCGATCGACAACCTCACCAAGGGCACCGCCGGCGGTGCGGTGCAGAGCATGAACATCGCCCTCGGGTTCCCCGAGGCACTGGGTCTTTCCACGATTGGAGTGGCGCCGTGAGCGTGACGGCTGCACAGGGATTCACGGCGGCGGGCATCGCCGCCGGGATCAAGGCGAACGGCAACCCCGACCTGGCCCTCGTGGTCAACAACGGGCCGCGACTGGTCGCCGCGGGCGTCTTCACCTCCAACCGCGTCAAGGCCGCCCCCGTGCGCTGGTCCGAGCAGGTCCTGCGCGGCGCGACCGTCAGCGCCGTGGTCCTCAACTCGGGCGGCGCCAACGCCTGCACCGGCCCCAAGGGCTTCCAGGACACCCACGCCACCGCCGAGAAGGTGGCACAGGTCCTGGGCGGCGAGCACAACGCCGGCGAGATCGCCGTCGCCTCCACCGGCCTGATCGGCGTCCTGCTCCCCATGGACAAGCTGCTCCCCGGCATCGAGACGGCCGCGGCCGCCCTCTCCGCCGACGGCGGCGAGGACGCGGCCATCGCCATCAAGACCACCGACACCGTCCACAAGACCGCCACCGTCACCCAGGAAGGGTGGACGGTCGGCGGCATGGCCAAGGGGGCGGGCATGCTCGCCCCGGGCCTGGCCACCATGCTCGTCGTCCTCACCACCGACGCCGACCTCGACAGCGCCACCCTCGACAAGGCCCTGCGGGACGCCACCCGCACCACCTTCGACCGGGTCGACTCCGACGGCTGCATGTCCACCAACGACACCGTGCTGCTGCTCGCCTCCGGCGCATCCGGCCAGGTGCCGGCGTACCAGGCCTTCGCCGACGCGGTACGCACCGTCTGCGACGACCTCGCCCGCCAGCTGATCGGCGACGCCGAGGGCGCCAGCAAGGACATCCGCATCGAGGTCGTCGGGGCGGCCAGCGAGCAGGACGCGGTCGAGGTCGGCCGGTCCATCGCCCGCAACAACCTGCTCAAGTGCGCCATCCACGGCGAGGACCCCAACTGGGGCCGCGTCCTGTCCGCCATCGGCACCACCAGGGCCGCCTTCGACCCGGACCGCCTGAACGTCGCCATCAACGGCGTCTGGGTCTGCAAGAACGGCTCCGTCGGCGAGGACCGCGACCTGGTCAGCATGAAGGACCGCGAGGTCCGCATCACCGCCGACCTGTCCACCGGCTCCGAGTCCGCGGTCATCTGGGCCAACGACCTGACGGCCGAGTACGTCCACGAGAACAGCGCGTACAGCTCATGAGCACCGCGAGGCGCCACACCGCGCTCCCCAAGGCCGAGATCCTCATCGAGGCCCTGCCCTGGCTCACCCGCCACAACGGCAAGATCGTCGTCATCAAGTTCGGCGGCAACGCCATGATCGACGAGGACCTGAAGGCGGCCTTCGCCCAGGACGTGGTCTTCCTGCGCCAGGCCGGCCTGCGGCCCGTCGTCGTCCACGGCGGCGGCCCGCAGATCAACGCCCAGCTCGACAAGCAGGGCCTGGTCAGCGAGTTCAAGGCCGGCCTGCGGGTCACCACCCCGGAGGCCATGGACGTCGTACGCATGGTCCTGGCGGGCCAGGTCCAGCGCGAGCTGGTCGGCCTGCTCAACCAGCACGGCCCGCTCGCCGTCGGGCTGACCGGCGAGGACGCCCACACCATCACCGCCACCAAGCACACCCCGCAGATCGGGGGCGAGGCCGTCGACATCGGCCGGGTCGGCGAGATCACCGCCATCGACACCGGCGCGATCGAGGCCCTGCTCGCCGACGGCCGCATCCCGGTCATCTCCTCCATCGCCCGCAGCGCCGACGACGGCCACGTCTACAACGTGAACGCCGACACGGCCGCCGCCGCGCTCGCCGCCGCGCTCGGCGCCGAGACGCTGATGGTCCTCACCGACGTCGAGGGCCTCTACGCGGACTGGCCCAACAGCGACGAGGTCATCAGCCGGCTCACCGTCAGCGAGCTGGAGAAGCTGCTGCCCGAGCTGTCCAGCGGCATGGTGCCGAAGATGGAGGGCTGCCTGCACGCCGTGCGCGGCGGCGTCAGCACCGCCCGTGTGATCGACGGGCGGGTCCAGCACTCGATCCTGCTGGAGATCTTCACCGACGAGGGAATCGGCACGATGGTCGTGCCCGACGCACAGGGAGGGGACAGCGCGTGAGCGCCAACCAGGAGACGGCCGGCCAGGAGACCGGCAACCAGCGCTACGCCGACCGCTGGAAGGGGGCGCTGACCAACAACTACGGCACCCCCGCGCTGGCCCTCGTGCGCGGAGAGGGCGCGCAGGTCTGGGACGCGGACGGCAAGCAGTACACCGACTTCGTCGGCGGCATCGCGGTCAACGCCCTCGGCCACGCCCACCCGGCCGTCGTCTCCGCCGTGACCGAGCAGATCACCACCCTCGGCCACGTCTCCAACCTCTACGCCTCCGAGCCCGTCCTCGCGCTCGGCGAGCGGCTGCTCCAGCTCTTCGGCCGCGAGGGGCGCGTGTTCTTCTGCAACTCCGGTGCGGAGGCGGTCGAGGCCGTCTACAAGATCGGTCGGCTGACCGGCCGGACCCACATGGTCGCCACCGGCGGAGGCTTCCACGGCCGGACCATGGGCGCCCTCGCCCTCACCGGCCAGCCCGCGAAGCAGACGCCCTTCCTGCCGCTGCCCGGCGACGTGACGCACGTCCCCTACGGCGACGTGGAGGCCCTGCGGGCCGCCGTCACCGAGGAGACCGCCTTCGTCCTCATCGAGCCCATCCAGGGCGAGAACGGCGTGGTCGTCCCGCCCGCCGGCTACCTGACGGCCGCCCGCGAGATCACCCGCGCCACCGGTACGCTGCTCGCCCTCGACGAGGTGCAGACCGGCATCGGCCGCTGCGGCAGCTGGTTCGAGTACCAGCAGCACGAGGGCGTCGAGCCCGACCTCGTCACGCTCGCGAAGGGTCTCGGCGGCGGCCTGCCCATCGGCGCGGTGGCCGCCTTCGGCCCGGCCGCCGACCTGCTCCAGCCCGGCCAGCACGGCACCACCTTCGGCGGGAACCCGGTGGCCTGCGCCGCCGGCCTCGCGGTGATCGACACCATCGCGGCCGAGGGACTGCTCGACCGGGTCAAGGCCCGCGGCGAGCGGCTGCGCTCCGGAATCGAGGCCTCCGGTCACGGGCTGGTCTCCCGCGTCCGCGGCTCGGGCCTGTTGCTGGGTATCGTGCTGACGGAGCCGCTCGCACCGAAGGTGCAGCTCGCGGCCCAGCAGGCCGGATTCCTGGTCAACGCGCCCGCCCCCGACGTGGTACGGCTGATGCCCCCGTTCGTCATCACCGAGGCCGAGGTGGACGCGTTCGTCCGGGCTCTTCCCGGCATCCTCGACGAAGCGGGACGATCCGGAGAATGAGACGACGATGAGCCAGGCGCAGGAACCCGAGCAGAACGGCGGCCCCTCCGTTCCGCAGACCCGCACCGCCCGCCACCGCCGGATCGTGGACATCCTCAACCGGCAGCCGGTCCGCTCCCAGAGCCAGCTGGCCAAACTGCTCGCCGACGACGGGCTGAGCGTCACCCAGGCGACGCTCTCCCGCGACCTCGACGAGCTGGGCGCGGTCAAGATCCGCAACACCGGCGGCGAGCTGATCTACGCGGTCCCCAGCGAGGGCGGCTTCCGCACCCCGCAGGCCCCGCTCGGCGAGTCGGCCAAGGAGGAGCGCATGCGGCGCCTCTCCGGTGAACTGCTGATCTCGGCGGAGGCCTCCGCGAACCTCGTCGTCCTGCGCACCCCGCCCGGCGCGGCCCAGTTCCTCGCCTCGGCGATCGACCAGGCCGAACTCCACGCCATCCTCGGCACCATCGCCGGCGACGACACCCTCATGCTCATCAGCCGCGACCCGGCCGGCGGCCAGGCCCTGGCCGACCACCTGCTGCGCCTGGCGCAGAAGGAGGGCTAGGGGCCGCCCCGTTCCGGCGGGTCTTCAGTACCGGGTCACGGCCAGGGGGCCGGTCTCCGTGCCGATCGCGATGTGCGGGCGGCGGCGGGGGTCGGCCCAGCGGAGCAGCTCGCGCATGGCGGCGCGGGGGACGGAGACGCAGCCGGCCGTGGCGCCCCTGCCGTTCACGTGAAGGAAGATGCCCGCGCCCCGGCCGCGCACCGGCTCCTCGTAGTTGAAGCCGATGACCAGGGCGTGCGCGTACTGCCGCTCGTACGTCACCAGGTGCTCGGACTCGCCCGGCGCGCAGTCGGCGGGCAGCGGCTCCGTCCAGCGGTTGTAGGCGGCCGAGGCGTTGTCCTGGCACCACCACGAACGGTCCGTCACCCGCCGGTACCGGTACGCCGTTCCGGCCGGCGCGTGCGCGATGCCGAAGGCGTACGGCAGCCCGTACAGGCCCGCCGGGGTGGTGTCCGTGCCCTGGACCCGGGTCGTGCCCTCGGTCAGGCCGTTCGCCCCGAAGCGGGCCGGCGCGCTGCCCGCCTCGAACCAGCGGCCCGCGCGCCGGTCCCACCAGGTCAGCACCCCGGTCGTGGAGCCGGGCGCGGGGGCGACGGCGGTGATCAGCTGGCTGCCGCCGCCGGTGTCGGCGAGGCGGGCGGGCAGCGGGTCGGGGCCGTACGGGAAGAGCCCGGCGAGGATCAGCGAGCCCGTGATCAGGGCGGTACGCAGCACACCCCAGACGGTACGGCCGGCGGGCGCGGGCGCCGCGCAGGCAGGCCGCGCGGCGGTGTCACAGCAGCCGCAGCCGGCGCACGTCCAGGACCCCGGCCGCCCGCGCCAGCAGCGCGCCGAGCTCCGCCCGGTGCGCCTCCCCCTCGCCGAGGGTGCTGAGCCAGTTCCAGTTGATCACGACGCTCCGCGCGTACGGGCCGGCCTCCGGGTCCGTCATCATGGCGACGGAGGCCCGCAGTTCGGCGCTCCCGCCCCGGCCGCGCAGCAGCCGGAACGCCGCCCTTCTGGTGTGCGGCGGCCACTCGGGGCCGGTCCGGTCGGCCAGCGCGGCGGCGTCCAGCCGTTCGGCCACGCGGAGCAGGCCGAGCGCGGCCTCGCGGGACACCGATGCGGACGGGTCCTCCAGCAGCGCGAGCAGCACCGCGTCCTCGACGACGAGGCCCAGCCTCCGCAGCGCGGCCAGGGCGGCGGCCCGCACCGCGCCGTCGGGGTCGTGCAGCAGGGGGTACAGCAGCGGCCCGTCGGCCTGTTCGGCCACCTCGCGGAAGCCCTTCACCGCGTACCCGCTCACCCGCTCCGGGTCCGTGACGAGCTCGCAGTAGTACGCGTACGGGTCGCCGCCGTCCTGGCCCAGCAGCCAGCGGGCGCAGGCCCGCACCTGACCGGCCCGGTCCGTCAGGTGGTCCACCGCCTCGGCCGCCCGCCCGGCCCGGCGCAGCGCGGTGACCCCGGCGGCCCGCACCGGCGCGAAGCGGGAGCCGAGCAGGGCGTCCACGGCCCCGTCGTCCGGCCCGTCCGCGGCCATCGCCGCCAGTGCGGCGTCGGTCCACGTCCGGCCGGTCACCGGATCGTGCTCGGTGGCGGCCCGCCGGGCGAGCTCCCGTGCGCCGTACTGCCCGCAGGCGGAGGCGACCCGGGCCGCGAAGCGGCGCGTCGGCCGGTCGGCGCTGCCCGCCAGTCGCTCGAACATGCCCTCGCGCTGCCGGGCGGTCAGCGAGTTCCAGCTCCAGGTCGTCGAGGCCAGCCCGGGGCGCCACCACGCGGCGAGGAGGGAGTACCGGCCGCTCAGGGCGGCCTCCAGCTGCTCCACCGCCCAGCCTCCGTGCTCGCGCCCGCCCAGCCGCAGGGCGAGCGGGACGAGTGCCGTGAGCACGTGGGCGGGGTCGTCGGCCATCGGCAGGTTCAGCGCCCGGCGGGCCCGGTCCCGGTTGCGGACGGGGTGCTGGGCCACCACCCGGCCCAGCACCCTGCGGGCGCGCTCGCGGACCTGCGGCACCCGGTCGGCGCACCGGACGAGGACGAGCTGGATCGGCGGCCTGCGCCACGCGGCGAGCGCGGCCTCGCGCACCCGCCCGTCGGCGTGGCACAACCGGACTTCCAGGCGGTCGGCGCCCTCCAGGCCGCCGGGGGACCGCGTCAGCCGGCGCACCTCCTCGTCGAAGGCGATCCAGGCCTCCGGGCCGTTGCCCAGGAGCCGGCCGGCGACCGGCGCGGCGTCCCCCTCCAGCAGGCCCCCGGCCACGCCGCGTCCCCACGAGGCGTTCTCGGCCGCGCTCCACATGTGCCCTCCCCGGTTCGTCTGCGCCCGATCGTAGGCGGCCGCTCCCGGCCCGCGCGCCTCGATATACGGGCTGGTCAGCGGTGGGGGACCGAAGCTCGATTGACGAAACATACGGAGGAGTGCATAGTTATGCCAACACCCCGGCCGGTCGTGCGTCGCATCGCGCCGTGAATCGTTTGACGCTGTACCGAGACGGCCTCCCCGCTTCCTGCGCGGCGGGGAGACCGTCGCACCACCACCCTCATGAGGAGCAGTAGCTGTGAGCAGCAACAACGGTGACGTCCGGCTCTGGGGCGGCCGGTTCGCCGACGGCCCGTCCGAGGCCCTCGCGAAGCTGTCCGCGTCGGTCCACTTCGACTGGCGCCTCGCGCCGTACGACATCGCCGGCTCGCGCGCCCACGCCCGCGTCCTCGCCAAGGCGGGCCTGCTCACGGCCGAGGAACTCGACCGGATGATCGCGGGCCTGGACCAGCTGGAGGCGGCCGTCGGCGACGGCTCCTTCACCGGCACCATCGCCGACGAGGACGTGCACACCGCCCTGGAGCGGGGCCTGCTGGAGCGCCTCGGCCCCGACCTCGGCGGCAAGCTGCGCGCCGGCCGCTCCCGCAACGACCAGGTGGCCACCCTGTTCCGGATGTACCTGCGCGACCACGCGCGGATCATCGGCGGACTGGTCGCCGACCTCCAGGACGCCCTGGTCGGCCTCGCCGAGGCGCACCCGGACGTGGCCATGCCGGGCCGGACCCACCTCCAGCACGCGCAGCCCGTCCTGTTCGCCCACCACGTGCTGGCCCACGTGCAGTCCCTGTCCCGGGACGCGGAGCGGCTGCGCCAGTGGGACACCCGGACCGCGGTCTCCCCGTACGGCTCGGGCGCCCTGGCCGGCTCCTCGCTCGGCCTGGACCCGGAGGCGGTCGCGGCCGATCTGGGCTTCGAGCGCGGCTCGGTCGGCAACTCGATCGACGGCACGGCCTCGCGCGACTTCGTCGCCGAGTTCGCGTTCGTCACGGCGATGATCGGGATCAACCTGTCCCGGATCGCCGAGGAGATCATCCTGTGGAACACGAAGGAGTTCTCCTTCGTCACCCTCCACGACGCCTTCTCCACCGGCTCGTCGATCATGCCGCAGAAGAAGAACCCGGACATCGCGGAGCTGGCGCGCGGCAAGTCGGGCCGCCTCATCGGCAACCTGACCGGACTGCTGGCCACCCTCAAGGCGCTGCCCCTGGCCTACAACCGGGACCTCCAGGAGGACAAGGAGCCGGTCTTCGACTCCTGCGACACCCTCGAAGTCCTGCTGCCGGCCTTCACCGGGATGATGGCCACCCTCACGGTCAACCGGGAGCGGATGGAGGAGCTGGCCCCGGCGGGCTTCTCGCTCGCCACCGACATCGCCGAGTGGCTGGTCAAGCAGGGCGTGCCCTTCCGGGTGGCGCACGAGGTCGCGGGCGAGTGCGTCAAGGAGTGCGAGGGGCTCGGCATCGAGCTGGACGAGCTCACGGACGAGCAGTTCGCGAAGATCTCGGAGCACCTGACCCCCGAGGTCCGCACCGTCCTCAACGTCCCCGGCGCGCTGGCCTCCCGCAACGGCCGCGGCGGTACCGCCCCCTCGGCGGTCGCGGTCCAGCTCACCGAGCTGAAGGCCGACCTGGTCATCCAGCACGCCTGGGCCGTCCACAAGCAGTAGCCGCACGGCCCGGAGGGGCGGTACGGGCCAGGGGCCCGTACCGCCCCTCCGGCGTGTCCGGCCCCTCCGGCGCGCCCGGGGGCGCCGCCGTCCGCCGCTACGCGGCCCAGTCGGCCAGCGCGTCGAAGTCCGCGCGGGTCAGGCCGATCCGCTCGTCCACGTACATCAGCAGGGCGTGCGCCGGGTGGTGCCGGTCGACGTACTCGTGGTCCATGGCGGTGATGTCGTCGTCGATCCAGGCGAAGGGCCGCGCGCCCGCGTACTCCAGGACGTACTGCGTCTTCCAGAAGGTGCCGCGCGGCGCCCGGCCGTGCATCACCGGCCAGTCGATGAAGGGGAGCCTCGGCAGTCCCAGGTGCGGTCCTATCCAGTCGTTCGCCTCGTCCTTCCAGGTGGTGGCCCAGACCAGGTCGTACGCGTCCGCCAGCGCGAGCAGCTCCGCGCCGTGGCCGTGGTTCAGCCAGACCCGCAGCGGCTTGCCGTCGGTGAAGCCGGTGGGCCGCATCCGGTGGGTGGTGTAGCCCTCGGGCCGGCGCTGGGCCTTGGCCGCGTACGGGTTGAGGGGGCCGTCGACGTCGATCAGCAGCAGTGGCTTCATGGCTCCAGGTTTCCTCTCGGGCCGCCCCTCGGGCAGCTCATTTTTCTTGATCCACTCGAATGAGTGAGACGTCAACGTCTCATTCGGGTTATGCTTGTCTCATGGCCATGGACCGTGACCAGGTGCTCCGCGACGCGGCGGCCCTGCTTTCCCGCAAGTCGACCGCGACGATGGACGAGGTCGCCCGCGCGGCCGGCATCGGCCGCGCCACCCTGCACCGGCACTTCGCCGGACGCGACGCCCTCGTGCGCGCCCTCGAAGACCTCGGCATCCGCGAGTTCGAGGGCGCCTTCGACCGGGCCCGCCTCGACGAGGGGACCGCCGTGGACGCCATCAGGCGCCTGATCGCCGAGACCGAGCCCAACGCCCAGCTGCTGGCCTTCCTCGTCACCGAGAACCAGCTCTTCGAGGGCGACCAGGTCAACGAGGGCTGGGCCCGCCTCGACGCCCGCGTCAACGCGCTCTTCAAGCGCGGACAGCAGGAGGGCGACATCCGCATCGACCTGAGCCCCGCATGGCTCACCGAGGCCCTCTACGGCCTCGTCGGGAGCTGTGCCTGGGCCGTCATGGACGGCCGGGTCGCGGCCAAGGACTTCCAGTACATGATCACCGAGTTGCTGCTCGGTGGCGCACGACGGAGTGTGGAGTGATGAGCCGAACCGAACAGCTGCACCGGCGGACGGGGACGGAGGAGAAGAGCAGGGGGCGCTGGCTCGCCCTCTCCGTGCTCGTCCTGGCCGTCCTGCTGGTCGCGGTCGACGCCACCGTACTCGGCCTCGCGACCCCCTCCCTCAGCGAGGACCTCAAGCCGTCCGGCACCCAGCTGCTGTGGATCGGCGACATCTACTCCTTCGTCATCGCCGGCCTGCTCGTCTCCATGGGCTCCCTCGGCGACCGCATCGGCCGCAAGAAGCTCCTCCTCACCGGCGCCGCCGCCTTCGGAGCCGTCTCGGTCCTGAACGCCTACGCGACCAGCCCCGAGATGATGATCGTCGCCCGCGCCCTGCTCGGCGTGGCCGGTGCCACCCTCATGCCGTCCACCCTCGCGCTGATCCGCAACATCTTCCACGACCCGCGCGAACGCAGCCTCGCCATCGGCATCTGGGGCGCCACCGCCTCCGCCGGCGCGGCCGTCGGCCCCGTCGTCGGCGGAGCCCTGCTCCAGCACTTCTGGTGGGGCTCGGTCTTCCTCATCAACCTCCCGGTGATGATCGCCCTGGTCCTCGTCGGCATCCGGCTGCTGCCCGAGTCCAAGAACCCCGTCGCGGGTCCCTGGGACCTGTTCAGCGTCGCCCTGTCCCTCGTCGGCGTCATCGGCGTCGTCTACGCCGTCAAGGAAGCCGCCACCCACGGTGCCACCCCCGGCGTCTGGATCGCCGCCGCCCTCGGAGCCGCCTGCCTCTACGGCTTCGTGCGCCGCCAGTTCACCCTCGCCTCGCCGCTGCTCGACATGCGGCTCTTCAAGCACCGCGGCTTCTCCGGCGCGGTCCTCGCCGACCTGCTGACCGTCTTCGGCCTGTCCGGACTCGTCTTCTTCCTCTCCCAGTTCTTCCAGCTGGTCCAGGGCCGCGACCCGCTGGAAGCCGGACTCGCCGAACTGCCCGCCGCCATCGGCGCGGTGGCCACCGGCCTGGTCGCGGGCAAGTACGCCCGCAAGTACTCCGTACGCGTCATCGTCACCGGCGGACTCGCCGCCATAGGCCTGGCCCTCGCGGCCCTCACCGTCATCCACCGCGAGACCGGCTACCCGCTGCTCGGGGCCGCCCTGCTCGTCGTCGGCCTCGGCGCGGGCTTCTCCTTCACCGTCACCGCCGACGTCATCCTCTCCAGCGTCCCCAAGGAGCAGGCGGGTTCGGCCTCCGCCGTCTCCGAGACCGCGTACGAACTCGGCGCCGCCCTCGGCATCGCCCTGCTCGGCTCCGTCGTCACCGGCGTCTACCAGGGCTTCACCGCCCCGGCCTCGGTCCCCGCCCCGGTCGCCGACGCCGCGCACGAATCGCTCGGCGGCGCCGTGGAGGCCGCCCGCGCCCTCGACCCGGCCACCGCCCACACCATGGTCAGCGCGGCCCAGGACGCCTTCGTGGACGGCCTGCGGCTCGCCTCCGGCGTCGGCGCCGCCGTCCTGCTGGCCACCGCCGCGGCCGCCTGGTTCCTCCTCAAGGGCCAGGAACTCCAGGAGGGCGTGGAGCACTGACGCCCCGCCAGGCGGTGGTGTCCCCGGGCGTCCCGGCCGGACCGTGCGGAATTGACAGTCCGTCGGGCCCCGGGACACCATCCCGGCGATGGAGATCAACGACCTGACCCCGGCCGAACGCCGCGTCGTCGACGCCTTCCCGCGCGGCGAGGCCGTCGACTTCCGCACGGACCCCGCCGAGACCTCCCACGAGGGAGCAGCCTGGGGCCCCGGACGCACCGTCCGCGCCGAAGTGCTGCGCAACCTCCTCGTCGGGGGCGAGGCCGAAGAGGGCCACGTCGCCGGAATCAAGCTCTACGGGGCGAGGATCACCGGCAAGCTCGACCTCAAGTACGCGGTCGTGGACCACCCGATCCGCATGCGGTCCTGCTGGTTCGAACGCAAACCCATGATGTACGGCGCCCAGCTGCGCGCCCTCGTCCTCGGCGACTCCACCCTGCCCGGCCTGACCGCCGCCACCGTCCGCGTCGAGATCGTGCTCAGGCTCTCCGGCTGCCGCATCGACGGCCCCGTCCGCCTCGCGGGTGCCAGGATCGCCGGCGGGCTCTTCCTCCAGGGCGCCGTCATCCGGCAGGGCACCCAGCCCGACGAGGCCGACGAGCCGCCGCTCCAGCTCAACCACGCGGAAATAGGCACGGACATCATGGCCGACGGGCTCACCGTCCACGGCCAGTTCCGCATCAACGGCGCCGGCATCGCCGGCCAGATCAGCCTCGACGACGCCCGGCTCGTCAACCCCGGCGGCATCGCCCTGCACGCCGAGACCCTCGTGGTCGGCACCGACCTGCGAGGCCACCGGCTGCACGCCGAGGGCATGGTCAACCTCACCGGCGCCCGGATCCCCGGCCAGGCCATACTGACCCGCGCCCGCCTGTCCAACCCCGGCGGCGTGGCCCTGCGCGCCAGCTCCGCCGTCATGGGGGAGTTCTGGCTGCGCAAGTGCCCCACCATCGACGGCATCGTCAACCTGCGCCGCAGCCAGTTCGACATCCTCTGGATCGAGCCGTCCGTCTGGCCGCCCATGGTCCGCACCGACGGGCTCAGCTACCGGCTCCTCCACCCCCACCTGCCCGCCGAGGAACGGCTGCCGCTGCTGGAGCGGGAGGAGGACGGCTACCTGCCCTACGCGTACGAGCAGCTGGCCGCCGCCTACCGCACCGTCGGCGACGAGGCGGCCGCGCGCACCGCCCAGCTGGCCAAACTGCGCCGCCACCGGCGCACCCAGCCCCGGCACACCCGGCTCTGGGGCCTCCTCCAGGACGCCACCGTCGGCTACGGCTTCCGGCCCATGCGCGCCGCGGCCTGGCTGCTCGCGCTGACCCTCACCGGGACCCTCGCGTACGGGATCACCCCGCCGCGGGCGCTCAAGGCGGGGGAGGCGCCGGAGTTCAACCCGCTCTTCTACACCCTCGACCTGATGCTGCCGATCATCGGCTTCGGGCAGGAGGGCGCCTTCGCACCGGTCGGCTGGTACCAGTGGCTGTCGTACCTGCTGATCGTGACCGGCTGGATCCTCGCCACCACCACGGCGGCGGGCGTCAGCCGGTCACTCCAGCGGCAGTGAGGCCGGGGCTCAGGCGGCCTTCGCCTTGGTCGCGTACATGTCCACGTACTCCTGGCCCGACAGACGCATGACCTCGGCCATCACCGAGTCGGTCACGGCGCGCAGCACGTAGCGGTCCCGGTCCATGCCCTCGTAGCGGGAGAACTCCATCGGCTCGCCGAAGCGGATCGTGACCCGGCCCGGGCGCGGCATGCCGGCGCCGCCGGGCTGGAGCTTGTCCGTGCCGATCACCGCGAACGGGACCACCGGGGCGCCCGTCATCAGGGTCAGGCGGGCGATGCCGGTGCGGCCGCGGTAGAGCCGGCCGTCGGGGGAGCGGGTGCCCTCGGGGTAGATCCCGAAGACCTTCCCCTCCTCCAGGATCCGGCGGCCCGTCATCAGCGCGGCGACGCCGCCGTTCGCACCGTCCCGGTCCACCGGGATCATGCCGGAGCCCGTGAAGAACCACGCCATCAGACGGCCCTTGAGGCCCTTGCCGGTCACGTACTCGTCCTTGCCGATGAAGTGGACCGTGCGGTCGCACACCAGCGGCATGATCATCGAGTCGATGAAGGTCAGGTGGTTGCCCGCCAGGATCACCGGACCCGTGCCCGGGATGTTGTCGAGCCCCTCCACCTTGGTGCGGAACATCAGGCGGATGACCGGTCCGACAGTGGCCTTGATGAGCGCGGTACGGAACAACGTGAGCCCTCCGGCATCGAAAAGCGGCTTTCGCACCACACGGCGGTAGTGCAGGTGAGGACGATACTCGCGGGCCGCCCCTGTTGGCACATCGGGTTCACGAGGTGGATACGCAGTGTTGACACACGTTTCCGCCATGTTCCGGTGGAGCCCACCCCCGCGCCACCCTGCTCCGCCTACCATCGCCACGCCGATCGCGGCCTCCACGCCCCCCGGAGATCCCGGGGCCGCGGGCCCGGTCCAGGACGAGGAGTGGCACTGATGACACAGGGTGGGGCAGCGCGGCGCACGGTGCTCGGAGCCGCCGTACTGGCGGCCGGAACCGGAATCACCGGACTGGCGGCGGGAACCGCCTCCGCCGCGGCGGACGACCGCTCCGAAGGCGGCCGGGGCGACCGCGGCGGATACCGCGACCTCCCCGTCCCGCTGGTCATCGGCCACCGCGGCGCCAGCGGCTACCGGCCCGAGCACACCCTCGGCTCCTACCAGCTGGCCCTCGACCTCGGCGCCGACGTCATCGAGCAGGACCTCGTCCCCACCAAGGACGGCCACCTCGTCTGCCGCCACGAGAACGAGATCGGCGGCACCACCGACGTCGCCGACCACCCCGGGTTCGCCGGCCGGCGCACCACCAAGACCGTCGACGGGGTCTCCGTCACCGGCTGGTTCACCGAGGACTTCACCCTCGCCGAACTGAAGACCCTGCGCGCGAAGGAACGTATCCCCGCCGTCCGCCAGCGCAACACCCTCTACGACGGCCGGTGGGCGGTCCCCACCTTCGAAGAGGTGCTCCGCTGGGCCAACCGCGAGGGCCGGCTGCGCGACAAGCGCATCTGGCTGCACGTCGAGACCAAGCACCCCACCTACTTCCGGGAGCTGGGCCTCGGCCTGGAGGAACCCCTCGCCAAGCTGCTGCGCCGCTACGGGCGCGACGGGCGCGACGCCGCCGTCTTCCTCCAGTCCTTCGAGCCCTCCAGCATCCAGCGGCTCTCCCGCCTGGTGTCCGCCCCGCGCGTGGTGCTGCTCTCCGCGGCGAACACCCGCCCCTGGGACTTCGAGGCGGCCAAGGACCCCCGTACCGTCGCCGACCTCGTCAAGCCCGAGGGCCTCAAGTGGATCGCCGGCTTCGCCCAGGGCATCGGCCCCACCCTCGACCTGATCGTGCCGCGCGACACGGCCGGCAGGCTCGGCACCCCCACCACCCTCGTGCGGGACGCCCACGCCAAGGGCCTGGTGCTGCACCCCTACACCGCGCGCAACGAGAACAGCTTCCTGCCGGCCGAGTACCGCAAGGGCGCCGACCCGGCCGCCTACGGTGACGCCTTCGGCGCCTTCAAGCGGTACTTCGAACTGGGCATCGACGGCATCTTCACCGACAACCCGGACACCGGACTCCTCGCCGCGGAGGCCTTCCGCCCCGGCCGCGGCGTCAACGGCTAGGCCCCCGCGCCCGAACGGGTGGGCCGGGCCCGGCGCCGAAACCGCCCGGCCCGGCACCCGCGTCCCGCCCGGCATGGACCTGATACAGGAACCCGACCTGCTCACGGAGCTGGGCCCGCTGCTCTCCGCCGAGGCGGCCGCGGAGGCCCCGGCCGCCGGAGTGGAAGCCGCCGACCTGGAACAAGCCGTCTGGGTGCGGTTGCTGGAGCGCGGCCCGCGCGCCCCCTTCCCCGCCGGCCGCGCCCGCTGGCTGCGGCGGGCGGTGCGCGCCGAGGCCCGCCGCGCCCGGCGGCGGGCGCGGCGGGAGGTCCCGTACGGGGCGACCCCGGCGGACGCGGCCCCGGAGCCCGAGGACGCCCTGCTGCACGGCGAGGAGAACCGGGCCCTCCGATCGGCGGTCGCCCGATTGCCGGGACGGTGTCCGGAGCTGATGGACGCACTTCTGTCGCCCAGAGACATGACTTACCGTGAAATCGCAGGAGAGTTGGGTATCTCACAAGGAAGTTTGGGGCCGGTACGTTCCCGTTGCCTGGGATGTCTGCGCAGAATGCTGGCTGTCGAGGTTGCGGCTCCTGACCCTTGGGGAAAGGAGCGGTAGACCGGAGAGCTACCAGGTGAGCGGGAGGCATGCGCACATGGGCATGAGCGTGACCATTTCGGCGGCGGCCGCCGAAGACGCCGAGCAGATTTTCAAGCTGCAGTATCTGGCGTTCCAGCGGGAGGCCGAGCTGTACGGCAACTACCTCATCCAGCCCCTCACCCAGTCCCTGGACTCCCTGAAGGCGGAGCTGGCCGCGGACACCGTCCTGGTGGCCCGGCTCGGCGACGAGGTGGTGGGCACGGTGCGCGGCAGCGTCGGCGAGGACGGCACGGCGAGCATCGCCAAGCTGTGCGTGCACCCCCGCCTGCAGGGCCACGGCCTGGGCGCCCGGCTGCTGCGCGGGGTCGAGGAGGCCCTCGCCGGGCACGCCGGCACGACCCGCTTCCGCCTGCACACGGGCCACAAGAGCGAGTCCAACCTGCGGCTCTACCGCAAGGCCGGCTACGCGCAGGTCGGCAACCGCACCGCCTCCGACGGCGTGCACCTGGTCATCCTGGAGAAGGACGCCAAGGACACCGACTACGCCGTCAGCGCGTAGCGGCCGTACGGTCCGGGGGCGTTCCGCAGCGACGGCGGGACGCCCCCGGACCGTATCCGGGGTCCGGATTCCCGCGGGGCACCACGGCTCAGCGCTTGGAGCGGAGCCAGAGCATCCCGGTGACCGGCAGGATCACCGGGATGAAGAGGTAGCCCATCCCGAAGTCCGACCACACGGTCGCGTCGGGGAAGGCCTCGGGCCGCACCAGCGTCCAGGTCCCGACGGCCAGTACGCCGGCGAGTTCGACGCCGCAGCACACGAGCGCCGCCCGGCGGGCCGTCTCCCCGCCGCGCACCAGCGAGTACGTGATGAAGGCGTAGGCCACGGCGGCCGCCGCCGAGAGCGAGTACGCCAGCGGAGCACGGTCGAACTCGGTGGAGATCTGGTAGGCCGACCGCGAGAGCGCGCCGACCACCATCACCCCGTAGAGCCACACCAGCAGCAGCCCCGGACCGGAGACCAGTCGCTTGCGCCCGGCGGGCGGGGCGGTCGTCGTGTCAGGCACCGGATCCCCAGATGTCGTAGAGCCGTACTTCCAGCACGGCGAGGACGACCGCGCCCGCGGCCACCGTCACCGAACCCCACTTGGTGCGCTCGGTCAGCGAGAGCATCCCGGCCGCCGGTACCGCCGTGAAGGCGCCCAGCAGGTAGGCCACGAAGATCACCGCGCCCTGTTCGGGCTTCTCGCCCCGGGCCAGCCGGACCAGGCCGATCACCAGCTGCGCCAGGACCAGCACGGTCACCACGGCCATGCCGATGAAGTGCCAGTCCTTGGTCGGCTGGTCCCGCCATGCGGCGTGGCCGCACCAGGCGGCGAGGGCGAGTGCGGCCGCGCCGATGGCGACCGTCAGGGCGACGAGCATGCAGCGAGGGTATTACGGGCCTAAAGACCCGATGCGCCCGCCCCTCGGGCCGGGCTTTCCTGGAAGACATGAAGCTGCACGCCGAAGCCCTGCTGTTCGACAACGACGGCACCCTCGTCTCGTCCATGGAATCGGTGCACCGCTGCTGGGCCCGCTGGGCCCGGGAGTACGGCATACCGGAGGAGGAGTTCGCCCGGGTGGAGCTGCACGGCCGCCCGGCCGCCGAGATCATCGCCGAGCTGCTGCCGGAAGGCGTACGGGCGCGGGCGCTGGCCCGCGTCGAGGCCCTGGAGGTGGCCGACGTCCCCGGCGGCGTCGTCCTGCTGCCCGGCGTCAAGGAGCTGCTGAACGCCCTGCCCGCCGGCCGCTGGGCGGTGGTCACCTCGGCCACCCGCCCGCTGGCCGAGGCCCGGCTGCGGGAGGCGGGGATCGACTTCCCGGAACTGGTGACCGCCGAGGACGTCACCCGCGGCAAGCCGGACCCGGAGCCGTTCCTGCTGGCCGCGCGTCGCCTGGGCGTGGATCCGGCCCGCTGCGTGGTCTTCGAGGACGCCCCCGCCGGGCTGGCGGCCGGACGCGCGGCCGGCATGCGGACCGTGGCCTTGACCACAACGCATCCGGCCGCCGAGCTCGACGCGGAGGTGGTCGTCAGCGACCTGTCGGCCGTGTCCGCGCTGGTCGGCGAGGGTGGAATCACGGTGGAGGCGGAGCGTCTGGGGTGACTGGTTCAGTCCAATCCTGTCCGGAATGCGGCCGGATTCCGTCCGCTATCCGGACAGCATTGATCGGTGAGTCGCCATGTCTGCTTTACTGGAGCACATGACCACGACGAGCAGCCGCACCCTTGCGACCGAGGCGACGATGACGCCCGGTGCTCGTTGTATGTGTCGAATGTGCGCCTTCTGAGGGCCCCCTTCACGCAGTCCCGCGCCCCGAAGCGAGACCGGCCGAGCAACTCCGCCAGCCCAGTCGCAGCACACCGCCGACTGATCCCCGGTACGGACCGCTCCTGCCCCGCGCACGCGTCGACCCCATCGTTTTGTGACGGTCAGACCCGTATCGCGTCCCCAGATGTTTGCCCCGTGCACGGCACCCGCACCCCGTGCACTCGACAGCGACGGAAATCCTGTGATCACCACATCGGGCCTCACGAAGGTCTACCAGTCCCGTGGCCGCGAGGTCACCGCCCTGGACGGCGTCGACCTCCACGTCCGCGAGGGCGAGGTCTACGGAGTCATCGGCCAGAGCGGCGCCGGCAAGTCCTCCCTCATCCGCTGCGTGAACCTGCTGGAGCGCCCCACCAGCGGCACCGTCACCGTCGACGGGGTCGAGCTCACCGCCCTCGCCGGCCGCGGCCGCCGCGCCGGCAAGGAACTCCGCGAAGCCCGCAGCCGCATCGGCATGGTCTTCCAGCACTTCAACCTGCTGTCCTCGCGCACCGTGCAGGCCAACATCGAGCTCCCCCTGGAGATCCTCGGCGTCTCCGGCCGCGAACGCTCCCGCAAGGCCCTGGAACTCCTCGACCTCGTCGGCCTCGCCGACAAGGCCAAGGCCTACCCCACCCAGCTCTCCGGCGGCCAGAAGCAGCGCGTCGGCATCGCCCGCGCCCTGGCCGGCGACCCCAAGGTGCTCCTCTCCGACGAGGCCACCAGCGCCCTCGACCCCGAGACCACCCGCTCCATCCTCCAGCTGCTGCGCGACCTCAACCGCCAGCTCGGCCTCACCGTCCTCCTCATCACGCACGAGATGGACGTCGTGAAGACCATCTGCGACTCCGCCGCCCTGATGAAGCGGGGCCGGATCATCGAGTCCGGCACCGTCGCCGAACTGCTCGCCACCCCCGGCTCCGAGCTCGCCGGCGAACTCTTCCCGGTCAGCGGCGCCGCCACCGGCCCCGACCGCACCGTCGTCGACGTCACCTTCCACGGTGAGGCCGCCACCCAGCCGGTCATCTCCCAGCTCTCGCGCACGTACAACATCGACATCTCGATCCTCGGCGCCGCGATGGACACCGTCGCCGGCCGCCAGATCGGCCGCATGCGCATCGAACTCCCCGGCCGTTACGAGGACAACGTGGTGCCCGTCGGCTTCCTGCGCGAGCAGGGCCTCCAGGTCGACCTCGTCGACGACGACTCCGACCTCGACTCCGAGATCGCCGCACTGGTCAAGGATGGTGCCAAGTGACCTGGTCCGAGATGCAGCCCCTGCTCACCCAGGGCACCTACGACACCCTCTACATGGTGCTGTGGTCCACCCTGGTGACCGTCCTCGGCGGACTGCCCGTCGGCATCCTCCTCGTCCTCACCGACAAGGGCGGCCTCCTGCAGAACCAGCCGCTCAACAAGGTCCTCGGCGTGATCGTGAACATAGGCCGCTCGCTGCCGTTCATCATCCTGCTGATCTTCCTGATCCCGGTCACCACCGCCGTCGTCGGCACCTTCATCGGCCCCACCGCCATGATCGTCCCGCTCGCCATCGGCGCCGTCCCCTTCTTCGCCCGGCTCGTCGAGACGGCCGTCCGCGAGGTCGACCACGGCCTCATCGAGGCCGTCGAGTCCATGGGCGGCGGCATCCCCACCCTCATCGGCAAGGTCCTGCTCCCGCAGGCCCTCCCGTCCCTGGTCGCCGGCGTCACCACCACCGTGATCACCCTCGTCGGCTACTCCGCCATGGCCGGCGCCGTCGGCGGCGAAGGACTCGGCTCCAAGGCCATCACCTACGGCTTCCAGCGCTTCGAGACCGGCTTCATGTTCGCCACCGTCGCCGTCCTCATCGCCCTCGTCACGGTGATCCAGCTGATCGGCGACGGCGTGGTACGCGTCCTCGCGCGCCGCGGCCGGACAGCCTGACAGCCTGATAGACCCCACCAGACTTCCCCAAAAAGGAAAGCCCGCACTTGTCGTGCTTGGGCCACCACCCCGCGAACACCCGCGAAAAGCAAGAAAGGCACTCTTCGTGCGCAAGAACACCAAGCTCACCGCCATCGCCGCCGTCTCCGCCGCGCTCGCCCTCGGCCTCACCGCCTGCGGCAGCTCCTCGGACCCGTCCACGGCCGCCAAGACCGACGGTGGCAAGGTCGACGAGACCAAGCCCCTGGTCATCGCCGCCTCCCCGAGCCCGCACGCCGACATCCTGAACTTCGTCAAGGACAAGCTCGCGGCCAAGGACGGCCTCAAGCTGGAGGTGAAGGAGTTCACGGACTACGTCCTGCCCAACACCGCCACCGAGCAGGGCCAGGTCGACGGCAACTTCTTCCAGCACAAGCCGTACCTCGACGACTTCAACAAGAAGAACGGCACGCACATCGTGCCCGTCGTGAACGTCCACCTGGAACCCCTCGGCCTCTACTCCAAGAAGGTCAAGGCCCTCACGGACATCAAGCCCGGCCAGACCGTCGCCGTCCCCAACGACACCACCAACGAGGGCCGCGCGCTCCAGCTCCTCGCCGCCAACAAGCTCATCACCCTCAAGGACGGGGTCGGCACCAGCGCCAAGCTGTCCGACATCACCGACAAGAAGGGCCTGGAGTTCAAGGAGCTGGAGGCCGCCACGGTCCCCCGCGCCCTGAACGACGTCGACGCCGCCGTCATCAACGGCAACTACGCCCTGGAAGCCAAGCTCTCCCCGGCCAAGGACGCCCTGGTCCTGGAGAAGGCCGAGGGCAACCCGTACGCCAACTTCCTGGCCGTCAAGGAAGGCAACCAGAACGACCCGCGCATCCAGAAGCTCGCCAAGCTCCTGAACTCCGACGAGGTCAAGAAGTTCATCGAGGAGAAGTACCAGGGCTCGGTCATCCCGGCCTTCGGCACCCCCGGCGCCTGACCCAGGACCCCCTGGTAGACGCCGCGTTCCCGGCCCCGCGCACCCACCAGGGCGTGCGGGGCCGCGGGCTTCCCGGAGCCTGCCCGCTTCCGGGCAGCCCGGCCCTGCACATCCCCCGGCCGATGCTGCATGCTGTGGCCTACGACCCGCACAAACGGTCCCGCACCGGCGGTCCCGTACGAACGGCCCCGTACGAACGGTCCAGCACGAACGGTCCCGCCCCACGGTCCCCAGGCATGGAGCTGCGCATGACTACCACCTTCCCGGACGTCACCATCAGCACGGACCGGCTGGTGCTGCGCCCCTTCGAGGAGGACGACGTCACCGCGCTCGCCGAGATGATGAACGACGAGCAGGTCACCGCCTGGACCACCGCCCCGCACCCCTACACCGCCGCCGACGCCCGCGCCTGGGCCACCGTCCTCTCCCACGCCGAACGCACCGAGGGCCGCGGCATCGTCTTCGCCGTCACCGAATTCCTCACCCAGCGCCTCGTGGGCGTCGTCCACCTCCGGAACACCGACTGGCGCACCCGCACCGCCGAAGCCGGCTACGTCACCGCCCCCTGGGCCCGCGGCGAGGGCTACGCCAGCGAGTCCGTCCTGGCCGTCGCCCAGTGGCTCCTGCGCGACCGACGCTTCGAGAGACTCGAACTGCGCACCGCCGCCGACAACACCGCCTCCCAGCAGGTGGCCCAGAAGATCGGCTGCATCAGCGAAGGCGTCCTGCGCAACGTGGCGATAGTGCGAACCCAGGCCGCCGACGGCAGCTGGACCGACACCCGCACCGACCTCATCGTCTGGAGCCTGGTCCCCGAGGACCTCGACGACACCGACGAGTACGACGTGTACGAGAGCCGCCACGCCCGCCCCGGCCCCTCCGGCCGCCCCGGCCACGACGACGGCTACCCCCTGCGCCGGCGCGCCGACGCACACGGCTACGCCGTCGGCGCCGACCGGCACTGACCCGATCACCGGGTAGTCTCACCATGACCCCCCGAGACCCCCTGAAACCCGCCGATCTCCCCTGACCAGGACGAAGGCGTCGAAGGCGGTTTCCCCCACCCCCCACCCCAGGAGACCGACGACGATGGCCGACCGGGTCACGGTGATCGGATGGGACGGCTCCCCCCTGACCGCGGCCGCCCGCTCCGCGCTCTCCGCCGCCACCCTCGTGGCCGGAGCCGCCCACCACCTCGCGCTCCCCGAGATCCCGCCCGGCGCGGAACGCATCCGCCTCGGCAGCCTCGGCCTCGCCGCCCGCCGCATCGCCGGCCACCGCGGCACCGCCGTCGTCCTCGCCGACGGCGACCCCGGCTTCTTCGGCGTCGTCCGCACCCTGCGCGCCCCCGAACACGGCCTCGAAGTCGAAGTCGTCCCCGCCGTCTCCGCGGTCGCCGCCGCCTTCGCCCGCGCCGGAATGCCCTGGGACGACGCACAGGTCGTCGTCGCCCACCCCCGCACCCTGCGCCGCGCCGTCAACGTCTGCCGCGCCCACACCAAGGTCGCGGTCCTCACCTCACCCGGAGCCGGCCCCGCCGAACTCGCCCTGCTCCTCGAAGGGATCCACCGCACCTTCGTCATCTGCGAGGAACTCGGCACCGACCGCGAACGCGTCACCGTCCTCACCTCCGACGCCGCCGCCGACCACAGCTGGCGCGACCCCAACGTCGTCATCGTCATCGGCGGCGCCGGCCCCGCCCCCGCCGCCGCCGACCCCGGCTGGCTCCTGGGCCGCGGCCCCGGACCCGCCCCCGCACGCGGCTGGGCCCGCCCGCAGCCCGCCGCCGACGGACCCCGGCCCGGCGAAGGGGAGTCCGTGCAGTTGCGCGCCGCCCAGCTCGCCCGCCTCGGCCCCCGCACCGGCGACCTCGTCTGGGACATCGGAGCCGGCACCGGAGCCCTCGCCGTGGACGCCGCCGCCCACGGCGCCGCCGTCATCGCCGTCGACGCCGACCCGCGCGCCTGCGAACGCGTAACCGCCGCCGCCCGCAAGCGCGGTGTCCAGATCCAGGTGGTCTCGGGCCGCGCTCCACACGTACTGGAGAACCTCCCCGAACCCGACGTCGTCCGCGTCGGCGGCGGCGGCCCCGCCGTCATCGCCGCCGTCGCCGAACGACGCCCCGAACGGATCGTCAGCCACGCCTCCACGCGCGACGAGGCCGAGGCCATCGGACGCACCCTCACCGAACACGGGTACGCCGTCGAGTGCGCGCTGCTCCAGTCCGTCGGCCTCGACCCCCGGACCTGGGCGGAACAGGAGCGTTCCGTGGTGTTCCTGCTGGCAGGCGAACGCCCCGTGACCCGCTGACACGGAGCCCGGGGTAGGCTGGCCGATCGTCGTACCGCCCTGGTGGACGCGCGACGTGGCGCAGTCCACAGCGGACCGTGCCGGTTTCTGGCCGACACGGAGGCCGACGAGCGCGACAATGCTCAGGAGTTGTTGTGCGTGGGCGGGCGAGACCGCGCACCGCGCGACGACCCCGCACGGCAAAGTCCGCACGGCGGGCCCTGTGGGCGGCCGGGCGATCGAAGAGGCAACACCGATGGGCGAGGGGTACGCATGACTGACACCGGCCAGGTCCCGGGCGAGGGTCACCCGGACAACACGGGCATGGTGGATCAGCAGGGCATTCCCGCTCCGGTCCCCCCGATGCCGCCCCTGCCCCCCATGCCGCCGCAGGCCCCGGCCGGCTACGCGTTCCAGGACCTCGTGGACGACCCTTCCGAAGCCGAGGACGAGGAACTGCTGCTGATGCCGAGCGGCCACGGGCAGGGCTCCTGGAGCGACCCGCAGGTGGTTCCCCCGGTCCCCGCCTTCCCCGGCGAATTCCCGGCCGAACCCGTCTACACCGAGTACCAGCAGGCCCCCGCCGCCGGCTACCCCGAGCCCGGACACCTCGGCTTCCCCGACCCCGGCTACCCCGAGGCCTTCCCCGCGCCCGGACAGCCCGCGCCCGGCTTCCCCGAGGCGGGCTACCCCGCCCCCGGCACCTTCGCCGACCCCGCCGCGTACAGCGCCGGCGCGCACGAGACCGGCGGCCGCGACTCCGGCTCACTCGACCTCGGCGGCCTCGTCGTCCCGCCCGCGGCCCCCGCCGCCGGGCAGGTCCCGCCCGCCTCCGCCGTGATGCCGCCGCGCCGCCCGCTGCACATGGGCCCGCCCGTGCCCGACGCCACCGGGGGAGTCGTACGCTCCCTCGCCGACCGGGGCCCGGCCGCCGCGCCGGTGGCGCCGGGCGTCGCGATGACCCCGGGCGTGCAGGTGGCTCCGGGGGTGCAGGTCGCTCCTGGGGTGCAGGTGGCGCCCGGTGTGCAGATGGCTCCTGGTGCGGCGGAAGCCGTGCCCGCCGAGCAGGGCGTTCCGGTCGAGCAGGCGGCGCCCGCCGAGCAGGGTGTTGCCGCTGAGCAGGGCGCGGTGCCGGCGCAGGCCGTTGTGGCCGAGGGCGTGACTGAGGCCGTGGTGGAGCCCGTGGTGGCGGAGGCCGTCGTGGGTGTCGAAGCCGTTGGTGCCGAGGTTGTCGGTGCCGAGGTCATTGGTGTCGAGGCCGTCGCCGTCGCGCCGGAGGCCGTCGGCGCTGAGCCGGTGGTGGCGCAGGCCGTGGTGGCGGAGCCCGCTCCGGCCCAGCCCGTCGCCGCCGAGCCCGTCGTGGTGCTGGCCCCCCAGGTGGCCGCCGCCATCCAGGCCGCCGAGGCCGCCGCCGAGGCCGCCGCCGCCCAGGCTGCCGAGGCCGTCGCCCCGGCCGCCGAGGCCCTGCCGGCTCCCGAGCCCCTGCCCGCCGCCGAGGCCGGTCCGGAAGCCGCGCCGGAAGCCGCGCCGGCCGACCCCGCCGCCGTCCCCGGCCCCGAGTACCTCGACGGGGGTCCCGTCCTGGCGCAGCCCGGTGAGGTCCCGCCGCAGGCCGGTAGCCCGTGGACGGCCGAACCGGTCGTCGCCGAGGGCGTCGCGGCCGAGGCCACCGCCGCCCCGGTCGCTGCCGCCCCGGTCGAGGCCGTCGCCGACCAGGCCGCGCCGGAGGCCGGGCAGGAGACCGCTCCGCAGGCCGCTCCGGCAGCTCCGGCCGCCGAGGAGGCCCCGGCGGCCCCCGAAGCCGCCGCTGAGGTCCTTGCCGAGGCCGCCGC
Source organism: Streptomyces sp. NBC_00158 (assembly GCF_045160885.1). Classification (NCBI taxonomy): domain Bacteria; kingdom Bacillati; phylum Actinomycetota; class Actinomycetes; order Kitasatosporales; family Streptomycetaceae; genus Streptomyces; species Streptomyces sp. NBC_00158. The sequence goes on from NZ_CP108161.1 coordinate 5,989,544, forward strand.
CGAGGTCGTCGTCGAGGCCGTCGCAGCCCCCGGGGCGCCCGAGGCGGCCGCTCCCGCCGCCGACACCCCGGCCGAGGCCGCGCCGCCGGCCCCGGAGGCCGTACCCGCCGCCGAAGCCGCGCCCGAGGCGCCGGTGACCCCGGCCGAGCCCGCGCAGGCCGCCGAGCCCGCCGAAGCGCCCGGCGCCGTGGCGGCGCCCGTCACCGAGGCGGGCCCCGCAGAGACGGTGGTCCAGCCCGAGGCGCCCGCCGCAGCAGCCGCCGTCGCGCCGGAGCCCGCCGACGCGCCGCAGCCCGAGCCCGTACAGCCCGCCGGAGCCGCCGAGCCCGCCCCGGCCGCAGCGGAGGCAGCCGACGCCGCCGCCGAGGGCCCCGCCGCCCCGGCGGAGCCCGTCGGCGAGCCCGCCCCCGGGTACGCCGACGCGGAGCGCGAGGCCGTGCTGCGCGTCATGCGCGAGCGCCGCGACATCCGCAAGGGCTTCCGCACCGACCCCATCCCGCACGAGGTGCTGCTGCGCGTCCTGGAGGCGGCCCACACCGCGCCCAGCGTCGGCCACTCGCAGCCCTGGGACTTCGTCGTCATCCGCTCCGCCGAGACCCGCCGGACGATGCACGAGCTCGCCCAGAAGCAGCGCGAGGCGTACGCCAAGTCGCTGCCCAAGGGCCGGGCCAAGCAGTTCAAGGAACTGAAGATCGAGGCCATCCTCGACACCCCGGTGAACATCGTCGTCACCGCCGACCCCACCCGCGGCGGCCGCCACACCCTCGGCCGGCACACCCAGCCGCAGATGGCCCCGTACTCCTCCGCCCTCGCCGTCGAGAACCTCTGGCTCGCCGCCCGCGCCGAAGGCCTCGGCGTGGGCTGGGTGAGCTTCTTCGACGAGCGCGAGATGGTCCGCGCGCTCGGGCTCCCCGAGCACCTGGAGGTCGTCGCGTACCTGTGCGTCGGCTACGTCGACGAGTTCCCCGAGGAGCCGGAGCTGATGCAGGCGGGCTGGTCCCAGCGCCGCCCGCTGGCGTGGGTCGTCCACGAGGAGACGTACGGCCGCCGGGCGCTGCCCGGCGAAGCCCCGCACGACCTGCTCTCCGAGACCGTCGCCAGCATCCGCCCGCTCGACGCGAAGGCGCTCGGCGAGGCCTGGGAGCGGCAGAAGCGCATGACGAAGCCCGCGGGCGCCCTCGGCATGCTGGAGATCATCTCCGCGCAGCTGTCCGGCCTGTCCCGGGTCTGCCCGCCGCCGATCCCGGAGCCCGCCGCCGTCGCGATCTTCGCCGGTGACCACGGTGTCCACGCCCAGGGCGTCACCCCGTGGCCCCAGGAGGTCACCACGCAGATGGTGGCCAACTTCCTGGGCGGCGGGGCCGTCTGCAACGCCTTCGCCAACCAGGTCGGCGCCGAGGTCTGCGTCATCGACGTCGGCGTCGCCGGGGACCTCCCCGCCACCCCGGGCCTGCTCCCGCGCAAGGTCCGCCCGGGCACGGACGACCTGTCCGTCGGCCCCGCGATGTCCCGCGAGGACGCCATCGCGGCCATCGAGGTCGGCATCGAGACGGCGCGCGACCTCGTCGCGGCGGGCAACAAGGCGCTGCTGACGGGTGAGATGGGCATCGCCAACACCACGGTGTCGGCCGCCCTCATCTCCGTCTTCACCGGAGTCGACCCGGCGGAGGTCACCGGACGCGGCACCGGCATCAACGACGAGACGCACGCCCGCAAGGTCGACGTCGTACGCCGTGCCCTGGAGCTCCACCAGCCCGACCCCAACGACCCGATCGGCGTCCTGGCGGCCATCGGCGGCCTGGAGCACGCCGCGATCGTCGGCCTCCTGCTCGGCGGCGCCTCCCTGCGCACCCCGGTCATCCTGGACGGCGTGAGCGCCGGCGCGGCCGCCCTGGTGGCCCGCGCCATCGCCCCCGAGGCCCTGTCGGCCTGCATCGCCGGCCACCGCAGCGCGGAACCGGGCCACGTGGCCGCGCTCAACAAGCTCGGCCTGCGCCCCCTGGTCGACCTGGACCTCCGCCTCGGCGAAGGCACCGGCGCCCTCCTGGCCCTCCCCCTGGTCCAGAGCGCGGCCCGCGCGATGCACGAGGTGGCCACGTTCGACTCGGCGGGCGTGACGGAGAAGTAGCGGGTACGTACGTACGCGCACGGGCCGGGGCCGGACACCACAGGGTGTCCGGCCCCGGCGGCGTAGCGGCCCCCGGCCCGGGCCCGCTATCTCCCCCTCGAGGGGGTGGGGGCGGGTCGGTGGCTGCCCACCCGCCTCCCCGGGTGCGGGCCGGTGGGGTGGGGGAGCGGCATCCTCATGGGCGGTCTCGCAGCTGGTTTGGGGGTTTCCCGTCAGTCCCATCGTCCTTCCGCGTCGGGCCGGCCCGTCAAGGGCGCTCCTTCGTCGCGTCGCTTCGCGATGGCCTTCGGCCACCCTTGACAGACCGACCCGCCCCGGAAAGCCGAAAGACTGACGGGAAACCCCCAAAAGAACGGCACGGGGCAGGAGCAGAGGAGCGGCCCCGTCAGGGCCGAGGCGAGGGGCCAGGGACCGGCTACCCGCACGAGAGGCCGATCAGAGCGGCCTGCGGAGCCCCGGAGCGCGTCAGATCGCTACGCGCTCCTCATTCCTCAGCGTCCGTCGGCCGTCCTGGGCAGCTGCTGTCATGAGACGGCGGTCAGGGCAGCGAAAGGCTCCTCCAGGCGCGTCAGATCGCTACGCGCTCCCCGCGTCTCGGCGTCTGCGGCCCGTCTGGGGCGACTAAGCGGTCGGCTTCGGGGGCCTCTGGTGACCGCACTCCAACACCGTTCCGTTGGCGTCGGTCACGGTGTACTCAAGGACGACCTTGTGCGGATCGCCGTCCTCGTAGGGCCAGACGGTGATGCCGCCCTCCCAGACGACCGTGGTGAACCAGACGTCGATCCCTTCGGCTTCCGGGGCGACCGTGAAGACTTCACCGGGCTTCAGGTAGTAGTCCTCGCCGTACGGCTCGATGAAGAGACAGAGGTCGCTCTTGCCGGCGTTCTGCACGGGCAGCTTGTTGCGTCCCATTTCATCCCCCCAAGACCGGCATCCCCGATGATCCACCGCACTGTATCCGCCCACCCGAGAGAGCCCGCGACGAAGGGCGTCACAAGGCGATCGGCTGGTACGCCATGGCCTTGTCGACTACTTCCTCGGCCGACAGCTCCCGTTCCGGTGGCCAGAAGATCAGGTCGCTGACGTACCCGGACCGACAGGCGAGGGCCCTGTCGAGCCTTGTCAGCAGACCGTCCACCTCGGCTTCGGAGGTGTAGTCGGCGTCCATGATCCGCTGCACTTGCGAGACCGCTTCCGCCCGGCTCATCTGCACGGGGGCCATCAGGCACCTTTCCTTCGATATTGAGATGCGGACCGAGGCTGTCCGCAAGTGGGTCCACTGTGGGGTTGTCGGCGCATCCAGGGCCCCTGAACAGGGGCGGAGGTGCCCGTCACCATCGAGGAAAGGCGCGATCATCATGACCCAGGACATCCAGCTGCTCGAAAAGGCCCTGACCCACACGGCAGAGCTGCTCGGCAACACCACCCCCGGCCAGTACGGGCTGCCCACCCCGTGCGAAGACTTCGACGTGCGGGCCCTGGCCAACCACATGGTGGCCGGCAACCCCTACTACGTGACCCTTGCCGGTGGCGGTGCCCCCGACTTCGGGCTGTTCGCCCGGGACAACATCGGTGAGCGGCAGCCCGGTGAGGTCTATGCCGAGGGGGCCAAGGAGGTTCTGGCCGCCTGGCAGGGCGAGGGTGCGCTCCAGCGGCAGATGCCGCTGCCCGGGGGTGGGCTGGGGCCGCGCCTGGCGGACCTGCACCTGCTGGAGGCGGTGCTGCACGGCTGGGACCTGGCGACCGCCACCGGCCAGGACCGTGCGGGCGACCCGGACGCCGTCGAGGCCGCCTACCGGACCTGGTACGGCAACTACCCCGACGCCGTCCGTTCTCAGGCCGGCATGTTCGGCCCCTCGAAGGCCGATTCGGAGGATGCCCCACTGCTCGACCGGCTCGCCGCCTACTTCGGCCGCACGGTCTGAGGTGATGGGTCCGGCCCCGCCGGAAGGCGGGGCCGGTTGGGTTCCAAAGGCCAGGCTGCGAGGTTGAGTTCACGGTCGCGGTCGATCGCGAGGTACGTACTCTTGCCTCGTGATTGATCACGGTATTGCTCTGCCCTACCACCGCCTCCATGTCGTGCCTGCGGTCGTGGCTCTGGCCAGCCCGACGTGGCAGCGAGAGGTTTGGCTCGATCCGGGTCGGTTCGAGGGCCTCGACTACACGGTGCACGTGCTCTTCGACGACTTCTGCGATGCGAGCAACCCTCTGCCCTGGCTGGGGCAGTGCCTCCGTAGTGAGGAGGAGGTCGAGTTGATGGCGGGTCTCGGTGCCGCCTTCAGCGAGGTGCAGGCCTCGGTCGGCGCTGATGCGGGCGACGAAGACTATCTGGACGCACCGGGCTGGTCCGCCGTGGTTGCCGCAGCGGCCCGGCTGGCGCAGGTGCTGGTGGCCAACGATCAATCGGCGTTGAGCAAGCTGCACGACGCCGGCCATCGCTGGCCGCACGTCGATTCATGAGCGAGGGTGGAGGCTGTGTACCTGCCGTCCGGCCCCAACGGGTTTGTGTGGCGGATACGTTGTCGGTATGGCTGACTTCTTGATTGTGATCACTACCGTGGACACTCACGACGCCGCGCGGAAGCTGTCGCGGTCGGCGGTGGAGGCAGGTCTGGCGGCCTCCGGGCAGGTGACAGGACCGATCGAGACCACATATCGGCATCTCGGTGAGGTCGTCGAGGGGAACGAGTACCAGGTGACGTTCCGCACGGCTGGTGATCGGCGGGAGGCATTGGAGGGCCACATCGTCCACAACCACCCGTATGACTCACCTGAGGTGATCGCCTTCGGTATCGATGCCGGTCGTGCCGACTACCTGGATTGGATCACCCGCGCCACACGGTAGGCCTTCACACGCTCCAGCAGCGCGCTGACCGGGGCAAGGGCGTGGTGGGGCTCCAGCCGCTTGACCATCGCGTGTGCCCGCGCCGCCGGTCTGACCGACGAGAGTCCCTCGGAGAGGTCGAGTACCCGGCTCGTGATCGCGGTCGCGTGCTCGACCTCACCCGCGTCGAGGTAGGCAGATGCGAGCCAGGAGAGGTACAGCGCCTTGTCCCGTGCCCGGGTGTCGTCGTACCTGCTGAGGGCGTCCTCTAGCGCCGGGATGGCCCGAAGGGGCCGGTGCAACTCTGCCCAGCACCGCCCGGTCATGATCGCGATCTCGTCGTGGTCCACCCAGTAGACCCAGTCGGGCGCAGCAGCGTCGCTCACGCCGTGGATGGCCTCCTCTGCGGCCTTGAGGGAGTAGTCCGCTTCTCGGGAGTTGCCGGAAGTCGCGTGCTGCCACGCCAGCCGGTCCGCCAATAGCGCCCGCACCGCTGGTGCGGCGTCCCTGCCTAGTGCCTCGTAGGCGGCCGTGGCGAACTTGACCCCGGCGCTCCCGCCCACGGTCCATTCCAGGTACGCGAGAAACGCCAGCGAGTTGCCTTCAAGCGCCGAGTCCTGTGCTGCCCGGGAAGCCGCCAAGGCAGTCATGTAGTGGCTGCGGGCCTCGCTGTAGTGGCCGGCGTCGTATGCTGCCCAGCCGGCGAGCTGGGCCTGTTCGGCGATGATTCCCCGCAGGGCGCGCCCCGTGGGCTCGGAGTAGACGCCTTCATCGGCCAGTCGGGTCGTGCCCTCCAGCTCGCGGACGTACATGCGGTAGGTATCACCACCCCCGACGAAGTCATCCAGCCGCCTGAGCCGGGCGGTCCTCTGGCTCAGCTGTTCCGGCACGTCAGCGCCGATCCTTCGTCCCGATGCCAGCAACGACGACGGCTGTATGACGGCGATCCCGGCGCCCGCCATGAATCCTCGGCGATTCACATCGTTCTCCTGATCAGTCTGCTTCTCCAGTCGGCGAAGCCGTCGGGCCAGGGCGACGGCGCGGCACAGTTCCTGCTCCGGCACGCCGAACTCTGCGGCCAGCAGCGTCCGCGAGACCGGATCCGGAAGCCGCTCGTGGGTCTCCCACCTCGACACCGCCGCCTGCTCCAGGGGATAGCCCCGCCGCGCCGAGAGGTCTGCCGCCAGCCCCTCCTGAGTCCGCCCGCTCGCCGTCCGCAGGCGGCGAAGCAGTTGTCCGATCGGCTCCATGCCGTGGCCTGCGTCCTCGGTCTTCATCGTCGCCCCCCGGCCATGAAACGTGGCCATTTCCACGGAATGGCCATGCCTCCTGGCCCATCCATCCAAACGCCTGGAGCAGTTGACTGGTCACAGCCGCCTGACCGAGACCGTAGAGAGGTGCAGTGTCCCCCCAGAAGCGCAATGGTCACCGCCAGACCGTGTCCGGCAGCGTCAGTGACCTGCTCAATCGCGACACCCCCGTCTACAGGACGCAGACCGTGTCCGTGCCCAGTCAGGACCTGCTCGACCGCGCACGTCGCGGCTGGGAGTGCTTCCTCGACTCGTTCGAGGAGCCGCCCCATGAGTGAGCAGTACGAGTACGTCCCCCACCGCCTCCTCCGCCGCCGGGTACGCGACATCGCCTCGGGCGTTGAGGGCGTGCTGATGGCCGTGGTCAACGAGAACGTCTCCGACACCGGCATCGAGCGCTGGATGGAGCTGGCCTACATCCGTGGTGCGTCCGGGCGAGAGTTCACGACCGCCGTGGACAACGTCCAGCCCGCCGAGGAGCAGACCCAGACGGGCCGCAAACGTAAGGGTGGGAGGAGCGCGTAGCGGTCTGATGCGTCCCCGGGGTGCGCAGGGGGGCTGTGGTCGGTCTCTCGTGCAGGTAGCCGCGCTCTTGGTGCGGAATGGCAGGTGTGGGGGCCCGGGCAGGGCCCGGAGACTCGTCTCGTCGGTGGCGGCCCGTTCCTGCTGGTCCAGCCCCGGGGCCCCGGCCACTCCTGATCCGGGCCGCCGGGATCCCGCCATTCCCGCCCCGACCAGGCGAAACCCCCGTCCCGAAGTTCGGCCCCGCAGGTACCGTCGGCGCCCGTGGGACGTATCGTGGTCCCGGACGGGCGCCCCGCACCGTGTGCCCGACCAGCCGCTCCAGCGCAGCAGCGGCAGCCGCCGTCCACACCCCGCCGCATCAGGAGCCGCAACCGCCATGGCAAACCCGGCACACCCCGCCTACCCCGTAGGACTCCGTCTGGCAGGGCGCCGCGTCGTCGTCATCGGCGGCGGGCAGGTCGCCCAGCGCCGGCTGCCCGCGCTCGTCGCGGCCGGTGCCGACGTGCTGCTGATCTCCCCCTCCGCGACCCCGTCCGTGGACGTGATGGCCGAGACCGGCGAGATCCGCTGGGAGCGCCGCCGCTACCAGGACGGCGACCTCGACGGTGCCTGGTACGCGCTGATCGCGACCCGGGACCGGGCCGCCAACGACGCCGCCTCCGCCGAGGCCGAGAGCCGCCGGGTCTGGTGCGTGCGCGCCGACGACGCCGACGCCGCCACCGCCTGGACCCCGGCCACCGGCCGGGTGGAGGGCGTCACCGTCGCCGTGCTCAGCGGCAACGACCCGCGCCGCTCCGCCGCCGTGCGCGACGCGGTCGTCGAGGGGCTGCGCGACGGCTCCCTGACCGCCGCCCGCCCCCGCGTCCCCGGTGTCGCCCTCGTCGGCGGCGGGCCCGGCGACCCCGACCTGATCACCGTGCGCGGCCGCCGCCTGCTCGCCGAGGCCGACGTGGTCATCGCCGACCGGCTCGGCCCCCGCGACCTGCTCGACGAGCTCCCGCCGCACGTCGAGGTCATCGACGCCGCGAAGATCCCGTACGGCCGGTTCATGGCGCAGGAGGCCATCAACAACGCCCTCATCGAGCACGCCAAGGCCGGCAAGGCCGTGGTCCGGCTCAAGGGCGGGGACCCGTACGTATTCGGCCGCGGCATGGAGGAGCTCCAGGCCCTCGCCGCCGAGGGGATCGCCTGCACCGTCGTGCCGGGCATCTCCAGCTCCATCTCCGTGCCGAGCGCCGCCGGGATCCCCGTCACCCACCGCGGGGTGGCGCACGAGTTCACCGTGGTCAGCGGCCACGTCGGACCGGACGACCCGCGCTCCCTCGTCGACTGGGCGGCCCTCGCCAAGCTCACCGGCACGATCGTCATCCTCATGGGCGTCGACAAGATCGGCCTGATCGCCGAGGCCCTGGTGCGCCACGGCCGCTCCGCCGACACGCCCGTCGCGGTCGTCCAGGAGGGCACCACCGCCACCCAGCGCCGGGTGGACGCCACCCTCGCGACCGTCGGCGAGACGGTCAAGGCGCAGGAGGTCCGGCCGCCCGCCGTCATCGTGATCGGCGACGTCGTCCGCGTCAACGCACCCCTCGCCGGCGCCTGACAGGCCGTTGGCACCGCACCCAGGACAAGGCAGTATCACCCTGTGGCTGATCTCATCACCATCGAAGACCCCGACGACCCGCGCCTGCGCGACTACACGGGCCTGACCGACGTCGAGCTCCGGCGCCGCCGCGAGCCCGCCGAGGGCCTGTTCATCGCAGAGGGGGAGAAGGTCATCCGGCGGGCCAAGGACGCCGGGTACGAGATGCGCTCGATGCTGCTGTCGGCCAAGTGGGTCGACGTCATGCGCGACGTCATCGACGAGCTCCCCGCCCCGGTCTACGCCGTCAGCCCGGACCTCGCCGAGCGGGTCACCGGCTACCACGTGCACCGCGGCGCGCTCGCCTCGATGCAGCGCAAGCCGCTGCCCACGGCCCAGGAGCTGCTGTCGTCGGCGCGCCGGGTGGCCGTCATGGAGGCGGTCAACGACCACACCAACATCGGGGCCATCTTCCGCAGCGCCGCCGCCCTCGGCATGGACGCGGTGCTGCTGTCGCCGGACTGCGCGGACCCGCTGTACCGGCGCTCGGTGAAGGTGTCGATGGGCGCGGTGTTCTCCGTGCCGTACGCCCGCCTGGAGGCCTGGCCCAAGAGCCTCGACACGGTCCGGGAGGCGGGCTTCAAGCTCCTCGCCCTCACCCCGCACGAGAAGGCCTCGCCGATCGACGTGGCCGCCCCGCAGACCCTGGACCGGGTCGCGCTGATGCTGGGCGCGGAGGGCGACGGGCTGTCCACGCAGGCGCTGGTCGCCGCCGACGAGTGGGTGCGCATCCCCATGGCGCACGGCGTGGACTCGCTGAACGTGGGTGCCGCCGCGGCCGTCGCCTTCTACGCGGTGGCCGGCAGCGGCCGCGCGTAGTCGCGGTCACGTTCGAAGGGGTGCCCGCCGGCCGGCGGGCACCCCTTCAGAGTTTCTGCGCGAGGGCGATGCCCAGGGCCACGATCAGGGTGACCACGACGAACACGATCAGCCGCTGCCGCAGCAGCTTCGGGTCCGGCCGCGACGGGCGGCGCCCGGTGCCGGTCGTACGCGGGCCCGTGCGGCCCCCCGTGCGCCCGGCGGTGGATCCGGGGTTGCGGGACGACGAGGGCCGCGACTGGGGGCCGCTGTGGGGCCCCTGCGGCCTGGCGACGGGGGTCGCGCCCCCGGTACGCCGCTCCGTGCTGCGGTCGGCCTGGCCCGCGGCCCGCCCGTCGGGCCGCGCCACGGGCCGCTCCACGCGGGCCCGCTGCGCCGGCGGGCGTCCGTCGCCCAGCCCCTGCGCCTCGCGGGCGGCGATCTCCTTCAGCCGCATCGACAGCTGGAGCGTGGTCGGCCGTTCCTCGGGGTCCTTGGCCAGGCAGGCCCGCACCAGCGGCGCGAGCGCGTCCGGTACGCCGACCAGGTGCGGTTCCTCGTGCACCACGCGGTACAGCATCACCTCGGAACTGCCGTGCCCGAAGGGCGAGTCGGCGGTTGCCGCGTACGCGAGGGTGGCACCGAGCGCGAACACGTCGGTGGCCGGGGTGACTGCGGCGCCGCGCACCTGCTCGGGCGCGAGGAAGCCGGGGGAGCCGACGGCGGTGCCCACATGGGTGAGGGTGCTCGCACCGGTCGCCCAGGCGATGCCGAAGTCGATGATGCGGGGGCCCTTGGGGGAGAGCAGGATGTTCGAGGGCTTCAGGTCCCGGTGGACCACCCCCGCCTCGTGCACGGCGACCAGGCCCTCGGAGAGCGCGGCGCCGATCGCGGCGATCTGCGCGGCCGTCAGGGGCCCTTCCTCGGCGACCTTGTCGTGCAGCGAGGGGCCGGGCACGTACTGGGTGGCGAACCAGGGGCGCTCGGCGTCCAGATCGGCGGCCACCAGCCGTGCCGTGCAGCCGCCGCGGATCCGCCGGGCGGCGGACACCTCGCGCGCGAAGCGGGAGCGGAACTCCTGGTCCTCGGCCAGGTCGGGCCGGATCACCTTGAGGGCCACGCGCTGGCCGCGCCGGTCCGACCCCAGGTAGACCACGCCCATACCGCCGGCTCCGAGCCGCCGGTGCAGTCTGAACGAGCCGACGACACGCGGGTCCTCGCGCCGGAGCCGCATCATCGCCATGTCCACCCCGCTGACGGTCGTCCTGCTGACCTGGCACAGCTTACGGACCATCCGGCACGAGCGCTCAGAGGCCGCGCCCTCCCGGGGAGATTCGATTGTCAGTGCGGGGCGGGCCACTTGAGGGTGTGACAGCTCCCGGCCCCTTCCGGCACCCCGCCCCGCCGCCCTCTCCCAAACCGCCCTCGGGCCAAGGGGATTGGCGCCCACGCGGCTTCCCGGGCGGGCCGGCTCCGGGGGTGCTGCGCCCGCCCCGGCGGGCGGGGTCGTCAACGCCCCGTACGAAGACATGCGTGTGCGGGGAGTGACGGAAGTGAGCGAAGTCACTACGCTCCGATAGCCCCCTCCGGGAAGACCCCCATCACGGGGGAGCGATCTCCACCCAGGGGAGTACGCGGGGACCGGCCTCGTCATCCTCCTGGAGGCCCGGCAATGGGTACGAGGGCATGAGGCCAGGGCCCTTCCGGCGGCCTAGTGTTGAAGACAAGCGGCGGGTGGCGCACTCGTCCCCCGAGGTCACGGGCCCGCCGCTGCCAGACGACAGGGAGAGGACCATGGCGGACTTCGCACGGCAGGGACGCAAGGCATTCGCGTTCAACGGCCATGAGTCCGGTACGCGCCACCCGCTGGTGGCCGCGGCCATGGTCCTCCCCCTGGCCGCCCTCCTGCTCTTCCTCTTCGGGGGCTTCGAGCAGGTGGCGGCGCAGGCGTCGTCCGTGGGCGTGATGCTGGGGCGCTGAGCGGCGCCCCGGGTCCGGAAGAGCGGTCCGGACCGGGACATCGGCCTGTCGTACCCCGTGGGGACGGGGGCGCGACGGACGGCAGGTGAAGGGTGCTGCCCGTACGACTGGGGAGTCGGACGGGCAGCACCCTTTTTCGCGCGTCTGCATTTCGCATGCCCGTATGTCGCGCATCCGCATTCAGAGGGCGGAGAACGCGGAAGCCCCGGCCGTCGAGACGGCCGGGGCTTCCGGTGCGGTGCGCGATACTGGGATTGAACCAGTGACCTCTTCCGTGTCAGGGAAGCGCTCTCCCGCTGAGCTAATCGCGCGGGGACCCTCTTCGCGTGATGCGAAGCCGCAGGTCGGGCGGTGTTGCGTGCGCGATACTGGGATTGAACCAGTGACCTCTTCCGTGTCAGGGAAGCGCTCTCCCGCTGAGCTAATCGCGCGGGTGGATCCGTGAGGATCCAAGTGGACGATACTGGGATTGAACCAGTGACCTCTTCCGTGTCAGGGAAGCGCTCTCCCGCTGAGCTAATCGTCCTTGGAGGTGGAGACGGGATTTGAACCCGTGTAGACGGCTTTGCAGGCCGTTGCCTCGCCTCTCGGCCACTCCACCTCGGAGTGTGCAGGGGTTCTCGGGAAGATCCCCCACTCAGAGCGGACGACGAGACTCGAACTCGCGACATCCACCTTGGCAAGGTGGTGCTCTACCAACTGAGCTACGTCCGCAGTGTCACCGTGTTCGCTCCGGGGTTTTTCCCGGCGCTCCCTGGCGACGTGTTGAACTCTAGCGGATTCCCGGGCCAGCTCAAAAACGCGTTTCCGCAGCGTGCTGCCACCCGATCACCAGAGGTCACCCGTCGGTCACCTCACCGGCGCCATCGCGCCACCGGTCATAGACTCGCAGCCGTGCACGACCTGCCTCCCCTGGCCCGCTTCGGCGGCCTTCTCGCGACCGACCTCCGAGACGTCACAAGCGACCCCTCGGCCCTCGACTCCACCGGGTTCTGGGCGGTGACCGCAGACTTCGAAGGCCGGCTGGTCTGCGCGCGCTTCGGAGACATACGCCCCGACCCCGTACCCGCGCCCGTGCCCGGCGCCTGGCGGGGGCCGGCGGCGGGCCGCTGGTCCTCCTCGCTCGACCGCTCCGCGTACGTCGCGGGCGTCCGGCGGATCCGCGAGTACATCGCGGCGGGGGAGGTCTACCAGGCCAATCTCTGCCGGGTCATGTCCGCGCCCCTGCCGGACCCGGCCACCGCCGACGTGGACGCCCTGACCTCGCTCCTCGCGCGCGGCAACCCCGCCCCCTATGCAGGAACGATTCGGCTCAGGGCCCACGGCGTCGAGATCGCCACCGCCTCCCCCGAGCTCTACCTGAGCCGCGACGGCCGCCACATCGAGTCCGGCCCCATCAAGGGCACCGGCCGCACCGCCGCCGACCTGCTGCCCAAGGACCACGCCGAGAACGTGATGATCGTGGACCTCGTACGCAACGACCTCGGCCGCGTCTGCTCCACCGGCTCCGTCACCGTCCCCGAGCTGTGCGCCCTGGAGGAGCACCCCGGCCTCGTCCACCTCGTCTCCACCGTCAGCGGCGAACTCGCCGAGGACGCCGGCTGGCCCGAGCTGCTCGCCGCCACCTTCCCGCCCGGCTCGGTCACCGGCGCCCCCAAGTCCTCCGCCCTGCGGATCATCGAAGAGCTGGAGACCGCCCCCCGCGGCCCCTACTGTGGGGGCATCGGCTGGGTCGACGCCGACCGCGGCACCGCCGCGCTCGCCGTGGGCATCCGCACCTTCTGGATCGACCGAGAGGCACCCGGCGGCCCCCGCCTGAGCTTCGGCACCGGCGCCGGGATCACCTGGGGCTCCGACCCGGAACGGGAATGGGCCGAGACCGAGCTGAAGGCCGCCCGGCTGGTCGCACTGGCCTCCGGACAGCCCCTGCCCGGCGTACACGAGACGACGCACGACCTGAGTGGAGGAACCGTACGGTGAGGATCTGGCTCGACGGCACGCTGCGCGACGCCGATGACGCGAAGGTTTCCGTACTGGACCACGGGCTGACCGTGGGCGACGGGGTCTTCGAGACGCTCAAGGCACAGGACGGCACCCTCTTCGCCCTCACCCGCCACCTGGAGCGGCTCACCCGCTCCGCGCGCGGCCTGGGCCTGCCGGACCCCGACCTCGACGAGGTCCGCCGCGCCTGCGCCGCCGTACTGGAGGCGAACCCCGTCCCGCTCGGCCGGCTCCGGATCACCTACACCGGCGGCACGTCCCCGCTCGGCTCCGACCGCGGCGACGCCGGACCCACGCTCACCGTCGCCCTCGGCGAGACCGCCCGCCGCCCCGACACCACCGCCGTGATCACCGTCCCGTGGGTCCGCAACGAGCGCTCCCCGCTGACCGGCCTCAAGACCACCTCGTACGCCGAGAACGTGGTCGCCCTCGACCGCGCCAACCGGGCGGGAGCCTCCGAGGCCCTCTTCGCCAACACCGTCGGACAGCTCTGCGAGGGCACCGGCTCCAACGTCTTCGTCGTCCTCGACGGCGAGCTCCACACCCCGCCCGTCGCCTCCGGCTGCCTCGCGGGCATCACCCGCGCGCTGGCCGTCGAATGGACCGGCGCGAAGGAGACCGACCTCCCCCTCGACGTCCTGGAGCGCGCCGAGGAGGTCTTCCTGACCTCCACCCTGCGCGACGTCCAGGCCGTCCACCGGGTCGACGGACGCGTCCTGACCGGCGTCCCCGGCCCCGTCACGGCCAAGGCCATGCGGGTCTTCGACGAGCGCGCCGCCTCCGACATCGACCCCTGAGCGATCCGCCGGGCGCCCCGAGCCGCCCCACGCCCCGTGGTCACGGCGGCGCGGGGCGGGTAGAACTCGACGATGACCACCACCCTGCGGCCGAGCGGGCCGCTGCAGCAGAGCGACTCCGGCGCGCGCTCGCGCCCGTACGAGGTCCGCGTCAACAGCAGGCGCGTCGGGGCGCTGCTGATCGCCGCCGACACGCCCTTCGGGCCGACGGTGGGGGAGATCCGGGACCTGGCCATCGAAGAGCCGGACCGCCGCCGCGGCCGTGCCACCGTCGCGGCGCTCGCCGCCGAGGAGGTGCTGCGCGGCTGGGGCTGCCGCCGGGTGCGGATCTCGGTCCCGGCCGGTTCCCCGGGCGGCCTGCGGCTCGCCGCCGCCCTCGGGTACGCCGAGTCCAGCCGCAACATGGCCAAGGAGCTCCCGGCCGCCCCGCCCGCCCTCTCCGAGGGGGTCCTGGGCCGGCCCATGACCGACGCCGAGTACGCGGCCTGGGAGGTGCGGGCCCGCGCCGACTACGCGGCGAGCTGGGTGGCCCGGGGGATGCCGGAGGAGGCAGCCCGGGCCAAATCACTGGCCGACCACGACGAGCAGCTCCCGCGGGGGCTCGCCACCCCCGGGGTCACCTTCGCCGTCCTGGAGGCGGCCGGCGCCCCCGTCGGCCACGTGTGGGTCGCGGCCGCCGGGGAGGGCTCGTACGTCTACGACGTCGCCGTCGCCGAGGATCACCGCGGCCACGGGTACGGCCGCGACCTGATGCTGCTCGCGGAGCGCACCGCCATCGCCGCCGGACACCGGGTGCTGGCGCTGCACGTGTTCACCGCCAACACCCCGGCCCTGCGCCTGTACGAGTCCCTCGGCTACCGGCCGACCGACCTCAACTACGGCAAGGACCTCATCTAGCCTGGGCACCGATGGGTGCCGAGGAGCGTGAGCGCAAGGTGTACCGGCCGCTGCGGCGGGCCGGTCTGGAGGTGGTCCCGGACGCCGTGCCGGAGGGTGTGATGCCGTTCGTCGGCGCGTACGGGCGCGAGGACGTCGCCGGGGGCTTCTCCCACGACTACGACACCCCGGGGCTCGTGGAGCGGCTCAACGAGGACTGGTACGGGCTCGCCGTCGCCACGGGCCTCTTCGACCACCGGCGCGAGTTCCTCGTGATGCTCCCGCAGGGCAACCGGACACACGCGGCCTACCTGCGGGACATGCGCGAGGGCTACCACGTGGAGCCGCCCGCGCTCTGGACCCGTGTCCGGCTGCTGGAGCGCTGGGACGTCATGGGCCGGGGCGCGGCCTCCGCCTTCCTCGGCCTGTACGCGGGCCACCCGGGCTTCGGCATGATGGCGCTCGACAGCAGCGTGTACGTCATCTGCTCGACGGGCGAGAGGGGCGTCGACGTGGTCGCGGTGGCCCACCCGTACCGCTCGGAGACCGTCCTGCGGCATCTGGAGTGGATAGCGGGCTACGACGGTCGCTGGGGTCACCGCGAGTACAAGCAGCGGATCGCCGCCTGGCTCGCGGCCCACGGCCGGACCGCCACGGCGGAAGCGGGCGCGCCCGCCGTGGCGCGGGACGGCTCCTAGGCCGTCTCTTCCGCGAGCAGCCGGTCCGCGATCTCCTCGATGCGGGCGCGCAGGCCCTCCTGGCTCTTGCCGCCGTCCAGGCGCTCGCCGCCGATCACGTACGTCGGGGTGCCGGTCACGCCGATGGCCTTGCCCTCGGCCTGGTCGGCGTCGACGATCAGGATGTGCCGGCCGTCGATCAGGGCGGTGTCGAACTCCTCCACGTCCAGGCCGAGTTCACGCGCGACGTCCAGCAGTACGGCCTCGCCGCGCTCGCCCAGTTCGGCGGTGCGGGCGAGCAGGGCCTCCGCGTACGGCCAGCCCTGGCCCTGCTCCGCGGCCTCCTCGGCGGCCTGCGCGGCGGCGAAGGCGTGCTTGTGCTTCTCCAGCGGGAAGTGCCGCAGCCGGACGTCCAGCCGGTCGCCGTAGCGGGCCCGCAGGGCGCGCACGTCGTCCAGGGCGCTGTGGCAGTCCGGGCACTGGAGTTCGCACCAGACTTCGAGGATCACGGAATCGGTCATGCGGACAGTCTCCCAGACCCCCTGAGGAGGAGGTCCGACCCCGAGATGTCCCGGAGATCCGCGTGGACGGGCCCGCGGACATGGCCGCCGCGACGCGGGCCGGTGCAGGATGGAAGGGACAGACCGCGCACTGCCGACCGCCGGAGGACCGCATGCTCGCCGAGACCATTTGTTCCGCGGTGTCCGCGGCGGGCCTGGGCATCGCCGCGCTGACCGCGTACCGCAAGCGCTTCCTCGCCGCGACGCGGATCGCGGCGTACTCGCTGGTGCCGGTGGCCCTGGTGCTGACCGGCGTGGTGGAGTGGGTGTCCGGGATGGTCTTCAAGCCGACCGTCTGGATCGGCTTCGGGCTGCTGGGCCTGGCCTGGGTGCTGTTCATGACCACCCGGGCCGTGGAGCGCCGGGGCCTGGGCCGGGCGCCCAAGGCCCCGAAGGCGGCCGGGGGCGCCCCCGGCCGGGAGGCCGTCGCCCCGGGCGCCTCCGTGCCGTCCCTGGGGACGGGCGGCCGTCAGGGCGCCGGACCGGCCCCCGCGGCGGCCCCGGCGGAGGACTTCTCCGACATCGAGGCGATCCTCAAGAAGCACGGCATCTGATTCCGCGCGACGGCCTACGCGAGGCCCACGGTGAACGCCGCGCGGTAGCCGGTGCCGTTCGGTGCCGGGGCCAGGGTCATCCGCCCGTCGGCGGCCCGGTAGCGGTCGTCGTTGCCGTTCGGGTCCCGGGGGGCCTTGCGGCGCGCGTACGGCTGCTGCCCGTAGACCTCCTTCAGGAAGGCGTCGGGCAGGAAGAACTGCGAGGTCGTCTCGGACCGCCCGTCGGGGCGGACCTTGAAGTGGATGTGCGGGGCCAGCCCCGCGTACCAGCCCGGGACGATCGTCTCGAAGACGCAACGGCCGGCGGCGTCGGTGACCTGGACCCCGCGCAGCCAGGTCTGCTTGCCCTCCGAGTACACGCCCGAGGCGTCGGCCTGCCAGATGTCGACGGCGGCGCCCGCGAGCGGCCGGCAGCCGTCCTTCGCGCGCACCACCGTCAGCTCCAGCCGCAGCGGTACGCCCTCGCGGCCCTCGGTGACGTCCGAGCGGGTCCGGCCCCGGCCGACGTAGTTCGGGCCGGCGCCCGAGGTCACCGCCAGCACGCAGTCCGGGGTGGCGCCGCCCGACGGGGCCGGTGCGGCCCTGCCGGGTGTGGCCGGGCGGGCGCAGGACGCCGTCAGCGCGGCGATCCCGGCGGATCCGGCGGTCAGCAGGAGGGCCCGCCGGCTGGTCGGGGAAATGCCCTTGTCGGTCATGCGGAGCCTCTCGCGCGTGCGCCCGGGGCCGCCCGGCGCGGACGGCCGCCCACCACGCCCACCGTCCCGCACCCCGGTGTCCGGCCCCGCGACCGACACACGGCCGACCGGGTTCGTAGCGGATGCCGGGACCGCGCGGGGGAGAAGCGCGGGGGAACCACCTGATCTGGGGAGAGACGGCGAACTGCCGGGCCGATCATGGCGTGTTGGGGGCGGGGCCGGGGCGCGCTGCGCGATCATCGCCCCGACATGCCCGACACATCGCAGGGTGAGCCGACCGCTCCCGCCTCCGAGGCCCCCATCGCCCGGGCCACCGCCACTCTGGCCCCCGATGCCGCCCAGGCCGCGGCCGCCGCCGTGACCGTTGCCGCGCCCTCCGCCGTGACCGTCGCCACGGCTTCGGCTTCGGCTTCGGCCGAAGGGCGGGGGTGCCTCTTCGCGCTTTCCCAGCCGCCGCTGATGATCTTCCTAGCGGTGGTCGGGACCCTGCTGCTGCTCGCCGCCCTGCACGACCTCTACCTGCTCTGAGCCCTCGGGCCGGACGTCCGCCTCCTTGCGGCGGGCCCGGTACGCGGCCACGTGCAGCCTGTTCCCGCAGGTCCGGCTGTCGCAGTAGCGGCGAGAGCGGTTCCGGGACAGGTCCACGAAGGCCCGCCGGCAGTCCGGGGCCTCGCAGCGGCGCAGCCGCTCCTGCTCGCCGGAGACCACGATGAAGGCCAGCGCCATGCCGCCGTCCGCCGCCAGGTGGTCGCCCACCGAGGCGCCCGGCGCGAAGTAGTGCACGTGCCAGTCGTAGCCGTCGTGGTCGGTCAGCTGCGGGGTGGTGCCGGCCGTGGCCACGAGCTCGTTGATCAGTACGGAGGCCGCACGGGAGTTCGGTGCCGCGAAGACCTGGGCGAACTTGCCCCGGACCGTCCGCACCCCGGCGAGGTCGCGGGCGCCGAGCTCGCCGACGTCGCTGATCGCGTGCTCCTCGACGAAGCCGCGCAGCGACCCGAGGTCGGACAGTCCGTCGGGCTGCTCCGGTTCGGCCGCTGTGTTCACCAGCGCGACGACGACGTCGAGCGCGCGACGGGTGTCGTGGGGGATCTGCACGGGGTCGCTCCCTGGGTGCCGGGCCTTGCGGCGGCGGGCCGCTGCCGCCCACTGGGGGCCGACAATAGCGCTTACCGCCGGAAAGGTACCCGAGCACACCGGCGCCGCCCCCGCGGGTGGCTTCCGCGGAGACAGCGCCGGCACTGCCGTATGTGGTTGTCCGTCGCGCACCGTCGCCCCGAGTCGGACGGTGGCGGGCCGGGGGCCTGGCTCAGCTTTCGGCCAGGATGTGGGACAGCTCCTTGTCGAGGTCGAAGTGCCGGTGCTCGGTCCCGGGTGGGACCGCGGCGTCCGTCCGCTTGAGGAACGACTCGAGGGCTCGGGCGGGTGCTTCGAGCAGCGCTTCTCCCTCCGGTGAGCTCAGGGCGATGCAGACGACGCCCTGACCGTGGCTGCGGGACGGCCAGACGCGGACGTCGCCGGTACCGGTGGGCCGGTGGAGGCCCTCCGCGAGGAGGTCGCGGGCGAATACCCATTCGACCGTCTCCTCGGCGCCGGTGTGGAAGGTGGCGTGCACGGCGTAGGGGTCGGCCGTGTCATACCGCAGGCCCGCGGGAACAGGCAGTGAGGACTCGCTCGACACAACGAGGCGCAGGTGCAGCTCGCAGCTGACCGTGGTGTTCATAAGCGCCAGGGCCTTTCGCTCAGTGTGCGCTCGGGGATTCGCACGTCGGCGAAATCGACATGCCACCTACGGTGCCGTTGTAAACCCCTCTGACCGTTTTGCGGACCTCTGGGTCCCTCGGACGGCGGATCCAAACCGGCATTCACGTGTGCTTCGGGCTCCGGTAGATTCGGCGCCATGAATACGGGGAGTGACCGCGGAACCAACGAATCCGCCAACACCGAGCCGGCCGCCGACGAGGCGCCGCACGAGTCGAAGGCGCCCGCCTTCATCAAGGCCAACCGCAGCCTGCACCTGAGCTGGCAGGTCGGCGTCTTCATCGTCGGCCTCGCCGTCATCGGCGCCGGCGTCGCCATGCTCGTCCTGCCCGGCCCCGGCTGGGTCGCGATCTTCGCGGGCCTCGCGATCTGGGCCACCGAGTTCGCCTGGGCCTCCCTGGTCCTGCGCTGGACCAAGCGCAAGGTCACCGAGGCCGCGCAGAAGGCCCTCGACCCCAAGGTCCGGCGCCGCAACATCATCCTCACCAGCGTCGGCCTCGCCATCGCGGCGGCGCTGATCGGCTTCTACCTGTGGAAGTACGGCCTCACCCTGCCGTGGGACATCAAGGACCAGTGACCGGCCGGTCCGGTGCCGGACCGGTGCCGGTTCGGGGGTGGCACGGAGCACCGCTGACATGCGGTAATGTTTGCGGTGCGTCCGGGCGATTAGCTCAGTGGGAGAGCACTTCGTTCACACCGAAGGGGTCACTGGTTCGAACCCAGTATCGCCCACCCGGAGCAGAGGCCCGGAGACTCGGAAGAGTCTCCGGGCCTCTGTCGTACGCCCGGCCCCCCGCGCCTCAGCGCAGCCGCCCGACCGCCTCCCGCAGCCGGCGCGCGTCACGCAGCCGCTTCTCGTACGTCGCGCCCACCACCAGCAGCAGCAGGCCCGCCAGGGCCGGCGGCAGCCAGCGCGGCAGCACGCCCACCACCTGCACCACGTACGGGGCCAGCTCGTGCAGGGCCACCGCGGTCAGCACCGCACCGCCCAGCAGCAGCGGCGCCCGGAGCCGCCGCCGGGCTCCCGCCAGGGTGAGGGCCAGCGCCGCCGTCCCCAGCAGCAGTGGCCGCTGCCAGTGCGCGTCGCCCCAGGCGGCCACCAGGCTCGGCAGCAGGGCCGCCCCCAGACCCGGCCCGTACGCGGACCAGGACGAGGCCCCCGGATCGCGGCGGCGGCGCAGCAGCCCCACCGCCAGCGCCGGCACCGCCACCGGAAGCGCGTACGCCTCCGGCACCGCCACCCCCCACGCCGCCAGCCGCACCCAGGCGGCCGCCACGAACAGCACCCCCGCCGCCCAGCCCAGGCCGCGCCGCTCCGGCCGCAGCGCGGCACCCGCGCACACCGTCCCGGCCAGCCCGAGCACCAGTGCCAGCACCGGCGCGTCACCCGCCGCGAGCGCCACGGCCACCGCCAGGACCCCCGCCCCGGCCCCCGCCGCCTCCGCCGCGACCCGCACCGGGCCGAGCCGGGGCGCCAGTGCCGCCACCAGCGCCGGTACGGCCGTCACCGCCACCGCCCGCCAGGACCACGGCAGCCCCGCCACCGAGCCCGCCGCCACCGCCAGGGCGGCCGCGTACCCGATGGTGCCCACCGCGAAGCCCGCCCGCACGGGCACCGCCGCGGCCCTGTGGGCGGCTCCCAGGGCGCAGCAGGCGCCCAGCAGCCCGAACACCGCGAAGGTGGCCGCCCGGCCGTCCAGGGCGGCCAGGGACACGCTGAGGGCCCCCACGCCCGCGCACCCCCCGGCCGCGAACGCCACCGCCCGCGCCGGAGCCCGCACCGCGGCCGCCCCGGCCGCCGCCGCCACCCCGAGCTGCGCGGCGAACACCGCCCAGACGGGCAGCCCCGCCGCCATCGGGGCCGTGAACAGCGCCGCCCAGCCGCACACCACCGCCGCGGCCCCCGCCACCGGCCGCGGCAGCGCCCCGCCCGGCAGCCACAGCGCGGCCGCCGCGAGCAGCAGCGCCACCGCGAGCCCCGCAGCCGGCCCGCCCTGGGGCGGGGTCGTCCCCGCCCACACCTCGCGCAGCACCGCGGCCCGGGCCACGAGCACCACCGCCACCGCGGCCAGCCCCGCGAGCGCCCCGAGGGCCGCCACCGCCGCCCCGGCCCGCAGCAGCCCGCGCCGCACCGCCCCCGGGGCCGCGCCCGAGCCCGCACCCGCCCGCACCGCCGCCGCCGACAGCGCGAGCCCCGCCGCCACCCGCGCCGCGACCGCCCACCACCCGTGGCCCGCCCCGGCCGGGACCAGCGCCCCGGCCGCCGACACCACCGCCAGGCCCCCCACCAGGGCGGCCGCCGAAGCCCGGGGCTCGCGCCGGGCCACCGCCACGCCCAGCAGGCCCCCCGCCGCCAGCAGCAGCGCCGGCCCGGCCGCACCCGGCTCCGCGAGCGACCGCACCAGGCCCACCGTCAGCGCCATGCCGCCCAGCACCCCCGAGCACACCCACGCGGGCACCCGTACCGCCCGGCGCGCCACCGCCGCCGCCAGGGCCGCGTCCAGCGCGGCCGTCGCCAGCAGCGCCGCGCCGGCCCCCAGCGGGCCCGCCCCCGCGGCGGCCGCCGCCAGCGGCAACGGCAGCTGCGCGGCCCCCACCGCGGCGAGCAGGGGCAGCCGCAGCCGGCCCAGGGCCGCCCCGTAACCGGCCCAGACGCCCGCCAGCACCGCCGACGCCCAGGCCGAGTACGCGACCGGCTCGGCACCGGACAGCCCGACGGCGTGCACCGCGTACGCGTCCAGCACCGTCAGCAGCAGCCCCAGGCCCGCGACCGCCTCGGCCGTCGACCGCAGCCCGCGCCGCAGCAGCGCGGCGGGCGCCGCGAGCGCGGCCGCCGTCAGCAGCGCCAGCACCGCCGAGCGGCCGCCGATCCCCAGGGACCCCCAGCTGACCAGCGTGAACGCCAGCGCTGCCACCGCCAGCAGCACCGCGCCCAGCGTCAGCAGCACGTTCTGGGCGCTCGGCTTCGACGCCGGCGCGACGGGCGGGGGAGGCCCGAACGGCTCCGCCGGCCCGAACTGCCCGGTGGCGGGCACCGGCTGCGCCGCCAGGACCCGCAGCAGCCAGTCCCGGCGGGCCAGCAAGTACCCGCGACGGGCCTCCAGTCGGGCGAGCTCGCCGTCGATGAGCGCCAGCTCGTGGGCCGGCGGCAGGGGGGTGTCCATAGCCGGAGTGTGGCGCCCGTCACGCCATCAGGACATGGGCGTGCGTACTCATATGGACCGTGAGTACCTACTCGGGAGGCCCCGGGCGGTGGCGCGGGCGCGGGCCGGGGGATCGGGAAAGCCCCGCGCCGGGGCGCCCGGCCGGGCCAGACTGGAGCCATGCCGCGCTGGACGCACTACCGCTTCCGCAGCGTGTGGGACCTCGACGCCCCGCCCGCGCTCGTCTACGCCCTGCTCGCCGACGCCGCCCGCTACCCGGACTGGTGGCCCCAGGTCCGCCGGGCCGAGCGGATCGACGAGCGCAGCGGGACCGCGCTGATCCGCTCGGCCCTCCCGTACGGGATCCGCGTCACCCTCACCGACCTGCTCCGCGACCCCGCGCGCGGAGTCCTCGAAGCGGCCATCGGCGGTGACATCGAGGGCTGGGCGCGCTGGACCGTACGCCCCCTGGGGGCGCCGGGCGCGGGCCGCACGCGGGCGGTCTACGAGCAGGAGGTCGAGGTGCGGGCCGCCCTGCTGCGGAGGTTCGCGCTCGCCGGGCGGCCGCTGTTCCGGCTCAACCACGCGCTGATGATGCGGGCCGGGCGGCGCGGCCTGCGGGCCCTGCTGGCCGCTCCGCCGGAAGCGGTTTGATCCGGCCCCGAGGCTCTTGTATTGTTCAGTGCGTTCCCGGGCGATTAGCTCAGCGGGAGAGCACTTCGTTCACACCGAAGGGGTCACTGGTTCGATCCCAGTATCGCCCACCGGGACAGGCCGGTCCGTCTGATGACGGACCGGCCTTCCGCATTTCCCGGGCCCGTCCCCCGCGGGCCCCGCTCCTCAGGCGGCCTGCGGCAGCTCCGGGCGCAGCGGCCAGTGCGGGTCCACCGCCTCCGGAGTGCCCTGCCGGGCGAACCACGCCTGGAGCCCCCGCGCCTGTGCCGCGTGCCACACCGCCTGGAGCGTGTGCAGCTCCGCCGGGGTCAGCCGCTCCAGCCGTGCCGCGAACCTGCGCCCGACCGCCCGTACGACCTCCATGGCCGCCTGCGCGTCCGCCGAGGCGTCGTGCGCCCCCTCCAGCTCTATCCCGTAGTGCGCGCACAGGTCCGTCAGCGTGCGGCGGCCCTTGCGGTAGCGGTCCAGGTGCTTGTCCAGGACCCGCGGATCCAGCACCGTCAGCGGCCTGTTGTCCAGGTACCGCGCCAGCGTCGACGCCCGGTGCCGGCGCAACTCCCGGTCCAGCAGCGTCAGGTCGAACGGCGCGTTCATCACCACCACCGGCCGCCCCGCGATCCGCTGCTCGCCCAGCGCACGGGCTATCTCCTCCACCACCGGCGCCGGCCACCGGCCGTTGCGCTGGAGGTGCTCGTCGGTCAGGCCGTGCACTTCCGTGGCGCCCGGCGGCACCGGAACGCCGGGATTGACCAGCCACCGAGTGGAGCGGACCCGGCCGCCCGCACACTCCTGCACGACGAGCGCGGCGGACACGATCCGGTCCTGCTCGACGTCCACCCCGGTGGTCTCCGTGTCGAAAGCGGCCAACGGCCCCTCGTACCAGCGTGTCATGGCGAACTCCTCGTCCCCGGTCGGCGGACGGGCCGCACCGGGCACCTCCGCCCCATGACGCGCCGAACCCCCGCCGAATCCGTGATACCCGTGCCGTTTGCCCCGTACGCCGTTTGCGGGCAGCCGGGTACGGAGACAACTCCTGCGGGGGGTCGCACGCATGACCGGTCGTCACCCCGCCACTCCCGTTCACCGTTCACGGCAGGGCCCGGAAGGCATGGGGAGCCGGCCATGGCGCTCACACAGCCCGAACCGGGCGGGGTGCTGCACGGACAGGGCGATCCGCCGACCGGACCGCTGCGCGGCACACTCGCCACCACCGCCTGCATGGAGACCCTCCAGGTGGGCTACCTGCACGCCGTAGCGGCCGCGGCCGGCTGCTCGCTCTCCCAGCCCTTCCCCGACAACGGCGTCGACTGGCACGTCAGCCACGGCGCGCCCGAACACGTCGTCGACGACGAGGTGACCATCAAGGTGCAGCTCAAGGCGACCTACCAGATACCGCCCCGCCCCGCCGGGGCCAGCTTCGGCTTCACCCTGGACAACGAGCACCTGGTGAAGCTGGCGCGGACACCGGTCGCCGTTCACAAGATCCTCGTGGTGATGCTCGTACCGCGGCAGCGGGAGCAGTGGCTGAGCGCCGGGCACGACCGGCTCGACCTGCGCCACTGCTGCTACTGGACCAACCTCGCCGGTCACCCCGTGACCGGCCGGCGGCGCACCACCGTACGGATCCCCACCGAGCGGATCTTCGACGACCGGGCGCTGTGCGAGATCATGACCCGGGTCGGGTCGGGAGGGACACCCTGATGGACCGGTACCCAGCGCACCTCGAACCGCTGCCCCGCCCCGGACCCGCCCCCGGCACCCCCGATCCCGGGCAGGTCGACCCGCAGGTCCTCGGGGCGCTGCTGCACCGGCACGGCTGGCTGCGCCGGGGCGGGGCGGCGGGCCGCTACGGGCGCTGGACCCCGCCGGACCGGGCCGGGACCAGCCTGCTCGTCCCCGAGAGCCGGGGCTTCCCCGACTGCGCGGACCTGGTGGAGGAGGCGCTCACCGCGCTGTCCCGCAGCGGGGTGCCCTCGGCGCGGGAGGTGCTCCTCGGGCTCAGCGTGCCCAGCGACGAGGTCCGCTGGGAGCGGGAGGTGCCGCAGGGGCCGTACGGGTTCCAGGGCGAGGCCGCCTGGCCCGCGCAGGAACGGCTGCGCTCGGCCGCCCGCCGGCTGCTGCTGGCCGGAGCCCTCGCCGACCGGGCCTGCGCCGGGTACTACGGTGCCCGGCACCGGGCACAGGCCGAACGCTTCCTGGACGGGGTGCTGGTGGGGCCCGCCCCGGGCGGGCGCAGGCTCGCCGCGTACGTACCCGTGGCCGGGGGCCGCGGGGCGGTGACGCGGCTGCACCACGCGCTGCACGCGGCGCGGGAGGCGGTGGACTACCGGCGGGCGACCGGCGGCATGGAGGCCTTCGACGCCGCGGTGGCGGCGGGGGTCAGCCGGGAACTCGCCGAGGCGCTCGTCTCCCTGGTCCGGGGCTCGGAAGGGGCCCGGATCTCGCTGGCCTGGGCACCTGCGGCCGGTGTCCCGGCCGGGTGCGCGGCACGGCCCGAGCCGGTGGAGTTCTCCCCGGGCGACCTGCCGGTGCTGCGCGAGGCCGCCGCCCGCTACACCCGGGCCGAACCCGCCGTCGCCGTCCGGCTCGCCGGGGCCGTGGTCCGGATGCGGCGCTCCGCGTCGGGCGGCGGGGGGACGGTCCGGCTGCGGGTGCTGTCGGGCGCGGAGGTCCCGTACGTACGGGCCGTCCTGGACGAGGAGGGCTACCGGACGGCCGTCCACGCCCACCTCGCCGGAATGCCGGTACGGGTCAGCGGCCGGCTCTCCCGCCGGGGCGGCTTCCGCAGGCTGGCGCGGGCCACGGACGTGACGCCGGTCGCACTCGACGAGATGGAGCGGGACCGGCTGATGAAGTCCCTGGACGCGGCCTGCGACCCGGAGGACGTGCTCCCCGCGGACGACGACTAGAGGGCCGGACGGCGCGGGCGCGCATCGGGACGCGGCCCGGCACCCGGCTCAGGTTCCGGGGAGGATGCGGCGCGTTTCGTAGGCCCACATCGCGATCTCGACCCGGTTGCGGGCGCCGAGTTTGGCCATCAGGCTGGCCAGATGCGTCTTCACCGTGCTGAGGCTGATGTGCAGGGCATCGGCGATCTCGGTGTTGGTCAGCCCGCGGGCGACGGCGAGGAGCACCTGCTCCTCGCGGGCGGTGACGGGGGAGACCGGCTGGGCCGCGGGCCGGCCGGCGGGCAGGTCCGCGAACGCCTGGAGCAGACGGACGGTGACGCTGGGCGCGATGAGCGCCTCACCGTCGGACGCCGATCGTACGGCCTGCGCCAGGAGGTCCGGTCCCGTGTCCTTGAGGAGGAAGCCGCGGGCGCCGGCGCGCAGGGAGCCGTAGACGTACTCGTCGAGGTCGAACGTGGTGATGACGACCACGGCCAGTGGGTCGGCGACGCCCGGGCCGGCGACCAGCCGGGTGGCCTCCAGCCCGTCGAGTACGGGCATGCGGATGTCGAACAGGCAGACGTCGGGGCGTAGTTCGCGGGCCATGCGTACCGCTTCCCGCCCGTCGGCGGCCTCGCCGACCACCTCGATGCCGGGCTGGGCGTTCAGGATGATCCTCAACCCGGTGCGGATGATCGTCTGGTCGTCAGCGACGAGGACGCGAATGGACACGGCTCTCGCTCCTCGCCCTCGGCAGTTCGGCTTCGACGTGCCAGCCCCGGTCGGTACCCGGGCCGGCCCGTAGTGTGCCGCCGAGCAGGGTCGCGCGCTCGCGCAGTCCGGTGAGTCCGTATCCGTCGCGACCCCGGCCGGTGCGCCGGCCGTTGTCGCGCACGCTCACCCGTACCGCGTGCCGTTCCGCGGCGACCCGGACGACGAGCTCGGTCGCGTCGACCGCATGGCGCAGCGCGTTGGTCACCGACTCCTGCACGATCCGGTAGACGGCCGCGTCCACGGCCGGGGTCAGCGCGTCCAGTTCGCCGTCGAGCCCCAGGTCGACCCTGAGGCGGCCACCCGGGGTGCGCACCAGGCGCTCCAGATCCGCGACTCCGGCCGGGGGCGCCAGCTCGGCGCCGACCCCGCGGTCGCGCAGCGCGGCGACCATGGCGCGCATCTCCTCCAGCGTGCGCGCCCCTTCCTCCTCGACCCCCTCCAGCGCCTCGACGGCGGCGGACGGGTCGGTGCCCGCGAGCACCCGGCCGGCCTGGGCGATGATCACCATGGCCGACACGTGGTGGGCCACCGTGTCGTGCAGCTCCCGGGCGAGCTGCTCGCGCTCGCGGGAGCGCACCTGCTCCAACTGCCGCTCGCGAGCGGTCACCCGGAACCGCACGGCAGCCCCGACCACGCCGGGCAGCAGCAGGAAGACGAGGCCCACGGCCTTTTCGACGACCGGGGTCCCGTCCACGGCGACGCACAGCGAGCCGGCCGCGAGGACCACCGCGCCGCCCAGCACGACCTCGCGTCCCGATCCCCACCGGGGCAGCGCGTACACCAGCACCAGCACGACCGCGCCGGTGTACAGGCCGACGGGCCCGCGCGGTGCGGCGACGAGCGGGGCCACCGCGAGCAGGGCCACCGAGCCGAACGCCAGCGTCACCGTCGCCAGCGGGCGGGTCCGGCGCCACAGGGGCAGCAGGCACAGCCATGCGGTCAGCACCACCGCCACCGGCCGCCACACGACGTCCTCGCGCAGGGTGGTCTCCAGTGCCACACCGGCAAGGCCCGCGGCGAGCAGCGCCCAGTCCCGCCGTACCCGGGCGGGCGCGCCGGGCGGCCGGGGTTCGGTCCACAGGGTTCGCAGGTCGTCTCGCAGCACGTACTCAGCCTAGGGACCGCGCCGCGCCGCGCATCGGCCGAAAGTACGGGCCCGCACTCCGACTTGGGGCCGACGGATCGGCGGCCCGCGGGCCGATGGCGCGGAGCGCCGTGGCGACGAGCCTCGGAACCGGCGGCCGTACGAGGACGGCCGACGAGGCGGTTGGAGGACCCGATGCTGTCGAAAGCCCTGTTGCGCCTGGGTGGGGGCGCCGCCCGCCGTCCCTGGCGGGTGATCGCGGCATGGCTGGTCGCCGCCGCGCTCGCCGTCCTCGCCGCCGTCGCCCTCGGCGGGCGGACCGCGGACACGATGACCGCTCCGGGGCTGGACTCCCAGCGGGCCGCGGAACTGATCGAACGGGCCGGCACCGGCCAGGAGGGGATGACCGCCCACGTGGTCGTCACCCCCCTCGCCGGCGGTGCGACGTTCTTCGACGACGCCGACGGCGCGCGCACCGCTCTCACCCGGCTGCGGGCCGAGGTGACGCGGCTGCCGCACGTGCTCGGCACGAGCGACCCGGCGGGGGCGCTCGACGCGGGCGGGGACACCGCCGTGCGAGGCGGCCTCGTCTCGGCCGACGGGCGGATCGCGGTCGTCCGCGTGCAGTACCCCGACCAGAGCCGGCTGTCGGCCGAGGACCTCGACGCCCTCGTCGGACTCGGCGACCGGCTCCGCGCCGAACTGCCGCTGCGCGTCGAGATGGGCGGGGACCTCTTCTACGCCTTCTCCGACCCCGACGGCGGCGTGAGCGAGCTGATCGGCCTCCTCGCGGCGGCCGCGATCCTGTTCCTGGCGTTCGGTTCGCTCGTCGCCGCCGCGCTGCCGATCGGCATGGCCGTCTTCGGGCTGACCGTCGGGGTCGCCACGATGACGGTACTGGCGGGGGTGACGGACGTCCCCGCCTTCGCACCGGTCCTGGGCAGCATGGTCGGGCTCGGAGTGGGCATCGACTACGCGCTGTTCGTGCTGGCCAGGCACCGGGAGTACCTCGCGCGCGGGCTCGATCCGCACGAGGCGGCCGGTCGGGCGGTGGCCACGGCGGGGCGGCCGGTGGTCTTCGCCGGCGGCACCGTCGTCGTGTCGATCCTCGGCATGGCGGTCGCGAACGTGCCGTTCATGACGGTGGGCGGGCTCGCCGTCTCGATCGTCGTCCTGACCATGGTGCTCGCGTCGGTGACGCTGCTGCCGGCCTTCCTCGGCGCGGCCGGCCCGCGCCTGGGCCGGGCCGGCCGGATCGCCCGGGCCCTTCGGGCGGGGCGGCCCGGCCGGTCCGGCCGGCGGCGGGACACGGAGGCGGGCGCCGTCCCCGCCGCCGGGTGGCGGCGCTGGATCGGGCACGTCAGCAGGCACCCGGCGGCGTACGCGGTCGGTGCGGCGGGGCTGCTGCTGACCGCGGCGCTGCCCGTGCTCGGCCTGCGCGTCGGCCTGCCCGACGACGGCTCGCTGCCGCAGGGCCGTACCGAGCGCCGGGCCTACGACCTCGTCGCCGAGGGGTTCGGCCCGGGCACCAACGGCCCCCTCGTCATCGCCACGGACCCCGCCGGTGATCCGGGAGTGCTGGACCGGCTCGTCGGAGCGGTCGCCGCGGATCCGGGCATCGCCTCCGTCGCACCGGCGCACGTCGACCGGGCCACCGGCATCGCGACCCTCGTGGTGTTCCCGACCACCAGCCCCCAGGACAAGGCCACGGCCGGCACCATCGCCCGGCTGCGCACCGACGTGCTGCCCGCGGCGGTCGGGCACGGCCCGGCCAGGGCCCACGTCGGCGGCGCCGCGGCGAGCCTGTCCGACGTGGGCCGACGCACCAGCCAACGCCTGCCGGTGTTCGTCGCCGCCGTGCTGGCGATGTCGTTCCTGCTGCTGATGCTGGTCTTCCGCTCGATACTCGTACCGCTCAAGGCCGTGCTGCTGAACCTGCTGAGCATCGGCGCGGCCTACGGGATCATGGTCGCGGTCTTCCAGTGGGGATGGGGAGGCGCGCTCATCGGGCTGGAAGCGACGGTTCCGATCGTGTCGTTCATCCCGATGTTCCTCTTCGCCATCCTGTTCGGCCTGTCGATGGACTACGAGGTGTTCCTCCTCTCCCGCGTGCGCGAGGAGTACGTGCGCACCGGCGACAACGCCACGGCGATCGTGGAGGGCGTCGCGGGTACCGCCAGGATCATCACGTCGGCCGCGCTCATCATGGTGGCCGTCTTCCTGTCCTTCGCCGTCGCCGATGACCCCTCCGCCAAGATGTTCGGGCTCGGCCTGGCCACCGCGATCCTCATCGACGCCACGGTCGTCCGCATGGTGTTGGTACCGGCGACCATGACGCTCCTCGGCCGGACCAACTGGTGGCTGCCGAAGTGGCTGGACCGGATGCTTCCCCGCGGCCCGGTCGGCACCGACGCCACCGACGCCACCGACGCGGAATCCACGGGCGAGGCGCCGTCCACGGCTGGTCGACCGTCCCGGTGAGGTCTTCGAGCCGTGCTCGCGCGATCGGCCGGACAGGTCCTACGGGGCGACCGGTGCCGCGGTGTCCGGGCTCTTCGGGGGCTTGGTGCCGGCCAGGGGGGTCACCGGGTCGCCCCGCTCGACGGTGACCGGGACACCACCGGTGATCCTCTCCAGCCGCTCCTTCAGCTCCTTCGACGCGGCCCCCGCCTCGGTGCTCGTCACCACGACCCCGGACGCGTCCCGGGCCGCCGAGAAGGTGTACATCGGGAAGGCCGACCGGCCCTGGTCGGCGGTGAGCCGCTCCACGGCGGCCATGAGCGCGCGGTGCGTGTACCGGCTCAGGTACAGGTCGGCGCGGCCCGGGTCGACGGAGGGGTCGGCCTTCCGGGCGGCCTCCAGCAGCAGGCGGCCCCGGGCGAGGTCGGTCACGCACACCGCGACCCGGCCCGCGGGCCGGTCGGTGGTGAGGGTGCCGTACACGTCCGCGAAGGCCCCGTAGCCCTGGGCGCCGACGGCCTGGGACAGCCTCGCGGCCTCGGGGGTGTTCGCGGGCGTCCCGTCGATGGTGGTGGGCGGGGCGCCGGGCCCGGAGGGGTCGGCCCCCGGGCAGGCCGGGGCCCCGCCCGCCGGCGGGGACGCCGGCGCCGAGGGCGCCGCGGACACCGGCGCGGGCGGCGCGGGAGGCTTGGCCGCCGCGCCGGAGCCGGCGGTGGTCCCGCAGCCGGTCAGCAGCGCGGCGGCGATACAGGTGAGCGTGACTGCGGTACGGCGCATGGTTCCTCGTTCCCCTGGGCTTCGGGCGCCCCTGGGACGTACCCGCCCGCCGCGCGGTTCCCGCGCCGACGGGCTACCGGCCCCCGCCCAGCGTGAAGGAGGCCATCCGCAGGCCCGGGACGGGGGAGAAGTCCGAGCCGCGGGTGAAGCCGAGGCGTTCGTACAGGGCGACCGCCGGGGCGTTGTCCGCGCCGGTGGTGACCTCGACGGGGCGGCCCGGGAACAGCTCCGCCAGGGCGTGGCGGACCAGCAGCGAGGCGATGCCCCGGCGGAACCAGGCCGGGTCCACGCACAGCCGGTCGACGGACACGCCGTCCCGGCTCTCCTCCCAGGCCAGGAACCCCGCGACGGCGCCCGCCTCCGTCACCGCGCCCAGCCAGCGCAGCGGCCGCGCCCGCATCGCCTCCAGGCCCTCGCCGAGCGCGGGGATGCCGTCGAAGCCGATCAGCTCCGCCTCGACCGCGTACGCGGCCAGACCGATCCGGTGCACGGCGGCGGCCGTCGCGTCGTCGGCGAGGTCCAGCGGGCGGGGCTGCGGCATCGCGGGCCGCTCCTTTCGGGGTCGGGCGGGAACGGTCACGCTACCCGCGCCGCGGCGGGGGACCGGGGGAATTTCCGGGCCGGCTCCGCGGCGGGGCCGGCCCGGTGCCCCGCCGGCCCCGGCACGGCGCGTCCGCCCGGCCCACAGGGCCGGAAACCGGGCCCGCCGGCCGGTCTCGCGGCGTGTCGCCGGCCGGACCACGAGGGCCGGCCGCCGCGTCCGCCGCCCGGTCCCGCGGCGGGGCCCGGGGGCACCCCGGTTAACCGTTTCGCGGCGCAGCCGTTCGGCTCGGTACGATTCAGGCGCGCGGCGTTCGCCCGCGCACCCCCTGAGTCAGGAGAGACCGGTGTCAGACGTCCGTGTGATCATCCAACGCGATTCCGAGCGGGACGAGCGCGTGGTGGCCACGGGCACTACGGCGGCGGAGCTCTTCGCCGGCGAGCGCACCATCGTCGCCGCGCGCATCGCCGGTGAGCTGAAGGACCTCTCGTACGAGGTGCGGGACGGCGAGACCGTCGAGCCGGTGGAGATCTCCTCCGAGGACGGCCTCAACATTCTGCGCCACTCGACCGCGCACGTCATGGCGCAGGCCGTGCAGGAGCTGTTCCCCGAGGCCAAGCTCGGTATCGGCCCGCCGGTCCGCGACGGCTTCTACTACGACTTCGACGTCGCCAGGCCCTTCACTCCCGATGACCTGAAGACCATCGAGAAGAAGATGCAGGAGATCCAGAAGCGCGGGCAGAAGTTCGCCCGCCGCGTGGTCTCCGACGAGGCCGCCCGCGAGGAGCTCGCGGACGAGCCGTACAAGCTGGAGCTCATCGGCATCAAGGGCTCCGCGTCGACCGACGACGGTGCGAACGTCGAGGTGGGCGGCGGCGAGCTGACCATCTACGACAACCTGGACGCCAAGACCGGCGAGCTGTGCTGGAAGGACCTCTGCCGCGGTCCCCACCTGCCCACCACCCGCAACATCCCGGCGTTCAAGCTGATGCGCAACGCGGCCGCCTACTGGCGCGGCAGCGAGAAGAACCCGATGCTCCAGCGCATCTACGGCACCGCCTGGCCCTCGAAGGAGGAGCTGAAGGCGCACCTCGACTTCCTCGCCGAAGCCGAGAAGCGCGACCACCGCAAGCTCGGCAACGAGCTCGACCTCTTCTCCATCCCGGACGAGATCGGCTCCGGACTCGCCGTCTTCCACCCGCGCGGCGGCATCATCCGCCGGGTCATGGAGGACTACTCGCGCCGCCGGCACGAGGAGGAGGGCTACGAGTTCGTCTACTCCCCGCACGCCACCAAGGGCGCCCTCTTCGAGAAGAGCGGCCACCTGGACTGGTACGCGGAGGGCATGTACCCCCCCATGCAGCTCGACGGTGGTACCGACTACTACCTCAAGCCCATGAACTGCCCGATGCACAACCTGATCTTCGACGCGCGCGGCCGCTCCTACCGTGAGCTCCCGCTGCGCCTGTTCGAGTTCGGCACCGTGTACCGGTACGAGAAGTCCGGCGTGGTCCACGGCCTGACCCGCGCCCGGGGCTTCACCCAGGACGACGCGCACATCTACTGCACCCGCGAGCAGATGGCCGAGGAGCTCGACCGCACGCTCACCTTCGTGCTGAACCTGCTGCGCGACTACGGTCTGACCGACTTCTACCTGGAGCTGTCCACCAAGGACCCGGAGAAGTTCGTCGGCTCGGACGAGGTCTGGGAGGAGGCCACCGCGGTCCTCCAGCAGGTCGCCGAGAAGCAGGGCCTCCCGCTGACCCCCGACCCGGGCGGCGCGGCCTTCTACGGCCCGAAGATCTCCGTGCAGGCGCGCGACGCCATCGGCCGCACCTGGCAGATGTCGACCGTGCAGCTGGACTTCAACCTGCCGGAGCGCTTCGACCTGGAGTACACCGGCTCGGACGGCTCCCGCCAGCGCCCGGTCATGATCCACCGCGCGCTGTTCGGCTCGATCGAGCGGTTCTTCGCGGTGCTGCTGGAGCACTACGCGGGCGCCATGCCGCCGTGGCTCGCCCCCGTCCAGGCGGTCGGCATCCCGATCGGCGACGGGCACGTGGAGTACCTGCAGGAGTTCGCCGCCGCGGCGAAGAAGCAGGGCCTGCGGGTCGAGGTGGACGCCTCCTCGGACCGCATGCAGAAGAAGATCCGCAACCACCAGAAGCTCAAGGTCCCGTTCATGATCATCGTCGGTGACGAGGACATGGCGGCGGGCACCGTCTCCTTCCGCTACCGCGACGGTTCGCAGGAGAACGGCATCCCGAAGGACGAGGCGCTGGCCAAGCTGGCCAAGGTCGTCGCCGACCGCGTCCAGGTCTGATCCAGGTCCGGCCAGGACGGCGCACCCACGAGCGGGGCCCCCGGAAAGTGATCACTTTCCGGGGGCCCCGCTCGTTCCTCCGGACGAGGTCATATGCTGCATGGCATGACGATTGAGCCGGAGCGGCAGAACGGTGTGGGCACGCACGACGGGTTCCAGCGACTGTGGACCCCCCATCGGATGGCCTACATCCAGGGCGAGAACAAGCCGACCGGCCCGGAAGCCGGGGACGGTTGCCCGTTCTGCGGGATTCCGGAGATGTCCGACCAGGACGGCCTGGTCGTGGCGCGCGGCAAGCACGTGTTCGCCGTGCTGAACCTCTATCCGTACAACGGCGGCCACCTCATGGTCGTCCCGTACCGGCACGTCGCCGACTACACGGAGCTCGACGGTCCGGAGACGGCGGAGCTGGCGGACCTGACCAAGCGGGCCATGGTCGCGCTGCGGAAGGCGTCCGGGGCGCACGGTTTCAACATCGGACTCAACCAGGGCAGCGCAGCCGGCGCCGGCATCGCCGCGCACCTGCACCAGCACATCGTGCCCCGCTGGGGCGGGGACACGAACTTCATGCCCGTCGTCGGCCACACCAAGGTGCTGCCGCAACTGCTCGCGGACACCCGCCAGATGCTCGCCGACGCCTGGCCGAACGACTGACCCGACCCGGTCAGCCCGCAGGGCCCCCGCGCCGCTCCGCCAGGACCGCCTCGACGTCGAACTCGCGGAGGCCGAGCGGCGGGCCCGGCGGGGGCCGGCGCAGGGCCGTGCGGATCTTCTCGTTGACCTCCGCGAGGATCTCCCGGGCCCGGCGCTCGGTGGCGGCCGCCAGGGCCGCCTCCCGGGCGTCCTCGGCCTCCTTGCGCAGGGCCAGCGCCGGCGGGAGCACGGCGAAGCCCTCGCCGTGCAGCTTGCGCCTGATCCACCACATCTCGTCGTACGGGGCGTCCAGCGAGGCCATCGGCTTGCCCCAGCCCGGCAGCTCCTCGAACTCGCCCCGGTCGGCGGCCTCCCTGATCTGCCGGTCCACGAAGGACTCGAAGCTGACACCGGGCGGCTTGCGTTCGGTCATGACGGTTCCTTCCCGCGGCGGCCGGGACCCCTCCAGCCTACCTACGCGTCGTAGACGTCCGCCTTGCGCGGGGACGGCTCCTGGATCAGGCCGTTCATGATCGAGGAGCGGTTGGTGAAGGCCGCGGTGTCCACGCCGTTCTCCTCCAGCACCTTGAACGTCGCCGTGTGCACCGACCGCAGCACGGGCGCCACGGTGCGCAGGGCGTCGTCCGCCATGAAGCGGTGGCGCCACATGGAGCCCGCCCAGACGTGCCGCAGGCCGAAGGGCTCGGGCAGGACCAGCTTGCCGCCGAAGTACTCCAGCAGCGGCGGGTACCAGGTCAGCGGGGCGCGCGCGGCGAGCCGGACCACCTCCATGGTGTCC
This sequence comes from Streptomyces sp. NBC_00158, assembly GCF_045160885.1. Classification (NCBI taxonomy): domain Bacteria; kingdom Bacillati; phylum Actinomycetota; class Actinomycetes; order Kitasatosporales; family Streptomycetaceae; genus Streptomyces; species Streptomyces sp. NBC_00158. The sequence continues at coordinate 6,024,763 of NZ_CP108161.1, forward strand.
ACCAGCGGCAGGGGGCGCTCCACGGTCTCCCAGAAGCGGATGGACTTGGGGACCTCGATCACCGGGGCCTTGGACTTGGTGGTGAAGAGGCCGTGCACCGGGCCGAGGGCGTGGGCGGTGACGTCCACGCGCAGGGTCTTGTAGAGGACGGTGACGGTGACCAGCATCGTGATGACGAGCTGGCCGTCCCACAGCGGGTACTGGATGCCGAGGTAGTGCCGGTTGCCGGCGCTGAACTGCTGCTCGTTGCAGATCCGGGTGATCTCGTGCGGCTTGACCAGGAAGGTGTCGACGTTGTCGCCGCTGGGGCGGGCCACCTCGGCGGCGCCCTCGCCGACGGGGGTGACGATCCAGTGCTGGATGGAGGCGGCCGGGAAGCCGCCGGTGTGCAGGGGGCCGCGCTCCAGCTTGCGCAGCTGGGAGTCGATCGCGCGTATGACGTCCCAGCTGCGGAAGGGGTGGATCTCGTGCCCGTCCTTCTTGGGGTTCAGCTCCTCGGCCATCTGCCAGCTGCCCCAGCGGGTGCCCATGCCGAGGATGCCCTTGGGGCCGGCGTAGAAGACGGAGTTGCTGCGGTCCTCCGCGGTCAGCTTCGCCAGCTGGTGGCGCAGGTCCTCGCGGGCCTTCTCGTCGGGGTTGCCGGGTACCGCCTCGGGGATCTTGGCGGCGACGGGGGCGCCCCCGCCGAGCAGGCCGTCCCAGCGGGAGCGCAGGTCCGCGGCGGTGTTCTCGCAGATCCGGCGGGCCAGGTACCAGCCGAGGACGGGGGCGATGATCGAGCCGAGCAGGTAGAGCTCCAGCAGGCCGCTGCCGGGCTGGCGGTACACCACCCGGTAGAGCAGCACCGCGCCGACGAGGACCACGCCGACCAGCAGGGCGGTGCCGATCCAGGTGCTCTTCCTGCCCTCGCCCTTGGAGAGGGTCTTGCGCAGCTGGAACAGGCCGAGCCAGAGCAGCAGTCCGGGCAGGAACACCACTCCGGCGACCAGCATGATCAGGCGCAGCTTGCGGTCGCGCTCCTTGCGGATGCGGGAGGCGGCCAGGCAGTGCTCGACGACGGTCTGCGGGTCGGCGCCGAAGGACTGGATGAGCGGTTTGCGGCCGCCGCCGAGGGTGCGGGCCTCGACGGCACGGCAGAAGGCCTCGCCGAGGTTGGGTTCGAGGAGGGAGATCTTCGGGGCCTTGACCGAGGCCGGGTGGTTCTCGCTGTTCGCCCCGAGTATGGAGGACAGGGCGGTGTCCTTGCCGCCGTCGCGGTACGCGGCGGAGGCGAGGGCGTTGGTCGCCGCGGTCTGGCCGCCGCCCCCCTGGAGAGGAATCTGTGCTCCGGGCCTGAAGTCGAAACCGTCGTCCGCCACCGCTGCCCCCATCGCCGTGCCACTGTGCTCTTTGCCCGTGGTGCCGTCGTGCTAGTCGTGCTGGTCGTGTTCCGCCGCGATCGGCGGCGTGTCGCGCCCGGTCGTGCCGGGCCCCTGTCGCGCTCCGTCGTGGTCCGTTGTGCTCTCCGTCGCGGCGAAGAGCCTATATGCGTACCCGTCCCCGTGGTCATGGGACAGGGAAATACCGCCCACCGCAAGCCGGTTGGGTGGGCGGTATCCGGGGTGCTATGTCAACTGGCTTCCCTTCTCGGCCTGTTCGCGCATCTTGTCCGCGAGGTGCGGCGGCATCGGCTCGTGCCGGGCGTACGAGCGGCTGAAGCGGCCCGTGCCGTGGGAGACGGAGCGCAGGTCCACGGCGTAGCGGCCGATCTCGATCTCGGGGATCTCGGCGCGCACCCGGGACCGGCCTGGGCCGGACGGCTCGGTGCCGACGACGCGGCCGCGGCGGCCCGCGAGGTCGCTCATGACCGGGCCGACGTACTCGTCGGGCACCTCGACGTCGAGCTGTGCGACGGGTTCCAGCAGGTGGATCGGGATCTCTGCGGCGGCTTCGCGCAGGGCGAGGGCGCCGGCCGTCTGGAAGGCGGCGTCGGAGGAGTCCACCGAGTGCGCCTTGCCGTCGCGCAGGGTGACGCGTACGTCGACCAGCGGGTAGCCGGCCGCGATGCCGCGGGCGGCCTGGGCCCGTACGCCCTTCTCGACGGACGGGATGAACTGGCGGGGGACGGCGCCGCCGACGACCTTGTCGACGAACTCGATGCCGCTGCCGGGCGGGAGGGGTTCGACCTCGATCTCGCAGATGGCGTACTGGCCGTGGCCTCCGGACTGCTTGACGTGCCGTCCGCGTCCGGCGGCCTTGGCGCCGAAGGTCTCGCGGAGGCTGACCTTGTGGGGGACGGGGTCGACCTGGACCCCGTAGCGGGTCTTGAGGCGTTCCAGTACGAGGTCCTGGTGGGCCTCGCCCAGGCACCACAGGACGAGCTGGTGGGTGTGCGGGTTCTGCTCCAGCCGCAGGGTGGGGTCCTCGGCGACGAGGCGGGCCAGCCCCTGGGAGAGCTTGTCCTCGTCGGCCTTGCTGTGGGCCTCCACGGCGAGGGGGAGCAGCGGCTCGGGCATCGGCCAGGGCTGCATGAGGAGGGGGGCGTCCTTGGCGGAGAGGGTGTCCCCGGTCTCGGCGCGGGTGAGTTTGGCCACGCAGGCGAGGTCGCCGGCGATGCAGGTGCCGAGGGTGCGCTGCTGTTTGCCGAAGGGGGAGGTGAGGGTGCCGATGCGTTCGTCGACGTCGTGGTCCTCGTGCCCGCGGTCCTCCAGGCCGTGTCCGGAGACGTGGACGGTCTCCTCGGGGCGCAGGGTGCCGGAGAAGACGCGGACCAGGGAGACGCGGCCGACGTAGGGGTCGGAGGAGGTCTTGACGACCTCGGCGAGCAGCGGTCCGGCCGGGTCGCAGGTGACGGCGGGGCGGGGGGAGCCGTCGGGGGCGGTGACGGCGACGGGGGCGCGTTCGGCGGGGGTGGGGAAGCCGCCGGTGATCAGTTCGAGGAGTTCCACCGTGCCCAGGCCCTGGCGGGCGCCGTCGGCGGCGGGGGCGGCCATCAGGACGGGGTGGAAGGTGCCCCGGGCCACGGCCCGCTCCAGGTCGTCGATCAGCGTCTTGACGTCGATGTCCTCGCCGCCGAGGTAGCGGTCCATGAGGGTCTCGTCCTCGCTCTCGGCGATGATCCCCTCGATCAGGCGGGAGCGGGCGTCGTCGATGAGGGCCAGCTCGGCGGGGTCCGGGTCGCGTTCGGCGCGCTCGCCGGAGGTGTAGTCGTAGACGCGCCGGGAGAGCAGGCCCAGCAGGCCGTGCACGGGGGCGTGGCCGTCGGAGCCGGCCGGTCCGTGCAGCGGGAGGTAGAGCGGGATGACGGCGTCCGGGTCGTCGGCGCCGAAGATCTCTCCGCAGACGGCGGTCATCTGGGAGTAATCGGCGCGGGCTGCCTCCAAATGGGTGACGACGATGGCGCGCGGCATGCCGACGGCCTCGCATTCGTCCCAGACCATCCGGGTGGCCCCGTCGATCCCGTCGGAGGCGGAGACGACGAAGAGGGCCGCGTCCGCGGCGCGCAGACCGGCCCTGAGTTCCCCGACGAAGTCGGCGTATCCGGGGGTGTCCAGGATGTTGATCTTGATTCCGGCCCATTCGACGGGGACCAGGGACAGCTGGACGGAGCGCTGGCGGCGGTGCTCGATCTCGTCGTAGTCCGAGACCGTGCCCCCGTCCTCGACCCGGCCGGCCCGGTTCACGGCCCCCGCGGTCAGGGCCAGGGCCTCGACCAGAGTGGTCTTCCCGGCGCCGCTGTGGCCGACCAGCACGACGTTCCGTACGGAATCGGGGCGGTCGGCCGTCAGTGCCCTGCCGGCGGCTCCGGCTTGGTGTGATGTGGCTCCCATGCTTCTCGTGCCTCCTGGTGTCGCGGTGAGGAGGGTGATCGGGGTCCTTCGAGCTTTGCACTGCCGTCACACTGCGTCCATACGTGGTACCGGCCACGGTCGGGTGCGCGGCGGGAGGGTGACGGGAGGCCGTGGCGGGTACGGACCCGGAGCGAACCGGTGGGTGCGCGGCGCTGCGGGCGCGGGGCGCTGGCTACGATGGGCCAGCCGGTGGCCGTTGTGGCCGCGCGGCCCAGCGACCCTCTGGGAAGGCCATGCTGAACAAGTACGCGCGTGCGTTCTTCACGCGTGTTCTCACGCCGTTCGCCGCGTTTCTCCTGCGCCGGGGGGTGAGCCCGGACGCCGTCACCCTCATCGGCACCGCCGGAGTGGTGGCCGGAGCGCTGGTCTTCTTCCCCCGCGGCGAGCTCTTCTGGGGAACGATCACCATCACCCTCTTCGTCTTCTCCGACCTGGTGGACGGCAACATGGCCCGCCAGGCCGGCAGCTCCAGCCGGTGGGGGGCGTTCCTCGACTCCACGCTCGACCGGGTGGCCGACGCGGCGATCTTCGGCGGCCTCGCGCTCTGGTACGCGGGTCTGGGCGACGACAACGTGCTGTGCGCGGTGGCGATCTTCTGCCTGGCCAGCGGCCAGGTGGTCTCGTACACGAAGGCCCGCGGCGAGGCGATCGGCCTGCCGGTCGCCGTCAACGGGCTCGTCGAGCGCGCCGAACGCCTGGTGATCTCCCTGGTCGCGGCCGGCCTGTCCGGACTGCAGACCTTCGGGGTCCCCTCGTGGATCGGGGTGCTGCTGCCGGTCGCGCTGTGGGTCGTGGCGGTGGGCTCGCTGGTCACGCTGATCCAGCGGGTGGTCACCGTACGCCGCGAGGCGGCCGAGGCCGACGCGGCGGCCGCCGCCGGTGCCGAAGGCGGGGCGATCTGATGGGCAAGGCACAGGACAAGCTGGTGGACGGGCTGTACGGGCTCGGCTGGGCGGGCGTGAAGAAGCTCCCCGAGCCCGCCGCGGTGGCCCTCGGCCGCAAGATCGCGGACGTGGCGTGGAAGCGGCGCGGCAAGAGCGTGCTGCGCCTGGAGTCCAACCTGGCCCGGGTGGTGCCCGACGCGACCCCCGAGCGGCTGCGCGAGCTGTCGCACGCGGGCATGCGCTCGTACATGCGCTACTGGATGGAGTCCTTCCGGCTGCCCGCCATGGACCCGGAGCGGTTCGGCGAGGACGTCCAGCTGAAGGACGACCACATCCTGCGCGAGGCCATCGCCTCCGGCCGCGGGGTCATCGCCGCCCTGCCGCACCTGGCCAACTGGGACCTCGCCGGCGCGTGGGTCACCGGCCACCTCGGCGTCCCCTTCACCACCGTCGCCGAGCGGCTCAAGCCCGAGTCCCTCTACGACCGCTTCGTGGCCTACCGGGAGAGCCTGGGCATGGAGGTCCTGCCGCACAACGGCGGCGCCTCCTTCGGCACCCTGGCCCGCCGGCTGCGCTCCGGCGGGCTGATCTGCCTGGTCGCCGACCGGGACCTGTCGGCCTCCGGGGTAGAGGTGGACTTCTTCGGCTCCCGGGCCCGGATGCCCGCGGGCCCCGCGCTGCTGGCGCAGCAGACCGGCGCCGTCCTGCTGCCGGTCACCCTGTACTACGGCGACACCCCCAAGATGTACGGCCGGTTCCACCCCGAGGTGGAGGTGCCCGCGCAGGGCACGCGGACCGAGAAGACCGCCGCCATGACCCAGGCGGTGGCGGACGCCTTCGCGTCGGGCATCGCGGAGCACCCGGAGGACTGGCACATGCTCCAGCGGCTGTGGCTCGACGACCTGGAGGAGCGGCCGTAGTGAAGATCGGCATCGTGTGCCCGTACTCGTGGGACGTGCCGGGCGGCGTCCAGTTCCACATCCGCGACCTGGCGGAGCACCTGATCCGCCAGGGCCACGAGGTGTCGGTACTGGCCCCGGCGGACGACGAGACCCCGCTGCCCCCCTACGTGGTCTCGGCGGGACGGGCGGTGCCGGTGCCCTACAACGGCTCCGTCGCCCGGCTGAACTTCGGCTTCCTCTCCGCCGCCCGGGTCCGCCGCTGGCTGCACGAGGGCGTCTTCGACGTCATCCACATCCACGAGCCCGCCTCGCCCTCGCTCGGCCTGCTGTCCTGCTGGGCGGCGCAGGGCCCGATCGTGGCGACGTTCCACACCTCCAACCCCCGCTCGCGCGCGATGATCGCCGCGTACCCGATCCTCCAGCCGGCGCTGGAGAAGATCAGCGCCCGGATCGCGGTGAGCGAGTACGCCCGCCGCACCCTCGTCGAACACCTGGGCGGGGACGCGGTGGTCATCCCCAACGGCGTCGACGTCGACTTCTTCGCCAAGGCCGACCCGAACCCCGAGTGGTCCGGGCAGACCCTCGGCTTCATCGGCCGCATCGACGAACCCCGCAAGGGCCTCCCGGTGCTCATGGCCGCCTTCCCCGCCATCGCCGAGGCCTGCCCGGACGTACGCCTGCTCGTGGCCGGCCGCGGCGACGAGGAGGAGGCCGTGGCCTCCCTCCCGGAACACCTGCGCTCCCGGGTGGAGTTCCTCGGCATGGTCTCCGACGAGGACAAGGCCCGCCTGCTGCGCAGCGTGGACGTCTACGTGGCCCCGAACACGGGCGGCGAGAGCTTCGGCATCATCCTGGTCGAGGCCCTCTCGGCGGGCGCGGCGGTGCTGGCCGCGGACCTCGACGCCTTCGCCCAGGTCCTGGACCAGGGCGCGGCGGGCGAACTCTTCGCCAACGAGGACGCCGCCTCCCTGGCCGCGGCCGCCACCGCCCTCCTGCGCGACCCGGCCCGCCGCGCGGAACTGAGCGCCCGCGGCTCGGCGCACGTACGCCGCTTCGACTGGTCGACGGTGGGCGCGGACATCCTGGCGGTCTACGAAACGGTCACCACCGGCGCGGCCGCCGTCGCCACCGACGAACGCGTCCCCCTCCGCACCCGCCTGGGCTTCACGCGGGAGTGACCGGCCGCGCCGCCGTGCGTAGAACCTGCGGCGGTGTGGGTAGCCTCGCCCCTGCAGGGGCTGGGTGATCAGGGGGAGCCATCGTGTCCATCAGGCCGCGCTACCGACGTGTTTCGGGGTTACAGAGGCAGTTCTTCAACCGTGAGGGACTGCTCGCCACGTACGACGAGGAGCTGGCGGCCATCGCCGGCGGGCCCCGCGTCCTGAACCTGGTGGGTGTCGGCGGCATCGGCAAGTCGCGCCTCCTCCAGCAGCTCCGCGCCCGCACGCCCGACACGTGCAGGACGGCGCGGCTGGACCTCCAGCTGCCGACCCTGCGCCAGCAGGAGGACGCCCTGGCCGTGCTCCGGACGGAGTACGGGGCCCAGGGGGTGAAGTTCGACCGCTTCGACATCGCCTACGCCGTGCTGTGGCAACGGGTCCACCCCCAGCTGCAGATGGACCGGAGGAACACCCCGTTCGCCGAGGAGAGCGAGGTGCTGTCCAAGATCCTGGACGATGCGATGGGCCTGCCGGTCTTCGGGACGGCGGCCGGGCTGGTGCGCCTCACGAAGCGGTCGATCTCCAACCGCCAGCGTCGGCAGCGGATCGAGGCGGACCAGACGCTGCAGGAGCTGGACGGCCTGACCAACGCCGAGCTGGGCCATGCCGTGACCTACCTCTTCGCCGAGGAACTGCGCGAATCGGCGCGGGACAGCCCGTACGTCCTCTTCGTGGACGCCTACGAGGCGATGGTGCCGACACCGTTGCCGGGCGGGCGGAGCTTCGCCTCCGACGCCTGGGTGCGTGATCTGCTGGGCCAGCTGCACGGCGGTCTCACCGTCCTGGCCAGCCGGGAACCGCTGCCGTGGGCCGCGTACGACCCGGAGTGGGCGAGCGTGATCCGCAAGGCTCCGCTCGGCGGGCTGCCCATGGATGCCCGCCTGGACCTGCTGGCCCAGGCGGGCATCGTGGAGATCCCCCGCCAGCGGTCCATCGCCGAGGCCAGTGAGGGAGTGCCGTTCTACCTCCACCTGGCCGTGGACACCCACGTGCAGAACGGCGGGCCGGTCGAGGACGCGGGGACCTCCGAGGAGATCGTCCAGCGCTTCCTCCAGCACGTGGCTCCGGACGAGGTGCGGATCCTCGAACTGCTGAGCATCGCGAGGACCTTCGATCTCGACGTGTTCCGGGCCGTCGGCCGGACCTTCGACCTCCCCACGAACCTGCTGACCTGGGAGTCACTGACCGCCTACTCCTTCGCGTACCCGCTGTCCCAAGGCTGGTACAGGCTGCACCAGCTGATGATCGCGGCCCTCCAGAGGCATCTGTCCGAAGCGGTGAGCCGGCAGGTCCACGCCGTGCTGCGACAGCATTGGGAGGCCCTTGCCGACCGAATGGGCACCGGCGCGGAGGAGGCCGGCGTCGCACGCTCCTCCCCGTTGCGGGAGGCGGTCTACCACGGAGTCCACGCCGGGAACCTGGAACCGGAGGAGGTCCTCGGGCACGCCGACCGGGCCCTGGGCATGAGCGGCCGACAGGCCGTCGACGGGATGGTCAAGGACCTCAGGGACCACCTCGCCCGGTCCGCCGTCACGGGCCGTGGGCCTTCCGGCTCCGAGGGGATCCGTAACGCCGCCGACTGCCTGGAGGCCGAGGCCAGGCTCGATCTCGGCGACGCGGCCGGTGCGACGGCACTGACCTCCGTGCGCGACACCCCGGTCCGCTCGCTCGTGGCGGCCCGGCTGGCACTGGCCGGAGCGAACGCACGCAGGATCGCGGGGGAGAGCAGCCTGGCCGCGCAGATCTTCGAGCGGGTCTGGGAGGGCCACGAAGGAGAGGCCAGGGCCTTTGCCGGTTTCTGCCTGGCGGACATCCGGATGTGGCAGGGCGACTTCGCAGCGGCGTTCGCGCTCGCCGAAGAGGTCGAGGGGATCTGCGCACCCGGACAAGGCGTCATCCGGGGCGACCTGAAACGGCTCATGCACCTGGGGCACCGGTTCCTGATGGACTTCGACCGCGCCGGATCGCTGCTGCTGCAGGCGGAGGCTGAGTACCGGGCGGCCGGCGCGGCCATCGGGCTCGCCAACATCCGGACGAACCGAGCCGAACTGCTGGTCTTCACCGACCCCGAAGCGGCAGTGGCGGAAGCGGCCGCGGCGCTGGAGGTCCAGCGCGACCTCGGTGCCCAGCACGAGATCGGGAAGGCTTACACGGCCATGGCGATCGCGCAGACCAGGCTCGGCCGCCTCGACCGGGCCGAACAGTCGTTCCGCAACGCCAACACTGCCCTGGACCTCGCCGGCTACCGGTCGGGCCGGGCACGCGCCGACATGTTCCGGGCTTTCATGCACCTGCGGCGGGGTGAGCGCGCGAGGGCCGGGGAGCTGCTCCTGCACGCCGCGCGCGAGTTCGAGGCCTGCGAGGTCTACCCTTCGCTGATCCTCGCCATCCACCGGGCCGCCGAGCGGACCGGGCTCGGCGACCCGGAACTGACGGCGATGGCCGACCGGGTGCGGCCGGCCGTCAGGCCGCTGGGCGACCCGGAAGCCGTGCGCCACCGCACGGAGCACGTGCTGTCGATGTTCGTCGAGGTGAACGAGTGATGTGGCGGGAACTGTACGAGCAGGCCGTGGACTCCGCCGATGCGGCGGCCGGGTACTACAACCGCAACGTGGGGCTACCGACCCCCGAGGGCAAGGTCAACGTCCGGATCCCGATCGCCGCGGCGGACACCATGGACGTCCGGCTCTGGCAGGAGGAGGACGTACTCGCCTGCATCCGGCCGTACGTCGGCCGGGTCCCGGAGCTGCGCCACGTCAGCAGGACACCACGCTTCCAGGTCCACCACTTCATCGCCGGCCGGGTCCTCGACGGCTTCTCGCCGCGCGGGGCCGAGGTCCCCCCGCACGTGATGGACGACGTCGTCACCCTCATGGAGCAGCTGACCCGCATCCCCCGTGAGAAGGCTCCGGCCCTGCCCGCACACTGGCCCGGCCCGGGGGACAGCCCGGGATTCGGGCGCCTGCTGGCCGACCTCACCGAACAGGTCCACTCCACGTACGTGGCGGAGTACCGGGAGGCCTTCCACCTGCTCGGCATCCCCGAGGACCCCCTCACCGTGGTCCGGCCCCTCTGGGGCGGGCTCACGTCCAGGCCGTTCGTGCTCCTGCACGCGGACCTGCACCGCAAGAACATGATCGCCGCCGATGGTGCGACGTGGTTCCTGGACTGGGAACTGGCCCTGTGGGGTGACCCGATGTACGAGATCGGCATCCACTTCCACAAGATGGACTACCCGGAAGGCCAGCGTGCCGAGGTCTTCCGCCGGTGGCGGGAGAGGCTGCGCCCCGAGTACACGGAGGGTCCCCCCGAGGACCTCCGGCTGTACATGGACCACGAGAAGATCAAGTCGGCCGTGGTCGACACGGTCCGCTACTCGAAGCAGCTGGCGGCCTCGTCGCCCGCGGAGCGGGAGTTCCTCGAGATGCGGCTCGTGAAGAAGATCAACGCGGCCCGCCGGGTCTGGGGCTCACCGCCCGAGCTGACCCCCGCGCGGGTCGCCGAAGCCCTCGCTCCCTGGTGGAAAGGCCGGTAGTGGACGCCGCAGCCCTGTACGAGGAAGCCCGCAGGCGCGATACCGGCCAGTCGGGGTACTACAACCGGAACGTCCGGGTGGAGACCCCCGACGGCCCGGCGATCGTCCGGATGCGAACCCACGGGGCCGAGGTCATGGACCTGGCCCTCTGGCGGGAACCGGAGGTACTCGCTGCCATCGCGGAGTACGTCCCCTCTGCTCCACGCCTCCTCTACGCGGGCACGGACCCGGAATTCCAGATCCACGGCTTCGTCCCGGGCCGGCGGGTCGACACGCTGGCGGCCGACGGGGACGGGCTGCCCGACGTCGTGCTGCGGGCCGTGGAGGGGCTCTTCGCGGACATGCTGCGAGTGCCGGCGTCGGCTCTGCCCCGCATACCGGGGGACTGGCCGGGAGAGGGCGACACGCCGGCCTTCGCCGACCGGCTCACCACGCTGGTCCAGACGATCCGGCACCGGGGCGACCGGATGGCCGAGGGGCTCTACGAGGCCCTGGGGGTGCCGAAAGATCCCTGCGGCCTGCTGCGGGAGCGCTTCCGCGGCATGGCCGCGCGCCGGATGGGACTGCTGCACGCGGACCTCCACCGGCAGAACATGATCCTCACCGACAGCGGGCGGGTGGCCTTCCTCGACTGGGAGCTCGCCCTCTGGGGGGACCCGGTCTACGACCTGGCCGACCACCTGCACAAGACGGGCTACACCGCGGACCAGGCCCGTGAGGTCATGGCGGGATGGGAACGGGCCGCGCCCGAGGAATGCCGGGCGGGATGGCGCCCCGACCTCGGCCACTACCTCGCCTTCGAGTCGGTGAAGTCCGCCGTGGTCGACACGGTCCGCTGGGGGCGCCGGATCGCAGGTGCCGAGGGCGCCGGGGAGCGCAGACGGCTCGCGGAGGAACTCGCCGCCAAACTCGCCGCCGCCCGGCCCCACTGGGAGGCGGGAGCACGGAGCGGACCGGAGCCGCGTGACATCGAGCAGGCCGTGGACCGCTGGGTCGGCTGAGCCGCCTCCTTCGTCCCGTGGCCGCCCGGGACGGTAGTGTCGCCGCCCGTGATCGAAAACCTTGTCTGGATCGCCGTGGCGCTCGCCGTCGTCGGGGTCTACCTCAGCTGGACCGCCGGGCGGCTGGACCGGTTGCACACGCGGATGGACGCCGCCCGGGCCGCACTCGACGCGCAGCTCGTGCGGCGGGCTTCCGTGGTGCTGGAGGTGGCCACCTCCGGGGCGCTCGACCCCGCGTCCTCGCTCGTGCTGTACGAGGCCGCGCACGCCGCGCGGCAGGCCGAGGAGGAGCACCGGGAGGTCGCCGAGAGCGAGCTCAGCCAGGCGCTGCGGGCGGTGTTCGCCGACGCGGACCAGGTGGAGGTGCTGAAGGCCGCCCCGGGCGGGGTGGAGGCCGCCGAGGAGCTGGCCGCCGCGGTGCGCCGGGTGCCCATGGCGCGCCGGTTCCTCAACGACGCCGTACGGGCCGCCCGCGCGCTGCGCCGACACCGGAAGGTCCGGTGGTTCAGACTGGCGGGACACGCGCCGTTCCCGCTGGCCTTCGAAATGGACGATGAGCCTCCGGTGGACCTCGCGGACCGCCCCGCCTGAGGTTCATAGAGCCGCGGGGGACAAATGAAAGAGCCACCGGCTCCACATTGGCCCTTGTAGTGGACTGGTCGGTGGGGTTTTCTCAGCCGAGTACCGCCCGTCTTCCTTTCGCGTTCGTTTCGAGTGAGGTCAACCCGTGAGCACGCTTCCCACCTCTTCCCAGTCCGCTGAGTCGGCGATCGGCACCTCCCGCGTCAAGCGCGGCATGGCCGAGCAGCTCAAGGGCGGCGTGATCATGGACGTGGTCAACGCCGAGCAGGCGAAGATCGCCGAGGACGCCGGCGCCGTGGCCGTCATGGCCCTGGAGCGGGTCCCCGCCGACATCCGCAAGGACGGCGGCGTGGCCCGCATGTCCGACCCGAACATGATCGAAGAGATCATCGAGGCCGTCTCCATCCCGGTCATGGCCAAGTCCCGCATCGGCCACTTCGTCGAGGCCCAGGTCCTCCAGTCCCTCGGCGTCGACTACATCGACGAGTCCGAGGTCCTGACCCCGGCCGACGAGATCAACCACTCCGACAAGTGGGCCTTCACCACCCCCTTCGTCTGTGGCGCCACCAACCTGGGCGAGGCCCTGCGCCGCATCGCCGAGGGCGCGGCCATGATCCGCTCGAAGGGCGAGGCCGGCACCGGCAACGTCGTCGAGGCCGTCCGCCACCTGCGCCAGATCAAGAACGAGATCGCCCAGCTGCGCGGCTACGACAACAACGAGCTGTACGCCGCCGCCAAGGAGCTGCGCGCCCCGTACGAGCTCGTCAAGGAGGTCGCCGAGCTCGGCAAGCTCCCCGTCGTGCTGTTCTCCGCCGGTGGCGTCGCCACCCCGGCCGACGCCGCCCTGATGCGTCAGCTCGGTGCCGAGGGCGTCTTCGTCGGCTCCGGCATCTTCAAGTCCGGCGACCCGGCCAAGCGCGCCGCCGCCATCGTGAAGGCCACCACCTTCTTCGACGACCCGAAGGTCATCGCGGACGCCTCCCGCAACCTGGGCGAGGCCATGGTCGGCATCAACTGCGACACCCTCCCCGAGGCCGAGCGCTACGCCAACCGCGGCTGGTAGTCACTGCCATGACCACCCCCGTTATTGGTGTCCTGGCCCTCCAGGGCGACGTACGGGAGCACCTGATCGCCCTGGCCGCGGCGGACGCCGTGGCCAGGCCGGTCCGGCGCCCCGAGGAGCTCGCCGAGGTCGACGCGCTGGTGATCCCCGGCGGCGAGTCCACGACCATGTCGAAGCTCGCCGTGCTGTTCGGCATGCTGGAGCCGCTGCGCGAGCGCGTCCGCGCCGGCATGCCCGTGTACGGCACCTGCGCCGGCATGATCATGCTCGCCGACAAGCTGCTCGACGGCCGTGAGGACCAGGAGACGCTCGGCGGCATCGACATGATCGTGCGCCGCAACGCCTTCGGCCGGCAGAACGAGTCCTTCGAAGCGAAGATCGACTTCGCGGGCATAGACGGCGGCCCCGTCGAGGGCGTCTTCATCCGCGCCCCGTGGGTGGAGTCGGTCGGCGGCAGCGTCGAGGTGCTCGCGACGTACGACGGCCACACGGTCGCCGTGCGCCAGGGCAACGTCCTCGCCACCTCCTTCCACCCCGAACTGACCGGCGACGATCGCGTCCACGCGTACTTCGTCGACATGGTGCGCGCTGGGCTGTGACGAGGTCCCGGTAGGATCGTCGCTGAACACTGTTGGTTACGCGAAGGAGACAGGCGGATGTCCGGCCACTCTAAATGGGCTACGACGAAGCACAAGAAGGCCGTGATCGATGCCAAGCGCGGCAAGCTCTTCGCGAAGCTGATCAAGAACATCGAGGTCGCGGCGCGTATGGGCGGCGCCGACATCGAGGGCAACCCGACGCTCTTCGACGCCGTCCAGAAGGCCAAGAAGCAGTCGGTCCCGAACAAGAACATCGACTCCGCGGTCAAGCGCGGCGGCGGCCTCGAGGCCGGCGGCGCCGACTACGAGACGATCATGTACGAAGGCTACGGCCCGAACGGCGTCGCGGTGCTCATCGAGTGCCTCACCGACAACCGCAACCGTGCCGCCTCCGACGTCCGCGTCGCCATGACCCGCAACGGCGGCTCCATGGCCGACCCGGGCTCGGTCTCGTACCTGTTCAACCGCAAGGGCGTCATCCTGCTGCCCAAGGCCGAGCTCTCCGAGGACGACGTCCTGGACGCGGTCCTGGAGGCCGGTGCCGAAGAGGTCAACGACAACGGCGAGACCTGGGAGATCATCTCCGAGGCCACCGACCTGGTCGCGGTCCGCACCGCGCTCCAGGAAGCCGGCATCGACTACGACTCCGCCGACTCCAGCTTCGTCCCGACCATGCAGGTCGAGCTCGACGAAGAGGGCGCGCGCAAGATCTTCAAGCTGATCGACGCGCTGGAGGACAGCGACGACGTGCAGAACGTCTTCGCCAACTTCGACGTCTCGGACGAGGTCATGGAGAAGGTCGACGCCTGACCGGCGCCGCGCCCTCCCGCTCTTCCTTCGGCGGGCCGACAGGACACACCCTGTCGGCCCGCCGTCGCATTGTCGGTGCGGGCGGATAGCCTGCACGGACAGCTGTCGGAAGAGGGGGCGGAGTGCGCGTACTGGGTGTGGACCCGGGGCTGACCAGGTGCGGCGTCGGCGTGGTCGAGGGAGTCGCGGGGCGGCCCCTGACCATGATCGGCGTCGGGGTCGTGCGGACGCCCGCGGACGCCGAGCTGGGGCACCGGCTCGTCGCGATCGAGGCCGGCATCGAGGAATGGCTCGACGAGCACCGGCCGGAGTACGTCGCCGTGGAGCGGGTTTTCAGCCAGCACAACGTGCGCACCGTGATGGGCACCGCCCAGGCCAGCGCCGTCGCCATGCTGTGCGCCGCGCGCCGCGGGATACCGGTCGCACTGCACACCCCGAGCGAGGTCAAGGCGGCCGTCACCGGCAGCGGCCGCGCCGACAAGGCGCAGGTCGGGGCCATGGTGACCCGGCTGCTGAGGCTCGCCGAACCGCCGAAGCCGGCCGACGCCGCCGACGCCCTCGCCCTCGCCATCTGCCACATCTGGCGGGCCCCCGCCCAGAACCGCCTCCAGCAGGCGGTCGCCGCCCGGCACGCCTCCGTCCTGAAGGGCCGTACCCGATGATCGCCTTCGTCAGCGGCCAGGTCGCCGCGCTCGCCCCCGCCCTGGCCGTGATCGAGGTCGGGGGAGTGGGCATGGCGGTGCAGTGCACGCCGAACACCATCGCGGGGCTCCGCGTGGGCGAGCAGGCCAGACTGGCCACCTCGCTGGTCGTACGGGAGGACTCGCTGACCCTGTACGGCTTCGCCGACGACGACGAACGCCAGGTCTTCGAGCTGCTCCAGACCGCGAGCGGGGTCGGCCCCCGGGTGGCCCAGGCGATGCTCGGGGTGCACACCCCGGACGCGCTGCGGGTGGCTTTCGCCGCGGGGGACGCGAAGGCGCTCACGGCGGTGCCGGGGATCGGGCCGAAGGGCGCGCAGAAGCTGCTGCTGGAGCTGAAGGGGAAGCTGGGCGCGCCGGGCGTGGCGGTCGGGGCGCAGCGCGCGCCGGTGGCGGCGGGGCCGGCGCCGTGGACCGAGCAGCTGACCGCCGCGCTGATCGGGCTGGGGTACGCGTCGCGGGACGCGGAGGAGGCGGTGTCGGCGGTTGCGCCGCAGGCCGAGGCGGCCATTGCCTCCGGCGGTTCCGCGCCCGTTCCGCAGCTGCTGCGGGCCGCGCTCCAGTCCCTGAACCGGGCCCGCTGACGGCTTCCCGCCGTGCCGCTGCGCGGGGCCGTCCCCTCCCCGCCCTTCCTCCGTTCCCAGGGGCTCCGCCCCTGACCCCGTTGCGCTCAAACGCCGCGCGGGCTGGATTCGCGGAGCGAATTCCAGCCCCGCCGGCGCTCGAGGCGCGGGGGTCTGGGGGCGGAGCCCCCAGAGGCCGGGCCGCACCCCGACCACCACCGCAACGACGTAGAAGGCAGACTGAACACCGTGAACTGGGACGACGAGAGCGACGACCGGATCGTGGCGGCCGCCGCCGACGGGGAGGACACCGCCGTCGAGGCGGCGCTGCGCCCGAAGGACCTCGGTGAGTTCGTCGGCCAGGAGAAGGTCCGCCAGCAGCTGGACCTCGTGCTGAAGGCCGCCCGCCAGCGCGGTGCCACCGCCGACCACGTGCTGCTGTCCGGCGCGCCCGGACTCGGCAAGACCACCCTCTCCATGATCATCGCCGCCGAGATGGGCGCGCCCATCCGGATCACCTCCGGCCCCGCCATCCAGCACGCGGGCGACCTCGCCGCGATCCTGTCCTCCCTCCAGGAGGGGGAGGTCCTCTTCCTCGACGAGATCCACCGCATGTCCCGGCCCGCCGAGGAGATGCTGTACATGGCCATGGAGGACTTCCGCGTCGACGTGATCGTCGGCAAGGGCCCCGGCGCCACCGCCATCCCGCTGGAGCTGCCGCCCTTCACCCTCGTCGGGGCGACGACCCGCGCCGGCCTGCTGCCCCCGCCGCTGCGGGACCGCTTCGGGTTCACCGGCCACATGGAGTTCTACGCCCCCGCCGAGCTGGAACGCGTCGTCCACCGCTCCGCCGGCCTCCTCGACGTCGAGATCGACACGGCAGGGGCCGCCGAGATCGCCGGCCGCTCCCGCGGCACCCCGCGCATCGCCAACCGGCTGCTGCGCCGTGTCCGGGACTACGCGCAGGTGAAGGCCGACGGGGTGATCACCCGTGAGGTGGCCGCCACCGCCCTCCAGGTGTACGAGGTGGACGCGCGCGGGCTCGACCGGCTGGACCGGGCCGTGCTGGAGGCGCTGCTCAAGCTGTTCGGCGGGGGTCCCGTCGGGCTGTCCACCCTCGCCGTCGCCGTGGGGGAGGAGCGGGAGACGGTCGAGGAGGTCGCCGAGCCGTTCCTCGTCCGGGAAGGGCTGCTCGCGCGCACCCCGCGCGGCCGGATCGCGACCCCCGCCGCATGGGCCCACCTGGGGCTCCTCCCGCCGCAGCAGGCCGGCGGCGGACCAAGCGGACAACAGGGCCTGTTCGGGGCCTGACGGCGCGGAGGTTCGACCGGTCAGGAACTGCGGTGCCATGCTGGGCGTTGTTCCATCGGTGCGGACTCGCCTAGACTCCGCCGATGCCGACCCTTCGGGTCGGCGTGCCCACCCCCGTAGAAATGGCCGCTCCCTGGCGCGGCCGTGCGAAGGATCCTCGTCCCGTGAACAACATCAGCTTCTTGCTCCCGTTCATCGTGCTCATCGGGGCGATGTTCCTGATGACCCGGTCCGCCAAGAAGAAGCAGGCCCAGGCCTCTCAGATGCGCGACCAGATGACCACCGGCACCGGCGTGCGCACCATCGGCGGCATGTACGCCACGGTCAAGGAGATCGGCGAGGACACCGTCACCCTCGAGGTGGCCCCCGGTGTCCACGCGGTCTACGCGAAGAACGCCATCGGTGCCGTGCTGGAGGACGCCGAGTACAACCGGATCGTCCACGGCTTCTCCGAGACCGCGGAGGAGGACGCCCCGGTCGTCCCCGACGACGCCTCCTCGCTGACCGAGGGCGACGCCCCCAAGCTCGACCTGGGCAAGAAGGACGAGCCCAAGGGCGACGACGAGCCGAAGGACGGCAAGACCGACGGCGAGCCCGGCGCCAAGTAGCGGCCGGCAGGGGCCGCGGTGGTGTCCGACCGGCATCCGCCGCGGTTCCCGCAGTGAACTTCTGCGGGGGGCAGGGGTCCCCACCACACATTTCGTGGCCGTCCGCGCGCTGACCCGGCGCGGGACGGTTGGACAGGGAGAAACGACAAGGTGGCAGCACCGAAGAAGGGCCGGCGGCCCACGGGGGCTCAGGGGAGGCCGGGGCGCGCCCTGGCCTTCATCCTGATCGCGATGGTGGCGCTCACCGCGGGGATGTTCCTCACGAAGCAGACGACGCCCCGTCTGGGCATCGACCTCGCCGGTGGTACGAGCATCACGCTCAAGGCGAAGAGCGAGCCCGGCAAGCCGGACGCCGTCAACGAGACCAACATGAACACGGCGGTCGGCATCATCGAGCGCCGCGTCAACGGTCTCGGCGTCTCGGAGGCCGAGGTCCAGACGCAGGGCCGCGACCACATCATCGTGAACATCCCCAAGGGGGTGAACGAGCAGCAGGCCCGCCAGCAGGTCGGTACCACCGCCCAGCTGTACTTCCGCCCCGTGCTGGCCTTCGCCGACGGCGCTCCCGCCGCTCCGGAGCCGAAGCCGAGCACGTCCCCGGGTACGTCCCCGAGCCCCTCCGCGAGCGGCTCCGGCGCCCCGAAGGCCGAGGGCTCCAAGCCCTCCGGCCAGGCCACCCCGTCGTCCAGCGCCACTTCCCAGGGCCGTGTGCTCAGCGAGGCCCTCAAGGCCCCGGGCACCCCCACTCCCTCGCCCTCGGCGAGCGAGTCGAAGAAGGCAGACGACAACAAGGCCACGCCTTCCGCCCCGGCCCCCGCTCCGACCCCCTCGGCCGACCCGGCCGTCGCGGACCTGCAGGCGAAGTTCGCCGCGCTGGACTGCACCAAGGAGGACCAGCGCGCCGCGGCCGGCAAGGGCGTGAAGCCCACCGACCCGATGATCGCCTGTGGCCAGCGCGGCAACGCCTGGGGCAAGTGGGTCCTCGGTCCGGCCCAGGTCGACGGCCAGGACGTGAAGGACGCCCAGGGCGTCATCGACCAGCAGCGCGGTCAGTGGATCGTCACCATGCAGTTCACCGACAAGGGCGCCGACAAGTTCGCCAAGATCACCGGTGAGCTGGCCACCAAGCAGTCCCCGCAGAACCAGTTCGCGATCGTGCTCGACGGCGAGGTCATCTCCGACCCGTCCGTCAGCCAGGCGCTGACCGGCGGCAACGCCGAGATCTCCGGCGGCTTCACCCAGCAGTCCGCGCAGGACCTGGGCAACATGCTCTCGTACGGCGCCCTGCCGCTGTCCTTCCAGGAGGACAGCGTCACCACCGTCACCGCCGCGCTCGGCGGCGAGCAGCTGAAGGCGGGCCTCATCGCCGGCGCCATCGGCCTCGCGCTCGTCGTGATCTACCTGCTGGTGTACTACCGGGGCCTGGCATTCATCGCCATCATCAGCCTCCTGGTCTCCGCGATCCTCACGTACACGATCATGGCCCTGCTGGGCAAGGGCATCGGCTTCGCCCTGAACCTGCCCGCCGTCTGCGGCGCCATCGTCGCGATCGGCATCACGGCCGACTCGTTCATCGTGTACTTCGAGCGCATCCGCGACGAGATCCGCGAGGGCCGCACCCTGCGTCCGGCCGTCGAGCGCGCGTGGCCGCGCGCCCGCCGCACCATCCTGGTCTCCGACTTCGTGTCGTTCCTCGCCGCCGCGGTGCTCTTCATCGTCACCGTCGGCAAGGTCCAGGGCTTCGCCTTCACGCTGGGTCTGACCACCCTCCTCGACGTGGTCGTGGTGTTCCTGTTCACCAAGCCGGTCATGACCCTGCTGGCCCGTACGAAGTTCTTCTCCAGCGGACACCCGTGGTCCGGGCTGGACCCGAAGCGGCTCGGCGCCAAGCCGCCGCTGCGCCGGTCCCGCCGGAGCGCGCCCGTTCCCGCCCCCGTCGACGCAAAGGAGGCGTGAGAGATGTCGAAGCTGGGAGATCTCGGCGCCAAGCTGTACCGCGGTGAGGTCGGCTACGACTTCGTCGGCAAGCGCTTTCTCTGGTACGGCGTTTCCATCCTGATCACCATCACGGCGATCGTGGCCCTGGCCGTCCAGGGCCTCAACATGGGCATCGAGTTCAAGGGCGGCGCCGTCTTCACCACCCCGAAGACGGCCGTCTCCGTCGCCCACGCGACCGAGAGCGCGGAGAAGGCCTCGGGGCACGACGCGATCGTCCAGGAGCTCGGCACCGGCGGCCTGCGCATCCAGATCTCCGGTCTGGACACCGACTCCGCCGCCTCCGTGAAGAAGCAGCTCGGCACCGACCTCAAGGTCGACGCGAACCAGATCAACGCCGACCTGGTCGGCCCGAGCTGGGGCGAGCAGATCGCCAACAAGGCCTGGACGGGCCTCGGCGTCTTCATGGTCCTCGTGGTGATCTACCTCGCCATCGCCTTCGAGTGGCGGATGGCCGTCGCCGCGCTGATCGCGCTGATCCACGACCTCACCATCACCGTCGGCGTGTACGCGCTGGTCGGCTTCGAGGTCACCCCGGGCACCGTGATCGGTCTGCTGACCATCCTCGGCTACTCCCTCTACGACACCGTCGTCGTCTTCGACGGTCTGAAGGAGGGCTCGAAGGACATCACCAAGCAGACCCGCTACACCTTCAGCGAGATCGCCAACCGCAGCATCAACGGCACGCTGGTCCGCTCGATCAACACCACCGTCGTCGCCCTGCTCCCGGTCGCCGGCCTGCTCTTCATCGGCGGCGGCTTCCTGGGCGCCGGCATGCTCAACGACATCTCGCTGTCGCTGTTCGTCGGCCTCGCGGCCGGTGCGTACTCCTCGATCTTCATCGCGACCCCGCTGGTCGTCGACCTGAAGGAGCGCGAGCCGGCGATGAAGGCGCTGACCAAGCGGGTGCTCGCCAAGCGCGCCGCCGCGGCCGCCAAGGGCGAGGACCCCGAGGGCGCCGCCGCGGACGACGCCCCGCAGGTCGTGGCCCAGGGCGGCCAGGGGAGGCGGCGCCGGTGACCGCGCCCTCCTCCACGCCCGAACTCCGCGAGCTGCTGCTCGGCCGGATCAAGGACGTCCCGGACTACCCGAAGCCCGGCGTGGTGTTCAAGGACATCACCCCGCTGCTCGCCGACCCGAAGGCCTTCGCGGCGCTGACGGAGGCGCTGGTGGAGCTGGCCGTCCGGTACGGCGCCACCAAGATCGTCGGCCTGGAGGCGCGCGGGTTCATCCTCGCCGCCCCGGTCGCCGTCCAGGCGGGCATCGGCTTCATCCCCGTGCGCAAGGCCGGCAAGCTGCCGGGCGCCACGCTCGCGCAGTCGTACGAGCTGGAGTACGGGACCGCCGAGATCGAGGTCCACGCGGAGGACCTGTCGGCCGGTGACAAGGTCATGGTCATCGACGACGTCCTCGCGACCGGCGGTACCGCCGAGGCGTCGCTGGAGCTGATCCGGCGGGCCGGTGCCGAGGTGGCCGGGGTGGCCGTTCTGATGGAGCTGTCGTTCCTCCCCGGTCGGGAGAAGCTGGCCCCGGCGCTCGCGGGTGCGCCGCTGGACGCGCTGATCGTGGTCTGACGTCTGACGTCTGACGATGCCGATGCGGCGGGTGCCTGGGATGTCCCGGGTGCCCGCCGTTTTCGTGTGCGGCGCCGCTGCCGGGGGCTCTGCCCCCGGACCCCCGCGCCTCAAACGCCGGCGGGGCTGGGGTGGCTCAAACGCCGGCGGGGCCGGGGTGGCTGGATCCCTGGCGGGGCCGGGGTGGCTGGATCCCCGGCGGGGCTGAATACAGGTGGGACGGAATACAGGCGGGCCTGAGCGGGCCTCGGGTCGTGTCCCGGGGAGCGACCGCGGAGAACGGGGCGGCGGAACCCTCGCTACCATGGGTTATCCGGACCTGACCGGGGCCCCGGACATTCCCCCAGACTCCGTCCGGGGGGACCCCCAGAGGAGCGCTCTTGCCAGACGAGGTCCAGCCACTCTCCGCCGCACAGCCCGACCCGAAGGCCGACCCGGCCGCGGCGGCCGCTGCCACGCCCCCGCCGGCCCCGCCGGTCAAGCCCGTGCCGGCCAGGCCGGCCGGGTCCTCCAACCGGGTGCGCGCCAGGCTGGCGCGCCTCGGCGTGCAGCGTTCCAACCCGTACAACCCGGTCCTGGAACCCCTGCTCCGCATAGTCCGCAGCAACGACCCGAAGATCGAGACGGCGACGCTGCGGCAGATCGAGCAGGCCTACCAGGTCGCCGAACGCTGGCACCGCGGCCAGAAGCGCAAGAGCGGCGACCCGTACATCACCCACCCGCTCGCGGTGACCACCATCCTCGCCGAGCTGGGCATGGACCCCGCCACCCTGATGGCCGGCCTGCTGCACGACACCGTCGAGGACACCGAGTACGGCCTGGAGCAGCTGCGCCGCGACTTCGGCGACGCGGTCGCCCTCCTCGTCGACGGCGTCACCAAGCTCGACCGGGTCAAGTTCGGCGAGGCGGCGCAGGCAGAGACCGTCCGCAAGATGGTCGTCGCCATGGCCAAGGACCCGCGCGTCCTGGTGATCAAGCTCGCCGACCGCCTGCACAACATGCGCACCATGCGCTACCTCAAGCGGGAGAAGCAGGAGAAGAAGGCCCGCGAGACCCTTGAGATCTACGCGCCGCTGGCTCACCGCCTCGGCATGAACACGATCAAGTGGGAGCTGGAGGACCTCGCCTTCGCGATCCTCTACCCCAAGATGTACGACGAGATCGTGCGGCTCGTCGCCGAGCGGGCGCCCAAGCGCGACGAGTACCTCGCCGTCGTCACCGACGAGGTGATGGTCGACCTGCGCGCCGCCCGGATCAAGGCCACCGTCACCGGCAGACCCAAGCACTACTACAGCGTCTACCAGAAGATGATCGTCCGCGGCCGTGACTTCGCGGAGATCTACGACCTGGTGGGCATCCGCGTCCTCGTGGACACCGTCCGGGACTGCTACGCCGCCCTCGGCACGGTGCACGCGCGCTGGAACCCGGTCCCCGGCCGGTTCAAGGACTACATCGCGATGCCCAAGTTCAACATGTACCAGTCGCTCCACACGACGGTCATCGGGCCCAGCGGCAAGCCGGTCGAACTCCAGATCCGCACCTTCGACATGCACCGCCGCGCCGAGTACGGCATCGCCGCGCACTGGAAGTACAAGCAGCAGACCGTCGCCGGCGCCTCCAAGGTCCGCACCGACGTCCCGCAGGCCGCCAAGGGCAGCGCCGGCCAGGACACCGTCAACGACATGGCGTGGCTGCGCCAGCTGCTCGACTGGCAGAAGGAGACCGAGGACCCGGGCGAGTTCCTCGACTCGCTGCGCTTCGACCTCTCCCGCAACGAGGTGTTCGTCTTCACCCCCAAGGGCGACGTCATCGCGCTGCCCGCCGGCGCGACCTCCGTGGACTTCGCGTACGCGGTCCACACCGAAGTCGGCCACCGCACCATAGGGGCGCGGGTCAACGGGCGGCTCGTGCCGCTCGAATCGACCCTGGACAACGGCGACCTGGTCGAGGTGTTCACCTCCAAGGCCGAGGGCGCGGGCCCGTCCCGCGACTGGCTCGGCTTCGTCAAGTCCCCGCGGGCCCGCAACAAGATCCGCGCCTGGTTCTCCAAGGAGCGCCGCGACGAGGCCATCGAGCACGGCAAGGACGCCATCGCGCGGGCCATGCGCAAGCAGAACCTGCCGATCCAGCGCATCCTGACGGGCGACTCCCTCGTCACCCTGGCGCACGAGATGCGCTACCCCGACATCTCCTCCCTGTACGCGGCGATCGGCGAGGGCCACGTGGCCGCGCAGGGCGTCGTGCAGAAGCTGGTGCAGGCCCTCGGCGGCGAGGAGGCCGCCAACGAGGACATCGAGGAGAGCGTCCCGCCGTCCCGCGCCCGCACCAAGCGGCGCGGCAACGCCGACCCGGGCGTGGTCGTCAAGGGCGTCGAGGACGTGTGGGTGAAGCTGGCCCGCTGCTGCACCCCGGTGCCGGGCGACCCGATCATCGGGTTCGTCACGCGCGGCAGTGGCGTATCGGTTCACCGCGCCGACTGCGTCAACGTCGACTCCCTCTCCCAGCAGCCCGAGCGGATGCTGGAGGTGGAGTGGGCGCCGACCCAGTCCTCCGTCTTCCTGGTCGCCATCCAGGTCGAGGCGCTGGACCGGTCCCGGCTGCTGTCGGACGTCACCCGGGTCCTGTCGGACCAGCACGTGAACATCCTCTCGGCGGCCGTGCAGACCTCCCGGGACCGGGTGGCCACCTCCCGGTTCACCTTCGAGATGGGCGACCCCAAGCACCTGGGCCACGTCCTGAAGGCCGTACGGGGCGTCGAGGGCGTCTACGACGTCTACCGCGTCACCTCCGCCCGCCGGCCGTAGGCCGCAGGCCGTAGGCCG
Source organism: Streptomyces sp. NBC_00158 (assembly GCF_045160885.1). Classification (NCBI taxonomy): domain Bacteria; kingdom Bacillati; phylum Actinomycetota; class Actinomycetes; order Kitasatosporales; family Streptomycetaceae; genus Streptomyces; species Streptomyces sp. NBC_00158. The sequence goes on from NZ_CP108161.1 coordinate 6,048,763, forward strand.
CAGGCCGGGCCCGGCACCGCAGACGGCTGTGGGCGCCACCCCCGAGGGGGTGGCGCCCACAGCCGCGTCGGGGACCGGCCCGGTCAGGGGCAGCCCCACCAGACGAAGTTGAGGTTGCCGCCGAAGAGCGCGGAGACGGCCGTGGCCGAACCGAGGATCCACACCACGGTGCTCCTGCGGGCCCGGGCGAGGGCCAGCGCGAAGGGGAACAGCAGCGGGAACGCCGGCATGATGAAGCGCATCTTCGAGAAGTAGAAGCCCGCTCCGCCCAGCGCCATCAGCATGATCATGGCCGCGAAGACCCAGACGACCATGGGGGGCCGGCGCCTGCGCGTCATCAGGACGAACAGCACCACGGCCGTGACCACCGTCAGCGAGACCACCACGTGGTTGAGGGTGGTGTGCACCTCGGTGAAGGTCTTCTTCAGCTCGTTGAGGGTGTCGAAGCCGCCGTCGTAGACCGATCCCCACCGGCGCTGGAGCTCGAAGTAGCCGTCCCAGCGGCCGAAGTGCCAGCCGACGTAGCCCACGTACCCGAACCAGCCCAGCGGGGCGATCAGCGAGGCCGCCACGATCCGGCCCACGGCCGGACGCTGCGCACGCCGCTTGCGGCGCCACTGCACGTACTCCCAGACGCCCGCCAGCACCACGGCCGCGACGATCGCCGAACCGGAGGGGCGGGTCGCCCCGGCGAAGAAGGCCAGCACGCCGGCCGTCAGCCAGGACTTCGTCATCACCGCGTACATCGCCCACACCGAAAGGGCGAGGAACAGCGGCTCGGTGTACGCCATCGACTGGACCAGGGCCGCCGGCACGATCGCGAACAGGGCGCAGGTGAACAGCGCCACCCGGCGCCCGTAGATCTTGTCGGTGACGGCGAAGATGCCCCACGCGGCGACCAGCGAGGCGAACAGCGCCAGCCCCAGCGCCACCCCGCTCACGGGCAGGTGCGTGGCGTACGAGATCCACCGCACCAGCGTCGGATAGACCGGGAAGAACGCCATCTGGCAGCTCGGTCCCGCGAAGGCGCAGGGCGAGGGGGTCGCCAGCGGAGCCGTCAGGCCGTTCTCGGCGATGTGCAGGTAGTAGACGGCGTCCCAGCGCCCGCCCAGGATCTCCAGCGGCTTCACGCCCTTGCGGTCGGCCCAGAGCGCCATCACGAGGAGCCCGGTGGCGCGCAGCGCGACGTGGACCAGCAGCGCCTTGCGGGCACGCTTCAGACTGGCGAGTACGCGCCGCCCGGCGCCCAGGGGCGCCGAGTCCTTCTTGCTGGTGACCGGCCGGGCAACGAGGAGCGGGTCGGGGACATCAGCGCGTATCTGGGTGTGCGTCACATTCGATCCTGGTCGTTGCCCGGCAGAAGGCCGCCGGGGCGGCACCGTACAACGGTACACAGGTGACAGGTGCTGCCCGTGCGCACCCTGGGCCCGAGCCGCGTAACGAACAGGACTCACAAAAAGGACGGGCACCACCGGACGGAACCGGCGGTGCCCATCGATCGCCGCCCTCCTCGCGGAAGGCCGCGGCGGCGTCAGCCGCCGAACTCCTCCAGGCCCTTGAGCGCCTGGTCCAGCAGGGCCTGCCGGCCCTCCAGCTCACGCGCCAGCTTGTCGGCCTTCGTGTTGTTGCCGGCCGCGCGCGCCGCGTCGATCTGGCCGCGCAGCTTGTCGACGGCCGCCTGCAGCTGCCCCGTCAGACCGGCCGCACGGGCCCGCGCCTCCGGGTTCGTACGGCGCCACTCGCCCTCCTCGGCCTCCTGGATGGCCCGCTCCACGGCGTGCATCCGGCCCTCGACCTTGGGACGGGCGTCGCGCGGCACGTGGCCGATGCCCTCCCAGCGCTCGTTGATGGAGCGGAACGCGGCCCGCGCCGCCTTCAGGTCCGTCACCGGGACGAGCTTCTCCGCCTCGACGGCCAGCTCCTCCTTCAGCTTCAGGTTCTCGACCTGCTCGGCGTCGCGCTCCGCGAAGACCTCGCCGCGCGCCGCGAAGAACACGTCCTGGGCACCGCGGAAACGGTTCCACAGGTCGTCCTCGGACTCGCGCTGCGCCCGGCCGGCCGCCTTCCAGCTGTCCATCAGCTCGCGGTAGCGGGCGGCCGTCGGACCCCAGTCCGTCGACTTCGACAGCGACTCGGCCTCCGCGACCAGCTTCTCCTTGGCCTTGCGGGCGTCCTCGCGCTGCGCGTCCAGCGCGGCGAAGTGGGCCTTGCGGCGCTTGGAGAAGGCAGAGCGGGCGTGCGAGAAGCGGTGCCACAGCTCGTCGTCCGACTTGCGGTCGAGCCGGGGCAGACCCTTCCAGATGTCCACCAGCGCGCGCAGCCGCTCACCGGCGCTGCGCCACTGGTCGCTCTGCGCCAGCTGCTCGGCCTCGGTGACCAGGGCGTCCTTGGCCGTACGGGCCTCGTCGGCCTGCTTGGCCTTCTGGACCTTGCGCTCCTCGCGCCGCGAGTCCACCGACGCCACCAGCTTGTCGAGCCGGACGCGCAGCGCCTCCAGGTCGCCCACGGCGTGGTGCTCGTCCACCTGGGTACGCAGGTGCTCGATCGCCGTCTGGGCGTCCTTGGCGGACAGATCGGTGGTCCGAACCCGCCGTTCGAGGAGGCCGATCTCGACCACCAAGCCCTCGTACTTGCGCTCGAAGTAGGCCAGGGCCTCCTCGGGGGTGCCCGCCTGCCACGAGCCGACGACCTGCTCGCCCTCGGAAGTACGCACGTACACGGTGCCGGTCTCGTCGACTCGGCCCCACGGGTCGCTGCTCACAGCGCCTCCTCCACCTGATGCCCGCCGGGGTGGACCCCGGGCATCGTCCACAGTTTCCTGGGGCGGGCAGCGCCCGCCCTGCACAACGCCAACATAGGCGACCGCCGGGCCGGCTGTCCGCATCCCGCACGACGGAATATCGACGTACGGGCGGCGGGCCGGCCGGGCCCGGGGCCGCGGTGCCCCGTCAGTTCTTGGTGACGGTGCCCTTCTCGATGGTCACCGGGGTCTTGGGGGCCCCGTCCTGGGCTCCGTCGGCGGTCCCGGCCTTGGCCACCTCCTCCAGCACCTTCAGACCGGCCGCGTCGATCTTCCCGAAGGGGGTGTAGGACGGGGCGAGCGGGCTGTCCTTGTAGACGAGGAAGAACTGGCTGCCGCCGGTGCCGGGACGGCCGGTATTGGCCATCGCGACCGTGCCGGCCGGGTAGACCACCTGCCCCTGCCCGTTCGGCTTGCCCAGGGAGTCCAGGTTCTCGTCCGGGATGTTGTAGCCGGGGCCGCCCGTGCCGGTGCCCTCCGGGTCGCCGCACTGGAGGACGAAGATCCCGCCGGTCACCAGGCGGTGGCACTTGGTCTTGTCGAAGAAGCCCTTGTCGGCGAGCGACTTGAACGAGTTGACCGTCTGGGGGGTCTTCGCGGCGTCCATCTCGAACTTCACGTCGCCCGCGCTGGTCTTCAGGTCGAAGGTGTACTTCGCCTTGTCGTCGATCGCCATGGCGGGGGACGGGGACTTCTTCGGCGTCGGCGCCGACGGCGACGCCGAGGGGTCGGCCGCCGAGTCCTCGGTGTCCTTCCCGTCGAACACGCCGCCCACCACGAGGCCGACCAGCGTGGCGATCACCACGGCCGAGGCCGCACCGATGACCGCCAGGCGCTGCCGCGATTTGCGCCGGGCCTCCGCGCGGCGCTTCTGCTGGCGCTCGTACTTCTCCCTGGCGAGCTGTCGCCGACGCTGATCGCTCGTGACCACCGGGTCGTCTCCTTGTACGTCTCTGGTACCGCTGTCCGGGCTGGGTTAGGCCGTACCGTATATGGGTTCGCTGTGTAATGAGGGGCGCCGGTAGGCTCTGAGCAGCAGATTCCGATCCGCTGCCTCCCGCCGGACGACGATTGAGGACGAACGTGCTGATTGCCGGATTCCCCGCCGGGGCCTGGGGCACCAACTGCTACCTGGTCGCCCCCGCCGCCGGTGAGGAGTGCGTCATCATCGACCCGGGCCACCAGGCGGCCCAGGGCGTCGAGGAGACGTTGAAGAAGCACCGGCTCAAGCCCGTCGCCGTCGTCCTCACCCACGGCCACATCGATCATGTGGCCTCGGTGGTCCCGGTGTGCGGAGCACACGACGTACCGGCCTGGATCCACCCCGAGGACCGCTACATGATGAGCGACCCGGAGAAGGCGCTCGGCCGCTCCATCGGCATGCCGCTCATGGGGGAGCTGACCGTCGGCGAGCCGGACGACGTCCGCGAGCTGACCGACGGCGCCGCCCTGGAACTGGCCGGGATGGAGTTCTCGGTGGCGCACGCGCCCGGGCATACCAAGGGGTCGGTGACCTTCCGGATGCCCGAGCGGGCGGACGTACCGCCCGTCTTCTTCTCGGGCGACCTGCTGTTCGCCGGCTCCATCGGACGCACCGACCTGCCCGGCGGCTCCCACGCCGACATGCTCCAGTCGCTGGCCCGCGTGTGCCTGCCGCTGGACGACTCGACCGTGGTGCTGTCCGGCCACGGTCCCCAGACCACCATCGGCCGCGAGCGCGCGACCAACCCGTACCTCCGGGAAGTCGCCGCGGGCCTGGGGGACGGCACCGCCGCCCCACGACGAGGAATGTGACGAGTTTCGTGAGCACCTTCAAGGCCCCCAAGGGCACCTACGACCTGCTTCCGCCCCGGTCCGCCACCTTCCTGGCGGTGCGCGAGGCGATCGCCGCACCCCTGAAGAACTCGGGCTACGGGTACGTCGAGACCCCCGGCTTCGAGGACGTGAAGCTGTTCTCCCGCGGGGTCGGCGAGTCCACCGACATCGTCTCCAAGGAGATGTACACCCTCACGACCAAGGGCGGCGACGAGCTGGCCCTGCGCCCGGAGGGCACCGCCTCCGTACTGCGCGCGGCGCTGCAGGGCAACCTGCACAAGCTCGGCGGCCTGCCCGTCAAGCTCTGGTACTCCGGCTCCTACTACCGCTACGAGCGGGCGCAGGCGGGCCGGTACCGCCACTTCTCGCAGGTCGGAGCCGAGGCCATCGGCGCCGAGGACCCGGCCCTGGACGCCGAGCTGATCATCCTCGCGGACCAGGCGTACCGCTCGCTGGGCCTGCGCAACTTCCGCATCCTGCTGAACTCGCTCGGCGACAAGGAGTGCCGCCCGGTGTACCGGGAGGCGCTCCAGGGCTTCCTGCGCGGCCTCGACCTCGACGAGGAGACCGTCCGCCGGGCCGAGATCAACCCGCTGCGCGTCCTCGACGACAAGCGGCCCGAGGTGCAGAAGCAGCTCGTGGGCGCCCCGGTGCTGCGCGACTACCTGTGCGACGCGTGCAAGGCGTACCACGAGGAGGTCCGGGCCCTGGTCACGGCCGCCGGGGTCGCCTTCGAGGACGACGAGAAGCTCGTGCGCGGCCTCGACTACTACACCCGCACCACCTTCGAGTTCGTCCACGACGGCCTGGGCTCGCAGTCCGCGGTCGGCGGCGGCGGCCGCTACGACGGCCTGTCCGAGATGATCGGCGGCCCGGCGCTGCCGTCCGTCGGCTGGGCGCTCGGCGTGGACCGCACCGTCCTCGCCCTCGAAGCGGAGGGCGTCGAGCTGGACATCCCCGCCGCGACGTCGGTGTTCGCGATCGCGCTGGGCGAGGCCAAGCCCGCCGTCTTCGGACTGGTGACCGAGCTGCGCCGGGCCGGGATCGCGGCCGACATGTCCTACGGTGGAAAGGGCCTCAAGGGCGCCATGAAGGACGCCAACCGCAGCGGTGCGCGCCTCGCCGTCGTCGCGGGCGACCGCGACCTCGCCGAGGGCGTCGTCCAGCTCAAGGACATGGAGTCCGGCGAGCAGGCCGCCCTGGCCGTCGCCGACGTGGTCGCCGAGGTGCGGGCCCGTCTGGCCTGACGCCGAGCCGTCCGCCGGGGGCGGGGCGGGGGAGTCCTCCCCGCCCCGCCCCCGGCGTTCTGCGGGGTCCCGCCCGGGGTGTCTTTCGCGCCGTCCTTATCTCCCGCGAACGGATGGCGCACAGCGCCGTACGGCACAATGGCCCCTGCTTGATGACCTTGCGGAAGCGGAGCGGGCGGGATCGGGATGACGACAACAGGCGCAGGCGCGGACACCGCTCCGCGGACCTTCGGCGGGAGCCGGGCGCTGGCCCTGCTGCTGGTCATCACCGGAGCGGCGGGCCTGCTGGCCGCCTGGGTGATCACCATCGACAAGTTCAAGCTGCTGGAGGACCCGAACTTCGTCCCGGGCTGCTCCCTGAACCCGGTCGTCTCCTGCGGCAACATCATGAAGAGCGAGCAGGCGGCCGTCTTCGGCTTCCCCAACCCGATGCTCGGCCTCGTCGCCTACGGCATCGTGATCTGCGTCGGCATGAGCCTGCTGGCCGGGGCCCGGTTCGGCCGCTGGTACTGGCTGACCCTGAACGCCGGCACCCTCTTCGGCGTCGGGTTCTGCGCCTGGCTGATGTACCAGTCCCTGTACAACATCAACTCGCTCTGCCTGTGGTGCTGCCTGGCCTGGGTCGCCACCATCCTGATGTTCTGGTACGTCACCTCGCACAACGTGCGCCAGGGCCTGCTGCCCGCCCCCGGCTGGCTGCGCGGCTTCCTGGACGAGTTCACCTGGGTGCTGCCCGTACTGCACATCGGGATCATCGGCATGCTGATCCTGACCCGCTGGTGGGACTTCTGGACCTCCTGAGTCCCGCCGGGCTGTCGGTGGCCTCGCATAGGCTTCCGGTGTGGAACCAGATCTCTTCACCGCCGCAGCCGAGGACCGCCTGGAGAAGGACCCCGCGAGCTCCCCGCTCGCCGTCCGCATGCGCCCGCGCAACCTGGACGAGGTCGTTGGCCAGCAGCACCTGCTGAAGCCCGGCTCCCCGCTGCGCCGGCTGGTCGGGGAGGGCGCCGGAGGACCGGCCGGAGCCTCGTCGGTGATCCTCTGGGGCCCGCCCGGCATCGGCAAGACCACCCTCGCGTACGTGGTCAGCCAGGCCACCCGGAAGCGGTTCGTCGAACTGTCCGCGATCACCGCGGGCGTCAAGGAGGTCCGGGCCGTCATCGAGGGCGCCAAGCGCGCCGCCGGCGGCTACGGCAAGGAGACCGTCCTCTTCCTCGACGAGATCCACCGCTTCAGCAAGGCGCAGCAGGACTCCCTGCTGCCCGCCGTGGAGAACCGCTGGGTCACCCTGATCGCGGCGACCACGGAGAACCCGTACTTCTCGATCATCTCCCCGCTGCTTTCGCGCTCCCTGCTCCTGACCCTGGAGCCGCTGACCGACGAGGACCTGACCGCCCTGATGCGGCGCGCGCTGGCGGAGGAGCGGGGCCTGGGCGGGGCCGTGTCCCTGCCCGCCGACGCCGAGGCGCACCTGCTGCGCATCGCCGGCGGAGACGCCCGGCGGGCGCTCACCGCACTGGAGGCGGGGGCCGGCTCGGCCATCGCCAAGGGCGAGGAGGAGATCACCCTCCAGACGCTGGAGGAGGCCGTCGACCGGGCGGCCGTCCGCTACGACAAGGACGGCGACCAGCACTACGACGTGGCCAGCGCCCTGATCAAGTCGATCAGGGGCTCGGACGTGGACGCCGCGCTGCACTACCTGGCCCGGATGATCGAGGCGGGGGAGGACCCCCGGTTCATCGCGCGGCGCCTGATGATCTCCGCGAGCGAGGACATCGGCCTGGCGGACCCGACGGCACTGCCGCTGGCCGTGGCGGCCGCCCAGGCGGTGGCGATGATCGGCTTCCCGGAGGCCGCGCTGACCCTCTCGCACGCGACGATCGCGCTGGCGCTGGCCCCGAAGTCGAACACCGCCACGACCGCGATCGGCGCGGCGCTGGCCGACGTGCGGGCGGGGCTGGCCGGGACCGTGCCGGCGCACCTGCGGGACGGGCACTACAAGGGCGCGGCCAAGCTGGGGCACGCGGTGGGGTACGTCTACCCGCACGACGTGCCGGGCGCGATCGCCGCGCAGCAGTACGCGCCGGACGAGATCCACGGGAAGCGGTACTACGAGCCGACGCGGTACGGGGCGGAGGCGCGGTACGCGGACGTGGTGGACAAGGTCCGCGAGCGGCTCCGCGGGGGCCCCTGACCCGGCGGGGCTATGAATGGCCGCGCCGGCGTTTGAGGCGCGGGCGCGGTAGCGCCGTGTCTTGAGCCGCGCCCGGCGATTGAGGGCGAGAACGGGTGAAGGGCGGGTAGGGGACAGCCCGCGCAGCGGTGGCCCGGAGGGTGCGGGGGGCCTAGGCTCCGGGCATGCACCGCCGTGCCCTGCTCGTCGCCGCCGCGCTGCTCGCCGCCGGGTGCCAGAGCGCGGGCGTCGCGTACCGTCCCGTACCGCTCGCAGGGGCGGGGTTCCCCCCGGACAAGACCACCGCCGAGGTACAGCTGGCCGGGCTGAGCGTCGAGTGGGGCAAGAACTGGCAGACCTACGAGCGCGAGGAATTCGGCCGGTACTGGTCCGACGAGACCGACGCGGTCGGCGGGCGCAACGGCTGCGACACCCGGGACGACGTGCTGCGCAGGGACCTCTCCGAGCTGCGCGAGGGGGACCGCAACCCCTGCGTGGTGGTCTCCGGGGTGCTGCACGACCCCTACACCGGCAAGGAGCTCCCGTACTCCTACCGGCGGGCCTCGCAGATCCAGACCGACCACGTCGTCGCGCTGGGCGCGGCCTGGCGGGCGGGCGCGTACGCCTGGACGCCGCAGCGCAGGCTGGAGTACGCCAACGACCTCGACGTGCTGCTCGCCGTGGACAAGCGGACCAACCAGGACAAGGGCAGCAGGACCGCCGACAAGTGGCGGCCGCCGCGGCAGGCCTACTGGTGCGAGTACGGGCGCCGCTACACCGGCATCAAGGCCAAGTACCGGCTGTCCGTCACGCCGCCCGAGAAGCTCGCCCTCCAGGAGCTGCTGGCGGCGTGCCCCCGTTGAGGCCTCAGCGCGCGGCGGCGGCGAACAGGGCGCGCATGGCCCGGCGCAGGCCGCAGACGTCCGCGACCGGCTCCGGGAAGTCGAAGCGGGCGTCGAAGGCGGCGCGCCCGGGCCCGCCGGTGAAGCGCACGCGCAGCCCGAGCCGGTCCAGGGCCAGCGGGACGGCCGTCATCCCGGCCGTCTCCCGGGAGCCCAGCAGCCCGCACAGGTCGGCGACGCGCTCGGCGTGGGCGGCGGCGAGGTGCTGGAGGAGCTCCGTCTCGTGTGCGGCGAGCGGGTCGGGCTCGGCGGCCGCCAGGTCGTCCGGGTCCACCGGCCCGGCGCCCCACAGGTCCTCCAGCGCGATCTCGCCGAGCTCCAGGCGCAGCATCATCCAGGCGGGGCGGCCGGCGTACGGCGGGTCCTGCGACTCGGTCAGCCCCAGAAGCTCGCCCACCGGGTGCCGCTCCGCGAGCAGTGCCGCGCAGACCGAGCGGTCGTCGCCGCGGACCGGCGTCAGCCACCCGGCGAGGCGGGCGCGGGCTCGGATACGATGGGGCACGGACACCGGCGCCACGTCCGTGATCTCGATCACGGCGGGGAGGTCGTCGTCCTGGGCGTGAGCGGCAGCCCTGGCAGCCGCGGATTCCCCTGACACCAGGAGGATCACGTCCCCGTCCGGGGTGACGGTCCGCGCGGCCGGCACCCCTGTCCACCACTCCGCCTGGTCGAAGGACCGCACCTGGTCGAAGGCACCCGGCAGCGTGAGGGATACTGAGGCGTTGGACTCTACGAGGGTTCGTACGCGTTCGGCTCCGGTGAGCTGCCGAACGCCTTCCCTGGGACGCGGCTGACCTTGCTTATCGTCGGCGCAAGCGGATTCTGTTTCGTCTGAATCCGAACTGCGGCGCGCACTGGGCAGGGGGATCCCATGTGGTCGAGACATTACGTCCTCCTCGATAAGGTAAGCCTCACCTAACTTACATGGAGGTAGGTTCCCCGTGAACCAGAAGCGACCCAAGGTCAAGAAGTCTCGCGCTCTCGGCATCGCCCTGACGCCGAAGGCCGTCAAGTACTTCGAGGCCCGCCCCTACCCGCCGGGCGAGCACGGCCGTGGCCGCAAGCAGAACTCGGACTACAAGGTCCGTCTGCTCGAGAAGCAGCGTCTGCGCGCCCAGTACGACATCTCCGAGCGCCAGATGGCCCGCGCGTACGACCGCGCGAAGAAGGCCGAGGGCAAGACGGGCGAGGCGCTGGTCGTCGAGCTCGAGCGTCGTCTGGACGCCCTGGTCCTGCGTGCCGGCGTCGCCCGCACCATCTACCAGGCCCGCCAGATGGTCGTCCACGGCCACATCGAGGTCAACGGTGGCAAGGTCGACAAGCCGTCGTTCCGCGTGCGTCCCGACGACGTCATCACGGTCCGCGAGCGCAGCCGCGAGAAGCACCCCTTCCAGGTTGCCCGCGAGGGTGGCTACGCCGGTGAGGGCGAGACCCCGCGCTACCTGCAGGTCAACCTGAAGGCCCTGGCCTTCCGCCTCGACCGCGACCCGAACCGCAAGGAAATCCCGGTCATCTGCGACGAGCAGCTCGTCGTCGAGTACTACGCCCGCTGATCCAGCGGCCGTAGCCCTCACAGGCTGGTATCGGCCCGCCGTCCCCTCCGGGGGGCGGCGGGCCTTTGCGTTGCCGGGCGCCGGCCGGGCACCCACTGCGCCCGCAGCACCAGCGCCTCCACCGTCAGCTGCCGTCCCTCCGCCGCGTACGCCGCGTACCGCTCCGGGCCCAGCACTTCCCCGGCCCGCTCCTGGCACGCCAGCCGGGGCGCGTTGAAGTACCCCGACCCGAACAGCCGCAGCCCCACCCCGTCCCACATCGGCTCCGCCGCCCCCTGGAGCACCGCCGCCTCGGCCGCCGCGCCCTCGGTGACCGTGACCAGCGCCAGCAGCTCCACCGCCAGCACCAGCCCGACCAGGTCCCGGAAGGTGTGGTTCACCGTCACGCACTCGGTGAGCAGCCGCCGCGCCCGCGCCGGGTCCCCCGCGTCCAGGGCCGCGTACGCCAGGACGTACAGGGCGTACGCCTTCGTCCAGCGCTCCCCGCGCTCCAGGCAGATGTCCAGGACCTCCTCGCACAGCGGGACCGCGGCCGCCAGATCGCCCTGGAACGCCAGCGCCATCCCCAGCTCCACCTGGCACATCAGCACGTTGCCGTTCAGCTCCCCGGTCTCCCGGTAGCGCTCCAGCGCCTCGCCCAGCAGCTCGCCCGCCCGGTCCATCTCGTCCGAGACCAGCGCCAGACACCCCAGCCGGTGCACCGCGTACGCGGCCGCCACCCGGTTCCCGGTCCGCTCCGCGCCGTCCCGGCACTCGTGCAGCGCCCCCGTCGAGGCCACCGCGTCACCCTGGAGCGCCGCCACGTACCCCAGCACCCACAGCGCCTTCAGCCGCGAGTCCTCGTACTCCTCGGCCTCCCCCGCCTGCTCGGGGCAGGGCTCCAGGCTGCGCGCCAGCCAGTGCCGGCCCTCGGTCAGCCGGCCGCAGCCCGCCCAGTAGAACCACAGGGTGCCCGCCAGGTACTGCCCCAGGTGCTGCTCCCCGGGCTCCTCCAGGCAGCACTCCAGGGCGAGCCGCAGGTTCGCCAGCTCCGCCTCCACCAGTGCGGCCACTTCCTGCTGGCGCGGACCGAACCAGTCCAGCTCGCACCACGTGGCCAGCCCCACGTACCAGTCCCGGTGCCGCCGCCGCAGCCGCCCGGCGTCGCCCAGCGACTCCAGCCACCCCGCCCCGTACAGCCGTACGGTCTCCAGCATCCGGTAGCGAACCCCCGCCGGCGTCTCCTCCCGGACCAGCACCGACTGCGTGAGCAGCTCCCCGACCAGGTCGAGCACCCCCTCCGCCGGGAGGTCGGGACCCGCGCACACGTACTCGGCGGCGTCCAGGTCGAACCGCCCCGCGAACACCGACAGCCGGGCCCACAGCAGCCGCTGCGCGGGGGTGCACAGCTCGTGGCTCCACCCGATCGCCGTCCGCAGCTCCCGGTGCCGGGGGAGAGCCCCGCGCGCACCGCCGGTCAGCAGCGCGAACCGGTCCTCCAGCCGCGCCAGCACCTGCTCCGGGGACAGCGTCCGCAGCCGGGCCGCGGCCAGCTCCAGGGCCAGCGGGATCCCGTCGAGCCGGGCGCACAGCTCGGTCAGGGCGGGCCGGTTCGCCGCCGTCACCGCGAAGGCCGGGTCGGCGGCCGCCGCCCGTTCGGCCAGCAGCGCCAGGGCCTCGGCCGGGGCGGGCGGGGCCAGCGGGAACAGCGACTCCCCGTCCAGGCCGAGCGGGCACCGGCCGGCCGCGAGCACGCACAGGCCGGGGGAGCGGAGCAGCAGCCCGTGCAGCAGGGCGGCCGTCTCCTCGACCAGCTGCTCGTACCCGTCGAGGACCAGCAGCAGCCGGCGTCCGGCCAGGTGCTCGGCCAGCACCGTACGGGGCGGGCGGACGGTGTGGTCGGTGAGGTGGAGCGCCTCGGCCAGGGTGAACTCCAGCAGCGCGGGATCGCGCACGCCGGACAGCCCGGCCAGCCAGACGCCGTCGCAGTAGCGTTCCTGCGGCTCCCCGGCGGCCGCCCGGGCCGCGGCCAGCGCCAGCCGGGACTTCCCCACCCCGCCCACCCCGGTCACCGTGACCAGCCGGGAGGAGTCCAGGAGCCGCGCCACCCCGGCGAGTTCGGCACCCCGCCCGACGAAGGAACTCAGCTCCGAGGGAAGATTGCCCGACGGCGCACGTCGGGTGGGTCGCTGTCGCATGGGACACGGAGAGTACTGTTCCGGACGCGCCGCGTACAAGGCGGGTCCGCGGGAGCGCGCACCGGACCCGGAATTCCGGTACTGCGGCGGATCTCCGGCGCGATAGGGTCGGAGGAAGACTTTTCTCCGCGGCAGACCCGCGGAGAAACCGTGGGCAAGCAGATCAGGGAGCGGTGCAACGTGTCCGGTGGAGAGGTGGCCGGCATCCTCGTGGCCGTCTTCTGGGCCATCCTGGTGTCCTTCCTCGCCGTGGTGCTGGCGCGGCTCGCGCAGGTGCTCCGCGCGACCACCAAGCTCGTGGCCGACGTCACCGAGCAGGCCGTCCCGCTGCTGGCGGACGCCTCGACGACCGTCCGCTCCGCGCGCACCCAGCTCGACCGGGTCGACGCCATCGCGAGCGACGTCCAGGAGGTCGCCTCCAACGCCTCCGCGCTGTCCTCCACCGTGGCCACCACCTTCGGCGGACCCCTGGTCAAGGTCGCGGCCTTCGGCTACGGCGTGCGCAAGGCGCTGGGCCGCACCGAGGACGCCCCGCAGAAGACCACCCGGCGAACCGTGATCGTCGGCCGTACGGTGCCGCCGGCCCGGCGCCGGAAGCAGAAGGGCTGAGACCGCCGATGTTCCGCCGAGCCTTCTGGTTCACCGCAGGCGCCGCCGCCGGCGTGTGGGCCACCACCAAGGTCAACCGCCAGCTCAAGAAGCTGACCCCGGAGAGCCTCGCCGCCCAGGCCGCCGACAAGGCCGTGGAGGCCGGGCACCGCCTCAAGGAATTCGCCCTCGACGTCAAGGCGGGAATGACGCAGCGCGAGGGCGAGCTGAACGACGCACTGGGGTTGCACCAGGACCCCGAAAGGCCCGACAACGTCACCGCCCTCCCCGGGCCGCGGCGGCTGCGGGCCATCGAGCACCACCAGAACGACCAGAACACCCACCGTTCGAATTTTTCGTACAACCGGAATGAGGACCACTGATGGAGTCGGCTGAAATCCGCCGCCGCTGGCTGAGCTTCTTCGAGGAGCGCGGTCACACCGTTGTCCCTTCGGCGTCGCTCATCGCGGACGACCCGACTCTGCTGCTGGTCAACGCGGGCATGGTCCCGTTCAAGCCGTACTTCCTCGGTGAGACCAAGCCCCCGGCCCCCCGCGCCACCAGCGTGCAGAAGTGCGTCCGTACGCCGGACATCGAAGAGGTCGGCAAGACCACCCGCCACGGCACGTTCTTCCAGATGTGCGGCAACTTCTCCTTCGGGGACTACTTCAAGGAAGGCGCCATCAAGTACGCCTGGGAGCTGCTCACCAGCTCCGTGGCGGACGGCGGCTACGGCCTGGAGCCCGAGAAGCTCTGGATCACGGTCTACCTCGACGACGACGAGGCCGAGACGATCTGGCGCGACGTGATCGGCGTTCCCGCCGAGCGGATCCAGCGCCTGGGCAAGAAGGACAACTTCTGGTCCATGGGCGTCCCCGGCCCCTGCGGCCCCTGCTCCGAGATCAACTACGACCGCGGCCCCGAGTTCGGCGTCGAGGGCGGCCCCGCCGTCAACGACGAGCGCTACGTGGAGATCTGGAACCTGGTCTTCATGCAGTACGAGCGCGGCGCCGGTGACGGGAAGGAAGACTTCCCGATCCTCGGCGACCTGCCGTCGAAGAACATCGACACCGGTCTCGGCCTCGAACGCCTCGCGATGATCCTGCAGGGCGTGCAGAACATGTACGAGACCGACACCCTGCGCGTGGTCATGGACAAGGCCACCGAGCTGACCGGCGTGCAGTACGGCGCCGCGAAGGGCACTGACGTCTCGATGCGCGTGGTCGCCGACCACATGCGCACCTCCGTCATGCTCATCGGCGACGGCGTCACCCCCGGCAACGAGGGCCGCGGCTACGTGCTGCGCCGCATCATGCGCCGCGCCGTCCGCAACATGCGCCTCATGGGCGCCACCGGTCCGGTCGTGCAGGACCTCATCGACGTCGTGATCGACACGATGGGGCAGCAGTACCCCGAGCTGATCACCGACCGCAAGCGCATCGAGACCGTCGCCCTCGCCGAAGAGGCCGCCTTCCTGAAGGCCATCAAGGGCGGCACCAACATCCTCGACACCGCCGTGACCGAGACCAAGGCCTCCGGCGGCACGGTCCTCGCCGGCGACAAGGCGTTCCTGCTCCACGACACCTGGGGCTTCCCGATCGACCTCACCCTCGAGATGGCCGCCGAGCAGGGCCTGACCGTGGACGAGCCCGGCTTCCGCCGCCTGATGCAGGAGCAGCGCGACCGCGCCAAGGCCGACGCCAAGGCCAAGAAGACCGGCCACGCCGACATGTCGGCCTACCGGGAGATCGCCGACGGCTCCGGCGCCACCGAGTTCACCGGCTACGCGACCACCCAGGGCGAGTCCACCATCGTCGGCCTCCTGGTCAACGGCGTCTCCGCGCCCGCCGCCTCCGAGGGCGACGAGGTCGAGGTCGTCCTCGACCGCACCCCCTTCTACGCCGAGGGCGGCGGCCAGCTCGCCGACCAGGGCCGCATCAAGCTCGACACCGGTGCCGTCATCGAGGTCCGCGACGTCCAGCAGCCGGTTCCAGGCGTCTCCGTGCACAAGGGATCCGTGCAGGTCGGCGAGGTGACGGTGGGCGCCTCCGCGTACGCCGCCATCGACGTCAAGCGCCGCCGGGCCATCGCCCGCGCCCACTCGGCCACCCACCTGACCCACCAGGCGCTGCGCGACGCCCTCGGCCCGACGGCCGCCCAGGCCGGCTCCGAGAACAGCCCCGGCCGCTTCCGCTTCGACTTCGGCTCGCCGAACGCCGTCCCCGGCTCGGTCCTCACCGACGTCGAGCAGAAGATCAACGACGTGCTCTCCCGCGAGCTCGACGTCACCGCCGAGGTCATGAGCATCGACGAGGCGAAGAAGCAGGGCGCCATCGCCGAGTTCGGCGAGAAGTACGGCGAGCGGGTCCGCGTCGTCACCATCGGCGACTTCTCCAAGGAGCTGTGCGGCGGCACGCACGTCGGCAACACCTCCCAGCTGGGTCTGGTGAAGCTGCTCGGCGAGTCCTCCATCGGCTCCGGCGTGCGCCGCGTCGAGGCCCTGGTCGGCGTGGACGCGTACAACTTCCTCGCCAAGGAGCACACGGTCGTCGCCCAGCTCCAGGAGCTCGTCAAGGGCCGCCCGGAGGAGCTGCCGGAGAAGATCGCCACCATGCTCGGCAAGCTGAAGGACGCCGAGAAGGAGATCGAGAAGTTCCGCGCGGAGAAGGTCCTCCAGGCCGCCGCCGGTCTCGCCTCGAACGCCCAGGACATCCGCGGCGTCGCCCTCGTCGTCGGCCAGGTGCCGGACGGCACGGGCGCCGACGACCTGCGCAAGCTGGTCCTCGACGTCCGCGGCCGCATCCAGGGCGACCGCCCGGCCGTCGTCGCGCTGTTCACCGTGGCGAACGACCGCCCGCTGACCGTCATCGCCACCAACGAGGCCGCCCGCGAGCGCGGCCTCAAGGCCGGCGACCTGGTCCGCACCGCCGCCAAGACCCTCGGCGGCGGCGGTGGCGGCAAGCCGGACGTGGCCCAGGGCGGCGGCCAGAACCCGGGCGCCGTGCCCGAGGCCATCGCCGCCGTCGAGCGCCTCGTGGCAGAGACGGCCTGACGATGAGCCTGCGCCGCGGCCGCCGACTGGCCATCGATGTCGGAGACGCCCGGATCGGGGTCGCGTCCTGCGACCCCGACGGGGTGCTCGCCACGCCGGTGGAGACCGTTCCGGGACGGGACATCCCCTTCGCCCATCGGCGGCTGCGGCAGCTCGTCGAGGAGTACGAGCCCCTCGAAGTCGTGGTCGGCCTCCCCCGCTCGCTCAGCGGGCGGGAGGGGCCGGCCGCGGCCAAGGTGCGCGCATTCGCGAACGAACTGGCCAAGGGGATCAAGCCGGTGACGGTGCGTCTGGTGGACGAGCGGATGACCACGGTCACCGCCGCCCAGGGCCTGCGGGCCTCCGGCCGCAACGCGAAGAAGGGCAGGTCGGTCATCGACCAGGCGGCCGCTGTGGTTATCCTCCAGAACGCTCTTGAGACCGAACGGGTATCAGGTAATCCGCCCGGCGAGTGCGTCGAAGTGGTTGTCTGATCGCGATACGGTAACGTTCCGCGCGATGAGACGGCATTCGAACAGCCGTCGCTCACCACCAAAGAGGCGGAACCGGGTGTCGCGGCCGAAAGAAGCCGAGGCCTTCGTCTCGCGGCTCTAGGGGACCGATGACTGACTATGGCCGGGGCCACGGCTCCGAACCGTGGAACCCCCAGGACCCCCTCTACGGGGACCAGGGGTGGACCGCGCACCAGACGCAGCAGGCGCAGGTGCCCTACGGCGGGGACCCGCAGCAGCAGTACCCGCAGGAGCCGCAGTACCAGCAGCAGTTCGCGGGCCAGTATCCGCAGCAGTACGACGAGCAGGCCTACGCGCAGCAGCTCCAGTACCAGCAGATGGCCCAGCAGCAGATGGCCGCCCAGCAGATGGCGGCCCAGCAGATGGCCGGCCAGCCGATGGCCCCTCAGCCCATGGCCCCGCAGCCCGTGTACGACGACGGCAGCAACGGCCAGGGCTGGGACACCGGCCAGGCCCAGTACGCGGCCGCCGCCGTACAGGTCGACCCGTACGCGGGCGCCGACCCGTACGCGCAGCAGGCCGTCGGGGCCTACCCCGGCGAGGCGCCCGACCTGTACACCACGGCCGAGGCCTACCCGCCGCCGCAGCCGCCCGGCCTGCGCCACCTGGAACCGGAACCGGTCGAGGAGCCGCTGGAGGAGGAGCCCGAGGAGGCGCTCCTGCCCGTCGGCGGAGGCTCCGGCGACGGCGACGAGTCGCGCGGACGCCGGGCCGGCGGCCGGGCCAAGGGCGGCAAGGGCGGCAAGGGCGGCAAACAGAAGAAACGCAGCGGCACCGCGTGCCTGATCGCCGCCGTGGTGATCATCGGCGTCGTCGGCGGTGGCGGCTACTACGGCTACAACTACCTCCACGACCGGTTCGCCCCGGCCGAGGACTTCGCCGGCGAGGGCACCGAGGAGATCGTCGAGGTCGAGATCCCCAAGGACGCCGGACTCGGCGCCATGGGCCGCATCCTCAAGCAGGCCGGCGTCGTCGCCAGCGCGCAGGCGTTCGTCGACGCGGCCAAGGCCAAGCCCGGGGGCCAGTCGATCCAGCCCGGCGTCTACCCGCTGAAGAAGAAGATGTCGGCGGCCGCCGCCGTCGCCGTGATGATCGACCCCACCAAGCTGAACGTCATCACCATCGGCGAGGGCTGGCGCAACACCAAGATCTACGAGGCGATCGACAAGAAGCTCGGCAAGCCGGAGGGCACCACGAAGGACATCGCCCAGCGCGAGTCCAAGAACCTCGGCCTGCCGGCCTGGGCCGGCAACAACACCAAGATCATCGACCCGCTGGAAGGCTTCCTGCTCCCGGCGCGCTACGACCTGAAGAAGGACAGCACGCCCGAGTCGCTGCTGCGCCAGATGGTCAAGAGCGCGGCGGACAAGTACGCGGAGATGGGCGTCGAGGCCAAGGCCAAGGAACTGAACCTGGAGAACCCGCTCCAGGTGATCACCGTCGCCAGCCTCGTCAACGCCGAGGGCAAGAACCACGACGACTTCCGCAAGATGTCCGAGGTGGTCTACAACCGCCTCAAGAAGACCAACGACGTCACGAACCAGAAGATCGAGTTCGACTCGACGTACAACTACGTCAAGAACCAGAGCGAGATCAACTTCAACCTCAAGGAAGCCCAGAAGTTCGACAACCCCTACAACACGCACTTCGTGAGGGGGCTGCCGCCCGGTCCGATCGGGAACCCGGGCACGGACGCCGTGAGCGCTACGCTCAACCCCGACCACGGCGGCTGGATGTTCTTCGTGTCGGTCGACGGCAACAAGACGACCTTCACCAAGACCTACGACGAGCACCTGAAGCTCGTCGCGGAGTTCCAGGAGCGCCAGGCGCAGAAGAAGAACGGCGGGTAGGCAAGACATGTCACGGATACGGGCCGCGGTGCTGGGTTCGCCCATCGAGCACTCCCTCTCACCGGTGCTGCACCGCGCCGCGTACCGGGAGCTCGGCCTCGACGACTGGTCCTACGGCCGGTTCGAGATCGACGAGGCCGCCCTGCCCGCGTTCGTCGCCGGCCTCGGCCCCGAATGGGCCGGCCTGTCGCTGACCATGCCGCTGAAGCGGGCGATCATCCCGCTGCTCGACGGGATCAGCGACACCGCCGCCGCGGTGGAGGCCGTCAACACGGTGGTGTTCACCGAGGACGGCCGCCGCGTCGGCGACAACACCGACATCCCCGGGCTCGTCGCCGCCCTACACGAGCGCGGCGTCGAGAAGGTGCCCGCCGCCGCGGTCCTCGGCGCGGGGGCCACCGCCTCCTCGGCGCTCGCCGCCCTCGCCCGGATCTGCACCGGCGAGGTCACCGCGTACGTCCGCTCGGCCGCCCGCGCCGACGAGATGCGCCAGTGGGGCGAGCGGCTCGGCGTGGACGTCCGTACGGCCGACTGGTCGGAGGCGGCCCGCGCGCTGGAGGCGCCGCTGGTCATCGCCACCACCCCGGCCGGCGCCACGGACGAGCTCGCCGACGCCGTACCGGACGCCCCCGGCACCCTCTTCGACGTCCTCTACGACCCCTGGCCCACCGCACTTGCCGCCTCCTGGTCCGGGCGCGGCGGCACCCTCCTCGGCGGCCTCGACCTGCTCGTCCACCAGGCCGTGCTCCAGGTCGAGCAGATGACCGGCCGCACCCCCGGCCCGCTGGCCGCCATGCGGGCCGCCGGCGAGGCCGCCCTGCGCGCCCGCCACTGACGCGCCCGCGCGTAGGGAGCCGATAGCCGTACCCGGCACCATCGCGTACGCCCGGGCCGCCCGGGTCGTCCGTCAGCTGGACCGAGATCCGCGGGACGGCCCGGACGTGGGAGGATTCGGGTACGGCCGTCCGGTCCGCGCAGCCGGACGGGTCGTCGCAGTGCCAGGCGCGAGCATGAGGAGCATCGTTGAGCAGGTTGCGTTGGCTGACCGCAGGAGAGTCGCACGGACCGGCACTGGTCGCGACGCTGGAGGGTCTTCCCGCCGGCGTCCCGGTCACCACCGAGCTGGTGGCCGACCACCTGGCGAGGCGCCGGCTCGGCTATGGCCGCGGTGCCCGCATGAAGTTCGAGCAGGACGAGATCACCTTCCTCGGCGGCGTCCGCCACGGGCTGTCCCAGGGTTCCCCGGTCGCGATCATGGTCGGCAACACCGAGTGGCCCAAGTGGGAGACGGTCATGTCGGCCGACCCGGTCGACCCCTCGCTGCTCAAGGAAACCGGCCGCAACGCGCCGCTGACCCGTCCCCGCCCCGGCCACGCCGACCTCGCGGGCATGCAGAAGTACGGCTTCGACGAGGCCCGGCCGATCCTGGAGCGCGCCAGCGCCCGTGAGACCGCCGCCCGCGTCGCCCTCGGCGCCGTCGCCCGCTCCTTCATCAAGGAGGTCGCGGGCATCGAGATCGTCTCGCACGTGGTGGAGCTGGCCTCGGCCAAGGCCCCCTACGGCGTCTACCCGACCCCCGCCGACGTCGAGAAGCTCGACGCCGACCCGGTGCGCTGCCTCGACGCCGACGCGTCGAAGGCGATGGTCGCGGAGATCGACCAGGCCCACAAGGACGGCGACACCCTCGGCGGCGTCGTCGAGGTCCTCGCGTACGGCGTGCCCGTCGGCCTCGGCTCCCACGTCCACTGGGACCGCCGCCTCGACGCCCGCCTCGCCGCCGCGCTCATGGGCATCCAGGCCATCAAGGGCGTCGAGGTCGGCGACGGCTTCGAGCTGGCCCGCGTGCCCGGCTCCAAGGCGCACGACGAGATCGTCTCCACCCCCGAGGGCATCAAGCGGACCTCCGGCCGCGCCGGCGGCACCGAGGGCGGCCTGACCACCGGCGAGCTGCTGCGCGTCCGCGCCGCGATGAAGCCCATCGCGACCGTGCCGCGCGCCCTGGCCACCGTCGACGTCGCCACCGGCGAGGCCACGGTCGCCCACCACCAGCGCTCCGACGTCTGCGCCGTGCCCGCCGCGGGCATCGTCGCCGAGGCCATGGTCGCGCTGGTGCTGGCCGACGCCGTGGTCGAGAAGTTCGGCGGCGACTCGGTCGCCGAGACCCGCCGCAACGTGCGGTCCTACCTCGACAACCTGCAGATCCGGTGACGGGCGGCCCCCTGGTCGTACTCGTCGGACCCATGGGTTGCGGCAAGTCCACGGTGGGCGGCGTGCTCGCCCGCCGGCTCGGGGTCCCCTACCGGGACACCGACGCGGACATCGTCGCGGCCCAGGGCCGGGAGATCTCCGACATCTTCGTCGACGAGGGCGAGCCGTACTTCCGTGAGCTGGAGCGCGCGGCCGTCGCGGCCGCCGTCGCCGAGCACACCGGAGTCCTCGCCCTCGGCGGCGGTGCCGTCCTGGACGGGGGCACCCGCGCCCTGCTGGCCGGCCTGCCCGTCGCCTACCTGTCGATGGACGTCGAAGAGGCCGTGCGCAGGGTCGGGCTCGGCGCCGCCCGCCCGCTGCTCGCCGTCAACCCGCGCCGCCAGTGGCGCGAGCTGATGGACGCCAGGCGCCACCTGTACACCGAAGTCGCGCGCGTCGTCGTGGCCACCGACGACCGCACCCCCGAAGAGGTCGCCCAGGCGGTCCTCGACGCTCTGGAGTTGAAGGACGTATGACAGACCAGGTGACGCGGATCAACGTCGGCGCCAGCGCCGGACACGACGCGTACGACGTGCTGGTCGGCCGGCAGCTGCTCGGCGAACTCGGCACCCTGATCGGTACGAAGGCCCAGCGGGTCGCCGTGATCCACCCCGAGGCGCTGGCCGAGACCGGCGAGGCGCTGCGCGCGGACCTGGCGGACCAGGGCTACGAGGCGATCGCCATCCAGGTGCCGAACGCCGAGGAGGCCAAGACCGTCGAGGTGGCCGCGTACTGCTGGAAGGCGCTCGGCCAGTCCAACTTCACCCGCACCGACGTCATCGTCGGCGTGGGCGGCGGCGCCACCACCGACCTGGCGGGCTTCGTCGCGGCCAGCTGGCTGCGCGGAGTGCGCTGGATCGCCGTCCCGACCACCGTCCTCGCCATGGTGGACGCGGCCGTCGGCGGCAAGACCGGCATCAACACCGCCGAGGGCAAGAACCTCGTCGGCGCCTTCCACCCGCCGGCCGGGGTGCTCTGCGACCTCGCCGCGCTGGAGTCGCTGCCGGTCAACGACTACGTCAGCGGCCTCGCCGAGATCATCAAGGCCGGGTTCATCTCCGACCCGGTGATCCTCGACCTGATCGAGGAGGACCCGGCGGCGGCCCGCACGCCCGCCGGCCCGCACACGGCCGAGCTGATCGTCCGCTCCATCCAGGTCAAGGCCGACGTGGTCTCCAGCGACCTGAAGGAGTCGGGGCTGCGGGAGATCCTCAACTACGGCCACACCCTCGCGCACGCCATCGAGAAGAACGAGCGCTACAAGTGGCGGCACGGCGCGGCCGTGTCCGTCGGCATGGTCTTCGCGGCCGAGCTCGGCCGGCTGGCCGGGCGGCTCGACGACGCCACCGCCGACCGCCACAAGGCCGTCCTGGCCTCGGTGGGCCTGCCGCTGACCTACCGCGGCGACCAGTGGACCAAGCTGCTCCAGACCATGCAGGTCGACAAGAAGTCCCGCGGCAACCTGCTGCGCTTCATCGTCCTGGACGGCCTGGCGAAGCCCACCGTGCTGGAGGGCCCCGACCCGGCGCACCTGGTCGCGGCGTACGGCGAGGTCTCCGCGTGAGCCGCCGGGTGCTGGTCCTGAACGGCCCGAACCTGGGCCGGCTCGGGTCCCGCGAGCCCGACGTGTACGGGGCCACCTCGTACGCGGGCCTCGTGGAGAGCTGCACCGCCCTGGGCGCCGAGCTCGGCTTCGACGTGGAGGTCCGCGAGACCAACGACGAGGGCGAGCTGGTGCGCTGGCTGCACGAGGCGGCGGACGGCAAGGTCCCGGTCGTCATCAACCCGGGCGCCTTCACGCACTACTCGTACGCCATGCGGGACGCGGCCGCGCAGCGCACCGCGCCGCTGATCGAGGTGCACATCTCCAACCCGTACGCCCGGGAGGAGTTCCGGCACACCTCGGTCATCGCGGCCGTGGCGACCGGCACCGTCGCGGGCTTCGGCCTGGGCTCCTACCGCCTGGCGCTGCGTGCGCTGGCGGAAGAGGTCACGGCCTGAGATAACGTTCTCGCATCAGTCGCCTGAACGAGACGGAGTGGCGCGGATGCAGCACGGAGTGGGGGGCTGGGGTCCGCCGGGACAGCACCCGGCGGTTCCCCCGCAGCCGCCGATACCCCCTGCGCAGGGCTGGCCGGTGGCGCCGGTCCCCGACGCGACGGGGCACATCCCGCTGCCTCCCGCCGCGGCCCCCGCGCCCGTGCCGCCCCCGCCCGGTACCGGCGGGGCCGTGCTCGCCGTACTGCTCATCGGCCCGGCCGGCGCGGGCAAGACCACCGTGGCCCGGCACTGGGCGGCCAGCCGCCCGGTGCCGACCGCGCACATCAGCCTGGACGACGTCCGCGAATGGGTCTGCTCGGGCTTCGCCGACCCGCAGGCCGGCTGGAACGAGCACTCCGAGGCCCAGTACCGCCTCGCCCGCCGCACGTGCGGCTTCGCCGCCCGCAACTTCCTGGCCAACGGGATCTCCTGCATCCTCGACGACGCGGTCTTCCCGGACCGGCCCGTGGTGGGCCTCGGCGGCTGGAAGCGCCACGTGGGGCCGGCCCTGCTGCCCGTCGTGCTGCTGCCCGGCCTGGACGTGGTCCTCGACCGCAACGCGGCCCGCTCCGGCAACCGCCGCCTCTCCGACGAGGAGGTCGCCCGCATCCACGGCCGGATGGCGGGCTGGTACGGCTCCGGGCTGCCGATCATCGACAACACCCACCTCGACGTCGAGGGAACCGCGCGGGCCCTGGACGAGGCCCTCGCACGCGCACTGACGAGCCCGCCCCGCTGGTAGCGCCCCCGCGGGACGCCGGCCCGCCCGGCCCCCGTCCGGACGCGCTCGCCGGGCCGGATGCGCGGGGCGCTCGTAGGCTCGAAGACATGTCAGACGTGTACGCGGCCCGCAGGGGCCTGCTCCGCGAGCGCTGCGCCGCCGCGGGCAACTCCGCCGCCCTGGTCACGCGTCCGGCGAACGTCCGCTACCTCGCCGGGGCGTCCCCGCTGGGCGCCGTCCTGCTGGTCGGGCCCGCCGAGGACGTGCTGTTCTGCCCCGGGGCGCCCACCGGCGAGGCTGACGAGGGCCGGCTCGACGAGGGGCTGCGGGTGTCCGTACTGCCCACCCCCGGCGCCGACCCGGCCGTCGCCGCCGCGGACCTGGCCGCCTCCGCTCACCGGGCCGAATCCCTCGCCGTCGAGGAGCACCACCTCACGGTCGGCCGGCACCGGGCCGTGCGCTCGGTCGCGCCCCGGCTGCGGCTGGCCGACCTCGGCACGGCCGTGGAGCAGCAGCGGCTGGTCAAGGACGAGGAGGAGATCGCCTGCCTGCGGATCGCCGCCGAGATCGCCGACCAGGCCCTCGGCGAACTGCTGGAGTCGATCCTGGTGGGCCGGACCGAACGCCACCTTGCCCTGGAACTGGAGCGCCGGCTCGTGGACCACGGCGCGGACGGCCCGGCGTTCCCGACCTCCGTCGGCACCGGCCCGCACTCGGGCCGCTCCCGGCACCGGCCCTCCGACCGGCGGGTGGAGGAGGGGGACTTCCTCTCCGTCTGCCTCGGCGCCAACTACCGGGGCTACCGCTGCGAGATCGGCCGTACGTTCGTGATCGGCACCACTCCGGCCGACTGGCAGATCGAGCTGTACGACCTGGTCTTCGCCGCCCAGCGGGCGGGCCGGCAGGCCCTGGTGCCCGGTGCCGCGTACCGGGAGGTGGACCACGCGGCGCGTTCCGTACTGGACTCCGCGGGGCACGGTGAGGCCCTCGCGGGATGGATGGGACACGGGGTCGGTCTCGAAATCGACGAGGACCCGCAGCTTGCACCTACGGCAATGGGTAAACTGGACGCTTGCGTGCCGGTCACCGTCGAACCGGGGGTTCACCTCCCGGGCCGGGGAGGTGTCCGGATCGATGACACGCTCGTCGTGCGCCCCGAGGCGGACGGCGGTCCCGAGCTACTCACCATTACGACCAAGGAGCTGCTCGCGCTCTAGTCCGCACCGCCGGACCGTGCGCGCATCCCTGGTCTTCCAGTGCAGGAGATTCCGCAACCGTGGCTTCCACGAACGACCTCAAGAACGGCATGGTGCTCAAGCTCGACGGTGACCAGCTCTGGTCCGTCGTCGAGTTCCAGCACGTCAAGCCCGGCAAGGGCCCGGCCTTCGTGCGCACCAAGCTCAAGCACGTGCTCTCCGGCAAGGTCGTCGACAAGACCTTCAACGCCGGCACGAAGGTCGACACCGCCACGATCGACCGCCGTGACATGCAGTTCTCGTACATGGACGGCGACTACTTCGTCTTCATGGACATGAGCACCTACGACCAGCTGATGGTCGACCGCAAGGCCGTCGGCGACGCCGCCAACTTCCTCATCGAGGGCTTCACCGCCTCCGTGGCCCAGCACGAGGGCGAGGTGCTCTACGTCGAGCTCCCGGCCGCCGTCGAGCTGACCATCGAGCACACCGACCCGGGCGTCCAGGGCGACCGCTCCACCGGCGGCACCAAGCCCGCCAAGCTGGAGACCGGCCACGAGATCCAGGTCCCGCTCTTCGTCACCACCGGCGAGAAGATCAAGGTCGACACCCGCACCAGCGCCTACCTCGGCCGGGTGAACAGCTAACCGTGGCTGCCCGGAGCAACGCGCGCAAGCGCGCCTTCCAGATCCTCTTCGAGGCCGACCAGCGCGGCGTGCCCGTGCGCGAGGTCCTCGCGGACTGGATCCGCCACTCGCGGTCGGACGACCGGCAGCCGCCGGTCAACGCCTTCACGATGGACCTCGTCGAGGGCTACGCCGACAAGGTGAAGCGCATCGACGACCTGATCGTCACCTACGCCGTGGACTGGGAGCTCGACCGCATGCCGGTCGCCGACCGGAACATCCTGCGGCTGGGTGCCTACGAGCTGATCTGGGTCGACGAGACCCCGGACATCGTGGCGATCGACGAGGCCGTGCAACTGGCCAAGGAGTTCTCCACGGAAGACTCGCCCGCGTTCGTGAACGGCCTGCTGGCCCGGTTCAAGGACCTGAAGCCGAGTCTGCGCCGGGGCGAATAGCCCGGAGCCGGACGGCTGAGCGGAGGGCCCGCGGCGCATGCGCGCCACGGGCCCTCCGCCGTTCTCCGGCCGGCGTGCGGTCCCCGAGGGGGCTGCTGCCGGCCGAGCGACGAAAAACCGGCGGGTGCCGGCGCCCTGGGGCGCCGGCACCCGCCGGTAACGTTTCTGCTGAGCCGGGACGGCTCTCCTGGGACTAGATGTCCTCGTGGGCCACGGCGCGACGCGCGTCGGCGTCCAGGACGCCCCAGCTGATGAGCTGCTCGGTCAGGACCGAGGGGGACTGGTCGTAGATGACGGCCAGGGTGCGCAGGTCGTCCTGGCGGATCGACAGCACCTTGCCGTTGTAGTCGCCGCGCTGGCTCTGGATCGTCGCGGCGTAACGCTGGAGCGGGCCGGCCTTCTCGGCGGGGACGCCCGCCAGGCGCTCCAGGTCGAGGCGCAGCTTCGGCGGCGGCTCGGCCGCACCGCCGGGGGTCGTGCCCGGCAGCAGTTCCTGGACCGGAACCCCGTAGAAGTCCGCCAGCTCGGCGAGGCGCTGGACGGTCACGGCGCGGTCCCCGCGCTCGTAGGAACCGACCACCACGGCCTTCCAACGGCCCTGGGACTTCTCCTCGACACCGTGGAGGGAAAGGCCCTGCTGGGTGCGGATGGCGCGGAGCTTGGCCCCGAGCTGTTTGGCGTATTCGCTGGACATAACGCTCCCGGACGCTGTGACGCTGTGACTACATGGAGACCATGCGGCTCCGCCGCGCGGCTGGTAACTCACTGTGAGGTTACGCAGCGTTACTTGGATGCGTCAAGCCGAATGCTCTTCCACGCCCTCTTACGAGGGGCGCCGCCGGGCCCCGGTGCGAGGACACCCGCCCGCCCCTGGTACCGTGGACGGCGTACATCAGACGTCCTTTAAGGTCCGTCCCGTGAGGCGGAGAAGGAGGTCCTTTTCATGGACAGCAAGACTTCCCAGGTCTCGGCCGACGCCGAAATGCGCCCCGTTCTGGAGGCGCAGGACATCGCCCGGGTCCTGACCCGCATCGCCCACGAGATCGTCGAACGCGCCAAGGGCGCCGACGACGTGGTGCTCCTCGGCATCCCCACCCGCGGTGTGTACCTGGCCCGCCGGCTGGCCGCCAAGCTGGAGGAGATCACCGGGACGAAGATCCCGGTCGGCTCCCTCGACATCACCATGTACCGCGACGACCTGCGCCTGAAGCCCGCGCGGGCGATCGGCCGCACCGAGATCCCCGCCGACGGCATCGACGGCCGCCTGGTGATCCTCCTCGACGACGTCCTCTTCTCCGGCCGCACCATCCGCGCCGCCCTCGACGCGCTCGGCGACATCGGCCGCCCCCGCGCCGTCCAGCTCGCGGTCCTCGTCGACCGCGGCCACCGCGAACTCCCGATCCGCGCCGACTACGTGGGCAAGAACCTGCCCACCTCGCTGCGCGAGACCGTCAAGGTCCAGCTCCAGGAGGAGGACGGTCGCGACGCCGTGCTGCTCGGCCAGCGGACCGCCCAGGCCGCAGGGCAGTAACCCCCGCGCGTACGGGACCCCCGGAGGGGCCCGTACCGGGCCCTGCCCTGCCCGCACACCCGTCAGCCCCGCCTGCCTGCCCTCCCGACATACGGAGCTCCCAGATGAAGCGCCACCTCATCTCGGCCGCCGACCTCACGCGCGACGACGCCGTCCTGATCCTCGACACCGCCGAGGAGATGGCCCGGGTCGCCGACCGGCCGATCAAGAAGCTGCCCACCCTGCGCGGCCTCACCATCTGCAACCTGTTCTTCGAGGACTCGACCCGTACCCGGATCTCCTTCGAAGCCGCCGAGAAGCGCCTCTCCGCCGACGTCATCAACTTCGCCGCCAAGGGCTCCAGCGTCTCCAAGGGCGAGTCCCTCAAGGACACCGCGCAGACCCTGGAGGCCATGGGCGTGGACGCCGTGGTCATCCGCCACCACGCCTCCGGCGCCCCCTACCGGCTCGCCACCTCCGGCTGGATCGACGCCCCGGTGATCAACGCCGGCGACGGCACCCACGAGCACCCCACGCAGGCCCTCCTCGACGCCTTCACCATGCGCCGCCGCCTGGTCGGCCGGGACACCGGACTCGGCAAGGACCTCGACGGCCGCCGCATCACCATCGTCGGCGACGTCCTGCACAGCCGGGTCGCCCGCTCCAACGTCCACCTGCTGCACACCCTCGGCGCCGAGGTCACCCTGGTGGCCCCGCCCACCCTGGTGCCGGTCGGCGTGGAGAACTGGCCCTGCGAGATCTCGTACAGCCTCGACGAGGTGCTGCCGAAGTCCGACGCGGTCATGATGCTGCGTGTGCAGCGAGAGCGGATGAACGCCGCCTTCTTCCCGACCGAGCGCGAGTACTCCCGCCGCTACGGCCTGGACGCCGCCCGCATGGCCAGGATGCCCGAGCACGCCATCGTCATGCACCCCGGCCCCATGGTCCGCGGCATGGAGATCACCGCCGAGGTGGCCGACTCCGACCGCTGCACGGTCGTCGAGCAGGTCGCCAACGGCGTCTCGATCCGCATGGCCGTCCTCTACCTGCTGCTCGGAGGCTCCGAGCCCGCCGTCACCACCAGCACCCCCGCCCGCACCGAGGAGAACAAGTAACCATGAGCAAGATCCTTATCCGCGGCGCGAAGGTCCTCGGCGGCGACGTGCAGGACGTCCTGATCGACGGCGAGACCATCGCCGAGGTCGGCACCGGCCTGTCCGCCGAGGGCGCCCAGGTGATCGAGGCCGAGGGCCAGGTCCTCCTTCCCGGCCTCGTGGACCTCCACACCCACCTGCGCGAGCCCGGCCGCGA
Organism: Streptomyces sp. NBC_00158; assembly: GCF_045160885.1. Lineage (NCBI taxonomy): Bacteria > Bacillati > Actinomycetota > Actinomycetes > Kitasatosporales > Streptomycetaceae > Streptomyces > Streptomyces sp. NBC_00158. The sequence continues at coordinate 6,077,538 of NZ_CP108161.1, forward strand.
GGACTCCGAGACCGTCCTCACCGGCACCCGCGCCGCCGCCTCCGGCGGCTACACGGCCGTCTTCGCCATGGCCAACACCTTCCCGGTCGCCGACACCGCCGGCGTGGTCGAGCAGGTCTGGCGCCTGGGCAAGGAGTCCGGCTACTGCGACGTGCAGCCCATCGGCGCCGTCACCGTCGGCCTGGAGGGCAAGAAGCTCTCCGAGCTGGGCGCCATGCACGAGTCCGCCGCCCGCGTCACCGTCTTCTCCGACGACGGCAAGTGCGTCGACGACGCCGTGATCATGCGCCGCGCCCTGGAGTACGTGAAGGCCTTCGGCGGCGTCGTCGCCCAGCACGCCCAGGAGCCCCGCCTCACCGAGGGCGCCCAGATGAACGAGGGCGTCGTCTCGGCCGAGCTCGGCCTGGGCGGCTGGCCCGCCGTCGCCGAGGAGTCGATCATCGCCCGCGACGTGCTCCTCGCCGAGCACGTCGGCTCCCGCGTGCACATCTGCCACCTCTCCACCGCCGGATCCGTCGAGATCGTCCGCTGGGCCAAGTCCCGCGGCATCGACGTCACCGCCGAGGTCACCCCGCACCACCTGCTCCTCACCGACGAGCTCGTGCGCTCGTACGACCCGGTCTACAAGGTCAACCCGCCGCTGCGCACCGAGCGCGACGTGATGGCCCTGCGCGAGGCGCTCGCCGACGGCACGATCGACATCGTCGCCACCGACCACGCCCCGCACCCCCACGAGGACAAGGACTGCGAGTGGGCCGCCGCCGCCATGGGCATGGTGGGCCTGGAGACCGCGCTCTCCGTCGTCCAGCAGACGATGGTGGAGACCGGACTGCTCGACTGGGCGGGCGTCGCGGACCGGATGTCGCACGCTCCGGCGCGCATCGGCGGCCTCGCCGGGCACGGCCGGCCCGTCTCGGCAGGTGAACCCGCGAACCTGACCTTGGTCGAGACCTCGTACCGTGGTGTCGTGGACCCCGCACACTTCGCCTCCCGCAGCCGCAACACGCCCTACGAGGGCCGCGAGCTGCCGGGTCGCGTCACTCACACCTTCCTGCGGGGCCGGGCAACGGTCGTGGACGGGAAACTGGCGTGACACCTGCAGTAATCCAACTGGCCGCCGAGGCCGCCGAACGACAGTCGGCGGAGGTGACGGACTGGGGCGCCCGCATCGCGTGGGTGATCGGTCTGCTCGTCTTCATCGCGTTCGTGTACTGGCTGATGCGGCAGGGCTGGAAATGGCGCGGAGCCCTGCAGAGCGATCTGCCCGAGCTCCCCGCCGCCCCCGGCGGTCTCCCCGAGCACCGGCTGGCCCTGACCGGCCGGTACCACGGGTCCACCACCGCCGGGCAGTGGCTCGACCGGATCGTCGCCCATGGACTCGGAGTCCGCAGCCGGGTCGAGCTCACCCTCACCGACGCGGGCCTCGACGTGGTCCGTCCGGGGGCAACCGACTTCTTCGTACCGGCCGCGCAGCTGCGCGGCGCCCGCCTCGACAAGGGAATCGCGGGCAAGGTACTCACCGAGGGCGGTCTGCTCGTCGTCACATGGGCGCACGGCGACAAGCTGATCGACTCCGGATTCCGCTCCGACCGGGCGGCCGAACACGCGGCCTGGGTCGAAGCGATCAACCTCATGAACTCAACCACCACGACGGAAGGCGCCGAACGATGACGACCTCCACCAGGGGAGCAGCCAAAGCTCCCGCCGTACTCGTCCTGGAGGACGGTCGGATCTTCCGCGGCCGCGCCTACGGCGCCGTGGGGGAGACCTTCGGCGAGGCCGTGTTCTCCACCGGCATGACCGGCTACCAGGAGACCCTGACCGACCCGTCGTACCACCGCCAGGTGGTCGTGATGACCGCCCCCCACGTGGGCAACACCGGCGTCAACGACGAGGACCCCGAGTCCACCCGCATCTGGGTCTCCGGCTACGTCGTCCGCGACCCCGCCCGCGTCCCCTCCAACTGGCGCTCGCAGCGCTCGCTGGACGAGGAACTCGTCGAGCAGGGCGTCGTCGGCATCAGCGGCATCGACACCCGCGCCCTGACCCGCCACCTGCGCGAGCGCGGCGCCATGCGCGTCGGCATCTTCTCGGGCGAGGCCGTCGCCGACGACGCGGCCCTGCTGGCCCGGGTCCAGGAGGCCCCCCAGATGAAGGGCGCCGACCTCTCCGCCGAGGTCGCCACCAAGGAGGCGTACGTCGTCCCCGCGATCGGCGAGAAGAAGTTCACCGTCGCCGCCGTGGACCTCGGCATCAAGGGAATGACCCCGCACCGGATGGCCGAACGCGGCATCGAGGTGCACGTGCTGCCGGCCACCTCCACGGTCGAGGACGTCTACGCGGTCTCCCCGGACGGCGTGTTCTTCTCCAACGGCCCCGGCGACCCGGCCACCGCCGACCACGCCGTCTCGGTCATGCGGGGCGTCCTGGAGCGCAAGACCCCGCTCTTCGGCATCTGCTTCGGCAACCAGATCCTGGGCCGCGCGCTCGGCTTCGGCACCTACAAGCTGAAGTACGGCCACCGCGGCATCAACCAGCCGGTCCAGGACCGCACCACCGGCAAGGTCGAGATCACCGCGCACAACCACGGCTTCGCCGTCGACGCGCCCCTCGACAAGGTGTCCGAGACCCCCTACGGCCGCGCCGAGGTCTCGCACGTCTGCCTGAACGACAACGTCGTGGAAGGCCTCCAGCTGCTCGACCAGCCGGCCTTCTCCGTCCAGTACCACCCCGAGGCCGCCGCGGGCCCGCACGACGCCGCGTACCTCTTCGACCGCTTCACCGCCCTGATGGAGGCCGAGCGTGCCTAAGCGCACCGATATCCAGTCCGTCCTGGTCATCGGCTCCGGCCCGATCGTCATCGGCCAGGCCGCGGAGTTCGACTACTCCGGCACCCAGGCCTGCCGCATCCTCAAGGCCGAGGGCCTGCGGGTCATCCTGGTGAACTCCAACCCGGCGACGATCATGACCGACCCGGAGATCGCCGACGCCACGTACGTCGAGCCGATCACCCCCGAGTTCGTCGAGAAGATCATCGCCAAGGAGCGTCCCGACGCGCTGCTCCCGACCCTCGGCGGCCAGACCGCGCTCAACACCGCCATCTCCATGCACGAGCAGGGTGTGCTGGAGAAGTACGGCGTCGAGCTCATCGGCGCCAACGTCGAGGCCATCAACAAGGGCGAGGACCGCGACCTCTTCAAGGGCGTCGTCGAGGCCGTCAAGGCCAAGATCGGCTACGGCGAGTCCGCCCGCTCGGTCATCTGCCACTCGATGGACGACGTCATCAAGGGCGTCGACACCCTCGGCGGCTACCCCGTCGTCGTGCGCCCCTCCTTCACCATGGGCGGCGCCGGCTCCGGCTTCGCCCACGACGAGGAAGAGCTGCGCCGCATCGCCGGCCAGGGCCTCACGCTCTCCCCGACCACCGAGGTGCTCCTGGAGGAGTCCATCCTCGGCTGGAAGGAGTACGAGCTGGAGCTGATGCGCGACACCAAGGACAACGTGGTCGTCGTCTGCTCCATCGAGAACTTCGACCCGATGGGCGTGCACACCGGTGACTCGATCACCGTCGCCCCGGCGATGACCCTCACCGACCGCGAGTACCAGCGCCTGCGCGACATCGGCATCGCGATCATCCGCGAGGTCGGCGTCGACACCGGCGGCTGCAACATCCAGTTCGCGATCGACCCGGTCGACGGCCGCGTCATCGTCATCGAGATGAACCCGCGCGTCTCCCGCTCCTCCGCGCTCGCCTCGAAGGCCACCGGCTTCCCGATCGCCAAGATCGCCGCCAAGCTGGCCATCGGCTACACGCTGGACGAGGTCCCGAACGACATCACCGAGAAGACGCCGGCCTCCTTCGAGCCGACCCTCGACTACGTCGTCGTCAAGGCCCCGCGCTTCGCCTTCGAGAAGTTCCCGGCCGCCGACGCCACCCTCACCACCACCATGAAGTCGGTGGGCGAGGCCATGGCGATCGGCCGCAACTTCACCGAGGCCCTCCAGAAGGCCCTGCGCTCCCTGGAGAAGAAGGGCTCCCAGTTCACCTTCGTCGGCGAGCCCGGCGACAAGGAAGAGCTGCTGGCCACCGCGGTCCGCCCGACCGACGGCCGCATCAACACCGTCATGCAGGCCATCCGCGCCGGCGCCACCCAGGAGGAGGTCTTCGAGTCCACGAAGATCGACCCCTGGTTCGTCGACCAGCTCTTCCTGATCAAGGAGATCGCGGACGAGCTCGCCGCCGCCGAGAAGCTCCACCCCGAGCTGCTCGCCGAGGCCAAGCGCCACGGCTTCTCCGACGCCCAGATCGCCGAGATCCGCGGCCTGCGCGAGGACGTCGTCCGCGAGGTCCGCCACGCCCTCGGTGTCCGCCCGGTCTACAAGACGGTCGACACCTGCGCCGCCGAGTTCGCCGCGAAGACCCCGTACTTCTACTCGTCCTACGACGAGGAGTCCGAGGTCGCCCCGCGCACCAAGCCCGCGGTGATCATCCTGGGCTCCGGCCCGAACCGCATCGGCCAGGGCATCGAGTTCGACTACTCCTGCGTCCACGCCTCCTTCGCCCTCAGCGACGCCGGCTACGAGACCGTGATGGTCAACTGCAACCCCGAGACCGTCTCGACGGACTACGACACCTCCGACCGCCTGTACTTCGAGCCCCTGACGCTGGAAGACGTGCTGGAGATCGTCCACGCCGAGTCGCTGGCCGGCCCGATCGCCGGTGTCGTCGTCCAGCTCGGCGGCCAGACCCCCCTCGGTCTCGCCCAGGCGCTCAAGGACAACGGCGTCCCCGTGGTCGGCACCTCCCCGGAGGCCATCCACGCCGCCGAGGACCGCGGCGCCTTCGGCCAGGTCCTCGCCGACGCCGGCCTGCCCGCCCCCAAGCACGGCACCGCCACCACCTTCGCGGGTGCGAAGGCGATCGCCGACGAGATCGGCTACCCGGTCCTCGTCCGCCCGTCCTACGTGCTCGGCGGCCGCGGCATGGAGATCGTCTACGACGAGACCCGCCTGGAGTCGTACATCGCGGAGTCCACGGAGATCTCCCCGACCCGCCCCGTGCTGGTCGACCGCTTCCTCGACGACGCGATCGAGATCGACGTCGACGCCCTCTACGACGGCTCCGAGCTCTACCTCGGCGGCGTCATGGAGCACATCGAGGAGGCCGGCATCCACTCCGGCGACTCGGCCTGCGCCCTGCCCCCGATCACCCTCGGCGGCTTCGACATCAAGCGCCTGCGCGCCTCCACCGAAGCCATCGCCAAGGGCGTCGGCGTCCGCGGCCTGATCAACATCCAGTTCGCGATGGCGGGCGACATCCTCTACGTCCTGGAGGCCAACCCGCGCGCCTCCCGGACCGTCCCCTTCACCTCGAAGGCGACCGCCGTCCCGCTCGCGAAGGCCGCCGCCCGCATCTCGCTCGGCGCCACCATCGCCGAGCTGCGCGCCGAGGGCATGCTGCCCAAGGCGGGCGACGGGGGCACCCTGCCGCTGGACGCGCCGATCTCCGTCAAGGAGGCCGTCATGCCGTGGTCGCGCTTCCGCGACATCCACGGCCGCGGCGTGGACACCGTCCTCGGCCCGGAGATGCGCTCCACCGGCGAGGTCATGGGCATCGACTCGGTCTTCGGTACGGCGTACGCCAAGTCGCAGGCCGGCGCCTACGGCCCGCTCCCGACCAAGGGCCGCGCGTTCATCTCCGTCGCCAACCGCGACAAGCGCTCGATGATCTTCCCGGCCCGCGAGCTCGTCGCCCACGGCTTCGAGCTGCTCGCCACCTCCGGCACCGCCGAGGTGCTGCGCCGCAACGGCATCAACGCCACCGTCGTGCGCAAGCTCAGCGAGGGCGAGGGCCCGGACGGCGAGAAGACCATCGTCCAGCTCATCCACGACGGCCAGGTCGACCTGATCGTCAACACCCCGTACGGCACCGGCGGCCGCCTCGACGGCTACGAGATCCGTACGGCCGCCGTGGCGCGCAGCGTCCCGTGCCTGACCACGGTCCAGGCGCTCGCCGCCGCCGTCCAGGGCATCGACGCGCTCAACCGCGGTGACGTCGGAGTGCGCTCCCTCCAGGAGCACGCGGAGCACCTGAACGCCGCCCGCGACTAGCAGCATCCCGTAGGGGAGAGGGGGGACACCGGACGCGCGAACCGCGCCGGGTGTCCCCCTCTTCATGAGCGCAGAAGGGACTTTTCGGACGATGTACAAACTGTTCTTCAACCTGGTCTTCAAGCGGATGGACCCCGAGCGGGCCCACTACACGGCCTTCCGGTGGATCCGCCTCGCCGCCCGCACCCCGGTGCTGCGCACCTTCGCCGCCGCCGCCCTGGCGCCCCGGTACGAGTCCCTGCGCACGGAGGCCCTCGGCCTGCGGATGCACGGCCCCTTCGGGCTCGCGGCCGGCTTCGACAAGAACGCCGTCGCCATCGACGGCATGGCGATGCTCGGCTTCGACCACGTCGAGATCGGCACGGTCACCGGCCAGGCGCAGCCCGGCAACCCCAAGAAGCGGCTCTTCCGCCTGGTCCCCGACCGGGCGCTGATCAACCGCATGGGCTTCAACAACGAGGGCTCGGCCGCCGTCGCCGACCGCCTGGCCGCCCGCAACCCGATCTTCCGGACCGTCGTGGGCGTCAACATCGGCAAGACCAAGGTGGTGCCGGAGGCCGAGGCCGCCGCGGACTACGTGGTCTCCACCGAGCGCCTGGCCCGCCACGCCGACTACCTGGTCGTCAACGTCTCCTCGCCGAACACCCCGGGCCTGCGCAACCTCCAGGCCACGGAGTCCCTGCGGCCGCTGCTGACCGCAGTGCGCGAGGCCGCCGACCGCGCGGTCACCGACCGCCGCGTCCCGCTGCTGGTCAAGATCGCCCCGGACCTGGCGGACGAGGACGTCGACGCGGTCGCCGACCTGGCCCTCGAACTGGGCCTGGACGGCATCATCGCCACGAACACCACCATCGCCCGCGAGGGCCTGGGCCTGAAGTCCGACCCGGCCCTGGTCAAGGAGACCGGCGGACTCTCCGGCGCCCCGGTCAAGGAGCGCTCCCTGGAGGTCCTGCGCCGCCTGTACGCGCGCGTCGGCGACCGCCTCGTCCTGGTGGGCGTCGGCGGCATCGAGAACGCCGAGGACGCCTGGCAGCGCATCCTGGCGGGTGCCACGCTCATCCAGGGCTACAGCGCCTTCATCTACGAGGGCCCCTTCTACGCCCGCGCCATCCACAAGGGCCTGGCCGCGCGCCTGGCCGCCAGCCCGTACGCGACCCTGGCCGAGGCCGTGGGCGCCGAGACCCGAAAGGCCGCACTGTGAGCCCCGTGACCCCTGTGACCCCCTTCGGGACCCGCCTGCGCGCCGCCATGGACGCCCGGGGCCCCCTGTGCGTGGGGATCGACCCGCACGCCGCCCTGCTGGCCTCCTGGGGCCTGGCGGACGACATCGACGGCCTGGAGCGGTTCTCCCGCACGGTGGTCGAGGCCCTGGCCGACTCCGTCGCCGTCTTCAAGCCGCAGGCCGCGTTCTTCGAGCGCTTCGGCTCCAAGGGCGTCGCGGTGCTGGAGCGGACCGTCGCCGACGCCCGCGCCGCCGGGACCCTGGTGGTCATGGACGCCAAGCGCGGTGACATCGGCTCCACGATGGCCGCGTACGCCTCGGCCTTCCTGGACCCGTCCTCCCCGCTGTTCTCGGACGCCCTGACGGTCTCCCCGTACCTCGGCTACGGGTCGCTCGCCCCGGCCGTGGAGCTGGCCCGGGAGTCGGGCGCCGGCCTCTTCGTCCTGGCCCTGACCTCCAACCCGGAGGGCGCCGAGGTCCAGCGCGCGGTCCGCGAGGACGGCCGTTCGATCGGCGCGACCATGCTGGCCCACCTGGCGGCGGAGAACGCGGGCGCCGAGCCCATGGGCTCCTTCGGCGCGGTGGTCGGAGCCACGCTGGGCGACCTGTCCTCCTTCGACCTGGACATCAACGGCCCGCTGCTGGCCCCCGGCATCGGGGCCCAGGGCGCGACCGCCGCCGACCTCCCGGCGGTCTTCGGCGCCGCGGTCGTCAACGTGGTCCCGAACGTCTCGCGGGGAGTCTTGAAGCACGGCCCGGACGCCGCCGCCCTGCGCGCCTCCGCGAAGCGCTTCGCCGACGAGGTGCGCGAGGCCGTCGCGGGCTGATCCGGGGGCGCCGGACCGGCGCGTGCACACGCGATCTCGAAAATCGAACGTCTTTCCCCGGACAAAACCGGGGTGATATGTCTGTGATGTACGGTTCAGTGGAGGCTGACCAGGACTTTTCGTCCGTTCTCGCTGACTGGAGCGGCCTTGGCCGCTAGTCTCCGACCAGAGTGAACGAGCAGCGAGCGAATTTCATCGCTGTTCGTGACCTCGCCCGGCGTGGTGCCCACGGGCTCCCCGCCGATCCGTATCCGACAGTTCGACATCCGAGGTGACGTAGGCGTGGCTCTTCCGCCCCTTACCCCTGAACAGCGCGCAGCAGCGCTCGAAAAGGCCGCCGCGGCTCGCCGGGAGCGGGCCGAGGTGAAGAATCGACTCAAGCACTCCGGCGCCTCCCTCCACGACGTCATCAAGACGGGACAGGAGAACGACGTCATCGGCAAGATGAAGGTCTCCGCCCTTCTCGAGTCGCTGCCCGGCGTCGGCAAGGTCCGCGCCAAGCAGATCATGGAGCGCCTCGGCATCTCCGAGTCCCGGCGTGTCCGAGGTCTCGGCTCCAACCAGATCGCCTCTCTGGAGCGTGAGTTCGGCGGTAGCGGCGCCTGAGGCGTCGCCCGAAGTTCTCCCGGCGTTCTCAGGCAGTCCCGAGAACCTGGATAATCGCTCTATGGCAGCAGAGGTTCGTCCGCGGCTGACCGTGCTCTCCGGCCCCTCGGGGGTCGGCAAGAGCACGGTCGTCGCGCATATGCGCAAGGTCCACCCCGAGGTGTGGCTCTCGGTGTCGGCCACCACCCGCAAACCGCGGCCCGGTGAGCGACACGGAGTCCACTACTTCTTCGTCAACGACGACGAGTTCGACAAGCTGATCGCCAACGGCGAGCTGCTGGAGTGGGCCGAATTCGCGGGCAACCGCTACGGCACACCGCGCGGCGCGGTACTGGAACGCCTGGACAACGGCGAACCGGTGCTGCTGGAGATCGACCTCCAGGGCGCCCGGCTCGTCCGCGAGTCGATGCCCGAGGCCCAGCTGGTCTTCCTGGCCCCGCCGAGCTGGGAGGAACTGGTCCGCCGGCTCACCGGCCGGGGTACCGAGTCCGCCGAGGTCATCGAGCGGCGGCTCGACGCCGCCAAGACCGAACTCGCTGCCGAGTCCGAGTTCGACATCACCCTTGTCAACACCTCCGTCGAGGACGTAGCACGTGAGCTGCTAGCCTTGGTGGCAGTTGTCTGATCTTTTATCCATCTTCGGAAGGTAGAGCGTGTCCTCTTCCATCACCGCGCCCGAGGGCATCATCAACCCGCCGATCGACGAGCTGCTCGAGGCCACTGACTCGAAGTACAGCCTCGTGATCTACGCGGCCAAGCGCGCGCGTCAGATCAACGCGTACTACTCGCAGCTCGGTGAGGGCCTGCTGGAGTACGTCGGCCCGCTGGTGGACACCCACGTCCACGAGAAGCCGCTCTCGATCGCACTGCGCGAGATCAACGCGGGTCTGCTGACCTCCGAGGCCATCGAGGCCCCGGCCCAGTAAGGCACGACATCGTCATCACAGGCCCGGCAGCACCGCTGCCGGGCCTGTGGTGTGTCATAGGTACGGATGCAACCGATCACGGGAGAAGCAGTGGACAAGCCGAAGGTCGTGCTGGGGGTCAGTGGCGGGATCGCCGCGTACAAGGCGTGCGAGCTGCTGCGCCGGCTGACCGAGTCCGGGCACGAGGTGCGGGTGGTGCCGACCGCGGCCTCCCTGAACTTCGTCGGCGAGGCCACCTGGGCCGCGCTCTCCGGGAACCCGGCCTCCACCGAGGTCTGGGAGACCGTCCACGAGGTGCCCCACGTGCGGATCGGCCAGGCGGCCGACCTGGTCGTCGTCGCCCCGGCCACCGCCGACATGCTGGCCAAGGCCGCCCACGGGCTGGCCGACGACCTCCTCACGAACACCCTGCTCACGGCCCGCTGCCCGGTGGTCTTCGCGCCCGCCATGCACACCGAGATGTGGGAGCACCCCGCCACCCAGGAGAACGTGGCCACGCTGCGCCGGCGCGGCGCCGTCGTCATCGAGCCGGCCGTCGGACGCCTCACCGGCAAGGACACCGGCAAGGGCCGGCTGCCCGACCCGGAGGAGATCTTCGAGGTCTGCCGCAGGGTCCTGGCCCGGGGTGCCGGGGAGCCCGACCTCGCCGGACGGCACGTGGTGGTCAGCGCCGGCGGCACCCGCGAGCCGCTGGACCCGGTCCGCTTCCTCGGCAACCGCTCCTCCGGCAAGCAGGGCTACGCCCTCGCCCGCACCGCCGCCGCCCGCGGGGCCCGGGTCACCCTGGTCGCCGCCAACACCGCGCTGCCCGACCCGGCCGGAGTGGACGTCGTACGCGTGGGCACGGCCCTCCAGCTGCGCGAGGCGGTACTGGGGGCCGCCGCGGACGCCGACGCCGTGGTGATGGCCGCCGCGGTGGCGGACTTCCGCCCCGCGGTGTACGCCGACGGCAAGATCAAGAAGAAGGACGGGCAGGACCCCGAGCCCGTGGCCCTCGTGCGCAACCCCGACGTCCTCGCGGAGGTCTCCGCCGAGCGGGCACTGGAGGGCCAGATCGTCGTCGGCTTCGCCGCCGAGACCGACGACGTGCTCGACAACGGCCGGGCGAAGCTCCGGCGCAAGGGGTGCGACCTCCTCGTGGTCAACGAGGTCGGCGAGTCCAAGACCTTCGGTTCCGAGGAGAACGAAGCTGTGATCCTCGCTTCGGACGGCAGTGAGACTCCCGTACCGTATGGTCCGAAGGAAGCCCTGGCGGAAGTCATCTGGGACCAGGTCGCCCCGCGACTCGCGCCCCGACGTGATCTTCACCGCGCCTGAGCGTTTTCCTTCTCGTGGGTACCTCCGTGAGTAAGAATGGAGTGCCGCAGGTCACACGGCTCCCATAGGGCGAGACGGGTGGTCCGGCGGACGGTGGCGACCGATAAACTGCACTTGGAACGTGATCGGGCGCAGCCCCCGGTGTGGTTCCGCCAAATGATCAGCCAGCAGCCGCTGCAACCCCAGGGAGCGTTGTGTCCCGTCGCCTGTTCACCTCGGAGTCCGTCACCGAGGGCCACCCCGACAAGATCGCTGACCAGATCAGCGACACGATCCTCGATGCACTCCTCACCGAGGACCCGACCTCGCGTGTGGCCGTGGAGACCCTCATCACGACCGGTCTCGTGCACATCGCGGGCGAGGTGACCACCAAGGCGTACGCGCCGATCGCCCAGCTCGTCCGCGACAAGATCCTCGAGATCGGCTACGACTCGTCCAAGAAGGGCTTCGACGGCGCCTCCTGCGGCGTGTCGGTGTCCATCGGCGCCCAGTCCCCGGACATCGCCCAGGGCGTGGACACGGCCTACGAGTCCCGGGTCGAGGGCGACGAGGACGAGCTCGACAAGCAGGGTGCGGGCGACCAGGGCCTGATGTTCGGCTACGCCACGGACGAGACGCCCGAGCTGATGCCGCTGCCGATCCACATCGCGCACCGCCTCTCGCGCCGCCTGTCCGAGGTCCGCAAGAACGGCACCATCCCTTACCTGCGCCCCGACGGCAAGACCCAGGTCACCATCGAGTACGACGGTGACAAGCCGGTCCGCCTCGACACGGTCGTCGTGTCCTCGCAGCACGCCGCCGACATCGACCTCGACTCGCTGCTCGCACCCGACATCCGCGAGTTCGTCGTCGAGCACGTGCTCGCGCAGCTCGTCGAGGACGGCATCAAGCTGGACACCGAGGGCTACCGCCTGCTGGTGAACCCGACCGGCCGCTTCGAGATCGGCGGCCCGATGGGCGACGCCGGCCTCACCGGCCGCAAGATCATCATCGACACGTACGGAGGCATGGCCCGCCACGGCGGCGGCGCCTTCTCCGGCAAGGACCCGTCGAAGGTGGACCGCTCGGCCGCGTACGCCATGCGCTGGGTCGCGAAGAACGTGGTCGCCGCCGGCCTGGCCGCACGCTGCGAGGTCCAGGTCGCCTACGCCATCGGCAAGGCCGAGCCCGTCGGCCTCTTCGTCGAGACCTTCGGCACCGCGAAGGTCGACGTCCAGAAGATCGAGGACGCCATCGCCGAGGTCTTCGACCTCCGCCCGGCCGCGATCATCCGCGACCTCGACCTGCTGCGCCCGATCTACGCCCAGACCGCCGCCTACGGCCACTTCGGCCGCGAGCTCCCGGACTTCACCTGGGAGCGCACCGACCGCGTCGACGCCCTGCGCGCCGCCGCCGGCCTGTAACACCGGACGAACGCGAACGGCCCCGGACCACGACGGTCCGGGGCCGTTCGCTGTCAGTGGGGTTTGCCAGAATGCCTCTGTGAGCAGCGCCAACGAGTCCCAGCCGGAACAGCTCGCCCTGATCCGGGAGATGGTCGCCGAGGCGAAGGCCAAGGCGCCCAAGGCCAAGCCGCGGACCTGGCGCGGGGCCGCCGTGGCCGAGGAGCTGCCCGTCGCCCGGGTGCTCGTCAACAAGGGCGTGCTCCACCTCGACCGGCTGTTCGACTACGCCGTACCCGCCGAGCTGTCCGAGACCGCCCAGCCGGGCGTGCGCGTCCGGGTCCGCTTCGGTGCCGGCGGGCACCGGGTGCACGGCGGCCGCCGCGAGGGCGGCGGGCTCATCGACGGCTTCATCGTGGAGCGGCGCGCCGAGTCCGACTACAACGGAGCCCTGGCCGCCCTCGCCCAGGTCGTCTCGCCCGAGGTGGTCCTCGGGCCCCGCATGCTGGCCCTCGCCCGGGCCGTCGCCGACCGCTACGCCGGCAGCCTCGCCGACGTGCTCCAGCTGGCCCTGCCCCCGCGCAGTGCCCGGGCCGAGGCCAAGCCCTCGCCCGAGCCGCTGCCGCCGCCCGCCGTGCCCGAGCCCGGCGGCTGGACGCGCTACGCGGCCGGGCCAGCCTTCCTGCGCGCCCTGGCCGGCGGCGGAACCCCCCGCGCGGTGTGGACGGCGCTGCCCGGTCCCGGCTGGGCGGACGAGCTGGCCCGGGCCATGGCCGCCACCCTCGCCTCCGGACGCGGGGCCCTCGCCGTGGTGCCCGACGGGCGCACCGCCGCACGGGTCGACGCGGCCCTCACCGCCCTGCTCGGCGAGGGGCGGCACGCGCTGCTGACCGCCGACTCCGGCCCCGAGAAGCGCTACCGGGAGTGGCTCGCGGTGAGCCGGGGCTCGGTGCGCGCCGTGATCGGCACCCGGGCGGCGATGTTCGCCCCCGTACGGGACCTCGGGCTCGTGGTGGTCTGGGACGACGGCGACTCCAGCCACGGCGACGTCCACGCCCCCTTCCCGCACGTGCGCGAGGTGCTGGAGCTGCGCGCGGTCAGCGACGGCTGCGGCTTCCTGGCCGGGAGCACCAGCTGCACCGTGGAGGCCGCCCAGCTGGTGGAGTCCGGCTGGGCCCGGCCGCTGGTCGCGGACCGGGAGACCGTACGGGCCGCCGCGCCGCGCATCCGTACCGTCGGGGACGAGCTGCTGGCCCGTGACGGGGCGGCCCGCGCGGCGCGGCTGCCGAGCCTGGCCTGGGAGACCGTACGGGAGGGCCTGAAGAGCGGGCCCGTCCTGGTGCAGGTGCCCCGGCGCGGGTACGCGCCCCGGCTGGCGTGCGAGCGCTGCCGGACGCCGGCCCGCTGCCGGGTGTGCGCCGGGCCGCTGGAGGCCCCCGACGAGCGGGAGCTGCACTGCGGGTGGTGCGGGCGGGCCGAGAGCGCCTGGCACTGCGAGGAGTGCGGCTCGTTCCGGCTGCGGGCCCAGGTGGTGGGTGCGCGGCGGACCGCCGAGGAGCTGGGCCGGGCCTTCCCGGCGGTGCCGGTGCGCACGTCCGGGCGGGACCACGTACTGGACGAGGTGTCCGACCGGCCCGCGCTGGTGGTGTGCACCCCGGGCGCCGAGCCGGTCGCGGCGGGCGCCGGGTACGCGGCCGCGCTGCTGTTGGACGGCTGGGCGATGCTGACCCGGCCCGACCTGCGGGCCGGGGAGGACGCCCTGCGCCGCTGGATCGCCGCCGCGTCGCTGGTGCGCGGCGACGGGCAGGTGGTGGTGGTCGCCGAGCCGACGCTGCGGCCGGTGCAGGCCCTGGTGCGGTGGGACCCCGTCGGGCACGCGGTGCGGGAGCTGGCCGAGCGGGCCCAGCTGGGGTTCCCGCCGGTGTCCCGGATGGCGGCGGTCGCCGGGAAGGGGGACGCCCTGGAAGCCTTCCTCGAAGCGGTCGAGCTGCCGGCGGACGCGGAGGTGCTGGGGCCCGTTCCGCTGCCGGGGCGGCGGGGGGAGCCGTCGCCGGGGGAGCGGGCGCTGGTGCGGGTCCCTCCGGGGAGCGGGGCCGCGCTGGCCGCCGCGCTGAAGGCGGCGCAGGCCGCGCGGATGGCGCGGGGCGCGCAGGCGGGGGACCCGATCCGGATCCGGATCGACCCCCCGGACATCGGCTGAGGGCCTTCCCGACGCGCCGCGCCCCTTCCCGACGCGCCGCTCGCGGGGCTCGGCCGCGGGCGGCCTCCCCGGCTTCGCGCCGCTGCGCCGGACTCCGTCCGCCGGGCCCTGGGCGGGGCCGGTTCGGGTGGCGGGGGCCGGTGGGGTCGGGTGCGGGTGCGGGTGGGTGGGCCGCTGCGCGGGGCAGGTCCCCTACCCGCCCTTCCACCGTTCCCAGGGGCTCCGCCCCTGACCCCGGGTACGGGCGCTTCGCGCCCGTCGCCTCAAACGCCGGCGGGGCTATCTACATCCCCGCCGGCGGTTGAGGCGCGGGGGTCCGGGGCGCAGCCATGGGGAACGGGCGAAGGACGGGTAGGGGAACCGCCCCGCGCAGCGGTACCCGGCGCGCAGGTCGGGCCGGGGCGTGCGGGGCCCGCCACCCCCCTGCCGAGACGGGGGTGGCGGGCCCCGGGAAGTACGCCGTCGGGGGTCGGCGGCCCGGCGGCGGGGGTGGGGTCAGCCGTTGCGGGGGCCCGGGAAGGCCGACTGGCGGGCTGCGGCCTGGGCCTCCTCGCGGACGGGCTGCGGGGGCACCGAGCGCGCCGCGGGGATCGTGGGCAGCGGGCCCAGCGTCCGGGTCGTGGTGCCCTCGGCCAGCGGCTCCGCCGCCTCGGCGGCCTGCGCGCGGCGTGCGCCGTAGCGGCGGTGCACGGCCTGCTTGGTGACGCCGAGCGCCGAACCGACGGCGTCCCAGGAGAAGCCGAGGGAGCGGTCGAAGTCCACCGCCGCGGTGACCAGCGTCTCGACGCTGTCCCTCAGTTCCTGGGCGAGCCGGACGGTGGGGGCGGGGGCCCTGCCGTAGACGACGAAGCCCGTGGAGGGCCCGGAGCGGCGCGGGCGGTACACGTTGCCGAGCTGGGCCGTGAGCGTACGCAGTGCGTCCACCTGTCGGCGAACCCGCTCGATGTCCCGCACCAGGAGGTGCAGGCTGGCCCGTGCTTGGGCGTCATGGGTGGCGTGGTCGGCCATGGAGAAGCCTCTCGAACCGGTGCTGGAGAGCGGATCGGGCCGCAGTCACCGTGTTGATCGCGGCCCGTTTCGGTCAATCTCTCTTGACCAACGCGTCACGTGGCGCGTTGGTCACGCACTGGGGGCGTGTCGGCATATGCGAGAGGCGCGCGTGTGTGCGTACGCCCCCCGATACCGCAGGTGGGCCGGGGTGGCCGTCCCATAGACTGGTGCGCTGCTGACAGCCGAGATAGCGAGGTAGGACCCAGTGAAGCTGGTCTTCGCAGGCACCCCCGAGGTCGCCGTACCCGCCCTGGACGCCCTGATCGCCTCCGGGCGCCACGAGGTCGCCGCCGTCGTCACCCGGCCCGACGCCCCCGCCGGGCGCGGCCGCCGACTGGTCGCCAGCCCCGTCGCCGAGCGCGCGGAGGAGGCCGGGATCGAGGTCCTCAAGCCCGTCCGGCCGCGCGACCCGGAGTTCCAGGCCCGGCTGCGGGAGATCGCCCCGGACTGCTGCCCCGTCGTCGCGTACGGGGCGCTGATCCCCAAGAGCGCGCTCGACATCCCCCGCCACGGATGGGTCAACCTGCACTTCTCGCTGCTGCCGTCCTGGCGCGGAGCGGCCCCCGTGCAGCACTCGATCATGGCGGGCGACCAGGTCACCGGCGCCTCCACCTTCCGCATCGAGGAGGGCCTCGACACCGGCCCGGTCTTCGGGGTCCTCACCGAGGAGATCCGCCCGACCGACACCAGCGGCGACCTGCTGACCCGCCTCGCCTTCGCCGGGTCCGGACTGCTGTCCGCGACCATGGACGGGATCGAGGAGGGCAGCCTGCGCGCCATGGAGCAGCCCGCCGACGGGGTCTCCCTCGCGCCGAAGATCACCGTCGAGGACGCCCGCGTCGACTGGAACGCCCCCGCGCTGCGCGCCGACCGAGTGGTGCGCGGCTGCACCCCGGCCCCGGGCGCCTGGACCGTCTTCCGCGGCGAGCGCCTCAAGCTGATCTCCGTCGGGCTGGTCCCGGACCGCACGGACCTCGCCCCGGGCGTGCTGGCCCCGGCCAAGAACAACGTGTACGTCGGCACGGGCTCGCACGCCGTCGAGCTGCTCTGGGTGCAGCCGCAGGGCAAGAAGCCGATGAAGGGCGCCGACTGGGCCCGCGGGGTGCGCATCGCTCCCGGCGAGCGCCTGGGCGCCGCCGACGTAGGCTGATCCCGAGCCGCCCGAACGCAACCGCACCTCGTAACTCCGGAGCACCTTTCACGTGAGCGAACAGCCCCGTCGTCGTCCCGCCCCCAAGACGGGCACCGGCAAGCAGGCCAAGCCCTACCGCCGGCCGCAGAAGGACCCCGTCCGGATGCTGGCCTTCGAGGCGCTGCGGGCGGTGGACGAGCGCGACGCGTACGCGAACCTCGTCCTGCCCCCGCTGCTGAAGAAGGCCCGGCAGGACGAGAAGTTCCAGGCGCGGGACGCGGCCCTGGCGACCGAGCTGGTCTACGGGACGCTGCGCAGGCAGGGCACGTACGACGCGGTCATCGCCGCCTGCGTGGACCGGCCGCTGCGCGAGGTGGACCCGCCGGTCCTGGACGTGCTCTCGCTCGGCGCGCACCAGCTGCTGGGCACCCGCATCCCGACCCACGCGGCGGTCTCCGCCAGCGTGGAGCTGGCCCGCGTGGTGCTCGGCGACGGGCGCGCGAAGTTCGTCAACGCCGTGCTGCGCAAGATCGCCGCGCACGACCTGGACGGCTGGCTGGAGCGGGTCGCGCCGCCGTACGAGGAGGACGCCGAGGAGCACCTGGCGGTGTACCACTCGCACCCCCGCTGGGTGGTCAGCGCCCTGTGGGACGCCCTGGGCGGCGGCCGCGCCGGCATCGAGGACCTCCTGGAGGCCGACAACGAGCGGCCCGAGGTGACGCTGGTGGCCCGTCCCGGCCGGTCCACGCCCGAGGAGCTGGTCGAGGCGCTCGGCGAGGAGTCGGCGCTGCCGGGGCGCTGGTCCCCGTACGCCGTCCGGATGGCCGAGGGCGGCGAGCCGGGCGCGCTGGAGGCGGTCCGCGAGGGGCGCGCCGGCGTGCAGGACGAGGGCAGCCAGCTGGTGGCGATGGCCCTGGCGGCGGTCCCGGTCGAGGGCCGCGACGAGCGGTGGCTGGACGGCTGCGCGGGCCCCGGCGGCAAGGCGGCGCTGCTGGGCGCGCTGGCGGCGGAGCGCGGGGCCTTCCTGCTGGCCTCCGAGAAGCAGCCGCACCGGGCGCGCCTGGTCGAGAAGGCGCTGTCCGGCAACCCGGGCCCGTACCAGGTCATCGCGGCCGACGGTACCCGCCCGGCGTGGCTGCCCGGCTCCTTCGACCGGGTCCTGATGGACGTCCCCTGCTCGGGCCTCGGCGCGCTGCGGCGCCGTCCGGAGGCCCGCTGGCGGCGTCGCCCGGAGGACCTGGAGGGCTTCGCGCCGCTCCAGCGGGCGCTGCTGCGCGAGGCGCTGTCCGCGGTGCGCGTGGGCGGTGTCGTGGGGTACGCGACCTGCTCCCCGCACCTGGCGGAGACCCGGGTGGTCGTCGAGGACGTGCTCCGGGGCCGGGGCGCGGGCAACGCCCCGGTGGCGGCCGAACTGATCGACGCGCGCCCGTACATGGAGGGCGTACCGGCGCTGGGCGACGGCCCGGACGTCCAGCTGTGGCCGCACCTGCACGGTACGGACGCCATGTACCTGGCCCTGCTGCGCCGCACCGCGTAGGCGGTCAGGCGGCGGCGTGTTCCACGCCGCCGCACCAGACGCGCAGGATCCGGCGCGTCGCCCGTACGTCCGCCAGCGGGTCGCCGTCGACGAGCACGAGGTCGGCGCGGCGGCCGGGTACGACCGCTCCCCGGTCGGTGAGGCCGAAGTGACGGGCGGTCAGGGCGTGGCGGCGCGCAGGGCGTGCAGCGGAGGCAGCCCGGCGTCCACGAGCAGTTCCAGCTCGTGGTGCAGGCTGCTGCCGTGCGGCGGGGTGAAGGGCACGCCCGGGGTGGCGTTGGAGTCGGTGCCCGCGAGGACCGCGACGCCGGCCCGGTGCAGGGCGGCGACGCTCGCGCGGGCGTGTCCGTAGTCCACGCCCAGGACCCCGCCGCGGCGAGGCCCTCCATCATGGTCAGGGTCGGTACGGCGGCCCGTCCGCCGGCGCGCATGCGGGCCGCCTCGGCCCGGTCGAGGGCCCGCTCCGCCGGGACGTGGGTGATCACGTCGGCCCCGGCCCGCTGTGCCATCGCGTAGGCCTCGCCGGCCGCCGCGTGGGCGACGACGAGCCTCCCGTGCGCGCGGGCCGCGGCCACCAGGGCGTCGAGGACGGGCTGCTCCAGGGCACCGGGGCCGGGCCGCTCCGCCACGATCTTGATGTAGTCGGCGCCCTCCGCCACCCGGGCCGCGACGAAGCGCTCCGCGTCGCCGGGGCCGGTGACGACGCTGTCCTCGGGGACCCCGGGCATCCCGGAGTGCAGTCCGCCCGCCGCGATGGCGAGCGTGCCGGGGCTGCGGATGTCCGTGAGCCCCGGGACTCCGCGCAGGGAGTCGACCAGGGACGGCGGCCAGGTGGCCATGTCCAGGGCGGTGGTGACGCCGTGGTCGCGCAGCCGCTCCAGGTTCTCGACGCCGTGCAGGTGGACGTGGGCGTCGATCAGTCCCGGCAGCAGGGCGGCGCCGGCGGCGTCGACGACCCGGGCCCCGCGGGGATCGGTTCCGATCAGGGAGCCCTCGATGACCACCGTGGCGGGGGAGAGGAGCCGGTGGCCGTCGAAAACCCGGGCGTTCGTCAGAGCCGTCTTCACGCAGTCCTTCAGGGAGCCGTGGGGACGGTCATTCTCCCGCGGAGCGCCGGGCGCGGATGGGCGACAGCAGGGTCGGCAGGAACGAGAGCGCCACGACGGCCGCGCCGGCCCAGAGGGCGCCGCGCAGGCCGATGAGTTCGGCGAGCAGGCCCGAGGCGGCGGAGCCGAGGGCGATGGCACCGGTCAGCATGAAACGGAAGGTGGCGTTCATGCGGCCGAGGAGCGGGTCCGGGGTCAGGTGCTGGCGCAGGCTGACGCCGAGGACGTTGCCGGAGCCGACGGTCACCGTGGACAGCATCCAGCCCGCCCCGGCCACCCACAGCCAGGGCCCGCGGTCCGCCACCGGGACCAGCAGGGCCGCCGGGGCCAGGCTCAGGGTCAGGGCGCGGCCGTAGCCGGCCCGTGCCGCGAAGGGGCGGGCCAGCCGGGCCCCGCACAGCAGCCCCACCCCGCCGGCGGCCCAGAACAGTCCGAGCGTCGCGGCGGACATGCCCAGCTCGCCGACGAAGAGCACCGGCAGCATGGCGTTGATCACGCCGCCGCCCAGGTTGATCAGGCTCGCGGTCAGCGCGAGCGCGCGCAGCTCCGGGTGGCCCAGTACGTGCCTCAGCCCCTCCGAGACCTGGCTGCGCAGCCGGGTCCGCTCGGTGGCGGGCGGCTTCGGCACCGGCCGGACGCCCAGCATCCGCAGGGCCGAGCAGAGGTGGGCGAGGGCGGCGCAGACGAGGGCGACGGGGGCCGTCAGGAAGGCGATCAGGGCCCCGCCGACTCCCCGCCCGGCGATGTTCGCGACGGCCATCAGGGTCGTCATGGCGGCGTTGGCCCGGACCAGGCCGTCCCGGCCGACGAGCCGGGGCAGCACGCTCTGGGCACCGACCTCGCCGAACACGGCGGCGCAGCCGGTGAGCAGTACGACGGCGTACAGCTGGGCCAGGGTGAGCAGGTCCAGCCACCAGGCGAGGGGCAGGGAGCCGACGAGGGCGGCCCGGGAGAGGTCGGCGGCGATCAGCACCCGGCGGGTGCGCAGGCGGTCGACCCAGGCGCCGGCCGGGAGGCCGATGAGCAGGAAGGCGGCGGTGGACAGGGCGGCGAGGGCGCCGACCTGGGAGGGGCTCGCGTCCAGCGCGGTCAGGGCGAGCAGCGGGACGGAGATGTAGCCGGTGTTCGCGGCGAACTGGCTCAGGGTCGCGGCGCCGAACAGGGCGCGGAAGTCGGGGTTGCGCCAGGGGCCCGCTTCTGGCGGGGGAGAGACGGGGTGACCGGTGGGGGTGGCGGTTGTCATGTCCGTAACGGTGGTCACAGTTCACCGCGAAGGACAAGCGAGTATCCGCGCCATGATCAATTAAGCTCCGCTACGAGGACTCCGAGTTCCGGGGCCGTGGCCGGAAGTGTCCGCAGGCATGGCAGGCTTGGGGCATGGCCGTTCAGATCAATCCCAGCATCCTGTCCGCCGACTTCGCCCGTCTCGCCGAGGAGGCGAAGGCCGTCGAGGGGGCCGACTGGCTGCACGTCGACGTCATGGACAACCATTTCGTCCCGAACCTCACGCTCGGCGTGCCGGTCGTGGAATCCCTCAGCCGGGCCACGGACATCCCGCTGGACCTGCACCTGATGATCGAGGACCCGGACCGCTGGGCGCCGCAGTACGTGGAGGCCGGGGCCGGATCGGTCACCTTCCACGCCGAGGCCGCCGCGGCTCCGGTGCGCCTCGCGCGCGAGATCCGGGCCAAGGGGGCACGGGCGGCCATGGCCCTCAAGCCCGGCACCCCGATCGAGCAGTACGAGGACCTCCTCCCCGAGCTCGACATGGTGCTGATCATGACGGTCGAGCCCGGCTTCGGCGGCCAGTCCTTCCTGGACATCATGCTGCCCAAGGTCCGCCGGACCCGGGAGCTGATCGCCAAGCACGGGCTGGACCTCTGGCTCCAGGTCGACGGCGGGGTCTCGGCCACGACGATCGAGCGGGTGGCGGAGGCCGGCGCCGACGTCTTCGTGGCCGGAAGCGCGGTCTACGGGGCGGTCGATCCGGCCGCCGCGGTCCGCACGCTGCGCGACCAGGCGGGTGCGGCGATCGCCGCGGCGCCCTGGGCCTGCGACCACTGAAGCGGGCGCCAGGGGACGGCTCGGTGAACGGAAGCCGTCCAGGCTGATCAATGGCCGTTGGATCTGACAGGATGAACGGCGAGTCGAGAGTGTGAACACGACAGTGTGAACAGCAGTGAGGAGAGCGCGGTGTCTGCAATGTCGGCGGGACGGTCAGCCCTGCGGATGGGACCCGCGGAGCTGGTGCAGGCGGCGGCCATGGCGCGCCGCTTCTACCTGGAGGGCAAGTCCAAGATCCAGATCGCCGAGGAGTTCGGCGTGAGCCGCTTCAAGGTGGCCAGGGTCCTGGAGACCGCTCTCGAACGGGACCTCGTCCGCATCGAGATCCGGGTACCGGCGGAACTGGACGCGGAGCGCTCCGACGCGCTCCGGGCCCGGTACGGGCTGCGGCACGCCGTCGTGGTCGAGTCGCCGGCCGACGCGAGCGAGGACGCCCCGGACCCGGAGAACCTCGGAGCGGTCGCGGCCGACCTGCTCGGCGAGCTGGTCAACGAGGGCGACGTGCTCGGGCTGGCCTGGGGGCGGTCGACCATCCACATGGCCGCCTCGCTGCACCGGCTGCCGCCGTGCACCGTCGTCCAGCTGACCGGCGTGTACGACGCGGGGACCGCCGAGCGCGGCTCCGTGGAGGCCGTGCGGCGGGCCGCGCAGGTCTCCGGCGGGGACGCGCACCCCATCTACGCCCCGATGCTGCTCCCGGACCCGGCGACCGCGGCCGCGCTGCGCAGCCAGACCGGGATCGCGCGCGCCTTCGAGTACTTCGACAAGGTCACCGTCGCCGCCGTCTCCATCGGCTCCTGGGAGCCGGGGATCTCGACCGTCCACGACATGCTGACCGACGAGGAGCGGGCGCACTACGCCTCGCTCGGCGTCGCGGCCGAGATGTCCGCCCACCTCTTCGACAAGGAGGGCCGCCGGGTCGGCCGGGACCTGGGCGAGCGCTGCATCACCGTCGAGGCCGACCGACTGCGCCGGATCCCCGAGGTCGTGGCGATCGCGGGCGGGCTGCGCAAGGCCTCCGCGATCGGCGCGGTGCTCCGCTCCGGGCTGGTGACGAGCCTGGTGACGGACACGGCGGTCGCCGACTACCTGCTGACCGAGTCCGAGCCGGGCCTGCGGCCCGCGCTGGACCGGGCCGACCCGGACGACTGACCGGCCGCGGCCCGTGCTCCGGGCCCTCCCCGTGGAGGCTCCCCCGCGGGGCGCGTGGGGAATGGTGCTGCAATCGAGACCGTGGGAGTCGCCCCCGGGGCGGCCCCGGGGGCGCATACTGACGTCAATGAGCAAATCAGCAGCACCTCGCCGTCATTTGCCGTCCAGCCCGTTCAGGGCGCCCGTGGAGCCGCCGGTCAGGCGGTTCGACGTAGGGGACCGCGTCAGTCACGACCAGCACGGCCTCGGCCGGGTCATCGGTGTCGAGGAGGAGGCCGTCCTCGTCGACTTCGGTTCCGTGCAGATGCGCGTCCTGAGCCCCTACGGCAAGATGTCCGTCCTCTGACACCGCCGGGCGATTCGCCACCGAATCGGATATTTGGCACGATCGGGGCATGATCCTCAGGAACGTGCCCCGGTCGTCGTCACGCGTGCTCGGGGCACTGTTCCTGTGCGCCGCGCTGACCGCCGCCCTGGCGGGCTGCGGCGGCGGGGCCGTCCCGGCGCGG
This sequence comes from Streptomyces sp. NBC_00158, assembly GCF_045160885.1. Classification (NCBI taxonomy): domain Bacteria; kingdom Bacillati; phylum Actinomycetota; class Actinomycetes; order Kitasatosporales; family Streptomycetaceae; genus Streptomyces; species Streptomyces sp. NBC_00158. The sequence goes on from NZ_CP108161.1 coordinate 6,100,679, forward strand.
CCGTCCTCGGCCGCGAGCACGGCCGCGCCCGCTCCCGCGTGGGCGAAGGGGATGGCCACCGTACGGGCCGACGCGCTGCCCCCGCAGGCGCGCGAGGTGCTCGCGCTGATCGACAAGGGCGGGCCGTACCCGTACCGGCAGGACGGGACCGTCTTCGGGAACTTCGAGAAGGTCCTGCCCAAGCAGAAGCGCGGCTACTACCACGAGTTCACGGTGCGGACGCCGGGTGAGCGCGACCGCGGGGCCCGGCGGATCGTGACGGGCGGGGGCGGGGAGTTCTACTACACGGACGACCACTACGAGACCTTCAAGGCGGTCCTGCGATGACCCTCGACCCGCAGCCGCTGGCCCCCGCCCTGGCCGCCGCCGAGGAGGCCGGCTGGAGCGTCGTACGGCTGGACCTGGACGGCGTACGGAGCAAGGCGGCGCTGATGCGCCGGTGCGCGCGTGCCCTCGCGGCACCGGAGTGGTTCGGCGGGAACTGGGACGCGCTGGCCGACCTGCTGGCCGACCTGTCCTGGCTGCCGGAGGCCCCCGGGCGGCTGCTGGCGGTGACCTCCTGGCGCGGCTACGCGGCCGAGCGGCCGCAGGACTGGGACACCCTCACGGAGGTCCTGGAGGGGGCCGCGGACTTCTGGCGGGAGCAGCGGGAGCGCGGCGACGACGCGCCCCCGCCCCCGCTGACGGTACTGCTGTCGGCCTAGCCCCGGCCTAGCCCCGGCCTAGCCCTTGGGGCGGAACAGCTGGTCCTCGACCGCGCGGAGGTCCTTGTTCCAGTAGGTCACCTTGGCGTCGCGCCCGACGTTCAGGTCGCCGGTCCGGGCGGCCAGGCCCTGTTCGAGCCACGCCGATTCCTTGTTGCTGCCGGGCGCGCGGTCCTGGTAGCCCATGGACAGCGCCGTGACGGCGACCGTCTGCTCGCCCCCGCGGAACATGTACACGCCCGCGTACGCCTTCTCCTTCGGCTGGAGCGTGGCGACCGCCCGCGGCGCGGAGCCCAGCGGGGCGAGCGGGCCCTCGACCACCGTGCCGAAACCGACGTACGGGTAGTGGTAGAGGGTGCAGGCCGTGCCGCTGATATTGGTCGCCGTGATCAGGAGGTTCTGCCCCGAGTCCTGCCGCCACAGCGAAGGGGTGATCGACAGGTCGTCGTGGCTGCAGGCCCTGGTGGCGGCCGGCTTCCCGCCGGTGGTGGGGGCGGCCGAGGCGCTCGGCGCGGGGCTCGCCCCGCCGCCCGGGGAGGTGCTCGCGGAAGCGGACGGGCTCGGGCTCGGGGCGGCGCTCGTGCCGGGGGAGGCGGGGGCGGACGCCGAAGGGGAGGCGGAGGCGGTCGGGTTCGTGCCACCGTCCTTGCCGGAGTCGCAGGCGGTGGAGGTGAGGAGCGCGGCGGCGGCCGCCGCTCCCAGGGCGTAGGTCTGCCATCTGTTGCGGGCGGTGCTCATGGTGGGCCCCCGTGTGCTTCGCATGGGTCGAGAGGTGGTGCGACCTCCCGGTTATGCCCCCGCGGAATCCCCTGAGCCCCTCTCCTCGCGCACTGTTGCCGACTCATGACGGGACGTCACCGTTCCGTCCAAGTGGCCGCGGCACGTCCGGTTGGGGGCCGGCCCGGACCGGCCCCCGACCGGGTGTCACTCCGCCTTCGCCGCCTGCGGCTGCCAGGGCGGGGTCTGTCCCCAGGACCAGACCGGGATCTTCGCCGCGTCCACCGGCGGCGGGTTCGGGCCCGAGTAGATCAGGGCCATCCGGGTGCCCCACTCGATGTAGTAGACGAACACCGCCCGGAACTCCGGGTCCGTCGGCAGGTCGACCTCGTCGGCCGTGTCCAGCAGCAGGTCCACCCAGCGGCGGCGCTGGTGCTCGGTGATGCCGCGCCCCAGGTGCTTGGTGGCCATGTGCTGGTGGCCGCCGTGGTGAGCCGAGTACTCGGCCGGGCCGCCGAAGACCTCCGCCAGCCAGACCGCGACGTGCCGGGGGTGCTCCGAGTCCATGCCCGCGAAGACCGGGGCGAGGACCTCGTCGCGCAGCGCATGGGCGTAGAAGGCGTCGGTGAGCCTGTTCAGGGCCTCGGCCCCGCCCATCCACTCGTAGATCGTGGGAGTCGTGCTCATGACTGTCCGGCGGCCTTTCCCGGACCCACCACGTCGGTGACGGAGTAGTGCTGCATCTCCTCGATGTTCGTCACGTACGGGCGGATCGCGCTGAAGAACGCCGGGAAGTGCTCACCCTTGCGGAACCCGTTCAGGTGGGCGTCGACCGAGGTCCAGCGGATGCGGAGGATGTACTTCTCGGTGTCGTCCGTGTTGTGGGCCAGCTCGTAGTCGATGCACTCGGGCGACGCGGCCAGGGCCTCGGCGGCCCTCGCGTACGCGTCCTCGAACGCCTTCTGGTCCTGCGAGGCGATCCGGTAGCGGATGTACTCGACGGTGGTGGTCATGGGTTGCGTGCCTCTCCCTGGGGTCAGGTCGTCCCGGCTACCTTTCCGGGATCATGCGTACCCGGACAGGTTTTCCGTCACTCGGACCCAGACTTCTGGATGTCCGGGCCCTGGGCGCGCACCTGCCGCACCTTGTCGAGGGAGTCCCGCAGCTCGGTGAGCCAGGCGTCGGTGTTGTCGCCGACGAGGCGTACGCACCACGCCAGGGCGTCCGCCCGGCTGCGCGCCACGCCGCCGGCGACCAGGGTGTCGAGCACCTGGCGCTCGGACTGGCGCAGCCGGGTCATGACGGGGACGGCGAGGTGGGTGAAGAGGACCGTCTCCTCACCCGACCGCACGCCCCAGGCGACCTTGCGGCGGTAGAGCTCCTCCGCCTCGCGGGCCACCTCCATCCGATGCTCGCGGGTGCGCTCGCGGAACTCCTTGACCGACTCGGACGCCGGTGCCCTGCCGACGACCGTGATCTCCTCCCGGTCCACGGTGACGGAGACGAGTGACTCGTAGACGTCCACCGGCAGGCGCTCGGCGAACCACGCACGGAGCTTCTCGCTCTGTTCGGCTGTAATCATGTAATCAACGTTGCATCCGCTCTCCTCGTGATCGCAAGGTCCGGGGCGTTCGCTCTCAGCCCATCGAGCGGTAGCGGTGGATCAGGGAGACCGCCATCGCGCCCTCGCCCACGCCGGAGGCGACCCGTTTGACCGAGTGGGCGCGCACGTCGCCCGCCGCGAAGACGCCCGGGACGCTGGTCTCCAGCGGGTACGGGGCCCGCTCCAGGCTCCACTCCGCCGGGAGCTCACCGCCGTTGGCGATCAGGTCGGAGCCGGTGAGGACGAAGCCGTACTCGTCCCGCTCCACCACCCCGGACAGCCAGTCCGTGTGCGGGCGGGCGCCGATGAAGGTGAACATGAACCGCGCCGGGACCTCGCGGTCCTCGCCCGAGTCGGCGTCGTGCAGGGTGATCCGCTCCAGGTGCTCCCCGCCGTGCAGGGCGGTGACGGTGGTGCGGACCTCCACCTCGATGTTGGGCGTGCGGTCGATCTCGTCGATCAGGTAGCGGGACATGCTCGCGTCCAGGGAGGCAGCGCGCACCAGGACCGTCACCCGGGCCGCGTACTTGGCGAAGTGGACCGCCGCCTGCCCGGCCGAGTTGGCGCCGCCCACGATGAACACGTGCTGGGAGATGCAGGCCGAGCTCTCGGTGGTCGCCGCGCCGTAGTACAGGCCCGCGCCCTCGAAGCGGTCCGCGCCGGGGGCCTCCAGCCGGTTGTACGAGACCCCGGTCGCCAGCAGCACCGTCTCCGCGCTGATCTCCGTGCCGTCGGCCAGGGTCAGGATCTTCGCCGGGTCGTCGCGGGTCAGGGAGACCACCTCGACCGGGTGCAGGATCTCGGCTCCGAACCGGGAGGCCTGGATGGTGGCCCGCCGGGTCAGGTCCCCGCCGGAGAGGCCCGAGGGGAAGCCCAGGTAGTTCTCGATCAGGCTGGAGGTGCCGGCCTGGCCGCCGGGGGCGCGGGAGTCCAGCATCAGCGTGGACAGGCCCTCGGAGGCCGAGTACACCCCGGCCGCGAGCCCCGCCGGGCCGGCGCCGACGATGACGCACTCGTAGTGCGGGCGGGAGGCGGTGGTGGCCAGGCCCAGCCGCTGGGCGAGCTCCGTGTCCGTCGGGGCGGCCAGCACCGAGCCGTCCGGGAAGCGGACCAGCGGGAGCGCCGCGTCGGCCTGCGCGGCGGCGATCACCGTCAGCGCCTCGGGGTCCCGCTCGACGTTCAGGAAGCGGAACGGCTGCCCGTTGCGGGTGAAGAAGTCCCGGACGGCGTGGGTGCCGGGGGAGACCAGGTGCCCGGCGACGATGATCCCGTCGTAGGCCGGCCGGTAGGTCGCCAGCCAGTCGGAGAGCAGGTCGTCCAGCACCGGGAAGAGCCGCTCGTGGGGCGGGTCCCAGGGCTTGAGCAGGTAGTAGTCCAGCCGCACCCGGTTGATGGCGGTGATGGCCGCGTCCGTCTCCGCGTACGCCGTCAGCAGGACCCGGCGGGCGTCCGGGAAGCGGCTGACCGCCTCCAGCAGGAACTCCACCCCGGTCACGTCGGGCATCCGCTGGTCGACGAGGAACAGCGCCGGGTCGTGGCCGCGCTCGTCGAGGGAGTCCAGGATCTTCAGGGCGTCGGCGGCCGAGGAGGCGCCGAGCACCCGGTAGCGGTCGCCGTAGGCGCTGCGCAGGTCGCGGCGGACGGCCCGCAGCACCTGGGGGTCGTCGTCCACGGCCAGGATGACGGGCTTGCGGCTCTCGGCGCGCTCGGCCGTGCCCGCGGCGGTGGCCGTGACGGCCGTCTTCGCGCCCGCGGCCGTGGCGCCCGCGGCCGTGGCGCCCGCGTGCGCGGCGGCCGGCTTCGTGGCGGGGGCGGCGGCGCCCTCCGGGGCCGCGCTCACGCCGGGTCCAGCATCAGCTGGTCGGCGTAGCACCAGGCCCAGTCCTCGCCGGGCTCGTGCGAGGCCGCGATCGGGTGAGTGGTGGACCTGTAGTGCCGGGTGGCGTGGCGGTTCTTGGACGAGTCGCAGCATCCGACGTGTCCGCAGCTCAGGCACATCCGCAGGTGCACCCAGCCGTCACCCAGCCGCAGGCACTCCTCGCAGCCCTCCGCGGATGGCTTCACCGGACGTATCTGGTCGATGTGTGTGCACAACAACTCCATCGTCATCGTCCCCGTCCCTCTCCTCGCGCACTCGTACGCCCCGTCGCGCCCGTCCATCACGGCGCGTCCAGACCATAAATCGGGGACCCCGGAACGGTTCACCGATCCGGCCGAGGTCAGGAAGTCCGGCGCGTACTTCCTGACCTTGCCGGACGACTAGGTGAGGTGCCGCCACGACCTTGCCCGCTACCTCACGAAGTCGCATTCGCGCCCTTTGACGAGGGCCCCGGGCACAAGCAGTGTGGGGGACGCAAACGACAACAGGCGGCGCCTGGAGGAATCTGTGAGCAGAAAGATTCTGGTCATTGTCTCCGAACACGGCTACTGGTCCGAGGAACTGATCGGACCCGTTTCCAAGTTCGACGAGCGGGGTTACGAGGTCGTATTCGCCACGCCGACCGGAAAGCGCGCGCACGCACTTCCACCGAGCCTCGACGCGAACTACGTGGACCCCCCGCTGGGCCGCTCGGTCACCACCGAGGAGAACGCCCGGCTGGGCCGCGAGTTCGAGCAGTCGAACCGGCTCGACTCACCGCTCGACATCGAGGCGTGGGTCCCCGAACGCCCCTACACCAGCGACGAGGGGTACCTGCGCAAGCTGGAGCAGTACCACCGGGACCTGGACAAGATCGACGCCGACATCGCGGACTACGACGCGATCCTCATCGTCGGCGGCAGCGGTCCGATCGCCGACCTCGCCAACAACGAGCGGGTGCACGCCCTGATCCTGGCCTTCGAGAAGGCTGGCAAGGTCGTCGCCGCCGAGTGCTACGGCGTCGCCTGCCTGGCCTTCGCCCGGGACTGGGGCGACCGCAAGTCCATCATCTGGGGCAAGCACGTCACCGGCCACTGCAAGGAGTACGACTACAAGGACGGCACCGGATTCCTCGGCACCGACTTCAACATGGGCCCGCCCCCGTATCCGCTGGAGTACATCCTGCGCGATGCGACCGGCCCGCGCGGCGCCTATCACGGGAATTTCGGCCACCCCCTTTCGGTGATCGTCGACTATCCCTTCGTGACCGGCCGCTCGACCCCCGACTCGTACCTCACGGGGCAGAAGATCGTGGAAGTCCTGGAGGACGGTCTCACCCGTTACGGGTGGTAGCGGAAAAGGGGGGAGTCCGATGAATACCGAAGCCACTCCCGGACGGGAAAGGCTCATCGAACAGTTCAAGGCCGACGGTCTGAACGTCATGTTCGGAAATCCGGGAACGGTGGAACAGGGATTCCTCGACGCGGTGGACGCGGCGGCGGACTTCACCTACGTCCTCGCCCTCCAGGAGACCGTGGCCGCGGGCATCGCCGACGGCTATGCCCGCGCCACCGGCGGCGCGGCCCTGCTCCAGCTGCACTCCGGCGTGGGACTGGGCAACGGCATCGGCATGCTCTACCAGTCGCTGCGCGGCCACACCCCGCTCGTGGTGGTCGCCGGCGACGCCGGGGTGCGCTACGACGCCATGGACGCGCAGATGGCCTCCGACCTGGTCGCCATGGCCAAACCCGTCACCAAGTACGCGACCCGGGTCACCGACCCCGGGTCCGTGCTCCGTACCGTCAGGCGGGCCGTCAAGATCGCCCTGACCCCGCCGCGCGGCCCGGTGTTCGTGGCCCTGCCGATGGACGTGCTGGACGAGCTCAACTCCGAGCCCGTGCTGCCCGCCACGGTGCCGCTCACCGACGTGGCGCCCTCCCCGGCCTCGATCGGCCGGGCGGCCGAGCTGCTCGCCGGGGCCGAGCAGCCGGTGGTCCTCGTCGGGGACGGGGTCGCCCTCTCCGGGGCGCAGGCCGAACTCGCCGCCGTCGCCGAGCTGCTGGGCGCCGACGTGTACGAGGTCGACTCGTCCGAGGTGAACATCGCCGCCTCGCACCCGCTGCGCCGCGGCCAGACCGGCCACATGTTCGGCCCGCACAGCAAGGAGCTGGTCGGGCGGGCGGACGGGGTGCTGATCGTCGGCACCTACGTCTTCCCCGAGGTGTTCCCCGAACTGGAGAACCCCTTCCGGCCCGGCGCCAAGGTCGTGCACATCGACCTCAACGCCTACGAGATCGCCAAGAACCACCCCGTGGACCTGGGCCTGGCCGCCGACCCGCGGCACGCGCTGCGCGCCCTGGCCGGCGTACTGGAACAGCGGCTGACCCCGGCCCGGCGGGCGGCGGCGGCCGCGCGGCTGGACGTACGGACCCGCGAGCGGGCCCGGGCCGCCCTGGAGCGGACGGACGACGACACGCCGATGGCCGTCTTCCTACGGACGCTCGCGGAACGCACCGGCGGGGACCTGATCGTCTTCGACGAGGCGCTCACCACCTCCCCGCTCGTCACCCGGTACCTGCCGCCCGAGCGGCCCGGCGACTACCACCTCACCCGGGGCGGCTCGCTCGGGGTCGGCTTCCCGGGGGCGGTCGGTGCCAAGCTCGCCCACCCGGACCGGCTCGTCGTCGGCTTCGCGGGCGACGGCGGGTCGATGTACACGTACCAGGCGCTGTGGACGGCGGCCCGGCACGGCATCGCCGCCAAGTTCGTGGTCTGCAACAACCGCAAGTACCGGCTGCTCGACGACAACATCGCCCAGTACTGGCGGGAGCGGGACATCGCGGAGCACCCCTTCCCGGGCTCCTTCGACCTCTCCCGCCCCGAGATCGACTTCGCCGGGCTGGCCCGGGCACTGGGCGCCGGGGGGACCCGGGTGGAGAAACCCGACGAGGCCGCGGCCGCCGTCACCCGGATGCTGGCCCACCCCGGCCCGTACCTGGTCGACGTCCAGGTCTGAGCAGCGCCCGCACCCGGCCCGGCCGGGGCACACCACGCGACACACCGACGGACAGGAGGAGACCGCATGCCCGCCGAGCGGCTGACCGAGGACGCGATCCGAGCCTTCGCCGAGAACTGGTACGTGGCCCTGGACCGGCACCTCCCGCTGGAGCAGGTCCTCGCCCTGATCACCGAGGACCTCGAGTTCAAGGTCCCCGAGGACACCTTCCTCGGGCACCAGGGCTTCGGCCGCTGGTACGACGCCGTCACCCACCGGTTCTTCGACGAGGTGCACACCGTCACCAAGGTGGAGCCGGTCATCGAGGGCGACCGCGCCATCGTCCGGGTCCTCGTCAACTGGCAGGCCAAGATCTGGGACGCGCCGGCCGCCCGCAGCCAGTGGCTGGGCTTCGACGCCGACCAGACCTGGACGCTCGTGGCCGGCGACGACGGACCGCTGATCAAGCAGTACACCGTCAACGAACTGGCGCCGATGCCCGGTTCGGGCTCGCTCTGAGGGGGGCGGCGCCATGACCGGAGTGACACGCGAGCAGGTCGAGGCCGCCTACCGGGCACTGGGCTCCGGCGACCGCGCCCGGATCCTCGACCACTACGCCGAGGACCTGCGCTGGCTGGTGCCGGGCAACCACCCGCTCGCCGGCTGGTACGAGGGCCTGGACGCCTTCCTGGAGCTGATGGGCCGGACCCACAAGCTCACCGGCGGCACCTTCCGCATGGACCTGGAGGCGGTCCTCGTCGGGGAGGACTGCAGCGCCGACGTGTGCCGCAACGTCGCCCTGCGCGACGGCGCGGACCCGGCGAGCGCCTCGCCGTACGAGCGGATGGACTACCAGGTCTTCCACTTCATGCGGTGGCGGGACGGCCGGATCACCGAGGGCCGCGACGGGCTCTTCGGGGACACGGCGGCCGCCTTCAGCCAGTTCTGGGCACCGTTCGGGCCGGACGGGACCCGCAGGGACCGATAGGGGGATGAGAGACGCGATGGACGCCCGAGAGATCCTGACCAAGTACTACCAGTACGCCAACGCGGGGGACTGGGACCGCTGGTGCGACCTGTTCGCCGACGACCAGGTCATGGACGAGCAGCTCGCCGGACACATCGAGGGCCTGGAGACCCTGCGCTCGATGATGAAGGGCATGGGGACCATGTACCGGGTCTTCCGCAACGAGCCCGTGCACTTCCTGGTCGACGGGACCAAGGCCGCGGCCGTCTCCCACCTCAGCGCCGTCAGCGCCTCCGGCGAGGCGATCGAGGCCGAGGTGATGAACTACTTCGAGATCGTGGACGGACGGATCGCCTACATGGCGAACTACCACGACACCGCCCCCTTCCAGGTGCTGAGCCAGGACTGAGGGGACCGGAATCGTGGCCACGCAGCAGTACGACTACGTGATCGTCGGCTCCGGCACCGCCGGCAGCGTCCTCGCGAACCGCCTCTCCGAGGACCCGGACGTCTCCGTCCTGGTCCTGGAGGCCGGCGGCCCCCGCATCCCGCCCGAGGTGGACGACCCGTCCTCCTGGTACAAGCTGCTCGGCGGGCCCGTCGACTGGGGCTACACCAGCGTCCCGCAGCCCGGCCTCGGCGGCCGCCGCACGTACGAACCGCGCGGCAAGGCCCCCGGCGGCAGCAGCAACCTCTACATCATGATGCACATCCGCGGCCACGCCTCGGACTTCGACAACTGGGCCTACCAGGGCGCGGCCGGCTGGGCGTACGAGGACGTCCTGCCGTACTTCGCCCTGCTGGAGGGCCAGGAGGACGCCACCGCCGCCACCACCGGCACGGCCGGACCGCAGCGGATCACCAACGCCGGCCGGCACGGCCCCAACCCGGTCTCCCGCGCCTTCATCGACGCCGCCGTCGAGCTGGGCCACCAGGAGATCGCCGACTTCAACACCGACGGCCCCCGGCGCGGCCTCTTCGGCACCGGCTGGCACCACATCGACGTCGCCGACGGCCGCCGCCAGGGCACCCTCGCGGCCTACCTGGAGCCGGCGCTCGTCCGCCCCAACCTGACCCTGCGCACCAGCGCCCAGTCCACCCGGCTGCTCTTCGAGGGCGACACCTGCACGGGCGTCGAGTACGCCCAGCTCCAGCCCCCCGCCGACGTCCCGGGCCGCACGGTACGCGACGGCCACAGCACCGCCGCGGCCCCCGGGCTGCACACCGTACGGGCCCGGCGCGAGGTGATCGTGGCGGCCGGGGCCATCGAGTCCCCGAAGCTGCTGCTGCTCTCCGGCATCGGGCACCCCGAGCGGCTGCGCGAGCACGGCATCGCCGTCACCGCGGCCGTCCCCGGGGTCGGCGAGAACTTCCACAACCACGTCCTGACCGGGCTGATGGCCGAGGTCACCCAGGAACTCCCGCCCCCCGCGCAGAACCTGTCGGAGAGCGCCCTGTTCCTGGCCTCCCGGCCCGGACTGCCCGCCCCGGACCTCCAGATCGCCTTCGTCCACGTCCCGTTCGACGTGATCGTCGGCAAGGACCACCCGAACACCGTCTCCATCCTGCCCGGCGTCGTGCGCCCGGTCTCGCGCGGCTGGATCAGGCTCGCGAGCGCCGACCCGCTGGCCCACCCGCTGATCCACCCGAACTACCTGGGCGACCGCTGGGACCTGGAGCGGATGGTGCAGGGCGTCAAGCTCGCCCGGGAGCTCTTCGCGACCTCCGCCTTCTCGCCCTGGTACAAGCAGGAGCTCCAGCCCGGACCGGGCTCCGTCTCCGACGAGGAGCTGCGGACCTTCGTACGGCAGAAGTCCGAGAGCTACCACCACCAGGCCGGCTCCTGCCGCATGGGCATCGACGACCTCGCGGTCGTCGACCCCGAGCTGCGGGTGCACGGCGTACGGAACCTGCGCGTCGTCGACGCCAGCGTGATGCCCGCCGTCCCGTCGGGCAACTGCCACACCGCCATCGCGATGATCGCCGAGCGCGCGGCGGACTTCCTGAGGGGGATCTCCCGTGCCTGACGTGGTCCTGCGCGAGGGGGCGCTGACCGGGACCAGGATCGCGGTCCTGGTCGAGAGCGACTTCTACGAACCGGAGATCTTCTACTACCAGCGCCGCTTCGCCGAGGAGGGCGCCGAGGTCGACTTCCTGACCCGGCTGTGGGGCAACGACTCCATCACCTTCACCGGGCACGAGTACCGCGCGCCCTTCACCGCCACCAAGTCCCTGGAGGGGCTGGACGACGAGGAGCTGCGCCGCTACGCCGCCCTCGTCGTGCCCTCCGGGATGGTCGCCGACCGGCTGCGCTACACCGAGGACGTGGACGTCCTCGCCCCGGCCACCGAACTGCTGCGCCGGGCCTTCGAGGAGCCCACCGTCCTCAAGGGCGTCATCTGCCACGGCATGTGGCTGGCCTCCTCGATCCCGGACAAGGTGCGCGGCCGCAAGGTGGTCTGCCACAACAACCTCATCGGGGACGTCCGCAACATGGGCGCCCAGTACGTCGACGAGGACGTGGTGGTGGACGGGGACCTGGTCACCGGCCGCACCGGCGCCCACCACCACCTCTTCGCCCGCCGGATCATCGAACTGCTCGCGGCGGGCCGGGGCCGGGGGAGCGCCTGATGGGCGCGATGACCTGGTCCCACGTCGGCCTCAACTGCGCCGACCAGAAGACCACCGAGGAGTTCTACACCCGGTACTTCGGCTTCGCCCGGGCCCGGGTCGTCGACCTCGGGGAGTCCCGGATCGTGTTCCTGCGCAAGGGGGACGCGTACCTGGAGCTCTTCGCGGCGGCGGCCGAACCGGCCCGGCCCGCGCACGAAGACGGCCCGTCGGCCCCGGGCCGGATACGCCACCTGGCCTTCCAGACCGACAGCGTCGACGCCTTCCTCGCGGACCTGGGCGACGCGGCCGAGGTGACCCTGGGGCCGCTGGACTTCGACGACTTCATCTGCGGCTGGCGGACCGTCTGGGTGCGCGACCCCGACGGGGTGATCGTCGAGGTCAGCCAGGGGTACGAGGACGACCGCTCACACGACAAGGACGGTGCATGACATGGCGGGCTCGCTGAACTTCTCCTTCTCCGACACGATCGCGGGCTACGTCGTCCGCTTCGACTCCTCCGCCCGGCTGCTGCGGCTGAAGACCACCGACGACCGCGAGTTCGAGGTCTCCCTCGCCTCCGGCCCCAGCGCCGAGCTGGTCCGCAACCTGGACGAGCCGTACGTCGACGCCTCCGGGCACGTCGACGAGATGCTCTCCCCGGGCCGGTTCCTCTTCGCCTACGGGGTCCACTACCCCGAGCAGGGCGGGCGCTTCGACGCCAAGCGGCTGGTGTTCCTGGGCCGCGGCGCCGAGGACTACCGCTTCGAGGAGGCCGGCTGGTGGATCCGGCAGATCGAATCGCTGGCCGACTTCTACAAGCGCGCCCAGTTCGGCGACGGGCCGGTGGACTTCACCGAGTACCGCACCGAGATCCGGCTCGGCGGCGACAAGACCGCCAGCCACGTCCAGGAGACCGACACCATCTCCCGCCTGGTCTACGGCATGGCCTCGGCCTACCTGCTCACCGGCAAGGACGAGTACCTGGAGATCGCCGAGCGCGGCACCGAGTACCTGCGCAAGCACATGCGGGTCGTGGACAGCGAGGAGGACGTGGTCTTCTGGTACCACGGCATCAGCGTCGACGGCGACAGCGAGCGCAAGCTCTTCACCTCGGAGTTCTCCGACGACTACGACGCGATCCCGATGTACGAGCAGATCTACGCGCTCGCCGGGCCCGTCCAGACCTACCGGGTCACCGGCGACGCCCGGATCAGGAACGACGCGGACGCCACCATCCGGCTCTTCGACAAGTTCTTCAAGGACGAGGAGCAGGGCGGCTACTACTCGCACATCGACCCGATCCTCTTCAGCGCCGACCACGAGTCCCTCGGCGAGAACGCCGAGCGCAAGAACTGGAACTCGGTCGGCGACCACGCGCCCGCGTACCTCATCAACCTGTACCTGGCGACCGGCGAGCAGAAGTACGCCGACTTCCTGGAGTACACCTTCGACACCATCGCGGACCGGTTCCCGGACTACAAGAACAGCCCGTTCGTCCAGGAGCGCTTCTTCCGCGACTGGTCGCACGACACCGCGCACAGCTGGCAGCAGAACCGCGCGGTCGTCGGCCACAACCTGAAGATCGCCTGGAACCTGATGCGGATGAACTCGCTGAAGGCCAAGCCCGCCTACGAGCAGCTCGCCCGGAAGATCGGCGAGATCATGCCGGCCGTCGGCAGCGACCGGCAGCGCGGCGGCTGGTACGACGTCGTGGAACGGGTCAAGGAGGGCGACCAGGAGTCGTACCGGTTCGCCTGGCACGACCGCAAGGCCTGGTGGCAGCAGGAGCAGGCGATCCTCGCCTACCTCATCCTGAACGGAACGGTCGGCGGCGACGCCAGCCTGCGCGAGGCGCGGCAGGCCCAGGCCTTCTACAACACCTTCTTCCTCGACCACGACGAGGGAGCGGTCTACTTCAACGTGCTCGCCAGCGGTACGCCGTACCTGCTCGGCACGGAGCGGCTCAAGGGCAGCCACTCGATGTCCATGTACCACTCGGCGGAGCTCTGCTACCTGGCCGCCGTCTACAACAACCTTCTCGTCAACGGCCGGGAGATGGACTTCCACTTCCAGCCCGACCCGACCGACCTGCCCGACCGGATCCTGCGCGTCTCGCCCGACCTGCTGCCCGCGGGCTCGGTGCGGATCGCGTCCGTGGAGATCGACGAGAAGCCCTACGAGGAGTTCGACTCCGAGGCGCTGACCGTCCACCTCCCCGACGTCCAGGGCCGGGTCAAGGTCAAGGTCCGGCTCCGGCCGGTGAACAAGCAGTAGTGCCCACGGGGGGCGCCCCAACAAGAGGGGAAAGCAGGCAATGAGTCTGAACGTGAAGGAACGCCGGAACAAGACGGCCACCGTGCTGGTCGCCACCGGCGAGATCAACAGCGAGACCTCCGGCACCCTGCTGGAGTCCCTGCTGCCGCTGGTCCGCGAGGGCCGGCCGCTGCGCATCGACCTGACCGCCGTCACCTACGTCTCCAGCGCCGGGCTGCGCACGCTGCTCGTCGTCTACCGCGAGGCGCAGCACGCCGGGGTCGCGGTCACCCTGTACGGGGTGAGCGAGGAAGTCCGGTTCGTCATGTCGGCCACCGGGTTCCTCGACTTCTTCGAGACCGGCGAGGCCGCCGCCACCAGGGCCGGGGCCGCGCGATGAGCGAGTCCCGCTCCGAGCAGGTGCTGCGCGTGGACGCGTACCCGACCCACGAAGTGGGCGGGTACCGCGTCCGCGCGGGCAAGCCGTTCCCCTTCGGGGCCAACGTGGTCCCCGGCGGGGTCAGCTTCTCCGTCTTCTCCGACCAGGCGACCTCCATGTCGCTGGTCATCTACAAGCGCGGAGAGCCCGAGCCGATGGCCGAGCTGGAATTCCCCGAGGAGTTCCGCACCGGCAGCGTCTTCTCCATGACGGTCTTCGGCCTCGACCACGAGAACATCGAGTACGGCTACCGGGCCGACGGCCCCTACGACCCGGCCACCGGCCACCGCTTCGACGCCCGGCAGGTCCTCTCCGACCCCTACGCCCGGCTGATCTCCGGCCGCGACGTGTGGGGCGTGGAACCGGACCGCAGCCGCGGCTACCAGTACCGCTCGCGGGTCTGCCTCCAGGACTTCGACTGGGGCGACGACACCCCGCTGCGGATCCCCGCCGAGGACCTCGTCGTGTACGAGGCCCACGTGCGCGGATTCACCCGGCACCCCTCCTCGCAGGTCACGGCCCCCGGCACCTTCGCGGGGCTGCGGGAGAAGATCCCGTACCTCAAGGAGCTCGGGATCAACTGCATCGAGCTGCTGCCCGTCTTCGAGTTCGACGAGAGCGACAACCCGCGCAGCAACCCCGAGACCGGCGAGAAGCTCTACGACTACTGGGGCTACAACACCGTCTCCTTCTTCGCGCCGAAGGCCGGATACGCGGCCACCGGACGCTACGGGATGCAGGGCGACGAGTTCCGCACCCTGATCAAGGAGCTGCACGCCGCCGGCATCGAGGTGATCCTCGACGTCGTCTTCAACCACACCGCCGAGGGCAACGAGCAGGGCCCGACCATCTCCTTCAAGGGCCTGGACAACGCCACGTACTACATGCTCACGCCCGAGGGGTACTACTTCAACTTCAGCGGCACCGGCAACACGGTCAACTGCAACCACCCCGTGGTCCGCAACTACGTCCTGGACTGCCTGCGCCACTGGGTCGCCGACTACCACATCGACGGCTTCCGCTTCGACCTCGCGGCCATCCTCGGCCGGGACCTGGACGGCACCCCGCTGCCCAACCCGCCGCTGCTGGAGATGCTCGCCTTCGACCCGGTGCTGCGGCACACCAAGCTCATCGCCGAGGCCTGGGACGCCGGCGGCCTCTACGAGGTCGGCAACTTCCCGGCGTACGGGCGCTGGGCCGAGTGGAACGGCAAGTACCGCGACACCGTCCGCCGCTTCCTGAAGGGCGACCCCGGGGTCACCGGCGAACTCGCCACCCGCGTGGCAGGCTCGCCCGACCTCTACTCCGGCCGCGGGACCTCGGCCTCCGTCAACTTCCTGACGGCCCACGACGGCTTCACCCTGGCCGACCTGGTCTCGTACGACGACAAGCACAACGAGGCCAACGGCGAGGGCAACGGCGACGGCGCCAACGACAACAACAGCTGGAACTGCGGGGCCGAGGGGCCGACCGACGACCCCGAGGTCAACGCGCTGCGGCTGCGCCAGATGAAGAACGCCCTCGCCATCCTCCTCACCAGCCAGGGCATCCCGATGCTGCTGTCCGGGGACGAGGTCGGCCGCACCCAGCAGGGCAACAACAACACGTACTGCCAGGACAACGAGCTGTCCTGGTTCGACTGGGACCAGGTCGACGAGAACGCCGAACTGCTCCGGTTCACCCGCCAGATGATCGCCTTCCGGGGGCACCACCGCGAGCTGCGCTCCACCTCGCACCCCACCGGACGGCTCCGGGACGGCCTCGGCCTGCCCGACATCAGCTGGCACGGGGAGCGGGCCTGGCAGCCCGACTGGTCGGCCGACGGCCGGCTGCTGGCGGTGGCCCGCTGCGGCACCGGCGACCAGGACGTGGTCTACGTGGCCATGAACTCCCACTGGGAGGCGCACGACCTGGAACTGCCGGCCCTGCCCGGCGGCCGCAGCTGGCACCTGTTCGCCGACACCGGGGCGCAGGCACCGCACGACATCCGCACCCCGGGGGCGGAACAGGAGCTCGACAACGCCGGCAAGTACCTCATCGGCCCGCGCTCGGTCGTGATCCTGGTCGGCCGCGCCAACGACCCCGAACCCCGGGACGACTGACCCGGCCAGACCGAAGGAGACCCTGACATGCCACTTTCCGTGTCCCTGAGCATCGAGGGCGACACCACCGTGATCGAACTGACGGGCGAGCTCGACGCCAAGACCGCCCCGGACTTCCACCAGACGATCGAGAAGGCCGCCGGGCACGGCACCGGCACCGTCGAGATCCGGATGGCCGGGGTCGGCTACATGGCCAGCGCCGGCCTGCGCTCCCTGGTCTTCGCCCAGCAGAAGGTGGGGGGCGAGGTCACCATCAAGGTGACCGGCGCCATCGAGCCCGTCGCCCGGACCATCCGTACGGCCGGGCTCGACCGCAGCATCGTCCTCTCCGATGACTGAGGCGCCGACGACCGGTCAGGGCGCCCGGAACGGTGACTGAGATGGTGGAACTGGCGAGGAAGCCCGCCGTGCTGGACGTGCCCGCGACGGTGGGGGCACTGGGCGAGATCGCCGCGTTCGTCCTGCGGCTGGCCGGCCGGGCGGGCCTCGGCAAGGGGGCCACGTACCGGATCCGGCTGGCCGTGGACGAGCTGGCCACCAACATCGTGATGCACGGGTACCGGGGCGGCGGCGGACGGATCACCGTCCGCGGCCGCTCCGGCCCCGACGGGGTGCGGATCGTCATCGAGGACACCGCCCCCGCGTTCGATCCCGTCGCAGGCCGCCTGCCACCCGCCCCCGGGGTCCCCCCGGAACGGCGCCGGGTCGGCGGCCTCGGCATCCACCTGGCCCTGACCAGCGTGGACTCGTACGCCTATGCCCGCAGGGACGGCCGCAACATCAGCACGCTGACCGTGAAGGCCGATGACGGGACGGACGACCCATGCCCTCCACGACCGTGATCATCCTGGACGTGTACCCGCCGCCGCCCATCGAACTGCTGGACGCGCTGCGGCTGATGGACGCCGAACTCGTCCCCCGCACCCTGGGGGAGCTGCTGCGCGGCCGCCTCGAACTGCTGCCCGTCGCCGACGTGCTGCTCGCCCCCGCCGAAGCCGACGGGGAGATCGTGCGCAGCGCCGTGCGCCGGCTGCGGCGCTGGGCCGGAGCGCCCATCGTCGTCGTCTGGACCGTCCGGGACTTCGCCGCCCTGGAGCGGCACGTCCGCCTCGGCCACGACTACCTCGTCCCGCCCTTCCTGCCCGCCCTCGTCGGCGCCCGGGTGCACAGCTGCACCGAACGGGCCGGACTCGGCCGCACCCTGCGGGAGGCTGACGCCCGCGCCGAACTCATGGGCTACGAGAAGGAACTGGAGATCGGCCGCGAGATCCAGGCCGGCTTCCTGCCCGAAGCCCTGCCCGTACCCGACGGCTGGGAGATCGACGTGCGCTTCCGGCCCGCCCGGCAGGTCGCCGGGGACTTCTACGACGTCTTCGAGATCTCCCGGGGCCGCCGCCTCGCCGTGGTCGTCGCCGACGTCTGCGACAAGGGCGTCGGCGCGGCCCTGTTCATGGCCCTCATCCGCTCCCTGCTGCGCCACACCGCCGAGAACAGCGGGCTCCAGCACCTGATGGCCGCCGGCCGCACCGGCGGCAGCCGCCGCACCCCGGTCGTCGGCGCCACGCCGCTGCTCAACGCGGTCACCGCCACCAACGGCTACCTCACCCGCAACCACCTGCGGCAGGGCTACTTCGCCACCCTGTTCTTCGGCGTCCTGGACCCGCTGACCGGCAGCCTCGTCTACATCAACGGCGGCCACAACCCGCCCCTGCTGCTCTCCGGCGACGGCTCCGTGCCCCGCCCCCTGGAGGTCACGGGACCGGCGGTCGGGGTGCTGCCCGACTGCGTCTACACACTGGGCTACGCCCAGTTGAACCCCGGCGACACCCTCTTCGTGTTCACTGATGGAGTACCTGAGGCCCGCTGCCCCGACGGCAGCTTCCTCGGTGACGAGAGGATGCTCGAACTGCTCGCCGGCCCCCCGGCGAGCGGCCGGGACGCGGTCGACCTGATGGACCGGGCGGTGCGCGAGCACACCGGCACCGCCGAACAGCACGACGACGTCACCATGCTGGCCGTGCACCGGCCGCGTGCGGCGCGGGGGCCGCACGCGGACGACACCGGTTACCGGGTGGTGGCGTGATGACCCGGACCATCGTGGTGCACTCGCACCGCGGCGGCACCGGGAAGTCCTCGGTGCTGGCGAACCTCGCGCTGCTGCTGGCCGCCGGGGGGCGCCGGGTGGGCATGGTCGACACCGACCTCCAGTCGCCCACCCTGCACCAGCTGTTCCGGCTCGGCCCCGGCACCGGCTCGCTGGCCGACTACCTGCTCGGCCGCTGCGAGATCGAGACCGCGGCCCGGGTCACCGCCGTACCCGGGCTGTACGTCGTACCGGCCCGGACCGGGACGGCGGCACTGCGGGAGCTGATGACCACCGGGTACGACGTGGGACTGCTCCCGGAGGGCTTCGACCGGCTGGCGGAGAGCCACGCGCTCGACGTCCTGCTGCTCGACACCCACGCCGGGCTCAACAACGAGTCGGTGACCGCCATGGGCAGCGCCGACATCGTTCTGATCATGGCGAGGGCCGACCGGGTCGACCTCGCCGGAGCGGAGGAGACCATCGCCCTGGCCGGGCGGCTGGCCTGCCGGCGGGCCCTGGTGCTGAGCATGGCACCCGAGGGCGTGGACCGGGAGGCGGTGGCCCGCAGGGCCGAGGAGGTATACGGATCCCCCCTGGCCGGAATTCTTCCGTACGTTCCGGAAATGGCCGCCCTCTACGGAGAGCGCATATTCGCGGAAGCCCTTCCCTACCACCCCCTGGTCGGTGAATTCCGCGCGATCCTCACGGCGTTGGACGCACGTGACGAAGTATCGCGGGCCTGACGCCGTCCCCTTACGCCCCTTGCGAAGGGGCGTGTTGAATCGGCAGCGATCCAGAACAAGGAGAGAATCATGAGGATTCTCGTCGTCTTGACGGCAAAGGCCACCCTCCATCTGCTGGACGGGGAACAGCACCCCTCGGGATTCTGGGCCGAGGAATTCGCCGTTCCCTACACCCTCTTCCGAGCAGCCGGCCACACCGTCGACGTGGCGACGATCGGGGGCGAGGTCCCCACGGTCGACCTGACCAGCATCGACCCCGACTTCCTGCGGTGGGTCCGCCCCGAGGGCTCCCCGGACCAGGACGCGGCCAACGCCGCCGAGTACGTCCGCGTCATCGAGCAGACCCCCCAGCTGAAACAGCCCCTCGCGGTGGAGTCCCTCCACGAGAAGGACGTCGCCGACTACGACGGCATCTACATCAGCGGCGGCCACGGGGCCATCGGCGACCTGCCCAAGTCCGACGAACTGGCGCAGCTGCTGCGCTGGGCCATCGGCCAGGACAAGCCGATCGCCACCGTATGCCACGGCCACACCGCACTGCTGTCCCTGCGGGACGGCGAGGGCCACTGGCCCTTCGAGGGATACCGGATGACCGCCTTCTCGCACGACGAGGAACTGGTCACCAACATGGCCGGCCGGCTCCCGCTGATCCTGGAGGCCGAGCTGACCAGACTCGGCGCCCGCTACGAGAAGGCCGAAGCGATCTGGGACTCGCACGTCGTCGTGGACCGCAGGCTCACGACCGGTCAGAACCCCTACTCCTCCAAGGCCCTCGCCGAGACCTTCTTGCGGCAGCTCTCCGAGGGCTAGCCCCCGCGACACCGGAAGGTGCAGCCATGACCAAGCGCGTGCTCAGCGACCACCCCCTGGCCAACCCCGGGAAGCTGTTCATCGGCGGCCAATGGGTCCCCGCCCGGGACGGCCGCACGGAGCCGGACATCAGCCCGATCGACGGCCAGGAGATCGTGCCGGTGGCCCAGGCCGCCGCGACCGACGCGGACGCCGCCGTCGCGGCCGCCCGCGCGGCGTACGAGGAAGGGCCGTGGAGCCGGCTGTCCGCCCAGGAGCGCGCCCTGCGGCTGAACCGGGTCGGTGAGCTGATCGAACGGGACCTGGAGGAGATAGCCCTGCTGGAAACGGTGGACATGGGCAAGCCGTTCGCCTTCTCCAGCACCGTCGACGCGCCCATGGCCGCCCAGCTGATGCACTACTACGCCGGCGCGGTCACCCGGGTCGACGGCTCCTCCCGGGCCCCCGCCGGCGGACAGCTCGCCTACACCCTGCGCGAACCCCTGGGCGTGGTCTGCGCCATCACCCCCTTCAACTTCCCGCTCCTGCTGTCGATGACCAAGATCGCCCCGGCCCTGGCCGCGGGGAACACGGTCGTCCACAAGCCCTCCCCGGCCACCCCGCTCACCGCCCTGAAGATCGCCGAACTCTTCCAGGAGGCGGAGATCCCCGACGGGGTCCTCAACGTCGTCACCGGTCCCGGGGTCGAGCTGGGCGAGACCCTCACCGGCCACCCCGACATCGACAAGATCGCCTTCACCGGCTCCACCGCGGTCGGCCAGTCGATCATCCGCAAGTCCGCGGGCACCCTGAAGAAGGTCACGATGGAACTCGGCGGCAAGTCCGCCAACATCGTCTTCGCCGACGCCGACCTCGACGCCGCCGAGGAACTCGCCTTCTTCGGCATCTACTACAACAAGGGCGAGATCTGCACCGCCGGCTCCCGGCTGCTGCTCCAGCGCCCCGTCCACGACGAGCTGGTCGAACGCCTGGTCCGCCGGGCCGCCGCCCTCAAGCCCGGCGACCCGCGCGACCCGGAGACCCTCTTCGGGCCGCTCGCCCACCGCGCCCAGTTCGACAAGGTCAGCTCCTACATCGAGGTCGGCGAGAAGGAAGGCGCCCTGCTGCGCACCGGAGGCACCGGCTGGACCCCCGAAGGGGCCTCCAGCCAGGGCCTGTACTTCCTGCCCACCGTCTTCACCGGCGTCGACAACGGCATGCGGATCGCCCAGGAGGAGATCTTCGGCCCGGTCCTGTCGGTCATCCCCTTCGACACCGAGGAGGACGCCGTACGCATCGCCAACGACAGCGCGTACGGCCTCGCCGCCGGGGTCCACACCAAGGACCTGCGACGGGCCCACCGGGTCGCCTCCCAGATCAAGGCCGGGACGGTCTGGGTCAATTGCTACAACCAGTACGACCCCTCGGTGCCCTACGGCGGCTACAAGGCCTCCGGCTACGGGCGCGAGTGCGGACCGGAATCCCTTGAGAGCTACACCCAGACCAAGTCGGTCTGGATCGGCATGGACTGACACCACACCATCGAGGAGAGCCACTCATGCGGACAGGCATCATCGGCACCGGCCGGATCGGCTCGACCCTCGCGAGGATCCTGGTGGCCGCCGGCCACCCGGTCGTCCTCGCCAACGCCACCGGCCCGGGCTCGCTCGCCCCGCTCCTGGCCGAACTCGGCCCCGACGCCACGGCGGCGCACCCCGTCGGAGCGGCGGCCGAGGCCGACCTGCTGGTGCTGATGGTGCCCTTCGCCGGCGTACGCGGGCTGCTGCCCCCGCACGTCGTGCAGGACAAGGTGATCGTGGACGCCACCAACGCGTTCAGCGGCCCCGGCACCCCCGCCGACCTCGGCGGACGCGGCTCCAGCGAACTCGTCGCCGACTGGTACCCCGGCGCCCGGGTCGTGAAGTCCCTGAACACCATGCACTTCGAGACCCTCGCCGTCGCCGGCACCGCCTCCGGCCGCACGGCGTCCGAGCGCCTCGCCCACTACACGGCCGGCGACGACACCAAGGCGAAGGAGATCGTCGCCGGAATCATCACCGACCTCGGATACGCCCCCGTCGACACCGGCCCGCTGCACTCCGGAGGAATCCTCCAGCAGCCCGGCGGTCCCCTCTTCAACCGGTCGCTCACGGAAGCGCAGGCGCTCGCATGGATCTGACGCGCATCGAACTCACCCTGCACGTGAACGGAAGACCCGAGGAGTTCGCGGCCCCGCCGAACGAACTCCTCGTGGAACGGCTCCGCGACGGACTCGGCCTCACCGGCACCAAAGTGGGCTGCGACACGGGCCAGTGCGGCACCTGCGTGGTCCGCCTCGACGGCAGGTCGGTCAAGAGCTGCCTGATCCTCACCGCCTCCGCCGCGGGCTCCGAGGTCACCACCATCGAGGGCGTCACCGCCCCCGGCGGTGAACTGACCGGCCTCCAGGAGGCGCTGCGCCAGGAGCACGGCACCCAGTGCGGCTTCTGCACGCCCGGCATGGTGATGGCCCTCGGCGAACTCGTCGAGACCGCCGCCGGCGGACCGCCCCCCACCGAGCCCGAGATCCGCGAATGGCTCACCGGCAACCTGTGCCGCTGCACCGGCTACCACAGCGTCGTCCGGGGCGTGCAGCGCGCCTGCGCCCCCGCCGAACCCGAGGGGCGGTGACCGCGATGACCACCACCGCCCCCGAACAGGGGTCCCGGGAACCGGACGGCGTCCTCGGCCGGCCCCTCGACAGTCGCGAGGACCCGGGACTGCTGCGCGGCGAAGCCGTGTACGTCGCCGACATCGACCTGCCCGGCACCGCCCACATGGCCATCCTCGGCAGCCCCGTCGCCCACGCCCGGATCCTGTCCATCGACACCAAGGCCGCCGAGCAGCTCCCGGGCGTACTGAAGACGGCCACCGCCGCGGACTTCCCCGACGTGATGCCGCTGCCCTGCATCTGGATACCCGGCGGGGTCGAGAGCCACTTCCCGCCCCACCCCTACGGACTCCCCGGCGCCCGCCCGGTGCTCACCGGCGACACCGTCCGCCACGTCGGCGACCCGATCGCCGTCGTCGTCGCCGAGACCCCGCGCCAGGCCGCCGCCGCGCTCGCCGCGATCTCCGTCGAGTACGAGCCGCTGCCCGTGGTCACCCGCGCCGACCGGGCCCTCGCCGAAGGCGCGCCCCAGCTCCACGAGGCCGTACCCGGCAACCTGAACGCCTACTGGACCTGCGGCGACAAGGACCGCACCGACGCGGCCGTCGCCGCCGCCGAGGTCACCGTCGAGCTGGACCTCGTCAACCAGCGCACCATCAACAGCCCCATCGAGCCGCGCGGAGCCGTCGGCGTGTACGACCCGGCCACCGGCGACTACACCCTCCACGCCTCCACCCAGGGCCCGCACAACCACCGCTTCCTGCTCGCCGCCCTGGTCCTCGGCATCCCCTTCAACAAGCTCCGGGTGATCGCCCCGACCGTCGGCGGCAGCTTCGGCACCAAGGGCTACCTCTACCCGGACATGGCGCTGGTCCTGCTGCTGTCCAAGGCCCTCGGCGGCCGCCCCGTCAAATGGGTCGACACCCGCACCGGCCTGATGAACTCCACCGTCCAGGGCCGCGACCACCGCCAGCACGTCACCCTCGCCGGCACCCGCGACGGCCGCATCACCGCCGTGCGCTGCACCAGCTACGCCAACCTCGGCGCCTACCCCTCCACCATCGGCCCCGGAGTCGCCACCGCCCTGATGGGACGCTCCATCAGCGGCATGTACGACATCCCCGCCGCCTTCTGCGAGGTGTACGCCGCCTTCACCAACACCGTCCCGCTCGGCGCCCAGCGCGGCAGCGGACGCGCCGAGGCCGCCTTCCTGATGGAACGGCTCGTGGACCGCTACGCCGCCGAGATCGGCATGGACCCGGCGGAGGTCCGCCGCCGCAACCTCGTCCCCAAGGAGAAGTTCCCCTACGACAACGGCCTCGGCTGGACCTACGACTCCGGGGACTACCGGCAGAACCTCGACCGGGCCCTCGAACTCTCCGGCTACGAGGGGATGCCCGCCCGCAAGGCGGCCGCCCGCGCCCGCGGCAAGCGCCTCGGCGTCGGCATCGCCACCTACGTGGCCGTCTGCGGCGTCGGCCCCTCCACCCGGATGTCCAAGGAGGGCATGCTCGGCGGCACCTGGGAGAGCGCCAACATCCGCGTCCACCCCACCGGCGAGGTCACCGTCACCGTCGGCTCCGCCTCCACCGGCCAGAGCCACGGCACCGTCTTCGCACAGGTCGCCGCCGACGAGCTGGGCATCGACCCCGGCCAGGTCCAGGTGTACGAGGGCGACACCCTCAAGGCCCCCTACGGGCAGGGCACCTACGGCTCCCGCTCCTACAGCATGGCCGCCCCCGCCATCGCGCTCACCGCCCGCAAGATCAAGGCCAAACTGGTCCGGGCCGGAGCCGTCTTCCTCGGCGTCCCCGAGGACCGGGTGGTCTACGAGAACGGCGGCGTCCACGAGGCCGGCAACCCGGACAACGCCAAGACCTTCGCCGAACTGGCCATGGCCATGTGGTACGGCTGGGGACTGCCCCCCGAGATCGAGCCGGCCCTCGACGAGACCACCCACTTCGACCCGCCGGACTTCAACTACCCCTTCGGCACGCACATCGCCGTCGTCGAGGTCGACGAACTCACCGGCGAGACCGAGGTCGTCGACTACACCGCCGTCGACGACGCGGGGAACATCGGCAACCCGAAGGTCGTCCTCGGCCAGATCGAGGGCAGCATCGTGCACGGCCTGGGCCAGGCCCTGATGGAAGCCGCCGAGTACGACGAGAACGGCCTCCTGATCACCTCCGACCTGGAGAACTACGCCCTGCCCCGGGCCGCAGACGCGCCCTTCTTCACCCTCGGGAAGACCGTCACGCCCTCCCCGCACAACCCGCTCGGAGCCAAGGGCGCCGGGGAGATCGCCACCGTGCCGCCCGCCGCCGCCGTCGTCAACGCCGTCGTGGACGCCCTGTCCGACCTGGGCGTGCGGCACATCGACATGCCGCTCACCCCCGAGAAGGTCTGGCGCCGCCTGAGAGGGGAAGCCCCGTGATCCTCACCGACTTCTACTACGCCCGGCCCGCCGCCGTGGACGAGGCCCTCGCCCTGCTCGCCACCCCGGGAGCCCGGGTGCTGGCGGGCGGACAGAGCCTGCTGCCCGGCCTGCGCACCGGCGCGGAGCGGGCCCGCCTGCTCGTCGACGTACGGCACCTGGAGGAACTGCGCGGGACCACCCGCAGCGGCGGGGGCCTGCGCATCGGGGCCCTGACCACCCTCGCCGAACTCGCCGCGCACCCGCTGGTGCTCGCCGGGGCACCCGAGCTGGCCGCCGCCGCCCGCGCCAACGGCGACCCCCAGGTCCGCAACCTCGGCACCGCCGGCGGGAACCTGGCCGCCACCGGACGCGCCACCGACCTGCCCGTGGCGGCCCTGGCCGCCGACGCCCGGGTGGAGCTCGCCGGACCCGGCGGGCGCGTCACCGTCGGAGCCGAGCGGTTCGCCGCCTCGGGCGTGCCCGACGGATCGGTGGTCACCGCCCTGCTGGTGCCCGCCGCGGGCCCGGCCGCCGCCTTCGAGAAGGCCGCCGACCGGGCCACCCGCTACCCGCTGTGCGCCGCCGCCGTACGCATCACCCCCGACGGGCCGCGGATCGCGGTCACCGGAGCCACCCCCCGCGCCCAGCGCCTGCGCGGGGTCGAGGAACGGCTGCGCGGGGGCCCGTACACGACCGAAGCGGTGCTCGCGGCCTTCCGCGCCGAGCCCCGGGAGCTGTTCGTCCCCGGGCGCGGCACCTCGGCCGAATACCTGGGCCACCTCGCGGGAGTGCTCACCGCCCGCGCGCTGGCCCGGGCGGCCCTGACCACCACCTGACCGCCCCAGGGGCCGCCGGGAGGACGGAGTTGACCGCAGTGGCCGAACCGACCGAGACGAAGGACACGGGAGACGCGGGAGGCACCGCGAGCGGGGGCGCCGCCCGCGCGGCGGGGGCCTCCGGCTTCCGGGTGGTGGGCGCGGTCCTCGTGCTGCTGATGCTCTCCTCCTCCGTGCCCTCGGCCCTGTACGTGCTCTACCAGCAGGAATGGGGGCTGTCCTCCGGGGTGATCACGGTGGTCTTCGCCGTGTACGCCGTCACCGTGCTCGCCGGCCTGCTGCTGTTCGGGTCCCTCTCGGACACCCTGGGCCGGCGGCCCGTCCTGGCCGCCTCCCTGGTCCTGGCGATCGTCTCCATGGGCCTGTTCGCCGGGGCCGGGGGGCTCGGCCTGCTGCTCGCCGCCCGCGCCGTGCAGGGGCTGGCGGTGGGCCTGGCCACCGGGGCGATGGGCGCCGCCCTGCTGGAGCTGAGCCCGCGCTCGCGGCCCGAGCTGGGCGCCCAGGTCAACAGCGCCGGACCGACCGTCGGCATCGGCCTGGGCGGGCTCGGGGCGGGACTGCTCGTCCAGTACGCGCCCGCGCCGACCGTGCTCAGCTACCTCCTGCTGGCCGGGGCCTTCGCGCTCACCCTGGTGGGCGTGGCCCGGATGGCCGAGAGCGCCCCCGGGGCCGACGGCCGGCTGCGGGTGGTGCCCCACCGGATCCGGGTACCGGCCGCCGTGCGGCGGAGGTTCGCCGTACTCGTACTCACCGTGGTCGCCGTCTGGACCGTCGGCGGCTTCTACCTGTCGCTCGGGCCGCACCTGGCCCTCGCCCTGTTCCGCAGCACCAACTACCTGCTCGGCGGGGCCACGGTGGCACTGCTCGCCGGCGCCGCCACCGCAGCCCAGCTGCTCCTGGGCCGCACCGAGGCGCTGCGCACCGCCGTCCTCGGCCTGCTCGGGCTGCTCGCCGGGCTCGCCCTGGTGCTGCTCTCCCTGGGCACCGGCTCGGCGGCCGTGTTCCTCGCCGCCACCGCCGTGCTCGGCAGCGGCTGGGGAGCCGCGTTCCTCGGCTCCTTCCGCGCCCTCAGCTCGCTCGCCGACCCGGCGCACCGCGGCGAACTCACCGCCGCCGTGTACGTCTTCGCGTACCTCGCCATGAGCGTCCCGGCGGTCCTCGCCGGACTCCTGACCAACATCCACGGGCTGCAGCGCACCTCGGTCGGCTTCATGGCGGCCGTCGCCGGGGTGTGCGCGCTGGCCCTGCTGACGACCCTGCGGCTGGCCGCGCGCACCAGGGCCGAGGGGAGCACCGCGTGAAGGACGAGCAACTGCGCACCGCCCTGCGAGGGCTGGAGATCTTCGCACAGATCACCGAGGACCAGCTGGACTGGCTGGCCTCCGTCTCCGACCCCCGCGTCCTCGCCGACGGGGAGGTCCTCTTCCGCGACGGCGAGGAGGCCACCGGCTTCCACGTCCTGCTCTCCGGCGGGCTCGTCGTCACCAAGGTCGTCGACGGCCGGGAGGAGGTCCTGACCCGGCACTCCACCGAGGAGGAGAGCGCGGCCGCCGACGACCACGACGGCAAGCCCTCCGCCGCCCACCGCTTCACCGGGGAACTGCCCCTGCTCACCGACGGCTCCTACGTGGCCACCGCGTCCGCGAGCGGGCCCGCGACCACCGTCGTCGCCTACCCCAAGCCGGTGTTCTTCGAGATGCTGACCCGCTGCCACGGGGTGGCGGCCGTACTCATCCCGGTACTGGCCTGGCGGATCAAGTCCTCCGAGGTCCAGGCCCGCAAACGGGCCACCGTCGAGGCCCTGGGCACCCTGGCCGCCGGCCTCGCGCACGAGCTGAACAACCCGGCCGCGGCGGTCGCCCGCGCCGCGCAGGAGCTGGCGCCCGCCCTGGACCGGCTCACCGCCACCGCCTGCGCGTGGGGCGCGGCCGCCTCCGGCGCGGAGCGCCCCGTACTGGACGGGCTCGCGGAGGAGCTGGACCGGCTGCCGCCGCCGGACACCACCGACCCGCTCGCCCAGGCGGACGCCGAGGAGGAGATCGCCGACTGGGCCGAGGAGGCCGGCGCCGGACGCCCCGGGCTGCTCGGCTCCGGCGCCGCCGACCTCGGGCTGCAGCTGGGCTGGCTCCTGGAGCGGCTGGAGGGGATCGGCGAGGCCGCCCTGCCCGCCGCCCT
Organism: Streptomyces sp. NBC_00158; assembly: GCF_045160885.1. Classification (NCBI taxonomy): domain Bacteria; kingdom Bacillati; phylum Actinomycetota; class Actinomycetes; order Kitasatosporales; family Streptomycetaceae; genus Streptomyces; species Streptomyces sp. NBC_00158. Next base: position 6,128,628 of record NZ_CP108161.1, read on the forward strand.
CGACCACCTGGCGGCGCTGCTGGAGGCCCGCTCGCTGGCCGCCGAACTGCGGGCCGCCGGGCCCCGGATCTCCCAGCTGGTCTCGGCCACCCGGGACTACGCCAACCTCGACCGGGCCCCCGAGCAGCGGTTCTCCGTGCCCGACGGCCTGGAGAACACCCTGATCGTGCTGCGCTCCAAGCTGCCGGGCATCACCATCGTGCGCGAGTACGAGGCCGGGCTGCCGGAGCTGGACGGCTACCCCAGCGAGCTGAACCAGGTGTGGACCAACCTGGTCGACAACGCGGCCGAGGCCATGGAGGGCTCCGGCACCCTGACCCTGCGGGTGCGCGCCGAGGGCGCCTGCCTGGTCGTGGAGATCACGGACACCGGCCGGGGGATCCCCGAGGAGTCCCTGCCGCGGATCTTCGAGCCCTTCTACACCACCAAGGACGTCGGCAAGGGGACGGGCCTCGGCCTGCACCTGAGCTACCGCATCGTGACCCAGCGCCACCGAGGGTCGATCACGGCCCGCTCGAAGCCGGGGGAGACCCGGATGGTCGTCCGGCTGCCGCTGACCGCGGCCGCCGCCTGTGCGGAACCAACCTCCACACCCTGAAAGGGAGTCGAACATGGCCAAGTACGACATCGCCAAGCTGCACCCGGTCTTCGTCCGCCAGATGGAGGCGCTGGCCGCCCTGGACATCGAGGCGGTGATGAAGAACTACACCGACGACGCCGTGCTGCTGCGCTTCGAGGGCGCGTCGGTGGGCATCGAGGCCGTTCGCGAGACGTTCACCGGCTATCTCACCGTGAAGCCCACGCTGGTCGAACTGCAGGAGTACATCGAGACCGAGGACACCATCTTCTACCGCGCGATCATGAACCTGAACGGCGAGCCGGAGCACGCGTTCGGGACGCTCGTCGTCCGCGATGGCCGGATCTGGCGCCAGACGGCCGGCTTCGGCGGCTGACGGCCCTTTCCTGGGTAGCGTGAGCGGGGAGGGCGGCCACGCCCTCCCCGTACGCGTGAATGATTTTCGCAAAGGGGAGGCCATGGAGCAGGAAACCAACCGGGTGGAGGCGTTCAGCGACGGCGTATTCGCCATCGTGATCACCATTCTGGTGCTGGAGTTAAAGGTTCCGGAAGAGCAGGGGTCGGAGCTGTGGCACGGACTCTGGGGGCAATGGCCGCACTACGCGGCCTATATCGTGAGTTTCCTCATCATCGGCGTGATGTGGGTCAACCACCACACGATCTTCAGTCACCTCAAGCGGGTGGACCGGCCGCTGTTGTTCCTGAATCTCCTGGTACTGATGGTGGTATCGGTGATTCCCTACACCACCAACGTGCTCGCCGAGCACCTCACCGACGGGGAATCGGCCAATGTGGCCGCAATCCTCTACAGCGCGTGGACCGTCGTGTACGCTCTCGCCTTCCTGGCCTTCTGGTGGTACGTCACCAAGGTCGGCCACCTGTTCCACGAAACGGTAGACAAGGAAGGGGCCCGGGCCACCCGCGTCCGATTCGGGCTCGGCGCGGTCGCCTACCCCTTGACCGTTTTTCTGTCCTTCTTCTCGGCACCTCTCACTCTCGTCGCACACTTCCTGATCGCGCTCTACTACGCGGCGAACCAAATCCCGATCCCGCTCGTGGTAGAGGAAGAGCGGCTCGAATCTGCCAGCGACCTCAGGAAGTAGCCGCCCGGCCCTACGGCCGTTCTCCGCGGTCCAGTAGGGTCAAGGATCTAGTCTTGGTCGCGGGGGAGGCCCAGATGGTTCGCGCAGTGCTGCCGGAGGATTCCACCAGGGAAATCTCCGAATTGATCGACGAATTGATCTCGCTTTTCTTCGAGTCCTTACCCCGGCGGGACCAGCGAAACTGGGCCCGCGTTTATCTGGACGGGCTCGTCCGCACCGCCGGGAAGAAAACAATCCGAAACATCGCCGGAACAGGGGCGAGTTCCGTCGAGCAGAGCCTCCAGCAGTTCATCAGCAAATCGCCCTGGGACTGGACCCCCGTACGCCGGTCCCTCGCCCAGCACCTCGAACGCACCGCCCAGCGCCCGCTGGCCTGGGTGGTGCAGCCCATGGTCATCGAGAAGGCCGGCGACCGCTCCGTCGGCGTCGGCAGGCAGTTCGTACCCCAGCTCGGCCGCACCGCCAACTGCCAGCAGGCGTCCGGGATCTGGCTCGCCTCCAGCGAGGCCAGCTTTCCCGTCGAATGGACCCTCACCCTCCCCGCCCCGTGGACCGGCGAACTGCTGCGCCGCCGGCGGGCCGGGATCCCCGACACCGCACGGTCCCTCACCCCCGCACAGGACGCCGTGCACGCCGTACAGCGCATGGCCGCGACCTGGCAGCTACAGCGCCGCCCGGTCGTCATGGAGGTCTCCAACACCGACCTCCCGCAGACCATCGAGGCCTTCGCCCTCCAGGACATCCCCTTCGTCCTCAAGGTCGACGGCTCCCTGCCCGTCTCCTTCGGCGGCACCGGACGCCACAAGCCCGGCCCGTACACCGCACCCGCCCGCGAACTGATCGACTCGCTGCGCTCGCAGCGGCGCGTCGTCGAATGGACCCGGCACGGCCGCACCGAGGGAGCGGTGACCCTGCTGACCTCGGCCGCCATACTCGCCACCCCCGGCGAGGAACGCCCCGCGCCCGCGCCGCCCACCCCGCTGCTCCTGATGGGCGCCTGGACCGAGACCTCCCTGCTGCCCTCCGAGTTCTGGATCACCAACATCGGCGACCGGCCGCTCGCCCAGCTCTTCCTGCTGGCCAAACTCACCGACCGGGTCGCGCTGGACTTCACCGAGACCTGCGAACCCGTCGGCATCCGCGACTTCGAGGGCCGCTCCTTCCGCGGCTGGCACCACCACGCCACCCTCGCGAGCGTGGCCCACGCGGCCAGGCTCCTCGGCACCGGCGGGCGGACCCCCGACCCGGTGCCCCGCAGCGCCCCCGCCCGCTACCAGGGCCCCGGAGGCGGCCGGCCGCCGGCCGTACTGCCGCCGAGGCCGCTGATCCCGGGTCAGTCGGCGCGCCGCGCCTACACCCGCTGATGCCCGGCACCACCGCCGGGGGTGACCGTACGCGGTGCGCCGTGCGCGAACCGTACCGGGCACCTCCGGCGGGGTGCCGTCCGCCGCTACCCGCCCCCGCCCTTCACGTGGTCGATGACCTCGCGGAACTCCCTGGTCGGGGAGAAGTCGACGTACTCGGTGTCGGCGAGGGCCACCGGGACGTGCCCCGGACCCCAGTAGAAGGCGTCACCGGCCTCGTACTCCTCGTCACCGTCGGCCGTGCGCATCCTCAGGCGGCCCTTGAGCAGGTACCCCCAGTGCGGGCACTGGCACATGTCTCCGGGCAGGCCCCTGACCGCGTCGGTCATGTCCGTCCCCTCGGGAAGGCGGAAGAACCCCACGCTGAGGTCGCCCCCGATCTCCTTGACCCTGACCTCCAGGCCGCCGCCCTCGATCTCGACGGGCGCCTCTTCCCGCGTCGTCCTCGCCATGGTTCCTCCCGTCCGAACAGGTGGATTCGTCCACCTCCCACTGTCCGCGCGACGCGGCGATCCCGCGCTGCGGGACCAAGGTCCCGTAGGAAAGGACCATGCGGCCCGGAATGTCCTGGACGATCAGCCGGGGCGGCGTGAACGCCAGGTCGTGGGAGAATGAAGTACGTGCGTTTCCTCGGCTGGCTGCCCCGTCGAGGCCGTAGAAAGATCCTTCGATCGACTGGGATGTTCAGCACGTGCGTTTCCTCAATGACCTGAAGCCGCCGTACGACCTGACGTACGACGATGTGTTCATGGTGCCGAGCCGCTCCGCGGTCGGCTCCCGCCAGGGTGTGGACCTCTCTTCGCCCGACGGCACCGGCACCACCATTCCGCTCGTCGTGGCGAACATGACCGCCATCGCGGGCCGCCGGATGGCCGAGACCGTCGCCCGCCGCGGTGGAATCGTCGTCATCCCCCAGGACATCCCGATCGAGGTCGTCACCGACGTCATCTCCTGGGTCAAGACCCGCCACCTCGTGCTCGACACCCCGATCACCCTGGCGCCCACCCAGACCGTCGCCGACGCGCTGTCGCTGCTGCCCAAGCGCGCCCACGGCGCCGGCGTGGTCGTCGACGCGGACAACCGCCCGGTCGGCGTGGTCACCGACCACGACCTCACCGGCGTGGACCGCTTCACCCAGCTCTCCGAGGTCATGTCGAAGGAGCTCCTGCTCATCGACGCCGACATCGACCCCCGCGACGCCTTCAACCAGCTCGACGCGGGCCACCGCAAGCTGGCCCCGGCCGTCGACAAGGACGGCAAGCTGGTCGGCATCCTGACCCGCAAGGGCGCCCTGCGCGCCACCCTCTACACCCCCGCCACCGACGCCAACGGCAAGCTCCGCATCGCGGCCGCCGTCGGCATCAACGGCGACTTCGTCGGCAAGGCCAAGCAGCTCCTCGACGCCGGCGTGGACACGATCGTCATCGACACGGCCCACGGCCACCAGGAGTCGATGATCAACGCGATCAAGGCCGTCCGCGCGCTGGACCCCGAGGTCCCGATCGTCGCCGGCAACATCGTCGCCGCCGAGGGCGTCAAGGACCTCATCGACGCCGGCGCCGACATCATCAAGGTCGGTGTGGGCCCCGGCGCCATGTGCACCACCCGCATGATGACCGGCGTGGGCCGCCCGCAGTTCTCCGCGGTCCTGGAGTGCGCGGCCGAGGCCAGGAAGTACGGCAAGCACGTCTGGGCCGACGGCGGCGTCCGCCACCCGCGCGACGTGGCCATGGCCCTCGCGGCCGGCGCCTCCAACGTCATGATCGGCTCCTGGTTCGCCGGCACGTACGAGTCCCCGGGCGACCTCCAGCAGGCGGCCGACGGCCGCCTGTACAAGGAGTCCTTCGGCATGGCCTCGGCGCGCGCCGTGCGCAACCGCACCTCGGAGGAGTCCGCCTACGACCGCGCCCGCAAGGCGCTGTTCGAGGAGGGCATCTCCACCTCCCGCATGTTCCTCGACCCGGCCCGCCCGGGCGTCGAGGACCTGATCGACTCGATCATCGCGGGCGTCCGCTCCTCCTGCACCTACGCCGGTGCCGGCTCGCTGGCCGAGTTCGAGGAGAAGGCCGTCGTCGGCATCCAGTCCGCCGCGGGCTACGCCGAGGGCAAGCCGCTGCACGCCAGCTGGAGCTAGTCGCCCCCGTCCCGTGGCCCCGCCCCCGCCCTTCCCGGCGGGGCCGGGGCCACGGGCGCACCCAGGGTCCCGCTGCGCGGGGCTTGCTCCCCGCCCCACCCTTCGCCCGTTCCCCGGGGCTGCGCCCCGGACCCCCTGGGGGCTCCGCCCCCAGACCCTCCCCCAGCTACCGCTGGGTGGGACCCCCAGCGCCTCAAACGCCGGCGGGGCTGGATCTTCCAGCCCGCGCTGGGGGCACCTTCCAGCGGTAGCTGGGGGAGTTTGAGCGCAACGGGGTCAGGGGCGGAGCCCCTGGGAACGGTGGAAGGGCGGGTAGGGGACTGCCCCGCGCAGCGGCCGACCACCCGCACACGACTGCCCCGCGCAGCGGCCGACCACCCGCACACGACCCATCAGCCCCCGCTCAGAAGGGCAGCACGCCCGCCCGGTACTTCGGGATGCGGACCGTGACCTTCGTGCCCGCTCCGAGACCCGTCTCCACGACGATCCCGTACGCGTCCCCGTACACCTGCCGCATCCGCTCGTCGACGTTCGGCAGCCCGATCCCCGACGCGGACCCCGCCCGCTCCCCGGCCAGGATCCGCCGCAGCCGCTCCGGGTCCATCCCCACGCCGTTGTCCTCGATGGTCAGCACCGCCTCCGAGCCGGCGTCCCGCGCCGCGATCGTGATCCGGCACTCCTCCGTGGAGTCCTCCACCCCGTGCTTGACCGCGTTCTCCACCAGCGGCTGCAGACACAGGAACGGCAGCGCCACCGGCAGCACCTCCGGCGCCACCTGCAACGTCACCTTCAGCCGGTCCCCGAACCGGGCCCCGGCCAGCGCCAGGTACTGCTCGATCGACCGCAGCTCCTCGGCCAGCGTGGTGAACTCCCCGTGCCGGCGGAAGGAGTAGCGCGTGAAGTCCGCGAACTCCAGCAGCAGCTCCCGCGCCCGCTCCGGATCCGTCCGCACGAACGAGGCGATCGCCGCGAGGGAGTTGAAGATGAAGTGCGGGGAGATCTGGGCCCGCAGCGCCTTGATCTCCGCCTCCATCAGCCGCGTCCGCGCCCGGTCCAGCTCCGACAGCTCCAGCTGTACGGACACCCACCGGGCCACCTCCGTCGCGGCCCGCACCAGCACCGCCGACTCCCGCGACCCGTACGCGACCAGCGCCCCCAGCACCCCGTCCTCACCGGTCAGCGGCGCGAACACCGCCCACTTCAGCGGGCACTCCGGCCGCTGGCACTCCGTCCGCAGGCTCTGGCTGCGCCCCGACTCCAGCATCACCGCCACCCGGGCCATCGCCCGCCGCCCGTGGTGGTCGGCGCCCGGGCCGTCCCAGGCCAGCACCGCCTCCCGGTCCGTCAGGCACAGCGCCTCCGTGCCCAGCAGCGACCTCAGCCGCCGCGCCGCCTTGCGGGCGGCGTCCTCCGTCAGCCCCGCCCGCAGCGGGGGAGCGGCCAGCGAAGCCGTGTGCAGCGTGTGGAAGGTGGCCCGCTCGACCGGCGTGCCCAGGTCCAGCCCCGCCGCCCGCTCCCCGCGCCGGGCCTGCCACCGGCCACCGGCCCAGCCCAGCCCCAGCAGCAGCACCGCCCCGGCCGCCGCCAGCACCCCGAGCGCCGCCCCGCTCACCAGGAGCCCCCCGCGGCACGTTCCCCGGCCACGCCCTCGGGCAGGTGCAGCCGCGCCAGCGCCGCCGCCGTCCCCGCCGGGATCCGGGACCGGGTGGCCAGCGACACCAGCACCATCGTCAGGAACCCCAGCGGCACCGACCACACCGCCGGCCAGGCCAGCAGCGCGTGCGCCCACCCCCGCGGCGCCACCCCGCCCCGCGTCGCCAGGACCGCGCCCAGCGCCGCCCCGCCACCCGTGAGCAGCCCGGCCACCGCACCCGGCGGGGTCAGCCCCCGCCACCAGATCCCGAGCACCAGCAGCGGGCAGAACGAGGACGCCGACACCGCGAAGGCCAGCCCGACCGCGTCCGCGACCGGCACCCGGGTGCCCACCGCCCCACCCGCGAGCGGCACCGCCATCGCCACCACCACCGCCACGCGGAAACTCCCCACCCCGCGCCGCGGCAGCACGTCCTGGTGCAGCACCCCCGCCACCGCCATCGTCAGCCCCGAAGCCGTCGACAGGAACGCCGCGAACGCGCCCCCCGCCAGCAGCGCCCCCAGCAGCTCCCCGAGCAGCCCGCCCAGCATCCGCTCCGGCAGCACCAGCACCGCCGCGTCCGCGTCCCCGGTCAGCGCCAGCTCGGGCGCGTAGATCCGGCCCAGCGCCCCGTACACCTGCGGCAGCAGGTAGAACACCCCGAGCAGCCCCAGCACCACCAGGGTGGTCCGCCGGGCCGCCCGGCCGTCGGGGCTGGTGTAGAAGCGCACCGCGACGTGCGGCAGGCCCATCGTGCCGAGGAACGTGGCCAGGATCAGCCCGTACGTCGCGTACAGCCGGTGCTCGCGGTCGCCCGCCGACAGCGGCTTCGCCCAGCCGGGCGAGTCCGGTGCCGCGCCCGCCCGGGCCGCGGTCTCCGGGACGGCGGTCCCCGCGGCGAACTCCAGCCGGGTGTGCGCCCGTACGGTGTGCCGGCCTGCCGCCAGGGTCAGCGGGGCGTCCGCGTGGTCGAGCCCGTCCACCCGCCCGGTCACCGTCACGGTGAGCGGCTCGTCCAGCGACAGCCGGACGTCCTGCCCGAGGGTGACGGCGGTGTGCTCGCGGAAGACCGCCTGCGCGTCGAAGGAGGCGCGCGGGGCCCCGTCCCCGGCCCACGCGGCCAGCAGGAACAAGGCGGGCACCAGCAGGGCGCAGAGCTTGAGCCAGTACTGGAAGGCCTGCACGAAGGTGATGCTGCGCATCCCGCCCGCCGCGACGGCCGCCGTGACCACGAAGGCGACGACCACCCCGCCCGCCCAGTGCGGGGCCCCCGTCAGCACGGTCAGGGTCAGCCCCGCCCCCTGGAGCTGCGGCAGCAGGTACAGCCAGCCCACCCCGAGCACGAACACCACCGCGATCCGCCGCACGGCCTGTGACTGCAGCCGGGCCTCCGCGAAGTCCGGCAGGGTGTAGGCGCCCGAGCGCCGCAGCGGCGCCGCGACCAGCACCAGCAGCACCAGGTATCCGGCGGTGTAGCCGACGGGGTACCAGAGCATCTCCGGCCCCTGGAGCAGCACCAGCCCGGCGATGCCGAGGAAGGAGGCGGCGGAGAGGTACTCCCCGCTGATGGCCGCCGCGTTCAGCCGGGGGCCGACGGTCCGCGAGGCCACGTAGAAGTCGGAGGTGGTCCGGGATATCCGCAGCCCCAGCGCGCCGACCAGCACCGTCACCAGGACGACGACGGCGACCGCGGTCAGCGCGTACGTCTGGTTCACCGGAGGGTCCTTCGACGGGGGAGGGGATCCTGGGAGTCTACGCAGCGCCCCCGACGGGACGACAGGCCCGTTCCGGCCCCTGGATCACACCGCCGGATCGCGGTGTTCCGCGCAGTCGCGCAGGGCGATCTCCAGCTCCACGTACGACTCCTCCGCGCGCCGGAAGGCGAGCGTCAGGGCCGCCTCCGCACGCGGCGGCAGCACGCGGCGGGTGCCCTCCTGGGCCTCGTACAGCACGTCGGCCCAGCGGGCGGCCGCGCTGCGCAGCCGGGCCAGCAGCTCCTCGGCCTCGGCGGGCCCGGCCGGCCGGGTGCGGGGCAGTCCGCTCAGCGCGTCCAACAGCGCCTGGATCTCGGACATGTCGCTCCTCCCGGGCCGGATGCTCCACGATATGCGTGCCCGTCCCCCGCGACGGGCCGCCGGGGAGGCCCCTGCGGCCGACGGGCCCGGCGGATCGCCGTACGCCCGTCCCGGCGCGACGAACGGCGCGTCGGTACGCCGGGCGGTCGTCGCGGGTGCGTCCGCGGGCGCCGGCTCAGCCGGTCGCCTGCCGCATCAGCAGGTCGCGGAGCTGGCGGGCGTGGCGGCGGCTGACCTGGAGTTCGGCCGGGCCGACGCGGACGCTGGTGGTGCCCGCGTCCAGCCGGAGTTCGTCGATCCGGCCCAGCGCCACCAGGTGCCGGCGGTGGATCCGGACGAAGCCGCGGGCCGCCCAGCGCTCCTCCAGCGTGGACAGCGGGATGCGTACGAGGTGGCTGCCCTCGTCGGTGTGCAGCCGGGCGTAGTCCCCCTGGGCCTCGACGTACGCGATGTCCGCGATCGCCACGAACCGGGTGACCCCGCCCAGTTCGACGGCGATCTGCTCCGGAGCCCGGTCGGCGGGGGCCGATCCGGGTGCGGCCGGGCGCGGCGCCGGGACGGCCGCAGGTTCCCGCTCCGCCTCCCGGGCGGGCCCGCCGAGCAGCTCGCGGACCCGCCGGACGGCCTCGGCCAGCCGCTCGGGCCGCACGGGCTTGAGCACGTAGTCCACCGCCTTGAGGTCGAAGGCCTGTACGGCGAAGCCCTCGTGCGCGGTGACGAACACGATCAGCGGCGGCCGGGCGAACCCGGCCAGCAGCCGGGCGATGTCCAGCCCGGTCAGCCCGGCCATCTGGATGTCGAGGAAGACCACGTCGATGGCGTCGGGCCCGTCCGGGCCGCTCTCCACGGCCCGGGTGATCCGGCGCAGTGCCTCCGTGGCGTCCGAGGCGCCCTCGGCGCTGCGCACCCGGGGGTCGGAGCGCAGCAGGTAGAGGAGTTCCTCCAGGAGCGGCTTCTCGTCGTCGACGGCCAGTACGCGCAGCATGGGGCCGAGTCTAGGCCGAGCGGCGGGAGGGCAGACGGTGCGCGGCCCCCGCCCGGGGGGAGGGAGGCGGGGGCCGCGCGACTGGGGGTGGGGGCTACTGGGCGGTGATCAGGGCGCCGTCGGGGGCGACGGCGTACCAGGTGCCGCCGACGCCCTGGCCGTTGGTGTCGCCGGGCTTCTTGTCGCCGGTGAAGGTGTAGACGGGCCAGCAGTTCACCGTCTGCTGCTTCTTGCCGTCGGGGCGGTCCAGGACCAGGTAGTTCTTCTCGGTGATCCCCTTGGTGTTCGCCCGGTCCACCGGCGCCACCACCGGCCACTTGGCCAGGCAGTCGCCGGTGCACTTGGAGACCATGGGCCAGGCGGTGTCCGGCTTGAAGCGGTAGACGGTCATGCCGTTGCCGTCGACGATGTGGTCGCCCAGCTTGGGGTCCTTGGCCACGGTCAGCGCGCCCGCGGCCTGGCCGGCCCCGGCACCCGCGTCGGCCCCGCCGGGGGCGGGGGAGGCGGTGGCCTTCGCGGCCTTCTTGCCGTCGGGGGCGAAGGCGAACCAGGTGCCGCCGACGCCCTGCCCGTTCAGATCGCCGGCCTTGGTGTCCTTGGCGAAGCGGTACACGGGCCAGCCGGCCACCGTCAGCTGCTTGCCGCCGTCCTTGCGGACCACCTCGCCCAGCAGGGCGGGGTCCATGCCGGCGGCCGCCGTGACCTCGCCCGCCGCGACGGCCGGCCAGGCCTTGGCGCAGTCCCCCTCGCAGTTCGAGACGGGCGGCTTCGCGGTGTCCTTGTCGAACCGGTACAGGGTGAAGCCGGCGCTGTCGGTGAGGACCTGCCCGAGCTGGTCGGTGGCTGCCACGGCCAGCTGCCCGGCGGGCTTGGCGGCACCGGCCTGCTGCGCGTCGGCGTAGGGGTCGGCGGCGGGAGCCTGGGCGGCCGCGGCTCCGGCCGGGCCGGTCGCGCCGCCCTTGACGTTCGTCCCGCAGCCGGTCGCCGCCAGGGTGACGACGACCGCGACCGCTGCCAGGGTGGTTCCGCGCTTGATGCCCATGGTGTTCTCCCACGTGTGTGTCCGCCGGGTCCGGGGCCGGTCCGCCGCGTGCTGCGGGCGGTCCCGGGACCCCGGCTGCTTGTGGGGGACACGGCGCCGCGGGGGCGTCCTGTTCAGCGGGAGCGGTATGGCGTGACTCACTCACCCGCCGTCGAACCCGGCCCGCCTCAGGGCCGTGACCACAGCGAGGCCGAGGACCTGGTGTCCGGCGTCGTTGGGGTGCAGCCCGTCCGCGAGGTGTTCGGGCCCGAGCACGTCCCGGCCCGGCAGCAGGGCCAGCCGGCCGTCCCCGGCGGCGATCCGGTCCCGGACGGCCCGCTCCATCGCGTCCCGGAGGGCGCCCAGGGTGGCGCCCAGGCGGTTGGGGGTGCGTTCGGCGTCGGGGCGCAGCACGGGGGACAGGAGCAGCAGCGGGGTGCGCGGGTGGCCCTGGCGGACCAGGTCGAGGAAGACGCGCGTGGTCTCGTACAGCAGCGCGGCCGTGAAGGGGACGCGGGACCAGCAGTTGGTGCCGAACGCGAGGGTGAGGACGTCGGCGGGGAGCGCGGCGAGCTGTTCGGCGGTGGCGAGCTCGCCGCGCGCGGCGCCCGCGTAGCCGAGGTTGACGGTGTCGAAGCCCAGCGCCCGGCCGGCGACGGCGGGCCAGCCGTGCGCGGGGCGGGTGGACCACCAGCCCTCGGTGATGGAGTCCCCGTGCACCACCCAGCGGGGGGCCGCGGGGGCGGGGGCGAGCTCGCCGCCGATGCCGCGCAGCCCCAGGATCAGCGGGGACTGTGCCTCGGGTGGGTGCAGGGTGAACGGGCCGTGCTGCCGGGGGAGTTCGAGGCGTACGACGGACTCCGCGGCAGGCTCGGTGAAGACCTCGCGGAGCAGCCCGTGCCGGCTCCACAGGGCGAAGCCGTGCGAGAGGTCGCGCAGCGCGTCGGTGGGGCCGGGCACCGTGGCCCGGTAGCGGATCTCCACCGCGTGCGCCGTGCGCGTGGTGAATTCGAGCCGTACGCCTATGGGGAGGGTGGCCCGCTCGCCGGTGTCCCAGGGCAGCCGCATGGTGTCGTCCGGGTCGGCGCGCACCGGGCGGCCCTTGTCCAGCCAGGCGACCCCGCGCAGGAAGGGGCCGGGGTCCTGCCACCGCTCCTCGGGGCCCAGTGGTGGTCTCACTCCGCGTCTCCGATCGTCGGGTACGGAACCTCGCGCCGGCCCCGCGGTCCTCGGCCCGCGGGGTCCGCGGCCCCCCCCGGGGCCACTGCGTTCACCCGTACCCCGCGCGGGCCCGGCTCGACCGCCGCCGCCGACCCGGAGTACTCGCCGCGCCACGTTCCGGTAACGGTCCCCGGGCTCTGCTCCATGGCGGCACGCTGCGACAGATCTGACGAGGTGTCAATGAAACCGCCCGGCGGGGCCCTGTGCAGCGATCGATCATCCGCGCGCAACAAACGACCATGGCGGACGGATCCGCGCAACGATCGTCCGCCAATGTGCAAGGATGGTGCATTACGGGCGGTATCACTCTGCTCGTAGGCTCACCCCCTGTACGTGGAGTGGCGCGGACCGCCTGCTCGGCGGTCCCCTCATGCCCAGACGGGCTCACCCCTGTCTGATAACTGCTCCGGACCGCTGCGGTCGACGCCCGAACCGTCCCCATCCGCAGTGTCAAAGGAGTCCCCCGTGCTCGATCAGGGCCAGGCACCCACGCTCTCCCCGGAGACGCGCAAGCCCGTGAACCCGCTCATGCGGCGCAAGCCGGTCGAGCGGCTCGTCTCCGAGGGCGGGCAGGGCGAGGGCGGCACGCTGCGCCGCTCGCTCACCATGTGGCAGCTGACCATGATCAGCATCGGCGCCACCCTGGGCACCGGCATCTTCGTCGTCCTCGGCACCGCCGCCCCCAAGGCCGGCCCCGCCGTGACGATCTCCTTCGTCATCGCGGGCCTGACCGCCCTGTTCTCGGCCCTCTCCTACGCCGAGCTGGCCGGCTCCGTCCCGGTCTCCGGCTCCTCGTACTCGTACGCCTACGCCACCATGGGCGAGCTCATAGCCTGGATCTGCGGCTGGTGCCTGGTCCTGGAGTACGCCGTCTCCGTCGCGGCCGTCGCCGTCGGATGGGGCCAGTACCTCAACGAGTTCCTCGACGGGACCATCGGCGTCACCATCCCCGAATCGGTCTCCGCGCCGCTGGGCGAGGGCGGCTTCATCAACCTGCCGGCCCTGGTCGTCGTCCTGCTCTCGATGGTCTTCCTGATGCGCGGCGCCAAGGAGAGCGCCACGGTCAACTCGATCATGGTCGCGGTGAAGATCGTCACCCTGCTGCTCTTCATCGGCATCGGCATCATGGGCATCAAGGCCGGCAACTACACCCCGCTCGCCCCGCTCGGCGTCACGGGCATCAGCGCCGCCGCCTCCACCCTCTTCTTCTCCTACATCGGCTTCGACGCCGCCTCCACCGCCGGTGAGGAAGCCAAGAACCCGAAGAAGGACCTGCCGCGGGCGATCATGCTCTCGCTGGCGATCGTCACCGTCCTCTACGTCCTCGTCGCCTTCGTCGCCGTCGGCGCCATGCCGTGGCAGGACTTCGAGGGCACCGAGGCCGCGCTCGCCCAGATCATGACCGACGTCACCGGCACCAGCGTCTGGGGCGTCGTCCTCGCCGGCGGTGCCATCGTCGCGATCTTCTCCGTCGTCTTCGCCGTCCTCTACGGCCAGACCCGCATCCTCTTCGCGATGTCCCGCGACGGCCTCGTCCCCAAGGTCTTCGCCAAGGTCGACGAGAAGACCGGCGCCCCCCGCGCCAACGTGGTGATCGTCTCCCTGTTCTGCGGCGTCCTCGCCGCCTTCATCCCGCTGGGCAAGCTCGCCGACGCCACCAGCATCGGCACCCTCTTCGCCTTCGGCCTCGTCAACGTCGCCGTCGTCATCCTGCGCCGGACCCGCCCCGACATGCCGCGCACCTTCAAGGTGGCGCTCTTCCCCGTCACCCCGATCCTGGGCGTCCTCGCCTGCGGTTACATGATGTTCAGCCTCGATATGGCGACGTGGATGGTCTTCGGTGGCTGGATGATCGTGGGCCTCGTGTTCTACTTCGTGTACGGCGTCCGCCGCTCCCGACTGGCCACCGAAGCAGAAGTGGCCACAGCAGAGAAGTGATCCACCCGCAGTGCGACTGAACGATCTCGACGAACGCATCGTGCACGCCCTCGCCGAGGATGCCCGCCGCTCCTACGCGGACATCGGCTCCGAGGTCGGGCTCTCGGCCCCCGCCGTCAAGCGGCGCGTGGACCGGCTGCGGGCCGAAGGCGCCATCACCGGCTTCACCGTCCGCGTGGACCCGGCCGCGATGGGCTGGGAGACCGAGGGCTTCATCGAGATCTACTGTCGCCACAACACCTCGCCGGACGACATCAGGCGAGGGCTGGAGCGGTACCCCGAGGTGGTGTCCGCGTCGACCGTCACCGGCGACGCGGACGCCCTCGTCCAGGTCTTCGCCTCCGACATGAGGCACTTCGAGCGCGTCCTGGAGCGCATCGCGGGCGAGCCCTTCGTCGAACGGACCAAGTCCGTCCTCGTCCTCAGCCCGCTCCTGCGCCGCTTCACCTCGGGCGCACCCGCGTAAGCCGTCGCCGACGCCCCCGCCGGAACATCCGGCGGGGGCGTCGGCGTACCCGTACGGGACGCCCGGCCGGGCTGTCGGAGGGCCGTGCCACCATCGGGCCCATGAAGATCCAGATCCAGCCGCCGGCCGACCCGCACCTCTCGGCCGCCTACACCGACTGGGCCCGCGCCCACGACCCCGGCTCCGCGCCGGCCGCCGCCCTGCTGCTCGACGAGGCCCTCGGCACCATCCACCGGGCCTACGAGAAGCCCGGCCGCTACGTGGACGGCCTGGAGCGGCGCGTACGGGAACTGGATCCCGCCCACCTGCCCTGGTTCTGGGACACCATCGGCCACAAGCTCATCGCCTGGCACCCGCGCTCCGCCGCCCGCGCCTACGCCCTGGCCCGCAAGGCCGAACGCACCCACCGCCTCCCCGTCGACCCCGACTGGCACCGGGCCAACCTCCTGCTCTTCGCCCGCGCCGGAGCCCTGCCCGCCACCGAGCTCAGCGGCCACCAGGCCTGGCTGGCCGGAGCCCTGGAGCCCGCCGCCGCGCACGAGGAGTACGTACGCGTCCTGCGCACCTGGGCCGCCTCGCCCGGCGAACTCCCCGCCGACCTGGCCCGCCGCATCCGGCTCTCCGCACGCGCCGCCGGCCTCGACACCGCCGAGGAAGCACGCGGCCTCGGCCTCGTCATCGGCGCCGCCCGCGGCAAGGAGCTCCCCGACCGGCTGCTCGACGCCGCCACCCCGCTGCTGACCGCCCACCCCCCGGCGGAGGAGGCCGCCGCCCTGCTCCTCGACCTCTTCCCGGAGAGCCGCGGCGACGCCTCCTCCTGGCTGCGCCTGCTCCTCGGCAGCGGCGCCGCCGAGGCCGCCGCGGCCGGGCGGACCGCCCCCGGGGGCGGCCTCACCGAATGGTTCTCCCGGTACGCCGGCCGCTACGCCCACGGCCGCAGCGGCGGCGGCGTCATGCGCCAGCCCATGCCCGCCGAGCTCTTCGAGCTCCTCACCCTCTTCGCCCCCCGGCTGCGCGCGTCCGACAGCCCGCTGCGGCTGCACGAGGACCGCTACACCTACCGGGGACTGGACGCCGACCTCCTCGACGCCTGCCTCGCCGAGGGCATCGCCGTCCAGGACCCCGGCCCCGCCGTGGAACTGGTGTTCTGGGGCGCCCGCTCCCGCCGCGACCTCAAGGCCCTGGCCGCCGACCCCGTCTTCGGCCCCCGCCTGGAGGGCACCGTCCACGCCGGCCTGCGCGGCTCCGGCACCGCCATCAGCCGCCTCCCGCACAACGCCGGCATCACCGCCGAGGTGCACGGCCGGATCGAGGGCCTGCTCGCGGCCCTGCGCGGCGGCGGCCTCGCGGCGGCCGACGAGGCCGTGGACGAGCTCGCCACCCTCCTCGACCGCCCCACCGCCCGCGCCCTCGACGGCATCGACGGGGCCCTCGCCGAACCGGACCTCACCGGCCCCCTCGGCCGCGCCCTGCGCGCCGGACTGCCCGAGGAGCACGCCTGGCCCGCCCTCGAGGAGGCCGTCGCAGGACTCGGCGGCCCCGACGCCGTCACCGGGGTCACCTGCACCTGGCCCCTGCTGACCGTCTACGGCCCCGACCGGGCCGTCACCGTCGACCACGCGGGCCCCCGCGCCTCCTGCGCCTTCCGGCTCCCCGAAGAAGCGACCGCGCACAGCGTGCACTACGTCGGCGGCGCCTTCCTGGTCGCCTTCGGCACCACCCCCAAGGCCTCCTTCGGGGACCGGGCCTTCTGGGCCGACCGCCCCGAGGACGTCTTCGAGCCCGAGCAGCAGCTCGGCCTGCGCCGCTACGGCAGCAGCGGGGACCTCGGGTACCACTTCCAGACCCCGGACGGCGCGGGCCGCCACGAGGGCGGCTCCGTCCTGCGCCCCGGCGGCCGCGAGGGCATCGGCTCCTACGATTCCCAGATGAGCGACGGCCGGCGCTACTGGAGCTCCGGCGGCGTCGGCCCGCGGACCGGCCGGCTCCTGACCCGCGTCCACCCGGAGACCGGCGAGGTGCTCGACGACACCACGCCCCCGGAGTTCCACACCCCCGCCGGACTCCCGCCCGGCACGCAGCGCTTCTCCTCCTCCTGCCAGACCCTCGCCTCCCTCCCCGAAGGCGCCCCCGCCTCCCCGCTCGGCCAGGACGGCCGGCTCACCGGCTTCCGCGTCCTCAACCACACCCCCTACGCCGGCCCCTCGCCCACCTCGTTCGTCCTGGAGGGCATCGACGGCCGCCGCGCCTCCTACCGCAGCCGCCGCCCGGGCCGCCGGCCCTGGGCCGTCGTACGGATGCCCCAGGGCGGCGAGGACGGGGTGCTCACCGGCCAGGAGGCCATCCGCTGCCACGCCGCCGAGGACAACTCCCTCCTGTGGCAGGTCCACGGCTTCCCCGGCTCCGACGGGCGCCGCACCCCCGGCTTCGGCGAAGGCGCCGGCCCGGTCCCGCCGCCCGCCTTCTGGCACTTCCTCACCCCCCGCTGCACGGCCTCCTCCAAGGCCCTGCGCACCCTCGACGACACCGCCGTACGCGCCCTGCTCGACGCCGCCGTCGCCGGGGACCCCGCCCCCGCCCTGCCCGGCGGCCTCGAACCGCGCATCGCCGCCGGAACCGACCGGGCCGCCCGCCTCGCCGCCGACGTCCTGCGCCGGCTGCGCGAGCTCGCCCGCCGCGTCGCCCTGATGCGGGCCGCGCCGGCCGTCACCCTGCGCACCGAGGTGCCCGACTCCGTCCTGGCCCCCGCCCTCCACCCGCTGCTGCCGCTCCGGCACCGCTACTACGACGACCCCGAGCCCGCCCGGCAGCCCGCTATGCTCACCGCCGTCGCCGCCGACGGGCGCCACCTGCGCGGCGAGATCGACGAGGAGGCCCGCCTGCTGGCCCGGCCCGCCGACCCCGAGCCCTGGGAGCCGCTGGTCGGCCGGATCGGCGCCGTCGCCTGGCGGGCCGCCGCCGCGACCACCCCCGAGGAGCAGCGGACGGCCCTGGCCGCGCTGCTGGACACCTGGAGCGGGCAGCCCTTCGCCGAGGCGGGCGGCACCTGGCGCACCGGCCGGGCGGGCGGGGAGGCGCTGGCCGCCCACCGCGCGGCCGGGCACACCCTGGCCTCCGGGGCCGTCCGCCACGGCCGGGCCTGGTTCCTCCAGCGGGCCGCCGACCCCGCCCCCGAGGGCGCCGAGGACTGCGTGACCACCACCGTCGAGGACGAGGACTCCGTACGCCTGCCCCGGCTGCTGGCACTGCTCGCCGAGCGGGGCCCGCTGCCCGCGGAGCCGGCCGCCCGCGAGGCCTTCACCCGGCTGACCGGGGTCCGCGGGCCCGTGGCGGGCCTGGTCCTGGCAGGGTTCCCGGCGCGCGAGAACCACCGGGAGCACCTCAAGCTGCTGGCCTCGGCGCCGTTCAAGGCCGACAAGTCGCTCGCCGAGGAGTACGGGGAGCTCTCCCGGAAGCTCGGCGAGGAGGGCCGCTGCGCGGTCCTCGCCGCCGGCCTCCCGCAGGATCCGGCCGAGCTGTGGGAGCCGGGCGGGACCGTCCGGGCCGCCGAGCGGATGGCCGCCGTGTGGACCGGCCTGCTGGGCGCCGAGGAGCCCGTGGACGAGGAGCTGGCCGCCGCCCTGGAGGCCGAGCTGGGCCTGCCCCTGCCCTGGGCGCGGGCCCTGTCCGCCGGCCGGACCCCCGACGGTGTGCCCTCCGGCGCGGAGGGCCTCGTACTCGCCGGCAACCGGATGGGCGGGATCCACCTCCACCACGCCGGTCCCGACGGCACCGCCGGGGACTGGATCCACGGGGAACCGGCCCACCACACCGCCGCCTCCGCGATCGCCTGGGCCCTGACGGAACGGCCCGTCGGCGACCCCGGCGCCCGGGGCGCCCTGGCCCTGTACGGGCGGCTGCGGGACCACCTGGACGGCCCGGGCGCGCTCGTCCCGCTCGGCACCTTCTTCGACCAGCTGGCCGGCATCGCGGAGGGCGACCCGGCGTTCACCCCGTACGCGGGGCCCGTCCTGCCCTGCCCCGAGCCGCTGTGGGAGGGGGCCGCAGGCACCTCCACGGCCCTCGACGACGGGGTGTTCGTGGTGGCCGTGCCCAGCGGGGACGTCTTCCTCCGGACGGCGGCCCTCGCCGACCCGCAGCGCAGGGAGCGGGCCGAGCGGATCGCCGCCACGGTCCGGGACGGCTACCTGCTGACCGTCCTGCGCCGCCACCGCGACCTCCAGGACGGCCTCGCCCGGCTGGCCGCCCGCGCCGCGGACACCCCGGTACCCGAGGGCGGATACGAGGCGAACCCGGCGCTGAGCGCCCCCGAGCTGGTCGCTGAGGCCGCGGCGGCCCTGGGGGTCGGCGCGGACGCCGCCGCCCTGTACCTCCAGCTGCTGGCCCTGGTCCGCCCGACGGACCGCGCGGTCCGCCGCTGGAACGGCTGGACGGCGGCCCGGCACAAGGCCGCGCAGGCGGAGCTGGCGGCCTCCGGCGCGGTGGAGAGCGGCAAGCGGGCCCGCGCCGGACGCACCCTGTTCGTCCCGGGCCCGTGGACGGAGCTCAAGGCCCCGCACCTCCCGGTGGAGCACGCCAAGCTGGCCCCGCACCTGGCGGCGGCCTCCGGCACCACGCTGCACCCGCCGCTGCTGCGCATGCTCGCACCGCTGCCCCCGCACGAGCTCTTCGCCCGCGCCTGGGAGCAGCGGCAGCGGTAGACGGGGCGGTCAGCCGGGGGCGGCGCCGGTCGCGGACAGCGGACGGCGGGCGGCGGGGCCGGTGAGCGCGCGGCGCTCCTCCTCCGTCAGCCCGCCCCACACTCCGAAGGGCTCACGGGTGCGCAGCGCGTGCTCCAGACAGGCCGCCCGGACCGGGCAGCGGGCGCAGACCTCCTTCGCCGCCCGGTCCCGGTCGTCGCGTTCCTCCCCGCGCTCGCCGGCGGGGTGGAAGAAACGGTTGGGTCCGAGCGCGCGGCAGGCGGCCCGGGACTGCCACTGCCAGTGGTGGAGGGCGGCGCCGGGCAGGCGTGAGAGGTCGGTCATGACGGCTCCTTCCAGTGGCCTCGCCCCGCGTCTGACCGCTCGACGCCCACTGAAACCCGCCGCAAGAAAACCGGGAGCGCGGCGGCGGTCCGGACGACCGCTGATCTGCTGCGTGTTCATCGCCACGGCCGCTCTTCCGCCGCCCGCGCTCCCGTACCGCCGACGCTACGGGCTACCGCGCCGGCACTCAATGAACCGCGTGTTAAAGCGTGTTACGGAAGAT
This sequence comes from Streptomyces sp. NBC_00158, assembly GCF_045160885.1. Lineage (NCBI taxonomy): Bacteria > Bacillati > Actinomycetota > Actinomycetes > Kitasatosporales > Streptomycetaceae > Streptomyces > Streptomyces sp. NBC_00158. The sequence continues at coordinate 6,148,392 of NZ_CP108161.1, forward strand.
CGTCTACTGCTTCGGGGAGCGCACGCCGATGAACACCGGCTCCCGGCGCAGGGTGAAGCCCATCGACTCGTACAGCCGGATCGCCCCCGTGTTGCCCGCCGCCGCGTGCAGGAACGGCAGGTCGCCGCGGTCCCGGATCACGGCTCCCACCGACCGCACCAGCCGGGCCGCCAGCCCCCGGCCGCGGAAGTCCGGATGTGTGCACACCGCGCTGATCTCGGTCCAGCCCGGCGGCCGCATCCGCTCCCCGGCCATCGCCACGAGCCGGCCCTCGTGCCGGATCCCCAGATAGGTGCCCAGTTCGACCGTGCGCGGCAGGAACGGGCCCGGCTCGGTCAGCTTGACCAGGGCCGTCATCTCCTCCACGTCGGACGGGCCGAGCCGGACCGCCTCCGGCGCGTGCTCGACCCGTACCGCCCGGCCGTCCAGCTGGACCCCGGGCACCACGGCCACCGTCTCCCAGCCCGCCGGCGGCGTCAGCAGACCCGTCAGCCACACCTCCTGCCCCGGGCCGACCAGCGCCGCCAGGTCCGCCCAGGCGGCCGGGTCCTCCGGGTCGCAGAGCGCGGCGAACGGGTTGACGGACAGGAGGTAGCGGGCGGCCCCGCTCCCCGAGGACTCGGCGAAGGCGCGGTGCGCGCCGTTCAGGGAGCCCCACACCGGGTTGTCGAGCGGGGAGGCGGGATTCTCGGCGGACATGTCGGTGCGGGATCCTTCCTGAGGGCCTTGTCGGTCGGGCGCAGGGTAAGCCCCCGGAGCCCGGCTGAGCAGCCGCTTTTCCCCCGGCCGTCAGGTCCCGCCCCGGCCCCCGCACGGGCTCCGGGGCCACCGGAAACGGCCCGCGCAACGAATCGCCGCACTTGCGCCGGAACGCGCAACGAATCGATGCGCCCAGCGCAACGGTCACGGCTTGTCCCGGTCGAACGCGCGAACGTACCGTTTTACGACCCCCACCCCATCTGTCACAGAGGTACGCCCATGCCCCCGCTGCGCACCGCACTCCTCCAGAGCTCCGGACGGCTCGGCGACACCGCCGAGAACCTGAAGCGGCTCGACGAGGCCGCGTCGCGCGCCGCACAGGGCGGGGCCGGGCTCCTCGTGACCTCGGAGATGTTCCTGACCGGCTACGCGCTGGACCTCCAGGAGGTGCCGGGGTACGCCGAACCGGCCGACGGCGAGTCCGCCCACGCCATCGCGGGCATCGCCCGCCGCCACGGGATCGCCGTCCTGTACGGCTACCCGGAGCGGGACGGCGACACCGTCTACAACTCGGCGCAGCTGATCGGCCCCGACGGCGCCCGGCTGGCGAACTACCGCAAGACCCACCTGTTCGGCTGCTTCGAGCAGGACGCCTTCACCCCCGGCGACACCCCCGTCGTCCAGGCGGACCTGAACGGCCTCCGCGTCGGCATCATGATCTGCTACGACGTGGAGTTCCCCGAGAACGTACGGGCCCACGCGCTCGCCGGGACCGACCTCCTCCTGGTCCCGACCGCGCAGATGCACCCCTTCCAGTTCGTCGCCGAACAGCTGGTCCCCGTACGGGCCTTCGAAAACCAGATGTACATCGCGTACGTCAACCGGACCGGCCCCGAGGGCGAGTTCGAGTTCGTCGGCCTCAGCTGCCTCGCCAGCCCCGACGGGGTCACCCGCACCCGGGCCGGCCGCGGCGAGGAAATGGTGTTCGGGGAGGTCGACCCGGAACTCCTGGAGGCCTCCCGCGAGACCAACCCGTACCTGCGCGACCGCCGCCCGGGACTCTACGACTCCCTCGTCTGAGACCCCAGCTCCGCCCCCCAGCCCTCCCGCCCTGCCTGCTCTGCCGCAAGGAGACGTGCCCCCATGACGTCCACGGTGCCCACCACCGCCGTTCCGCACAGCGACGGCCAGCCCCCGATCACCATGTTCGGGCCGGACTTCCCGTACGCCTACGACGACTTCCTCGCCCACCCGGCGGGCCTGGGCCAGATACCGGCGACCGAGCACGGCACCGAGGTCGCCGTCATCGGCGGCGGCCTGTCCGGCATCATCTCCGCCTACGAGCTGATGAAGATGGGCCTCAAGCCCGTCGTGTACGAGGCCGACCAGATCGGCGGCCGCCTGCGCACCGTCGGCTTCGAGGGCGCCGGCACCGAGGGCCTCACCGCGGAGATGGGCGCCATGCGCTTCCCGCCGTCCTCCACCGCGCTGCAGCACTACATCGACCTCGTGGGCCTGCAGACCCAGCCCTTCCCGAACCCGCTGTCCGAGGCCACCCCCTCCACGGTCGTGGACCTCAAGGGCGAGACCCACTACGCCGAGACCATCGCCGACCTCCCGCAGGTCTACCGCGACGTCGCCGCCGCGTGGAACGCCTGCCTCGACGAGGGCGCCGACTTCTCCGACATGAACACCGCGATGCGCGAGCGGGACGTCCCGCGCATCCGCGAGATCTGGGCGAAGCTCGTCGAGAAGCTCGACGACGAGACCTTCTACGGCTTCCTCTGCAAGTCCGAGGCCTTCAAGTCCTTCCGCAAGCGCGAGATCTTCGGCCAGGTCGGCTTCGGCACCGGCGGCTGGGACACCGACTTCCCGAACTCCATCCTGGAGATCCTGCGCGTCGTCTACACCGAGGCGGACGACCACCACCGCGGCATCGTCGGCGGCTCGCAGCAGCTGCCGCTGCGCCTGTGGGAGCGCGAGCCCGAGAAGATCCTGCACTGGGCCCAGGGCACGTCCCTGTCCTCCCTGCACGACGGCACCCCGCGCCCGGCGGTCACCCGCCTGCACCGCACGGCCGGCAACCGGATCACCGTCACCGACGCGTCGGGCGACATCCGCACCTACCGCGCGGCGATCTTCACGGCCCAGTCGTGGATGCTGCTGTCGAAGATCGCGTGCGACGACACGCTCTTCCCGATCGACCACTGGACGGCGATCGAGCGCACCCACTACATGGAGTCCTCGAAGCTCTTCATCCCCGTCGACCGGCCGTTCTGGCTGGACAAGGACGAGGAGACGGGCCGCGACGTCATGTCGATGACGCTGACCGACCGCATGACCCGCGGTACGTACCTGCTGGACAACGGCCCGGACCAGCCGGCCGTGATCTGCCTGTCGTACACCTGGTGCGACGACAGCCTGAAGTGGCTGCCGCTGTCCGCGAACGAGCGGATGGAGGTCATGCTGAAGTCCCTCGGCGAGATCTACCCCAAGGTCGACATCCGCCGCCACATCATCGGCAACCCGGTGACCGTGTCCTGGGAGAACGAGCCCTACTTCATGGGCGCGTTCAAGGCCAACCTGCCGGGTCACTACCGCTACCAGCGGCGCCTGTACACCCACTTCATGCAGGACCGCCTCCCCGAGGACAAGCGCGGCATCTTCCTCGCGGGCGACGACATCTCCTGGACGGCCGGCTGGGCCGAGGGTGCGGTGCAGACCGCGCTGAACGCCGTCTGGGGCGTCATGCACCACCTGGGCGGGTCCACGGACGCCGCCAACCCGGGCCCGGGCGACGTCTTCGACGAGATCGCCCCGGTGGAACTCCCCGAGGATTAGCCCCTCTTGACGCACCGCTCGCGCGGTGCGGCGCCAGGGCGCCTTACCGGCTTCGCGCCGCTGCGCCGGACTCCGTCCGGCGTGGGCGGGGCGGGGCCGGTTCGTGCGTCCGGGGCCGGTGGGTCGGGTGCGGGTGGTGTGCCGCTGCGCGGGGCCGGTCCCCTACCTCCCCCAGACTCCGTCCGGGGGGACCCCCACTTCCACCGTTCCCAGGGGCTCCGCCCCTGACCCCGTACGCCTCAAACGCCGGCGGGGCTATGAATAGCCCCGCCGGCGTTTGAGGCGCTGGGGGTCCCCCCAGCGGTAGCTGGGGGAGGGTCTGGGGGCGGAGCCCCCAGGGGGTCCGGGGCGCAGCCCCGGGGAACGGGCGAAGGGTGGGGCGGGGAGCAGCCCGCGCAGCGGCGACCGGCGGCGCCACCGGTACGGCCGGGCAGCCCCGCGCAGCGGAGGGTCACCACGCGCCCGGGCCGCACCGCGCAGCGGAGCGGCGGGCCGTCGGAGTGAGGAGGCAGCGCCCGACCAGGCCGACACCTGCGTCGAGGGACTCCTCGAACTCCTCCGCGAGCTCGGGGGAGCGGCGCAGCGTCCACAGCAGACGGGCCGACGCCCAGGCCCCCGCCCGGGCCCGCTCCAGGCTCCAGGAGCCCAGCAGGTGCGTCAGCGGGTCGGCGACCTCCAGCAGGTCCGGGCCGGGCATCAGGTCCTCCCGGATGCGTTCCTCCAGGGAGACCAGGGTGTCTCCGACCTGGTGGAAGTCGGCTTCGAGGGCCGCCGGCGGGCAGTCCAGCGCGCGGCAGGCGGACACCACCGCGAGGGCCAGGTCGTGCCCGATGTGGGCGTTGATCCCGGCCAGCGCGTGCTGGAGCGGCCGTACGCCCGGGTGGCGCCGGTACTGGAGCAGCGGGCGCCAGCAGGCCGGCGCCCGGTCCGCCTCCACCGCCGTCAGGTACCGCTCGGCGAACCGCACGGCCAGGGTCTGCGCCCGCCGCGGCGCCGGGAACTCGCCCTGGCCGATCCGCCGGTGCAGGGTCTGCGTCACGGTCATGTACACCCGGTTGAAGACGGCCACACCGTCCTGCGCGGGGAGCCGCTCGTCGAGGGCGCGCATCCGCGCGAGTACCGCTTCCATGCAAGGCAGCGTCCCAGCCGGGACGGCCCGCGCGGGGAACTTGGCCGTGCGCTTCGCCGGTTCGGGCGAAGCCCCGTCAACCGCGCTTGTCGCCCCCGGCCCCGGTGTCCGTGTCCGCGTCGGCGTCGTAGTCCGACGTGCCGGAGTCCAGCAGCGGCTCCTGCTCCTTCAGGTGTGCGGGGGCGAAGTAGCGCAGCGCGTGGTAACCGGTGATCACCACGATCGTGCCGAGCGCGATGCCGCCCAGCTCGAAGCTGTCGGTGAAGTGCAGCTTGACCCCGCCGACGCCGATGATGATGCCCGCCGCGGCCGGCACCAGGTTCAGCGGATTGCGCAGGTCCACCCGGGCGTTCAGCCAGATCTGCGCGCCGAGCAGGCCGATCATGCCGTACAGGATCACGGTGATGCCGCCCAGCACCCCGCCGGGGATCGCGGCCACGACCGCGCCGAACTTGGGGCAGAGCCCGAAGAGCAGGGCGAATCCGGCCGCCGCCCAGTAGGCCGCCGTGGAGTAGACGCGGGTGGCGGCCATGACGCCGATGTTCTCGGAGTACGTGGTGTTCGGCGGGCCGCCGACCGCCGTGGACAGCATGGAGGCCGCGCCGTCGGCGGCGATGGCGGTGCCGAGCTTGTCGTCGAGCGGGTCACCGGTCATCTCGCCGACGGCCTTGATGTGCCCGGCGTTCTCGGCGATCAGCGCGATCACCACCGGCAGCGCGATCAGGATGGCCGACCACTCGAAGGACGGCGCGTGGAAGGACGGCAGCCCGATCCAGTCGGCCTTGCCCACGCCCGAGAGGTCCAGCCGCCAGTGGTCCACCGCCTCGAGCCCGCCCACCGTCGAGTGGATCTTGCCGAAGACCAGGTCGAAGACCCAGGAGACGGCGTACCCGAACACCAGGCCCAGGAAGATCGCGATGCGCGACCAGAAACCGCGCAGGCAGACCACCGCGAGTCCGGTGAACAGCATGGTCAGCAGCGCCGTCCACTGGTCCTGCGGCCAGTACGTCGAGGCCGTCACCGGCGCCAGGTTGAAGCCGATCAGCATCACGACCGCGCCGGTGACCACGGGCGGCATCGCCGCGTGGATGATCCGCGCCCCGAACCGCTGGACGGCCAGGCCCGCCAGGAACAGTGCCGCGCCGACGACGAAGACCGCGCCGGTGACCACCGCGCTGTCCCCGCCACCGGCCCGGATCGCCGCCGCGACGCCCACGAAGGAGAGCGAGCAGCCCAGGTAGGAGGGGACCCGGCCGCGCGTCGCGAGGAGGAAGATCACCGTCGCGATGCCCGACATCATGATCGCCAGGTTCGGGTCCAGGCCCATGAGGACCGGGGCGACGAAGCTGGCACCGAACATCGCCACGACGTGCTGGGCACCGAGCCCGGCGGTGCGCGGCCACGACAGCCGCTCCTCGGGCCGCACCACCGCGCCGGGAGCGGGCGTCCGCCCGTCTCCGTGCAGGGTCCAGCGCACGCCGAAGCCCATGTCCCACCACTTCCGTTCCGTCGGCCGATCAAGGATCCTGGCCGCCTGCCGGTGGATCTCCCGGATCATCCGTGGAGATCACCGCAGCGGGCCAGCGCATATATTACGGCCGGATAGGGGCTGGTTCGTCCCGGTTGGCGGGACCGGCCGCGCCCGGTACCCGGCCGGTCCGCAGCACCCCCGCCGCCGCGGTCAGCGCGCAGGCCAGCAGGGTGACCAGCCCGAACGAAACCACCAGCGAGGTGGCGTCCGCCACCGCCCCGATCGCCGACGGCGCGATCAGCCCCGAGGTGTAGGTGATCGTGGCGACCCCGGCGATGGCCTGGGCCGGAGCCGGCCCGCTGCGGGCCGCGGCCGCGAAGGCCAGCGGCACCACCACCGCGATGCCGAGCCCGATCAGGGCGAAGCCCGCCATGGCCGCCGCCGGATGCCGCACGCCGACCACCACCAGCCCGCCCGCGACGGCCAGCACCCCGCCCGTCCGTACGGTCCGCACCGCCCCGAACCGGTCCACCACCCGGTCCCCGGCCAGCCGGGCCAGGGCCATGGTCAGCGCGAACGCCGTGGTGGAGGCGGCGGCCGGACCGGCCGCCGTGCCCAGCACGTCCCGCAGGTACACCGCCGACCAGTCCAGGCTCGCCCCCTCCGCGAAGACCGCGCAGAATCCCACCCCGCCGATCAGCAGCGCCGCCTTCGGGGGCCGGGCGAACCGCGGCGGGGCCTCCTCCTCGTGCTCGGCGCGCAGGTCCAGCACCCCGCGTACGGCGACCAGCCCGGCGGCGGTCAGCGCCAGTGCCGCGACCAGGTGGTGCAGCCGGGCGTCGGCCCCCGCGTGCGCGGCGACCGTACCGGCGGCCGAACCCAGCAGCGCGCCCACGCTCCACATGCCGTGCAGCGAGGACATGATCGAGCGGCCGAGCCGGTTCTCCGTCTCCACGCCGAGGGCGTTCATCGCCACGTCGGACATCCCGGCCGTGGCCCCGTAGACGAAGAGGGCCCCGCACAGGGTCCACAGGTTCGGGGCCAGGCCCGGCAGGACCAGCGACAGGGTCCACAGCGCCAGCAGTCCGCGCAGGGCGGCGCGGGCGCCGAACCGGTGGCTGATCCGGCCGGCCAGCGGCATCGCCAGCGCCGCGCCGAGGGCCGGGAAGCCGAGGGCCAGGCCCAGGGTGCCCGAGCCGAGCTGGGCGTGCTCCTGGATCCAGGGGATGCGCGTGGCGAAGGAGCCGGTGACGGCGCCGTGGACGCAGAAGACGGCGGCGATCGCGAAGCGGGCGTGGCGCAGGCGCGCCGGGCTGAGGTCGGGTTCCCCGGTCATGGCCATTAAACTATCAGGGAGCCTGCCTGATAGTTAGAGTCCTTTCCCTCCCTAAGATGGGCGCCGTGACCCCTGCCAAGGTGCTGACCCCCGCCGCGACGGCCGCGCCGTCCCCCGCCTCGCCGAGCACGGCCCGGGCCATCAACGACCGCCTCGCCCTCGAACTCCTCCAGGAGGAGGGGCCCCTGACGGCCGCCCAGCTCAAGCGGCTGACCGGACTGTCCCGCCCCTCCGTCGCCGACCTCGTCGAGCGGCTCGGGGCGGCCGGCCTCATCGAGGTCGTGGGGGAGTCCGGCGAGCAGCGCCGCGGCCCCAACGCCCGGCTGTACGGGATCGTCGCCGGCCGCGCCCACCTGGCCGCCCTGGACGTACGGACCGACAGCGCGACCGCCGTCGTCACCGACCTCCTCGGCCACCCGCTGGCCCGCGCCTCCCTGCCCGTCGACGCGGTCGGCGAGGCCGTGGCCCGGCTGGCGGAGCTGGCCCGGGAGGCCGGCGCCCGCGAGCTGCACACCGTCGTCGTCGGCGCCCCCGGGCTGGTCGCCCCGGCGAGCGGCGAACTGCGCGACACCGGCGGGCTGCCCGCCTGGCACCGGGACCTGGTGGCCGCCCTCCAGGAGGCCCTGCCCGCGAGGGTGGTGGTGGAGAACGAGACCAACCTGGCGGCCCTCGCCGAGCAGCGCGTCGGCGCCGCCCGGGACCTGGACTCCTTCGTGCTGCTGTGGCTCGGCGCGGGCGTCGGCGCCGCCGTCGTCCTGGACGGGCGGCTGCGCAGGGGCGCCTCCGGCGGGGCCGGCGAGATCGGCTTCCTGCCCGTCCCCGGGACCACCGGGCTGCCCTCCGCCACGGACTGCGGAGGCGGCTTCCACTCCCTGGCCGGACGTGCGGCGGTGGCCGCCCTGGCGGCGGAACACGGCTTCACCGGGCCCGTGGAGGAGGCGGTGGCCGGAGCGGCGGGGGAGGTCTTCCTCGACGCCCTCGCCGAACGGCTCTCCCTCGGGGCGGCGGCCGTCGCCGCCGTCCTGGACCCGGGCTGCGTGGTCCTCGGCGGGGAGCTCGGCCGCGCGGGCGGCCCCGGCCTCGCCGCCCGCGTCGCGGACCGGCTGGCCGCCCTGGCCCCCGTCCCGACGGAGGTCCGCGCCACCGTGCTGGGCGGCCCGGCCGTCCTGGAGGGAGCCCGCCTCGCCGCCCGCGCGGCCGCCCAGGACGAGCTGTTCGGCTGAGCCCCCGGCTCACTTCCTCCGCTGCAGGAACTCCCCGAAGGTGATCCGGCCCACCGCCCGCTCGGGGGCCAGGTTCCCGCCGCGCCGGAAGCCCGCGTACGCCTTGCCCGCGAGCGGCAGCGGGACCACCCGCCGCCTGCTCCCGGTCGCCGCGAGGTAGGCGCGGCCCCACTCCGCGAGCGTGCGGGTCTCCGGGCCGCCCATGTCCGGCACCCGGCCCGCGGGTGTGGGCACGGCCAGCTCCGCGAGCCGGTCCGCCACCTCCTCGACGGCCACCGGCTGGACCCGTACACCGCCCGGCAGCGGCACGACCGGCAGCTTCGCCGCCGTTGCCACCACCTGTGCCACCAGGTCGTGGAACTGGGTCGTGCGCAGGACGGTCACGCCCAGCCCGGAGTCCTCCAGCATCCGCTCCACCCGGCGCTTCACCGCGTAATAGCCGAGCGGCACCACGTCCACCCCGACGATCGAGATGTAGACGATGTTGGTGACGGTCCCGCTGCGCCGGGCCGCCGCGATCAGGTGCCGGGCCGCGACGTCGTCGCCGCCACGCGGCGAGCTGGCGCAGTGCACCACCACCCGCGCGCCCGCCGTCGCCGCGTCCAGCCCGCTGCCGTCGCGCAGGTCCACGGGGAACTCGGGGGAGTGCCGGCTCAGGACCCGGACCTCGTGGCCCCGGCCCCGCAGCCGGTCGACCACCAGTGCCCCGAGGTTCCCGGTGCCGCCGGTGACGAGGATCGTGCTCATGGGGGTGTCCTTCCGCGTGGGAGTGCCTTCCCCCAGGTGACAGAACAGGGCCGCGGAATGTGACGTGCCGCGCGCCGGGGGCCCCGTACGCGCGAGGACCCGGTGGCCGCCGGGCCACCGGGTCCTCACTCACTCATTCACTCGTGCTCGGCTGCCGGGGTCAGCAGGCGCCCTGGTCCTTCCAGACGCCCCACTGGCCGGTGGTGCCGGGCTCCTCGTTCTGCGTCCACCACTGGGCCTTCCAGGTGTGGCCCTTGTGCGAGACCACGGTCCCCGAGTTGTAGACCGTGCCCGCCACGTACGCCGGGGAGGTGCAGGTCCCGGGGGTGGTCGGCGGGGTCGTCGGGGGAGTGGTGGGCGGGGTGGTCGGCGGGGTGCTGCCGCCGCCCGGCTCGCCGGTGGTGGTGCCTCGCGCCAGGTCACCGGCGAGGGCGTAGGTGGTGCCCGAGATGTTCACGGTCCAGTTGGAGGGCGTGGACACCGGCAGGTAGTAGTTGAACGCCAGGTCGACCGAGGCGCCGGGGGCCAGCGTCTGCCAGGCCGGGAGCTTCAGGGAGACCCGCTGGAAGTCGCCCTTCAGGCCGCCGACGTTGTTGCCGCTGTGGCCGGTGGCGATCACCTTCGTACCGAAGCCGGACTGGTCCGAGGCGTTGGCCGGGGCCGAGGTGCCGTAGTCGAACTGGAACTCGGTGCCGCCGGGCAGCGTGCTCTTCGTGTTGTTGGTGATCTTGAGCTTCGGGGTGATCGGGTAGTTGGAGTCGCCCAGCTTGAACTCGGTGAACTCCGTCTTGATGTCCACGGCCTGCGTCGGCAGGGCGGTGGCGCCCGCCTTCTTCGCACCGTACGGGGTGGCGGCCTTGAACTTGTCGTACATCAGCGAGGTGAGGGTGTCGCCCGTCTCGTACTGGCCCTTGGCCGCGTTGTAGGCGTAGTCGCCGGCCAGCTCCCAGACCATCGTGCCGCCGATGCCCTTGTCGACCACGTAGTCGGCCTTGGCCGCCACCGACTGCTCGTCCTCCGTCGACAGGAAGACCTTCTTCTGCGCGTTCCACAGCCACGGCGCCACGAGCGTGGAGTCGTACTTGCGTGCGTAGCTGCCGGTCAGGGTGGTGTTCGCGGGGAAGCCGTACTTGGTGACGTAGTCGCCGACGACGCCCTTCTCCAGGTTCTTGGCGTGCCACATCGGGTTGGAGCCCGCCGGGGACTCGACCCCGTTGGCGTCCTTGTCGTGCCACAGGTTGTCGATGCCGACCGCGCCGTCACCGCACTTGGTCAGACCGGCGCCCGCCGGGCAGCTGGTGGCCGGGGCCTTGCCCCACAGGCCGTCCGTGCCGCCCTGCACGTTCTTGAAGCCGCGGGTGTAGTACGGCAGGCCGATGTTGATCCGGCCCGACGGCATCGAACCGCGGAAGTAGTGGTAGGCCCAGTCGGTGTTGAGGTAGCCGACGCCGCCGTACTGGGAGGTGGAGTAGACGCCCGCGGCCGCCAGCTCGGCGTCCTTGCCGTCGTCGAAGAGCGAGGCGTTGGGGCCGACGTACTCGTTCCAGGCGCCGTGCAGGTCGTAGGACATGATGTTGACGTAGTCCAGGTACTTCTGCATCTGGAACGTCTCCATGCCCCGCAGCAGGTAGCCGGAGGAGGGGGCGGCGACGGAGAGCAGGTAGTGCTTGCCGTCGGCGGCGCCCGCGCGGTCGAGCTTCTCGCGCAGGGTCTTCATGAGGACGTCGTAGCCCTTGACCAGTCCGGCCCGGCGGGCGTTGGACAGCTGCCAGTCCAGGGGGTTGCCGGCGTCCTTCATGGTGGTCGGGTACTCGTAGTCGATGTCGACGCCGTTGAACCCGTACTTGCGGATGAACTCCACCGAGGAGTCCGCGAAGGTCTCGATGCCCGCCTGGTTGACCGAGCCGTCGGCGTTGGTGGCCATCGAGTAGAAGCCGCCGGAGGCGACCCGGTTGCCGTCGTCTCCGAAGTAGCCGCCGGTCTCCGCCCAGCCGCCGACCGAGATCAGCGTCTTCACGTTCGGGTACTGCTTCTTGAACTTGTTCAGCAGGTTGAAGTGGCCCTTGTACGGGAGGGCCGGGTCCATCTCTGCCCCCGCGACGCCCGGCCAGGTCATCCCGGTGGCGGCGTTGTTCGCGTTGTCCGCGCCGACCGAGACCTTGTTGTCGGCGCCGACGTGGGCGAAGGCGTAGTTCAGGTGGGTGACCTTGGACCACGGGATGTTGTTGGCGAGGTAGGCGGGGCTGCCGTCCTTGCCGGTGCGCCAGCCGGTGAAGTAGCCGATGACGCGGCGCTGGTGGTCGGCGCCCATCTTCTCGCGGCCTTCGGAGTCGTAGACCGAGCAGTACGGGACGTCGACGCCGGTCGTCTTGTAGAGCCCGTCCGGGCGACAAGTCTCGTTGTCGGCGGCGTGCGAGACGCCGGCCGAGAGCCCGCCGACCAGCAGTCCGGCGATCGCGGCGCCGGATGCCAGGAGCATCGCTCTCGTACGTGTGGGGGACAGCATGGTGCCTCCTGGGGAGGGGAGGATGGCAGGGCCAAAGTGCGGCAACAGGCAGAAAAGTGGCGCTGGTTGGCCCGTGACGTGCGCACGTCGGCAGGCCGGCTCCCGGGGAAGATGAAGGGAACGTTAAGAGGACTAGACCAACCCGTCAATAGGTCTGGACCAAAGCTGCGCAGGGAGGGATCGCGACACCGGTGGCGCAATAGGAACGCTCAAGGAAGGCGTTCCTGTGAGCCAGGCCACAGCGCTTCACCCGCATGGCCCCCGATCCCCCGTGGCACACTGGGCCTAGTACCAGTAGCAGCGCACTCCGGGGTCGGTGTAATTCCGAACCGGCGGTATAGTCCGCGACCCGTCCGCATCCAGCGGCCGGTTGACCAGGTGAAATTCCTGGACCGACGGTTAAAGTCCGGATGGGAGGCAGTGCGCGGCGGGCCAGTCACCGGTACGCCGCCGTCGGCGGTCCATCGGCGTATTCCCAGCGGATACGTGTCGGACGGACCGTTTTCCCGGCCTCGGCGTCCCCGCGTGCGCTACCCGCTTCATCTGTCGTATCCCGACAGGCCCCGGAGTCCGTGCCCGATGAGGCAGGAGGACCCGGTGGCGACACACGCCGCGCAGGCAGCACCCGACCCGAGCATCACCGCGATGCGCCGGGCCATCGAGCTGGCCTCCCGCGGACTCGGCTCCACCAGCCCCAACCCCGTCGTCGGCTGCGTCATCACCGACCCCGCGGGCGCCGTCGTCGGCGAAGGCTGGCACGAGCGGGCCGGCGGCCCGCACGCCGAGGTCCACGCCCTGCGCGCGGCGGGAGACGCCGCCCGCGGCGGCACCGCCTACGTCACCCTCGAACCCTGCAACCACACCGGTCGTACGGGCCCCTGCGCGCAGGCCCTCATCGACGCCGGCATCGCCCGCGTGGTCTACGCCGTCTCCGACCCGGACCCGCAGGCCCGCGGCGGCGGAGCCACCCTGCGCGCCGCCGGGATCGCCACCGGGGCGGGGCTCCTGGCCGACGAGGCCGAGCAGGGCAACGCCGCCTGGCTGACCTCCGTACGCCTCGGCCGTCCCCACGTCACCTGGAAGTACGCCGCCACCCTCGACGGCCGCAGCGCCGCCGAGGACGGCAGCAGCCGCTGGATCACCTCCCCCGAGTCCCGCGCCGACGTCCACCGGCTGCGCGCCGAGGCGGACGCGGTCCTCGTCGGCGGCGGCACCCTGCGCGCCGACGACCCCCACCTCGCCGTCCGCGGGGTCGAAGGCGCCGTCCAGCCGCTGCGCGTCGCCCTCGACACCCGCGCCGGCCTCCCGGCGACCGCCCGCATCCTCGACGACGCCGGCCCCACCCTGATCGTCACCGGCGAGGACGCCGACACCGCGCACCTGCCCGGCACCGAGGTGCTCCGGCTGCCGCTGCGCGACGGCCGCCTCCCCCTCGACCGCCTCCTCTCCGAGCTGTACGGGCGCGGCGTGCGCTCCGTCCTCCTCGAAGGCGGCCCCACCCTCGCCGGAGCCTTCCTGGAGGCCGGGGCCGTCGACCGCGTCGTCGGCTACATCGCCCCGGCCCTCCTCGGCGCCGGCCCCGCCGCCCTCGCCGGCGCCGGCATCACGAACATCGCCCGCGCGGTGCGCCTCGACATCACCGAGGCCGTCCGCACCGGCCCCGATCTGCGCATCACCGCCGTCCCCACCAACGCCCCCAAGGAGCACTGAGTGTTCACCGGAATCGTCGAAGAACTGGGCGAGGTCACCGCCGTCGAGCAGCTCGCCGAGGCCTCCCGCTTCCGCCTGCGCGGCCCCGTCGTCACCGACGGCGCCAAGCACGGCGACTCGATCGCCGTCAACGGTGTCTGCCTGACCGTGGTCGAGACCGAGGACGGCGAGTTCACCGCCGACGTCATGCAGGAGACCCTCAACCGCTCCAGCCTCGGCGCCCTCGCCGCCGGCTCCCGGGTCAACCTGGAGCGCCCGATGGCCCTCGGCGGCCGGCTCGGCGGCCACCTCGTGCAGGGACACGTGGACGGCACCGGCCGGATCATCTCCCGCACCCCCTCGGAGCACTGGGAGATCGTCAAGGTCTCGCTGCCGGAGAACCTCGCAAGGTACGTCGTAGAGAAGGGCTCTATCACTGTGGACGGCGTCAGCCTCACCGTGGTCGAGGCCGCCGCCGACTACTTCACCATCAGCCTCATCCCCACCACCCTCGCGCTGACCACCCTCGGCATCAAGCAGAGCGGCGACCCGGTCAACCTCGAGGTCGACGTCCTCGCGAAGTACGTCGAGCGCCTGCTGGCCGCCGGCGTGAACCCCCTCCACGCGAAGGAGACGGAGCAGTGACCGCCCTGACCTGGCTCAACACCCAGGCCTTCGAGGTGTTCGGCCAGAAGGTCATCTGGTCCGACATGATCGGCAACCTGATGGGCCTGGCCGCCCTCGCCCTCGGCTGGCGCCGCTCCATATGGACCTGGCCCGCCCAGCTCCTCTCCGGCCTGATCCTGGTCGCCGCCTACGCTTCCGCCCACCTCGCGGGCGGCGTCGGCAAGCAGCTCCTGGTGATCTCCGTCGCCGTCTGGGGCTGGCGCGCCTGGCAGCTCGGCCGGCAGAAGGCCCAGGACGGATCCATCGCCGTGCGCACCGCCACCTGGAAGGAGCGCGGACTGCTCCTCGCCGGGGCGGCCGCCGGCACCCTCGCCGTGGGCGGCCTGTTCACCCTCTTCCCGAACCTGTCGTGGAGCCCGTGGGCCGACGCCTACATCTTCGTCGGCACGATCGTCGCGATGGTGGCCCAGGCCCGCGGCCTGGTCGAGTTCTGGTTCGCCTGGCTCCTCGTCGACCTCGTCGGCGTCCCCCTCGCCTTCAACAGCGGCCTGGCCTTCTCCGGCCTCGTCTACGTCGTCTACTTCGCGCTCGTCCTGTGGGGCGCCTACGACTGGTACCAGCGTTCGCGCACCACCCCCGCCCCGGCCCTCGAAGGAGCAACGGCATGACCACCATCCTCAAGTCCGTGCCGGACGCGGACGACCAGGAGACCTTCCGCCTCGACCCCGTCGAGCAGGCCATCCGCGACATCGCCGCCGGCCGCCCCGTGGTCGTCGTCGACGACGAGGACCGCGAGAACGAGGGCGACCTCGTCATCGCCGCCGAGAAGGCCACCCCCGAGATCGTCGCGTTCATGATGAGCGAGTGCCGGGGCCTGATCTGCGCGCCGATGGAGGGCCCCGAGCTGGAGCGCCTGGAGCTCCCGCAGATGGTCCAGAACAACACCGAGTCGATGAAGACCGCCTTCACCGTCTCCGTCGACGCCACCGCCGCGCACGGCGTCACCACCGGCATCTCCGCCGCCGACCGCGCCACCACCCTGCGGCTGCTGGCCAACGGCACCTCCGAGGCCGGCGACTTCGTCCGCCCCGGCCACATCTTCCCGCTGCGCGCCAAGCCCGGCGGCGTCCTGGTCCGCAACGGCCACACCGAGGCCGCCGTCGACCTCGCCCGCCTCGCGGGCCTGCGCCCGGCCGGCGCCATCGTGGAGATCGCCGGCGAGGACGGGGTCATGCTGCGGCTGCCCGAGCTGATCCCCTTCGCCCGCAAGCACGGCCTGACGATCATCTCCATCGAGGACCTGATCGCCTACCGCCGCTCCTCCGAGCCGACCGTGCGCCGCGAGGCCGAGGTCAGCCTGCCGACCGCCGCCGGCGAGTTCACGGCGTACGGCTACCGCTCCACCGTCGACGGCGTCGAGCACGTCGCCCTCGTCCACGGGGAGATCGGCGACGGCAAGGACGTCCTGGTCCGGATGCACTCCGAGTGCCTGACCGGCGACATCTTCCAGTCCCAGCGCTGCGACTGCGGCCCCCAGCTCCAGGCCGCCATGGCCAAGGTCCAGTCCGAGGGCCGCGGGGTCATCGTCTACCTGCGCGGGCACGAGGGCCGCGGCATCGGACTGCTGTCCAAGATGCGCGCCTACGAGCTCCAGGAGCGCGGCCGCGACACCCTGGACGCCAACCTGGAACTGGGCCTGCCCGCCGACGCCCGCGACTACGGCGCCGGCGCCCAGATCCTCGCCGACCTGGGCGTGCACACCGTCCGGCTGCTGACCAACAACCCCGACAAGGCAGCCGCCCTGGAGGACCACGGCATCTCCGTCGCCGGCCGGGAGCCCATGCCCGTCGAGGCCGGCGAGCACAACCTGCGGTACCTGCGCACCAAGCGGGACCGGATGGGCCACGACCTGCCCTGGCTGGAGGGTGCCGTACCCACCTCCGCCTGCGGCAACCAGTAGCCGGCAACCAAGAACCACGCAGACACACCACTCGTACGAACCGAAACACCGAGGAGCAGAGCTGTGAGCGGCAAGGGCGCACCCGAACTGAGCGTGAAGAACTGCGGAGACCTCCGGGTGGCCGTGATCGCGGCCCAGTGGCACGAGAAGGTCATGGACGGTCTGGTCGACGGCGCCCTGCGGGCCCTGCACGAACTGGGCATCGACGAGCCCACCCTGCTCCGCGTCCCCGGCAGCTTCGAGCTCCCGGTCGTGGCGAAGGTGCTGGCCGGCCGCGGCTACGACGCCATCGTCGCCCTCGGCGTGGTCATCCGCGGCGGCACCCCGCACTTCGACTACGTGTGCCAGGGCGTCACCCAGGGCCTGGTGCAGGTGTCGATCGACACCGGAGTCCCCGTCGGCTTCGGCGTCCTGACCTGCGACAACGACGAGCAGGCGCTGGACCGCGCCGGACTTGAGGGCTCCAACGAGGACAAGGGGCACGAAGCGGTCACCGCCGCCGTCTCCACCGCCATGACCCTGCGCACCGTCAGCGAACCCTGGCGGTAGTCCAAGGAGTGAACCCGGGCACCGGCGGACGGGGGAGAGCCCGTACTCTAAGGGCATCATGGCGAACGAACCCACCAAGAGCTTCGAAGAGCTCTTCACGGAGCTCCAGCACAAGGCCGCCAACGGCGACCCCAGCACCTCCCGCACCGCCGAGCTCGTCGGCAAGGGCGTCCATGCCATCGGCAAGAAGATCGTCGAGGAGGCCGCCGAAGTCTGGATGGCCGCCGAGTACGAGGGCAAGGACGCCGCCGCCGAGGAGATCTCCCAGCTGCTCTACCACGTCCAGGTGATGATGGTGGCGCGCGGGATCTCCCTCGACGACGTCTACGCGCACCTCTAGGCCGGAGCCCGCAGTACCGGAGCTCGCATTACCGGAGCCCGCAGTACCGGGGCTCCCGCCCGCCCACACCCTTCGCAACTACGCACAAAAGGAAGCCCATGCTGCGCATCGCCGTCCCCAACAAGGGTTCACTCTCCGGACCGGCGTCGGCGATGCTCCATGAGGCCGGCTACCGCCAGCGCAAGGAGTCGAAGGAACTCGTCACGGTCGACCCCGACAACGAGGTCGAGTTCTTCTACCTCCGCCCGAAGGACATCGCGATCTACGTCGCCTCGGGCAAGCTGGACATCGGCATCACCGGCCGCGACCTGCTGCTCGACTCCGGCGCCAACGCCGAGGAGATCCTGCCGCTGAACTTCGGCCGGTCCACCTTCCGCTACGCCACCAAGCCCGGCACCGCCAAGGGCCCCGAGGACTTCGGCGGGATGACGATCGCCACCTCCTACGAGGGGATCGTCGCCAAGCACCTCGCCGACCAGGGCATCGACGCCTCCGTCGTCCACCTGGACGGCGCCGTCGAGACCGCCATCGAGCTCGGCGTCGCCCAGGTCATCGCCGACGTCGTCGAGACCGGCACCAGCCTGCGCAACGCCGGCCTGGAGGTCATCGGCGAGCCGATCCTCAAGTCCGAGGCCACCGTCATCCGCCGCACCGGCGCCGACAACGAGGACCCCAAGGTCGCGCAGTTCCTGCGCCGCCTCCAGGGCGTCCTCGTCGCCCGCAGCTACGTGATGATGGACTACGACTGCCGCGCCGAGCACCTGGAGCGCGCCGTAGCCCTCACCCCGGGCCTGGAGTCCCCGACGATCTCCCCGCTCCACAACGAGGGCTGGGTCGCGGTCCGCGCCATGGTCCCCGCCAAGGAGGCCCAGCGGATCATGGACGACCTGTACGAGCTCGGCGCGCGCGCGATCCTCACCACCTCGATCCACGCCTGTCGCCTCTAGGACGGTCCCGCCGGCGAGGGGTCCCACCCGGACCCCTCCCGGCCCCGCCGCCCACCCGTACGGCGCACCACCCCCGCGCCGTCCTCCCGTACGCCACCCCAGAAGGCCCAGCGCACCATGAGCGAGTCCGCCGCCCACCCCGCAACCCCCGCCCTGCCGGTCACCTTCCGGCCGAACCGCACCCGGGCGGTGCTGCTCAGCGTCGGGACCGCCATGTTCGCCACCATCACGGCGATCGCGCTCCTCCTGGAGAACCTCAGCCCCGGCGAGCGGGTCAGCTTCGTCTTCACCGCCGCCCTGATGGCCTCCGTCCTCGTCCTGCTCAGCCGCCCCAAGGTGGTCGCGGACGAGACCGGCGTCACCGTGGTGAACCTCACCACCACCCGCCGCCTGGAGTGGGCGCAGATCCTCCGCGTCAACCTCCGCCCCGGCGACCCGTGGGTCTTCCTCGACCTCAACGACGGCACCAGCCTGCCCGTCCTCGGCATCCAGCCCGGCGTGGCCAAGGCCCGCGCCATCGGCGACGCCCGCGCCCTGCGCGCCCTCGCCGAAACCCGCGGAACCGGCACAAACGACCACTGACCCGGCCGGGCCCCGTCGCTGCGTCCCATTGCGGCGGCGATCTCAATGACTACCCTGGTGGCGGGGCGCGCCCGTGCGCCCTCCCACCGCCCCGGGACCCCGTGGCCCGTGGGCACCTGCGACCAGAGGAGTGACTCCCTCCAGCAATGGACGGATCGTCCGGTAGTACCCGCGCCGCCCTCCCCACGGAGGCGGCGGCATGACCATCCCGCTACTGCTGCTCGTGGCGGCCTTCGCACTGATCCTCGCCAACGGTTTCTTCGTGGCGGCCGAGTTCGGCCTCGTCACCGTAGAGAAGCCCGAGGCCGAGCGCGCCGCAGCCGAGGGCGACCGCCGTGCCCGCACGGTCGTCGAAGCCCTGCGGGAGCTGTCCTTCCAGCTCTCCGGCACCCAGCTCGGCATCACCATCACCTCACTCGTCGTCGGCATGCTCGCCGAACCGGCCCTCGCCGCCCTGCTGTCGGGGCCGCTCTCCGCCACCGGCCTGCCCGCCGGAGCCGTCTCCGGCATCGCCGTCTTCACCGGCATGCTGCTCGCCTCCGCCGTGCAGATGGTCGTCGGCGAGCTCGTACCGAAGAACTGGGCGGTCTCCCGGCCGCTCCAGGTGGCCCGCTTCGTGGCCGGCCCGCAGCAGGCCTTCTCGCGGGCCTTCCGGCCCGTCATCGCCGGCCTCAACTCCGTCGCCAACCGCCTCGTGCGGGCCCTCGGAGTGGAGCCCGCCGAGGAGATGGCCTCCGCCCGCACCCCCGGCGAACTGGTCTCCCTGGTCCGCCACTCGGCCCAGGCCGGCGCCCTCGAACAGGACACCGCCGACCTCTTCGTACGGACCCTGTCGCTGGGCGAGCTCACCGCCCAGCACGTCATGACCCCCCGGGTGAAGGTCAGCGCCCTCCAGGACACGGCCACCGCGGCCGACGTGCTGAACCTGACCCGAGCCACCGGCCTGTCCCGCTTCCCGGTCTACCGCGAGCGCATCGACGAGGTCACCGGCGTCGTCCACCTCAAGGACGCCCTCGCCGTGCCCGAGTCCGAACGCGCCCGCACCTCCGTCGGCCGGATCTGCGTCGCCCCGCTGCTGGTACCCGGCTCCCTGCCGGTCCAGCCGCTGCTGGAACGGCTGCGCAGCGAACAGCCGATGGCCGTGGTCGTCGACGAGTACGGCGGCACCGCCGGCGTGGTCACCCTGGAGGACATCGTGGAGGAACTCGTCGGAGAGGTCCGCGACGAGCACGACCTCGCCGAGGACGACAGCCCCGAACTGGCCGCCGTACCCGGCGAGGACGGCCGGCCGTCCTGGGAGGCCGACGGCAGCTGCCGCGTGCACACCCTGCGCCGGATAGGCCTCGAAGTGCCCGAGGGGCCCTACGAGACCGTCGCCGGGCTCGTGGCCGACCTCCTCGGCCGGATCCCCTCCCCCGGGGACCGGGCCGAGCTGCCCGGCTGGAGGCTGTCCGTCCGCCAGGTCCGGCGCAACCGCGCCGAGCGGGTCCGTCTGGTGCGCCTCACGGCGGTACCGGCCCCCGCGAGCGGCCGCCCGGCCGCCGAGCTGGAAGGCGCCGCCCGGTGAACGCGCTCCAGCTCCTCTTCGCCCTGCTGCTCGTCCTGGCCAACGGCTTCTTCGTCGGCGCCGAGTTCGCGCTCGTCTCCGTACGCCGCAGCCAGATCGAGCCGCTCGCCGCGGAGTCCAAGCGGGCCCGCCAGGTGCTGTACGGCCTGGAGAACCTGCCGCGCATGATGGCCGCCGCCCAGTTCGGCATCACCATGTGCTCGCTCACCCTCGGCGCCGTCGCCGAGCCCACGGTGGCCCGGCTGCTGGAGCCCGTCTTCCACGCCCTGCACGTGCCCGAGGGCCTGATCCACCCCCTCGGCTACGTGGTCGCCCTGTCGGCGGTGGTCTTCCTGCACCTGGTCATCGGCGAGATGCTCCCGAAGAACCTCGCCATGGCCGCCCCGGAGAAGACCTCCCTGTGGTTCAGCCCCGGGCTGGTCGCCTTCGCCCGCGTCTGCGGCCCCGTCACCACGGCGCTCGGAGCGTGCGCGGCGCTCGTCCTGCGGCTGTTCAAGGTCGAGCCGAAGGACGAGGTCGAGGCCGTCTACACCAGCGCTCAGCTGGGCCGGCTGGTGGAGGACTCCCGGCAGGCCGGGCTCCTCGAACCGGTCGAGCAGGAGCGCCTGGAGGACGCCCTGGAACTGGGCAGCCGCCCGGTCACCGACGTCCTGCTCCGCCGGGACCGCCTGGTCACGGTGGGCCCGGCCGTCACCCCCCGGCAGATCGAACAGCTGACGGTCAGGACCGGCTACTCCCGCTTCCCCGTCCGCTCCGACACCGGGGCCTTCATGGGGTACCTCCACGTCAAGGACGTCCTCGACCTGGACGACCGCGAGCGGGCGGTGCCGCAGCGGGTGTGGCGCCGGATGACCACGCTGTGCTCCACCCTCCCGCTGGACGACGCCCTCAGCGTCATGCGCCGCGACGCCACCCACCTGGCCCAGGTGGCCGACCCGTCGGGCCGGATCCTGGGCCTGGTGGCCCTGGAGGACGTCCTCGAAATGCTGGTCGGCGAGGTCCGCGACCCCGCCCACCGGCCCTTCGCCCGCGCCTGACCCGGTCCGGCTCAGCCCGGGACGAGTGCCTCCCACTCGTCCCGGGTCGGGCCGTCGTGCGCCGGGGAGAAGTCCGGGTTGGCCTCCAGCCAGGCGGTGACGTGCCGGTCCACCTCGTCGCTCCCGTAGGCCTCGGCGGCCGGCAGCAGGAGGTGGCGGACCTGGGCCCGGGCCCGCATCACCACCGGGTCCTCGAAGGCACAGACGCCCACGGCGGCGGCCCGCCGGTCCGAGAGAGGGGCGCCCTCGGCGAGGCGCTGCTCGTTGCCCCGGTCGGCGGCCACCTGGTCGTCGAACCAGGGGCGCAGGCTCCGGACCGTCCAGTCGTGGTACCCGGCCGGGTCCGCGGCGGTCTCGTCGGCGTGGGCGGCCAGGTACTGGGCGGAGCGCAGGCCGAAGGCGACGCCGTGGCCCAGCGTGGGGTTGGTGTGGACGAGGCTGTCGCCCGTGTTCACCAGGCCGGTGACCACGGGCCCTTCGGCGTCGGTGAGGGAGGTCCACCGGTTGGGCAGGCCCGCCATGGGCAGGACCGGCGACCGCGGTTCGGGGTCCAGGTCGAGCCAGGCCGCCGCGGCGGGGAACCGGCGGGCGGCGGCCTCGAACACGGCCGGGTCGGTGACCGCGCTCCGCGTCGGATCGCCCGTGGAGAGCACCAGGTGCAGCGCGAAGGTGTCGTTGTCGGAGGGGAACACCCCGGCCAGCGCGAACGGCGAGGCCGAGCCGGGCTTCACCTTCCCGGGGCTGCGCGGACCGTCGGCCCGCAGCTCGTACCAGCGGCAGAAGTACGCGAGACCGGTGCGGTGGCTCTCGACCACGGGCGGCCGGCAGCCGGCCGCCTCGACCCAGGCGGGCACCGGCGAACGCCGCCCGGACGCGTCGACGACCAGGTCCGCCGGGTGCTCGGCGGCCCCCACCCGTACGCCGGTGACCCGCGGCGGGCTGCCCTCGGTGAAGGCGAGGCCGCTCACCCGGCTGCCGTGCCGCACCTCGACGGCGGCCTCCCGGCGCACGGCCGAGGCCAGCGCGGCCTCCAGCACGATGCGTCGGGTCCGCAGGGTCACCAGCTCCTCGTCCCCGTCCCGGACGGGCGGGTGCTCGGCGAACCAGTCGAAGTCGTGGTACTCCCGGGCACCGCGCGCCAGCAGGTCGGCGTAGACGTCGGGGGTCTCGGCGCGCAGGACGGTGCGCACGGGGGCGAGGAAGGAATGCGGCTGCACGGCCTGCGGGACCCGGGGCCGCTCCCAGTCGTAGAAGTCCCGGTCGAGGTCCTCGCCGGCGCCCCGTCCGTCCTGCTCGTACAGGGTGACCACATGGCCCCGCCGCCCGAGCATGAGGGCCGTTCCCAGCCCGCTGATACCCCCACCGATCACCGCAACCCGCGCCACCTGGGCTCCCCTCCGCGTCGTGTCGCGCACCGACCCTACCCGCAGCTGTTCACCACCCGCCAACGGGCATTCCCAGGCGCGGGGTCTGGGGGCGGAGCCCCCGGGAGGGGGCCGGGCGCAGCCCTGGGGGTACCTCCCAGCGGTAGCTGGGGGAGGAACGGGCGAAGGGCGGGTAGGGGACTCCGCACCGCGCAGCGGCCACGGCCCGCCCTCCGGGGAGGTCAGGAAGGACTCGGCCCCCGCCCGGACAGCACCTCCCCGTACGCCTGCATCAGGTCCGGCAGCCGCAGCGTGGCCAGGTCCTCACGGGACGGCTCCCCGGCGAACCCCGCCAGCCGCAGGTCCCGGTACGCGCAGCTCTTCTCGTACAGGGTCCGCAGGAACCGCCCGTTGCCCAGTTCGTCGATCCAGCCCTGCTCCACCACGTGCCCGCTGATGCTGCGCAGCTCCTCCCGCGCCTCCTCGTCCCAGCAGTCCCCGTTCGCCTCGGCCAGCACCCCGCCGATCGAGGTCAGTTCCGCCGGCCGGTAGCTCGGGAAGTCGACCCGTGTCGTGAACCGCGAGGACAGCCCCGGATTGGCGGCCAGCAGCCGGTCCATCCCCGCCGGGTAGCCCGCCAGGATCACCACGAGGTGGTCGCGGTTGTCCTCGGCCCGCTTCAGCAGCACCTGGAGGGCCTCGTCGCCGTACGCGTCGCCCTTGCTGTAGCCCGAGTTGGACAGGCTGTACGCCTCGTCCACGAACAGCACCCCGCCGATCGCGGAGTCGATCAGCTCGTTCGCCTTGACCGCCGTCTGCCCGAGGAACTCCCCTACCAGGTCGGCCCGTTGGGCCTCCACCAGGTGGTCCCCGCCGAGCAGCCCCAGCGCGTAGAAGACCCGGCCCAGGATCCGGGCCACCGTGGTCTTGCCCGTGCCCGAGGGCCCCGAGAAGACGAAGTGCCGCTTCGGCGGCTGTACCGGCAGGCCCTGGGCCGCCCGCAGCCGGGCCATGTGCAGCTGCGCCGACAGCGCCTTGACCTGCCGTTTCACCGGCTCCAGGCCCACCATCCGCTCCAGCTCCGCCAGCGCCTCGGCGAGCAGCGCCGGATCGGCCGGCCCGGCCGGCAGTCCGGTCGGGGTGCCCTGCGGGGGCACCGGCAGCCGGTGCCGTACGCCCTCCAGCCGTCCCGTTCCCGGCGGCTCCCCGGGCGTCGGCGGATCGGCGTCCACCTGCCCGTCCGGCGCGATGTCCTGGACCGGGCCGCCACCGCCGCCCCCGCCCCCGCCGCCCAGCGCGACCGCCGCGTAGTGGCCGGCGAGCCCCTCGCTGAGCTGGCCGCCGTACCCGCCGTACCCGAAGGCGTCGGCCAGGCCGGCCATGTCGTCGGGGTCGGTGCTGTCCTCGATGGCCGTCAGCCGGGCCGCGGTGTCCATGAAGGCCGGGTCCACCCGGTGCACGGCCCGGTACAGCGGAAGCGCCGCCGCGCTGCGCCCGGTGCCCTCGCGGGCCCGCGCCAGCCAGTACCGCAGTTCCTTGCGCTGGGGCTGCTCGCTGCGGCACCGCATCAGCGCGGCCGACAGCATCGGTTCCGCCTGCCCGTACATCTCCAGCCGGACCCGGGCCATGCCGCCGAAGAGCCCCGCCTCGATCCCGAGCAGCGGGTCGAGCACGAGCGGCTCGGTGTGCCGGACGAGTTGCTCCCAGTCCTTGACCAGGTAGGCCCGGCAGGCGTGCAGGAACCGGACCTGGGGGTCGGTGTCCACGGGCGGCAGCGCGGCGAGGGCCTGGTCCAGCTCGGGGACGTGGCGGCCGTCCAGCCAGTGCGAGGCGTGGGCCAGCAGCAGGTCCCGGCGGCTCTCCAGCACGGGCTGCACCCACCAGCCCAGCCAGTACCAGGAGTTGAGGGTCCGCCGGTGGCGGGCGCGCTGTTCGCCGAAGCGGTCCCGGTGGGCGTACATGCGCAATAAGGCGTTGGTGGTGTCCACCCGCAGCGCGTGGAGTCCCAGCCAGGCGTCGGCCATGGTGGGATCGAGCCCGACGGCCGCCCGGAACTCCTCCTCGGCCTGCGGGTAGGCGCCCATGGTGCAGGCGTCTACCCCGCGGAGCCAGGCGAGTTCGGCCGGAGCGTGTGCGCTGCCCGGCATGCCGAAGTCCATCACATCCCCCACAAGCATGCCCCGTGGTGCGCGGCAAACTCCGCGTCGCGCACCAGAGTTGTCGACCCCGCCGATGAAATCAGGGCTGCATCGTACCTGCGGTGACGCACCTTACCCAGGGTGCGGTGGGCACGGGTCGTGGGCGTGCCCCGGAAGCGCAGGGTAACTCAGGGTGAAGAACGGCGGGCGGCGCGACGCGCGCCGCACCGGCCCGGGGCAGAACGAAGCCCCCGATCACGGGGGAACAATCGGGGGCTTCGCGTCCGCGGCGGCCTTCGCAGACCGCGCATTCAGAACGTACGGCGGTTGCCGGGCCCGGGTCAAGCGGGTCGGGGAAGCCCCGTGCGGCCGTCGGCGCGCGACCGCTCAGGTCTGGGGGAGTCCGTGACGGTCGGTGACGGAAGCGGCCGTTCCCGGGGTCGCAGAAGCCCCGGAAGTCCACTCGTATCCCGTACCACTCTGGTGTACCAAGGTGTCCGCGAAGGGGCGTGAAGGGTCGTCGGAGAAGTGCGCGAGTTCCGCGCGCTCCCATCCGTCCCAGAAGTCGGAAAGTTCCTGCCCGTCCCGGTTTCGGCCGCGTCCCCAGGACGTCATCCGGGGGGTCTCCATCCACAGGAGGTGCGCGAGACGGGGCCGCAGCGCCCGCCGGCCCGCCCCGACGCCCTCGACGAGCAGCACGGGCGCCGGATCCAGCACCCGCTCGGCGCCGAAGCGGCGCTCCACCCAGTCGTACGGGGTCCAGTGCGCGGCCCGTCCGGCGGCCAGCGGCTCCAGGACCTGCGCCCGCAGCCGCTCCGCCCAGTCGAACAGCTCCTCGTGGGTGGCCACGTCGTCCAGGTGCAGTACCGGCGCGCCGCCCAGGGACACGGCGAGCCGCTCAGCGAAGGTGCTCTTGCCCGATCCGGCATGTCCGTCGACGCCGATCAGCCGCACCGGGCCGAGCGAGGGCGGCAGGGCGGCGAGCTCCCGCGCGAGTGACTCAAGTGACTGCTGTGGCTCCACCCGGCCAGGGTACGGGCCGCCGACACGGGCCCCGGGCTTCGCCGCCGCGCGGCCGGGAACTGGAAGGGTGGAGCAGCCGCACCACCAGACCGACCCCCTGGGGGAAGAAGCCGATGACCGCACCCACACCACGCAGGGCCCTGCTGGCCGTCGCCCTCGCCGCCGCCACCGCGGCCACCGTCCCCGGCGGAAGGGCCTCGGCGGCCCCCGGCCCGGCCGCCGCCACCCCCGGGGGCGCCCCCGGGGGCCCCGCCGCCGGCGCCCCCGCGGACACCGCGGCGGAAGCGGCCGCCGGCGCGGCCCCGGCCCGGACGGTCGACAACCGGTTCTGGTACTCGTACGCCCACTGGCAGGCCGGCACCCACCGCGGCACCACCGCCGTCGCAGGCGCCCGCCCGGGCCTGGAGATCGCGACCCCGGCCGGCCGCACCGAGTACACCGACCCGCACACCGCCCGGAAGTCCACCTGGGAGTACGCCACCTGGACCTCCCCCGTGCACCGCACCACCGTTGCCGCCACCGAGGCCATCGCCTCCTGGAACGCCCGCACCCCGGCCGGCACCTGGATCCAGACCGAGCTGCGCCCCTCCTACGGCGACGGCACGGCCGGCCGCTGGTACGTGATGGGCCGCTGGGCCGCGGGCGACGGCGACATCCGCCGGACCTCCGTGGACGGCCAGACCGACGGCCGCACCACCGTCTGGACCGACACCCTGGCCGTGGACGCCCCCGCCGCGACCGCCGGCCTGCGCATCACGGGCTGGCAGCTGCGCCTCACCCTCCACCGCAAGCCCGGCGCCGCCAAGGGCCCCCGCGTCTGGCTGGCCGGGGCCATGGCCTCCGCCGTCCCCGACCGCTTCACCGTCCCGGCCGCCGCCCCCTCGGGCCGGGCGCACGAGCTCAAGGTCCCGCGCTACTCGCAGGAGGTGCACGCCGGCCAGTACCCCGAGTACGACAACGGCGGCGAGGCCTGGTGCAGCCCCACCTCCTCGCAGATGGTCATCGAGTACTGGGGGCGCAGGCCCAGCGCCGCCGCCCTGAAGTGGGTCCGCCCCGGCTACGCGGACCCGCAGGTCTGCCACGCGGCCCGCTCCACCTACGACGCCGCGTACAAGGGCTGCGGGAACTGGCCCTTCAACGCCGCCTACGCGGCCACCTACCGGGATCTGGCCGCCGTGGTGACCCGGCTGGGCTCCCTCGCCGACCTGGAGACCCTGATCGGGGCCGGGATCCCGGTCATCACCTCCCAGTCCTTCCTCGCGCAGGAGCTCACCGGGGCGGGTTACGGCACCGCGGGGCACCTGATGACGGTGATCGGCTTCACCGCCGCCGGGGACGTGGTCGCCAACGACCCGAACTCGGCCGACAACGACTCCGTCCGCCGCGTCTACGCGCGCCGGGAGTGGGAGAACGCCTGGCTGCGCACCAAGCGGCGGGGCGCCGCCGGGAAGACCGTTTCGGGCACCGGCGGGGTCTGCTACCTCTACGTCCCGGCCCGGCCGGGAGCGGACCAGGTCAGGGCTCTGCGGGAGGTCGGGGTGCTGTGAGGCGCTGGCTGGAAAAGGCCTGCTGGTCCGTATGGCTTAACGGGTGGAATATGGGCATAAAGGGCGTATAAGGCTTCTCTAGGAGGCAGCCCACCATGACCACCCATTCAAGCATCGAACGACACCCGGACCTTGCCGAGATGCGGACTCGGTTCGAGCGGGTGACGAGCACTCCCGCCGCGCAGGCCGTGGAGGCACTGGCCCTGATCTCGGGCCTGTACCTGGCGGCCTCGCCCTGGATAGCCGGGTTCAGCGTGCTGGGCCCGCTGGCCGTCAACAACCTGATCGCCGGTCTGGCCTTCTGTCTGTGCATGGGCGGACTGGGGACGGCGTACGAGCGCACGCACGCGATGGCCTGGACGGCCGTCGCGATCGGCGCCTGGACCATCGTGGCCCCCTGGGTCATGGCCGGTGAGATGGACACCACCCGCAGTGTCGTCAGCAACGTCATCACCGGCGCGGTCATGCTGTGCCTGGGCCTGGCCATGGTCTCCATGGGCGGACGCCGGCGCACGACGACCTGACCGGGAGCGCATCCCGCCGCCGGGCCCCGGCACCTCCGACCTCCGGAGGCCGCCGGGGCCCGGTGGCGTGAGGAGCACCGGCGTGAGGAGCGCCGGCGTGAGGCGCGCCACCAGTGACGCTCGTCATATACCGCGAAAGCCGCGAACGCTGGCACATTGGACGGCATGACCGCACACACCGCCGCCCTCACCGCCCGCGCCCGCCGCCTCGTCGGCACCGGCGGCCCCAAGGAAGACTCCGCCTGGCTGGAGCACGTGCTCGGCTGGACCCTGGTCGTCGTCGTGGCCATGCTCGTCACCCAGCTCGGCCTGATCTGAGACCGCCCGTCACGAGGCCCCCAGCCGCAGCCCCTCGGTGACGATCACGTCCGAGGTGACCAGCGCCTGTTCGGCGCTGACCCGCGTCATGAAGACGAACGGCGGGATGACCGGCGGGGCCGGCAGCCCGTCGGGGCTGAAGGTGACGCACAGCAGCCCCTCGATGCACCCGCTGAACCGCGTCAGGTACAGGGTCACGTCCCCGCGCAGCTCCAGGGAGTCCGCCGCCAGCGCGTACTCCTCGCGCCCTTCGCGGGTCCGCAGCCGGTAGTCGCGCAGCGACGCCGCCGCCATCCTCAGCACCAGCACCCTGCGGGGCCCGTCCGCCGTGGGCACCTCGGTGACGCCGGCCAGGGCGAAGCCCTTCGGTGCGAACAGCGAGGTGGTGACCGTCGGGGGAGTGCGGGCCGCCGTCGGCGGTACGGCGGAGGCCGGCTCCGCCCGCGCCTGCGGGGTCCCCGGGGCGAGCGCGGCCAGCAGTACGAGGGGCAGCGCCACGGCGGACAGCCGCGACGGCCCGCCCGCCCCCTCCCCGGCCCGTCCGCGGGCGTCCTCCCCGGTCCCCTCCCCGGCTCCTCCACGGGCCTTCTCCCCGGCCCCTTCCTCCCGCAGCGGGGTCCAGCCGAAGCCCAGGGCGCCGCCCGCGATGCCGAGCAGCATGCCGACGAGGAACCCGCCCAGGTTGGTCGCCACGAAGGACAGCACCGACAGCAGCAGCGCGTGCACCGACACGTACGCCCGCGCCTGCGGCAGGAACCACAGGAACAGCCCCGCCACGATCAGCGCGGCCCCGATCCCGATCGCGGCGATCCCGCCCAGCCCCAGGCTGACCAGCACGGGCAGCGGCGAGAGGGGGACCAGCAGCAGTTCGGCCCCGCCCAGCACCAGCAGCAGGCCGCCCCAGAACGGCCGGGTCCGCCGCCAGGCCCGCAGCCGCGCCCGGGGGCCGGGCAGCGGCAGTGGCAGGGGCCCTAGAAGCACTTGCGGCCGTCCAGGCTCACGTCCAGCTTCATGCCCTTGAGCCGGAAGTTCCCGCCGGTCGCGGACCAGGCGTGCGACCTCACGCCCGCGACCTCGATGTTCCCGGCCTGGAGGCCGAACTTGCCGGCCTCGCCCCGGACCCCGTCCACCTGGTCGAGGGTGGAGGCGTCCCGGCCGATCTGCGCCGTGCCGAAGGTGGCGTCACCCTCCAGGTCCTCGCCGTCGATGACCAGGTTGCTGGCCGTCACCTGCCCGGCGGGACCGCCGGCGGTCAGCTTGAACACCACCTTGCCCAGCGGGGTGTCCACCTCGGCGGACTGGCAGATGTCGCTGAGGGTGGCCTCCCCGATGCCCAGCAGGGCGACGGGGTGCCCCTTGCCGTCGACGGAGCGGTCGGTGTGCACGTAGGAGGCGAGCCCCTTGCTGCTCAGCTTGGAGGAGGAGACCTGGAAGGAGGTCCCCGAGACGGCGAAGGACGCGGCGAGCGCCCCCTGCGCCGTCACCACCCCCAGCACCCCGGCCAGGGCGGCCGCCGGCAGCGCGACGAGCGCCGACTTCCGCCAGTCGACCCGGCCTTCGACGGCCGCTCTGTTGCCCTTGCCCATGATGTGCCTCCCGTGTGGATTCCGGAGGATCGGTGCGAAAGGAGCGCGACAGGCAGGTCTGCCATACTGCGGGCATCCTGTGGCAGTTCGAGGCTAGGGCCGAATTTGAATAATAGTCAACAGCGCGGCGCAGCCCCTCGTTCGGAGGTTCGGAAGGCCGAACTCATAGCCATCGGACGGAAGTTGTTCGCCGATACCCCCTATGACGCGCTCTCCATGGACGACATCGCGCGGCAGGCGGGCGTCGCCAAGGGACTCGTCTACTACTACTTCAAGAGCAAGCGCGGCTATTACCTCGCGATCGTCGAGGACTCCGTCGCCGGACTGGTCGCCCGCGCGGGCGGGGACACCGGCCTGCCGGCCGCGGAGCGGGCCCGCCGCACGATCGACGGCTACCTCCACTACGCCGAGCACCACCGCGCCGCCTTCCGCACCATCGCCGCCGGCGGGGTCGGCTCCGACGCCGAGGTCCTCGCCATCCGCGACGCCGTCCGCGAGGAACTCGTCGCCACCGTCGCCGAGGCCGCCTACGGCCGCCGGGAGGTCCCGCCGCTGGCCCGGATGGCCCTCGTCGGCTGGCTCTCCGGGGTGGAGGGCGCCACCCTCGACTGGATCGGCGCCCCGCCGGGCGCGGCGCGCCCCGAGCGGGAGGAGCTCGCCGCCCTGCTCGTACGCCAGCTGCGGGCGACGCTGAGCGTGATCGAGGAGTTCGTCCCCGACTGTCCGGCTCCTCCAGCGGCTCCCGAGGAGACCGCGAGCGGATCGAATGATCATGGCAATCATGTACCGGTGACGTAAAGCGCCTGATCGGGCATACTCAACCCGCCGCAGCCGCTGAGCGAGCCGTTCCGCAACCCGGGAGGGCAGCATCGGCTGTGAGAGCACCGAGACCCGGCGGCGCGTCCCACACCTCACGCGTCGCCGCCGTGCCCGACGAGGGAGGAGAGCGCCGCCATGACAGACCGCGCCCCGCAGCCGGTGGACCGTCAGCTGCCCACCGAGGAGTCCCGGGACCTCCTCGCGCTCGTACGCGAGATCGCCCAGCGGGAGATCCGCCCGCACGCCGCCGACGAGGAGGAGGCCGGCCGGTTCCCGCGCGAGGTCTTCACCCTGCTGTCCGAGGCCGGACTGCTCGGTCTCCCGTACGGCGGCGAGTTCGGCGGCGGTGAGCAGCCGTACGAGGTCTACCTCCAGGTGCTGGAGGAGCTGGCGGCGGCCCGCCTGACCGTCGGCCTCGGCGTCAGCGTGCACTCGCTGGCCTGCCACGGCCTGGCCGGCTACGGCGCCAAGGAGCAGAAGTCCGCGCACCTGCCCGACATGCTCGGCGGCGGACTGCTCGGCGCGTACTGCCTCTCCGAGCCGGCCGCCGGCTCGGACGCCGCCTCGCTGACCACCAAGGCGGTCCGTGACGGCGACGACTGGGTGATCACCGGCACCAAGGCCTGGATCACCCACGGCGGCGTCGCCGACTTCTACACCGTCCTCGCGCGTACCGGGGTCCCGGGCGCCAAGGGCATCACCGCCTTCCTCGTGCCCGGAGACGCCCCCGGCCTGTCGGCGGCCGTTCCCGAGAAGAAGATGGGGATGAAGGGCTCGCCCACCGCCCAGCTGCACTTCGACGGCGTCCGCGTGCCCGATTCCCGGCGGATCGGCGAGGAGGGGCAGGGCTTCACGATCGCCCTGGCGGCCCTCGACGCGGGCCGGCTCGGAATCGCGGCCTGCGCCATAGGCGTGGCCCAGGCGGCCCTCGACGAGGCCGTCTCGTACGCCCTCGGCCGCAAGCAGTTCGGGCACCCGATCGCGGACTTCCAGGGGCTGCGCTTCATGCTCGCCGACATGGCCACCAAGATCGAGGCGGGCCGGGCGCTCTACCTCGCGGCCGCCCGGCTGCGGGACGCGGGCGAGCCCTTCTCCCGGCAGGCGGCGATGGCCAAGCTCTTCTGCACGGACGCTGCCATGGCCGTCACCACGGACGCGGTGCAGATCCTCGGCGGCTACGGCTACACGGCGGACTTCCCGGTGGAGCGGCTGATGCGCGAGGCGAAGGTGCTGCAGATCGTGGAGGGCACGAACCAGATCCAGCGAATGGTCATCGCCCGCCACCTGGCCGGCCCCGAGACCCGCTGACGCCGGTCCCCTTTCCCTGCCCAGCCCGTGACCCGGGCCGCCGTGCGGCCCGGGTCACGGGCTGTTGTACAGGGGGCCGCTCGGCCAGATCGGGGAGGACGTGATCCGGGACCACTCCGGGTCCCGCCGCCCCGGCAGGGTGCGGCCGGCGGCGGCCCAGCGGGCGAGCAGGTCGCCGTAGATCGGCGGGTCGGGGTGGCGCGGCCGCCCGTGCTGCCCGCCCGGCTCCGGGACCGCCTGCTGAACCGATTCTTCGTAACCCGGCGGTGTGGGGCGCCGCCTGCGCCCCGCTCTCGCCGACGGTGTGTCGAGAGTGGTCATGCACGGCCAACGCCGCATCCGGTGCGGGGGTAACCCGTCCCCGTCCGCGCCCATCCGTTCGACCCTTCCCGCTGTCCGCGGGGCCGGGGAGTGGTGATCATGGGCTGATGCGTACACATCACATCCTTCCGGCGGTCCTGGCCGCAACCGCGCTCCTCGCGCTCACCGGCTGCCAGGGGCCGAAGTCCTCCGGCGGAGCCCCGGCCGGTTCCTCCCCGGCTTCGGCCCCGGCCCCGGTCCCCGCTCCCGCGTCCCCGACCGCCGCCAAGCGGGGAACCCTCCCCGACCTCGTCGGCAAGGGTCTCCAGGCCGCGCGGGACGAGGCGCAGGCCGCCGGCTTCCACCTCCTCGTCTCGCACGACGGCCTGGGCCGCGGGCGCGCCCAGGCCTTCGACCGGAACTGGAAGGTGTGCTTCCAGAGCCCCGGCCCCGGAGCCGCTTCCACGGACGCCAGGATCGACTTCGGCGCGGTGCGGGCCGAAGAGTCCTGCCCGGCCTCGGACCCCGGTCTGCCCTCGGCGGCGGCCGGTGCGACGCCGGACTTCTACCGCAAGTCCGTGAAGGCCGCCCGGGAGGCCCTGCCCTCCGGCACGGGCGTCACCGTGAAGGACGCGCTGCAGGGCCGGGCGGTCCGCCTGGAGACGAACTGGCAGGTGTGCGCCCAGCTTCCGAAGGCGGGCAGCCCCCTGAGCGGCGGACCGGTGGAGCTGAACGTCGTCCAGTTCGGCGAGACCTGCCCCTGACCTCCGGTCCGGGGGGCGGGTCGGGGCCTCGCGGAGTCGTGCGGTGGCTCGCCGTGCCGCCTTGGCAGGGTGTGCCGGAACCCTGGCACGGGGCGCCGTTTCTGACGTACCGTCATATTCGCTCAGCAGCCCTGCCCGCCCCTGCGCCCCAGGAGGTTTGCCGTGCCCGCGGACCGCCCCGTCGCCCTCGACGAGTACCCCGTCCACCAGGCCCCGCTGTCGATGAAGCACCACGTCAGCGGCGACCGGAACGCCTACGACCGCTGCATCTTCCACGTCTTCGACCACGCCGGCCGCGCCGTCCTCATCCTCGGCCTCGGCGTCTACCCCAACGCCGGGGTCATCGACGCCTACGCCACCCTGCGCCTGGGCGACGAACTCCTCGCCGTCCGCGCCTCCGACGCCCTCACCGACGACCGGATGAACCTCACCGTCGGCCCCCTGTCGATCACCGTCGACGTACCGCTCAAGCGGCTCACCCTGCGCTGCGCACCCGACCCCGCGGACCCGCACGGACTCTCGTACGACATCACCTGGACCGCCGAGTTCCCCGCCGTCTGGGAACCCCACCACGTCCAGCGCCGCGGCGACCGCCTCATGCTCGAAGGCCGCCGCTTCGTCCAGGCCGGCAACGTCACCGGCAGCATCCGGGCCCGCGACGAGGAGTTCACCCTCACACCGGGGGAGTGGACCGGCACCCGCGACCGCAGCTGGGGGGTGCGCCCCATACCCGGCGAGGACGGCGGCCGGGCCGCCGAGGAAATGCGCCCCGAGGGCTTCCACTGGCTCTGGATCCCCGTCCGCTTCGAGGACCGCTTCCTGATGGTCATCGCCCAGGAGGACGCCGACGGCCACCGCACCCTCAACGAGGCCGTCCAGGTCTTCCCCGAGGACACCGGCCGCCACGACGTCCAGCTCGGCTGGCCGCAGACCGAGATCCACTACCGCCCCGGCAGCCGCCACCCCGAGCGCGCCGTCGTCCACCTCGCCGACCCCTCCCGCAAACCCCTCGAACTCGGCGTGGAGATCCTGAACTCCTCCCCGCTCGCCGTCGGCGCCGGCTACCCGCCCGCCGCCGACTGGCAGCACGGCACCTGGCAGGGCCGCGGCTGGACCGACCGCCGCACCTACGACCTCTCCGACCCGGCCGCCCACCCCGTGGCCGCCTTCGGCGTCACCGACCACTCGGCCCGCTTCACCCTCGACGGGCGGACCGGCTTCGGGATCTTCGAGCACGGCAGCTTCGGCCGCCACGACCCCAGCGGCTTCGCCGACTACTCCTCCGTCGCCCCCTGACCCACCACCCGAGACAGGAAGGACCGGCCATGGCCACGGCACCCCGCCCCCGCACCTCCACCCGAGAGCCCGAAGAACTCGGCCGCCGCCTCGCGGCCTGGCTCGACGGGCGGCTCCCCGGCGCGAAGGTCGTCAACACCTCCGTCCCCGGCTCCAACGGCATGTCCAGCGAGACCCTGCTCTTCGACATCGAGCACCCCGACGCCCCCGTCCGCGCCTGCGCCCTGCGCCTGGCCGCCGACCCGGCCGCCTACACCGTCTTCCCCACCTACGACATGCCCCGCCAGCACCGCGTGATGAGCCTGGTCGCCGAGCACACCGACCTGCCCGTCCCGCGCGTGCTGTGGCTGGAGGAGGACCCGGCACCGCTCGGGGCGCCGTTCTTCGTGATGGCCCGCGCCGAGGGCCGCGTACCGCCCGACGTCATGCCCTACACCTACGAGGGGAACTGGCTGCACTCCGCCACCGACGCCGAGCGCGCCGAACTCCAGGAGGCGAGCATCTCCCTCCTCGCCCGGCTGCACGACCGGTTCCCCGCGAAGGAGGCCGAGTTCCTGCTCCCGGCGGGCGAGGGCAGCCCGCTGCGCCGCCACGTCGACGCGCAGCGCGCCTACTACGAGTGGGTGGTCTCCGGCCTGGCGCGCTCGCCCCTGCTGGAGCGGGCCTTCGACCGGCTGGAGGAACTCTGGCCCGCCGACGAGGGCGACCCGGTCCTCAACTGGGGCGACGCCCGCATCGGCAACGTCATCTACGACGGCTTCCGGCCGGCGGCCGTGCTCGACTGGGAGATGGCGGCCTACGCCCCGCGCGAGGTGGACCTCGGCTGGACCGTCTACCTGCACCGCTTCTTCCAGGACCTGACCGTCGGCTTCGGCCAGCCGGGCCTGCCCGACTTCCTGCGCCGGGAGGACCTGGAACGCCGCTACGCCGAGCTCACCGGGCACACCCCGCGGGACATGGAGTTCCACACCCTGTACGCGGCCCTGCGGCACGGGATCGTCATGCTGCGCATCGCCTACCGGCAGGCGTACTTCGGGGAGGTGGAGGTGCCCGCCGACCCCGACGGGCTGATCCTGCACCACGCCAGCCTGGCCGGCATGGTGCAGGGCACGTACTGGTAGCCGCGGATCAGGCGGCCTGCGCGTGCTGGCTCTTGCTCGGCAGCGCGGCCGCCGCCGCCCGCACGGGACGCGAGCCCGGCCCGCCGACGTGCGAGAACGGCTGCGTCCGCCAGTCCAGCCCCTGCGGCAGGGCGAGGTGCACGATGGCCTCCAGGTCCTGCTGCTCCGGCAGGAGCGCGCCCAGCGTCGGCAGGGCGTCCGAGACCGGGCGGCCGGTGCCGGCGCACACCGTGAGCCCGAACGGGTTCCACGGGGTCAGGCACAGCGCGTGCTGCGGCAGGTGCTCCTCGTCCGCGACCAGGGCGACCGACTGCCCGCAGTCGGGGCAGACCGCGTGGCGGACCTCGAAGTCCTCGGCGTCGCCGGGTTCGAGGTACTCCCCGTCGTCCGCGTAGCCGGCCTCGACGGATTCCAGGGGCTCCGGTTCGGTGCGACCGGCGCGCTTGGTGTTCAGCATGGATGTACTCCCCCTTGGGTGG
Source organism: Streptomyces sp. NBC_00158 (assembly GCF_045160885.1). Classification (NCBI taxonomy): domain Bacteria; kingdom Bacillati; phylum Actinomycetota; class Actinomycetes; order Kitasatosporales; family Streptomycetaceae; genus Streptomyces; species Streptomyces sp. NBC_00158. The sequence goes on from NZ_CP108161.1 coordinate 6,184,229, forward strand.
GCCGGGCGGGCAGGTACTTCGGCCACGGCCACACCAAGCACTTCCCGCCGCGCGGCACGAGTAACCACCAGAGCGGGATGTACGCCCGTACACGGCTGTGGCTTTGGTCACATGCCCGCCGCAGGTGCCACTTCTCCGTGGACACCGCTGTGCCGGAAGGCGTCCGGGGCAATAGGTTGTGCGGCTATGAGCGCAATGGAGGAGCTGGACCGCCAGATCGTGGATCTGCTCGTGCGGGACGGGCGGATGAGCTACACGGACCTGGGCAAGGCCACGGGCCTGTCCACGTCGGCGGTCCACCAGCGAGTACGCAGGCTGGAGCAGCGCGGCGTCATCCGCGGGTACGCGGCCGTCGTGGACCCCGAGGCCGTCGGGCTCCCCCTGACGGCCTTCATCTCGGTCAAGCCGTTCGACCCGAGCGCGCCGGACGACATCGCCGAGCGGCTGGCGGGCGTGCCCGAGATCGAGGCCTGCCACAGCGTCGCGGGCGACGAGAACTACATCCTCAAGGTCCGCGTGGCCACCCCGCTGGAGCTGGAGGACCTCCTGGGCCGCCTGCGAGCCCTGGCCCACGTCTCCACCCGCACCACAGTCGTCCTCAGCACCCCCTACGAAGCCCGCCCACCGCGCGTCTAGCGAATCCCGGCCCCACCGGCGTTCGAGCTGCCCCACCCACGCCCGCCCCGATCCAGCCCCGCCGGCGTTCGAGGCGACCCCACCCACCCCAGCCACAACCAGCCCCGCCGGCGTTTGAGGCGCGGGGGTCTGGGGGCGGAGCCCCCAGGAGGGGTCCGGGCGAAGCCTGGGGAACGGGCGAAGGGCGGGTAGGGGACCGGCCCCGCGCAGCGGCGGCACCCACCCGCACCCGGCACCGCCGCACGGCCCACCCCACCCGGGGAAAACCGCGGCCAGCGGAGGGGCGAGACTGGTCCCCATGACCGACCGCACCCCCTCCGCCGAAGCCGCCGGAGCCACCGCACCCGCCCGAACCGTCCTCCTCCGCGGAGGCGAGGTGCACAGCCCCGCCGACCCCTTCGCCACCGCGATGGTCGTCGAGCGCGGCCACGTCGCCTGGGTCGGTTCCGAAGGCGCCGCCGACGCCTTCGCGCAGGGCGTGGACGAGGTCGTCGACCTCGGCGGGGCGCTCGTCACCCCGGCCTTCACCGATGCCCACGTCCACGCCACCTCCACCGGCCTCGTCCTCACCGGCCTCGACCTGACCGGCGCCCGCTCGCTCGCCGAGGCCCTTGGCCTCGTACGCGCGTACGCCGACCGGCGGCCCGCCGACCGGGTGCTCCTCGGCCACGGCTGGGACGCCGCCCGCTGGCCCGAGCGCCGCGCCCCGCGCCGCTCCGAGCTGGACGAGGCCACCGGAGGCCGCCCGCTCTACCTGAGCCGCATCGACGTCCACTCCGCGGTGGTCACCACGGCCCTGCTGGACCTCGTCCCCCACGTGCACCCGCACGGCGACGACGTACCGCTCACCAAGGACGACCACCACGCCGTCCGCCGCGCCGCGCTCGCCGCCCTCACCCCCGCCCAGCGCGCGGAGGCGCAGCGGGCGGCCCTGGACCGGGCGGCCTCGCTCGGCATCGGCTCGGTCCACGAGTGCGGCGGGCCCGACATCTCCTCCGCCGAGGACTTCGCCGGCCTGCTGGCCCTGGCCGCCGAGCGCCCCGGGCCGCGCGTCCACGGCTACTGGGCGGACCGGGACCTCGCCCTGGCCAAGGAGCTCGGAGCGGTCGGCGCCGCCGGCGACCTGTTCGTGGACGGCGCCCTCGGCTCCCACACGGCCTGCCTGCACGCCCCGTACGCCGACGCCCCGCACACCGGCACCGGCTACCTGGACGCCGCCGAGGTCGCGGAGCACGTCGCCGCCTGCACCGGGGCGGGCATGCAGGCCGGGTTCCACGCCATCGGGGACGCCGCCGTCGCCGCCGTGGTCGAGGGGGTCCGCGCGGCCGCCGCGAAGGTCGGGCTCGACCGGATCCGGGCCGCCCGGCACCGCGTGGAGCACGCCGAGATGATGACCCCGGAAACCATCGCGGCCTTCGCGGAGCTGGGCCTCACGGCCTCCGTGCAGCCCGCCTTCGACGCGGCCTGGGGCGGCGGGGACGGCATGTACGCCGACCGGCTCGGCGCGGAGCGCGCCCGTACCCTCAATCCCTTCGCCGCCATGCTGAAGGCCGGCGTCCCGCTGGCCTTCGGCTCGGACGCGCCCGTCACCCCGCTCGACCCCTGGGGCACGGTCCGGGCCGCCGCCTTCCACCGGACCCCCGAGCACCGGATCTCCGTACGGGCCGCCTTCGCCGCCCACACCCGGGGCGGCTGGCGGGCGCTGGGCCGCGACGACGCGGGCACCCTCGTACCCGGCGCCCCGGCCGACTACGCCGTCTGGCAGACAGGCGAACTGGTGGTCCAGGCCCCCGACGACCGGGTCGCCCGCTGGTCCACCGACCCCCGCTCCGGCACCCCGGGCCTGCCCGACCTGAGCCCGGGCGGGGAGCTGCCGGTGTGCCTGGCGACGGTGGTCGGCGGCCGGGAGGTATTCGTACGGCCACAGGGGTGATCCACCCGGCCCCGGTGGGGTACCGGAGGCCCGGCCCGGATAGGTTCGGCCGGGCCCACCACAGGACGTCCCCACCGGACGGCTCCGTCCGCTCAGCGCGCCCGCGCCTCGGGGGCGAGGGAAGGTTTCGCCGGTGGGGCGGCCCCCGGCGCGTACCGGGGGAGGGTGGCCCCGGACCGGGCCCGGCGGCCCAGTAGACAACGGTCACGGCGGCCCGCAGCCAGCGGGAGCCGGTCCGGCCCGAAGGGCCGCCGGTCCCGGTCGCCGGCTGTTCTAAAATCATCCTGTTGTGACGGGACGGACGAAGAACACGCAAGGGGAACCAGTGAGCGACGGCGGACAGCGGACGTACGGACCGCTCGGCACCACCCTGGTGATCATTCCGACCTACAACGAGGCCGAGAACATCGGCCTGATCACCGGCCGGGTCCGCGCCGCGGTCCCCGAGGCCCACATCCTGGTCGCGGACGACAACAGCCCCGACGGGACCGGCAAGCTCGCCGACGAGCTGGCGGCCGCCGACGACCACGTCCACGTGATGCACCGCAAGGGCAAGGAGGGCCTCGGCGCCGCCTACCTCGCGGGCTTCGCCTGGGGCCTGGAGAACGGCTACGGCGTCATCGTCGAGATGGACGCCGACGGCTCCCACCGGCCGGAGGAGCTGCCCCGGCTGCTCACCGCGCTGGCCGGTGCCGACCTGGTGCTCGGCTCCCGCTGGGTGCCGGGGGGCCGGGTCGTCAACTGGCCCAAGAGCCGCGAGTTCCTCTCCCGCGGCGGTTCCACGTACTCCCGGCTGATGCTGGACGTCCCGATCCGCGACGTGACCGGCGGCTACCGGGCCTTCCGCCGCGAGACCCTGGAGGGGCTCGTCCTGGCCGAGGTCGCCTCGGCGGGCTACTGCTTCCAGGTGGACCTGGCCCGCAGGGCCGTCCGCAAGGGCTTCCGGGTCGTGGAGGTGCCGATCACCTTCGTCGAGCGCGAGCTCGGCGACAGCAAGATGAGCAAGGACATCGTGGTCGAGGCCCTGCTGCGGGTCACCCAGTGGGGCCTGAAGGAGCGCGCGGCCAAGCTGGCCGGCAAGCGCCGCTGACCCCGCCGTGCCCGGGCATCCCCTAGGGGATGCCCGGTACCTCCGGCTGAGCCCGGTTTCACCCGGCTCCAGGCACACTGGGGGGTATGACGACCGGCACTGGACCTTCGAGTACGGGTACCCCGACGGCCCCCCGACGGCGCTCGCCCGCCCGTACCTTCATCCCCCTGGCGGTCGCCGCCTGGCTGATCCTGGAGATCTGGCTGCTCAGCCTGGTCGCCGGGGCGGCCGGCGGGTTCACCGTCGCGGCGCTGCTCGCCGGCGGGCTGGTGCTCGGCGTGGTGGTCATCAAGCGGGCCGGGCGCCGCGCCTTCAAGAACCTCACCCGCAGCTTCCAGCAGGCCCAGGAGCAGGCGATGGCGGGCGGCATACCGTCCGCCCCGCAGCCCCCCAAGGGCTCGGGCAACGCGATGACCATGCTGGCAGGCCTGCTGCTGATCATGCCCGGCCTGCTCTCCGACGTGGCCGGACTGCTCCTGCTGCTGCCGCCCGTACGGGCCTTCGCGGGCCGCCGGGCCGAGCGCACCCTGGAGCGGAAGATCGCATCGGGCACCCCGGGCGGCTTCGGTGACGCCTTCACCCAGGCCCGGATCCACTACCCCGACGGCAAGGTCGTCCAGGGCGAGGTGATCCGCGAGGACCGCCCCGAGCAGCGGCCGGGCCCGGACGCCGGCTACCGGCCCCCGCTGGCCCCGTAGGGAGCCGGCGGGCGGCAGGACGCATCAGGGACGCATCAGGACAGGGACAACGCCGAGGGGCCCCGCCACGTCAGTGGCGGGGCCCCTCGGCTACTGCGCTGTGCCCGCGGGTCAGGCGGACTTGCGGCTGTCGCGCGGATGCACGGCAATGTTCATGGCGCCGGAGCGCAGGACGGCCAGCCTCTCGGCCAGCACCTCCTCCAGCTCCTCGCGGGTGCGCCGCTCCATGAGCATGTCCCAGTGCGTTCGCGCAGGCTTGCCCTTCTTCTCTTCGGGCCCGTCCCCGTCCACCAGGAGTGCCATGGCGCCGCACGCCTTGCACTCCCACTCCGGCGGAATCTCTGCCTCAACCGAGAACGGCATCTCAAATCGATGTCCGTTCTGGCATGCGTACTCCACCGCCTGGCGCGGGGCCAGATCGATGCCGCGGTCCGTCTCGTAGCTGGTAACCACGAGCCGCGTACCGCGGAGAGCTCGCTCACTCATGAATCGTGCCTCCCGGGCTTGTCGCCCACAGGACAGGTGTCGCTGTCGTCGTCATCCGGTCAACGTCCGGTCGGCGGTATAGATTCCCGCTCCGGGTCATGCGTCGCCCGTCGTGCCGCCCCTTGTTGTACCCACCAGTGCCCGTTTTGTCACATCTGGCAGCAGATGTCACCCAACGTCTACACTTCTTGTGCGCGCAGTAACGGTCCGCCTGGCAGGCCAAAGGCGTACACTACCGGCCCTTTGCCGCAACGTCGAAATTCGTTCGGGATTCGTTCGTGAGTCCGGATCCCGGGCGTGCGGCGGAGGGTCGGGATCCGGGCCCGCCCGGGCCCGGATCCGCGCTTCAGAGGCGTACCGGAACAGGATTGCCCGCCGCCTCCACCGCGCGCCGCACCGGCACCCGCGCGAGCAGCACGAAACCCAGTGCGAAGAACACCACCAGCGAGATGATCGCGTCCCGGTAGCTGCCGGTGACCTGGTAGGTCAGGCCGAAGACCAGCGGCCCCACCCAGCTCAGCCCCCGGTCGCTCATCTCGTACGCCGAGAAGTACTCGGCCTCCTTCCCCGCCGGCACCAGGTGCGAGAACAGCGAGCGGGACAGCGCCTGGCTGCCGCCCAGGACCAGCCCGATCATCGCGGCGAGCGCGAAGAACCACACCGGGGTCCGGGCCGGCAGGAAGTACCCGGCCGCCAGCGTCAGCGCCCACGCGGCCAGCGAGCCCAGGATCGTCCGCTTGGCCCCGTACACCCGGGCCAGCCGGCCCATCGCCAGCGCGCCCGCCACCGCCAGCACCTGGACCAGCAGCACCGCGCCGATCAGGGTGGACTGCTCCAGCTCCAGCTCCTCGGAGCCGTAGACCGAGGCCTGGGAGATCACGGTCTGCACGCCGTCGTTGTAGATCAGGTACGCGAGCAGGAACGACAGGGTCAGCGGATAGCGCCGCATGTCCTTGAAGGTGGCCACCAGCTGCTTCCAGCCGCTGACCGCCGGCGCCCCGCCCGGCTCCCGGACCACCGACCGGTCCCGCAGCCGGCGCAGCGGGATCAGCGCGAAGGCCCCCCACCACAGGCCCGCCGACGCCAGGCAGACGCGCACGGCCTCGCTCTCGGATAGACCGAAGGAGTCGTGGCCCAGGTACAGGGCCAGGTTCACCACGAGCATCAGCGAGCCCGCCGTGTAGCCGAAGGCCCAGCCCCGCGAGGAGACGGTGTCCCGCTCGTCCGGGGTGGAGATCTGCGGCAGGTAGGCGTTGTAGAGCACCATCGACACGGACAGGGAGGCGTTCGCGACGATCAGCAGGAACCCGCCCAGCAGGTAGCGCTCACCGCCGAGCAGGAACATCGCCGCCGTCGCGGTGGCGCCCGTGTACGCGGCCACCGCCAGCAGCGGCTTCTTGCGCCCCGTCCGGTCGGCGACCGCGCCCGCCAGCGGCATCAGCAGCACGGCGAGGATCACCGACGCCGAGACCGCGTACGCGAAGAAGGACCCGGCCCGCACCGGGATGCCGAGCGGGTGGACGTACCCCTCGGCGTCCGCGGCGGCCTTCGCGACCGAGGTCAGGTAGGGGCCCAGGAACACCGTGAGCACGCTCGCCGAGTACACCGACACCGCGAAGTCGTAGAAGTACCAGCCGCGCTGTTCGCGCTTGCGCGCGGCCGCGGCCTCCGCGGACGGTCTGCCGTCCTCGGCCCCGGGCTCCGCCTCGTCCGTCGTCTGCGCGCTCATTCGAGAGCCCCCTCGCTGGTCCCCGTACCGCACGGCCGCGGGCGCCCGCACGGACTCCCGGGCGGTGTCAGGCCCAGGCGCCGCGCCGGTCCAGCACCGTGCGCAAGATGTCGATCCGGTCGGTCATGATGCCATCGACACCCAGGTCGAGGAGAGCCTCCATGCGTTCCGGTTCGTTCACGGTCCACACGTGCACCTGGAGTCCCCGCTCGTGCGCGGTCCGTACGAAGCGCCGGTCGACCACCCGGATGCCGGCCTGGGTCTCCGGGACCTGGGCCGCCACCGCGCCGACGCGCAGGGCCGCCGGGATCGCGAAGGAACGCAGCCGCAGCCCGACCACCCCGCGGACCCCGTACGAGGTCGCCAGCCGCGGCCCCGCGATCTTCTGCGCCCGGGCCACCCGGCTCTCCGAGAAGGAACCCACGCACACCCGGTCCCAGACCCCGGCCCGCGCGATCAGGTTCAGCAGCGGGTGCAGGGCCGACTCGTCCTTCACGTCCACGTTCCAGCGGGCCTGCGGGAACTGCTCCAGCAGGTCCTCGAAGAGGACCAGCGGCTCGGAGCCCGCCACCCGCGCCTCCCGCACCCGGCTCCACGGCAGCTCCCGGATCCTGCCGCTCATGTCGGTGACCCGGTCCAGGGTGGCGTCGTGGAAGGCCACCAGCTTCCCGTCCGCCGTCGCGTGCACATCGGTCTCGAAGTACCGGTAGCCCGCCTCCGCCGCCCGGCGGAAGGCGGCGGCGGTGTTCTCCAGCCCGTCCGCGGCCCCGCCCCGGTGGGCGAAGGGGATCGGAGCCGGATGGTCCAGGTAGGGGTGCCGGAGGCGTACGTGAGTCACGGCCGCAGTATGCCCAATGCGTCCCGCCGGGCGGGAGCGCCACGGGAGCGGGGACCCGGCCGCCGGGTGAACGGGCGCACCCGCCCCAGGAGCGCGCGGCACCCCCTCTGGTCGCGGTGGACCGGCCCATGACAGTGTGGGACCCGAAGACCAATCCAATACCGGCCCCGGGATCCCCGACCGGGGGCCAATCCGACGAAAGTGGACCGGACGCCATGGCTCAGTGGACCTCAGCGGTCGGTGCCGCGCAGCTCGCCCGGCTCATCGGCTCCCAGCAGGACCGGCCCGCGCCGCCCGGCGCCCGCAAGCCGCCCGCGTACCGCACCCTCGCCGACGGCATCCGGCTGCTCGTCCTGGAGGGCCGCGTCCCCGTCGCCGCCCGGCTGCCCGCCGAGCGGGAACTCGCCGTCGCCCTGTCGCTGAGCCGCACCACCGTCGCCGCCGCGTACGAGGCCCTGCGCGGCGAGGGCTTCCTGGAGTCCCGCCGCGGCGCGGGCAGCTGGACCTCCGTTCCGGCCGGGAACCCGCTCCCGGCCCGCGGCCTGGAACCCCTGCCCCCCGAGTCCCTCGGCTCGATGATCGACCTCGGCTGCGCCGCCCTCCCGGCCCCCGAGCCCTGGCTGACCAAGGCCGTCCAGGGCGCCCTGGAGGAACTCCCGCCCTACGCCCACACCCACGGGGACTACCCGGCGGGCCTGCCCGCGCTGCGCCGCATGCTCGCCGACCGCTACACCGAGCGGGGCATCCCGACCATGCCCGAGCAGATCATGGTCACCACCGGGGCGATGGGCGCCATAGACGCCATCTGCAGCCTGTTCGCGGGCCGGGGCGAGCGGATCGCCGTCGAGTCCCCCTCCTACGCCAACATCCTCCAGCTGATGCGCGCCGCCGAGGCCCGCCTGGTCCCGGTGGCGATGGGGACGGGGCTGAGCGGCTGGGACATGGACGTCTGGCGTCAGGTGCTGCGCGACTCGGCCCCCCGCCTGGCGTACGTCGTGGCCGACTTCCACAACCCGACCGGCGCCCTGGCCTCGGAGGACAAGCGCCGGGCGATGGTCGAGGCGGCCCGCTCCGCCGGGACCGTGCTGATCGCCGACGAGACCATGGCCGAACTCCGGCTGGACCCGGACCTCGTCATGCCCCGCCCGGTCTGCTCCTTCGACCCGGCGGGCTCCACCGTGATCACCGTCGGCTCGGCCAGCAAGGCCTTCTGGGCCGGCATGCGGATCGGCTGGGTCCGGGCGGCCCCCGACGTCATCCGCAGCCTGGTCGCCGCACGGGCGTACGCGGACCTCGGCACCCCGGTGCTGGAACAGCTCGCGGTGAACTGGCTGATGCGCACGGGCGGCTGGGAGGAGGCCGTCGGGATGCGCCGCGTCCAGGCCCGGGAGAACCGGGACGCGCTGGTCGAGGCGGTGCGCCGGCAGCTGCCGGACTGGGAGTACGAGGTGCCCGGCGGCGGCCTCACGCTGTGGGCCCGGGCGGGCGGCCTGTCCGGGTCGCGGCTGGCCGAGGTGGGGGAGCGGGTCGGCGTCCGCGTCCCCTCGGGCCCCCGGTTCGGCGTGGACGGGGCCTTCGAGGGGTACGTCCGGCTGCCGTTCACCGTCGGCGGGCCGGTGGCCGAGGAGGCCGCCGCCCGGCTGGCCGCGGCGGCCCGGCTGGTCGGCACCGGAGCGGCCGGCAGCGGGTCGGAGCCCCCGCGCACCTTCGTCGCGTAGGCCTTCCCGCGGCCCCCGCTACGGAGCCTCCGCCGGGACCTCCGGGATCTCGGCGGCGTCGAACGAGGAGGGCTGCGGCTGGACCTGGAGCGGCCGGCACGGGACCGGCGGGCCCTCGCCGCCCTGGCCCGGCGCCTGCCGCTCCGGCAGCAGCTCCAGCACCGCCTGCCGGTGGGCGGGGTGCGCGGCGTCGTCGTACGGGTCCGGCGTGGCCGGCACCTGGAGGCGGTGCACGGCCCCGGTGCCGAGCCGCGCGTACCCGCGCCCCGGCGGCAGCTGCGGCGGCGGGGTGGTGTGCGGCGGCAGCCCCAGCACGTCCGCGACCTGCTGCACCGGGGCCGGGCCGAGGACCACGCGGGCGCGGGTGTGCTGCCAGACGGCGTCGCCCAGGAGCTCCAGGTGGTCGAAGTGCTCGGCGACCACCACCGTGACGTGCGCGGCGCGCCCGTGCCGCAGCGGCACCTGGAGCTGGGCGAGCGGGTCGGGACGGCCGTCGGCGGCGGCCAGGTGCGCGAGCACGCTGGGCCGGTCCAGCAGGATCCACAGCGGGCGCCGCGAGTCCTCGGGCGCGGGGCGGCCCGCCTCCCGGGCCCGGTGCGTGGCGATCAGCCGCCGCTCCGTCTCGTGCGCCGCCCACTCGACGGAGGCCAGCGCCCCGGTGGGCCCGCACTCGACGGCGAGCACCCCGGCCCGGCCGGCCAGGCAGGCGTACTCGCCGCTGCCGCCGCCCTCGACGATCATCACGTCCCCGCCCTGGCCCAGGGCCTGGAGGGCGATCGAGCGCAGCAGGGTGGAGGTGCCGCTGCCGGGCTGGCCCACGGCCAGCAGGTGCGGTTCGGCGGAGCGCGGGCCGGTCCGCCAGATCACCGGCGGCACGTCCGCGGGCTCCTCGCCCTCCAGCACGGGCACGGTGCGCTGCACGCCGCCCGGGTCGGTGAAGCCGAGGACGGTCTCACCCGGCGAGGTCACGAAGGGCTGGGCGGCGATGTCGGTGGGCAGTGCCGCCAGCACCCGCAGGTCCAGCCGGTTGCCCTCCTCGTCCCAGTCGAAGAGGTACTCCCGGCCGCGCCCCGCCTTCGCGTGCAGCAGGGCCTCGATCCGGGCCCGCGAGGCGGTCTCGCCGTCGGTGAAGTATGCGGGGTAGCGGATGCGGAGCCGGCTCACCCGGCCCGAGCCGTCGAACTCGTAGCCGCTGAAGGCCTCCTCCCAGGCCCCGCCGTGGGCGAACAGCGGGCTCGGGTCCTCCGGGGCGGAGAAGTACGGCACGAGCGCCTCGTACAGCGAGCGCAGCCGCTCGGCCTCGGCGTCGCCGGGCCCGGAGCCGGCCGGGGAGCGGTCGCGCCCGTGCCAGCCCGCGGCCGCCATGACGCAGATCAGGGCGCCGAGGGGGCCGTAGGGCACGATCGCGACCACGAGGACGCAGGCGGCCCCGAGGAACAGCGCCGGACCGCGCTTGTCCTTCGGGGTCGCCGCCCATCTGCGCCGTCCGGCGGAGGCCAGGACGCGCAGGCCGCGTCCGATGACGATGAGCGGGTGGAGCACGTCGGTGGCGCTGTCGGCGGCCGTGCGGGCGAGGTCGCGGCCCCGGGTGAGCGACGTGCTGCCGCTGCTGAGGATGCGGGGGAGTGGGCGCCGGGCCACGGTCGTCTCCTGGAGTCGTGGTGGTGCGGGACTGTGGCGTCAGGGCCCGGGCTCTGCGGGCTGGGCGCAACCCAGGCGGCGAGGCCGCGGGCCTGATCGTGGAGGGCCCGTGCGGGGTCGGAGCCCCGGCGGGCTAGAGCTTGATCCCGCCGAGCAGGCTCGCGAGGCTCGCCGTACTGGCCGTGATGCTCGGGGCGATGGCGGAGCCGGCCAGGAAGAAGCCGAACAGCGCGCAGACGAACGCGTGCGTCAGCTTCATCCCGTCCTTCTTGAAGAACAGGAAGCAGATGATGCCGAGCAGGACGACACCTGAGATGGACAGGACCATGTGACGTTCTCCTGATGAGTCGGGGCTCCTGGTGGGTGGGTACGGTCACCATCAGTTGTTCCAGGCTCACAGGAAGTATCAATGCGATAAAAGGTGCATACGGGTGAATCCTGGGTTTTTTCACTTGACCGGACGCGCCTGACTGGCGCGGCCGCCGCCCGCGGTGTGCGGACACCGCCGCCAGGCATCCTTGCCTCGGACCGGCCCCGTCATGTCCCGGGACGGGCGCTACCCTGGCGATTCACCCGTACGGACGCAGCGCCGTGCGCCGTCCTGCCCTCCCGGCCTGGGGAAACTCCTTCCGGGGGGCGGGAAGCCGACAAGCCGGACACCGAAAGGCGGTACGACCGATGAGCGAGCACCAGGACGCCCCCGACGAGGACGTCGTCGAACTGGCCGGCAAGATCTTCGACCTCGCCCGTCAGGGCGAGGCCGCGACGCTGGCCGCCTACCTGGACGCCGGGGTCCCGGCCAACCTCACCAACGACCGCGGCGACACCCTCGTCATGCTCGCCGCCTACCACGGCCACGCGGACGCCGTCACGGTCCTGCTGGAGCGCGGCGCCGAGGCGGACCGCGCCAACGACCGGGGCCAGACCCCCCTCGCCGGCGCCGTCTTCAAGGGCGAGGAAGCGGTCATCCGCGCCCTGCTCGCGGGCGGTGCCGACCCGGCCGCCGGAACCCCCTCCGCCGTGGACACCGCCCGCATGTTCAACAAGGCCGACCTGCTGGAACTCTTCGGAGCCCAGTAGTCCGCTTTTTCCCGGGCGCAGCCGGGCCCCGAGGGGCCCCGCCACCTCACGGCTTGGTCACGGAGCCCTTAAATGTGGTCGCGGCGCACAAACCGCCTGGGTCATCATGGCGTCGGATTCGATTCGCGGACATGACGGACGGGCAGGAGCGGGCTGGACACGACGGGTGTCCACACCCCACCCCTGCCGCACCGGCCGCCGTGGTCGCGAAGCACCGACGAGAGTGAGAAGGCAATGGTCTACATCGAGCGGAACCAGACGGCGGACGTCCTCACATGCTGTTACGCGGCTCTGTGAATCCCGATTCCCGGTCGCGTCCCCAGCTTGATTTGAGGCCATTCCCATGTTCGAACCAGTCATAGCGCCGAGCGGTACCCTGCTCGGGCTCCTCCAGCGGGGCCGCGGCGACGGCACGCTGCACGCCCTCGCCGCACCCAGGCCCGAAGCCCTCGCGGCCCTCAACCAGTGCGTGCTGCACGACCCGCGCCAGGACTGGCAGGTCGAGAACCGCTCGCTGTACTACGCGCGCCTGTACCTGGACCTCGACGGCCCCCTCGGCGAGATCGAGGCCCACCTCTTCGGCGCCGACGACCTCTTCGACGAAGAGGACCACCGGACGGGCCTCGCCCTGTCCGTCCTGGGGCACCTGGCCTCCTACGGCCGCGACGACGCCCTCATGCTGCTGCGCCGCTACGCCGCGTCCGGGTCCAACTGGGCCTGGGCCCTCGACGAGCTCGCCCTGCGCGACGACGACGGCGGACTGCGCTCGCTCGCCGCACCCGTCCTCGCCCGGTTCCCCGCCACCGCCGAGGGCGAGGCGCGGCTGGCCGCCGCCGTCCGCGACGCCTACGAGCCCCGCCCGTGGGCCCTGTGGGAGGAGCTGCCCGCCTACGCGGAACGCCTGCGCGCCGCCCGCCAGCAGGGCTCCTTCGACCGCTGGCAGCGCCAGATGACCCCCAGCGGCCCCCGCCCCGGCTGGGGCGTCCAGGCCGTCTTCGACTGGGCCGCCGACGGGCTGCGCCGGGGCACCCCCCTGCACGTGCCCGCCGCGCGCTGCCTCGCCGCCGTGGCCGCCCCCGAGGACCGGCCCGCCATCCTCGCGGCCGCCGCCGGAGCCTCCGGCGAAGCCGCCCGGGCCACCGCCCTGCACCACCTGGTCCTCGCCGAACCGGAGAACCCGGCCGTCCTGGACCTCATCGAAGCCGCCGCGGACGAGCCCGCCGTGGCCGCCTACGAGCGCATGTGCGGCCCCGCCGCCCTCGACCGGGCCCGGCTCTGGGTCCACCGCCCCGACGCCCTCGGAGCGGCCGCCGCGGCCCTCCTGGCGGCCGGCGGCGGCGCCGACGACGCCACCCTGGTCCTCGGCGCCCTCCGCAACACCGTCCGCGGCTCCGGCCCGGACTCCGTCCGCCTCTTCGCCCTGGTCGACGGCGCGGGCCGGCTCTCCATCGGCTGCGCCGCCCCCGTGCTGCGGCACGTCTACCGCGAGACGGCCTCCTCCCACCTGCGCGGCCGCACGGCCCGGGCCCTGGCCGCCACCGACCCCACCTTCGCGGCGGGCTTCGCCGTCGAATGCCTCTGGGACTGCGAGGAGACCACCCGCGAGGTGGCCGCCCGCCACGCGGAGACCGCCGACGCCCGGGTCGCCCCCCGCCTGCGCCGCCTGGCGGCGGACCCGGCGGAGGAGGAAGACGTCCAGTCGGCCGTCCGCAGCCGCATCACCCCCGAGTCGGCCGTGTAGTCCCCGGGCGGGGACCCGGCCCCCGGCCGTACGGGCGCGGCCCCGGTCCCTGGAGCGCCGTGTGCCGGGTGCGGGCGGGTGGGCCGCTGCGCGGGGCGAGGTCCCCTACCCACCCTTCGCCCGTTCCCCGGGGCTGCGCCCCGGACCCCTTGGGGGCTCCGCCCCCAGACCCTCCCCCAGCGCCTCAAACGCCGGCGGGGCTGGAGGGTGCCGGCGGGGCTGCAATTCGCTGCGCGAATCTAGCCCGCGCGGCGTTTGAGCGCACCGGCGCGGAGCGCCGGTTTCTCAGCCTCGCCGGCGTTTGAGGCGCGGGGTCAGGGGCGGAGCCCCTGGGAACGGTGGAAGGGCGGGTAGGGGACCCAGCCCCGCGCAGCGGCCCAACCACCCGCAGACGACCCACCGGCCGCGGCCACGCGCACCGGCCCCGCCCCACAGGCCGCTGGACGGAGTCCGGCGCAGCGGGCCCGAAGCCCGCGAAGCGCCCCGGCGCCGAGCGGCGCGAGGACCGCGTCAGAAAGGAACGAACCGGAGCCGCACCCCCGGCCGGGCCTGGGCGGCCGCGTCCAGGGCCGGTCCCGCAGGGACGACGCCGACCACCGGGTAGCCGCCCGTCACGGGATGGTCGGCCAGGAACACCACCGGCAGCCCGTCCGGCGGCACCTGCACCGCCCCCAGCACCATCCCCTCGCTCGGCAGCTCCCCGCCCCGCGCGCGGGCCAGCGCCGGGCCGCCCTCCGTGCGCAGGCCGATCCGGTTCGACGCCGGGGCCACCCGGTACGCCGAGGACAGCAGCGCCGCCAGCGAAGCCCCCGCGAACCAGTCCGCCCGCGGCCCGAGCCGCAGCGGGAGCACCAGCTCCGCCGCCGGCATCCCCGCGGGGGCCACCGCGTCGGCGGCCGGGACCGGGTCCGGGCCCGGCGGGCCCACCTCCAGCACCGACCCCGCCGCCGGCACCGGCGGGCCGAGCCCCGACAGCAGGTCCGTCGCGCGGCTCCCCAGCACCGCCGGCGCAGCCAGGCCTCCCCGCACCGCGACGTAGCTCCGCAGCCCGGACTCCGCCCGGCCCACGTCCAGCTCCGCCCCCGCGCGCAGCCACACCGGCGCACCCCAGGCCACCGGGCGCCCGCAGACGCGTACCGCACAGGGAGCGCCCGTCACGGCCACCGTCACCGGGGCCAGTGCGCGCACCCGCACCCCGTCCAGGGTGGTCTCCAGCGCGGCGGCCCCCGCCGGGTTGCCGACGAGGCGGTTGGCCAGCGCGTACGCCCCCGTGTCCAGCGCGCCCGAGCGGGGCACGCCGAGGTGCGCGTACCCGGGGCGCCCCGCGTCCTGGACGGTGGTCAGCGCGCCCGCCCGCAGCACCAGCAGCCCTCTCACGCCGCCCCCGCCTCCTCGAACCGCACCCGGACCCCGGGCGCGAACAGCGCCGCCGGCTCCCGCGCGGGGTCCCACAGCACCGCGTCCGTGGAGCCGACCAGCCGCCAGCCGCCGGGGGAGGAGCGCGGGTACACCCCGGCGTACTCCCCGGCCAGCGCCAGCGACCCCGCCGGGACCGCCGTACGGGGCGTCGCCCGCCGGGGCAGCCACAGCCGTTCCGGCAGCCCCGTCAGGTAGCCGAAGCCGGGCGCGAACCCGCAGAACGCCACCCGGAAGACGATCCCCCCGACCAGCTCCGAGACCTCCCGCTCCGCGACCCCCCAGGCGGCCGCCACCTCGGCCAGGTCCGGCCCGTCGTACCGCACCGGGACGGTGACCAGCGGCCCCTCGGCCTCCGCGAGCGGCGGCACCTCCCAGCCCGCCATCCGCGCCGCCAGCGCGCCCGGCTCCCGGACCCCGTCCAGCAGCACGGTCCGCGCGGCCGGCACGATCTCCCGTGCGCCGCCCAGCTCGCCCGCGTCCCGGCGGCGCAGCAGCTCGGCGTGGAGCGCGGCCACCTCCCCGGCGGTGTCCACCTCGACCAGGAGCGCGTCCCGCCCCACCACCAGCGTCCTCACGCGAAGGCCTCCACCCGCACCCCGGCCGCCTCCAGCGCCTCCCGCACCCGCCGGGCCAGCCCCGCCGCCCCCGGGGTGTCCCCGTGCAGGCACAGCGAGCGCGCCGGCACCGCCACCGGGGACCCGTCCGAGGCCGTCACCGTCCGCTCGGCGGCCATCCGCACGGCCCGCCCGACCACCGCGTCCGGATCGTGCAGCACCGCCCCCGGCTCGCCGCGCGGCACCAGCGTCCCCAGCGGGGTGTACGCCCGGTCGGCGAAGGCCTCCGGAACCGCCTCCAGCCCCGCCTCCCCGGCCGCCGCCAGCAGCAGCGACCCGGGCAGGCCCAGCACCGGCAGCCCGGCCTCCCCGGCGGCCAGCCGGACCCCGGCGACCACCGCGGCCGCCTGGCTAGCGTCGTGCACCGTGCGGTTGTACAGCGCACCGTGAGGCTTCACGTACGACACCCGGGACCCGGCCGCCCGCGCGAACACCTCCAGCGCCCCGATCTGGTAGGCCACCTCCGCCGCCAGCTCCCCGGCGGGCACGTCCATCGACCGCCGCCCGAAGCCCGCCAGGTCCCGGTACGAGACCTGAGCGCCGATCCGTACGCCCCGCTCGGCGGCCAGCTCGCAGACCCGGCGCATGATCGACGGATCGCCCGCGTGGAAGCCGCAGGCCACGTTGGCGCTCGTGACCACCGACAGCAGGGCCGCGTCGTCGGTCAGCGTCCAGCGCCCGAAGCCCTCGCCCAGGTCGGCGTTCAGGTCGATCAGAGGTGCGATCATGGAAGCCATGCGGTGAGCGTAGAGCAGCCGCCGGCGGCGGGTCCGCGCCGGCCGCGCCGCCCGGCCGCCGCCGGGGGACGGTCCGGCGGAAACCGTGCCGTTTGGGTTGTTGTCCGTGACACCGCCTACTCTTTCCGACGTGACTCTCCCAGCCCCGGCGAAACCCCTCCGGTCCCCGGCGCCGGGCCCGGCCGCCGACGAGGGCCTCGCCCGGCGGCTCCGTGCCCTGGCCTGCACCGCCCCGCTCCACGACCTCGACGTACGCAAGGCCAACCTGGCCGGCGAGTACGGGGTCTACGCGATGGCGGAGGTCGCGCTGTCCGCGATCGACCTCGTCACGCTCAACATGGACTTCGACACCGGCGCCGACCACGAGCAGATAGTGGCCCGGATGCTGCCGCGCGTCGCCGCCCAGGCCCCCCGGAGGCCGGCCGCCGAGCACGAGCGGGTCGCCCGCTGGGTCCTGGAGAACCTGATCAACGTGGGCAGCGTGGACCGCGGCTTCCGCGCGATCTACGGCACCTTCGGCCCCGACGGGGTCTACGTCCGCCGGGACTACGACTTCAAGCTGATCGAGGAGGTCCCCGGCCACGGCGGCGCGGTCTACCTGCGGACCACCGACGAGGCGGTCAACGTCCTGGTCGGCGCCCTCGACACGGACGTCACCAGCGCCCAGATCGCCGCCGAGGTCAAGCTGGAGGTGCTGATCAGCCGGGGCCGGCTGGCCGACGCCCAGCTCGCCGCCGAGCAGGCCCGCTACCGGACCGTCCAGTACGCCGAGACCCTGCGCCGCACCCTCGACGCGACCCGGCGCAACGTCCGCGCCGTCGACTGGCTCCAGGCCGTCCCGGACATGATCGCCGAGGCCCTCGACCACGTCGCCGACCGCTACCGGCACGAGAACGCGATCCTCACCAACATCCGCAAGGCCCGCGACGAGGCCGAGGACCCCGACAACAAGCGGCGCGCCGCCGAGCTCGTCGACATCGTCAAGGACTGCATCCGCCGGCACACCCAGCTCCAGTCGCGGCTGCTCGACGCCGGCCCGCTCTTCCGTGCCGAACAGGACCGCCAGGCCTTCGCCGCACCCGCCCCGCGCTCCGGCATCGACCTGTACGGGCAGCTCGTCGCGCCCCTGCTGCCGCTCCCGCTGGAGCGGGCCACCCGGGTCACCGACGCCTTCTTCGCAGCCGGCACCGGCCTGCGCACCCCCGTCTCGGTACGGGTCGCGGACCTGGTGGACATACTCCTCACCCCGCCCGTGGAACGGGAGCACCTGGGCGCGGAGATGCCCGAGCCGGACCTCATCGCCACCCCGGACGACAGCCGCTTCAGCGAGGAGCAGCTCGCCGCCGCGACCCGGCTCCTGGACCTGCCGCACGACGCCCCGCGCCGGCTCTCCGGCCTCCTCGCCGAGGCCCGCCGCGACGACCCCGACCTCCCGTACCTGGTGGCCCTGCTCGCCGTCCACGCCGCGAGCCCGGCCGTCGGAACGGCGTACCGGCAGGGCGAGGAGCGGCTGCTGTTCGCGGTGGACGACGGCACGCAGCTCGACGACGCCGAGTTCGGCGGCGCCGACCTGATCGTCGGCACGGCCCTCCTGGACGCGGCGGGCATGGCCGCCGACCGCGCGGAGTCGGCATGACCCCCCGGTCCCGCCCGGCCACCACCCCGGACACCCCGCCCCGCCCCCAGCGCCCCACCCGCACCGGGGCAGCCCGCACCGGGAACACCCTCGTCGGGGGCACCCGCACCGGGAACACCCCTGTCGGGGGCACCCGCACCCAGCGCCCCACCCGCACCGGGGACACCCGCGCCGGGGATACCCGCACCGGGGCAGCCCGCACTGGGAACACCCTTGTCGGGGGCACCCGTACCGGGATCACCCGCCCCCAGCGCCCCACCCGCACCGGAATCACCCGCACCCGGAAGACCCGCACCACCGAGGAGACCCGCCCGTGAGCGACCACCACGCCGAGCACCCCGCGTGGAGCGAACGGCACCCCGCCTGGAGCGAGCCCGACGCCCCGTCGGCTCCCGCCGCGCCCGCCGCCGCCCCCGGAGGGTCCCTCACGCCCGCCGACGCCGCCGACGCGGCCCGGCTCGTGGGGTTCGGGCTCCAGCCCAAGCTGCTCCCCGCCCGCGACGCCGAATACGCCGAGCTGCTGCGCCGCTACCGCGAGGAGCCCGCCTTCGGGCGGCTCGCCGACGCCGTCGCCACCGGCCTCGGCCTCGTCGTCCTGGAGGTGTCCCCGCGCGCCGGGATGGCCGTCGCCGCCGGCGAGGACTCCGTCTTCGCCGTCCGCATGGGCGACTACGCCCGCCGCACCTCCGCCGACGGCGGCGACCGCTTCCTGCACGGCCTCGCCCACCTCGCCGTCGCCGCCCTCGCCTTCCCCCGCCCCGAGGACCTCGCCGACGACGGCTACATCGGCCGCGTCACCGTCAACGGCGTCGACGCCTTCGTCCGCCAGACCTGCCGCCGCCTGGAGGAGCGCGCCGAGGAACTCGGCGAGAACACCGACCCGGCATCCGACGCCCCCGGCCTGGAGGCCGCCTGGCGGGTCTACGCCCGCCGCAGCGCGACCGGCGCCACCAAGGACGCCCGCCGCCTGGCCGGCTCCACCACCGGCATCGTCGGCAAGGCCGCCGCCTTCCTCACCGAGTCCGGGTTCCTCCAGCGCACCGGCGACGACGCGGGCGGCACCTACCGCACCACCCCCCGCTACCAGCTCCAGGTCCGCGACATGGCGGGCACGGCGGCCATGGCCGAACTCCTGGAACTCGGCGTGGTCCCCGTCAGCGACGGCTCCGCCACCCTCCTGCCGCCGCCCGAGGGCGACGACCTGGAACTCGCGGCCGACGCCGGCCTGCCGTTCCACGCCTGACCCACCCGCGCCCCGTACCGAGACACACCGAGAAGCAACGAGAGTCCGCCGCCATGTACGAGCTGTCCCGGATCCGCCTCTACTCCATCGGGCCCGCCGGCGCGCGCTACGCCGACACCGTGCTCGACCTGCGCGGAGTCGGCGAGCCGGTGCCCCACCCGGCGCCCACCCAGGCGGAGTTCTTCGAGGACGAGCCCACCGGACCGCCGCGCCGCCCCGCCCCCGCGGGCGTGCTCTTCCTGGAGAACGGCGGCGGCAAGTCCGTCCTGCTCAAGCTGATCTTCTCGGTCATGCTCCCCGGCCACCGCAACACCCTCGGCGGCGCCAGCTCCGGCGTGCTCCGCAAGTTCCTGCTCGCCGACGACTGCGGCCACGTCGCCCTGGAATGGCAGCACACGCAGACCGGCGAGTGCCTGGTCGTCGGCAAGGTCAGCGAATGGCGCGGCCGCCAGGTCTCCAACGACCCCCGCAAGTTCGCCGAGGCCTGGTACTCCTTCCGCCCCGGGCCGGGCCTGAGCCTGGACAACCTCCCCGTCGCCGAGGCCACCTCCGTACGCCCGCCCGTCGAGGGCGCCTCCGGCGCGCAGGGCCGCCGCCGCACCATGAAGGGCTTCCGCGACGCGATCACCGAGGCCGGCAAGGCCTACCAGCACCTGGAGGTGTACTGGGAGGAGATCCACGACCGCTGGAACGAGCACCTCACCGAACTCGGCCTCGACCCCGAACTCTTCCGCTACCAGCGCGAGATGAACGCCGACGAGGGCGAGGCCGCCGGCCTCTTCGCGGTCAAGAAGGACTCCGACTTCACCGACCTCCTGCTGCGCGCCGTCACCGACACCCGCGACACCGACGGCCTCGCCGACCTGGTCCACGGCTTCGGCAACAAGCTCGGCCGCCGCGCCGAGCTGATGGCCGAACGCGACTTCACCGCCGGCTCGGTGGACCTCCTGGGCCGCATCGTGGAGGCCGCCGAGACCCGCTCCCGGCTGCGCGACGTCCACGCCGGCGCCGAACGCCGCACCCGCACCCTCGCCCGCCGGCTGTCCGCCCGCGCCTCCGAGGAACGCGGCCGCGCCGCCGACCTCGCCCAGCGGGTCACCGGCGCCGCCCACGAGGTCACCTCCGCCGAGTCCCAGCGCGCCCGCAGCGCCGCCGTCTCCGCCGAACTCGCCTACCGGCACGCCTCCCTGGCCCTGACCGTGGCCGACAGGGCCGCCGCCGCCCAGCGCCGCGAACTCCTCGAAGCCCGCACCCTGCACTCCGCCTGGCAGGCCGCCGAGACGGTGCTGCGCCACCGCGCCGCCGCCGACCGCTCCGCCCGCGTCGCCGCCGCCATCCTGGAGGCCGAACGGGACGCCGCGCCCGCGCTGGCCGCCCGCGCCACCGCCGCCGCCCAGCTCGTACGGGCCCTGCACACCGCCGCCGAGCAGGGCGAACGCGCCGCCAACGAGGAGGAGGAGCGTTCCGCCGGGCTCCAGTCCCTCGGTGAGGACGCCCACCGCGACGCCACCTCCGCCGCCACCGCCGCCCAGCGGGCCCGCAGCGAGGCCGAGCACCTGCGCGCCCGCCTCGCCGAGGTCGAGCAGGAGACCGCCGAGGCCGTGAAGGCCGGCTGGCTCGACGACAGCGCCCCCGACGCCGACCCGGCCCGCGCCGCACTCGCGGCCAGCGACGCCGAGAAGGCCGCCGTGGCCGCCTGGGACGAGTCCCGCGAGGCCGCCCGCGGCGCTGCCGACGCCGCCCGCGAGGCCGCTTCCGCGGAATCCCGCGCCGAACTCACCGCCGCCCGCGCGGCCGACGCCGCCGACGCCGCCGAGGCCGCCCGCGCGGCGGAGGAGCGCGCCGCCGCCTCCCTGGCCGCCTCCCCGCGCCTGGCGGAGCTGCTCGGCCTCCCGTCGGTCCCCGAGACCTTCCTCCCGCACCCGCGTGAGGGCAGCGCCACCGGATCCGGCGGCGCACCCGCGGGCCCCGGCACACCGGGCGTCCCCGGCCCCGCCGATGCCGCGCACGGCGGCCCGCAGGGCACGGCCGCCCAGGCCGCCGGCCGCGTCGGCGGATCCGTCGCCGCAGCCGGACACCCCGCGACCCAGCCCGTCTCCACCACCGCCGGCCGGCTCTCGGCCGACGACCTCGACCGCAACGCCGACACCCTCCGCGAACTGCTGGCCGACACCGTCGGCTCGGCCGAACGCCACCTGTTCGAGCTGCGCACCGCAGCCGCCGACGACGCCCGCATCCTCGGTGCGCTCGGCGACGGCGGCCTGCTCCCGCCCGGCCCCGACGTCCTCGCCACCGTCGAGTACCTCGGCGAGCACGGCATCCCGGCCCTGCCCGGCTGGCGCTACCTCGCCCAGTCCGTGGACCCCGCCGACCACGCGGCCGTCCTCGCGGCCCGCCCCGAACTCGTCGACGGCGTCGTCATCACCGACCCCGACACCCACGGCCGGGCCCGCGAGGTCCTCTCCGCCGCCGCCCTGCTGCCCCGCTCCACCGTCGCCGTCGGCACCGCCGCCGCCCTGCTGGCGCCGGTCCCGCCGACCGACGGCACCGACGCGGTGTTTCTCGTACCGCCGAACCCGGCCATGCACGACGAGCACGCCGCCGACGAGGAACGCCACGCCCTGCGCGCCCGCGCCACCGCCCGCGACACCGAGATCCGAGAGCTGGCCGCCCGCCTCGCCGGCGATCGCGAACTCGCCGCCCGGCTCTCCTCCTGGCGCACCGGCTGCCCGCGCGGCCGCCTCACCGAACTCGCGGAGCACGCCGCCGCCGCCCGGTCCTTCGCCGAGGAGGCCGACGCCGAGCTCGCGGAGGCCCGTACCGTACGCGCCGAGGCGGACGAGGCCGCCGCCGACGCGGCCCGCGTCCGCGACGAGCGCCAGGACGCCGCCCAGCGCGCCCGCCGCGCCGCCGACGCCCTCGCCGGTCTCGCCCACCGCCTGCGCGAACGCTCCGGCTGGCAGGCCAAGGTCCGCGAACTCGCCGACGAGGCCGCCGAGTCCGAGGCCCGCGCCGAGGTCTGCCTGGACCGCGCCCGAGCCGCCGACGAGGACCGCCGCGCCGCCCAGCGCGCCGCCGACGACGCCCGCCGCACCGCCCGCGCCCTGCGCGCCGAACGCGCCGAGATCGCCGGGGCCCCCGACCCGCTGCCCGAGGACGACGGCACCGCCAAGGCGCCGCTGCCCGACCTCCGCGAGGCCTACCGCACCGCCTCCCAGGTCTACGAGAAGGTCGGCGTCGGCGCCGACCTGCGCGCCGAACAGGCCCGCGCCGAGGGCGACGAGAGCGCCGCCCTCGCCGAACTCGACCGGCTCACCAACAAGGTCCGCACCCGCGCCGCCCAGCTCCTCGAAGGCACCGACGGGGCCGACGGCCCCTCCCGGCAGGCCGCTGCCGCCCGCGCCGAGGCCCTCGTCCAGATGCTGGAGTCCCGCGCCTCCACCGCGAGCGAGCAGCTCGGCCGGCTGCGGGGCGAGGCCGAACGGCACGCCCCCGCCGAGGGCGAGGCGCACACCGAGCTGCCCGAGGAGCTGATCCCGGCCGACGTCGAGCAGGCCCAGGGCCTGCTGCGCACCGCCACCGCCCAGCTCGCCGCGCACTCCGCCGCCGTGGAGGCCGCCCGGGCCGCCCACGCCGACCTGCTGCGCGCGCACCGCGCCGCCGAGGACGGCGCCGGAGGCTTCGACGAGACCGCCGCCCTCCTGCGCGACCTGCTGCGCGACCACACCCACCCGGAGGACGAGCAGGAGCCGGTCGCCCACCCCGGCACCCTGGAGGAGGCCCGGCAGTCCGCCGCCGAGGCCCGCCGCTCGCTGCGCGGCTGCGCCGCCGACCTCTCCGCCGCCGAGGCCGCGGTGCGCGAGGCGAGCGACGTCCTGGTCCGGCACGCCAACGCCAACCGCTACGAGCAGGTACGCACCCCCGCGCGCCAGCAGATCCGCGAACTGCCCGCCTCCGCCCTGCCCGAGCACGCCGCCGCCTGGGCCGCCGCCTTCGCCCCGCGGCTGCGCGTGCTCACCGACGAGCTCGCGCAGCTGGAGCGCAACCGCGACAGCATCGTGGACCGGCTGCGCGGCCTGGTGGAATCCGCCCTGGCCACGCTCCGCTCCGCCCAGCGCCTCTCCCAGCTGCCCGAGGGCCTCGGCGAGTGGTCGGGCCAGGAGTTCCTGCGGATCCGCTTCGAGGAGCCCGACCAGGCCACCCTCACCGAGCGGCTCGGCGAGGTCATCGACGAGGCCACCCGCACGGCCGTGAAGAGGAACGCCGCCTTCGGCGAGGGCCGCCGCGACGGCATGTCCCTGCTCCTGCGCGGCGTCCAGGCGGCCCTGGAGCCCAAGGGCATCGCCGTCGAGATCCTCAAGCCCGACGCCGTGCTGCGCGCCGAGCGGGTCCCCGTCGGCCAGATGGGCGACGTCTTCTCCGGCGGCCAGCTGCTCACCGCCGCCATCGCCCTCTACTGCACGATGGCCGCGCTGCGCAGCAACGACCGCGGCCGCGACAAGCACCGGCACGCGGGCACGCTCTTCCTCGACAACCCGATCGGCCGTGCCAACGCCACGTACCTGCTGGAGCTCCAGCGGGCGGTCTCGGACGCCCTCGGCGTCCAGCTGCTGTACACCACGGGCCTCTTCGACACCACGGCCCTCGCCGAGTTCCCGCTGGTCATCCGGCTGCGCAACGATGCCGACCTGCGGGCGGGCCTGAAGTACATCAGCGTCGAGGAGCACCTCCGTCCGGGCCTGCCCCAGCAGTCCCCGGAGGGCGAGACGATCCACGGAGAGATCACCGCGACCCGCATGTTCCGCCGGGCGGCCGCCGCACAGGCCTGACGCCCCCGGCCGCGGCCGGCGCCCGGCTCCGCCCGGCCGGTCACAGCCCCCGGCCGGTCACCGCTCCCGGGCGGTGGCCGGCCCGCGGCCGCTCCCGGCCGGTCAGCGGCGCCCGGAGCGCTGGTGGACCGGTGCGCCCCCGGCGAGGGGAGCGGCCGCCAGGCGGCCCTCCCGGGCCGGTATGCGGCCCCTCCAGGGCTCGCGGGCGGCGCTGCTCGGCTCCGACATGACGCCGTAGCGCTGGTTCCACATCTGCCGGGTGATCCACACGTCGAGCACCGACCAGGTGGCGACGATGATCGCCGCTATCCCGATCAGCACCATCGGGAAGGCCAGCCAGGACCTGGTCAGCGCGAGGAAGAAGGTGATCGTGGCCTGTGTCAGCGTCACGGCCACGATCAGCACCGCCCGCACCGCCGACGACCGCACCGGATCGGGCATCCGCCGCCGCCGGGCAGGCTCCTCCACCCACAGGCCCCGCCCCGGAGCCTCGGCCGCCGTACCGTCCTCTTCGTACATCCTCATCGTCCGCCCACTCCCCGCCGCTTCTCCCCGCCCCGCTCCCGCCCTCTCTGTCAGACGATCGGAACCCCCCTCGAAGTTCCGTATAGCGGACCCGGAAGGCAGAATTCCAGCCATCCATCCGGACAATGGAACCGACGCCGCACCAAGTGTCATCTGCCACATATCGGGCCGGACTTGACCGGAAACATCGGACAACTGGTGATCTTCGTCCGGGTGTCAGGCCGAAAACGTCCGGACACGCCTGCGAAGCCGCTCCGTGGCAGTAGTAGGCTCACGCCGTTTAAATGACGGAACACCGACCTCTGACAACGGGGTTGAGCTGGGGGAGGCTGGGGAGGCCATGCGCTTTCGCGGGAAGTCCATCCGCCGGAAGATCGTGGCGTTGCTCCTGGTGCCGCTCGTCTCCCTGACAGCCCTCTGGGGCTTCTCCACGGTCATCACCGGCCGTGAGGCGGTGCAGCTGCTCGACGTCGCGTACGTCATCAAGAAGGTCGGCTACCCGATGGAGGACGTCGTCCGCGTCGTCCAGAAGGAGCGCCGCCAGACCCTGGTCGTCCTCGGCGACCCCCGCGAGGTGGCCGCCACCGCGGAACTCACCAAGAGCCGCACCGCGACCGACACCATGGTCCGCTCCATCACCGCCAACGCCCTCGACCCCGAGGTCTCCGACGAGCTCAGCCCCCAGACCCGCCAGCGCCTGAGGTCGATCATCGAGGCGCTCCACGGCATCACCGCGCTGCGCCGCTCCGTCGACCAGGGCGGCGTCAGCCCCGGCCAGGCCCTGGAGCTCTACAGCCGGCTGGTCGACCCCTGCTACGAGTTCCTGATGAATCTCCACGCCCTGGAGAACGTCGAGATGGACAAGCAGGGCCGCGCCCTCGTCGGCATCACCCGCGCCCGCGAGACCCTCTCCCGCGAGGACGCGGTCGTCGCCTCCGCCCTCGCCGCCGGCAACGTCCCCGCCGGCGACCTGCGCCGCGTCTCCGACTTCGCCGCCAACCGCGGCCTGCTGTACGAGTTCAACCTCGCGATCCTGCCGCCCGACGACCGCAAGCTCTTCGAGCAGTACTGGAACGGCCCGCAGACCAAGGCGCTGCGCGACGCGGAGGAACGGTTCATCACCGGCGGCGCCGGCAAGAACCCGCGCGTCACCGCCGCCCAGTGGAACGAGGCCGCGGGCAAGGTCCTCGGCGACCTCGCCACCATGGGCACCGCAGCCGGCGACCGCTACCAGAAGCGCGTGGAGCCCGTCGCCGTCGGCGTCGTCGTCCAGGCCGCCGTGGCCGGAGTCCTCGGCTTCCTCGCCCTCGTCCTCTCCCTCGTGATGTCCGTCCGCATCGGCCGCGACCTCATCCGCGACCTCTCCCGGCTCCGCAAGGAGGCCCACGAGGCCTCCGGCGTCCGGCTGCCCAGCGTGATGCGCCGCCTCGCCGCCGGCGAGACCGTCGACGTCGAGACCGAGGCGCCCCGCCTGGAGTTCGAGAAGGACGAGGTCGGTCAGGTCGGCCTGGCCCTCAACAGCCTCCAGCGCGCCGCCGTCGAAGCCGCCGTCAAGCAGGCCGAGCTGCGCCGCGGCGTGTCCGAGGTGTTCGTGAACCTCGCCCGCCGCAACCAGGTGCTGCTGCACCGCCAGCTGACCCTGCTCGACACCATGGAGCGGCGCACCGAGGACACCGAGGAACTCGCCGACCTGTTCCGCCTCGACCACATGACCACCCGCATGCGCCGCCACGCCGAAGGCCTGGTGATCCTCTCCGGCGCCGCGCCCTCCCGCCAGTGGCGCAAGCCCGTCCAGCTGATGGACGTCGTACGGGCCGCCGTCGCCGAGGTCGAGGACTACGAGCGCATCGAGGTGCGGCGCCTGCCCCGCATCGGCATCGAGGGCCCGGCCGTCGCCGACGTCACCCACCTCGTCGCCGAACTGCTGGAGAACGCCACGGTGTTCTCGCCCCCGCACACAGCCGTCCAGGTCCACGGCGAACGCGTCGCCAACGGCTTCACCCTGGAGATCCACGACCGCGGCCTCGGCATGAACCCGGAGGCGCTGCTCGACGCCAACCTCCGGCTCGCCGAGACCCCCGAGTTCGAACTCTCCGACACCGACCGCCTGGGCCTCTTCGTGGTCAGCCGCCTCGCGCGCCGCCACAACGTCAAGGTCGTCCTCCAGCCCAGCCCCTACGGCGGCACCACCGCCGTGGTCTTCCTCCCCGCCGACCTCCTCACCGAGGCCCCCGACACCAACGGCACCGGCATCCGCCTCGACGCCGTCAAGGGCGTCAGGGGGGTCAGGACCGGCGCGGGCGCCAAGAGCTCCGCACGGCCCGGCCCCACCGCCATCGACCGCGCCCCGTCGGCCCGCCCGCTGCCCGCCGGCGTGCTGAACGGCCCGGTCGAACTGGAGGGCCCCCTCGGCCTCCTCGGGCTGGACGGCCTCGACGACGCCGCCGGCCTCGACGAGGTCGCCGCCGGCATAGCCGGCCTCACCGGGGTCGGCGGCCGCCCGCCCATGGCCACCCTGGACGACGAGACCCCGCCCGGCGGCATCCCGCGCAGCACCCTCCTCGGCACCGGCACCACCGGCACCGGCTCCGCGGACCGGCCCCTCGGCGGCCACCTGCACGGCGCCGGCCACGCGGAGCGCGGCCCCTGGAAGCGCGACCGCGAGCGCGGGCGGGAGCCCCTGGCCCCCACCGGCCCGGTCCGCTCGGAGCGCTCCCGCACCGAGCCCGCGCACCCCGACGGCCCCGTCCCGCTGCCCCGGCGGCGCCCCACGCCCACCCTGGTCGCCGAGCACGGCCGCCGGGTGGAGCCCCGCCCGGCCGCCGTGAAGGCGGCTCCCGCGCAGCCGCGTACGGGCTCCGAAGAGCCCGCGCCGGCGCCCGGCCCCGGCGGCCTGCCCCGGCGGGTGCGCCAGGCCAACCTCGCACCCCAGCTCAAGAACGCCCCGGCTCCCGCCGCGGCGCAGTCCCCCGAGGACCCGGTGACCGACCGGGACGCGGAGGACGTACGCACGCGCATGTCCGCCCTCCAGCGAGGCTGGACGGCGGGACGCGACCAGCACGCACAGCAGCAGTCCGAGACCGAGGCCGGCCGCTCCGGCGCCGGTCCCGCGCACGAGAACGAAGGGGACGGTCGATGACCGCACCGCAGACCGGAAACGACACCAGGGGCCGCGGCTCCGGCCCGCTCAACTGGCTCCTCGACGAACTCGTCGACAAGGTCGGCAGCATCCGCAAGGCGGTCGTCCTCTCCGGCGACGGCCTGCCCACGGGCAGCTCCAAGGACCTGACCCGCGAGGACAGCGAGCACCTGGCCGCCGTGGCCTCCGGCTTCCACAGCCTCGCCAAGGGCGTCGGCCGGCACTTCGACTCCGGGCGGGTCCGGCAGACGGTGGTCGAGCTCGACGAGGCCTTCCTCTTCGTCATGGCCGCGGGCGACGGCAGCTGCCTGGCCGTTCTCTCCGACTCCGACTCCGACGTCGGCCAGGTCGCGTACGAGATGACGCTCATGGTCAAGCGCGTAGGCGACCACCTGGCGACCGCCCCGCGCTCCGGGCAGCCAGCCGGAGGGTGAGACGGACGGCATGAGCGATCCAGGCCAGGACCACCCCCCGACCGACCGTCCGACGCCCGAGACCGGCCACCCGCACTGGTTCGACGCCGACGCGGGCCCCGTCGTACGCCCGTACGCCATGACCCGCGGCCGGACCAGCCACGCCGCCCAGCACCGTCTCGACCTGATCGCGCTCGTCGTCGCCGAGGCGGCGGCCGACGATCCGGTCTGGGACCTGACCCTCTCCCCGGAACACGCCCACATCCTCGGGCTGTGCCGGGAACGCCCCCAGTCGGTCGCGGAACTCGCCGCGGAACTGGACCTCGCCATCGGCGTCGTCCGGGTCCTGATCGGCGACCTCGTCGACGAGGAGCTGGTCCACGTGACCAGGCCGGTCCCGCCGGCCGAACTGCCCGATGAATCCATTCTCCGTGAGGTGATCGATGGCCTTCGGGCGCTCTAGCCGCACCGGTGCGATGCACGCCGTCTCGCCGGTCGAGCCGCTGACCCTGAAGATCCTGGTCGCGGGCGGCTTCGGGGTGGGCAAGACCACCCTGGTCAGCGCGGTCAGCGAGATACGCCCGCTGCGGACCGAGGAACGGCTCTCCGAACCGGGCGCCGCCATAGACGACACCGGGGGAGTGGAGGGCAAGAGCACCACCACCGTGGCCATGGACTTCGGCCGCATCACCCTCCGCGAGGACCTGGTGCTGTACCTCTTCGGCACGCCCGGACAGGACCGCTTCTGGTTCCTGTGGGACGAGCTGGCACAGGGCGCCCTCGGCGCCGTCGTGCTGGCCGACACCCGCCGGCTCGCCGACTGCTTCGCCGCCATCGACTACTTCGAACGGCGCGGCATCCCCTTCCTCGTCGCGGTCAACTGCTTCGACGGGGCCGACCGCCACCCGGTGGTGACCGTCCGCGACGCGCTCGACCTCGACGCCGAGGTGCCGGTGCTGCTCTGCGACGCCCGGGACCGGGAGTCCGTCAAGGACGTGCTCGTCGGGGTCGTGGAGCACGCCATGTCCCTCGCCCGGGCCCGCCGCGCGAGCCTGAGCGCCACCTCCTGAGAGCGCCCTCACGGGCCCGCCCCCGCGTGGAGGCGGCCCGTACCCCCGCCGACTGGGGTACGGGCCGCAGCTCTCATGGGGGGTCACGGGGTCCCTGTAGCCGCGGGACCGTGGAGCGAGTGTGAACCCGCCGCCCGGGACCGTCAAGCACCCTGACGGCAGCACTTGTTCGCGGCACTCACCGCACCGCGACCACCGCCGACCCGTGCCCGAAGAGCCCCTGGTTGGCGGTGATCCCGGCCCGCGCCCCCGGAACCTGGCGCGCCCCGGCCGTACCCCGCAGCTGCCAGGTCAGCTCGCACACCTGGGCGATGGCCTGAGCCGGCACCGCCTCCCCGAAGGAGGCCAGCCCCCCGCTCGCGTTCACCGGCACCCGCCCGCCGAGCGCCGTCGCGCCCTCCCGCACGAGCTTGGCGCCCTCGCCCTCACCGCACAGCCCGATGTCCTCGTACCACTCCAGCTCCAGCGCGGTGGACAGGTCGTACACCTCGGCCAGCGACAGGTCCTCCGGCCCCAGCCCGGCCTCCTCGTACGCCGCCCGGGCGATCGAGGCCCGGAAGGAACCGGCGGCGGGCTCCACGGCGGCCGCCGAGTCGGTCGCGATGTCCGGCAGGTCCAGCACCGTACGCGGATACGTGGGCGTCACCGTCGACACCGCCCGGATCCGCACCGGGTCGGCCACCCCGCGCGCCCGCGCGAAGTCCATGCCGCTCAGCACCAGCGCCGCGCCCCCGTCGGAGGTCGCGCAGATGTCCAGCAGCCGCAGCGGATCGGCCACCACCGCCGAGGCCGCCACCTCCTCGGCGGAGACCGCCTTGCGGTAGCGGGCGTACGGGTTGTGCGCCCCGGCCGCCGAGTTCTTCACCTTGACCAGCGCGAAGTCCTCGGCGGTGTCCCCGTGCAGGGCCATCCGGCGCCGGGCGTACAGCGCGAAGTAGGCGGGGTTCGTCGCACCCAGGATCCGGAACCGCAGCCAGTCGGGATCGTCCGGCCGTTCGCCCCCGGCCGGCGCGAAGAACCCCTTCGGCGCGGCGTCGGCTCCGACCACCAGCACCACGTCCGCCAGCCCGGCGAGGATCTGCGCCCGGGCCGCGCCGATGGCCTGGGCCCCCGAGGCGCAGGCCGCGTACACACTGGTGACCCGGGCCCCCTGCCAGCCGAGCGCCCGCGCGAAGGTGGCCCCGGCGACGTAGCCCGGGTAGCCGCCGCGCACGGTGTCGGCGCCGACCACGGACTGCACGTCGGCCCACTCCAGCCCGGCGTCGGCGAGCGCGGCGCGGGCGGCGGCCCGCCCGTACTCGACGAAACTCCGGCCCCACTTGCCCCACGGGTGCATGCCGGCCCCCAGCACGGCCACGTCCCCGCTCACCGCGCCCCCTCCACCGGCCTGAACCACCAGGTGGTCCGGGCGGCCCCGGCGTCCTCGCCGAGCACCCCTTCCACCACCTCCACCTCCATGCCGACCGCCAGGTCGGCCGGCGCCACCCCGGGGGCGGCCTGCCCGAGCACGACCATCCGCTCGGCCTCCAGCTCCACCGCCACCAGGGTGTACGACTCCCAGGGCGCGTCCGGATCGGACAGATAGGGGGCGGGCGGGCGGTAGCGCCCGTCGGTGTAGGACCAGACCCGGCCGCGCGGCGACAGCGGCAGCTCGGCGAGTTCGCCGCCGCCGGGGCAGTGCGGGTTGCGGCAGTACGCGTCCTCGCGCGGGAAGAACACGGAGGCGCAGGCGGAGCACCGGGTGCCGAGCAGGCGGAAGCCGCCCCCGGCGCCCGCATCGGTGAACCACCCGCTCACCACGGGCGTGCGTGTGCGTTCCAAGTCCCCTCCCGGGCAGCGTGATCTGACGAAGCGTCAGAAGTCTGCCACGGGCCGCCCCACCGCGACAGGGGCCGGTACCATCGCCGCATGCCGGCACAGCTGAGGGACTCGCACTGCTCCACCTGCGGAGCGCCGTTCGACACGGCCGACTGGCCCCGCGCGTGCACCGCGTGCGCCGCCGTCACCTACCGCAACCCGCTCCCGGTGGCCGTCGCCCTCCTCCCGGTGGAGGACGAGGCGGGCACGGGCCTGGTGGTCATCACCCGAACCATCGAACCGGCCCTCGGGGGCGTCGCGCTGCCCGGCGGGTTCATGGACTTCGGCGAGGACTGGCGCACGGCCGTGGTCCGCGAACTCCGCGAGGAGACCGGCATCGAAGCCCCCGCCTCCGAAGTGGCCCTCGCCGACGTCCTCAGCTCCCCGGGAGGCCACCTCCTCGTCTTCGGCCTCCTCCCGCCCCGCCCGGCCTCGTCCCTCCCGCCCCCGGCCCCCACGGACGAGACCACGGGCTGGCACCTCCTCCACACCCCGACGGAACTCGCCTTCCCCCTCCACACCCAGGCAACGTCCAACTGGTTCGCGGGCCACTACGGATCGAGCCCCGCCGACGTTTGAGGCGCGGGGTCTGGGGCGGAGCCCCTGGGGGCACCTCCCAGCGGTACCTGGGGGAGGAACGGTGGAAGGGCGGGTAGGGGACCGGCCCCGCGCAGCGGCACCCCGCAGCCCCGCCCACCCCACCCCCAGGCCCGCCCCCACCCCGCAAACCGCCCGGCTAGGGCACCGGCAGGTCCATCACCAGCGACGCCAGCCCCACCACCCCCACCGCCGTCCCGGCGACCACCGCGCCCCGCGCCCACAGCGCCCCCGCCGGCACCGGCCGGGCCCGCCCCCGCAGCAGCGCCCCGACCACCATCGGCAGCACCACGGCCGCCACGCAACCGGCCCACACCACACCGAAGCCCGGCACGGGAGCGCCCTGCGTACCCAGCCACCACCGCACCGCCACGGCCGCCGGCGCCGACACCGGGGCGGCCAGCACCGCCACCGCGACCGGCCGCGGCCACGCGCTCACCCGGGCGGTCCACCGCCCCAGCGCCGCGAGCGGCTTGACCAGCAGCAGCCCGTGCAGGAACCCCACCGCGGCCAGCGACACCGCGGCCACGCCCAGCTCCCCGGGGCTCCCCGCGGGGACCACCCCGGTCACCAGCAGCAGGGCCCACGCCGTGACCGGCTGCCACGCCCCCACCACCTCGGAACCCGGAACCCGGTCCCACCGCCGCGCGGCGGCCCGCACCCGCCGGCCCAGTGCCGACCGGTCCGGCGCGTACGCCCGCGCCGGGCTCGTTAACACCATCACAGACTCCCTGCTCCAACCGACGCCGGCGGCACACCCGCCGCCGACCGGAGCATCTCCCTCCGCCCTACACCGGACCTACACGCCCAGCCCCCGCACCTCGACCCCGCTGACCGCACCCCCCGCCTCGTCCTCGACCACCACCGCGTCCCCGGCCCACCGCACCGTGTACCGCTCCACCTCGCCAGCCTCGAACCCCGGCCCCGGGTCCCGGACCACCACCCCGCCACCGGTCCGCCCCCGCGCCGGGGCCCACGCCTCCAGCCCCACCGACCCGTCCCCCCGCCGCACCGGCAGCACCGCCCCGCCCCGCGCCAGCACCGGCATCCGGCCCGGCGGCGCCTCGAACAGCACCTGCCCGGGCCCCTCGTACGCCGCACCCGTCGCCGTGTCGTACCAGCGCCCCCGGGGCAGCCGCACCGCACGCCGGTCCGCCCCGCACTCCAGCACCGGCGCCACCAGCAGCGCGTCCCCCAGCAGGAACGCGTCCTCACAGTCCCGCAGCCGCCGGTCCTCCGGAGCCCCCCACCACACCGGCCGCACGTACGGAGCCCCCGTACGCCGCGCCAGATGCCCCAGCGTCACGAAGTACGGCCGCAGCCGCTCCCGCTCCGCCAGCACCGCCGCCGCCCGCTCCGCCACCTCCGGCCCGAACTCCCACGGCTCCCGCCGCCCCGCCCAGATCGCCGAATGCGTCCGGAACAACGGCAGGTACGCCCCCAGCTGGAACCACCGCAGGTACAGCTCCGGCGACGGCGACCCCCCGAAACCCCCCACGTCCGGACCCGAGTACGGCACCCCGCACAGCCCGAGCCCCAGCACCAGCGCCAGCGACGCCCGCAGCCCCTCCCAGCTGCTCTCCACGTCCCCGGACCACGTGCCCCCGTAGCGCTGCATCCCCGCCCACCCCGACCGGGAGAACAGGAACGGCCGCTCGGCCGGCCGCAGCCGGACCAGGCCCTCCCAGCCGGCCCGCGCCATCCCGAGCGCGTACACGTTGTGCCCGGCCCGGTGGTCCCCGCCCGCGCCCTCCAGCGAGTGCCGCGACGACCGGGGGAGCGTCGCGTCACCCCAGGGGGCGAAGGACACCGGCTCGTTCATGTCGTGCCAGAACCCCGCGAACCCCTGCGCCAGCCGCTCCTCGTACAGCCCGCCCCACCACTCGCGCGCCGCCGGATCCGTGAAGTCCGGGTAGGCGCACTCGCCAGGCCAGACCTCCCCGCGCACCTCACGCCCCCGCGCGTCCCGCACGAACGCCCCCCGCGCCCCCACCGCCCGGCCCGAGGCGTGCACCGCGTCACCCGCCTTCACCGCCGGATCCACGATCGACACCAGCCGCACCCCGCGCGCCCCCACCTCCCGGGCCAGGCCCGGCAGATCGGGGAACGCCTCCCGGTCCACGGTGAACACCCGGTGCCCGTCGTAGTGGTCGATGTCCAGGTGCACGGCCGACAGCGGCAGCCCCCGCTCCTCGTACCCGGCCACCACCCGCCGCACCTCGGCCTCGCTCCCGAAACCCCACCGCGCGTGCTGGTACCCCAGCGCCCACTCCGGCGGCACCGCCGCCGCCCCCGTCAGCCCCGACCACCCCTGCATCACCCGGGCCGGCGTTCCCAACAGCACCCAGCACCTCGGCGGCCCGCCCTCCAGTCGCAGCTCGCTCGTCCCCGGCCGGTCCGCCCCCGAACCGGCCCCCTCCTCGCCCTCGCGCAGCACGACCCGCCCCTCCCAGGGGTTGTCGTAGAAGGCCAGGTGCGTCCCCGCGTCCGCCACCACCACCTGCACCGGCATCGTGATGTACAGCGGGTCCGTGTCCGGCCCGAAGCCGCCCTTGGGATCGGTGTTCCACAGCCGGTACTCCCCGTCCCGCAGCCGCGGCCCCCGCGCCCGCCCGCCCAGCCCGAAGAACCGCGCGTCCGCCGCCACCTCCGACCGCTGGAGCCACCGCGACCCCTCCCCGGCCGCCAGGGGACCCGCGCCACCGGACTCGTCACCTCCTTCGCGCCCTTCGCCCCCTTCGCCGCCGACCGGGTCCCACCAGCGCGGCGGCAGCTCCCTGCGCAGCACCGCCCCGCCCGGAGTCCGCACCTCCACCGCCCCGTGCCGGGACACCGCCACCGTCACCCGCTCCGACACCACCCGCCAGCCACCCCCGGTGTCCGGCTCCAGCACCGCCCGCGGATCCGGCGCGGGGCCACTGCCCACCACCGCGTACGAGGGCACCGGCTCCGCCCCGTCCCAGCCCCAGAACACCGCACCGCCCACGGTCACCCGTACCAGCAGCTCACTGCGCGCGAACCGCAGCACACCACCCCCCGGCCGGGCCTCCGTACCCTCCAGCAGCCCCGGCACCCGCGCCCGCACCGCGCCCCGTCGCGGCAGCCCCTCGGCGTCCGCACGCCGGTGGCGCCACGCCGAGCGCCAGGCCCGCCGCCCCCGCGCCGTACCGATCTCCTTCACCGCACGCACCAGATCACGACCGTCCATGCCGGCCACCCTGCCACCGGCCCCCCGCCGCGCGGGCGGCGTTCAGCTGCCGTTCACCCGGAAAACGATCAACCCGCACGGCCCAGGACAGCTCTGGTGCGGATGTCGATCACATGGCATGGTCCCTGTGAGCCGCCGCGCGCACACCGACGCCGCGACGGCGCCGTACGCACACGAAGCGCGAGAGCCAGACTTGACCGGGAGCCGACCCATGACCTCTGCCACCCAGCCGGAACCCCTCTGGTCCCCGAGCCCCGACAGGATCGCCGGGGCCCAGGTCACCCGCTTCCAGGCCTGGGCGGCCGAACGCTTCGGCGCCCCCGCCGACGGCGGCTACCCGGCCCTCCAGCGCTGGTCCGTCGACGAGCTCGACACCTTCTGGCAGGCCGTCGCCGAATGGTTCGAGGTCCGCTTCACCACCCCCTACGAAGAGGTCCTCGCCGACCGCTCCATGCCCGGAGCGCGCTGGTTCACGGGCTCCGCCCTCAACTACGCGGAGCACGCACTGCGCGCCGCCGAGGACCCCGCCCGCGCCGGCGACCCCGCACTGCTCCACGTCGACGAGACCCACGAGCCCACCCCCCTCACCTGGGCCGGGCTCCGCCGCCAGGTCGGCTCGCTCGCCGCCGAGCTGCGCGCCCTCGGCGTCCGCCCCGGCGACCGGGTCAGCGGCTACCTCCCCAACATCCCCGAAGCGGTCGTGGCCTTCCTCGCCACCGCCGCCGTCGGCGGGGTCTGGACCTCCTGCGCCCCCGACTTCGGCGCCCGCAGCGTCCTCGACCGCTTCGAGCAGGTCGAACCGGTCGTCCTGTTCACCGTCGACGGCTACCGCTACGGCGGCAAGGAGCACGACCGCCGCGAGACCGTCGCCGAGCTGCGCGCCGGACTCCCCACCCTGCGGGCCGTCGTCCACATCCCGCTCCTCGGCACCGAGGCCCCCGAGGGCACCCGTGCCTGGGCCGACCTGACCTCCGGCACGCAGGAGCCGGTCTTCGAGCCGGTCCCCTTCGACCACCCGCTGTGGATCCTCTACTCCTCCGGCACCACGGGCGCGCCCAAGGCAATCGTCCAGTCGCAGGGCGGCATCCTCCTCGAACACCTCAAGCAGCTCGGACTGCACTGCGACCTCGGCCCCGAGGACCGGTTCTTCTGGTACACCTCCACCGGCTGGATGATGTGGAACTTCCTCGTCTCCGGCCTGCTCACCGGCACCACCGTCGTCCTCTACGACGGCAGCCCCGGCTACCCCGACACCGGCGCCCAGTGGCGGATCGCCGAGCGCACCGGCGCCACCCTCTACGGCACCTCCGCCGCCTACGTCATGGCCTGCAAGAAGGCCGAGGTCCACCCGTCCCGCGACTTCGACCTCTCCGCCGTCAAGTGCGTCGCCACCACCGGCTCCCCGCTGCCGCCCGACGGCTTCCGCTGGCTCCACGAGGAGGTCGCCGAAGACCTCTGGATCGCCTCCGTCAGCGGCGGCACCGACGTGTGCAGCTGCTTCGCCGGAGCCGTCCCCACCCTCCCCGTCCACATCGGCGAACTCCAGGCCGCCTGCCTCGGCACGGACCTCCAGTCCTGGGACCCGGCCGGCAAGCCCCTCACCGGCGAGGTCGGCGAACTCGTCGTCACCGCCCCCATGCCCTCCATGCCGATCCACTTCTGGAACGACCCCGACGGCAGCCGCTACCGCGACAGCTACTTCGAGATGTTCCCCGGCGTCTGGCGCCACGGGGACTGGATCACGATCACCGACCACGGCTCCGTCGTCATCCACGGCCGCTCCGACTCCACCCTCAACCGGCAGGGCGTCCGGATGGGCTCAGCCGACATCTACGAGGTCGTCGAACGCCTCCCCGAGATCAAGGAATCCCTGGTCATCGGCCTGGAGGAGCCGAACGGCGGCTACTGGATGCCGCTCTTCGTCCACCTCGCCCCCGGAGCCGTCCTCGACGAGGCCCTGCGCAAGAAGATCGCCTCGGCCATCCGCGAGCAGCTCTCCCCGCGCCACGTCCCCGACGAGGTCATCGAGATCCCGGCCGTCCCGCACACCCTGACCGGCAAGCGGATCGAGGTCCCGGTCAAGCGCCTCCTCCAGGGCACCCCGATGGCCAAGGCGGTCAACCCCGGCTCCGTCGACAACCCGGAACTGCTCGCCTTCTACGAGGAGCTCGGCCGCACCCGGGGGTGACTGTCAGTGGCAGTGGTTACCGTGAGTGAGCAAGTGATCGCACGCTCAGGGGGAACCATGAACGCCACGCCCGACACACCACGCACCACCACGACCGCGACCGCATCCGCGACCGCCTCGCTGCGCCGCGAGGTCCCCAGCACCGTCGGCCTCATCACCGACCCCGGGGACTTCGCGGCCATGCGGGACTACCGCACCTTCGCGTTCGACCAGCACGACGAGTACGCCGACTACCTCCGCCGGATCGACGCCCTGCTGCGCTCCCTCGCCGCCCAGGGCATCCACACCACCGTCGCCCTCTTCGACCCGGAGGAATACGCCGGCTACTGCGAGGAACACGGCCTCGACCCGGACAGCGCCCACACCCGCACCCGATTCACCGCCGCACTCGCCGGCGGCCCGACACTGCCCTACGCGGGCCAGCCCGTCGAGGAACTCGTACCGCTCCTCGTCGACGAAGCCGTCCGCCAGTCCACCTGGGAGTACGCCACCGAACTCCTCGCCGACGTCGGCACCTGCGCGGACTGCGGCGAGGACATCGGCAAGGCCTCCTTCGAACGAGCCGCCGACATGCTCGAACGCCTCGTCGCCGGCGCCGGACCCGGCCACCACCACCTGGTGTGCAGCGTCCCCGCCGAGCAGGAACAGCTCATCGCCGTCCTGCACGCCGAAGCGGCCGCCGGACCGGGCACCCGGCCCCGCGTCCAGGGCCGCGAAGGCCTCGACTTCGTGACCGTCCTGGCCGCCGGCCTCGCCCTCGGCGGCTCCGGGGGACTGGTCCTGCGCAGCACCACCGAAGGCTTCCGCGACCGGGTCCACGGCTGGCGCCTGGACCGCGGCCGCCTCGTCGCCCTCACCGCCGCCGCCGTGTTCGACGCCTACTGCACGGACGCCGACACCGGCGAGCCCGTCGCCCCGGAACCCGGCGTCGAATACTGCCCCGGCTACGAGGTCGACGTCCCCGGCCCGCACCACGAGTAGCCCGCCGCCCGGACCCGACGCACCGGAAACGCCCGAGGGGCCCCCGCCACCGGCGAAGGCCCCTCGGAACCGACAACGCGCGCTGCCGCCGCCCGCTACTCGCCGGACAGCACCGCCTGCGCGGCCACCCGCGCCTCCTCGGCGCTGTCCGCGGCGCGCGCGGCCGCGGCCGCACGCTCGCACTGCGCGAGGGTGTACTTGGCGAGCGTCGCCCGCACGTACGGGATCGACGCGGCACCCATCGACAGGGAGGTGACACCCAGACCCGTCAGCACACAGGCCAGCAGCGGATCCGAAGCGGCCTCACCACAGACACCGCAGCTCTTGCCCTCGGCCTTGGCGGCATCGGCCGACATCGCGATCAGGTCGAGCAGCGCCGGCTGCCACGGGTCCTGGAGCCGCGACACCGCACCCACCTGCCGGTCGGCGGCGAAGGCGTACTGCGCGAGGTCGTTCGTACCCAGCGACAGGAACTCCACCTCCTGCAGGATCGAACGCGCCCGCAGCGCGGCGGAGGGGATCTCCACCATCGCACCGAACTTCGCCACCAGACCGGCCTCGCGGCACGCGTCCGCGAACGCCTTCGCGTCCCGGCGGTCGGCCACCATCGGGGCCATGACCTCCAGGTAGACCGGCAGACCCTCGGCCGCCTTGGCCAGCGCGGTCAGCTGCGTGCGCAGCACCTCCGGGTGGTCCAGCAGAGTCCGCAGACCGCGCACGCCCAGCGCCGGGTTCGGCTCGTCCGCCGGCGTCAGGAAGTCGAGCGGCTTGTCGGCACCGGCGTCCAGCACCCGCACGACGACACGCCCCTCGGGGAACGCCTCCAGCACCTTGCGGTACGACTCGATCTGCTTCTCCTCGGACGGAGCCTTCTTGCTGTCGTCCAGGAACAGGAACTCCGTACGGAACAGACCCACGCCCTCGGCACCGGCCTCCACCGCGGCCGGCACGTCCGCCGGCCCGCCGACGTTCGCCAGCAGCGGCACCTTGTGGCCGTCGGAGGTCGCACCCGGACCGGAGGAGGCGGCCAGCGCCGCCTTCCGCTCGGCGGCCGCGGCCTCCAGCTCGGCCCGCTTCTCCGCCGTGGGCTCCACGAACAGGTCACCGGTGCTGCCGTCGACGGCGATGACCGTACCCTCGGCGATCTCACCCGCACCCGGCAGAGCCACGATCGCCGGCACGCCCAGCGCCCGCGCGAGGATCGCGCTGTGGCTGGTCGGCCCGCCCTCCTCGGTCACGAACCCGAGCACCAGCGCCGGGTCCAGCAGCGCGGTGTCGGCGGGAGCCAGGTCCCGCGCGATCAGCACGTACGGCTCGTCGCTGTCCGGCACGCCCGGCATCGGCACGCCCAGCAGCCGCGCCACGATCCGGTTCCGCACGTCGTCCAGGTCGGCCACCCGGCCGGCCATGTACTCGCCGGCCCCCGCGAGCAGGTCGCGGTAGGACGCGAACGCGTCGTAGACGGCGCGCTCGGCGGTGCTGCCGACGACGATCCGCCGGTCGACGTCCGACATCAGCTCGGGGTCCGTGGCGATCATCGCCTGGGCCTCCAGCACGTGCTGGGCCTCACCGCCGGCCAGCTGGCCGCGTGCGATCAGGTCGGCCGACACGGCCTCCACGGCCTGACGGGCGCGCCCCTGCTCGCGCTCCGCCTCATCGGCGCCGATCTGCTTCGCCGGGGGCTCGAGCACGGCCGTCCCCATGTGCCGAACCTCGCCGATCGCCACACCGTGGCTCACGCCGACGCCTCGCAGCGTTGTCTCCATTACACCCGTCTCCGATTGAGCGGCGGCTCCAGCCGCCGTGATGGACATCCGACTCGCCTGTGGGCCAGGCGGAAGGGCTACTGCCAGCTGAAGAGGACGTCGTCCGGCTTGACGTCACCGGAGTCGACCACGCCGGAGAGGGAGTCGGCCGTCGCCTCCAGCGCCACGACGGGGCAGATCGGGGACTTGCCGGCGGCCTCGACCGCCGCGGGGTCCCAGCGGATGACCTCCTGGCCGCGGACCACGGTGTCGCCCTTGTTCACGAGCAGCTCGAATCCCTCGCCGTTGAGCTGCACGGTGTCGATACCGAGGTGGGTCAGCACGCCGTGGCCCTCGCCGTCGACGACCACGTACGCGTGCGGGTGCAGGGAAACGACCACACCGTCGACGGGAGACACCGCCGCGGAGGGTTCGCGCACGGGATCAATGGCGGTGCCCGGTCCCACCATCGCGCCGGAGAACACCGGGTCGGGCACTGCCGCGAGTCCGATGGCCTGCCCGGCGAGCGGGGAAGTGACGCTGGTCATGGGGGCCTCCCAGGGGTGGGGCTTCTTCGTGTCGCCGTCACTGCCTGTCGCGAACGGCGTACTCGTCTGAAGGATATTGCACTGCTTGTACGGGTTCGCCCGATGTTGGTCCCGATCCGGACGGCCCTTGGACACGGAGACTAGTGGACTAGACCGGTGGACTAGACCATACGCGTGAATCGATTTGCCTGCGTCCCACGGGAGCTGTACTGTCGTGACTCCCGCCAGGACGTGCCGCGTGAACATCTCGCGAACAGTCAATGGCCGGGACTCCTCCTCAATTAGTGATCATCCCGATCTCCGCTTGATCGTTTTCCGTATGCCCTTGTGGCTAAACGGAGAGTGGTCGGAGGGAAGGAAAAGCACTGATAGAGTCGGAACCGCCGGAAAGGGAAAGCGCGAAAGCGCAGAACCTCGAAAGCGCAGAGGAAAT
>NZ_CP108161.1:6227500-7643608 GCF_045160885.1 Streptomyces sp. NBC_00158
AGGACATGCGAAAGGTCCGGCGTAGAGGGTAAGACCCCCGTAGCTGAAATCTGTACGGCTTGCTTGCTCATCTCCCAAGTAGCACGGGGCCCGAGAAATCCCGTGTGAATCTGGCGGGACCACCCGCTAAGCCTAAATATTCCCTGGTGACCGATAGCGGATAGTACCGTGAGGGAATGGTGAAAAGTACCGCGGGAGCGGAGTGAAATAGTACCTGAAACCGTGTGCCTACAAGCCGTGGGAGCGTCGGATGCAGCTTGCTGTATCTCGTGACTGCGTGCCTTTTGAAGAATGAGCCTGCGAGTTAGCGGTGTGTAGCGAGGTTAACCCGTGTGGGGAAGCCGTAGCGAAAGCGAGTCCGAATAGGGCGATTGAGTTGCACGCTCTAGACCCGAAGCGGAGTGATCTAGCCATGGGCAGGTTGAAGCGGAGGTAAGACTTCGTGGAGGACCGAACCCACCAGGGTTGAAAACCTGGGGGATGACCTGTGGTTAGGGGTGAAAGGCCAATCAAACTCCGTGATAGCTGGTTCTCCCCGAAATGCATTTAGGTGCAGCGTCGTGTGTTTCTTGCCGGAGGTAGAGCACTGGATAGGCGATGGGCCCTACCGGGTTACTGACCTTAGCCAAACTCCGAATGCCGGTAAGTGAGAGCACGGCAGTGAGACTGTGGGGGATAAGCTCCATGGTCGAGAGGGAAACAGCCCAGAGCATCGACTAAGGCCCCTAAGCGTACGCTAAGTGGGAAAGGATGTGGAGTCGCAGAGACAACCAGGAGGTTGGCTTAGAAGCAGCCACCCTTGAAAGAGTGCGTAATAGCTCACTGGTCAAGTGATTCCGCGCCGACAATGTAGCGGGGCTCAAGCGTACCGCCGAAGTCGTGTCATTGCAGCAATAGGGCCAACGCCCGCTGTGATGGGTAGGGGAGCGTCGTGTGCCGGGTGAAGCAGCAGCGGAAGCTAGTTGTGGACGGTTCACGAGTGAGAATGCAGGCATGAGTAGCGATACACACGTGAGAAACGTGTGCGCCGATTGACTAAGGGTTCCTGGGTCAAGCTGATCTGCCCAGGGTAAGTCGGGACCTAAGGCGAGGCCGACAGGCGTAGTCGATGGACAACCGGTTGATATTCCGGTACCCGCTTTGAAACGCCCAATATCGAATCCATTAATGCTAAGCCCGTGAAGCCGTTCCGGACCCTTCGGGGAAAGGAAAGTGGTGGAGCCGGCGATCCAAGGTGGTAGTAGGTAAGCGATGGGGTGACGCAGGAAGGTAGTCCAGCCCGGGCGGTGGTTGTCCCGGGGTAAGGGTGTAGGCCGTGTGGTAGGCAAATCCGTCACACATTAAGGCTGAGACCTGATGCCGAGCCGATTGTGGTGAAGTGGATGATCCTATGCTGTCGAGAAAAGCCTCTAGCGAGTTTCATGGCGGCCCGTACCCTAAACCGACTCAGGTGGTCAGGTAGAGAATACCGAGGCGTTCGGGTGAACTATGGTTAAGGAACTCGGCAAAATGCCCCCGTAACTTCGGGAGAAGGGGGGCCATCACTGGTGATCGGACTTGCTCCGTGAGCTGGGGGTGGCCGCAGAGACCAGCGAGAAGCGACTGTTTACTAAAAACACAGGTCCGTGCGAAGCCGTAAGGCGATGTATACGGACTGACGCCTGCCCGGTGCTGGAACGTTAAGGGGACCGGTTAGTGACCTTTCGGGGTTGCGAAGCTGAGAACTTAAGCGCCAGTAAACGGCGGTGGTAACTATAACCATCCTAAGGTAGCGAAATTCCTTGTCGGGTAAGTTCCGACCTGCACGAATGGCGTAACGACTTCTCGACTGTCTCAACCATAGGCCCGGTGAAATTGCACTACGAGTAAAGATGCTCGTTTCGCGCAGCAGGACGGAAAGACCCCGGGACCTTTACTACAGTTTGATATTGGTGTTCGGTTCGGCTTGTGTAGGATAGGTGGGAGACTTTGAAGCAGCCACGCCAGTGGTTGTGGAGTCGCCGTTGAAATACCACTCTGGTCGTGCTGGATGTCTAACCTCGGTCCGTGATCCGGATCAGGGACAGTGTCTGATGGGTAGTTTAACTGGGGCGGTTGCCTCCCAAAGGGTAACGGAGGCGCCCAAAGGTTCCCTCAGCCTGGTTGGCAATCAGGTGTTGAGTGTAAGTGCACAAGGGAGCTTGACTGTGAGACCGACGGGTCGAGCAGGGACGAAAGTCGGGACTAGTGATCCGGCGGTGGCTTGTGGAAGCGCCGTCGCTCAACGGATAAAAGGTACCCCGGGGATAACAGGCTGATCTTCCCCAAGAGTCCATATCGACGGGATGGTTTGGCACCTCGATGTCGGCTCGTCGCATCCTGGGGCTGGAGTCGGTCCCAAGGGTTGGGCTGTTCGCCCATTAAAGCGGTACGCGAGCTGGGTTTAGAACGTCGTGAGACAGTTCGGTCCCTATCCGCTGTGCGCGTAGGAATATTGAGAAGGGCTGTCCCTAGTACGAGAGGACCGGGACGGACGAACCTCTGGTGTGCCAGTTGTCCTGCCAAGGGCATGGCTGGTTGGCTACGTTCGGAAAGGATAACCGCTGAAAGCATCTAAGCGGGAAGCCTGCTTCAAGATGAGTATTCCCACCTCCTTGAGAGGGTAAGGCTCCCAGTAGACGACTGGGTTGATAGGCCAGATGTGGAAGCCCGGTAACGGGTGGAGCTGACTGGTACTAATAGGCCGAGGGCTTGTCCTCAGTTGCTCGCGTCCACTGTGTTAGTTCTGAAGTAACGAACTCGCCTTGCCGGCTTGAGTTCAACTTCATAGTGTTTCGGTGGTCATAGCGTTAGGGAAACGCCCGGTTACATTCCGAACCCGGAAGCTAAGCCTTTCAGCGCCGATGGTACTGCAGGGGGGACCCTGTGGGAGAGTAGGACGCCGCCGAACAACCTTTGTGGGAAAGCCCCGCACCTTATGGTGCGGGGCTTTTCTGCGTTCAGGGCCCGGTAG
This sequence comes from Streptomyces sp. NBC_00158, assembly GCF_045160885.1. Taxonomy (NCBI): domain Bacteria; kingdom Bacillati; phylum Actinomycetota; class Actinomycetes; order Kitasatosporales; family Streptomycetaceae; genus Streptomyces; species Streptomyces sp. NBC_00158. The sequence goes on from NZ_CP108161.1 coordinate 6,230,493, forward strand.
CCGATGGCCGGCGGCCCCGGCTGCCTGCCCCATCGGGGACTCCCGTGGGTGCAGCCTGTAGGGTCAGGGGGCATCGATTCGACCATTTCTAGCGTCACAGTGGAGGCCCCCGGGTGGAGGTCCAGGAGACTCGGGTTCAGACCGACCGAATTTTCACCATTCCGAACATCCTGAGCATGGCTCGTCTCGTCGGCGTACCGCTGTTCCTCTGGCTCATCCTGGAGGGCTACGACGGGTGGGCGCTGGCCGTCCTGATGCTCAGCGGGATCAGTGACTACCTCGACGGAAAACTCGCGCGCCGCTGGAATCAGATCAGCAAACTGGGCCGCCTTCTGGACCCTGCCGCGGACCGCCTCTACGTCCTGACCACGCTCTTCGGCCTCACCTGGCGGGAGATTCTCCCGCTGTGGCTCACCGCGGCCCTCCTCGCCCGTGAGGCAATGCTGCTGGTCATGGTGTGGATCCTGCGCCGGCACGGCTATCCGCCCCCGCAGGTCAACTTCCTCGGCAAGGCCGCGACCTTCAACCTCATGTACGCCTTCCCCCTCCTGTTGCTCAGTGACGGGGACGGCTGGTTGGCCTGGATGGCGTCCGTTTTCGGATGGGCGTTCGCGGGATGGGGTACAACGCTCTATTGGTGGGCAGGAATCCTTTACGTGGTGCAAGTCCGCCGCCTGGTCAGGGCTGCCACGGCCGATTGAGCGCGCTCGGCGCCGGTACTGACGCGGAGGAGTTGCGGAGTATCCGTCCCGGACGGGTGAGGTCGGCTGGACCGTCATCTCTCTAGGAGGACTCTTCCGACATGAAGGCCGTCGTGATGGCCGGTGGCGAAGGTACGCGGCTTCGCCCCATGACCTCAAGCATGCCCAAGCCGCTCCTGCCGGTGGTCAACCGGCCGATCATGGAGCACGTGCTCAGGCTGCTCAAGCGCCATGGGCTCAGCGAGACCGTGGTCACGGTGCAGTTCCTGGCCTCACTGGTCAAGAACTACTTCGGTGACGGCGAGGAGCTCGGCATGGAGCTCACCTACGCCAACGAGGAGAAGCCTCTCGGGACCGCCGGCAGCGTGAAGAACGCCGAGGAGGCCCTGAAGGACGACACGTTCCTCGTCATCTCCGGCGACGCGCTGACCGACTTCGACCTCACCGACCTCATCAATTTCCACAAGGAGAAGGGCGCACTGGTCACGGTGTGCCTGACCCGGGTGCCGAACCCGCTGGAATTCGGCATCACCATCGTGGACGAGGAGGGGAAGGTCGAGCGCTTCCTCGAGAAGCCGACCTGGGGACAGGTGTTCTCGGACACCATCAACACCGGCATCTACGTGATGGAGCCGGAGATCTTCGACTACGTCGACCCGGACGTTTCGGTCGACTGGTCCGGTGACGTCTTCCCGCAGCTGATGAAGGAAGGCCGTCCGATCTTCGGTTACGTGGCCGAGGGCTACTGGGAGGACGTGGGCACCCACGAGAGCTACGTCAAGGCGCAGGCCGACGTGCTCGAGGGCAAGGTCCAGGTCGACATGGACGGCTTCGAGATCTCGCCCGGGGTCTGGATCGCCGAAGGGGCCGAGGTCAGCCCCGACGCCGTGCTGCGCGGGCCGCTGTACGTCGGGGACTACGCCAAGGTCGAGGCCGGGGTGGAGCTCCGCGAGCACACCGTCATCGGATCGAACGTCGTCGTCAAGAGCGGGGCCTTCCTCCACAAGGCCGTCGTCCACGACAACGTCTACATCGGCCCCCACAGCAACCTGCGCGGCTGCGTCATCGGCAAGAACACCGACATCATGCGGGCCGCCCGGATCGAGGACGGGGCCGTCATCGGCGACGAGTGCCTCGTGGGTGAAGAATCCATTGTCCAGGGCAACGTGCGCGTCTACCCGTTCAAGACGATCGAGGCCGGCGCCTTCGTCAACACCTCGGTGATCTGGGAGTCCCGCGGCCAGGCGCACCTGTTCGGCGCCCGGGGCGTCTCCGGGATCCTCAACGTGGAGATCACCCCCGAGCTGGTCGTCAAGCTGGCGGGCGCCTACGCGACGATGCTCAAGAAGGGCGCGATCGTCACCACGGCCCGTGACCACTCCCGAGGCGCCCGTGCGCTCAAGCGCGCGGTGATCTCGGCGCTCCAGGCCAGCGCCATCGACGTACGCGACCTGGAGAACGTACCGCTGCCCGTGGCCCGTCAGCAGACGGCCCGTGGCGCCGCGGGCGGGATCATGATCAGAACCTCGCCCGGGGTGCCCGACTCGGTGGACATCATGTTCCTCGACGAGCGCGGAGCCGACCTCTCGCAGGCGCAGCAGCGCAAGCTGGACCGGGTGTACGCACGCCAGGAGTACCGGCGCGCCTTCCCCGGGGAGATCGGCGACCTGCAGTTCCCGTCGAGCGTGTTCGACTCGTACACGGGCTCGCTGCTCCGGCGGGTGGACACCACCGGGATCGCCGATGCCGGGCTCAAGGTGGTCGTGGACGCCTCGAACGGCAGCGCCGGCCTCGTGCTGCCGAGCCTCCTCGGCCGGCTCGGCGTCGACGCGCTGACGATCAACCCCGGTCTCGACGAGTCCCGGCCGACCGAGACCCGGGAGTCGCGGCGGGCCGGGCTGGTGCGGCTCGGGGAGATCGTGGCGTCGGCGCGGGCGGCGTTCGGCGTGCGGTTCGACCCGGTGGGAGAGCGGATCTCCCTGGTGGACGAGCGCGGCCGGATCATCGAGGACGACCGGGCGCTGCTCGTCCTCCTCGACCTGGTCGCCGCCGAGAAGCGCAGCGGCAAGGTGGCCCTGCCGGTGACCACGACGCGGGTCGCCGAGCAGGTGGCGGCGTACCACGGGACCCAGGTGGAGTGGACGACGACCTCGCCCGACGACCTGACTCGGGTGGGCCGCGAGGAGACCACGATCTTCGGCGGGGACGGCCGGGGCGGGTTCATCGTCCCGGAGTTCAGCAGCGTCTTCGACGGGTCGGCGGCCTTCGTGCAGCTGATCGGGCTGGTGGCGCGGACGCAGCTCACCCTGAGCCAGATCGACGCCCGCATCCCGCGCGCCCACGTGCTCAAGCGGGACGTGCCCACCCCGTGGGCGGCGAAGGGCCTCGTCATGCGGCGGGTCGTGGAGGCGGCCGGCGACCGGCAGGTGGACACCACCGACGGGGTGCGCGTGGTCGAGGCAGACGGGCGGTGGGCGCTGGTCCTGCCGGACCCGGCGGAGGCGGTCACCCACCTGTGGGCCGAAGGCCCCGACGACGCCTCCGCGCAGGCGCTGCTCGACGAGTGGGGCGCGGTCGTGGACGGCGCCGGACAGCACTGACCGGTTCCGGCGGCCCGGGTGCGGGGAGTGACCCGGCCCGGCCCGCCGGACGGGCGCATTGGGTGTTGGCGGCGGCGACATGCAACGATGTGCGGCATGTCGCAGCCGCCCAACAACCGGAGTTCGGCCACACCGCCCGCGCGCCCCGACGCGTCCATGTCGCTGCTGACCCACGTGATGGACCACAGCCTCGACGAGGGCTATGCGGAAGCCTCGGCCCGGCGTGAGGCGGACGGTACGGCGGGGCTGCCCCGGACGCTCAAGGCCAAACTGGGGCTCGCCGCGGGTCTGGTTCTCGCGGCGATGGTGGTCACGCTCGGTGCCGCGCAGGCGCGAGTGGCGGCACCGGTCCTGGCCAAGGAGCGTCAGGAGCTGATCGACCGGGTGCAGCGGGCCAACGAGCACGCGGACGCGCTGGAGCGCGACACCGAGCGCCTGCGGACCGAGGTCGCCGACCGGCAGCGCGCCGCGCTGAAGCAGCAGGTCGGGGAGCGTGGCCGGCTGGTGGAACTGCTGGCGGGTGCAACCGAGGTGCACGGTCCCGGCGTAAAACTGGTGGTGGACGATGCCAAGGGCGCCTCGTCGGGCGGCGGTGGCGGCCCGCGCGAGAGCGCCGGGTTCTCGAACACCGGCCGGGTGCGCGACCGGGACATGCAGCGGATCGTCAACGGGCTCTGGCAGTCGGGTGCGGAGGCAGTCTCGATCAACGGGCAGCGGCTGACGGCGCTGTCGGCGATCAGGGCCGCGGGTGACGCGATACTGGTCGACAACAAGCCACTGGTGCCGCCCTACGAGGTCCTCGCGGTGGGCGACAAGAAGCGGCTCGGGCCCGCGTTCCAGGACTCCGTGGACGGTCAGTACCTGCACGTCCTCCAGGAGAGCTACGGGATCCGCTACAACCTGACCCCGATGGACGAGGTACGGCTGCCCGCGGCGTCGAGCCTGACCGTCCGCACAGCCACAGCAGCAGAGCCGAAGAAGGGTGCGTCGTGATCGCGGTACTGGGCCTCTTGGCCGGAGTGGTGGTCGGGCTTCTGGTCCGGCCCGAGGTGCCGGCCGTGGTGGAGCCTTATCTGCCGATCGCGGTGGTCGCCGCGCTCGACGCGGTGTTCGGCGGTCTGCGGGCGATGCTGGACGGGATCTTCGTCGACAAGGTCTTCGTGGTGTCGTTCCTGTCCAACGTGGTCGTCGCCGCGCTGATCGTCTTCCTCGGCGACAAGCTGGGCGTCGGCTCGCAGCTGTCGACCGGCGTGGTCGTGGTCCTCGGCATCCGGATCTTCTCCAACGCCGCGGCCATCCGCCGGCACGTCTTCCGGGCGTGACGCCGATGAGCACGGAGAACACCCCGCCGGAGGAGCCGGAAGTGCCCGGCCCGTCGAAGCCGGAGCCGAAGCCGCTGCCGCCGGCGGCGCAGCCGCAGCCCGCGCCCGCTCCGGCGGCGCGGCCACAGGAGCCGCCGCAGGAGACCGGCCGCCAGCGCCTGGCAGCCGGGCTGTGGCCGCCCAGGTTCAGCCGGGCCCAACTGATCGTCGCGCTGCTGCTGTTCGTCCTGGGCCTCGGCCTCGCGATCCAGGTCCGGTCCAACAGCGACTCCAGCGCCCCGCTGCGCGGCGCCCGGCAGGAGGACCTCGTACGGATCCTCGACGAGCTGGACGGGCGCACCCAGCGCCTGGAGGACGAGAAGCAGCGGCTGGACGATCAGCGCAAGGAACTGCAGAGCAGTTCCAACCAGGCGGAAGAGGCCCGGCGGCAGACGGTTGAGAAGGAGCGCCAACTGGGCATCCTGGCCGGTACGGTGGCCGCACAGGGCCCGGGGATCACGTTGCGGATCACCGACACCAAGGGCCAGGTGAGGTCCGACCAGTTGCTGGACACCCTCCAGGAGCTGCGGGCGGCCGGGGCGGAGGCGATCCAGATCAACGGGGTGCGCGTCGTGGCCGGCTCGTACTTCTCCGACGAGGGCGGCGGGGTCGGGATCGACGGTAAGAAGATCACACAGCCCTATGAGTTCAAGGTCATCGGGAAACCGCAGGATCTGGAGCCCGCGCTGAACATCCCGGGAGGTGTGGTGCAGACGATGGAGAAGGAACAGGCCACGGTCGCCGTCACACGGTCGGCGAAGATCGTTGTGGATGCCTTGCGGGCTGCGAAGCAGCCTGACTACGCTCGGTCGTCATCGCCGTGATGCGCAGCGGAACGTGGACAGGCTCACGCGGGCCGACGCCTGCGGGGGGTCGACGCACGGAAGTCGCCGTGCGTGGTGGAAACTGTCTGGTGGTTACGGACGTTGTCAGAATGTCCGGGTCGGCAGGTGTGTGCATGCAGAGTTCGTCCTGCCCCACGGGCGGGTCTGTTTCGGTCAAGGGGAATCGCCCGTGAAGTTGTTTGAGAAGTTGTTCGGCAAGAAGAAGAACGAGGAAAGCGGTGCGACGCGGCACCGCGCGGGGCAGCCGGAAGGGGAAGGGCAGGGCGACAGGCCGCTCTTCCGCGACGAGGTGGCCGGCCCGGGTGACAATTCGGGCGGGCACGGCGCGTCGTCCGTTGACCCCGCTGGTTCCGGACGCATAGGTTTCGGTGAACCGTCAACCTCTAGTGCGGGTGGAGGGTTTGCCTCTGACCCCTATGCCACCAGTGCCTCCGCGGGGCAGCCGCGGCGCGAGGAGCCGTCCATGTCGGCCGAGCAGACCTGCGGCAGGTGCGGTCACCGCAGCGACGCCGCGAGCCGTTTCTGCTCCAACTGCGGGGCGCCGCTGCGGCCGGGTCTGACGCCGGAGCGCGCTTCGGAGACCACGTCCACCATCTCGATCTCGGGCCTGGAGGCCTACGAGGCCGAGGGGTCGGGCCAGCACGTGTCGTCCTCGCTCTCTCCCGAGGCCCAGGCCGCGGTGGAGGCGCTGCCGCCCGGTTCGGCCCTGCTGATCGTGCGGCGCGGGCCCAACTCGGGCAGCCGGTTCCTGCTGGACGGCGAACTGACGACTGCGGGCCGGCACCCGCAGAGCGACATCTTCCTGGACGACATCACCGTGTCCCGCCTGCATGTCGAATTCCGCCGGAGCCCGGAGGGCGGCTTCACCGTCGCCGACGTGGGCAGCCTCAACGGCACGTACGTGAACCGCGAGCCGATCGAGTCCGTCGCTCTGCACAACGGTGACGAGGTGCAGATCGGCAAGTACCGGCTGGTCTTCTACGCGAGCCTGCGGGGCGTCTGACCCCCTCGGACACCGTCCGGGGGGAACCCCACCCCCGGACACCCTCCGGGGGGACCCCAGGGAAGGTTCCATGCTGCGTACCCCGACGGGCGGTGCCCCCAAGAACGGCACCGCCGGCTCGGCCGGGCAGCTGGTCAGCATCGGCACGGTGCTGACCACGCTGCGGGACGAGTTCCCCGAAGTCACGATCTCGAAGATCCGTTTCCTGGAGGCGGAGGGGCTGGTCGAGCCCCGGCGCACGCCTTCCGGATACCGCAAGTTCAGCACGGAGGACGTGGAGCGGCTCGCGCGCATCCTGCGCCTGCAGCGCGACCACTACCTCCCGCTGAAGGTCATCCGGGAGCAGCTCGACGCGCTCGACCGCGGTGAGCAGATCCGCATCCCCGGGCCCACCGCGCACGGGGAGTCCGTGGACGGCGCCCCGTCCTTGGCCGGGTGCGCGGAGGCGGCGGGCGAGCCGCCCGCCGCGGCCCGGGTGGGCCGCGCCGAGCTGGTCGCGGCCGCCGAGGTGGACGAGGCGCAGCTCGTCGAGTGGGAGTCGTACGGGCTCGTCTCCGAGCTGCCCGGCGGCGGGTTCGACGCCGGGACGCTCACCGTGGCCCGGCTGATCGCGGATCTCGGCCGGTTCGGCCTCGAACCCCGCCACCTGCGCGGGATGAAGGCCGCGGCGGACCGGGAGGCCGGTCTGGTGGAGCAGCTCGTCGCCCCGCTGCGCAGGCACCGCAACCCGCAGACGAGGGCGCACGCGGAAGCCACCATGAGGGAGCTCGCGGGGCTCTCCGTAAGGCTCCACGACGCCTTGGTGCAGACCGCCCTCGGGCTCCGTCCGCACTGACCCGACGGGTCCCGGTGGGGCCCCGACTACCCAAACCTGCCGGGCAGGTCCTAGGGTTGCTGTGTGAACGAGCTCGACGTTGTGGGTGTCCGGGTGGAAATGCCCTCCAACCAACCGATCGTGCTCCTGCGTGAAGTGGGAGGCGACCGGTACCTCCCCATCTGGATCGGTCCTGGGGAGGCGACCGCCATTGCCTTCGCGCAGCAGGGCATGGCCCCTGCCCGGCCGCTGACGCACGACCTGTTCAAGGACGTGCTGGAGGCGGTCGGCGAGGAGCTCACCGAGGTCCGGATCACGGATCTGCGGGAGGGCGTCTTCTACGCGGAGCTGGTCTTCGCCAGCGGGGTCGAGGTGAGCGCGCGGCCGTCGGACGCCATAGCGCTGGCCCTGCGCACGGGAACGCCGATCTACGGCAGTGACGGCGTGCTGGACGACGCCGGGATCGCCATTCCCGACGAGCAGGAGGACGAGGTGGAGAAGTTCCGCGAGTTCCTCGACCAGATCTCTCCCGAGGACTTCGGCACTGGGCCCCAGTAGCCGAGCCGGCGGCCGTGCCGTCCTCCGGGAACTGCCAGCCCATTCGAGTAGCCTTTCCCCGCAGCGGGGTACGGGAAACCACTCTCAGGGTGATTATCACTCGGCGTGCCGAGTGTGGCGATCGTTGACGCACCCCTGGTCACTGCCTACCTTCAAGGTGGCAGGTCAAGGACGGAGGGTCGGCGTGAGGATCACGGGCGGCGGTACGACCGGGGGCACCCCCGCGCGGAGCGACGGTGGGCCGTACCCGGTGCACGGCGGCGCGGCGGGTCCCGCGGACCGTCAGCCGGCGGCCGCGCCGGTCGGACCGGTGAGCGAAGGCCCGGAGCCCGAGCAGGTCGGCTACCGCGGACCGACGGCGTGCGCCGCCGCGGGGATCACGTACCGGCAGCTCGACTACTGGGCGCGCACCGGGCTCGTGGAGCCCAGCGTGCGGCCCGCGTACGGGTCGGGCACCCAGCGGCTGTACAGCTTCCGCGACGTGGTCGTCCTGAAGATCGTCAAGCGCTTCCTGGACACCGGGGTGGCGCTCCAGAACATCCGCACCGCCGTGCAGCACCTGCGGGACCGGGGCTTCTCGGACCTGGAGCGCATGACGTTGATGAGCGACGGCGCGACCGTCTACGAGTGCACCTCGCCCGACCAGGTCGTGAGCCTGCTCCAGGGCGGGCAGGGCGTCTTCGGCATCGCGGTGGGCGTCGTCTGGCGCGACGTCGAGAACGCCCTGTCGCAGCTGCACGGGGAGCGCGTGGACACCGGGGAGACCCTCGTCGGCCACAACCCGGCCGACGAGCTCGCGGCCCGCCGTAACCGGGCCGTCTGAGCCGGGCCGTCCGAGGCGGGCCGGACCGCCGGCCGCGCCCCGCGGTGGGTCGCGGGCCGGTGATCACCGCGTTGTCAGTGGCGTAGGGCAGCATCGGGGGCGTGAGAGCCGCCCCGACCATCCTGCACCTGGACATGGACGCCTTCTACGCCTCCGTGGAGCAGGCGTCGAAGCCCAGCCTGCGCGGGAAGGCCGTGATCGTCGGAGGGCTCGGGCCGCGCGGGGTCGTGGCCACCGCCTCGTACGAGGCCCGGCGCTTCGGGGTGCACTCGGCGATGCCGACCGCGCAGGCCCGCCGCCTCTGTCCGAACGGCGCCTACCTGATCCCGCGCTTCAGCCTCTACCGCGAGGTCAGCGAGCTGGTCATGGGCCTGCTGCGGGATCTGTCGCCGCTGGTGGAGCCGCTCAGCCTGGACGAGGCCTTCGTGGACCTGGAGGCGGGCGGCGCGGCCTTCGACTCGGCGAGCGCCCGCGCGACGGGGGAGCGGCTCCGGGCCGCCATCACCGCCCTCACCGGGCTCAGCGGCTCCGTGGGCCTGGCCGGGTCCAAGATGCTCGCCAAGATCGCCTCCGAGGAGGCCAAGCCCGACGGGCTGCTGCTGATCGAACCGGGGTCCGAGCGCGAGCTCCTCGCGCCCATGCCGGTGCGCACCCTCCCCGGGGTGGGGCCGGCCACCGGGGAGCACCTGCGCCGTGCGGGGATCACCACCGTGGGGGAGCTGGCCGAGGCGGGCGAGGACGAGCTGGTGCGGATGGTGGGCCGGGCGCACGGCGTCGGCCTGTACCGGATGGCCCTGGGTCTGGACGACCGGCCCGTGGTCGCCGAGCGGGACGCGAAGTCCGTCTCGGTGGAGGACACTTTTGACGTGGACCTGCACGACCGGGTGCGGATCCGGTACGAGGTGCAGCGGCTCGCCGACCGCTGCGTGGGCCGGCTGCGCGCCTCGGGGCACTCGGGGCGGACCATCGTCCTGAAGGTGCGCCGGTACGACTTCTCGACGCTGACCCGCTCCGAAACGCTGCGGGGTCCCACCGACGACCCGGCGGTGGTGCGGGAGGCGGCCGCGCGGCTGCTGGAGGGCGTGGACACCACCGGCGGGGTGCGGCTGCTGGGGGTGGGCGTGACGGGGCTCGCGGACTACACGCAGGAGGACCTGTTCGCCCAGGCGCGGGCCGCCGCCGAGGGGGAGGCGGAAGCGGAGGCGCAGGGCCCCGCGGAGGACGCCCCGGGGCCCGCCCCGGAAGGCGGGCCCGCGGAGGGGTCCGCGGCGGCGCTGGAGGGCGCCGGGGACGCTCCCGCACGGCACTGGGCGGCGGGCACCGACGTGCGCCACGCGGTGTACGGGCCGGGGTGGGTGCAGGGCAGCGGGGTCGGGCGGGTGACCGTACGGTTCGAGCGGCCCGGATCGCCCCCTGGCCGGGTCCGCACGTTCCTGCTGGACGACCCCGAGCTGGAGCCCTCCGATCCACTGCCCCTCGTAGGGAAGGCCGAGGCAGCCTAGGGGGTGTCCTGGGGGCGGGGGCGCTGGAAGTCGGAGGGGAGGGCCACGTCCAGGCCGTAGTGGTGGTAGAGCTGGAGCTCCTGCTCGGGGGAGAGGTGGCGGCCGACCCCGAAGTCGGGGGCGTCCTTGATCAGTGAGCGTTCGAAGGGCACGCGCAGGGCGTCGTCCACCACTTCGCTGGGTTCCAGGGGGACGAAGGCGTCGCGGCCGAAGAGGCCCGTCCGGACTGCGGCCCACTCCGGGACGCCGGTGGCGTCGTCGAGATAGACCTCGTCCACGGTGCCGATCTTGGTGCCGTTGCGGTCGAACGCCTTGCGGCCGATCAGGCTGCGGGGATCGATGTCGGTCTGCACGGTCCCTCCGTACGGTCGCGGTGATGCACAGCTCATCCGTAATGACTACAGAAAGGCATATTTGGAGAGGGGGCCACTCGAGGGAGGGTCGAGAACGTCGCTGGTAGGCTGGGTGACGGCTGTTGACCCTGTGCGGGAGAGTCCTCCGAGTGAGTACGACGGAGGCGCCGAAGGAGCAAATCCTCCCCGGAATCTCTCAGGCATACGTACCGCACGAGACGAGGCCACTCTGGAAAGCAGGGGCACGTCCCGGGACCCGCAGTACCGGTACTGGCCCCTCACCGACGGTGAAAGCCGGAGCTCGTGGGCGAACCCCGCGGATCCGGTGAAGCTCTCAGGTTGAGATGACAGAGGGGGAGGCCGTCCGGGTGCCCGCGCCGTGGTGCCCCTCGCAGGTCATACGACCAGGAGGCCTCCGTAATGACCGCCAACCGCATTCCGCTCTCCCAGCTCGAGCGGGGCATCCCCTTCGAGCAGCGTCACATCGGCCCGGACGCCGAGGCGCAGGCGAAGATGCTCGCCCAGGTGGGCTACGGCTCCCTCGACGAGCTGACCGCCGCCGCGGTACCGGATGTGATCAAGACCGCCGAGGCGCTGAACCTGCCCGAGGCGCGTACCGAAGCCGAGGTACTGGCGGAGCTGCGCTCGCTCGCCGACCGCAACCAGGTGCTCTCCTCGATGATCGGTCTCGGCTACTACGGGACCTTCACCCCGCCGGTCATCCTGCGCAACGTCATGGAGAACCCGGCCTGGTACACGGCCTACACCCCGTACCAGCCGGAGATCTCGCAGGGCCGCCTCGAGGCGCTGCTGAACTTCCAGACCCTCGTCGCCGACCTGACCGGCCTGCCCACCTCCGGCGCCTCCCTGCTCGACGAGGGCACGGCCGCCGCCGAGGCCATGTCGCTGGCCCGCCGCGTGGGCAAGGTCAAGGGCGGGGTCTTCCTCGTCGACGCCGACGCGCTGCCGCAGACCATCGCCGTGATCGAGACCCGCGCCGAGCCTACGGGCGTCGAGGTCGTCGTCGCCGACCTGTCCGAGGGCATCCCCGCGGAGATCGCCGAGCGCGGCGTCTTCGGCGTGCTGCTCCAGTACCCGGGCGCCTCCGGTGCCGTCCGCGCGATCAAGCCGGTCATCGACCAGGCGCACGAGCTCGGCGCGATCGTCACCGTCTCCGCCGACCTGCTCGCCCTGACCCTGCTGACCTCCCCGGGCGAGCTGGGCGCGGACATCGCCGTCGGCACCACCCAGCGCTTCGGCGTCCCGATGGGCTTCGGCGGCCCGCACGCCGGCTACATGGCCGTCCAGGCCAAGCACGCCCGCTCGCTGCCCGGCCGCCTCGTCGGCGTCTCCGTGGACGCGGACGGCAACAAGGCGTACCGCCTGGCCCTGCAGACCCGCGAGCAGCACATCCGCCGCGAGAAGGCCACCAGCAACATCTGCACCGCGCAGGTGCTGCTCGCCGTCATGGCCGGCATGTACGCCGTCTACCACGGCCCGGACGGCCTGAAGACGATCGCCGGCCGCACCCACCGCTACGCCGCGATCCTCGCCGCGGGCCTGACGGCCGGCGGGGTCGAGGTCGTCCACGGCTCCTTCTTCGACACCGTCACCGCCAAGGTGCCCGGCAAGGCCGCCGAGGTCGTCGCCGCCGCCCGCGCGAACGGGGTCAACCTGTACCGGGCCGACGCCGACCACGTCTTCGCCTCCTGCGACGAGACCACCACGCGCGCCGACCTGGAAGCGGTCTGGGCCGCCTTCGGCGTCACCGCCGACGTCGAGGCCCTGGACGGGGCCACCGCCGACGCGCTGCCGGAGGGCCTGCTGCGCTCGGACGCGTACCTGACCCACCCCGTCTTCCACCAGCACCGCTCCGAGACCGCGATGCTGCGCTACCTGCGCAAGCTCTCGGACAAGGACTACGCGCTGGACCGCGGCATGATCCCGCTGGGCTCCTGCACCATGAAGCTCAACGCGACCACCGAGATGGAGCCGGTGACCTGGCCCGAGTTCGGCCAGCTGCACCCGTTCGCCCCGGTCGAGCAGGCCGAGGGGTACCTCACGCTCATCAACGAGCTGGAGGAACGTCTCTGTGAGGTGACCGGCTACGACAAGGTCTCCATCCAGCCGAACGCCGGCTCGCAGGGCGAGCTCGCCGGTCTGCTGGCCGTCCGCGCCTACCACCGCGCGAACGGCGACGAGCAGCGCACCATCTGTCTCATCCCGTCCTCCGCGCACGGCACCAACGCCGCGAGCGCCGTGATGGCCGGCATGAAGGTCGTCGTCGTCAAGACCGCCGACGACGGCGAGGTCGACGCCGACGACCTGCGCGCCAAGATCGAGCAGTACCGGGACGAGCTCTCCGTCCTGATGATCACCTACCCGTCGACGCACGGCGTCTTCGAGGAGCACGTCGCCGACATCTGCGCCCAGGTGCACGAGGCCGGCGGCCAGGTGTACGTGGACGGCGCCAACCTGAACGCCCTGGTGGGTCTGGCCAAGCCGGGCCACTTCGGCGGCGACGTCTCGCACCTGAACCTGCACAAGACCTTCTGCATCCCGCACGGCGGCGGCGGCCCGGGCGTCGGCCCGGTCGGTGTCCGGGCGCACCTGGCCCCGTACCTGCCGAACCACCCGCTCCAGCCGACGGCCGGCCCCGAGACGGGCGTCGGCCCGATCTCCGCCGCGCCGTGGGGTTCGGCGGGCATCCTGCCGATCTCCTGGTCGTACGTCCGCCTGATGGGCGGCGAGGGCCTCAAGCGCGCCACCCAGGTGGCGGTGCTCGGCGCCAACTACATCGCCAAGCGCCTGGAGCCGCACTACCCCGTCCTCTACACGGGTCCGGGCAACCTCGTCGCGCACGAGTGCATCATCGACCTGCGCCCGCTGTCGAAGGCCACGGGCGTGAGCGTGGACGACATCGCCAAGCGCCTGATCGACTACGGCTTCCACGCGCCGACCATGTCCTTCCCGGTGGCCGGCACCCTGATGATCGAGCCGACGGAGTCCGAGGACCTCATCGAGATCGACCGCTTCTGCGACGCGATGATCGCCATCCGCGCCGAGATCGAGCGGGTCGCCGGCGGCGACTGGCCGGTGGACGACAACCCGCTCGCCAACGCCCCGCACACCGCGGCGGCGCTGGGCGGCGAGTGGAACCACCCGTACACCCGTGACGAGGCCGTCTTCCCGGGCGGGGTCTCCGCCGCCGAGAAGTACTGGCCGCCGGTGCGCCGGATCGACGGCGCCTTCGGCGACCGCAACCTGGTCTGCTCCTGCCCGCCGCTGGACGAGTACGACAACTGAGCCGCGCCGGCGGGACCGTCGCCGACGGGACGCTGACCCGGTGAGGGAACGGTGAAGGGGCCGGTCCCGGAGCTTCGAGCTCCGGGACCGGCCCCTTTCCGCGTCCCCGCGTCGTCGCCGGGCGGTGTCGGCTACGCCGCCGCGAGCGGGCGGTGCGGGGCGATGATCTGTCCGTCCGGCAGCAGCTCACCGGTGTCCTCGAAGAGCAGGACGCCGTTGCACAGCAGGCTCCAGCCCTGTTCCGGGTGGTTGGCCACCGGGCGCGCGGCCTCCCGGTCGGCGGATTCTGATGACGGGCAGGCGGGCTGGTGCTGGCACATGGATGGGTTCTTTCGCTGCGGTGTGGTCTGTTCGCTACGGCTCGATGCGTGATTCATGGCCGTCCCCCTGGGTCGTCCCCGCACCTGCGGGGAGGATGTCCTCAGTGTTCCCCCAGGACGGCTGCTTCGCAGGTATTTCCCGGCAGCTGTCCTCTTGGAATGAGGACGCATCACCCGTGCGGGCGGTTCAGGCCAACTCCCCTGTCATTTCGGGTGGTTCGCATTGACCCGAGCGGACTAGGCCGAATGGGCCACTCGGGTCAAGCAGCCGGGGCCGCGAGGGTGGGCGGGGCCGGTGGGGCCGCCGGGGTCAGCCGGTGGGTCAGTACGGGCAGCAGCTCGGAGACGGGGTGCGGCCGGAAGGGCGCGATCCCGGGCGGGGCCGGAGCCAGCGGCACCAGCAGGTCGGCGGCGGCGGGGAGGCCGGCGGCGGCGTCGGCGCCGACCGCCCCGTGCAGCCACAGGGTCAGCATGTACAGCTCAGGTACGGACAGCAGCCTGGGCTGGTAGCCCTTGCCGAGCGACTCCGCCTGGCGCAGGGCGCGTTCGGTCGCGGCGACGTAGGGGCCCTCGAAGAAGTGGGAGAAGGCCCAGCCGTCCGGGGTCAGCCGGGTGTCGGCGGCCGCGACGAAGCGGTCGCCGCTGCGGATCAGGAAGCGCCAGCCGGTGAGCCGGGTGCGGGGCGGGCGCCCGGCGGCCGTGTGGCCGGACACGCCCAGGCGGTCGAGCACGTGGACCGGGAGCGGGAGTTCGGCGGTCAGCGGTCCCTGGAACGAGCGCAGGGCCGGGGTGTGTGCCTCGTGGACGGCGGTGGGAGAACCGAGTGCCGCGAGGACGCTGCGCAGGGCGGGCGCGGGAGCCGGGGAAACATGCAGCGGCATGGTGGGTCGCCTCTCACTTGGGAGACCTGTGGTGCGGGGGAAAGTGCGGACGGCGCTGTCGCATTCTGGGGTCAGAGGTGGGCTTTGGGGCAATGGCCGCGCGCCAACTCTCTGCCTCGTTTGCGGAGTTTATACGACATGTGTTCACGCAGTGTTTCGGCTAGCCGTCCCGCCTATTGCCGGCAAGGCGTCTTCCGGTCCCGCTGTCATGGTATTCATGCCGGATGCACGCGGACATGCCGCGCTGACCTCGGAGGTTACCCCAAGGGCGCTCGGCTGGAAACCTCCGTTAATCAGGAATCGGCAAAGGACACGGGGAAATTGCGTCCCGTGGGTTGCCAGGTGAATGTGCCGGAGCGCCCTTCGGGCCATACCGGCGCGCGCTCCCCGCCAAGGCCCCCCGGACGGCGTTATGGATCACGGTGCCTGGGCATCATCGACCGTGACGTGCGCCCGGGTGCTCCGGGCCTGGCCCACTCGAGGAGGGACGCTTCGATGGGGGAGAAGGTCGTGGCAGGCGGATTCGACCTGTCCGATCGGCATCGGTATCGGAGGAAGCTTCACGAGTGCCTGGAGGGGCTGGAGCGGCTTCTGGCGGAGAAGAGGTTCGACCGCCCCAAGAACATGATGGGGCTGGAGATCGAGCTGAATCTCGCGGGTGCCGACGGTTTGCCGCGCATGGTGAATGCGCAGGTACTGGAGCGGATTGCGAGCCCTGATTTCCAGACCGAACTCGGAATGTTCAACCTGGAGGTGAACGTACTCCCGCACAGGCTCGACGGGAGGGTATTCGACCAGCTCTCCGAAGAACTGAGCGCGGGGCTGAACTACGCCCACCGGCAGGCCGCGGAGATCGACGCGGGCGTCGTGATGATCGGGATCCTGCCCACCATCTCCCGCGCGGACCTGGCCCTGGCCAACCTCTCGGCGGTGGACCGCTACTCCCTGCTCAACGAGCAGATCCTGATGATGCGCGGGGAGGACTTCCGGCTCGACATCGACGGGGTCGAGCGGCTGACCTGGAGCACCGGATCGATCGTGCCGGAAGCCGCCTGCACCTCGGTGCAGCTGCACCTCCAGGTCACCCCGGCCCGGTTCTCCGACGTGTGGAACGCGGCTCAGGCGGTGACCGCCGTACAGATAGCGGTGGGGGCCAACTCGCCGTTCCTGTTCGGGCGCGAGCTGTGGCGCGAGTCGCGTCCGCCGCTGTTCACGCAGGCCACCGACACCCGGCCGCCCGAACTCCAGGCGCAGGGGGTGCGGCCGCGGACCTGGTTCGGGGAGCGGTGGGTGGACTCGGTGTACGAGCTCTTCGCCGAGAACGTCCGCTTCTTCCCCTCCCTGCTGCCGATCTGCGACGAGGAGGAGCCGCTGCGGGTGCTCGCCGAGGGCGGGGTGCCGAGCCTGCAGGAGCTGGTGCTGCACAACGGCACGGTCTACCGGTGGAACCGGCCCGTCTACGGGGTCGCCGACGGGGTGCCGCACCTGCGGGTGGAGAACCGGGTACTGCCCGCCGGGCCCACCGTGACCGACGTCGTCGCCAACGCCGCCTTCTACTACGGACTCGTACGCACCCTCGCGGACGAGCCGCGCCCCGTGTGGACGCGGATGTCCTTCGCGGAGGCGGAGGCCAACTTCGACGCGGCCTGCCGGTACGGGATCGACGCGCGGATCCGCTGGCCGCGCAAGGGACGGGCCGGGGGACTGGCGAGCGTGCCCGCGGTGCGGCTGGTGCTGGACGAGCTGCTGCCGATGGCGGCGGCCGGGCTGGACGCCTGGGGCATCGAACCCGCCGACCGGGACTTCTACCTGGGGATCATCGAGGAGCGGTGCCGGCGCCGGGTGAACGGGGCCACCTGGCAGGTGGACACGTACCACCGCGCGGTGGCGGGCGGCCTGGAACGCGAGGCGGCCCTCTCGGCCACCACCCGGCGCTACAGCGAGCTGATGCACAAGGGCGACCCCGTGCACACCTGGCCCGTGGGCCTGGAGGAACAGGAGGTGGACGCCACGCGCGCGGCCCGCCGCTGATCCGCCCGGGCCGATCCACCCCTCCGTCGATCCGCCCCCGCCCGCCCGCCCTCCCCGCCCGTCCGCTCCCGCCGCCGAGGGGGCAGTATGGGGTGATGGTCGGAACGGGACGGGAGTCGGGCGTGCGGGTCGAGCCGGAGCCGGTGGTCGTGGAACTGCGCGAGGACGGGCGCCGGGTCCTGCGCACCGAGACCCTGCTGGTGCTCGCGCTGTCGCTGGGCGCGAGCGGGGTCTCGGCGCTGATCAGCTTCGTCGGCTCGCTCACCAAGCCGGGCGGGCTCAAGGACCAGGCCGCCACGCTCAACGGCTCCTACGCGCCCGGGCGGCCGTGGCTGGACCTGGCCTGGCAGCTGTTCGGGATCGCGACCGCGCTGGTCCCCGTGCTGCTCGTCGCGCACCTGCTGACCCGCGAGGGCGCGCCCGGGCTCCGGGTCCTGGGCTTCGACCGCACCCGCCCCGGCCCGGACCTGGCCCGGGGCGCGCTCGTCGCCGCCGGCATCGGCAGCGCCGGGCTGGCCTTCTACCTGGCGGCCCGGGCCACCGGCTTCAACCTGACGGTGGTGCCGGAGGCCCTGCCCGACGTGTGGTGGAAGTTCCCCGTACTGATCCTCTCCGCGGTGCAGAACTCCGTGGTGGAGGAGGTCATCGTGCTGGCGTACCTGCTGCGCAGGCTCGGCCAGCTGGGCTGGTCGCCCATGGCCGCGCTGCTCGCCAGCTCGCTGCTGCGCGGCTCGTACCACCTCTACCAGGGCGTCGGCGGGTTCATCGGCAACATGGTGATGGGCGTCGTCTTCGTCCTCGCCTACCGGCGCTGGGGCCGGGTCGGCCCCCTGGTCGTCGCGCACGCCCTGCTCGACATCGTGGCCTTCGGCGGGTACGCCCTGCTCGCGGGCGAGGTCGGCTGGCTGCCGACGCCGTAGCGCTCAGGGGGCCGTGAGCAGTTCCCCGTCGATGACGGTGACGGCGCGGCCCGTCAGGAGGGTGCGGTCGGCCGCGAGCCGGACCCGGACCAGGCCCCGGCGCGCCCCGCCCTGGAGGCCGGTCAGCTCGTTGCGGCCCAGGCGTGCGGCCCAGAAGGGGGCGAGGGCGGTGTGGGCGCTGCCCGTCACCGGGTCCTCGTCGATGCCGACGGCGGGGAAGAAGCCGCGCGAGACGAAGTCGTAGCCGCGGGAGGGGTCCTCGGCCGGCGCGGTGACGATGACCCCGCGCCGCGCGTAGGCGCGCAGGGCCGCGTGGTCGGGCGCGAGCTCCCGTACGGTCCGCTCGTCGGCCAGCTCCACCACCAGGTCGCCGATGTGGTCGGCGGTGTCGTGGAACGACCTCGCCTCCGCGCCCAGCGCGCGTTCCACGGCGGGCACCGGATCCAGCGGGGTCAGGGACGAGGTCGGGAAGTCCATCGTGACGGTGCCGTCCGCGGCGGTCTCGGCGGTGAGGATCCCGCAGCGGGCGGCGAAGCGGATCGGGCCCCCGGCCAGTCCGGCCGAGGCGATGACGTGCGCGGTCGCGAGGGTCGCGTGCCCGCACATGTCCACCTCGGCGGCCGGGGTGAACCAGCGCAGCGCCCAGTCGGCGTCGCCCCCGGCGGGCAGCGGGTGGGCGAAGGCCGTCTCGGAGAGGTTCACCTCGGCGGCGACCTGCCGGAGCCAGGAGTCCGGGGGGAAACCGCCGTCGAGGAGCAGGACTCCGGCGGGGTTCCCCTGGAAGGGACGGTCGGTGAAGGCGTCGACGATTCGGATGCGCATGGGCCGACCGTAGGGGGGTTCCCCGAAAACGGACAAAGGCCAATCCGAAGTGACTGGCCTGGTCACTGACTCGTCTCAGTGAAGTT
The DNA here is from genome assembly GCF_045160885.1 of Streptomyces sp. NBC_00158. Taxonomy (NCBI): domain Bacteria; kingdom Bacillati; phylum Actinomycetota; class Actinomycetes; order Kitasatosporales; family Streptomycetaceae; genus Streptomyces; species Streptomyces sp. NBC_00158. The sequence goes on from NZ_CP108161.1 coordinate 6,249,419, forward strand.
TGACCGTTCTCACTGAAGTTTGACCGGTCGCTGCTCTACGTTCGCGGCTGTTGGGCTGGCGAGGGGCGGGACGAGGGTGGCCACACCTGTACGTGCGTTTGGGGACGCGGCGCTTTCGGCGTTTGAGCTGGACTTTCTGAGGTCTGGAGAGCGTCTTCGGCTGCCGTTGAGCAAAGCGTGGAATGCGCGCTTTGAGGAGGTGGAGCCGGTACGCCCGTTCCGCTGGGCGAAGGGTGGGGAGAGCTTCGCGGGCTGGTACTACGCGGTGACGGTGGCCGATCACGTGGGCTACGAGTCGTGGCTGGAGCGGGACCACCTGATCTTGCTGGACCGGGATCCGGAGGTGGTCGGGATCGCCTCGCAGCCATTCTGGCTGCACTGGCATGACGGGCAGGGACAGCGCCGTCATGCTCCCGACTACTTCGTTCGCCTTGCGGACGGACGGGCCCGGGTGGTCGATGTCCGGGCCACCGACCGCCTGGACGAGCGGACTGAAGAGTCTTTTGCGACGACCCGGGCGGCCTGCAAGGCGGTGGGCTGGGAGTTTCAGCAGGTAGGCACGCCGGACCCGGTGCTCATGGCGAACGTCCGGTGGCTGGCCCGCTACCGGCGCGGCCGCTCGGGGCGGCCGACGGAGGTTGCGGCCCGGTTGCTGGAGGTGTTCGCGGAGCCGTTGCCGTTGTGGGCGGGGGCCGAGATGGTCGGTGACCGGCTTCAGGTCCTTCCGGTGCTGTTCCATCTGCTGTGGTCCGGGCGGTTGGTCACGGATTTGGAGTCCGGGCTGCTGGGAACAGGGAGCCTGGTCCAGGTCGGGAGGCGGGAGTCGTGAGCCGGCTGAAGCGGCCGCCTCGGGTCGTGGTCGGGGACCGGGTCCGGTTCGCGGGACAGACCCGCGGGGTGCTCGCGGTCTCAGCGGTGGCCCTGACACTCACCGATGAGGCGGAGCCGCACCGCGTTGTCCCGCTGCTGGAGCTGTTCGAAGCCGACGATTTTGAGGTCGTGGGCACACCGATGCGGATGCCACTGCCGCCGGCTTCCCTGCTGGAGATCTTCCCTGAAGCGGTCATGGCGAAGGCTCTGTGGTGGGAGGGCCACGTCCTGGAGGTCCTGCACGGCCTGCCGCCGGGGGCCAAGCCAGGCTCGACGCCGCGGTCCGAGTACGCGCCGGATCGGTCACTGACCGCACGCCAGCGGGCCAAGGCGGCCGAGCTGACGGCCGCCGGGCACCCGACCACATCCAGTACGGTCGCCCACCGCCGACGCCGCTACCAGGAGCAAGGAGTGATCGGCCTCGCCGACCACAGGCCAGTCCGCAGGACACCTCAGTTCGGAGAGGCCGACGAGGCGGTGGTCAAGGCGATGCGACAGGCGATCGACGAAGCCGTCGATGCCTCGACGCGCACCGGGACTTTCATCCTCTGGAGAGTCGGCGAGATCCTCAAGCAGACGCCCGAAGGCCGGGAGGCACAGGTGCCGTCCCGCGCGACGCTCTACCGACTGCTGACGAAACTGACCATGGGCACGCACACCACGGGGTCGGCCGTGACTCGCCGTTCCAAGGCCCACGGGGCCAAGACACCGTATGGCGAACTGCCGGTCTTCGCGCCGGGCGAGGTCATGCAGATCGACTCGACCCCGCTGGATGTGCTGGTTCTGCTCGACAACGGAGTCATGGGCAAGGTCGAGCTCACCGCCATGGTCGATGTCGCGACCCGGACACTGACCGCGGCGGTCCTGCGGCCGACAACGAAGTCGGTGGACGCCAGCGTGCTTCTGGCCCGGACCGTCACCCCCGAGTTGATGCGACCGGGCTGGACGGACGTGCTGCGGATGTCCCGGTCGGTGCTGCCGCACCGCAGGCTCCTAGCCCTGGACGAACGGCTTGAGCACGCGGCCGCACGGCCGGTGATCGTCCCGGAGACGATCGTCTGCGATCACGGAAGCGTGTTCATCTCCCGGAACTTCAAGTCCTCCTGCCGCTTCCTGGAGATCGAGTTCCAGCCGACTCACAAGGGCTCGCCGTTCGAGAAGGGCCACATCGAGAAGACGCTGGGCTCGGTGGCGACGCTGTTCGCGCAGTTCCTGCCCGGCTACACAGGCCGCAACAGTGACCAGCGTGGCCGGCACCTTGAGCGCGAACGCCTGTGGTCCCTGCTTGAGCTGCAAGGGCTCCTGGACGAATGGATCGTCGCGAAGTGGCAGAACCGCAAGCACGACGGCCTGCGCGACCCGTCCCACCCAGGCCGGCTGTTCACCCCGAACGAGAAGTACGCGACCTTGGTCGAGGCCTGCGGCTACGTCCCGGTCCCCCTCAGCGGCGCCGACTACGTCGAGCTCCTGCCCGCGGAATGGCGCGTGGTCAACGACTACGGCATCCGGATCAAGAACCGCACCTACGACAGCCCAGGACTGGGGAGGATGCGACGGCAGGACTCCGGCGTCCGGGCCAAACGCGGACTCTGGGAAGTCCACCGTGACCCCTACGACGTCTCCCAGATCTGGGTACGCGACCATCGTTGTGGTGGGGGGTGGGTCCAGGCCACCTGGAAGTACCTCAACCGGGTCCCTGTCCCGTTTGGCGACCTGGCATGGGACCACGTCAGTCACCAGCTGCCCCGCGCCACCGAAGCAGAGATCGCCGACGCGGTTGCAGCCCTGCTGACCCGGGCCCACGCCGGCCCGCAGACCGCTCGGGAGCCCAAGCCGGGCAAACGCGACCAGCGAGTCGTCGCCCGCACGAAAGCCGCAGGCCCCGTCATCCCGCCACCTGCCGCCGGACCTCAGACGGCCCCCGGAGACGAGACCGACGAAGCCGAAGAGACGTTGGCCGACGTGATTCCGCTGGGACTGTTCGACCCGATGGAAGACCCCTGGAAGCGCTCATGACGACGGCGTCCTCCATGCCGCAGGACACACAGCGGCACTTGACCAACCTCGACGGCTGGCGCCGCTTCGTCGAAGGCCCCCCACTCCCACCCCGTCGGCTCACCGACGCCGAATACGACGCCCTCGGCGACCTGGAGAAGGCCGCGTTCGACGAAGCCCGTCTCGATCATCACGCCCATCTGCTCGTGGTTGCCACCTCAACCGTCCGTCACACCGTCGCCAGTGGCCGCCGCCTGGTCCTCCTGAACCGCCACGCGATCAGCGCTCGCCGAGGCCTGATCGTGTCCGGTGCCGCCGGCACGGGCAAGACCATCGCCATCACCCAGCTCGGCCGGTCTCACGAGCTCATGGACCGGGCCCGCCACCCCACTGCAACAGACCGAATCCCGGCGATCTACATCACCGTTCCGCCTGCCGCGACACCCCGCATGATCGCGGCCGAGTTCGCCCGCTTCCTCGGCCTACCGGTCATGGCCAGGCTCAACATGACCGACCTCATGGAGTCCGTCGTCGGCGTCTGCACCGACGCTCGCACCGGCCTGGTCCTGGTCGACGAACTCCACAACATCTCCCTCACCACCCGGCACGGCGCCGAAGTCGCGGACACCCTCAAGTACTTCTCCGAGCGCATCCCCGCCACTTTCATCTACGCCGGCATCGACGTCGAGCACAGCACCTTGCTCTCAGGCACGCGAGGGGCACAGATCGCCGGACGCTTCACACTGATCCCCACGCATCCCTTCCCCTACAACACCGAGTGGCGGGGCCTGGTCGCCACTATGGAGAAGACCCTCATCCTTCGGCGTCACGAGCCAGGCACCCTGGCGACACTGGACCGCTACCTCCACAACCGGACCGGCGGCATGATCGGGGCGCTGTCCCACCAGATTCGCGGCGCCGCGATCGACGCGCTCCTCACCGGAACCGAGAAGATCACCAAGGCAGGACTTGAGGCGGTGGCACTGGACGTCGCCGCGGAATCCCCTGAGTTCCGCAGGTCACGGTCCGCCCGATGAACGCCTCGAAGGTTCACGTCCTGCCGGTTCAAGTCCGTCCTCGGGCGGGGGAGGGATCTCAGTCCTTCATCGCCCGCCTGGCTCGCGTCAACCACCTGACACCGCGCTACCTTCGGATCTACCTGGCTGAGCCGCCTCGGCACCGCGGACTACCCAGCTGGACCCGCCTCGCTGCTGCCACCGGACGGGACGCTGCCGTTCTGCAGGCAACCCTGGAAACGAAGCACTGCCTCGAATGCGGCACCACCATGGCCCCCACGGACATCTTGGGACGCCGGGCCCTGCGGTGTTCCCAAGACTGCCGACGGAACTCCCGTCTCAGGCGCCACCCAAACACTGAATGGCGACGGGTGCCCTGTCGGATCTGCGGAGATCTCATGAGTGTCCGCACTGGGCAGAGGCGCTTTCTGTGCTCATCGACCTGTCGTCAGAGGGCCCGCAGCCGGCGGAACTCCGAGCAGGTAGTTGAGAGCGCGGCGGTGCCATTTGATCCAGTTCGAGCGAAGCAGTGACTTTGCCCCGCCGTCGGCTGCCCCGTGTGGTCCCGCCCTTCCACGACGAAACCGTGGCTTCGTTCATCCGCCGCGTTGCGGCAGCCAACCACGTGTCCGAGAAGGCTCTCCGTGAGCTGCTGGGCGTTCGGATGCTGAAGCAGACACCTATCACCGCGCTCATCGAGCCTCTCAGCATCGTCACCGGCTTCGCAGAGTCCGTCCTGTGTCTCGCGTTGCCCGAGTTCGGACCAGGGCCTGTGACAGATGCCCCCGGTCACTTCGGTCGGCCCCTCGCCCAGAGCAGGAGGTCCCGGGAGCGGCCGGCCTGTCGTCGCTGTGTTCAGGCCGCTGGGATTCGGGGGCCGGTCAACCGCTGGGTGACACACGAGCAGAACGTCTGCCTGCGGCACCAGCTCTGGATCGGTGAGGGCTGCACGGAGGCCGACGACCAAATCGACATCAGCGTTCTGCCCAGTACCAGCAGGGCTCAGCGCCACCACCGGAACCTCATTACTCGCCATGGCCGACGATGGGTCCGAGATGCCTTCTCCGGTGCCAGATCTGCCTTCATCGATCTGGTTGAAGACCACTTCGCCGATCCCTTCGGGATCATCGCCGAGGCGCAGTTCCACCTACGTGACGTTGAAGGGCAGCCAGCCCCGCCCCCCACGCTCCTGAGCATGCTCTTTCACCCGCAGATCGTCACTCTCACAGGACTCCTGGCCAACGCGGAGTGGATCCGGCGAGCCATGGAGTCCGGACACGTCGGCTGGCTGGCTAGAGAGGTCACCCAGCGCGACATCCTGGTCGGCTACTGGCCCAAGGAAAATGACCCGCTCATCCAATGGGTCGAGGCCCACCTGATGCACCACAGGTTCGCGGCCGCCCACGGCTACAAGTTCTACGACGTCCTCTTCCCTGAGGAGACCGTGCGACGGCCTCGGTCCCCACGCGGCCGAGCCAGGCCCTGACACGCCCTGGCTTAGGCTCGATGCAGCACGGCCATGGCGATCTCACGCACGCGGTCCCGCGTGATCCCGGTCCGCTGTTCGACAGCGAGGGGGTGGTTGGTGGGCTCCAGTTCGATGAAGGGCCGCTGGCCGACCGGTCGCGTGTGAGCGTTGGTCTTCAAGTTGGTGGTGCTCTCGGAGTACAGCGCGAGCTCGGTGCTAAGCCAGCCGAAGTACGGCTTCTCCGCCTCGCGGCCCTCCGTGTTCCACACCTCAAGGGCGCGGGCGAAGTTGTCCCTGCTGAGAGAGACCCAGACACCCCATGAGAAGACGTCCTCGCTGCCGATTACAGGTATCTCGACCAGACCCCTGATGAAGAAGTGCTGGTCCTTGATCACGCACTGGTCGGACGACAGCATGCTGTCCGGATCGCTCTCGAAACTGGGATCCCACACGTCAGGAGCCATGGACGAGTAGCTCATGGGGAGCTCCGCGTGGTGGTCGCCGCAGCACGAGCACGTGAAATCGAGATCGTTAGGCATGGGCGGAGCCTAGCGACCACCTCCACTGAGGTTTGCTCGGGCGGTCCGGTCGAACCGGCGGCGTGCTGCCGTCATTCACGAGGCCTGGGCTCTCTCTTTCGGATCTTGTTTGGCCTGCCCCGCCCCGCCCGGCCGTCGGTGGCCCTGGTGACCCTCAGGCCGCCGGTGTTCCGTCGGTGTCCGAGGTCGGGCCCACCGCGGACCACCAGGCGATCAGCCGGTCAGCCATCGCATCGGTCCGGTGGGCGACGGGGTCCAGCTCGAAGTGGTCCTCGAGTTCGTACCAGAGGAACTCGCCGATCTCCGCCCGCGTGGTGCCGCGGTGGAGGCGCTGAAACAAGGGGACGAGCATGCAGTCGTACTCGTCCTGCGAGAGGCCGGCGACACCGAGCGGATCCCACTCGTTGAGCAGATACCGCAGGTTGTCGAACAGCACGGCCGACGGAGTCCAGGTGGGCATCGGCCCAGACTGCCACCCGGGGGTGACCGCCGCCGCCGAATATCGCGGCCCTTCCTCGTGAACACGGCCAGCACGGCGGTCCGGGGCGCCGAGGGCACAGGCTAGCTCGCCCCCGTCTGGTGAAACTTCGCTGAGACGAACGGGCCAGTCGTCAATCTTCAGTGAGACCCATGCAACTTCGCTGAGACAGGACACCTGGTCACACACATCCCGGCCGACTGTCGGCGACAGTTTCCGATATATCGTTGACGCATCGCGATGGATCAACGACAGTGAAGGAGTCGAAACGACGACTGGCATGACGGACATGGCAGAGATGACGAAAGGAGCGCAGTGATGCGTTCGCGCGGACAGCACGACCACGGACATGACCACGGACGGGGCCACGGCCACTGCGGGCCGGACCGTCGGGAGGAGTTCAGGGGCCTGCGCGCCGCCTTCGGTCCGTTCGGGCCGCCCTTCGGGGGCGGGCCCTTCGGCGGGCGGGGCGGGCGCGGCGGACCGCGCGGGCGGGCCAGGCGGGGCGACGTGCGCGCCTCGATCCTGGCACTGCTCGCCGACCGGCCGATGCACGGCTACGAGATGATCCAGGAGATCGGCGAGCGCAGCGGCGGGGCGTGGAAGCCCAGCCCCGGCTCGGTCTACCCGACCCTGCAGCTGCTGGAGGACGAGGGGCTGATCACCAGCGCGAGCGAGGGCGGCAAGAAGCTGTTCACGCTCACGGACGCCGGCCGCACCGAGGCCGAGTCGGGCCCGGACGCCCCCTGGGCGGACGCTGGGCGCGGCCCGGACTTCGAGGCGATGCACCAGATCCGTGCCGCCGCCGGCGGTCTGATGGAGGCCTTCGGGCAGGTCTTCAAGACCGGCTCGCCCGAGCAGCGGGAGAAGGCCCTCGCGGTCATCAACGACGCCCGCAAGAAGCTGTACCTGATCCTCGCCGACGAACACTGAGGCGGGACGCGCGCCCGGCCGGGACGCGTACCGGCCGGACGCACGAAGGGGCGCGCCCCTTCGTGCGTCCGGGCCGTTCCCTTCGGGGTGCGTCCGGGCCGTGCCCTTCCGGTCGGGCCGGGGTCAGGCGACCAGGCCGGCCAGCTTGCGCAGGGACTCGTTCAGCGCGGCCGTCGCGGAGTCCTTGAGCTTGCCCGCCATCAGCGAGACGGCGGCGCCCGTGAACTCGCCGTCGATGCGGACCTTCGTGGCCGCGCCGTCGGCGGTCAGGGTGTAGCGGGTGAGTACCGCGACTCCCATCGGGCCCTTGCCGGTGATGGCGAAGACGCGCTGCTCCTCCAGCTCCGAGACCGTCCACAGGACCTCGGCGGGGAATCCCATCATCTTCATGTTCTCGCTGAAGGTGGACCCGACCACGAGGGTCTCGGGACCGCCCTCCGGGAAGTTGGTGTGGGTCATGCTCCACTGCCCGTACGCGTCCCAGTCCGTCAGCTGGGCCCAGAGCTTCGCGGCGGGCGCCTCGATGCGTGATTCCGCGGTGACTTCAGCCATGCGTCCACCCCTTCTCGTCGGGTACGTGCGGCGGAAGGTAGCCCCGGCGGGCGGAACATACAAGACTGACGGCCTGTCAGATCCGGGGGTTCCCGGCCGGATGATCTCGGGTGTGTCTCAACAGGTGTCTCGCGGATGACGCTCCTGTCCGGCCCTGCCATGATGGCCGGATGCAAGCGTCAGGGAAGAACGCCGGACTGGGCCTCGCCCTCGTCTCGGCATGCGCGTTCGGCGGTTCGGGTGTGGCGGCGAAGCCGCTGATCGAGGCGGGTCTGGACCCGCTGCACATGGTGTGGCTCAGGGTGGCCGGGGCGGCCCTGGTGCTGTCCCCGCTGGCCTGGCGGCACCGGTCCCTGGTGCGCCGCAAGCCCCTGCTGCTGGCCGGCTTCGGACTGGTCGCCGTCGCGGGCGTGCAGGCCTTCTACTTCGCCTCCCTGTCGCGGATCCCGGTGGGCGTGGCCCTGCTGCTGGAGTACCTGGGCCCCGCCCTGCTGCTCGGCTACATACGCTTCGTGCAGCGCAAGCCCGTGACCCGCGCGGCCGCGGCCGGGGCCGCGGTGGCCGTCGTGGGACTGGCCTGCGTGGTCGAGATCTGGGCCGGTCTGCGGCTGGACGCGTTCGGGGTGCTCCTCGGCCTCGCCGCCGCCTGCTGCCAGGCCTTCTACTTCGTCTTCGCGGACCAGGGCGCCGACGCCGAGGACGCGCCGGACCCGCTGGGCGTGATCGCGCACGGCATGATCGTCGGCGCTCTGGTGATGACCGTGATCGCCCGCCCCTGGCGGATCGACTGGCAGGTGCTGGGCACGGACGCCGCCATGGGTGACCTCCGGGTCCCGGCCCTGGCGCTGCTGGCGTGGGTGGTGCTGGTCGCCACCGTGTTCGCGTACCTGACCGGCGTGGTCTCCGTGCGCAAGCTCTCACCGCAGGTCGCGGGCGTGGTGGCCTGCCTGGAGGCGGTCGTCGCCACCGTACTGGCCTGGGTGCTGCTCGGGGAGCAGCTCTCCGGCCCGCAGGTGCTGGGCGGCGCGCTGGTGCTCGGGGGCGCCTTCATCGCACAGTCCTCGCGGCCCGCGCCGGTGGTCGCGCAGGAGGCGCCGCTGCCCGTGGTGCAGGACCGGGAGCCGACGAGCGCGTGATCGCCCGACCGGGATCCGGGACGAAGGACTCCGGTCGGGGGTGGTCCGGGCGCCGGAGGCCGCGTAGGGTGCTGCACATGCCTTCCACCGTTTTCTCCGCCGTTCTGCCGCCGCCGGCCGCCTAGCGCGGGCGGCTGCCGCCAGAACGACGTACGACCCGCCCGGTGTCCCCGGGCCGGTACGCGCTGCCCGCGAAACGACGGCCTCATGTCCTCGTCCTTCACGCATGCGCGGAGAAACACGTGTCGAACCACTCGCCCGCCGCCGGGCGCAGCCTGCTGTACCTCGTCGTCGCCGGAGCCGCCTGGGGCACCGCCGGGGCGGCCGCCTCCCTCCTCTTCCTGGCCAGTGACCTCGGTCCGCTCGCCCTGTCCTTCTGGCGCTGCGCCGGCGGGCTGGCGGTGCTGCTCGCGGTGCTCGCCGTACGCCGCCGCCCCGCCCGCGCGGCGCGTCCCGTCCGGCCCTCGGCGGCCTCGCTGATCGCCACCGGGCTGATGTTCACCCTGTTCCAGGCCGCGTACTTCGGGGCCGTGCGCGAGACCGGCCTGGCGGTCGGAACCGTCGTCACCCTCGGCGCGGGGCCCGTGCTGATCGCGCTGGGCGGCCGGTACTGGATGGGCGAGCGGCTGGGCCGGGGCGGGGTGGCCGCCGTCGGCGGTGCCCTGGCCGGACTGGCCGTACTGGTGCTGGGTTCCGGGGGCGGTGAGGTGCGGCCGCTCGGCGTCGGCTGGGCCCTGCTGTCGGCCGCCGGGTACGCGGCGATGACGCTCCGGGCGCGGTGGCTCGGGCGGCGCGGGGCGGGCGGGGACCCGCTGGTCACCACCGCGTGGTCGGTGGCGGTGGGCGCGGTGTGCCTGCTGCCGCTCGCGGCGCTGGAGGGGCTGCTGCCGCACACCGCCGAGCCGGCCAGGGTGGTCTGGCTGCTGGTGTACGTGGCGGTGGTGCCGACGGCGCTGGCGTACGCGCTGTACTTCACCGGGGCGGCCGCGGTGCGTGCCGCGACGGTGTCGGTGGTCATGCTGATCGAGCCGGTCAGCGCGGCGGCGATCGCCGTCTCGGTGCTCGGGGAGCGGCTGACCGCAGCCGTGGTGCTGGGCACCGTACTGCTGCTGGCGGCGGTGGGCGCGCTGATCGCGGCCGAGGCGCGCCGGCCCGCGGGCGGTGCGCGCCGGGTGGCCGGCGGCGGGCCGGAGGACCGGCCCGCCCAGGAGCCTCAGAGCGCGGTGATGTAGTCCGGGACGGCGATGCCGGGGGCCAGGCCGGCGGCCGGGACGGGGGTCCCGTACGCCGGTGCCACCGGGACCACGCCCGACCAGTGGGGCAGGTCCAGGTCCTCGGCGTCGTCGTTCGGGCCGCCCGTGCGGACCTTGGCGGACACCTCGTTCAGGTCGAGCCGGATCACCGCCGTGGCCGCCAGTTCCTTGGCGTTGGCGGGCCGGGAGTCGGCCGAGCGGCCGGGGACGACCTGGTCGACGAGGGCGTCCAGGGCGATCCGGCACTCCTCCTCGTCCGTGACCTGGTAGGCGGTGCCGTGCACGACCACCGAGCGGTAGTTCATCGAGTGGTGGAAGGCGGACTTGGCCAGCACCAGGCCGTCGACGTGCGTCACGGTGACGCAGACCGGCAGGCCCGGGTCGGCCTTGCCGGCGGCCAGCAGCGGGCGCGAGCCGGTGGAGCCGTGCACGTAGAGGGTCTCGCCCACCCGGCCGTACAGCGTGGGGAGGACCACCGGCGCGCCGTCGCGGACGAACCCGAGGTGGCACAGGTAGGCCTGGTCGAGTATCGAGTGCACCGTCTCGCGGTCGTAGCGCGCCCGCTGGCGGGCGCGGCTCGGGACGGTGCGGTCGGTGGGTTCGTAGTCGGCGACGGTGGTGGCGCTCATGGTGCGGACTCCATTGCACTAGTGCATAATGTTGTTTGTGCTAGGAGAGTATCTGATCAGTGGGCGTCGCGCATCGGAAATCGCGGCCAGTGTCGAAACGGGCGTCGGATCGGGCGCCCTCGCGCCCGGGGCGCCGCTGCCGCCGATGCGGGAGCTCGCGGCCGCGCTGGGGGTGAACCCCAACACCGTGGCCGCCGCCTACCGCACCCTGCGCGAGCGCGGGGTCATCGAGACCGACGGGCGGCGCGGCAGCCGGGTCCGGGCCCGCCCGGCGACCGCCCCGCGCGACGTGGGGCGGATGCCGGTGCCCGAGGGCGTGCGCGACGTCGCCCAGGGCAACCCCGACGTGGCGCTGCTGCCCCCGTTGGACGGAGCGCTGGCCGCCGCCGCCCGGCGGTACGCCGAAGCCCCGACCCTGTACGGGCAGGACCCGGTGCTGCCCGACCTCGCCCGGCTCGCCCGCGCGGACTTCGAGGCCGACGGGGTACCGGCCGGGGCGCTCGCCGTGACCTCGGGGGCGCTGGACGGCATCGAGCGGGTGCTGGCGGCGCACCTGCGGGCCGGGGACGCGGTGGCCGTCGAGGACCCGGGCTGGGGGAGCGTGCTGGACCTGGCCCCCGCGCTCGGCCTGCGGGTGGTCCCGGTGGCCGTCGACGACGAGGGGCCGGTGCCGGAGTCGGCGGCCCGGGCGCTGGCGGAGGGGGCGCGGGCCCTGGTGGTGACGGCCCGCGCGCAGAACCCGACCGGCGCCGCCGTCTCGGCCGCCCGCGCCGCGGAGCTGCGGGAGCTGCTGGCAGGCCGCCCCGAAGTGCTGCTCATCGAGGACGACCACGGCCACGGGATCGTCGACCTGCCGCTGTCCACCCTCGGCGGCGTGACCCGGCACTGGGCGCTGGTCCGCTCGACGGCGAAGGCGTACGGCCCGGACCTGCGGCTCGCGGTGCTCACGGGTGACGCGGTGACGATGGACCGCGTACGGGGGCGGCAGCGGCTGGGCCCGGGATGGGTGAGCCGGCTGCTCCAGTACGCGGTGGTCGAGCTGTGGACCTCCGGCGCCGTGGACCGGCGGGCCGTGGCGGGCTCGTACGCACTGCGCCGGGACGGCCTGGTGGCCGCGCTCGCGGAACGGGGCGTACGGGCCCACGGGCGGAGCGGGATGAACGTGTGGGTGCCGGTCGCCGACGAGACGGCGGTGGTCACCCGGTTGCTGGCGGCCGGCTGGGCGGTGCGCCCCGGGGCCGGTTACCGCGTCCAGGCGGGCCCGGGGGTGCGGATCACCGTCTCCGGGCTGGACCCGGCGGAGGTCGGGGGTCTGGCCGAAGCGGTGGCGGCGGCGGTCCGCCCGGCGGCCGGGGGGCGCTTCGACTGAGACGCGGGCCGCCGGAGCGCGGGCCGCTGGAGCGCGGGCCGCCCCCGTCGCGGAGTGCGGCGGGGGCGGGACGGTGCCGGGCGTCCCCGGCCGGTCAGGCGCTCGCGCGCCGGGCGGGCCGGGCCTGGGTCAGGGCCGCGCCCGCCAGTACGACCGCCGCGCCGACCGGGGTGTTCCAGTGCAGCTGCTCGCCCAGGACCAGGACGCCGGCGGTGGTGGCGATGAGCGGGATGAAGTACGTGACCATCTGCGCGGTGGTCGGTCCGATCTCCGTCACCAGCCCGTACTGCATCTGCAGCGCCATCCCGGTCCCCAGCGCGCCCAGCGCGACCACCGCGAGCGTCGGCCAGAGCGGGAATCCGGCCGGGGCCGCGGTGAAGAGCGCGCTGACGGCGGCCAGCTGGGCGGTGGAGACCATGAGCTGGGCCCCGGTGAGCGCCACCGGGGAGCCGGGGGTGCCGGCCAGGGTGCGGCGGACGTAGATCCAGCCGATCGGGTAGGAGAGCGCGGCCAGCAGGGCCAGCGCGGTGCCCTTGGCGTCGATCCCCGCGAAGCCCTGCCAGGCGCCGAGCACCGTCAGGACGCCCAGGAAGCCGATGCCCAGCCCCGCGAAGCGGCGGCGCGTGGGCCGGTCCTCGGACAGCGCCACCAGCGAGAGCGCCATGCCCCACAGCGGGGAGGTGGCGTTGCAGATGCCCGCCAGACCGGAGGGGATGCTCTGCTCGGCGTAGGCGAAGAGCGAGAACGGGACGGTGTTCAGCAGGAGCGCCGCCACCGTGAGGTGGCCCCAGGTGCGGCGGCCGCGCGGGAGCGGCTCCCGGCGCACCAGCAGTACCGCGAGGAGGGCGAGCGCCCCGAAGAACACCCGGCCGAGGGCCACTTGGAAGGGCGCGAACGCCTCCGTGCCCACCTTGATCAGGAGGAAGCTGAAGCCCCACACCACCGAGAGGAGGCCGAAGCGCAGGCGCCAGTCCACGCGGGCGGCGCGGCCGGTGCCGGGGCGGGTCCGCTGCCGTACGGGGGAGGTGGAGGGGGAGGTGGAGGTGGGACGGGGGGTGGTCGGTGCGCTCATGCGGTTCACTCTGCTGCGCCCGACCTCGTAGGACAAGCGAGAGTTCCTTCGGGCGAAGGCGTAGCATCGCTTACATGTTGAACCTGGAGCGCCTGCGCACCCTCGACGCCCTCGCCCGCCACGGCTCGGTCAGCGGCGCCGCGGGAGGCCTCCATGTGACCACATCGGCGGTCTCCCAGCAGATGGCCAAGCTGGAACGGGAGGTCGGCCAGCCGCTGCTCGCCAAGAACGGGCGCGGGGTCCGGCTCACGGACGCCGGGCGGCTGCTCGCCGACCACGCCGCCCGGATCATCTCCCAGGTGGAGCTCGCGCAGGCCGACGTGGAGGCGCAGCGGGGCTGCGCGGTGGGGGAGCTGCGGATCGGGGCCTTCCCCACCGCCATGCGGGGGCTGCTGCCCCACGCCCTCAGGGCCCTGCGGGCCGGCCACCCCGAACTGCGGGCCCTGGTGCGGGAGCGGGAGCCCGAGGAGAGCATGGCGGCCGTCGTGCGCGGTGACCTGGACATGGCGCTGGCCATCGACTGGCACAACAAGCGGATGCCGGTGCCGGCCGAGCTGTCCCGCGCCCACCTCCTGGACGACGCCGCCGACATCGCGGTCCCGGCGGGGCACCCGCTGGCCGGGCGCCCCGAGATCTCCCTCGGGGACCTCGCCGACGACGACTGGATCTCCTGGAACGAGGGGCAGTTCTGCCACGAGTGGCTGGTGTTCACCCTGCGCGGCATGGGTGTCGAGCCGCGCATCGCGCACATCGCCGAGGAGCACCACACCCAGCTGGCCTTCGTGGAGGCGGGGCTGGGCGTGTGCGTGACGCCCCGGCTGGGCCGCGGGCCGGTGCCGCCCGGGGTGCGGCTGCTGCCGGCGGTCGACACCGTACGCCGCCACGTGTACGTCGTCTGGCGGACGGACGCGGGACGGCGCCCGTCCATCAGGGCGGCCGTCCAGGCCCTCCAGGGCGCGGCCGCGGCGGTGTAGCCGCGGTCAGATCTTGCGGAAGTCCCAGGAGACCACCGATTCCGGGGTGAGCCGGATCCAGGCGTGGCGGCCGTCGTGCGGCATCTCCTCGATCCCGAAGTTCTTGACGGGGAAGAGCCGTTCCGGCTCCAGCAGCTCCGGGCAGGGCTCGCCGGTGCGCGGCGCCTCGCCCACGAAGACCGCGCGGCCGGACAGTTCGACCCCGCGCAGCTCCCCGTACTCCTCCCCGGCGTCCACCACGACCGAGATCCGCGGGTCGGCCCGCAGGTCGGCCCAGCGGCGGCTGCGGGTGATCGAGTACAGCCACAGCGAGGTGCCGTCCCAGACGAACCAGAGGGCGCCGACGTGCGGGCGCCCGTCCGGGGAGACCGTGGCCACCCGGCAGGTGCGCCGCTCGCGCAGGAACGCGTCCACCTCGTCGTCGCTCATCATGATCCGCCGGCCCCGCCGCTGCGCCGTCCGCGCGCCCGTCCCGTCCATCCGAACCGCACCCCTTCACATCTGACCATGTGTCAGGAATCATGCGTGCTCTTCCGTCGCCACGCCAGGGGGAGTCATGCCGGAACCCGATCCAGCCACCACCGCGCTGCTCACCGTCGAGTGCCAGAACGGTGTGGTGGGCGAGGAGAGCGCCCTGCCCGAGCTGGCGAAGGAGGCCCGGGAATCCGGGATGCTGGACCGGGTCGCCGCGCTCGTCGACGCCGCCCGCGGGGCCGGCGTACAGGTGGTGCACGCGGTCGCGGAGCGGCGGCCCGACGGGCTCGGGGCCAACACCAACGCGCGGCTCTTCCGGGCCGCCGGGAAGCTGCCCGTACGGCAGCTGACCGGCAGCCACGCGGTGCGGGTCGCCGCCCCCCTCACCGTGGACAGGCGGGACCTCGTGGTCCGCCGGCTGCACGGGCTCTCCCCGATGGCCGGCACCGACCTGGACGCCCTGCTGCGCAACCTCGGGATCCGCACCCTCGTCGTCACCGGGGTCTCCTCGAACATCGCGATCCCGAACACCGTCTTCGACGCCGTCAACCTCGGCTACCGGGTCGTGGTCCCGTCCGACGCCATCGCCGGGGTGCCCGCCTCCTGCACCGCCGAGGTGATCCGCAACTCCCTCGCGCTGGTGGCGGAGGTCACCACGGCCGAAGCGCTGCTCATGCGGTGGGCTCCGCCGCGCTGCCCCCCGTAACCTGGGCGGATGCTGTCCGAAGTGATCGCGACCCGCTACGTCACGCCCTTGCGTGAGGGCGGCTCGCTCCCGGGGATCGTCGAGGCCGACGATCTCGGTACCTACGTCATGAAATTCACCGGAGCCGGCCAGGGCCGCAAGACCCTGGTCGCCGAAGTCGTCTGCGGGCGCCTCGCCCAGCGGCTGGGGCTACGGGTCCCGCGCCTGGTGCAGATGCAGCTCGACCCCGTCATCGGGCTCGCCGAGCCCGACCAGGAGGTCCAGGAGCTGCTCAAGGCCAGCGGCGGGCTCAACCTCGGCATGGACTACCTGCCCGGCTCGATCGGCTTCGACCCCCTCGCGTACCGGACCGACCCGGTTGAGGCGGGGCGCGTCGTCTGGTTCGACGCACTGATCAACAACGTCGACCGGTCCTGGCGCAATCCGAACATGCTGGTATGGCACGGGGACCTGTGGCTCATCGACCACGGCGCCACCATGATCTGGCACCACAACTGGCCCACCGCCCCGGCCGCCGCCGCCAAGCCCTACAACGCCTCGGACCACGTCCTCGCCCCCGTCGGCCCGGACATCGCGGCGGCCGCCGCCGAGCTGGCCCCGCTGGTCACCGAGGACCTGCTCGCCGAGGTCACCGCCGACGTCCCCGACGAGTGGCTCGTCGACGAACCCGGCTTCGACTCCACGGACGCGGTGCGCCGCGCCTACGTGGAGGCACTCCTGCCGCGCGCCGCCACGATCCACGAGAGGATCACCATGGAGGCCGAGGTCAGGCAGCGGTCCGGTCCGCCGGGCTGGCTCGCCGAGCGCCTCCCTCCCCAGTCGGACAAGAACAAGCAGAAGAGCGGCGACGAGTGACCAAGCGGGACGTGTTCGAATACGCGCTGGTGCGCGTGGTGCCCCGGATGGAGCGCGGCGAGTGCTTCAACGCCGGAGTCATCGTCTACTGCCGGGCGCACTCCTACGTCGCCGCGCGCACCCACCTGGACGAGGCCAAGCTCCTCGCCCTGGACCCCGGGGCCGACGTGGCCGGGGTGCGGGCCGCGCTGCGCGCGGTCGAGGGACTGTGCGCGGGCGGCGAGGAGGCCGGCCAGGCGGCGGGCGACGACGCGGGGCGCAGGTTCCGCTGGCTGATCGCCCCCCGCAGCACGGTGGTGCAGCCGGGACCGGTGCACACCGGCCTGACGGCCGATCCCGCCGCCGAGGTGGAACGCCTGCTGGAGCTGCTGGTCCACTGATTTCCGGGCAGCTCCGCGCCGCTGCCGCCGGGAGCCGTTGACACGGGGTGCCAGGGCTCCTAGCGTCTCCTCAGCTGAGGCTACTAAGCGGTTGCTCACCTCCGGGCGGCCGTTTCTCAAGGGCGAGGAGAACAGCATGTCCACCACCGAGCAGCGCGTCGCCATCGTGACCGGGGCGGCCCGGGGCATCGGCGCGGCCACCGCGATCCGGCTGGCCGCCGAGGGCCGGGCGGTCGCCGTGCTCGACCTCGACGAGGCGGCCTGCAAGGACACCGTCGAGGCGATCACGGCGGCCGGCGGCAAGGCCCTCGCGGTCGGCTGCGACGTCTCCGACGCGGCGCAGGTGGAGGCGGCCGTCGAGCGGGTCGCGAGCACGCTCGGCGCCCCGACGGTCCTCGTCAACAACGCGGGCGTGCTCCGCGACAACCTGCTCTTCAAGATGAGCGACACGGACTGGGACACCGTCATGAACGTGCACCTGCGCGGTGCGTTCCTGATGGCGAGGGCCTGTCAGAAGTACATGGTGGAGGCCAAGTTCGGCCGCGTCGTGAACCTCTCCAGCAGCTCGGCGCTCGGCAACCGGGGCCAGGCCAACTACGCCGCGGCCAAGGCCGGCCTGCAGGGCTTCACCAAGACCCTGGCGATCGAGCTCGGCAAGTTCGGCATCACCGCCAACGCAGTCGCCCCCGGCTTCATCGTGACCGAGATGACCGCGCAGACCGCCGCCCGCGTCGGCATGGGCTTCGAGGAGTTCCAGCTGGCCGCCGCCTCGCAGATCCCGGTGCAGCGGGTGGGCCGTCCGGACGACATCGCCAATGCGATCGCCTTCTTCACGGGTGAGGACGCCGGCTTCGTCTCCGGCCAGGTCCTGTACGTGGCCGGCGGCCCGCTCAACTGACGGTCCCACGAGAGACGGGCGTACGACATGACGGACAGCGGTATCGACAGCGGTGTCGGCGGCGGCGTCGACAGCGGCAAGGTGGCCCTGGTCACCGGCGCGAGCCGGGGCATCGGCTACGGGATCGCCGAGGCGCTGGTCGCCCGGGGCGACCGGGTCGTGATCACCGGGCGCAACGAGGACGCGCTCAAGGAGGCCGTGGAGCGGCTCGGCGCGGACCGGGTGATCGGGGTGGCGGGGAAGGCGCACGACGAGGCCCACCAGGCCCTCGCGGTCGAGCGCGCGATGGAGGCCTTCGGCCGCGTCGACTTCCTGGTCAACAACGCGGGCACCAATCCGGTCTTCGGGCCGATCGCCGACCTGGACCTCGGGGTGGCGCGCAAGGTGTTCGAGACCAACGTGATCTCGGCGCTGGGCTTCGCCCAGCGGACCTGGCACGCCTGGCAGAAGGACCACGGCGGGGCGATCGTGAACATCGCCTCCATCGCCGGGGTCTCCGCCTCGCCCTTCATCGGGGCGTACGGGATGAGCAAGGCGGCGATGATCAACCTGACCCTCCAGCTCGCGCACGAGATGGCGCCGACGGTGCGGGTCAACGCGATCGCCCCCGCGGTGGTGAAGACCAGGTTCGCGCAGGCGCTCTACGAGGGCCGGGAGCAGGAGGCCGCGGCCGCCTACCCGCTCGGCCGGCTCGGGGTCCCGGAGGACATCGGCGGAGCCGCCGCATTCCTGACATCTGCACAAGCGGAATGGATCACCGGACAAACTCTCGTCGTCGACGGGGGAATGTTCCTCAATGCCGGTGTGCACTGACCGATAAACGGACGCATTTGCCTCCAAGCGGGAGGCAAATGCGTACCTAATCGGTCCGAAATCGGTCAAGTGCCTCACGAAACCTACCCATTGGATTTGTGATGCACTGCGGTAGGGTCTGCCGCACCCCTGGCTGATCGAGGAGCGTGCACGTGTTCAACCGGACCAGATGCCTGCAGATCGCTGCGGCCGTTGCGTCCATATCCCTGGTCGCAGGATGCGGCCTGTTCTCGGACGACGGTGACGCCGCTGCGAAGCGCATCACCGTAGGCACGATGAGCGCGCCCAGCACCCTCGACCCCGCGGCCGCCTGGGACGGCTCCTGGGAGCTGTACCGCAACGTCTACCAGACCCTGCTGGCCTTCCCCACGGGAAGCACCAAGCCCCAGCCGGACGCGGCCCAGACCTGCGAGTTCACCGACTCCGCGAACACCGCCTACCGCTGCACCCTGCGCAAGGGCCTGAAGTTCTCCGACGGTGAGGTGCTGGACTCGAAGGCGGTCAAGCACTCGCTCGACCGGATCAAGACGATCAACCACAAGTCCGGTCCCGCCGGCCTCTTCAACAGCCTGGACAAGATCGAGGCGCCGGACGCGCTCACGGTCGTCTTCCACCTGAAGACCCCCGACGCGACCTTCCCGTACGTCCTGGGCTCCCCGGCGGCCTCCCTGGTCGCGCCGAAGGAGTACCCGGCCAACAAGGTCCGCAACGACAACAAGGTCGTCGGCTCCGGCCCCTACGTCCTCACCTCGTACGCCGACGGCGGCGAGGCGGTCCTCGGCCGCAACGAGACCTACACCGGCTTCGCCAACCGCCAGAACGACGGCGTGACGATCCGCTACTTCTCCGACTCGAAGAAGATGATCGCGGCCCTCAAGGGCAAGGAGATCGACGCCACCTACCGAGGCCTCTCCGCCGCGGAGATCAAGGACCTCCAGACCCCCGCCTCGCACGCCCAGGGCGTGCAGGTCGTGGAGAACGTCGGCGCCGAGATCCGCTACCTGGTCTTCAACCCGAACGACCCGCAGATCAACAAGGTCGCCGTGCGCCAGGCGATCGCCCAGGTCATCGACCGCGGCGCGATCGTCTCGAAGGTCTACCAGGGCACCGCCGAGCCGCTGTACTCGATGGTCCCCAAGGGTGTCGTGGGCCACAAGACGCCCTTCTACGACATCTACGGCAACCCCGACGTCGCCAAGGCCAAGAAGATCCTCACGGCCGCCGGGATCACCCAGAAGGTCGAGCTGACCTTCTGGTACACCACGGACCGCTACGGCGCCTCCACCGCCGACGAGTTCACCGAGATCAAGCGGCAGCTCGACGAGAGCGACCTCTTCAAGATCAACCTGCGCGGCCAGCCGTGGAAGACCTTCCAGGAGGGCTACCAGAACGGCCAGTACCCGGTCTTCGGCCGAGGCTGGTTCCCCGACTTCCCGGACCCCGACAACTTCATCGCGCCGTTCGTCGGCAAGGAGAACGCGGTCGGCACCCCGTACGAGCCGGCGAAGATCCTGACCGAGCTGCTGCCCAAGTCCCGCCGCGAGGGCGACCGGTCCGCCGGTGTCCGGGAGTTCGAGGAGGCGCAGCAGATCTTCGCCCAGGACGTCCGCCTGCTGCCGCTGTGGCAGGGCAAGCTGTACGTCGGAGCGCGCGAGGACATCGCCGGCGCCGAGCGGGCCCTGGACCCGCAGACCGCCATGCAGATGTGGGAGCTGCGGCGCAAGACCAGCTGGTGATCCCCCGGGCGGCGCCCGGGTGGCGGCGTTGTCAGTGGTCCCCGGTAGGTTCAGAGCAGTTGCACGAACTTGTACCGGAGGTTGTCGACGTGACCCAGATGCTGCCCGAGTCCTGGCTCCCCGTCCTCGGCGGGGAGCTGGAGCAGCCCTACTTCAAGGAACTCACCGAGTTCGTCGAGAAGGAGCGGGCGAACGGGCCGGTCTACCCGCCCCGCGAGCAGGTCTTCGCGGCCCTGGAGGCCACGCCGTTCGACAAGGTGAAGGTCCTGGTCCTCGGCCAGGACCCCTACCACGGCGCCGGCCAGGGACACGGCCTGTGCTTCTCCGTGCAGCCCGGGGTCAAGACCCCGCCCTCGCTGCGCAACATCTACAAGGAGATGAAGGAGGAGCTCGGCCTGCCGGTCCCGGACAACGGGTACCTGATGCCGTGGGCCGAGCAGGGCGTCCTGCTGCTCAACGCCGTCCTCACCGTCCGCGAGGCCGAGCCCAACTCCCACAAGGCGAAGGGCTGGGAGAAGTTCACCGACGCGGTGATCCGCGCCGTGTCCGAGCGCCCCGACCCCGTCGTCTTCGTGCTCTGGGGCGCCTACGCCCAGAAGAAGATCCCGCTCATCGACGAGGAGCGGCACGTGATCGTCAAGGGCGCCCACCCCTCGCCGCTGTCTGCGAAGAAGTTCTTCGGCTCCCGGCCCTTCACGCAGATCAACGAGGCCGTCGCGGCCCAGGGTCATGAGCCGATCGACTGGCGGATCCCGGACCTGGGCTGACACCACACCGCGCCTCGGCTCCAGAGCCGGTGCCTCCGGCTAGCTTCTTGATGACCGGACCGGAGCGGGTCCGGCGGAGCGAGCCGGAGGACCCGTTGAGGGAACAGCAGCAGGAGGCGTCGGAGGACGCCGTCATGACCAGGATCGGCCAGGCCGTCATCCTGCTGCACGCCGGGGACCGCGAGGAGGCCCGCAACCGGCTCGGCGAGATCTGGTCCGAGATCGGCGAGGAGGGCGACTCGCTCCACCGCTGCACCCTCGCGCACTACCTGGCCGACGCCCAGGACGACCCCGCCGACGAACTGGCCTGGGACCTGCGGGCGCTGACCGCCGCCGACTGCCTCGGCGAGCGGCTCGGGGAGGCGTTCCCCGGGCGGGCCGAGCAGTCCCCGGCCGTGCGGGTGTTCTACCCGTCGCTGCACCTGAGCCTCGCCGCCGACTACGTCAAGCTGCGCCGGCCCGACGAGGCCCGGGTCCACCTCGCGCGGGCCCGGGCGGCCACCGGAGCGCTGTCCGACGACGGGTACGGGAACGGCGTACGGGCCGGCATCGCCCGCCTGGAGCGCCGCCTGGCGGCGGAGGCGGGCCCGGCGCCCAGGCCGTTCCCCGAGCAGGCGTAGCGGCGCGGCGGAAGGCGGCTCCGCCCCGAGGGGTGTCGGTACCGGCCCCCGGGTGTCGGTACCGGCCCCCGGGTGTCGGTACCGGCCCCCGGGTGTCGGTACCGGGCCCCGCCGGTGTCCGTGCGGGCCCCGCCGGTGTCCGTACCGGCCCAGCCGGTGTCAGTGCCGGCCCTGGGTCGGGCGCCCGTACGGCGCTGGGGTGCCCGAAAGGGCGGCGTCGGCGGCGCCTGCGTCCCCGCGGGCCCAGGCCCTGCCCTTCGGAGGAGGGCGGGCCCGCGGCGGAGGACGCGGCCTAGTCGGCCCCGGTGCCCTCGACGCCCGCGCAGATGCGGGCCTCCGGGCCGTCCGGGGCCCAGTTCCCGTGCCGGCGGCCCAGCGCGCACACGTCCGCCGGGCGGACCGGCAGCTCCCGCGCCAGCCCGGGCGGCAGTTCGGCGTGCTTCCCCGCCCCGTGCGCACGGCCCTGCGGGCCCCCCTGGCCGTGCTCGCCCGGCTCGGCCGGCACCGGGACGTCGGGGACCCCGGGGACGGCCCCCGCGCTCTCCCCGGCCTCCGTACGCTGACCGGGCACCGTGCGCGACGCGCCCCGGCCCGCGGCCGTCGGGGCCGACGGGCGCACGCCGTCCCGGGGCACCGCCTTCAGCGCCTCCAGGGCGGGCGCCTGGACGACCACGGGCAGCGCCCCCGGCCCGCCGCGCGGCTCGTGCCGGGGCGGTGGGCCTCCGGCGGGGGCCGCCGCCCCCGGGCCCGGCAGGGCGGGGTTGACGTTCACGCAGCCGGAGACGGCCGAGACGGCACAGGCGGCTCCGAGGAGCAGCTTCGTCGAGGTTCGGGTTGGGTGCACCCGCGCAACTCTGCTGTGTGAGCACCCCGTTGCGAAAACCCAGGGCCGATATTCACCCCGCACGGGTGACGGGGAGGGGGTGTCCGGCGGACACCGGACCGGGCCCGGCTACTCGCCGGTGGCCCCGTCGATGTGCTCGCGCAGCAGGTCCGCGTGCCCGTTGTGGCGGGCGTACTCCTCGATCATGTGGGTGTAGATCCAGCGCAGGCTGAAGACCTCCCCGCGGTGGTGGCTCCCGGCGTCCGACAGCGCGTCCAGGGAGCGGTCCGCGGCCGCCTGCCGGGCCAGGTCCACCTCGGTCCGCCAGACCTGCTCGGCCGAGGCCCAGGTGTCCCCGTCGGTGAAATCGAAGTCGCCGTCCCGGTTTTCCCGGGTGCTGTACAGGTCGGGCAGGTCCGCGCCGAGGGCGATCTCCCGGAACCAGTACCGCTCCACCTCCGCCATGTGCCGCACCAGGCCCATCAGGCTCAGGGCGGAGGGCGAGAGCGGGGTGAGGCGCAGCTGCTCCTCGGAGAGTCCCTCGCACTTCCAGGCGAGGGTGGAGCGGTGGTAGTCGAGCCAGCCGTCCAGCATCTCCCGCTCGCCGGCGGTGGTGGAGGGTTCGGGGCGGTGCGATCCGTTCGAGGTCATGGTCCACATCCTGGACGAACGCGCCCCCTCCCACCAGGGATTAAGCTGCCGCTGTCCCATACGGCACATACCAGGAGGCTCCCGGTGAAGGTCGGCGTCATCGGACTCGGCGACATCGCGCAGAAGGCGTACCTGCCCGTCCTCACCACCCGTCCCGGGGTCGAGCTGCACCTGCAGACCCGTACCCCGGCCACCCTCGAACGGATCGGCGAAGTCCACCGCGTACCGGCGGAGCGCCGCCACTCCACACTGGACTCCCTGCTCGCCGAAGGCCTCGACGCGGCCTTCGTGCACGCCCCGACCGACACCCATCCGGCGATCGTGGAACGGCTGTTGGAGGCGGGCGTGGCGACCTTCGTGGACAAGCCGCTGGCCTACGAGCTCGCCGACTCGCGGCGCCTGGTGGAACGCGCCGAGGAGCTCGGGGTCGGCCTCTTCGTCGGCTTCAACCGCCGCCACGCGCCCGGCTACACGCTCTGCGCCGACCACCCGCGCGACCTGATCGTCATGCAGAAGAACCGGGTCGGGCTGCCCGAGGACCCCCGCACCCTGGTCCTGGACGACTTCATCCACGTCGTCGACACCCTGCGCTTCCTGCTGCCCGGCGAGGCCGACCACGTCGACGTCCGGGCCGTGGTGCGCGAGGGGCTGATGTCCCAGGTGGTGCTCCAGATGTCCGGCGAGGGCTTCACCGCCCTGGGGATCATGAACCGGCGGTCCGGGTCCGCCGAGGAGGTCCTGGAGGTGTCCGGCCAGGACTCCAAGCGCCAGGTGGTCAACCTCGCCGAGGTCGTCGACCACCGGGGCCAGCCCACCGTGCGCCGCCGCGGGGACTGGGTCTCCGTGGCCCGCCAGCGCGGCATCGAACAGGCCGTGGACACCTTCCTGGAGGCCGTGGAGGGCGGCAAGGTGCTCAGCGCCCGGGACGCCCTGCTCACCCACGAGCTGTGCGAGCGGGTGGTGCTGACGGCTCTGGAGCAGGCCTCCCGAGCCTGACCGCCCGCACGCCCCTGGCCGCGCAGTAGAGGCCGAGCACGGCCAGGGAGGCGCCCGCGGGCCAGTTCCCGAAGCGGACGAAGGGGGTCGTGCCCCGGGCGAGCGGCACCTCGTACACGGCCGCCGTGCTCGCCGAGGTGGGCAGGGCGGGCCCGATCGGGCCGCCCGAGGGGCCGTACACGGCGCTCACGCCGGTCAGCGTCGCGTGCACCACCGGGCGGCCCGTCTCGGCGGCGCGCAGGGCGGCCAGGGAGGCGTGCTGGGCCGGTGCCCAGCTGTCCTGGAAGGTCGAGGTCGCCGACTGCGCGACCAGCACCCCGGCCCCCTCGCGGACCAGGTGCCGGCTCATGTCGGGGAAGGCGGACTCGAAGCACACCAGCGGGCCCAGCCGCACGCCGTCCGGCAGCGCCATCACCACGGGGGCGGCGCCGCGCATCCGGTCCTCGCCCGCCGCCTTGCCGACCGAGGTCGCCCAGCCCAGCACCGAGCGGGCCGGGACGTACTCGCCGAAGGGGACCAGCCGCATCTTGTCGTACCGGTCGCCGGTGGGGCCCTCCGGGCCGACCAGCACCGAACTCTTGTAGATTCCGGGCCGGTCCGAGCGCCGGGCGTCCACGTTGACCAGCAGCGGGGCGCCGAGCTCCGCCGACAGGGCCGCCAGCCGCCGCGACAGGTCGGGCCGCGCCGCCAGGTCCGCGCCGACACTGCTCTCGCCCCACACCACCAGGTCGGGGCGGGTCCCCGCCAGGTCCCGGGTGAGGCGCTCCCCGGTGTCGAACCGCCGCTCCGCACCGTCCGCCCCGCCGACCGGGCCGGGCTGTACGACGGCAACCCGCAGCCCGCCCGACACCTCGGGCCGCGGCAGCCACAGCCACACCACCCCGGTCAGCACGGCGCACCCCGCCAGCGAGGCCACCGCCGGAACCCGCGCCCGCTCCACCGCCACCAGCAGCACCACCGCACAGTTCAGCGCCACCACCAGCAGGCTCACCAGCCACACCCCGCCCACCGAGGCCAGCCGCAGCGCCGGCGGCACCTGCCACTGACTGGCCCCGAGCAGCCCCCACGGCCCGCCCAGCCCCTGCCAGGACCGGGCCAGCTCCGACAGCAGCCAGCCCGCCGGTACGAGGACCAGCCCGGCCGCCGCCCGGCCCGGGCCCGGCACCCCGCCGAACAGCTCCCGCACCAGCAGCGCCCAGGGGATCCAGAGCAGCCCCAGCAGCACGGCGAGGGGGACCAGGAACACGTGCAGGCTGGGCAGCAGCCAGTGGTGCACCGCGACGATGAAGCCCGCACCGCCGAGCCAGCCCTCCAGCGCGGCGCGCCGCCCGGTGGGGGCGGAGCGCAGCAGCAGCATCCAGGGCACGAGGGCGACGTACGCGTACCACCACAGCCCCGGCGCGGGGAAGGCGAGGCAGGGCAGCGCGCCGGCGGCCACCGCGGCCGCCGCACGCCACCACCGGGTCCGCTTCGCGAGCAGCATGAGGCGCCTCCGCTTCCAGTGTGGGACCGCCCCCGGCCGGGCGCGGCCCGGGGCCCGGGGGCCGCTCAGGCCGACGTGCGGCGCCACTTCTCGTGGACCGTGACGCCCGTGAGCCGCCAGCCGTCCGGGGTGCGGGCGAGGGCGAAGGAGTAGCGTCCGGCCGCGACGAAGTTGGGGGCCGTGTCCGGGTCGTCGGGGCCGGCCAGCCGCATCGGGTTCAGGAAGTCCGCCCGGACCTCCGCAGAGTCCCCGGGGTATCCGCCCCGGTCCTCCAGCCGGATCACCCGGTTGACGATCAGGTGCTGGCGCACCGGGAAGAGCCGCATGGTCTCCGCGAGCCAGTCGGCGACCTCCGCGGCCGGGCCCTCGACCCCGCCCGCCGAGCCGTAGTCGGCGCGTCCGGCGGGCGTGAACAGGGCGCGGTAGGCGGCCCAGTCCCCGTCGTCGACGGCCGCCGCGTACCCCGAGACCACCTCGTCGATGGCGAGCCGGTCCATCACCGTCGCCAGGTCCACACGCTGCGTCATCGGGTCAGTGTGGGGCTGCGGGGCCACGAGGCCAAGAGGCGTGCGGTCACCGGTCCGTACGGTGCGGATCAGTGACCGGAATGCGCCTCCCGCTGCCGGAGCACGACGAGGAACGCGTCGGTCGCCAGGTCCATCACCACCTCCGCCGGCACGCCCTCGCGCATGCGCTGGGCCGCGTACTCCTCCGCCGGCCAGCTCCCCCGCGGACTTCCCGCCGGAAAACGCTCCAGTACCACGCGGCCCATGGGACACCCCCTGCTGTTCGCCTTCAGGTCTCTGCGGGGACAACGACGCGGGGGCCGCCCGGGAACGTTCCCGGGCGGCCCCCGCGTCGAGTTCAGGCCATGGTCGGGCCGGCCGGGCTAGGAGCCCGACTCGCCCGCGTGCGGGCTGAGCACGCCCGTGCCGATGAGGATGAACAGGGCGATGCCGAGCAGGATCCGGTAGATCACGAACGGCATGAAGCTCTTGGTGGAAATGAACTTCATGAACCAGGCGATGACCGCGTAACCGACGAAGAACGCGAGCACCGTGGCGAAGATCGTCGGGCCCCAGACGATGTGCCCGGGGCTCTCGATGACGTCCTTGATCTCGAACGCGCCGGAGGCCAGCACCGCCGGGATGGCCAGGAGGAAGGAGTACCGGGCCGCCGCCTCGCGGGTGAAGCCCAGCAGCAGACCGCCGGAGATCGTCGCACCGGACCGGGAGACGCCCGGGACCAGTGCCATCGCCTGGCACAGACCGAAGATCAGGCCGTCCTTGACGCCCAGTTCCCGGAGCGTCTTGCGCTGCTTGACCACGCGGTGCCGGCCGCCCTCCTCGTCGCGCGAGGCCAGCCAGTCGGCGAAGCCGAGGACGAGGCCCATCACGATCAGGGTGGTCGCGGTCAGCCGCAGGTCACGGGCGGGGCCGGTGATCTGGTCCTTGAACGCCACGCCCAGGACGCCGATCGGGATCGAGCCGACGATGACCAGCCAGCCCATCTTGGCGTCCTGCTCGGAACGCAGCGACTTGGTGAACAGCGAGCGGAACCAGGTGGAGATGATCCGCCCGATGTCCTTGCGGAAGTAGATCAGCACGGCGGCCTCGGTGCCGATCTGGGTGATGGCCGTGAAGGCGGCACCCGGATCGTGCCAGCCGGCGAAAGCCGCGGTCAGCCGCAGGTGGGCGCTGGAGGAGATCGGGAGGAACTCCGTAAGCCCTTGGACGAGACCGAGGATTAGGGATTCGAACCAGCTCATGTCGGGGTGCGCTCGTCCTTGTGATCGTCGGGCAGTTCGGGTCCGATGCTAGGGCCCGTGGGGAGCCGCCGTGACCACTGGGGGGTGCCCGGGGACGGGCTCGGCCGCGGCGCCGGGCGCCAGCCGGTGCCGCTTGCGCCAGGCGACCGCCGCCGCGACCGCCCCGGAGACCGCGATGAAGCCGAAGGAGGCCAGGAACGCGGGCGATCCGGGGGAGGAGGCACTGGCTCCGGCGATCACGTACGCGGCGGTGTTGGGCACCGTGCCGATCGCCGTCGCGAGGAGGAAGGGCAGCCAGCCGCAGCGGGAGACGGCGGCGAGGTAGTTGGCCGCGGCGAACGGCACCCCCGGGAAGATCCGGACCGCCAGCACCGAGCGGAAGCCGTGCCGGTTCAGCTGGCCGTCGGCCGCCTCCAGCCAGCGCCCGCGCAGGTACGGACGCAACGCCTCCTGCCCCATGACCCGGCCCAGCCCGAACGCGAGCGCGGCCCCGACCACGGTGCCGCCGACGGCGGCCACCAGCCCGAACTGGGATCCGAAGACCGCCCCGGCGGCGAGGTTGAGCAGCGGCCGTGGCACGAACGCGGCCGTGCACACCCCGTACGCACCCGCGAACAGCAGCACCCCGGTACCCACCGGGATTCCCGGCGGCCAGCCCTGCGACAGCAGCCGCTGCGGCTCGTAGAGCAGTACGCAGACCCCGGCCGCGACCAGCAGCACGACGAGCATGGCCAGCCGGGCCATCGGCGCGAGGAGGAGGGACATCCGGGGAGACTAACCGACACATATGGCGCCCCGCCGTAATCCAGGCCTCATCCAGGCATCGTCCGGACCTCTTCCGGACGTCTTCCGGACCTCGCCCGGTGCTTCCCGGCCCGCTCCGGACGGCACCCGTTCCTCGGCCGGAGGGTGTTCCCGGCCGCTCCGGACGTCGCCCCGGCCCTCCCCGGGTGCGGACGCCGCGGTAAATCGTTCGACGCCGGCCGCGCCCTCCGGCAGGATCTGCGGCATGTCCCGGTACGCCTTCCCCGCAGCGCCGTCCGCAGTCGCGGACGCGCCGAAGGCTGCCGTCCCCGCCTCCTCGGCCGTCGCTCTCGCAGAGGCATTCGCCGCAGCGGCACTCGCCGCGTTCGACGGCGCACGAAGCTGACCCTTCCCGGATCGTCCGGCGGACCCCGCAGGGGGAGGGTCGGCTGAATCCAGGGGTCCCGATCCAGCTTCGAGCCACGGGAAGAGATCATGGCCAAGACGGCCTTCACCCGCACCAAGCCGCACCTCAACATCGGCACCATGGGCCACGTCGACCACGGCAAGACCACCCTCACCGCCGCCATCACCAAGGTCCTCGCCGAGCGCGGCGGCGCCTCCTTCGTGCCGTTCGACCGCATCGACCGGGCCCCCGAGGAGGCCCGCCGCGGCATCACCATCAACCTCACGCACGTCGAGTACGAGACCGACACCCGGCACTACGCCCACGTCGACATGCCCGGCCACGCCGACTACGTGAAGAACATGGTCACGGGCGCGGCCCAGCTCGACGGGGCGATCCTCGTCGTCTCCGCCCTCGACGGGGTCATGCCCCAGACCGCCGAGCACGTCCTGCTCGCCCGCCAGGTCGGCGTGGACCACGTCGTGGTGGCCCTCAACAAGGCCGACGCCGGTGACCCCGAGCTGACCGACCTGGTCGAGCTGGAGGTCCGCGAGCTGCTCTCCGCGCACGGCTACGGCGGGGACTCCGCGCCGGTCGTACGGGTCTCCGGGCTCCGCGCGCTGGAGGGCGACCCGCAATGGACCGGGGCGATCGAGGCGCTGCTCGACGCCGTGGACACGTACGTGCCGATGCCGGTGCGGTACACCGACGCGCCGTTCCTGCTGCCCGTCGAGAACGTCCTGACCATCACCGGCCGGGGCACCGTCGTCACCGGCGCCGTCGAGCGCGGCACCGTGCGGCTCGGCGACCGGATCAGCGTCCTCGGGGGCGACGGGGAGCCCGTCGAGACCGTGGTCACCGGCCTGGAGACCTTCGGCAAGCCGATGGAGTCCGCGGAGGCGGGCGACAACGTCGCGCTGCTGCTGCGCGGGGTGCACCGCGACGGGGTGCGCCGCGGGCACGTCGTCGCGGCGCCCGGCAGCGTCGTGCCGAACCGGCGCTTCACCGCGCGGGTGTACGTGCTCTCGGCGCGCGAGGGCGGGCGTACGACGCCCGTCTCGACCGGCTACCGGCCGCAGTTCTACGTCCGGACCGCCGACGTGGTCGGGGACGTGGACCTGGGCGCGGCGGGCGTGGCCCGGCCGGGGGAGACGGTCACCATGACCGTCGAGCTGGGCCGGGACGTGCCCCTGGAGGCGGGGCTCGGCTTCGCCATCCGCGAGGGCGGCCGCACGGTCGGCGCGGGCACGGTGACCGGGGTCCTCGGGTAGGCCGTGGCCCCGGCCGTGGTGGCGGCGGTCCGGCTTTGCCAGACTGCCGTCACCGCCGCCGTCACCACGGGCGTGCGCGGAAGCGAGGGAAGAGGGGGCCGGCATGGACGGCGGAACGGCACTGGTGCTCGGCGGCGGAGGCCTGACCGGCATCGGCTGGGAGTCCGGGATCCTGTACGGGCTCGCCCGGGCGGGGGTCGACCTGACCACCGCCGACCTGGTCGTCGGCACCTCGGCGGGCTCCGTGGTCGGGGCCCAGCTCACTGCGGGCCTCACCGCCCGCGAGCTGTACGAGCGCCAGCTCGGCGACGCGTCCGGGGAGCGTGCCGCCCGGATCGGCCCGGGGGTCTTCGCCCACCACGCGCTCGCGATGGTGCGCTCCCGGGACGCCGCGACGTACCGCCGCCGGGTCGGCGCCTTCGCGCTGGCCGCGGAGACCGGCACGGAGGCGGCCCGGCGCGAGGTGCTGGCGGAGCGGCTCGTGTCGCACGAGTGGCCCGAGCGCCGGCTCGTCGTCACCGCCGTCGACGCGCTCAGCGGGGCCCCGGCCGACTTCGACCGGGCGAGCGGCGCCGGGCTCGTCGACGCCGTCGCCGCGAGCTGCGCCGTACCGGGCGTCTGGCCGCCGGTGACGGTCGGCGGGCGCCGCTTCATCGACGGCGGGGTCCGCTCGGCGACCAACGCCGACCTGGCGGCCGGGTACGCGCGCGTGGTGGTCCTCGCGCCGATCGCGCTCGGGTCCTCCCTGGTCCCCTCGCCCGCCTCCCAGGCGGCCCGGCTGCGGGAGGCGGGCGCCCGAGTGCTGCTGATCACCCCGTCCCCGGCGGCCCGCAAGGCCTTCGGGCGCAACGTCCTGGACCCCGCGCGGCGCGACCCCGCCGCCCGAGCCGGGCTGGCGCAGGCCGCGGCGCACGCGGCCGACGCGGCGGCCGTCTGGGCGGCCTGACAATGGTGGGGTGAGCGACGAACAGATCCCGGTGATCCGGGAAGTGGGCCAGGGCACCGCCAAGCTGATGCCGGACGTGGACCGGGAGCGGGCCTGGCTGCTCACCGTGGACGGGGCGCCCCAGTCCTACGTGGACCTCGACGAGCCCGAGCACCTGGAGTTCGAGTACGTACGCCGCCTCGCGCACGTACTGGACTGCGCGGCGGAGCCGGGCGCCGCCCTGGACCTGCTGCACCTGGGCGGGGGCGCGCTCACCCTCCCGCGCTACGCCGCGGCGGCCCGCCCGGGGTCCCGGCAGGACGTGGTCGAGTTCGACGCCGCCCTCGTGGAGCTGGTGGAGCAGCACCTGCCGCTGGCTGCCGGGGCCGGGGTGACGGTCCACGCCGCCGACGCGCGGGCCTGGCTGGAGGCCGCCCCGGAGACGAGCGCGGACGTACTGGTCGCCGACGTGTTCGGGGGCTCGCGGGTACCGGCCCAGCTGACCTCGGTGGAGTACGCGCGGCATGCGGCGCGGGTGCTGCGGCCCGGCGGGCTGTACGCGGCGAACCTGGCCGACGGGGCGCCGTTCGGCTTCCTCAAGGCCCAGCTGGCCAATTTCGCGGCCGTGTTCGCGGAGCTGGCCCTCGTCGCCGAGCCGGGGGTGCTGCGCGGGCGGCGCTTCGGCAACGCGGTGCTGCTGGCCTCGGACGCCCCGCTGCCGCTGGCCGCCCTGGCCCGGCGGTGCGCCGCCGACGCCTTCCCCGCCCGGGTGGAGTCGGGGGAGGGGCTCGCCCGGTTCATGCGCGGGGCGCGTCCGGTCGCCGACGCGGACGCGGTCTCCTCGCCGGCCCCGCCGGAAGGGGCCTTCAGTCTCGGGTGACCCCGACCGGATCGGCGGCCTCCGCCGGGGCCGGGGCGGAACCCTTCACGGGCGGGGGCTTGCGGGTGATCCGGCGCACCTCCGGGACGAGCAGGACCAGGGCGGTGGCGGCCACCACCAGCGCGGCGCACCCCCACAGGGCCTGGGTACGGCCGAAGGCGGTCTCGGCCGGGCCGGCCAGGGCGGTGGCGAGCGGCAGCATGGACACCGATCCGAACCAGTCGTAGGCGGAGACCCGGGAGAACTTCTCCTCGGGGATCTCCTGGTGCATCGTGGTCATCCAGTTCACGCCGAACACCTCGATCGCGGCGCCGCTGAAGAACATCACCGCGCACAGCCCCCAGACGGGCAGCGGCACCGCCAGCCCCGCGGACGGCAGCGCCAGCGGGAACACGCACAGGGTGCCGACCAGCAGCAGCCGGCGCGGCTTCCACACCATCATCAGGACGGCTCCGGCGATGGTGCCCGCGCCGAAGAAGGCCAGGGCCACGCCCCACGGGGCCGGACCGCCCAGTTGGTCGCGGGCGACGAGGGGCCCGTACACCGCCTCCGCCGCGCCCACGACGGCGACGACCACGGAGAACTGGAGCACGATGCTCCACAGCCAGGGCCGGGTCCGGAACTCCACCCAGCCCTCGCGCAGGTCCGCCAGCAGGCCGCCGCCGGGAGCCCGCTCGGTGGTGGTGCCGACGTCGAGGAAGGCGCGCAGGGCGCCCGCGACGGCGAAGGCGGCCGCGTCCACGGCCAGTACCCAGCCGGGGCCGATCGCGGCGATCATCGCGCCGCCGAGGGCCGCGCCGCCGATGCCGGCGCCGTTCATGGCCATGCGGAAGAGGGCGAAGGCCCGGTTGGCGTGCTCGCCGGAGACGCTGGACAGGAGCATGCCCTCGGCGGCCGGGTTGAAGAAGGCGGTGCCGGTGCCGCAGAGCGCGGTCAGCAGCATCATCTGCCACAGCTGCGGGTCGCCGGCGAGCACGAGCACGGCGAAGGCGGCCTGCGAGACGCAGTTGAGGGCGTTGGCCGCGACCATCACGCGGTGCCGCGGCAGCCGGTCGGCGAGCGCCCCGCCGACGAGCAGGAAGAGGACGAGGGGCAGCGTACGGGCGGCCGCGACGAGGCCCACGTCGGCGCCGCTGCCGCCGGCTTCGAGCACGGCGAAGGAGGCTGCGATGAGCGCCCCGTGGCTGCCCAGGTTGGTGACGACCGCGGCGCCCGTCAGGAGGCTGTAGTTGCGTCCCGCCCAGGCGGGGCGGCGGCGGGGGGTCCGGAGGACGGCGTGGGGGGTCACTCCGGGACTATCCCCTGCCCCGGGCCGAGAATCCAAACGAAATAACGGAAAACGGATGATCGGCCCGGGGGGCGTGCGGGGTGGCCGGCCCCGGAGGGCCTGGGTCAGTCGCTGAGGCGGACGGAGCTGAGGATCTTCTCGTAGGTGGCCTGGTCGACCTCGCCGGGGACGCCGGCGGCGCCGTAGAGGACCCAGCTGGCGAAGTCACCCTTGGAGTTCTTGAAGCTGAAGGCGATGCTCTTGCCGTCCGAGGAGCACTTGTTCTCCTTGGGGACGCCGCTCACGGTCGCCGTCGCCACGTGCCCCTTGAGGCCGGAGAGGGTCGTGTACTCCTTGGTCTCGGAGAACTTGACCATCTCCTTGGGCAGCTTCTGCGAGTACGCGGCGAACACCCAGGTGCCCGCCTCGCTGTGCGCCGCCCCGGCGGTGTCCTTGGCGCCCTGGCCGCCCTTGGTGCCGGTTCCGGCCAGCGAGGTGGTCTCGTCGCGGCCGTCCTTGTTGGAGTCGACCTTGCACCAGTCCTCCTTGAGGTAGGCCGGTGCCGAGAACGTGACGAGCGGGGAGCCGTCCTTCTTCTCCGCGTCCTCGAAGCCGGCGATCACGCCGGAGCCCAGGGCGTTCCACTCCGGCGGGACGTCGAAGGCGGTGCCGTGCTTCGGGTTGATGACCACCTTCCAGCCCGGGATCACCGGCTTGACCTCACCGCCCGCGCGCGGGTTGCCGCCGCTCGGGGGCGCCGCCGGCGCGACCGGGGCGACCGGCGCGGAGGACGAGGCGGCCGGCTTGTCGTCGGCCCGGTTGGCGCCCTCGTCGTCCCGGGTCAGCACGAAGGCCGCGGTGGCGGCGGCGGTCACGACGACCGCGGAGGCCGCGACGATGGCTACGGTCCGGGTGGAGAAGGGGCTGCCGCCGGACTGCCGCACCGGGGGCTGCTGCTGGGTGGGGTTGCCCCACGGCTGGACCGGCGGCGGGGTCTGGTAGCCGCCCGCCTGCGGGTATCCGTAACCGGGCTGCTGCTCACCGAATCCCGGCTGGGGCTGCTGCTGGTACGGGTTCGGCTGTCCCGGCTGCTGCTGGTACGGGTTCTGACGCGGGTCCTGGGGGTTCTGCTCTCCCCCGGGCTGCTGCTGCTGTCCTGGCCACATGGCCGGTAACCATAGTGGGAGCCGCTGACAGGAGCCACGTCCGCCCCCCGTCAGGCTCTGGCCAACCGCACCTACTCGTGGGTAACATCGCGTGCCATGAGCGCAGAACAGATGAACGTGGGCGAACTGCTCGCCCAGACGGTGCCGATGGCCCGCACCCTGAACCTGGAGTTCCTGGAGACCACCCCGGAGCGCGCCGTCGTCCGCCTGCCGGACCAGCCCGACTTCCACAACCACGTCGGCGGCCCGCACGCCGGCGCCATGTTCACCCTGGCCGAGTCCGCGAGCGGCGCCATCGTCCTGGCCGCCTTCGGCGACCAGCTCTCGCGCGCCGTGCCGCTGGCCGTCAGGGCCGAGATCGGCTACAAGAAGCTCGCCAAGGGCGTCGTCACCGCCACCGCCACCCTCGGCCGCCCGGCCGCCGACGTCGTGGCCGAGCTCGACGCGGGCGGCCGCCCCGAGTTCCCCGTCACCATCGCCATCCAGCGCGAGGACGAGGCCGTCACCGGCGAAATGGTCGTCGTCTGGACGCTGCGCCCGAACGCGTAGGGCGCACGACGCGGCGCGTCACGCCGCGAACGGGCCGCGGGAGCGGCACAGTGGGGGCGGGAGCGGTCCGGCGCGGGCCGCTCCCGCCGTGCTGTCCGGGACCGGAACGTTCCCGCCGCCGGAACCCGGAGCGTTCGCCGGTCGTTCGTCCCGAGTGCGCCCGCTGTGGACGGAGGGCGCGGCGGGGAGCGGATAGGCTGCCCGTTCGGCGTGTCTCGGGGGCCCGCCGGAGGCTACGAGGGAGGACGTACCGGTGCACATCCAGGAATGGCTGGAGGAGATCCCGGCGATCAGTGTCTATCTCCTGGTGGGACTGGTCATCGGGCTGGAGAGCCTGGGCATCCCGCTCCCGGGCGAGATCATCCTCGTCAGCTCGGCCCTGCTCGCCTCGCAGCACGGGCAGATCGACCCGGTGGTCCTCGGCCTGTGCGCGATCGCGGGCGCCATCATCGGCGACTCCATCGGGTACGCCATCGGCCGCCGCGGCGGCAAACCGCTGCTGGAGAAGCTCGGCAGGCGGTTCCCCAAGCACTTCGGGCCCGACCAGGTGGCCATGGCCGAGCGCTCCTTCGACCGCTGGGGCATGTGGGCCGTCTTCTTCGGCCGCTTCGTCGCCCTCCTGCGCATCTTCGCCGGCCCGCTGGCCGGCGTACTGCGGATGCCCTACTGGCGCTTTCTCGTCGCCAACGTCCTCGGCGGCATCCTCTGGGCCGGCGGCACCACCGCCGTCATCTACTCCGTCGGCATCGTCGCCGAGCCCTGGCTGAAGCGGTTCTCCTGGCTGGCCCTGGTCATCGCCCTGCTGATCGGGCTCACCGTCACCCTGGTCCTGCGCAGCCGGATGAAGAAGGCGGCCGCCGAGGCCCGCGCGGCGCAGCCCGCGCAGGAGCCGGCCACCGCTGCGGCCCCCGCCCCGGCGGGCGCCTCGGACTGACGCCGAAGCCCCCGCCCCGGCGGGAGGTCAGGCGCCGGGGGTCACCGAGGCGCGGTGCTGCTCCGCCAGCTCCGTGTACATCGCGGCGTTCACACGGATCCCCTCGCGCTCCTCGTCGGTGAGCTCCCGCCGCACCTTCGCCGGCACGCCCGCGACCAGGGAGCCGGGCGGGACCACCATGCCCTGCGGCACCAGGGCCTGCGCGGCCACGAGCGAACCCGCGCCGATCACGGCGCCGTTCAGCACGGTCGCGCCCATCCCGATCAGGCAGTCGTCCTCCACCGTGCAGCCGTGCACGACCGCGTTGTGCCCGATGGACACCCGCTCGCCGACCGACACCGGGAAGCCGGGGTCCACGTGGAGCGTGCAGTTGTCCTGCACGTTGCTGTCCGCGCCCAGCGTGATCGGGCCGCAGTCGCCGCGCAGCACCGCCGAGTACCAGACGCTCGCGCCGGCGCCGAGCGTGACGTCGCCCACGACGACGGAGGTCGGGGCGGTGAAGGCGGTCGGGTCCACCGACGGCTTGCGGTCGCCCACGCCCGCGATGAGAGCCCCCTGGTGCGCCTGGTTCGGCTGGTACGTCATGGTCACTTCCCTCGTGTGGTTCCGGCTGGTTCCGGATGCCGCGCCAACTGCACCGTAGGGCACGGGACGCCGCCGCCCCGCGATGGGGTGAAGATCACAGGATCCGGGTCCCGACGTCCGGCGCGGTGCGCACTACCGTGGCCGGGTGCCGAAGAACCAGAACACGTTCTCATCCCTGGCGGCCCTGCGCGGCCGGATCGCCAGCCGCGCGGTGCACGCCGGCTGGCGCTGGATGCAGCGGGCCGGGGCGGTCACGGCCGAGCACCCGGGCCGGCTGCGCTTCGGTGCGATCGGCGAGGGCACCCGGCTCGCCTTCCCCCAGGGAACCGTCTTCGGCGAGCGCTGGATCCGGCTCGGCGGGCACTGCATCATCGCCGAGCAGGTCACCCTGACGGCCGGGATGATGCCGGACCTCGACCTCGGCGCGGACCCGGTCCTGGTGCTGGGCAACGGGGTGGTCCTCGGCCGCGGCAGCCACGTCATCGCCGACGCCCGGATCACCATCGGCAACGACACCTTCTGCGGGCCGGGGGTGTACATCACCTCCACCAACCACAGCTACGACGACCCGCACGAGCCCGTCGGACGCCAGTGGCCCCGCAGCGCCCCGGTGGAGATCGGGCCGGGCTGCTGGCTGGGCACGGGGGCGGTCGTCCTGCCCGGCGCGAAGCTGGGCCGCAACGTCGTGGTGGCCGCGGGGGCCGTCGTACGGGGTGAGGTGCCCGACCACGCCGTGGTGGCGGGGGCCCCCGCCAGGATCGTGCGGCGCTGGGAGCCGGAGACCGGCTGGCAGCCGCCGCTGCGCACGCCCGCGCCGGTGCCGATCCCCGACGGGATGACGCCCGAGCAGCTGCGCGGGCTGGCCCTGCTGGCGGAGGCCGAGCAGTCCTGAGCCGGTCTCAGCCGGCGGCGAGGAGGACGGTGCCCGCCAGGGCCAGGCCCGCGCCCGCCGCCTGGACGCTGCGCAGCCGCTCCTTGAGCACGACGAAGGCGGCGAACGCGGTCACCACCGGGTAGAGCGAGGAGATCACGGCGGCCACGGTGACGGGGCCGCTCTGGGCGGCGAGGGAGTAGGTGCCGTTGGCCGCGACGTCGGCGAGGCCCACGAAGGCCAGGGCGGGCAGCATGCTCCACAGCACGCGCGGGCCGGTGCCCTCCGGCAGCGCCGGGACGCCGCGCCGGGTCTGGGCGAGGAGGGCGACGCCGCCGACGGTGACGTTCGTGACCCGCTGGACGAACAGGGCGAGGAACAGCCCGGGCAGGGTGGTGGAGGCCTCGGAGATCAGGGCCATGACCGCGCCGAAGCCGAAGGCCGCGACGAGGGTCAGCACCACCGCCCGACGCTGCACGGGGGCGCCGCGCAGCTCGGGCCCGCCGGCCAGGATGATGCCCACGACGGCCACCGCGATGCCGGCGAACTGGCCGGGGCCGGGGCGTTCGCCCACGGCCAGCCCCACTCCTACCGGCACGACCACGCCGAGGGAGCCGAGCGGGGAGACCACGCCCATCGGCCCCAGGGCCAGGGCCTTGTAGAAGGCGAGCATCGCCGCCGGTCCGACCAGGCCCGCCGCCACCGCGAACCACAGCTGGGGCCCGGCCTCGCTCCAGGCGCCGGTGCCGAGCACCACCGCGCCGAGCACGACCACCGCGGTGGCCTGCGAGACCACCAGTACCGTGAGCGCCGGTATCCGCCGGGTCAGCAGCCCCCCGCCGAAGTCTGCGAGGCCCCACAGGACGGCTGTGGCCAGGGCGAAGATGGCGGTCATGGCAGGGGGCCTCGCAGTACAGTGCGGTGAACGGTGGAGTGCAGCATCGAATACACCGCAGGTTAGTTCAGTCTGTTGGACTGTGTCATCCAGAATATTGGACGGAATGGTGTCGGACCTCGAACAGCTCACCCAGGCGCTCGCCCGCAACCTCAAGCGGTGGCGCGGCGAGCGCGGCTTCACGCTGGACGCGCTGGCCGCCCGTGCGGGAGTCAGCCGCGGCATGATCATCCAGATCGAGCAGGCCCGTACGAACCCCAGCGTGGGCACCACGGTCAAACTGGCCGACGCCCTCGGGGTCAGCATCACCACCCTCCTCGACCACGACCGGGGGCCGCAGGCCCACGTGGTCATGCCGGGGCAGGGAGTGCGGATGTGGTCGAGCGGCGAGGGCAGCGAGGCGCACATGCTGCTCGGCGACGACCGGCGCGGGCCGGTGGAGATGTGGACCTACCGCCTGGAGGCCGGGGACGGCACGGCCTCCGACCCGCACCCGGCCGGAACCTTCGAGATGCTCCACGTCACGGCCGGGGAACTCACCCTCGACCTCGCCGACGACCGGTACGTGGTCCCGGCGGGCGGCGCCGTCTCCTTCGAGGCGAACCTCCCGCACGCCTACCGCAACGAGGGCCCCGTTCCGATGGTGATGACCATGGCCGTCTCCATCCCCCCGGTCCAGGGCGCGGGCGGCCGGCAGCCGTGAGCGCTACAGGGCGGGGATCTCGATGGCGGGGCAGCGGTCCATCACCATCTCCAGCCCCGCCCCGCGGGTCCGCGCGAAGGCGGCCTCGTCGACCACGTTGAGCTGGAACCAGACGGCCTCGGCGCCGGCGGCCACCGCGTCGTCGGCGACCTGGCCGGCCAGCGCGCTGTTCACGAAGACGTCCACCACGTCCACCTTGAACGGAATCGCCTCCAGCGACGGGTACCCCGGCTCGCCGTGCACCGTCTCCGCCTTCGGGTGGACCGGCACCACGCGCTTGCCGTACCGCTGGAGCACCTTCGCCACCCCGTAGGCGGCCCGGTCCTCGTTGTTGGACAGGCCCACCACGGCCCAGGTGTCACCGAGCTCGGTGAGGATCTTGCGGATGGTCGCCTGGTCGCCGTACACGTGCGCCGCCTCCTGCCGGGGCCGTCCGACGGGCTCGTCCCGCCGGTCCGTCCGGCAGGATCAACGGCGCGGACACCCGTCCGATTCCCCGTTCCGGTTCCCCGTAGGGTGGAGCGGTGAAGGCAGACCAGTACGTGACCGTGGCCCGTGAGGGGACGCACGAGGCGGAGATCAACCGATCGCGGTTCCTGTGCTCGCTCGCGCCCGCCGCGACCGAACAGGAGGCGCAGGAGTTCATCGCGCGCGTCCGCAGGGAACACCCCACCGCCACGCACAACTGCTACGCCTACGTGATCGGCGCCGACGCCTCCGTCCAGAAGGCCAGCGACGACGGCGAGCCCGGCGGCACCGCCGGAGTGCCCATGCTGCAGATGCTGACCCGGCGCGACATCCGGTACGCGGTCGCCGTCGTCACCCGCTACTACGGCGGCGTGAAGCTCGGCGCCGGCGGGCTCATCCGCGCCTACGGCGGCGTCGTCGGCGAAGCGCTCGACGCCCTCGGCACCGTCACCCGCCACCGCTACCGGCTGGCCACCGTCACCGTCGACCACCAGCGCGCCGGCAAGACCCAGAACGACCTGCGCTCCACCGGCCGCGCCGTACTGGACGTGCGCTACGGGGAGGCCGTCTCCATCGAGATCGGCCTCCCCGAGACGGACGTCGAGGCCTTCAGGGCCTGGCTCGCCGACGTCACCGCCGGCACCGCGGGCTTCGAACTCGGCGGCGAGGCCTACGGCGACGGCTGAACCCCGCGCCCGCCGAGCAGCCGGTCCGCGTTGCGCAGGGCGTGGCGGGCGACCGCCTCGCCCAGGCGCACGCCCGCCTCGTCGGCGCTGCGGGTGTGGATCCCGGACCAGACCCGGGCGTCCACGTTGTCCCGGGTGAGCCCGCTCCACGCCGTGTAGGTCCGGCTCACCCCAGGCGCGGTCGGGCTGGTGATCCCGAACGGCGCCGTCACCGGCCCCACCAGGGCGTCCAGCACCGTCTGCGCGGCACCGGCGTACGTGGCGTGGCCGCTCGGGTAGTCCGGGTGCGCGGGGGTCTGGTGCAGGGGCCGCCAGGCCGGGTCGGGGTCGATCGCCCCGGTCCGGATCGCCGTCACCGGCCGCCAGCGGACGTACGTGTACTTGCCGTCGGAGGTCGCGATCTGCGTGTCGACCGAAGCCGCGTGGAACAGCGCGACCAGCGAGGCCCGGTCGGCGGCCGAACCGTGCGAGCGGGCCACGGCCACCCGCAGCGGCTCCGTGAACAGGGTCAGCGAGCCCCCGTACCAGAAGGTGGCCGTCTCCGTCTGGCGCGGCGTGCGCACCGTGCTGTCGGCCGAACCGTACGCGCGCACCTCCGCGAGGTCGGCCCGGTAGCGGCGGGAGTCCAGCGCGGGCGGCGGCCCCGGCCGGAACTGGTCGGCGCGCTCCAGCAGGAAGGGCCGGCCGAGCCGGTTCCCGTACTGCGCGGCCGGCGCGTACCCGTCCGGGGTGGGCTGCCACACGCCCGGAGCGGCTCCGGGCACGGCGAAGGGAGCGTTGGACGAGGCCGGGTCCAGGCCGTCCCCGGCACGGTCGGCGAGCAGCGCCGCGGCCTGCCGGGCCCCGGCCGCCACCCCCCGCTCCTCGGCGGGCCCGTCCGGGATCCCGCCGAGGGTGGCGGCGAGGGCCGCGTCGAGGTCGGCCCTGCGGGACGGGGCGAGCGCGACCAGCGCGTCGTGCACGGCGGAGGCGACGGCCGCGTCCTGGAACCGGCTCCGGCCCGGCCCGCCGGGGGCCTCGCGGGCGGCGCGGGCGGCGGCCGTCCAGCCGATCGCCCAGGTGCGGCTGTTGGTGATCTGGGCCGGGGCGGCCGCGGCGGCGACGGTCCGCGCGGTGGCGTCGTACCAGTCGAGCACCACCGACCCGGCGGCCGGGGAAGACGTCGGGGGCGCCGCGGCCGAGGGCACGGCGGCGGTGAGCGCGAGCAGCGCGGCGGAGCCGGCGGCGAGCAGCGCGGGACGGATGCGCGGGGGTCCGGAGAGCGGCATGCCGCGAAGCCAACCAGCGGGCCGCCGGGCCCTACAAGTGCCCGAAGCCGCCACCGGAGTTCGGCCACGGAGGTTTCGCACAGCCGCCACGGTCCCGCAACACACGGCCCGCTCCGGGCCCGGCGGAGGGCGGAATTCCCGGTCCGGCCGGGACGCGCCCGGCCACGGGTTAGCCTGGATGGCCGGTGCGGAGCCGGAGGGCGGAGCCAGAGGAGAGCAAGCGTGCGGGTCGGAGCGGTCGAGTGAAGTTCCTGCACACCTCCGACTGGCACCTCGGCCGGTCCTTCCACCGCGTGAACATGCTCGGGGCCCAGGCCGCCTTCGTCGACCACCTCGTCGAAGCCGTCCGGGAGCACGAGGTCGACGCCGTCCTCGTCGCCGGGGACGTCTACGACCGGGCCGTGCCCCCGCTGCCCGCCGTCGAGCTCTACGACCGGGCCCTGCACCGGCTCGCCGACCTCGGCGTCCCGACGGTCATGATCTCCGGGAACCACGACTCGGCCCGCCGCCTCGGTGTCGGCGCCGGGCTGATCGGCCGGGCCGGGATCCACCTCAGGACCGACCCCGCCGGCTGCGCCGACCCCGTGGTGCTGGCAGACGCACACGGCGACGTGGCCTTCTACGGGCTGCCCTACCTGGAACCGGCGCTGGTCAAGGACACCTTCGCCGCCGAGAAGGTCAGCCACGAGGCGGTGCTCGGCGCGGCCATGGACCGCATCCGGACCGACCTGGCCGGCCGGGCCCCCGGCACCCGCTCCGTGGTACTCGCCCACGCCTTCGTCACCGGCGGGCAGGCCAGCGACAGCGAACGCGACATCGCCGTCGGCGGGGTCGAGGCCGTCCCCGCCGCCGTCTTCGACGGGGTCGACTACGCCGCCCTCGGCCACCTCCACGGCTGCCAGACGATCAACGAACGGGTCCGCTACTCCGGTTCCCCGCTCGCCTACTCCTTCTCCGAGACGGCCCACCGCAAGACCATGTGGCTGGTCGACCTCGGCCCGGCCGGGGAGATCACCGCCGAGCGGATCGACACCCCCGTTCCCCGCCCCCTCGCCCGGCTGCGCGGACGACTGGAGGACCTCCTCGACGACCCCGCGCACACCG
Organism: Streptomyces sp. NBC_00158; assembly: GCF_045160885.1. Classification (NCBI taxonomy): domain Bacteria; kingdom Bacillati; phylum Actinomycetota; class Actinomycetes; order Kitasatosporales; family Streptomycetaceae; genus Streptomyces; species Streptomyces sp. NBC_00158. The sequence continues at coordinate 6,291,395 of NZ_CP108161.1, forward strand.
CGTACGAGGACTCCTGGATCGAGGCCACCCTCACCGACCCCGCCCGCCCCGAGGACCCCATGGCCCGCCTCGCCGCCCGCTTCCCGCACACCCTCACCCTCGCCTTCGACCCCGAGGGCCGCGAGGAGGACGGCGCCGCCTCCTACGCCCAGCGCCTCAAGGGCCGCAGCGACCAGGAGATCGCCGAGGACTTCGTCGCCCACGTCCGCGGCGGCGGCACCGCCGACGAGGCCGAGCGGGCCGTGCTGCGCGGCGCCTTCGAGGCCGTACGGGCCGAGGACGGCCGTCAGGAGGCCGGCCGATGAGGCTGCACACGCTCCGCGTCACCGCCTTCGGCCCCTTCGCCGAACCCCAGACGATCGACTTCGACACCCTCTCCGGCGCCGGGATCTTCCTGCTGCACGGCCCCACCGGCGCCGGCAAGACCTCCGTCCTCGACGCCGTCTGCTACGCCCTCTACGGATCCGTCCCCGGCTCCCGCCAGGCCCCCGGCACCACCCTGCGCAGCGACCACGCCGCCCCGGACACCCCCACCGAGGTCACCCTCGAACTCACCGCCGGCGGACGCCGCCTGGAGATCACCCGGCGCCCCGAACAGGACCGCCCCAAGAAGCGCGGCACCGGCACCACCAAGGACAAGGCCCAGTCCTGGCTCCGCGAGCACACCGGCGACGGCTGGACCGCGCTCAGCCGCTCCCACCAGGAGATCGGCGAGGAGGTCGAACAGCTCCTCGGCATGAGCCGGGAACAGTTCTGCCAGGTCGTCCTCCTGCCCCAGGGCGAGTTCGCCCAGTTCCTGCGCGCCGGCGCCGAAGCCCGCGGCCGGCTCCTCGGACGGCTCTTCGACACCCGCCGATTCGCCGCCGTCGAGACCCTCCTCGCCGAACGCCGCCGCGCCGCCGAGGCCAAGGTCCGGGCCGGCGACGAGAAGGTCCTCGCCGCCGCCCAGCGGCTCGCCCAGGCCGCCGGGCACAGCGCCGACCTGCGCGCCTGGCCGCTGCCCGGCCACCAGCCAGGCGACCCCGGCCTCGCCGGGGCCGTCCGCGCCTGGGCCGCCGTCGCCCGGTGCTCCGCCCGGGAGCGGCTCACCGTCGCCGAGTACGCGCTCGCCGCCGTCGAGGGACGCCACGCCGCGGCCCGGCGCCACGCCGAGGAGGCGCGGGAACTCGACCGGCTCCAGCACCGCCACGCCGAGACCGCCCGCCGGGCGGAGCTGCTGGCGCAGGCCGCGCCGGAACGCGAGCGGGTACGGGCCCTGCTGGACCGGGCCCGCCGGGGCGCCCTCGTGGCCCCCGCCCTGGAACTGCGCGGGGCCGCGGCCGCCGCCCACCTCACCGCCGCGCACGCCGAGACCCTGGCCCGCGCGGAGCTGCCCCCCGCCCTCGCCGGAGCCGGCACCGAACAGCTCGCCGCCGTCGAGCAGCGGCTGCGCGAGGACCTCGGCGCGGCCGGCGCCGCCCAGCGCGCGGAACAGCGCAGCGCCGAGATCGGCCGGGAGCGCGCCACGCTGGAGCGGGAGTCCCGGGACGCCGACGAGCGCTACCAGGAGTCCGCCGAGTGGCTCGCCCGCTGGGAGGCCACCCGGGCCGCCCTGCAGGAGAAGGTCGACTCCGCGCAGCAGGCCCTCACCCTCGCCGAGCAGCTGGCGGGGCGGCTGGAACCCGCCCGGATGCAGCTGACCGCCGCCCGGCGCCGCGACTCCCTCGCCGCCGACGCCGAAGCCGCCGCGGGCGAACTGCTGCGGGCGCGCGAGGCGTCGTCCGCCGCCCGGGAGACCTGGCTGGAGCTGAAGGAGGCCCGGCTGCGCGGCATCGCCGCCGAACTGGCCGGGGCGCTGACCGCCGGGGAGCCCTGCACGGTGTGCGGGTCCGCCGAGCACCCCGCCCCGGCCCGCCCCGCCCCCGGGCACGTCGACCGCGCCGCCGAGGACGCAGCCCACGCCCGCTTCGAGCAGGCCGAGGAGCGCAGGGCCGCCGTCGAGCGGCGTCTCGCCGCCGTCCGGGAGGCCGAGACCGAGGCCGCCTCCGCCGCCGGGGACGCCACCACCGCCGAGCTCCTCGACCTCACCGCCGACCTGAGCTCCCGCCACGCCGCCGCCCACGCGGACGCCGCCGCCCTCCACACCGCCCGCGAGCGGCTCGCCCGCGCCGAACGGGAGCACGAGGCACGCAGTTCCGACCGGCTCGAAGCCGAGCGCCGGGCCGCCGCCCGGGCCTCCCGGCGCGAGGCCCTCGACCAGGAACAGGCCTCCCTCGAAGCCGAACTGGTCCTCGTCCGCGCCGACTCGCCCAGCGTCGCCGCCCGGGCCCGAACCCTGGAGGACCGGATCCGGATGGTCACCACGGCCGCCGCCGCGCTGCGCCGGGCCGAGACCACCGCCGCCCGGCTCAAGGAGGCCGACGACCAGCTCGCCGACGCCGCCTTCAAGGCCGGGTTCGACACCACCGAGCAGGCCGCCGACGCGGTGCTCCCCGAGTACGAGCGCACCGCCCTCCAGCACCGCCTCGACGCCTGGCAGGCCGAGGACGCGATGCTGGCCGACCGGCACGCCGAGCAGGACACCGCCGCCGCGGCCGCCCTGCCCCCCGCCGAGCCGGCCGCCGCCGCGGCCGCCGAGGAGCGGGCCGCCGCACGGCTGCGCTCCGCCGCCTCGGCGGTGGACGCCGCCCGGGTGCGGTGCGCCGAGCTGGACCGGCTCTCGCGCCAGGCAGAGCAGGAGCTGCGCGCCCTGGGCCCGCTGCGCGAGGCGTACGAGAGGGTGGCCCGGCTGGCGGGGCTCACCGCGGGCACCTCCGCGGACAACGAGCGCAAGATGCGCCTGGAGGCGTACGTACTGGCCGCACGGCTGGAGCAGGTGGCCGCCGCGGCGACCGTACGGCTGCTGCGCATGTCCGGCGGCCGCTACACCCTGGTCCACTCCGACGCCCGGTCCGGCGGGCGCGGGCGCTCCGGCCTCGGGCTGCACGTGCTGGACGCCTGGACCGGCAGCGAGCGGGACACCGCCACCCTCTCGGGCGGCGAGACCTTCTTCGCCTCCCTCGCCCTCGCCCTGGGCCTGGCCGACGTGGTCACCGACGAGGCGGGCGGCATGCGCCTGGACACCCTCTTCATCGACGAGGGCTTCGGCAGTCTCGACGACCAGGCGCTGGACGAGGTGCTCGACGTACTGGACTCGCTGCGCGAGCGGGACCGCAGCGTCGGCATCGTCAGCCACGTCGGCGACCTGCGCACCCGGGTCCAGGCGCAGCTGGAGATCGTCAAGCAGCGCGGCGGATCGGTGGTGCGCCACCGCACGGCGGGCGTCACGGACTGAGCGGCCGCCGGGCGAGCGGGGACGAGTACACGACGCTGGTGGTCACCGGGCCCAGTCCGGCGATCCGGCCCGTGACCTCCTCCAGGTGGGCCATCGAGCGGGCGGCCACCTTCAGGACGAAGCAGTCGTCCCCGGTCACGTGGTGGGCCTCCAGGATCTCGGAGGTGGCCTCCAGGAAGTCGTGGAACGGCTTGTAGTTGCCGTGCGGATAGCGCAGCCGCACCAGCGCCATGATGGCCTTGCCCAGCTTCTCGTGGTCGACCACCGCCGTGTAGCCGGTGATGATCCCGGCCTCCTCCAGGCGGCGCACCCGCTCGGTGACGGCGCTCGCGGACATCGAGACGGTGCGGGCGAGTTCGGTGAAGCTGGCGCGGCCGTCCTGCTGGAGGGCAGCGAGGATCCGCCAGTCCGTGGCGTCGGGGGAATAACCGGTCATGCCGGAGGTGTAGCAGGGGAATCCCCGGGAGATCAAGGGAAAGGCCGGGGAAATCCACTTCTCGCCTTGATCATCGGCTCGTAGATTTTGAGCCATGACGACGACGCAGAACCAGAACAGCACCCCCGCGACCGCCAACCCCGTGCTCCGGGTCCCGCCGGCCGGCCCCGCCGCCGCGGCCGCCTACTTCGCCGCGAGCCTGGCCTTCCACGCGGACGTGTCGGACGTCGCCGCCGCCTTCAAGGCCCACCGCGAGCAGGGCGCCGACCTCGGCTTCCAGCTGATCGACTCCCGCTCCACGCCCTCCTGGGACCAGGCCCACGTGCCCGGCGCGATCCACCTGCCCACCGCGCTGATCCCCGAGCAGGCCGAGAAGCTCCTCGACAAGAACGTCCCGGTCGTGACCTACTGCTGGGGCCCCGGCTGCAACGGCGGCACCCGCTCCGCCCTCGCCCTCGCCGAACTCGGCTTCCAGGTCAAGGAGATGCTCGGCGGCATCGAGTACTGGATCCGCGAGGGCTTCGAGGTCGAGACCTGGGAGGGCAGCCGGCAGCGCGCCGAGGCCGACCCGCTGACCGCCCCCACCGACTCGGACGACTGCGGCTGCTGAACCCGCACCGCCCGCGCGACGGCGGAGGGCCGCCCGTACCCCACCTCGGGGTACGGGCGGCCCTCCGTACGCGTTCAGAGCCGCGACAGCTCGTCCAGCAGGTCGTCCAGACCCAGCGAGCCCTGCGACAGCGCCGCCATGTGCCACTTCTTCAGGTCGAAGGAGTCACCGTGCGCGGCACGGGCGTTGTCCCGGCCCAGCAGCCAGGCGCGCTCGCCCAGCTTGTAGCCGACCGCCTGGCCGGGCATGGACAGGTAGCGGGTCAGCTCGCTCTCCACGAAGTCCGCCGGCCGGCCGCTGTGCAGGCCGAAGAACTCCTGCGCCAGGTCCACCGTCCAGCGCTCGCCCGGGTGGAACGGCGAGTCCGCCGGGATCTCCAGCCCCAGGTGCATGCCGATGTCCACGATCACGCGCGTGGCGCGCATCATCTGGCAGTCCAGGTAGCCCAGCCGCTGCTCGGCGTCCTTGAGGTAGCCGAGCTCGTCCATCAGCCGCTCCGCGTACAGCGCCCAGCCCTCGGCGTTGGCGCTGACGAGCCCCACGGTCGCCTGGTAGCGGGAGAGCTGGTCGGCGACGTGCGTCCACTGCGCGAGCTGGAGGTGGTGGCCCGGAACGCCCTCGTGGTACCAGGTGGAGACCAGGTCGTACACGGGGAAGCGGGTCTGGCCCATCGTCGGGAGCCAGGTGCGGCCCGGACGCGAGAAGTCCTCGGAGGGGTTCGTGTAGTAGGGGGCCGCGGCGCCGCCCGGCGGGGCGATCATCGACTCGACCCGCTTGACCCGCTCGGCGAGTTCGAAGTGGGTGCCGTCGAGGTTCTCGATGGCCTCGTCCATCAGGCCCTGGAGCCAGGCGCGGACCTCGTCGACGCCCTCGATGTGGGTGCCGTGCTCGTCCAGGTGGCGCAGGGCGTCCCACGGGTTCGGCTCGCCCGGCAGGATCTTGGCCGCCTCGGTCTTCATCTCGGCGAGCAGCCGGTGGTACTCGGACCAGCCGTAGGCGTACGCCTCGTCCAGGTCCAGGTCCGTGCCGTTGAAGTAGCGCGACCAGCGGGCGTAGCGCTCGCGGCCCACCGGGTCCGGCGCGTCCGCGACGGCCGGCGCGTACACGTCGCGCATCCAGTCGCGGAGTTCGGCCACGGCGGCCGTGGCGGCGGCCGCGGCCGCGTCCAGCTCCGCGCGCAGGGACTCGGGTCCGGCGGCGGCGAACTCGCCGAAGAAGTCGCGGGAGCCGTCGCCGTCCTGGCCGGCCCAGGTGGTGAGCTGCTCCACGAAGGTGGCGGCGGGACGCGGGCTGCCGTGCAGGCCCCGGTCCAGGCCGAGCGCGAGGCTCTCGCGGTAGCCGGCGAAGCAGGCCGGTACGGCGCGCAGCCGTTCGGCGATCGCGGTCCACTCCTCCTCCGTGTCGGCGGGGGTCAGGGTGAAGACCTCGCGGACGGCGTGCGCGGGGGAGTGGATGTTGCTGACGGCCCGCAGGTCCTCGTCGGCCTCGTGCACCGCGAGTTCGGCGTTCAGCCGCTCGCGCAGCAGCCGGGCGCAGCGGCGCTCGGCGTCCGAGCCTGCGCCGGGCAGCGCCTCGGCGGAGTCCAGCCGGGCGAGGGTGGTTCGCAGCAGTTCGCCGACCGCGGCGCGGCCGGCGGGGGAGTAGTCGGGCAGCCGGCCGGAGCTGGCGGCGACGCCCAGGTAGGTGCCCTGGATCGGGTCGAGTGCGATGAGTTCGTCGACGTAGGCGTCGGCGACCTGGCGGGGCAGACGCGCTGCGCTGTCGGTGTGGAGGGTGTCTGACATGCGGCCATCTTCGTACGGGGGAGGCCCCCGCGTCATCACCATAGCCGCTCAGCCTCCTGACGGACGGGCTGAGCGGCCGGGACCGGCGCCCCGCGATCAGCGCCCGGGGTGCTGCCGGGTTCCGTACGGGGCCTGCGCGCGCGGGAGTTCGTAGGGCAGGCGCGAGACGACCGGAGTCGCGTCGAGGCGGGCGGTGATCACCAGGGTGCCCTCCTCGATCTGGTAGTCGAGGGGGAGGCCGAGGCCGCGCATGGCCGCGACCATCCCGGTGTTGGAGGCCTGCGTGACGGCGTACACGCTGTCGCACCCGGCCTCGACGGCCATCGCGATGAGCCGGCGCAGCAGCCGCGAACCGATGCCGCGGCGCTGCCAGTCGTCCTCGATGAGCAGGGCCACCTCGGTCTCGTCGCCGTCCCACAGCAGGTGGCCGAGGGCCACGAGCTTGCCGGAGGCGGTGGTGGCGGCGAGGGTGCGGCCGAAGCGGGGGCTCAGGAGGTGGCCGAGGTAGCGGTCGGCGTCGGCGACCGGGCCGTGGTAGCGCAGGCCCAGGGTGCGCTCGCTGCACCGCTCGTGCATGGCGCGGGCGGCCTCCAGGTCGGAGCCGTCGGCGCGGCGCACGGTGATCTCGTTGCCCTCGGGCAGGGTCAGCACGTCCTGGCTCCGCGGCATCCGGTGCCCGAGGCGCGCGTCGAGCTCGACGAGGGCGCGGGCGCGGGCGAACTCGGTCGGGGTGAACGGCAGGTAGGGCCGCTCCACGGTGATCGCGCCGCCCGAGGGGTCGCGCAGCCGCATCACCGTGGCCTCCAGGACGCCCTCGACGGGGGCGTCGGCGCCCGCGTTGGGGCGGCCCGAGAGGGTGGTGGCGGGGATCGACTGGATGGTGCAGCGGCCGAGCAGCTGGCGCAGCGCGAGCGGGAGTTCGGCGGCGTCCAGGGCGGTGCGGGTGGCCAGGCCCAGCACCCGGGTCGGGGCGTCCACCAGGTCGTGGGCGTCGGCGCGCTCGATCCAGGTGCTGCGTCCTCCTGCCTGGGCGACGGCGCGGGTCAGGTCGGCGGCCGCCAGCTCGCGCGGGGTGCGCAGCAGGAACTCGTCCACCGTGCCGCCCTCGGGGAGGGGGTGCGTCTGCAGGGACAGGATGTCGACGTCCTCGCGGGCGAGCGCGGTGCACAGCGCGGCGAGGCTGCCGGGCTCGTCGCGCACGGTCGTCCGCATCCGCCACAGCGCGGGGTTGGCGGGCGTGCTCCCCGGGTCGGCGGCGGGCGGATCGGAGGGGGCCTTGGCCGCCGGGGGCGGCGCATGGCTGTGGCGGCGCGCCCACCAGGTGTGGAAGGCCGCCGTGACCAGGAGCGCGACGGCCGAGGCGACCAGCAGGACCGGGCCGTCCGGGCCGTGCGCGACGAGGTTGGCGATGCCGTCGGCGACCGCGACGGCGCAGAAGAGGGCGGCCAGTTCGACGAGGTCCCGGCGCCAGTGGTGGCGGTGGGGTCGCTGGGCGGCGGGGGCAGGGTTACGGTCAGTCATGCACACCACTCTGGCTCAGGGGTGTTGCGTGATCACGAACGATCTGTGACCGACTGGTTAAGTGTCGATCTGGCCGGTTTCGCCTGGTTTTCCAGTGGATTTCCACTGACGACCGGCCGCTCGGCGCGCGGGCCGGCGGGCGCGGGCCGGCGGGCGTCGGTCACGACTGTCCGACGCGGCCCGGCCGGAGGACCCTGGTGAAGAGTACGCCGCCTCCCTGGCGGCGCAACCGGACGGTGAGCTCCCCGCTGCCGCCGTCGATCTCCACCTCGCCGTAGTACGGGGGGTTCTCGGCCGGGGACATGTTGGCGACCGGCGCCGACTGGACGAACTCCGTCTTCGGGCCGAAGGTCGCGTCGAGCCGGCCCGCCGGGAAGGCGCCCGCGCCGATCGGCCCGGACACGAACTCCCAGAACGGCTCGAAGTCGGAGAAGGCCGCGCGCTCGGGCGCGTAGTGGTTCGCGGCGGTGTAGTGCACGTCGGCGGTGAGCCAGAGGGTGCCCGTGATGTGGCGGTGCTTGATGTGCCGCAGGAGATCGGCGATCTGGAGCTCGCGCCCCAGCGGCGCCCCCGGGTCGCCCTGGGCCACCGCCTCGAAGTTCACCGCCCCGTCGGGGACGACGATGCCCAGCGGCATGTCCGCGGCGATCACCTTCCAGGTGGCGCGGGAGCGCGACAGCTCCCGCTTCAGCCAGGCCAGCTGCTCGGCGCCGAGGATGCCGACCCCGTCCTCGGTCTGGCGGCCGGGGGAGTTGGCGTCGCGGTGGGTCCGCATGTCGAGCACGAACACGTCCAGCAGCGGGCCGTGCCGCAGCACCCGGTACATCCGCCCCTCGGTGCGCCCGCCCCGCAGGTCCGTGACCGGGAAGTACTCGCCGAAGGCCTGGCGGGCGCGGGCGGCGAGGGTGTCGACGTCCTTGACGGCGTAGCGCGGGTCGTCGAGCAGCTGCCCGGGGTACCAGTTGTTGCGCACCTCGTGGTCGTCCCACTGGGGGACCACGGGGACCTGGGCGTAGAAGTCGCGCAGGCTGCGGTCCAGCAGGTTGTAGCGGAAGTTCCCGCGGAACTCGTCCAGGGTCTCCGCGACCTTGGACTTCTCCTCGGTGGTGACGTTGTGCCAGACGCGGCCGTCGGGCAGCGGCACGGCGGCCTTGATCGGCCCGTCCGCGTAGATGGTGTCGCCGCTGAAGAGGAAGAAATCGGGGTCGCGCAGCCGCATCTCGTCGAAGACGCGGTACCCGCCCAGCTCCGGGTTGATGCCCCAGCCCTGGCCGGCCAGGTCCCCGGACCACAGGAAGCGCACGTCGTGGCGGCGGGAGACGGGCGTGGTGCGGAAGCTGCCGCGCACCGGCTCGCCGGAGCGGCGGGGGTCGTCGGGGTCGGTGAGCACGACCCGGTAGTGGATCCGCTGGCCGGGCGGCAGGTCGCGCAGCGTCGCGATGCCGGTGTGGTCGGTGGCGGGGCCGAGGAAGGGGCCGCCGTGGCGGCGTACGCCGTAGCGGAACGACTCGCTCGGGGAGGTCTCCACGTACATCCGGGCCGGCCGGTCGGAGCGGGTCCAGATGGCGGCCGAGTGGGAGGTGACCTCTCCCGACTGGGTCCCCCACAGGGCCTCCGGGCGGCCGGAGCGGACGAAGGCCGCGGCCCGTCGCGGGGAGGCCAGGGCGGGCGAGGCGAGCGCGGTGGACAGGGCCAGGCCCAGCGGGACGGCCAGGGAACCGCCGAGCAGGGTCCGGCGGGTGTGCGGCATCGGTGCCATGGGTTGCGTCTCCAGGGGCCGGCGGGGGCGGGCCGGACCAGTGTGCCTTCGCACACGGGACCGACCGCGTCGCCCACGCGAACCGTGGATGAACAGCCGTCAGCCGGTCATGTGCGGCGCGTCCCCGTTCCCGCCGGCTTCCTTCGCGGCTTCCTTCGCGGCGGCCGTCGCGGTGGCCGTGTCCAGGATGACGCGGGCCACCAGCGCCGGGTCGTCGTTCATCGGCACGTGCCCGCAGCCCGGGAGCCGCACCAGCCGCGCCCCGGGGACGGTGTGCTTGGCCCGTACGCCCTGGCGGCGCAGCAGCAGCCGGTCGCGGGTGCCCCAGGCGATCGTGACGGGGATCCCGGGCACGTCGTCGGTGAAGCGTACGGAGCCGCCCGCCGCCAGGGTCTCCTCGAAGCCGGTGGCCTCCCGCAGGGCGAGGGTTTCGGCCACCACCGCCTCCGGGGCGCGGTGGGCGGGGCGGGCGTAGATGGTGCCGGTGAGCGCGGCGCGGCCGGGGCCGCTGCGCGAGAGCCGGTCCAGGGCCGGGCGGGGCAGCGCCCGGGCCCCGGCGCGCATGGCGCGCAGCGCGGTGAAGGCGTAGCGCCGCTCGGGCTCCGACCAGAACCCGGCGGGGGAGAGCGCGGTGACCGAGCGGGCGAGACCGGTCCGGCCCATGTCCAGGGCGAGCAGCCCGCCCAGGGAGTTGCCCGCGACGTGCGGGCGCTCGACGCCGAGGGCCGCGCAGAGCGCGCCGAGGGCCGGGGTGATGGTGGCGAGGTCGTAGGGGACGCCCTCGGGCAGGGGACCGGAGGCCCCGAAGCCGGGCAGGTCGACCGCGATGACGTCGTGATCGGCGGCCAGGACCTGGGTGACCGGATGCCAGGCCTGGAGGTGGTGGCCGATGCCGTGCAGCAGGAGGAGCGCTTCGCCGGCCCCCTTGCGCTCGTAGGCGACGGTGGCGGTGCGGGGGCCGAGCGGCGAATCGATCGTGAAGGAGACCGTGGCGGTCATGCTGCTCCTCGTCGGGTGGACGCGTATGAGACAGGCCGTCAGTAATGACTGCGTCCATGATTACCGTCGAGTAGCGTCCGGCTACAAGGCTTTGCGAAGTCCGCACGACGTGCCGGTGCCCAGCGAGAACATCCTGTGAACGGGTTGCTACATATGCCCGATCTGCCCGGCAAAGCGGCGAGGATTGGTCTTGACCAAGGGGGTGCGTCGTCCTATCGTCGCGGATAGTGCAGGAACCTTTAATAAACAAGGGCGCGGAACTGCGGCGCGGAAACGCCGCTGGAACACGGCGATGCCGGACACGGTGACAGCGGCGATTGCAGGAGGAGTCAGGGTGGGGACGACGCAGCTCGAATCGGTGCCGGAGCCGAAGTACTGGCACCTGAAGACCGTGCTCAGCGACGCACTGGACCAGGACTTCGCGGTCGGCGAGGTCCTGCCGAACGAGCGTGAGCTCGCCGCGCGCTTCGGAGTCGCCCGCGCCACCCTGCGGCAGGCCCTGGAGCAGCTCGAACTCGAAGGCCGCCTCCAGCGCCGCCGCGGCGTCGGCACCACCGTGGCCCCGCCGCGCGTGGGCGTCGCCGTCGGCAGCGCGCAGCAGGGCTGGCCCGGTGAGGGCGCCGACGGCTGGGAGGCCGTCGACGCGGTCGAGGCCGTTCCCGCCGCCGCCGTCCTGGGGCTCCTCGGGACCGACGCCGGGCAGGCCGTGCACACCGTGCGCCGGACCCGCGTCACGCAGGGCCAGGCCGTCGCCGCCGAGCTGCTGTACGTGCCCGCCGCCTCCGTCCCCGGGCTCTCCGCCATCGACGCGCCCGCCGGCCCCGCCCGGGCCCGCGCCGTCATGCGGGAACTCCAGCGGCTCTCCCTGGAGGGGCAGGACCGTTCGGTCGAGCTGGGTTCCGCCCGGGCCGACGACGCCAAGGAGCTGGACCGGCTGCCCGGCGCGCCGGTACTCGTGGTGACCACCCGCTACTTCACCGCCGCGGGCACCGCCGCCGTCTCGGTGGCCACCTACCGGGCCGACACCTGCCGCCTGACCTTCGGCGACTCGGGCGTGGAGATCACGGAGACCCGCGCCGCCTCCTGACCCCTGTGCACGCCGACCCCGGGAGCCCCACGGGCCCCGGGGTCTGCCGTTCCCGTCAGCGTCCGCGCCTCCCCCGCGTCAGCGGCGGGCGGTGACCGTCCGCTCCACCGCGAAGAGCTCTTCCTCCACGTGGTCCAGGGCCAGGCGCAGCGCGCCCGTCGCCACGGCGGCCTCGCCGAGCATGGACAGCACCACCCGCGGCGGGCGCAGGCAGTACCGCTCAAGCTCCCGGCGCAGGGGCTCCAGGACCCCGTCCAGCCCGGCCGCCCAGCCGCCCACGACCACCAGCTCCGGGTCCATCGCCAGCACCAGCGCCGCCACGTCGTGCACCAGCCGCTGGAGGAACCGGTCCACGGCGGCCACCGCACGCTCGTCGCCCCGCTTGGCCATCGCGAACACCTCGGCGACCGCCGGCTCGTCCAGGGGGTGGAGCGGCTCGCCCGTCGTCGACAGCAGCCGCTCCGGGGTCGCTTCCCGGCCCAGCAGGTGCAGCGCGCCGATCTCGCCGGCCGCCCCGCCGTACCCGCGGTGCAGCCTGCCGCCGATCAGCGAGCCGGCGCCGGGGCTGAGCCCGGCCATCACGAACACCATGTCGTCGGTGTCGCGCGCCGCGCCCTTCCAGTGCTCGGCGAGCGCCGCGGCGTTGGCGTCGTTCTCCACCTGGACCGGGCAGCGGAACGAGCGCCGCAGCCGCTCGCCGAGCGGCAGTCCCGTCCAGCCCGGCAGGGCCGTGCCGAGGCGGACCGTCCCGTCGGCCTCCACGATGCCGGGGCTGCCGACACCGACCGCGCGCAGCGAGTCGCGGGGGATCCCGGCCCGGCGCAGCAGATCGGCGACCGCCGTCCTGACGCGTTCCAGGCGCTCGTCGGCCGAAGCCGTCTCCGAGACGTCCTTGGTGCCGGCGCCGATGACCCGGCCGTCGAGCCCCGACAGCAGCACCGCGATCCGGTGCGAGCCGATCTCGATGCCGAGCAGATGCCCCGCCTCGGCGCGGAAACGGAACCTCCTCGCCGGCCTGCCCTGGCGGCGTGCGCCCTCCTCGGCAACCGCCTCGACCACCAGCCCGGTGCCGATCAGCCCCTCCACGACCCCCTCGACGGTCGGCCGGGAGAGCCCGGTCACCCGCGTGAGGTCCGTGAGGGTGGGCGATCCCGCCGCCCGCAGTGCGCGGAGCACCACGGCCGAATTGATGCGCCGGAGCAGAGAGGGATCCCCGCCGGTCAGCTGCCCCAACGTGTGTCCTCCCAGCTAACGACCCTGTCAGGCGGATCGTACTGCGCCCCCGCCGCGGCGGCGAGAAGCGGCCCCCCGCAGGCGGGGACCGGCCCCCGCTTCAGGCCGGCGAGACGAACCCGGACTCGTACGCCGTGATCACCGCCTGGGTGCGGTCGCGCGCCCCCAGCTTGGCCAGGATGGCGCTGACATGGGACTTCACGGTCTCCGTGCCGACGATCAGCTCGCGGGCGATCTCCACGTTCGTCAGCCCCCGGGCCATCAGCCGCAGCACTGCCTCCTCGCGCTCCGTCAGCGCCGCCCGCTCCAGGACCGCGCGGGCCTCCCGGTTCCCGTACTCGGCGGCGAGGGCCCGGACGGCCGCGGGGAAGAGCAGGGTCTCGCCCTCGGCCACGAGCCGCACCGCGTGCACGATCTCCGAGGGGCGGGCCCGCTTCAGCAGGAATCCGTCGGCTCCGGCGCGCAGCGCCTGGTAGACGTACTCGTCGTTCTCGAACGTGGTGACCACGAGGATCTTCGGCGGGGAGTCCACCGACCGCAGCACCGCCTTGGTCGCCTCGATCCCGTCGAGCAGCGGCATCCGTACGTCCATCGCCACCACGTCCGGCCGCAGCTGCCGCACGAGGGGGATGACGGACGCCCCGTCCGCGGCCTCACCCACCACCTCGATGTCGGGCTGGGCTTCCAGGACGGCACGCAGACCCGCGCGCACCAGGGGCTCGTCGTCGACGAGCAGTACGGTAACCGGCATCCGGTCAGGGTATTCGCTCCAGCGGAAGCCGCGCGCGCACCCGCCAACCACCCTCGTGGAGACCGGTTTCGGCCTGCCCGCCGAGCAGCGCGGCCCGCTCCCTCATACCCCGCAGCCCGCTCCCGCCGCCGCTCGTGACGGCAGGACGCTCCGGCATCGGGTTCGTCACCTCAAGTTCCAGCCGGCCCGCGGCCATGGCCACCCGCACCCGGACGGGAACGGGACCGCAGTGGCGCAGCACATTGGTGAGCGCCTCCTGCAGGATCCGGTACCCCTCACGGGTGACCGGACCGGGCAACTTCTCCAGCGGGCCCGTCAGTTCCGCGTCGACCGGCGCCCCCGAGGCGCGGGCCGACTCCAGCAGCCGGTCCGCCTCCAGCAGGGTCGGCCGCTGCGACGGCGGCTGCGCGGACTCCCGCAGCACCAGCAAGACCCGTTCCAGGTCCTCCAGCGCGGCCCGGCCGGTCTCCTCGATCGCGCTCAGCGCGCGGTCGGTGAACGCGGGGTCTCCGGCGGTCCGCGCCGCACCCGCCTGGACCACCGCCACCGTCAGGGCGTGCCCGATGGAATCGTGCAGCTCGCGCGCGATCCGGGTCCGCTCCAGCAGCTGCTCCGTACGCGCCTCCAGCGCCGTCAGCCGCTCCGCGGCCGAAGGCCCCAGCAGACGCCGGGCGATGGTGGTGATCAGCTCGCCGAGCAGGACCACGATCAGGACGAGCAGCAGGAGCGGCACCGGCACGAGGAGGGCCGCGGCCCACCGCGGCGGGGCGAACGGCAGCGCGAGGTCGGCACCCAGCGGATGACCGGACGCGATCGTGACCAGTTCGAGGGCCTGTACCGGCAGCCACACGGTGGCGAACATGGCCGCCCCGGCGACGACGAGGCGTATCTCCAGCCACAGCACGGTCCGCCACCGGTCCGCCCAGCGCGCGGACGGGGCACTGGAGATGAGACCGTCCCCACCGTCGCGGTCCTGCGGAGTCAGCAGGAACTGCGCCTGGAGCCCCTCGGCCAGCCGCACCCACGGCACGAAGCCGAACGGTATGACGATCAGCAGCGGCATCCAGGGCGCGCGGGGGTTGATGAACATCCACAGGGCGAGCAGCAGCACGGGGACGCACAAATGCAGCCAGCGCGAGTACGTCACCGGCCTGAGCGGGGCACGGAGAAGTCGGATCATGCCCCCATCGTGGCAGGCCACGGCCAGGTGGCGTCTCCCCCACGTGGGGGAGACGCCACCCTCGCACGGGGGAGGGAAGGGCCCCGGCGCGACGGCGAATCTTGAGCCATGAACCGCATCGAGATCCGCGAACTGACCAAGGACCACGGCACCCAACGGGTCGTGGACCACCTCACCTTCGACGTCCTGCCGGGCAGGGTCACCGGATTCCTCGGGCCCAACGGCGCCGGCAAGTCCACCACCATGCGCCTGGTCCTGGGCCTGGACCGGCCCACCGCCGGCAGCGCCACCATCGCCGGGCACCGGTTCACCGACCTGCGCAGCCCGCTGCGCGAGGTGGGCGCCCTGCTCGACCCGCAGGCGGCCCACGGCGGCCGGAGGGCCCGTGACCACCTCCTCGCACTCGCCGTCAGCAACGGCATCCCCGCCGCCCGCGTGGACGCGGTCCTCGAACAGGCCGGCCTCGCGCCGGTCGCCCGCCGCCGGATCGGCACCTTCTCACTCGGCATGCGTCAGCGCCTGGGCATAGCGGCCGCCCTGCTGGGGGACCCCGGTGTCCTGATGCTCGACGAGCCGACCAACGGCCTCGACCCGGAGGGGATCATCTGGATCCGCGAGCTCATGCGGAGCCTCGCCGCCGAGGGGCGCACCGTCTTCGTCTCCAGTCACCTGATGGCCGAATCCGCCTCCTTCGTCGACCACCTCGTCGTCCTCGGGCAGGGCAAGCTGCTCGCGGACAGCCCGCTGGAGGAGTTCATCGCCGCCCGCAGCACCCCGAGGGTGCGGCTGCGCACGGCCGACCCGGACCGGCTGGGGGCCGTCCTGGCCCTGGAGGGCCTGCACATGACCACCGCCGGGGACGGGCGCTGGACCGTCGACGGCATACGCGCCGAGCGGGTCGGGGCCCTCGCCGCCCGCGAGGGCATCGCCGTACTGGAACTCTCCGACGAGCGGGCCTCGCTGGAGCAGGCCTACCTGGAGCTGACCGCCGACCGCACCCCCTTCTCCGCCACCGCCGCCTGAACCCGATGGGAGCCACCGCCGTGAACGCCGCCGCCCTGCCCACCCTCCCCGTCCTGCACTCGGAATGGATCAAGATACGGTCCGCCCGCGCGGTCCTCGGATCGCTGCTGGCCGTCTTCGCCGCCACCGCGGGCGTCACCGCGCTCACCGCCGCCGCCATCGGAACCTCCGAGCCCGGCGCCATGGGCGAGGACCCCCTGCTCGGAGCCTTCTTCGGAATCAACTTCGGCCAGATAGCGGCCATCGCCTTCGGCGCGACCGCCTTCGCGGGCGAGTTCCGGGGCGGAGCCCTCAGGGTCTCGCTGACCGCCGTGCCCAACCGGACCCGGCTGTACCTGTCCAAGACCGCCGCCGTGGCCGGACTCGCCTTCGCCGTCGGACAGATCACCGGTCTCGTCACCTTCGTGGCCGGACAGGCCTTCATGGGGGACCAGTCCCTGTCCCTGGGTGACCCCGGGACGGTGCGCGCCGTCTTCGGCAGCGGTGTCTACCTGACGCTGATCGCCCTGCTGGCCGCGGGCCTCACCGCGCTGGTACGCAGCGGGACCCTCGTGATGAGCCTGCTCATACCCTTCCTGCTCATCGTGCCCTTCGTGGTGGGTCAGGTCGCGGGTGGAGCCATGCAGTTCATGCCCGACCGGGCGGGGCAGATGGTGATGCGGGCACACGCGGACGGATCGCTCGGGCCTTGGAGCGGCCTCGCGGTGGCCGGGCTGTGGGCCCTCGCCGCCCTGGCGGCGGGCTGGCTGGCCGTGCGGCGGCGCGACGCGTGACGCCGGGCCAGTTGTCAGTGGTCCGCCCGATACTGACGGCATGACCACGGCAGACCATCTCGACACGATCGACCGGCTGCGCACCCGGGAATTCCCCTCCGGGCCGACCGCGTCCGGCGAACACGGCGCGGGCCCCGGTCACCACCTGGTCCAGCTCAGCCGGACCCGGGACTTCTGGGACGACAGCTCCGGCTGGGATGAGGCCGAGGAGCAGATCAGCGCCGAGTACGCGGCGCTCACCCAGGCGGTGACCGACCGGTGGGGGCCGCCGCAGGTGTTCGCCCTGGCCTCGCTGATGGACCGGGGGTTCGACGGGGAGGAGATACCGGAACCGTGGGACGAGCTCTGCAACATCACCGACCACGTGCACCTGTGGCGGGTCGGGGACCGGTGGCTGGTGGTCTGCGTCGCGCAGTGGGACAAGGAGTTCCCGTTGATGCTGATGGCAGGGGTCACCGTCGTCGACCCGCCGTAGCAGGCGGGCGGGAGTCAGGGGCAGTCGGAGCCCGCGGCCAGGCGCAGCCGGGCGTACTCCTCGGCCATGGACTCGGCGGTCCAGTGGGCGTTCAGCCCGCTGGGGTTGGGCAGGGCCCAGATCCGGGTGTCGCCGATGGTGCGCTCCTGGGGGCCGATCACGGCCTTCCGTTCGCCGAAGGCGGTGCGGTAGGCGGTGACGCCGACCACGGCCAGCCATTGGGGGCGCAGCCGTTCCACCTTCGCCGTCAGGAGCCGGCCGCCCTCGCGGAACTCCTCGGTGTTCAGCTCGTCGGCGCGGGCGGTGGCCCGGGCGACGACGTTGGTGATGCCCAGGCGGTAGGACAGCAGCTCCTGCTGCTCCTCGGGGGCCAGCCTGCGGGGAGTGAACCCCGACAGGTGCAGGACCGGCCAGAAGCGATTGCCGGGGCGGGCGAAGTGGTGGCCCGTCGCGGCGGAGAGGAGACCTGGATTGATGCCGCAGAAGAGGACACGCAGACCGCCCGCGACCACGTCCGGGAGGACGCGGTCACGGGCGGCGTTCAGCTCTTCGGGGGTCAGAGGATCGACCCGGGGGTGTAGCCCGCGGCCTCGGGGTGCTCCTTGGCGATGGCCTCGATGCGGGAGACCACGGCGGCGACCTGGTCACCCGCGGCGCCCGTGAAGGACAGCTTGTCGGCCATGAGGGCGTCCAGCTGCGCACGGTCCAGCGGCATCCGCTCGTCGGCGGCCAGCTTGTCCAGCAGCTCGTTGCGCTCGGCACCCTGCTCGCGCATGGCGAGGGCGGAGGCCACGGCATGCTCCTTGATGACCTCGTGCGCGGCCTCGCGGCCCACACCGGCCCGCACCGCGCCCATCAGCACCTTGGTGGTGGCGAGGAAGGGCAGGTAGCGGTCCAGCTCGCGGGCCACGACGGCCGGGAAGGCGCCGAACTCGTCGAGGACCGTCAGGAAGGTCTCCAGCAGGCCGTCGAAGGCGAAGAACGCGTCGGGCAGCGCCACCCGGCGGACGACGGAGCAGGAGACGTCGCCCTCGTTCCACTGGTCGCCGGCCAGCTCGGCCGTCATCGAGGCGTAGCCGCGGAGGATGACCATGAGGCCGTTCACGCGCTCGCAGGAGCGGGTGTTCATCTTGTGCGGCATCGCGGAGGAGCCGACCTGGCCGGGCTTGAAGCCCTCGGTGACCAGCTCGTGGCCGGCCATCAGGCGGATCGTCTTCGCGATCGAGGACGGGGCGGCGGCCAGCTGGACCAGGGCCGAGACCACGTCGTAGTCGAGCGAGCGCGGGTAGACCTGGCCGACCGAGGTGAACGCCTGGGCGAAGCCGAGGTGGGCGGCGATCCGCTGCTCCAGGTCGGCCAGCTTGGCGGCGTCGCCGCCCAGCAGGTCGAGCATGTCCTGGGCGGTGCCGACCGGGCCCTTGATCCCGCGCAGCGGGTAGCGCCGGAGGAGGTCCTCCAGGCGGTCGTAGCCGACGAGCAGCTCGTCGGCGGCGGTCGCGAAGCGCTTGCCCAGGGTGGTGGCCTGCGCGGCCACGTTGTGGGAGCGGCCGGCCATGACCAGCTCGGCGTGCTCGCCGGCGAGCTTGCCGAGGCGGGCCAGGACGGCGACCGTGCGGTCGCGCACCAGCTCCAGCGAGAGCCGGATCTGCAGCTGCTCGACGTTCTCGGTGAGGTCGCGGGAGGTCATGCCCTTGTGGACGTGCTCGTGGCCGGCGAGGGCGTTGAACTCCTCGATCCGGGCCTTCACGTCGTGCCGGGTGACCTTCTCGCGCTCGGCGATGGAGGGGAGGTCGACGGTCTCCAGCACGCGCTCGTAGTCGGCGAGGGCGGCGTCGGGGACCTCGATGCCGAGGTCCTTCTGGGCGCGCAGCACGGCGAGCCACAGCCGCCGCTCCAGCGTGACCTTGTACTCGGGGGACCACAGGACGGCGAGCTCCGCGGAGGCGTAGCGGCCGGCCAGGACATTGGGGATGCGGGGCTTGGCAGTCACGTGTAGGGATTCTACTTGGGCCGCGGCTGTGCGTTTACGCAGGTAGGAGCAGCCCTTGGAATTGTGGGTTGCTACGAGAGCGGCGAGGTTCCGTAGGGCAGGAGCTCCGGCCGCTTCGCGGGCCGGCCGTCCCCCGAGGAGCGGCCCGTCAGCCGCCGCCCGATCCAGGGGAGCAGGTGCTGCCGGGCGAAACGCAGGTCTTCGGCCCGGCGCACGGGCCAGCCCGGCGCGGAGGAGGGCGGCAGCGGAGCCCGCCAGTCCTCCTCGGCGGGCAGTCCCAGAGTCTGCCAGACGGCCTCGGCCACCCTGCGGTGCCCCTCCGGGGTCAGGTGCAGCCGGTCCACGTCCCACATCCGCGGGTCCCCGAGCACGGGCGCCCCGTACAGGTCCACGAGCAGCGCCCCGTGCCGCGCGGCGAGCTCTTCGAGGATGCCGAAGAGCTCCTCCATGCGCGGGCGGAAGCGTTCCATCACCGGGCCGTTGCGGCCGGGCGAGCGCATCAGCACCAGGCGCCCGCACGAGGGCGCGAGGAGCTCCACCGCCCCTTCCAGGTGCGCCCGGACCCGCCCCATGTCCACCTTGGGGCGCAGCGCGTCGTTGAGCCCGCCCACCAGGGTCACCACGTCCGCGCCCATCTCGGCGGCGGCCGGGGCCTGGTCCTCGGCGATCTGGCCGATCAGCTTGCCGCGCACCGCCAGGTTCGCGTAGCGGAAGCCCGGCTCGCGCGCGGCGAGCCGGGCGGCCAGCAGGTCGGCCCAGCCCCGGTAGGAGCCGTCCGGAAACAGGTCGGACATCCCCTCGGTGAAGGAGTCCCCGACCGCGACGAAACTGGTGTATGGCGCATTCATCTCCATGGCGGAGCGATGCTACCGCGCGGTAGGGCCTACGTGGAGGCGGGCCGGCCGAACAGCTCGCGCAGCACGTCCTCCATCGTCACCAGCCCCGCCAGCGCCCCGTCCGCGCCGAGGACCGCCGCCAGGTGCGTGCGGCTGCGCCGCATGGCCGTCAGCACGTCGTCCAGCGGGGCCTCCGCCCGCACCTGCGCGATCGGGCGCAGCGCGGACCGCGGGAAGGGCGCCTCCCGCTCCACCACGTCCAGGGCGTCCTTGACGTGCAGGTACCCCAGGATCCGCTGCCGGGCGTCGACCACCGGGAAGCGGGAGTACCCCGACTCGGCGGACAGGTCCTCCAGGGCGGCGGCGGTGATGCCCTGCCGGGCCGTGACGACCCGGTCCACGGGCAGCGCCACGTCGGTGACGGGACGCCGGCCCAGCTCCAGGGCGTCGTGCAGCCGCTCGCTCGCCCGGTCGTCGATGAGCCCCGCGTCACTGGAGTCCTTGACCATCCGGGCCAGCTCGTCGTCCGAGAACGTCGCCGCGACCTCGTCCTTCACCTCCACCCGCAGCAGCCGCAGCAGGGCGTTGGCGAAGGCGTTCACCGCGAAGATCACCGGCCTCAGGCCCCGGGTCAGCGCGACCAGCGGCGGCCCCAGCGCCAGTGCGGTGCGCACCGGCTCGGCCAGCGCGATGTTCTTCGGCACCATCTCGCCGAACAGCATGTGCAGGTACGTGGCCAGCGCCAGCGCCACCACGAAGGAGATCGCGTGCGTCAGCCCGGACGGCACCCCGACCGCGTCGAGCAGCGGGCTCAGCAGGTGCGCGATGGCCGGCTCGGCCACCACGCCCAGCACCAGGGTGCACAGGGTGATGCCGAGCTGCGCCGCCGCCATCAGGGCCGACACGTGCTCCAGGCCCCACAGCACCGCGCGGGCCCGGCGGTCGCCCTGCTCGGCGAACGGCTCGATCTGGCTGCGCCGGACCGAGATCAGCGCGAACTCCGCGCCGACGAAGAAGGCGTTGACGACCAGGGTCGCCAGGCCGATCAGCAGCTGGATCGCGGTCATCGGTTCTCCTCCGCGGTCTCGTCGCCGACGGGGCCGGCAGGCTCGTGCAGGAGTACGCGGGCGGCCCGGCGCCCGCTGGCGTCGACCACGTCCAGGCGCCAGCCCTCCAGCTCCAGCCGGTCGCCGACGGCCGGGATCCGGCCCAGTTCGGTGGCTATCAGCCCCGCCAGGGTCTCGTACGGGCCCTCGGGCACCCGCAGCCCGATCCGCCGGAGCTGGTCGGTGCGCGCGGCGCCGTCGGCCGAGTACAGCGTCCGGCCGGACTCGTCCGTGCCGGCCGGGGCCAGGTCGGGGGTCTCGTGCGGGTCGTGCTCGTCGCGCACCTCGCCGACGACCTCTTCGACGATGTCCTCCAGCGTGGCCACTCCGGCCGTGCCGCCGTACTCGTCGATCACCACGGCCATCGTCTGCTTGCCGGACAGCCGGTCCAGCAGCCGGTCCACGGTCAGCGACTCCGGTACCAGGAGCGGCTCGCGCAGCAGCCGCGACACCGGGTGGCGGTGCCGTTCGGCGGCGGGCAGGGCCAGTACGTCCTTGATGTGGACGATGCCGACCACCGTGTCGAGGCTGCCCCGGTAGACGGGGAAGCGGGACAGGCCGGTGGCCATCGTCGCGTTGGCCACGTCCTCGGCGGTGGTGTGCACGTCGAGGGCCGTGACCTGGACGCGCGGGGTCATCACGTTCTCCGCGATCAGGTCGGCCAGGTTCAGGGTCCGCACGAACAGCTCGGCGGTGTCCTTCTCCAGCGCCCCCGCCTTGGCGGAGTGCCGGGCCAGGGCCACCAGCTCCTGCGGGCTGCGGGCGGAGGCCAGTTCCTCGGCGGGCTCCATGCCGAAGCGCCGGACGATGTGGTTGGCGGTCGTGTTCAGGTGGCTGATCAGCGGCCTGAACGCCCGCGAGAAGACCCGCTGCATGGTCGCCACGCGCTTGGCGATCGCCAGCGGCGAGGAGATCGCCCAGTTCTTGGGGACCAGCTCGCCGACGACCATCAGGACCACCGTCGACAGGACGGTGCCGAGGACCAGGGCCGTGGAGGACGCGGCGCCGGCCGACAGCCCCATGTCCTGGAACGGGCCCGTGAGCAGGGCCGCGATCGAGGGCTTGGAGATCATGCCGATGACCAGGCCGGTCACGGTGATGCCGAGCTGGGCGCCGGACAGCTGGAAGGTGAGGCTGCGGACCGCTGTCAGGGCGCTCTCCGCGCCGCGCTCGCCCCGCTCGACGGCCCGTTCGAGCTCGCTGCGCTCGATGGTCGTCAGCGAGAACTCGGCCGCCACGAACACTCCGCAGGCAAGACAGAGCAGCAGCGCCACGATGAGCAGGAGTACCTCGGTCATCGGTCGTTCACCTCCGTCCCATGTTCGGTCAGGAGGAGGGGGGCCGCGCGATGTCGCGTACCGGGATGTCGGGGACCGGGAGGCTCGCCCATGGGCGGACGCTCACACCTTTCGTCGTGGATCGGGGAAACCGTTCACCACATGGTAAAGGAAAGGCAAAGGCGATGGCTCATCCTTTTGGGCCGGCGGCCGCGGGATGGTGGGATCCCGGAATGAACGATCTTCGCATCGCCCCCGCCTCGCCCTCCGACCTGCCCGCCGTCCTGGACTTCTGGAAGGGCGCCGCCAAGGGCGCGAGCATCAGCGACGACCTGGCCGGAGTCGAACGGCTGCACGCGCGCGACCCCGAGGCCCTGCTGCTCGCCCGGCGCGACGGCGAGCTCGTCGGCACCGTGATCGCGGGCTTCGACGGCTGGCGATGCCACCTGTACCGGCTCGCGGTGCACCCGGACCACCGCCGGCGGGGGATCGGCTCCGCGCTGCTGGCGGCCGCCGAGGAGCGGTTCGCGGAGCTGGGCGGCAGGCGCGCCGACGCGATGGTGCTCGACGGGAACGAGCAGGCGCACGGGGCGTGGCGGGCGGCCGGCTACGGGCCCGAGGACATCTGGACCCGCTGGGTCAAGCCGCTCGCGGGCTGATCCGCCACCGCCCGCACCGCCGTACGGGTGAACGCCCGCGGTCTCCGGCGGCCGGGCCGGTCACTTCGCGCACTGGGCCGTGAGGGCCCGTTCCTCCTCCGTGAGGACGGAGTCCTCCCCGTTCTCCCCGGCGTGCTTCGCGCAGGCCGAAGCCTGGAGGGCGAGCTGCTCCGCCCGGGCCCGCGCGTCGTCGGGACCGCTCACCGTGATCGTCGCCTCGACCTGCTTGCGCTGGTAGTGCGGCAGGTACCGCAGCTCGATCTCGGGGTGATCGGTCTCCAGCTCCCACAGGGGCGTGCCGCCCAGTTCCTGGTTGACGCCCCGGAACACCGCCACGTGCCCGTCGTTCACGCCGACGAAGTACTGCGTACGGGTCCACTGGTAACCGGCGTACGAGCATCCGGCGAGCAGGACCGCCGCCACGGCGAACAGGACCGCGCCGCGCCGGCCCCTCCGAGGCGGCGGCGTCGGTGGCACCCGCCGGGCGGGCCCGTGGCGGAGGCTGGACTTCCTCCCGGCGGCAGGGCGGCGGAGGGAGAGGAGCGGCGAGGCGGCGCGGCCCCCCGACGGGGACGCGGGCCGCGGCTCCGGCTCCGGTACCGGCTTCGGTGTGACCGGCGGGGCCTCCGGCGCGGAAGGAGGGAACGCGGGCTTCGCCGGCGCGAGCGGTGCGAGCGGCGCGGTCGCCGTGGGCGCCACGGCCGGCGCGAGGAGTTCCAGGGCCCCGGCCACCGTCAGCCGCGCGTCCGGCTCCTTCTCCATCAGCCCCTCGATCAGCGGCCGCAGCCGCCCCGCGTACCGCGGCGGCGCGACGGTGTCGTGCGCGACCGCGTACTGCGACCCGACCTTCGTCTCCCGCTTGAACGGAGACACCCCCTCCACGGCCTCGTACAGGGTCGTCCCCAGGGAGAACAGGTCGCTCGGGGCACCGCCCTTCTCGCCCCGGGCGCGCTCCGGCGAGAGGTACGGCATCGAACCGATCACCACACCGGTCCCGGTCAGTCCGTCGTCCGCCTCGTTGAGCGCGATCCCGAAGTCGGCCAGCAGGATCCGGCCGTCCTCGGTCAGCATCACGTTGGCCGGTTTGACGTCACGGTGGACGATGCCCTCCGCGTGCGCGGCGCCGAGCGCCTTCAGCAGCGCCGAGGCCACCCGCGCGACGTCCTCGACCGGCAACCGGCCCGCCACCCGCAGGCGTTCCTGCAGCGTCGAGCCGCTGACGAGCTCCATCACGATCCACGGCACCCCGCCGACGAGGGTGACGTCGTGCACCGTGACCACGTTGGGGTGGTCGCGCAGCCTGGCCGCGCTGCGGGCCTCCCGTATGGCCCGCTCCAGGCGGTCGGCCGGATCCGGGGCCGAGGGCCCCGAGGGCAGGAGCAGCTCCTTGACGGCCACGTGGGTGTCGAGCTGGACGTCGTACGCCTTCCAGACCCGCCCCATTCCGCCGGCCCCCAGGGCCCGGTCCAGCCGGTAACGGTGGTTGACCAGCTGCCCCGGCCGCGCCTCGTGTGCCACGCTCCCCCTCCGCTCCACTCCTGACAAGCGCCGGACCACGCGGCCCCGGCTCGATTGTGGTGCCTGCCGGGGGCGTCTGACCGGCAGTCCGCCGGAAGGGGTACGGGCGAGGCCCGCCGGCTCAGTCGTCCAGCCTCCGGGCCGAACCGATGACGCAGTACGAGGTCGGCAGCGCCGGACCGCGTTCGGGCAGGCGGAAGGAACGGTGCGAGGCGATCCGGAAACCGGCCGCCTCGATCGCGGCGAGCGGGTCGCGCGCCGTGTGGCAGCCGCCGAACAGGCGCGGCCACACCGTCCGGTCGAGCGCCCGCTGGACGCCCGCCATACCGGGGCCGGGCGCCAGCCCGTGCTCCAGGAAGCGCAGTTCGGCCCCCGGGCGCAGCACCCGGTGCAGTTCGGCGAGGGCGCGCGGCAGGTTGCGTACGGTGCACAGCACCAGCGAGGCGACGGCGACGTCGAAGGCCTCGCTCTTGACCGGGAGCGCCTCGGCGACACCCGGTACGAGGTCCACCGGCACATCGGCGCGCAGCGCCGCCGCGGCGGCGAGCCGGCGCAGCGTGCGCTCCGGTTCGATGGCGACGACCTCGGAGACGGCGGCGGGGTAGTAAGCGAAGTTCAGGCCGTTGCCCGCGCCGATCTCGACGACCCGGCCGGACACCCCCTGGAGGAGTTCCCGGCGCAGGGCGCCGATACCGGCGCGGGTCTCGGCGGCGGTGCTGGCGCGGGCGTAGAACCGGGCGAAGTACGGGTGGTGGACCGGATCCGGGACGGGGCTGGGCATGGCGGGCCTCCGGGCGCGGACGGGCGGCGGACGGACGACACGGCTGCGCGTGCCCTTCGGGGCTGTTCCCCACCCGGGCCCGTCCCGAAACCGTCTCCGCCCGAGCGGCGCAGGCCATAATCGACCCTCCGGGCACCGCACTTGGGGCCGCGCACAGGAGGTTCGCAACCTTGACATCCCGTACGGCCCCCTTCCGGGGCACGGCCGCCGCG
The DNA here is from genome assembly GCF_045160885.1 of Streptomyces sp. NBC_00158. NCBI lineage: Bacteria > Bacillati > Actinomycetota > Actinomycetes > Kitasatosporales > Streptomycetaceae > Streptomyces > Streptomyces sp. NBC_00158. Next base: position 6,316,718 of record NZ_CP108161.1, read on the forward strand.
CTGTTCGCCGCCGCGGCGTTCCTGCTCGCCGGCTGCGATTCCGCCCCGGCACCGGAGCCCCGGGCCGAGGCGCCCGCAGCCGACCCGAACGCCGCGTTCCTCGCGGAGGTGGCCGCGCGCTGCGCCACCGCCACCGCTTCGCCGGCAGCCTCCGCCTCCGCCTCCGCCTCCGGGGACGGTGCCGCACCGGCGGATCCGGAGTCGCGCAAGTACGCGGAGAACCACGCGTACCGGCAGCAGACGGAGCTGAGCCCCGCCGCCCGCTGCCGCGGGGACGCCCACGCGGCCCGGATCAGGGCGAAGCTGGCCGCCGCGCCCGTGACGGACCCCGCCGGACTGACCGCGCTGCTGCGCGGCCTGGGCTACCCCGTCGGCAGCGGTGACGTGTACGAGGGGAACGCCGTCCAGGGGCCGGGCTTCGCGCTGCCGCTCCCGGGCACCGGCCCCTGCGTGTCGGGGCGGGCGGCGGCGCCCGCCACCGCGGGCGCCGCCGCGGCCCCCGCCCGCGCCGAGGCGCACGGCGTCTACCTGGAGGGCGGCTGCAAGGAGCCGGCGGGAGGCCACTGACGCCGCCACCGGCTCCCCGCCGCCGGGTTGAATCAGGCGGGGTACATCAGGCGGGCCACTCGGCGAGGAAGGACTCCGCCGACCAGGTGCCGTCCAGCGCGGCCCCCAGCCAGGTCGGCGCGGCCGCGCGGAAGGCGGCGGGCTCCAGGGCGCCGGCCCGCTCCGGCACGGCCCCCAGCAGCGGGAGCCCGGACTTCGGGAGGTCGGCGAGGTTGCACCGGGAGGCCAGGTCGGGAGCCGCGGGCCAGCTGCCGACCACCACCCCGAGCCCCCTCACGGACCGGGCCGCCAGGGCCTCGGCGGTCAGGTCCGTGCTGTTCAGCGTGCCCAGCCCCGCGGGGGCCACCACCAGCACCGGCGCCGCCATCAGCCGCGCCGCGTCCGCCAGGGTGCGGCCCTCCTCGTCGAAGCGCACGAGCAGCCCGCCCGCGCCCTCCACGAGCACCAGGTCGTGCTCGGCGTCCAGCCGCGCCGCCGCCTCCGCGATCCCGGCCGGGGTCAGCGTCGCCAGCCCGGAGCGCCGCGCGGCGGTGTCCGGGGCCAGGGGCTCGGGGTAGCGGGCCAGTTCCAGCCCGGTCACGGCCGGGCCGGCGAGCCGCACGACCTCGGCGGTGTCCCCGGGCTCGTCCGGGCCCACTCCGGTCTGGGCGGGCTTGAGCACCGCCACCGAACGGCCGGCGGCCAGGGCGGCGGCCGCGATGGCCGCGGTGACCACCGTCTTGCCGATCTCCGTGCCGGTACCGGACACGACGACTACGGACATCTCAGCCTTCCTGCGCCGCTGCGACGGCCGCGCGGCAGATCCGGGCCACGTCGGCGTCGCCGGTGACGAACGGGGGCATGGTGTAGATCAGGTCGCGGAACGGGCGCAGCCAGACGCCCTCCCGGACCGACGCCCGGGTGGCGGCCCACACGTCGACCGGATGGTCGAGCTGGATCACGCCGATGGCCCCGAGCACGCGCACGTCCTTGACCCCGGGCACGGCGGAGGCCGCCGCGAGGCCCTCGCGCAGGCCCGCCTCGATCCGCTTGACCTCCCCGGCCCAGTCCTGGCCGAGCAGCAGGTCGATCGAGGCCAGGGCCACGGCCGTGGCGAGCGGGTTGCCCATGAAGGTCGGCCCGTGCGCCAGCACCGGGACCTCGCCCTGCGAGATGCCGTCGGCGACCCGCTCGGTGCACAGGGTCGCCGCGAGGGTGAGGTAGCCGCCGGTCAGGGACTTGCCCAGGCACATGACGTCCGGGGTGATGCCCGCGTGGTCGGCGGCGAACAGCGCGCCCGTGCGGCCGAAGCCCGTCGCGATCTCGTCCAGGATCAGCAGCACCCCGTACTCGTCGCACAGCTCGCGCAGCACCCGCAGGTAGCCCGGGTGGTGGAAGCGCATGCCGCCCGCGCCCTGCACCACCGGCTCCACGATCACCGCGGCCAGCTCGTCGGCGTGCGCGGCGACCAGCGAGCGCAGGTGGTCCGCGTACGCCGGGTCCACGGGGGTGTCGAACTCCCCGGGCGGGGCGTCGGCGAAGACCTGCCGGGGCAGGTGGCCCTGCCACAGCTCGTGCATGCCGCCGTCGGGGTCGCACACGGCCATCGGCTGCCAGGTGTCGCCGTGGTAGCCGCCGCGCCAGGTCAGCAGCCGGGTCTTGCCGGTGCGGCCCAGCGAACGCCAGTACTGCAGGCACATCTTGACGGCGACCTCGACGGCCACCGACCCGGAGTCGGCGAGGAAGACGTGCTCCAGACCGGCGGGGGTGATCTCCACCAGCCGCGCGGCCAGCCGGACGGCGGGCTCGTGGGTGAGCCCGCCGAACATCACGTGCGACATCCGGCCCAGCTGCGCGGTCGCGGCCTCGTTGAGCACCGGGTGGTTGTAGCCGTGGATCGCCGACCACCAGGAGGACATGCCGTCGACCAGCTCCTCCCGCCCCTGGGCGGGGGAGGCGAGCCGGAGCCGGACCCCCGAGGCGGAGGAGACCACGAGGGCCTCCTGCCGCCCGGGCATCGGGCCGTACGGGTGCCAGACGTGCTGCCGGTCCAGGGCGAGCAGGTCCGCAGTGTCCGACGAGGGGTCGAGCGGGTCGTGCAGCGGGAACCGGTCACGCATTGGGGGCGATGTCCGTCCCCGCGCCGCGGCGGCGTACCGCCACCAGGTCCGAACGGACCTCTCCGGCCTCCGCCTGGGCGGGCGCCGGCGCCTCCGGGGCGTGCCCGGAGCAGCCGCCGCAGGCCGAGCCGCAGCCGTGGGCCTCCGCGCCGTCCGCCGGACCGCAGCCGCCGGCACCGGCCGAGGACCCGCACACACCGCCCGCGGGGGCGGCGGCCGCGACGTCGGCGCGGTGCGCGGGCAGGGTGGTCGTACCGGCGCCCTCCACCTCGAAACCGGCGTCCGCGATCATGTCGAGGTCGGCCTGGCCGGCCTGGCCCTCACTGGTGAGGTAGTCGCCGAGGAAGATGGAGTTGGCGATGTTCAGCGCGAGCGGCTGCATCGAGCGCAGGTGCACCTCGCGGCCGCCGGCGATCCGGACCTCCACGTCGGGGCAGACGAAGCGGACCATGGCGAGGATCCGCAGGCAGCGCTGCGGGGTGAGGTTCCACTCCTTGGCCAGCGGGGTGCCCTCGAAGGGGATCAGGAAGTTGACGGGGACGGAGTCCGAGTCCAGCTCGCGCAGCGAGAAGACGACGTCGATCAGGTCCTCGTCGCTCTCGCCCATGCCGGCGATCAGGCCGGAGCAGGCGGACAGGCCCGCCGCGTGCGCCTTCTGCACCGTGTCGACGCGGTCCGCGTAGGTGTGCGTCTTGGTGATCTGGCCGTAGGTGGCCTCGGAGGTGTTCAGGTTGTGGTTGTAGGCATCCGCACCCGCCTCGCGGAGCTTCTCGGCCTGGCCCTCGGCCAGCAGGCCCAGGCAGGCGCAGACCTCGACGCCCTCGTTCTGCTCCTTGATGGCGGCGATCGTCTCGCCGACGCGGGCCACGTCACGGTCGGTCGGACCGCGTCCGCTGGCCACCAGGCAGACCCGCTTGGCGCCGCCGGCCACGCCCGCGGCGGCCGCGGCGGAGGCCTCGTCCGGCTTCAGCCACGTGTACTTGAGGATCTCGGCCTTCGACCCCAGGCGCTGGGAGCAGTACGAGCAGTCCTCGGGGCAGAGCCCCGACTTCAGGTTGACCAGGTAGTTCAGCTTGACGCGGCGCCCGAACCACTGGCGGCGCACCTTGCCGGCAGCGGCCACCACGTCGAGCAGTTCGTCGTCGGAGGTCGCCAGTACGGCCAGCGCCTCTTCGCGGGTCGGCAGCTCGCGCCGCAGTCCCTTTTCCACCAGGGTGTTCAGCAGGTCCATGCGCCCGATCCTGTCCCACGCGACCACTCCCGGCCAAGGAGAGATCGGACAACATGGCCGGAAGGGAGTGTGTGGATCGCCACACCAGTCCCTCGGGTCGCGGCGGATAGGGTCGAGCAGATCTGTCGACTGCCGACAAAACGCGAGACACATCGCGAGACGCGACGCGAGGACCGCCGATGACCCAGCACACCCCGCAACCCGAGGACGTCTTCGCCTGGATCGACGGCGCGGAGCGCGTCCGCGAGCAGGCGGGGCTGGTGCGGACCCTGCGTCCGAGGCCCGCCTCCTCGCCCCTGCTGGACCTGGCGAGCAACGACTACCTGGGCCTGTCCCGGCATCCCGAGACCGTGCGGGGTGCCTGTGAGGCGGCCGAGCGCTGGGGCGCAGGTGCCACCGGGTCGCGCCTGGTCACGGGCTCGACCGAGCTCCATGCCGAACTCGAGCGGGAGCTCGCGGCATTCGCGGGGTTCGAGTCCGCTCTGGTGCTTTCATCCGGATATGCCGCGAACCTGGCCGCCGTGACCGCGCTCAGCGGCCGGGGCACCCTCGTGGTCTCCGACGCGGGGAACCACGCCTCGATCGTCGACGGCTGCCGGCTCTCGCGGGCCGAGGTCGCGGTCACCCCGCACGGCGACCCGGAGACGGCCCGCAAGACCCTGGCCGGGCACGACGGCCGCGCCCTGCTCGTGACCGACTCGGTGTTCTCCGTCGACGGGGACGCCGCGCCGCTCGCCGCGTACCACGCGGCCTGCCGGGACGAGGGCGCCGCGCTGGTCGTGGACGACGCGCACGGGCTGGGGGTGCTGGGCGAGGGCGGCCGCGGCGCGCTGCACGCCGCCGGGCTCGCGGGCGCGCCGGGGGTGGTCGCCACGATGACCCTCTCGAAGTCGCTGGGCAGCCAGGGCGGCGCGGTGCTCGGGCCCGCCAAGGTCATCCGGCACCTGGTCAACACGGCCCGGGCCTTCATCTTCGACACCGGGCTGGCCCCCGCCGCCGCCGGTGCGGCGCTGGCGAGCCTGCGTCTGCTGGGCCGGGAACCGGAGCGCGCGGCCCGGGTCCGGGAAGTGGCCGCCGAGCTGTACGGGCGGCTCACCGCGTCCGGCCTGACCGCGGCCCGGCCGGACGCGGCCGTGGTGTCGGTTCGGGCCCCGTCGGCTTCGGCGGCACTGCGCTGGGCCGCCGACTGCCGCGAGGCAGGTCTGTCCGTGGGGTGCTTCCGTCCGCCGTCGGTGCCGGACGGCATCTCCCGGCTGCGGCTGACGGCTCGGGCGGATCTCACGGGGGACGAGATCAGCCGGGCCGTCGGCACGGTCCTCGGGACCGCTCCGGCCGGAGCCACGGACCGCTAGGCGTCACGTCACACGCGCACGTCCGCCCGTACCGAGGCGAGGAAGCCGTCCCAGGCCGGCCCGGTGAAGAGCACGGCCGGGCCGTCCGTCCGCTTGGAGTCGCGGACGGCCAGCAGTCCGCCGGTCAGGGCGGCCGCTTCCACGCAGTTGTTCATTCCGGTGCTGCGGCTGCTCCGCCGCCACCGCGCGCTGTTCAGAAGTCCGCTGGTGGATAAGGGGGTTGCGGACACGGGGGTGCCTCCTTACGCGTCGTCAGCGATAGAGCTGATGAGATCCGACGAGTCACGGGGCGGGAGGGCGTGCGCCTGGATGGTGCGGAACGCGGCGCTGTACGCCTCTAGGTCTTCCTTCCGCTCCAGATAGAGGCTACTCGTCAAATGGTCGAGCACCACCACATCCAGATCGGCGATGTTCGGAAATGAGAAAATTACGAACGGTCCGGTCAGGCCGAGATGGCCCCCCACGGTGAACGGCAGCACCTGGAGCCGCACTTGGGGCAGCCGCGCCACCTCCACCAGATGCCTCAGCTGCTGCTCCATCACCCCCGGCCCGCCGATCTGCCGGCGCAGCACCGCCTCGTCCAGCACCGCGCTCAGCTCCAGCGGCGGATCCGACCGCAGCACCGCCTGCCGGGCCAGGCGTACGTCCACCAGCGCGTCCACCTTCGGCTCCGGCAGCCCGCCCAGCGCGGCCCGGGTCACGGCCCGCGCGTAGTCCGGGGTCTGGAGCAGCCCCGGCACCACCGACAGCTCGACGGTCCGCGCCGCCCGCGCCCCGGCCTCCAGGCTGATGAAGTCCCGGTACTCCTGCGGGAGCAGGCCCCGGTAGTCGTGCCACCACTGCCGCCCGCGCGCCGCGTCCCCGCTCGACGCCGGACCGGCCGCCGAGGCCCCGAGGGCCTCCAGCAGGGCGCGCTGCTGGGCGCTCACCACCTCCCCGTAGGCGTCCAGCAGCAGCCGGATGTCCTCCGTCTTCACGCCGCTGCGGCCGGTCTCGATCCGGCTGACCTTCGACTGGTGCCAGCCGACGATGCGGGCCACCTCGCCGCTGGTGAGCCCGGAGCGGTCGCGCAGGGCACGCAGCTCCTCACCGAGTTTGCGCCGACGTACCGCGGGACCGTGCTGCATACCCGCTCTCCTTCCACCGGCACACCTCGCACCAGTCTGCCGTCCAAATACGCTCTTCCGTAGCAGAGTTCACCGCATTGAGCGACAGATATATGCATATCTTGGGGGAACGGCGGAAACGGCGGCACGATGGGTGGCACTCTGGCGCTCAGCGTAGATCCGGGGCGGCTCCGTCCCGGTGGGAAAGGGACGTCGCCATGGCAGATCAGCTGGAAGCATCCGTCACTCTGCCGAGCGATCCGGTGTCGGTGGCAGCCGCCCGCCGCTACGTGGCGCGGGTACTGAGCGACTGGGGACTGCCCGAGGACGCCGGCACCGCGGACACCGTCCGCCTCATCGTCTCGGAACTGGCGACCAACTCCGTGCAGCACACCTTCGGCCAGTCGCCCACCTTCACCGTCGACGTCCGCCTCGAACGCGAGGAATGGCTGCGCGTCGGAGTGACGGACAGCCACCCCCGCTGGCCCAAGCGGCTCCCCGCCGCCGTCCAGCAGGACAACGGCCGCGGCATGGTCATCATCCGCTGGCTCGCCGCCGAGGCCGGCGGCCGGCTCTCCGTCAGCCCCACCGAGGACGGCGGCAAGACCGTGTGGATCGCCCTGCCCTGGCCCGCCGACGCCTCCGCGCGGACCCTCAGGGGCTGTTGAGCCCACCGGCCGCGGGCCGTATACGAACCGCCCCGCCGGGACCGGGGCGGCATTGAACCGAGTGCCTTCCCGAAACGTGGGTTAACTCGGCGGAAAAATACGGCCCCTACGGTATGGTCCTCGCTCTTCCGCCAATGATCACCCACGCTCCGGTAAAGCGGTGGTGATCGGGACGGAAAGCCTCGTCCTGTGTTGGGCAAGAGACGCTTGGCACGGATAAGCGCAGGTCAACAACATGTTGACGGCCGGTACGGTCACTCCCCGGCGCGACGAAGACCATGTCCCGGAAGCTTGGTGATACAGGTGCAATTGACACCACATGAACAAGAGAGACTCCTGATCCATGTGGCCGCCGACGTGGCCGAGAAGCGCAGGGCGCGCGGGGTGCTCCTCAACCACCCCGAGGCCGTCGCCCTGATCACCTCGCACCTCCTCGAAGGAGCCCGGGACGGGCGGACCGTGGCCGAGCTGATGGCGTCCGGCCGCACCGTGCTCACCCGGGCGGAGGTCATGGAGGGCATCCCCGAGATGATCCACGACGTCCAGGTCGAGGCGACCTTCCCCGATGGCACCAAGCTCGTCACCGTCCACGACCCGATCGTCTGAGGGGGAGCAGCAGCATGATCCCCGGCGAGATCGTCCACGGGGACGGACCGGTACGCCTCAACGAAGGCCGCCCCGTCACCCGCCTCATCGTCCTCAACGCCGCCGACCGGCCCGTACAGGTCGGCTCCCACTACCACTTCGCCGAGGCCAACCCCGGCCTCGACTTCGACCGGCGGGCCGCGCACGGCCTGCGCCTGAACATCGCCGCCGGCACCGCCGTCCGCTTCGAGCCGGGCATCCCCGTCGCCGTGGAACTCGTACCGATCGGCGGACTGCGCACCGTGCCCGGACTGCGCGGCGAGACCGGAGGGCCGCTCGATGGCTGAACTCTCCCGCCGGTCCTACGCCGACCTGTTCGGGCCGACCGCCGGTGACCGGATCCGGCTGGCCGACACCGCCCTCTTCGTCGAGATCGAGCGCGACCTCAGCGGCGGCCCCGGCAACTCCGGCGACGAGGCCGTCTTCGGCGGCGGCAAGGTCATCCGCGAGTCCATGGGACAGGCCCGCACCACCCGCGCCGAGGGCGCCCCCGACACGGTCGTCACCGGCGTGGTGATCATCGACCACTGGGGCATCGTCAAGGCCGACATCGGCATCGCCGGCGGCCGCATCTGCGGCATCGGCAAGGCCGGGAACCCCGACACCATGGACGGGGTCGACCCCGCCCTCGTCATCGGACCCGAAACCGAGATCATCGCGGGCAACGGGAAGATCGTCACCGCCGGCGCCATCGACGCCCACGTGCACTTCATCTCCCCGACCGTCGTCGACGAGGCCCTCGCCTCCGGCATCACCACCCTCGTCGGCGGCGGCACCGGCCCCGCCGAGGGCTCCAAGGCCACCACCGTCACCCCCGGACCCTGGCACCTGGCCCGGATGTTCGCCGCCCTGGAGGCCTACCCCGTCAACATCGGCCTGCTCGGCAAGGGCAACACGACGTCCCGCGAGGGCATGCTCTCCCAGCTGCGCGGCGGAGCGCTCGGCTTCAAGATCCACGAGGACTGGGGCGCCACCCCCGCCGCCATCGACGCCTGCCTCGGCGTGGCCGACGAGACCGGCGCCCAGGTCGCCATCCACACCGACACCCTCAACGAGGCCGGCTTCGTCGCCGACACCCTCGCGGCCATCGCCGGCCGGACCATCCACTCGTACCACACCGAGGGTGCGGGCGGCGGCCACGCACCCGACATCATCACCGTGGTCTCCGAGCCCAACGTCCTGCCCAGCTCCACCAACCCCACCCGGCCGCACACCCTCAACACCGTCGAGGAGCACCTCGACATGCTGATGGTCTGCCACCACCTCAACCCGGCCGTCCCCGAGGACCTCGCCTTCGCCGAGTCCCGCATCCGGCCCTCCACCATCGCCGCCGAGGACGTCCTCCACGACCTCGGGGCCATCTCCATCATCTCCTCCGACTCCCAGGCCATGGGCCGGGTCGGCGAGGTCGTCCTGCGCACCTGGCAGACCGCCCACGTGATGAAGCAGCGCCGCGGCTTCCTGCCCGGCGACGGCCCCGCCGACAACCACCGCGCCCGCCGCTACGTCGCCAAGTACACGATCAACCCCGCCGTGGCCCAGGGCCTCGCCAAGGAGATCGGCTCCGTCGAGATCGGCAAGCTCGCCGACCTGGTGCTGTGGACCCCCGCCTTCTTCGGGGTCAAGCCCGAGCTCGTGATCAAGGGCGGTCAGATCGCGTACGCGCAGATGGGCGACGCCAACGCCTCCATCCCCACCCCGCAGCCGGTCCTGCCCCGCCCCATGTACGGCGGCATCGGACGCGCACCCTCCCTCAACTCCGTCAACTTCACCTCACAGGCCGCCCTCGACGACGGCCTGCCCGAACGCCTCGGCCTCGGCAAGAAGTTCACGGCCATCGAGAACACCCGCAAGCTCGGCAAGTCCGACATGCGCAACAACGACGCCATGCCGGACGTACGGGTCGACCCCGACACCTTCACCGTCACCATCGACGGCGAGGCGGTGGAACCGGCACCCGCGGCCGAACTGCCGATGGCACAGAGATACTTCCTCTTCTGATGGGCCACCGCCGATGAGCCTCGCCGCACTGCTCGTGCTCGCGGACGGCCGCTTCCCCGCCGGAGGGCACGCCCACTCCGGCGGGGCGGAAGCCGCCTGCAAGGCCGGCCGCATCCACGACGCCCCCACCCTGGAACAGTTCTGCCGGGGACGCCTGCACACCGCCGGGCTCACCTCCGCCGGACTCGCCGCGGCCGCCGCCCTCGGGCTCGACCCGGCCGCACTCGACGCCGCCGCCGACGCGCGCACCCCCTCGCCCGCGCTGCGCGCCGCCGCCCGCCGGCTCGGCCGGCAGCTGCTGCGGGCCGCCCGCGCCACCTGGCCCGCCGCCGAACTGGACGCGCTGGCCGCCGCCTTCCCGCGCGGGGCGCACCAGCCCGTGGTGCTCGGCCTCGCCGCGCGGGCCGCCGGACTCGCGGCCCTGGACGCCGCGCACGTGGCGGCGTACGAGAGCGTCAGCGGACCGGCCACCGCGACCGTACGGCTGCTGGGCCTCGACCCCTTCGAGGCGAGCGCCGTACTCGCCCGCCTCGCCCCCGAGCTCGACGCCGTCGCCGCCCGGGCCGCCGAGGCGGCCGGGCTCGCCCGCACCGAGGGCCCGGACGCCCTGCCCGCGGCCTCCTCACCGCTGCTGGAGATCGCGGCACAGGCACATGCCGACTGGGCGGTACGCCTCTTCGCCTCCTGAGCGCGAGCGCCCCCACCCCTTCCCCTAGGAGATCTGCCGTGCACCTCGACCACGACGTGACCTACCCCCACCGCCACACCCACGGCGCCGCCCCGCTGCGCGCCGACGGCAGCCGCCGCGCCCTGCGCGTCGGCCTCGGCGGACCCGTCGGCTCCGGCAAGACGGCCACCGTCGCCGCCCTCTGCCGGGCCCTGCGCACCGAACTGTCCATGGCCGTCGTCACCAACGACATCTACACCCGCGAGGACGCCGAGTTCCTGCTCCGCGAGGCCGTCCTGCCCCCCGAGCGGATCAGCGCCGTGGAGACCGGCGCCTGCCCGCACACCGCCATCCGCGACGACATCTCCGCCAACCTGGAGGCCGTCGAGGAACTGGAGGAGGCCTTCCTCGCCGCGGCCCCCCTCGACCTGATCCTCGTCGAGTCCGGCGGCGACAACCTGACCGCCACCTTCTCCCGGGGCCTGGTCGACGCCCAGATCTTCGTCATCGACGTGGCCGGCGGCGACGACATCCCCCGCAAGGGCGGCCCCGGCGTCACCACCTCCGACCTCCTCGTCGTCAACAAGACCGACCTCGCCCCGCACGTCGGCTCCGACCTGGAACGCATGGCCCGCGACGCCGCCGCCCAGCGCGGCGACCTGCCCGTGGCCTTCCAGTCCCTGCGCGGCACCGAAGGAGTCGCCCCGGTCGCCGACTGGGTGCGCGGCCGGATCGCCGCCTGGACCGTACGGTGACCAGCGCGCCCCCCGCCGCCCCCCACCCGGCCTCCCTCCGCGCCACCGCCCGCATCCGCGCCGCCGCCGACGGGCGCGGCGGCACCGCCCTGCCCCTGCTGGCCGGGGAGGGGCCTCTCGCCCTGCGCCGCACCCGGGGCGAGGGCGCCGAGGCGGGAGTGATGCTGGTCGGCGCGATGAGCGCCCCCCTCGGCGGCGACCACCTCACGGTGGAGGCCGACGCGGGACCCGGCGCCGCCCTCGCCCTGCGCTCCGCGGCCGCCACCCTGGCCCTGCCCGGCCGCACCGGGGAACCCGCGCGGTACGACGTACGGCTGGAGCTGGCCGACCGGGCGGCGGTGCGGTGGCTGCCGGAACCGCTCGTCTCCGTGCGCGGCAGCGACCTGCGCGCCACCACCCGCGCCGAACTGGCCCCCACCGCCCGCCTCCTGCTGCGCGAGGAACAGGTGCTCGGACGCAGCGCCGAGCCCCCCGGCCTGCTGCGCAGCCGGCTCACCGTCACCCGGGACGGCAGACCCCTGCTGGACCAGGAGCTGAGCTGCGGCCCCGGAGCACCGGGCGGCTGGGACGGCCCGGCCGTCACGGCCGGCCACCGCGCCCTCGGCCAGCTCCTCGTGGTCGACCCGCGCTTCGAGCAGGACCCGCCCCCGGCCGCCGTACTGGGCGAGTTCGCGGCGGCCACCCCGCTGGCCGGACCGGCCGTACTCGTCACGGCCCTCGCACCGGACGCGCTGAGGCTGCGCGAACTCCTCGACGGGGCGCTGCGCACGTACGGCTGGTGACGGGGGGACAGAAGCGGGGCAATGGGACACCGCTCAGCGGTACACACCTTTCCGGTTATCGGGTTGGCAAAGAAGTCGACCGTGCTCTGTTGCCGGGTACCGGTCAGACGAAAGGATCCCCCTGACCCAAACCTGCCGCTCCGGGCGGCACATGACCAGGGGGATCAACCACGTGATACGCAACGCGACGCTGGGGAGCGCCGCCACCCTCATCACCGGCGCGCTGGCCGCGGGCCTGCTGCTCGCGCCGCCGGCCTCGGCCGCTCCGGCCGGCCGGGACAACGGCGGTGCCGAGGCGATCGGCGTCCAGATCGCCGCCGCCCGCGCCGCGCGCGCCGGCATCGACTGGAAGGACTGTCCTGCCGACTGGGGCTTCGAGAAGCCGATCCAGTGCGGCTGGGTGAAGGTCCCGCTCGACTACACCAAGCCCTTCGGCAAGACCATCGAGCTCGCCGTCGACCGTGCCGTCAGCACGGGCACCAAGGAGGAGCGCCAGGGCGCCCTCGTCTACAACCCCGGCGGTCCCGGCGGTTCCGGCATGCGCTTCCCGCGCCGGGTCACCACCAAGAGCCCGCTGTGGGTCAACACCTCCAAGGCGTACGACTTCGTGGGCTTCGACCCCCGCGGCGTCGGCCACTCCGCGCCGATCTCCTGCATCGACCCGCAGGAGTTCGTGAAGGCCCCCAAGGCCGACCCGGTCCCGTCCAACGAGGCCGACAAGCGCGCCCAGCGCAAGCTCGCCGCCGAGTACGCGGACGGCTGCAAGGAGCGCAGCGGCGAGATGCTGCCGCACATGACCACGCCGAACACCGCGCGCGACCTGGACGTCATCCGGGCCGCCCTCGGCGAGCAGAAGCTGAACTACCTCGGCGTCTCCTACGGCACCTACCTGGGCGGGGTCTACGCGACCCTCTTCCCGACCCACGTGCGCCGCATGATCGTCGACAGCGTCGTCAACCCGGCGACCGACAACATCTGGTACCAGGCCAACCTGGAGCAGGACGTCGCCTTCCAGATGCGCTGGAACGACTGGCAGGACTGGGTCGCCAAGAACGACGCGGTCTTCCACCTCGGCGACACCCGCGCCAAGGTCGAGGCCAAGTACCAGGAGCTGCGCGGCAAGGCCAAGGCCAACCCGCTCGGCGGCGTCGTCGGCCCGGCCGAGCTGATCGGCTTCTTCCAGGGCGCCCCGTACTACGACTCCTCGTGGGTCCCGGTCGCACAGGCGTTCAGCGCCTGGGCCGCCGGTGACGAGAAGCCGCTGATCGAGGCCATCGCCCCGGACATGTCCGACACCAAGGGCAACGCCGCTTCGGAGAACAGCAACGCCGTGTACACCGCGGTGGAGTGCGCCGACGCCAAGTGGCCCACCAGCTGGGCCAAGTGGGACCGGGACAACTCCGAGCTGCACAAGAAGTACCCGTTCCTGACCTGGTCGAACGCGTGGATGAACCTGCCCTGCGCGACCTGGAAGTCCAAGCAGAGCACCCCGATCGAGGTCGGCGCCAAGCGCGGAATCGCCCCGGTCCTGATCGTCCAGTCCGAGCGTGACGCGGCCACCCCGTACGCGGGCGCCGTCGAGCTGCACCGCCGCCTGGCGGGCTCGCGCCTGATCACCGAGCAGAACGCCGGCTCGCACGGCGTCACCAGCCTGGTGAACCCCTGCATCAACACCCGTGTGGACGCCTACCTGCTCACCGGCAAGGTCGACGCCCAGGACGTGAAGTGCGGCCCGCACGCCACCCCGGTGCCGCCGGCCCCGGCCGCGGCGAAGTCCCTCGCCCAGGCCCCGGCCGCCGCGCTGCCGCAGAACGAGGAGCTCCCGGCGGTCGTCCGCTAGGACCCCCGGCAGGACTCCGTAGTACCCGGTAGTACCCGGTACCAAGAGCGGGAGAAGGCTCAGCGCGAGGAGCGCCGGGCCTTCTTCCGCTTCTGCTCTTCCTCGGCCTTGACCTCGGCCGCGTACCGGTCCACGTACTCCTGGCCCGAGAGGCCCAGGATCGCGTACATGATCTCGTCCGTGACCGCGCGCAGCACGGCCCGCTCGCCCTCCATGCCCGCGTACCGGGAGAACTCCAGCGGGGCGCCGAAGCGGATCGTGACCCGCCGGATCTTCGGGAGCTTCTGGCCGGGCGGCTGGATCTCGAAGGTCCCGAGCATCGCGCAGGGCACCACCGGTACCCCCGCGCCCAGGGCCATGGCGGCCACCCCGACCTTGCCCTTGTAGAGCCGCCCGTCGTGCGAGCGGGTGCCCTCGGGGTAGATCCCGAGCAGCTCGCCCTCGGCGAGCACCCCGAGCCCCTCGCGCAGCGCCGCCTGCCCGGCGTCCTTGCCGGAGCGGTCCACCGGGATCTGGCCCGCGCTGCGGAAGAAGGCGGCGGTCAGCCGGCCCTTGAGGCCGGGCCCGGTGAAGTACTCGGCCTTGGCGAGGAAGGTGATCCGGCGCGTGAGGATCGCGGGCATCAGGAAGTGGTCCGAGAAGGACAGGTGGTTGCCCGCGACGATCGCGGCGCCCTCCGGGGGGATGTGCTCCAGCCCCTCGATCCGCGGCCGGAACAGCAGCCGCAGCAGCGGACCGAGCAGTACGTGCTTGAGCAAGTGGTAGAACACCAGGCCGCTCCCGTCGATGCCCCTATGTCACGGCCATCCTACGGACAGTCAACGCGGGGCCGGGAGGGTCAGGCGCTGCGCGAGGCCGCCAGCCCCATGGTCAGCAGCCCCAGCACCACCCAGCCGAACCACAGCCAGCCGTTGCTGCCGAGCGCCACCGAGTACGTGGAGACGGCCACCAGAGCGGCGAAGGTCGTGACGGCCATCGCCTTAACGGATCCGGTCATGCCCCATGGTGGCTCCTGACCGGGGCCCCGCGCTACTGGCCGCGCTGCTGGAGGGAGGCGAGATACGCGTTGTAGGCGGCGAGCTCCTTGTCGCCGTCCCGGTCGGCGGCCCGGTCCGAGCGCCGCGCGATCCGCTGCTCCGAGTGGTACCACTGGTAGATCAGGGCGATCAGCACCAGCACCGAGGGGATCTCGCTGAAGGCCCAGGCGATGCCGCCGCCCCACTGCTGGTCGAGCAGCGGGTCGATCTCCAGGGAGGCCGGCGGGTTCGCGTACGTCTTGATCATCGGCTCGCTCGCCATCATCAGCGCGATGCCGAAGAAGGCGTGGAAGGGCATGCCCGCGAACAGCTCCAGCATCCGCATCACGTAGCCGGGGCGGTGCGGGCCCGGGTCCACGCCCATGATCGGCCAGAAGAAGATCAGGCCGACGGCGAGGAAGTGGACCATCATGCCGATGTGGCCGGCCTTGCTCTCCATCAGGAAGTCGAAGAGCGGGGTGAAGTACAGCGCGTAGAGGCTCGCGATGAACATCGGGATGGTGAAGGCCGGGTGGGTGATGATCCGCATGTACCGGCTGTGCAGCAGCATCAGGAGCAGCTCGCGCGGCCCCTTGTGGCCGCGCGCCGCCGGCGGCAGCGCCCGCAGGGCCAGCGTCACCGGCGCCCCGAGCAGCAGCAGGATCGGGGTGACCATGCTGATCACCATGTGCTGGACCATGTGCACGCTGAACATGACCATGCCGTAGTCGTTCAGCTTGGTGCACATCACCAGCATCACCGTCAGCACACCGGCGACGAAGGCGACGGTCCGGCCCACGGACCAGGAGTCCCCCCGCGAACGCAGCCGCCACACGCCCCACCCGTACAGGGCGAGCCCCAGCAGCGAGCCGAACAGGAAGAAGGCGTCGAAGGAGAACTCCAGCCCGCGCCCGAGAGTGAACGGCGGCAGGTCCATGTTCATGTCCATGCCGTGACCGTTGTGATCCATACCTTCACTCCCTTGACTGTGGCGCCCCACCACAGTAGTGCCGCCCCCGGACGCGATCGCGTCCGGGGGCGGTCTCAGAAGGGGGGAAACATCACAGAACGTTCTGGGCCTCGTCGTAGCGGTCCGAGGGGACCGTCTTCAGGGTCGAGGTGGCCTCGGCGAGGGGGACCATCACGATGTCCGTGCCGCGCAGGGCCGTCAGCATGCCGAACTCGCCGCGGTGCGCCGCCTCCACCGCGTGCCAGCCGAAGCGGGTGGCCAGGACCCGGTCGTACGCGGTGGGCGTGCCGCCGCGCTGGACGTGGCCCAGGATGACCGGACGGGCCTCCTTGCCCAGGCGCCGCTCCAGTTCGACGGCCAGGATGTTGCCGATGCCGGCGAAGCGCTCGTGGCCGTACTGGTCCTTGCCGCCCGCCTGGTACTCCATCGTGCCGGGGAGGGGCTTGGCGCCCTCGGCGACCACGACGATCGCGAACCGCTTGCCCGCCGAGAAGCGCTCGCCGACGATCGCCGTCAGCTCCTCGATGTCGAAGGGGCGCTCCGGGACGACGATGGCGTGCGCGCCGGCCGCCATGCCCGAGTGCAGGGCGATCCAGCCGGTGTGGCGGCCCATGACCTCCACGACCATCACGCGCTGGTGGGACTCGGCGGTGGTCTTCAGCCGGTCCAGGGCGTCGGTGGCGACGCCGACGGCGGTGTCGAAGCCGAAGGTGACGTCCGTGGAGGAGATGTCGTTGTCGATGGTCTTCGGCACGCCGACGATCGGCAGGCCGCCCTGGGCGAGCAGGTTGGCCGCCTTCAGGGTGCCCTCGCCGCCGATCGGGATGACGGCGTCCAGGCCGAGGTCCGCCACGTGCCCGCGGGCCCGCTCCACGCCGTCGCGCAGGTGCGCGGGCTGGACGCGGGAGGAGCCGAGGATGGTGCCGCCGCGGGCCAGGATGCCGGCGACGGAGTCCAGGTCGAGCTTGCGGTAGTCGCACTCCAGGAGGCCGCGCCAGCCGTCGTGGAAACCGATGACCTCGTCGCCGTGGTCGACGACGGCGCGGTGCACGACGGAGCGGATGACGGCGTTCAGGCCGGGGCAGTCGCCGCCGGAAGTGAGCACACCAATGCGCATGGCAGGAAGAACCTTTGCAACGTGGGCCGACGACCGGACCACGTCGTCCGGTTGGAACTACCCGTCACCCTACAAGCGGTTTCCCACTGGACTGAACCATCCTCCACAGGATGGTCGGAACAAACAGAAGATCGTACGAACGCACACCGACCGAACGCACACCGGCCCGGACCCCCGAGGGGATCCGGGCCGGAAGCCGAAGCCGTGCGACGGGCGCGGAGCGCCCTTACGCGGTCTGCGTGGCCGCCGCCATGCGCTCCGCGCGCAGCGCGTCGTACCAGCGGTCGTCTATGGCCGGCAGCGCGTTCACGTCGAGGGCCAGCTTCAGCAGGTGGTCCGCGATGAGCGGGTTGCGCGCCATCACGGGGCCGTGCATGTACGTGCCGAAGACGGTGTCGTTGTACGCGCCCTCGGTGCCGTCGCCGGTGCCGTTGCCGCGGCCCATCGTCACCCGGGCGAACGGCCGCGCGGACGGGCCCAGGTGCGTGACGCCCTGGTGGTTCTCGAAGCCCGTCAGCTGCGGCAGGCCCAGGCGCGGGTCGATGTCGGCGATGACGTCGCCGACGCACCGCTCGCCCTCGCCGCGCACGGTCACCACGTCCAGCAGGCCCAGGCCCGGCTGGCGCTCGCCCATGTCGTTGACGAACTCGTTGCCGAGGATCTGGTAGCCGGCGCAGACGGAGAAGACGATCGCCCCGTTCGAGACGGCGCGCTCCAGGCCGCCGTCGCGCACCAGCCGCTCGGCGGCCAGCCGCTGCGGCCGGTCCTCGCCGCCGCCGATCAGGTAGATGTCGCCCGAGGTCGGGATGGGCTGGTCGCTGCGCACGTCCACGCGCTGCACGTCCAGGCCGCGCTGGCGCGCCCGGCGCTCCACGACGAGGCAGTTGCCCTGGTCTCCGTACGTGCTGAGCAGGTCGGGGTAGACCCACACCAGACGCAGGCTGTTGTCGCTCATGCTCTTGTCCTTCGAAGGTCTGGGTACTAGTTGCCGACGCGGCGGCGCACGTCCTGGAACGCCGTGTAGTTGGCGATCAGCTCGATCTGTCCGGGCGGCGCGAGCTGGACGGCCTCGTCGAGGGTCTCGCAGACGCGGAAGTCCAGGCCGGCGACCTCCAGGCGGACCGCGAGGTCGAGCTTGCGGTCGCCGATCACGAAGATCGGGTGCCCGGCGAGGCGCGGGTAGTCCACGTCCCACAGCCAGGAGGTGTCGGTGCCGTCGGCGCCGCGGGCGTTGACCGCGAGGATCACCGGCGCCGGCGGCCCGTCGATCAGCGAAAACGTTTCGAGCCAGCCCGCCGGGTTCTTCGCGAGCAGCAGCCGCAGGTCACGGTTCATGAAGCTGACCACGTCGTAGCGGCCGGCCACGGCCTGCACCTGGTACATGCGCTCCAGCGCGACCTGCGGGGGCACGCCGAACACGGCGGCCACGGCGGCCGAGGTGGCGGCGTTGGCCTTGTTCGCGCGGCCGGGCAGCTGGAGGTGGATCGGCCAGGCGCTGCCGTGCGGGTCGAGCACGTGGTCGCCGGAGAGCACCCAGCTCGGGGCGGGACGGCGGAAGCCGCACTCGCCGCAGAACCAGTCGTCGCCCGGGCGCTGCATGACGCCACCGCAGGAGGGGCACGACCAGGCGTCGTCCTTCCACTCCTGGCCGGCGGCGACCCAGACCACGTTCTGCGACGAGGAGGCCGACCACACGATCAGCGGGTCGTCGCAGTTCGCGACCACGACCGCCTTGGAGCCCTGGAGGCCCTCGCGCCACTTCTCGGCGAGCATGCGGGTCTCGGCCGCGCGGTCCAGCTGGTCGCGGGAGAGGTTCAGCAGGGCGATCACCTTGGGGGTGACGTCCCGGGCCACCCCGGCCAGGTACTTCTCGTCCACCTCGATGACGCCGTACCTGGCGTCCGAGCCGCCGGCGAGCGCCGAGGTGATGCCGGCCGGCATGTTCGCGCCCAGCGCGTTCGACACGACCGGACCGCTGGCCCGCAGGGCCTCCGCGATCAGGCGGGTCGTCGTGGTCTTGCCGTTCGTCGCGGAGACGAGGACGACATCGAGATGCTGCGCCAGCGCGCCGAGAAGATCGGGGTCCAGCCTGAGTGCGACCTTGCCTCCGATCACCGATCCGCTTCCGCGTCCCGCGGCCCGCGACACCGCCGCCGCGGCCTTGCCCGCCGTCACGGCCAGCTTGGCCCGCGGCGAAAGCGGCTCCGTGTTGCCTGCCATCGTCCCTTGTCCTCCTAGCGTCGGTCGCCCCAGCCTATCCAGTACCGGCCGCGGCCTTGACCGCGGCGCCCCAGGTCGCCGCGGATCTACTCATATATTCGCCCGTCGTACCCTTACCGCCATGCGACAGCGTCCCCTCCCCGGTACCACCGGTTCCGTACGCCCGATGACCCTGCTGGGCGAACCGGTGCTGCACTCTCCCTGTGCCGAGGTCACCGACTTCGGGCCCGAACTCGACCGGCTCGTCGAGGACATGTTCGCCACGATGTACGCCGCCCAGGGCGTCGGGCTGGCCGCGAACCAGATCGGGACCGGGCTGCGGGTCTTCGTCTACGACTGCCCCGACGACGAGGACGTCCGTCATGTGGGACACGTCGTCAATCCCCGCCTGGTCGCGGCGGACGGGGACGAGTTCCGCGGCCCCGAAGGCTGTCTGTCGCTGCCCGGCCTGGAGGCGGGCACCGTCCGCTTCGACCGGGCGGTCGTCGAAGGGGTCACCTCCGACGGGGCTCCGGTGCGCGTGGAGGGCACCGGGTTCTTCGCCCGGTGCCTCCAGCAC
The DNA here is from genome assembly GCF_045160885.1 of Streptomyces sp. NBC_00158. Classification (NCBI taxonomy): domain Bacteria; kingdom Bacillati; phylum Actinomycetota; class Actinomycetes; order Kitasatosporales; family Streptomycetaceae; genus Streptomyces; species Streptomyces sp. NBC_00158. Next base: position 6,336,313 of record NZ_CP108161.1, read on the forward strand.
GAGTGCGACCACCTCGACGGCACGGTCTACGCGGATCGGGTGACCGGCCTGCGCGCCCGCCGGCTGCGCCGGGCCATCGCCAAGGCCCCGTGGGGCGGGACCCGGGCCTGAGCGGCGCGGGTCAGAAGCCGGGGCCGTCCGCGCGGTTGCCGGCGGTGGCCAGCCGGCCCCAGAGCAGGTCGGTGAGGCCCGCCACCAGCGCGGCCCGCTCGCAGGGGCGCTCGCCGAGCCACCAGTCGCCGGCGGCGTGCATCATGCCGACGATGCCGTGGCCCCAGATCCGGGCCTGCTGCTCGCCGCCGGGGCCGAGGTCGACCCGTTCCCCGACCACCTTCGCCAGCTCCTCGCCGAGCCGGCGCAGCAGCGGGGCCGAGTGCAGGCCGACGTCGAAGCCGCGCTCGCTGCTCTGCGAGTCCTCGGCGGGGTGCATGAGGAACCGGTAGACCTGCGGGCGGGCCTCGATGGCGGCGAGGTAGGTGTCCAGGGTGGACTCCACCCGCTGGCGGCGTTCGGCCGGGGCGTCGAGCGCGGCCCGCAGGGAGTCGAGCAGGGCGTCGGTGTGGCGTACGGCGAGGGCCTGGTAGAGGCCCGCCTTGTCGCCGAAGTGCCGGTAGAGGATCGGCTTGGTGATGCCGGCCTCGGCCGCGATGGCGTTCATCGAGGCCTTGGGGCCGTCCCTGAGTACGACGCGGTCCGCCGCTTCGAGCAGCTCGCGCCGGCGGCGTTCTCCCGCTCCCGGCTCGCCCGGCTGCTGACTGGTCTCCATGACGTGTTTCTCTCCCCGCCCTTGCGATGTGCGTGACGCCCACGCAACGTAACACCCCGCGTACCCCCGTCACCGAATCGGCGGCGCTTGACAGTGCTTACCCGCCGGTAACAGACTGTGGCCACGGTGAGGGTTACCGGCAGTAACGGTAACCGTGTGAGACAGCTGGAGGGGACATGGCGGAGTTCACCATGGAGCTCAACGACGACCAGAAGCAGGTGCGGGACTGGATCCACGGCTTCGCCGCCGACGTGATCCGGCCCGCGGCCGCCGAATGGGACGAGCGGGAAGAGACTCCGTGGCCCGTCATCCAGGAGGCGGCCAAGGTCGGCATCTACTCGCTGGACTTCTACGCCCAGCAGTTCTTCGACCCCACCGGCCTCGGCATCCCCATGGCCATGGAGGAGCTGTTCTGGGGCGACGCCGGCATCGCCCTGTCCATCGTCGGCACCGGCCTCGCCGCCATCGGGGTCGTCGCCAACGGCACCGAGGAGCAGATCGGCACCTGGATCCCGCAGATGTACGGGACCCCGGACGACGTCAAGGTCGCCGCCTTCTGCTCCTCCGAGCCGGACGCCGGCTCCGACGTCGGCGCGATGCGCACCCGGGCCGTCTACGACCAGGCCAAGGACGAATGGGTGCTGAACGGCACCAAGACCTGGGCCACCAACGGCGGCATCGCCAACGTCCACATCGTCGTCGCCGTGGTCGACCCCGAGCTCGGCACCAAGGGCCACGCCTCCTTCATCGTGCCGCCGAACACCCCCGGTCTGTCCCAGGGCCAGAAGTTCAAGAAGCACGGCATCCGCGCCTCGCACACCGCCGAGGTGGTCCTGGAGGACGTACGGATCCCCGGCTCCTGCCTGCTCGGCGGCAAGGAGAAGCTCGACGAGCGGCTCGCGCGGGCCCGCGAGCGGGCGGCGGCGGGCGGCGGCGAGCGCGTGAAGAACGCCGCCATGGCCACCTTCGAGGCCTCCCGGCCGGCCGTCGGCGCCATGGCCGTCGGCACGGCGCGCGCCGCGTACGAGGTCGCCCTCGACTACGCGAAGACCCGCACCCAGTTCGGCCGCCCGATCATAGACAACCAGGGCGTGGCCTTCCAGCTCGCGGACATGCGCACGCAGATCGACGCGGCCCGGCTGCTGGTGTGGCGGGCGTCCTGGATGGCGGTCGCGGGCAAGCCGTTCACCTCGGCCGAGGGCTCGATGTCGAAGCTCTTCGCGAGCGAGGTGGCGAAGAAGGTCACCGCCCAGGCGGTCCAGATCCTCGGCGGCAACGGCTTCACCCGGGAGTACCCGGTGGAGCGCATGCACCGCGACGCGGCCATCTACACGATCTTCGAAGGGACGAGCGAGATCCAGCGCCTGGTGATCGCCCGCACCCTGTCGGGCATGCCGATCCGCTAGCCGCGGTTTTACCGGGCCGGGGGCGCGACCGCCCCCGGCACCCCCTCCGGGGCTCCGCCCCGGGCCCCTTCCGGCCTGAGGCCGGGGACCCTTCCGGCCTGCGGCCGGGAGCCTCGGGTCGGACCCGGCCCCGTTCCCGCCCCGCGAGCGGGTTCCCGGGCCGTGCCGCCCGTGCCCGCTCCGTGGCCCTCAGGTCAGGAGGCGGACCAGGGCCCGGGTGAAGAGGTGCCGGCCCGCGCGGGCCACGAGGGGGTCCAGGGCGCGGGGGAGGGGGCGCAGGCGCAGGTCCTCGCGCCAGTGGACCTCCGTGCCCCCGGCGGGGAGCGGGCGGAGCTCGATCTCGGCCCAGCCCGTCACCGCCCTCCCGCGCTTCTCCAGCCGGACCAGGTTCGGGGGCTCCCAGACGACGACCTCCATGGTGTCGTCCAGCGTGATGCTTCCCACTCCCGTGCGCGCCGTGAACCGCGTTCCGGCGCGCGTCGGCGGTTCCGTCTCGATGATCGTCCGGGTCAGCGGCACCTGTTCCCCGTGGCGTTCCCAGTCCGTGAGCCGCCCCCACACCTCGGCGGGCGGCAGGGACGTGCGGCGAATGATCCGGATAACGGGCATGAGCGCATGGTAAGCGGGCATACACACCCTGAACTGGACGTCGAATACGGCTTCCGTCGGAGGGCGGCGATCAGTAATACTCACCGCCACCGTGGATCGTGGGTTCGACCGGGTGACCACCGGCCCTCCCGCCCCACACTGCGAGGAGGTGCGCCATGTGCTCCCACCAGCCCCCCTGCCCGCCCGCCGACAGCGCCGACCACGAGGCCGCGCGCGTCGTGGCCTCCCATCCCGAACAGGGCTGGAGCCTGCTCTGCAACGGGGTGGTCATCTTCGACGACACCGGTGAACTGCTCCCCGAAGGCCGGACGGTGGAACCCCGTCGCCCGGCGCTGGTCTGAGCGAGGAGGCAGCATGCGCCAGCAGCTGATCCGCAAGCCCGTCCCCAAGCCCGCCCCCCGAGACCTGGACCTGCGCACACCGTCGGGCAGACCCCTCCCGTACTGACGGGAGCCCAGGCGTTACGCGGCCCACCGGCTGGGAAACCTAGCCGGTGGGTGCCGCCGCACCGCCGCGGAACGCGGTCTCGTACGCCGCGTCGCCGATCGCCGCCCTGGCCTGCCGCTCGCCCTGGTCCCGCAGGGCCGTCAGCGAGGGCGAGCCCATCTGCGGCCTGCCCACCGTGCGCCACCAGGCGTGTCCGGTGCCGAGCAGCCGCGCCGCCAGTTCCCCGTCGCCGAGGGCCGCCACCGCCGCCGCGAGCAGGTCCAGGCCCAGGGCGATGCCGAAGCGGTCGCCCAGCAGCCGCTTCCCGGACAGCATGGCCCGTACGTGCCGGGCGGCCTCGTCGTACTGGCCGAGCCCCAGTGCCGCGACGGCCAGCACGTAGTCCGCGTACGCCCGCAGCCAGCGCTCGCCCAGGTCCGCGCACGCCTCGCGCAGCCCGTAGGCCTCCTCGGCGGCCTCCTGGAAGCGGCCGAGGTCGCACAGGGCGTACGCCGTGACCAGCCGGCACAGCAGCCAGCCCGGGCCGTCGGCCCGCCCCTCGTGGGACGCCCGCGCCCGGGGCCCCGCCAGCGCGAGCGCCTCCACCGGGTCGCCCGGCATCATGACCGACACCCCCCGCAGGTAGGCGGCGCGCAACCGCCGCTCCGGGTCGCGGAGCAGGGACGCCTCCCGGACGCACTCGGCGCCCATCGCCTGGGCCCCTTCCATGTCGCCCTGGAGCAGCATCGTCAGCCCGAGCGCCCACTGCGCCTGGACCCGGGCGGCCCCCGGCTCGGGGGCCCCGCGCAGGGCCCGCTCCAGGAAGCCCCGGCCCTCGTGGACGTGCCCGCACGAGAACCAGAAGAACCAGAGCGCCCCGGCCATCTCCAGGGCCGCCGCGGGGTCCGTGCCGAGCAGGTGTTCCAGGGCGGTGCGCAGCTGCGCGTGCTCGGCGCTCATCCTGCGGTACCACTCCAGCTGGCCGGACCCCAGCCAGCCCTTGTCGGCGGCCCCGCAGAGCGCGGCGTACCAGTGGGCGTGCCGGTCCGCCACGGTCCGTACCTCGTCCAGCTCCGCGAGCCAGTCGTGGCCGAACTCCCTTATGGTGTCGAGCATCCGGTAGCGGGCCCCGGCCCCGCGCTCCCGGGAGCGCCGTACGACGGACTTGGCGACCAGTCCCTCCAGTACCCGTTCCACCCGCGCGGCCGGCAGCGGCCCGCCGGCGCACACGGCGCGGGCGGCGGCGACGTCGAAGTCCCCGCTGAAGACGGACAGCCGTGCCCACAGCAGCCGTTCCACCGGCTCGCACAGTTCGTGGCTCCAGCCGATCGCGGTGCGCATGGTCTGGTGGCGGGGCGGGAGCACGGCACGGGTGCCGGAGAGCACCTCGAAGCGCGCGCCGAGGCGCTGCGCCACCTGCTCCAGGCTCCACAGCCGCATCCGGGCCCCGGCCAGTTCCAGTGCGAGCGGGATGCCGTCCAGCCTGCGGCACACCTCGGCGGCGGTCCGCGACCGCGCGGGGTCGGTGAACGCGGCCGAGGCGCCCGGGCTGACGGCGACGGCGCTGGCCCGGAAGAGGGCCAGTGCCTCGCTGTCGGGGCCCTCGCAGGACAGCGGGCGGACTTCGAGCACCGTTTCGCCGGGGGAGTCGAGCCGCTCGCGGGAGGTGGTCAGCACCGTCAGGCCGGGTGCGGACTGCAGCAGTTCGCCCGCGAGGTGGCGGACCTCGGAGACCATGTGCTCGCAGGTGTCGAGGACGAGCAGAAGGGCCTTGTCGGCCATCCACGCGCACAGTTCCTCGTCGAGGGGGTGCACGGAGTGGTCGGCGAGGCCGATGGCGTGCGCGACGGTCGTGGTGAGCAGTGCGGGGTCGCGCAGCGGCGAGAGCTCGACCCACCAGATCCCGTCGGGCCAGGCGCGGCCGGGGCGGCGGCCTCCGGGCCGGGGGGCCAGGCTGTGGCGGGTGGCGGCGCGCAGGGCGAGCCGGGACTTGCCGACACCGCCGACCCCGGTCAGGGTGACCAGTCTCCGTTCGCCCAACAGGCCGTCGAGGGTGTCCAGTTCGCCGTGCCTGCCGATGAAGCCGGCGGCTTCCGGGGGCAGGTTGCCCGGCAGGTGCGCGGGGGCGGCTCCGGGGTCCGGGGCGGGCTCCCCGCATGCGGATTCTGTCTGATTGTGGTTGACCGAGTACTCACCGAACACGGATGTATTGTGCGCGATCTTCTTTCGCGGGGTCTGCCGTTCGGGACGGATCGGCCCCGGTCCGGGCGGGCGGGGGTCAGCCGGACAGCAGGATCCGCCGTTCCTCGGAGAAGGCGCCCCAGTTCCCGTCGGGCAGCCGGGCGCGCAGTTTCAGCGTCCAGGCCGTCCCGGCCGGCTCGGTGGTGGTGAGCCGGTAGGAGGCCCGGCCCTCGGGTACGGCTCCGGCGCCGAACTGGACGACGGTGACGGGCCGGTCGTTGACGTAGAGCTGGTACTCGCTCGTCGGGCGGCCGGTGTCGGGGGCGGTCCAGGTCAGCTCCACGGCGCCGGGGGAGGGGGAGGCGGTGAACGAGCCGGGGGCGGTGCGCGGCGCCTGGCCGGGGTCGGCGGGGGTGGTCACCGCCACGGGCGGGCCGTCCGGGGAGGAGTTGTCGGAGCCGTCGCGGGCGCGGACGGTGAAGGCGTAGGCGGTGCCCGGCTGGAGGCCGGTGACCGTGGTGGACCGGTCCGTGCCGGGGGCGGTGTGGACGCGGACCCCGGCCTGGTAGACGTCGTACGCGGTCACCCCGGTGTCGTCGGTCGCCGCGCCCCAGCTCAGCCGGGCCTCGTGGGGGCCCTCGGCGCGGCCGTCGGCGGTGGGCGGGGCGGTGGGGGGCTGCCGGTCCTCGGCCTTGGCCTCGGGGGTGGTCACCTCGGCCGGGGCGCTGAGCGGGGAGCGGTTGCCGGCGGCGTCCTTGGCGCGGACGGCGAAGGAGTACGCGGTCCGGGGGGCGAGGCCGGTGATGTCGGTCATGGTCTTGTCGGCGGGGAGTTCGCGTACCAACTGGCCGCCCTGGAACACCTGGTAGCCGCTGACCCCGTCGGCGGTGCCGGGCGCCCGCCACATCACGTGGACCGAGGTGGCGCTGCCCGCCTGCGCGGTGAGCCCGGTGGGGGTCGCCGGGGGCCGGGTGTCGCCGTCCGCGCCGCACGCGGCCAGGGCGGCGGTCAGGCCGAGGGCGAGCGCCGCCGCCCCGGCGCGGCGCGGGGAGGTGGTGCCTCGCACGGGATGCCCCTTCCGCCGTGGGTGCGCGCACGGGTCCGCCGTGCGCATGCCCTCGGTCCGCTATTGGTCTAGACATATATGGCACGGGCGGGGCGGGCCCACAAGACCCCGCGGCCGACGGCTGCGCGGTCGGGGTGCGGGTCTGGGCGGGTTCGTCTTCATCTGCTCTTGTCTGGCAGTATTGCGATCTCTTTGCAATAACGGATGATTTTGAACAGGGATGTGCACAGCATGACGGCCCGGACAGTACGGGGAGCGGCCGGCGCGACGCTCGCCACCGCGCTCATCACGGGCCTGGCGGCCTGCTCGAACCCCTCGGGGGCCGCTTCGCAGGCGGATTCCGCGGTGGTCGGCATCGCGACCGAACCGGAGAGCCTCAGCCCGCTGCTCGGCTACGGCAAGGACGGCAACTCCAAGATCTTCGACGGGCTGCTCACCCACGACGCGGACATGAAGCTGAAGCCCGCGCTGGCCGAGGCCCTGCCCGAGGTCTCCGCGGACGGCCGCACGTACACGTACAAGCTGCGCCAGGGCGTGAAGTTCAGCGACGGGGAGCCCTTCACCGCCAAGGACGTCGAGTTCACCTACCGGACCATCCTCGACCCGAAGACCAACAACGCCTCCAAGACCGAGCTGGACGCCGTCGAGAGCGTCACGGCCCAGGGCGCCGACAAGGTCGTCTTCACCCTCAAGTACCCCTACGCCCCGTTCGCCGAGCGGACCGTGCTGCCCATCGCGCCCGAGCACGTCGCGGGCCGCCAGGACGTCAACAGCGGCGAGTTCACCACGAAGCCCGTCGGCACCGGCCCGTACCTGCTGACCGGCTGGTCCAAGGGCGAGAAGCTCAGCTTCAGGGCCAACCCCGGCTACTGGGGAGGCGAGCCCGCCGTGAAGAAGTTCACCATGGCCGTCGTCAAGGACGACGACGTCCGCGCGACCCGGCTGCGCGCCGGGGAGCTGGACGCCGCCGTCCTGCCCCCGAACCTCGCCCGGGGCTTCGCGCAGGACAAGGCGCGCAAGACGTACGCCGCCAAGACCTTCGACTACCGCAACGTGACCCTGCCGACGCACCACCCCGTCACCGGTGACGTGGCCGTGCGACGGGCGCTGGACATCGCCGTCGACCGGCAGGCCATGGTCGACAAGCTCCTCGACGACGCGGGCAAGGCCGCCTACGGTCCCGTGCCCACCGACAGCCGCTGGTTCACCCCGGGCACGGAGCGCCCGTACGACCTCGAACGGGCCAAGCAGATCCTGGACGAGGCCGGCTGGAAGGCCGCAGACGACGGCATCCGCGCCAAGGACGGCGTCCGGGCCTCCTTTCCGCTCTGGTACACCTCCGGCGACAAGATCCGCCAGGACCACGCCCTGGCCTTCGCCTCCGACGCGAAGAAGGCCGGCATCGAGGTCAAGACCGAGGCCGGTACCTGGGAGGTCATCGAGCCCCGGATGAAGACCGACGCCGTCCTCGCCGGCGGCGGCTCCCCGGCCGACCCCGACTTCGACCAGTACCAGCTGCTGACCTCCTCCCTCGCGGGCGACGGCTTCAACAACATGGCCCAGTACGCCAACCCGGCCGTCGACCGCGCCGTGGCCGACGGCCGCACCAGCGGGGACCCGGCCGCACGCAAGGCCGCGTACGACACCGTGCAGCGCGAACTCGTACAGAACCCCGGCTACGTGTTCCTCACCCACATCGACCACCTCTACGTGGTGAACGACAAGTGGGAGGGCCCCTCCACCCAGGTCGAGCCGCACGACCACGGCCTCGGCTCCGGCCCCTGGTGGAACGTCGAGAGCTGGAAGCCGAAGCAGAAGTGACGTTTCCCCGCCGTCCGGGCCGCCCGCCATGGGGGCCGATGGCCCGGATGGCGGGACGGCGGACCCTGTCCGCCGTACCCGTCCTCCTCGTCGTCACCTTCGGGGTCTTCGCCGTCGCCGCCCTGTCCCCCTTCGACCCCGTGAAGGCGTACGCCGGCACCGCCGGACTCACCGCCTCCCAGGCCGAACTCGACCAGCTGCGCGCCAACCTCGGCGCGGACCGGCCCTTCCCCGCCCAGTGGTGGGACTGGCTCACCTCCGCGCTCACCGGCGACCTCGGCGACTCCGCCGTGATGCGCCAGCCCGTCGCCGACGTCATCGCCGAGCGCGTGGGCTGGTCCGCGCTGCTCGCCGGCTGCGCCTTCGCCGTAGCCGTCCTGCTGGGCACGCTCCTCGGGGTGCTCGCCGCCCGCCGCCAGGGCGGGGCCCTGGACCGGGCCGCGTCCGGCCTCGCCTACACCCTGGAGGCGGCCCCCGCGTTCTGGCTCGGGCTGCTCGCCGTCTGGTTCTTCTCCGTACGCCTCGGCGTCCTGCCCTCCGGCGGGCTCACCGACGCCGCCGACGACACCGTCACCTTCTCCGGGGTCGCCTCCCACCTGGTGCTGCCCGCACTGGTCCTCGGCGTCTCCCAGCTGCCCTGGTTCTTCCTCTACGTACGCCAGGGCGTCGCCGACGCCCTCGACGAGGACCCCGTACGCGGGGCCCGCGCACGGGGCCTGTCAGAGCGACGGGTCCTGCTGGGCCACGCCCTGCGCTCCGGGATGCTGCCCGTGCTCACCCTCATCGGCTCCCGGGTACCGGAACTGATCACCGGCGCCCTGCTCGTCGAGACCGTCTTCAGCTGGCCCGGCATCGCCGCCGCCACCGTCACTGCCGCCACCTCGGTCGACTTCCCGCTGCTGGCCGCGCTCACCGTACTGGCCACCGCCGCCGTACTCGCCGGCAACCTGCTGTCCGACCTGCTGTACGGGCTGGCCGACCCGAGGGTGGGCTTCGATGGCTGACACCGCCTGGCGCCGGCACGGCCCGGACCGCCGCTCCACCCGCGCCCTGCGCGTGCGCACCGCGGCCGCCGTCACCGCCCTCCTCGTCCTCGCCGTCCTGCTCGTGCCCCCGCTGGTCCGGCTCGACCAGCAGGCCGTGGACCTCTCCGCCAAGCTGCTGCCGCCCTCCTGGCAGCACCCCTTCGGCACCGACGACGTCGGCCGCGACCTGCTGCTGCGCTGCGTCTACGGACTGCGCGTCTCCCTGCTCGTCGGCGTGGTCGCCGCGCTCGTCGCCACCGTCCTCGGCACCGCCGTCGGCGCGGCCGCCGGAGCCCTCGGCGGCCGCACCGACCGGCTCGTCATGCGGGCCGTCGACGCCCTCTCCGCCATCCCGCACCTGCTGCTCGGGATCTTCATCGTGGCCCTGTTCCGGCCGGGAGTCTGGCCCGTCGTGGTGTCCGTCGCGCTCACCCACTGGCTGTCCACCGCCCGCATCGTGCGCGCCGAGGTGCTCTCGCTGCGCGGCCGCCCCTACGTGGACGCGGCCGTCTCCGGCGGCGCCTCCCGATGGCGGGTCACCGTCCGGCACCTGGTCCCCGGCGTGCTGCCGCAGGCCGGGCTGGCCGCCGTGCTGATGATCCCGCACGCCATGTGGCACGAGTCCGCCCTGTCCTTCCTCGGCCTCGGCCTGCCCGCCCACCAGGCCAGCCTCGGCACCCTCGTCCAGGCCGGCCGCGGCTCGCTGCTCGCCGGCGACTGGTGGCCCACCCTCTTCCCCGGCCTGCTGCTGATCGCCCCCACCCTGGCCATCGCCGGCCTCGCGGGCGCCTGGCGCGACCGCCTGAGCCCCCGCCGCCGCTCGGAGCTGAACCTGTGACCCCGCACCCCGCCCCCACACCCCCCGCCCGGGAGGTCCTGCGCGACGTCCTGCGCGTCGAGGGGATGTCCGTCCGCTTCCGGATGCGCGGCGGACGGTACGTCGAGGCCGTCTCCGACGCCGCCTTCGGCCTCGGACCCGGCGAATGCCTGGCCCTCGTCGGCGAGAGCGGCTGCGGCAAGTCCGTCCTCGCCTCCGCCCTGCTCGGCCTGCTCCCCGGCAACGCCGAGACCACCGGCTCGGCCCGCCTCGGCGACGGCCTCGACCTGCTCGCCGCCGACGAGAAGACCCTGGCCCGCACGGTACGCGGCCGCCGCGTCGGCCTGGTCCCGCAGAGCCCCGCCGCGCACCTCACCCCCGTCCGCTCCGTCCGTTCCCACCTGGAGGAGACCGTCCGGGAGCTCACCGGCACCCGCGACCCGCGCGGGGCCGCCGAAGCCGCCGCCGACCGGGCCGCCTTCCCCGCGGGCCACCTCGACCACCACCCCCACCAGCTCTCCGGCGGTCTCGCCCAGCGCGCCGCCACCGCGCTCGCGCTCATCGGGGACGCACCCCTGCTCCTCGCCGACGAGCCGACCACCGGCCTCGACCGGGACCTCGTGGAGCGCACCGTCGACGAACTGCGCGCCCACACCCGGGACGCCGGCCGCGCCCTGCTGATGATCACCCACGACCTGGCGGCCGCCCAGCGCGTCGCCGACACCGTCGCCGTCATGTACGCGGGCCGGATCGTGGAACTAGCCCCCGCCGGAACCTTCTTCGGCACCCCCGGCCCCCGCCACCCCTACGCCCGGGGCCTGCTCGACGCCCTGCCCGAACGGGCCTTCACCCCGATCCCCGGCGCCCCGCCCGAGCTCGGCGACCTGCCGCCCGGCTGCGCCTTCGCCGCCCGCTGCGCCCTCGCCGACACCGCCTGCCGGGCCGGGCGGCCCCCGCTCGCCGAAGGGGTGGCCTGCCACCATGCTTGAGCTCAAGGGCATCACCGCCGGCTACGACCGCCGGGGCCCCGTCGTACGCGACGCGCACCTCGCCCTGCACCCCGGCGAGGCCCTCGGACTGCTCGGCCCCAGCGGCTGCGGGAAGTCCACCCTCGCCCGGGTCGCGGCCCTGCTGCACCGCCCCGACCGGGGCACGGTCACCCTGGACGGCCGCACGGCGACCGGCTTCCGGCACCGCGCCCCGCGCTCCCTGCGCACCGCGGTCGGCGTCGTCTTCCAGCAGCCCCGACTCTCCGCCGACCCCCGCCTCAGGCTGTACGACCTCGTCGTGGAACCGCTGCGCGCCACGGGCAGGCGGGGAGAGGCCGAAGCGGCCGTCGCCGAGCTGGCGGACCGGGTCGGCCTCGGCGCCGACCTCCTCGCCCGGCGCCCCCACGAGGTCAGCGACGGCCAGCTCCAGCGGGCCTGCGTGGCCCGGGCCCTGGTGCTCCGGCCGCGCTGGCTGGTCTGCGACGAGATGACCGCGATGCTCGACGCCTCGACCACGGCGGCCCTGGTCGGCGTGGTCGAGGAATACCGGAGGGAGACCGGAGCAGGTCTCCTGGCCGTCGGGCACGATCCGGTGCTCCTGCGCAGGTGGTGCGACCGGACGGCCCACTGGAGCGACATCGCGGACGGTTGATCGACTGTTGCGCCTTCGTGAATCATCCGGTCCCTCCATGGACTCCTCGGGCAGTGCGATCTAGCGTCTGGCGGCGGCGCGATGTCAGACGCAATGTCAACAACACTGAGGAGCAAGGAGGATGACCGGATGTTCCGAAGAGCGCTGAACTGCGCCGTGGTCCCAGCCATCGCCGCCCTGACGGTGATCGGCGGGATCGCCCCGGCCGCCCGGGCCGACGAGATCCCCAAGGCCCCCGGCCACCGCCTGGTCAGCCACTACGAGGGCGGACCCGCGACCGCCGCCCCGCTGCCGGGCGAGGCCCCGCCGCAGCACCCCTTCCTCGCGCCCAACGGCCGCAGCGGCATGCACTCGGACGCGGCCGGCAGCGCCACCTCGCCGTGGTCCGGCCCCCTGGGGAAGAACCCCCGGGTCACCAGCGAGAAGATCGCCGCCCTCGGCGGCGAGTGCGCCACCGCCACCTTCGACGCCGGCGGCCGCCTCGTCACCGTCTGCGGCACCTTCTCCGGCTTCAAGGTCAAGCTCCTGGAGCCCCGTACGCTCGCCACGCTCGCGGAGTACCAGCTCCCGCAGCGCTCTTCCACGGTCGAGGCGATCACCTCGCTCGACTTCGCGAAGATCTTCAAGGACACCTCGGGCGGCGCCTACTTCTACCTGGACGACCAGGACCGCGCCGTGCTGGCCGACTCCCGCCAGCACGTCCTGCGCCTGTCCCACTCCCAGAACCCCGACGGGAGCTGGAAGTTCACCGTCGACGACGACTGGGACCTCACCGGCCAGGTGCCGCACGACTGCGTCAGCTGGACCAACCTGTGGCCCAGCGGCACCTGCGACCCCGTCACCTCGGTCATGCCCGACTGGAACGGCCGCATCTGGTGGGTCACCCGCCAGGGCCGGGTGGGCACCGTGGACCCGGCGAGCGGCCAGATCCGGTCGATCCGGCTGGAGGGCGAGGAGATCCAGAACTCCTTCTCCGTTGCCGAGGACGGTGTCTCCATCGTCACCGACCACGCCCTCTACAGCTTCCGCACCCGCGCCGACGGCACCCCCGAGGCCCAGTGGCGCCAGACGTACGACCGCGGCACCGGGACCAAGCCCGGCTCCGTGAACCAGGGTTCGGGCACCACCCCGGACCTCTTCGGCAACGGCTACGTCGCCATCACCGACAACGCCGACGACCGGATGAACGTGCTGGTCTACAGGCGGGGCGTCGACGTCCCCGCCGACCGGCGGCTGGTGTGCAAGGTGCCCGTCTTCGGATCCGGCGCCTCGACCACCGACAACTCCCTGATCACCTGGGGCAACAGCATCATCGTCGAGAACAACTACGGGTACGAGAACCCCACCTCGCTGCTCCTGGGCAAGTCGGTCGTCGGCGGCGTCAGCCGCATCGACGTCCGCGCCGACGGCAGCGGCTGCGACACGGTCTGGGAGAGCGCGATCCGCGCTCCCTCCGTGGTCCCCAAGCTCTCCACCGCGAACGGGCTGCTCTACTTCTACGAGAAGGAGCCCAACTTCTGGGGCATCGACTCCTGGTACCTCACCGCGGTCGACTTCCGCACCGGTGAGCGCCGCTGGCGGCAGCTGACCGGCACCGGGCCGCTGTACGACAACAACTGGGCGCCGATCACCCTCGGCCCCGACGGCACGGCGTACGTCGGCGTGTTCAACGGCATCGTCGCGGTCCGCGACGGCGGCTGACCCACCCGTCTCCGAGCCCCCGCCCGCACCCCGGGCGGGGGCTCACTCCTGGAGCGAGGCGCAGGCGTCGGAGCGGGCCCCGGGCGGGAGGAGTTCCCGTTCGGGCCCGGTCAGGTCCCGTGCGGCCAGCGCGCAGGCCCGCTCGCGCCAGGTCTCCGGGTCCAGGGGGAGCACGTCCACGGACGAGCCGTCCGCCCAGGCGAGCTTCGTCCCGTCCGCCGACCAGTCACCGGCGGCGCCGTAGCCGGGGGTGAAGCGGTACAGCTCCGTGCCCTTCTCCACGTCCCAGAAGGTGAAGGAGTTGGTCGTGGCGACCGTGCTCAGCCTGGACGGGGCGGGGAACCCGTTCAACCACTGGACCCCCTGGTACACCAGGGTCTTCCACTTCTTCCGCTCCATGTCCCGGACCTTGAGGGCTCCGTCCGTGGTGACCATCGCCAGCCGCCGGCCGGTCTGGTCGAAGGACAGGTGGCGGGGGTTGCCGTTCTCCGACTCGAAGGTCTCGACGACCTGGCCCTTCTTGAAGTCCCAGATCTGGATCTGGTCTCCCCCCGTACGGACCGCGGCCTGTTCGTACCCCGGCCGCGCCACGCCGAAGACGGCCGAGGCCGCGCCCGACACCTCGACCAGCTCCTGGGCCGACGGCCGGTAGGTCCGGCCCTGCTGCGTGCCGGTCTTCAGGTCCCACCGGGACACGTAGGAGACCGCCGAGACCACGGCGTGGTCGTTGCCGTCGTACCAGACGTTGACCCAGGCCGGGGTCCGGCCCGTACGCGGGTCCGGGCGCGCCGGGTCGATGCCCGGGGGAGCCGGCAGCCCGAGGCGGCGGCCCTCGGTGAGGGCGGGGCCGCCGCCCGGCGCCCCCACGTCCCACACCAGCACCCCGCGACCGTCCGTGGTGACGGTCAGCAGCCGTCTGCCGTCCGGGCTGAACTGCGGGTAGATCCGCGCCAGCGGGGAGGAGGGACGAACGCCCGCGAGCTGGCTGCGCGTCTTCAGGTCCCACAGGCGCAGGCCCGCGCCGTCGGCGTCGACGGTGGCGACCCGGCCGTGGTCCACGTCCACGGTGCGGACGAGACTCGTGAGCATGGCGCTGTCGAAGACGGTCGGCCGGGGCACCTTCGCGACGACGACGGTGCCGCCCGCGCTGACCGCCGCCTTCAGCGCGTCCGGGGGGCCGGTGAGGCTGATGGACGGCAGTGCCGAGGAGCCGGCGACGAACTCGTCCTGCTGGGCGGCGGCCGGCAGGTCGAGCGTGGCGGGCAGGCCGTCCTCCAGGTCCAGCACCAGGAAGCGGTACCGGCCGAGGCTCGCCCCGAAGCGCTGTGCCGGGTTGAGCAGGAAGCGGCCGGTGCGGTCCAGGCGGGGTACGTACAGCGGGCAGACCAGGCTCAGCTGGCTCGTGGTGTACTGCTTCCTCACCTTCGGCTGCCCGGTCAGGTCCCATGCCTGCAGGGTTCCGTCGGCGGTGCACCGGACGAGGGTGGAGCCGTCCGCGCTGACCGTGACGGGACCCGTGTCCTGGCTGCCCCAGGGTTCCTCTTCGCGGCGGCCGTCGGACAGCTGCCAGCGCACCAGCCGGCCGCTCGCCCCGGCTGCGGCGCCCTCCTGGACGATCCGGCCGATCACGGTGTCGCCGTTCGGCCCGAACCAGGCGTGCGAGACGTTCCAGCCGTCCGGTGGTGCGAGGGTGCCGCCGACAGGGGTCCCGCTCGGGGCCTCCCACACCGACACCCCTTCCGAGGGGACCGCCGCCAGCAGCCGCCGCCCCGCGGCGTCGAACCGGAGGTCGGTGGCCGACCGGGCGTTGTCCCGCGCCCGGTCCGTGCGGCGCAGCGGCACCGTCGGCCAGGTGCCGTCGGCCCCGCGGACCCCCAGTGTGACGAGGCCGATGACATTCGAGGTCGCCACGGTGCGGCCGTCGGGGGAGGCCGCGATCAGGTGGACGTTGCCCTCGGTCCGGACCGGGGAGAGGCGCGGTGCCCCCGTGCCGAGGTCGGCCCCCCAGATGTCGCCGGACTGCAGGCCCACGGTCACCCGGCTGCCGTCCTCGCTGAGGGCCGCCTCCCGGATCTCGCCCTTACCCTCCAGCACGACCTGGTCGACGTGCCGCATGCGGACGTACTGCTCGAACAGGGCCGTCTCCGCCTCGGGCTCCGGAGCCGTGCGGTACGCCGTCGCGCCCATCAGCGCCGACGCGGCGAGCGATACGTCGTCCAGCCGGCCCGCCAGCTGCGCGATCTGCGGCGACGCGGCCTTGCGCAGGTCCTCGTCCAGCCTGCCGTTCGCCCCGTACAGCTGCCACGACGCCAGGACGGCGACGGCCAGCAGGAAGCTCAGCAGGGAGATGCCCGCCCGCCTGAGCCTGCGGGAGCGTCTGGTCTGTGCCGCTTCGTCCGCGCGGCGGGACAGGCCCGCTTCGAGGAACTCCCGCTCGTCCACCGAGAGTTCGTCCCCGCGCAGGCCCGTCTGGGTGACGGCGGCGTCCAGCGGCGCGCCCGTCGGTAGCTGGTCGCGGGACCGGCCGAGCTCCTGCCAGCGCTCCAGGTCGCGCCGGAAGCCGGCCCGCCAGGTGAGGAACTCCCGGTCCTGCGCCACCCGTTGGGCCAGCGTGGGCCAGGCTCCGATCAGCGCCTCGTGAGCCAGCTCGACGGTCTGTCCCCGCTCCGGGTCCCCGCCCACGACGAGGATCCGCCGCTCGGCGAGCAGGCCGGCGATCCGCCACCGCTCCTCCCCGGCGTCGGACCGGCCGAGCACCGCGCGCAGCGGGGCCCCGCCGCCCGGAGCCATCCGGACCAGCGCCGTCAGCAGCCGCAGGGCCTCCTCCTCGTCGGCCTCCGCGACACAGGCCCGCCAGGCCGCCTCCGCGTGCCGGCCCAGGGCCCCGCGGACGCCGCCGATCTCCTCGTACGAGGCGAAGCGCAGCCGGCCCATGGCCCGTTCGTCCCACAAACGCGCCAGGACGAATCCCAGCAGCGGCAGTGCCCCGGGCTCGGCGCCGGCGTCGTCCAGCATCCGGCTGACGAGGCCCGGGTCGTACGACACCGCCGGGATCCGGGCCAGCGGCCGCAGGACGACCTCGGCCATCTGGGCCCGGGTCATCGGCAGCAGCGGCCGGACCGCCGTCCGGCCCAGCGCGGGCCCGAGGACGGGGTGCGCGAGGGCCGCCTCCAGGAAGTCGGCCCGCAGCGTCAGCAGCACCCGCAGTCCGGCCGGGGGCGGCTCGGGGAACAGCAGCGAGGCGGAGCCGTCGTCGCCGGACCGGCCCTCCGCCAGCAGCGCCTCGGCCTGGTCGAGCACGACGAGCAGCCGGCCCGCCCGCTCGCCGAGGGCCTGCCGGGCGGCCGCGGCCAGCCCGTGCCGGGCCAGCTCCTCCTCCAGCTCCCGGGGCCCCGCCGGCCCGTCGCCGAGGCGGGCCAGCTCCGAGGCGAGCGCGGTACGGACCGGCAGCCCCTCGGCGGCCCGCACCACCAGCACCTCGTACCCCCGGGCGCGCAGCCGGGGGGCCACCCCCGCCAGGGCCAGCGAGGACTTCCCGCAGCCGGACGGACCGACCAGGGCCACGCGGGAGCGCGGGCCGTCGTCCAGCAGGCCGGCGACGTCCGCGGCCTCCGGGTCCCGGCCGAAGTACACCTCCGCGTCGGCCTCCCGGAAGGCGGCGAGGCCGCGGAACGGGGAGGCGGGACTCAGCAGCGGGCCGAGCGCGGGGACCTCCGCGATCAGGGTGAGGGTGGGGATCACGAAGCTCTGCCGGTCCCCGGACAGCTGGGCGGCCACCACCATGCCGACCACCGCCCCGGCCTCCTCGTCCCAGACGGGGCTGCCGCTGAAGCCCCGGTCCACGGCCACGCCCTGCTGGTCGGCGCCCGACAGCTGCACCCAGTTCTCGGCGGTCCAGCCGCGCAGCCGTCCCGCGTGCCAGACGCCGCCCGGGAAGACCGCGGGGAAGCCGGCCACCCGCACGGAGTGGTCCCAGACGCTCGCGGGCGAGGCCATGGCGAGCGCGCCCGCACCCGCGACGGGCGTCCGCAGGCGCAGGACCGCGACGTCCCCGGTACCGTCCGCACGCATCGGAACCCAGTGCTCCACCTCGGCCGGAACCGGCCGGGAGGCCCCGGACAGCGGGCGGTCCAGGGTCAGCTCGCCCGTCGGCGCGGTGACCTGCGCACGGGGTGTGCCGAGCGCGTCGGCCACGACGTGCGCGCAGGTCAGCGCCAGGTCGGGAGCCACCAGGAAGCCTGCCCCGGCCGGTCCGGCCGGGCCCGCGACACGGACGATGGCCGAACCGAGCAGCGCGTCCGCCCCGGTACTCATGACCGCCCCCTCCCCGTTGCCCAGCGGCTCGGTGCCGTGGGCAACTTTCGCACGGGACGGGGGAGTTGGGGCAAGGCCCGGGAGTGCCCGCGCCGGGGGTTGGCCGAAACCCCGCCGAGCGGTCCCGGCTGCGGGCCGCGGGGGCGGTCCGCTACCTGGCGGTTTCGAGCGGCCGGTCCGCCAGGAGCTCCGGTTCCGGGGCGGGAGGCGGTACGGCCCTGGCCGGATCGAGACTCGCCTCCAGGTCGTCCAGCGCCAGGCGGGCCGCCGCGATCCGGTCCCGGACCTCGTCCACCGGGTCCATGGCGTTCGCCGCGCGCTCCCGGGCCCGCGCGTCCGCCTCCTCCATCTCCCGTGCCTCGTCCAGGGAGTTGAGCACGACGCCGATCAGGACGTTGACCAGGACGAAGGAGGCGAGCAGGGCGTACGAGGCGTAGTAGAGGATGCTGAACCGGGAGATCTCCAGCCCGGCCCGGACCGCGTCCGTCAGCCCGTCCAGGGTGGTCAGCAGGAACAGGGTCAGCGCGGCCCGCCCGATCGAACCGTAGTGCTGCGGGTCGGAAGCGGCGAAGCAGACCCAGCCGACCATGGCGTACACGTACACCACCAGCGCGCCGATGAACAGGAAGCTGGCCGTGCCCGGCAGGCTGCGCCCGACCGCCAGCAGCAGGATCCGCAGGTGGGGCAGGAAGCGGGCGGTGCGCAGCACGCGGGCGAGGCGCAGCAGCCGCAGCACGGTGGTGTTCTCGCGCAGGAACGGCAGGAAGGCGGAGGTGACGATCAGCAGGTCGAAGATGTTCCAGGGGTCCCGGAAGAATGCTTTCGGCCGGTCCGCGTGCGCGCCCAGGCGCAGCAGCATCTCCACCGTGAACAGGGCGAGGCAGGACTGCTCCGCGATCTGGAGCGCCTGGCGGTACTCGGCGGCCAGCCCGCTGTACGTCTCCAGGCCCATCAGGGCCGCGTTGAGCAGGATCGCGGCGAAGACGCCCATCCCGAACGGCGGCGCCTCGGTGATGCTGCGGCAGCGGGCGGCAAGTCTCCGGCGGCCGGATCCGGCCGGCGTGGGGTCCGTCATGGTGTCCCTCGTACTCGTGCTCGTGTGGCCCGTCTGGCCCGTGGTCGGCGTCGTCGTACGGACCGGCGCGGGGCGGGGGCGTGCACGCCGGTCCGTACGACCCTCTAACGCCGCACGGCCGGACGGGTTTCAGGCGGCCGGGCGCAGCGGACCCTCCCCGGGGCTTAAGCCCCGGGGCCGATGCCCCTCCTGACCAGGCTGGTTACTGTCGCCGCATGGACAGGACCACACGAAAAGCTCGCCTCGGAGCGGCAACTGACATCGGATCAGGCGCAGGGGGCACCGCCCTCGCCTGGGCGGGGGCCGCAGGCCACCTCGCCGTCGCGGGCCTGCTCGTCGGTGTCGCCCGCTACACGGCCCCCGGGGTGCTCGCGGGCGTCCTGCTGCTCGCCGCCGGGCTGTCGGCCGGGCTGCTGCGGCGCAGGCCCCTGACGGCCCTGGCCCTGACCCTCCTCGCCGGGTCGGCCGTCACCTTCTCGGCGGGCGGCTACGGCTCGCAGCGCCTGCTCGTGTACCTCCCGGCCGCGCTGCTCCTCGGCTTCGTCGTCGCCACCCGGCCGCGCCGCACCGCCGTGGCCGCCGGCGTGCTCTGCGCGGCGGTCGAGCTGCCCGCCGTCGGCCTGCTGGCGCCGGGGACGGACGTGCTCGCCGCGGGCCTGATCGCGGCCCTGACGCTGGTGCTCGCCTGGCTTGCCGGGCTGACCCTGAGCCAGCGCCGCGAGCACGCCGTCGAACTGCGCGGCAGGGAGGTGGCGGAGGCCGTCACCGCCGAACGCCTGCGCATCGCACGCGAGCTGCACGACATGGTCGCCCACAGCATCGGCGTCATCGCCATCCAGGCCGGCGTGGGCAGCCGGGTCATCGACACCCAGCCCGAGGAGGCGCGCGGCGCCCTCACCGCCATCGAGGCCACCAGCCGCGAGACCCTCGCCGGGCTGCGCCGGACCCTGGTCGCCCTGCGCCGGTCGGAGCCCCGGGACGACGGGGACGACCGGGACGACGAGGGCGCCGCGCCGACGGCGCCCGCGCCCGGCCTGGCCGACCTCGACGCGCTGGCGGCCTCGCCCGCCGGAGCGGGCGTACGGGTGGACGTACGCCGGACCGGCGAGCCGCGCAGGCTCCCGCCGGAGATCGAACTGTCGGCGTACCGCATCGTGCAGGAGGCCCTGACGAACGTGGTCCGGCACGCGGGAGCCGGCGCGGGGGCCCGGGTGACCCTGGACTTCCGGGAGTGCGAGCTGGCGGTGGAGGTCGTCGACGACGGCCGGGGAGCCGCGGCACGCCCCGGGAGGACCGGTTTCGGCATCACCGGCATGTACGAGCGGGTCGCCCTGCTCGGCGGCCGGTTCAGCGCCGGACCCCGCCCCGAGGGCGGCTTCCGGGTCGCGGCCGAACTGCCCCTGCCCGTCACGGCGGCGGCGGAGGCGGCCCGATGAGCCCGGCACCGGTGCGCGTCCTGCTGGTGGACGACCAGCCGCTCATCCGCTCCGGACTGCGGGTGCTCATCGCGGACACCGCCGACCTGGAGGTGGTCGGCGAGGCCGGCACGGGCGGGGAGGCGGTCCGGCTGGCCGCCGAGCAGGGACCCGACGTGGTGGTGATGGACATCCGGATGCCGGGCATGGACGGCATCGAGGCGACCCGCCGGATCACGGCCGGCCCCGGCTCGCCCCGGGTGCTCGTCCTGACCACCTTCGACGAGGACGAGCACGTCTACGGGGCGCTGCGCGCCGGAGCCAGCGGCTTCGCCGTCAAGGACATGGCCCTGGACGAGATCCTGGCGGCCGTCCGCGTGGTCGCCGCCGGGGACGCGCTGATCGCGCCGGCCGTCACGCGCCGCCTGATCGCGGACTTCGTACGCACCCCCGTGCGGGAGCAGCGGCGGACCGTGCGGCCGGTGGAGGGCATCACCGACAGGGAGCGGGAGGTGCTCACCCTGGTCGGGCGGGGCCGGTCGAACGCGGAGATCGCCGCCGAGCTGTACATCTCCGTGGCCACGGCCAAGGCCCACGTGGCGCGCCTGTTCGGCAAGCTGGGCGCCAGGGACCGGGTCCAGCTGGTGATCACCGCCTACGAGGCGGGCCTGGTCACACCGTCGCCCTGAGCGGGCGCGCCGCCCGGGGGTACGGCGAACGGCCGGGCCGGGATCCCCGAGGGGGCCCGGCCCGGCCGTCGGTGTGCCGTGGGGGCGGGGCTCAGTCCTGCTTGCCGGCGCGCCGGGCCGCGTCCTGGGCCTGCTTCTCCTTGATCCGCACGGTTTCCTTGCGGACCTCGGCCTGGGTGGTGCGCTCCTTCTGCAGCCACTCCGGGTTCTCCTGCTTGATCGCCTCGATCTGCTCGGTGGTGAGCGCCTCGGTGACCCCGCCGCGCGCGAGACCGGCGATGGAGACGCCCAGCTTGGCGGCGACCACCGGACGCGGGTGCGGGCCGTTGCGCCGCAGCTCCACCAGCCAGGCCGGCGGCTCGGCCTGGAGTGCGTTCAGCTCGGTGCGCGAGACCACGCCCTCCTGGAACTCTGCGGGGGTGGCCTCGAGGTACACACCCAGCTTCTTCGCCGCGGTCGCGGGCTTCATCGTCTGGGTGCTCTGGTGCGACGTCATGGGGTCAAGGGTATCGAGCATGTGCACTACCTCCGACCACGACCGGTAACCTGGCGGGGTGACAGGCTCGGATACACCCCCTTCGTTCCGGCTCGCCTATGTCCCGGGAGTGACGCCCACGAAGTGGGTGCGGATCTGGAACGAGCGGCTGCCCGACGTCCCCCTGACCCTCGTCGGCGTACCCGCCGCCGAGGCGTTCGCCGCGCTGCGCACCAGCGACGCCGACGCCGGGTTCGTACGGATGCCGGTGGACGGGGCGGACCTCAGCGCGATCCCCCTCTACACCGAGACGACCGTCGTGGTCGTCCCGAAGGACCACCTCGTGGCCGCCGTCGAGGAGATCACCACCGCGGACCTGGCCGACGAGATCGTGCTGCACCCCCTCGACGACGTCCTCGTCTGGGAGACCCTGCCCGGCCGTCCCGCCTTCGAGCGGCCCGCCACCACGGCCGACGCCATCGAGCTGGTCGCGGCGGGCATCGGCGTCCTCGTCGTCCCGCAGTCCCTCGCCCGCCTGCACCACCGCAAGGACCTCACCTACCGGACGGTCTCCGACGCCCCCGCCTCGCGGATCGCGCTGTCCTGGCCGGAGGAGAAGACCACCGACCTGGTGGAGGAGTTCATCGGGATCGTCCGCGGACGGACCGTGAACAGCACCCGCGGCCGGCAGCCCACCCCGCCGCAGCCCAAGCAGCGCAAGGCCGCCGGGGGCGCCGGCGGGAAGACGGGGGCCAAGGCCGGCGGCGCCAAGGCCGGCGGCGCGAAGAGCGGTGGAGCCAAGCCCGCCGCCCGGTCGGGCGGCAAGCCCGCAGCCAAGCCCGCAGCCAAGCCCGCCGCCAAGCGCGGCGGCAAGCCGCGCGGGCGCCGCTAGGGCTCAGAGCCGACCGCGGCCGGTCCTCGCGTTGCGGGGGCGGGTCCGGGCGGGCAGGGTCGGTGGGGCGGCTCCCTCGCAGGAAGGTCCGACCATGCCCATCGCCACCGTCAACCCCACGACGGGCCAGACGCTGCTCTCCTTCGACGCCCTCGACGCGGCCGGCATCGAACGCTGCCTGGCCCTGGCCGCCCGCACGGCGGCCTCGTACCGGCGCACCTCCTTCGCCGAGCGCTCCGCGCTGCTGAACCGGGCGGCGGACCTGCTGGAGGCGGAGGCCGAGGACGTCGCCCGCACCATGACCGTCGAGATGGGCAAGCCGCTCGCGGCGGCCCGCGCGGAAGCCGCCAAGTGCGTCAAGGCGATGCGCTGGTACGCGGCCCGCGCCGAGTCCCTCCTCGCCGACGAGCACCCCGCCGACGCCGACGTCCGCGACGCGGGTGCCTCGGCCGTCCGGGTCCGCTACCGGCCCCTGGGCGTGGTGCTCGCCGTCATGCCGTGGAACTTCCCGCTCTGGCAGGTCGTGCGGTTCGCCGCGCCCGCGCTGATGGCCGGCAACGTGGGCCTGCTCAAGCACTCGTCGAACGTCCCCCAGACCGCCCTGTACCTCGGCGACCTCTTCCACCGGGCGGGCTTCCCGCAGGGCTGCTTCCAGACCCTGCTGATCGGCTCGGGCCCCGTCGAGGGCATCCTGCGCGACCCCCGGGTGGCGGCGGCCACCCTGACCGGCAGCGAACCGGCCGGACGGGCCGTGGCCTCCGTGGCGGGGGACGAGGTCAAGAAGACGGTCCTGGAGCTCGGCGGCAGCGACCCCTACGTCGTGATGCCCTCGGCGGACGTCGCCCGGGCGGCCAGGACCGCGGTGACCGCCCGGGTGCAGAACAACGGGCAGTCCTGCATCGCCGCCAAGCGGTTCATCGTCCACACCGACGTCTACGAGGAGTTCGCCCGCCTCTTCACCGAGGGCATGCGGGCGCTGACCGTCGGCGACCCCATGCGGGAGTCCACCGACGTCGGCCCGCTGGCGACCGAGAGCGGCCGCGCCGACGTGGAGGAGCTGGTCGACGACGCCGTTCGCCACGGGGCCACGGTCCTGTGCGGCGGCCGCCGGCCGCCCGGCCACCCCGACGGCTGGTTCTACGAGCCGACGGTGCTGGCCGACGTCACCCCGGCCATGCGCATCGACCTGGAGGAGACCTTCGGCCCCGTCGCCACCCTCTACCGGGTGGGCAGTCTGGAGGAGGCCGTGGAGCGGGCCAACCACACGCCCTTCGGACTCAGCTCCAACGTCTGGACCCGGGACGACTCCGACCTGGAGCGCTTCGTCGCCGAGCTCGACGCGGGCGGGATCTTCGTCAACGGGATGACCGCCTCCCACCCGGCCCTGCCCTTCGGCGGGGTCAAGCGGTCCGGGTACGGGCGGGAGCTGTCCGGGCACGGCATCCGCGAGTTCTGCAACATCACCACCGTCTGGCAGGCCGCGGAGCAGGGCTGACCGCTCAGCCCTCCATCAGCCCCAGCACGTGCTCGGTGATCATGTCGAGGACCGCCCCGGCGGCCTTCTCGTCGCCGAGCACCAGGACGCTCAGGGTCAGCCCGTCGGTCATGGCCGCCAGGTACCGGGCCAGGACGGGTGCCGGGACCTTCGGGACGAGTCCCATGTCCCGGCACAGCTGCCCGATCAGCTCCTCGTACGTCTGGCAGTACAGCTCGTACTGGCGGCGGGCCAGGTGCTCGAAGCCGGGACGGCGCAGGGCGTACTGGGTGAGCTCGTAGGTGAGCATGTGCTCGCCGGGCTGCGCCCCCACGTGGTCCCAGTACGCCTGGAAACCGGCCCGGACGGTCTCGCGGAGGGTGGGTTTCGGCCGGATCGCCTCCCTCACCACGCTGATGTAGTGCGCGGTGATCGCGTCCAGGACGGATTCCAGCAGCTCCTGCTTGGAGTCGAAGCAGTAGTGGAAGACGCTCAGGGACACGCCGGCCTCGGCGGCGATCGAGCGGGTCGTGGTCCGGGCGACGCCGTCACGGGTCATCGCGCGGATCGCCGCCTCGGTCAGCTGGGCGCGCCGCTCGGCCGACGGCATGCGGGGCATGGAACTCCTCGGGGTGGGGCCTTCGGGCCGGGGCCTTGGGGTACGGCGGCGGGGCCGGCCGGACGTTCCCGGCCGGCCCCGCCGGTGGTGTCAGCTGCTGAAGACGCCGACCTCGTGGAGGGAGTACCCCCACTGGGTGGCCCGCTGGACCCCCTGGACGCGCAGGTACCGGGCCGTCACCCCGGAGAAGCGGGCGGTGTCGAGGCCGCCGTCGCTGTCGGAGGTGGACCAGACCGTCTGCCAGTCAGAGCCGTCCGTGGAGACCTCCAGCCGGTACGCCTTGCCGTACGCCCGCTCCCAGTCGAGCGTGACCCGCCCGATCCGGTGCGCGGAGCCCAGGTCGATGCGCAGCCACTGGCCGTCGTTCCACTCGCTGGCCCAGCGCGAGCCGGAGTCGCCGTCCACGGCCCGGCCGGGGGAGTAGTCGACGAAGGGGTTCCACCACTCCGACGAGGAGGCCGAGGCGGAGGAGCCGGCGGCGAGGTTCACCGACGACCGGTGCCGCTCCGAGGCCCCCCAGGTGCCGAGGTAGGACTCGGCGCCCTTGAACAGGTCGTCCACCACGTCCTGGCCGCCGGTGAGCCGGATGTCCTCGATCCAGTCGGGGACCAGGCCGTAGTGCGAGGCGCCGTCGGTGTTGAGGTCCCAGGTGCGCTGCCCGGTGGTCTGCCGGTCGATGACGGAACCGCCGTCGGTGCTGGTGAAGGGGTACTTCACCGGGTTCGGCGTGTTCGCGCCCCGGGGGCCGGGCCAGCCGCCCACGCCGTTCATGTCGGTGCCGTAGCCGTAGCCGACCTTGTACTTGTCGCGCAGGGCGTCGGTGCGCTTGGCCTCCGCGCTGAAGGCCTCGGAGCCGCTCATGTACTGGGCCGCGAAACCGCCCAGCTTGTAGAGCCGCTCGGTCCAGCCCAGGTCCATCCAGCTGTGCGATGAGATGACGCCCGGGTAGGACTCGGACTCCAGGATGTCGAAGGCGCGGCCCGCGGCCTTGACGCTCATGTGGTCGACCTCGAGCATCATTCCGCGCTTCATCATGCCGCGGACGGCGTACTCGCCGAGTTCGGTGAGACCGCGCTTGTTGCAGCGGGCGTCGGAGGAGTACGAGGGGACCGCGACCCCGGCCGGGAGCTCCTTCTGCGCCGCCGGAGCCGCCGCGAGGCCGATCGGGTTGTCCTTCTGCGGGCCGGTGCACTGCTCGGTCTGCCAGAAGGTGCCGGTCGACAGGAACTGGCCGACGTTGATCGCGGTGCCGAGGGCGCCCTCGTCGAAGCGGACCCCGCACAGGGCGTTGTCGAACTTGTGGCAGAGGAACATGCTGCGCACGCCCAGCTTGTACAGCTCGTCGAGGCCCCGGTCGACGTCGGCCTTGCCGCACTGGGCGACGTCGAGGATCTGCTTGCAGCCGAAGGGCTCGGAGGTCTCGACCCCCATGACGACGGCCAGCTTCCCCTGCTTGACGACCTCGCGGGCCTGGTCGGAGTCGGTGACGATGCGGAACCAGCCCTTGCCCGGGCCGCCGTACATCTTGTCGACGAAGGCCTGCATGTCGTAGGTCTTCTGCGCCTCCAGGCGGATGGCGGTCATCTCGTCGCAGCCGCGGTCCTTGAAGAAGTAGACCGAGCAGATCACCCCGTTGGTGACGAGGTCGTTGACGAGGACGCGCTGCCCGCCGCGCCAGGCGCGTTCGACCCAGGCGTAGTAGTTCTGCTGGTGGGTCAGCGAGTCGTGGGCGGGCCAGTCCTTGAAGGTGGGCCAGCCGTTGGGGTCGTGCTTGCCGTCCCCGCCCTTGGTGATGAAGTCGAAGACGGCGAGGGTGCCGTCGGGGTAGTGCTCGGGACAGTCCTTGAGGGCGTCCGCGACGCCCGCCTCGGAGAAGGGCTTGCCGCAGATCAGGCGGCCGCCGAAGCCCTCGTTGGACATCAGGTGGTCGTGCGCGTCGACGAACCCGCGCACCTTGCCCTGGGCGTCGGTGCCCTTGAAGGGCTCGCCGGTGACGTTGATCGCGGAGTCGGGCTGGGGCCGGGCGGTGGGGTTCCACCAGCCGGCGTCGGCCGTGGAGCCGGCGTCGGCCGAGGACAGCGGCGCGGGGCCGAGCAGCATGGCCAGCGCGGCGACGAGCGGTGTCAGGAGCGCGAGGCGGCGGCGCCGTCGGCGGGCGGCGCCGCGGTACGGCCGTGGGGGCGGGTGAGGGGTCAAGGTCATCACTCTTGTCTTCGGTCGTCGGATGCGGCGCGATCGGATCCGGGCATGACTTGTCATGCCCCGCACAAAGGTGGGACGAGAATCCCGACTGGCTCGAAAGGAGTCAAGAGTCCGGGACGGATGACCTGATCGGAAGATGATCCGACGATGGCCGGAAAGGTCAGGAGTGCGGAAGGGGCCTCCTAGCCTGCCCCGCATGCGACGCCTCCCCCTGCCCGGTCATCCCCTGGAGACCAGCCGCCTCCTGCTGAACCTGCTCACCCTCGCCACCCTCGCCGCCGTCTTCGCGGCGGTGGTCCTCGGCGGCTACCCGGCCGGCGGCATCACCCTGCTGCTGGTCCTCGCCGCCCTGCTGGTGTGGAGCGTGCGCTTCCGCAAGGAGTCGCTGCGCAGGCTGGAGGTGGAGCGCGCCGAGGACCTGCTGGCCCACGCCGAACTCCTGGAGCAGCGCCAGCAGTACGCGCGCGACCGCGGGTTCGCGTACGAGGAGACCAGCGCCGGGCCGGCCGTCGGCTTCGGCCGGATCGAGCAGCACGTGCCGCAGGACCCGGCGGAATGGGAGGGCGGCGCCACCATGGGGGAGCGGGTCAAGGAGGCCCCGCACCTGGAGCGCCTGGTGGGCCTGGCCCGGCACGCCCGCGAACTGGTCGCGGAGGGCGTCGTGAGGATGGACCGGGAGGGCTTCCGCGTCACCGTCTTCGACCTGGAGCTCGTCGACCACGAGGACCTCGGCGGCCTCGTCCGGATGCTGAAGCCCGCCGCCGCGCTGGAGGCCTCCAAGG
Source organism: Streptomyces sp. NBC_00158 (assembly GCF_045160885.1). Taxonomy (NCBI): domain Bacteria; kingdom Bacillati; phylum Actinomycetota; class Actinomycetes; order Kitasatosporales; family Streptomycetaceae; genus Streptomyces; species Streptomyces sp. NBC_00158. The sequence goes on from NZ_CP108161.1 coordinate 6,363,709, forward strand.
ACTACGTCACCGTATGGTCGGTGGAGCTGCCTTTCCCGCTGCCGTACGTGTCCTCCGCGTACGCCTGGGACGGCCGGCGCGACCCGGTCGAGGCGCTCGCCGAGGGGGAGGAGCGGATCGAACGGCGGGCCGAGGACCGGGAGTTCGCCGACAGGCTGCTGTCCTACCCGGCCGTGCGCGAGGACGCCCTCTCCGACACCGCCCACCCGTGGTTCCTCGACGGAGCCCGGCTCGTCGCCTGCGCCCGCTCCAACCGGGGCGTGGACCCGTGGACCGTGGAGGCCACCGCCGCCCGCCTGGCCCGGCTCGCCGCCCGGGTGCCGTGGACGGAGCTGGAGCGCTTCCGGGTGACCGACCCGCAGGACGGGCCGGTGCGCGCCGGCCGGATCCGCTGGACGCACCGCTGGCACGGGCTGCCCGGCCGGCCCCCGACCGCCCGCGCCCTCCTGGAGGAGCGGCAGATCACCCACGCGGGCCTGCGGGCCTTCGTACCGGCCGACGAGGGCTTCGACGAAGGGAGTTGACCGCACGGCCGGCACTGGCCGGATCCGGGCGGTACCGGCCGGAGTCGATCATAGGGTCGGAGGCATGAGCGAACAGAGTGACATCGTCGAAGGCGGCGGCCTTTCCCGACGCGGGGTCCTGCGGGTCACCGCGGCCGGCGCGGGTGCGGTCGCCGCCGTGGGCGCCGGGGCCTCCGCCGCGCACGCCGAGGGCCGCAGGTCCGCTGCGCCGACCTTCGTCCTGGTCCACGGCTCCGGGAGCAACTCCTACGGCTGGTCCGCGGTCCTCGCCGAGCTGGGCCTGCGCGGCCACCGGACGGTCGCCGTCGACCTCCCGGGCCACGGCCCCGGCTCCTACGTCCCCCTCTCCTACCAGTCCCCGCAGGACCTGGACCGGCTGGCCACCGAGCCCTCGCCGATCGGCCGGGTCACCCTGGACGACTTCGCGGAGCACGTCGTGGGCGTCGTCCGTGCCGCCCACCGCAACGGCCCGGTGGTCCTGGTCGGGCAGAGCCTGGGCGGGGCGACCCTGAACGCGGTCGCCAACCGGGTACCCGAACTCCTCTCCCACCTGGTGTACGCCTCGGCCTTCTGCGCGACGCGGCACACTTCGGTGACCGAGCTGATGACGACCCCCGAGGCCTCCACCAGCTCGCTGTTCAAGATCCCCCCGTTCAGGACCCCGCCGGAGCTGGGAGTCAACCGGGTCAACTGGCGCTCCGCCGACCCGGCCTTCTTCGCCGTCATGAAGGAGGCCCTGGCCGCCGATCGGACCGACGCCGAGGTCCGGGCGCTGCTGGCCACCCTGGAGCCCGACGAGTCCTCGGCGATCGGCAACGCGGACTCCCGCGGGCTGGCGGACCGCTGGGGACGCGTCCCGCGCACCTTCCTCCGGTTCACCGAGGACCGCTCCATCCCGGTACCGCTCCAGGACCTGATGATCCGCGAGGCCGACGGGGCCACCCCGCGCAACCGCTTCCGCGTACGCTCGATCGCCGCCCCGCACGTCGGGCCGCGCGCCGCCGTATGGGGGGACGAGCTGGAACGGGTCGGGGAGCTGTGCCGTTAGGCCGTAGGTGACGCCAGGGCGGGGCGGGCGTCCGCTCCGGCCGAGCCGTGCAGCAGCGCGGCCAGGTCGTGCGGCCGCGCCCGCTCGCCGGTCGGGGCCGCCTCCGCGATCCGGTCCAGCCGGAAGCCGCGGCCGGCCCGCCGGGTGCGGCACCAGGCGATGAGGTACCAGCGGCCGTCGACGGTGAGCAGCCCGGCCGGCTCCACCACCCGGTCGCTCGCCCGCCCCTCCGCGTCGACGTAGGACAGCCGCAGCACCAACCGGTCGGTGAGGGCCCGTTCCACGGCGGCGCGGACCGCCGCGGGGGTCCGTGACGGCAGGGCGACGATCCGGGCGGCAAGCTCCCGCGCCGCCGCCGGGGCGGGCCCGGTCATCGACGCGATGAGCTTCTGGTGGGCGGTGCGGGCCGCACCCGCGTAGGGGGCGCAGCCGGCGGCCGCGGCGAGGGCGGAGGTCAGAGCCGCGGCCTCGTCGGCGGTGAAGCGGACCGGGGGCAGGGTCATCGCCGGGTCGAGGGCCCAGCCCCCGCCCCGGCCGGCCGTGGAGCGCACCGGGACGCCGGAGTCCATCAGCGCCCCGAGGTCGCGCTGCACCGTGCGCCGGCTGACCTCGAACCGCGAGGCGAGCGCCGCGACCGTGAGCGGCCGGGGCGCGGCCGCGCGCAGCTCCTCCACCAGGGCGTAGAGGCGGGTCGTGCGGTTCATGCGGCCGACGCTACCGTCACGCGGAGGCCAGGAACGCGCGCTCGCGCTCCTGCTCCCGCTCGGTGACGGCCAGCGGGAACAGGGTGAAGCCGTGCATGGCGCCGGCGACGACGCCGAGCCGTACGGGAGCCCCCGCCGCCCGCCAGCGGGCGGCCAGGAACAGCGAGTCGTCCAGCAGCGGATCCTCGGTGCCGACGACGATCCGGGCGGGCGGCAGGCCGGCCAGGTCGGCGAACAGCGGCGAGACCTCCGGCGCCCGGCGCTCCTCCGCACTCATGCCGGGGGTGATCAGCCCGTAGCCGCCGCGCAGCGTGTCGGTGTTGGAGAGCAGCCGCCGGGAGCCGAACGACCGCTGACTCGGCGTCATCGACAGGTCGTACGCGCCGAACAGCAGGTTCGCGGCCCGGAAGGCGCCGGTGATCCCGTGCCGGTCGCGCAGGCGCAGCAGGGTCAGGACGCTCAGGTGGGCCCCGGCCGACTCGCCGCCGATCAGCAGCCGTCCGGTGCCGAACTCGGCCGGGGCGTGCTCCACCAGCCACCGGGCGGCCGCCTCGCAGTCGTCGGGACCGGCGGGGAAGGGGTGTTCCGGTGCGAGCCGGTACTCCACGCTCACCACGGCCAGCCGAGCCCGTACGGCCAGCCGCCACAGTCTCCCGTCCTGTCCGGCCGCGGAGCCGAACGCCCAGCCGCCCCCGTGGACGTGCAGGTACACGCCGTCGACAGGCCCGGGCACGAACGTCCGGACCGCCACCCCGCCCGCGAGGACGCGGTCGCGGCCGTGCGGCAGCCGTACGGGGGGCGTGGATCCGCCGAGCCGGTTGCGCCTCAGGAGCGCCAGCAGGGCGGCGTCCGGGGCTCCCTCACGGGCCGGCCGGTCCGCGGCGGTCCCGTACTGCTCGTTGAAGGCCAGGGTTTCGGAGAGGAGGTCCTCGTCGGTGATCGTCATGCGTCGACGGTCGCAGCCTTCCGCGACAGCCCCGTGTCACCTTTTCCCGGGGACCCGCGGCCCCCGCCCGATGTCCCACCATGCGAAACGATCTGTCTCACATCGCGGCACGTTCATTAGGGTGGGGGCATGAACGAGGAGCGGATACCCCGTAGTTGGCTGATGCTCGCCCTGGGAACGGCCGGCCAGACAGCGAGCACCACCGCGCTCTACGGCCTGCCGTACCTGATCCCCGCGCTCCAGGAGGAGCGGGGGCTGTCCCTGGCCGGCGCCGGGCTCCTCGTCACCTGCCCGGTCATCGGGATCCTGTTCGGCCTGACCGGCTGGGGCGCGGTCGCCGACCGGTACGGGGAACGCCCGGCGCTGACCATCGGGCTGCTCGCCGCCGCCTGTGCCCTGGCGGGCGCGGCGGCCGCCCGGGGGCCGTGGGTGCCGGCCGTCCTGCTGGTGCTGGCCGGGGTGGGCGGCTCCGCCGTCCACTCGGCCTCGGGGCGGCTGGTCATCGGCTGGTTCCCGCCCGGCCGGCGGGGCGTCGCGATGGGGGTGCGGCAGGCGTCGCAGCCGCTCGGCACCGCACTGGCCGCGGCGGCGTTCCCGCCGCTCGCCCACCACTTCGGCCCGGCGGCGGTCTTCGGATTCTGCGCGGTGCTCTGCGGGGCGACGGGCGCGGCGATCGCCCTGTTCGCCGTCGACCCGCCGCGTCCCGCGAAGGCGCCGGGCGTACGGACGCCCGCGCCGTACCGGAGCGGGGACGGCTACCTGTGGCGGATCCACGCCGTCGCCGCGCTGCTGTGCGTGCCGCAGTTCGTGGTGACCGGGTTCTCCCTGCTGTTCCTCACCGAGGTGCGCGGCTGGTCCGCCACCGCGGCCGGGACCGTGCTGGCCCTGGCCAATCTGGCCGGGGCGGGGGTGCGCCTGCTGGCCGGCTGGTGGTCCGACCGGGTGGGGAGCCGGACCGGCCCCATGCGGCTGCTGGCCGTGGCCACCGCGGTGGACCTGGTCCTGCTCGTCGCCGGTGCGGCCTGGGACTCCCCGGCCGGTACGGCGGCCCTGCTGCTGGCCTCGGGCCTGACCGTGAGCACCAACGGCCTGCACAACACTGCGGTCGCCGAGTACGCGGGCCCCGACTGGGCCGGCCGGGCCCTCGGGGTGCACGGGATGGGGCAGCACGCGGCGGTGGTGCTGGTCCCGCCGCTGGCCGGGGCCCTGGCCGCCGGCCACGGCTACACCCCGGTCTTCGCCCTCGCGGCGGCCTTCCCGGTGCTGGCGGTGGTGCTGCTGCCCGCGGCCGACCGCCGGGTGGACTGGCCGGCCGTGCCGGCCCGGCGGGCTCCGGCCGGGGGGCCTATCGTCGAGGTATGAGCGGGACGGTCGTGGTGTACGAGTACGACGGCGCGGCGGGAGCGGCGCCCGGTGCCGGAGCGGCGGTCCTGCGCGTGCACGCGGCGCCCGCCGCCCCCGGGCAGAGCGGGGTGCGGGGGCCGAGGACCCTGTGCGGCAGGGACACCTTCGCCATGGGGACGGCCCCGTGGCAGCCCTCCGGGCACCCCGGCTCCGGCTGGTACCCCCCGGAGCACGCCGACCGGATCTGCCCCGCCTGCGACGACGTGGCCGGCGGGGACTGATCAGCGGCCGGGTGCCATGTCGTAGGTGACCCACATGGTCCGGGTGGCCACCTGGTCGTACTTGGAGCGCGCCCGGTGGTTGTCGTCGGCGGTGATCCACCGCACCACGCTCCACCCGCGCTCGGCGGCGAGCCCGCGCAGGGCCCCGAGGAGCAGGTCGGCGGCGCCGGAGCCGCGGTGCTCGGGGGCCACGAACAGGTCGTCGAGGAAACAGCCGGTGGTCGCGGACAGCGGCCGGGCGAAGGGCCGGTAGTGCGCCAGCCCCAGCAGCCGCCCCCCGGAGTCCTCGGCCACCAGGGCGTTCACCTCGTGGCCGGGGTCGATCAGCCACGCCCACACCGTCGCGGCCGCCTCCTCGGTCTGCTCCACCCGGTAGAAGTCCGCGTAGCCCCGGTACAGGACGCGCCACTGGGCGAAGTCCCCGGGCTGGACGGCGCGGACCAAGATGTCGGACATGTGGGGCAGCTCCTCTGATCGGCGGACCGACGCAACGTAGCAAGGGGCCGCCGCCCCGGCACCTGTCCACGGAGGTGCCACGGCCGTCGTCGTTTTCGACGCGGCGGCGGTTGCGGCCGCACGCGGCGGAGCCCGGCCGGGGGTGCCGGCCGGGCTCCTGGGTGGGGCGGGTGGTGCCGTCGGGTCAGCTCGTCTGGAGGGTCACGTCGTCCACCACGAAGGAGGTCTGGAGGGACTGGTCCTCCACCCCCTTGAACTGCAGGACCACGGTCTGCCCGGCGAACTGGGAGACGTCGTAGCTCTTCAGGGTGTAGCCGGAGCCCGCGTCCAGGTTGGACAGGGTCGCCAGGGTCTGGCCGCCGACCGAGACCGTGAAGGTGTCGTAGGCGACGTTCTCGTTCTCGTCGGTGTCGATGTGCAGGTAGAAGGAGAGCCGGCCGGAGGCGCAGCCGGCGGGCAGGGTCAGGGACTGCGAGGCGGTGTCCGTACGGGAGCTGCCCCAGCCGTTCAGCCAGGCCATGTACGAGCCGCCGTGCGGGGCCTGGCCGGACTGGTTGGTGATCACCCCGGAGGTCGTGGACCACGGGGCGGAGCCGCTCTCGAAGCCGCCGTTGGCGACGACCTGGGCCGGGGTGCAGGTGCCGCCGCCCCCGCCGACGGTCAGCGTGTACGTGGTGCTGTGGCTGACGGAGCCGGTACCGGTGACGGTCAGGGTGTGCGTGCCGGCGGGGGTGCCCGCGGCGACCTGGACCGAGAGGGTGGCGGACTGGCCGGACTGGACCGAGGCCGGGCTGACGGTCGCGGTCACGCCGGAGGGGGCGCCCGTGACGGACAGGGCGACGGTCTGCGGGCTGCCGCTGACGGTGGCGGTGTTCACCGTGGAGGTGACGCCGTCGCCCGGGTTGGCGGAGCCGGCGGCCGGGCTGGTGGCGATGGAGAAGTCGGAGGCGGGGGTGCCGCCGCCGACGGCCGTCTTCCAGATGGCGTACGCGACGCCGTCGGCGCTGCGGTCGAGGACCGTGGCGCTGATGTTGGAGGTGGTGTCGCAGGAGCTGTGGTAGCAGGAGTCGTACGCCGCGCCCGCGGTGCCGCCCCACTTCGAGGCCTGCGCGGAGGTCTTGCGGGCGCTGGCGCCGGCGGCGTAGCCGGAGGTGGGGATGCCGGCCTGCTGGAAGGAGTAGTCGTCACTGCGGCCCTGGCCCTCGGTGTTCTCCTCCGGGGCGAGGTTCAGCGAGGTCCAGTACGCCTTCAGCGGGGCGGCGGTGGTGGAGTTGACGTTGTTGATGAAGTAGCCGCCGTTGGTCGAGCCGACCATGTCGAAGTTGTAGTAGCCCTTGATGGTGGCGCGCTGGGCGCTGGTGAGCTGGTTGACGTAGAACTTCGAGCCGTTGAGGCCCTGCTCCTCGTCGGTCCACCAGGCGAACCGCACGTGCTGGGTCATCGTCGGGTTCTTCTGGGCCAGGACGAGGGCGTTCTCCAGCAGGGTCGCGGAGCCCGAGCCGTTGTCGTTGATGCCCGGTCCGGCCGAGACGCCGTCGAGGTGGGCGCCGAACATCACGGTCTTGTCGGCGGGGCCGCCCGGCCAGTCGGCTATCAGGTTGTTCGACGGGTAGGTGCAGGAGGTGCAGGCCTGCTCGGTGACGGTGTAGCCGGCGGCCTGGAGCTTGCCCTTCACGTACGCGAGGGACTGGGTGTAGCCCGCGCTGCCGGCCCGGCGGTTGCCGCCGTTCTGCGAGGCGATCGTGCCGAACTGGGCCAGGTGCGCCTGGACGTTGGCGACGCTGATGTCGGGCGCCGTCGGGTCGGGCTGGGTGCCGCCCACGTTGAGGGCGTAGTCCACGGTGTGCGCGAGGGACGCGCCCTGCCCCTTGACGGTGACGGTGGAGGCCCCCGGCGCCGCGTTGGACGAGGCGGAGAGGGTCAGCGTCGAGGACTGCCCGGACTGCACGGTGGCCGGGTTGAAGGAGGCGGTGACCCCGGCGGGCAGGCCCGTCGCGGTGAGGGTCACCTGCTGGGCGGAGCCGCTGGTGGTGCTGGTGGCCACGGTGGTGGTGACGGAGCCGCCCTGCTGGACGGTGCCGGAGGCCGGGTTCAGGGAGAGCGAGAAGTCGTTCTGCCCGCTCGGGGTGCAGGTCGGGTCACCGCTCTGGGCGGGCACGCTGATGGCGTCCCAGGCGGCCTTGGTCTTGTTGAACAGGTTGCAGGTGGCGTCGAGGGACTTGGCCGAGCTCAGCGTGGCCGTCCGGTACTTCTTGTAGGACATGCTGCTGGTCTTGAGGAGCATGCCGCCGTAGAAGATCTTGCCGGCGTTCTGCACGCCGACACCCGTCAGCGCGGTCTGGTTGCAGGTGCTGCTGTTGGGCTTGCCGCCACCGGGGTTGGTGCCCTCGGCCAGCAGGTAGAACCAGTGGTTGAGCGGCCCGGCGGCCTTGTGGACCTCGGTGCCGGGGATCGCGGAGCTGTAGCAGGCCGGGTCGTTGTTGACGGCCGGCGGGTCGTACATGTTGCGGATCGGGCCGCGGCCCTGGAGGTTGATGACCTCGCCGACCGTGTAGTCGGGGGTGTCGTACGGGGACGGTTCGTTGACGTACGCCTCGGTCAGCGCGCCGAATATGTCGCCGGTGGCCTCGCCGAGGCCGGCCTCCTGGCCGCTGGTGCCGCCGGGGGTGTTGGAGTCGATGGCGTGCCCGTACTCGTGGGCCACCACGTCCACGCCGGCGATCCACTCGTTGGCGCTGTTGCGCCCGATGGTCACCGAACTGCCGTCCCAGTAGGCGTTGAGGTCGCTCAGGCCCACCTTGCCGGGGAAGCTGCGCCCGTTGCCGCTGACGCCGTTGCGGCCGAGCCACTGGGACAGCATGTCCCACTGCTTCTGCGCGGCGAACATCAGGTCGACGCACCCGGTCTCCTTGGAGGTCGGGTTGCCGGTGCCCCAGGAGTCCGAGGACTTGCTGAAGACCGTTCCGGAGCTGTAGTCCGCGCAGCTCAGACCCGGGCGGTTCGGGTCGCGCAGGGAGTACGTGCCGCCGGAGGCGGTGGTGTCGATCGTCAGCGGGTTGGGCCCGTTCCACTTGCTGTTGCCGGTGCCGGCCACGACGTCGTCGTAGCGGTCGACGACCTTCCCGGTGCGGGCGTCCACGAAGACGTGCAGCCGACTGGGCGCCGTACGGCTGCGGCCGGTGAGCACGGTCTCCCAGGCCAGGACGGGCTTGTCGTCCTTGAGCCGGACGACGAGCCGGCTGCTCTCGACCTTGTCCACCTTCTCCAACTCGCGCCGCGAGGAGGCCTCGGCCGCCTTCGCGTCGACGTCCGGGGTGGTCGCCACGTCGATCACCGTCGCGGAGGCCGACTGGAGCGCGCGGACCCGGCCCTCGCCGTCGGCGAGGACGACCGCGTCGCCGCCGACCACGGGCAGGCCGCGGTAGCTGCGCTCGTACGCGACGGAGTACAGGTCCTTCACCCAGGGGGTGACCTGGCGCCGTTCGTACTGCTGGCGGGGGGAGTTGACCAGGGTGTCGAGGCCGCTGCGGACGGCCGCGTCCGCGGCGGCCACGGCCCGCTCGGCCTTGGACTGGCGGGGTGGTACGGGATCCGGCTGCGCGGCCGACGCGGTGCCGGCCAGGGCGCCGGCGAGGCTCGCGGTCAGCGCGAGGGCTGCCACGGACGCCGTCCATCTGGTGGGCTGCACGAGTCCACTCCGATCGTGTGTGGGGGGTGGGTGGCGGTACGCGTCGCCGAGTATGGGCGTGGACATGGCGAGATTGGGACATCCCTGCGGGCATAAGGCGCGGGTTATGGTGCGCCGCCGTGGAGCTTCGTAAGCTGCCCGGATGCAGCTGGAGTTGAGGCATCTGCAAGCCGTCTGCCGGATCGCCGAAGCGGGCAGTCTGGGGGAGGCGGCCAGGCGGCTGGGGGTCTCGCAGCCGGCGCTCTCCGCCCAGCTGCGCCGGATCGAGGCGGTCACCGGCGGGGAGCTCTTCGCCCGGGGCCGCCACGGTGTGGAACCCACCGCCCTGGGGCACTTCGTGCTGGCCAAGGCGCGCCGCGTGCTGGGGGAGATGGCCGCCCTCGGCGCCGAGGCGCGTGCGCTGGCCGCCGACGCCCCGCTCAGGCTCGGCTGCATCCTGCTCGTGCTCCTGGACGGCCTGCTCGCCCGGACCGACCAGGCCCTGTCCGGGCGGGAGGTCACCGTGGACCTGGAGGACTCCGTCACCGCCCTGGTGCGGATGCTCGGCGCCGGCCAGTACGACGTGATCGTGTACGGGGAGGTGAACGACTACGAGGTCCCGCTGCCCCGAGGGGTCGCGGCCCGGACGGTGGTGCCCCAGGAACCCTTCTGCATCCGGATGTCCTCGGGGCACCGGCTCGCCGGACGCGCGACCCTGGAGCTGGCCGAGCTGGCCGGCGAGCAGTGGATGACGCTGGTGGAGGACGACGACGGCGGCCCCGAGGCCCTGATCGAGGCCTGTGCGAAGGCGGGCTTCGTCCCCTCGTTGCGCCACCGGATCACCGACCGCCAGATGCGGCACGACCTGATCGCCGCGGGCCGCGCGATCGCCCTCTGCCAGCCCACCGCCCCGCCCGTGCCGGGGACCGTGATGCGCCCCCTGGCGGGCACGCCGGTCACCGGCCGCATCCGCCTGGCCTGGAACCGCTCGGCGGTCCCGGCGCAGCAGGCGGAGCGGCTCTACCGCGCGGCGGTCGCCGCCTACCTGGCGAACGTGGACAACAACGACTTCCACCGAGCGTGGTGGGACGCTCACCCGGAGGCCCGGCCGGCGCTCGACTGAACCCGCAAGGCCGCAGCTCAGGCCGGGGGCGGGCGGTGCCGGCGGCGCTCAGGAGGTCCCCCTTGGAGGAACGATCCGGCGGCGGGTTAGCATATGAGCGCCGCCTAGCTCGAAAGATAACGTCTGTGACTGTCAACGAGGACTCGTTCGCCAACTGGAAGACCCGCGAGGAGATCGCGGAGTCGATGATCCCCCTCATCGGGAAGCTGCACCGGGAACGGGACGTAACGATCCTGCTCCACAGCCGCTCCCTGGTGAACAAGTCGGTCGTGAGCATTCTCAAGGCCCACCGCTTCGCCCGGCAGATCGACGGCGAGGAGCTGTCGGTCACCGAGACGATGCCGTTCCTCCAGGCCCTCACCGCCCTCGACCTGGGCCCGTCCCAGATCGACATCGGCATGCTCGCCGCCACCTTCAAGACCGACGACCGCGGTCTGTCGGTCGAGGACTTCACCGCCGAGGCCGTCATCGGCGCCACCGGCGAGAACAAGATCGAGCGCCGCGAGGGACGCGACGTCGTCCTCTACGGCTTCGGCCGCATCGGCCGCCTCGTCGCCCGCCTGCTCATCGAGAAGGCCGGCTCCGGCAACGGCCTGCGCCTGCGCGCCATCGTCGTGCGCGGCGGCGGTGAAGCGGACCTGGTCAAGCGCGCCTCGCTGCTGCGCCGCGACTCCATCCACGGCCAGTTCCAGGGCACCATCACGGTGGACGAGGCCGCGGGCACGATCGTCGCTAACGGCAACACCATCAAGGTGATCTACGCGAACGACCCGTCCGAGATCGACTACACCGAGTACGGCATCAACGACGCCATCCTCATCGACAACACGGGCAAGTGGCGCGACCGCGAGGGCCTCTCGCAGCACCTGCGCCCGGGCATCGACAAGGTCGTCCTGACGGCCCCCGGCAAGGGCGACGTCCCGAACATCGTCCACGGCGTCAACCACGACACCATCAAGCCGGACGAGCGCGTCCTGTCCTGCGCCTCCTGCACCACCAACGCGATCGTCCCGCCGCTGAAGGCGATGGACGACGAGTACGGTGTGCTCCGCGGCCACGTGGAGACCGTCCACTCGTTCACGAACGACCAGAACCTGCTGGACAACTACCACAAGGCCGACCGTCGCGGCCGCTCCGCGCCGCTCAACATGGTCATCACCGAGACCGGTGCCGCCTCCGCCGTCGCCAAGGCGCTGCCGGACCTCAAGGCCCCGATCACCGGCAGCTCGATCCGCGTCCCCGTCCCGGACGTCTCGATCGCCATCCTGAGCCTGCGCCTGGGCCGCGAGACCACCCGCGAAGAGGTCCTGGAGTACCTGCGCGGCGTCTCCCTGCACTCGCCGCTCAAGCGCCAGATCGACTTCACCACGGCCCCCGACGCCGTCTCGATGGACTTCGTGGGCTCGCGCCACGCCTCCATCGTCGACGCCGGCGCCACCAAGGTGGACGGCGACAACGCCATCCTCTACCTCTGGTACGACAACGAGTTCGGCTACTCGTGCCAGGTGATCCGCGTCGTGCAGCACGTCTCCGGGGTGGAGTACCCGACCTACCCGGTCCCGCAGGTCTGATCCCGCGCACAGCCGCACAGCACGCTCCGGTGCCCCGCCGACTCCCGTCGGCGGGGCACCGCGCGTTCCGTAGACTGGACGGGTGACCGAGAACGTGCTTCCCCCCTGTCCCGAATGCTCCGGCCCCTACGCCTACGAGATGGGCGCCCTCCTCGTCTGCCCCGAGTGCGGGCACGAATGGCCCCTCGCCGCCGGCGGGGACGGCGACGCCCCCCAGGAGCGGGTGATCAAGGACTCGGTCGGCAACGTGCTCGCCGACGGGGACACCGTGACCGTCGTGAAGGGCCTGAAGGTCAAGGGCCACCCGACCGGCATCAAGGCGGGCACCAAGGTCCGGAACATCCGCCTCGTCGACGGGGTCGACGGTCACGACATCGACTGCAAGATCGACGGCTTCGGCGCCATGCAGCTGAAGTCGAGCGTGGTGAGGAAAGGCTGATTTCCCACTGACGCCACTCGCCCTTTCCGCCCCCGTCCACCTCTGGAGGACGGGGGCTTCGTCGTATCCGGACCGGCCGGTGGTGCCCTTTCCGGCCGCGATGGCTTGACCGTGCGGATCCGATGCCCGGCGGGGAGGTTTTTTCCATGAAATCCCGCCACTTGCCGTACGGGTTGGGAAATGCGGCTGGATCTCCGCTCTAGCGGACCTTCGGGCGGCTGGGTGATTCTGATTCCGGGTCGGCCGCTCCAGTGGCCGGATGTCATCGATACCCGACCGGGCCGCAACCCGAGAAAATCCGGCATTCCCTCCGGCGGCCCGCGAGCCGTTTCACCGGCCTGCGGAATTCCGCCCAGTGCACCTTTCGGCTTCCGCTTCCACCCTCAGGGAGACACCCATGTCCGACACCGCGCGCACCCCCGAATTCGCCTTCGAGGACCTCGACCTGGACCTCGGGGACCTCACCGTCACCGCCATGCGGGACACCGTCGCCCTCCCCGAGGGCGGCGCGTCCTCGGGCTCCTGCTCCTGCCAGGCCTCCTCCTCCTGCGCCAAGCCCCACATGGACATCCCGCTGGGCTGACCCGCCCGCGAGCGACCGCACGTCCCCGTCACGGAACCGCTTCCCGCCGCGCCCCGAGTGCGGCGGGAAGCCCGCGCGCCCACACCCACAGGAGGGACCGGCATGCCGCAGCCGCAGCCGCACCGCACGTCGGCCGGGGCCCCGGCCGAGCCCGGCGGCTACCGGGTGTGGGCCGCGCCGTACGCGCTGGTCCGCGCCACCGCGCTGACCCACCCCGCCCAGACACCGGACGCCGCCGCGTTCCGCACCCTGCTCGCACGCCTGCGGGACACGGAGCGGCTGCTGCTGGAGACCGCCGCACCGCTCTGCGACGACCTGTACGACAGCCGGGCCGGGCACCCCGAGGCCCTCCACCGGGACGTGGTCCTCCCGCTGCGCCGCGCCCTGCACAACGGACGCGAACCCCGGCCCGCCCTGCTGGAGCGCCTCGGCGACCTCCCCGAGCGGCTGCCCCGGCTCGGCGCCTGGCTCGCCCTGCGCGACCGCCGCACCGCGCTCCTCGCCGCGCTCGCGGACGCCGCCGCCCCCGCCCTGGCCGCCGAACGCGGAGCCCTGGCCGGGCTCTGCCGCGAGCCGGCCCTCGCCAAGGCCGTCGCCCTCACCAGCACCGACCTGCTGCGGGCCGTGGAACGGGCCGCCACCGGGGCCCGGGACCGCAGGGCCCGCAAGGAGGAGGCGGCCGTCCTGCGCTACGCCCTGCGGGCCAGTACCAAGACCAGCCCGCTGTCCTGGTTCACCGCCGTCGGCTGGGGAACCCTCCCGGCGGAGCCCTCCCGGGCCGTCCCCTCCTGGGGGCGGGCGCCCCTGTTCGACGGCCCGCTCCGGTCGGTCGTCCAGCCCAGCCGGACCCTGACCACCGCCCTCACCCTCGCCCTCCTGGACGCCCCGCACCGCCGGGCCGCCCTGCCGCACCGCATCACCAGCAGCGCCCGTACCGCCGCCGGGCGGGCCGCCTACTCCCGGGACCGGACCGCCTTCGCCGGGGGCCGCTACCTCGTGGCCGGCGAGGACGAGGCCGAACTGCCCGCCACCGGCCCGCTGGGCCTCGTCACCGAGCGGGCCGCGGACCCCCTGCCGCTGGACGAGCTGACCGCCCTGCTGGCCGACGCCCTGACGGGCGCGGGCGCCGGGGACGGCGGCCGGGCCGCCGCGGCCGGTTTCCTCGCCCGGCTCGCGGACGCCGGGCTGCTGGTGCCGGGCGAACCCCTCCCACCGCAGGACCCCGACCCGCTGGGCGCCCTCGCGCACTGGCTGCGCTCCCTGGCCACCACCGAGCCCGCCACCGCCGAGGCCGCCGCCAACGACGACGCCGAGGCGGCTACCGCTGGCGCCAGCGCCACCACCACCGACGACGCAGTCGCCGCCCCCGCCGCCCCCGCTGTCCCTGCTGCCGACGACGTAGACGCTGCCGGCGACGTCGCCCACGCCCGGCGCCTCGGCGGCATCGCCCGGCTGACCGCCGGGTTCGCCGACGCCCCCGCCGCCGGCCGGCCCGCCCTGCTCGCCGCCCTGGCCGACCGCTGGACCGAGGCGCTGGCCGCCGCCGGCCGCCCCGTCCCGGCCGTGTCCGCCCCGCTCAGCACGGTCTCCGAGGACGTCGTCGCCCCGGACCCGCTCGACCTCGACGGGTTCCTCGGCGCGGCCGACCACGAGGCGCTCGGCGAGCTCACCCCGCTGGCGGAGCTCTTCGACCTCGGCCACCTCCTGCGCCGCGTCGTCCGCGACCGCTTCGTCGCCCGCTACGGACCCGGCGGGACCTGCCGCCACCCGTGGGAGTTCGGGGCCGAGGTCACCGAGGCCTGGGAAGCCGCCGGACGGCTCGCCGCCCTCGACCCCGCCGACGCCCTCCCCACCGGCACCGGCCCGCTGGCGGCCCTGCGCGCCGAGGCCGTCGCCGCCGTACACGGGGCCGCGCTCGGCGCCCCGGCCGACGCCGCCGAGATCGTCCTGCCCCCGCACCTCCTCAAGGGCCTCGGCGACCGGCTCCCCGACTGGGCCCTGTCCCGCCCCCTCGGCTACGCGTACTTCCTCCAGCGCGACCCCCGCCACGGCCTGCTCTGCGTCAACCAGGTCTACGGCGGCTGGGGCCGCTTCACCAGCCGATTCCTCGACACCCTCGACCCCCGCGCCGCCGCCGAGGTCTCCCGGCAGGTCCGGCGCGCCCTCGGCCCCGGGGCCCGGGCCGCCCAGATCCGGCCCGTCGGCGGCTTCAACGCCAACCTCCACCCCCTCCTCGTCCCCGACGAGATCGGCCCCGACCGCCGCTGGACCCCCCTCGGCGAAGCCGACCTCGACCTCGTCCACGACGAGGCCGACGACCAGGTGCGCATCCGGCTCCGCGACACCGGCGAACTCCTCGACGTGCTCTACCCCGGCTTCCTCTCCCCGGTGCTGCTGCCCCGCCGCCTCGGCGCCCACCTCGCCGACCAGCCCCACGGGGTCGTCGACCTCCGCCCGCTCGTCCCCCGCACCGCCCTCACCGCGCCCGGCGGCGCCCGCGTCACCCACACGCCCCGGCTGCGCCACCGCCACGTGGTGCTGCGCCGCCGCCGCTGGCTGCTCCCGCCCGACGCCGTCGACCGGCTGCGCGCCGACCTCGCCGCAGGCGGCGAGGTCCCGGCCGCGGCAGCCGCCCGCTGGCGCGCCGCCCTGGGCCTGCCCGAACAGCTCTTCCTGCACCCCGCCGTCACCGCCCCCACCGGACGCCCCGCCGAGGACTTCCTGACCGGGCTGAGCCGCCCCAAGCCCCAGCTCGTCGACCTCGGCAACGCCCTGCACCTGCGCTGCCTGGCCAAGTGGCTCTCCCGCCACGGCGGCGGCGCCGTCCTCGAAGAGGCACTGCCCGCCCCCGGAGCCCAGGACGCGCCCACCCGCGCCGTCGAACTCGTACTGGACGCCTACCGGGCCGGGCGGACCCGATGACCCGCCCCCGGACAGCAGAGGAACCGACCATGCCGGCACCCACCAGCCGCGCCCTCGACGTGATCGCCTACCACCACCACCCGGTCAAGGCCCCGCTGCTGCGCGGGGCGCTGCTCCCCCTCGCCGCGGACGCCGCCCGGCAGGGGCTCGCCGCCCACGTCGAACGGCACTGGCTGTACGGCCCCCACCTGCGGCTGCGCCTCCAGGGCCCGGCCGACCGGGTGGAGGCCGCCGCCGAGGCCGCCGCCACCGGGATCCGCGACTGGCTGCGCCTGCACCCCTCGCGCGGCGACCGCACCGAGGCCGAACTGCTGGCCGCGGCCGCCGAGGCCGGGCGCGCCGAACTCGTCCCCCCGCCCTACGGGCCGATCACCCCGGACAACACGGTCCGCGTCGAACCCGCCGACCGGTCCTCCGTACGCGCCCTGCTCGGCGACGACGGCGCCGCCCTGCGCGACGACCTGCTGCGCGACGGGCTCGACGCGCTGCGGGCCGGCGCCGGCTTCCTCGGCGACCGCGGCGAAGACGGGTCGGCCCGGATCCGGCTCGCGGTGACCGCGCTCGCCGCCCACGCCGCCGCCCACCCCGCAGGCCTGGCCGGCGGCCACTGGTCGTACGTCTCCCACCTGGAGGACTTCCTCCTCCACGACGACCCCGACGGCAAGCTGCGGGCCTCCTTCGACCGGCAGTGGGAACGCGCGGGAGACGGCGTCACCGCGCTCGTCGGCCGGATCGCGGACGGCGGCGCCCAGGACTGGGAACGCCCCTGGGCCGACTTCTCGGCCGGTGCCTGGCAGCTGACCCGCACCCGGTACGAGGCCGGCGCCGACCTGCACGGCAGCCCGCCCGCCTACCGGGAGCGGGCCACGGCCACCGGGGACCGGGCGGCGGCCGAACGCTGGAACCCGGACACCCGCACCCGCTACAGCGAGTTCCACCGGCTGCTGAGCCGCGCCGACCCGGACGGGGCCATGTTCGGCGACCCCGACTACCTGGTCTACCGGGCCTGCACCAACGCCCTCTACCGGCTCCTCGCCATCTGCGACGTCCGTCCGCTGGAGCGGTACCTGGCCGCGCACCTGGTCGTCCGCACGGTCCCCGCGCTGGCCGGCTCCGACTGGCGCACGGAACTCGACGCCGTCGTCGCCGCCGCGGAGCGCGGCGCGTGACCGCCGCCGAGCGGGCCACGACGGCCGTCGCCGCCCGGGACGCGCGCAGGCTCCGGCCGGGCGTCGCCGTGACCCCGCTGCGGGCCGGACTCCACCTGCGGGGCCGGGCCGGCAGCGTCACCCTGGAGGGCAGCGCCGCACTGCCCGCACTGTGGCAGTGGCTGGAGGGCCCGCTGCGCGCCGGCGCACTCGACGAGCACCTCGACGCGGCCGGGGCCGGCCCGGCGCTGCGCACCGCCGTCGAGACCCTGCTCGGGCAACTGGCGGCGCACGGCCTGCTCGTGTCCGACCCGGCGGACCCCGCGGACCCCGCCGGTCCCGCCGGGTACGCGGACCAGGAACACGACCCCGTCGCGCTGTGGCTCGGGGCCACCGCCGAGCGGCCCGCCGCCGCCCGGACCGCACTCGCCGCGGCCCGGGCCGAGGTGCTGGCCGGCGACCCCGACGGGCCGCTGGCCCGGGCCGCCGGGCGGGCCCTGGAACTGGGCGGCGTACCCGCCACCCGCACCGCCGACCCGGCCCTGCCCCCCGGCCGGGTGCTGCTCCACCTCCACGGCACCGGCCCGGTCCGCGCCCTCGCGGCCGGGCTGCTCCCCGACGGCGGCTACGCCACCGCCCCCGCCGGCCCGGCCCAGGCCCGCGCCGACGCGGCGGCCCTGGAAGCCCGGACCCGCCCCGGCGACAGCCCCGGCCGGAGCGGCGCCGCCCCGGCCCCGGCACTCGCCCCGCTGCTCGGCGGCGCGGCCGCGCACCGACTGCTGTGCGCGGCCGCCGGGCTCCCCGACCCGGCGGACGAGGGCGGCGACGACCGGCTGCTGCCCGGCCTCCCGGCGGTGCTCCTCGCCGGGGCCGCGCCCCTGCGCGCCGAGTACCGCACCTGGCTCGGGCCCCTCCGGTCGGACCCCGGTCGGCGGACGGACCTCGCCCCCGCCGCCACCCTCGGCGAAGCCCTGCGCCGGCTGTCGGCCCTGACCGACGAGCGGTGCGGCGCCCTGCCCGCCCCGCGCGCGGCGGACCTCAAGCAGCTTCCGGTGCCCCTCGCCGCCTGCGAACTCCCCGGCGACGGCCCGGCTCCGCGACGCCTGACCGCCGGGGCGCCGAGGCTGGACCTGGCCCGCCTGGAGCTGCTGTGCCGGACGGCGGAACTGCTGATGGGCGGAGCGGGATCCACCGTCGGCGCGAACCCCGGCCACGCCCACGGCCGGGCCCTGCGCGCCGCCTTCGCCCGCCGCGCGGCCCGGACGCCCGGCGCGGCCCCCGGGGCCGTCGCCGTCGCCGATGCCGAGTGGGCGGGGCACCCCCAGTTCCGGCACTGGTGGCACACCCTGACGGCCCGTCTGGAGGTGCCCGCCCGGCTCCGGGTGCTGCGGCCCGGCCCGGACGGGATCCACCACGCCGTGGTCCGCCGGGCCGGGGACCCCGAGGTGCTGGGGGAGGCCGTGGAGGCCACCCCGGGCGACGCGGCCGCCTTCGCCGCGCTCGCCGCCGTGGCCGCCGTCCGCGCGGGCGGGCCCGCCGGAGCCCCGCCCTCCGGCGGGGCCGTCGCCCCGCTGGCCGCGGCCGGCACCCGCAGCGCCGGCTGGGAGGACGACGGCTGGACCGGACACTGGCTGGCCGGCACCGCCGCACGCGAGGAGGCCTTCCAGGACGCCCTGCGCCGCGCGGCCGGACCCTCCCTCGGCACGGGCCCGGCCACCCCGGCCCGCGGCGGCGAACTCCCGGCGCTGCTGCGGGCCTTCGGGTTCACCGTCCTGCCCACCCCCGAGGAGCCGTGATGACCACAGCAGTCCGCACCGCCCCGGCCGCGGCCGCCCTCTTCGAGGCCCTGCCCGTCCCGGTCCTCGACGCCCGGGCCGCACTGGCTGCCACCGCGGGCACCGCCGCCGTCCTGCTCACCGAATGGACGCAGGGGCTCGCCGAGGAACTGAGCCGGCACGCGCTGGCCCACCCCGTGGCCCTGGTCCCCGTACGCTTCGACGGACCCCTCGCGGTGGTCGGCCCGCTGCTCGCACCCGGCGCGCCGGCCTGCCTGAGCTGCGCCGAGCACCAGCGCCTGGCCACGGCCGGCGGACGCGTGCCCCGGCAGAGCCCGGCGCTGGCGATGGCCGGCGTACCGTCCCCCGCGCTCGCCGAGTCACTCGGCGCCCTCGTACAGGACCTCCTGGACGGCCACGCCCGCCCGGCCCCCGCCCAGGACCCGCCGACCGCCACCGTGCACCTGCTCCACCAGGGACGCGGCACCTGGTCCGCCCACCGGGTCCGCCCGGTCGGCGGCTGCGCCGTCTGCCACCCGCTGCCCGCCGACTCCGCGGCCCCGCCGGACCCGCTGCCCTCGGCACCCCGCCCGCTGCCCGACCCGTACCTGCTGCGCGCGCCCAACCCCCGCACCACGGCCGCCGGCCTGCGCGCGGCCCTGTACGACGACCGGTTCGGGCCGGTCCGCGGCCTGTTCCGGGCGGAGGACTCCGCCGTCTGCCTGACCAGCGCCCTCGTCACCGACGGCCGGGACGTCGACGACGGCGGCCACGGCCGGGCCTCGGACTTCGACGGCAGCGAGCGGACCGCCCTCTTCGAGGCAGTCGAACGGTACGCCGGGATGCGCCCCACCGGCCGCCGCTCCGACCTGCGGGCCTCCTTCGCCGAACTCGGCCCCGAACGCGCCCTGGACCCGGAACGCCTCGGCCTGCCCGACCCCGCCCACCACGGGCACCCTGCCTCGCCGACCGTCCCCTACACACCGGACCTGGAACTGGACTGGGTGCGGGGCCGGTCGCTCACCCGGCGCCGGGAGATCGCCGTCCCCGAGCACGTGGCGTACTGGGACCCGCCGGGCGGGGGCCGCCCGCGCGTCGTCTACGAGTCCTCCAACGGCTGCGGCCTCGGCAACAGCCCCGAGGAAGCGGCGCTCTACGGCCTGTTCGAGGTCGCCGAACGCGACGCCTTCCTGATGGCCTGGTACGCCGCCACCCCGCTGCGCCGCGTCCAGCCGCCGCCCGAGGACACCGAAACGGCCCTGCTCGCCGACCGGGCCGCCCTGGCCGGCTACCGGCTGCTGCTGCTCGACGCGACGAACGACTTCGGGATCCCGGCCGTCGTCGCCGTCTGCCGCTACGAGGGGTCCCACCCGGACGCCCCGCGGATGTTCCTCGCCGCCGGCGCCCACCACGACCCGCGCGCCGCGATCCGCTCCGCGGTGTCCGAGGCCGTCACCAACGTGCTGGAGTCCGCCCAGCGCTTCCTCGCCGAGGACCGCCCGCGCGATCCCGAACGGCTGCGGCCGATGCTGGACCGCCCCGAGCTGGTGGTCACCCTCGACGACCACGTCGGCCTGGGCGCCCTGCCCGAGGCCGCCCCCAGGCTGGAGTTCCTCTTCGCCGACACCCCCCGCGTGACCGTCGCCGAGGCCTGGCCGGGAGCGCCCGAGCCGGTCGCCGACCTCTCCGCCCTGCTCACCGCGACGGTGGACCGGCTGGCGGCGGCCGGACTCGAAGTGGTCACCGTCGACCAGACCGAGCCGGGCCTGCGCCGGAGCCTCGGCCTGCACTGCGTCAGGGTGGTCGTGCCCGGCGCGCTGCCGATGACCTTCGGGCACGTCAACCGCCGCACCCGGGGCCTGCCCCGGCTGCTGGAGGTGCCCCACCGGCTGGGCCGCACGGACCGGCCGCTGCGCCACGAGGACCTCTCCCTCCACCCGCACCCCTTCCCCTGAACCCCCGACCCCCGAACGAGGACCGGACGTGACGCCGTGACGACCCCCGACACCTGGCACAGCCAGCACCTCTTCCTGCACTCCGCCACCGAGGACACGGACGCGTTCCTGCTCGACCGGGCGGCCCCGCTCCTCGACGGCCTCGTCGCCGCGGGCGAGGCCGCCGGATGGTTCTTCATCCGCTACGGGGAGGACGGCCCCCACGTACGCGTCCGGGTGCGCGGCCTGAGCCCCGCTGCCGCCACCGCGCTCCCCGGCGAACTGGCCCGCGTCGCCGAGGGGGTGCCCGCACTGCCCGGCCCGTGGCCCACCCGCCACGGCGAGGTGCGCGCCGTGCCGTACGAGCCGGAGACCGGCCGCTACGGCGGCCCCCGGGCGCTGCCCGTCGCCGAGGAGGTCTTCGAGGCCTCCACCCGGGCGGCCCTCGACACCCTGCGCGCGCTGCCCGCGGGCGGCGGAACGGGAGCCCGGCTGACCGCCGCCGCCGACCTGGCCCACACCACGGTGCACGCGCTCGGCATGGACCCGCTCACCGCGGCCCGCCGGCTGCGCGGGCACGCCGCCGGCTGGCGCTGGGTCACCGAAGTGCCGCTGCTGCCCGCCGCGTCCGTGCACACCCGCGTCAACACCGTGTACGCGGCGCAGCGCACGGGCCTGCGCCGCCGGGCGCGGGTGCTGCGGGAGCGGCTCGCCGCGGGCACCGCCGAGCCCCGGCTCCTGCGGTGGGCGGCCGCCGTGCGCCGGGCCGACGGACGGCTGCCGGACCTGGGGGAGGAGCTCCGGGCCTGGGTGTGGGGCTCACAGCTCCACATGCTCTTCAACCGGCTGGGGATCACCCCCGACGAGGAGCGGGCCGTGTGCCGGCTGGCCGCCCGCACCCTGCTGGAGGCCGAGGAGGAGCCAGGGGAGGGGCCCGGGGAGGGGCCCGGATACTTCCCGGAAGGGCACACCGCCGCCGACTTCCGCTACCTGGAGCGCAGCAAGTTCCAGATCGGGCGCGGCGAGGACAGCGAACTGCGCGACCTCCCGGAGGGCGCGGACCGGGCCCGGGCGGCCGGCCCCGAACTGGCCCTGCCCGCCGCCCCGCTGCCCGAGGTGCCGCTGTCCGCCGTGCTGGCCGCCCGCACCTCGATGCGCGGCCGGCTCCGGGGACCGCTGGACGCCGCCGCCCTGGGCTCGCTGCTGTGGCACTCCCTGGCCGAGAGCGCCCGCAGCGAGGAGCCGGACCCGGACGGCGGCCCGCCCTTCACCCTGTCCCACCGGCCCTACCCGAGCGCGGGAGCCCTGTACACGGCCCGGGTGCGGCTGCTGGTCTTCGACGTGGAAGGGGTCCCGGCGGGCACGTACGACTGCCTGCCGGAGCGGCGCACCCTGCGCCCGGTGGGCCCGGCGCCGGCAGTGGCGGACCTCAAGGCCCTCTCCACCTACCTGTCCCGGCCGGACACGGCCCCCCACTGGATCGGCGTCGACGAGGCTCCCGCGGTCCTCGCCGTGTACGCGGACCTCGGCCTGCTGCGCCGCCGCTACGGCCTGCGCGCCCTGCGGCTGGGGCTGCTGGAGGCCGGCCACCTCACCCAGACCCTGCTGCTGACCGGTGCGGCGCTGGGCCTGGCCGGTACTCCGCTGGGGGGATTCCACGACGACCTCGCGCACGAACTCCTCGGCCTGGACGACCTGGAGCAGCCGCTCCAGTACCTGCTGCCGCTGGGGCGGCGGGCGCCGTGAGCGCCCGGCGCCTTTGTGCGAAGGCACGGACCGGGCCCCGCGCGCGGGCGGAATCCCATGGTTTTCCCCAGTAGGTCCGGCGGCTCCGGCCCGATACGTTCGCCACGTTCCGGATGTGGCGAAAGGGGAAACCGTGGGAGCGGTGGCGTCCGTACTGGCGGCGGCGGTGCTGTGGGGGACGGTGGGGCCCGCCCAGCTGTGGGCGGACACCGGCGTGCACCCGGTGTCGCTGGGGGCCTGCCGGATGCTGCTCGGCGGTCTCGTGCTCAGCCTGCTGACGGTCCGTCCGGCGGGACTGCGCAGTCTGGGCAAGCCCGGAGCGGGCCGGTGGCTCGTGCTGAGCGTGCTGGTGACGGCCGCCTTCCAGGTGTGCTTCCTCCAGGCGGTGCAGCGCGGCGGAGCGGCCCTGGCGACGGCCGTGGCCTTCGGGACCGTGCCCGTCGTCGGAGGGCTGAGCGCCCGGTGGCTCACCGGCGAGCGGCTGACCCGCCGCTGGCTGTGGGGGACGGGCTGTGCCGTGGCCGGCATCGCGCTGTTGCTGCTGCCCGGCAGCGGGGCCCGCGCGGACCTGCTCGGGCTGGTCTTCGCGGTGGTGTCCGGGGCGAGCTTCGGCGTGTACATCGCCGCGTCGAAGCAGCTGGCCGCCCGGGGCGCGGACCTCGCCACGGCGGCCCCGGTGAGCGTGCTGTGCGCGGGGCTGCTGGTCTCCCCGTACCTGCTGGTGGCCCCCGAGGGGCTGGCCACGGGACGCGCGCTCGCGCTGATCGGCTGGCTGGGCCTGGGCACGACCGCGCTCGGCTACCTGCTGTTCACGCGCGGCGTCGGCCGGCTCAGCGCCGCCACGACGGGGACGCTGAGCCTGACCGAGCCGCTGGTGGCGGCGGCGCTGGGGATCGCCGTGCTGGGCGAGCGGCCCGGTCCGAGCGCGGCGGCCGGAGCGGCGCTGATGCTGCTCGGGCTGGTCCTCGTATCCCTGCCGGAGCGGCGCCGGGCCCGGCCGTAGGGCCCGCTACCGGTCCTGGTAGGAGGTCATGTTCGCGCGGACCCGGTCCGAGAAGAACATCGGGCCTATCGCGTCGGCCCAGGCCATGCCGTCCGGGGTCAGGCCCAGCGTGCCGCCCTTCTCCCGCAGCCAGTTCCGCTTCAGCAGGAAGCCGAGCTGGGGCCCGAAGTCGTCCTCGAAGCGCGTCGCGAACCGCTGTTCGTAGGCGGCCGTGCGCATGCCCGTGGACTCCAGCAGGTGCTGGAGCACGTACATCCGGCGGCGCTCGCCGTCGTCCATCCGGAACGCCCACTGGGCGCGCCGGAACCGGTCGGTCGGGGTGGCGACGTAGTCGTCGATGATCCGCCGGACCTCGGGCACCGCGACCGCGTAGTCGGTGGTGTAGTGCAGGTCGGTGGTGAACGAGCGTGCGCCGACGCCCAGGCCGACCATGCCGGCCTGCTGGTTGTACTCGCTGATGCTGCTGCCGTCGGTGTCCTCCACGGCGGCGGTGCCGGAGCGTCGGAAGACCCGCATGGAGGTCTGCTCGTAGCCGGCGGAGAGGAGGTGGTCGCGGCCGTAGCGGTAGAGCCGCAGCCGCTGGTCGTTCCAGTCCTGGAGCGTCTTGGCGTGGCGGGTGCTCAGCCCGGTCAACGGGCGCACGTACAGCGGGTAGAGGTAGATCTCCTCCGGCGCCCAGGCGAGGGCGGCGTCCAGCGAGACCCGGAAGGTGCGCTCGGTCTGGCCGTCGATGCCGTAGATGAGGTCGATGTTGAGGATCGGGAACCCGGCCTCCTTGAGGCGGGCGAGGGAGGCCTCGACCTCGGCGCGCTTCTGCGGCCGTACGGCGGCGCGCGCCTCCTCGTCGACGAAGCTCTGCACGCCGATGCTCAGCCGGGTCGCGCCGCGTTCTGCGAGTACGGCGATCCGGTCGGCCGTCGCGGTGGCGGGGGAGGTCTCCACCGACCAGGAGGCGGCCTTGAGGTCCGCTCCCATGACGTTCTCGCTGATGTCGCAGAGGCGGGTGAGTTCGTCCGCGGTCAGGTAGGTGGGGGTGCCGCCGCCGAACGCGGCGAGGGTGAAGCGGATCGGCTCGCCCTTGGCCTCCAGCGCCTCGCGGGTGACCCGTGCCTGCCGCTCCAGGGTGGCGAGGAACGCGCCGGTGACCTCCTCCGGCGCACCGGTGCGGGTGAAGAGGTTGCAGAATCCGCAGCGCATCTCGCAGAAGGGGATGTGCGCGTAGAGGGAGAGCGCGTCCAGGCGCTCCCCGGACCACAGGTCGCTGAGCAGCGGGCCGTCCTCCAGCAGGCGGTACGCCTTCTGGTGCGGGTATGCGTACACGTACTGCTCGTACGGGGTTTCCGGATCCGGATCGGCGGGGGAGGCCGGGAAGGACGGAGCGGGGAGCAGAACAGGCGTCGTCATGACGGGAACCGACTCTCTCTCGGTAAGAAAAGGGGACGTCACTCTTCGTGACCAGGCGTCACCTTAGGTTCGGGCTCCGGCCGTTTTCAGCAGTGCAATTCCCATGAACCGCCTTTCGGTGTGTAGAGCTTCATATGTACTTTTTGCGGAAGCTGGGATTCCGTCCCGGGGGCGGTGTATCCGTGACCGCCATGGAGAACAAGCGCAGACTTCTCGTCGCCGCCGGGGGCGGCGGCGACGCCATCACGGCCGCCATGGTCCACGCCGCCCTGTACGGCGCGGACACCCCGGCACTCGTCCTGACCTACGCCTGGGAACGGCTGGTCGTCGACCCCGTCCCGGGCCCGAGGCGCGCCGGCGACTTCCACGGCACCGAACCCGCCGCACCGGACCTCGCCCTGCTCACCCCCGCGACCCGGCCCGTCGCCCCGGCCGGCTCCCTGCTCCCGCGGCTGTCCGGCGCACTGCGTCCGCGCCTGGGACTGCTGGACCCCTACGACGGCGCGCTCGGCCTCGCCCGCCAGATCGGGGCGGCCGCCCGCTGGTGCCGGGCCGACCGGATCGACCTCGTCGACGTGGGCGGCGACATCGTCGCCCGGGGCGACGAGCCCACCCTGCGCAGCCCGCTCGGCGACGCCCTCGCCGTCGCCGCCTGCGCGGCCACGGGCCTGCCCGCCGACGTGTACGTGGCCGGGCCCGGACTCGACAACGAGGTGCCCCCGGCCGACCTGCTGCCCCGGCTCGGCGAGCCCGCCCTCACCCTCGCCGCCGGGCACACCGACGTCGTCGCGGGGGTCTTCGACTGGCACCCCTCCGAGGCCAGCGCCCTGCTGGTGGCCGCCGCCCGCGGGGTGCGCGGGGTCTGCGGCACCCGGGACGCCCCGCAGCCGGTCCACCTGGACGCCCGGGCCGCCGCCGTCCACCGGCTCACCCTGGACCGGGCCCTCTCCCTCAGCCCCCTCGCCCGCGCGCTGGCCGGCACCGCAGGCCTGGCGGAGGCCGAGGAGGCCTCCCGCGCCGTGTGCGGCTTCTCGGAGATCGAACGCGAACGCCACCGCGCGGCGGCCCTGCCCGCAGCCCCGCCCGTCCCGCGCCCGGACCGGGACCCCGCCGCCGTCCGGGCCCGCTTCGCCGCCTGGGAGCGGGAGGCGCTGGCGGACGGGATCGCGTACGCCACCACCCGCCGGATCACCGAGGACCTGGACCTGGCCGCCGGGGAGGCGCGGGGCCTGTTCGCGGCGCTGGACGGCCGCCGGGCCGCGCCGCTGTGGCGGCTGGGTCCGGCCACCGGCCGTCCACAGGCGGGACTGGCTGTCGGCGGAGGCCGCTAGGCTTCTCGAATGGCTCTTTCGGACGCTTCCCCCGAGATCTCGGACTCCCTGCAGGTACTCCACCGCGTATTCGGCTACACCTCCTTCCGCGGTGAGCAGGAGCAGATCATCGAGCAGGTCGCCGGGGGCGGCGACGCCCTCGTGCTGATGCCGACCGGCGGCGGCAAGTCGCTCTGCTACCAGATCCCGGCGCTCGTCAGAGAGGGCACCGGCATCGTCATCTCGCCGCTGATCGCGCTGATGCAGGACCAGGTGGACGCGCTCACCGCCCTCGGGGTACGGGCCGGGTTCCTCAACTCCACCCAGGACCCCTACGAGCGGCAGGCCGTCGAGCAGGCCTTCCTCGCCGACGAGCTGGACCTGCTCTACCTGGCCCCCGAGCGGCTGCGCACCGAGGGCACCCAGCGGCTGCTCGACCGGGGGAAGGTGTCCCTGTTCGCGATCGACGAGGCGCACTGCGTCGCCCAGTGGGGCCACGACTTCCGGCCGGACTACCTGGCCCTGTCGATGCTGCACGAGCGGTGGCCGAAGGTGCCCCGGATCGCCCTGACCGCGACCGCCACCGAGGCCACCCACGCCGAGATCGCGAAGCGGCTGGGCCTGGAGGAGGCCCGGCACTTCGTCGCCAGCTTCGACCGGCCCAACATCCAGTACCGCATCGCCGCCAAGGACAAGCCGCTGGCGCAGCTGCTGGAGCTGATCAGGTCCGAGCACGACGGGGACGCCGGCGTCGTCTACTGCCTGTCGCGGTCCTCCGTGGAGAAGACCGCCGCCTTCCTGGTGGAACAGGGCATCGACGCCGTCGCCTACCACGCCGGGATGGACGCCCGCACGCGCGCCGCGAACCAGTCGCGCTTCCTGCGGGAGGACGGGGTCGTCGTGGTGGCCACCATCGCCTTCGGCATGGGCATCGACAAGCCCGACGTCCGCTTCGTGGCCCACCTGGACCTGCCCAAGTCCGTCGAGGGCTACTACCAGGAGACCGGCCGCGCCGGCCGCGACGGCGAGCCGGCCACCGCCTGGCTCGCGTACGGCCTCCAGGACGTGGTCCAGCAGCGCAAGCTCATCGAGGGCTCCGAGGGCGACGAGAACCACCGCCGCTCCCTGGCCGCCCACCTGGACGCCATGCTGGCGCTGTGCGAGACCGTCGACTGCCGGCGGGTCCGGCTGCTCGCGTACTTCGGGCAGGCCGGCGAGCCCTGCGGCAACTGCGACACCTGCCTGACGCCCGCCGAGTCCTGGGACGGCACGGTCGCCGCGCAGAAGCTGCTGTCCACCGTGTGGCGCCTCGCGCGCGAGCGGCGCCAGAAGTTCGGCGCCGGGCAGATCATCGACATCCTCCAGGGCAAGAAGACCGCCAAGGTCATCCAGTTCGACCACGACGGCCTGTCGGTGTTCGGCGTCGGCGCGGACCTGAGCACCGGCGAGTGGCGCGGGGTCGTCCGCCAGCTGCTGGGGCTGGGGCTGCTCGCGGTGGAGGGCGACTACGGCACCCTCGTGCTGACGGACGCGAGCGGCGAGGTGCTGGGCGGACGCCGCACCGTCCAGATGCGCAAGGAGAAGGCGCCGGCGGCCCGGAAGAAGGAGTCCGGCTCGCGCTCCGGCAAGAGCGCCCGCGTACCGGTCGACCTGCCCGCCGCCGCGGTGCCGGTCTTCGAGGCCCTGCGCGCCTGGCGCGCGGCGACGGCGCGCGAGCAGGGGGTCCCGGCGTACGTGGTCTTCCACGACGCCACGCTGCGGGAGATCGCCACGAGCCTGCCCGGCACGGTCGGGGAGCTGTCCGGCGTGAGCGGCGTCGGCGAGGCCAAGCTCGCCAAGTACGGCGAGGGCGTCATCGAGGCCCTGGCGGACTTCACGGCCGGCGCGGCCCCGGCCGCCGCGGCAGCGGGAGCCACGGGAGCGGGAGCCACGGGAGCGGGGGCCGCCGGAAGGGGAGCCCCGTCGGCCCACGAGCCTCCGCACGGGGCCGAACCGCTCGACGAACCGCCCTTCGACCTGGACGAGGACCCGCCCTGGGACGACTGGGAGTAGCAGGTCCGGCGATCCGGAACGGGATCGTCAGGCCCGCGTCAAAGATCGGTCTCCTTGTGCAAAGGGCACGTCAGGAAGTACGCCCAGGGGAGTCGGCCGGCCACAGACTGGTGGTGCGACGGAGCCGGACGACGGCCGGCGGCACGCCGACCGGAGCACGGTCCCACCGTGGGGGTACGGACCGGGCGCCGGGGGCGCGTGCCGTCTCCGTTCGCACAGCACGGGCCGTCCGGCCTCCGGTGTGGGGATACCGGTGCCCGGACGGCCCGCGTGCTGCCGGGGGACCGCTCAGACGCCCACGTACGCCGCGAGGTGCTCGGCGGTGAGGGTGGAGCCGGCGGCGACGAGGTCGGCGGGCGTGCCCTCGAACACGATCCGGCCGCCGTCGTGCCCGGCGCCCGGCCCCAGGTCGATGATCCAGTCCGCGTGCGCCATGACCGCCGGGTGGTGCTCGACGACGATCACCGACTTGCCGGAGTCGACCAGCCGGTCCAGCAGCCCGAGCAGCTGTTCCACGTCGGCCAGGTGCAGGCCCGTCGTCGGCTCGTCCAGGACGTAGACCCCGCCCTTGTCCGCCATGTGCGTGGCCAGCTTCAGCCGCTGCCGCTCGCCGCCCGACAGCGTGGTGAGCGGCTGGCCGAGGGTGAGGTAGCCCAGCCCGACGTCCGCGAGCCGGCCCAGGACGCGGTGCGCGGCCGGGACCCGGGACTCGCCGGAGCCGAAGAACTCCTCCGCCTCGCGCACCGGCATCGCCAGCACCTCGCTGATGTCACGGCCCCCGAGCCGGTAGTCCAGCACCGACGCCTGGTAGCGCTTGCCCTCGCAGTCCTCGCAGGTGGCGGAGACGCCCGCCATCATCCCCAGGTCCGTGAAGACCACCCCGGCGCCGTTGCAGGCCGGGCAGGCGCCCTCGGAATTGGCGCTGAACAGGGCCGGCTTGACGCCGTTGGCCTTGGCGAACGCCGAACGGATCGGGTCGAGCAGCCCCGTGTACGTCGCCGGGTTGCTGCGGCGCGAGCCGCGGATGGGGCCCTGGTCGACCGAGACCACGCCCTCCGCCGCCGGGACCGAGCCGTGCACCAGGGAGCTCTTGCCGGAGCCGGCGACCCCGGTGACCACCACCAGGACCCCGAGCGGGACGTCCACGTCGACCGCGCGCAGGTTGTGCGCGTCCGCCCCGCGGATCTCCAGGACGCCCGAGGGCGTCCGTACGCCCTTCTTCAGGCCGGTGCGGTCCCCCAGGTGGCGGCCGGTGACCGTGCCGGAGGCCCGCAGCCCCTCCACGGTGCCCTCGAAGCAGACCGTGCCGCCCGCGGTGCCGGCCCCGGGGCCGAGGTCGACGACGTGGTCGGCGATCGCGATGGTCTGCGGCTTGTGCTCCACGACCAGCACCGTGTTGCCCTTGTCGCGCAGCCGCAGCAGCAGGTCGTTCATCCGCTGGATGTCGTGCGGGTGCAGGCCCGTGGTGGGCTCGTCGAAGACGTACGTGACGTCGGTGAGCGCCGAGCCGAGGTGGCGGACCATCTTGACGCGCTGCGCCTCGCCGCCCGAGAGCGTGCCCGCCGGGCGGTCGAGCGCGAGGTAGCCGAGGCCGATCTCCACGAAGGAGTCCAGGGTGTGCCGGAGCTTGTCCAGCAGCGGCGCCACCGAGGGCTCGTCCAGACCGCGGACCCAGGCGGCCAGGTCGCTGATCTGCATGGCGCAGGCGTCCGCGATGCTCACCCCGCCGATCTTCGAGGACCGGGCCTCGGCGGTGAGCCGCGTCCCCTCGCACTCGGGACAGGTGGCGGAGGTCGTCGCCCGCTCCACGAACGCCCGGATGTGCGGCTGGAGCGCGTCGAGGTCCTTGGACAGCATCGACTTCTGGATCTTCGGGATCAGGCCCTCGTAGGTGAGGTTGACGCCGTCGACCTTGATCTTGGTCGGCTCCTTGTGGAGGAGGTCGGCCAGCTCCCGCTCGGTGAACTCGCGGATCGGCTTGTCCGGGTCGAAGAAGCCGCAGCCGCCGAAGATCCGCCCGTACCAGCCGTCCATGCTGTAGCCGGGGATGGTGAGCGCGCCCTCGTTGAGGGACTTGGAGTCGTCGTACAGCTGGGTCAGGTCGATGTCGGAGACGCTGCCGCGGCCCTCGCAGCGCGGACACATGCCGCCGGTGCGGTTGAAGGTGGCCTTCACCGTCTTCTTGGCGCCCTTCTCGACGGTGATCGCCCCGCTCGCCCGGACCGAGGGCACGTTGAAGGAGTACGCGCCCGGCGGCCCGACGTGCGGGTCGCCGAGGCGGCTGAAGAGGATCCGCAGCATCGCGTTGGCGTCGGTGGCGGTGCCGACGGTGGAGCGGGGGTCGGCGCCCATCCGCTGCTGGTCGACGATGATCGCCGTGGTCAGCCCTTCGAGCACGTCGGCCTCGGGCCGGGCCAGCGTGGGCATGAAGCCCTGGACGAAGGCGCTGTAGGTCTCGTTGATCATCCGCTGGGACTCCGCGGCGATCGTGTCGAACACCAGCGAGCTCTTCCCCGAACCGGAGACCCCCGTGAACACCGTCAGCCGGCGCTTGGGGATCTCGATCGCGACGTCCTTGAGGTTGTTCACGCGCGCGCCGTGCACGCGGATCAGACCGTGGCTGTCGGCGATGTGGGGTGCGGGCGATCCCGAGTCGGTCCTCTTGGCCATGCTCTTCGTGTCTCCATCGCTCGGTCCGGCCCGTGCGGCGTGGACGCCGCACCGTACGGCAGCCACGCTATGCGGGGTCCGGGGTGCGGCGCTTCTCGAATCCTGACCGGTCCGCCCCGCCCCGCCCGGACCCGGTGCCCGTTCCACTGCGCAAAGCCCTCCTGACCGGCGCAAACCGCCGGGCGTCTTCAAGCCAAACGCGCCTCGGCGCCCCGAGGGCGGCTTGCCGGGGACCAGCACCCCCCGCGCTAGTGTGCGTACGTGAACTCTCATGTCGTCATAGGTTTCGGGCCCGCCGGGGCCGCCACCGCTCGGCTGCTCGCCGGACGGGGCCACTCAGTCAAGGTCGTCACCGCCTCGGGACGGGCCCCGGAGCCCGGCATCGAGCACGTCGCACTGGACGCCCGGGACGCCGCGCGCCTCACCGAGCTGGCGCGCGGCGCCGTCGCCCTCCACAACTGCGCCTCGCCGCCCTACCACCGCTGGGCCGCCGAATGGCCCGCGCTCGCCGCGTCGTTGTGCACGGCGGCCGAGGCCACCGGCGCCGTCCTGGTCATGCTGGGCAACCTCTACGGGTACGGCCCGGTGGCCGGCCCCATGACGGAGGACCTGCCGCTCGCGGCGACCGGCCCCAAGGGACGGGTCCGCGCGGCCGCCTGGGAGCGGGCGCGCGCCCTCCACGAACAGGGCCGCATCAAGGCCGTCGAGGTACGGGCCTCGGACTTCTTCGGACCCGGCGTCACCGACGGCGGGCACCTGGCCGCCCGCGTGGTGCCCCCGCTGCTGCGCGGCAAGCCGGTCTCCACCCTCGGCGACCCGGACGCCCCCCACAGCTGGACCTACCTCCCCGACGTGGCCCGGGCCCTGGCCGAGGCCGCGGGCGACGAGCGCGCCTGGGGCCGGGCCTGGCACGTTCCGACCGGACCCGCCCTGTCCGTCCGCGAGATGACCGGCCTGCTGGCCGCCGAGGCGGGCACCCGGCCGGTCGCCGTGCGCGGGCTGCCCCCGGCCGTCCTGGCCGTCGGCGGGCTCTTCTCCCCGCTGCTGCGCGAACTCAAGGAGATCCGCTACCAGTTCGACCGCCCGTTCGTCGTCGACTCGACCGCCTGGGAAACCGCGTTCGGCGTACGGGCCACCCCCGTCGACGAGCAGGTGAAGGCGACCGTGGCGTGGTGGCGCGAACGCCTGGAAGCCGGCCGATGACCCCGCCGGACCGGCCCACCCCGGTGACCCGCGACGACATCGCCGTCGTCGGCATGGCGTGCAGGTTCCCCGGCGCCCGCGACCTCAACCAGTACTGGCGGCTCCTGACCGACCCGGAGCCGCAGTTCTCCGGGATACCCGACTCCCGGTGGCGCGCCGCCGCCTTCCTGAGCGACGACTTCCGCGACACCTCGGCCGCCTACACCGACACCATGGCGCTGCTGCCCGACGTGGACCGGTTCGACGCCGCCCACTACGGCATCCCGCCGCGCCGGGCCCGGGCCATGGACCCCCAGCACCGGCTGCTCATCGACCTCGCCCGCGAGGCGGTCCAGGACGCGGGCTGGGAGGTGGACGGCTTCGACCGCGAGGAGACCTCGGTCATCACCGCGCTCACCGAGAGCGGCTACCGCCAGCTCAGCACCATGCGGCTGCGCATGCGCCAGCTGGCCGGAGGCGAGTTCGGGGCGCGGGCGGCCGGCCCGCACTGGCAGGAGACCGTCCGCGCCGTCGACGGCCTGCACGGCACCTCCGCCGCGGGGCTCCTGCTCAACATGGGCCCGAACACCATCAGCTCGGTCCTCGACCTGCACGGCGAGAGCTACGCCCTGGACTCCGCCTGCTCCGGCGGCCTGATGGCCGTGGCCAACGCCGTGCACGCCCTGCGCGCGGGCCGCACCCGCATCGCCCTCGCGGGCGGCGCGCAACTGGTCCTCACCCCCGACCTGCTGGTGGGCCTGTGCCGGATCGGCGCGATCTCGCGCAGCGGCCGCTGCCTGCCCTTCGGGGCGGGGGCCGACGGGTTCGTCCTCGGTGAGGGCGCCGCGGTCCTGGTCCTGCGGCCCCTGTCCGACGCCCTCGCCGCCGGGGACCGCGTCTACGCGGTGATCCGGGGTGTCGGCACGGCCAACGACGGGACCGTGCAGGGCGGGATGCACCCCCGGGCGGCCGGACAGCTCCGCGCCCTGCGCCGGGCCTACCGGGACGCGGACCTGGCGCCCGACGCGGTGGACTACCTGGAGGCGCACGGCACCGGCACCACGGTCGGCGACCCCGTCGAGCTGGAGGTGCTGCGCGAACTGCGCGGCGAGGGCGCCCGCCCGGCGCACCTCGGCGCGGTGAAGGCGGTGGTCGGCCATTCGCTGAACTCCGCCGGCATGGCGGGGCTCGTCAAGTCGGTGCTGGCCGTGCACCGGGGGGTCGTTCCGCCGCAGCCGGGGTTCGAACCGGCCGACGGAGCCCTGCTGGACTCCGCGGGGCTGACCGTCCCGACGGCACCGGTCCGCTGGCCGGAGACCGGCCGGCCGCGACGGGCCGGCGTGAGCGCCTTCGGCTTCGGCGGCACCGGCGTCCACATGGTGGTGGAGCAGGCCCCCGACGCGGCCGTGCCCGCCGGACCCGGGCAGGGGCCGCACGTGCTCGTCCTCACCGCCCGCGACCGGGCGGGGCTGGCCCGGCACGCCCGGGAACTGGCCCGGGTCATCGCCGAGGACCGGCCGGAGCCGGCCGCGGTGGCGGACACCCTGGCCCGCCGGGCCCCGCTCGGGGAACGGCTCGCCCTGGTGGTGCAGGACGCCGCCGACGCCGTGGCGCGGCTGACGGAGGCCGCCGCCGGGGTGGAGGCCGGGCGTACGGGTGACCCCGGGGCGGAGCCCGCCGTGTTGCCCGGCCCGCGCCTGCCGCCGTGCACCCTGCCGCCGAGCCCGCTCGCCCCGCGCCGCCACTGGGCCGTGGACGAGGCGGCCCGCGAGACGGCCCCCGGCCCGGCCGGCCCGGACGCGCCGGGGGAGGCGTACCCGGCGGAGCGGCCCGTGGCGGGACCGGCGGTGCCTTCCGGCGCGGAGTCCGTCGCCGCCGTCGTGCTGGAGGAGGTCTCGCGGGCCGGCGTCTTCCCGCTCTCGGACCTGGGCACGGACATGTCGCTCGTGACCGACCTCGGCTTCGACTCCCTCATGCTCCAGGAGCTGGAGGTCAACATCGGCAAGCGGGTGCCGGGCTTCCGCGCCGAGGAGCTGTTCACGCCCGGCCTCACCGTCGGCCGGCTGATCGCGGTGGCCGCGGGGGAGGTCCCGGCGGCCTTCACGGCCCCTGCGGAAACGATTCTTTTCGACGTGCCGCCGCAGTGGAGCACCGACTCCGCCCGGGTCGACGAGTTCCCCGAGGTGGCCCGGTTCGAAGAGCGGCTCGACGCGGTCGCCGGGAGCCCCTCGGGGTACCCGTACTTCCGGGTCCACGAGGGCACCATCACCGACACCACGGTGATCGGCGGCCGCCCGTACCTGTCCTTCGGCAGCTACAACTACCTCGGCCTGTCGGGCCACCCGGCGGTCAACGCGGCCGTGCACGAGGCCGTGGAACGGTACGGGACCTCGGTCTCGGCGAGCCGGGTGCTCTCCGGCGAACGCGACCTGACCGTACGGCTGGAGCGGGCGCTCGCCGACTTCCTCGGCGTCGGGGACTGCCTCACCCTGGTCAGCGGCCACGCCACCAACGTCACCGCGATAGGCCACCTCGTGGGCCCCGGCGACCTGGTGGTCCACGACGCGCTCGCCCACGACAGCATCCTCCAGGGCTGTGCCCTCTCGGGTGCCGCCCGCCGCCCCTTCGCCCACAACGACACGGGCGAGCTGGAGCGGATGCTGAGGCTCAACCGGTCCCGGTTCCGGCGGGTCCTGATCGCCGTCGAGGGCGCGTACAGCATGGACGGGGACCTCGTGGACCTGCCCGCCGTGATCGAGCTGAAGAAGCGCTTCGGCGCCCTGCTGATGGTGGACGAGGCGCACAGCATCGGCACGGTGGGCGGGAGCGGCCGGGGTGTCGGCGAGTTCCACGGGGTGGACCGGTCCGACGTGGACCTGTGGATGGGCACCCTCTCCAAGGCCTTCGCCAGCTGCGGCGGCTATCTCGGCGGCTCCGCCCGGATGGTGCGCTGGCTGCGCCACACGCTCCCCGGCTTCGTCTACAGCGTCGGCCTGACCCCGGCCAACGCGGCGGCGGCGCTGGCCGCCACCGAGCTGATGACGGCCCAGCCGGAGCGGGTCCGGGCGCTGCACCGCAACTCCGGGCTCTTCCTGGACCTCGCCTCCTCGGCCGGGCTCTCGACGGGCTCCAGCGGCGGGACGCCGATCGTGCCGTGCATCCTCGGGGACTCGGCGAAGACCCTGCGGGTCGCGCACCGGCTCTTCGAGCGGGGCGTCGTCGCCGATCCCATCTTCCACCCGGCGGTGGAGGAGGGGCTGTCGCGGCTGCGGTTCTTCATCACCAGCGAGCACCGCGAGGAGGACATCAGGCGCGCGGTCGCCCTGCTGGCCGGGGAGGTGGCGTCCGCCGGGGCGTGAGCCGGTGGGTAAGCCCATCTCAGATCAGGGTGCGTTCTATGCGGCTGAGGGTGGCGCTCTTCGCCGGGCGGTCGCCCGTGCCCTCCTCGGCGTCGGCGGCGGGCTGTTCGGCGCCCCCCATGCGCTGGGAGAGGAGGTAGGCGATGATCTCCGCCTCCTGTTCCTGGACGTCGTCGTAGGTCGCGCGCAGGAGCATGTCGCGCACGATGTCGGGGTCGAGGTCGGGGAACAGGAGACGGGCGGCCGCCTCGTCCAGTCCGCCGGCCCCGCGGTGGCAGCAGATGATGTGGCCCAGCTCGTGCAAGATGATGTGCTCCTGATGCGCGCTGGTGGTGTTGGCGTCGTAGAAGATCAGGTCCTCGTCGCGGGCGGCGACCCACATGCCGCACGGGTGCGACGAGGGCATCTGCATCGGGACCAGGATGATCGGACGGCCGCGGACCTCACCGAGGTGGCGGCAGAGCTCGGCGACGTCGGGGGCTTCGGGGAGGCCGAGTTCGGCGATGCGCCGGGCTCCGGCCTTCCGCAGCTTCTTCAGCCGGCTGCGGCGGTCGTGGTCGGCGGCCCGCTCCTTCCAGGCGCCCCTCATCCGGGGTCGTTGGAGTCGGTGACGGGGGGAAGGCCCTGCAACTGCCGGTACTGGTCCATGATGGCCGTGATCGCGGCGAGGTTCTCCTTCTTCATGCCCGCCGCCCGCATCGCCACGGCGCGGACGCCGGACTGGCGCAGCGCCTCGATGGCGGCCACCTGGCTGAGCACGGACTCGGCGACCTTGTCGTCGAAGAAGTAGGCGACCGAGACGCCGAAGAAGCGGGCGAGGGCCGCCAGGAGGTCGGGCGAGGGGTTGGAGCGCTTGCCCGTCCGCAGCTGGGACAGGTAGACGCCGCCGACCTTGAGTTCGGGGTTGGCCCGTTTGAGCTCCTCCGCGACCTCTGCGTTCGTCCAGTGCTTGCCCTTGGGGCGGACGGTCTTGAAGAGGTCGTCGAGGCGCGTCGCGAGCAGGGGACGGTCCTCGGCCTCGGTCTCGGTGTCGGTCATGGTGATCCTTCCTCCCGTCACCTCCTCGGTATAGCCCTTGGCTATACGTCAGTTTCACAGATTAGCGGTCAGTTGACAATTGGGCTGGACTCCTGCCAACGTTGGGTCTCGCCGATAGCTGGCAGTTAACTCGACTCACGGGGGTTTGTCGGTTGGCTCGCCGGTGAAAAACGGACTGGCCCGGCCCTCGGGGGATGGGCCGGGCCAGTCCGGGCGGTGTCCGCCCGTCCCGCCCCGTGCGGAGACGGGGGGTAACGGGGGAGCCACCCGCCCGGTTTGACGGGGGATGCAAACCGGGCGGGAGCTTCAACTCGCGGTGCCGAGCTTACTGTAGGCAGCCGCAACTTTGGTGAGCCATGCGACCTCCGCCGTGAAGTTGTCGGTGTCGCGGTCGTCGAAATCGCCGGCGTCCTTGCTGTCCTGAGGGACTGTGCCGTTCCGCTTCGCCAGCAGGGCCTGCTTGATCTGCGCGGCTTCCGTGAACGCCTGCCGGGACTCCTCGCTGGCGTCCTTGCCCGCCCCCGCGGAACCGGGGGCGGTGCGGTCGATGTAGGGGCGCAGATCGCGCCACCCGTCGCGTATCTCCACGACCCGGCGGTGCAGCCGGTAGTCCATCTCCGAGACCGCGGCGCTCGGCGGCTCCAGCGCGATGTCCGGGGAGGACTCGTACAGGTCCCGCCACAGCGGGTACAGCGCCCGGTAGGACCGGTAGCTGCGCGCCCAGTCCAGCAGCCTGGTGGCCGAGGGACCCCAGGAGGAGTTGGTCAGGCTCAGCGACAGGATCACGATGCCCGTGGCGCTGAAGACGTTCGACGCGAGCTTCCAGACGCCGATGTCGACCCCGGCCGCGGCCGTCAGGATGTTGACGGTCCGCGCCGAGCAGTACAGGAAGAGGACCACCGCGGCGACGCGCAGCATCCGCAGCGCCTGCCGCAGCGAGGCGTTGTCGGTCATCTCGGCGTAGGGACCGCACTGGCGGAAGATCGTGACGCACGGAACCGCCTGCGACACGATGAAGGCCAGCAGGTACGTGAGCACCAGCGGCTGGCCGCTGCCCGTGTCGAAATCGGTGGACGGCCGGTTCGTCCCGTCCGCCAGCAGGAACAGCGCGACCAGCCCCACGTTCAGCGCGAACCCGGTGACGGTCCACCAGCGCGCCCTGCGCAGCGCCTCCTCGTCGGCGTCCGCCCACTTCAGCAGGATGATCTGCGAGCTCACGCAGAAGGCCACCGCCGCCAGGTGCATGAGGAGGATGGCGAGGTTGCCGACGCCGAGGACGCTGCCGCCGCCCATGGCGACCGCGCCCATCGTGAAGGTCAGGCACTGGAGCAGGAGGGTGGTGATCAGCGCGCGGTAGGCGCTGTCCCGCCAGCTGCGCCGCGCCTGGCACAGCCGGTAGACGAGCGCCGCGTACGACGACAGCGCCGCTATGACGAAGCAGAGGGTTCTGGTGGTGTTCACGTCCTGGATTTTCTGCGGGTACCGCGTAGGGGGTGGGGGTCAGGCCGTCTGTTCGGGCAGGGGGACGTCGAGTCCGACGCCCTCGGCCGCCACGGCGATCGCGTAGTCGAAGAAGGCCGCCTCGTCGCTGACGCTGTCGTGGGTGCGGCTGAACACCTGGAAGACCAGGAGGCCGATCAGGTTGCTCCACAGGACGATGCCGCGCTCGATGATGTCCGAGAACGGAGCCCCGGGCACCCCGCCGAAGGCCGCCACGGCCTCGGGCAGCAGGAGCCCGCGGGCCGGCGGCGTCCGCCGGGGCGGGGTGAGCTCACCCGCCTCCAGGGCCGAGCGGATGATCCCGGCGAGGACCGCGGGCGTACGAGAGGCGGGCGGGACGGTGTCCTGCGGCGCGTGGTACCCCGGTACGGGCGAGCCGTAGATCAGGGTGAACTCGGCCGGGTTCTCGAACGACCACCGCCGCAGCGCCCGGGTGGCCGCGAGCAGCCGTGCGCCGGCCGGGGATCCCTCGGCCGCCGCGGCGGCGTCGGCCCGCTCCATCGCGGCGCCCGACGCGTCGTACGCGTCGACGACCAGGGCGGTCAGCAGGTCGTCCCGGTGGGGGAAGACGGCTTCCACTTCGGTGACGGCGAGGCCGCCCTCGTGCGCCACGGCCTCCGGGGACAGCCCTGCGGCCCCCAGCTTCGCCAGCTGCGCACGAGCGGCGTCCAAGACCCGGGCCGCCGGGCCCGTGCGTTCGGGATTCGAACTCGTTGCGGAAACGTCCATGCCGGAACCGTACCGGCCGCGGGTCGGCGGCCGTGAGCGCGACCGCCCGGACGCCCCGGCCGGACGCCGTGTTCCGGCCACCGCCCGCGCCGTCCGTCCCGTGTGCCCCGCGTGCTCAACGCGCCTTCGCCGGGGCCGGGCAGCGGGGGAGCGCCGGCCGGTCCTTCGTCCGCACGGCGGGCAGCCAGGCCCGCTCC
Organism: Streptomyces sp. NBC_00158; assembly: GCF_045160885.1. NCBI lineage: Bacteria > Bacillati > Actinomycetota > Actinomycetes > Kitasatosporales > Streptomycetaceae > Streptomyces > Streptomyces sp. NBC_00158. The sequence continues at coordinate 6,402,364 of NZ_CP108161.1, forward strand.
CCGGAGTCCGCGCCGGACGGGCGGACCCGGAACCAGAGCGTGGAACGCATGTCCGACTCGTCGATGACGGCCTCGCCGCGCGGCAGTTCGCAGTCCGCCTCCAGTGCGTCGCCGTGCCACACCCGGGCCGGCGCCACGTTCCCCGCCGCGTACGGCAGCAGCGGGTCCAGCGCCAGGCCCAGGCTGCACTGCGGGTCCCGGTCCGACCGGTCCTGGCAGGCCCGTTCGGCGTTGAACACCCGGACCCGAGCCGGACCCGGACCGGATCCGCCCGCCGGTCCCGCGTACCACCAGGCACCCGCCGCCCCGCACGCCGCGACAGCCAGCGCGGCCGCGGCACGGGCCCACCGCCGCCGGCGCCCCGGGCGCCCCCCGGAGCCGCCCGCCGGCCGCGGCTCCGCCTCCCGGGCCGCGATCCGCGCGAGCAGGCTCTCGGCGGTGTACCCGGCACGGGCCTCGTGGGCCGGGGCCAGACAGTCGGCGGCCAGCGCGCGCCAGAACGGCGGGACCCCGTCGTCCATACGCAGCGGGGCCCGCCCGGCCGCGTACTCCTGCACCGCGTTGCCGCGCGCCATCGGCGTGGCGCCGGGGAACAGCGGCGTGCCGGAGGTGAACACCTCGTGGATGACCAGGCCCAGGGCCCAGATGTCGGCGCTCGGGCGGACCCGTACGCCCAGCTCGCCCAGCGGCGCCCGCCAGCGCTCTGGCGGCAGGTAGTCCGGGGTGCCCATCGGCGGCGCGTAGCCGTGCGTCCCGGTCAGCTCGGTGGCGAGCCCGAAGTCCGAGAGCTTCACCGAACCGTCCGCGCCGATCAGGACGTTCTCCGGCTTGAGGTCGGAGTGCACCCAGCCGCTGCGGTGCAGATGGGCCAGCCCCTCGCAGATCCCGGTGATCAGCCGGCCGCCCTCCGTCTCGTCCACCCCGGCACCGATCAGGTCCCGCAGACTGCCGGACGCCCGCTCCATCACCAGCACGATCGCCCCGTCCAGGGAGGGGTGCTCCGGTGCGCGCAGCACCGCGGTGTCCAGCAGCCGCACGAGCCGCGGATGCCCGGCCCGGCGGCCGAGTTCGACCTCGCGCCGGGCGGACTCGGCCACGCTGCGGGCCTGGCGCGGGGCGAGCCCCGCCGTGGGCAGCACCTTGAGGGCGACCTCGCCCGGCTCCGCGCCCGCCCGGACCGGCCGCCCCGCGTACACCGTCGCCCAGCCGCCCGCACCGATCGGCTCCGCCACCACCCAGTCGCCCACCAGGTGTCCCGGAGGCAGCAGTTCCGTACGGTCGCTGCCCCAGGAGGCCTCCGGACTCCGCACCCGTGCCACCTCTACCGCCCCCGCGCGCCCGATCCGGTCCGCGGCGGCAGCAGCGCCAGGTGCTCCTCCCGGACCACGCCGAACTTCAGCGCGAGCCCGACGACCGCGTCCCGCTTCCCGTTGCGGCGGTCGCCCCGGCCCGCGCCGGGCGCGCCGGGCGCCTCGATCCGCAGCTTCTCCCCGGCCAGGTAGTCGATGTGCGAACTGACCGCCCGCGCCGTCAGCCGGCCGCAGCCGGGATGCGTCCGCAGTCGCTCCACCACCTGCGGGGTGGTCGGCACCGAGAGCGGCGACTCGTCCCGCAGCCAGGGTTCGCAGAGCGCCACGAGCACCAGGAAGTAGGTCGCCGTCTCGTCCAGCGAGTACGCCGTGACCGTACGGCCGGCGCCCGGACCGCCCGCGCCCGGCGGGTCCAGGTAGACGTGGTCGGGAGCGTAGACCTGGAAGGAGAGGGTGGTCCCGCGCCGGGTGGGCAGCACCACCCGGGAGAACTCGAACGGAATCGGCGCCCCGGCCCGGCGGGGCGGGACCCGCAGGTACTCCCCGGCCCCCTCCGGGTTCTCGACGAGGTAGCTCTGCGCCGCGCTGTGGTTGGTCAGCTGCCAGTGGTCCTCGCAGACCCGGATCTCCCCGGCGAGCCGGGACACGGACTCGTCGGCGAGCGGGAGCTCGACCGGCGTCCGGGAGGAGCCGCGCCCGAACCGCGCGGCCTCTCCCGGACCGAGCCGTAACGTCACTCCGCCGCCGCCCGCTTCACCGTCCGCCGGGCCACCGCTGCCCGGCGGCAGATGGACGACTATGCCGCTCACGGCTCCCCCTGTACGACGCGTTGACGCGTCGGCCGACGTCATCGACAGGGAACGTTACCGGCTGCGCGCGCGGCTGCACCGTGCGACATCGGCCAATTGCACGTGGGGGTCTCAGTCGACGGCGGGCCCGGAAGCGCCGTTCACCCAGGCCCATTCGGACCAGCTGGAGAAGCCGGTCTGCCACTTGTGGTGGACCCCGGCGGCGCTGGTCCCGAAGACCTCGATGCGTCCGTCGGCGTTCGCGGCGGCCGTGATCTCGGTGCCGCCGCCCCCGAAGGCCTCCCACGGGCCGAAGGGGGCGTTGACCCCGGTCTGCCACAGGTGCTGGGCGGTGCTGCCGTTGATCGCGAACACCTCGACCCGGCCGTCCGGCGAGCGTTCACTGGTGAGCTGGGAGTCGGCGGGACCGCCGGTGGGCTCCCAGCCGGACCAGCTCGCGGGGCCCGTCTGGTACTTGTGGAAGACGCCGACGGGTCCGGAGGCGAAGACCTCCAGCCTGCCGTCGCGGTCGTGGTCGACGGTGAGGTCGCGCCCGCCGCCGCCGAACTCCTCCCATGTGGACCAGCCGCCGTTGGCGGTCCTCTGGTAGAGGTGCTGGAACGTGTCCCCGCCCAGGGCGAAGACTTCGAGGCGCCCGTCCGGCGACTTCTCCATCTCGATGCGGCTGTCGGCCGGTCCGCCGTCGGCGGGTTGCCATTCGGACCAGCCGCCGTTGGGGGTGCTCTGGTAGCGGTGGAAGACGCCGACCGGGCCCGAGGCGAAGACTTCGAGGCGTCCGTCGGCGTTGGCGCCGACGGCGATGTCCTTGCCTCCGCCGCCGAAGCCCTCCCAGCCGGACCAGGCGCCGGAGGGGGAGAGCTGGTAGCGGTGGGAGAAGGTGGCGCCGTTGATGGCGAACAGTTCGAGCCGGCCGTCCGCGTTGGGGCCGATGGCCAGCTCGGCGCCGCCGGGTCCGCCGAGGGGTTCCCATTCCGACCAGGCGCCGTTCACCGTGTTCTGCCAGGCGTGGTGGATGCCGTCGGCTCCGGCGGCGAACATTTCGAGGCGTCCGTCCGCCGACCGCGCCGACACCACCCGCCCCGACTCCGCCGGATACGTCAACGGGGCGGGCCGGGGGCCGGTGCCGGGGGTGCAGGGGAGCTCCACGCCGCGCTCGGAGAGGTACACCTCGGGGTCGATCCCGTACGAGGTGGAGGGGTCCCCCCAGATCCGCAGGTGGAGGTGGGGGCCGCTTGAGTTGCCCTCCTGACCCATCAGGGCGATCTGCTGCCCGGCGACGACGTGCTCGCCGACGGCCACGTCCCGCTGGTACATGTGTCCGTACTCGGAGATCCGCCCGTCGGGGTGCTGGACGCGGATCCACTGGCCGTAGCCGTCGGCGAATCCGGAGTGGGTCACCTCGCCGTCGCCGATCGCGTGGATGGGCGTGCCGATGGGGGCGGCGATGTCCACGCCGTTGTGGCCGCTGTGGTGGTGCTGCGAGACGTAGCCGGCGGCCGGGCAGGCGGCGGTGGGAGCGGCAGTGGGCCGGGCGGCGGCCGCCGGGGCAGCCGCCAGCGCGGGCAGCAGGGCGGCGGCCGCCGTCAGCAGGACGCGCAGCGCGCGCCGGGAACCGGGGAGCATCCGCCCGTCACGCCTTGCGGAGCCGGGCGATGACGCCGTCTATGTCGCGCTGGAGCAGGTCGTGGCGGACGAAGTGGCCGCCGGGCACCTCGTACGACTCGTGCGGGATCCCGGCGCGGTCGAGCAGCGCGCGGAACTCCCGCTGTCCGGCGAGGACCTGGGTCTCGTTGACGGTGTCGAACCAGTTGACCGGGTCGGGGCTGGTGCCGGCCACGAGGAAGACCCGCTTGTGGCGGTAGCTCTCGATCCGCTCCACCGGGTTGTCGGCGCTCACCCGGGCCTGGTCCCAGAAGGGGGCGCCGTAGATGGTGCCGCCGCTCAGGTCGAGGGCGGCCGCCGAGGCGTTGGCCCAGTGGCCGACGAGCCCGCCGTCCCGGCGCAGGCTGGCCGGGCCGGAGTGGGCGCTGACGGACGCGAAGTGGCCGTAGTACTCGGCGGCGTACTTCAGGGCGCCGAAGCCGCCCATCGAGAACCCGGCCACGGCCCGCCCGTCGTACTCGGCGTACGTGCGGAAGTTGGCCTCGATCCACGGCAGCAGCTGGGCGATGTGGAAGGTCTCCCAGTTCCGGGGGCCCACGTTGGAGCTGACGGGGTTCGAGTACCAGCCCGCGTGGCCGCCGTCGGGCATGACCACGATGAGCGGCTTGCCGGCCGTCCAGTCGCGGATGCGCTCCCGGTCGAAGGTGATGAAGTCCTGGTCGGTGCCGCCGCCGTGGAAGAGGTACAGCACGGGGTAGGTGCGGCCGCTCCAGTGGTAGTCGTCCGGGAGCAGGACGTTCACGGCCGGGTCCCAGCCGATGGCGTCGGTGTCGAACCGGTAGTACCACATGCGGTGGTCGCTCTCGTTGCGGTCCACGATGCGCAGGCCGAAGCCGTCCCCGGCGGCCGAGGCGGCGGTGGCGCCGGCCAGCACGCCCCCGGCGCCGAGGGCCAGCGCCGCCGAGAGCCCGCCGGCGGACTTGAGGATGCTCCTGCGGGTGGGGTGCTGCGCGGTCAACGGGGCCTCCCGGTGCGAAGGGTGCGGCTTGGGGGGCGTGCTGAGCGCCCCGGCGGCCGTACGGACTGGCGCTCGGGAACCTAACAACGGGCCTGCGGCCGGGGGATCCGGAACATTGCGGAATGACACCCGCGCCGCCCTCGGGTAGCGGGTGCCGGGGAGCCCCCGGCCGCGGCCGGTCAGTCCCGCGCCGCCGGGGCCGTGCGGGCGAAGTGGCGGGCGGTGGGGGTCAGGGCGGCCGCCGCCGGTACGAGGAAGCAGGCGGCGGCGCAGGCCGTGAGGACGGGGGTGACCCCGAAGGCGGTGATGGCCGGGGCGATCAGGGCCAGGCCGACCGGGGCCAGGCCGTAGGAGACGAGGAAGTCCAGCGAGGAGACGCGGGCCAGCTTGTCCGGGGCCACCTCGCGCTGGGTGGCCGTGAACCAGGGCACGTTGAACAGCTCTATCCCGGTCCCGGCGACGGCGTACGCGGCGACGACCACCGCCGGGTGCACGGGCAGGACGAGGCTCAGCGGTGCGAAACCGTACGCCGCCAGCCCGGCGAAGGCGGCCCAGCCCTGCGAGCGCGGCCGCAGCCGGGCGGTGAGCAGCGCCCCGGCGAGCGCGCCGACGGTGTAGGCGGTCATGGCCGCGGCCAGCACCCACTCGGTGCCGTAGCGGTCCCGGCTGATCAGCGGCAGGGCGACGCTGGTGGCGGAGTAGCCGAGCGAGATCACGCAGACGAGGGCGGCGAGTCCGGCCAGGAACCAGGGGTGCCGGCGGGCCTCGCGTATCCCCTCGGCGAACTCGGCGCGGAAGCCGGCGCGGGGTGCGGGACCGGCCGCCGCGGCCGGGGCGGCGGTGCCCCGGGCGGGGACGAGGGCGGCGACCAGCCAGAGCAGTCCGATGCCGAGGAGCAGCGTGCGGACGTCGAGGAAGGCGGCGAGCAGCGCCGTCAGGGCGGGGCCGGCGAGCGTGGAGGCGCGTACCGCGAGGGTCATGGCGGCGTTGGCCTGCTGGCGGCGCTCCGGGTCGACGGTCTCGGCGACGAGGGCCTGGAACGCCGGGCGGCAGGCGCCCTGCCCGGCGCCGGCGAGGGCGGCGGCGGCCGTCATCAGCACGAGGGAGCGGCCGAGTCCGGCGGTGAGCAGGGGGGCGGCGGCGCCCGCCGCGAGGGCGGACCAGAGGACGACCGCGCGGCGCGAGTGCCGGTCGGCCAGTACGCCGCCCACGGCGACGGCGGCGAGGAAGCCGACGGTGCGCGCGGCGAGGACCAGGCCGAGTCCGGCGGCTCCGAGGTCGCGGTGGAGGACGGCGAGCCCGAGGACGAAGGGCAGGGCCCAGGTGGCGAGGCCGGAGGCGGTGGTGCCGGCCCAGAGGCGCAGGAAGGCGGGGTCGCGCAGGATCGAACGGGGCGGCGGGGCGGGGGACTTGACGGTGGTCGGCGCGGGTGTGGTGGCCACGGGTCGGGTGCTCCTGGAAGGCGGGGAGGCGGTTCGGTGAACCACCCCCGAGGTGGTTAATGAAAATGATTGCCATTACAGTACCCTTCCATCGCGGCAGTTCTGCCCGGTGCACGACAACGCCCGCCCCCGCCTCCCGGACCGGAGAACCCATGCGCCACCCCGCCCGCCCCGCCCTCGCCCTCACCCTCACCCTCGCGACCCTCGCCACCGCCGGCTGCTCCACGGCGGGCGGCGGTGGCTCCGGCGCGGCCGCCGCCGGCCCCGCAGCCGCGTCCTCCGTCACCAGCTGCGGCACCCCGCTCACCTTCGCCAAGCCGCCGGAGCGGGCCGTCGCCCTGGACCAGGCCTCCACCGAGACCCTCCTCGAACTGGGCCTCCAGGACCGGATGGCCGGAACCGCCAACCTCAAGACGAAGATCCCCCCGCAGTACGAGGCCGCCTACGCCAAGATCCCGGTCATCGCCCCCAAGATCGCCACCGGCGAGCAACTGCGCGCCGCCACACCCGACTTCGTCCTCGCCGGATCCACCGACCTCTTCACCCCGGACCGCGCCGGAACCCGCGAGGAGCTGGCCGCCCTCAAGGTCCCCGCCTTCGTGAGCGCCGTGGACTGCCCCGACCGGAACCCGGCCGGGAAATCCCCCTTCGAGCTCCTCTTCTCCGACTACGAGAACCTCGGCCGCGTCTTCGGCGCCGGGGAACGCGCGGGCCGGCTGGCCGCGGGCCAGCGCGAAGCCGTGGCCAAGGCGGCGGAGACCGGTGCCAAGGCGGCCCGGGGGGCGGACCGGCCCACCGTCGTCTACCTCTACTCCGTCTTCAACGGCATGCCCTACGTGGCCGGGAAGAGCGGCCTGCCGAGTGAGATGAGCCGGATCGTCGGCGCGCGCAACGCCTTCGACGACGTCGACGGGGACTGGCCGGAGGTCTCCTGGGAGGAGGTCGCCAAGCGCGACCCGGACTTCATCGTGATCGGCGACCTCTCCGAGCGCGGCCGCCCCGGTGACAGCGCCGCCGAGAAGCGCGCCGTGATGGCGCAGCACCCGGTGGTCTCCCGGCTGGGCGCCGTCCGCGACGGCCGGATCATCGAGGTGCCGGGCATCGAACTCGACCCCTCCGTACGGTCGGTGCACGCCCTCGGGCTGCTGGCCGCCGGGATGAAGGACCTCGGCCGTGCCCGTTGACCAGGCCGCCTCTGCCTCCGGCGCGGACTCCGGTCCCAGTGCGGGCCACGGCTCCGGCGCACGCCGCAGCGCAGGGGCGGGCTCGTGCCCCGAGACCGGCTCCGGCTCTGGGCCTGGCTCCGGGTCCGGGTCCGGCACCGGGTCCGGCACCGGGTCCGGCACCGGGTCCGGCGCCGGCTCCGGCTCTGGCCCTGGGTCCGGCGCTGGCTCCGGGGCCGGGGCGGGGTCCGAGTCCGGGTCCGGGTCCGGGTCCGGCGCCGGGTCCGGCTTCGGCTCTGGCCGCGGCGCCGGGGCCGGCGCCGGGGGGCTTCGGGCTCGGGTTGTCGGCGGTGTTCGGGCTCGGCGCGGGGGCCGTGCGGTTCGGGGTCTCGTCGCCGCGGTCGTTCTGGCAGGCTCCCTCGCGGCGGCCGTGCGCACCGGCACCGCCGACATCGGCTGGAGCGGCCTCGGCCGCGCACTCGGTACCCGGCTCGGCCTGGCCGTGGAACCGCTGCCCCCGCTGCTGGACTCCCTCGTCTGGGACCTGCGGCTGCCGCGCGTGCTGATGGCCGCCCTCGTCGGCGCCTCCCTCGCCGTCTGCGGCGCGGTCCTCCAGGCCGTCACCCGCAACGCCCTGGCCGACCCCTACCTGCTGGGCGTCTCCTCGGGCGCCTCGGCGGGAGCCGTCACCGTCGTGGTGCTCGGGGTGGGCGCGGGCGCGCTCGGCGTCACCGGCGGGGCGCTCGTGGGAGCCCTGCTCGCCTTCGGGGCGCTCCTGCTGCTGCTCCGGCGCACCGGGCTGGACTCGGTCCGCATCGTGCTCACCGGTGTGGTCGTCGGCCAGCTCTGCACCGCGCTGACCTCGCTCGTCCTGATGGCCTCGGCGGACGCCGACACCACGCGGGCCGTCACCCACTGGCTGCTCGGCTCGATGGCCCCGGCCCGCTGGGACACCGTCGCGGTCTGCGCGCTCGTCACCCCGCTGGGCCTGGCGGCCGCCTGGCTCTGCTCCAACTCCCTCGACGGGCTCGCCTTCGGCAGCGACACCGCCGCCTCCCTCGGCATCGGCGTACGGCGCACCCGGCTGCTGCTGCTCGTGGTCACCGCCGCGCTGACCGCCGTGGCCGTGGCCACCGTCGGTGCCATCGGCTTCGTCGGCCTGATCGTCCCCCACGGGGTGCGGTTCCTCGTCGGCCCCCGGCACCGGGTGCTGCTGCCGTACGCGGCCCTGGCGGGCGCGGTGTTCCTGGTGTGGACGGACGCGCTGGCCCGGATCGCGTTCGCGCCCCGCGAGGTGCCCGTCGGCGTGATCACCGCCCTGCTCGGCGTACCGCTCTTCCTACTCGTCCTGCGCAGGAGGGGGGAACTGTGAGGATCACCGCCGAAGGGCTGAGCTGGTCGGTGGCGGGCACGCCCGTCGTACGCGGCGTCAGCCTGGACGTCGCACCCGGCGAGACGGTCGGCCTCCTGGGCCCCAACGGATCCGGCAAGTCCTCGCTGCTGCGCTGCCTCGCCGGGCTGCGCACCCCCGACGCCGGAACCGTCCGCTACGACGGCGAGTGCGTACGGGACTGGAGCGCGCGCCGGACCGCCCGGCACGTCGCCTTCGTCGGACAGGACGCGGCCGCCGACAGCGATCTGACGGTCGCCGACGTCGTCGGCCTCGGCCGGACCCCGTACCGCGACCGCTGGCGCGGACCCGACGCCCGCGACCGGGCGGTGGTGGCCGCCGCGCTGGACCGCCTCGGCCTCACCGGCCTCGCCGGCCGCTCCTGGCGGGCCCTGTCGGGCGGCGAACGGCAACGCGCCCACATCGCCCGCGCGCTGGCCCAGCAGCCGAACGGGCTGCTCCTGGACGAGCCGACCAACCACCTGGACGTCCGCCACCAGCTGGAGCTGATGGAACTGCTCACCGGTACCGGCCGGACCGTCCTGGTCGCCCTGCACGACCTGTCCCTCGCCGCCCGCTACTGCGACCGGCTGCTGCTCCTGCACCACGGCCGCCTGACCGCCTCGGGCACCCCCGCCGCCGTACTGACCCGCGAACGGCTCGCCGCGGTCTTCGAGGTGGACGCCGAACTCACCACCGACGCCCTCGGCCACCCCGCCGTCGGCTACCGGGGACCCCTCCCCGCGACATCCCGACCCGCCCCCTGAAAGGACCCCCGTGCACAGCACCACCAGCACCACCGCCACCGACACCGCCCACAGCGTCGACTCCCTCGTCGAAGCGGTCCTCGCCGGATCCCACGGCCCGCTCCCCTCCGGGCTCACGGCCACCAGCGTCTTCTGGATCCACCACGGCACCCGGCTGGCCGGCGGCGACACCACCTACCTCAACCAGTACGTCCTGGTCCGGCTCGGCGCCTCCTTCGGCGGCTGCGCCTTCGAGGCCGGGCAGATCGACCCCGCGCTCTGCCACGAGTACTCCGGCGCCCCGCTCGACGTCCTCCTGCGAGAGGCCCCGCGGCCGCTGCGGACCGCCGCGCTCGACGCCTACCTCGGCGCGGTGCGCCCGCACACCGGGGCCGCCGCCGCGGGCGAGGCCGAACCCGTCGTCCTCCCCGCCGGGACCCCGGAACTCCGGGCCGGCGCCAGGGACGCGGCCATCGCGGGCCTGCTCGACATCGAGGAGGGAGCCCGCGTCGGCCTGATCGGCGTGGTGAACCCGCTGGTAGCGGCGATCCGCGAGCGCGGGGGCCGGCCGCTGCCCTGCGACTTCAACCTGAAGGCGACCCAGTGGGGAGACCCCGTCACCGACGACATGCACGAGGTGCTGGAGCGCGCCGACGCCGTCGTCGCCACCGGGATGACCCTGGGCAACGGCTCGTTCGACACGATCCTGGAGCGCTGCCGGTCCCGGGGCGTCCCGCTGGTCGTCTACGCCCAGAGCGGCAGCGCGGTGGCCCGGGCCTTCCTCGGGTCCGGGGTGACCGCCCTGTCCGCAGAACCGTTTCCCTTCTCCCAGTTCAGCGCCGGGGAGACCGTCCTGTACCGCTACCGGACGGCGGGCCGCGCGTGATCCCCGCCGCCCGTACGGCCCCCGCCCGTACGGTCCCCGTCCGTACGGTCCCCGTCCGTACGGCCCCCACCCGTCCCGCCCCCGCCCCGGGCGGCCTCCGTACGGGCACCGGGCGCGCCCCCTGCCACCACGGCGAGCTGCTCCAGGGCGTCTTCCTCGACGGCGCGGGACGCCGCTGCGCGGGCCTGGTCACCCTCCCCATGCCCGGCCCCGCCGGCCGCGCCCGGTTCCGGCCCCGGCCCGGCACCGCCCCGGACGACCTGACCGTCGTGCCCGAGGGCCGGACCAAGGCCGCGCGGGCCGCCGTCCTCGCGGTCGCGGAGTGCGCGAGGCGGTCCGGACGGGCCGCCTGCGGCGGCGAGCTGAGGCTCACCGGGGGCGTCCCGGTGGGCCTGGGCATGGGCAGCTCCACCAGCGACGTGATCGCCGCCGTGCGCGCGGTCGCCGACGGGTACGGGCTGCGGCTCCCGCCGGACGCGGTCGCGCGGCTGGCCGTACGCGCGGAACTGGCCAGCGACCCGCTGATGCTGGACGGCCGCCCGGTGCTCTTCGCGCAGCGCGAGGGCCGCGTCCTGGAGGTCCTCGGCCCGGCCCTGCCGCCGCTGGTCGTGGTGGGCTGCGCCCTCGGCGGCGGCTCGCCCGTGGACACCCTGTCCCTGCCCGCGCGCCCGCCCGCCGAGGCCGGGGCGGACGAGGTGCGGGCCTTCGAGCGGCTGCGCGCGCTGCTGCGCCGGGCGGTGGCCACGGGCGACGTGCGGCTGCTCGGCGAGGTCGCCACGGCCAGCGCCCGGATCGGCCAGCGCGTCCTGGCCCACCCGGAGTTCGACGACCTGACCGACGTCGCCCGGCGGGTCGGGGCGGCGGGCGTGCAGATCGCGCACAGCGGATCCGTGGCGGGCCTGCTGTTCGACCCGGCCGCGCCCGGCCTGCGCCACCGCGTCCGCTCCTGCGTGCGGGCCCTGGACGCCCACGGCATCCCCGCCACCCGGACCTTCACCACCACCGAGGAGATCCCCCATGGACCAGCACATCGCGGAGGCGGTCGGCCGGCCGGACCTGGTACGGCTCGACGACCGGCTCGTCTGCCTGCGCTTTGAGACGATGAAGGCCGTCTCCGCCCTCGCGGCGGTGCGCCACCTGCTGGACACCGGAGCCGTGCGGCGCGGCGACACCCTGCTGGACAGCTCCAGCGGGATCTACGCGTACGCCCTGGCCCTGGCCTGCCACCGGTACGGCATGCGCTGCCACATCGTCGGCTCGACGACGGTGGACCGCACCCTGGGCGTCCAGCTCGCCGTGCTCGGCGCGACGCTGGAGCGGATGGAGCCGTGCGACGACCTCAAACTCGACCAGAAGCGGCGGGTCGAGCGGATCCACGAGATCCTCGCCGAACACCCCGAGTACCACTGGATGCGCCAGTACCACGACGACGTCCACTACCTCGGCTACCGGGCCGTCGCCGACCGGATCCGGGGGGCCGTCGGGGACGGCCCCCTCACCCTCGTCGGCGGGGTCGGCTCGGGCGCCTCAACCGGCGCCCTCGCCCGCTACCTGCGCGGGGGCCCGGGCGGGAGCGCGGACGTGGAGCTGGTCGGCGTACAGCCGTACGGCAGCGTCACCTTCGGCGCGGAGCACGTCAGCGACCCCGAGATCATCATCGCGGGCATCGGCAGCTCCATCCCCTTCGGCAACGTGGCGCACGAGCTCTACGACACCCTGCACTGGGTCTCCTTCGACGCGGCCCTCGCGGGCGGAGTCGACCTGCTGCGCCGGCACGCGGTGTTCGCGGGGCTGTCCACGGGCGCGGGCTACCTGGCGGCCCGGCACGAACGCGGGCGCGCCCCGGAGCGGACCGTCGTCTTCGTCGCGGCCGACACGGGCCACCGCTACGTGGACTCCGTCTACGCCCGCCACGGCGAGGCCGCCCGCATCGGCGACCTCGTACCGCGCGAGGTCACCGGTACGGACGAGCTGTCGCTGCCGTGGTCCCGGATGCGCTGGAACCGCCGCCCGGACCCCCGGGGGCTCACGGCGTGCGGGTCAGGTACCCGCCCATGGAGGTGAAGTACTCGGTCGCGGGGAGTTCGCGCCCGTCCTCGGTCCGCACCCGGGTGACGGCCAGGCCGTGGTTGCGTCCGGTGGCGGCGCCGGCGCCGGCGACGATCACCACGCCGTCGCCCTCGCGGTAGAAGATCCGGCCGGGCGTGCCGCCGTAGCGGGCGCCGGAGACCCTGGCGGCGAGGACCTCGATGCGCCTGCCCCGGTGGAAGGTGAAGGCGCTGGGGTACGGGTCGGACTGGGCGCGGACCAGGCGTTCGAGGGTCTCGGCGGGCCAGGTCCAGTCGATGCGGCCGTCCTCGACGGAGCGCTTGTGGAAGAAGCTCGCCCGCGAGCGGTCCTGGCGGGTGAACTCCCTCTGCCCGGAGGCGATCAGGCCGAGCGCGCCGATGGTGACCGGGGCGATCAGGTCGACCGTCTTGTGGAAGAGGTCGGTGGCGGTGTCGGCCGGTCCGACCGGGACCGCCTCCTGCCGGACGATGTCGCCGGCGTCGAGCTCGTCGTTCATCATGTGCGCGGTGACGCCCACTTCGGTCTCCCCGTTGATCAGGGCCCAGATCAGCGGGGAGAAGCCGGCGTACTTCGGGAGCAGCGAGTCGTGCACGTTCAGGGTGCCGTGGCGGGGGAGGCCGAAGACGCGCGGGGGGATCCAGGTCCGCCAGTTGTTGGCGACGATGACGTCCGGGTCGGCCGCCTTGAGGCGCTCGAACAGCTCCTCGTCGTCGGGGCGGTTGCGCAGCAGCACCGGGACGCCGTGCTCCTCGGCGAGGTCGGCGACGGAGTCGCTCCAGATCTTCTCGTAGACGTGCTCGCTCTTGGGATGGGTGACGACCAGCACCACGTCGTGTTCGGAGTCCAGGAGGGCTTGCAGGGTCCGGTGCCCCCAGGTCTGGTAGCCGAACATGACGACCCGCATGGAGTTCCTCCTCAGCGCAGGGGGTTGGCCGCCGGTCAGTTAAGCAAGGCTTGCCTAAGTGCGCAACGGGGCGCATTGGGGGGCGCGTTGGCGTCCGCGTGCTCCCGTCCGGTCGGCTCTCCCCTCGACAGCCCCAAGAACATCAGCTTAGCCTTACCTAAGTTCCGGATCGGGGCCTCGGCCTGCGCACCGGCCTCCCGTACGTCCCCACTGCCCGACCAACGGCCGCCGCGCGGCGCTGCGGCCGCCCCCCGCACGATGGGAGTGACATGGCACAGGCTCGTCCCGGCGACGCCCCCCTGATCCACGACCTCGTAGGCATCGGCTTCGGGCCGTCCAACGTGGCCATGGCGATCGCGCTCAGCGAGCACAACGCACGCGTCGGCAGACAGGGCGCGATCACCGCCCAGTTCTTCGAGGTCCAGCCGCGCTTCGGCTGGCACCGCGGCATGCTCATCGACGACGCCACCATGCAGGTGTCCTTCCTCAAGGACCTGGTGACCCTGCGGAACCCCGCCAGCGCGTTCAGCTTCCTCTGCTACCTCAAGAGCAGGGGCAGGCTGGTCGACTTCATCAACCACAAGAGCCTCTTCCCCCTGCGGGTGGAGTTCCACGACTACCTGGAGTGGGCGGCCGCCCAGGTCGACGACATGGTCTGCTACGGCCACGAGGTCGTGGGGGTGACCCCCGTCCTGTCGGACGGAGTCGTGGAACACCTCGACGTCACCGTCCGCTCCGGTGAGGGGCTCGCTCTGCACCGGGCCCGCAACCTGGTCATCGGGACCGGGCTGCGCCCCCTGATGCCGGAGGGCGTCGACCGCACGGAGCACGTCTGGCACACCTCCGAACTGCTGACCAGGGTCGAGGAGATGGCGGGGGCCGCGCCCTCCCGCTTCATCGTCGTGGGCGCGGGGCAGAGCGCCGCGGAGAACGTGGCCTACCTGCACCGGCGCTTCCCCGGGGCCGAGGTCTGCGCCGTCTTCACCCGCTACGGATACAGCCCCGCCGACGACAGCGGCTTCGCCAACCGGATCTTCGACCCGGAGGCGGTCGACGCGTTCTTCACCGCCCCCGAGGACGTCAAGCGCGGCCTGATGGACTACCACCGCAACACCAACTACTCCGTGGTGGACATCGATCTGATCGACGACCTGTACCGGCAGATGTACCAGGAGAAGGTCCTCGGCACCGAACGCCTGCGCTTCCTCAACGTCTCCCGGCTGACCGAGGTGAAGGAGGACCCGGGGGCCGGCGTACGGGCCACCGTGCGGTCCCTCGTCACCGGCGAGGAGACCCCCCTGGACGCCGACGCCGTGGTCTTCGCCACCGGCTACCGGCCCGCCGACCCCCTCGGCCTCCTCGGCGAGGTCGCCGACCGCTGCCTGCGCGACGCGGAGGGGCGCGTGCGCGTCGGACGCGACTACCGCATCGGGACCGATCCCGGGGTGCGCTGCGGCATCTACGTGCAGGGGGGAACCGAGCACACGCACGGCATCACCTCCTCGCTGCTGTCCAACACCGCCGTCAGGGTCGGCGAGATCCTCGACTCCCTCCTCGGCCGCACCCCCGGATCCGGCTCCGGCGACGGGCCGGGCGCGGCCCGGACCGTCGTGGACGGCACCGGCAGCACCGCCCGCTAGCCGAAGGGACGGAGTACGTGGACACGGGTACGAGCGCGGTGGAGGTCCCCGCGCCCCGGGGCGCCTCCCGGCCGCCGCGCCGGCGGCGGCCGGTGGGGCCGGGGGCGCTGGTGGCGGTCCTGCTCGCGGCGGCGCTGGTCTCGCTGGCCGTCGGCGCCCGCGCGCTGACCCCCGCGGAGGTGTGGCAGGGCCTGTTCGCCGCGCCGGACCCCGACCGGCGGCTCACCGAGATCCGGCTCATCGTGCAGACCGTACGGGTGCCCCGGACGGTGCTCGCGATCGTGGCGGGCACTGCCCTGGGGGTCGGCGGGGCGCTGATCCAGGGGTACACGCGCAACCCGATCGCCGACACGGGCCTGCTGGGGGTGAACTCCGGCGCCTCGTTCGCCGTGGTGACCGTCGTCGCGGTGTTCGGGTTCACCGGCCCGTTCCAGTACGTCTGGTTCGCCTTCCTGGGGGCGGCGGTCGCCGGGGCCGTCGTGTTCGGGCTGGCGAGCATAGGGCGGGGGGCCGGCAACCCGCTGACCCTGGCCCTGGCCGGGCAGGGGGTCACGGTGTTCCTCGCGGCGATGACCACGGCGGTCGCGCTGTCGGACCAGGCGTCGCTGAACGCGCTGCGGTTCTGGAACGCGGGCTCCGTGGCCGGGGTCGGCTTCGACGTCATCCGGCCGGTGGCCGCCTTCGTCGCGGCCGGGCTGGTGCTGGCCCTGGTCACCCTGCCCGCCGTCAACCTGCTGAACCTGGGGGACGACGTGGCGCGCGGGCTCGGCGTGAACACCACGCTGGTCCGGACCGCGGGCATCGTCGCCATCACCCTGCTGGCGGGCGCGGCGACGGCGGCGTGCGGCCCCATCGCCTTCCTCGGCCTGATGGTGGCCCACGTGGCGCGGTACCTGACCGGGCCGGACTACCGCCGGCTGGTGCCGTACGCGGGCCTGCTCGGCGCGATCGTCCTGCTGGTCTGCGACATCGCGGGACGCCTGGTGGTGCGGCCGGGCGAACTGGACGCGGGGGTCCTCGTGGCCCTGCTCGGGGCGCCGTTCTTCGCGGTGCTGGTGTGGCGCGGGAGGTTCAAGAGCGCGTGAACGGGACGGACACGAGGGCTGCGGTGGCACCGGGCGTACGGCTCGGCCGGGTGTCGTTCGTCTGGCGGCCGTGGATCGCGGCGGCCACCCTGCTGCTGGCCGCGGCGGTCTTCCTGCTGGGCTGCCTGTCCATCGGCGTGGGGGAGTTCCCCATCGCCCTGCCGCAGGTGATCGCCACCGTCCTCGGCGGCGGCGAGCGGGTCGACCAGTTCGTGATCATGGACCTGCGGATGCCGAGGGCGCTGGCCGGACTGGTCGTGGGCGTGGCCCTCGGGGTGTCCGGGGCGATCACCCAGTCCGTCGCGCGCAATCCGCTGGCCAGCCCGGACATCCTGGGGATCACCGGGGGCGCCGGCATGGTGGCGGTCTTCCTGGTCACGGTCTCCGGAGGGGCCGCCGCGGCGGTCGCCGACTCGGTGGGCCTGTCCGCGGCGGCGCTCGCGGGCGGGCTCGGCGCGGGCCTGCTGGTCTACTTCCTGGCGTGGCGGCGCGGGATCGACGGCTTCCGGCTGGTCCTCATCGGCATCTCGGTCAGCGCGGTGACGGAGGCGGTCACCACCTGGCTGCTGGTCACGGCGGACATCAGGGACGTGGCGCGGGCGCAGGCGTGGCTGATCGGCTCGCTGGACGGTCGCTCGTGGGGCGAGGTCCGGGTGGCGCTCTGGTGCACGCTCGTGCTGCTGTGCGTGGTGGCGTGCGCGGCGTTCCAGTTCAAGCCGCTGCACCTGGGTGACGAGGTCGCCGCCGGGCTGGGCGTGCGCTACTCGGCCGTACGGGCCGTGCTGCTGCTGTGCGCGGTGCTGCTGGCCGGTGTGGCGGTGAGCGCGGCGGGCCCGGTCCCGTTCGTGGCGCTGGTGGCGCCGCAGGCGGCGATGCGGCTGGCGAGGTGCCCGACACCGCCGTTGGCGGCCTCGGGGCTGGTGGGGGCCCTGCTGCTGATCGGGGCCGACCTGGTCGCCCGTACGGCCCTGCCCGTCACCCTTCCCGTCGGCGTGGTCACGGCCGCGATCGGCGGTCCCTTCCTCGTATACCTGCTGGTGCGGGCCAACCTCCGCTAGCGGCACGGATTCGCGTACACACGGAAAGCAGGGGGAACAGTGGCAGCGGAGCACGACGGCGGGGGCGCCCCCGGGCCGGGTGGCGCCGCCCGGCTGGCGGCCAGGGGCGTCACGGTCGGGTACGGCGGGCGGAGCGTCATCGAGGACCTCGACGTGGAGATCCCTCAGGGGGTGGTCACCACCATCATCGGGCCCAACGGCTGCGGGAAGTCGACCCTGCTGCGGACCCTGTCGCGGCTGCTCAGGCCGACCGGCGGGACCGTGGTGCTGGACGGCGAGGACATCGGCCGGCTCCGCACCCGGGACGTGGCGAAGAAGCTCGGCCTGCTGCCGCAGGCGCCGGTCGCGCCGGAGGGGCTCACGGTGTCGGACCTGGTCGCGAGGGGCCGGCACCCGCACCAGGGCTGGCTGCGGCAGTGGTCCTCGGACGACGCCGCCGTGGTGGAGCGGGCGCTCGCCATGACCGGGGTGTCCGACCTGGCCGACCGCCCGGTGGACACCCTCTCGGGCGGGCAGCGCCAGCGCGTCTGGATCTCGATGGCGCTGGCCCAGGGCACCGACCTGCTGCTGCTCGACGAGCCGACCACCTACCTCGACCTGGCCCACGCGATCGACGTCCTCGACCTGGTGGACGACCTGCACGAGGGCGGCCGCACGGTGGTCATGGTGCTGCACGACCTCAACCTCGCCGCGCGCTACAGCGACAACCTCGTGGTGATGAAGGCGGGTTCGGTGCTGGCGCAGGGCCATCCGAGCGAGATCGTCACCGCCGGCCTGCTGCAGGAGGCCTTCGGCCTGCGCGCGGAGGTCGTCGACGACCCGGTGGGCGACCGCCCGCTCGTCGTCCCGATAGGCCGCGCGCACGTGCGGCGAGGTCCGGCTCGGACATAGATCCGGGCTCAACTAAGGCTAGGCTGCCCTCAGTTGGGGCGCTAGGGTTTGGCTGCCTTCGGGCAGCACTGCAATGGACGGCACGAAAGCAAGGGATTGCGGATGCTCCTCCAGCGAACGGCACCACGTACCCACCCATCGCGGCGGCCGGCAGCGGTCCTGACCGCCGCCGCCCTCGGAGCCGCCCTCCTCGCCGGATGCGGTTCCGGCACGGCGGACCAGGCCGACAAGAAGAGCGGCGAAGCCCCCGTCGGCACGGCCGGCACCTTCCCGGTCACCGTGGAGCACGCGTTCGGCACCACCAAGGTGGACAAGGCCCCCCGGCGGGTCGTCTCCGTCGGCTACACCGACGACCAGGCCGTCCTGGCGCTCGGCACCAAGCCCGTCGGCATGGTCGACCAGTACCCCAACCCGCCGGGCACCAGCCCCGACGTCAACACCCAGTGGCCCTGGGTGAAGGACAAGTGGGGCGACACCCGCCCCGAGGTCGTCATGAACAACGGCGACACCGGCCCCAACTACGAGAAGATCGCCGCCCTGCGCCCGGACCTGATCATCGCCGTCTACTCCGAGATCGACCGGGCCGCCTACGACAAGCTCTCCAAGATCGCCCCCACGGTGGGCCGCACCAAGGCCGAGAAGGAACCCTTCAGCGCCCCCTGGCAGGACAACGCCGTCCACATCGCCAAGGCCCTCGGCCAGGAGCGCAAGGGCGCCGCACTGGTGAAGGGCATCCAGGACAGGCTCGACGCGGCCCGCGCGGCCCACCCCGAGTTCGCGAACCGGACGGCCGTGGCCCTGTCCTGGTACAAGGACGCGGCGGCGCCGTTCACCACCACCGACGTACGCGGACGGCTGGTCACGGGCATCGGCTACAAGGGGCAGACCGAGATCGACAAGATCGCGGACGGCAAGTTCTTCACCGTGCTCTCCCCGGAGCGGATGGACCTGATCGACGTCGACCGGATCTTCGTCATCAACGACAAGGCGGACCAGGAAGCCCTGAAGAAGTCCGAGCTGTTCACCAACCTGAAGGCCGTCAGGAACGGAAAGGTCTCCTACCTCCTCGACAGCGAGGGACCCGCGGTCGGCGCCGCCATGTCCCAGGGCACCCTGCTCTCCCTGCCCTACGCGATCGACGAACTCGTCAAGGCGGCCGGACAGGGGTGAGCGCCACCGACACCGCAACCCGGGCCCCGTCGGCCCTGCGCACCACCACGGGCCGCGAGGCCGCCCGCTGGGCCGGGGCCTACTGCCGCGAACGGCCCTGGCTGACCTCCGCCACCGTTCTCAGCACGGTGGCGGGGGCCGCGCTCCAGGTCCTCCCGCTGCTCCTGCTCGGCCGGGTGGTCGACGCGGCGGCCGCCGGCGGCCCCCGCTCGGTCCTGTACACGACCGGGGCGGTGATGGCGGCCGCCGCGCTGCTCGGCGCGGCGGCCGGCGCCCTCTCCGCCTACCTGGTCGGACGGCTCGGCGCGGACCTGCTCGCCCGGCTGCGCGAGGTCGCCGTCCGGGCCGTCCTGGGCATGCCCAGCGCCCGGATCGAACAGGTCGGCCGCGGCGACGTGCTGTCCCGGGTCGGCGACGACGTCGCCGTCCTGTCCCGGGGCATCCGCTCGGCCGTACCCACCGTCTTCTCCGCCGGCGTGCTCGTCGTCATGGCCACCGCCGGCATGTTCGGCCTGGACTGGCGGCTCGGCCTGGCCGGCGCCGGCGCGCTGCCCGCGTACGCGTTCGCCCTGCGCTGGTACCTGCCCCGGTCCGCCCCGCTCTACCGCAGGCAGCGCGCCGTCCAGGCCGACCGCGCGCAGGCGCTGATCAGCGGGCTCGACGGGATCGACACCGTCCGGGCCTACCGGCTCGAAGGGGCCGTCCGGGAGAAGGTCACCGCCGAGTCCTGGCGGGTGCGCGAACTCGGCATCGAGGTGTTCCGGCTCTTCGGCCGCTTCGTCGGCAGGGAGAACCGCGCCGAGTTCATCGGACTGGTCCTGATCATCCTGGTGGGGTACGCCCTGCTGGAGGCCGGCGCCGCGACACTGGGCGAGGTGGCGGCGGCCCCGCTCGTCTTCCACCGGCTCTTCACCCCGCTCGGCTCCATCATGTTCACCTTCGACGAGGCGCAGAAGTCCGGCGCGAGCCTGACCCGGCTGGTCGGAGTGCTCGGGGAGAACACCGCCGACCGGCTCGTGGGCACGCCGGCCGTCGCCCCGGCGGAGCCCGGCGCCCACCCGCTCACCGTCAAGGGCCTGACCTTCACCTACCCCGGCGCCGAGGAGCCGGTGCTGCGGGACGTCGACCTGGCCATCCCGGCGGGCGGCTCGCTCGCCCTCGTCGGGGCGACGGGCGCGGGCAAATCCACCCTGGCCGCGCTCGTCGCCGGCATCGGAACCCCGCAGGCCGGCTCCGTGCACATCGGCCCGACCGACCTCGCCGACCTCGACGAGGCGGGCGCCCGGGCCCTGGTGAGCATCCTGACCCAGGAGACGCACGTCTTCTCCGGGACGCTCGCCGACGACCTGCGCCTCGCCGCGCCCGCGGCGTCCGACGCCGAACTGGCCGACGCCCTGCGCACGGTCGGCGCCGACGAGTGGGCCGCCGCCCTGCCCGACGGGCTGGACACCCCGGTCGGCGAGGGCGGCGAACGCCCGGACGCCACCCTGGTCGCCAGGATCGCCCTCGCCCGGCTGGTGCTGGGACGTACGCCCGTGGTGGTGCTCGACGAGTCCACGGCCGAGGCGGGCAGCGAGGGCGCCGCCGGACTGGAGCGGGCCGTGCGCGCCGCCTGCGCCGGCCGGACCACCCTGTTCGTGGCGCACCGGCTGACGCAGGCGATGGCGGCCGACCGGATCGCCGTGCTGGACGCGGGACGGGTGGCCGAACAGGGCACCCACGAGGAGCTGGTGGCCCTCGGAGGCAGGTACGCGGACCTGTGGCGGGCCTGGCGCGAGGGCAGCAGGCCCACCTGACCGGGTGGGCCACCGCAGGAAGACCGAAGGGGCGTTGAGGCTTTGAGGACCGAACCGACCGCTCGTCTCGTACGGCTCGCTCCCACCCGGCTGGCCGGGGTGCGCCGAAGGGCCGGCGACCACGGCGACCGGACCATCACCACCGCCTGCGCCATCGCGCTGGCGTACCGGGCGACGGGCCGCGGCCCCGACGGCACGGCACTCACCCCGGGCACCCCCTTCACCGACCTCCTCGCCCTCGTCGGCGCCGGAGCCGCGACGGCGCCGGCCGGCTGGGAGGTCGGCGCGGACGGCCGGAGCATCGCCGTACCCGAAGGCGTCGAACGGGCCGACGCCCAAAGGACGCTGGACGACCTGGCCGACTTCCCCGCCCGCCCCCTCGGCACCATCGGACCGGGCGGCGCCGCCGAGCGGGCCCGGACCCTGGCCGCGTGGAACGACACCGGGGCGGAGCGGGACCGACCGACCGTCGTGGAGATGTTCCGCGAGCAGGCACGGACCAGGCCGGACGCCGTCGCCGTCCTGGACGGGCACCGGTCGCTGACCTACGGCCGGGCCGCGGAACTGGCCGCCCAGCTGGCCCACCACCTGACCGGGCGCGGCGTCACCGCCGAACAGGTCGTCGGCATCTCCCTGCCCCGCTCCGCCGACATGGTGATCGCCCTCCTCGGAGTGCTCCAGGCGGGAGCCGCGTTCGTGCCCCTCGACCCGCAGTGGCCGGCCGCCCGCCGGGCCGCCGTCATCCAGGACGCCGGCGTGGTGCTCCAGCTCAACGACACCGGCGAACACGACCCCGCCGAACCGGAGGCCGTGGCCGTCGACCTCGGTGACTGGGCCTTCGCCTCCCACCCCGCCGACGCGCCCGCCGCCACCGTCCCCGGCGCCGCCCTCGCCTACGTCATCTTCACGTCGGGATCGACCGGCCGGCCCAAGGGGGCCATGATCCGGCACGAGGCGATCAGCGAACGCCTCCTCTGGCAGAGCCGGGAGGTCCTGGGCTTCGGACCCGACGACGCGTCACTGTTCAAGGCCCCGCTGTCCTTCGACATCTCCGTCAACGAGGTCTTCCTGCCGCTCGTCACCGGCGGCCGGCTGGTGGTCCTGCGGCCCGGAGGCGAACGCGACCCGCACCACCTGCTCGGCGTCATCGCCGGGCAGCGCGTCACCTTCACCTACCTCGTCCCCTCCATGCTGGACGTACTGCTGGAGATCACGGGCGACTCCGGACGGCTCGACAGCCTGCGCCACGTCTGGTGCGGCGGCGAGGTCCTCACCCCCGAACTGTACGAACGCTTCCGCGCCCGGCTCGGCATCCCCATGTACCACGGCTACGGCCCCGCCGAGACGACGATCGGCGTCTCCCACGTCGTCTACCGGGGCGCCGCCGAACGCCTCACCACCTCCATAGGCAAGGCCAACCCCAACACCCGGCTGTACGTCCTCGACGAGGAACTGCGCCCCGTCCCCGTCGGCGTCGGCGGCGAACTGTACGTGGGCGGCTTCCTCCTCGGCCGCGGCTACGCCGGCGCGCCCGGACTCACCGCCTCCCGCTTCGTCGCCGACCCCTTCGCCGCGGACGGCTCCCGCCTCTACCGGACCGGCGACCTCGCCCGCTACGCCCCGGACGGCTCGCTGGACTTCCTCGGCCGGGCCGACAACCAGGTCAAGATCCGGGGCATGCGGCTGGAGACCGAGGACGTCGAGGCCGGCCTCGCCGAACACCCCGAGGTCCGGCACGCCTGCGTCGTCGCGCGGAAGAACGCCGCCGGCGCCACCCACCTCGTGGGCTACGTCATCCCGGCCGCCGGAAGCGAACACCTGCGGGGCGACGAGGTCCGCGACTGGGCCGCCGCGCACATGGTCGAGTACATGGTCCCCGCCCGCGTCGTCGTGCTCAAGGAGTTCCCCCTCACCGCCAACGGCAAGACCGACCGGGACGCACTGCCCGAGCCAGAGACCGGGGCCGGCCCGCTCCTGGCACCCGCCACCGAGAGCGAACGCCTGGTCTGCGCCGCCTTCGCGGCCGTGCTCGGGCTCGACGAGGTCGGTGTCGACCAGGACTTCTTCCGGCTCGGCGGGGACAGCCTCCTGGCGATCTCCCTGATCGGCGCCCTGCGCGAGGCCGGACTGCACGTCACGGCCCGGCAGGTCTTCACCCACGGCGTGGTGGGCGCCCTGGCGGCAGTGGCCGGCCGCGGGGGCACCGGCCCCGCCGACGACGCCGACACCCCCACCGGCCCCGTGACCGGATCACCGGTCGTGCGCTGGCTCGGCGAGACCACCGGCGCGATCGACGGCTTCGTCCAGTCCGTGGTGCTCGACACCCCCGCCGCGCTCACCGCCGAAGCCCTCGACCGGATCCTGACCGCCCTGCTGCACCGCCACGACATGCTCCGCGCCCGCCTGGTACGCGGCGACCACTGGGGCTTCTACGTCCCCGACGCCGGCCCGGCCCGCGCCCGGTGGGAGCAGAGCGACCGGCCCCTCGACGCGTGCGTGGCGCTCGCCACCGCCGGACTCGACCCGGAGGGCGGCGTCATGCTGCGCGCCGTCTGGCGCCGCGCCGCCCGCCAACTGGTCCTGGTCGTCCACCACGTGGTGGTCGACGGGGTGTCCTGGCGGATCCTGCGCGACGACCTCGCCACGGCCTGGCGGCAGACGGCCGCCGGCGAGCCCGTCGAACTCCCCCCGGTGGGAACCTCGTTCCGACGCTGGACCCGGCTGCTGGAACGCGCCCGCTTCGACGCCGACCGGGACCACTACCGGCGTCCGCTGCCCGGACCCGACGCACCGCTCGGCCGGCGCCCGCTCACGGACGCCGACACCGTCGCACGGGAACGCGAGGCGACCGTCACCGTCGGCCCCGACGTCACCGCCGCCCTGCTCGGCACGCTCCCCGCCCGGTTCCACACGGGACCGGGTCCCGTACTGCTCACCGCCCTCGCCGTCACCCTCGCCCGGTGGCGCCGCCGGCTCGGGCAGGACCAGACGTACGCCCACGTCGAACTGGAGGGCCACGGCCGCGAAGGCGCCCTGCTGACGGACACCGCCGGCTTCGAACCCGACCTCTCGCGCACCGTCGGCTGGTTCACCACCCTCTTCCCCGTGACCGTGGACCCCGGACCCGCGGCCGACCCCACCGCGCCCGCCCACCTCGCCGCCGCCCTCAAAGCGGTCAAGGACGACCTCGCCCGCGTCCCCGGCAACGGCCTCTCCTACGGGGTCCTGCGCCACCTCGCCGGCACGCGCTTCGACGCCCCCGCCCCCCAGGTGCTCTTCAACTACCTGGGCCGGTCCGGCGCCGGAACCCCCGGAGACTGGGAACTCACCGGGACCACCAGCCAGCTGGGGGAGCGCCGCGACCCCCGGATGCGGCTGCCGCGCGCCCTGGAGTTCAACGCCGTCGCCCGGCCGGCCCCGGCCGGCGGGTACGAGCTGGTCACCACCGTCACCTGGCCCGAGGGGATGTTCACCGACGAGGACGTCGCCACCCTCACCGGCTGGTTCCGGGAAGCCCTCACCGGCCTCGCCGGCCTGGTCCCGCTCGGCCTGGGCGGCCACTCGCCCGGCGACTTCCCCCTCGTCGCGCTCACCCAGGACGACGTGGACGCCCTCGACGGGCCCGCCCTGCGGGACGTACTGCCGCTGACCCCGCTCCAGGAAGGCCTCTACTTCCACTCCGTCTTCGACGACGACTCCCCGGGCAGCTACGTCGAACAGCAGCTGCTGACCCTGGAGGGCGAGGCGGACGCCGGGCGGCTCGCGGCTGCCGCCGGCCGGCTGCTCACGCTCTTCCCGAACCTGGCCGCCCGGTTCACGGACCTCGCCGACGGCCGGGTGGTCTGCGTACTGGAAAGCGGCGCCGAAGCCCCCTTCACCACCCTCGACCGGCCCGGCGCCACCGCCGAGGAGATCGCCGCCCACGCCGAGCAGGACCGCCGCGCCGGATTCGACCTGGCCGCGGGCCCCCTCATGCGGTACACGCTGATCCGCACCGCACCCGGACGCGGCGTCCTGGTGCAGACCGTCCACCACCTCGTCGCCGACGGCTGGTCCGTGCCCCCGATGCTCCGCGCCCTGCTGGCCGAGTACCACGCACCGGGCAGCGTGCACCCGCGCGGCACCTTCACCGACCACGTGCGCTGGCTGGCCGCACGCGACCAGGACGACAGCGACCGGGTGTGGGGCGAACAGCTCGCCGGCCTCCCCGGCCCCTCACTGGTCGCCGAAGGACACACCCCCTCCGACCGGTTCGCCGACGCCACCGCGGAGGCGGACGGGGACCCCGACGCGGCCGCCCGCGCCGCCGGAGTCCCGCTGAGCGCCGCCGTGCACGCCGCCTGGGCGCTGACCCTCGGCGGGCTCCTGCACGGCACAGACGTGGTGTTCGGCTCCACCGTGTCCGGGCGCGACACCGGCCTGCCCGGCATCGAGGACATGGTCGGCCTGTTCATCAACACCGTCCCCGTGCGCGCCCGGTGGACCCCCGCCACCACGGCCCGCGAACTCCTCGACTCCGTGCGCGAACACCAGGGCGCGGTCCTGGCCCACCAGCACGTCTCCCTGGCCCGCATCACCCGGCGGGCCGGGACAGGCCCGCTCTTCGACACCCTCGTCGTCTTCGACGTCGCCACCGACCCGGCCGCCCTCCGCCGCCCCGGGGACACCCTCGCCGTCACCGCCGTCGTGAACGAGGGCGCCCCGCACTACCCCCTCACCCTCGTGGTGGAACGCCCCGACGGGAGCCGTCCGCGCTTCAACCTGATCCACGACAGCGCACTCCTGTCCGAGGAGGACGCCCGCGCGCTCCTCGACACCTTCAACCGCACCCTCACCACCCTGCTCACCCACCCCGACGCCCCCGTCGCAGGCCTCGCCCCCGCCGGCCGGCCCCGGCTCCCCGCCGCGTCCGCCCGTACGACCCTCGGCGCGCTCTTCGACGCCGCCGCCCGCCGGGACCCCGCCGCGACCGCCGTCACCCAGTGCGCACTGGACGGCGCCACCCGCTCCCTGACCTACGGCGAACTGGACGCGGCGAAGCGGGATCTGGCCTCCGTCCTGCGCGCCGCCGGCGTCGGACCGGGGGTACGGGTCGCCGTCGCCGTACCGCGCTCGCTGGAGCAGGTCGTCGCCCTGCTCGCGGTCGTCGGCGCGGGCGGCGCGTACGTACCGCTGGACCTCGCCCACCCGGACGAACGCCTGGAGTACGTGCTCGCCGATGCCGCTCCGCAGGCCGTGCTCGTCGACGCCGGGCAGCGGGAGCGCCTGGCCCGGCTGCTCGACCGGGCGGGCGTCGCGGCCCGGCTGCTGGTGCCGGGGGAGGAGCCGGCACCGGAAGCGGGCACCGCCCCGCCCCCGGAGGCGGGCCCGCACGATCCCGCGTACGTGATCTACACCTCGGGCTCCACCGGCAGGCCCAAGGGCGTCGTCGTCACCCACGCCAGTGTGGTGGCCCTGCTGGCGAACACCTGGCACGACCTGGACCCCTCACCGGACGACGTCTGGGTGCAGTTCCACTCGTACGCCTTCGACTTCGCGGTCTGGGAACTGTGGGGCGCGCTCGCGCACGGCGGCGAACTCCTCGTCCCGGACTACGCGCTGACCCGCTCCCCGGCCGACTTCCACCGGCTGGTCCGCGAGCGCGGCGTGACCGTCCTCAACCAGACCCCCTCGGCCTTCCACCAGTTCACCGAGGCCGACCGGCAGGCCGGCTCCCCGGCCACCGCACTGCGCCGGATCGTCTTCGGCGGGGAGCCCCTCGACCTCGGACGGCTGCGCGACTGGACCGACCGGCACGGCACGGACTCGCCCGAACTGGTCAACATGTACGGGATCACCGAGACCACCGTCCACGTCACCGGGCGGCGGCTGACCGAAGCGGACTCCGGCCGGGGCGACGGGGCCAGCCCCATCGGCACCGCCATCCCCGGCCTGGCCGTCCACCTGCTCGACGACCGGCTCCGCCCGGTGCCGCCGGGCCGGGCCGGCGCCGTCTACGTGGCCGGCGACCAGGTCGCGCTCGGCTACCTCGGCCGGCCGGGACTCACGGCGGGCCGGTTCGTGGCCGACCCGTTCGCCGGCGACGGCTCCCGCATGTACCACACGGGGGACCTGGCCCGCCGCACCCTCGGCGGCGAGCTGGAGTTCACCGGCCGCGCCGACGACCAGGTCCAGGTCAAGGGCTTCCGCATCGAACCCGGCGAGGTCGAGGCCGCGATCAGGGAACTCGACGGGGTGACCGACGCGGCCGTCACCGTGGCCGGCGGGGACCACCTCGTCGCCCACGTGGTCGGCCCGCTGCCGGGCGGCCCGGACGCCCTCATCGGCGCGCTCTCCGCGCGGCTGCCCGCCCACATGGTGCCCGCCCGGGTGCTCACGGCCGGCACCCTGCCCCTGACGGTCAACGGGAAACTGGACCGGGCGGCCCTGACCGAGCGGGCCGAACGGCAGCAGGAGCTCGTGGCGGCCCCGGCCCGCCCCGCCCTGGAGGCGCTGGTCGGCGTCTTCTCCGGCACCCTGCCCGGCACCGCCGTCGACGCCGACAGCGACTTCTTCCGGGCCGGCGGCGACAGCATCCTCGCCATCACCGTCGTCAACCGGGCCCGGGCACTGGGCCACCCGATCACACCCCGGGACGTGTTCCTGCACCGGACCCCGCGCGCCCTCGCCGAGCACCTGGCGGCCCGCACGCCGGGGACACCCCAGGCCCCCGTCCCCGATTCCGCGGCGGACGACGGCCCGCTGCCGCCCACGCCGATCATCCTGCGCCGGCGCGAACTGGGCGGCACCCTCGACCGGTTCGCCCAGGCCCGGACCCTCACCGCACCCGGGGGCACCGCCTTCGCCGACGTCCGGCGGGCCGCGAACGCCGTCGTCGCCGCACACCCGGTGCTGCGGCTGCGGCTGAGCACCGCGCACGGGGTGTGGGCCCTGAGCACCGGACCCGCCCGCGCCGTGGAGCCCGTACGCGCGGACACGGCCGACGCGGCCGCCGCCGCCGACGAGGCCGCCGGCCGGCTCGACCCCGCCACCGGCGACGTCGTCGCCTTCACCTGGCTGGAGCCGGCCCGGACCCTGGTCGTCACCGCCCACCACCTCGCCGTCGACGCCGTGTCCTGGAACGTCCTGCTGGACGACCTGGCCGCCGCCCTGCGAGGCACCCCGCCCGCCCCGCCGACCACCTCCTACGCCGAGTACGCGCGGGCCCTGGCCCACGGAGCCGCCCCCGGCCCGGACGAGGCCGCCGGGCTCGGACACTGGATCCGCACCCTCCAGGCACCCCCGCTGCTGCCCGCAGGACCCTCCGGACCCCCGCGCACGACCACGGCCGTGCTCCCGCCCGCCACCGCCGACCTCCTCACCCGGACCGCCCCCGCCGCCCTCGGCACCGGCCTCACCGAGCTGCTGTGCGGCGCCCTGCGCACCGCCCTGACCCGGATCCAGACCGTCCCCGCCGACCTCGCGGTCGACCTGGAGCGGCACGGCCGGGACCCGGTGCTGCCCCACCACGACTACACCCGCACCGTCGGCTGGTTCACCTCCATCGCCCCCGTACGGCTCAGCCCGCACACCGACCCCGTCGCCGCGGCCCGCGAGGCCGCCGCACGCCGCCCCGACGAGGCGGCGCACCGCGCCTACGGGCGGCTGCGACACCTCGACCCGCAGACCGCCCCGCTGCTGGCCGCCACCGGCACCCCGCAGGTCCTCCTCAACTACCTCGGCCGGGGCGGCGAGTCGCAGGTGCCGCGCATCACCGGCGGCGCACAGGACAGCCCGTACGCCGTGGAGGTCAACGCCTGGACCGACGCGGCCACCGGCGCCCTGCACGCGGAGTTCACCCTCGACGGGGGCGTCCCCGACGAGCTCACCGGGCACTGGCTGGACGCCCTGGAGGAACTCGCGGACGCCGCCGGTGCGGCCGGGCGCACGGCGCCCGTCACCCCGCTCCAGCGCGGCCTGTACTTCCAGGCCCAGCTGGGCGGACCGGCCGGACACTACGTCGCGCAGAGCTGGTTCACCTTCGACCGGCGGCTCGACACCGGGGCCCTCGCCGACGCCATGGCCTGGGTGACGGCACGCCACCCCGTCGTCGGCGCCGGCTTCACCACCGACGAGGACGGCAACCCCGTCCAGGTCCTCGCGGCGGGCCGGCGCGCCGCCGTCCGCACCCTCGCCCTCACCACCGACGCGGAGGTCGAGGACCTCCTCGCCCGGGACCGCGACACCGGATTCGACCCCGCCGAGCCCCCGCTGCTCCGGCTGACCGTGGTCCGGCTGCCCGGCGGGCACGACGGCCTGCTGCTCAGCTACCACCTGCTGCTGTGGGACGGCTGGTCCCGCGAGACCGTGCTGCGCGACCTGTTCGACGCCTACGAGGCCGCCCTCGCCGGAACCCTCACGGCCCCCCTCCCCGCCACGCCCGGCTTCGAGGAGTACGCCCGGACGCTCGCCGCCCGGGACACCGCGGCCGCGGAACGCTTCTGGGCGCAGCAGCTGGCCGGCCTGCCCGGCCCGACCCTCCTCGCCGGGGCGGCGCCGGAACTCGCGGACGGCCTGCCCCGCACCCTCGTCGACACGCTCTCCGCCGAGCGCTCGCAGCGGCTGCGGGACGCCGCGCGGACGCACGGCGTCACCCTGAACACGGTCCTGACCGGCGCGTTCGGCCTGCTGCTCGGCGCCCGCACGGGCCGCGCCGACGCCGTGTTCGGCGTGACCGTCTCCGGCCGCGAGGGCGAGGGCCTGTCCGGCATCGTCGGCGTGCTCCTCAACACCGTGCCCGTGTGGACGCGGCCCCGGCCGGCCGCGACGGTACGGGAGTACCTGGCGGAGGTGCAGGCGGCCCGGGTGGCCGCGATGGAGCACGAGCACCTGGGGCTCGGCGAGATCCAGCGGGCCGGCGGCCACGACACCCTCTTCGACAACCTGTTCGTGCTCCAGAACTTCCTCGACACGGACGCCTTCGCCGCGATGAACACCCGGCACGGCATCACCTCGGTGCGCGCCGACGACTCCACCCACTACCCGTTCACCTGGGTCGTCACCCCGGGCGAGCGGCTCACCGTCAAACTGGAGTACCGCGACCACGACGCGCCCGCCGCGCGCCGCCTCCTCGACGACTACCTGCGCGTCCTCGACGATCTGACCGGCGCGGACGGACCCGTCGGCGCCCTGCCCGGACCCGGCCCCGAGCCCGTGGCCGGCGTACGCACCGACATCGGCACCGACACCGTCGTCGACCGGTTCGACCGCGCGGCGGACCGCCACCCGGATCGGGTCGCGCTCGTCGCCGGCGGCCGCGCCATGACCTTCGGACGGCTCCGCGACCGCAGCCGCGAGGTCGCCGGGGTCCTCGCCCGGCGCGGCATCGGCCCCGAGCGGAACGTGGGCATCGCCGTCCCGCGCTCCCTCGACTCGATCGTGGCGCTGTTCGCGGTGCTGCGCACCGGGGCCGCGTACGTACCGCTGGAGCTGGACCACCCCGACGAGCGGATCGCCGCCATCGTCGCGGACGCCCGCCCCGACGCGATCCTCACCGTCGCAGCCGTGGCCCCCCGGCTCACCGGCGAACTGATCGAGCTGGACCGGCCGCTGCCGCGGGCCGCGCCGCTGGTGACGTTCGCCCCCGGGGACCCGCACCGGCTGCGGCACCCCGCCTACACGATCTACACCTCCGGATCCACCGGCCGGCCCAAGGGCGTGGTCACCGAGTACGCCGGGCTCACCAACATGCTGGTCAACCACCAGCGCCGGATCTTCGCGCCGGTGCTCGCCGCCCACCGGCACCGCACCTTCCGCATCGCCCACACCGTGTCCTTCGCCTTCGACATGTCGTGGGAGGAGCTCCTGTGGCTCGCCGACGGCCACGAGGTGCACGTCTGCGACGAGGAACTGCGCCGCGACGCCCCCCGGCTGACCGCCTACTGCCTCGAACACCGCATCGACGTCGTCAACGTCACCCCGACCTACGCGCGGCAACTGGTGGCCGAGGGCCTCCTCGACGACCCGGAACACCGCCCCGCGCTCGTGCTGCTGGGCGGCGAGGCCGTCACCCCGGACCTGTGGCGGCGGCTCGCCGACACCGAGGGAACGGCCGGCTACAACCTGTACGGGCCGACCGAGTACACCATCAACACCCTCGGCGTCGGCACCTTCGAATGCCAGGACCCGGTGGTGGGCGTGGCCATCGACAACACCGACGTGTACGTACTCGACCCCTGGCTGCGGCCGCTGCCGGACGGGGTGCCCGGCGAGCTGTACGTGGCGGGCACCGGCATCGCCCGCGGCTACCTCGGCCGGCCGGGCCAGACCGCGCACCGCTTCGTGGCCTGCCCGTTCGGTGCCCCCGGCGAGCGGATGTACCGCACCGGCGACCTGGTGCTGCGGCGGCCCGACGGGAACCTCGCCTACCTCGGCCGCACCGACCAGCAGGTCAAGATCCGCGGCCACCGGGTCGAACCGGGCGAGGTCGAGGCCGCGTTCACCGCGCACCCGGCGGTCCGGTTCGCGGCCGTCGTGGCCCAGCCCGATCCCGGGGCGGGCGGAGGGCACCGGCTGGCCGCGTACCTCGTCCTCGTGGACGGCGCCGAACTGGCGGCCGTCGCCGCCGAGGTGTGCGCCGCGCTGCCGGACTTCCTGCGCCCGGTCCACTACGCGCGCGTCGAGGGCATACCGCTGACCGTCAACGGGAAGGCCGACACCGCGGCGCTGCCGCAGGCCCGGCCGCTCGGCGCGCTCGGCACGGCGGGGGAGCGCGGCCCGCGCCCCGGGACCGAGACCGTGGTCCGCGCGTACTTCGCGGAGGCACTGGACCTGGACGACGACGAGGTGAGCGCGGTGGGCGACTTCGTGTCCCTCGGAGGGCACTCCATGCTGGCGGTGCGGCTGATCGGGCTGCTCCGCCGCGAGTACGGTCCCGTCATCACCATCCGAGACCTGTTCACCCTGCGGACCCCGGAAGCGATCGCCCGTCACCTCGATGAACACTCCTGACACGCGGGAGCCGCGCACGGGCTCCGACATCCTGCGCACCGCGCTGCGCCGCAACCGCGGCGCCATGGCCCGGGGCACCGTCCTCATGGGGCTGTACCAGGCGGGCGAGACCGCCTTCCCCATCGCGCTCGGCCTGATCGTCGAGCTCGCGCTGCGGGAGCGGAGTCCGGGCGCGCTCGCCCTGTCCGTCGCCGCGCTGGCCGTGATCATCACGACCGTGTCGCTGTCGTGGCGGTTCGGCATGCGCGTCCTGCAGAAGGCCAACACCACCGAGGCGCACCGCTGGCGGGTCCGCGTCGCGGACTGCGGACTCCAGCCGGTGGCCCGGGACACCGGCCTGAAGTCCGGGGAGGTGCTGACCCTCGCCACCGAGGACGCCGACCAGACCGCCGACATCATCGAGGTGGTGCCCCTGCTGATCAGCTCGCTCGTCGCGGTCCTGGTCGCGGCCGTCGCGCTGGGCCTGGCCGACCTCCGGCTCGGCCTGCTGGTCATCGTCGGCACCGTGGCGATCCTGTCCGTCCTGAGCGTGCTGTCCAGACGGATCGGCGCCGGCACCCGCGAACAGCAGGCCCGGGTGGCGCGGGCGGGCGCGAAGGTCGCCGACCTGATCACCGGCCTGCGGCCGCTGCACGGGTTCGGCGGCAACCACGCGGCGTTCCGCTCGTACCGGGAGGTCAGCGGGGAGGCGAGGCGGCAGGCGGTCGCCGTCGCCCGCGTCAACGGCGCGTACGCGGGCACCGCGCTGGCCCTCAACGCGGTCCTCGCCGTCGCCGTGACCCTGACCGCCGGATGGCTGGCCTTCGAGGGCAGGATCACCATCGGCGAGCTGGTCATGGCCGTGGGGCTGGCGCAGTTCGTCATGGAGCCGCTCAAACTGTTCTCGGACATGCCCAAGTACGTGATGACGGCGCGCGCCTCCGCCGAGCGCATGGCCCTGCTGCTGGCCGCGCCCCCGGCGGCCGTCCCGGGGGCGGACCGCCCGGCCCCCGGCGCGGACCTGGAGGTCGACGGCGTCCGCCACGGGGCGCTGAGCGGGCTGCGGTTCCGGGTGCCGGCGGGCGGGTTCGTGGCGATCGCCGCCTACCAGCCGCGCGCCGCCGCCGACCTGGCCTCGGTACTGGCCCTGCGGGTGCCGCCGGGCGCGTACGGGGGAGCGGTGCGGCTCGGCGGACGGGACCTCACGGACCTGTCGGTGGTGGCGGTACGGGAGCACCTGCTGGTCAACCCGTACGACGGGGAGATCTTCGCGGGCACCCTCCGTACGAACATCGACCCCTCGGGCACCAGTACGAAGGTCCGCGAGGCCGTCGGGGCGTCGATGCTGGCCGACGTCGTCGCCCTGCACCGCGAAGGCCTCGACCACCCCGTCCGCGACCGGGGCGCGAACCTGTCCGGGGGGCAGCGCCAACGCCTGTCCCTGGCGCGGGCGCTGGCCGCCGACAGCGAGGTGCTGGTCCTGCACGACCCGACGACGGCCGTCGACGCGGTCACCGAACAGCTCATCGCGCGGGGCGTCGCGGAGCTGCGCCGGGGCCGCACCACGGTCGTGATCACCAGCAGTCCGCCGCTCCTGGACGCCGCCGACCGGGTCCTCGTCCTGGACGGCGGCGTGATCACCGCCGAGGACACCCACCGCAACCTGCTGGCGGGCGACCCCGACTACTGCCGGGCCGTGGCCCGTTGACACCCTTCCGGGGGTGCCGGGGATCAGCCGAGCGCCCAGGCGACGTCCCGCAGCAGCGCGTGCCGCCACCCCGCCCGGTCGTGCGCCGATGCCGAGCGCGAGACGCGCACGGCCGCGCCGGCCCGCTCGGCCAGGGCCTCGGTCAGCGCGCAGTGCGGCAGCATCCGCGTCTCGTGCTCCCCGACGTCGAAGGCGACCCGCAGCCCGGACAGGTCGGTGCGCCCGCGCAGCCGTGCGGCGACGGCGCCGCCGACCGGCCCGCCCAGCGGGTCCGCCGAGCCCGGGGCGCCCGGCGTCCACCAGAAGGACCCCGACTGGCAGGCCACGCG
Source organism: Streptomyces sp. NBC_00158 (assembly GCF_045160885.1). Lineage (NCBI taxonomy): Bacteria > Bacillati > Actinomycetota > Actinomycetes > Kitasatosporales > Streptomycetaceae > Streptomyces > Streptomyces sp. NBC_00158. The sequence continues at coordinate 6,436,349 of NZ_CP108161.1, forward strand.
GGACACCAGCTCCGGGAACTCCAGCGCCGCGTACACCGCGCTGAGCCCGCCGAGGCTCTGGCCCGCGACCACCAGCCGGTCCGGGTCCGCGGGCACCCCGGACGCCGCCACCAGCGGGAGCAGCCCGTCCCGGACCGCCTCCCACAGCCGCGGACCGCACGCGAACTCGGTCTCCCGGTCCCCGGCGGGCAGGAAGACGAGGGTGACGGGGGGCACCGCGCCGGCGGCCACGGCCGCCTCGAAGGCGGTCGCCGCCGGGTGCAGGTACAGCCAGTCGTCCCCGTCGAGCAGCAGCACCAACGGCCCGCCGCCGCCCACCGGATGGAGGCGTACGGTGCGCCGCCTCCCGGTCACCCCGCCGTCCCAGCGGATCCGGGCGGCGGGCAGGGGCAGCACGGGGTCCGGGCCGAGGTCGGGCCAGTACGGCTGGGCGGGGGCGTCCGGGGTCGCGGCGACGGACCGGTCGCCGCCCGCACCGGCCGGGTTGAAGGGGTCGGCGTACGCGGCGCCGTCCGCGCGGAACCAGTAGGTCACGCGCAGCCGTTCGGGCATCGGCACCTCGGCGTACCAGCAGTCCGTGCCGGCCCACCGGTGCAGCGGCACGGGGTCCGACCAGCTCTCGAAGACCACGTCCGCCGGGGAGCCGCGCCACAGGAACAGGGTCGTCCAGCCGCCGCCACCGCCGTCGCCGGCGGGCACCGACGAGGGCGGGCCCGCCGCGCCCACGGCCGTCCAGAACTCCCCGCTGCCGGGAGCGCCGGGGAGTCCGTAGGCGGCGAAGGGGCTCCGGGCGCCCTCCGAAGGGCGGTCGACCGCGTCCGTGGGGCGCATCGGGGTCTCCTTGTGAGCGGCAAGGGGAACGTCTAGGCTCATCGTAGTCAGGTGAGCCTAACCTAATCAGCGTGTTCCGGGGAGGCACCCAGCATGAGCACCAATCCGTTCGACGACGCCGAAGGCCGTTTCCTCGTCCTGGTGAACGACGAGGGCCAGCACTCGCTGTGGCCCTCCTTCGCCCCGGTGCCCGGCGGCTGGACGGCCGTCTTCGGTGAGGACACCCGGGACGCGTGCATGGACTTCGTCGACACCCACTGGACCGACCTGCGCCCCCGCTCGCTCGCCGAGTCCATGGACGCCTGACCCGCGGGGGCGCCCCCGTCAGGCGCGCTCCGCGGCCCCGGCCCGCTTGTAGGTCCGCATCAGCAGGGCGGTCTCCACGCGCGCGGTCCCGCCCAGCCGGGCGAAGACGCGGGACGAGAAGGCGTGCAGGTCCGCCAGGTCGCGGTGGCTGGAGTAGCCGAGCAGCCCCGCGTCCCCGGTGGTGACGACCAGGTGGCGCACCGCCGGCTCGCCCGCCAGCAGCCGCACCGCGGCGCCCAGCCGGCGGTGCGCCACCGCGATCCGGAACCGGGCCTCCACCGGATAGCCGAGCACCGCCGGATCCGCCAGCAGCCGCAGGTGCAGGATGTGCGAGGTCATCAGCCGGGCGAGGCGGCGCCGGGCGGTGGTCTCGCCGACCTGGAGCTCGCGGGCGAGCCGGGTCGTCGACATCCGGGCGTCCCGGCCCAGCAGCTCCACCAGCCGCCGGTCCAGACCGTCCACGGCGAGCGGCGCGGGCAGTTCCAGCCCCGCCATGGCCAGCCGGCGCACCTCGGTCGGCTCGTCGTCGTACGGGGCCCAGTCCCCGGCGGTCAGCAGCAGCCGCAGCACCACGCTGGAGTGCACGTCCACCACCCCGTCCAGCCGTCCGATCACCGAGTCGACCAGGGTCAGCAGGGCGTCCTGGCCGGGGGCGTTCAGCTCGGCGAACACCTCCAGGGCGCCCGTGGCCACCTCCACGGACCGGGTCTCGGGCCGCCGGGCGAGGGTCAGGGCGGTCTCGTGGACCCGCCCGGGAGCGCACCGCACGGCCAGCTCCGCGGTGATCCCCTCGCCCTGGTACTCGGGGGCGAGCGCGGCCGTGAAGCGGACGTGCCCGGTCGAGGTCATCCGCTCCAGGCGGCGGGCGACGGTCCGCTCGTGCACCCCGACCGCGTCGGCCACGTCGGCGAAGGCGGCCCGCGGGTCGCGGTGCAGGATGCGCAGCACCGCGTGGTCGACGGCGTCGAGCTCGGGCGGCGCGGGGCCTCCGGCGGCGGTGTCCACGGCTCCGTCCATCCTGTCGGCCCGCCGTGCGGGGGCACGGGGGCGCCCGGCGGCTCACGGCCGACCCGGCGGCTCACGGCCGACCCGGCGGGCCCGGCCGACCCGGCGGTGGTCGGCGGAGCGCCGGGCCGCCCGGCGTGCCCCGTCGGCCGGACCGCGTGCGGATCAGGGGCGTCCGGCGGATCAGCGCCGGTTCAGGCCCTCCGGCCGGAGCCCGGGCCGCCCGGCCCCGGCTGGACGGGTGCGTCCTGACGTGTGGGGTGTGGCTGCGGCTGACTGGTGGCGGCCCGGTGTAGTTGCCGGTCACCAGCGAGGAGCTCGCCGAGCTCCAGGCCCGCGTCCGGGCCTGCTTCGAGGCCGGGGCCCTGGCCACCGGCGCCGAGCTCGCCCTGGAGACCGTCGGGAACGGCTACGCCGACCTGCGCCAGGACTTCGCCATGGGTCGCGGCTACCTCGCCGCCGCCCGCGAGCTCGGACGCCGCGTCCAGGACCTGGACCCGACCCTGCGGGGCGGCTCTACGGACATGGGCAACGTCTCCCACCTGGTCCCCACCATCCACCCGATGATCGGCTACGACTGCGGGGACGCGATCATGCACAACCCGGAGTTCACCCGCTACGGGGTCTCCGCCCAGGCCGACCGCGCGGTGCTCGACGGAGGCCTGCTCATGGCCTGGACCGCCATCGGCCTCGCGACCGACCCCGGCCACCGCGCCTCCCTGCTCGGCCGCCTGGCCGCCCGCCGGGAGTCCCCCGCCGCCGTCGGCCCGGGGCCGGACCGGGCCCCCGCGCGCGGGGGTGTGCGTACCGCCCGCCGGGGCGGGTAGGCGCCCGCCAGGAGCCGCTTCCAGCAGCGGGAGGACCCATGACCCGAAGCGTCCACGAGGTGATGACCTCGAACCCGGTGACCGTCGAGAAGCTGACCTCGCTGGCGGAAGCCGCCCGGGTGATGCGGGACGCGGACATCGGGGACGTCCTCGTCGTCGACGGGGGCCGGCTCCACGGCATCCTGACCGACCGGGACCTCGTCATCCGGGGCATGGCCGAGAACCGGGACCCGGCCGAGACGACCGTGCAGGCCATCTGCACCGCCGAGCCGCTCACCGTCCGGCCCGGCGACGACGTGCACCAGGCGGTCGCCCTCATGCGGCGGAGCGCGCTGCGCCGGCTGCCCGTGCAGACGGAGGACGGGGAACTGGTGGGCGTCGTCACCCTGGGCGACCTCGCGGTCGAGAGCGACCCCGGCTCGGCCCTCGCCGCCATCGCGGCCGCCGAACCCGGCAGCTGAGGACCGCCGCCCGGCGGGGGAGCGAGGGAGGTGCCGCCGTGAACGCGTCCATCCCCCTGGTCTGCGTGCCGGACGGCCGGGTGCTGATCCCCGCCGAAGAGGTCACCGGCCTGCTGCGGCACCTCGCGGGGGAGTGGCTGTACGCCGTCTACCAGGGCGAGGCCGAGCTCGACCCGAAGACCACCCTCGGCCTGGCCGGCGTACTGATGGCCTTCGCCGACCAGATCGACGTGGAGTGCATCGCGTACCTGGCGGGCCCGGAAGAGGACCCCGGCGGATGATCGCGCCAACACCGTTGAACCCCTCCCGTGTTACTTCCTGGTAGGGAATGATGGCGGGCGACCACTTACAGGGCGGGGGCTGATCAGCGGTGACCACTTTCGACAACCTGACCAGGGTGCACGCGTTCCGGGACGACTCCCTGGGCGAGCACGACGCCGTGGGCCTCGCCGCGGCGATCCGGCGCGGCGAGGTCTCCGCCGCCGAAGCCGCCCGCGACGCGCGGGAGCGGGTCCGGGCGGTCGAGGACCGTCTCCACGCGGTCGAGACGTACGCGGACACCCCCGCCCCCACCCCCGCGGCGACCGGCGCCTTCGCGGGCGTGCCCACCTTCGTCAAGGACAACACCGACTACCAGGGGCTCCCCACCGGCCACGGCAGCAGCGCCTTCCGCCCCGCCCCGGCCCGGCGGCACGCGCCCTTCGCCCGGCAGTTGCTGAGCAGCGGCGTCACGGTCCTGGGCAAGACCCGGCTGCCCGAGTTCGGCTTCAGCCCGAGCACCGAGTACGAGGACGCCGAACCGGTCCGCAACCCCTGGCACACGGACCGCTCCGCCGGCGGCTCCTCGGGCGGGGCGGCCGCGCTGGTCGCCGCCGGAGCGGTGCCCCTCGCGCACGCCAACGACGGCGGCGGCTCGATCCGGATCCCCGCCGCCTGCTGCGGACTCGTCGGCCTCAAGCCGACCCGCGGCCGGGTCGTGCCGAACGACCAGAGCCGCCGGCTCCCGCTCGACCTCATCTGCGACGGCGTCGTGAGCCGCTCGGTACGCGACGCCGCCGCCTTCCTCGCGGCCGCCGAGACGTACTGGCGCAACCCCGCGCTGCCGCCGGTAGGCCTGGCCGAGGGCCCGACGGGCCGGCGGCTGCGCATCGGCTTCCTGGCCGACTCGCCGAGCGGCGTACGGTCCGACGACGCCACCCGGCAGGCGGTCGACGCCACCGTGACCGCGCTCCGCGGACTCGGGCACACCGTCGAGCCGGTGGAGATGGCCATCGACCCCTCCTTCACCGACGACTTCCTCACCTACTGGGGCATGCTGTCCTTCCTCCTGGGCGTCACCGGCCGCACCCTCGGCACCGGTTTCGACCGCGACCGCATGGACGCCCTCAGCCGCGGACTGCGCGGGACGTACCTGGAGAACTGGCGGCGCACCCCCGGGGTGCTGCGCCGTCTGGGGCGCACCAAGGAGGCCTACGCGGCCGCCTTCCGCGGCCACGACCTCGTCCTCACCCCCGTACTCGCCCACACCACCCCGCCGATCGGCCACCTCAGCCCGGCCGTCCCCTACGCCACGCTGATCGCGCGGATCCTCGCGTACGTGGCCTTCACCCCCGTCGACAACGTCGTCGGCACCCCCTCGCTCTCGCTCCCCGCACCGACCGCGACGGCGGACGGACTGCCCGTCGGCGTCATGTTCTCCGCCCGCCCCGGCGGCGAACGCACACTGCTGGAGATCGGCTTCCAGCTGGAGGCCGAGCACCCGTTCCGGCGCGTCCAGGACCGGTGACCCGCCACCGATGTGCAGGCGCCCCGACCGGGCGGTAGCGTCGGTTGTGTGCGATCCGTCCGCACCGCCGGGCGCCGCCCGGCGGGCAACTCGGGGATGTCGGCCGAGGAGCGGGATCCGGTATGACGAAGCACACCCTCCACGCGGCCGCCGCCGCGGCCGCCCTCGCCTGCCTGTCGGCGGCCGGCCCGGCACAGGGCGCCGCGGGGGCACCGGCGCAGCCCGCGGGGACCGGCCCGGCGGCCCCGTCCGCCCGGTTCGTGCCCGGCCCCTGCCCCAGGACGCCCGAACCGATCGAGGCGCTGGGCACGGCACGGTGCGGATACCTCGAAGTCCCCGAGGACCGGACCCGCCCCCCGGGCCGGACCATCAGGCTCGCCGTCGCGGTCATCAAACCCGTCACCACCAAGCCGGCCCCGGACCCGCTGGTGTTCATGGCGGGCGGCCCCGGCGCCGACACCTTCGACGACATCCCCTTCCTGATCGACTCCGGTCTGAACAAGGACCGCGAACTGATCGTCATGGCCCAGCGCGGCAACCTCTACGACCATCCGAACCTCGCCTGCCCGGAGGTCGACCGGGCCAACGAGAAGACCGTCGCCTTCGGCTGGGACGCGCCCGAGGCCGAGCAGCTCGTGCTGAAGGCGTTCAAGGAGTGCCGGGACCGCCTGACGGCCGACGGCACCGACCTGAGCGCCTACAACAGCACCGAGAACGCGGCCGACTTCGCCGACCTGCGCACCGCCCTCGGCATCCCGCAGTGGAACGTCTACGGGTACTCGTACGGCAGCAACCTGGGCCTCACCTACCTGCGCCTGCACCCCGAGGGGATCCGCTCGCTGGCGATCGACTCGCCCAGCCCCCCGCAGGTCACGATCCTGCCGTGGGGCTGGAGCAGCGCCAGGGAAGGCCTCGACGCCGTCTTCGACGCCTGCGCGGCCCAGCCCGCCTGCAAGAGCCGCTACCCCGGCCTCGACAAGACCCTGGACGAGCAGGTGGCCGAGCTGGAGGCGAACCCCCTGAAGCTGAACACCCGTCCGCCGGGCGCCGGGAACCCCGTCGGGGTCGTCCTCGACGGAGGCACCCTGCTGAACATGATGGTCGGCTTCAACGTCAAGCCGGTCGACATTCCGGCAGCCCTGGAGGAGCTGGGCCGGGGCAACCCGCAGCGCTTCGCGCAGGGCCGCGCCAAGGACGCGGTCCAGCCCAAGGGTCTGGTGGCGCACGGCCTGACCCAGTCGGTCGCCTGCGCCGAGTGGGTCCCGGGCACCTCGGAACCCGACGTGGCGGCCGCCGGGCGCGAGGCCTTCCCCGGGTGGCCGGAAACGGTCCTGGCCCAGGTCCCGCAGCTGCCCTTCGAGTACGACGTGTGCAAGGTCTGGAACGTCGCCGACAACGCCGCCCGGCACCGGGTGGCCACCGTCAGCTCGGTACCGGCGCTCGTCATCTCCGGAACCTTCGACATGAAGACCGGGGCGAACTACGCGAAGGACGCCTCACGCACCCTGTCCCGCTCCACCTCCGTGCTGGTCCCCGGGATCGGGCACTGGGTGGTGCCGCAGTCGAAGTGCGCCCAGCAGGTGCTGGCCTCGTTCCTCGCACGGCCGACCGCACCCGACACCACGTGCGTGGCCGGCCTCGCGCCGGCACCGTTCACGATCGCCCCGAAGTGACCGGGAGGACATGATGGCTTCCCACCGCGCGCCCCGCCGCCGCACCGCACGCCGGATCCGCGCCACCGCGGCCGGCGCCGCGACCGGGCTCCTCATCACCGGCCTGCTGGCGGCCCCCGCCCAGGCGCGGGACGACACCGGAGGGCCGGTCGGAACGGCCGCGGGGAAGGCGGGCGACGCCACCTACGAGCCCGGCCCCTGCCCGAAGACGCAGTACCCCGTCCCGGAGATCGAAGGGGCCCGCTGCGGCACGCTCACCGTGCCCGAGAACCGGGCCGGGCCCGGCAGCCGCACCATCAGGCTCGGTGTGGCGGTCGTGCCGGCCAAGGCCGCCCAGCCGAAGCCCGACCCGATCGTCTGGCTCGCCGGCGGACCGGGCGACGACGCGGTCGGAGAGGCGAAGATGGCGGTCGACGGCGGCCTCAACCGCGACCGCGACCTGATCCTCATGTCCCAGCGGGGCACCTACTCGGCCGACCCGGCGCTCACCTGCCCCAACGTCGACGAGTTCAACGCGCGCGTGGTCGGCCTCGTCTACGACGCGGCGTCCACCGAGACCCTGCACGTCCAGGCGACGAAGGCGTGCCGCGACAAGCTGGCCGCGACCGGGGCCGACCTCAGCGCGTACAACGACATCGAGAGCGCCGCCGACCTCGCCGACCTGCGCACCGCGCTGGGCCTCAAGGAGTGGAACGTCTTCGGCATCTCCTACGGGACCCACCTGGCGCTGGTGTACATGCGCCTGCACCCGGAAGGCATCCGGGCGGTCGGCCTCGACGGCATCCTGCCGCCCTCCAGGGGAGGTTCGGCCGCGGCCTGGAGCAGCGCCCGGCAGGGCTTCGACGGCCTGTTCAAGGCCTGTGCGGAGCAGCCCGCGTGCAACAGCCGCTATCCGAACCTCCCGGCCACCTTCGAACGCCTCGTCCGCGAACTGGAGGCCAAGCCGGTCACCACCACCGTCACCGTCCCCGGCCGCTCCGAACCGGTGAAGGTCGTACTGGACGGCGGGGCCCTGGTGACCTGGATGACCTCGGCGACCCACACGGCGACCCAGGTGCCCCGCGCCCTCGACGACCTGGCGCACGGCAAGCCGCAGCGGATCGCGCAGCAGTGGGCGGGATGGAGGCTCGCCCCCCAGGCCATCGGGGCCACCTCACACGGGCTCGTCTACGGAGTCTTCTGCAGCGAGTGGATCCCGTTCGAGACCCCGGAACAGGCGCTCAAGGGAGGCCAGGACGCCTTCCCGTCCTTCCCCCGTTCGGTACAGGAGCAGGCCCCGCAGCTCAACTCCCTCCGGCCCGACTGCGACGTGTGGAAGGTCGCGGCGGCGCCGGATTCGATCCGCGACACCACGAACGGCGACATCCCCACCCTCGCCATCTCCGGCGGCTTCGACGCCCAGACCGGCGCGGACAACGGCCCGTACGTGGCCCGCACCCTGAGCAGGGCCCACGTCGTGACGGTCCCCTACGAACCCCACGTGGTGTTCGCGACCTCGAAGTGCGCCCAGGAGATCACCGTCTCCTTCTTCGAGAACCCGGCCGCACCGGACACGAAGTGCCTGAGCGGCCTGGAGGCCCCCGCGTTCGAGACCGGCCCCTGACCGGCCCACCGGGCGTCCGTGCCGGCCCCGCCCCGCACCCGGCCCCGGTCACCCGGAATTTCGGACAGGGGCCGCCGGACCGGCCGGCGATCCGCCACGCCGAGACCCGGCCAGAACCAGAACGGCACCACCAAACTCAAGCGACGGCGGCCACAGCGCCGGATGCTGCGAGGAGGACCTCCGGGACCTGATCCCCAGGCTCGAACGGGCCTTCGCCGCCGCCTGACCCGCGGCCGGCCGGGCCGGGTCCCGCGGGTCAGGCCCGGCCCCCGCACAGGATCATCCGGTGCGTCCGCCGCAGCACCCCGCTCGGCGGAACACCCAGCTCCACGGCCAGCAGCCGGCGCGTGCGGTCGAACACGGCCAGCGCGTCGGCCTGCCGGCCCCCGCGGTACAGCGCGCGCATCAGCATCGCCGCCACCGGCTCGTTCAGGGGGTGCGCCGCGCACAGCGCGTACAGCTCGGCCACCGCCTCGGAGCACCGGCCCAGCCGCAGCTGGTGCTCCAGCTTCCGCTGCGCGATGCCGAGCCGGCGCTCCGTGAGCCGCAGCCGCTCCAGCTCGGCGAGCGGCCCCGGCAGCCCGGCCAGGAGCTCCCCGCGGAACAGGTCCAGCGCCCGGGAACACAGGCGGACGGCCTCCTGCGCGTCTCCGGCCCGGTCCGCCGCCCCGATCTCCCCGGCCAGCTCCTCCAGCCGTACGGCGTCCACCTCGACCGCGCCCGGGACCAGCCGGTAACCGCGCGGGCCGTGTTCGATCACCGGGTCCGGGACGCTCCCGGCACGCAGCGCCTTGCGCAGCCGGTAGACGTACACGGGCACCACGTTCGCCTCCGGCGGCTCCGCCCCCCACACCCCGTCCAGCAGCTCCCGCCGGCCGAGCGTGCGCCCCGCGCCCAGGGCCAGCGCCGCCAGCACGGCCTGCTGGCGCAGGTGCCCCAGCCGGACGGGCCGCCCGTCCTGCCACGCGCGCAGCGGCCCGAGCACGGAGATCCGTATCCGGGGCCCGGCGGTCGGCACCGGACCGGCCGTTCGGGTCCGGGGACCGTGCCCCGGCACGGCCAGACCGAGGTCGAAGGCGTGCACGATGGCGGCGGACCGGTCGCGCAGCCCGAGCTTCACCAGGATCCGGGCGAGCCGCTCGGCCACGGCCTCCTCGGGGACCGCGAGGGCGGCGGCGATCTCGTCGTCCCGCAGTCCGCAGCCGACCGCCGCGAGCACCTCGCGCTCCGGTTCCCCGAGCGGGACGGCGGTCGTCGGCATCACAGCCCCCAGGACTCTCGGTCGGACGGTCGGTCGGACGGACGGACGGACGGACGGACGGATGGTCGGACGGTCGGACGGTCGTACGGACCGCCGGCCGGGCCGGGGTCGCCGACAAGCTAGCGCCCCCGGCCCGGCCGGGACATCCGGAACCATCCGGAGTGACGCGCTGCCCCTTCCGGACCGACAAAATGGTTTGAGCCCCGGCCGCGCTGCCGACAGGATCGGGTGACACCGATGAGTTCTTCCCGGCGCCGAGGTCCGTCCTCCTGTCCGGCCACGCGCGCAGGAAGCTCACCCGACGGAAGGCACCATGCCCGTACCCCCCGCATCTCCCGCAACGCCCGCCCACCCGCCCGCTCGCGTCACCGCCGTGCTGCGGGTCCTCGTGCTGTCCACGTTCGTCGTCTTCCTCAACGAGACGATCATGGTCAATGCGATCCCGAGGCTCATGCGCGAGTTCGAGGTCACCGCGGCCGCCGCCGGGTGGCTCTCCACGGCCTTCATGCTCACCATGGCCGTCGTCATCCCCGTCACGGGCTGGTTCCTCCAGCGCGTGACGACCCGGACCGCCTTCGGCCTGGCCATGGCGCTGTTCCTCGTCGGCACGGCCCTGGCCGCCGCCGCGCCCGCCTTCCCCGTACTGCTGGCCGCCCGCGTCGTCCAGGCCGCCGGCACCGCCGTCATGATGCCGCTGCTCATGACGACGCTGATGACCCTCGTGCCCCCGCAGGACCGGGGTCGCGTCATGGGCAACATCACCCTCGTCATCTCCGTCGCCCCCGCCCTCGGCCCCGCCGTCTCCGGCGTGCTGCTCCAGCTGGGCAGCTGGCGCCTGCTGTTCCTGGCCGTGCTGCCCATCGCGGGGGCCATGGCCCTCTTCGGCCGCCGCACCCTCGTCAACATCGGCGAGCCGCAGGCCGGCCCGATCGACTGGCTGTCCGTCCCGCTGGCCGCGGCGGGCTTCGGCGCACTGGTCTACGGCCTGAGCGAGCTCGGCGCCGGGGACGCCTCCCAGGCCCCGGTCTCCCCCGAGGTCACGACCGTGGTGGGCGCCGTACTGGTGGCCCTGTTCGTCTGGCGGCAGTTGGCCCTGCAGCGCTCGTCCACGCCGCTGCTCGACCTGCGCGCCCTGACCTTCCGGCACTTCTCCGTGGCGCTCGCCCTGATGTGCCTGTCCTTCATGGGCCTCATGGGCGCCTTCATCCTGCTGCCGATGTACCTCCAGGAGGTGTGCGGCCTCACCTCGCTGCAGACCGGCCTGCTGCTCATCCCCGGCGGCCTGACCATGGGCCTGCTCGGACCGCAGGTCGGCAAGCTCTACGACCGGGTCGGCGCCCCGCGCCTGGTCGTGCCCGGAGCCGTGGTCACGGCGGTCTGCCTCGCGCTGTTCGCCCTCACGGGCGAGGGCACCTCCCCGTGGCTGGTGCTCGCCCTCCACGTGGCCCTGAGCGCCGGCATGGCGTTCGTGTTCACGCCCGTCTTCACCTCGGGCCTGTCCGTGCTGCCGCCGCACCTCTACCCGCACGGCTCCGCCATCCTGGGCTCGCTCCAGCAGGTCGCGGCCGCCGCCGGAACCGCACTGGTCATCAGCGTGATGACGGGACACGCCGCCTCGGCCGCGGCCGACGGCGCCGACGCCACCGGCGCCCTGGCCACGGGCGTCCGGTGGGGATTCGGCGTCGGTGCCGTACTCGGAGCCCTGACCGTGCTGGTCGCGCTCGTGGTCCGCACCCCGCCCGTGCCGGAGCCGCCCGCCGAGGCGCAGCCCCAGGACGACAAGGCGGCCGGGAAGTCCGCCTGAGCCCCTGACCGGCGGCGGCTCACCGCGGGCCGTCGCCGGCGCGGAGCAGCACCGTCGTCCACACGTACGGGCCCTCGTGGCGGACCTGCCCCCGGACGGTGCACCCGCCCGGGAGCAGCCCGGGGGCGGGGGCCAGGCGCAGCCCGTTCCCGTTCCCGGCGTCCGGGAGGACCTCCAGGTCCTGGAAGACCGGCTCCCGGGGCAGGTCCAGGGCGGTGGCCGCCTTGTAGAAGGCCTCCTTCGCCGAGAACAGCACCGTCAGGAGCCGTGCGCCCGCCGCGCCGCCCCTGACCAGGGCCAGCTCCGCCGGTGTGCAGACGAGTCCGGCCGCCTCCTGCGAGAGGCGGCCGACGCGTTCGACGTCCACCCCCACCGCGGACACGTCCGGCCGGGTGGCCGCCAGACACGCGGCGGCCGCACCCCGGCAGTGGCTGATGGACCCCCGTGTCCCCGCCGGGAACCGGGGGCGCCGGCCCTCGCGCAGCACCGGCCCCGCCCGGCCCAGCAGCCGCAGGGCGTCGGCGGCCGCGGCGCGCCCCGCCGCGAAGTCCCGGTGGCGGGCCGGCGGCACGCCCCGCATCAGGGCCCGCTCCTCGGGGTGCAGGCCCTCCCCTTCGGCGTCCCCGCGCGCGCCCGGCAGGCGCAGGACGGCGACCACCCCCCGCGCGGGACGCACCGCGAGGACCCGGGTCCCCGTGCTCGCCACGCTTTTATCCGGCTTTCATGGCGGCGCCCCATGATCGGGACTCCAGGCGGAGGACGACGGCGGAGGAGGCCCATGTCCGGCAGGCGCGGCGGGCGCGGCAGGCGCACGACCCGGTCACGCGAGCACGCTCCACGCCGGACCGTCGGCGGGTTCGAGCCCCAGCTCGTCCCGCAGCATGGTCCGGAGCTCCTCGAAGGCGCTCAGCGCCTCACCACGGCGGCCCGACTCCCGCAGGGACTCGATCAGCGAGTGGTGGAACCACTCGTTGAAGGGGTGCGCGGCGACCAGGTCGCGCAGCTCGGGCACGAGGTGGGTGTGACGGCCCCGGCGCATCTCCGCCTCGACCCGCACCTGATGGGCCCGTACGCGCAGCTCCTCCAGGTACTGCGCGTGACCGGCCAGCACCCGCCCCGGGCGGACCGTGGCCAGGGCGCGGCCCCGCCACAGCGCCAGCCCCGCACCGCAGGCGGCCACCGCCTCGTCCACCCGGTCCGCGGCGAGCAGCCGCTCGCCCTCCCGCAAGAGCCGCGTGAACCGGGTCGCGTCCAGCTGCTCCGGGTCGATGTCCAGCAGGTAGCCGGACCGGCCGGTGCGCAGCAGCCGCTGCGAGGGGGCCCCGAGGACCTCGTCGAGCTGGCGGCGCAGGTGGTAGACGTGCGTGCGCAGGGTGCTCAGCGCCCAGCGCGGCGGCCGCTCCTCCCACAGCTCGTCGACGAAGGTGTCGGTCTCCACCACCCGGCCCGCCCGCAGCAGGAGCAGGGCCATCACCTTGTTCACCATCGGCCCGCGCAGGGTGTGGGGGGTGGTGCCCGCGGAGACCCCGAGAGCCCCGAGCACCGAGAAGCTGATCTGGCCGGCCACTGCTGCCAGCACCTCCGTCAGTCCGCCGGCGACACCGTGCGCATCGCCGTCCGAGGGCTGGAATACAAGCACGCGCGCGGGCCGTGACCGGCGGTTCTGCCCCGCAAGAGGCGCACGCCTGCGCCTAAAGAGACATCCGTAGGAAGGTGGGACCATGAACGAATCACCGCAGGTGCTCGTCGTCGGAGCCGGCCCGGTGGGGCTGGTGACGGGGATCGAACTCCTCCGGCGCGGAGTGCCGGTGCGCGTCGTCGACCGCTCCGAGCGCCCCAACCCCCATTCCAAGGCGATCGCCCTGTGGCCCCGGGGCATCGAGGCCCTGGCCCGGTTCGGCGCCGCGGACGAACTGCACCGCCGCGGTGTGGTGCTGCGGGCCCAGAACTACCACTCGCAGGGCGAGCGGGTGGCCCGGCTGGCGTTCGGCGGGATGCGCCGCACCCGCTACCCGTACGCCCTGTCGATCCCGCAGCAGGAGACGGAGGCGGTCCTGCGGGACGTCTTCCGGGAGCTGGGCGGGACGATCGAGTTCGGGACCTCCCTGACCTCCTTCACCCAGGACGCCACCGGGGTGAGCGCCGGACTGGAGACGGCGCAGGGCCGGGTGACGGAACGCTTCGGCTGGCTCGTGGGCTGCGACGGCGCGCACAGCAGGGTCCGCGAGGTCCTCGGCGTGCCCTTCCGGGGCAGCTCCTACCCGCAGCAGTTCCTGCTCACGGACGGCCCGGTCCGCACCCCGCTGGCCCACGACGAGGTCCACTACTTCATGTCGGCCGCCGGCGTGCTGGTGGTGGTGGGGCTGCCGGGCGGCATGTACCGGACGTTCGTCAGCGCGGCTCCCGACCTGGCGGTGGACGACCCCCGGGAGGCCGTGCAGCGCGCGGCCTCGGAGCGCTGCCCGGTACCGATCGAGCTCCTCGGCGAGCAGCGCACCGGTGTGTTCCGGGTGCACCGCAAGGTCGCCGACCGGCTGCGCTCCGGCCGGGTGCTGCTGGCGGGCGACGCCGCGCACATCCACAGCCCGGCGGGCGGCCAGGGGCTGAACACCGGTATCGAGGACGCCGCTTCGCTGGCCTGGCGCCTCGCGGGGGTGTGCGAGGGCCGGTGGGGCGAGGAGGAGCTGGCGCGCTGGGAGGAGGAGCGGCTCACGGTCGCCCGGGCCGTGGTCGGCGACACCGACCTGCAGACCCGGATGTGGACGATGGGCGGCTGGCGCGCCCGCGCCCGGGACGCGGCCCTGGGCGCCGCCGGACGCAGCGGGCTCCTGAACCGCGTCGTCGTACCGCGCCAGGCCCAGCTGTCGTTCGCCCATCCGGGCCCGCGGCGGCAGGCCGGCCACCTGCGGACCGGGATGCGGCTGCCGGACGTACCGCTCGACGCCCGGAGCGGGCGCTGGCTGCGCGACGAGCTGGGCGACCCCGCGCCGCTGCTCCTGCTCTTCCCCGGAACGGGCAGGCACCGCAGGGACGTCGGGGGAGTGGCCGACATCTTCCGCAAGGCCCACGGCGCCCTCCGGGTCACGGTGGTCCCCGACGCGGACGGCACCGGCCACTCCCTGCTGGGGCTGGCCCGCCCGTGCGCCGTTCTCGTGCGGCCGGACGGGACGGTCGCCTCGCTGGGCGACCCCTTCCGTGACGAACTCCACTCGGAGGCGCGGCATTTGACCGGAATGACCGCCGGGGCCAGGTAGTTGGGAGACGACATGGATCTTCTTTCGGAATTCACCCGACTCCCCTTACCCGCCGTTCTGTTCGCCGACGGGGTGTTCGCCCACCCCGAGGGGAAGACCGTCCAGGGGGTGATCCGGCACAGTACGGTGCTCCGCCCCGTCGCGGTCGTCGACCGCTCCCACCCCCACCCGACCTCGGCGTCCGTGCTGCCGGGGACCGACGTCCCGGTCGTCGGCTCCGTCGCCGAGGCCATGAAGTACGGCCCCGAGGCACTGGTGGTGGCGCTGACCGAATCCGATTTCGGCGAATCGGCCGGCGGGAAACTGCTCCACACCCCGAGGGATCCGGGCGACCTGCCGGACCTGTGGTGGGAGGAGATACGCACCGCCGTCCGCGGCGGCCTGCACGTCATCTCCTGTCTCCACGCGCAGCTGCGCGAAACGGAACTCGCCGGAATGCTGGCGGAGGGGCAGCGCATCGTCGACGTGCGACGCCCGTACGGCGTACTGCCCAAATACTCCGGACGGGTCCCCCGGCGGCGCGCCAGACTGATCCACGTCGCGGGCAGCGACTGCGTCGTCGGGAAGCGCACCACCGCCCTCCAGATGCACCGGGAAGCCCTTTCCCGCGGGACCGACTCCGGCTACGTGGGAACCGGCCAGACCTGCCTGCTCGCCGGATGCACCGAAGGCGCGATCGTCGACCGGACACCGGTGTTCCAGGCCGCGGGCCTCGTCGAGCACCTGGTCCAGCAGGCCGACGCCCGCCACGACCTGCTGATCATCAAGGGCCAGGCGTCCGTCATGCACCCGGCGTTCGGCGGCCTGGCCTCCGCGATCCTCCAGGGCTCGCAGCCGGACGCGGTCGTCTTCGCCCACGACCCGCGGCGCGCCTCCCGCTACCACTGGGACCATCTGCCGCTCGCCGACCTGGAGACGGAGATCCGCACGGTCGAGGCCCTCGGCGGCGCCCCCGTCGCGGGCATCGCCACCCGCGGCCGGGACAACGTACGACGGCTCCGCCATCTCGGACTGCCGGTCGCCGACGTCCTCGACGGTGACGGGGCGGCGGTCCTGCTCGACGCGGCCGAGGCCGTCTGGGCGGGGGGCCGGTGATGGGAGTGGAGGTGGCGCTGCGCGCGGTGGCGGCCTTCGCCGAGTGCCCGACCTGGGACCCGGCCGACGGAACCCTGCTGTGGGTCGACATGAACCGCTGCGAGGTGCACCGGCTGCGTCCCTCGGACGGGACCGGGACGGTCCTGCGGTTCGACCAGCCCGTCGCCGCCGCCAAGCCCCGGGCCGGCGGCGGGCTGGTGCTCAGCATGCGCGACGGCGTGGCGGTGCGCGATCCCGACGGGACGCTGCGTCCGCTCGCCGACTGGTCGGCCGAGGGCGTACGGGGCAACGACGCGGGCGTCGACGCGCGGGGCCGCCTCTGGGTCGGCACCATCGCGGGCCCCTCCGCCCCCGGCTGGCTGGGCCGGGTGTCCCCCGGGGGCGACACGCACCGCGCGCTGTCGGGCACCCGGCTGAGCAACGGCATCGCCTGGAGCCCGGACGGCGGGCGGATGTACTTCGTCGACACCCCGACGTGCCGCATCGACGTGCTCGACTACGACCCGGCCGCGGGGGAGGCCTCCGGCCCGCGTCCGTTCGTCGAGCTGACCGGCACGGCCGGGGTGCCCGACGGCCTGTGCGTCGACGCCGACGGCGGGGTGTGGGTGGCCCTCTTCCGCGGCGGCGCGGTCCGCCGCTACACGCCCGGGGGCGCGCTCGACCGCGAGATCCGGTTCCCCGCCGCGCTGACCACGGCGTGCGGCTTCGGCGGGACCGGGCTGACCGACCTCTACGTCACCACGGCCCGGCGCGCGCCCGAGTACGACGAACCGCTCGCGGGCAGCGTGTTCGTCGTGCCCGGCGCGGGCCGGGGCCTGGCCCCCGTGCCGTTCGCCGGCTGAGGACGGTCAGGGGGCCGCCGATACGACGCCGGGCTCCGGCCGGGCGGGGCGGGTGAGGGCGAAGGCCCGGGACACCTGGACGAGCCACCGCACGTCGGCGGAGAAGTCCAGGTCGTCCGGGCCCACCGCCGCCCCGGCCGCGAGGTCCTGCGCCCGGTCCTCCCCGGTCCGTGCCGCGAGGGCGGCGGCGATCCGCGCGGCCTCCCAGCGGGCCCGCTCCTCGACGGTCCCGTCGGGGCCCGGGGCGGGCCCCAGGTCCGGGGAGACCCGCCCGCCCAGGGCCAGGCAGCCGTCCCGGATCTCGATCACCCGCCGGTGCAGGCGGAACCGCAGGTCCCACAGGGCGAACAGGTCGCTGCGGGGAGCGGGCTGCAGGGAGGTCTCGGGGTGGGCCCGGTAGAGGGCGTACCAGAGCGGGCGCAGCAGGCGGAACCGCCGGTAGTCCGCCCACCAGGCCCGTACCGCCTCCAGGCGCGGTCCCCACAGCGGGGCCGTCCACCCGATGGTGTTCAGGGTCAGACCCACCGTCAGGCAGGTGCGGATGAAGCCCGCGGCGGCGGCCGGGTCCCAGCCGTGGTGCACGAGGAAGATGTCCGCGAACCGGCCCAGGGAGTAGACGAGGTCGAGGCAGGCTCCGGCCGCCGCGGTCCGCAGCCCGCGCCGGAGCCAGACGTCCTCGGTCAGCCGGGCGTAGAACCGGCAGGCCTTCGCCACCACGGCCTTGCCGATGGTGAAGGCCGTGAGGTAGACGACCTGGTAGGCCACGAAGTACGGCTGCTCGCGCGGGTGCGCGAACGTGTTCCGGGGGTGGCCGTGCAGCACGGCCAGCTCGAAGAGGACGGCCATGGCGGCCGGTACGCAGGCCAGCAGGGCCAGCCGGCGGCGCGCGCGGGCGCGGGCCTCCGCCCTCGGGTGCAGCCAGTGGATGAGCAGCACCTGCTGGCAGGCGATCGCCGCGATGATCCACATCTGGACGGACACGTTGTACCAGGTGACCGTGCCGAAGAGCTTCCCGGTGAGGTGGGCGGGCGTGGACATGGCGAGGTACATGCCCTGGCAGCCGAAGGACGCGCACAGGGCGACGAGCGCCGGCTCCCGGCCGCGCCGCAGGACCGGCGGCAGGGTGCGGGCG
The DNA here is from genome assembly GCF_045160885.1 of Streptomyces sp. NBC_00158. NCBI lineage: Bacteria > Bacillati > Actinomycetota > Actinomycetes > Kitasatosporales > Streptomycetaceae > Streptomyces > Streptomyces sp. NBC_00158. Next base: position 6,454,229 of record NZ_CP108161.1, read on the forward strand.
AAGGCGAACCAGCAGACCAGCGCGCCCAGCGGGTAGCGGAGGCTGTTCATGTCCGGCCCCGGCGGCGCCAGTCGAGGGAACCCTGGATCCGGCCGAGCACCCCGTCCGCCTCGGCGGCGGCCGTGCCGGGCCGCGAGCGCAGTCCCTCGCCGAGGAGGAACGCCATCACCTCGGCCTCCCGTTCCTGGCTGTCGGTGTACGTGTCCCGGCACAGCAGGTCCTGCACGAGCGAGGGGTCGAGGTCCGGGAAGAGCGCGGCGACGGCGGACGGGTCGCCGGTGCCGCTGCGGTGGCCGCACACCATGTGCGCGAGCTCGTGGGCGATGATGTGCTCCTGGTGGTGCCGGCTGGTGTGCTGCTCGTAGACCACGTAGTCGGCGTCCGAGAAGGCCAGCCACAGCCCGCACGGGCCCGAGGTGCCCAGGGGCATGGGCAGCAGGTGGATGGGCCGTCCCCGGCAGCCGCTGAGGTGGTCGCACAGGGTCATGAGGTCGTAGGACCCGGGCAGCCCGAAGTCGGCCAGCCGCTGCCGCCCCTCGCGGCGCAGCGCCCGTAAGCCGCCCCGGCGCCGGATCCGCTGTGGGAGTCGCATGGGCGCTCTACTCACCGGCCCCCGCCGCGCCGCCGGCTGCGCCGGCCGCGCTGTCGTCGGGCTGGCCGCCCGCCGTGCCGGCCCGGCCGGACTGCCCGCGCGAGGCCGCCGAGTGCAGCAGGCTGACCTCGCGGATGATGCGCGCCAGGTGCTTGCGCCCGGAGTCGTCCATGCTCATCGCCCGCAGCGCGATGTCACGGACCTCGGCGTTGCCCATCGCCGAGGCCAGGGCGAGCTGGGCGTCGACCCGCTCGGCGGTGTCGTCGTCGAAGAAGTACGCGGCGGGCACGCGGAAGAACGCCGCCAGCGCCTCCAGGTGCCGCTTGGTGGGGTTGTCGCGCTGCCCGGTGCGCAGCTGCCAGACGTACGTCTTGGAGAACGTGCCGCCGCTCAGCCCGCTGCATCCGCGGGCGACCTCGTCGTACGTGTACTCCCGGCCGTTGGTGCGGATGGTCCTGAAGAGCTTGTCGACCTTGTCTGCCAAAGAGGGCATCAACGCTCCTTCCCGTACGCCAGCGTGAACCGTCAAGGTGACGGCGGCCAATCGTAGTTGACAGCCCTCGGGGCCGCACCTACGGTCGGAGCGTTAGCTGAGATGAACACGCGGGTGGACACCGGTAGCCGTCGACGGTCGGCAGGCCGGCAGGACGCCCGACTGGGGGAGGTTTGCGTGGGAAACGTCTCTGTGACCGGCCGGCGCGGCGAACTCGACGCGCCGCCGGGCCGCTTAAGGCCCGGGGCGCCGCGGGCACACCGGCCGGCTCCCGCCGACGACTGCTGCGGCAGCCTGGCCCGCGACGTCCACGACCACCTCGGCGCAAGCCTCGCCCTGGCCCTGCGCCACCTGGAGCTGTACCGGGTCAAGACCCGTACCGCGAAAGCGGACCCGGCCGCCGAACGGCACCTCGCGGCCGTCCACGACGCCCTGCGGGAGGCCGCGGCCCAGACCCGGGGCCTGGCCGCCGGACTGCGCGACATCGGCGCCGCCGCCGCGTCCGAGGGCCTGGAGGAGGCGCTGCGCCGCCAGGTGGACCGGCTCAACCTGGCCGGACTCCCCGTCCGGTTGACGGTGGAGGGCGACGAGTCACGGGTACCGCCCGCCCACCGCCGTGAACTCGTCCTCGTCGTCGGCGAGTTCCTGCGCAACTCCTTCGGCCACGCCGACCCGCGCAACCTCACCGTCGGCGTACGGATCTCCGGCCACCGCATCACGCTCCGGGCCGCCGACGACGGCCGGGGCTTCCACCGCGACGCCCCCGGCGGCCACCGGGGCGGACTCACCGCCATGCGCGAGCGGGTGGCACGGCTCGGCGGGCGCAGCCTGCTCCTCAGCGCACCGCGCAGGGGCACCCGGCTGCTGCTGTGGGTGCCGCTGGCCGACGGCCACGGACCGTACTCGGGGGAGACATGGAAACCATTCGCATCCTGATGGCCGACGACCACACCCTGCTCCGCGACGCCCTGGCCGAACTCCTCGAAACCGAGGAGGACTTCGAGGTGGTCGGGGTGGCCGGGGACGCCGCCGAGACCGTGCGCCTCGCCGCCGAACTCCGCCCCCGCGTACTCCTCCTGGACATCGAGATGCCCGGCAACCACGACCCGGCCGCCACCGTCCGGCACCTGCGCCGGGCCGCGCCGGAGACCCAGATCCTGGTGCTGACCATGCACGACGACCCAGGGCTGGTCCAGGCGCTGCTGCCGCTCGGCATCCGGGGGTTCCTGCACAAGACCGTGAGCCACCAGTCGCTGGCCGGCACCGTGCGCGACGTCTGCTCCGGCGGCGGCCGGGTCACCATCTCGCTCTCCGCCCGGAGCCTGGCCGCCCCCGCGCCCGCGGACGTCGCACCGCTCTCGGTCCGCGAGACGCAGGTCGTGGAGCTCGCCGCCGGCGGACTGAGCAACTACCGCATCGCACGCCGGCTCGACATCGCGGAGGGGACCGTGAAACGCCACATGCGCAACATCTTCGACAAGCTGGACGCGGGCTCGCGCGTGGAGGCGGCCAACAAGGCGGTGGAGCGCGGCCTGATCGCCCCTCCCGTGACCGCCCCCCGGGGCCTGCGCGACACCCGGCAGCTGCGGGACGCCGTCCTCAGGGGCCCGCGCGCCCTGCCGGAAACCGCTCTGCGGTGACTCCGGCCGGGCGCGTTCCGGGATCGCTCCGGGTGCGCTCCGGGATTGCCCCGGGTGCGTTCCGGCGGCGGCCCGGTCGGCCGCCGCCGGAACGGCTCAGATGCCCATGCCGATGCCGCCGCCCACGGGCAGCACCGCACCGGTCACGTACCCGGCCTGCTCCGACGCGAGGAACCGGACCGCCGCAGCGACCTCCTCCGGCGTACCCGGCCGGCGCAGCGGGGTCATCGCCATGCACTCCTTCATCCGCCGCTCGGTCAGCCCGCTCGTCATGTCCGTGTCGATGATCCCCGGCGCCACCAGGTTCACCGTGATGCCGCGCGGCCCCAGCTCCCAGGCGAGCGAGCGGGCGAAGCCCAGCAGACCGGTCTTCGTCGCCGCGTAGTTGGTCTGCCCGGGGGAGCCCAGGAACCCCAGCGCCGACGACACCAGGACGATCCGGCCCCGGCGGGCGGCGAGCATCCCGCCCGCCGCGGCCCGCACCGTACGGAACACGCCCTTCAGGTTCGTCTCCACCACCTCGTCGAACGCGTCGTCCTCCATGCGCAGCAGCAGGGTGTCCCGGGTGATCCCCGCATTGGCCACCAGCACCTCCACCGGACCCTGCTGCTCCGCGACGGCCGCGAACGCGGACCTGACCGAGGCCTCGTCGGTCACGTCGCAGTTCACCCCCAGGAACCCCTCCGGCGGGGTCCCGGACCGGTGGCCGACCGCCACCCGGTCCCCGTCGGCGGCCAGGGCCCGCGCCACGGCCAGACCGATCCCCCTGTTGCCTCCGGTGACGAAGACGGAACGTGACATGTGTTGCTCTCCTTCCGGGAAACCGGGCGCCCGCCCGGCCTCGTGAACGGCGCGAAGGTCATCGCGCCGGGGACTCCACCAGCAGGCACGACCAGGTGAAGCCGGCCCCCGCGCTGAAGACGAGGGCGGCGGTCCCGGGCGCGGGCAGCCCCCGGGCCGTCAGCTCGGCGATCCCGGCGACCGCGTCACCGGCGCCCAGGTGCCCGGTCTCCCGGCCGGGGTCGAGCAGCCGCGCCCCGCCCACCAGCTCCCCGAGGACCGGGAGCCACGACTCGGCCAGTGTCTTGGCGCCGAACCGGGGCAGCACGACGTGCGTCAGGCGCGGGTCCCGCCCGTCCATGCCGCCGTCGGCCAGCGCCTGCGCGACGACCGTGCGGACGGCCCGCCGGTTGGACGTGGTGAACGGCAGCATTCCGTGGGCGCTGAGGTAGGCCCGCTTGGTCGCGCGCATGTCGACCCGGTCGCGGTGCCCGCGGGCGACCGGCGAGAAGGGGTCCGCGCCGCGGTGCATCTCCTCCAGCAGGGGATCCGCGACCGTCGCGACCGACCGCAGCAGCAGCACGTCACCGTCCGCGGCGGGCCGGCGCAGCAGCACGGCCGTACCCGCGTCGCCGTACGCCACCCCGAAGTCACCCGCCCAGCGGTCGAAGCCCGGCCCGGCGAACCGGTCACCGGTCGTCACCAGGCCCAGGCGCGGCCGGGCGGAAGGGGACGGGTCGGGCGAGGCCAGCCACGCCATCACCAGCCCGATGGCGGCGGCACCGCCGTTGCACACCTGCTGGACGCCCACCGGCAGCGCCCGCAGGGCGTCGAGCCGACGGGCGACGTAGTGGGCCGGCGACCACAGGTCGTGCCCCTGGTAGTACATCCACGCGTGCGCCAGCACGTCCAGCTCACCCGCGTCCACACCCGCCCCGTCCAGCACCCCGCGGGCCGCGAGCACCGCCGCGTCGGGCGGGGCGACGTCCCCCGCGTCCGGCACGCTCTCATGCCCCAGGGCCTCCGCGTCCCGCCTGCGCAACCGCCCCGCGGCGACCGCGTCCGAGGCACTGGAGCGCCCCTCCGGCAGCCACAGCCCGGCCGTCACGATGCCCACCGGCTCGGTCGGTCTCATCCCCGCACCACCTCCGCAACACGGAATCGTCTTCACGTCCGGAACGCTCGGGCGCGCCGATGAAAGCGCGGGCAAAACCGGCCGGAAACCCCCGCGGCCGGTCCGGAACACCCCCATCGGCATACGGCCCGCACCCTGGCGGAGGCACCCCCCTATGTCACTTTCGGAGTGCTTGCCGCTGCCTCCAGGCCTGGGATTGGCTGGTTCAGGCCGCACCGGAGACGTGCAGAACTCCCGGCCGCGACCTCCCACACCAGCGAACCGAAGGGCAGTCAGATGAACGACACGGCGATATCCGAGGACCGCCGCGCACAGGTCCGGGCCATCGTGGCGGACGTGCTCGAAGCGGACCCGGACGCCCTGACCGACGAGAGCAGCTTCGCCGACGACTTCGACGCGGACTCGCTGCTGATCATCGAGATCTACTCGCGGTTCGAGCGCGACCTCGGCATCCGGATCCCGAAGGAGGACCTCGTCGAGCTCGACGAACTCCCCAGCGCCTACCGACTCGTCGCCAAGCACAGCACCCCGGAGGCGCTGGGTGTCTGACGAGTCCTCCGCCACCGGGCGCAGGGTCGTCGTCACCGGACTCGGCGCGGTGAGCAGTCTCGGGCTCGGTGCCCGGGCGCTCACCGCGGCGGTCCGGGCCGGACGCAGCGGCATCGGCCCGATCGCACAGTTCGACGGAACCGGCTTCGAGCGGGTCCTCGCCGGTGAGGTGCGCGGCTTCCACCCGGAGGTGCACCTGCGGGGAACCGACCCCGCCCGCTGGGGCCGCAGCGGCCGCTTCGCCGCCGCCGCCGCGCGGATGGCGGTCACCGACGCGGCGGTGGACCCGGCCGCACTGGCGGCCGGGAACACGGCGAGCTGCTTCGGGACCACCAACGGCGAATCCCTCGAACTCGAAGGACTGACCCGGCAATGGGTCGACGACGGCCTCGCCGCGCTCGACCCGCGGCTCGCCGGCCGCGCCGACGCCGGCCGGATCGCCGCCGCCGTCAGCGCCGAACTCGGCCTGAGCGGCGAGTCCGTCACCCTCGGCACCGCCTGCGCCGCGGGCAACTACGCCATCGGCTACGGCTACGACCTGGTCCGCACCGGAGAGGCCGACGCCGCCCTGTGCGGCGGGGCCGACGCCTCCAACCGGGCCACCCACGCCGGGTTCCACCGCCTCGGAGCCCTCGCCGAGGACGTCCCCCGCCCCTTCGACCGGCACCGCGACGGCATCGTCACCGCGGAAGGCGGTGCGGCCCTCCTGCTGGAACCCCTCGAAACGGCCCTGGCGCGCGGCGCCCGGATCTACGCGGAGGTCCTCGGGTACGGCATGACCTGCGACGCCGCCCACATGACCAACCCCGACGCCGCGTCCATCGCCGAGTGCATCCGGCGCGCCCACCACAACGCCGGCGTCAAGCCCGGCGACGTCGACTACATCTGCGCCCACGGCACCGGCACCAGGGCGAACGACTCCACGGAGACGGCCGCCGTGCGCGAGGTGTTCACCGACGGCCCGCCGCCGATCAGCTCCGTCAAGTCCATGCTCGGACACACCATGGGAGCGGCGGCCGGCTTCGGGGCCCTGCTGTGCTGCGCCGCCCTGTCCGAAGGGTTCCTCCCGCCGAGCGCCACCCTCCGCGAGGTGGATCCGGCACTGGGCCCGGGACTCGACTGCGTACCGGGACGGGGCCGGGACGCCCGGCCGCGCATCGTACAGAACCACGGCTTCGCCTTCGGCGGGAACAACGCCGTGACGATCTTCGGGGAGTTCACCGGATGAGCATCGTGGAAGACCGGCGGCCTCCGGCCGCCACGGCGCGGACGGTGGCCCCCCTGGCCCTGGACACCGCCGGCGTGATCAGCGCGGCCGGCCCGGGACTGCGCCCCCTCGCCGACGCCCTGCGGCACGGCGCGGCGGCCGGCGGACGGTTACCCGCCGCCCACGACGCGGAGGACTACCCGCCGCTCACCCTGCGTCCGGCGGACTTCGAGGCCGGCGACCTCCTCGGCACCAAGGGCCTGAGCCGGCTCACCCGTGCCGAACAACTGGGCATGGCCGCCGCGACCCTCGCACTCGAACCGCTCCCCGACCGCTCCGGAACCGGCCTGGTCCTCGGCACCGCGGTCGGCAGCAGCGGCGGCATCGGCCGCTTCAACCGGGACACCTTCGTCCGGGAACGCCCCTACATGGTGAACCCGTCGGCCTTCCCGGGCACCCTGATGAACTCGGTGGCGGGACGCACCGCCATCCGCCACGGGCTCACCGACGCGAACGCCACCGTCTCCGGCGGCCCGCTGGCCTTCCTGCACGCGCTGCGCTTCGCCCGCAACGCCCTCGCGGGCGGCCACGCCCGCCGGATGCTGAGCGGCGGCGTGGAGGAACTGTCACCCCACGGCGCCTGGGCGTGGCACCGGACCGGAGCGCTCGCACCCGGGACCGCGCTCGGCGAGGGCGCCGCGGTGTTCGCCCTGCGGCCCCTCCCGGACGGGGCCGCAGGCGAGCGCCCCCTCGCCCTCCTCATGGCCGTCACCACCGGCTTCGCCGCGGGCGGCCCCCTCGCCGCCGCCAGTCGCCTCACCGCCTGCGTACGGGACGCCCTCGCCCGCAGCGGGGTCGCGGCCGCCGACGTCGCCGTCGTCGCACCCGGCGCGGCCGGCCGGCGGGGCTGGGCCGCCGTGGAGCGGCGCGCCCTCCGCGCGGCCCTGGACGGCCCCGACGCCACCGGGGGCCGGCACCTGCTGTGCGTACGGGAGGTCCTCGGCGAGACCCACGGCGCGAGCGCCGCCCTCCAGACGGCGGCCGTGATCGCCCGCTGGCACGACCCGCACCTCGACACCCGCCGCGAACGGGCCGCGCTCGTCACCTCGGTCGGCCCGGACGGCTCGGTCGGCTGCGCCGTCCTGCTGCACCCGTACGCCGACGCCTGACGCACCCCGCCCCCCCTCGATCCACCGATCCACCGATCCACCGATCCACCACCACGTGAGGACGTGACCTCCCCATGCGCTACCGCTACCTCGGCCGGACCGGCCTCCAGGTCTCCGAGCTGTCCTTCGGGGCCGCCACCCTCGGCACCCCCGGCGCCTTCGGCGGGCTGCCCGGCGCGAACTGGTCCCAGTTCGGAGTCAACGCGGGCGACGACGCCGTACGCCTGGTCCACGCCTGCCAGGACGCGGGCGTCAACTTCTTCGACACCGCCGACGTCTACCGCGACGGCGAGTGCGAGGAACTGCTCGGCCTCGCACTGAAGGGCCGCCGCGACAAGGCCGTCATCGCCACGAAGGCCCGCTTCCGCACCGACCCCGCCGACGTCAACGCGGCCGGCTCCTCCCGCCACCACCTGGTGCGCGCCGTCGAAGCCAGCCTGCGCCGCCTCGGCACCGACCACATCGACGTGCTCTACCTCCACGGCACGGACCCGCGCACCTCCCTGGAGGAGACCCTCACCGCCCTCGACGACCTCGTGCGCGCCGGAAAGCTGCGCTACACCGGCTGCTCGAACTTCCCCGGCTGGCAGCTGATGAAGGCGCTGGACGTCTCCGACCACCGCAACCTCGTCCGCTTCGCCGCCTACCAGGGCTACTACAACCTCGGAGCCCGCGAGCTGGAGCACGAGATCGTCCCCGCCGCCGCCGACCAGGGCGTGGGCATCACCGTCTGGAGTCCGCTGGCCGGCGGCTTCTTCACCGGCAAGTACCGGCGCGGACAGGAGGTCTCCCGGGAGTTCCGGCTGGCCCACGAGGGCCCCGCCTCCATCGCGCCGCTCACCGACCGGGAGCAGGCCTACGACGTTGTCGAGGTGCTCGACGTCATCGCCCGCGAACGCGGCGTCTCCATCGCCCAGGTCGCCCTCAACTGGGTGCTGAGCAAGCCCGGCGTGACGTCCGTGGTGTTCGGCGCCAGCCGCCCCGCCCAGCTCCAGGACAACCTCGCCGCCGTCGAATGGGAGCTCACCACCGAGGAACGAAAGCGCCTGGACGCGGCGAGCGAACGCCCCGCCCCCTACCCGTACTGGCACATGCGGGCGATCGCCGGCGACCGCGACCTCCCCGGCGACCTCTAGGCCGCGCCCCCCGCCCACCCCACCGTTCCGCCCGAGCCCGACCCGGGAGCACACCCGTGCCCATAGCCGTCATCGCCCTGTCCCTCAGCGGCTTCGCCATCGGCGTCGCCGAGTTCATCATCGCGGGGATCCTCCCCGACATCGGAGCCGACCTCTCCGTCTCCGTCCCCACCGCGGGACTCCTGGTGTCCGGGTACGCCCTCGGCGTCGTCGTCGGCGCCCCCGGCCTCACCGTGCTGTGCGCCCGCACCGAACGCCGGAGCCTGCTGATCCGGCTCATGCTGCTCTTCCTCGCCGGCACGGTCCTCTCCGCCCTCGCCCCCGGGTACGGGCTGCTGATGACGGGCCGGGTGCTGTCCGCCCTCGCCCACGGCGCGTTCTTCGGCGTCGCGATGGTCGTCGCCGCCGACCTCGTCCCCGAGGACCGCAAGGGCCGCGCCGTGTCGATGGTCGCCGCCGGGCTCACCCTCTCCACGATCCTCGGCGTCCCCGCGGGCACCTTCATCGGCCAGCACTTCGGCTGGCGCTGGGCGTTCTGGATGGTCGCGCTGTTCGCCGCCGCGGGCCTGGCGGGCATCGCCGCGCTCGTACCCCGGACCCCGGCGCCCACCGGCACGGGACTGCGTTCCGAACTGACCGTGCTGCGCCGCCCCCAGGTCCTGCTGGTCCTGCTCACCACGGTGCTCGGCTTCGGCGGCGTCATGACCTCCTACACCTACATCGCCGAGATGGTCACCCGGGTCACCGGCTTCACCGACGACGCCGTCACCCTGATCATGGTGCTCTTCGGCGTCGGCATGTTCGTCGGCAACCTCGTCAGCGGCCGGCTCTCCGACCGCGCCCCCAAGAGCGCCATGTGCGGTGCGCTGGCCCTGCTGACCCTCGTGCTCGGCGCGTTCACCTTCACGGTGCACGACAAGGCCGCCACCTGCGTGACCGTCTTCCTCTTCGGCGCGGCCACATTCGCCACCATCGCCCCGCTCCAGATGCGGATCATGGCCAAGGCCGACGGCGCCCCCACCCTCGCCTCGGCCTCCAACATCGCCGCCTTCAACCTCGCCAACGCCGCGGGCCCCCTCCTCGGCGGCCGGATCATCGCCGCCGGCCTCGGCTACCCCGCCCTCAACTGGGCCGGAGCCCTCGTCACCCTCGCCGGACTCCTCCTCGCCGGCCTCGGCGTGGCCGCGGAACGCAAGGAGCGCGCCACCACCCCGGCCCCGCAGCACCCGACGGCGGCTCCGCTGCCCTCCTCCCCACGCCCCTGAACCGAAAGGAAACCCCGTGGCAACGCCCACCGCCACCCTCGCCTACGACCGGACCGTCTCCCGCGCGCTCGTCCACCGCTGGGCCCTGTCCGAGGTGTTCCTCACCGACTCCGTCGCCACCGGCGAGGACACCTTCACGGCCGCCGCGCAACTGCCGCTCTCCCACGCCCACTACCGGGACCACGAACCAGGACGCGCCTCCCACGACGCGCTGCTCGTGCTGGAGAGCTGCCGCCAGGCCGTCACCTACGCCTCGCACCTCCACGAGGACGTGCCGCGCGACACCACGTTCATGGTCACCTCCTGGACGCTCGACATCACCGGCCCCGAAGCGCTCCGCTGCGCCGACCGGCCCGGGGAACTGCGCATGGACGCCGAGGTCACCGCACGCGCCCGGCGCGGCGGACGGCTGCGCCGGCTGGCCTTCGCCATGGACCTCGTACTCGACGGCCGCCCCCTGGGCCGGCTCACCATGGACATCAACTGCACGCCCACGGACCAGTACCACGCACTGCGCCACATGCAGCGGGGCACCACCGTCCCCACGGCCTTCACCCTGCCCGCCCTGCCCGACGGAACACCGGTCGACCCGGCCCGGGTCCGCCGGCTCGACCCGGCCAACGCCGTCCTCGACGCCGCACACCTGGCCCCGGACGCCCTGACCGCGCTGCTCAGCCCCCGCACGTTCGGCAACCGCAGCATGTACGACCACCCCTACGACCACGTCCCGGCCATGGTCTTCAGCGAGGCCGCACGCCAGTGCGCCCTGCTGCTCGACCCGGAACGCGGCACCGCACGCGTGCTCCGGCTGCACGGGCGCTTCCTGAAGTTCGCGGAACTGGACGAGGAGGTGCGCCTGACCGCCGTGCCCGAGGAGGGCGGCGGCCCGGGGGAGTTCCGCATGACCGCCGTCCAGCAGGACGAGACCGTCGCGGAGGTGCGCGTGGCCCTGGGCTGACCCCCGTCCCCTCGCTCCCCTTCCCCCCTCCCCCTCCCACCGGAGCCCTCCATGACCACGGCACTGCCGACGGCCACGCGCGCCGTCGCCTTCTTCGACGTCGACGAGACCCTCACCACCGTCAAGACCATGTTCGACTTCTACGACTTCTTCCTCGAAGCCGTCGGACACACCCCGCAGGAACAGCTCAGGCTCCAGCGGGAGGCCCGCGACCTGCTGCGCCCCGGCCTGCCCCGGGAACAGGGCAACCGGCTCTTCTACCGCCGCTTCGCCGGCCACACCGCCGAGCGGGCCGCGGCCGTCGGCCGGGCCTGGTTCGAGCACCATCTGCGCCGGGGCGGCTTCTTCCACCAGGACGTCCTCGCGGCGCTCGCCGCCCACCGGGAGCGCGGCCTGGCCACCGTGCTCGTCTCCGGCTCCTTCTCCGCGGCCCTGGACCCGGTCGCCGCCCACGTCGGCGCCGACGCGGTGCTGTGCACCCGCCCGGAGGTCCGGGACGGCGTGTACACCGGGGAGGTGCTGTCCACGATGATCGGCGACGCCAAGGCCCGCGCCGCCCGAGAGCTCCTGTCCGGGCACGGCATCGGCCCCGAGCAGTGCCACGCCTACGGTGACCACGTCTCGGACCTGGGCATGCTCCGCCTCGTCGGGCACCCGGTCGTCGTCGGCGACCACCCGGACCTGCTCGCGGAAGCCGGCCTGCACGGCTGGCACCGGCTGCCGGGCACCGCGGCCTGACCGAGCCCGCCGGCCCGCCGGTGCGGGCGGTCCCGGCGGGCCGGCGGGTCAGGTGCGTTCGAAGCCGTGGGAGCGTCCGACGACGGTGAAGCCGCGCCGTCCGTACCAGTGGCGCGGCCAGTCGTCGGCGTCGGCGATCAGGAAGCGCGTACCGCAGCCGGCGTCCGCCGCCCGGCGCAGCGCGGCGGTCAGGACGGCGTCGGCGTGACCGCGCCGGCGGTGGTCCGCGGCGGTCATCAGGGCCTCGACCTGGGCGATCCCGAGGCCGGGTTCGAGGTAGAGGTCCGTCCAGGCGGCCACCTCGCCGTTCCGCGCCCGTGAGCCGAGGAGGCACACCCGCTCGGCGCCCCGGCGACGGGTCGCGTACCGGTCGACCAGCATGCGGACCACCTCCTCGTCGGCCTGCGGCAGCGAGGCCCGCCAGCCGGCCGACACCGGCTCCCTGATCTCCTCCAGGGTCACCTCGCCGACCGTGCTCCCGTCCCCGTCCCCGGCCGGGGGAGCGGGGGCGGGGCCGGTGTGCCGCATCACCAGGTAGGAGGAGTGCCGGTAGCCGGCCCGCAGCAGGTGTTCGGCGCAGGCCAGGCCGAAGCCGTCGTCCAGGACGGAGACGATGCGGAACGGCCGCTCGGCCATCGCCCGGTCCACCAGGTCCGGCACGGCGGCCGGATCCACCCCCGGCCGCTCGACCACCACCTGGTTGTGCGACCAGGAGCCGGCGAAGCGGTCGTCGAACACCGCGAAACCGCACGGCAGTTCCACGGTCCGCTCGGCCTGCCGCCGTGCGAACCCCGCCAGGAACGCGTTGATCCGCCCGAGCTCGTCACTCCCCACGGCGCGCGTCCGGGCCGGCGGAGCCGGATGCCGTGGAGGGCAGGTACCGCGGCGCGCGCCAGGCGTCCAGGCGGTGCTCCACCGCCGCACCCAGCCTCAGCAGCCCGGCGTCCTGCCGTTCCCCGGCCATCAGGAGCAGGCCGACCGGCAGCTCGCCGACGAATCCGGCGGGCACGGACAGCGAGGGGTAACCGGCCACGGCGGCCGGGGTGGAGGAGGGGATCACGTCGTTGTCGCCCCGCGCGCAGTCCGTCGTCCAGGCGGGCGGGTTCGTCGGGGCGGCGATGGCGTCCAGGGCATGGACGGCCATGGTCTCGTCGATGGACCGCCGGGACAGGTCCTTCAGCTCGGCGCGCGCGGCCCGGTATCCCGGGTCGGTGGTCGGCGGCGCGGTCAGGGCCTGCTCGAACAGCTCCTGGCCGGCGAAGCAGGTCCGCTCGGCCGGGTGCGTACGGTTGAACGCGATCAGCCCGGCCAGGTCGCGCGGCCCGCCGCGGGAGCCGAGGTACGCGTCGATGTCCCGGTGGAACTCGCTCAGCAGGGCGGGGAACTCCAGCTCCGCGAGCCGGTCCTGGTACGGCGGCGTCACCTCGACGACCTCCGCGCCGGCGGCGCGCAGCCGCTCCGCCGTCCGGGTCATCAGGGCGTCCACCCCGGCGCCCAGCGAGGGGAGCCGCCACAGGCCGATCCGCTTGCCGCGCAGACCGCCGGCGCGCGCGTCCGCGGCCGTGAGGCCGAAGGCACCGTCGGCGCCCGCGGAGCCGTGGCCGCTGAGCACCGAGAAGGCGATCGCGGTGTCGACGACGCTGCGCGCCATGGGGCCGGCGGTGTCCTGCTCGGCGGAGATGGGCACCACGCCGGACTGGCTGACCAGCCCGAGGCTGGGCTTGTGCCCGACGACCCCGTTCATCCCGGCCGGGCACACGATCGAGCCGTCCGTCTCGGTGCCGATCGCCACCTGCGCCAGCGACGCGGCGATCGCGGCGGCCGAACCGGCCGAGGAACCGCACGGATTGCGGTCCAGCACGTACGGGTTGTGCGTCTGCCCGCCCACCGCCGACCAGCCCGACGTGGGCTTCGCCGCGCGGAAGTTGGCCCACTCGGACATGTTGGCCTTGCCGAGGACCACCGCGCCCGCCGCACGCAGCCGCCCGACCAGCTCCGCGTCCCTGGCCGGCGGACTTCCGGCCAGCGCCAGCGAACCGGCCGTCGTCGGCATGTCGCGCGTGTCCACGTTGTCCTTCAGCAGGACGGGGATGCCGTCGAGCGGTCCGCGCACCTTCCCGAGACGGTGCCGGACGTCGCTCTCGGCCGCCTGGCGCAGGGCCGTCGGGCTGGTGCGCAGCACCGAGTTGACCTTCGGGTCGACGGTCTCGATCCGCCGCAGGTACGCCCGGGTCAGCTCCGACGAGGTCAGCGACCCGCGGCCCATGCGCGCCTGCAACTCGGGGATCGTCACCGAGTCCAGGTCCACTCCGCCCAGGAGCCCCGACCCGGCGCGGTACGCGGACCCGTCGGCACCGGACTCGGCGGCCTGCGCACGCTGTCCCGCACCACCCGCGGCCAGCAGGGGAACCACGGCCAGGGCGGCGGCCAGCGCCGCGACGCTTCTCGTCTTCATGGACGACAGCCCACACCGCGAACACCCCCGGCCACAAGCGAGTTCTGCGCCTCTTCACACCAACGCACCGGGCCGGGACCGGTGGCGGGGGCTCACCGGTCCCGGCCCGGTGGGGCGGCGGGCCGCTACATCGGCTCGGGGAAGATGTCGCTGATGCTCCAGGCCACGCTGAAGCAGGGAGGGAGGGAATTGGCCTCCGGCTCGGTGTCCAGGGACTGGAGCGCGAGGATCTGGCTCATGATGCTCTCCTCATGGTGGTGGGACGGGTCCGGTCGGGGACCGGGTACCCGGGCGCGCGGCCGACCGCCGCCGTGCCCGGGAGTTCATGGGGACGGTCCGCCCGGTGCTCCGGGGCGGCCGGCAGGAGCGGGCCGGACAGCAGGCGGTGCAGGGCCAGCAGGACACCGGCACTGCCACTGGACAGGTCGGCGGTGAACCGCTGCGAGCCCGCTCCGAGGAAGCGGACGCCGCGCCGGTACGGGACGGCGTACTTCAGCAGGCCGGTCGTGGCGCGCACCGCGTCCTCGCGGGCGGCGGCCGTGCCGGTGAGCTCGGCGTGCCCGGTCAGGAACCAGGCCAGCCCGGCCAGCCCGCGGTACAGGCCCGCCTCCTTCGTGGCCCGGGAGACCCGGACGCCGGCGACCAGCCCCGGCAGCGCGGCGGCGCAGCGCTCGTCCGGCGCGGTGGCCACGTAGCGGGTGAGTACGGCGGCCACCCCGGCCGCGCCCGTGGCCAGGTACGGCATGGCACGGGTGTGCCGTGCGTCGTCGGAGACGGACAGGGCGCCGTCGCCCGGCGGGAAGGTCCGGTCCAGCTCCTGGTGGAGCAGCGTGCGGCCCGCCTCCAGGAACCGGGTCTCGCCGGTGTCGCGGGCCAGGCGGTGGAGGAAGAGGGCGAGCCCCGAGCGGCCGTGCAGCAGGCCGCGGGCGTCGTGCTCGCCGAGGACGGCCGGCAGATCGGGGGTGCGCAGCAGGGCCTCGCCCGCCGCGGCGGCCCGCTCCAGGTGGCCGCCCTCCCCGGTCAGCCGGTACAGGGCGAGCCAGCCCAGGCCGACCCCGGCCCGCCCGCCGGCCAGGGTCCCGCAGGCGGTGGTGAGCGGGTGGCTGTCGGCGTCCCGGAGCAGGTCGAGGGCCTCGTCCGGCCGGCCGAGGGCGGCCAGTACCCGGGCGACGCCGGCCGAGCCGACGAGCAGCCCGGGCGGCAGCGCGTCGCGCAGCGCCAGCGCGTCGCGGCGCAGCCGTACGGCGATCTCCTCCGGTACCGCGACGCCGGCCCGGTGCAGGGCGTGCACCACGCCGGCGGTGCCGTAGGCCAGGCACACGTTGTTGGTGTGGAACGCCTCCGGCGAGGGCGGGAAGACCCAGTCCGGCCGGTCGGGATCGGCCGTCGCCAGCAGTCCCTCGGCGACCTCCCCGGCCAGCCGGGCGAGGCGGCCGCGCGGATCGGCGTCCACACCGGCGTCCGTACCGGGGTCCACATCGGCGGCCGTACCGGGGTCCTGGCCGGCGGCAGCGGCCCGCGCCCGGTCCTGCGTCAGGTGGAAGGCCGTCGCCCGCCGCCACAGGTCCTGCGGCGGGGCCACCTCCGCCAGGTCGCGGCGCAGCAGCGCGAGGTTGGCGGGCGCGTGCTCGGCCATCTCGTTGAACGGTGCCAGGAAGGCCAGCGCGACCGCCGCCGCGCCGTACCGGTCCCGCAGCAGCGGATCGGCGTCGCCCCGCAGCAGGCCGGGCGGCGGCGTGAACCCCGGGGTGCCCATAGGGGAGGGCGGCCCGGACAGCGGCGAGGCCGCCTCGAAGTCCACCAGCCGTACCCCGCCCGACGGGGTGACCAGGACGTTGCCCGGGCTGAGGTCGCCGAACCGGTAGCCGGCCGCGTGCAGCCGCTCCAGCGAGGCGTCCAGCCCGGCCAGCAGCTGCCGGCACGCCTCGTAGTACGCGGCGACCGACCCGGCCGTGCGGTCGGCGCGGGCCAGCGGGGAGGACCGGCTCAGCCAGCCCACGAGCGGCTGCCCCGCGACGTACTCGGTGACGAGGAAGTCGTGCTCCCACTCCGTGAAGTGGTCCAGCGGCTCCGGGCCCACCCCGGGGGCGGACGCGTGCAGCTCGCACAGCACCCGGTGCTCGTGCCGCAGCCGCGCCTGCGCGTCCGTCCCGTCGAAGACCAGGCCGTTGTGGGCGCGCGCCTCCTTCAGGAAGACCGTCCGGCCCGTGCGCCGGTCCACCGCCCGGTAGGCGCCGCCGGCGTTGCTCAGGCGCACCGCGCCGGTGACCTCGTAGTCGCGGATCAGGATCGGGCCCGCGTGCGGCCGCTCCTCCTCCTCGACGAACGGGTCCGCGATCCCCTCGGGCAGGTGGAAGGCGGGCAGCCGCAGGTCCACCACCTCGCGGCCGGAACCGTCCAGGACCAGCCCCTCCCGGGTGCCGTCGGCCCGCAGCCGGCTGCGGCCGCCGAAGGAGCCGTACCGGTAGTGCACGGTCCGCGAGTCGCGGAAGCGCCGGTCGGTGAGGACGTACGGTCCCTCCTCCCCGTCGAGCGCGTCGCGCAGGCGTTCCAGCAGCCGGCCGGCGGTCGCCGTGTCCGGCGGGTAGACGGCGCAGAACTTGCCCGCCTGGGCCCGCCCGGCGTGCTTGTGGTGCAGGAACAGGAAGAAGAGCCGGGCGCTCAGGTGCTTGAACGGCACGCCCTCGGAGAAGCAGATCCCGGCGACCGTGTCGAGCACGTGCTGCGCCCGGTCCAGCCGCGCCGACACGTGGATCTTCCAGCCCTGTTCGGCGAGGGGGGTCGACGGCCCGGCCCAGAGCGTCCAGATGCCCCGGTCGGCGCCGTGCAGGCCGGGCGGCACCTCGCGGGGAGCGAACCGCGGCCCGGGGTCGGCCACGCGGGCGGGCGGCAGGTAGTACTCCCGGTCCGCGAGCGCTTCGCCGAAGCCTTCGAGCACGGGATCTCCTCGCGGGGTGGTGACGGACGGTCGCAGCGGTCGTGGCAGACGCTAGGAACGGCGGGTATGGAAACGGTTCGGCGGCGGCATGCGACCGGTATCGGACGCGAGCGCCGGGCGCCGTAGCACCCCCCGCTCGAACCCGGCTCGCGGCGGGGTGGAAAACATGGGGGACCGACCCCCATGTGCCGGGGGCACCCCGCGTACCAGGATCGGGCGTGGCGCGGAGCGGTGCGGAGGGGCGCGGCGCGGTCGAGGAGGGGCGGGGCGATGGTGGCTGGGCAGGGGCGGGCGGGGGACCCGCCGTCGGCGGACGGGCGGTGGTGGGAGGCCGGGCTGGTCGGCGGTGACGGCGGTGGAGGGCGCCCGGACTGGGCCGCGTTCGCCGAAGGGGCCTCGGCCGCCGCACCCGAGGAGGCCGTGGCGCCCGAGGGGGACCATCCGGGGCTCGGCGGCTTCGAGTGGGTGCTGCGGCCGTTCACCGCCCGCGCCGGGGAACGGCTGGAGCGCGGCGTGTCGGAGCGGGCGCGCGGGCTGGTGGACCTGGCCGCCGTACGGGAGGACCTGGAACGGCACCTCGGCGGCAGGCTGGCCCGGGCCGCGGCGCGGACGCTGGTGCAGGAGCTGTACGAGGCGCGCGGCGCGGGCCGGCTCGAAGGGGACGACACCCGGGCCCGGTTCCGGGACTTCCTCGGGCGCACCGCGTCCCGGCGCGGACTGACGGCCCTGCTGGCCGGCCGGCCGGTGCTGGCACGGATCCTGGGCCGGGCGGCGCTCGACGCGGCGGACGCCGCCCGGGAGGCACTGGAGCGGCTGGCGGACGACCGCGCCCGTCTGGCCTCCGGCCTGCTGGAGGGGGCCGGCGGGAGCGTGCTCGTCGGCGTCGAGCCGGGCGCCGGCGACGGCCACCGGGGCGGGCGGAGCGTGATGCTGCTGCGCTTCGCCGACGGGACCCGGCTGGTGTACAAGCCCCGGCCGCTCTCCGCGCACCGCCACTTCAACGACCTCGTCGCCTGGTTCAACGCGCTGCCCGGCTCCGTGGACCTCCGTACGCTGCGGCTGCTCGACCGGGGCGACTACGGGTGGGTGGAGTTCGTCGCCGCACAACCCTGCGACTCGGCCGAGGAGGTCGAGGAGTTCTACCGCCGCCAGGGCGCGCTGCTGGCGCTGCTGCACCTGGTCGACGGGACCGACCTGCACCACGAGAACCTCATCGCCGTCGGCGCCCACCCGGTCCTGGTCGACGTGGAGACCCTGTTCCACCCGCCGCTGGTCGGCACCGCCACCCAGGACCCCGCGGCCCGCGCGCTCCACGACTCCGTGTACCGGGTGGGACTGCTGCCCCAGCTGCTGGTCGGCGATCACAGCGCCCTGGACGTGTCCGCCGTCGGCGGCGGCCGCGAAGCGGCTTCGCCCGTCGTCCGGGCGGACTGGGCCGACGCCGGCACCGACCGGATGCGGCTGGTGCGCCGGGCCGGGCGGTTCGGCGAGTCCGCCAACCGGCCGCGCCTCGCGGACGGCGCCCCCATCGAGCCTGCGTCCCACGTCGAGGCGCTCTGCGCCGGATTCCGCGCCGGCTACGCGGCGGTCGCCGCGGCCCGGGAGGAACTGCTGCACGGGACGGCCCTGTTGAAGGCGTTCGCCGAGGACGAGGTGCGGGTGCTGGTACGCCCCACCTGGGTGTACAGCACCATGCTCGACGAGTCGACGCACCCCGCGCTGCTGAAGGACGCGGCCGAGCGGCAGCGGGTCCTGGAGACCCTGCGGACCGACGCGCTCGGCAAGGTCCTCGCACCCGACCTGGTGGACGAGGAGATCGCCCAGCTCTGGGCGGGGGACGTACCGCTGTTCACCGCCAGGCCGGGCCGGGACCGCCTGTGGGGCACCCCGGAGCGGCCGCTGGGCGGCCGTACGGACCTCGCCGGCACCGCCCGGGTCGCCGCGCGGCTCGCCGCCCTGGACACCGTCGACCGCCAGGACCAGGAGTGGATCGTACGGGCCGCCATGGCGACGGCCTCCCGGGCGCCCGCGCACCGGCCCGTCGGGGACCGGCGCACCCGTACGGCGGAGCGCGCCCCGGAGCCGGAACGGCTGCTGTCGGCGGCCCGGTCCGCCGGGGACCGGCTGGTCTCCCTCGCGTACCGGGAAGGACCGCGCAGCAACTGGATCGGCCTGGAGCTCCTGGACGACCGCTACTGGCGGATCGGCCCGATGCCGGCCGACCTGGCCGGCGGGTACACTGGGCCGGCCCTGTTCCTCGCCCAGCTGGCGGCGCTCACCGGGGCCGGGCACTACGCCGAGGCGGCCCGTACGGCCCTGGCGCCGGTGCCCGGACTGCTCGACGCGCTGCGCGCCCGGCCCTCGGACCTCGGCGCGGTGGGCTCGGGGGCCTTTTCCGGCCTCGGCGGCATCGCGTACGCCCTCGCCGAGACGGGACGCCTGCTGGACGATCCCGAGGTCGGCTCCTGGGCGTCCGCCGCGCTGCGGCTGGCGGGGGCGGCGGCCCGGTCCGAGGGGGAGTACGGGGTCGGGGCGGGCGTGGCGGGCGGGCTCGCCGCCCTGCTGGCGGCCCATCGGGCCGGCGCCGGCGGCGGGAACGTGGGGCCGGAGACCTGGCGGGCCGCGCGGGCCTGCGCGGACCGGCTGGCCGCGGTGGATCCCACGGCCGGGGGGCGGGGCTTCACGACGGGGGCCGCCGGACTCGGATGGGCGCTGCTGCGGTTCGCCGAGGCCGACGCGGAGAACGGGGGCGCGCGCGGGGACGGCGAGCGGTACCGGCTCGCGGGCCTCTCCGCGCTGCGGGCGGCCGTCGCCGGGCAACCGGAACCGGACGCGGGCCCGGACGCGGGCCCCGGTGCGCTCGCGGGGGACGGCGGGGCCCGCGCCTCGGCCTGGTGCCGGGGGAGCGCCGGCATCGCGCTCGCGGTACTGGACGCGCCGGGCGCCCTGGACGACCCCCACCTCGCGGCGTGGTCGCGCGGGACCGTCGAAGCGCTGGGCCGGGACAGCCCGGCCGCCGACGACAGCCTCTGCCACGGCGAGGCCGGACTGTGCGAACTCCTGGCCCACGGCGCGGTACCCGAGGCCCGCCCGCACTGGATCCGCCGGGCCGGAGCACTCCTCGCCTCCGCCGAGGAGACCGGTGCCCGCAGCGGCGCCCCCGACGGGGTCGCCCATCCCGGCCTGCTGACCGGGCTGGCGGGGATCGGCCACGGACTCCTCCGGGCGGGGTTCCCGGAACGGGTGCCCTCCCTGCTCCTCCTGCACACGTCCGGCCCGGCCTGACCACCACCGGACAGCACGACGGCACGACAGCACGAGCGCATCACCGCACCACCACCCATCCCCCGGACACGAAGGACGGACGATGAGCATGCAGATCAACGACTCGGTGAAGTACGTGGACGGCAGCGCCGGCGCGGAGACCGCCGCCCACGAACACCCGGTCGGCGAGGTCGTGTTCGGGACGGCCGGGACACTGGGGCTGCGCAGCCGCCTGCTCCGGGCGGCGGACTCCGACGCGGCCGCCTTCTCGGTCGACGTGCCCTGGACCACCGGCTCCCTCACGTTGTTCTGACGGCCGACGGGCCGCCGGGGCCGACGGGCACGCCGCACCGGCGGCGTGCCCGGGACGGCGCCGTGATCCGGAACGGGCGGTGGCCGGGGGTTTCCCCGGCCCTTTGCCGTGCCCGAACAAGGTCAAGTAGCCTGCGCCCATGCGAGCGACGTCGTCGGTCATCGTGGGGCGGAACGCCGAGATCCGGGCGCTGGACGAGGCCCTGGAGAGCGTCGGGAGGGGTGCCGGACGGGCGGTGTTCCTCGTCGGCGAGGCGGGGATCGGCAAGTCCAGGCTTGCGGGCGAGTCCGCCCTGCGCGCGTACGACCGGGACATGCCGGTGCTGCGCGGCCGCGCCACCTCCACGGGGCTCGTCGTGCCCTTCCGGCCGCTGGCCGAGGCGCTGTCCTCGCGGTTCCGGGCGGCGGGCGCCCCGGACGATCCGGAACTCCAGCCCTACCGGCCCGCGTTGGCCGGCCTCGTACCGGAGTGGCGGTCCGCCGCGGTGCCGCCCGGATACGCGATATCGCTCGTCGAACTGGCCGAGGCGCTGCTCCGGCTGCTGGCGGTGCTCGGCCGCGAGCGGGGCTGCGTGATCCTGCTGGAGGACCTGCACGACTCCGACACCGAGACGATCGCCGTCGTCGAGTACCTCGTCGACAACGTGGCGGAGCTGCCCGTCCTCCTCGTCGGCACCCTCCGGCCCGACCCCGGCCCGGCGCTGGACCTCGCGCTCGCCGCCGAGCTGCGCAACACCGTCGCCCTGCGGGAACTGGGGCCGCTGGACGGGACCTCCGTACGGGACATGGCGGCCGCGTGCCTGGACGTCGCACCGGGCGAGGTGCCCCCGGCCGCGCACCGGCACCTCGCGCAGTGGGCGGGCGGGAACCCGTACCTGGTGGAGGTGCTGCTGGCCGACCTGCTGGACACGGGACGGCTGAGCCGGGCCGACGGCGGGTGGCGGTTCGCGGCACAGGGCGGGGCGACGGTACCGGCGGGCGCGGTCCGCAGCTGGGCGCGCCGCCTGGACCGGCTCGACGAACCGGTGCGCGAACTGCTGCTCGTCGCGGCGACGCTCGGCGGCCGGTTCTCCGTCGGCGCCCTCAGGGCCGTGACCGGCCTCGACGACCGGGCGCTGTTCGCCCACCTCCGGTCGGCCTCCGAGGTGGGGATCATCGCCCCCGACGGGGCCGCCCACGACCACTACGCCTTCCGCCACGCCCTGACCGCGGACGCGCTCAGGGCTTCGCTGCCGCCCGCCGAGCAGGCCGCGCTGGCCCGCCGGGCGGCCTCGGCCATCGAGGAGTGCGCCGCGGAACTCGGCGGTGACCAGCGCCAGTTGGTGGCGACCCTGCAACTGGCGGCGGGCGACAGGGTGGCGGCGTCCCGGCAGTTCGCCCAGGTCGGCCGGCAGATGCTCGACGCCGGCGCGTCCGGCTCGGCCGCCGTGCTGCTGGAGCGTGCCCGGGGCCTCGCGGCCGACGAGGAGAGGCACGAGGTCACGGTGCAACTGGCCATCGCCCAGGCCGAGTCCGGGCGGCTCGACGAGGCGGCCGCACTGCTCGACGACCTCCCGCCGGTGCCCGCCGGATCGCTCGCCGCGGAGTTACGGGCCCAGGCGCACACCCAGGTCGCGTGGGTCGCGACCATGGCGGAGCAGAAGGAAGAGGCGCGCCGCCGGATCCGCGCCGCCCGCGCCCTGCTCGGGTCCGCCCCCCGCCCGGAGCAGGAGGCGGCACTGGCGGTCGTCGAGGGCCACCTGGCACTGCTGCCGGAGCAGGACGGCGGGGGCGAGGGGCAGGGGCCGGTGGGCCGGGGCGGCGGGGACGGCCGCGAGCGGCTGGAGGAGGCGGAACGTTCCGCCCGGCGTGCCGCGCTCACCGCGGAGGAACGCGGCCGGCCCGTGGTGGCCTGCCAGGCCTGGCAGCTGCTCGCCATGCTGGCCCGCGAGCGCGGGTTCGACGAGGCGGACACCTGTCTGGAACGGATGCTGAGGGTCGCCGAGGAGCACCGGCTCGCCGTGTACCGGGCCGAGGCGCTGGTGCGGCTCGGCACCAACGCCTTCATGCGCACCGGTGAGGCGACCCGCCTGGAGACCGCCCGTACGGCGGCCCACGAACTCGGCTCCCTGGCCCTGCTCCAGGCGGTCGACGGGTTCCTCGCCATGCAGGCCGTGCTGGGCGGCCGGTGGGACCGGGCCCGGGAGACCGTCGACCGGCTGGTGGAGGCCAGCGCCCGCCTCCAGAACCTGTCGACGCACCGCTACCTGCTCCTCGTCGACGCCACGCTCGCCGCCCACCAGGGGCGGGCCCGCGAACAGGAGAAGGCCCTGCTCCGGTTCCGCCGGGCGGGCGGCGAGGAATCCATGCTCGTGCCCCTGCAACGCGGACTGTGCCAGGCCGTGGGCGCGCTGATGGGGGAGGACCGGGACCGGGCGAAGGCCGAGATCGCCGCGGCGCTGGCCTGGGAGCGGGCGCACCCGAGCTTCTTCTACCTCAGCGGCCGGTACGGGCTCGGCCCCCTGCTGCGGATCGTCGACGGCGAGGACGACGGCCGGGAGGCGTACCGGGAGGCGCTGGCCTCCCCGGGCGGCCAGCTCGCCTGGAACCGGATGTTCCTCGACATGGCGGACGCGGTGCTGCGCGGCCGGGACGGCGACCCCGACGGCGCGCGCCGCGCCGTGGCACGGGCCGGCCGTGCGGCGACGGTGTTCCCCCGGGCCTGGCACCTCGCCCTGAGGCTGACCGCCGAGGCGGCGCTCGCCGACTCCTGGGGCGAGCCCGTCGCCTGGCTGCGGACCGCAGAGGAGCACTTCCACGACGCGGGCGTACCGCCGGTGGCCGGGGCCTGCCGGGCCCTCATGCGGCAGGCGGGCGTCAGCGTCCCGCAGCGCCGCGGCGGCCGCGAGCGGATCCCCGCGGGCCTGCGCACCGCCGGGGTCACACCGCGCGAGTACGAGGTGTTCGTCCTGCTCGCACAGCGTCCCGGCAACCAGCAGATCGCCCAGAGCCTGTGCATCTCGCCCCGGACCGTGGAGAAGCACATGGCGAGCCTGATGGCCAAGACCGGCTCCGCCGACCGCTCGGCCCTGTGCGCCCTGTCCGCGGAATCCGCGCAGGAGTAGGCCGGGCCTCCGTCGTTGGGATGGGGGCCGCTCCCGCCCATATGGGGGTCCGGACCCCCATGACGCGCACCAGGGCGGCACGACTCTGCGTACCCGGCACCGATGTGTGCCGGGTACGGGCGCCGGATCATCGAACGGACCGACCAACTCCCGTCACCCACGGAGGTCCGCTCGATGCCGCGTCCGTCCGCGCAGCCCGCAGCCCCATCCGGCACGCTGAGGTTCTCCCTCCTCGGCCCGCTCGCGGTCCACCGGGACGACCGGGCGCTGCCGCTCGGTCCGCTGAAGCAGCGGGTCGTGCTGGCGGCCCTGCTCGGATCGGCCAACAGCCCCGTGTCCGTGGACGCGCTGACCGACGCGGTCTGGCAGGAGGAGCCCCCGCGCACGGCCCGCAAGAACCTCCAGGTGTACGTGAGCGCCCTGCGAACGCTGCTCGGGGACGACGACGCGGACCGGCCGCGGCTCACCCACACGGGTGGCGGATACGTGCTGCGCGTGGCGGAGGACGAACTCGACCTCCTGCGGTTCCGCTCCCTGGTGCGGGCCGCCGAGGGACAGGGGGCCCGCCAGGCCGCCCGCTTGCTGCGACAGGCCCTCGACCTGTGGCAGGGCCCCCCGCTCGGCGACGACCTGTGCCGGTCACCCCGGCTCGCCGAGGACGCCGAACGGCTGGAGCTGCACCGCCTGACGGCATGCGAGAGCTGGGCGGAGGCAGAACTGGAGCTGGGCGGCGCACCCGCCGTGGCCGAGGGGCTGCGCGAACTCGTGGAGCGGCACCCGCTCCGCGAACGGCTCCGGTCCGCCTGGATGTCCGCGCTGAGCGGGTCCGGCCGGCAGGCCGAGGCGCTCGCCGCGTACGACGACTACCGTCAGCTGCTCGCCCGCGAACTGGGCCTGGAGCCGGGCGGAGCCATGGCCGCCCGCTACCGGACGATCCTCTCCGGCGACCACCGGACCGGGACGGGCCCGGCCCCCCGGCCCCGGACCGTCCGGCCGCCGGCCGTCCTCCCGCCCGACCTCGTCGACCACACCGGACACGGCGAGGAACTCCGCCACCTCCTCGACCTCCTGGAGGACGAGGACGCCGGCCGCGTCACCCTGCTCTCCGGCCCCGCCGGAGCCGGGAAGACCGCCCTGGCGGTACGGGCCGCCCACCAGCTCGGCGACCGGTTCCCCGACGGCCGGCTCTGCGTCTCCCTGCGCGACGCGGACGGCCGCACCCGCCCGCTGCCGGCGGTCCTCGCCGAACTCGCCGAACTCGCCGAGCTCGCCGAACTCACCGGACGGACCGGCCGGTCCGGTCCCTCCGGCCCCGAGGACTGGCGGGAGTGGCTGGCCGGACACCGCGTACTGGTCGTCCTGGACGACGTACCCGACGAACGCGCCGCACGGCCGCTGCTCCCGTGCGGCGGCCGGGGCAGGGTGCTGCTCACCGCGCGCGGACAGCTGGGCGGTCTGGCGCCCGTGCACCGGATCCCCGTCCCGCCGCTCGGCACCGCCGAATCGGTACAGCTCCTCGCGGGGCTCGTCGGCCAGGGCCGGGTCCGCGCCGACCGGGAGTCCGCCCTGCGCATCGTCCGCGCCTGCGGCGGCTCGCCGCTCGCGGTCCGGGTGAGCGGCATGCGGCTCGCGGTGCTCCGCCACGTGCCGCTGCGGGAGTTCGCGGACCGGCTCACCGACCCCGCCGGGGCGCTGGACGAACTGACCTCCGGGGACGTGTCCGTCCGCCGGTGGCTGGCCCACGGCTGGGAGGCGCTGCCGGAACAGTGGGGCCGGGACGCGGAACGGCTCGCCGCCGGCACCGGGGAGGGCCCCTTCGGCCTGACCGAGGCGGCCGAGGCCCTCGGCTGCGACGAGCGGCACGCCGTACGGGTGGTGGAGGCGCTCATCGACGCCGGCATGGTGACCTCGCCCTGCGGCGAGGTCACCGCGCACGCCGCCCAGTACGAACTGCCCCACCTCATACGGATGTACGCGCGCGGTGTCGGCCTCGGCACCCCCGTGCTGACCTAGGGAGCCCTTTCCGGACCGGGACGTCCGGGGGCCGGGAGCCCCACCCCCCGTGCGAGGAAGGCGAGGCACTCGGCCTGGAGGGCCACCGCCCGGGACGCGGAGCGGTCGCCGTGGCCGACCCCGCGCTCCAGCCGCAGCAGCACCGGACCGGTGCCCGATGTGGCGTGCTGGAGCGCGGCGCACATCTTGCGGGCGTGCAGCGGATCGGTGCGGGTGTCCCCGTCCGCCGCGACCAGCAGCACCGCCGGGTAGGCGGTGCCGGGCGTGACCCGGTGGTAGGGGGAGTAGCCGAACAGCACCGGCAGCAGCGCGGGGTCCCGCGCGCTGCCGTACTCGGGAGTCCAGCTGGGGCCGAGGCCGGACAGTTCGTAGCGGACCATGTCCAGCAGCGGGGACGCGCACACCACGGCGGCGTACTTCTCCGGCTGCTGGGTGAGGGCGGCGCCCACCAGCAGCCCGCCGTTGGAACCGCCCATGACGGCGAGGCGGCCCGGAGCGGTCCAGCCCTCCTCGATCAGGCGGTCGCCGGCCGCCGCGAAGTCGTCGAAGGTGTTCTGCTTGTCCTTCCCGCTGCCCGCCCGGTGCCAGGCCTCGCCCTCCTCGCCGCCGCCGCGCAGCCCCGCCCAGGCGAACACCCCGCCGGCCCTGACCCAGGCGAGGACCTGGGCGCGGTACCGCGGCGACATGGTCTTGCCGAAGCCGCCGTAGCCGGTGAGCAGCGCCGGGCGCGGCACGTCCGGACGGCCGGAGGGGGAGATCACGAACATGCGCACCACCGTGCCGTCCCGCGAGGGGAACGCGACCTGGCGGGTGACCGCGCCGCCGGCGCCCGGGGCGTCCGGGGCGTCCCGCTCCCAGCGCGTCACCCGGCCCGTCCGGGCGTCGAAGCGGAGCACCCGCGGCGGAGTGACGAAGTCGGTGTAGGCGAAGAAGGCCTCGTGACCGCCGGGCGGCCCGGCCGAGAAGTCGCCGACCGCGCCGGTGCCGGGCAGCGGGAGCGTGCCGACCTGCCGCCCTTCGACCAGGTCGTGCACGGTCACCTCGGCCACCGTGTTCCGCGTCCACGCGGCCAGGCCGAGCGGGTGCTCCAGGTCCGGCCCGGACAGCACGGTGAAGTGCGTCAGCACCGCGTCGGGCCGCTCGGGGACCACCTCGCGCCAGGCGTCGGCCCCCAGGCCCAGCCCGTCCGGGCGGCACGCCACGACGCGTCCCCGCGCGGCGTCGCGGTCGGTGCGCAGCCACACCGTGTCCCGCGGACCGGTGCCGGGCACCGCGTACAGGCGGGTGGCGGCGTCCATGCCCTCCTGGACGGGCCGCAGCTCCGGGCGCTCCGGCGGCCCCGCCCACAGGTCGGCCAGGTAGACGTCGGTGCCGCGGCCGGTGCCGAGCGTGGCCGTGACGCCGAGCCAGCGGCCGTCCGCGGTCACCGAGACGCTGTAGAACTGGGTCCTGTCCCGCCCCTCGCCGAAGACCACGGCGTCCGCCCCGGGGTCCGTGCCGACCCGGTGCAGGCAGACCCGGCGGTGGTAGCGCCCCTCGCCGGGGTGCAGCCGGGGGTCGAGGTTCCTGACGTAGTAGAACGCCCCGCCGCCGGGCAGCCAGCCGATCGACGACCTGCGCACCCGGTCCACCGGCCCGTCGACGACTTCGCCGGTGGCCACGTCGAGCACCCGCAGCAGCGAGTCCTCCGTGCCGTCGCGGGACACCTGGAAGGCCAGCAGCCCGCCCTCCACGGAGGGCTCCCAGGCGTCGAGCACGGTGCGTCCGGACGGATCGAGGGCGGCGGGGTCCAGCAGCACCCGTCCCGCCGGGTCCGCCCCGGGCTCCGCGACCATGAGCACGGGATGCTCCCGGCCGGCCTCCTGCCGCAGCCAGAAGGTCCTGCCGCCGCGGACCCTGGGCGTCCGGACGCGGTCCACGGTGTCGATCGCCGCCACCTCCGCCTTCCAGCGCTCCAGGTCCGGCCAGGACGCCCGTTCCGCCTCGTACAGCGCCTCCTGCCCGGCGCTCCAGCGGAGCGTGCCGGGGGACCCGGCGTCCTCCAGCGGGCGGTACGGGTCGGGGACGCGCAGGCCGTGCAGTTCCTCGACGGCGTCCTGCCGTTCGGCGTACGGGTAGTGGCGGGGCTCCGGGGTCACTCGCTGCTCCCTCATCTGGACGGCGGCCGGGAGACGGGGTGCGGTGCGGGCGCGGGCGCTGTGGTGTCCTCGCCGGATCCCCCGCCGGTCTCCCCGGGCCCCTTCCGGGCGTCCTGCCCGGCGTCCTTCCCGGTGCCCTCCGCGCCTTCCGCTCCGGGCAGGGCCGCCACCGCGAAGACGCCGGCCAGCAGGACGATCAGACCCGACGCGGCGATGACCGTGTCGACGGGACCGAACCGGAGCCCGCCGAGCGAGCCCCCGGCGTCCCTCAGCACGGACCCGGCGAGCCAGCCGGACAGGGCCGCCGAGAGCATCGACGCCAGCCTCGTCACCGGGTAGAACACGGCCATCACCCGGCCCCGGTAGTCCGGCGGCGCCGCCGCGAGCAGCAGCGGTGACATCGCCGTGTTCAGCACGGTGAGCGGAACGGCGAACACGAAGAGCAGGGCGACGCCGCCCACGAAGCCGGTCTGCCGGGAGTAGGCGACCAGCAGCACGCCGCTCACCAGCAGGGCGGTCCAGGTGGTCCGGCGCGCCCCGAGCCACTGCACCACCCGGCCCCCGGCCAGCGCCCCCGCGATGCCGCCCGCGCCCATGGCCATGCCGAGGTACCCGTAGAGGCGGGCGTCCGCGTGGAGGTTGTCGGTGGCGAAGAAGACGTTGAGGGTGCCCAGCGCCCCGACCCCGAACTGCCCGATGACGGACAGCAGGAGCAGCGCCACCAGGAACCGGCTGCCCGCGAAGAAGCGCAACCCGGCCGTGAACTCCTGCCGCAGTCCGGCCCCTTGCCGTCCGGCGGGCGGCCGAGCGCCCTCGGGGGCACCGGGGCCGGCCCCGGGTGCGGGCACGCGGACGGCTCGGATCGCGGCGTAGGACACCGCGTACGTCAGCCCGTTGAAGAGCAGCGCCCACTGCAGCCCGGCGCCGAACAGCAGCGGCGCGGCGAGCGGCGGCCCGATGATCCAGGCCGTCTCGCCGGTCGCCTGCCCGATCCCGGCCGCCCGCGCCCGGTCGGCGTCCCCGGTCACCAGGTCCGCGAGGACGGCGAAGCGCGCCGGGGAGAAGAACTGGCCGGCCGTGTGGAGCAGGAGCACGGTCGCGTAGACCAGCGCGAGCCACACGCCGGTCGGCAGGGCGCCGGCCGGCAGGAAGGCGAGGGCCGCCGGCACGGCCACCAGGGCGCCGCGGACCACCTCGGTGCGCAGCATCGTGGCCCGCTTGTCCCAGCGGTCGACGAACACTCCCGCGAGCGGCCCGATGACCAGCACGGCGACGCTCGACGCCATCACGATGCCGCTGACCGCCAGCGGCGCCCACGGCTCGTCCTTCGCCAGCACGGTGGCCACCCACAGCACCAGCGTCGTGCTGAACACTGCGTCCCCGACGGAGGAGACTGCCTGGCCGATCCAGAGCCGGGTGTAGTCGCGGTTGATCAGGATCGGGCGCGGCCTCCTCAAGACGGCCTCGGCGAGGAGACGGCCAGCGCCATGAGGGCGGTGACCAGGGTCGTGTGGTACGCCTTCGCGAAGAACTCCCCGGCCGGGGCCGACGGCCGCGCCGCGAGCGCCGCCGACCGCCCCGGGAGCGCCCCGTCGGGCCGCTGGGCCCGTACCAGGCAGTCCACGGCCGCGGCTCCGGACGGCGTGTCCAGCGGATCGAGCCCCAGGACGAACTGGGTGAGGACCAGCTCCGCGGCCAGGTCCCACAGCTCCTGCCCGACGCAGTGGCGCAGCGACCGGTCGACCAGGTCCAGCGCGTGCGCCAGGGCCTCCCCGTCCAGCCTGGGGGCGGTCCGGCCGAAGTCGCCGAGGTAGAAGGCGGTGTGCGTGACGGCGTACGCCTGCGGGACGGTGAGCGGCGCACCGTCCGGGGAGGCGGGGTTCCCGGGCCCGGCCGCGGGGAACGCGACGAGCGGGCTGTGCGGCAGGAGTTCGGCGTACGGTTCGATGCCGTGGCGGAGCCCGGCCTTGTCCGCGTAGTGCCGGACCTCGATGCGCTGGTACGGGGACTTCCCCCGGGGCGAGAGGAACCCGGGGTCGAGCCGTGCGAGCACCTCCCGGACCTGCGTGCGGTCGATCCCGTCCGGGGCCAGTGCGGCGTAGACCAGCCCGTACGTGGACGCGTACGTCGGGACGCCGGCGAACAGCGGCGGCAGCGCCGGGTCCTGCCACAGCTCGCGGACCAGGGCCGCGGCCCCGCCCAGGCCGTCCGCGGGGCCGGCGGGGCGGGCCGCGCAGTGGCAGAGCAGGGCCAGTTCCAGCACCGCCTTGGCCCGGCCGTGGCCGGCCGGCCGGGGGCTCGCCGAGAACGGGTCGAAGAGGTCCAGGTTCCCGTCCAGCCAGCCGAGCGCGCCGGCGGAGAGCCGCTCCAGGGGTGAGGACATGGCTACAGGCGCCCCGTCTCTTGCAGGTAGTCGAGCAGGGCCGTGTCGACGGAGTCGCGGAACCGTGCGAGCGTCCGCGCGTCCTCGTCGTACCGGTAGAGGTCCTGGCAGGCGATCCAGCGGTCGCGGGTCGTCCCGCCCGGCAGGTAGCCGTCGGCGACGGTGCCGACCTCCCAGTCGGGCTTGCCCGCTGTCTCCCAGCAGCTGGCCAGGGTGCCGTCCGCGCTGACCACCGCGCCGTAGCGGCCGTCGGTGTGACCGCAGGTGACGCAGGTCTTGCGGGAGCCGGGGCGGCTCACGGTGAAGCCGAGGTCGAGCGCCCGGCGCTGCCAGCGGCTGAACGCGGCCGGGAGCTCGCCCGTGTGCAGCAGGCTGTTGGCGTAGCCCACCCCGACGTCGCCGATCCGGGCGAAGTAGAGCGTGCACCGGGCCGGGTCGAGGGCGCCGGCGAGCCGCTCGACCAGGGCGTCCACGCCGTGGAAGGTCTCCTGGGAGACGTTCACCCGCAGCGTCCACTGGAGCGCGGTGGCCTCGGAGGCCCCGGCGATGTTGCCGACGATCTTGTCGAAGGTGGCGCCGCCGTCCGCCCGGCCGACCCGGATCCGGTCGTGGTCGGCGCGGTCGCCGTCGAAGGTGACCTGGACCGACGTCAGCCCCAGGCCGGCGAGCCGGCGGGCGAGGGACGGGGTGAGCAGCGTGGCGTTGGAGATCATCCAGGCCGAGGTCGGCGCGATCTCCGCGGCCCGCTCCAGCAGTTCCAGGCAGCCGCGCGGGTTGAGCAGGGGCTCCCCGCCGAAGAGCAGGATGCGCAGCTTCTCCAGGCCGGCGGCGGCCATCTGCCGCCCGGTGAAGCCGAGGATCTGGGTGATGGTGTCCGAGGTGAGGCGGGTCTGGGCGATCCGGGGCGGCCGGCTGCCGCCCAGCTGGTCCTGGGCGGTGTTCTGGAAGCAGTACCCGCAGCCCAGGTTGCAGTGGGTGCTGGTGAGGACCGTCAGCGCGTAGGCGCTGATCCGGCCTTCGGCGAACATGCCGCTCTCGTGCAGCCGCCGCTCCGCGTCGGGCAGCAGGGCCCCCTCGGGCGTGACGTGCCGGTCGCGGAGCCGGGCCACCCCGCCCGGACCCAGGAACCACCAGTTCCGCTCGCCCTTCAGGAGACGGGCGCCGGAGGGGAGCGGCTCGGGGGCCGGCGCCTGAGAGCCCGGGTCCGGCGCCCGGCCGAGGTTCACGGGCAGGCCGACGTTCACCGCTTGGTCGATGCTCACAGGTTCTCCCGTACGGCCGTTGCCGCTGTCAGGGCGGGCTCGCCGGTCCGGCCGCCGGTGACGACGAGCGTCATCAGCGCCACGACGAGGGTCACTTTGTAGGACTTGCGGAAGTACTCCACGGGCGTGGCGTCCGCGGGGACCCGCTCGGCGGTGGAGCGCCCGGGAACCGCCCCGTCGGGGGCCTGGGCCGCGCACAGCATCCGCAGGCCGGCCGCGCCGGAGGGGGTGCGCAGCGGATCGGCGCCCAGGCAGTACTGGGCCAGCAGCAGCTTCGCGGTCACGTCCCAGTCGCCGATGGCCACGCAGTGGTCCGTCAGCCGTTCCACCACGCAGAGCGCCCGCCCCCGCTCGTCCTCGGGGAGCGGGAGGCCGCGCAGGCCGAAGTCACCGAGGTAGCAGAGGGTGTGCGCGACCTGGCAGCCGTCCAGGTCGGTGGCGGGCAGCGTGGCGGCCCGGGGCAGCGGACTCGCCCGGTACAGCTCCTCGTACGGGGCGAACCGGTGCGGGACGCCCGCGAGATCGGCGTAGAACCGGGCCTCCAGGTGCAGGAACGGGGGCTTGCGGCCCGGGGTCAGGTAGCTGCCGCCGGCCAGCCGGTCCAGCACGGCACGCGCCGCGCCGCCGGCGGACCCGGCAGGAGCCAGCGCCCCGTACATCAGCTCGAACTGTCTTGCGTGCCTGCCCTCCAGGGTGAGCAGCCGGGGGAACCCCGGGTCCTGCCACACCTGTTCGACCACCCCGGTCACCGCGGCCAGCGAGGGGTCCGCGGGCGCGCACCTCTCCCAGTAGCGGCGCAGCATCGCGAGCTGCAGGAGGGCCTTCACCCGCGGGGTCACCGGCAGTTCGGCCTGCGCGGCGGGCGAGGCGAGGTAGGCCGCGTGCAGCCCCGTCCACCGCCGGGCGCCCGCCGACAGGGCGGCCACGGCCTCATCCGGGCCGGCTGATCGCGTACTCATGCTTCTCCTTCGGGGGAACGGCCGACCCGGCCGGGGGAGCGGCGGACACCCCGCCCAGCCGCTCGACGACATCGGCCGCGCGCACCGCGCCGTCCGCCGCGGCCAGCCTGCCGCCGAGCGCGAGGGCACGGGCCCGCAGGCCGTCGTCCCGCCACGCGGACTCCAGCAGCCCCGGGGCGGGCACGGACGGGCTCTTCGGGAAGTGCGCGGCCACGCCCGCCCGCAGGCAGGCGCCGGTGAGCAGCGGCTGCTCGGAGCCGTTGGGCGCGAGCGCGAGGGGCCGGCCGCGGAGCAGCGCGGCCAGCACGGGTGCGGAAGTGCCGCTGCTCAGCACGAGGCCGGCGCGGTCGACGAGCGGTCCCATCCACGGCTTGCGGACCAGCAGGACGTCCGCGTCCGGGGCGGGCCGGGGGTCGGTCGAGCGGCCCTGCTCCACCACGGCCTGGAACCGGCCGCCGGTGAAGGCCTCGTTGAGCCGCGGCCACAGGCTCCTGCCCTCGAAGAACCGGCCGAGATGGACGTACACGACGGGCTTGCCCGACCGCGACAGGTGCTCCCCGACCGCCTCGACCTCCGCCGGGTCGGGCGTCGGCTCCCAGGACAGCGGCCCCACGTGCCGGACCCGCTCGGGCAGCAGCGCACCCGGATGCTCCAGCTCCGGGTCCCCGCGCAGCAGCAGCGCGTCGCCCGCCAGCGGCTCGTCCCCCCAGCGGGAGGCGCGCCCCGCCAGACCGGTCTCCTCCCGGAGTTCGGCGTGGATCCGCAGGCAGTCCTGGGTCCGGCTCTGCCGGGTCCGGCCCATGTGCGGTTCGTCGTCGCCGCCGGACCGGTAGTCCCACAGGTGCACCGACAGCCCGACCACCACCACCGGCACGTCCAGCGTCTCGGCGGCCAGCAGCGCGCCGTTGCAGAGCACCGAGGTGACCAGCAGGTCGGCCCCCGTCTCCCGGGCCGCGCGCAGGACCGCCCGGTACTGCGCCGCCCCGTTCGGCCCCCACCACGCGGCGGAGAACGCCCGGTGGCCGCCGTAGTCCTCCGCGGCGTGGAACGGAAGTCCGGCGTCGGCCGCGGCGGCCGACGCGGAGGACCGGCCCAGCACGCCGACGTCATGGCCCCGGCGCCGCAGTTCCCGGCCGGCCGCGATCGACGGATAGAGGTAGCCGCCGTCGCTGAGCGGACAGAGAAGGACCTTCATGTTGTGCCGCTCCCCACGGTGTGGCGGTCCAGGTGCCCGAGTGGCCGCGGGCCCCCGGCTCCGGCGGTGTCTGCCGGGAGCCGGGTGGCCCGCGCGGTGCTCAGGCGAGGTGACGGATCGTCACATCTCGTGGCTGTGGTTCACGATGCAGCCGGCCTCGGCCTCTTCGTCCTCGCTGTGGGCGACGACCTCGATGTCCTCGTTCTCGGTCTCCGGGTTCGTGTTCTCGGGCATGTTCTTCTCCTTTGGTCGTCGGCGTCGTCCCGCCGGCTGAGAAGAAAATTACGGAGCCCGGGTACGGGAACGCCTGGCCACCGGTTCGGCACCGGTATGCGCCGAGCCCACGGCCCCGGCACGCCCCCGCACCCCCGCCGCCCGCCCCGCCGCACCCCCGCGTCCGGCCGCGCCGACCTGCGGACCAACCGATCACCAGGCGTTCCCGAACCGGAAGCCAGCCGCGCGCGGGCACGATCCGGGGCATCATCCGCGCGCGGCACGGGCACGCGGCACGCGGACGGAGGAGGAGACATGGAGCTGGCGGAGCTCATCGGCCTGCGGCCGGTGCCCTGTGGCGGCCTGCTGGTGGCACTCACCCGCCGCTGCCCCATGAGCTGCGCGCACTGCTCCACCAGCTCCTCCATGGCCACCGCCGAGGAACCCGACCGGACGCACCTGCTGCGCTTCATCGGCTCGTTCGGCCCGCAGGACCGCCCCGAGGTGGTCATGATGACCGGCGGCGAACCGCTGCTGCTTCCCGGACTCGCCGCCCGCCTGGCCGGCCTCGCCCGCGCCGCGGGCTCCCGCACGGCCCTCCTCAGCGGCATGTTCTTCGCCCGCGACGGCCGCGTCCCGGACCGGATCATGCACGCGATCACGTCCCTCGACCACTTCTCGGCCAGCATGGACGTCCACCACGAGCGCGAGGTCCCCCGCGCCGACGTGCTGCGCGCCCTGCGCGCCGTGCTCGACGCCGGGATCCCCGCCAGCGTCCACCTCACCGGCACCGGCCCCGACGACCCCTACCTCGCGGACGCGGTCGGGGACGTCCGCCGCGCCTTCGGCGGCCGGGTGCCCCTGCTCGTCAACGAGGTCCGGCCGCTCGGCCGCGCCACGGGCCTCGTCCCCGCCACCCCGGACGGACCCGACGGCTCCCTGGCGGCGCCGTGCACCCTCGCCGCCTGGCCGGTCATCGCCTTCGACGGGACCGTGGCCGCCTGCTGCAACCAGTGGACCGTGGACCGCCGCCCCGTCCCCGCGCACCTGCGGCTCGGACACATCGCCGAAGACGACTGGCCCGCCGTCCGCGAACGCTCCCTCGGCTCCCCGGTCCTGCGGATGCTGCGCTCCGTCGGCCCCCGCCGGATGCACTCCCGGTACGGGACCACGCCCGCCCCCGCCGGCTACTGCCGCGGCTGCCACGCACTCGCCGACCGCCCCGAGGTCCTCGCTGGCGCGGCCCGCGACGCCGGCGGCCGGGTCGGCGAACTCCTCGACCGGCTCGGCGCGGAGCAGCAGCTCGCCGCCGGACCCGCCGCCCTGGTCCGCCGCATGGGCTGCGCCCGCTACGCGCACCTGGTCGAGCCGCTTCCCGTGAAGGAGGAGAGCCGGCGATGACCGCCCCCGCGTCCCTCGCACTGAGTACCAAACTGATGCCCACCACCCCCGCCCTGCGCGCCGCGACCGCGCTCCTGTGGCGGCCGGACGGACTCCGGCAGCGCTACCCCCGCTACCTGGCGGCCATGTACGCGCTCGTACGCGCCTCGGTGCCGCTGCTGGAACGGGCCGCCGAACGCTGCTCCGAGCTGGACGACGCGCAGGCGCGGAGCCTCGCGGCGTACTACACCCGCCACGCCGAGGAGGAACGCGGCCACGACGCCTGGCTCCTGGAGGACCTCGCCGCCGCCGGTGCCGGGCCGGCCGCCGTGCCGCCCCCCGCCGTCGTCGAACTCGCCGGGGCCCAGTACTACCGGATCGAGCACGAGCACCCCGTCGTCCTCCTCGGGTACATCGCGGTCCTGGAGGGCAACGCCCCCGGGCCCCGGCTCGCCGACCGCCTCGCCGAGGCCACGGGTCTCCCCGAAGGCGCGTTCCGCACCCTCAGGGAACACGCCGAACTCGACGGCGGCCACCTCGATGACCTCCACCGGGTGCTCGATGGACTCGCACCGTCCCCGGAGCGGCAGACCACCGTCTCCGTCAGCGCGCTGCACACCGCGAACCTGCTCACCCGGCTCTTCCTCACCCTCGCCGACGACCCCGGAGGACACCCGTGACCGAGGACACCGCCCCGCACGACGGCACGCCGCCCGGGCCCACCCTGGAGGCGCTGACCGCCGCGGGCTTCGACACCGACCGCCTCAGCGGGGACCAACTGGAGGTCCTGCGCGCCCTGGCCCCCGAGGAACTGGCCCTGCTCGTCGACATCAGGGGCCGCCTCGACGCGGCCGCCCCCGAGGTCCAGGCCCACGCCGACGTCGCCGGCGGCGCCCTCTTCTGACCCCCGCGGTCCCGCGTCCCCCGGAGGAACCCCATGCCGTGCACCTCGTGCCGGAGCGCACTGCCGCCCGGCGCCCGGTTCTGCCCCTCCTGCGGCAGCCCGTGCGCCCCCGGGCCGGTCACGGCCCGGCCGACCGGCCGCAAGGTGGTGACCGTCCTCTTCTGCGACCTGGTGGGCTCCACGGAGCTCTCCGGGGCGCTGGACGCGGAAACCCTGCGCTCGGTGACGCTCCGCTGGTTCGACCTGATGAGGCAGCGGATCGAGGAACAGGGCGGCACCGTCGAGAAGTTCATCGGGGACGCCGTGATGGCCGTCTTCGGCGTACCGGCGGTACGGGAGGACGACGCCCGCCGGGCGGTCGCCGCCGCCCTCGCCATGCGGGAGGCGCTCGACGGGCTCAACGCCCGGCTGGAACAGGGCGTCGGCGTCCGGCTGGAGATGCGCATCGGCCTCAACACCGGCCAGGCCGTCACGGGTTCGGCGATCCAGCGGCAGGCGATGGTCTCCGGCGAGGTGGTCAACGTTGCCGCGCGCCTGGAACAGAACGCCGCCGCCGGGGAGATCCTCATCGGACCGGACACCCTGGCCGCCGCCGGACCGGGCGTCCGGACGACGCGGACCGGCCCGCTGCTGCTCAAGGGCAAGAGCGACCGGGTCACCGCCCACCGCCTGCTCGGCCTCGACGAGGAGGAGGGCCCGGAGGCCCTGCGCCGCTTCGACCTCGCGTTCGTCGGCCGCACCCGCGAACTCGCCCTGCTGGAACGGACGCTGGACCGCGTGACGCGCACCCGCCGGGCCGACCGCCTGGTGATCGGGGGCGAGGCGGGCCAGGGCAAGACCCGCCTCGTCCGCGAGTGGCTCCACCGCTCCACGCCGGTGCCTCCGGCCACACCCCCAGAGCCCACGGCTACGGCCGCGCCTGCGGCCGTGCCCGCGCCCGAGCCCACGGCCGCGCCCGAGCCCGAGCCCACGGCCGCGCCCGAGCCCGAGCCCACGGCCGCGCCTGCGGCCGAGCCCACGGCCACGGCCGCGCCTGCGGCCGAGCCCACGGCCACGGCCGCGCCTGCGGCCACGGCCGCGCCTCCGGCCAGGCCCACGCCCACGGCTGAGGCCGCACCCACGCCCGAGCCCACGGCCACGGCCGCGCCTCCGGCCAGGCCCACGCCCACGGCTGAGGCCGCACCCACGCCCGCAGCCACGCCCTGGCCTCCGGCCACGCCTCCGGCCAGGGCCACGCCAGCGCCTCCGGCCACGCCAGCGGCCAGGGCCACGCCGGCGTCAGCGGCCACGCCTCCGGCCGTGCCCGCGCCAGCGGCCACGCTCACGGCTATGCCCGCCGCCATGATCGCGCCCGCAGCCGGCCCCGTGCTCACGGCCACGCCCGCGTCCACGCCCGCAGCCGGCCCCGCGCCCGCGCCCAAGGCCGCACCCGCGTCCGAGGCCGCGCCCGGCTTCGTGCCCCCGGCCCCGCGGCTCGGCGCCGGGCGGTGCCGGGCGCGGGGCGAACAGCCCAGCCTCGGGCCGCTCGCCGATGCCGTGGCCGGCCTCCTGGCGGCCGGCTTCCCGCTCGCACCGTCGCCCGAACTGGACCTGCTCCACCAGGGCCTGCTGCTGGACGGGACGCCCAACCCCTCCCCGGCGGACACCTGCGCCGCCCTCGCCAAGGTCCTCACCGGGCTCGCCGCGGCACAACCGGTGGTCCTGGTGATCGACGACTGCCACTGGGCCGCGCAGCCCCTCTTCGACGCCCTCGACCGGCTCCTGCGGGCACTCACCGACGCGCCCGTCCTGATCGTCCTCCTCGCCCGCCCCCAACTGTTCGACGCCCGGCCCGAGCTGGCCCTGGACGCCGTGCCGCTCGGCGGGCTCTCCGACGCCGAGGCCCAGCTCCTCGCCGCCGAGCTGACCGGCGGAACGCCGGACGGCGAGCCGCTCGGCCCCCGGGTCCTGGCACGGGTGGGCGGGAACCCGCTGCACCTGGAGCAGCTGCTGGCCGCGGTCGACCCGGTCGACGCGGAAAGCGTCCCGCTCCCGCTCCAGGCCCTGATCGGCGCCCGGATCGACGCGCTCGAACCGCCCGAGCACCAGGCCCTGGGCCTGGCGTCCGTCCTCGGCGGCGACTTCACCGCCGGCGAACTCACCGCACTCGCCGGACAGCCCGCGCCGCAGTGGACCGGGGCCGGACTCCGGCCCGTGCTGCACCGCCTGGTCCGGCACCGCCTGATCCGGCCGGACGGCGAGGCGTTCCGCTTCGCCGGAGGACTGGTCCAGGAGGTCGTCTACGCCAGCCAGTCCAAGCAGGACCGGGCCGACCGGCACGAACGGGCGGCCCGGCTGGACTCGGTCCGCCGCCGGGGCAGCGCGGCCGTCGGCGGCCACCTGGAACAGGCGTACCGCTACCGGGCCGAGCTCGGCGCCCAGGACGCCCACACCGACGCGCTGCGCCGCCGCGCCGCCGACGCCCTCGCCGAGGCCGGCCGGCTGGCCCTGGCCCACGCCGACCCCGTGTGGGCCGCCGACGTACTGACCAGGGCCACGGCCCGGTACGCGGCGGGCGAGCCGGGCAGCACGGCGGCCCGCCGGCGGCTCGGCCAGACACTGCTGGACCTGGGGCGCGGCCCGGAAGGCAGAGCACTGCTCGAAGAGGTGCTCGCCGAGTCCCCGGCCGGCGGCGCGGAAGCGGTGGAGACCGCGCACGCCCGCCTCGCCCTGGCCTCCGCCGGCCGGACCGCCGGACCGGCCGAGTCGGCGGCGGAGGCCGCCGGCGCCACCCTGCCGGTCTTCGAGGCCGCCGGCGACGACCTCGGCCAGGCCAGGGCCTGCCTGCGGCTCGCCCAGCGCGCCCAGGAACAGGGCCGCCACCGGGAGGCGGAGCAGCTCCTCGCCCGCGCGCTCGACCACGCCGTACGCGCCGACGCCGAGCCGGAGCGGGCCGCGGCCCTCGGCGCGACCGGGGTCTCCCTCTGGCGCGGCCCCCAGCCGGTCGCGGACGCCGTCGCCCGCTGCCGCGAACTCCTCGCCGACCAGGGGGCCGGCCGCCGGGCCGTCCGGCTGACGCTCAACTGCCCGCTGGCGGTGGTCCTCGCCCTCCACGACGACCGCGACGGGGCCCGGGCCTGCCTCGCGGAGGCGGAACACCTCGCCAAGAGGCTCGGCTACGCCGAGGCCGACGCCTTCCTGCCGATCTTCACCGCGACCGTGGCCGACCTGGCCGGCCGCCGGGAGGAGGCGCTCCTGAACCTGGACCGGGCCGCCGCCGCCGCGCGGGACCTGGGCGCCACGGCCCTGCTGCGCAGCGCCCTGCTGGACGCCGCGCGCATCCGGCTGGACCTCGGCGACTGGCGCACCGCCCACGGCACCCTCGCCGAACTCGACGGGGAGCGTCCGCAGCCGGCCCGCCCGCGGGCCGAGGCCGCGGACCTCGACGGCCTGCGCGCCCGGATCGCCGCCGAGCAGGGGCGGGCCGTGGCCGCCACCCGGCTCGCCGCCCGGGCGCTCGCCACCGCCGCCCGCACCGACTCGCCCATCGTCCAGGGCACCGCCGCCCTCGACCTGGCCCGTACGGACCTCGCGCTGGGACGCCCGGCCGACGCGGCCGCCGCGGCGACGCGGGCCCGCCGCGGCTTCGCGGCCAAGGGCCACCTCCCCGCCGTACGCCGCGCCGAGGCCGTGCTCTCCCGCTGCCACAGCCTCTCGCCCTGGCACGGCCCCGCCGCCGGACGCACCGCCGGAACCGGAAAGGAACCGCCACGATGACCGCCGCACGGCAACCGGGGCCCGCACTCACCTGGGGCCTGCGCGGGCGGAGCCCCTCGGACGTGCCCGTGGAGGCCGACGGCCCGCCGGACCCGCCCGCCGAGGGCCTCCTCGGCGGCACCGGACGCGGCGTACGCGTCTGCGTGGTCGACTCGGGCGTCGAACGCGACCACCCCATGGTCGGCCCGCTCGACCGCTCCTGGCGGGTCTTCAAGGACGCCGACGGCGTCCACGTCGAGGAGACGGAGGAGGGGGACGCCTGCGGCCACGGCACCGCCTGCGCCGGGATCATCCGCCGCATCGCGCCCGACTGCGAGCTGTCCAGCGTCCGGGTCCTCGGCGACCGGTTCTCCGGCAGCGGCGACGTCCTCCTCGAAGGGATCCGGTGGGCCGTGAGCCGGCGGTTCGACGTCGTCAACCTCAGCCTGTCCACCACCCACGACCGCTTCGTCGAGGAACTCCGCAGGCTCGCCGACGAGGCGTACTTCCAGCAGACCGTGATCGTCGCCGCCGCGCACAACACCCGCGTGGAGAGCTTCCCCTGGCGCTTCTCCTCGGTGATCTCGGTCGGCAGCCACCAGGAGGACGACCCGGACCTCCACCTCTACAACCCCGACCCCCCGGTGGAGTTCTTCGCCCCCGGCCAGAAGGTCCAGGTGGCGTGGCTCGGCGGCACGTCGATCCGCAGCTCCGGCAACAGCTTCGCCACCCCGTTCATCGCCGGGCTCTGCGCCCGGATCCTGTCCAGCAGCCCCCGCCTGACCCCGTTCCAGCTCAAGAACGCCCTGTACCTGTCCGCAGCCAACGTCCGTGTCCACGGACGCCGGTAACGACCGGCGCCGGAAGGGAAGCCCCCATGGCCCAGACGACCGCCCCCGCCCCGCCCGCAGCACCCCGGCCGGACCCCGCCGTGGCGGAACTCCTCCAGTCGGTGGTGGACACCGCGCGCGCCATCTTCGGCGCACAGGCGAGTTCCATCATGCTCCTGGACGCCGCGGCCGACGAGCTCGCCTTCGCCGCCGTCTCCGGACAGGGACAGGAGTTCCTGGTGGGCCGGCGGTTCCCGGCGGGCCGGGGGATCGCCGGCTGGGTCGCCGCCTCGGGCGAGCCGATGGTGGTCGACGACCTGCGCGCCAGCGCCTCATTCGACCGGGACATCGCCGAGTCCACCGGCTACGTCCCGGACGCGCTGATGGCGGCCCCCCTCGTCCGCGGGGACCGGGTCCTCGGCGTCCTGGAGGTGCTCGACCCGTCCCCCCAGGCCCGCTCCGGCCTGCCCGAACTGGACCTGCTGGGCCTCTTCGCCCGCCAGGCCGCCGTGGCCCTGCACGTCCTGACCACCCGCACCCCCCACCCCGCCCCGGACACCCCGGACACCCCGGACACGCCCCCGCGCACCGAACTCCTGCGCCTGCTCTCGGAAGCCCGCGCCCTCCTCGGAGGGTGAGCGCGGCACCTCAGGAGCACAGCACGCGCACCAGGGCCTCCAGGGCGGCGTTGTCGAGCGCGGTGCGGTGGGCGAGCTTGTTGCGGGACGCCCGCAGGGTGCGCAGCCGGTCGGCCTCCGGCCGGCTGAGCCGTACGTGGCCCTGCACGTGGGCGCGCCACATCGCCCCGAGTTCCATTTCGGCCCGTGGGCCGTAGAGGGCGGCGAGTTCGGTTCCGGAGATCCGCGACCGGACCCCGATCACTTCGGTGAACTGCTCCCGGGCCTCGTCGAGCAGGGGCAGCAGCGCGTGGTTCTGCGCCAGCCAGATCCGGGTGCGTACGCTGTGCTCGCGTTCGGCCCCGCCGTCGGGGCGGCGGCGCAGCCGCCCGTCCCACCTGTCGAGCGTGCCCCGGTCCCACTCGGCGCGCAGCGCGGCGTTCGGATGGAGCGGGGCCGCCGTGGGCTCCGCGTTCCGAGGGCCGGGCACGGGCACCCCCCGGTCGGGATCCGGTCCGGCCGTGAGCCGCAGCAGGTGGGCGGGGAGGCCGTCCGGGAGCCCGTCCCACTCGACCGCCAGCCGCGCCGCCAGATCGAGGAAGGGACCGCACACCTCGACCACGGTGGCCTGCGCCACCGCCTCCAGGAGCTGGTGGCGGGCCGCGGGCCCCGGCGGGCGCGGCCGGGTCATGGAAACCACGGTGGCCGTGTCCAGCCGGCCCAGGACGCCCCACCACCAGTGCACGCCGACGTCCTCGCGCGCGATCTGCTCCGGCAGTTCCACGGGGAGCCCCGCCGAGGAGGCCAGCACCAGCAGCCGCGGGCGCCGGCCCGGAGGCAGGCCCGCGGCCTTGACCGTCGCGGACAGCCGCCGCAGCAGGTCGGTGGCGGCCGTGGGGGCCGGTTCCCGCCAGCCGCGCACCACGATCACCCGGGCAGCGCCGGGGTCCGCCGGGGCGGCGGTGAGGCGTTCGAGGAGCCCTTCGGTCCCACCGTGCCGGTCTGCGTCGGCGGCGGAGTCACCCAGCTCCTTGAGGATCCGGTCGGCCAGGGAGTGCGGGCCGAGCTCCTCCGGCGGTCCGTCCGGTGCCGGGGCCGCACGGGTCCGCGGCACGGCGGCGTTCCCCGTCCGTACGCCGGAGAAGGCGGACAGCCCGTCGTCGTAGTCCAGGATCGGGTCCATGCCGCCCCACGGGTCCGGGGACGGGGGAGGCGGCGGGGCCGGGCCGGGTCCCGCGGTCGGCACGCCGTCGCCGGGCGCGGGTACGAGGGTGAAGTCCGCCAGCTCGTGGAGGAGTTCGTCCAGCAGGGCCTCGGCAGTGGCCGGCGATCCGGTCAGGTGGACCTGCGGGAGGAGGCAGAGGCAGCTCCGTCCCGCCCGCAGGTCGCCGAGCAGCCTTCGCACCCACAGCCGTGCTCCGGGCAGCGCGGTCACCCCGGTCCCGGCGGTGCCGTCGGCCCCGGCGGTCACCTCGGTTCCGGCGGCCCCGGCGGTCACCTCGGTTCCGGCGGCCCCGTGGGACGTCGCCGTCACGACGGTTCCGACAGGACCTGGAGCGCCCGGAAGGTGATCCGGTCCAGCGAGCAGCCCTCCGGTCCGTCGTCCAGCACGCCGTGGTCGAGCAGCCGGCCCACGAGCGGCCCGACCTCCTCGATCGGCATCCCGGTGACCGACGCGATGTCGGCGTACGTGCACCCCTCGCCCGGCTCCACGTACTGGCTCCACTCGGTCAGCACCTCGGCCAGGCCGGGTTCGAGTCCGACCCGCTCCAGGTGCACACGGGCGAAGTCGCGCTGCCCGATGAAGTCCCGGGCGTCCTCCAGCGCGGCTTCCAGCGTGGAACCCTCCCGCGT
Source organism: Streptomyces sp. NBC_00158 (assembly GCF_045160885.1). Classification (NCBI taxonomy): domain Bacteria; kingdom Bacillati; phylum Actinomycetota; class Actinomycetes; order Kitasatosporales; family Streptomycetaceae; genus Streptomyces; species Streptomyces sp. NBC_00158. The sequence continues at coordinate 6,497,447 of NZ_CP108161.1, forward strand.
GATGCGGTGCACGGTCCGCTCCAGCAGGTGGGGCCAGCCACCGGTGAGCTCGATGACCCGCCGTCGCTTGTCCGGGGTGTCGAACGGACACTCCGGCCAGGCGCGGAGACTGTCCGCGGTCCACCGCTCGGGGCGCACCACGCAGGTGATGAGCTCCTCCTTCTGACCGGGCTCGGCCGGGTCCACCAGCAGGACGGCCGTCCGGTGCGGCACCGCGCCCTCCGGAGCGGCGGTGTGGGCGTGCAGGGCCCTGGCCCAGTCGGCGACCTCGGTGCCCCCGCGGCCCCGGACGTCGGCCAGGATCAGGAACGGCCGTCCGTCCGTGCCCTCCATCAGGGCCGCGGGCGGGGTGCCGGCGGCCACCTCCTGGAAGTCCAGCCCGCGCGCGGTGGAGTACGACTTCACCGCGCGCTTCACGAGGGCCGGCCCGTGGGCCCGGGTCAGGCAGACCGCGGCCACCCCGGGAGCCGTCACCAGGTGCAGCTGGTGTTCGGTGAGCGGGCTGTAGCGCGCGATGCCCTCGCCGTCCGGCCCGACGAAACGCCTGGAGAACCGGGGGTTGTAGTCGTAGGGAAGGTCGAACTCGGTCTGCCGCAGTTCGAGTTCGAGGTCCTCGCGGGTTCCCAGCATGCTGACGACGTTCGGGCTGCGGACGGCGTACAGGCGGGCGTCGGCCAGCCGGATGAGCAGGCCCAGGCCGACCATCTCGTCCAGGTAGATCCGTACGTCGCTGGCGGTGAGCGAGCTGAACCCCTCCCGCCAGCGCTCCTTGGCGGCCCTCAGGAGCTCGTCGGCGTCGTAGCCGTACCGGTAGCGGTCCTCCTGGCTGCGCAGGGCGATCACGAGGGCCAGGACCCGGTAGCGGTCCTCCAGGTTGATGGTGATCCGCAGCCGCTCCGCGATGTGCCGGTGGACCTGCGCGGATCCCGTCACGGACCGGACGTCCTCGTCCGTGACCGTGATCGGCCACTTCGCCGAGGCCAGCGACTTCCCGCGCAGGGTCGCGACGAGCCGCTCGCAGAAGATCTGGACCAGACAGGCCTGGTAGTTGGTCGCGGCGAGCACCCGCCAGACCAGCTCGGGGCGCTCGAAGCGGTACCCGAAGGCCGCCATCGGCTCGACGACCAGGCGCTGCGCCTCGGCCGGCTTCAGCGTGCTGATCAGTACGTCCGGACCGCCGTGCGTCAGGGGCACGTTGGACAGGTGGCTGAAGCGCTGGACCTGGTGCAGACCCGCGAAGACGATCTTGAACCGGCGGTCGGTGCGGTCCATCAGCCCCTTCAGCCGGAGCACGTTGGAGAAGGTCGCCTCGCCGCCCCGCCCGCGCACGGCCTTGGAGTCGGCGGTCAGGAAGGCGTCGGCCTCGTCGGCGAGCACCAGCACGCGCCTGTCGTGGCCCTCCTCCAGCCACCTCTCCACCCCGGCGAGCATCGCATCCGGGGTCCGGCCGGAATCCGCGTTCCCGCTCAGCACGCCGACGCGCTTGAGCTCGTCCTCCAGCACGGCCCAGATGCGCTCGGCCGGCTCGGCCTCGCCGACGCCGCGGGCCTTGAGGTCGACGTAGATGGCCTTGTGCCCCGCGGCACTGGGGAAGGACGCCTGCACCTTGCGCAGCAGCGCGGACTTGCCCAGCTGCCGCCCCCCGTAGAGGAACAGCGCGCCGAGCGGGTCCGTGACGGCCGCGATCTCCTCCTGGCGCCCGTAGAAGACCTCCGGCGGCACGAGCCCGGCCACGAAGGGCGTGTACGGGTTGTAGGCCGTCCAGGGCAGGGTCACCCGCTGGGTGGCCCGGAACGACCGCGGCGAGCGCGCCGCGATCCAGCCGAACACGGCGGGGTCCACCACCAGCGCCTGCTGGGCGGCGGCGGTGCGCGCACGGGCCGCCATCTCCCGCCGCCCGTTCAGCCCGAGCGGGTACAGGTAGAGGATCAGGCAGGCACCGGAGTCACTGCTGTCCAGCAGCTCCAGCGGGCTGCGGCCGCGCTGTTCGTCGGAGACCACCAGGATCGTGTACGAGGACGCCGCCGAACCCAGGGCCGCCACGTAGCCGGGAGCCGTCTCGCTCGCCCGCGCCCGGGCGGTGAGCCGCAGGACACCGCGCACCTCGTGCCGCTGGTCCCGGACCGGTGTCTGCGGGCACTCCAGCCCCAGCACGCGCAGCACCGACGGGATGTGCCGCTGCCACTCCGACCCCCGGGTCGAGGGGCGGCACAGGGCGTCCCACGATTCCAGTCCGCTCTTCGCGCCCTCGGTGAGGGGCTCCCCGTCCAGGTGGAAATCGGCCCAGGGGCGGGCGGAGTAGCCCTGTGCACCCGCCTTGCGCACCCCCGACAGCTCGATGCCGGCGGTGAAGCGCTCCAGCTCCGCACCCGAGTCCGTACCGCTCCAGACGGGGAGGGGCTTCCCCTCGCGCAGCAGCGCCAGACACTCCTCGGCGGTCACCGTGTCCCCGGCGTCGAGCAGGGAGGTGAGGTGCTGCAGCTCCCCGTCCGGGGGGTTCAGCGCGGCCAGGCTCTCGTGGAGGCTCTCCACGTACTCGCGGACCTTCGCCCGCATCTCCGCCTCCAGGGCGGTGATGCCGGCGCAGGCGCGGCCGAACGCGCCCTCCGGGGCGGGCCTGCGCAGCTCTTCGAGCCGGCCCACGAGCTCCCGCTCCGTCTGCATGTCGAGCTGCTGGGTGCGCAGTTCGGCGAGCAGCGCGCTGGCGGCGGCGTGGGCCCTGCGGTGGGCCGCGCTCCAGCGCGTCCACTCGGGGTCGCGCGCCTGACGCCATTCGCGGGGCACGGCCCCGACGCCCTCCGGGAGGGCGGGGACGAGGTCCTGCTCCAGCGCCGACACCAGGGCGTCGGCGAGGTGAAGGTCGCCCCGCTCGCAGTACCGCCTGAGCACCGCGCGGGCGTCGACGGGCTCCAGCAGCGTGAGCACCGCCTCCCCGAACCCCTCCTCCTCGGGCCGGGGCGCGCCCTCGGCCGACCGGGGGAGTTCCGGAGCCGCGAGCAGGGACTCCGTCCGGGGCTGGTCCGCCGTGCGCACGGAGTCGGGGTCGCTCGCCGGCACGGTGCTCCCGGGCGAGCGGTCACCGTCGAGCAGCCAGGTGCGCAGCCGGAGCAGGGCGGCCCCCTCGATGCCCGGCGGGGGCGGCTCGTGGCGCACCTGGTCCAGGGCGTGGCGCAGGCCGGTGGCGCTGTCCGCCCGCTCGTTGACGGCGGGAGCGGCCAGTGCCCGGGCCCGGCACAGCAGGTCGGAGACCTGCTCGATGCTGCGCAGCAGGGCCCTCTTGGCGGCGGCCTCGATCGGCTCCTTCGCCTGCTTCGGCGTCCGGATCTCGGCGTCGGCCTCCTCGATCATGCGCTCCGCGGATCCGCGCTTGCGGAAGAGCTCCCAGACCTGGTCGAGGTCGGCGGCCCCGGCGCCGCCGGCCGCCCAGGCGCTGACTCCGTCCAGGGCCTTCCCCAGGGGCTGGTCCGAGTCGATCAGACGGGTCCTGACCTGGGTCGCCCGGGTGTAGCCGATGCGCTGGTGCCGCAGGGCGTAACGCAGCTCGTCGGCTTCGGTGGAGAGCTGCTCCGGAGTGAGTCCCGACATGTCGTCGGTGGTCAGCCGGGTGGCACCGAGGTCGAGCCGGTGGTAGCGGCGCAGGGCGTCGACGGCACGCTCCAGGAGCCTGCCCCAGTTCCCGGGGACGGTGGAGGAGAGGTCCGCCTGGATCAGGAGGTCGTTGGGCCATCCCGCCAGCAGGCCGGCCCGCAGCGAGGCCACGGCGGCCAGCACCAGGGCGGGCCGGTCGGCCTGGAGCAGCTGGATCTCCGGGTCGAAGCCGGTCATCACGGCCACGGCCTCGCCGTCGTCGTCGCACGCGAAGGCGGCCTCGGCGAAGGCGAGGCATTCCGCGCGGTGCGGGGGCTCGGCGGAGCCGACCGTCGCCCAGTAGGCCTCCTGGAAACGCCCCTGGCCGACCAGCCGCGTCGCCGCGGCCTCGCCGTCGGCCCGGTCCGACGCCGGCGCCCACGGCAGGAAGCGCGGACGGGCGGTGCCCTGCGGACCGGCGGTGCCTTCCGGACGGGTGGGGTCCTCCTGACGGGCGGTGGCCTCCGGATGGGCGGTGCCTTCCGGCCCGGTGGTGCGCTCCAGGCGGGCGTTGCCTTCCGGACGGGCGGGGTCCTCCGCAACAGCGGTGGCCTCCGGACGGGCGGTGGCCTCGGGCCCGGTGGTGCGCTCCGGACCGGTGGTGCGCTCCGGACGGGCGGGGTCCTCCGCAATGGTGGTGGCCTCCGGACGGGCGGTGGCCTCCGGACCGGTGGTGCGCTCCGGACGGGCGGTACCTTCCGGACCGGCGGGGTCCTCCGCAACAGCGGTGCCCTCCGGACGGGCAGGGCCCTCCGGAACGGCAGTGCCCTCCGGACCGGCGGTGTCCTCCCCAGCGGTGGTGCCCTCCGGACCGGCGGGGGCCTCCACGCGGGCCCCTTCCGGCCGCGGGTCGGCCCCGGCCGGCGGCGTCGTCTGCGGGGCGGCCTCCGCGGCGGGCGCCGGACCGGCCGGTGTCTCCTCGGCCGGGGCGGGTTCCGCCGTCGGCGCGGCCTCCTGGGCGCCGGCGGTGACCGGCCCGGTGTGCGCGGCCGCCTCGGCTTCGGGCAGCGCGGTCGGGTGCGTGTCCGGGGGAACGGCCGGCGCCGCCGCCTCGGGGGCCACGTCGTAGGCCGGGGGGACGGGCTCCGGGGCCACCGCCGGTTCGGTTCCGGCACCCGCGTCGAGGCCCCGGCTCTGCTCGGGCACGGTGCCGGACGGGGACGCGTCGTCCGGCGGCGCGGCGGCGGGACGGGACCCCGCCGTCACGAGTTCGCCGATGCGCGCCTCCAGCACGGTCAACGACTCCTGCAGCTGTGAGCGGTGCGGGGCGCCGGGAGCGGTCCTCTCCAGCAGGGCACGGAGCCCCTCACGGTCCCCGTGCAGCCTGTCCAGCTCCTCGGCGCGCTCCGCCGCGGCTTCCCGCAGCTCCCGCAACTCCCGCAAGATCTCGTCGAGTTCGGCGAACCCCGCCCCCGCGGACCAGTCCCGCCCGTCTCCGGCGAGCCGGTCCGCGATCCCGGACCGGGCCTGCCGCCACTCCTCCAGCCGTACGGAGAGCCGCTCCGGGACGGCCCGTCCCGCCCGGACCCGGTCGGCCGCCTCCTCCAGCAGCCGGCCCAGTTCCTCCGACCGTTCGCTCAGCACCTGCCGCGACGCGAGCAGCTGCTCATCGGTGATCCCTGCGGTCAACGGGTCGCCCTCTTCCCCTCGTACGGCATCGGCCTCGACGGCCCCTTCTCCACCGGCTCCGTCCGCGCCGTCAGGACGGCACAGCCCGTCGCCGCGCTCGCACCTGCACGGGCTCCCGGCGGTCGAGGCGGCCGCCCAGAGTTCGTCCCAGTGCTCTGCGACCAGCCCGCTGCCGGCGACACCACTCGTCGCGAGGCCGTGGAGGGTGATCTGCGCGAGCACGGGATCGACCGCGGTCAGCATGTGCCGCAGCTGCTCCGGGTCGGACGCCGGCCGTTCCCCTGGCGGTTGCCCGTAGCACCGCTCCCAGCGGTGCGAGGCCAAGCCCGACGCGTACTGCGCGATGGCCGCGAGGCCGCCCGCACTCGCGCGGCTCAGCCACGTACGGGCCGCCAGGAGCTCGCGGCGCCGCACGCGCGGCGTCGGCCCCTTCGCCGCGCCGGCGATCCCCGGTATGTGCGCCAACATGCCCGGGACCATGAGGAGTTCTCGCAGGGCGCGGTCGTCCAGTCGGGTCACCCAGGCACGGAGGCCGTCCCCCTCTGCGTGCATGGCACGGATCTTGCCAGACGCACGTGCCCTCGCAGGGGGCTTCCGTCAGATCGAGCCCGGGAGGGAGGTCCCCACGGCCTCCACCGCCGGACCGGGGCGTCTCAGACCCCCTTCGCGAAGACGAGGACCTCGGTGGAGGCGAAGCCCGTGCGGGCCGGGAAGCCGGCCTCCAGGCCGCAGCCGAGGCTCTCGAAGAGGTCCACGCACGCCCGGCGGGGCATTGCGGCGTTCCGGAGAACGGGATGGACGAGTCCGGCGGTCGGCCTCCGGGGCTCAGTCGTGCGGGGCCTCGCCGCTCACCCGGTGGTCGGCGTGGCTGAGCGCCTCCGTGACGAGGCGGCGCAGGTGGCCGTCGCCGAGCCGGTAGAAGACGTGCCGTCCCTCCCGGCGCGTTTCGACCAGTCCGGCCAGCCGCAGCTTGGCCAGGTGCTGGCTGACGGCGGTGCGCGAGGCCGTGCACCGCTCGGCCAGCGAGCCGACGTCGGACTCCTCCCGGGTGAGGAGCCAGAGCAGGTGCAGCCGCGTGGTGTCCGAGAGCAGGGCGAACACCGCGGCCGCTTCGGTGAGGCGGGCGTCGTCCGGCGCGTGCAGATGCGCAGTGCTTGCAGCTGGGAGTGACTCGCTCACGGGCATGCGAACAGGGTATGCCGGTCGCCCGCCGCGGCCGTGGCGGGGGACGGCGCGAGATCCAGCAGTCATGTGCGCATGTGCGCACATGACTGTACGGTGGTGGGGTCCGTTCCTCCCCGCGAAGGACGTCCGCATGCTTTCCGTGCTGCGCAACCGCACCTACCGGCGTCTGTTCACCGCCCAGGTCATCGCCCTCGCCGGTACCGGACTGGCCACCGTGGCCCTCGGCCTGCTCGCGTACGACATCGCCGGGCCCCGCGCCGGATCCGTCCTGGGCACCGCCCTCGCGATCAAGATGGTGGCCTACGTGGCCCTCGCCCCGGCGATCGGCGCGGTCGCGCACAGGGTTCCGCGCCGGACCCTGATGGCCGGCTCCGACCTGACCCGGGCCGCCGTGGCGCTGGCACTGCCGTTCGTCGACCAGGTCTGGCAGGTCTACGTCCTGGTCTTCGCCCTCCAGGCCGCCTCCGCCGCCTTCACCCCGACCTTCCAGGCGGTCATCCCGGAGGTGCTGCCCGAGGAGCGGGACTACACCCGGGCGCTGTCCCTCTCCCGGCTCGCCTACGACCTGGAGAGCCTGTTCAGCCCGGCCCTGGCCGCCGCCCTGCTGACCGTCATGAGCTACGGCTGGCTCTTCCTCGGCACCGTCGGCGGCTTCCTCGCCTCCGGCGCGCTCGTGGTCTCCGCCGTCCTGCCCAAGCCCGCCACCCGGGCTCCGGAGCGGCCGGGCGGTGCCTACGCGAAGGCCGGGGCCGGCAGCCGCCTGTTCTTCCGCGTACCGAGCCTGCGCGCCCTGCTGTGCCTGAACCTCGCCGTGGCGGCCGCGAGCGCCCTGGTCACCGTCAACACCGTCGTCCTCGTACGCGACGGCCTCGGCCGCTCCACCGGCGACGTCGCCTTCGCGCTGGGCGCGTACGGAGCCGGCTCCATGCTGGTGGCGCTGCTGCTGCCGCGGATCCTCGACCGGGTCGCCGACCGCACCGTCATGCTGCGCGGCGCCCTGGTACTGAGCCCGGTGTTCGCGGCCGTCGGCGCGATGACGGCCGCCCCGGCCGGCGCCTGGCGCTGGCCGGCGCTCCTGGCCGCCTGGGCGGCGTTCGGCGCCGCCTGCTCGATGGTCCTCACTCCGACGGGACGGCTCATCCGGCGCTCGGCCCCGCCCGAGGGGCGCACGTCCGCCTTCGCCGCCCAGTTCTCCCTCTCCCACGCGGCCTGGCTGCTCACCTACCCCCTGGCGGGCTGGGTGGGAGCCTCGGCCGGGCTCCTCGCCGCCGTCGTCGTGCTCGGAGCGATCGCGCTCGCCGCGGCGGTGTCGGCCGCACGGCTGTGGCCGGCCCGGGACGCCGACGACGCACCCGGCGATCAGGCGGCGACGAGTTCCCGCTCGCGGTCCGGCGTCCCGGCCTTGGGCTTCCTGTTCGGCAGCGAGAGCCGGAAGACCTTGCGCCACGCGGAGAACACCTGCTTGGGCAGCGGCCCGGTGACGTACTCCAGCTCGTACTTCTCGAACAGCGCGCGGACCTTCACCGCGACCTCGGCGTACCGGTTGCTCGGCAGGTCGGGGAACAGGTGGTGCTCGATCTGGTGCGACAGGTTGCCGGTCATGAAGTGCATGGCCCTGCTGCCGCTGATGTTCGCCGAGCCCATCATCTGGCGCAGGTACCACTGGCCGCGGGTCTCGCCCTTGATCGACCGGCGCTCGAAGACCTGCACGCCCTCGGGGAAGTGCCCGCACATGATCACCGAGTGGGTCCAGAGGTTGCGGACCAGGTTCGCGGTGAAGGTGGCGGCGAGCGTGGTGAGGAACGAGGGGCCCGACAGCAGCGGGTGGATCACGTAGTCCTTGAGGACCTGCTTGCGGATCTTGCGGCCCACGGCCCTGGCCCGCGCACGGAACTCCGGGTCCTTGCGGCGGCGCTTGTGCAGGTTCTTGCCGAGCTCCAGGTCGTACGCCGCGATGCCGTACTCGAAGAAGCAGGCGTTGATGAAGTTCCACAGCGGCTGGCCGAGGTGGAACGGGTGCCACCTCTGGTCCTCGTCGACGCGCATGATGCCGTAGCCGAGGTCGTTGTCCTTGCCGATCACGTTGGTGTACGTGTGGTGCAGCTCGTTGTGCGAGTGCTTCCACTGGTCGGACGGCGAGACGTGGTCCCACTCCCAGGTGGTGGAGTGGATCTTCGGGTCCCGCATCCAGTCCCACTGGCCGTGCAGGATGTTGTGGCCGATCTCCATGTTGTCCATGATCTTCGCCACGGACAGCCCGGCGGTGCCGATCAGCCACGCGGGCGGGAAGAACGAGAACAGCAGCACGCCCCTGCTGACCAGTTCGAGCTTGCGCTGCGCCGAGATGACCTTGCGGATGTAGGCGGCGTCCTTCTCCCCCCGGTCGGCGATCACCTCGTCGCGGATCGCGTCCAGCTCGCGGCCGAGCTCCTCGATCTGCTCCGCGGTCAGGTGGGCGGTGGGGTCGATGGCGGTCAAGGTGCTCCTACCGTTCGATGTCGCAGGGGCCCGCGGCGGCGGACACACAGGTCTGGATGAGGACGCCCGGTTCGGCCTCGGTGATCTCGCCGGTGCGCAGGTCGCGGACGGCGCCCGCCTTGAGCGGCGTCACGCAGCCGAAGCAGATGCCCATGCGGCACCCGGACGGCATGAGCACGCCGGCCTCCTCGCCGACGTCCAGCAACGGCGTCGCGCCGTCCGCGTCGACCGTCTTGCCGGTGGAGCTGAAGGTGACCTCGCCGCCGTCACCGGTGACGACGACGCCGGGGCGGAAGCGTTCGGTGTGCAGGCGCTCCCGGACGCCGCGTTCGCGCCAGAGCCCCTCGGCGGCGTCGAGCAGGCCCGCGGGCCCGCAGGCCCAGGTCTCGCGCTCGGCCCAGTCGGGCACCAGCTCGTCGAGGCGGGCGATGTCGAGCATGCCGTCCGTGTCGGTGTGCACCTCGGTGAGCCGCAGCTTCTCGTCCGCCACCAGGCCGTGCAGCTCGTCGCGGAAGATCACGTCCTGCGGCCGGGGCGCGCAGTGGACCATGGCGACGTCGTCGAACTCGACGTCACGCAGCATGCCCATCGCGGGCGTGATGCCGCTGCCGGCCGTCAGGTAGAGCACCTTGGCGGGCTTGGCCTCCGGCAGTACGAAGTCACCGGTCGCCTGGTCGAGCTGGACCAGCGTGCCCGGTCTCGCCCTGCGGACCAGGTGGTTGCTGACCTTGCCGCCCGGGATCGCCTTCACGGTGATCGTGACCCGGCCGTCGCGGCGGCCGGTCGGCGAGGTGATGGAGTAGGCGCGCCACAGGCGCCTCCCGTCGACGTCCACCCCGATCCGCACGTACTGACCGGCCGTGTGGCCGCGCCAGCCCCGTCCCGGCCTGATCACGACGGTCGCGGCGTCACCCGTCTCGGGGTGCACGGCCTCGATGCGCCCTCGCAGGTCGGCGCCCGCACGCAGCGGGCTGACCAGGTCGAGGTAGTCCGACGGCAGCAGCGGCGTCGTGACCATCTCCAGCAGTTTCCACGCCCCACTGCGGAGGGCTGCACTCGTCATGACTTCAGCTTGATCTGCCTCAAGGCGTAAAGTCCTGACCGCAGGACGTGAATCTGCTCGGCTGAATTGTTCGCAGGGAATAAAAGATGAGCCACCCAATCCGGAGAGTCACCGACCTGTCCCTGGACGCGACGACGGTCACCGCACTCCGGGCCGCGCTGAGGACCACCGCCGACGAGGTCGTCCAGGCGATCATCGACGAGGTCCCTCCCTACGCCAACGCCCTTTCGGGCCGGATGGGCGTCACCATCCGGCGAGCCGTCCGCACCGCCCTGGGGCACTACCTGGACCTCGCGAGCGGGGACGCCACAGCCGGTGACGCCGGTGACGCGGCCTACGAGCTGGGCCGCGGCGAGGTGCGCGACGGCCGGTCGATGGACGCCCTGCTCAGCGCCTACCGCGTCGGCGCCCGCGTGGCCTGGCGGTGCCTGGCGGCGGGCGCCGTACCCGCAGGTCTGCCCGCCGCCGAGGTCGCCAAGTTCGCCGAGCTGACCTTCGCCTACATCGACGAGCTCTCCGCCGCGAGCGCCGCCGGCCACGCCGACGAACTGGCCGCCCGGGGCCGGGACCAGGAGCGCCACCTGGAACACCTGGCCCGGGACCTCCTCGCCGGCGCGAGCCCGGACGTCCTGCTGGCCTCCGCCCAACGGGCCGGATGGCAGCCCCCGGTTTCGCTGACCGCGGTCCTGCTGCCCGCCGCCCATGCCCGGCCCGCCTACCGCGCGCTCGACCCGGGCACCCTCGTCCTCGACGACCTGCCGGACGCCTCCGGTGTGCTGCTCGTCCCCGATGCCGACCGGTCGCACCTCCTGCGGCAGCTGGCCGGCCGCACCGCCGTGGTCGGTCCGGCCCGGCCGTGGACCCGCGCGTCCGCCTCGTACGCACGAGCCGCCCGCGCGCGCTCCCTCTCCGGCGACATCCGCGACACCGAGGAGCACCTGCCCGAGCTGGTGCTGAGCGCCGACGCGGACGCGTTCGCGGACCTGCGCGCCCGAGCCCTCGCACCCCTGCGGGCCCTGCCCGTCGCGACCGCACGGAGGATGGAGGAGACCTTGCGGGCGTGGCTGCTCCACCAGGGCAGGCGGGACGAGGTGGCGGCGGCGTTGTTCGTCCACCCCCAGACCGTCCGCTACCGGATGTCGCAACTGCGGGAGCTGTTCCCGGACCTCGCCTCGCCCAACCGGGTCCTGGAGCTGACGCTGGCGGTCGGTCTCCGGGCCGGCTGACGCGAAGGACGACAGTCGGCGCGGCCCTCTGGCGGGGCCTGGTCGGAAATGGTCCGGATCTCGGGTTCGGGATGTGCCGGGGCCGCCCTCAGACGACCCTGAAGTTGGCCATCATCGCCATGTCCTCGTGCTCCAGGTTGTGGCAGTGCATCATGTACCTCCCCTTGTAGCCGTCGAAGCGGGCCAGGACCTCGACGACCTCGAAGGGGCGTACGTCCACCGTGTCCTTCCAGCCGCCGTCCGTCTCCAACGGGCCGCCCGCGCCCCGGCCCACCACGGCGAAGTGCGCCAGGTGCACGTGGACCGGGTGGTGGAAGTCGCTGGAGAACCGCCACCGTTCGACCGTCCCCAGCGCGGGGTCGGCGAGGTCGCCCGCAACCTCGAACGGCCTCCCGTTGATGGTCCACATCGCCCCGGTGCCGGCGGCCTCCGTGCGCCGGAAGTCGAACACGCGGGTACGGACGGCCTCGCTCCGCCGGGGCAGGTTCAGTTCCGCGAGCAGGGGCCGGACGACCGAGTCGTCACGGGCGGAGCGCACGACGCGAAAGCGCATCACGTCCCGGGTGGCCTCCGTCTCGCCCACCGCATTGCGTACCGTGACCAGTGTTCCGACCGGGTAGCGGCTGAAGTCGACGACCAGGTCGAAGCGTTCGGCCGGCGAGAGCGGCACCTCGTGGTGCCGACGCGGCCCGGCCAGCAGCCCGGCGTCGCTGCCGACCTGCGCGAACGGCGCGCTGCCGTCCGGCGGCGGCGGGGAGAGGCGCAGCCGGTAGCGGCGGGCGTTGGACGCGTTGAGGAACCGGAACCGGTAGCGCGCGGCATCGACCTCCATCTCGGGCCATGGGGCGCCGTTGACCAGGAGCACGTCCCCCAGCACCCCCTCCATGTAGTCCTCCGTCACCCCCGGCACGCCGGTGAGGCTCGGGTCGACCGCGGGGTAGCGGAACTGCCCGTCGGCGTCGAAGGAGCGGTCACACAGCATCAGCGGTACGTCGCGAGCGCCCCCGGGCAGACCCGAGGCGTCCTCCGCGGCGTCCGAGACGAGGAAGAACCCGGCCAGCCCCCGCCACACCTGCGGCCCGGTGAAGTCCATGCGGTGATCGTGGTACCAGAGCGTTGCCGCCCGCTGACGGTCGAGCGGATAGACGTAGTCCCTGGTCCGCTCGTGCAACGTCCACGCGTCGGGCGGTACGTGTGCCATCGGCATCGCCCCGTGCCCGCCCCCCGACCCGCCGCGGTGGCCGCCGTGCCCGGTCGGCGAGGGGCCGGCGCCCGGCCGGAATCCCCCGGCCGGCACGACGAGGTCGGTCGGATACCCGTCCGAGTCCGCGGGCGTCACGCCCCCGTGCAGATGCGTCGAGGTCGGTACGGCGAGCTCGTTGGTCACCCGTACGGTCGCGGCGCGCCCGGACCGCATGCGGAAGGTCGGCCCCGGGAAGGTCCCGTCGTACCCCCACACCGTCGTGCGGACCCCGGGAAGCACCTCTACCGGTGCTGCGCGCTGCACGACTTCGAAGAGTTCGCCGCCCGCCGGCCCGCCGTTCCCCACCGCCCGCGCGGTCCGCGGAACCGGCAACGGTACCGTGAACCGCCGGGGCAGCCGCGCCCCACCGCTGCGCAGCAGCTCGCCGCTGGTCTCGGGGGAGCAGCCGGTGGTGAGGGCGCCGGTCAGCCCGGCGACCGTGGCGCCTGCGCCGAGGCCCAGGAAGCGCCTGCGGGACATCGCCGTCCGGTGCGTGTGCCCGCCCGTGCCCGTCATCGCGCGACCTCTCCTCGTGCCGCCGGGAGGGTGAGCGGGGCGCCGGGGCCGGGCGTCCCGTCGGCGAGGTGCCGGCGGTAGCCGTACGCCCAGATCAGCTGTCCTGCCGCGAGTCCGAAGAGGCTGAGGCCGAGGGGTATGTGCAGCGCCAGGTTCCGCCCGTGCCCCGCCCCGATCTGTGCGCCGGTCAGGGCGAACAGTCCGAGGGGGAACGCGACGTACCACAGCGGTCCGCGCCCGAACCACCACAGCGACAGTGCCGCGGGAACCGACAGCATCGGCACCAGGATCAGCGCGCCGCCCAGCGCTCCGTGAACCTTCAGGAGGTTCACATCGCCCGTCACGAACCGCCCCGCGAGCGCGGCCTGGGCGATGATGCCCGCAGCGAACACAGTGGCCAGCGTGCGTACGACGGCGATGGGCCAGCGCCGAGGGCGTACCCGGGCCCTCGCCGCGGCGAGTCCCTTCGGCCGCGGTCCGTGCTCCACGGCGACGCCGTGTCCTTCTGCGTACGGGGGTCGTCTCATGGACCGCATCGTGCCGCCCGGCCACGCGGCACCGCGTCCGCCCGGAACGGCAATCGGCGCGTACGTCCAGGGCAGTAGCGTCATCCCCGGGCGGTACCCGTCCGGTGCCGTCACCGACAGGACGCGGACGACGGTCCCCGGCCGCCAGTGTTGCCCTCATGAAGCGCATCCTGATTCCGGCCCTCGCCGGATCCCTCCTCGCCACCGTCTCCCTCCTCGCGGCCGCCCCCGCGGGCGCGGCCGCCGCCCCCGCATCGACGGCGCCCGTGGCGCGGGGTGTCCCCGCCCAGGCGGTCGACATCACGGTCACGCCCGACGGATTCGACGCACCGCCGACGCTGCGCGCCGGGTCGGCGACACTGAGCGTCCGTTCCACCGATCCCTCCGGCGCCTGGCTCGGACTCGTCCGCCTCCGCCCGGGCATCACCCTCGACCGCTACCTCGACGATCTGCGGCGGGCCATGGGCGACGACCCGGCCGAAGCCGTCGAAGGCAGCCGTGCCGTGGCCGGGGACGTGGAGATGCTGGGCGGTGTCGCCGTGGCGCACGACCCGGCCTCGGCCACGATCCCGCTGACGCCGGGCGACCACTACCTGATCGACTTCCGCGATGCCGGGCTGCCGGATCTGGCGAGCCGGGTGCGCCCGGTGCGGGTCGTGCCGGGCCACGCGGGCCCGCACGTCCGCCCCACCGCGCGGATCACGCTCACGGACGGGCGGTTCGACGCACCGCCCGCGCTGACGGGGCCGGCGCTCGTGGTCAACCGGTCGCGGCAGCACAACGAGGCCATGCTCATGCCCGTCCGGCCCGGGACCTCCCTCGCCGACCTGGACGTGTTCTTCACCGCCGTCGACGCCGGACGGCGTCCGACGGGCTCGCCGTTCACCGGCGGCCCCACGGGCGTAGTGCCCTTGTCTCCCGGCCGGTCGGTGACCCTGTGCGCAGAACTCCCGCCCGGAACCTACGCGTTGGTCACTTGGGTACGGGACCTGCGAACCGGCAGGATGTTCGCGGCGCAGGGAATGCGCGCGTTGATCAGGGTGGGGGAGTAGGACATGGCAGGAGCGGCCGACATCGGGCTGGGCGCAGGCCTGGCCACTCTGGTCCTCGCGACCAGCCTCCTGGAGGTGGGACCGCCCGGCCCCTCCGGTCCGCTGGACCTGGGGGCGGTCGCCCTCGCTGCTGCGGCCGGCGCGGCGGTGACGTTTCGGCGCGGGTTCCCCGTCACCAGTCTGCTGGCGGTCAACGTCATCACGTTCGCGTGGTTCCACTTCGACTACCACGGCAGGCTGATCACCCTCGCACCGCTGATCGGCTGCTACACGCTCGCCGCCTACCGGGGCCTGCGGCCGGGCGTCGCGGGCGGCCTGCTGACCGCCGCGGTCACGGTCGTCACGGTCCGATGGGCTCTGAACGGGCAGTGGTTCGGCGATCAGGTGTTCAACGGCGTACCGCTGGAGGCCGCCGCGACCGCCCTGGGCGCGGCGGTCCACTACCACCGGGCGTTCGCGTCGGGAGCCCGCGAGCAGGCCGAACGGATCGCCGAGGCCCGGTCCGACCAGACCCGTCGGCAGGCGGCCGAGGAGCGGCTGGAGATCGCCCGCGAACTTCACGACGTGTTCGGCCACACCATGGCGGCGATCAGCGTGCAGGCCGGAGTCGCCGTACACGTGATGCACCGCAAGCCGGAGCAGGCGTCCGAGGCACTGAACACGATCAAACGGATCAGCGACGAGGGGCTGTCGGAGGTGCAGGTGCTGCTGCGCGCGATGCGCTCTCCGGACATGCGCACGGCCACCGGAGGCCTGGCGCAGCTGGACAAACTGCTCGACACCGCCGGGGTCGCCGTCGAGCTGGTCGTACGGGGCGAGGACCGGACCGTACCCGTCGCCGTGGACCTCGCGGCGTTCCGGATCATCCAGGAGTCGTTGACCAACGTACGGCGGCACGCGCGCGCCTCGACCGTACGGGTGGAGCTGAACTACGGTGCGGACCAGGGCGAGATGCTGGAGGTCATCGTCAGCGACGACGGGAAGCCGGCCGACGCGGCGACGACGGTCGGCGGCCACGGGATCGAGGGCATGCGGGCACGGTCGCGGAAGCTCGGCGGAACGCTCGTCGCCGGGCCACGGCCCGAGGGCGGATTCGAAGTGCGCTGCGCACTGCCGATCAGGAAGGACACCCCGTGATCAAGGTGCTCATCGCCGACGACCAGGCGCTGGTGCGCGGCGGCTTCCGGATGCTGGTCGACAGCGAACCGGACATGACGGTGGTCGGCGAGGCGAGCGACGGAGCCGCCGCCGCCGACCTCGCCCGCGCCACCCGCCCCGACGTGATCCTGATGGACGTGCAGATGCCCGGCGCCGACGGAATCGAGGGCATCCGGCGGGTGGTCGCCGACCCGGGCCTGGCCGGCGTCCGCGTGCTGATCCTCACCACGTTCGACGAGGACGACTACGCCATCGCCGGCCTCCGCGCGGGCGCGAGCGGTTTCCTGCTCAAGAACACCGACCCCGCCCAGCTCCTCCACGGCATCCGGGTGGTCGCGGGCGGCGAGGAGCTGCTGTCCCCTGGCCTGACCCGCCGCCTGATCGCCCGGATGACCGACCCGTCCACCTCCGTCAACCACGACGTGTTCGCGCAGCTCACGACACGCGAGCGCGAGGTCGTCGCGCTGGCCGCCCAGGGCCTGGGCAACGACGAGATCACCGCCCGGCTGGTCATCAGCCCGGCAACCACCAAGACCCACGTCAGCCGCGCCCTGACCAAGCTCGGCGCCCGCGACCGCGCCCAACTGGTGGCCCTGGCCTACCGCCACGGCCTGGTCCAGCCGGGGTGAACGGCGCGGCACCGGGCTCGGATCGAGGAGTCGCCGTCGTTCCCGCCCGGGACTGACTTCCGCTACTCCAACACCGACACCGTGCTCATCGGCCTGGTCCCGGAGCGCGAGCATCAGGCCGAGCGGCTCGCCTCGATGCTGCCCGATCCGGGAAGACCGGACAGCAGCCACGTCCTCGGCTTGGCGAAGCGCCGCCTCGACCGTGCGTACGGGGCGCCCGCGAACCTGACCGATGCCGCTCTCGCGGACGTCCTCGTCGGCGGTGCTGTTCCCGGCGGCCGGTGTGGCTTGCCGGGCCGGCGAGGGGCATTCTTGTGGGTGAGCCCGCGGTGCGGGTTCGGGCCATGTGTCTGACCGGCTCCGGGCGCGCTCCTGGGAGCCCGGTGCCCGCGTCGCCTACGGCTGTGCCGGACAGGGTTGCGCACCCCGCGTGATTGGAGGCACCTGGATGGCAGCCCGACAGGGCGGGGGGCCGGACCGCTCCGAGAGTTTCGGGGAGGAGCTGTTGGGTGGGCTCCTGGACCTCGCCACGGAGCTGCCGCCTCATCTGGTCGGTCCGGCCGTGGCCGGCACGGTGACCCGGCTGGGAGGACGGCAGGTGCAGATCCTCCTCCAGGACTACGGGCAGGAGAAGCTGGTTCCCCTGGAGGGCGAGGGGCTGGCGGGTGGTGAACCGCTGTGCATCGACCGCTCGGATGCGGGCCGGTGCCTTCTCACGTCCCGGCCGGTCGAGGTGGTGCTGGGCGAAGGGGTGCGCGTCTTCGTGCCGCTGTGGGACGGCGGCGACCAGGCGGGCGTCCTGGCCGTCACGCTGGACCGGCTCGATGACGACGACCGCCGGATCCTGCGCAGGATCGCGGGCCTGGCCGCCGACATGATGGAGAGCAAGAACGGCTACACCGACGTCTTCTTCCGCACCCGGCGCAGCGAGCCGATGAGTGTTGCCGCGGAGGTCCAGTGGTCGCTGATGCCGCCCCTGGTCATGGTGACGCCACGCGTCACCGTCGCAGGAGTCCTGGAGCCCGCCTACGACGTGGCGGGCGACAGCTTCGACTACGCGCTGAACGGGGACACCTTCCACCTCGCGATGATCGACGCCATGGGACACGGCCTGAACGCGGCCGCGATGGCCACGGTGGCCATCGGCGCGTACCGGCACGCCCGCCGGATCAGCATCGAGCTGTCCGAGATCTACCTCTACATGGACCGGGCGGTGGCCGAGCAGTTCGCGCCCGACCACTTCGTCACCGCCCAGATGATGCGCCTCGACACGGACACGGGCCGCCTGCAGTGGGTCAATGCCGGCCACCCTGCCCCCATGCTGGTCCGCGGGCACCGCGTCGTGGGCCGCTTGGACAGTCCCACGACCCTGCCCGTCGGCTTCGGGGGAGCGCAGCCGCAGGTCAGTGAGGTGGCGCTCGAACCGGGGGATCGCATCCTCTGCTTCACCGACGGGCTGATCGAGGAACACGAGAGCGGGCAGGAGCAGTTCGGCGAGGACCAGCTGATCGACTGGGTGAACCAGCTGGAGGAGACGGACCGTGCGGTCCGCGCGGTGGCGCGGGACCTCTCCCACACGCTCAAGCGGGCACGCGGCGAAGTCACCTCGGACGACGCCACCCTCGTCCTGGTCGAGTGGCGCGGATAGCGGGGCGCGTGGGCGCTTCGCCCCCGGGCGTCGCCGTCCAGGCCGGCTCTCGAAACCGCTCGTCCGGCCCCGCAGCGGAGTAGGCTGGGATTACCGGGAGTAACTCGTGCACCCGCGACCGCGCGGACGTCGTTTCCGGCGATCAAGGAGCCGCCCGGCAGGGCGGTCCGGAAATGGGTCCGCGATCATGCCTGCTACCGCTTCCCTGTTCCCCGCACGTTTGGCCCTGACACCGAAGACCGCCCTCGCCGGCCTGTTGGACGGCGCGTGGTGGCCCAGGTCCCGCGATCTCGTAGCTGAGCTTCCGTCACTGGTCGAGGCGCTGGAGGGCCGCTTCGGACGCGTCACACGCGTCGCGGTGAATCCCACCTGCTGGCTCGTCGTCCCGCACAGGGTTTTCGTCGCAGGGCACATCGTGCACGTGGGCTGTTTCACGGAACAGGATTCCGACAAGATGATCCTGCTCTCCTACGCCGTCGGCCGCTGCGACCTGCTGGTGATCCCGCCCGAGACCGAGCCGGCCGCGGTGGACCGGCTCATGACCGCTGCCGCCCTCCCCGGCAACGTCCGGGCCGTCGGCACCCTGATGACCGACGAAGCCGCAAACGGCCTCCGCATCCGAAACGCGCGAAGGGGCGAGGACGCCGGAGAGACCGATGGCGGAACCCCGGCGACGCCCCGTCGGCACCCCGTCGTCGCGGCACGGATGATCCTGCTGCCGTGGAACCTGCGGAGGTGACCGCGCAGACCGTGCACCCGAAGGGGCCGAGCGTCGTCCCACGCCCCCGGCACGTCGTGAGCGGGCCCGGGCGCGGCGCCCGTGGTCAGGATGTGATCGGGTGCTGCTCCAGGAACCGGGCCAGGGCCTCGGCGACCGGCCGGGGCCGTTCGATGTGGAGCAGATGGCCGACGTCGTCGATGACGCACTCCTCGACGTCGGGCACGGTCGAGCGGAGGAACTCGGCGACCTCGACCCACAGCCGTAGGGTGTCGCTTCCCAGCAGGGACAGCACCGGTCGGCGGATCGCCGCGGCGTCTTCCGGGTTGAACCGCCACTCGGCCAGGGCGGGGAGCTCGATCCCGAAGAACGTGTCGGCATCCTTGACCGCCTGCTCGACGCTGCCCGGCATGCGGTCTTCGAGCAGGGCCCGGCAGCGTTCCCCGTCCATGCCGCTGACGAGGGACAGGAACAGCTCGATGGCGCGTTCGGCGTCCCCGTCGGCGTACGCTCCGAACGCCGGCGCCGCCTGTGTGAAGAACGCCTCGCCCGCGGGTACGGACAGCAGGGAGAGCTCCAGCAGGGCGACCGTCGCGATGCGGTCGGGATGGTCCTGGGCCATCTGGGCGGCGACCGCCGCGCCGCTGGAGTGTCCCGCCACGTGGGTGCGGCCGATGCCGAGGTGGTCGAGCAGCGCGATGGCGTCGGCGGCGTGGTCGGCGACCGTGACCGGTCCGGGGGTGTGGGTGCTGCCGCCCCAGCCCCGCTTGTGGTAGCGGACGAGCCGGTAGCGCTCGGTGAGTGCCGGTTCGGCGAGGAGCGGGGCGAACCCGTCGGCGAGGACCGGGCTGATGAGCAGGACCGGCTCCCCGGTTCCGCGGATCTCGTGTTCCAGCCGGATGCCGTTCACTGTGGCGGTGTCCATGATGTCCTCCCATGAGGTTGTGGCTCACCATGGAGGCGTAAGCAGGACGCTTACCGCCGTAACCGGCCGAACCCGGGATCGAGGGAATGCCCGTGACCCACGCCGCTGGGGACGGAAACGACCTGGAGCGGGCGCGGAACGCCGCGGCCCGCGGAGCGTGGTCGGACGCCTACGCCGGGTTCCTGGCGGCCAGGGATGCGGGCGGCCTCGACCCGGACGGGCTCGCCGAATTCGCCGACGTCGCGTACGCCGCCGGACACCTTGACGTCACGATCGAGACCTGGGAGCGCCTCCACGGCGAACTGTCCCGGCTCGGCGAGGACGATGCCGCGGCCGGCGCCGCAGTACGGGTCGCCATGCACCTGCTGTTCGACACCGCGCTCATGGCACCCGTACGAGGATGGCTACGCCGCGCGGACCACCTGCTCGGCCCCCCGCCACCCCTGACCGGCGCGCACGCGTGGTTCGCGGCGGTGCGCACCTTCGAGCGCCTCCTCAGCGGCGACCTGGAAGCCGCGCGGGGCTGGGCCGAGCGGGCGGTCGAGACGGGCTCGCACACCGATCCGGCGGCGGCGGCGATCGGGCGGGTGGCCCAGGCGAGACTGGTGATCCTCGACGGTGACGTCGCACGGGGCCTGGAACTCCTCGACGACGCCGGCACGGCGGCGATGGCCGGCGACCTCGATGCGCTGTCGACCGGAGTCGTCTACTGCGAGCTGGTGTGCGCACTGCAGGGCCTGGCCCAGTACGACCTCGCCGAACAGTGGACCGAGGCGATGGAACGGTGGGCGCGCACGAACGCGATCGGCAGCCTGCACGGCCGGTGCCGGGTGCACCGGGCCGAGATCCTGCGCCTGCGGGGCCGGTGCGCGAGCGCCGAGCAGCAGGTGTTGCTCGCGTGCGAGGAGCTGCGCCCCTACGTACGGCGCGAGCTGGGCTGGCCGCTGACGGAGCTGGGCCGGATCCGGCTGCGCCGTGGCAACCGGACCGGCGCGGAAGAGGCGCTGCTCGCCGCCCACCGCCTCGGGTGGGATCCCGAACCAGGGCTCTCGCTCGTCCGGCTCGCCGACGGTGACGTCGACACGGCGGCCGCCGCGATCCGGGAGGCACTGGCGCGGCCGCTGCCGGTGCCGTCGAAGGAGCTGCCCCCCACCTCCGAGCTGCGGCGGGCACCGTTGCTGGACGCACAGGTCAGGATCGCCATCGCCCGCGCCGACCTGGAGACGGCGCGGGTAGCGGCCCGCGAGCTAGAGGAGGTGGCCGTCGCCTTCGAAAGCAACGCGCTCGCCGCATCGGCACTGCGAGCCCGGGGGGAAGTCCTGCTCGCCGAGGGCGATGCGTCCGGCGCGTCCGCGTTCTTCACCGGTGCCGTCCGGGCCTGGAACGATGTCGGCGCCCCCTACGAGACGGCCGAGTGCCGGCTCCGGCTCGCGGACGCCCAGCGGGCCCTGGGCAACCTCCGGGCCGAGACCTTGGAGCGGGAGGCGGCGCGCAGCGAGCTCGATCGGATCACCCGGGCTCCCGCGGCCGAGGAGCCGCGGACGGACACGGCCGGGCTGGACTCCTTCGTCCGGGAGGGCGACTACTGGAGGGTCGTCTTCGACGGTCTGAGCGTGACCGCACGCGACAGCAAGGGCATGCACCACCTCGCCCGCCTGCTCGCCGCGCCGGGCCGGGAGTTCCACGTCCTCGACCTCGCCGCCGCCGACACCGCCGCCCCCGACGCCGCAGCCAGGCTCGCCCGCGCCGGCGACGCCGGTCCCCTCCTGGACGCCCGCGCCAAGCAGATGTACCGCCGGCGGCTCGCGGAGATCGAGGAGGACATGGAGGAGGCCCGCGCCGACAACGACATCGCCAGGCAGGAACAGACCGAACTGGAACGTGGATTCCTGATCAGCGAACTCACCCGGGCCGTCGGGCTCGGCGGGCGCGACCGGCACGCCGGCGCAGCCTCCGAACGGGCCCGGGCCGCCGTCACCCAGGCCGTACGCAAGGCGATCGGCCGTCTCCGCGACGTGTTGCCGGCCCTAGGCGACCACCTCGACCGGACGATCCGCACGGGAACCTACTGCGTCTACGCACCTGATCCGCGCGTTCCTCCGTGGTCCACGTGACTCCAGAATCACCCCGCTTCGCTTGCTGCTCCAGAGACGCGGAGCGCGGTGCCTGGCCCGGGCTCTTGCGCAGTTCAGGCACCGGTCCCACGTCTCCAGAAGAAGCCGAGCTTCTTGGGGGAGTAGCTGACCAGGAGGTTCTTCGTCTCCTGGTGGTACAGCAGCTGCACCCACGCTGACCAGCGAGAACGAAGCCGTGCGCGGCACCTTGGAAGCGGCTGGTCCGCTCGTCGGACGCAGGGGATCGCTTGTGCGGTTCAGCCCTCCACTCCCGTGGCGGTGTGCGGGGCTCCGACGGGCTTGGATTCCGGGGAGCCGCGCTGGCGCAGGTAGACGGAGAGGATGGCCATGGCGGCCACGGCGAGGAGTTCGGACTGCCAGTTCTGCAGCGAGCGGTTCCAGAAATCGGCGGAGGC
Source organism: Streptomyces sp. NBC_00158 (assembly GCF_045160885.1). Lineage (NCBI taxonomy): Bacteria > Bacillati > Actinomycetota > Actinomycetes > Kitasatosporales > Streptomycetaceae > Streptomyces > Streptomyces sp. NBC_00158. Next base: position 6,519,601 of record NZ_CP108161.1, read on the forward strand.
CAGGTAGGCGGTCCAGGAGACGGGCGGCTGGAGCCGGCGCAGTTGCTGTTCGTCGTAGGCGGCCGTGCCGGCGATGGACTGGGCGAGCCAGGACAGGAAGAACAGCAGGGCCATCACGGTCCCCAGGGAGCGCGAGTACAGGTGCTGCCGCCAGTCCTTGGTACCGGCCCAGCGGGGGGAGTCGGCTCTGGCGTGGTCGCCGATTCGCTGCTCCCGGTCGCTTTCCGGTCCTGCCTTGTGGAGCTCTTTGGATTCCGGGGAGCCGCGTTGGAGGAGCCAGACGGTGCCGAAGACGTAGAGGAAGAACTGCAGGAACTCCGACTGCCAGTTCTCGCTGACGTCGACGGCGAAGTCCGATGACATCAGGTACTCCCCGAGTGCCAGCTGCTGCATCCCGTCGACGGCCAGGTCCTCGTTGAAGCCTGCGTGCCCGGAGAATGCCTGGCCGGCGAGGACGAGCAGGAAGGCGCCTCCGAAACCGAGGGTGAGGCTGTTGTCCCGCCAGAACCCGCCCCGGCGACCTTCCCGCGGCCCGCGGCTCACCGGTGCAACGCTCCGATCGTGATGAAATACCCCAGGCCGGCCAGGATCGTCGCCAAGCAGCCGATGAACAGGAAGCGCACGTCAGCCGCCTTTCAGCGAGCACCGGTAAGGCTGGTCGCCCCGTGGCGTGCAGCCCGCGGCGACCACCTTCCAGCCGTCGTGGAACTGCGACAGGAACAGGGTGTCGTGCTGCAGGCCGAGCAGCGCCTGCCGTCCGTACACCTGCGCGGCGCGCACCTGGCCGGCTGCCGGAAGGCCCTGACCCCGCAGCGCGGGACCGCACGGCAGGTGCTGGTCCTCCTGGAGCTGCTGCCGGGTCTGCGGTGCCAGCAGCGCGCATGCCCGGGGGTAGTCCGCGTCGGCGAGGGCCTGCTCGAAGGCGCTTCCGGCCTGCGTGGCGCCGTCCACTCGGGCCGCAGGCGCCCCGCACCCGCACAGCATCGCCGCCGCTCCGACGGCCGCCACCACGCTCATCGCCAGGTCACGAGCAGGCGCGCCGTGCCAGAACCCGTGGCCATGGCGGCTTCTCACGCGCTGTCCGCACCGGGTACGGCGAGCGGATCCCCGGGGGTCTTCTTCTCGGCCTCGAACCGCTCGTTCGAGGGCTCCACGTCCATGTCCAGCTCCTCCACCGTGACGATGCGGTCCCCGGCCCCGGTCGGGCACCAACGCCACCATCGCTCCGCAGGAGACCCACACCCCGGCTTCCGGCATTGGACACACGGGAGACCGCCCGCCCGGACGAGCTCCTGGTGCTGAGATCGTCGTGGCGACGGTGTTGTCCGCGGCGGTGCTTCAGCCCGGGGAGACCTGCCGCGGGAGGGTGCCGGGTTTGGACCGGACGGGTGACCTCCTGCAGGACCCACGGTCGTGTGCGGGGAACCAGAGCTGGCCACGCGCGAGGATGCACGGGCTCATTCCCCCATGTCTTCGCGTCTGGAGTTCTCCGTGCTCGAACGCAAGCAGCTCAAGGGTCGTACGCAGGTCACCTTCATCCTGCCGGAGAGCACTCCGGACGGGCCGGTCAGCGTCGTCGGGGACTTCAACCACTGGAATCCGGCCGCCCATCCCCTGAAACCGCGGGGCGACGGCACCCGCGCCACGACCGTCACCCTCGCCGCCCACGGCGGCCACGCGTTCCGCTACCTCGCGGCCGGCGACTACTGGTTCGACGAGGAGCACGCCGACGGCCACGACGGCACCAACAGCCGCCTCCACACCTGACACGGGACAGGCCGTGCCGGGCGCCGGCCGATCCTGGTCCTCTCAGGGGCCAGGGGCCGGTGGCTGGGCCCGGCGCCCCAGTTCGTCCTGGACGAGTCGGCCGGCGAGTGCCCCGCCGAAGACGACGACGCCGATGCCGACGAGCCAGGTCTGGATGACGAGGACGGTTCCGAACGGACCGTACGTGACGGCGCCGGACGCGATCAGCGGTGAGAAGACGAGCCGGGAGAAGACCCGAAGTCCGAGCAGCCCGACCATGGTGGCCACCGCCCCGGGCAGGAGGGCGAGCCACCCGACCCGGCCGCCGAGCAGCAGCCGCTGGGACCACCAGAAGAACAGGGTGCCGATCGCCACCGTGACGAACCCCCGGGCAGGGGAGTCCCGCCACGGTGACGTGATCGCCGAGAGGTAGAGGACGGCGATCAGCACGCCGAGCCACAGCACGTGCCGCCAGCGGGCCCACCAGCGGGCAGGAGGCAGATCCCAGATCCTTTCGTAGCCGCTCTGCAGCACGGTGCCGAAGGACAGGCCGAACACGGCGAGCAAGGCCAGGCCGAAGGCCGTGGTGGTCCGCCACGCCTCACCGGGCAGGGCGAAGAGCCGGTCGATCTCCGCCCTGGCGGCCTGCGACACTCCGAGCCCGTCTCCCAGCCACTGCGCGAATTCCTGTCCGCCGGTGCTGTTCGCCGCGGACACGACGATCAACAGCGGTACCAGCGTCAGGAACCCGAGCGCGGCGAACCCCAGCGAGCGCTGCCACAGTTCCACGTCCCGGACGCGCCCCCAGCGTCTGCCGGCCCGAGTACGACGGATCGTGCTGCGCAGCCGTGCGAAGCGCAGCCACCGGGCCGGCCCACGGGAGGCGGTCATGGCGCTCTCGCCGACAGGTACGGTGACCGGCACGAGGCGTGCGAGGACGAGGTCAGGTACATGGCCGCTCCAGTTGCTGCTGATTCCCAAGGTAGGACTCCCGCGCCCGGCAGCCCACCCCCTGCGGCCCCTCGCTCGGTCGGAGCAGGGTCCTCGCTGGGGCAGCGCAACAGATGTCCCGCCTGAACCGCCTGGAGCGACGAGGGCAGCGGCAGGTCAGATGTGCTGGGCGCGGTGGAGGGGGGTGTGGAGCCCCTGGGCCCGGAGCGCTGCCCGGGCGGCGTTCGCGCCGGGCGCTTCGTGGACCCCTCCACCCGGGTGGGCGGCTGCGGAGGCGAGGTACAGGCCCTTGACGGGGGTCTCCGGGCGGCCGGTGCCGGGGGTGGGGCGGAAACCGCCTGTTGGTGCAGGGCGGCGGTGCCGTTGTTGATGGCACCGTTATGGAGGTTCTCGTTCATGGTCTGGAGGGTGGTGGGGGCCAGGATGCGGCGGGCGCCGATCAGTGTGCGGAATCCGGGCCCGAACCGTTCCACCTGCGCTTCGATGCGGTCCGCCATCGCTTGCTGCTCACGGGCGTCCCACCGGCCGGTGATGCCGTCGGGGCCTGCGTCGGCGGTGATGTGCTGGGGGAGATGGGTGTAGGCCCAGGCCGATTCGGTGCCGGCCGGTGAGCGGCTGGGATCCGCTGTGGTCATCTGGCCGAAGAGGGCGAACGGTTCGTCGGGAACCTGCCCCATGGCGATCTGCGAGGCGAACCTCGTCAGGCTGGCGTGCCGAGGGGCTTGAAGGAGGCCTCCAGTTCCAGCTCCCGGCCCGGCTCGGCGTGACGGACGGTGGTGACCCCGTCGAACGACCACGGGCCCAGGCGGATGGTCTTGCGCAGCCGCGAGCCGACCCCGGGCCAAGCGCCGTCGAGGGGCGCGGACTCGGAGGGCCCCACCACCCACTCGCCGTACGCGTTCGGCTCCGCGAGCACCGCCCACACCGCCGGAGGGGAACGCCGGATCAACTGGTGTCGGACGGCCATGGGGAAATCCTTCTGCCGGGGCGGAGGGAGAGCGGCGCAGCCGCAGTCGTGCAGGGCCTGCGCCGGACGGGTGGCTGAGGCGGAGCTTGCGGTACGGCGGCCGTGTGACCGCGAGACCTTGCTGTCTGATGGAGTGGCGCTGCGGGCGGTGCCCTTTGTCCACCTGCCTTGGCGACCAGGCCTCCTGCTCCTTGCGAAGCCGTCACACGTTTGCGCCGGGAGCGGGGGCCGCCCGCGGGGACGTGCGCAGCGGGTGCAGATGCGGGGGTCAGCCGGCGCTGCGGGTACCGGGCGGGTCCTGGGGGTCGATGCCGGTCGTGGCGGATGCGTCCTTGGTTCCGCTGGGGCGCTGGGAGCGGCCCCGGGGACCGGTGTCGTGCATGCCCTTCTCGTCACGGCCGGCCTTGCTCTGGTCCTCGCCGCGGCGGCCCCTGCTTTTCACGGGCCTGCCGTGCGGGTTCCCCGCTTCCTCTGGGGAAACTTCGCGCCCGGGGCCCTTGGCGGGGGCGTACTGGTCGGGGTGGAAGGAGCGGTGGGCGCTCGGGTTGTCCTGCTGACGGGTCTCGTCGACATCGGGAGACCATCCGTGCTGTTCGGTGCCCTTGTGCGGGCCGGGGCCCTCACCGTGCGTGGGTTGGGACGACTTCGGCTGTTTGGCCATGATGATGCCTGCCTGCCTTTCCTGCGGCCCGTTACCAGTAGTACTTGCGTCCGCCCAAGGAGTGTCCGAGGGCGACCATGAGGTCCTCCGATTTCACTGTGACGCTCCTTCCAGCCTAGGCGTCATCGTCACCGTCGGCGTGCCGTGCATGGCGGAGGGCCCTGCCCAGGGCGCGAGGCCTCCTCGGACCAGCCTCCGCCCCCGGATGACAGCCGGCGGGCGAACTCGGAGGACGGCTGAGTTCGCAACTTCGATGCCGCTCGCACGATGAGCCTTGTTGCCCTTGCGTGGACACCCGGAGTTTCCGGGAAACGAAATGCGGTGTGTGGCCGCATTGGATTTCGTCTGATCCTCCTGAGTTCGGCGGGGTTCCGGATGGTGAGCACTTGGAGGGGCAGGCGCAAAGCCTCAGCCGGCTACCGCCGTTCGTCGGGGCGGCGTAGCGGTCGGTCAAGGAGGTGCGCCGTGTCCTGTTCTGCTCTGGCCGGGAGCGAGCTGCCTGCCGGCCTGATCGCTCTGCCGGGTGTCTACCGGCCGCAGGCGGACACCCGGCTCCTCGCGGCGGCGCTCGACCGTGAGGACTTGGGGCCGCAGACCGACATGCTGGAGATCGGGACGGGCACGGGAGCCCTGGCCCTGCATGCCGCCGGCCGCGGTGCGCGGGTAACGGCGGTCGACGTGTCGTGGTCGGCGGTGCTCACGGCCCGCCTGAACGCCCTGCGCCGGCGGCTTCCCCTGCGGGTGCTGCACGGCGACTTCGCGGCGCGTGCCGCCCGGCGTCGCTTCGACCTGGTCGTCGCCAATCCGCCCTACGTCCCCGCCCCGCAGGCCCAACTGCCTTCACACGGGCCGGAACGCGCCTGGGACGCAGGCCCCGACGGGCGCACGGTCATCGACCGCATCTGCTCGGCCGCTCCGGCTCTGCTGCGCCCCGGGGGCACCCTGTTGATGGTGCATTCGGGGATGTGCGGGACAGAGGAGACCGTCGCACGGCTGACCCGCGTGCGGCTGGTCGCCGAGGTCACGGCGACGGCCTCCGTACCATGGGGCCCCGTACTGCGCTCGCGGCGGGCCTGGTTGGAGCGCCGGGGTCTGGCGGCCGAATCCGAGCAATGGGAAGAGCTGGTGATCATCCGTGCCCGGCATCTCTGACCGGTCCGCTGCCGACGTGCCGGACCCGGCGCACGCGGGTGCTCCCGCACGCCGGGTGTTCGTCGATCCGCAGGGCCCGGTACTGGTCGAGGGCCCGGTCGAGATCGTCCTGGAGGACGGGGCGGTCGCCCGCTCCGACCGCTTCGTGGTCGCGGTGTGCACGTGTCGCCGCAGTCGCACGTACCCGTGGTGCGACACCAGCCACCGCCGCCGCGCGCGAGCCGTCTCGCCGCCCGAGGACGGGAAGCCGTGATGAGCCCCGCCACCCTGAGAGCGGCGGCGACAGCTGTCGGCCCCCACCTGGTCGAGGGGCGGGGCGAGCTGTCCGGCGCCGTGACCGACGCCCTGCGGTCCGGCCGCCCGCCGGCATACGACCCGGAGCAGGTCCTCGGGGCCGATCCATGGGGGGAGGACGTCCAGCTCGCGCTGTACCTGCTGTACGAGCTGCACTACCGCGGCTTCGTGGGCGTCGACGACGCACGCGAATGGGACCCCGACCTGCTGCGGCTGCGCCGGGCCCTCGAAAGCGGCTTCCTACACGTTCTGCGGGCTGAACTGTCCGATGTGCCGAAGTCGGTCGAGGACGCGTTCGCGCCGCTCCTCGTCGAGCCCGTCGACCTCTCCGGCAGTCTCAGCCACTACCTGGAAACCGAGGGCGAGCTGTGGCAGTTGCGTGAGTACGCGGCCCTGCGCTCCCTCTACCACCTCAAGGAGGCCGACCCGCACGCCTGGGTCATCCCCCGGCTCACCGGCCGCGCCAAGGCCGCGATGGTGGCCGTCGAGTACGACGAGTTCGGCGCCGGACGCGCCGACCGCATCCACGCGCAGCTCTTCGCCGACCTCATGGCCGATCTCGAACTGGATCCGACGTACGGCCGCTACCTCGACCAGGCCCCGGCGGTCCTCCTCGCCACGGTGAACCTGATGTCGCTGTTCGGGCTCCACCGGGCCCTGCGCGGTGCTCTCGTCGGGCACTTCGCGTGCGTGGAGGTCACCTCGTCTCCCGGCTCCCGCCGCATGGCCCACGCCATGCGGCGCTGCGGGGCCGGCCCCGCAGCCGAGCACTTCTACGCCGAGCACGTGGCGGCCGACGCCGTCCACGAGCAGGTCGTACGCCACGAGGTGATCGGCGGCCTCCTCGCCGACGAGCCCGCCCTGGAGGCGGACATCGCCTTCGGCTGCGCGGCCACCGTACTCCTGGAAGACCGCCTCACGGCTCACATCCGCGGGGCCTGGGACCAGGGGCACACAGCTCTGCGCACCCCCTCGCCCGAGCCGTGACGGGAGCGGCGGGGTCAGGGAATGCGCAGTGCCAGCAGGACGACGTCGTCTTCGGGGGGCGGCTGGGCCATCCGCCCGCTGATCTGGCGGAGCAGTTCGGGCAGTGGACGGTTTCCATGGCGGTTCAGCAGGCCCGCGAGCTGTGTGATGGCGGTGTCGATGTCGCGTGCGCGTTGTTCGACGAGGCCGTCGGTGTAGAGCAGCAGGGTCGTGCCCGGGGGCAGTTCGCGCCGGTGCTCGGTTCGGGACACGTTCTCCAGGGCGTGGTGGAAGAGGGGGTCGTGTTCTTCCAAGAGGTCCACCCGGCCGTCGGGGGTGCGCAGGAGCGGTGGGGGGTGGCCGGCGTTGGACCAGGTCAGGGTCCAGGGCGTACCGGGTGGGGCGGGGTCGAGGCGTGCGTGTACGAGGGTGCCGCCGGCCTCGATGGGGAGCACGGCGCAGGTGGCGTCGAGGGCGGTGAGAGCGGTGGCGGGGCTGTGCGGGGGATGGTCGAGGGTGGCCTGGCGCAGCATGCTGCGGACCTGGCCCATCACGGTGGCGGCGTGCATGTCGTGGCCGGTGATGTCACCGACGGTGATCATGAGGGAGGAGTCCGCGCCGGACGAGGCGGGCGGAAGGTGGTAGGCGTCGTACCAGTCCCCGCCGATCATGTGGTCATCGGCGGCGGGCTGATAGAAGGCGCTGATCTCGATGCTGTTGGCGAGGGGCAGATCGGTGAGCATGGCCTCCTGGAGCTGCCGGGCGACGGAGATCCGCTCGTCGAGGTACTGGGCACGCTCCACCGCCTGCGCGATGTAGCCGGATGCCGCGGTGAGCGTGGCGCGTTCGGTGAAGCCGACCTCGTGCTGTTTGGCCCAGCCGATGGCGAGCACTCCCAGCAGGGCGCGGCTTCCCCACAGCGGCAGGCACATCACGGTCGTCAGGCCCAGCCGGTCGAACAGGCCGACCGCCTCGGGGCTGTATCCGGCGACGAGCGCCTCGCGGTCCGGCACGAACACGGTCCGGCGTTCCCGCATGGCCCGGGCGCTGGGAAACGCGGCGCCCGTCGGCAGGGTGAGGACCTCGCGCTCCACGGAGCTCGCGTCGTCAGGGTCGGGGATCCTGCGCAGTTCGTCCTGACCGACGACGAGCAGGCCGACGTACGAGGGCTTTCCGACACCGGCGAGGAGGTCGTGGAGGCGGCGTCGTACGTCCTCCAGCCCCGAGGTCTGGGCCAGTTCCTCCGAGGCCTTCAGCAGCAGCTCGGCGTGGTCCAGACCGGTCTGGGCCTCGCGCTCCAGCCGCTCCGCTTCGCCGCGGGCCCGCTCGGCGGCGGCGCGTGCGGTTTCCAGTACCTTCTGGGCGGAGCGGCGCTGTGCCGACAGGATCCGCAGGCACAGCTCGGCCGAACAGGCCGCGGCCAGGTCCTCCAGGTCGGCCAGTTCACCGGCGTCCCAGGTCCGCGGCTCGTGGTCGATCGCGCACAGGGCACCCAGGACCAGCCCTTCGCCGTCGGTCAGCGGCATTGCGCCGAACGCGACCATCCCGAGGTCCGCGACGGCCGGGCTGGTGCGCAGCCGATCGTCCGCACGGACGTCGGACACGACCAGCGGCTGCCCCGAGGCCACGACGAACCGGCAGAGCGAATGCGAGTGGGGCAGCGTCCGCCGTCCCGCCCAGGGCTCGGGCAGGCCGAGCATGCCGGGCAGGATCTGATGACCGTCCTCGGCCAGCGAAACGAGGGCCGCGGGCACACGAAGCAGTCGTGCCACCAGCCGGGCGAACCGGTCCATCCCTGGGTCGGGGGCGGCCGACAGCCCGGCCAGCCGCAATACCCGCCGGCGTGCGGTGTCGGAGCCCGCTCGCGGGCCCCGGTCCTGCTGTGCCATCTGTCCTCCGGTCCCGCTGTCCCGAGGCTTTGTCACCAGCATCGCAGAACGGCCGGGGCGGAACGACCGGCGTGCGGACTGGTCAGCAGACGTCGAGCCTTCCCGCTCCGGTTCGCGGGCCGGATTGTGGGCAGTCGCTGGTGTGACGGGTGAGCCCGCAGGGTTCACCTGTAGCCAGGCCGACGAAGGGCATGTTCATGTCCCCCAAAGCGAGGGCCCCGGTCCGTGCAGTGAATCGCGTCCACGAAGACCTGCCACGAGACGCCCGGCGGATGACGGTGGGGGTGGAGGAGGAATACGTGCTCGTGGAGCGGCGCACGGGGATCCCCGTGGCCCGCGGTCCGCTCGTCGTGGAAGCCGCACGTGCGGTACTGGGCGACCAGGCACAGCCGGAGTTCTTCGGCGCGCAGGTCGAGGTGTGCACCCGCCCCACGGCATGCCTGGCCGAGCTGAGGTCCGAGCTGGCGCTGCTGCGGCAGGTGATGGCCGAGGCCGCGGCCGGTGAGGGCTGCCTGCTGGTCGCCACCGGCACCCCGGTGATCCCTCCGGGGCGGCCGCCGACCGTGACCCCGGGCGACCGGTACGGCCGGATGGCCGCCCGCTGGCCCTCTCTCGTGCGTTCGTACGACGGGATGGTGTGCGGCTGCCACATCCACCTCGGCGTGACCGGACGCGGCCAGGCACTCGCCCTGGCCAACCACATGCGCCCCTGGCTGCCGATCCTGCAGGCGCTCGCCGCCAACTCGCCCTTCTCCCTGGGCCACGACACCGGCTGGGCCAGCCGACGGTCCGTGGAGCACGCCCGCTGGCCCGGCGTCGGGCCCGCCCCCCTGCTCGACGAAGCCGGCTACGACCGCCTCGCCGACCACCTGGTGCGCACCGGCACCCTGCTCGACCGCCGGATGATCTACTGGTACGCACGCCCCTCCGAGCACGTGCCGACGCTGGAGATCCGGCTCTGTGACGTGAACGCCGACCTCGACGTCGTGATCCTGCTGACCGCCCTCGTACGGGGGCTGGCCACAGCGCTTCTGCCCGAGATCGCCGAGGGGCGGCCGGCTCCCCGTCCCCCCGAGCCAAGGCTGCGTGCCGGCCACCGGCTTGCCGCGCAGCAGGGGCTGGAGGGCGAGGGGCTCGACCCCGTGAGCGGGGCGTCCGTACCGGCCGTGAGCTCCGTGGAGCGGCTGCTGGCGCGGGCGGGGCCCGGACTGGCAGCAACGGGCGACCGTGATCTCGCGGAGGAGCTGTTCGACCGGGTGCGGCGCTGCGGCGGGGGAGCCGCCCGCCAGCGTGCGTCATATCGGCGGCGAGGCCGCCTGAGCGACGTGGTCGGAGACCTGTCGCGTACGACCCTGACCGCCGGGACATGAAGGAGCACCGGATGCTCCACCACGATCTCGTCGTCATCGGGGCGGGGTCGGGCAACGCCGTCGTCGACGACTCGTTCGCCGATCTGGACGTGGCCATCGTCGAGGAGCGCTGGTTCGGCGGGACGTGCCTCAATGCAGGATGCATCCCGAGCAAGATGCTCGCCTACACGGCGCACATCGCCCGGACCGTCCGGGAAGCGGCGGCGTATGACGTGGATGCCGAGCCGGCAGCGGTGCGCTGGCGCGAGGCGCGCGACCGGGTCTTCGGGCGGCTGGACGCCGATCGGGACAGGGGGCGAAGGGGCCGTGAGCAGGCGGAGTGGGTCACCGTGTACGCGGGCACGGCCCGCTTCACCGGGCCCGGGACCCTGCGGATCGACACTACGGACGGGGCGGGCGGGGCCGTCGACGTCAGCGCCGGGCAGATCGTCGTCGCTGCGGGCGGTCGGCCCCTGGTCCCCGGTCCCGTCGCGGAGTCAGGTCTCCCGTACGAGACGTCCGACACCGTCATGCGCATCGACGCCCCGCCCCGGCGCCTGGCCGTCCTCGGTGGCGGCTACATCGCCGCGGAGCTGGCCGAGGTGTTCGCCGAGGCAGGAAGCGCCGTCACCATCGTGGAGAAGGAGGAGCTCCTGCTCGGCCCGCAGGACGAGACGGTCGCGCAGCGGTTCACCGAACTGGCACGCTCCCGCTACGACCTCAGGCTCGGCCGGGAGCTCACGGCGGTCGCGGGACGGCCGGGCGCGGTGCGGCTGGTCCTGGACGACGGATCGACGGTCGAGGCGGACATGCTGCTGGTCGCGGTCGGCCGGGTTCCGAACAGCGACCGGCTGAACCTCGCAGCAGCCGGCATCGCCACCCACGACGACGGCCGCGTGATCGTGGACCGGCACCAGCGCACCACCGCAGAGGGCGTCTTCGCCCTGGGGGACATCTGCTCGCCGGTTCCTCTCAAGCATGTGGCCAACCGGGAGGCTGAGGTCGTCGCGCACAACCTCCGTCACCCGGGCCACCTGATGGCGTGCGACCACGAGCTGGTGCCGGCGGCGGTCTTCACCCAGCCCCAGATCGCGTCGGTCGGCTTCACCGAGCAGGACTGCCGCGACCGTGGGCGGGACTACCTCGTGGGCACGGCCGGTTACGGCGACGTCGCCTACGGCTGGGCGATGGAGGACACCACCGGCTTCTGCAAGGTGCTCGCCGAGCCCGGTACCGGGCGGATCCTCGGTGCCCATCTGATGGGCGCGCAGGCGTCCACCCTGATCCAGCCCCTGGTCCTGGCGGCGACGCTCGGTATCGACGCCGCCACCCTCGCCGACTCCCCGTACTGGATCCATCCCGCGCTCACCGAGGTCGTGGAGAACGCCCTCCTCGAACTCGGCCTGTGAGCCCCCGAGGAGGCGCCGTGACGGAGCTCGACCCCTTCACCGACGATCTCGACGGCCCGATGTACGTGGTCACGGTCGCGTCCGGCGCGGAGCGGGCGGGCTGCCTGGTGGGCTTCGCCTCACAGTGCTCCATCGACCCGCCGAGGTTCATCGTCTGGCTGTCGGCCGCCAACCACACCTACCGCGTCGCGCGCGGGGCCGAGTACCTGACCGTGCACCTGCTCCACCAGGAAGACCGGGCACTGGCGGAGCTCTTCGGAGGGGAGACGGGCGACCGGGTCGACAAGTTCGCAGCGGTCGGCTGGCGGCCGGGAGAATCAGAGACCCCGATCCTGGAGCAGCTCTCCACCTGGTTCACCGGCCGGATCGAGGGGCGCATCGAGGGCGGCGACCACGTGGGCTTCCTCCTGGCACCCGCAGCAGTGTGCCCGCCGGGCGAGGGCCCGCCGCCCCCACTGCTCCGGTACCGGGAGCTGCGTGATCTCGAGCCCGGCCACCCCGCCTGAGGTCGCGGAGCGCGCCCGCCCGGCCCAGGCCCGGGCACGTTTCAAGGGGGCCGAATCGGTTAGGTGCCCGGCATGGTGCGCATCGGGTACACGATGATGACCGAGCAGGCCGGGCTCCGGGAGCTGGTCGAACACGTGGTGAAGGCGGAGCGGGCGGGGTTCGGCTTCTCCGTCATCTGCTGGAGGCCCAAGGGCACGCGCCCTACGCGTGGACAGTTCCCGGTCTCCTACGACCCCGACCGTGAGGCGGCCGTGGCCCGGGCGCACGACCAGTTCCGTTGGGCACTCGGCGGCTGGAAGGCCAACGCCGAGCTCCCCGGCCCCGCATGCTTCGCCCAGGCCTCGCAGCACACCAGACCCGAGGACGTCGCCGAGGCCATCCCCTGCGGCGACGACCAACAGGAGCCGTTCCTGGACTGGTCCGCCGCGAAGCTGCTGCCGGCCCTGGGAGACCTGTGAAAGCGGCCGGCTACCGAGCCCTACAGGAGGCGGACATGAACCGTGCCGCTCTGTTCGACGTCGACGGCACCCTCGCCGACACCAATCACCTGCACGTCGTCTGCTGGTGGGAGGCCTTGCGGCAGGCGGGCCACGACGTCGCGATGCACGACATCCACCGCGCGATCGGGCTCCCGGGCGAGGACCTCCTTGGACATCTGCTGGGCGAGGACCGGGACAGGAGCGAGGACGACGAGCTCAGCGCCGCCCACAGCACCCTCTACGGCACGTACTTCGACCGGCTGCCGCCACTCGACTCGGCCGCCGACCTGCTGCGCGAGCTGGACCGACGGGGCTGGCGGGTCGTGCTCGTGACCTCGGCGAAGGACACCGAACTCGAAGCGCTCAAACGGGCCGTCGACGCCGACGAGGCCATCAGCGCGACGGCGAGCTCCGACGACGTGAGCGAGGGCAAGCCCGCACCGGAACCGGTGCACCACGCCCTCGGCCTCGTCGACGCACCCGCGCACGGCTCCGTACTCGTCGGCGACACCGTCTGGGACATGCAGGCGGGCTCCCGCGCCGACGTCGTGTGCGTGGGACTGCTCTGCGGCGGCATCCCGCGGCGCGACCTCGAAGAGGCCGGGGCCCGAGCCGTCTACCGACACCCCGCCGACCTGCTCGCACACCTCGCCACCAGCCCGTTCGCCGACGGCCACGCTGCTTGAGCCGCGACCGGCCGGGTAGGCGCAGGGCGTACGAGAACGCTCTGTACGACGGGTGGGCCCGCGCCCCGCCGACCCCGGGGACAAGCCGTCCCCGGCTGCCCCGCCCGCCGAACCGCCGTCTCCCACCGACAGGGGACAGCCGCATGACTGAGGTCGGATGAGGCCCCAGGACGGAGGCCAACCATGTCAACCAGCACACTCATAGCCATCATCGCCATCGCAGCCGTCGTCGTGATCGTGCTCGCGGTCGGACTGTCGATGGCGGCCCGCCGCCGGCGTCTGCAGGACAAGTTCGGACCCGAGTACGACCGCACGGTGGACGCTGAGGGCGGCCGCATGGCCGCCGAACGCGAGCTACGGGCCCGCGAGGAACACCACGACGAGCTTCAGATCCAGGAGCTGCCACCTGAACGGCGAGACCGGTACGTCGTCGAATGGCGCACCGTCCAGGAACATTTCGTGGACCGGCCCGAAGGGTCCGTGCAGGAGGCCGACGAACTGGTGTCGCGACTCATGAGCGAGCGGGGCTACCCCACAGGCGACTACCACGGTCAGCTGCGTGACCTCTCGGTCGAACACGGCCGCACCCTGGAGCACTACCGGGCCGCCCACGACGTCAAGGTGCGCAGCGCCGGTCACCGGACGACAACCGAGGAACTCCGCGGGGCGATGGTGCACTACCGAGCCCTGTTCGACGACCTGCTGACCGACCAGAGGAGCCGTTGAGATGCAGAACCACGCAAGCGGCAACGAACGAGTGGGGGACGCCGGCATCACGACGGAGGACATCGCCCATCCGGTGCCGGCTCCGCATGCCGGAACGGACACCGGTGCGGACGCCGAATCCGGTGGTGCGTCGGCCGACGGGCGGACGCCGCCCGTGTACCCGGGGGAAGCCACAATGGACGCGGCTGCCGAGAAGCGCCGCGAAAGCGGGGACGAGCCCCCGACGGACGGTGGACCGGAGGTCGGTTCGGTAAAGGCCGGTGCCGATGAGCCACTGCTGGGTGCCGAGGACACCTTGGAGTACCACAAGGCGTGGAGCGAAATACAGGGCCGGTTCGTCGACGATCCGCAGGAGGCGGTCAGGTCGGCGGACACCCTGGTCGCCGAGGTGATGCAGTCCCTTGCCGGTTCGTTCTCCGCCCACAAGCAGGGGCTGGAGGAGCAGTGGGGCCGGGGCGGAGAGGTCGCGACCGAAGACCTGCGCCTGGCGCTGCAGCACTACCGGTCGTTCTTCAACCGCCTCCTGAACACCTGACCTGTCTGATCGGTCGCGTTGGGTGTCTGGTGTGGGCGTCGCCCGGAGGAGGCAACACCCACACCAAGTGACGGACTTCGCCCCTAGAAGAAGCCGAGCTTCAAACGGCAGTTGGCATGGCCCTTGGAGGAAGCTGGTCCGGAAATGGCCCGGATCGTGGTGCGTGCGGTCCTGGGGCGGCGGGGATGGGGTGGGGCGGGAAGTTCTGGGAGCGATCGGGAGCGGAGAGCCCGGCGGGGTCGGGCGAGCTGGGGCCCCGCCCTCCACGATGCCTCTGGCGCGAGCGTCGACGGTGCCGCGCCGAAGCCCGCGCGAGCGACGCGCGGCCCACCCTGCTCGCAGGCCGGCGCTGTCCCGGACCGTCCGGGGCGGTGCACCCACGTCGTAAGCACCGCCTGCTGCGAATCGGGTCCCGGGCGACGTCTCACGCCCAGGTCGCTCGAGGGGTTCCTGTTGACGCTTCACCCCATCGGCGTAGCGTGAATCTAGGCCCTGTCCAGTGGCAGGCGGCCTCGGGGCTCGCGGGAAGTTCCACCGTTCGACGCCGCGCCGCTGCCACAGGCACCACGCCTTCCGAGCCAGGGCAAAAGGAGCGATGGCCATGGGCAACATCTCTGTGGACCAGCTGCGCCAACGGGTGCGCGGCATGGTCGTCACTCCCGGGGACGAGGCTTACGACGAGGCCCGCAAGGTGTACAACGCCATGATCGACAGACGGCCGTCCGCCGTCGTGCGCTGTGTCAACGCGGGTGACGTCATGGCGGCCGTCGACTTCGCCCGGGAGAACGGACTCGACCTGGCGGTCCGCGGCGGCGGGCACAGTGTGCCCGGCTTCGGCACCTGTGACGACGGCGTGGTCGCCGACCTGTCCGCGATGCGCGGCGTCCGCGTCGACCCCGTACGCCGGACGGCGCGCGCCGAGGGCGGTGCGACCTGGGGCGACTTCAACGCAGCCACCCATGCCTTCGGCCTGGCGACGACCGGTGGGATCATCTCCACCACCGGCGTCGGCGGCCTCACCCTGGGCGGCGGCATCGGATACCTCGACCGCGGACTGGGTCTGAGCTGCGACAACCTGGTCTCGGCCGACGTGGTGACTGCCGACGGCCGGCTCGTCGTGGCGAGTGAGCAGGAGCACGAGGACCTCTTCTGGGCGCTGCGCGGCGGTGGTGGCAATTTCGGCGCGGTGACCTCCCTCGAATTCCGGCTCAGCCCTGTCAAGGACGTCTACGGCGGGCCGATGCTCTTCGAGCTGGACAGCGCCGGCACGGTCCTGCGTTCCTTCCGGGACTTCATCGCCGACGCGCCGGAGCAGCTCGGCGGGTTCCCGGCCTTCCAGATCGCCCCGCCGCTGCCGTTCATCCCCGAGGACCGGCACGGCGAGCCCTTCGTCCTGATCGTGTCGTGCTGGGCGGGTCCGCCGGAGGAGGGCGAGCGAGCGCTCCAGCCCTTCCACGACTTCGCCCCGGTGGTCGCGGAGCACGTCGGCGTCATGCCGTACCCGGCGCTCAACAGCGCCTTCGACGGGCTCGTGCCGCCCGGTCTCCAGCACTACTGGAAGGCCAACTTCGTGACGGAGCTGAGCGACGCCGCGATCGAGGCGCACCTGGTGCACGGCCCGCGCCTGCCCGCCGTGAACTCGACGGTCCACATCTACCCGATCAACGGCGCCTGCCACCGGGTCGCCCCGGATGCGACGGCCTTCGCCTACCGGGACGCCTCCTTCGCCACCGTCATCGCGGGCATGTGGCCGGACCCCGCCGACAACGAGGCCAACACCGCCTGGGTCCGCGACTACTACGAGGCCACCGCCCCGCACTCGGAGGAGGGCGGCTACGTCAACTTCATGGCCGACGACGACCAGGGCCGCATCCGTGCCAACTACAAGGGAAACTACGACCGCCTCGTCGAGGTCAAGCGCACCTACGACCCGGGGAACCTCTTCCATCTGAACCAGAACATCAGGCCTTAGCGGGTGTCTTACGTGGCAGGCTTCGCGCGCTTTGCGTTCGCCGGACTCCATGCCGGGCAGCGCGAGGTGCGTGACGAGCCGGGGTCCAACCGTGCGTCCGGATCTTGGTCCGAGCGGTCGTCGGCGGGGAGGGGTCGGGAGTTCCGGGAGGGGCCATCGGCCGGCTTGGTCGCACTTGACGAGTTCGATGGGCCCGATGCAGCCGCGTCCCTGGTCTGAACTTCACGGGAGGCGGTGGATCGCAGGATCTGTGAATTGCAGAAATCTGCAATTTCATAGATGCTGTGATTGCTGTGTCCCTGGTAGCCGCGGGCACAGCACCAGGCATCTGCCCCTTTCGGGGTGGTGAGAAGGGTGCGAGACAGTGCCGGTTCCGCTGTACCAGGCCAAGGCCGAGTTCTTCCGGATGCTCGGGCACCCGGTGCGGATAAGGGTTCTGGAGCTGCTGCAGGACGGGTCGATGCCGGTGCGGGACCTGCTGGCCGCGATCGAGATCGAGCCCTCCGCCCTGTCCCAGCAGCTCGCGGTCCTGCGCCGCTCGGGGATCGTCACCTCGACCCGTAACGGCGCTACCGTCGTCTACGCACTGGCCGGCGGGGATGTTGCGCAGCTGATGCTGGCCGCACGGCGGATCCTGACCGAGGTCCTGAGCGGGCAGAGCGAGCTGCTCGAGGAGTTGCGCGAGTCCGAGGTCCCGGCCTCGTGAGCGTGAACACCGCCATGACGGCCGTGCTCGGCCGGGTCCGTTCCGTCCTGCCCGCCCGGGCCGATTACGCGGTCATGGCCCGCAACCCTCGCCGGGACCTCCTGGCCGGCCTCACGGTGGCGATCGTCGCGCTTCCCCTCGCCCTCGGGTTCGGGGTCTCCTCCGGGCTGGGCGCGGAGGCCGGGCTGGCCACCGCCGTGGTCGCGGGCGCGCTCGCCGCCCTGTTCGGCGGGTCGAACCTCCAGGTGTCCGGGCCGACCGGTGCGATGACCGTGGTCCTGGTGCCGATCGTCGCCCGGTACGGGCCCGGCGGCGTCCTGACCGTCGGGCTGATGGCCGGCTTGCTCCTGATCGGTCTCGCCCTGCTGCGGGCCGGGCAGTACATGCGGTACGTACCGGCACCTGTGGTGGAGGGCTTCACCCTGGGGATCGCGTGCGTGATCGGTCTCCAGCAGATACCCAACGCGCTCGGCGTGGCCAAGCCGGAGGGGGAGAAGGTCCTGCTCGTGGCCTGGCGTGCGGTCACGGGGTTCGTGGCCGTCCCGAACTGGACGGCGATCGGCTTCACGACGGGTGTCGCGGCGGTGATGCTGGCAGGTGCCCGGTGGAAGCCGACGATCCCGTTCTCGATCGTCGCGGTGATCGCCGCGACCCTGATCGCGCAGCTCTTCCACCTGGACGCGGCGGCCCCGATCGGTGACCTTCCTCCGGGGCTCCCCGCACCGTCTCTGGCCTTCCTCGACGCTTCCGCGTTCGGGTCGCTGCTGGCGCCGGCGGTCGCGGTCGCGGCGCTCGCCGCGCTGGAGTCGCTGCTGTCGGCGACCGTGGCGGACGGGATGACGGTGGGGCAGCAGCACGACCCGGACAAGGAGCTGTTCGGGCAGGGCGTCGCCAACCTCGCGGCGCCGCTGTTCGGCGGAGTCCCGGCCACCGCCGCCATCGCCCGCACGGCGGTCAACGTCCGCACCGGCGCCTCCTCCCGGCTGGCAGCGCTCACCCACGCCGCGGTGCTCGCGGTGATCGTGTTCGCCGCCGCCCCCTTGGTGTCGAAGATCCCCCTCGCCGCGCTGGCCGGAGTGCTGCTGGCGACGGCGATCCGGATGGTCGAGGTCGGCTCGCTGCGCGCGATGGCGAAGGCGACCCGCTCGGATGCCGTCGTGCTCGTCCTGACCGCCGCGTGCACCCTGGTCCTCGACCTCGTGTACGCGGTCATCATCGGCCTCGTCGTCGCGGGAGCCCTCGCGTTGAAGGCGGTGGCGAGCCAGGCCCGGATGGAGCAGGTCGACTTCCGGCCTGACCTGCCCGGTGAGCACAGCGACGAGGAACACGCCCTGCTGGCCGAGCACATCGTGGCCTATCGCATCGACGGCCCCCTCTTCTTCGCCGGCGCCCACCGTTTCCTCCTCGAACTCTCGGAGGTCGCCGACGTGAAGGTGGTGATCCTGCGCATGGCACGGGTGACCACCCTGGACGCCACCGGCGCCCTCGTCCTCAAAGACGCCGTCGAGAAGCTGAACCGGCGCGGCATCGCCGTCACGGCCTCCGGCATCCGGCCCGGCCAGCGACAGGCCCTGGACGCCGTCGGCGCCCTGGACCTGCTGTGCCTGGAAGGCCGCGACTACGCCACCACCCCCGAGGCCATCGCCGGCGCCCGCGAACACCTGGAGCAGGCGGGCCTGCTGCCCCGTACGCATCACCGACCGCACCGCATCCGGAAGGCCGCACGATGACCGTCCCCGCCGACCTCCGCATGATCGAGGTCTCCGGCACCGAAGCCCTGTGGCTCCTCGAAGGCTCCGCCCAGGGCCGACTCGTCTACATCCAGCGGGAGGTGGCCGTCGTCCGCCCCGCCGCACACGTGATGGAGTACGGACGCCTCGTCGTCCGAGCCCCCGTGCAGGCCGCCACCATCCCCGGCCGGGCCGTGCTCACCTACCACGCCGATGAGATCCGCACCCCCGCCGGCACAGGCTGGACGGTGACCGCCCACGGCCCGGCCGACGTCATCGCAGACCCGGACGAGGCCGCCCACTACCGGCGCACCCTGTCAGGCTGGGCCCACGGCCCGCACGACACCCTGCTGCGCCTGTACCCGCAGTCCGTGTCCGGGTTCCGCTTGGCCCGCACCGTGAACGGGGCGGGCCGGTGAGCGTCCAGGTCGAGGCGATGCCCTACCGGCACGTTCTGGACGTGCCCGCCATGGGAGGCGCTGTCCGCATCGCCCGCGAAACCACCGAGCTCGTCCTCGTCGAGTGCGGGGTGGGCCTGCGGCATCCGAGCGTGGACCCGGCGCTGCTGATCCTGGCCGAGCTGGTCACCAACGCCGTGCGCCACGCCGCCGCGACCTCACCGGTGATCACCGTGACCTACGCCCATGGACCCGGAGCCTTCGCGTTCGCCGTCCACGACCGCCACCCCTACCTGCCGAGTCTCTTCGGGGCGCTCGGCACCGCCCCGCGCGGCGGCCTGGCCATGGTGGTGGAAATGACGTTGGAGCTGGGTGGCACCGCCGTCGTACGGGCGGACGCGGACGGGCGCGGCAAGGCCATCTGGATCACCCTTCCCCTGTGAAGCCGAGGAGCTGACGTTGACGATCGAATGGCGCTACACCACCCGCCAGGACCTGGGCGTACTGTCCCTGGCCGGGTACCTCGGCGCGGAGGCCGCCGACCGGTTCACCGGCGCTGTCGGCTGGGCGCTCGCGAGGGGCACCGGCCCGGTCATCCTGGACCTGACCGGCTTGCTGGGCTGGTCGGCCGGCGGGCAGATCGCCGTCGCCCAGGCCGCCCGCCGCCTCGCCGGGAGCGGGCGCCGGCTGGAGCTCGCCGCGATCCCCGCGGACGGCTCCCTCGTCCCCGACGCCACCTGCCCGCCCGTCCCGGTCCACTGTGACCTCCCCGCCGCGCTGGCCGCTCACGGAGTCCACGGGACGGTCAGGCAGTACCCCACCGATGACCGGCCCATTCCGCAGTCCCCCGAGGCACCCGCCCTCACCTGAACGCAGCAGCCCATCCTCAAGACCAGCGACGAAGGACATCGGCACCATGAGCGACATCATCTTCAAGGACTCCAACGGCACCGTCCTGGAGACCGGGGACTCGGTCACCCTCACCAAGGACCTGAAGGTCAAGGGCCTGGTTCTGAGGACCGAGTTCCTCAAGAAGGCCTGACCGGCGAACGGCCTGCCTGGGCGGGCCGAACGTCACGAAGGCACCCCGCCAGGTCCCGAGAGTTGCAGGGATCTGCAATTGTGGAGGTCACAAGGTGTGAAGAGGGGCGAACCGACGCCCCCGCGAGGAAACGGCTCCGGGTGGATGAGATGGGCAGTCGAGGCAGAGGTACGCAGGTGAGCACGCCGCTTTACCAGCTGAAGGCGGAGTTCTTCAAGACGCTGGGGCACCCGGTGCGCATTCGCGTTCTGGAACTCCTGTCCGTACGCGAGCACGCGGTCGCCGAGATGCTGCCCGAGGTCGGCGTGGAGGCCGCGAGCCTCTCCCAGCAGCTCGCCGTCCTGCGCAAGGCCAACTTGGTGGTCACCCGCCGGGAGGGCTCCAACGTGTTCTACAGCCTCACCCACCCCCAGATCGCCGAGCTCCTGCGGGTCGCCCGCGGCATCCTCTCCGGCGTCCTGGAAGGTCAGGCCGAACTCCTTGCCGACCTCAAGGCCGGCCGCCACGCCTGAACGATCCTCCCGCACGGTGCCGGCCCTGCGGGGCCCGCACCCCACATGCGGCGGCCGTCTTCCGTTAGTGCGGGTTCAACGCGCTTCTGACACCGGAAGACGGCCGCTCCCTCATATGCCGAACCGCGCCGCAGGCGTTCGGCCCCACTTCGGTCCCCGTCTCACTTCTGGGCGTGCTGCCCCAGGTAGAACAGCAGCCAGATGAACCCGGCGAACACGTGCGTGCCGAAGATGTAGAAGAAGGCCCGCATCGCAACGCCCTTCTCCTTCCACTTCTCGTGCTCCGTCGCCGTGTCCTTCTCGGGCGGGTCGTCCGTCATGACGCACCTTCCTCCTTCGTTCTCGGCTTCTCGACCGGGCGGCGGTACGGGCGGACGCGGGCCTGCATGCCGTGTTCGCCGGCGTACGCGATGGCGGCCGGGACTTCACCGGCCTCGACCGTGCGAACCTCCGGCTCGGGGCCGGGTCCGAGGTAGGTGATCTCGTACAGCTGGACGACCCTTTGGCTCCTGCTGGTCACGGTGTGCCTTCCGGCAGGATGAAGCGGACGAGCACCGTTTTGCCGTGCCCGCCGGCGGAAGGCTCGATACGGACGTCGCCGCCGAACGTGCGTGCCAGGTCGGCCACCGTGCGCAATCCCCGCCCGGAGGTCCGGCCGGCATCGGCCGGCGTTATCGGGTGCGGGTCCAGGTCCTCGACCGAGACCGCGAGCAGGTGCTCGGTCATGTGGAGAGTCACCTCCGCATCCGGGGAGTCCTGAGCGTGCCGGACGGCGTTGGTCACCAGTTCGCTGACCACCAGGAGCACGGCGCCGAAGAGGGCGCTGGACCTCTCGAGCCCGAAGGAGACGAGGGACCGTTCGCTGCGCTCGCGCGCGGCCCGCACGGAACCCGGCACCAGCGGCACCGTCCACACGTGCTTGAGCACCTCGACGGCAGGCCGGCCGCTGGGGTGCCGGGCCATCACCGACGCCTCGGACGCGCCGGTGCCGCTGTCTGGTTCACCGGCCGTCTCCCGCGTCGGTGGCCACACCGTGATCGTGGGCCACGCGCAATGCGTCCTCCAGCTCCTCTGCCGCCTGTGCCTCCTCGAAGGCATCGTCAGCTTCCTGTGCGGCCTGGAGACGGGCCCGCGCCACGCGGACCCGTTCCAGCGCCGCTTCCTCGAACCCGGCCACACCGCGACCCCCGTCCACCATATCCAGAACTAGTAAATTGCATAACTCTGCAAGTCTAGCTGGTGCGGGTCCGTTGGGAAGTTCACCGGCCCAGGCTGATCAGGGCACCTTGCGCACCAACTGGCTGGTCAGCTCGTAGCGGGCACCGACTACGGCCAGGCAACCGTCGGCGACCCGGGCGGCGAGGTCCGGCTCGGCGGCAAGGCGCGCCCGGACCCGGCGGACGTTCTCGGTGACCGCCGCGTCGATCCGGGCGTCGCCCTGAAGCCGGTGGTCGATCGCCGGCCGGATCCGGTCAGCCAGGTAGGCGATGTGCGCCGGGAGCTCACCGCCGGCCTCGGCGTGCACGGCCGCAGCGACCGCCCCGCACCCCTGATGCCCCAGGACGACGATCAGCGGGACACCCAGTTCCAGCACGCCGTAGGCGATGCTGCCCAGGACTGCCTCGTCCAGGACTTCGCCCGCCGACCGCACGGTCAGCAGATCTCCCAGCCCCTGGTCGAAGACCAGCTCCGGCGGCACCCGAGAGTCCACGCACCCGAGCACCACGGCGAACGGATGCTGCCCGCCCACCAGCGCCCGGCGCACATGCCCGGCGCGGTCCGGATGGCTCTCGTGGAACGTCCGCCAGCGCCGGTTTCCCGCCTCCAGCTCGCCCCACGCCTGCCGGGGCCCGGCAGGCCGCGGCCTGCGGACAGCTGCCTCCCCGGCCCGTGCGCCTGAGGCTGCCGACGGCCCGCACGCCAGCCCGACCCCTAACGCCAGGGCCCCGCTCAACCCCGCACGCACCATTCGGCGCCGCGCGAGGACCACCTCGGATTCGCAGTCACGATCGACACTCATGTCTGGACAAAGTAGGTGCCGGCCCTTGTCGGACATCAGGCAAAGGCCGGCCTTGAGGAAGATTTGGCCCGCGTTGGAGGTGCGCGTTTCCGGGGCGGGTCCGAGCTCTGTCGGGGCAGGGCGGCGAGGGCGCCGCCCTGCCGGTGTCAGCCGGCCTTGAGCATGCCGCGCATCTGGGCGATCTCGGCCGTCTGGGAGGTGATGATGTCGTCGGCCAGGGCCTTGGCGGGGCCGTGGGCGCCCTGCTGCTTCTCGGCCTTGGCCATGGCCACGGCGCCTTCGTGGTGGCCGATCATCATGGTCAGGAACATGGTGTCGAAGGCGTTGCCCCTGGTCTTGCCCTGCGCGAAGGCGACGTCCGCCTGGTTGTGCCGGTCGGCCTCCGACGGCGCCGGGGCGGTCGCCGTGGCCGGAGCGGTGCCGGCCGTGTCCGTGGTGTTGTCGCTGCCGCACGCGGCAAGGACCAGTCCCGCGGCGACCGCGGTGGCCGCCAGGGCAGCCCGGCGCGGCAGGGATCGGTTCGTGTTCATGTCGCTGAGCTCCGGTGATTCGGATGCGGGAGGGGCTGGCTCTCCGTGGCCGACGTGCTCGGGCGTGTGCCACGGGAGGAGCTCCTACGTCCGCAGGACCTGGAGATCGGCGAGCGAGGGAGGTGCCCGCCCTCCGTCGGGCTGATGGACCAGTGCGAGCGACGGTGCAGGCTGGGCAAGGACGAGGCTGCCGGGCATGCGGCTGAGGTGCGTGGTACCCGGCGCGGCGACGCGGGGGGCACCGGGCAGGGCCGGGGAAGCGCACATCTGGTCCGCACGACCGGCGTCCCGGACCGGGCCGCGCTGCTCGTCGTCGCACGGATACAGCGGGCCGGCGGCCGCCGCGTGGTGGGACACGTGCACCGTCACGCCCGTCGCCGGGAGCGCGGCGGAGGCGCCGAGACCGTGCATCCCGAGCAACCCGATCAGGAGAGCGAGGACGAGCAGCGCCCCGAGCCGCGGGACCGGCCGGGGCTGCGTGCGGGGCTCGTGGCGGGCTCGAAGACGCCGGCGGCGATGGGCAGGGCGATGGCGTTGTCGCGGCGTCGTTGGCGCCGCCGGGGCATGCAGCTGACGACGGCGTTCTACGCGCCGGATTCGATGCCGCAGCCGAAGCGATGGAAGCTGGCTGCGGGCTAATCGGCGATGCTCCACCGCATCGGGAAGTAGATCAACGGACCACTGGCCTCACCGATCAACGGGCTCACTTGGCGGGCTTGTTTGGTGAGACGAAGGGCGAGGAAATGGGGGGGGGTGCCTCTCGGCAGAGGAAACTCGTGCCGAGAGGTCTGCTCCCCGGACTCTTCGGCTGCCGCGGACAGCTGAAGGGCGCCGCAGAAGGCTAGGGTCTGGAAATCTCGTCCGTAGACCTGACGCCAGTGGCGACTGGTCAGATGCCGGGCCGGTGCGAGGCGACCTCCGCCGCGATCGACCGCCGCTCCCAGGTCTCCCGGTCTCGCAGGTAGCGGGGGCGCTCGGCGACGATCGAGCGGGTCTCGGCCGAGCCCGGTGAGAGCCGCCAGCGAACCGAGCCCGTGATGTCACGTGAGCAGACTTCGATGAATGCCTGGACAGCCGCCCTGAGTTCCCCGTACCAGCGGCCCTCCAGAGCCTCGCGTACCCAGAGCTGTTCGAGCGGCATCTTCTCCCGCAGGGTCTCCGCGTCGAGCACGGCGTTCTCCAAGAGCCGGTAGCCGCGCAGCAGCAGCCAGGCCGCCGGCATCTCGCGGATCTCCAGTACCTTCTCCCCGTGGTCCAGATGTTCCAGGCCGCTGTAGCGGCCCATGCCGTAGCGGCCCACGCGCGCGTTCAGCTCGGCGATCAGCTCGGGGAGCGCGAGCGCAGTACCGTCGACTGCCACGGGAACGCCCCCCTGGAACGCCACCTCGACCGTATCGAAGCCGACAGCGTGAGCGTCCGGGAGCCTGCTCCACCGGTACAGTTCCTCCGGTACCGCGTGCGCCTCGGGATCATCCAGGAGTCCGGACTCGAACTCCCGGCACCACAGATTGGAGTCGCCGCTCACTGTGCGGCCGTCCAACTCGTCGACCCCGACCTCCTTCAGTTCCTGAATCTTCTGTGTCCGGTCCACTGGGTCCAGGTCGTACGGGCTGCCGTAGCGGCCGCGCCAGCCGAGCAGGTCCAGGGCTCCGTTGAGCCGCCGGAGGGTGTTCTGGGAGCGGTTCGCCGTGTGCAGCAGCAGCCGTGCACCGAGCCGGTCTGCCACCTCGACCGCCTTCGCCGCGATCAAGGGTCGGCTGAGCGACGAGCTGATGGGGTGGGTGCCCAAGTACACCGCTTGTGCAGCGATGGCCGGACGGATGAAGTCGGCCGCGAACCGCTCCCGTGCATCGACCACATGCAGTGTGACGCCCAGCTTGGCTGTGACCTGTTCCTGGAGGTCGTGCCCCTCGTCCGCGTCGAGGCCGACGCTGACGGCGTGCACGTTCGAGGCGCCCGCCAGCCGCAGCCGGTGCAGCAGATAGGTGCTGTCGAGCCCGCCGCTGAACAGGGTGACGACCGGATGGTCGGGCGCGGACCGGATGGACGCGGTGATGTCCCGGAAGGACCGGATCAGGGGAGGCACGCCGGCAGACGGCATCACAGGGATGCTCCGCTCTGCAGGTACGCGCAGACGCCTGCCACCGTCGGTCGTTCGAAAAGCTCGTCCATCGGCACCTCGACGTCAAGACGCTGCTTGATGAGCGCCTGCATGCGCACCATCAGCAGGGAGTGCCCGCCCAGCATGAAGAAATCGTCGTCGTCGGAGAAGTCGTCCAGGCCCAGGACCTCGGCCCATATGTCGTGCATCTGCTCAGTGATCAAGAGAGTTCCTCAGTTGTGTGCCAGACGGGTCAGAGCCGTCCGGTCGACCTTTCCATTGGGGCTGAGAGGGAACGTCGGCATCAGGACGACATGCTGCGGGACCATGTGATCCGGCACGGAAGACCGGACGGCGACCCGCACGGCCTGGGCGTCCACCATCATCGACGGCGCCGGTACGACGTACGCGATCAGCTCGCCCCCGCGGGTCGTGACGGCTGCCGCGTCGGCGACATCGGGCAGCGTCCGCAGCGCTGTCTCGACATCCCCCAGGTCGACCCGCATGCCGCGCACCTTGACCTGGGAATCTGTCCGCCCGACAAAGATCAGTTCACCGTCGGAGCCGACGCGCCCGAGATCCCCGGTGCGGTACAGCTCAACGGCCCCTTGGGGCGTGTCCAGACGGGTGAACCGCTGCCGGCTCAGCGGGTCGGCGTTGAGGTACCCGGCGCCGACACCGCGCCCCGCCACGCAGATCTCGCCGGTCTCGCCCGGGGCCACCGGCGCCAGATCACCGCCCAGGACGTACACGTCGGTGTTGGCGAGCGGAAGCCCTGCGGGCACACCGCTGGTCACGTACCGGTCCCAGTCGTGCAGTTCGTGCGCCGTGGACGCATCGCTGCACTCGGCGACTCCGTACAGGTTGACGATACGACAGCGGTGTCCTGGACCGCGCGCCCAAGGGGAGACCCGTCCCGCCGACAGTGCCTCGCCCCCGCAGAAGAGCACCCGCAGCGATGCCAGTGGGGAATTCGCCTCATCCTCATCCCCCTCCCCGACCAGCAGGTAGAGGGTGCTGGGAGCACAGTGCAGCGTTCTCACACCGAATTCACGAATGAGCCGGCGGGCGAGCAGCACGTCGAATCGCCGGCTGGGCAGAAGATGCAACGTGGCACCGGTGAACAGGGGCATCAGCAGACTGCGCTGGGTGATGTCGAACCCGAATGAGCTGACAACCAGGTTGGACGACTCCACACCGAGTCCGTACGAGTCGGCGAGCGATTCCAGCAGGTTGAACCAGCCCTCGTGCCGGACGGCTGCGGCTTTCGGCGTACCGGTCGACCCAGAAGTGAACACCACGTAGCACGGAGCATCCGGGGCGAGGTCAGGACGGGGATCGCCCTCGGACGCCTGATCGCAGGACCCGGCCGTGGCGACGTCCGGGGCGAGGACCTCGATGCCGCCGTGGTCGACGAGTCGCCGCGTTGCATCCGAGGCCACCACATGGGTCATGGCAGGAAGCTGGGCGACGTTCAGGCGCAGCCGCTCCGCGGGGTAGGTCGGGTCGAGCGGCACGTACGCCGCACCCGACTTGAGCACCCCGAGGACGGCGACCACCAAGTCGACCGAGCGATGCAGACACACCCCGACCAGGGAACCGGGACCGATCCCGCGGGCGGTGAGAGTGTGAGCGAACCGGTTGGCGCGCGTGTTGAGTTCCCCGTACGTGTACTGGCCGGTCGAATCCGTGACCGCCGGGGCACCCGGGCGGTCGGACGCATGGGCCTCGAAGACCCGGTGGACGAAAGGAGAGCTGTGGCGCGGCGACCGCGGTCCTGAGAGGAGCATGGGTCAGGCGCTCCCGTCCACGCGGGCGCTCACCGGGCGCATGTCGGTCCACTGGGCTTCGATGTGGTCCACGCAGGACTGTCGGCTGCCCGGCCCCGCGGTGACCGACCAGCCCGGCGGGACCTCCGCGAAGCCCGGCCACAGCGAGTACTGACTCTCGTCGTTGACCAGCACCAGGAACTCGCCGTCCGGGTCGTCGAATGGATTCATGCCTCGATCTCCTCTGTGAAGGTGCGGCTCTGGACGCGTCCGATCGCGTCCAGAAGGCCGGGGGCGGCCATCGGTGCGGTGTGGCCCTCCCCCTCGTGTCCCTCGAAGCCGCCGTGACCGCGGGGGCCGGGCAGTTCGCCCTCGGGCCCGTTCGGCGGATTCATGTCATTTCTCCCGGGTGAGGTGCCGCAGCACCCGGCCGATGGCAGCCAGCGGGGTCGGCGCGGCCATGCCCAGATGAGTGCTGTCCACGTCGTGGACCTCGATGTCACCGAGCACGTGGGACCGCCAGGTGGCACTCACGGACGGTTGCGTCAGCCCGTCCGAGGCGCGAGCGGCACGGAAGAAGACGACGTCGCCGTCGTAACAGCCCGGGGTGTGGCGGTCCATCAGTTCGATGTGGCGGGCGACCGCATGAGCGAGGCCCGCGATCTGTCGTGGTTCGAGGGCGGCCAGCGCGGGGTTGTCGCGCGCGACGAGGGCGGCGAGCGCCTGATCGTCGGGTCGCACGGGGTGCTCGGCGAGCGCCCCCGCCACGTCCGCACCTTCACCGAGCAGATCCGCGACCACCTCGGCCCAGTCCGCAGCCGTGTCCGTCCCGTCACCCGGGCGCGGATAGCTGTCGAGCAGCGCGAGCAGTGCGACCTCTTCGCCGGCGGCACGGAGCCGTACCGCCATCTCATGCGCGACCAGGCCTCCGAAGGACCACCCCAGCAGACGGTACGGGCCCGTCGGCTGCACCGCGCGCACGTGGGTGAGGTAGGCCGCGGCCATCTCGGCGATGCTCGTGGGCAGCCGCTCCGGCTCCAGTAGCCCCCGGGTCTGCAGACCGTACAGCCCGGTCCGGGGGTGCAGGTGCGCCGCGAGCCCCGCATAGCACCAGCTCATCCCGAGTACCGGATGCACGCAGAACAGGGGGCTGTGCGCGGCGCCCGCACGGATCGGCAGCAGGGTGCGCAAGGAGCTCTCCCGTCGCGCCTCCTGATCGCCCGAGCCGTCCAGCAGCCCGGCCACCGTGGGGGTGTCGAAGACATCCCGGACGCTCACCTCGAGCCCCAGCTCGGCACCGATCCGTTTGACCAGCCGTGCCGCGAGGAGGGAGTGACCACCCAGGTCGAAGAAGCCGTCGTCGATGCCGACGCGGGACGCGCCGAGAAGCTCTGCGAAGATCCGGCACAGCTGTTCCTCGCGGTGGTCTCGAGGTCCGCGCAGCTCGCCGTCGGCCGAGTAGCTCGGTGCAGGCAGGGCGGTACGGTCCAGCTTGCCGTTGACGGTCAGGGGAAGCGCGTCCAGTACGGGGAACGCCGCGGGCACCATGTGGCCGGGCAGGGTGGCGGAGACGTGAGCGCGCAGCTCAGCAGCGCTGACACCCCCGGCGCTGTGGGCTTCGTCCGGTACGACGTACGCCACCAGCCGCTGGTCCCCCGGCCGGTCCTCGCGTGCCACGACGGCGACCTGCGCCACCGCTGGGTGCGAGATGAGTGCGGCTTCGATCTCGCCGGGTTCAACGCGGAACCCGCGCAGCTTCACCTGACGGTCGGCGCGGCCCAGATACTCGAGGGTGCCGTCGGTGCGGAGCCGTACGAGGTCACCGGTCCGGTACATCCGCTCGCCCGGTTCGCCGAACGGGTTGGCGACGAAGCGTTCGGCCGTCAGCTCGGGGCGGTTGAGATAGCCGCGTGCCAGCCCCGCGCCGGAGACGTACAGCTCGCCGGCCACTCCGGTCGGGGTGGGGGTCAGGCGTGCGTCCAGAACGTGGACCCGGGTGTTGGGCAGCGGCCTGCCGAGGGTCGGAGCCGTTCCCCCGCGGACTTCGGCGTACAGGACGTCCACGGTGCACTCGGTCGGTCCGTACGAGTTGTAGCCGCGCAGGTCCGCGTGCGTGCCCAGCTCCTCCCAGAGGTCTCGGCCGATGTCCTCACCGCCGATCCAGAGCAGGGCCGGACGGTGCCCTTCCTCGGCGAGCAGCCCCGCGGCCAGCAGCTGTCGTGCGTAAGTCGGGGTGATGTTGAGCATGTCGAGGCCGAACGACGCGGCATGGCCGACGAGGGCGTCCGGGTCCCGGCGGGTGGCGTCGTCCAGGACGTGCAGCTCGTGCCCGGCAATCATGCCGAGGATGTCGGTGGTCGACGAGTCGAAGGAGAAGGACGCCATCGCGCCGATCCGCAACGGCTTCTCGGAGCCGAGCAGTACCTTCTCGTACGCCGCGGCCAGATGGGTGAGGTTGGCGTGGGTGACCACGACGCCCTTGGGCCGGCCCGTGGAGCCCGAGGTGTAGATGACGTACGCGGGGTGGTGCGGCCGCAGCGCGTCGCGGGGCGGGTTGGTGGCGGGGCGTTCCGCGAGCGCCACGCCGGGATCGTCGAGCACGAGCCGCGCAGCGGTGGCGGTCGTGGGCAGGCGGTCCTGCCCTGTCGAGTCCGTCAGGACCAGAGCCGGTCGGGCGTCGTCCAGCACGTGTGCGATGCGGTCGGCCGGATACTCCAGGTCGATCGGCAGGTAGGCGGCACCGGACTTCAGAACCGCGAGCAGCGCGACGATGAACCGTACGGACCGGGGGAGGGCGAGGGAGATGTAGTCCTCGGGGCCTGTGCCGTGGCTGCGCAGGTGGTGGGCGAGTTGGTTGGCCTGTTCGTTGAGCTGGGCGTAGGTGAGGTGTTCGTCCTGGCAGCGGACGGCGATGGCGTCGGGGGTGCGGGCGGCTTGTGCTTCGAAGAGTTCGGGGACGGTGGAGTGGCTGGAGGCGGGGGTGGCGGTGTCGTTGAGGTCGGTGAGTCGTCGGCGTTCGTCGTCGGTGAGGATGTCGACGTCGCCGATGGGGAGATCGGGGTCGTTGGTGAGCGCGGTCAGGAGGTGTTCGAGGCGGCGGGCCAGGAGGTCGGCCGTGGCCTGGTCGAAGAGGTCGGTGGCGTACTCCACGACACCGGCGATGCCGGCCGGTACTCCGTGGTCGTCGTGCCGCTCGGCCATGTCGAAGATCAGATCGAACTTCGCCGAGGCCAGCCTGCCGGTCTCCGTGGTACCGGACAGACCGTCGAGTCCTGTGGCCGGGATGCCCGCCGTGTTGTCCAAGGACACCATCACCTGGAAGAGGGGGTGGCGGGCGGGTGAGCGGGTGGGGTTGAGGGCTTCGACGACGCGCTCGAAGGGCACGTCGGCGTGGACATAGGCTTCCAGGTCGGTGGTCCGGACGCGGGCGAGGAGTTGCGTGAAGGTGGGGTCGCCCGAGAGGTCGGTGCGCAGGACGAGCGTGTTCACGAAGAACCCGACCGCCCGATCCAGCGCGTCGTCGTCGCGGCCGGCCACATCGGTTCCGAGGGGGATGTCGTTCCCTGCGCCGAGGCGGTGGAGGAGCGTGGCGAGCGCGGCGTGGAGCACCATGAAGACCGTCGCGTCGTGTGAGCGGGCCAGTGCGGTGATCCGTGCGTGGGTCGTGGCGGGGATCTCCAGTGAGACGGTCGCTCCCCGGTGGGTCGGCTGGGCCGGGCGTGACCGGTCGTACGGAAGTGCGAGTTCCTGCGGTGCGCCCTGGAGGGCCTTCGTCCAGTACCGGACCTGGTCGGCGAGCGGGCCGGAGTCGTCGTCGCCCAGGTAGGTGCGCTGCCACAGGGTGTAGTCGACGTACTGCACCGGCAGCGGCGTCCATGCCGGCTCGCTGCCCGACAGGCGCGCCGAGTAGGCCAGGCTGAGGTCCTGCACGAGCGGCCCCAAGGACCAGCCATCACACGCGATGTGATGGATGTTCAGGACGAGCACATGCCGGTCGACGCCCATGTTCAGCAAGGTCGCCCGCGCCGGGAGGTCCGAGGCCAGGTCGAAGGGCTCGTTGACGGCGGTGTCGACCTCACGGTCGGCCTCCGAGGGGTCACGGTCCCGGATCGCCAGGGTTGGTGCGCCCTGTGCCGGGTCGAGCACGATCTGGCAGGGTTCCTCGCCGGACACGCGGTAGACGGTGCGCAGGATCTCGTGTCGGGTCACCAGGTCCACGAGCGCGGCCTGGAGTGCCGACGGATCGACCGTGCCCGCGAGCCGGAGCACCACCGGCACGTTGTACGTGCTGTTCGGCCCCTCCAGCTGTGCCAGGAACCACAGCCTGCGCTGCGCGAACGACAGGGGAACGACATCCGGCCGCACCGTCGGCACCAGTGCCGGCCGGCCCCCGGCCGAACGCGCGGCGGCCACCCGCTGCGCGAGCCCGGCCGGCGTCGAAGCCTCGAAGACATCACGAATCCCGACCTCCACACCGAGCACTCCTCGTACGCGGCTGATCAGGCGGGTCGCGAGGAGGGAGTGGCCGCCGAGATCGAAGAAGTCTTCGTCGACGCCAACACCGGGTGAGGCAAGGAGCTCGGCGAAGACCCGGCACAAGGCCTGCTCGACGGAGTTGCGTGGTTCGCGCGTCGAGGCGTTGGCCGCACGCACGGGCACGGGCAGGGAGCGCCGGTCCAGCTTGCCGTTCGGGGCGAGCGGGAAGGCGTCCATGACGACGAACGCGGTGGGGATCATGTACTCGGGAAGCAGGGCGCGGGCGTGTTCGCGCAGTGGCTCGACACGGAGTCCGTGGACAGGTTCGGTCGGAATGACGTACGCCACGAGTTCCTTCACGCCGGGCCGGTCCTCGCGGACCGTCACCAAGCACTGGCCCACCGACGGGTGGCGGTCGATGACGGCTGCTATCTCGGCCGGCTCGATCCGGAAGCCCCGGATCTTGACCTGGTCGTCTGCTCGGCCGACGAACTCCAGCTGTCCGTCACGGTTCCAGCGGGCTATGTCCCCGGTGCGGTACATGCGGTCCCCGGCCGGGCCGAACGGGTTCGCGACAAATCGTTCCGCCGTGAGGTCGGGGCGCTTGAGGTAGCCGCGGGCCAGCCCAGCGCCGGCGAGATACAGCTCTCCCGTCACACCCGGCGGTACCAGCCGCAACCGGTGGTCCAGGACGTAGGCGCGGGTGTTGGCCATGGGCCGGCCGATCGGGGCGACGCCGTCGGTGTTGCCGTCGTCGTACCAGGCGGTGGCGTAGACGGTGCACTCGGTGGGCCCGTAGATATTGGCGATCCTGGCTTTCGGGAGTGCCGTGCGCAGGTCCTTCACGAGCTGGGGCGGGACCGCTTCACCGCACAGGGCCACGTCGCCGGCGTTCAGCTGCACCGGGCCGCCGCCGAGGACGGCGGCGAAGACGGACGGCACGCCGCTGATGAGAGTTCCGGACCAGCCGCCCCGCTGGGTGACCTCCAGCAGATCCCGCACGATCTCGACGGTTCCGCCCAGAGTGAGCGGGACGAGCCACTCGAAGACCGACACGTCGAAGTTGAGGGACGTGGACAGGAGCGTGTGGGCCATCCGCTCGGGGCCGTAGTCCTGCGCGGCCCACAGGCAGAAGTCGACGACGTTGCCCTGGGTGACCACCACGCCCTTGGGCCGGCCGGTGGACCCGGAGGTATGGAGGACGTACGCGGGGTTCTGCGAACCCAGAGGCCGGGTGCGGTCCTGGTCGAGCAGGTTCGTCGGGGAAAGAGGCCTCGCCCGTACTTCCTCCAGCAGCACCCTCACGGTGTCACCTGCGGGCAGGACGTGCTCGACGTCACCGGTGGTGAGGACGCAGGACGGCGCGGCGTCTCCGAGGATGTAGGCGATCCGCTCGGCCGGGTAGTTCAGGTCGATCGGCTGGTAGGCGGCGCCGACCTTGAGCACGGCGAGGGCGGCGGTGAGCAGTGCCGGTGATCGGGGTAGTGCGAGGGCGACGTAGTCCTCGGGGCCTGTGCCGTGGCTGCGCAGGTGGTGGGCGAGTCGGTTGGCCTGTTCGTTGAGCTGGGCGTAGGTGAGGTGTTCGTCGTGGTAGCGGACGGCGATGGCGTGGGGGGTGCGGGCGGCTTGTGCTTCGAAGAGTTCGGGGACGGTGGTGTGGGGGGTGGGTGGGGTGGTGGTGTCGTTGAGGTCGGTGAGTCGTCGGCGTTCGTCGTCGGTGAGGATGTCGGCGTGGCCGATGGGGAGGTCGGGGTGGGTGGTGAGCGCGGTCAGGAGGTGTTCGAGGCGGCGGGCCAGGAGGTCGGCCGTG
This sequence comes from Streptomyces sp. NBC_00158, assembly GCF_045160885.1. Classification (NCBI taxonomy): domain Bacteria; kingdom Bacillati; phylum Actinomycetota; class Actinomycetes; order Kitasatosporales; family Streptomycetaceae; genus Streptomyces; species Streptomyces sp. NBC_00158. The sequence goes on from NZ_CP108161.1 coordinate 6,552,984, forward strand.
GCCTGGTCGAAGAGGTCGGTGGCGTACTCCACGACACCGGTGAGGCCGGCCGGTACTCCGTGGTCGTCGTACCGCTCGGCCATGTCGAAGATCAGATCGAACTTCGCCGCCTTGAGCCCGCCCTGATCGACGGAGCAGTCGACCCCGGACCAATGATGGGCCGCCCCGTCCACGGGCGATTGGTTGTTGAACCACAGAGCCACTTGGAAGAGGGGGTGGCGGGCGGGTGAGCGGGTGGGGTTGACGGCTTCGACGACGCGCTCGAAGGGCACGTCGGCATGGGTATAGGCCTCGAGGTCGGTGTCCCGGACGCGGGCGAGGAGTTGCGTGAAGGTGGGGTCGCCCGAGAGGTCGGTGCGCAGGACGAGCGTGTTCACGAAGAACCCGACCGCCCGGTCCAGCGCCTCATCGGTGCGGCCCGCATGGTTCGTACCGAGGGGGATGTCGTTCCCGGCGCCGAGGCGGTGGAGGAGTGTGGCGAGCGCGGCGTGGAGCACCATGAAGACCGTCGCGTCGTGTGAGCGGGCCAGTGCGGTGATCCGTGCGTGGGTCGTGGCGGGGATCTCCAGTGAGACGGTCGCTCCCCGGTGGGTCGGCTGGGCCGGGCGTGACCGGTCGTACGGAAGTGCGAGTTCCTGCGGTGCGCCCTGGAGGGCCTTCGTCCAGTACCGGACCTGGTCGGCGAGGAGACCGGAGTCGTCGTCGCCCAGGTAGGCGCGCTGCCACAGGGTGTAGTCGACGTACTGCACCGGAAGCGGCGCCCAATCCGGCTCGCTGCCCGACAGACGCGCCGAGTACGCGAGGCTCAGATCCTTCACGAGCGGCCCCAAGGACCAGCCATCAAAGGCGATGTGATGGATGGTCAACACCAGTGCGTGTCGGTCGGGGCCCGTAGTCACCAGCGTCGCCCTGAGAGGGAGGTCGGAGCCGAGATCGAAGGGTTCGTTGACCGCGGCCTCGACCTCGCCGACCGAACCGGAGGGGTCACAGTCCCGGATGACCAGGGTTGGTGCGCCCTGCGCCGGATCGAGCACGATCTGGCAGGGTTCCTCGCCGGACACCCGGTAGACGGTGCGCAGGACCTCGTGTCGGGTCACCAGGTCCACGAGCGCGGCCTGGAGTACTGCCGGATCGACCGTGCCCGCGAGCCGGAGCACCACCGGCACGTTGTACGTGCTGTTCGGCCCCTCCAGCTGTGCCAGGAACCACAGCCGGCGCTGGGCGAAGGACAGGGGCACGACATCCGGCCGCACCGCCGGCACCAGTGCCGGCCGGCCCCCGGCCGAACGCGCGGCGGCCACCCGCTGCGCCAGCCCGGCCGGCGTCGAAGCCTCGAAGACATCACGAATCCCGACCTCCACACCGAGTTTCGCTTTGATCCGGCCGATCAGTTGGACGGCGAGCAGCGAATAGCCTCCGACTTCGAAGAAGCTCTCGTGTTCCGCCACCGAAGGCGTGCCGTCCTCTTTCGCCGGCAGGTCGAGGAGATCGGCGTACACCTCACGCAGTTCCCTCGTCAGCTCGCCCGGATCCGCGGCCGGAGGCGTGTACGCGGCTGCGGAACCGGCCGGGGCCGGGGACTCGGGCGCGATCAGGATCTCCTGCTCGCCGCGCAGTGACTCCTCCTCGGAGAGCATCGGGGGCTCCTCGATCCGACGCTCGGGCTCCGCCATCAGACCTGCCAGCAGCCGGAGGTACCGGTCGGCGAACCGGCGCACCGTCGCCTCGTCGTAGAGCGCAGTCGAGTACTCCAGCTGGAGGTGGGGCCGGTCGGATCCGGTGACGACCGTCACGGTGAGGTCGACCTTGGCCGTGCCGGTCCACACCTCCTCGTGCTCACCGCTGCGGAGCAGCCCCGGGTGCGCGTCACGGGGCGGCGTACGGTCCTCCGCGGAGAAGATGATCCCGAACAGCGGGTGCGATCCCGCCGGATCACGCTCAGGGCATAGCCGCTGCATCAGGACGTCCAGCGGGACGTCCTGATGTGTGAGAGCCGCCAGTGCGGTGGACCGCACCTGATGGAGCAGCTCGGTGAACGTGGGTGTTCCGCCGAGATCGCTGCGCAGCGGCAGGGTGTTGACGAACAGCCCTATGAGGTCTGCGGCCTCCGGGCGGGTGCGTCCTGCCGCGGGCACGCCGACGACCACGTCCGGGCGTCCGGTAGACCGGTGAAGGAACGTTGCGAACGCAGCGAAGCAGACCATGAACGGGCTGCAGCGCTGTTCCCGGGCCGTGGCCCGTATCCGCTCCTCCAGGCCCTGGGGCAGCGGCACCAGGCAGGCGGCACCCGCGTGGTCGGGCCGGGGCGGACGAGGACGATCCCCCGGGAGTCCGAGTGGCCCGCCGACCCCGCGCATGCGCTCCTCCCAGTGGGCGAGCTGTTCCTCGAGCCCGTGGACGTCCACGCGCTCGCGCAGGCTTTGCGCGTAGGGGCCGTACTGTGCGGGCAGCGGCGGCAGGGGGCTCGGTCGGCCCGCCTCGAACGCCTCGTAATGGGCGTCGATCTCCTTGTGCAGGAGCTCGCGGGACCAGCCGTCGAAGACGATGTGGTGCGCGGTGAACAGGACGACGTGGTTCTGCGGGGCGAGCGTGATCAGTTCGACACGCAGCAACTGCCCGCGGGTGAGGTCGAAGGGTCGTTCTCCTGCGGCTCGCAGCGCATGGGCCAGCAGAAGCTCCCTTTGCGCCTCGTCAGCGTGCGTGAGGTCGGTCTCACGCCACTCCGGACGCTGACCCTCCTCGACGATCTGGGACGGAACGCCGTCCGTGCTGACGAAGCGCGAGCGGAGGGCGTCGTGTCGACGGGCCGTCTCGTCGACGGCCGCGCGCAAGGCGCCCGCCTCGATCGGGCCGCGCACGCGCACCGCCCAGGGGATGCTGTAGAGCGTCCGGCCCGGCATCAGCTGGTCGAGGAACCACATGCCGTGCTGGGAGGGTGACAGCGGATACCGCATCGCGGCTGCGGCCCGCACCTGATCGCCGGTGCCGCCGGGTTCCCGGTCAGTCCCTGCCATGGAAGAACATTCCCTTCGTCAACTGCGTGATGGGGTCCCGGTCCGGTCGGACGGTCCCCGCGTCTTGCTTGCTCGTGGTCGCCGCAGGGGCGGGCGGCTCAGTAGCCGAGCTCGGCGGAAACGGTGTTCCGCGGCTCGTGGCCCCGGGCGAGACGTTCGATGTTGTCGCGGACCAGATCGGCGAAGGCAGGCCATGAGTACGGCAGGTCACCCGCGCAGTGGGCGGTGAGGAAGCAGTTCTCCAAGTCCCACAGCGGATGGCCTTCGGGGAGCGGCTCCGGATCCGTCACGTCGAGCGCCGCGGCGCCGATCCGTTGCTCGCGCAGTGCCGTGATCAAGTCGTCGGTGACGACGAGTCCTCCGCGCGCCACGTTGACGAGGCAGGCGTCCGGGCGCATGGCCGCCAACACCTCCGTGTCGATCAGGCCGCGGGTGCCGTCCGTGAGTGCCGCGGCGAGTACCACCACGTCGGCCGTCGCCACGACGTCGACCAGCCGGTCGGACGTCACGACGCGCACCGCTCCCTCCACGGGCTCGGCGCGTCGGCGTACGACCGTGGGCCGGACCCGCAGCGGGGCGAGCAGCCGCAGCAGGGCTTCGGCCACCTCGCCGGCGCCGACGATCACCACGTCGGCGCCGTACAAGGAGCGCGGCTCCTGGGGTGACCAGCGGCCCCGGCGCACCGAGCGGTCGGCCGAGCGCAGCGCGAGCATCGACAGCATCAGCGCGTGCTCGGCCACCGGCTCGGCCAGCACTCCGCGGGCAGAGGTCCAACGTACGTCGGCCCGCATGAAGGGCGTGTATTCCTCCACGCCCGACCACGGCAGCTGTACCCAACGGACGTGTGGCATGCGGGCGAGTTGCGCGGTGAGCGCTGCGGGGTCCGAGCCGAGCCAGACGAGCGCCTCCGCCCGTTCGGGCGGAACCTGCTCGCAGGGCGCCTGTTCGAGGGCGGCGCGCAGGGCCGTCGGGAGGGGCTGCGGGTGCACCGCAATCCTGATCATGGAAGTTCTTCCTCGTCGGGGTGGCTTTCGCATTGCGCGGGCCGCGCGGTCACATCGCGATCCCGCCATTGGGGCTCAGCAGCCAACCCACGTAGTAGTCGGCTTCCGCGGAGGCCAGGAAGCACACGCTGGCCGCGATGTCCTCCGGCCTGCCCCAGCGGCCGGCCGGGATGGAACGCTCGCGCTCCGGGTTGTACGTGATCGGGTTGGCGGTGAGCATGGGGGTCTCCGTCATCCCGGGGGCGATCGCGTTGACATTGATGCCGTGGGGGATCAGTTCATGGGCGAGTGCCTTGGTCAGGCCGATGACCCCGCTCTTGGCCGCGCAGTAGTGGACGAGTCGGGCCTCTCCGGTGAGGGCCAGGTCCGAGGAGATGTTGACGACGCGCCCGCGACCGCGCGCGATCATGTCGGGAACCACCGCGCGGGTGACCAGGTAGACACCCTTGAGGTTGGTGTCGAGCACCCGGTCCCACTCGGCTTCCTCGAGCTCCGTGACGGCTGCCCGGGAGATGACGCCGGCGTTGTTGACCAGGATCCCGATCGGCCCGAAGGCCTCGTGGGCCGCCGCCACCATCCGCGCGACCGCCTGCGCGTCGGATACGTCGGCCTCGACGGCCAACGCCCTGCCACCCTCCGATTCGATCGCCTCGACGACGGCGCGGGCTTGGCTCTCCGTGTTCCAGTGGTTGACGGCCACGGCCGCGCCCTCAGCGGCAAGGGCACGGGCGGTTGCCGCACCGATCCCGGTGGCGGCGCCGGTTACCAGGGCGACCTCGCCTGCGAAACGGGGGGCGTGGATGCGAGGGGTCACCGCGCGTCCAGACCCTTCTCCTTCGTGAAGGTTTCGAGGAGTTCGATGTAGGTGCGACGGTAGGCGATGGAGTACTTGTCGGCAGGGGCGTGCGCCTGGGCGTGTACGTCCAGGGGAGCCTCGCGCGGCTCCTGGTTCTCCACGATGGGGAAGTCCTCTTCGAAGATGACCCGCTCGTATTCCCACATCTGCTCGATGGACACGCCGTGCTGTTCTGCCACGATCCTGTCAATCCCGACCACCCAGAACTCCCGCACGCGCAGGCCGTCCTCGGTGATGGGCGTCGCGAACTGCGCGACGAGCCGGCGACCGCCGTCGGGAAACGTGGTCCGGATCCACGCGAACATCGGCAGGGACAGGTGGTACGTGAGTGTCTGCCCGGTTCCGAGTGCCTTGTTCCCTTCCAGGGCCGTGCCGCCCAGGTCGGTGGAGAGCTGCCATTCGAGGTCCCAGCCGTCGCGGTGCACCTGGTACGGGTCCACGACACGGCGCACATCGGGCCCCATGCTGCCCTGGTGCACGAACGGGAAGTGACCCATGTCCCGGAAGTTCTCGGTGAGTTGCCGCATGCCGCAGTTGAGGTCGTTCGGCTCTCCGAAGGCGAGCTGCCACTCGACGGTACCCACGTCTGCCAGCTCGGGCAGTGGCAGGTAGGGCTCCTCCAGACAGCTCCAGACATGGCCGTAGGCCTCTGCCACCCGGTAGGTCTGAAGCCGTGCGCGCACCGGAGTGCTTCCCGGTGGCAGGGAGGGGACGTGCGTGCACACGCCGCTGCCGGCCGAGAAGATCCAACCGTGGTACGGGCATTCGAGGCCGCCGTCCCGGATCTCGCCCATGGAGAGGTCCACGCCGCGGTGCGGGCAGGCGGCACGGGCCACGGTGAGGGTGTCCCCGACCCGGTACGCCACGAGCTTGGTGCCGAGGATGTTGGCCTGGACCGGCCGGTCGGTGACGTCTTCGATGCGTGCGATCGGGAACCATGTGTGGCGCAGGAGTTGGTACTCGCGCGGGTCCATAGCTTTCTCGTTTCGGTAGTGCTGGTACAGCTGGGGGTTTCTCAGGCGTTCGGCCGGGGTCCCGGCGTGCTCTCGACCCTTCCCATTGCTTGGAACCCGTGTTCCGGGAGCGAGCGGCACGCAGCCGCGAGCCTGGCCGCGGTGTCGGCGTCGATGCGGGCCGTGCGGTGGTCGAGGCGCCCTTCGAGGCGGTCCGCGTGCTCCGTGACCGTCAGGACGAGGTCGGTGTGCGCCGTGCCGGTCGGCAGATCGTGGGCAGGGCCCGGAGTCAGCCCGGGCCATACCAGATCCAGGGACGCATTGCGTTCGTAGTTGAACAGGACGTTGAAGAAGGGGTTCTCGCCGACCCTTCGGCGGGTGGCGCCCGCGGTGTGCGCGATGATCCGGTCGATCGGCACGTCCTGGCGCGCGAAGGCGTCCAGGACGCACTGGTGCACCGAGTCGAGTACCTCGTCGTACGTCATGTCCTCGTCCAGACGTGGACGTATGACCAGCGTGTTGACGAACATCCCGACCACGTCGCGGAACTCCGGCTGGCTCCGGCCGAGGACTGGCGTGCCGACCGCGAAGTCCTGCTGCCCGGTCTCTCGCCTGAGCATGGTCAGGAAGGAGGCGAGCAGCACGACGAAGGGTGTGACACCAGCGGCCGTGGCCGCGCGGTGGAGGTCAGTGCGTGAGCCGAGCGTGAAAGTGATCGAGTCACAGGTCTCGTCCCCCAACCCGCGGCCGGTCCCGGTGTCCGGCGCGGCGGGCCAAAGGGGGGTGGAGCCGTCGAGTTGTTCACGCCACCAGTCGAGCTGGTCTGCGGCCTCGGGACTGTCGAGGAACGCCGCTTGCCAGGCAGCGAAATCGGTGTGCCGGGCCTTTGTCCCGTTTGGTTGCGGGTGGTGCCCGGGGGTGCTGAGTTCCCGGCCGTACGCGTCGGCCAGCTGCTCCAGGACCACCTGCTGCGAGCGCCCGTCGAGGATGAGGTGATGTGCCGCGCAGACGAGGAGATGCTCTTCGTTCCCGACGCGGAGCAGGCTCATCCGCAGCAGCGGGCCCTTCGCGGTGTCCATGGGCGCCCGGCCGAGTGCAGCCGCGCGTTCCAGGGCTTCGGCCTCGGGGTCGGTGGCCTCCCGGAGGTCCTCGATGGTGAACGTGGCGGGGGAGCCGGCGACTTGGGCGGGCTCGCCGTCGATGTTGGCGAACGCGGTGCGCAGCGCCTCGTGCCGAAGGACCAGGGCGTCGAAGGCCTTTCGCAAGGCGTCGTGGTGGAGGCGTCCGGAGAGGCGGCACAGCCAGGGAGTGCGGTAGAGGGTGCTGGCGGGAGCGAGCAGTCCATGGAACCAGATCCCGCGCTGGCTCTCCGAGAGGGGGCCGAACACCGGCAGACCGCTGCGTGCTCCGAGCCGCTCGGCGAAGTCGGCCCGGCGGGCGCGCGCCGCGTCGAGGTCGGGCACCCCGGCGGTCGCGGTGCCCGAGGGAGGCGCCGCGTCCACGACCGCCGCCAGTCGGCGCACCGTGGGGGCGGCGAACACGTCCCGGGCCCGTGGATCGCGGCGGAGGTCACTGCGGATACGGCCGAGGACGCGCTGGGTCAGGAGCGAGTCGCCGCCTAGGGCGAGGAAGGGATCGTCGGCACCCACCTCGTCGATGCCGAGGAGTTCGGCCCACAGCTCGCACAGGTAGGTCTCCGACCCGGTCCTCGGTGCCCGGTAGGCCACACCCAGGTCGGGGCGTGCCCCCGGAGGCTCGGGCAGGGCCGCTCGATCGATCTTGCCGTGGTTGTTCAGCGGGAGCGCGGGGATCGGCACGTAGCTGGAGGGCACCATGTACGCAGGCAGCTCGCGGGCGAGTGCGGCGCGCAGTTCGGCGTCGGTGGGCATGGCCGCACCGGGGGCAGCGGCGGGCACCACGTAGGCCACCAGACGGCGGTGGCCGGTGGCGCTCTCGGCCACGGTGACGACGGATTGCCGTACACCTGGGTGACGGGCCAGGGCCGATTCGATCTCGCCCGGCTCGACCCGGTATCCGCGGATCTTGATCTGGTCGTCGATGCGGCCGAGGAACTCCAGGTTGCCGTCCGGCCGGCGCCGCACCCGGTCTCCGGTCCGGTAGAGGCGCGACCGGTGGGTGTCCGGGATGTTCGGCGCGGACGGGTCCGGGATGAACCGCGCGGCCGTGAGCTCGGGCCGGTCGTGGTAGCCGAGGGCCAGCGAGTCGCCGCCGACGAACAGTTCTCCGTCCGCTCCCTCGGCGACCGGCCGCAGGTCCGGGTCGAGAACGTGCACCCGAGTGCCCCGGATCGGCTTGCCGATGGGGAGGAGCGACCCTGCGGGTAGGCGTGCCCCCGCGGGCAGGGTGTAGTACGTGACGGTCGCCGTGTACTCGGTCGGACCGTAGATGTGCACCAGGGGTATCTGGAGGCGTGCCCACAACGGCAGCAACTCGGGGTGGCAGCGCTCGCCCGACACTCCCACGAGCCGCACGCCGTCGGGGAACAGTCCCCCGGTGTCGGCGAGTTCCTGGACCACGACGTGCCACAGCGCGGTGGTCAGGATGAGTGCCGTCACCTCGTGGCGTTGCAGGCATGCCATGAGACCGTCCACCGTGGACAGCCGCTGCCGTTCGGTCGGCATGACGACGGCCGCCCCGTGTACCAGCGGGGGGAACAGTTCCTCCAGGGATCCGGAGAAGCCGGCCGAAAGGTTCACGAGGAAGCGGTCTCCCGGCGCGAGCCGGAACTCCTCTCCAGCCGCCAGCGCGAGATTGGTCAGGGCCCGGTGCGGTATGACAACCCCTTTGGGTCGCCCGGTCGAGCCGGAGGTGTAGATGACGCAGGCGGGGTCTTCGCCTGCCGGTGCCTTGGGCGGGACCCACCGGACGGCCGGTTCGTGCGCCCATTCGCCGCATGCCGCGTCCGGTTCGCGGACGGGGACCAGGCACGCGGAGCCGGCCGGACAACTGTCGGCGGTCTCCTGTGAGACGACGACATGGCTCAACGCCATGTCGGAGGTGATGAACTCCAGGCGCTGGGCCGGGTAGTCGAGATCGAGCGGGACGTAGGCCGCCCCGGCCGTCAGGATACCCAGCAGCGCGATCAGCAGCTCGGGGGAGTGCGGCAGGCAGACCCCGACCCGGTCGCCCGGTCCCAGCCCCAGGGCGGCGAGTCGTCCCGCCAGCCGGTCGGCGGCCTCGGCCAGCTCCCGGTAGGTCAGCTGCCGACTGTCGCCGAGGACGGCGAGCGCCTCGGGGCGGTGGGCCGCCTGCTCGGCGAAGAGTTCGGTCAGCGGCTGCAGCACGGCTGCCGCGTCGTCCCGGCCCGGCGTCGCAGTGGTGGCGGTCGAGGCGTGCGTCATGCCGCGTCCCCCGACACGTGGAAGGTGCGCAGTGCGGCCGCCACTCCCTCTCCGACGACGAGGTCGTGGCCGGCGGCGGCGAGCGACAACTCGAGAGCGCCCAGCGCACTCAGCACGTCGAAGGCGTCGACGTAACCGCAGTGGCCGATCCGCAGGACGCGACCCGCGAGCTCGCCGGGGCCGCCCACGAACTGGACACCGTGCCGGAGGAACGCCGAACGGATGAGGCCCTCGACATCTATGCCGGCGGGCACGCGCACGGCGGTGACGGATCCGGCACCGTCGTCATCCGTGCCGTACACCTCCAGGCCAATGGCACGCACGCCGGACCGGGTCATCCTGCCGAGGACGACGTGACGCCGCAGGACGTTCTCCAGGCCCTCCTCGAGGATCTGTGCCAGCGCCACGTCGAGTTGGCTGAGCAAGGTGATGGCCGGAGTCCAGGGGGTATGCGCCAGCGCGCTCTCGGTCGTGGCCCGCACCTGTGTCCAGTCGAAGTAGAACCGGGGCAGCGTGGCCTTCCGGTGCTGGCGCCAGGCGTTCTCGCTGATGCTGACGAAGGCCACCCCGGGTGGAGTCATGAGAGCCTTCTGGCCTCCCGCGACGACCACGTCGATGCCCCAGTCGTCGGTCCGCAGCTCACACGCCCCAAGACCCGAGGCGGTGTCGACCACGGTCAGGACGTTCGAGGCCACCCGCCCGAAGGCTTCGATGTCGTTGACGACGCCCGTCGAGGTCTCACAGTGCACAGCGACTGCCGCCGTGATGTCGTCGTGCTCGGCCAGCGCGCGGGCCACTTCGGCCATGTCCACGCTCTCGCCCCAGGCCGCGCGCACCTCGGTGACCCTCAGGCCGAAGGCACGGCACAGTTTGGCCCATCGGTCGCCGTAGACGCCGTTGACCGCGACCAGGACGTGGTCGCCCGGCGAGAGCAGGTTCTGAACGGCTCCTTCGAACGCGCCGGTCATGCTGGAGGTGAAGACCAGGACGGTGTTCTCGGTGCGGAAGACCTTCTTGAGGTTGCCCAGGATCCGCCGGAAGACAGCCCCGTATTCGGGGGTGCGTTCATCCTCGATGGGCCGCACCGCGGCCATGGTGACCGCGGGCGGCAGCGGCGTCGGTCCCGGGACCATCAGACGGTACTTGGGAAGCATGCGTGGGCCTCGTGTTCTGGTGTGAGTGGGGAAGCGTTCGGTTCGCTGCAGCGGTGTCCGCGTGGCCGCCGGAGGGGTCAGCCCGTCCGGCCCTTCGTCGCGTCCGAGGTCGTGGGCTCGCTGCTCCGGCGACGCACCAGCTCGATGAACCGGCCGGCGGTCGAGTTGCCGTAGAACTCCTGGACGGAGACCTTCGGCAGCCCCAGATCCTTCAGCTCGGCGATCAATCGCACGACGAGCAGCGAATTGCCGCCCAGCTCGAAGAAGTTGTCCTGGACGCCCACTTCGGTGCCGAGCCGACGTCGCCAGAGGTCGAGCACGGTCTTCTCCAGCGGATCCGCCGCCTGGCCGCCTGCCGGAGCGCTGCGCTCGCCGCCCCGAACGGGCACTCCCGCCCCGCTGCCGGGGGCGGGCAGACGGGAGGCGTCCAGCTTTCCGTTGATCGTCAGGGGGATCGCGTCCACAGGAGTGAGGGTGGTCGGGACCATGTAATCGGGAAGCGTCCGCCGCGCGTGCGACAGCACCTCCGCCCGGCTCGCGCCGGCCCTGAGGACGGCGTACGCGTCGATTCGTGCGGCCGTCGGATCGTCCCGGTCGCCGGGATCGAGGACGACGGCCGCGGCGAGGACGTCGGCCGAGGAGAGCAGCACGTGGCGGATCTCGTCCAGCTCGATGCGGAAGCCGCGCAACTTGACCTGGTTGTCGATCCTGCCCAGGTGCTCCAGGCGGCCGTCCGGCAGGATCCTGCCCTTGTCGCCGCTGCGGTAGATCCGCTCCCGGGTGGCCGGGTCGCGGACGAACCTCTCCGCGGTCAGCTCCGGCTGTCCGAGGTAGCCGTCCGACACCCCCGCGCCCCCGACACATATCTCGCCCGCGGCGCCCACGGGCAGCACCTGTCCCCGGCCGTCGCGCACGGTCACCGACCAACCTGGCAGCGGCCGCCCTACGCAACGCGAGCCGTGCAGAGCGGACTCCGGGGTGATCGTCTCAGCCGTCACGTGGACGGTGGTCTCGGTGATTCCGAACATGTTGACCAGCCGGCAGGAGGCGGGCGGGTACCGCGTGAACCACGGCAGCAGCATGCGGGTGTCGAGCGGCTCGCCGCCGAAGATGATCAGCCGCACGGCGAGCCGGGCATCGGAGTCCTGGTCAGCAGCCATGACCTGCCCGAATGCCGAGGGCGTCTGATTGAGCACGGTCACCTGCTGCTCGGCGAGCAGTTGGTGGAAGCGTTCCGTGTCGCGCGTGATCCAGTACGGGACCACGACGAGCCGCCCGCCCGTCAGGAGACAGCCCCAGATCTCCCAGACCGAGAAGTCGAAGGCGCTGGAGTGGAACATCGTCCACACGTCGCGCGGGCCGAGCCAGAAGTCGTCCTCGGTGGCATCCACGAGGGCGAGGACGTTGCGGTGGGGTACCACCACGCCCTTGGGACGGCCGGTGGAACCCGAGGTGTAGATGACGTACGCGGGCGCGTCCCGGTCCCCGCGGGGTGACGGGTCGGTTCCGTGCGGCGCGGTGGCGGCTAGCCGCAGCAACTCCTGCGGGCCGACGCACTTGACGCCCTCGACGTCGGGGAAGTCCGGCAGGTCGGTGACGACCACGGAGACACCGGCATGGGCGGTCACGTAGCGCAGCCGTTCCTCCGGATAGCGCGTGTCCATGGGAACGTACGCGCAGCCTGCCTTGAGGACCGCGAGCAGTGTGACCACCAGCATGGGGTCCCGTTCCAGGCACACGCCCACCGTCCGGCCGGGGCCCGCTCCCAGCCCGCGCAGTGCGGTCGCCATGTCGTCGGCCAGGTCGTCGAGCCTGCGGTAGGTCAACTCGGTGTCCGCTCCGCTGACCGCCACCGCATCGGGCTGGGCGCGGACCATCTCGCGGAACCGGTCGTGGATGTCCGCCGTCGGGTCGGGTGCAGGGGTCCGTGCGGGAGTGGTGCCGAGCACGGCGATGTGCGATGCCTCGGCCGTGCCCATCGGCGCGACGTTGATCGCTCCGGTGTCCTCCCCGCCGGCGGCCAGCTGCGCGGCGACTCGCGCCACGCCGCGTGTGAACGCCTCTGCCACCGTCGGAGCCACGAGGGCCGGGTCGTACAGGCAGCTGCCCAGGACGGATCCGTCGGGCTGCCGCTCGGCGTGCAGGGTGAGGGGGAAGTAAGGCGAGAGGCAGGGCCGGTAGACCTCTCCTTCCACGGCCTTCCCGAGGACCACTCCGACCGAGGGCCGGGCAGTTCCAGGGGCCTCGACCGTTGGTGTGCCGACGCCGCTGAGCGTGTACGCGACGCGGTTCAGGAAGGCGGCCGACTGCTCCCCCTCGACGGGAGAGAGATCGACTTCGTGGACGTACGTCGTTTCAAGGCCGTCCGGCCCGCCGTCCGGGTCCAGCACTCCTACGCGAGGCGATTCGTCCGATTCGTAGCGTGACAGGACGACGGCCGCGGCGAGGGCGAGTCGGGAGACCACCAGCGGCGGGCCGGCTGCCAGGGCGAAGGGGATGGGATCCACGAAGTCCGGGTTGTCCGGCTCGCCGAGTCCCCACGGGGGCACAGTGGTCGTCACGGCCGGCGGGTCTTGCCGCACGGGGGTGCGCGGAGTGATCCGCTGCTCGGTTCCCGTGGCGAGTGCGTTCGCCGTCCGGCTCAGGTCCGTGCGCGACAGCGCGGCGCGATCGGCCACCAGGACCAGCGCACCGTCGCCCTCGCTGTAGCGGACCAGTACGACTCGCAGGCGTTGCGCGCAGTGCAGGGGGCGTTCGGCCTCGCGCCGCACGTAGAGTGCCGCCGCCGTATCCCCGGAGGCGGCGGGTACGGACGTCTCCCAGAAGGTCCAGCCCGAAGCGCCTTGGGCGACGTCCGCCAGGCGTCTGTTCAGCACGTCCGCGGTCGGGGGTTGGGGGCAGGCCACTACCAGGCTGTGGAGCGAGGTGTGAGCCCGCGGGGGTCGGTGGGTCGCCACCATGGGGGATCTCCTGTTCGAACTGCGAGGTGGTGCCGGGGAAGTACCAGAGCGGGGGTCACCGTGCGGTGAAGCCTCCGTCGATGGTGAGCACGGTTCCGGTCACCTGCGGGGAGTCGTCGGCGGCCAGCCACAGGGCGGCTCCCGCGACGTCCGCCGGGTTCATCAGCGAGTTCATGGGCTGGGCCTGGAGGAAGACCTCCTCGTGCTCCTCGACCGGTACGTCGAGGGACCGGGCGATCTCGGAGAGCATGCGCCCGTCCACCGTCGGGTCGTCGCGCACCGAACCGGGACACAGCGCGTTGACCCTGATCCGGTGCGGCGCATAGTCCAGGGCGGCTGCCTTGGTCAGGCCGACGAGCCCGTGCTTCGCGGCCACGTACCCGGCGAAGTGCCGGTATCCGACCACTCCCGCGGTCGAGGAGATGTTGACGATGCTGCCGCACCGGTTTGCGATCATCCCTGGTGCCACTGCTCGCATCATGCGCCAGGCTCCGGAAAGGTCGACGTCCAGCATCATCGCCCACTCGTCGTCGGTGATCTCGTGGACGGCCTTGCCGGAAGGAGCCGCGATCCCGGCATTGTTCACGAGCACGTCGATCGTCCCGAAGCGGTCGAGTGCCTGCCCCACGCCGGCCGCGACGGACCCGCTGTCGCGGACGTCGAGGCGCAGGGAGAGCACGGAGGCGCCTTCCTGCCCGCACAGCCGTGCCGTGTGCGTGAGCTGTGCGGCCGAACCGAGCGGGTAGGGCACTCCGTCGATGTCAGCCCCGATGTCGGCGAGGACGAGGAAGGCGCCCTCGCGCGCGAAACGGACGGCGCAGGCACGGCCCAGGCCCCGGGCCGCGCCGGTGATCAGCACGACCTTGCCCTCCAGGGCGCGGCCCCCGCTCATCCCAGCACCCTGCCCATCGTGTCGAGGAGCTGCTCAGGGGCATCCGCCAGGTACATGTGGCCTCCGGGGAGTTCCAGGTAGCCGAAGTCACCCCGGGTGGCCGCTGCCCACTGAGCGGCCCCCTCCTTCGAGACGAGCGTGTCGTCCGTGCCGCGCAGCGCTGTGATCGGGACCATGAGGGGGTCGGCCGACGACGGCTTGTAGTCCTCGTGCATCTCCGTATCGGCCCGCAGCGTCGGCAGCAGCACCTCGCGCAGAGTGGGATCGTCCAGGGCGGGATGGCGGTATCCGGCGAAGCGCGCGACCTGTTCGACGAAGTCGTCGTCGCCGAGACCGGTGGCCCGCTCACTGCGGCCCGTCCAGGGGCCCGGTGATCCACTCACGAACAGGTGACACAGCTCGACGGCTCCCCGGGCTTCCAACTCCCTCGCCACTTCGAAGGCGAGCACCGCACCGAGACTGTGGCCGAAGAGCGCGATGCGGCCTTCGGCGCGTCCTTCCAGAGACCTCACCAGATCACGAGCGGCGGTCTGCACGTCGGTGTGCGGTTGTTCGCCGAACCGCTCCTCGCGTCCCGGGAGTTGGAGCGGGACGATGCTCGTCCCCGCCAACCGGTGCTTGGGCCAGGCCCGGTAGAAGCCGGCCCCTCCTCCCGCGAACGGCAGACAGACCAAGGACGTCGACATGCTGGGGAAACCCTTCTGGGGAATCGATCGTGTGCACGGGTGGGACGGAGGGGGTGCGGGCCGGGCCCGGCGGGCGAGGCCCTCCTCGGGGGAGGCGCGACCGGTGCGCGGTGCCGACAGGTCAGGCCGCCTGGCGCCGCCGCACCTTGGCAGCGGTCAGGAGGGCCACGGCCACGAGACAGCTCACGGCGGGCGCGGTGAGGGCGACGTTCAACGGCAGCACGGTGAGGCCCAGACCACTGGCCGCGAACCCGCAGGCGCCCGTGGTGTAGAGCCAGCCGAAGCCCTCGGAGCGTCGGTGTTCCGGAATGGTCTTCTCGACCGCGTAGGAGCGGATCGCGTTCAGTGGAGCGGTGCACAGGCCCGCGATGATCACGACGGTGAGCAGGCCGGTCCAACTGCCTGCCTGTCCCACCCCGACGGCCGCCACGGCCACCACCGTCAAGAGGGCACCCGCCTGCGCCCCGGGGCCGCCGGGCAGCCGGTCCGTCATGACGGTATAGGCGATGCCCGCGAGGGCGCTGCTGCCGGCGAGGACCGTGATGATCGCTCCGCCGCCGAAGGTACCGGATCCCAGGGTCTGAGCCAGCGGAAGAGCCGCCGTTTCGATGGCGCCGAGGGTGTGGCTGAATGCGACGCCCACCGCGACCCAGGCGATGAATCCCATGTTCCACAGCGGTTCGCGCTGCTTCTCGGTTGCACCGTCCCCGCTCGGGTCACTCGCGGGCGGGTTCTTCGGGGCCGGGCGTGCAGCGGTACGGGAAAAGGCCAGCAGGAGGGCCAGGACGGCGCAGCCCCCGGCCATCGCCGCCACACCGCCCAGCCAGCCGAACAGCACGATCGCGGCGCCCGCGATCAGCGGGGCTCCGACGACCAGCAGCTCCATCATGGTGGCATTGATGGCGAGCGCGCGCTGCACCAGCCCTTCCGGGACAGCCGAATTGAGGAGCGTGCGGGTGAGTCCGGTCAGGCCACCGAGGCCGAGGCCGGCCAACGCGCACAGCAGGCACAGCAGGGGCAGAGGCGCGCCGAGGCCGGCGGCCAGGGCGACGGATCCCAGCCCCAGTGCCGCCAGGGCGGCGGAGACCACTTGAACGGTCCGGCCCGACGTACGGTCCGCGACCTTGCCGATGAGGCCGGAGGAGACGACGTCCGCAAGGATCAGCGAGGCCACCATGACGCCTCCGTCCTTCGCGGAACCGGTACTCGCGGCGGCGAGACCGGCGAAGGCGATGGCCGCCATCAGAGCGGGCCCGTTCACGAGCTGGACGATAAGATTCCAGATCCAGTAGGGCCGGTGGGTGAGCAGTTCCCGGACGGGGCGGGCGGGGAGCGGTTGCTCCGTGGCCGGTGATTCGGTGGTCATCCCGTCCCCCGTTCGGCCGGCATGTCCGTCCCAGCAGTCCTGCGCACCCGCGCCGCCAGTAGATCGAGGCCCGCCGCGAGTTCGTGCGGGGGCCCGCCGAATCCGACCCGGATGCGGTCAGGGTGGTCGAAACAGTCACCCGGTACGACGAGAACTCCGTCCTCCGCTTCAAGGGCGTCGCAGAACGCGGTCACGTCCGGCACTCCCACGAGACGAGGGAAGGCGGTCACGCCACCCAGAGGCGTCGGCAGGTCGATCTGCCCGGGATGCCGCGCGGCCCAGTCGAGGAGCAACGCCCGGTTGCCGAAGGCGAGTTCCCGGTGCGGGGTCAGTACCTTCTCGGCCGCCTCCAGGGTCACCGCTGCCAGGTGCTCGGCCACCGGTGAGGTGCTTATGGTGAGGTAGTCGCGCAGCCGCACCATGTCGGGGATCAGCTGGCGCGGGGCGACGCACCAGCCGACACGCAGGCCGGGAAGGCCGTAGGACTTGGAAAGCGTGGAGAAGGACAGCGCCCGCTCCAGCTGATCGGTCGGCTCGGGCAGCGGATCGGCCTCGTGGGTGAGCTCGGCGAAGGACCCGTCCCAGAGCAGGTGGCAACCGTGGTTGTCGACCAATCGAAGGAGGTCGTCGTACTGTGCGCGGGAGAGGGTCGTCCCGGTCGGATTGTGCGGGAAGTTGACCACCACGGCGCGGGTACGGGGCGTGAGTACCGCCCGCAGCAGGTCCAGATCCGGAACGAAGCCGTCCTCGGCGCGCAGTTCCCAGGTCCGCAGGCGGGCGCCGAGTGCTTCGGCGATGGAGGAGAGGGACTGGTAGACAGGGCGCAGGGTGACGATCTCGTCCCCGGGCTTCACCAGGGCGGCGATGGCGAGGAACAGGCTCTCGCTCGCCCCGTGGGTCGCCATCACCCGGTCCGCACATCCAGGCGCGTAGCGAGCGGCGATGGCCTCCCGCAGCCGCTCACTGCCCGTCGAGGGACTGTCCCGGAACGGAATGGCATCCAGCTCCGTGCTGTCGATGCCCAGGGTCCGGCGCAGTTCGCCGAGAGTGCAGGGGGTCAAGCCCGAACTGGAGATGTCGTAGCGGGCGGAGAAGTAGCGGTCGCGCAGCCAGTTCTCGAGCAGGGCGGGCGCGATGTCGTGAAGGGTCACGTCTTCTCCCTCAACCGATCACGCGTGTGTCGGCGCCGGCACGGTCAGGACGAGTGCGCCGTAGATCGGCGACGACGTTGACGCGCTTGAGCCAGCGGTCCTGCCCGTCGTAGCGCGGGCGGAAGGAACGTCGCCCGTGCACCACGTTGCGGTTGTCGACGAACGCGACGTCACCGGGCTCCAGGACGAAGTCGTACAGCTGCTCGTCGAGGTGGGCGATGATCCAGCGCAGCGCCTCGGACGCATCGGCATCCCCGTCCCGGGCGATGGTGAAGTCCCGGTCGATTCGCAGCACCGGTGCGTCCGGGCTGCCGCCGAGGACGGACACCGGGGCCTGCTCCTTCTGCTGTTGCGCGAGGCGGGCGAAGGCCTCCGGGTTCGCCCCGCCGTCATCGGTGTTGTTGGCCGCGTCGTGGGAGGAGTCGGGCAGGATCAAGAACCGTTCCTGCGCCAGGACGTCGGCGATCACGCCCGGAACCCGCTCGAGGTCCACACCCGCGAGCGTGGTGGGAATGCGTTCCGGTGACCGCAAGCAGTAGAGCCCGACGTAGTCCGCGCGCGAGGCGGAGAAGGCGTCCTCGGTGTGCCAGCCCAGTTCCTGCTCGCTGCAGGAGCTGACCAGGCTGTCCTCGTATCCCGGGATGGGCAGCACGTCGGTGATCAGCTTGCCGTCCTGTTGAGTGGCCCACCCGATGGCGTCCCCGAGCAACGCCGCGTACAGGGCGAGCAGTACGGCGTGTACCCGGCTTCCCGGGGTGTCCGCGTCGCGCCAGTGCGTCGGCGTGCCCTCCAGGGAGGCCCCGTCCACGTGATTGCCCTTGATGACCAGCGCGTGCAACCTGTCGTCCAGCCGCGCCGCGTTGACCGAGGCCCTCAGTCCTCTGGGCAGATCTGCGGCGAGCACCGGAGCATCCCGCTGGAACTCCGGAGCCGACGCACTCCCATAGGCCGACAGGCACGCCTCGGCCAGGCCGAGGGCCTGTGCCGCCTCCACCTGGGGAAGGCCGTACGTGATCACAGGCGGTTGACTGTCGGTCAGGGAAGGGACGGATACGTCGGTCACGCTTCTGGTCATTGCTGTTTCACCCCCGGCCTGCGAGAGCGTGAGCGGTGCAGGCCTGTCGTCGGTTGCGGTGGAGCAGTTCTCGGCGTTTGCGTGTGGGCGTCCGAGCGCGCCGAAAGGGAAGGCCGCCGAGCCATACGGTGCGAGCGCCCCCTCGTCGAACCGGTGTGCCGGCAGTGGGGCTCGTTCACGACCGGGCGATCTCCCGCGGACACGCGAGGCGCCGTCCGGCGCGGCAGGGTGTTCCCCCGCGAGCGCGTACGGCGTCGGGTCGCAGCGGTCAGGATGGCCTCGGTGCCGCGGTCCGCGGCGTATGGCCGACGCTCAAGGCCGAGTGCCGTGAGCGGTGTTCACTTCTGGGGCTCCGCCGTCGACAGCTGCGCGGCTCAAAGCACGTCAGGCCGGCGCCCCCTGGCGCGGACATGGATCCTGTAGCGAACACCCTCCCCCGAGAATGGAATTGATCTTCCGTATGTTGGAAATCTAGCGGCGGGGGGTGTGGCGGTCAACCGGATTTCGAACAGTTGATGCAATAGCCAAGTCGACCCCCCGCGCTCCTGTGCGATCGGATGATGCCGACGGCCTTCTGTGCTGACACTCACTCAGATATGCAGTCCCGCTTGTCTGGACGTGTGTCCGGGAGGGTGAGCCGGCGTGGTCGGGGTCTTTACCTCGGACCCTGAACACACGAGACACTGGGTCCTGAGGATCTGAGAACGGACATCTCGTGGTCATGGAGCACTACCCGCCGCGGTTCAAGACGGTCGCGGTCGCGCTGTACGAGACGCTGCCGGGAGTGACGGTCAGGTCAGGCGCCGCCGAGATGGGGGCAATCCGGAGACGCTGCGGAGCTGGGTTCGAGGCGCTGGCCACCCGGTGTGGCCGGGTCCTGGCCGCCGAGGGGTGTGCGTCGTGCTGATGGGCGGGACGATGAACATCGGCCGCTGCGCCGGTCTCTCGGGCCACCCGGTCTTGGCCTGCGGCTGAGGGGACTGTGCGACGAGCGCGAGCAGCACTTCTGCGACCGAGGCCTGAAGCGGGCCCGGGCGCCGCACCGGGGCTTTTTCGTGTGCGTGGCCGACCTGGAGGACGAGCTCATCCACGCGCTGGGCATGGGGCAGGTCGAGGAGATCATCCGGGCCGAGGGCGACCTGCGGGCCTGGCATACCTTCCTGCGCCAGCCCGCGCACCACGGTAGGCCCCGACAACAGCAGTTGCGGCGCTTCCGCGGCACGAAGAAGGGGCGCACGAGGCGCTACGGCCACCTCCTCGTGGAGGACCTCGACCCCTGGGCAGGTACCGGCCCCACTCGACGACCCCTTCACGGGCTCGTGACCGACGGACGAAAGCGCGACCACAGTCAGTTCGGCCGCCCCGCCCCGGCTCCGGGCCAGCGCCGCGAGAAGTCGTCCCCGAGTCTGCAAGGAGGCCGTGGCCCTCATCGGCTGGCGTTGGCCGTCGAGGATGCGAGGCAAGAAGCGGATGGTTCTTAGCCTGCAAGCGCCTGATGGAACTCTTCGAAGCGAGATCGCTCTTCGCCCAGCATATCGAGGCGTTGCCGGACCGGGTATCTGTCTTCTTCGAGCTCCCGGATCGCGGTACTCCGCAAGACCCACCGGGGCCCCATCGGTCCTGCCGCGTTCCCACTTCGGGTGGGGTGGATAACGAACGGCAACCAGCCGGACTGGAGCTCGTTCCACTGGCGGTCCATCCGAGCCAGGAGCCATCGATCGGTTTTGCCTGCCAGGGCATCGTAGCGCTCAAAGTGAAGCTTGGCCTTGTCGGCCCACTTGGCTGCTGCCTGCATTCCCGCGTACTGGTTGATGAGCGCGATGGCAGCTGCGATGAGCGTTGCCTTGCGGTGCGCCTCGGCCCTGCGACAGGTGTGAGGGAGGAGCTTTCCCTTGAGGGATCCCGCCTCCTTCTCGGCAGCCTTGAACGCCACTCCGAGATGGCCCTGCGCGAGCAGGCGATGACGCTCCTTGCCGCTAGCTTTGGGCTCCTTGTTGGCGTCTTCGAGCTCTTCGAGTGCCGCCCCGAGGTTAACGTCGCCAATCGTACGCAGCGAATCAGCGAGCGCAGTGTCAAATAGCTGTGCCACCACGATGTCGACGGCAATTCCCGCCACGTTCTTGCCCGCCGTGTAGCTGATGAACTTAATCGACATGGAGGCCTTGGGGAGCTTTCCATTGGCGTCAAGGATTCGATAGAAGCTCTCGAGAGTCACACTGGTGGCGGTATCGACTCCCCTTTGCCCCAGCTTGGGCGTGACGAAGTGGAAGTCACCAGATTCTGGGTTCTGCTGCAGCCCGGTCAGGCGACTTTCCGGATTCGAGAATCCGACACTTTCCTTGGCCATGAAGACTCCTTCGACGTTGTCGACGAGTAGCGGGAGAAAGATGGCCTTCAGCCGTGCCTCACACCCAAAGCCCTGCGGCATGCCGGTGCACTCAGGTCGCCAGACTCAGCTCACTTCAATCAGAGTGTGACGAGAACCAGCCATCCCGGATAGATGTGCGAACCAGCCGCACGGCTGAATCCCATCTGGGATTGCTTCAGCCGACGCCATCCCCGGCCGGGCCGGTGCGCGCCGTGGCGTCCGGCTGAAGCCGTGGCAGGAAGAGGTGTACCCGGTCCGGGGGCGTCTCTTCCTGCGTCAAGGCACACTGCCGAAGTTCCCTTCCACCACTAAGGCTTGTCCCGTAGCGGGAGAGTGATGTCCCCGCAGTAGCGGGACAGCGCTGGCGGCTGGTGCTCCAGTGTGACTTCGTAGTTCCACGTCACGTCGCGCGTGTCGCGGCTACTGGGCGGTGTCCTGCCCGATCGCACGGAGGACATCGGCGAGCCAGACCAGGTGGTGGCCCACGGCCCGGTTCGGATCGGCGAGGAGGTCCTCAAGGTGCTGCCATGACTCGGAGAGCTGCCCGATTGTGATCGTTCTCGGTTCGTTGGGGACGTCGTAGAGTTCGTCGCCCGGAACGGACCAGAAGTATTCGTGTTCGAGCGCCACCGCGCTGCCGGCTGACGCTTCGATGTGTTGCATTGCCAGCTCGAAGGCGTGCCGAAGCTGGTCAAGCGGGATCCGCAGAGGTTCGCTGTCCATGTGCCTATTCTGTCGATCAGAGGCCGACGGGCCGAAGCAAGGAGTTCGGCACTGCCCAGGACCAGGCCTGGAGCGAGAACGGCCACCGCGTGATCATCGGGGGTTGTGTGGACTCCTGAAGATTGTGCGGTGGCCGCGGGCCGTAGCGTAGACCCTGCCCGCTGGCGGGCGATGTTCGACCAGGCTATGGCCCGGATTGCGGGCCGGTTCCGACGGGTGGAACCGAGGGCCACTGCCCGCGCGTACCTGCTCGGACTGCTGTCCGGTGTCGAGCGCAAGAACTGCCGACGGCTGGCCGAACAGGCCGGTCACGCCCGCCCCGGGCCGATGCGGCGTCTGCTGCGAAGCGCCCGCTGGGACGCCGATGCCGTCCGCGACGAGGTCCGCGCCTACGCCATCGACCACCTCGGCACCGTCGGTGGGGTGCTGATCGTGGACGAAACCGGCTTCTTGAAGAAGGGCCGGTCCTCGGCGGGCGTGCAGCGGCAGTACACCGGCACCGCGGGAAGCATCGAGAACAGCCAAGTCGGCGTCTTCCTCGCCTACGCCACCAGCTGCGGGCGGGCACTGATCGACCGTCGGCTCTACCTGCCCGAGCATTCCTGGTGTGGTGATACCGAGCGCCGGAATGCGGCCGGAGTGCCGGACGGCGTGCAGTTCGCAACCAAACCCCGCCTGGCGTGGGAGATGATCGCCGCCGCACTGGATGCCGGGGTGGAGGCACCGTGGGTGACCGGCGACGAAGCATACGGGCAGGACCCGCAACTTCGTGCCGCCCTGGAGGCACGAGGGACGGGCTACGTCCCGGCCGTCGCCTGCTCCATCCGGGTCCGGATCAACTCCGGCCGCACCCTGATCCGCGCGGCCACGGTCGCCGGCCGTCTGCCCGAGGCCGCCTGGCACCGACAGAGCGCCGGAGCTGGAGCAAAGGGCCCGCGCTACTACGACTGGGCCTGGATCGGCATCGGCACCGACGAGCACCGCCACCTGCTGATCCGCCGCAACTCCACCACGAGGGAAATCGCCTTCAATCTCTGCTGGGCCCCCACGGCAGCACCCCCGGCCGAACTCGTCCAAGTGGCCGGCACCCGCTGGAGCGTCGAAGAATGTTTCCAGGGCGCCAAGGGCCGAGTCGGCCTGGACCACTACCAGGTGAGGCACTGGGACGGCTGGCATCGGCACGTCACACTCGCCATGCTCGCGCTGGCCTTCCTCGCCGCCGTCTTCGACCAACCAGTCATGTCCCCAGCCAGACTGCTGCACTGGTCGAACTGGCGCAGACGCCACCAGGCGACAGCCCGACGCAGCCACTACCGACGACGGTCAGCCGAGGACGCCAGCGGACAGATCACGAAACCGCACTGGAGTACTAGGAGACGGTCGCAGATCAGCCTTTGAGCTTGTCTCACGTGGACAGATTCCTGGGCTCCTTGCAGCAGGTCGGAGCGGTGACCATAGCTGACCACGGCTCCGCCAGTCGTTCCAGACCGCGTCCGGGATCTTGAGACCATGAGCAGCCCATGGCAGGCTCGTGCCGCATGATCGATGAGTTCGCGAAAGACAACCTGCACAACAGGCTGCGGCGGGACCGTGAGGCGCTGCTCTGGAAGCTCGACGGCTTGTCCGAATACGACGCGCGTCGGCCTCTGACAGCGACCGGGACCAACCTCCTCGGCCTGGTCAAACACGTGGCCACGGTCGAGGCCAGGTACTTCGGTGAGGTCTTCGACCGCCCTTCTCCGGAACCGCTGTGCCGGTGGCAGGACTCCGACGGCAGCGATCAATGGGCGGCCGAGAACGAGACACGCGATCAGATCGTCGGGTTCTACCGGCGCACGTGGGAACACTCGGACGCGACAATCAATGAGCTTGCCCTCGACGCACCGGGCCACGTGCCCTGGTGGCCGGAGCCTTCACCTAACACGAACCTGTTCGCCATCATGGTCCATGCCCTCGGAGAGACCATCCGGCATGCCGGGCACGCCGACATCCTGCGCGAGGGCGTAGACGGCCGGACCGGGATGCGTGCCGAACACGAGCAGCCGATCGACGAGGAAGCCCGCGCGGCCTACTTCGCGAAGGTCGAGCAAGCGGCCAGGATGGCCGCACCGATCACCGCGTAGGGGCTGTTCCACGACATGACGTGTTGTTCGAACGGCATGATGCCGGTCGTGAGTGCTGATCTGTCGATACGTCTGGTTCCTGATGCACTCTGGGAGCTGGTTGGCCCGCTATTGCCGTCGTCCGAGCCTCGACCGCAAGGTGGTGGGACCACTCCGTGTGACGAACGGGCCGTCTTCACGGCAGTGGTGTACGTCCTGACCACCGGCTGTGCCTGGCGGCATCTGCCGCCGACGTTCGGCACGTCGCCCGCCACCGCGCATCGCCGCTTCACGATATGGACCGAGGCCGGCCTATGGCGTCGGCTCCACCGGGCCGAGCTGGACGAACTCGGGGCCCGGGGCAAGGTGGACTGGACCTCGGCGATCGTCGACGCGGCCTCTGTTCGCGCCAAAAGGGGGGATCACAGACCGGCTCGAACCCGGTCGATCGCGGCAAGAAGGGCAGCAAGCTGCACGTACTGTCCGACGCCCAAGGCGTCCCGCTCACCGGCGCCGTGTCCGGCGCGAACATGCACGACAGTCTCGCCCTCAAGCCGCTCATCCTCAGCATCCCCGCCATCCGGCCCCGCCGGGGGTCACGGCGAAGCCGCCCCGTCAAACTCCCCGTGGACAAGGCGTACTGTTCCGCCGAACACCCGGCCTGGCTGCGCGAGCGTGGGCTGGTCCCGCGCATCGGACGGCCAGCCATCGAGTCCGGTGAACGCCTCGGTCGGCACCGCTGGAAGATCGAACGGTCGATCGCTTGGCTCTTCGGCTACCGCCGCCTGACCATCCGATACGAACGAAAGGGCTCGCACTTCCTTGCCTTCCTCGGCCTGGCGGCTGCCCTGACCTGCTGCAAGAAGCTAGCGAAACTTGTCACGTGAGACACCCTCTTAGTCCGGTCCACAGCACTTGGGACACGGCCTGCCCCCGAGCCGGTCGCGGACCGGTGCCGGATTACGTTGCGGTGGTCAATCCGTCAGGACCATGTAGAGCAGGCCCTGGTTGATCACGCCTTCCCTGAACTTGTGTGATGCAATTCGGCCTGGTCATTGGCCAGCTGCTCTCCCTCGTGTCACCCTCTCGTGGGAGGGTGACACGAGGCTTCAGCACCCGGCTTTAACACCCGGCGAAATCGGGGGCCCAAGTGAGGAGGATTCCGCTGGCCTCCGCGAGTGAGGTCCACCTGGGGTCAGTCGGCTGCTTCTCCAGCACCAGGATGGGACGCACTCGCCTGCATGTCCTCGTCAGTTGGAGCTGATGGGCATAGTCGAGGACCTGCCCGATCCCCAGTCGAATCTGCTGGTCCTCGCTCGCACCAGTCAGACTCTTGACCTCGGCGATGAAAACGTCGTCGCCGCGTGACCAACCTGCGTCGAAGCGGGGAGCGTTGCGGGCATGTCCGCGAAGTTCGATGTTCTGGAGTGCCAGATGCTCGATGAGCGCCCCGATGGTCGACTCGTGTGCCTCCGTGCCCCTGTCTGGGTGGGCAAGATCGAGGGCCAGCGCACCGACATCGTGGCGACCGACCTTATGTGGTTGAAGCGGACCTCCCAACCCAGCACCCCGACGGCCACATCAACCACCGCCTCCTGACCGACCCCGGCCACCACACCCGCACGGCCATCGACAACGCCTGGCCGCAGCCGCAGCCTCCGGCGTCACCGGCGTCGGCGAGACCGCGCTGCGCGCCCTGGCCAAACTTGAGCAGGTCCTCCCCGCCCGCCTGCGCACCCAGGTCAGCGCCCTCCAGCAGGCGACTGCCGCACCCGTCACCTATGGCGCCGAGGAGGACGGGCCCCAGGCCGACCCGGCCATGCTCTCCGTCCTGGCCGCCGCCTGCCGCGACCACGAGATCGTCACCTTCGGCTACGCCACGCGCCGGGGCGCGCCCGGCTCCCGCCGAGTGGAACCCCACAGCCTGGTCCCCGCGGCGGGCCGCTGGTACCTCGTCGCCCACGACACCCGTGCGAACGACTGGCGGATCTACCGCCTCGACCGCATGACCGGCCCCGCTCCCACCGGCCACCGAGTCCCCGCGCGCACCTTGCCGGCCCCTGACCCCGCCGCATTCGTCGCCACCAAGATCGCCACCGCACCCGCCCGCTACCGGGCCGTCGCCACTGTGCACGCACCCGCCGTCGCTGTGCTCGCCCGCACGCAGGGGCTGCCCGAACGTGTCATCCCGATCGACGAGGCCACCTGCACGGTCGACCTCTCCGGCGGCTCCCTCGCCCGCATCGCCCAACTCGTGGTGGCCTTGGCCGCCGACTACACACTCGACGCCGACCCCGAAGTCGTCGGCTACCTCCGCGCCGCAGCCGAACGGACCTTGCGCCGTACCCAACCGGTCGGCGATTCCCGGCCAGAGCCCGGCCACGGCGATGTCAACGGATAGCTCCAGTGCCTGAACGGGGCCGCAACGACCGGCTGGTGCACTCTGCCCCTGGTGCACTCCACCCCCCGGGGGCAATCAGCTGGGCGGCCCGCCGCCACCTTCACGTTGCTGCACGAGGCTCAGGGCGAGGGCGGATTTGGTCCGTGACTGGTCCGGCAGTTCTGGTCAGGAAGAGCTGCAGATCCGGAGGAATCGCAATAAATCAATAAAGATCGCTTTCATGGCTCGCCGAAGGGGAGACCGGCCGCCGGGTGCTCAAGTTCCTTGCCGGACGGCCGCGGTGCCCTCTTTGGAAGAAGCCGAGCTTCTTGGGGGAGTAGCTGACCAGGAGGTTCTTCGTCTGCTGGTGGTACAGCAGTTGGAATAGGGCTGACCAGGCAAAACGGTGGTTCGGGATGTCCATCCCGGCAGTATGGTCCGAGAATGGACCGGATCTTGGTCACGGCCGACCCGACACGGGCAAGCGGTTGGCATGTCTGGTAGCGGCGCGCGTGGGCCGCGTGCCGCGAGTGTGGAGAGCCTGCTGGGGCTGGGGCTGGGGCTGGGGCTGGGGCTGGGGCTGGGGCTGGGGCCGGCCCGGGACGCGTACGGTCGGCGTCGGGTGGCGCTCGTTCCTCGCCCGGCTGCACCAACTCGGTGATCGGCACCGCCAACACGGTCACCGCCTTCTTCCCCGCCCGTGCGCAGCGCCTCTCCTTTCCGCAGTGGGATGCTGTCGCCGGACGCCTGGCGCGCCCGGCCCTCCGAGGTGACGGAGGGCCGGGCCCAGGTCAGTTGTCCATGCCGAAGTAGCGGCTGAGGTAGTCGATGATCTCCGTGGAGTGGGGGAGGAGCTCGGGCAGCTGGGCGGCCAGGGCCGCGCGGGTGGCGGTGGCGAGGGCGGCGGTGCTGGTGGCGGCGGGGCGGACGTACGGTTCCAGGCGCTTGATCAGCTCGTAGTTGCTGTCGATGTTCTCGGCGCGCATTGCCTTCTCCAGCGGCGGCGCCCCGGGCGGCGGGACGGGTGCGAGCACCCGGCTGACGTAGGTGACGCGGTGCAGGATCCGCCAGCACGGGGGCTTGGCGGAGTTCTGGCGGGTCTGCCGCAGTGCGGCGGCGTCGGGGGCGTCGCTGCCCGACAGCCAGGTGGGGTCGACGACCTTGTGGTAGAAGTCGTCGAAGTTGGCGCTGTTCTCGCCGAGGTAGAAGGTGAGGAAGCGGTAGGCGTCGACCTTGCCCGGCACCAGGACGGGCTTGCCCGCCGTGTCGTAGACGGGCTTTCCGTCCTTGTCGCGGCGCTGCAGGTCGCCCGGGGGTGCGCACTGGACGTCGAGGCCGAAGGAACGGGAGGCGTCCTTGCCCTTGGCCCGGGTGACGCTGAAACCGCCGCCCACGGAGGCCTCGAGCTGGCCGTAGAAGTTCACACCTTTGAAGCCGAAGTTGCCCCCGTAGGTGCCGCCGATGCTGCCGCTGAGCGCGTAGGAGCCGGAGGTGGTCTCGCTGACGGCGTCGGTGGCCTCGGTGGTCTCGGCGAAGAAGCCGCCCTGGGCCGTCCAGACGTAGGTGTTGACCAGGTCCCGGTGCGAGAAGCCGGTGGCGGCGGCGCTGCCGGCGGTGCTGCGCCCGGTCTCCTGCTGCTCGACGGACATGCCCATCGAGCGCAGGAGCGCGTTGGCCTGTCCCTGGGTCGGGTCCGGGCGGTGGGTCTCGGTCGAGACCGATTCGTAGAAGGCGTGCAGCCGCTGCTGGTCGCGGGTGATCCGGCGCTTGAGCGCGTAGGCGTCCCGCGGCTTGAAGTAGCTGTACTCGCCGTAGCCGGTGGCGGTGGGGTAGTCGGGGTCGGTGACCTTGCCGCGGTCGTCGAAGCCGACCGCGCCGTCCAGGGTGCCCTGCTTGGTGTAGCGGGGGTTGATCGGGAAGTGGATGAGGTTCCAGTCCAGCGGGATGTCCGGGTTGGGCAGCATCCGGTAGGCGACCAGGGCGCCGGTGTGCGCCAGGCGCAGCGCGAAGACGTCGGCGGTCTGGGACTGCACGAGCGCCATGCCGGTGTTGGCGGGCACGTACCGGCGGCCGACGGCGGAGTTCAGCACCTTGGCGGCGTCCTCGGTGTAGCCGGTCAGGGCCAGCTTGGCCTTGCGGGCGGTGTTGGCGCCCTGGCTGACCTTGGTGTCCTCGCTCCAGGTGTTGGAGAACTCCAGGCGGCCCGTCAGGCCGACCTTCAACTGGGCGTCGGCGAGCGGGGACGCGATGCCGAAGCCGGCCGGAGCAGTGATCGACAGGACGCTGGCATCGGTCTCGAAGCCCACCGCGAAGCCGAAGGCGGCGTTGACGCTGCGGGTCTTGCTGGAGGACAGGCTCCGCACCACCTGGTTGGCCTCGGCGAACTCCACCGAGGAGGCGGCGGCGTAGCCGTCGGCCTTGTCGGTGAGGTTCTCCGAGGGCACCGGCGGGGCGCC
Organism: Streptomyces sp. NBC_00158; assembly: GCF_045160885.1. Classification (NCBI taxonomy): domain Bacteria; kingdom Bacillati; phylum Actinomycetota; class Actinomycetes; order Kitasatosporales; family Streptomycetaceae; genus Streptomyces; species Streptomyces sp. NBC_00158. Next base: position 6,581,486 of record NZ_CP108161.1, read on the forward strand.
CTCGATGTAGCCCATGAGTTGCGGGTCGAACTGGGCCTGGCCGACCCACTCGGTGGTCAGGTCGCCCACCTTGTAGCCGGTGACCAGGTGCCAGCGGCCGTCGCGGACGAAGCCGTAGCAGCGCTTGAGCACACCGAGAGTCTCGCCCTTCGCGTCGTACTGGAGGTCGGCGTACTCGGTGGCGCCGGGGGCCCCGGCGATGGTGTCGTGGAAGGGAGTGCGGACGTCGGCGAGGGCCGACCGCACCTGGGCGGTGTCCGTGGACACGGGGGCGGTGGAGAGCAGGACGCGGGGCCGCTTCGCGGAGAAGGCGAGGTTGTTGCCGCGCAGGCCCTCGTCGCGCACCGAGGTGGTGCCGGGTTCGGTGGAGTCCCGGTCGAAGGGCCAGTAGCCGAGCAGGTCCCGCTTGTTCTCTCGCAGGCGGGTGAACAGGTTGTCGCTGATCTGCTCCCGGGTGCGGACGGTGCGCCAGATCCGCACCTCCTCCAGCGTTCCGGTCAGCAGCTCCGTCGGTTTGGCCCCTTCCAGGCGGGCGCCCAGGGTGAGCTGGGCATCGCCCCAGGAGGCGGTGTCCTGGGCGGTCACGGGGGCCTCGGACAGCGGCTCGCCGTTGCGGTACAGCCGCAGCGGGCTGGCCGTGGGGTCGACGTCGCGGGTCCAGCGGGCGCCCCGCAGCTTGGCCGGGAAGGAGCCGGAGACGTCGACGGTGACGTTCCCGGCGTTCTCGTTGAAGGGCCAGCGGGCCAGCAGCCCCTTCTCACGCGCGGTGACCGGCTGCCCGAGCTGGACGGCCGGCCGTGCGGAGTTCCACAGCCGCACCTCGCACAGGACACCGTGCAGCCCACGGCCGATCTCCAGCTCGCCGGAGTTGGACTGTGCACCAGGGCCGCTGTACAGGTGACTGCCGGCGGCTGCGCCGTCCAGGTAGAAGCGGATGTCCTGCTCGGACTGGATGCTCGCGTTCGCCTGGGCGGCAGCTGAGGTGTCGGGTTTGCGGCGCTGCCGCACCACGGTCACCCGCTGGAAGGCACCGACCGTCACGGGCCGGTCGGAGGTATGCCGGACGGCCTTGCCGTCGGCCTCGGCGAAGGCGAACTCCACCCGGCCGTCGGCCAGGATGCCCAACTGGTACGGGACGCCGTCCCGGCCGCCGTCGACCACCGTGCCCTTGGCGAGCAGGCCCATCGGGGCGCCGAGCTTGTCGATCCGGACGAACGCCTCGATGGTGAGGTCCTCCAGGACGTCCAGCGAGTTCTGCGGGGCCACCGACAGGCCCGCGCCGCCGTTCAGGCTCAGGGCCCAGGACTGGGTGAAGGTGGCGGCCAGGTGCGCCCACTCGTTGCACGGGAAACGCTCCGCCGAGCGCACCACCCGGTCGCCCACCCGCGCGACCACCTGGTAGCCCTTGATCGGTGAGGGCGGGCTGCTCGGCCCGTCGAAGGTCCAGTGGCCGAGCAGGCCCGGTTCGCGGCCGGAGAGCCGCTGGTGGCGCTCGGAGGAGATCTCGTGCTGGGTGCGGGCCCGGCCGAAGACGCGGACCTCGTCGATCCGGCCGTCGAGGTAGTCGCCGGTGAAGGGGAAGTGGCCCAGGATCAGCGGGCCGTTGCCGGTGTAGGCCCCGTTGGAGGTGCGGCGGGCGACCTCGACCCCGTCCCGGTAGAGGATCTGCTCGCGGGTGGCGTTCTTGTAGACCGCGGCCCAGTGGTGCCACTCCAGGTCCGGGTAGGCCTGGGTGGTCTTCAGGTCGTCGCCGTACAGCGAGAAGTAGAAGGTCTCGTCGGGGTGGACCCACAGGTGCAGGGACTGGTCGACCCGGCCGTCCGTCGCACCGTGGAACAGCAGCGGCTCGACGCGGCCCCGGGACTGGTTGCGCTTGGCCCACAGCTCGATGGTGAAGTCCCGGTTCGCCAGGTCGAGCGAGGGAGTCAGCTGGGCCTTGGTGCCGCCGACGAACTGCCAGGCCGGCAGGGCGGCCGGGGCGAGCGCCAGGGAGTAGCCCGATCCGTCCGTCCTGGCGTGGACGATCCGGCCCCCTCCGGCCTCGGGGTTGACCCAGGCCTCCAGGCTCAGGTCACCGGTCGGGGCGATGTTCTGCTGCTGGCCGGCGGGCAGGGTCAGGTACTGCTCCTTGCCGTCGAACAGGAAGGCCCGGCCGGGCATCTCGGCCCGCCAGCGGCAGCCGCGGCCGGTGATCGTCGCCTTGGCCGTGCCGTTGGGGACGGAGTCGACGCCGCCCGGGGTGAGCCCGATCAGACGGGAGCCGGCGGACAGCAGGACCCCGGCCCGGGTGGACTGCGCCCGGGCCGAGTCGTAGCCGACCAGGCTGACCTTGTCGCCGGGCTTGATCGCGGTGCCCGCCGTCGTGAGGGTGAGCGTCTTGGCGCCGGTGGGGTTGTCGGCCTCCGCGGCGTAGCCGGTGCTGCCGATCACGAGGTGGGCCTTGGCCGGGACCGGCACGGTGGTGGCCCCGGCCAGCTCCACACTTCTGCCCGTCACCCGGGCGACCGCCCCGACCGTCACCGGCCGGCCGGGGCTCCCGGCCAGGGCGGCGGCCATCAGGTCGGCCTTGCGCGGCAGCGACCGCCAGGTCTCGGTGTCCGTCCCGACGGTGATCGTGAGGTCGCAGCGGCCGGGCGCGTCGCCGTCCGAGACCTTGATGGTGGCGCTGTCCAGGGCAACGGCCGGGTCGCGGGCGAGGAAGGTGAGCGTGCCGCCGTCCCCGGCGAGGGTCTGGGCACCGCGGACGACGCCGGTGTCGTAGTACACGGCGAAGAACTGGTTCTCGGCGCCGCGGAAGTACAGCACGACGTTGCCGGTGCCGCTGTCCAGCAGTGCGGGCCGGTCGGTGCCCCGGGCGAATTCGAGCAGGCCGCCGGACAGGCTCAGACCTGTGGAGTCCACCGCCAGCAGCGGCATCGCCACTGTGAGGTCGTCGTCCCCCTGCAGGGCGGTCGACAGGCGGGCCAGCTGGTCCCGGGCGTCCTTGAGTTCGGCCTGCTTGGCGGCCAGCACGAGCTGCAGTTCGGCGACCCGCTGTTGGGCCGTGCGCGCCTCTTGGAGGAGCTGGCGCGCGGCGTCCAGCTTCTCCTTGGCCGCGAGGTACGCCACGTCCACACCTGAGCGCATGGACAGACGCGTCATCTTGAACAGGCCAGAGTCCGCCGTGAGGCATTCGCTCGACTGGACCAGGTGGGGCAACTGGTACGTGGAGGGCGAACCGATCGCGAGCCGGCTGCCGCGGTTGACGATGCGGACGTACTCGCCCTCGGCGATCAGCTGGAACTGCGCGCTGACGTTGCCCGGTTCGCGGACGATCGTGCTCAGCCGGGCGGTATCGGACGTCGAGTTGCCGGTGACGCGCAGGTCCCGGTTGCGCTCGCGGGCGACCAGGAAGTAGCAGGGCCGGCCGTTCTGGCTCTGACCGGTGTCGTCCAACCACCAGGTCGTCCGGGGGCCGTTGGGGGGGACGAACTGCACCCCGGCCTCGTACTCCGAGGTGAGGATGGCGAAGAGCGACTGCGCCAGGTGGCCGCTGGCCAACTGGCGCGGTGTCTTGAGCTCCAGGCTGTAGGTCCAGGAGGTGACCAGGTCCTTCTCGGCGAGGTATCGCCGCTCCAGGTCGTCGAAGCCCGGCTTCAGCCGGTCGACTTCCGCCTGGCACTCGGCCACCCTGCCCGCGGTGCCGGCCAGCCGGGTTATCTCCGACTGAAGGGACGCGACCTCCGGCTCCAGCCGCTTGATCAGCTGCTGCAGGGCGCTGACCTGCTCCGAGTCCTGGCCCTTCGTCGGCCGCTTGAGCACCGCCGGGTCCAGCACGTCCGGCGCCTGAGCCAGCCGGCCGTCGCGGCCGACCGCGAAGTCCAGGCCCGCCAGGCACGGGTTCTGGCCGTACCTGGCGGCGAACGCCAGCAGCACCCGGGCCTGCCGCTTGGCGGGCTTGGGGTCGGGGCGGTACCCGGCGACCACGTTCTCCTGCTGGTGGTACAGCACGGCCGACAGGCCGGACACCACCGAGCGCCCCTTGAGGACGAAGCTGTCGCGCCGCACCCCGGGGTGGTCGCCGACCGGGGCCTCCGAGCCGGTCCACTGCACGCCGCCGCCGAGGGTGCCGTGCAGTGCCCGGTCGGTCTGGTCGTTCGCGGTGCTCCCCGTGCCCTCGTCGAACCGGTAGTAGGCCACCAATCCCGGCTCGTTGCCGATCAGCCGGTAGCTCATGTCCTCGGTGAGCTCGGCGGCAGAACGCACCCGGTCCCAGATCCGGAGCTCGTCGACGTCGCCCTTGAAAAGCTTGTCCGTACCGCCGGAGGAGTCCTTGCCGACCAGGGTGTTCACACCGGTGGCCGGGGTGAACGGCAGCGCCCCGGTGCCGGCCGGCCTGCCGTTGACGTACAGCTTCGCGGTGGTGCCGTCAAAGGTGGCGGCGATGTGGGTGTAGGCGTCCGTCGGCACCGACTCGGTGGACAGCAGCGGCGACGGCGCGCCCCGGTGGGTGAGGCTCACCAGGCCGGCGGCGTCCACCGCCAGCAGGTACTCCCCGCTCCTGGCCAGCACCGGACCGTCGAGGGCAGCCGGTTTGACCCAGGCCTCGATCGAGTACGCCTTGCCGCCGAACCGCAGCGCCGCCGGATCGCCCAGGTCGACATGGGCGTCGGTGCCGTCCAGCCGCAGCGCGGTCTCCGCGCGCCCCTCGGTGCCCGTCACCGATACCAGCTCGCGACCGGTGAAAGGGCAGTTGCCCGGGCTGCGCTCGAACACCGCGTCGCGGTAGAGCGGGTCGGGGCTGGTGTAGAAACGGGTGCCCCGGGTGTTGAACAGGCCCTGGGTGCCTTGCTCGACGCTGAAGGAGTCGACCCGCCCGGTGGCGTCGTTGTGGGCGAACAGCTGCCAGCGCTGCACGCCGCTGATCGCGGTGGGCACCAGCACGGCGGCGAACCGGCCCTGGGTCAGGTTCCGTGCGAAGGACAGCTCCTGGGTCGGCTCGTGGAACGGGCGGCCCTCCATGTCCTCGGTGCCCAGGCTGTCCTTGGCCGACTCGGGACGGGTGGCGTGCCGGCTGCGCTTGTAGCGGACCTCGAGCACCGGCTTGAGCTTGCCGTCCACCAGCAGGAACCGGTCGCACAGCAGGGTGTCGCGCACCAGCGGCACCTTCTTCGTACCGCTGAGCACGTAGTCCGTGCGGGACGCGTTGCCCGAGCAGCCGCCGCCGGTCAGCTTGTACACCGCGTCGGAGTGCGTCTCGCCGACCGACTGCCGTAACACCACCACGTACGTGCCGTCGGAGACCACGTGGAACGGGGCGTCCGCCGTCAGCCGCGCGGTGGTGGACAGGAACGGGTCGGTCTCCTGGGCCGTGGGCCGCTCGTCGACGGCCGCCTCGGCCCCGCCGCGCTTGACCGTCGGCATCGCCGTCGCGCCGACCACTGCGTACCCCACCTCGGCCAGCTCCCGGGGGAAGACCAGCTCGGCCGGGTTGTCGCTCCAGTACGCGGTGTCCGCCTCGCCCTTGGCCGGCGGGCCGGACAGGTCCAACACCGAGTAGACGATCCGGCGGGACGCGTCCATCGCGAACGCGACGGTGGTGCCCTGGTGCCGCGCCATCGTCACGTGCCGGTAGGACCGGTCTCCGTAGATCTTGAGCAGGGATTCCTGCGGTGCCACTGCTTCCCCTCCCGCGAGCATGGCCGCCGGCCCCGGCCCTCACGGTCCGGAGCGGCGCTGGACGTGCGGATCGCTCCTGACGGAGCGTCGGTCATTCTGGCACCCACAGTTACGATTGCGCGGAGGTCGTGGAGCCACTCGGGCGGTACACGGCTTGAACACCGCTCCGCGTGGCCGGACTTCGCCGTCCGGCGAACATTGGCACGGCCGAGGGGACGCAGGCCCGGCGAAGCCGTCGGGTGGCCGCCCCGCCGTGTCGTTCCGCGTTCCACCCGCCGTCGGCACCCGTTGCGACCGGCGCCTGCTGCCGCCCGAGCGGCTCAACTCGCTCCTGCCGGAGCCGGGAAAACCGGAAACCAGCTACGGCCTTGGTCTTATGGGCGTGCGCGACTGGATCGGGCACACCGGCGAGATTCCCGGCTTCACCGCGACGCTCTTCTACCACCCGGGGCTGGACGCCACTGTGGTGGTGCTGGTCAACAGCGATGTCGCGACGGGAGGATGCCCGCCTCAGATACCCACCTTGGCGAAGAGCCGCCGCAACGGCCCGTGCGACGTACCGGCGAACCTGATCAGTGCCGCACTCGCGGACGCCCTTGGCAAGCCCATTCCGCCGCCGCCCACCCCCTGAGAACATCCTGCGAGGCGAACGGCGACACCCCTCCGCCCGGCCGTAGCTGGAGGATCGACTTGCGCTGTTCCGCAGGGGCGCCGGCCGGGAATCTGGTCCGTGACTGGTCCGGAAGGAAGGGCTGAGTTGACCCCTTGGGTACTCGGTGCAGTGGTTTCACACCGGTCGGTGTCTGATCGCAAGAGAGCTCCCGGAGAGCAATCTGCATTCCAGGAGCTCGACTTCGGGCTCTAGAAGAATCCGAGCTTCTTGGGGGAGTAGCTGACCAGGAGGTTCTTCGTCTGCTGGTAGTGCTCCAGCATCATCTTGTGGGTCTCGCGGCCGATGCCAGACTGCTTGTAGCCGCCGAAGGCGGCGTGGGCCGGGTAGGCGTGGTAGCAGTTCGTCCAGACGCGGCCCGCCTGGATGGCGCGGCCCGCGCGGTACGCGGTGTTGATGTCGCGGCTCCAGACGCCCGCGCCCAGGCCGTAGGCCGTGTCGTTGGCGATGCGGACGGCGTCGTCGAAGTCCTGGAAGGAGGTCACCGACACCACCGGGCCGAAGATCTCCTCCTGGAAGATCCGCATCCGGTTGTCGCCCTCGAAGATGGTCGGCTCCACGTAGAAGCCGCCCGCCAGCTCCCCGCCGTGGTCGATGCGGCCGCCGCCCGTCAGGATCTTCGCGCCCTCCCGCTGGCCGATCTCCACGTACGAGAGGATCTTGCGCAGCTGCTCCTCCGAGGCCTGCGCGCCGATCATCGTGTCCGTGTCCAGCGGGTGGCCCGGGACGATGAGTTCCGTGCGGGCCACCGCCGCGTCCAGGAAGTCGCCGTACCGGCCGCGCTCGATCAGCGCGCGCGACGGGCTCGTACACACCTCGCCCTGGTTCAGGGCGAACATCGTGAACCCCTCCAGCGCCTTGTCGCGCAGGTCGTCGTCCGTCGCCCAGATGTCGTCGAAGAAGATGTTCGGGCTCTTGCCGCCGAGTTCGAGGGTCACCGGCTTCAGGTGCTCCGCCGCGTACTGCATGATCAGGCGGCCCGTGGAGGTCTCCCCGGTGAAGGCGATCTTCGCCACGCGCGGGCTGGAGGCGAGGGGTTTGCCTGCCTCCTCGCCGAAGCCGTTGACGATGTTCACCACGCCCGGCGGGAGCAGGTCCGCCACCAGGCTCAGCCAGTAGTGGACCGAGGCCGGGGTCTGTTCGGCCGGCTTGAGGACGACGGTGTTGCCGGCGGCCAGCGCGGGGGCCAGCTTCCACACGGCCATCAGGATGGGGAAGTTCCACGGGATGATCTGGCCGACCACGCCCAGCGGCTCGTGGAAGTGGTACGCCACCGTGTCGTCGTCGATCTGGCTGAGCGCGCCCTCCTGCGCGCGCAGGGCGCCCGCGAAGTAGCGGAACTGGTCGATGGCCAGCGGCAGGTCCGCGGCCAGGGTCTCGCGGATGGGCTTGCCGTTCTCCCAGGTCTCCGCGACCGCGAGGGCCTCCAGGTTCTGCTCCATCCGGTCCGCGATGCGCAGCAGGACCGCGGAGCGCTCGGTCGCCGACGTACGGCCCCAGGCCGGTGCCGCCGCGTGTGCTGCGTCCAGGGCGCGTTCCACGTCCTCCGCCGTGCCGCGCGCGACCTCGGTGAAGGGCCGGCCGGTGATCGGGGAGGGGTTCTCGAAGTACCGGCCGCGGGCCGGTTCCACGTACTCCCCGCCGATGAAGTGGCCGTAGCGGGACTCGTACGACATCAGCGCGCCCTCGGTACCGGGTGCCGCGTAACGGGCCATGGGTGTCCTCCCCTTGCCGGGCGCCCGCCGCCGTCGGCGGGCGCTCGGTCGGGACGCTAGGGGAGGGCAGGTTGCGGGTACGTTGCGCGCCGGACGCCGAGTTCCTCGTCGAGGGAGCGTACGCGGGCCAGTGCGGCCGCCCGCCCCTGCGACGGCAGGACTCCGGCCAGCGCCCGCCACACCTCCGGGTCCTCCGCGCCCCACGGGCTGCACACCCAGTCGGCCAGCAGCCCCGGGTCCGCCCGGGCGATCACCGCGGCCCGCGCCTGCTCCTCGATCCGCCGCCGGAGCCGCACGATCCCGGGCGCCGAGGAGGCGGGCAGCAGGGGACCCGGGTAGCGGGTCAGGGCGGCCGAGACGGCACCCGCCGCCAAGTGCCGGGTCACGGCGGTGAAATCGGCCTCCAGCGGGACGGCGGTGCGGTACGGGCGGGAGAGCAGGTTCCCCGCGCCGAGCAGGGCCCGCAACCGGGACATCTCCGCCCGCAGCGTCACCGCCGCCACCGACTCCTCCTCGTACAGGGCGAAGGCCAGCTCCTCCCCGGACAGCCCCTCGGGGTGGTGCGCGAGCAGCGTCACGATCTCGCTGTGCCGCCGGCCCAGCGGGATCCGCCGGCCGCCGAGCACCAGCAGCGCCTCGTCCCGCCCGAGCGCCGTGAGGGTGTCGCGGGACGCCGCAGGCTCCGGGGCCAGCAGCGCCAGCTGGGATTCGGCGGCCCGGGCCACCGCCTGGACGAACGCCAGCGAGTGCGGATGGGCCAGCCCGTCGCCGCCGGTGATGTCCACCGCCCCGAGGACCCGCCCCGTGCCCGGGTCCCGCACCGGGGCCGCCGCGCACGTCCAGGGGTGCACCAGGCGGCTGAAGTGCTCGGCGCCGAAGACCTGTACGGGCTCCCCGACGGCCACCGCCGTGCCGGGCGCGTTGGTCCCCATCGCCGACTCCGCCCAGCGCGTGCCCGGTACGAAGCCGAGCCGCTCGGCACGGCGCAGGGTGGCCGTCTCGCCCTCGACCCACAGCAGCTCGCCGCGGGCGTCGCACACCGCGAGCAGGTGGGCACCGTGCGCCGCGAACGCCCCCACCAGGTCCCGGAACAGCGGCATCACCCGGGCCAGCGGATGCTGCTCCCGGTAGGCGGGCAGCTCCGCCTCCGCCCGGGCCTGCCGGGGCGCGCACTCCGGGCTGACCCGAGCGCGGGCGCACCGCCGCCAGGACTGTGCGATCACGGCCCGGACCGGCGGCTCGACCCGCCCGTCCCGGGTGAAGGCCTCGTGCGCCCGTCGCAGTACGCGCGTGCGCTCGACGGGATCGGTCCCGCCCGGCAGCGCCGGCGACGGATCGCCCATGTCACCCTCCCGCGGGGTCGTTGAGCCGGGTACGCGGAGGGCCCCATCGTCATGCGGCTCCCGGACCCCGGCAAGGGTCGCGTCGGCCAGTCCGGGACGGCACGCGGCCGGGAACACACGGCCGCGCCCGCGCGTTGACCATGGCGGAAGCAGCAGTCCGGCCGCCAGGGGCGGCCGGGGGACGGGGGGACCTTCTCATGAGCACCACCATGACCGAGCACGGCGCGGAGCCGACCGGCGCGGCGAGCGGCGCGACGGTCGCGGCCGTCAGCAGCAATGCCGAGTACTCCTTCACCAAGCCCAACCGGGAGAGCATCACGCTCCTGGCCGGCCTCGGCGTCGAGGGCGACGTCCACGCGGGGGTCACGGTCAAGCACCGCTCGCGCGTGGCGGCGGACCCGACCCAGCCCAACCTGCGCCAGGTGCACCTGATCCACCGGGAACTGTTCGACGAGGTCGCCGGAGCAGGCTTCAGCGTCTCCCCGGGCCAGCTCGGGGAGAACGTCACGACCGAGGGCATAGACCTGCACGCCCTGCCGACGGGCACGCTGCTGCGCCTGGGCGAGGAGGCGGTGGTGGAGGTGACGGGCCTGCGCAATCCGTGCCCGCAGATCAACGCCTTCCAGGACGGCCTGCTCAAGCAGGTCGTCGGCCGGGACGAGGAGGGCCGGGTGGTCCGCAAGGCCGGGATCATGGGCGTGGTCCGCCAGGGCGGCACGATCCGCCCCGGCGACCGCATATCCGCCACCCTCCCGGCCCTCCCGCACGTCCCGCTCGAACGCGTCTGACGGGGGCGGCGGGGCGGACCAGGCGGCCGTCCGACGGCCTAGTAGTAGTCCCGCATCAGGGCCGTCGCCCATTCCGGCTGGCGGGTCTCGCCGCGCGGGGCGAACTCGGCCATGTGGGGCTTGAGGTCGAGCACCGGGGTGCCGTCCACCGCGTCCAGGCCCTCCACGTGCACGTCCAGGCCGTCCACCTCGATCACCCTGCACCGGGACAGGCCGATCCGGTTGGGGCGGTTCTTGCCGCGCTGGGCGAAGATCCCGACCAGGGGCCAGTCCCGGTTCCCCCGCGGGTGCCGGGCACCCGTCTCGACCTTCTCCTCCGGCACCCGGTCGAAGTGGTACACGACCTCGACGTGGGAGAAGTCCTCCAGCCCGTAGAGGGCTTCGGGGCCGAACCGGTCGGCGTCCAGCCGGATCACCGCCCGCTCGCGCCCCCAGTCGTCGTCGACGACCTCCGCCCGGCCGCCCACGACCACGCCCACCGGCCGGGACTCCACCGGCTCCATCGATTCCGCCATCACGTTCCCCCGTGTTCCGTGTTCCGCACCCTGTGTTCCGTGCCCGGTGCCCGGTGCCCGGTGCCCGGTGCCGTGCTCGGCCGGACTCCGTGCGACGTGCTCCGCGCGCTCAGGCCGGCCGTGCCGCCACGCCGTCCAGCGCCGCCAGCAGGCCGGACAGCTCCGGCAGCCCGGCTTCCCCTTCGCGGGGGACGGCCAGGACCCCGCCCGGCTCCTCGTCCAGCAGGACGAAGGCCGGGCCGCCCGTCCGGGCCACCAGCGACCAGCCGGGCCCGTCCGCCCGCAGGGTCCGTACGCCCTCGCCCGCGAAGGCCGACCGGACCCGCCCCGGCGGCGGCGCCTGCCGCGCGTACCCGGCGGCCTCGCCCAGCGCCCGCGCGAGCCCGGGGTGCGCGGCGGCGGCCGCGCCGCCGTCCTCCGCTACGCGCTCGTGCCAGTCCGTCCACTCCCGGGCGATCTGGTCCGCGCCCAGCCGTCGCTGCACCGCCCCCCAGACCTTCGCCGAGGGCGGCGCCAGCGGCACCCGTCCCGTGCCGTCCGCGCCCTGTTCAGGGTCGTGCGGCTCCGGGATGCCCGCCGTGGAGACCGTCAGCTCCAGCGGCCAGCCCGCCAGCGAGACCACGATCGTGTGCTCGTCGGGCGACAGGTCGTACTCCATGCCGCAGTCCCAGGAGGCGATGGCGGTGGCCACGAGCGAGACGTCGTCCACGACGACCGTCCAGCGCGCGCCCTCCTCGTCCTGTCCCAGCACCAGCCCGTACCCGTCGGCGGCCGGCTCCACGCCCAGATGCGCGCACGCCTCGGGGAAATCGTCGCCGAGCACCGCCGGGAACTGCGCGGGGGTCAGCAGCACGGCCGTCAGCACGTACAGCGAGCCCCCGTCCTCCTCGTCGGACACGTGGCCTCCCGGTGCCTCCCGATCGCGTTCTCGTCGGCGCACCTTAACCAGCGGGTAACTCGCGCGTCGAGACCCGGCGGGCATCGATTTCCAAGCCCGCCACCTGCACGTAGAGTTGGGGACCCGCCACAGAAAGGGAGACCGGTGCAGCGTTACGACCGGCTGAGGGAGATCCTCCGGCTCGACCCCGACAAGGACTTCCTCGCCATCTACCGGCTCACCGCCACCTACGAGTTCCCCTGGGACTTCACCCGGGCCCTGGAGCTCGCGCTCTTCAGGACCTACGCCGTCCCCTCCATCGGGGCCCTCCTCGCGGAGACCGCCGAGTTCACCGAGCGCGCCCAGAAGCGGTACGACGACACCTCGCTGCTCCTCGACGCGGTCGTCGAGCACGGCTTCGACAGCGACACCGCGCGCACCGCGATCCGCCGCGTCAACCAGATGCACCGCAGCTACGACATCTCCAACGAGGACATGCGCTACGTCCTGTGCACGTTCGTGGTGATTCCGGCGCGCTGGCTGGACGTCTACGGCTGGCGCCCGCTGACCCACCACGAGCGCCGGGCCTGCGCCAACTACTACGCCGCCCTCGGCCGGCACCTGGGCATCACGGACGTCCCGGGCTCCTACGAGGAGTTCGAGACCACGCTGAACGCCTACGAGTCGGCCCACTTCGGCTGGGACGAGGGGGGCCGCTCGGTCGCCGACTCCACCCTCGACCTGATGGCCTCCTGGTACCCGGCACCGCTCGCCCCCGCCGTGCGCCGCGCGAGCCTCGCCCTGCTCGACGAGCCGCTGCTGTACGCCTTCCGGTACGAGGCCCCGACCCCGGGCCTGCGGCGGCTGGTCCGGGGCGCGCTGTGGCTGCGCGGCCGGGCGGTACGGCTGCTGCCCCCGCGCACCGCCCCGCACTACGCCCGCCAGAACCCGGAGATCAAGGGCTACCGCGACGGCTACGACGTCGGCGAGCTCGGCACGTTCCCCGTGCCCGGTGCCGGCGGCTGCCCCGTGCCGCACCCGCGCCGCCCGGCCGGAGCCGACGCCCAGCCCCCGGCCTAGCGCGGGGCCCCCGGCACGGCGCCGGCACCGGCGTGACGCCGGACCCCGGCGCGGCGGTCAGTCGCCGCGTACGGCCAGCGCCAGGAAGCGGGTGTCCTCGTCGGAGTACGAGGTCATCCGCCAGCCGGAACCGGACAGCAGGGGGCCGAGGTTCTGCTCGGCCCGCAGGTCGTCCGGGGTCAGCTCGCGGCCGTGGCGCGCGGCGAGCGCGGCCCGCCCGATCGGGTGGAAGAGCGCGAGCCGGCCGCCGGGGCGGACCACGCGGGCGAGCTCGCGCAGGTTCTCGGCGGGATCGGGCAGGTGGGCGATCAGCCCGGAGGCGAAGACCGCGTCCAGCGCCCCGTCCCGCAGCGGCAGCCGGGCCACGTCGCCCTGCAGCAGGGTCCCCTCGCGGTCGCGTCCGGCCCGCCGCGCCTCGGCCAGCATCTCCGCGGTCAGGTCCACGCCGAGCACGGTCCCGGACGGCCCGACCGCCGCACGGAGCGGGACCAGGGCCCGGCCGGTCCCGCAGCCCGCGTCGAGCACCCGGTTCCCGGGCCCCACGCCGAACTCCGCCACGGCGGTCTCGAAGGCGGGCCCGTCCTCCGGGAACTTCCCGTCCCAGGCGGCCGCGCGGGCACCGAAGAACTCCTGCACATGCGTGTGGTCTTCGTTCGTACGACTCATACGGCTCATGCGCACATGATCCCGCACCGCCTCCGCCCCTGCGGACCGTGCACAAGGTGACACGTCGTGTGATCGGAGATGAACGTCTCTCTGTCATATTCCAGCAGTTACAGCGTCTTTCGAAATGCGCCCCTTGTTCGCGCCCTCACCCGGACTAGCGTCCCGTGGCCATGGGACACCTGGACCACGCCGCCTATGGCTGGCTGACACCCGCACTGTCGTACGTGATGGCGTCGATCGGCGCCGCCCTCGGCCTGCGCTGCACCGTCCGCGCGCTCGCCGCGACCGGCGCTTCCCGGCGCAACTGGCTCCTCACCGCCGCCTCCGCCATCGGCACCGGCATCTGGACGATGCACTTCATCGCCATGCTCGGCTTCCACGTCACCGGCACCGAGATCCACTACGACGTGCCGATGACCCTGCTGAGCCTGCTCGTCGCCGTGGCCGTCGTCGGCGCCGGGGTCTTCGCCGTCGGCTACGGCAGGGACCGCGGCCGCTCCCTCGTCCTCGGCGGCCTGACCACCGGACTCGGGGTCGCGAGCATGCACTACCTCGGCATGGCCGCCCTGCGCCTGCACGGCCGGATCGAGTACGACCCGCTCACCGTCGGCCTCTCGGTCGCCATCGCCGTCGTCGCCGCCACCGCCGCGCTGTGGGCCGCCCTCAACATCAAGTCGCCGGTGGCCGTCGCCGTCGCCTCCCTCGTCATGGGCGCCGCAGTCAGCAGCATGCACTACACGGGAATGCTGGCCGTATCCGTCCGCGTCACCCCCTCGGACACGGCACTGTCCGGAGCCACCGCCATGCAGTTCATCTTCCCGCTCGCGGTCGGACTCGGCTCCTACCTCTTCATCACCGCCGCCTTCGTGGCGCTGTCCCCGACGGCGGACGAGCGGGCGGCGTCGGCCTCGGCCTCCGCGACGGGGGCTCCCGCGGCGGCTCCCGGCGGCGGCGCCCGTTCCGCCCCGGCCGCCGCCACCGCCGCCGCGGCCGGACGGCCGCTCGGCGAGGGCCCCCTCCCCTCCCGCTGACCCCCGACCGCCCCCCGAGGATCCGTACCGCCCGGAACGAGGAACCCATGCGCAGACCCCGCAGCAGACCGGAAGCAGCGCCACCGCGGCTCCCCGAACCCCCGTCCCGCGGCCGCCGCGCGCACGCGGGGCCCCCCGCCGCGGAACCGCCGGAACCCGGACCCGGCCGCCCCGCCCCGGCCGGGGGCACCGGCCCCGTCCGGGCCGGCGGGCCGTGGGGGCGGCTGCGGCCCGCCACCGTCCGGGCGAAGATCGTCTCCCTGCTGATGGTCCCGGTCGTCTCCCTGCTCGCCCTCTGGGGCTTCGCCACCGTCAGCACCGCCCAGGAGATAGCCCGGCTCAGCAGGGTCCGCCAGGTCGACGCCGAGATACGCACCCCCCTCGCGGCCGCCCTCACCGAGATCCAGGCCGAACGCCGGGCCGCCGTCCGCCTGCTGGCCGACCCCGCCTCCGGCGAGGCCCCCGCCCTCGAACAGCAGGCCCGCCGCACCGACGAAGCCGTACGCCGGCTGCGCCTCGGCGACCGGCACACCGTCGCCGACTCCGGCGACTACCGCACCGACACCGTCGCCCGCCTCGGGGCCTTCGTCGCCGCCGCGGAGGCGCTCGGACCCGCCCGCAAGGACGTCACCGCCCGCCGCGCCACCCCCGAGGGCGCCTACGAGACCTACACCCGCGTGGCCGACTCCGCCCTCGCCGCCGAAGGCGCCCTCTCCGGCGGCTCCGACGCCGAACTCGGCCCCGACGCCCGGGTGCTGCTGGAGTTCGCCCGTGCCGGCGAGCTGCTGGCCCGGGAGGACGCGCTGCTCGCCCTGCCCGGCCCCCGCACCGCCGACGCCCTGCGCCGCCTGGCCGGCACCGTGGAGGCCCGCCGCACCCTCACCGCCGCCACCGGGCGGGACCTGCCGACGGCCCAGCGGTCCGCCTGGGAGACCGTCTCGAAGGGCACCCCCTACGCCGAGCTCACCGCCGCCGAGGACCGGGCCCTGGCCGGGGCCCCCGCACCGGCCGCCGCGAACCCAGTCCCCGCCGCCGCGACCTCCGCCCCCGCCGCTTCGGCGGCCGCCTCGGCGGCGCGCGAGGTCCGCGGGGTGCCCGCCGGCTGGGACACCGCGTACGCGGCCGTGAGCGGTTCCATGCGCGAGGTGCGGCAGGCCGCGCACGCGGGGTCCGCCGGGCGCGCCGACCCGCTCGCCGAAGGCGCGTTCGGCCCGGCCGGCGGGGCGGTGCTGCTGGGCCTGGCGGCGGTCGCGGCCTCGCTGGTGATCTCCGTACGCATCGGCCGCGCCCTGGTGGTCGAGCTGGTGTCGCTGCGCAACACCGCGCTGGATATCGCCCACCGCAAGCTCCCGCAGGCCATGGAGCGGCTGCGGGCCGGGCGGGCCGCGGACATCGACGTCGAGGCCGAGGCCCCGGCCGGTCCGCCCGCCGAGGACGAGATCACCCAGGTCGGCGAGGCCCTGTCCACCGTCCACCGGGCCGCCCTCAGCGCCGCCGTCGAACGCGCCGAACTCGCCGACGGGGTGAGCGGAGTCTTCGTCAACCTCGCCCGGCGCAGCCAGGTCCTGGTGCACAAGCAGCTCGACCTCCTCGACTCCATGGAGCGCCGCGCCGACGACCCGGGCGAACTCGGCGACCTCTTCCGCCTCGACCACCTCACGACCCGGATGCGCCGCCACGCCGAAAGCCTGATCATCCTCTCCGGCGCGGCCCCGGGCCGGGCGTGGCGGATGCCGGTGCCGCTGACCAACGTCGTGCGCGCCGCCGTCTCGGAGATCGAGGACTACCCGCGCGTGGAGGTGCGCCGGCTCGCCGAGACGGCCGTCGTCGGCGGATCCGTCGCCGACCTGACCCACCTGCTCGCCGAACTGATCGAGAACGCCACCCAGTTCTCCCCGCCGCACACCAGGGTCCGGGTCAGCGGCGAACCCGTCGGCGCCGGCTACGTCCTGGAGGTCGAGGACCGCGGACTCGGCATGGGGCGCGAGGCGCTCGCGGAGGCCAACCGCCGGATCGAGCACTGCGAGGACCTCGACCTCTTCGACAGCGACCGGCTCGGCCTGTTCGTGGTCAGCAGGCTCTCGGCGCGCCACGGGATCCAGGTGCACCTGCGGCCCTCGCCCTACGGGGGCACCACCGCCGTGGTGTTGCTGCCCAACTCCCTCCTGCAGGGGGCGATCGAGGCCCCGCCGACCGTCGAGCCGCAGGAACCGGAGCTTCCGTCCGGCTCCGCACCGGAGGCCGCGCCCGAGCACGCGCGCGCCACCGCGACCGCCGACGCGCCCGCGGCAGGGTCCGGGTCCGGGTCCGGGCCCGACGCCGGACCGCGGCGGGCCACCGTACCCGCCCCCGTGGCGCCGCTGCGGCCGCGCGGCCCCGGCGGCACGGTCATCCGTACCGCACCGGCGCCCGCACCGGAACCGGCCGCCCAGGCCGCCTCGGTGACCGAACTGCCGCGCCGCGTACGCCAGGCCAGCCTGGTCCCGCAGCTGCGCGAGGCCCCCGACGCCGCCCGGGGCCCGGCGGGCGCACGGCCCCCGGCGGCCCCTGCGGACCGCACCCCGGAACAGGCGCGCGACCGGATGGCCGCCTACCGGGCCGGGTGGGCGCGCGGCTCCCAGGACGATTCCCCCCACGCAGGCAGCGAAGGAGAAGTGTGATGATCGAACACCACAGGACCGCCCTCGACGGGGTCCGCGGATCCGGCGAACTCGACTGGCTGCTCGACGAACTCGTCATGCGGGTCCGCGAGGTCCGCCACGCGGTCGTGCTCTCCAACGACGGTCTGGCGGTGGGCTCCTCCAGCGCCCTGGGCCGGGAGGACGCCGAGCACCTGGCAGCGGTCGCCTCCGGCTTCCACAGCCTCGCCAAGGGCGCCGGCCGGCACTTCCACGCCGGGAGCGTGCGGCAGACGATGGTCGAGATGGACGAGGGGTTCCTCTTCGTCGCGGCGGCCGGGGACGGCTCCTGCCTGGCCGTCCTCAGCACCGCCGGCGCCGACATCGGGCTGATCGCCTACGAGATGGCCCGGCTGGTCAGGCGGGTCGGCGAGCACCTCTACACGCCGCCGCGGTTCGCGGTCCGCCCCCCGGTCGCCGGGTGAGCGCGGCGGTCCGGCGGATGGAGGGCCAGTGGTACGACGCCGAGGCGGGCCCGCTGGTCCGCCCGTACGCCATGACCGGAGGACGTACGAAGCCGGGCCCGCACGGGGTCCGGTTCGACCTGATCGCCCTGGTCGTGGTGGACCCGGATGCGGCCGCCGCGGTGGACGACGCCCTGCTCGGCCCGGAGCACCGGACCCTGCTCGGGCTCTGCCGCTCCGAGACCCAGTCGGTCGCGGAGCTCGCCGCCGAGGCGGACCTGCCGGTGGGCGTGGTGCGGGTGCTGCTGGGCGACCTGCTGGAGGCGGGACACGTGCGGGTCAGCCGGCCGGTGCCGCCCGCGCGGTTGCCGGACGAGCGGATTCTGCGGGAAGTCATCGAGGGATTGCGAGCACTGTGATGGGACTGCACGACGACGGCACGAAGGGTCCCGGGGGTTCCGGCGCCGGAGCCGCGGCCGAGGAGGAACTCGCCGCCCTCGCCCTGAAGATCCTCGTGGCCGGCGGCTTCGGGGTGGGCAAGACCACGCTCGTGGGCGCGGTCAGCGAGATCAGGCCCCTGCGCACGGAGGAGCTGCTGAGCGAGGCGGGGGAACTGGTCGACGACACGGGCGGGGTGGACCAGAAGACCACGACGACCGTGGCCATGGACTTCGGCCGGATCACCATCCGGGCGGGCCTGTCGCTCTACCTGTTCGGGACGCCGGGCCAGGACCGGTTCTGGTTCCTGTGGGACGAGCTGTCGCAGGGCGCGCTGGGGGCGGTCGTCCTCGCCGACACCCGGCGGCTGGAGGACTGCTTCCCGGCGGTGGACTACTTCGAGCACCGGCGGATCCCCTTCGTGGTCGCCGTCAACTGTTTCAGCGGGGCGCGCAGTTACGCCTCGGACGAGGTGTCGCGGGCGCTGGACCTGGAGCAGGGGACCCCGGTGGTGCTCTGTGACGCGCGGGACAAGGACTCGGGGAAGGAAGTGCTGATCAGGCTGGTGGAGTACGCCGGCCGGGTGCACACGGCCCGGCTGCTCGACGCCGTCGGGCCGTAGACCGCGTCTTTCGGATGGGGCCGGATTCCGCCCCTTGACGGCCTTCCGGGCCGTGGTGAAGGCGACGGGACCCGCGGCGGGGAACGGACCAGATGGGAGCGGTGTGCGGCCCCCCGTCCTCGTCGGGTGGGGGCGGCGTCGGGGCGCGGTCGGCACGGCGGCCGAACGCCCGCCATTCCTCTTGAGTCATCTTCCGTGCCATGCGTCCATCCTCCTTGCCGGAAAGCCCCTGGTGGGGAAGGCTTGCGGCACGACCAAGCGGGGTGGGGCGCGGCCGCGTCGGCCGGGTCAACGGGGAGGGGCTGGAAATGGCACTGGACAAGCAGCTCGACTGGCTGTTGGACGATCTGACGCGCAGGGTCCAGCAGGTCCGGCACGCGGTGGTCCTCTCGAACGACGGGCTGGTGACGGCCGCGAGCGCGGGGCTGGCGCGGGAGGACGCGGAGCACCTGGCGGCCGTCGCGGCCGGGTTGCAGAGCCTCGCCAAGGGCTCCGGGCGGCATTTCCGGGCCGGGGAGGTGCGCCAGACGATGGTCGAGTACGACGAGGGGTTCCTCTTCGTGGTGGCGGCCGGCTCCGGCAGTTGCCTGTGCGCGCTGAGCGCCGCGGAGGCCGACATCGTGCAGGTGGCGTACGAGATGACGCTGCTGGTCAACCGGGTCGGGGAGCACCTGGGCGTCGCGGAGCGGCGCATCACCGGGGGCTGACGGCCGGGCCGGGTCCGGGCCTGGTCCGGGCCTGGTCCGAAGTTATCCACAGGCCTCGCATGCTGCCGTCACCCGCGGTTACGGTCTTCACACGGAGTGATCGCCACTCGTGGGGGAGGACTGTGATGAAGGTGGAGACGCGGGCGTGCGCGCCGCTCAGCGGCATCAGCGCGGCCGGAGAACTGGGACTGAGCCGGGGAGAGTTCGCCCGGGCCGTCCAGCTGGGGCTGGTCCGACCGGGGCCCCGGGCGGCGCGCGGCGCCGTCCGTTTCACCCGGGCCGAACTGGACCGGGTCAGGGCGGGGGAGGGGTTCCCGCGGGAGCTGCGCGCGCGGGTCGAGACCGCAGCGGGCGCCGACGCGGGCGCGCGGGTGCTGGAGGTGGGGCCGAGCCGGTTCACCCGCCTCGCGCGCTGCGGGCACCTCAAGCCCGTCGGCTACCGCATCAACCGCTACCGGGCCGTCGTCTGGCTCTACCTGGCCGCGGAGCTGCGGGAGTTCGCCGCCCGGGAGCCCGGACTGCTGCGCGGGGCCGCACCCCCGGGGGACCGGGAGCTGATGGCGGCCGGGGCGGACCTGCGGCCGCGCAGGTGGCGGGAGCGGCACGTGGGGCTGCTGCTGAGACGGGCAGCCGACCCCTGGGAGCGGGCCGCCGTACTGGCGTCCGTGCTACCGGAGGCGGAGGCGCGGGCCGCCGTGCCCGACCCGGCGGAGCGGATCGTCCTCGCCGCCCTCGCCCCGCCGCCGCCCTACGGCCACCCCCGGGTTCCGGCTGCCGAGGCCGTGGCCCGGCGGCTGCTGCTGGCGGAGCCGCCGGACGAGGTCCGCGGCTACCGCGCCGGCCTGGACGCCGCCCTGGCCGGCGCGCGCGGTCAGTCGAACTCGACGGGGGAGAGCGGGCCGACGTAGACCCAGGCCCCCTCCTCGCGGGAGAAGGAGCTGTGCTCGCGCAGCGAGCCGGTGTGGCCGCCCTCGCGGTAGTGGGCGCGGAACTCCACCGACCCCTCCGTCTCGAACATCCCGCCGCGCTCGGTGGCGAGGATCTCCAGCCGCTCCCAGCGCTGGTCCGGGTCCAGGTCGAGCCGGCCCGGACGGGTCGAGGGGTGCCAGGAACGCATGAGGTAGGCGGTGTCGCCGACCGCGAAGGCGCTGAAGCGGGACCGCATCAGCAGCTCGGCGGTGGGCGCCTGCCGCGCGCCGGAGTGGAAGCGGCCGCAGCAGTCCGCGTAGGAGGCGGGCAGCCCGCAGGGGCAGGGGAGGGCCGGGGTGGTCATCGGTGCGATCAGCTCTTCGGTGAGGAGGGTGGCCGGTGGAGAAGGGGGGCGCCCCGGAGGCCGCGGGCACCCCGGGTGTCACTGCGGTGAGACGGCGGGCCTGGCCTTGGCGGCCGGGTACGGGCGGAAGAGGCCCTCCTGCACCACGGACACCAGCAGCCTGCCCTCCAGGTCGTAGATGCGGCCGCGGGCCAGCCCCCGGCCGCCGTGGGCGATGGGCGACTCCTGGTCGTACAGGAACCACTCGTCGGCCCGGAACGGCCGGTGGAACCACATGGCGTGGTCGAGCGAGGCCATGTCGAAACCGCGCATGCCCCACAGCGGCTCCACGGGGATGCGCACGGCGTCGAGGAGGGTCATGTCACTGGCGTAGGTGAGGGCGCAGGTGTGCACGAGGGGGTCGTCGCCCAGCGGGCCGACCGCCCGCATCCATACCGCGCTGCGCGGGTCGGCGTCCTTGAGATCCTCGGGGGTCCAGCGGAGCCGGTCCACGTACCGGATGTCGAAGGGCTGACGGCGGGCCATCCGCTCCAGCGCCTCGGGCAGCGTGCCCAGGTGCCCGCGGATCTCGTCCACGACCTTCGGGAGCGTGTCCGGGTGGGGGAAGTCGAGGCGGGGAGGCAGCTGGTGCTCGATGCTGCCCTCCTCCGGGTGATGGAAGGAGGCGGTCAGGTTGAAGATGGTCTTGCCCTGCTGGACGGCGGTGACCCGGCGCGTGGTGAAGGAGCGCCCGTCACGCACCCGCTCCACCTGGTACACGATCGGGACCCCGGGGATGCCCGGGCGCAGGAAGTACGAGTGCAGCGAGTGGACCGGCCGGTCGCTCTCGGTGGTCCGGCCGGCGGCCACCAGCGCCTGGCCGGCGACCTGCCCGCCGAACACGCGCTGGAGGGACTCCTGGGGGCTCGCCCCCCGGAAGATGTTGACCTCGATCTGCTCCAGGTCGAGCAGATCGACCAGTCTCTCGGCGGGGTTCGTCATCACAGGTTCTCCACTGTCGGGTCCGGCGGGCCGGGCAGGGCCGCCCGCGGTGGCTTGCGGGTTCCGGTCAGAGCTCGCCGAGCTCGCCGACCGAGGTGACCCGGATGACGGCCCGGCCCTCCTCGTCGGACGCGGCGAGGTCGACCTCGGCGCTGATGCCCCAGCCATGGTCGCCGTTCGGGTCGGCGAAGGCCTGGCGGACGCGCCACAGGCCGTGCGCCGGGTCCTCCTCGATCTGGAGGAGCTTCGGGCCGCGCGCGTCGGGGCCGGTGCCGAGGTCGTCGTACTCGTCCCAGTACGCGTCCATGGCCTCGCCCCAGGCGTCGGCGTCCCAGCCGGACTCGGCGTCGAGCTCGCCCAGCTGGTCGACGTGGTCCAGGGCCGCCAGCTCGACCCGGCGGAACATCGCGTTGCGGACCAGCACGCGGAACGCGCGGGAGTTGGCAGTGACCGGCTTGACCTGGTCGGCCTTCTCCTGGGCCTGCTCCGCCGTCTCCACCTCAGGGTTCGCCAGCTGCTCCCACTCGTCGAGGAGGCTGGAGTCGACCTGGCGGACCAGCTCGCCCAGCCAGGCGATGAGGTCTTCGAGGTCCTCGGACTTCAGGTCGTCGGGGATGGTGTGGTCCAGCGCCTTGTACGCGCTCGCCAGGTACCGCAGCACGATGCCCTCGGTACGGGCCAGTTCGTAGAAGGAGGTGAACTCGGTGAAGGTCATCGCGCGCTCGTACATGTCGCGGATGATCGACTTCGGGGAGACGGGGTGGTCCCGCACCCAGGGGTGGCTCTTGCTGTAGACGTCGTAGGCGTGGACGAGCAGCTCTTCGAGGGGCTTGGGATAGGTCACCTCCTGGAGGCGCTCCATCCGCTCCTCGTACTCGATGCCGTCGGCCTTCATCGCGCCGACCGCGATGCCCCGCTCCTTGTTCTGCTGGGCCGCCAGGATCTGGCGCGGGTCGTCCAGCGTGGACTCGACGACGGAGACCATGTCCAGGGCGTAGGAGGGGGACTCCGGGTCCAGCAGGTCGAAGGCGGCCAGCGCGAAGGTGGACAGCGGCTGGTTCAGCGCGAAGTCCTGCTGGAGGTCGACGGTGAGCCGGATCGTGCGGCCCTCGGCGTCCGGGGTGTCGAGCTTCTCCACGACACCGCCGTCCAGCAGCGAGCGGTAGATCGCGATGGCCCGGCGGATGTGGCGCAGCTGGGCCTTGCGCGGCTCGTGGTTGTCCTCCAGGAGGTGGCGCATCGCCTGGAAGGCGTCTCCGGGGCGGGCGATCACCGAGAGGAGCATGATGTTGGTGACCTTGAAGCGCGAGGTCAGCGGCTCCGGGTCGGCGGCGATCAGCTTCTCGAAGGTGGTGTCCGACCAGGCCACGAAGCCCTCGGGGGCCTTCTTGCGGACCACCTTGCGGCGCTTCTTCGGGTCGTCCCCGGCCTTCGCGAGGGCCTTCTCGTTCTCGATGACGTGCTCGGGCGCCTGGGCGACCACGAAGCCGGCGGTGTCGAAGCCGGCCCGGCCGGCCCGGCCGGCGATCTGGTGGAACTCCCGGGCGCGCAGCGTGCGGACGCGGTTGCCGTCGTACTTGGTGAGCGCGGTGAACAGCACCGTGCGGATCGGGACGTTGACGCCGACGCCGAGGGTGTCGGTGCCGCAGATGACCTTCAGCAGGCCGGCCTGGGCCAGCTTCTCCACGAGGCGCCGGTACTTGGGCAGCATGCCCGCGTGGTGGACGCCGATGCCGTGGCGGACGTAGCGGGAGAGGTTCTGGCCGAACTTGGTGGTGAAGCGGAAGTTGCCGATCAGCTCCGCGATCTTGTCCTTCTCCTCGCGGGTGCACATGTTGATGCTCATCAGCGACTGCGCCCGCTCGACCGCCTGGGCCTGGGTGAAGTGCACGATGTAGACCGGCGACTGCCGGGTCTCCAGCAGCTCGGTGATGGTGTCGGTGATCGGCGTGGTCACGTACTCGTAGGAGAGCGGGACGGGCCGGGTCGCGGAGCGGACCACCGAGGTCGGGCGGCCGGTCCGGCGGGTCAGGTCCTCCTCGAACCGCTTCACGTCGCCGAGGGTCGCCGACATCAGCACGAACTGCGCCTGCGGCAGTTCGAGCAGCGGGATCTGCCAGGCCCAGCCGCGGTCCTGCTCCGCGTAGAAGTGGAACTCGTCCATCACGACCTGGCCGATGTCGGCGTACTTGCCGTCGCGCAGGGCGATGGAGGCCAGCACCTCGGCGGTGCAGCAGATGACCGGGGCGTCGGCGTTCACGGACGCGTCGCCGGTCAGCATGCCGACGTTCTCGGTGCCGAAGAGCTTGCACAGGTCGAAGAACTTCTCCGACACCAGCGCCTTGATGGGCGCGGTGTAGAAGGTGACCTTGTCCTGGGCCAGCGCGGTGAAGTGCGCTCCGGCCGCCACCAGGCTCTTGCCGGAGCCGGTCGGGGTGGACAGGATCACGTTCGCGCCGGAGACGACCTCGATCAGCGCCTCCTCCTGCGCCGGGTACAGGGTGATGCCCTGGTCCTCCGCCCACGAGGAGAAGGCCTCGAAGAGGGCGTCGGGGTCGGCGGTCGGCGGGAGCTGATCAATGAGGGTCACGCCCCCCATCTTGCCTGGATTCCCCCCGGAAGAGGGAACCGGCGGACGGAGCGAAGATCATCACGGGTACGCTGGGCCGTCGAGGCGGCCCGACCGAATCCCTCCACAGGGCCCCACCACGACAGGACCGGGGCGGGAAACGACCATGATGGGTCCGGCGCACTCACTGTCCGGGGCGGCCGCCTGGCTGGGGGTGGGCGCGGCCGCGGCGGCGTTCGGACACCCGATGCCGTGGCCCGTGCTGGTCGTCGGCGCCCTCATCTGCGCGGGCGCGGCCCTGGCCCCCGACCTCGACCACAAGTCGGCGACGATCTCGCGCGCCTTCGGCCCCCTTTCCCGGGGCCTGTGCGAGGTGGTCGACAAGCTCTCGTACGCCGTCTACAAGGCGACCCGCTCACCGCGCGACGCCCGCCGCAGCGGTGGCCACCGCACACTGACGCACACCTGGCTCTGGGCCGTCCTCATAGGCGCGGGTTCCTCGGCCGTCGCGGTCGGCTTCGACCGCTGGGGCGTGCTGGGGCTGCTCTTCGTGCACCTGGTGCTGGCGGTCGAGGGACTGCTGTGGCGGGCGGCCCGGATGTCCAGCGACGTCCTGGTCTGGCTGCTCGGCGCGACCAGCGCGTGGATCCTGGCGGTGGTGCTCGACGAGCCCGGCAACGGTGCCGGCTGGCTGTTCACCGGCCCGGGCCAGGAGTACCTCTGGCTCGGCCTGCCGGTCCTGCTCGGCGCGCTGGTCCACGACATCGGCGACGCGCTGACGGTCTCCGGCTGCCCCATCCTGTGGCCCCTGCCGATAGCCGGGAAGCGCTGGTACGCGGTGGGACCGCCGAAGATGATGCGCTTCCGGGCCGGCAGCTGGGTCGAGCTCAAGGTGCTCATGCCGGTCTTCATGCTCCTCGGCGGCATGGGCGGCGCGGCGGCCCTCGGCTTCATCTGAGCCCCGGACCGCCCGCCACCCCTTCGCCCACTCGCACGCCGCCCACCCGCAGGCCGCGCACCCGCAGGCCGCGCGGCCCCGCCCGGTCAGCCGTGCCAGGACCGCCACAGGGACGCGTACGCCCCGTCGGCCGCCACCAGCTCGTCGTGCGAGCCGAGTTCGCTGATCCGGCCGCCCTCGACCACCGCGATCACGTCCGCGTCGTGCGCGGTGTGCAGCCGGTGCGCGATCGCGATGACCGTACGGCCGTCCAGCACCCGCGCCAGCGAACGCTCCAGGTGCCGGGCCGCGCGCGGGTCCAGCAGCGAGGTCGCCTCGTCCAGCACCAGCGTGTGCGGATCCGCCAGCACCAGCCGGGCCAGCGCCACCTGCTGGGCCTGGGCCGGGGTCAGTGCGCTCCCGCCGGAACCGACCTCGGTGTCCAGCCCCGACTCCAGCGCCCGCGCCCAGCCGTCGGCGTCCACCGCGCCCAGCGCCGCCCACAACTCGGCGTCCGCCGCGCCCGTCCGGGCCAGGCGCAGGTTGTCCCGCAGGGTGCCCACGAACACGTGGTGCTCCTGGTTGACCAGCGCCACGTGCTCGCGCACCCGCTCCGCGGGCATCCGCGACAGCCGGGCCCCGCCCAGCGTGACCTCGCCCGTCCGCGGCGCGTAGACGCCCGCCAGCAGCCGGCCCAGCGTGGACTTCCCCGCTCCCGAAGGGCCCACCAGGGCCATCCGGGTGCCCGGCGGCACGGACATCGACACCCGGTGCAGGACGTCCACGCCCTCCCGGTAGCCGAAGCGCACCTCCTGCGCCCGCACGTCCCGCCCCTCGGGGGCGACCGCCCGGTCGCCGGCGTCCGGCTCGATCTCCCGTACGCCCACCAGCCTCGCCAGCGACACCTGGGCGATCTGCAGCTCGTCGTACCAGCGCAGGATCAGGCCGATCGGGTCGACCATCATCTGCGCCAGCAGCGTCCCCGTGGTCAGCTGCCCCACCGACAGCCAGCCCCGCAGCACGCAGTAGCCGCCGATCATCAGCACCGCGCCGAGGATCGTCACGTAGGTGACGTTGACGACGGGGAACAGGACCGTCCGCAGGAACAGCGTGTACCGCTCCCACGCCGTCCACTCCTTGATCCGCCGCTCCGACAGCTCGATCCGGCGCCCGCCCAGGCGGTGCGCCTCGACCGTGCGCCCCGCGTCGACCGTCTCGGTCAGCACGGCCGCGACCGCCGCGTACCCGGCGGCCTCCGAGCGGTAGGCCGAAGGGGCCCGCCGGAAGTACCAGCGGCACCCGACGACCAGCACCGGCAGCGCCACCAGCGCGGCCAGCGCCAGCGGGGGCGCGGTGACCGCGAGGGCGCCGTAGAGCAGCCCGGCCCACACCACGCCGATGGCCAGCTGCGGCACGGCCTCGCGCATCGCGTTGGCGAGCCGGTCGATGTCGGTGGTGATCCGCGACAGCAGGTCGCCGGTGCCGGCCCGCTCCAGGACGCCCGGCGGCAGGCCGACCGAGCGCACCAGGAAGTCCTCGCGCAGGTCGGCCAGCATCTCCTCGCCGAGCATCGCCCCGCGCAGCCGCACCAGCCGCACGAAGCAGGTCTGCACGGCCAGCGCCACCGCGAACAGCAGCGCCACCCGCCCGAGACGGAGTTCCCGCGCCCCCGCCGAGAGACCGTCCACGACCTGCCCCAGCAGGTACGGGCCGGCCATGGAGGCGACCACCGCGACCGCGTTGACGCAGACCAGCACCACGAAGGCACGCCGGTGCCGCCGCAGCAGCCCGCGCACGTAGCCCCGTACGGTCGCCGACGTGCCCACCGGCAGGGTGGCGGCCGTTTCGGGGGCCGCCGGGTCGTGTTGCGGCGGAGCCACGCCGATCATGCGGATTCCTCGATCCCTGTGAGTTCCTCGGCCGGTACGGCCGCGCCCGCCGCGGCCGACCGCTGTTCCTCTTCCGTCTCCCGGGTGACGACCGCCCGGTAGCGCGGTTCCCCGCGCATCAGCTCCCGGTGGGTGCCCGCCGCCACCGCCCGCCCCTCGTGGACCAGGACGACCCGGTCCGCGCGGTCCAGCAGCAGCGGCGAGGACGCCAGGACCACCGTCGTGCGCCCGGCGCGCAGCTCCGCGACCCCCTCGGCGATCCGCGCCTCGGTGTGCGAGTCCACCGCCGACGTCGGCTCGTCCAGCACGAGCACCTCCGGGTCGGTGACCAGGGACCTGGCCAGCGCGAGCCGCTGGCGCTGCCCGCCCGACAGGGACCGGCCGCGCTCGGTGATCCGCGCGTCCATCGGGTCCTCCACGCCTTCCGGGGCCGACTGGAGCAGGGCGTCCAGGACGTCTCCGCAGCGGGCGGCGGCCAGCGCCGCCCCCGCCGTGACCGCCCCAGAGGCCGGTACGTCGAACAGCTCCCGCAGCGTCCCGGACAGCAGCACCGGATCCTTGTCCTGTACGAGGACCAGCCCGCGCGCCGCGTCCAGCGGGAGTCCGTCCAGCGCGACCCCGCCCAGCAGCACCGGGAGCGTCCCGCCCGCCCCGTCCACGGGGTGCCCGCCGAGCCGCTCCGCGAGCCGTCCCGCCAGGTCAGGGTCCCCGCACACCACCGCGGTCAGCCGCCCGGCCGGGGCCAGCAGCCCCGTGCCGGGGTCGTACAGGTCCCCGCCCGGTGACGGAGCGGCCGCCTCCGCCGGGGCGGAGCCCTCCGCCCCGTCCTCCGTGCGCGTCAGCGACAGCACGCGCGCCGCACGCGCGGCCGAGGGCCGCGAGAAGGAGTAGGCCTGCGCGATCTCCTCGAAGTGCCGCAACGGGTACAGCATCGTGGCCACGGCGCTGAAGGCCGCGACGAGTTCGCCGACCGACAGCCGGCCGTCCCGCACGAGCACCGCCCCGTACCAGACCACGGTGATCAGCAGGGCGCCCGGCAGCAGCACCTGGACCGCGGAGATCAGGGCCCACATCCGCGCACTGCGCACGGCCGCCTCGCGGACCTCCTGGGATGCCTCCCGGTAGCGGCCCAGGAACAGTTCCTCACCGCCG
This sequence comes from Streptomyces sp. NBC_00158, assembly GCF_045160885.1. Taxonomy (NCBI): domain Bacteria; kingdom Bacillati; phylum Actinomycetota; class Actinomycetes; order Kitasatosporales; family Streptomycetaceae; genus Streptomyces; species Streptomyces sp. NBC_00158. Next base: position 6,609,479 of record NZ_CP108161.1, read on the forward strand.
ATGCCGCGCAGCACCCGCAGGCCCGCCACGGTGTCCGAGGCCAGCTCGGTGGCCTTGCCGGCCTTCTCCCGCTGGAGGTCCGCGCGCCGGGTGGCGCGCGGCAGCAGCGGCAGCACCGACAGGGCGAGCACCGGCACGCCCGCCGCGACGACCACGCCGATGGCCGGGGCGTAGAAGAGCAGGCCCACGCAGATGGCGACGACCGCGAACGCGGCGGCCAGGAAGCGGGACACCGCCTCGACGAACCATCCGATCTTTTCCACGTCGCCTGTCGAGACGGTGGTGACTTCTCCCGCCGCGACCCGGCGGGTCAGCGCGGAGCCCAGTTCGGCGGTCTTCCGGGCGAGCAGCTGCTGCACCCGGGCGGCCGCGGTGATCCAGTTGGTGACGGCGGTGCGGTGCAGCATGGCGTCGCCGACGGAGATGGCCGCGCCGAACAGCAGGAGCAGCCCGCCGGCCAGCAGCAGTCCGGCGCCGTCGCGGTCCACGACCGCCTCGACGCCCACGCCGACCGTGTAGGGCAGCCCGGCGACCCCGCAGAAGTGCACCAGGCCCCAGGCCAGGCTCCGGGCCTGGCCGCCGAGCTGTCCCCGGCCCAGCCACCACAGGAAGCGGGGCCCGGAGCGGGCGTCGGGTACCCCGGGATCCGGATAGGGAAGATCGCTGATCTGCATGACGCCCCATGACTGGTCGAATGAGTGCAACCCGCGCAAGGTTCGTCTCAGTGACCGGACCGGGGCAATCGATTTTCCGGCCCGGGGGCGCGCGTACGGCGCACGCTCCGGCTCGCCCGCCTCGGCGTGCGCCGGGGGTGCTCAGGGGCGCGTCGCCCGCTCCAGCTCGATCAGCGCCGAGTGGTAGTGGCGGCCCGTGGCCCGGTCCATGCCCACCTCGCACATCCGGTTCGCCGACAGGTGCGCGTCGAACTGCCGTGCCGTCACCTCCGCGGCCTCCCGCGCCGTCGCCGAGGTCGTCAGCTCCGGGTGCAGCATCCCCCGGTCGCCCGCGAAGGCGCAGCAGCCCGCGTCGTCCGGGACCACCACCTCCGCGGCGCAGGCCCCGGCCACGGTGTGCAGCTGCGCCTCGTCGCCGAGGTGCCGCATCGAGCAGGTCGGGTGGAGGACCGCCGAGCCGAGGGTGCGCCGGACCTCCAGGTGCGGCAGCAGCTCCTCCGCCGCCCACACGACGGAGTCGACGATCCGCAGCTCGGCATGGAGGGCGAGGTTGTCCGCCGTCAGGAACGGGACCACCTCGCGGGCGAGCCCCAGGGTGCAGGAGGACGCGTCCACCACCAGCGGCAGCCGTCCCCCGGCCGTCCAGCCCCAGGCGGCCTCGACGATCCGGTTGGCCATCAGCCGGTTGCCGGCCCCGTAGCCCTTGGAGTGCCAGATCGTCGCGCAGCAGGTCCCGGCCACGTCGCCGGGGATCCACACCGGCTTCCCGGCCCGTTCCGACACCGCCACCACCGCCTCCGGCAGCGAGGGCCCGGGGTCCCCCGGGGACCCGCCGAAGATCCGGTTGACGCAGGCCGGGTAGTACACGGCGGCCGCGCCCACCCGCCGGGTCACGGGCAGCCGCCGCGCGGCGGCCCCGGGGACCTGCGGCAGCCACTGCGGCACCAGGTCGGGGCGTACGGCCTTGCGCGCCGCACCCGTGACGGCCTCCAGCACCCGGTCCCCGAGGGCGTGCGCGATCCGCTCGGAGGCGGCCACGGCCAGCCGGGCACCGGCCTCGACGGTACGGAACCGCCGGGCGGCCAGCTCGGCGGCCCGCTCCTCGCGCGCGCCGTGCCGACGGTGGCGGAAGTCCCGCATCAGCGCGCCGGTGTCGATCCCGACCGGGCAGGCGAGCCCGCAGGTGGAATCGCCCGCGCAGGTGTCGACGGCGTCGTACCCGTAGGCGCCGAGCAGTTCGGCGAGCACGGGGGAGCCCGGCTGCTGGCGCGTCATCTCGCGGCGCAGCACGATCCGCTGGCGCGGAGTGGTCGTCAGATCGCCGCTGGGGCAGGTCGGTTCGCAGAACCCGCACTCGATGCAGGGATCCGCCACGTCCTCCACCCGCGGGATCGTCTTGAGGCCGCGCAGGTGGGCCAGCGGATCGCGGTCGAGGAGGACGCGCGGGGCCAGCACGCAGTCCGGGTCGACGAGCCGCTTGGTGCGCCACATGAGGTCGGCGGCCTTCGTCCCCCACTCCAGTTCCAGGAAGGGGGCCATGTTGCGGCCGGTGGAGTGCTCGGCCTTCAGCGAGCCGTCGAACCGCTCCACCGTGAGGTGGCAGAAGGCGTCCATGAACGCCGCGTACCGCTCCACGTCGGCGGGCCGGGCGGCGTCGAAGGCGAGCAGGAAGTGCAGGTTGCCGTGGGCCGCGTGCCCGGCGACGGCCGCGTCGAAGCCGTGCTCCGCCTGGAGCGCCAGCAGCGCCTCGCAGGCCTCCGCCAGCCGTGACGGCGGCACCGCGAAGTCCTCGGTGATCAGGGTGGTGCCGGGCGGGCGGGCCCCGCCGACGGCGGTGACGAAGGCCTTGCGGGCCTTCCAGTACCCGGCGATCACGGCCGGGTCGCCCGTGAAGGCGTTGGTCACGGAGGCGACCGGCGCGACCAGCTCCAGCTCCGGCAGCACCGCGGCCGCGCGGCGCTCGTACTCGGCGCGGCCCGCCGCGTCCGCCGCCCGGAACTCCACCAGCAGCGCGGCGGTGTCCTTCGGCAGCTCGGCCCAGTCGGCGGGCACGCCCGCGACGCTGACCGAGGCGCGCAGGGTGTTCCCGTCCATCAGCTCGACCGCGATGGCGCCCGCCCCGTTGAAGAGCGGTACGGCGGCGGCCGCGGCGGGCAGGGACGGGAAGAAGAGCAGCGCGCTCGTGAGCTCGCGGTCCAGGGGCAGGGTGTCGAAGACGACCTCGGCGATGAAGCCGAGCGTGCCCTCCGAGCCGACCATCAGGCCGCGCAGGATCTCGACGGGCGTGGTGCCGTCCAGGTAGGCGTCGAGACGGTAGCCGGTGGTGTTCTTGATCTCGTACTTGGCCCGGATCCGGGCGACGAGGGCCGGGTCCGCCTCGATCTCCCGCTTGAGCTCCATCAGCCCGTGGCACAGGCCCGGTTCCGCGCGGGCCAGCTCCTCGTCCGCGAGCGGGTCGGCGGTGTCCACGACGGTGCCGGTCGGCAGGACCAGGGTGAGGGAGGACAGGGTGCGGTACGAGTTCCGCGTGGTCCCGGCCGTCATGCCGGAGGAGTTGTTGGCGACGACCCCGCCGAGGGTGCAGGCCACGGCGCTGGCCGGGTCGGGGCCCAGGATCCTGCCGTGCCGGGCCAGGGCGGCATTGGCCCGGAAGACGGTGGTGCCGGGCCGGATCCGGGCCCGCCGGCCCTCCTCCAGCACTTCGACGCCCGTCCAGTGGCGGCGTACGTCGACGAGGATGTCCTCGCCCTGCGCCTGGCCGTTCAGGGAGGTCCCGGCGGCCCGGAAGACCACCTCGCGCTGCTTCCCGTGGGCGTACGAGAGGACCGCGGAGACGTCGTCGATGTCCTCGGCGACCACCACGACCTGCGGGACGAACCGGTACGGGGAGGCGTCGGTGGCGTAGCGGACCAGGTCGGAGACCTTCCACAGCACCTTCTCGGCGCCGAGCAGCCCGCTCAGCTCGGCGCGCAGGGCAGGCGGGGTGCCGCCGGCCAGCCGGTCGGGGACCCGGTCGGGGGCGGGGGCGTGCGGGCCGCGCGGGCGCAGGGCTCCCGGCTTCGGTTCGAACAGCGGCATCAGCAGCCCCTTGTCCCTGGGGGTCCGGGGCGGCCGCCGGTGCCGGCGCCCGCCCCGCCCGTCTCAGCAGCGGCGCTCCGCGGGAGCGTCCGCCAGCGCGTTCAGCAGGCCGCCGAGCACCTCGCGCTGTCCGGCGGTCAACGGAGCAAGGATCTCCTCTGCGGCGTCGGTCCGCGCGTTGCGCAGACGGCGCAGCGTGGCGCGACCGGTTTCGGTGAGCTCGATCCGGATCACCCGGCGGTTCGCGGGGTCGGGCACGCGGCGCACGCAGTCGGCCGCCTCCAGCCCGTCCACCAGGGTGGTCACGGCGCGCGGCACGACCTCAAGACGTGTTGCCAGGTCGGCCATTCGGGGCGGCTGGTCCCCGCCGTGGTGCGAGACGAGGCGCAGCAGCCGGCCCTGGGCGGGGGTGATCCCGAGCGGCTCCATGTACCGCTTCTGGATGCGGTGGAGCCGGCGCGTGAGGCGCAGCAGCTGCTCGGCGAGGACGCCGTCGGTCGAATCGCGGGTGTCGGTCTCGGAACCGGTGCTCATACTGGGAACAGTAGCAGGACCGAATTCATTGTGAGCATAGGTAACAATGAGCTAAGCTCATCGCAGTCCCGCCTGAAGGAGGCCCATGCCCCACGACGAACCGAAGTGGACCCCATCGAACGAAGCCCTCGACCCCACCCGCCCGGCCCCGGCGGACCGACCCCGCGAGCTGCGCCGCATCCTCGGCCTGTTCCGCCCCTACCGCGGCCGGCTCGCCGTGGTCGGAGCCCTCGTGGGCGCGTCCTCGCTGGTCGGTGTGGCCTCCCCGTTCCTGCTCAAGGAGATCCTGGACGTCGCGATCCCCCAGGGCCGGACCGGGCTGCTCAGCCTGCTCGCCCTCGGCATGATCCTCACGGCGGTCGTGACCAGCGTCTTCGGCGTGCTCCAGACGCTGATCTCCACCACGGTCGGCCAGCGCGTCATGCACGACCTGCGCACCGCCGTCTACGCCCAGCTCCAGCGGATGCCCCTGGCCTTCTTCACCCGCACCCGCACCGGCGAGGTGCAGTCCCGGATAGCCAACGACATCGGCGGCATGCAGGCCACCGTCACCTCGACCGCGACCTCGCTCGTGTCGAACCTGACCGCCGTGATCGCCTCCGTCGTCGCGATGCTCGCGCTCGACTGGCGGCTGACCGTGGTCTCCCTCCTGCTGCTGCCCGTTTTCGTGTGGATCAGCCGCCGGGTCGGCCGCGAGCGCAAGAAGATCACCATGCAGCGGCAGAAGCAGATGGCCGCCATGGCCGCGACCGTCACCGAGTCCCTCTCGGTCAGCGGCATCCTGCTCGGCCGCACCATGGGCCGCTCGCAGTCCCTCACCGACGCCTTCTCCGACGAGTCCGAGAAGCTCGTCGGCCTGGAAGTGCGCTCCAGCATGGCCGGGCGCTGGCGGATGTCCACCATCGGCATCGTCATGGCCGCCATGCCCGCCCTGATCTACTGGGCCGCCGGCATCGCCCTGCAGACCGGCGCGCCCTCGCTCTCCGTCGGCACCCTGGTCGCCTTCGTCACCCTCCAGCAGGGCCTGTTCCGGCCCGCCGTGAGCCTGCTGTCGACCGGTGTGCAGATCCAGACCTCGCTCGCCCTCTTCGCCCGCATCTTCGAGTACCTCGACCTGCCGGTGGACATCGCCGAGCGGGACGAGCCCGTGCGGCTGGACCGCGCCAAGGGCGAGGTCCGCCTGGAGGACGTGCACTTCGCCTACGAGGCCAAGACCGGCCCCACCCTCACCGGCATCGACATCACCGTCCCGGCCGGCGGCTCCCTCGCCGTGGTGGGCCCCACAGGATCCGGCAAGAGCACCCTCAGCTACCTGGTGCCGAGGCTCTACGACGTGACCGGCGGACGGGTCGCCCTCGACGGGGTGGACGTACGCGACCTCGACTTCGACTCGCTGGCCCGCTCCATAGGCGTGGTCTCCCAGGAGACCTACCTCTTCCACGCCTCCGTCGCCGACAACCTCCGCTTCGCCAAACCCGACGCCACGAGCGAGGAGATCGTCGAGGCCGCCCGCGCGGCACAGATCCACGACCACATCGAATCCCTGCCCGACGGCTACGACACCCTGGTCGGCGAGCGCGGCTACCGCTTCTCCGGCGGCGAGAAGCAGCGCCTGGCCATCGCCCGCACGATCCTGCGCGACCCGCCGGTGCTCATCCTCGACGAGGCCACCAGCGCACTCGACACCCGCACCGAGCACGCCGTGCAGCGGGCCATCGACAACCTCTCCAAGGGCCGCACCACCATCACCATCGCCCACCGCCTCTCCACCGTCCGCGACGCCGACCAGATCGTGGTCCTGGACGCGGGCCGGATAGCCGAGCGCGGGACGCACGAGGAACTGCTGGACGCCGGCGGCCGCTACGCCGCACTGGTCCGCCGCGACCGGGACGCCGCCCAGGCGCACGACCGGGAGCGGGACGCCTCCGGGAGAGGTTCCGCGGGAGGGCCCGCGGGGGAACCCGCAGGGGAGTCGGAGGGGGAGTCCGTACCCACTCCGGTGAACGTGTGATCGTACGACCGGGGCGGGGTGTGATGCCCGGAAGGCCCCGGTTCGGGGGTTAACGTGCCCGCATGCACGACGAGTACCGGCCGAACCAGCCGCACCAGCCGCCGCCGCGCCGCTCCCGGCTCACCCGGCGGGGCCGCCTGACGCTCCTCGCCGGCGCGCTCCTCGGCATCGGGCTCGCCACGGTGGTGGTCGAACCCCTGCTGCCCCGGGAGGAAGCGCCCGAGAAGCCGCGCCAGTTGCTGATCCCCGAAGGATGGCGGGCCGCACAGGTCTACGCCGCCGTCGACCGCGAACTGCGGCTCCCCGCCGGCACCACCGAATCGGCCGCCGCCACGGCGGCCCTGGACCTGCCGGCGGAGGCCAAGGGCAACCCGGAGGGCTACCTCTTCCCGGCGACCTACCCGGTCACCAAGGACTCCACCCCGGCCGCGCTGCTCTCCTTCATGGTCCGCACGGCCAACCGGAAGCTCGCCACCAAGGCCGTCGCCGACGGCGGCAAGGCACACGGGATGACCCCGTACCAGACGGCCACCCTCGCCAGCGTCATCGAGGCGGAGGCCGACAACCCGGCCGACATGGGCAAGGTCTCCCGGGTGGTGCACAACCGGCTGGCCAAGTCGATGCCGCTCCAGATGGACTCCACCATCAACTACGCTCTGGGCCGCAACACCGTGGACACCACCCTCGGCGACACCCGCATCGACCACCCCTTCAACACCTATGCCCGCCAGGGCCTGCCACCCACCCCCATCGACAGCCCGGGCCTGCGGGCCATGGCCGCCGCGGTCGCGCCGACGCCCGGCGACTGGCTGTTCTTCGTCACCGTCAAACCCGGCGACACCCGCTTCTCGGCGACCTACGAAGAACACAAGAAGCACGTCGCCGAGTTCAACCGGCTGCGCGCCGCCGCCGGACCTTCCGCGAAGGCCCCCTCCGGACCTCCCGCGAAGCCCCCCGCCGCGAAATGAGCAGGCGCCCGCCCCGCGCCCCGCCTACCATCGGCCGCCTGGCGGACGCGCGGACGGGGGGCGGCGGAGCAATGGGACGGCCATGGTGGACACGTCGTACGAGGACCCGCGCGGCCGCGCCGACCCCGTCGGACGGCACCGCACCCCGGGCGGAGGAAGCGGACGGGACCCCGGAGACGACAGCCGCCCGCGCACACCTGGAGGAACTCTGGGGCAGCGACGTCGCCGACTGGCAGCAGTGGCTCGCCCGCTCCCCTCACGGCGTCGACCTGCTCCTGTGGTGGCACCGGCAGCGCGAGCTCACCGCCCTCGTCGGCCCCGACGCCTACCGCGAACGCCTCGCCCGGCTGCTGTCCCGGGCCGCCCCGCGCGACGTCGCCGCCATGGGTCTGGGCTGCAGCCGCCGGGTCGACCGGCGCTGCCGCGCCCCGGAGGTCTGCGGCCAGGACCCCGCCCCGTCCCCGCCCGGCGGCCCCGCCCCCCGCGGGACCGGACCCGTGCCCGGGGCCTGCGGCCGCTTCACCGACTGCTACACCTCGCACGAGATCCGGGTCCACTTCACCGACGACGACCGGCACAGCACGGTGCTCCTGCTCCGCGGTGGCCCGGACGCGGCCCGCATGTGGGTGGACGGGGTCCCCGTCGGCGAGGGCCACTGGCTGGACGACGGCGGCTGGTGGCAGGACGACCGCTTCTACGTGATCCGCGTCGACGGCCCCGAGGACCATCCGCTCCAGCAGCCCGGCGACATCGGGGACTGGCTCCACAGGATCGTCTCCCTCCTCGTGTACGACGCCGAGCGGGCCGTGGCGCACGTACTCGTCCCCGGGCCCGCCGAGGCGTGGACGGACCCGGTGCTGGCCATCCGCGACGGCGTCGTCCGCGTCTACGCGACCGTGGAGGCCCGCGAAGCCGGCTCCGCCGACCGGGAGCTCCCGCTGGACGCCTTCGGCCCGGCCCCGGCCGGGGGCTGAGCCGCCACCGGCCCCCGGGCCAGCAGGCGGCGTATCCCGCGCACCGCCGCGCCCCCCGCCCGGTTGGCGCCGATGGTGGAGGCCGACGGGCCGTAGCCCACCAGGTGCACACGCTCGTCGCGCACCGCCCTGGTCCCCTCCAGCCGGATCCCGCCGCCCGGCTCGCGCAGCCGCAGCGGGGCCAGGTGGTCGACGGCCGCCCGGAAGCCGGTGGCCCACAGGATCACGTCGGCGTCCACGCTCCGCCCGTCCGCCCACGCCACACCGGTCGGGGTGATCCGGTCGAAGACGGGAAGCCGCTCCAGCACCCCGGAGTCCAGCCCCGCCCGCACGGCCTCGGTGAGGGCCAGCCCGGTCACGCTGACCACGCTCCGCGGCGGCAGCCCCCGCCGGACCCGCTCCTCCACCAGCGCCACCGCCGCCCGGCCCTCCGCCTCCCCGAAGGCGCCCTCTCGGAACACGGGCGGCCGCCGGGTGACCCAGGTCGTCCCCGCCGCCACCTCGGAGACCTCCAGCAGGTGCTGCACCGCCGAGGTGCCGCCGCCCACCACGACCACCCGGGCCCCGGCGAACGCCCCGGGCCCGGGGTAGTCCGCGGTGTGCAGCTGGCGGCCCCGGAACAGCTCCTGGCCCGGGTACCGCGGCCAGAACGGCCGGTCCCAGGTCCCGGTGGCGTTGACCAGTGCCCGCGCCGACCAGCTCCCGGACGCCGACTCCACGAGCAGCCGCCCGCCGCCGCCCTCGCGCACGGCCGTCACGTCCACGGGCCGCCGCACCGGCAGCCGGAACCGCTCCTCGTACGCCGCGAAGTACTCCCCGATCACCTCGGACGAGGGCCGCAGCGGATCGGCGCCGACCAGCTCCATCCCGGGCAGCGCGTGCATGCCGTGCACCTTGCCGTAGGTCAGCGAGGGCCACCGGAACTGCCAGGCCCCGCCGGGCCGCGGCGAGTGGTCCAGCACGACGTGGCCGATCCCGGCCCGGGCCAGGTGGTAGGCACTGGAAAGCCCCGCCTGCCCGGCCCCGACGACCACCACGTCCACGTCCGCCGCGTCCTTCAGCATTTCGTTCACGGTTCTACTAACTGGCGGGGTGCGGGGGATCTTCCCGGATGATCCGAAGCCCTGCGAGGCGTGGTGGAGCGTCGCTAGAGTCGGCTGCGTCACAGGCGACGACGGCTTGCACTCTTGGGGGCTCGGTGGGGCGGCGCTTCTTCATCGGCATGGGCACCGGCAGGTACTGCCACCTCCCCCAGGAGGAACAGCTGGAATCGGTCCCCTCCGACATCGCCGCCATGACCAACCTCTTCGCGGACTTCGGCTACGAGCGCGCACTCTCCGGGCTGGGCGAGTACGACGGCGCCGAACAGCTGCGCCAGAAGCTGAGCCACTGGTCCGCCGACACCGGGCTCTCGGGCGACGACGTCGTGGTGGTCTACTTCGCCGGCCACGGTGCCGTCGAGGAACGGGACCGGCACTACCTGCTCTGCTGGGACACCCGCGACACCGACCTCGCCGCCACCGCCCTGGCCACCGAGGACCTCGTACGCATCCTGTGCACGGGCGGACTGCGCCACCTCCTGCTGATCCTCGACACCTGCTCGGCCGGAGCCGGCACCGCCGAGGCCTCCGCCGCCGCCCTCCAGACGATCATCTACCGGGGAACCGCCGCCGGAGCCTCCGCCGGCCTCTGGTTCCTCGCCTCCGCCCGGCGCAAGGAGTTCGCCCTCGACGGCGCCTTCGTCTCCGTGCTCGGCGCGGCGATCGAGACCACCACGGAGCGAACCGGACAGCGCCAGCAGTACCTCGACCTCACCGAGTTGGTGAAGGCCGTCAACGAGCGCTTCGACCTTGCGGGACGGGGCCAGCGCGCCGAACTGGCCAGCGCACTGGTCACCGGCCTCGCCCCGTTCCTTCCCAACTCGGGATACCGGGAGGAGTTACCCCCGACCGGCACCGACCTGGAGGTGCAGGGGCGCGTCGCTGTGAAGGAACTCGCCGAGCACTTCGGCCCCCGTTCACGCGGGGTGGAGTTCGAGTCGGAACAAGGCCTCTACTTCAGCGGCCGGGTGAAGGTGCTGACCGAACTGGCCGACTGGGCAACGGCGGAGCAGGGCGACGGCCGGGGCCGCGTCGTCACCGGTGTCCCGGGCTGCGGCAAATCGGCTGTACTCGGCCGGATCGTCGCCCTCTCCGACCCCACCTACCGGGCCCGCCTCGACCTCAGCGACGTCGACCCGGCCACCGTCGTCCCCGAAGGCTGTGTGACCGCCGCCGTCCACGCCCGCCACAAACGCCTCGAGGAGGTCGTCGAACGGATCGCTTCGGCCCTGGGTACCGAGGCCGACGGCGTGGCCGCTCTCCTCCAGGAACTCACCCGGCGCGGCCGCCAGGGCCCCCCGCTGGTCATCGTCGTCGACGCTGTTGATGAGGCCGGATCCGACACCGCCGCCGACGCCGGCGGCCACGGCGAGCCCCGCCGCATCACCCGCGAACTGCTGCGCCCCATGGCCGAGATCCAGGGTGTACGCCTCCTCGTGGGAACCCGACGCGAACTGGTCACCCCGCTCGGTCCGACCTTCACCTGCGTCGACCTCGACCGGCCCGATCACCGGGCCGGGGCCGAGGACGTAACCGCGTACGTCGCCCGGGTACTGCTCGCGGCCGAGGAGCCGGAGGTCCGCACCCCGTACCGGGACCGTCGCGCCCTGGCCTGGACCGTGGCGCGCGGCGTCGCCGAGAAGGCGGCGGGGGTCTACCTCTACGCCCGGATGACCGCCCGCACCCTGCGGTCCGACGTGGCGCCCATCGACGTCGGCCGACCGGGCTGGAAGGAGAACCTGCCCAGCGAGGTGGGCGACGCCTTCGACGACTACCTGGCCCGCTTCGGCCCCGACGAGCCGAGGGTCCGCCGCATGCTCCTGGCGCTGGCCTTCTCGGAGGGCAAGGGCCTTCCCCGCGGCCGGGTGTGGACCGGGCTGAGCTCCGCCATCTCCGGAGTGCCCTGCTCGGAGGAGGACGTCAGCTGGGCCCTGGACGTGGCCGCCGCGTACATCGCGGAGGTCGTGGACGACGACCGCCGCTCCGCGTACCGGCTCTACCACAAGGCCCTTGCCGAGCACCTGCGCGCGACGGCCGCCCAGAAGGCACGCGACATCCAGCACGCCCTCGTCGACGCGCTCATGGGGCTCGTGCCCCAGGCGGCGGCGCAGCAGCCCGACTGGTTCGCCGCCGTGCCGTACGTACGCCAGCACCTCGCCACCCACGCCGTCGCGGCCGGGCGCCTTGCGGAGCTGATGGAGGACCCCGGGTTCCTGCTGGCCAGTGAACCGCTCACGCTGCTCCGGGCGTTCGCCGCGATGGAGGGCGAAGGCGTTCCAGGGGTGCGCGGCGCGTACGAGCGGATCGCCCACCGGCTCAGCGCCGACACTCCGCTCGGGGACCGGGCCGCGGACCTCCAGCTGTCGGCCCGGTGCTGCAAGGCCGACCGGCTCGCCGACCGGGTCGGCGACCTCGCGGTGGCCCGCCCCTGGTCGACCCCCTGGGCCTGGTGGTCGAACAGCGGGGCCCACCGCATGCTGAACGGTCACGAACGGACGGTCAACTGCGTCGCGGGGGGTGCCCTCGACGGCCGTCCGGTCGCGGTGACGGGCAGCGACGACCTGACGGCACGCGTGTGGGACCTGACGACCCAGCGCCGCATCGGTGAGCCGCTCCCGGTCGGGATCGCCGTCAACGCCCTGGCCATCGGCGAACTCGGCGACTACACCATCGCCCTGACCGGCGGGGACGACGGCACCGTCCGGATCTGGGACCTCTCGGCCGGCCAGGAGTACGGGGAGTCGCTTACCGGGCACACCAACCGGGTCCTGTCGATCGCGGTCGGCGAGGTGAACGGCCGCCCCCTTGCCCTCACCGGGAGTGACGACGGCACGGCGCGACTCTGGGACCTCGTGGACCGGCGCCAGCTGGGCGCGGCGCTCGTCGCCCACCGCAGTTCAGTACGCGGCGTCGACCTTGGGTGGATCGACGGCCGGCCGGTCGCGCTCACCGGCGGCGATGACCGGGCCGTGCACGTGTGGGACGTGCGCGACGCGCTCGACGGGGGTAGCGCGAAGCTCGACGGACATCCACTGGTCGGTTCCATCGGCGGCGTGCGGGCGGTGTGCGCGGCCGCACTGGACGGGCGCTCGCTGGCCCTGGTGGGTGAATCGTCAGGGGTGCTCAGCTGCTGGGACCTCGCCGACCGGCGGCAGGTCGGGGAACCGGTCCCGGCGCACACCGACGACAGGCTGTCGGGTCTGCGTTCGGTGGTGACCGGTGTCATCGCCGGCCGCCCCGTCGTGCTGACCAGCGCCCGTCGTGTGGCGCGGCTGTGGGACCTGCGGACGCTGCGCCCGCTCGGCCAGCCGTTGCGAGGCCACGTGGAGGCCATGACCGCCGCGGCCCTCGCCGTCCACAACGACACGGCCCTGGCCGTCACCGTGGGCGCCGACCACACCGCGCGGATCTGGGATCTGGCCGCGGACCGCCCCGACGACGGCCTGACCAGGTCGATGGCGGCCACCGCTTTCTGCGACTGGGAGGGCCGCCCCGTCGTCGTGACGAGCGGGGAGGACGGGGCCGTCCGCGCCTGGGACCTGCGGACCCGCCAACAGCTGGGCCCGGTCTTCGGCGGGCATTCCACCCAGGTGAAGACCGTGGCCGTCACCGTGGTCAAGGGGCGGTTGACCGTGGCCGCCGGCGGATCGGACACGGTGGTCCGGCTGTGGAACCGCACCGAGGACCGCACCGACTGTGTCGAACTGGAGGGGCACACCAACGCCGTCATGTGCATCGCGTTCGGTGCGCTGGCGGGCCGGCCGGTCGTGGCCAGTGCTGGGGAGGACGGCACAGTCCGACTGTGGGACGTGGAGTCCGGCGCGGCGCTCGGCCGGCCGCTCGCGGGCCATGTGGGCGACATCGAGCACCTCGCCGTCCGGTCGGACGGGGGCGACCTGGAAGTCGCCGTCTCCACCGGCCTGGGCCACGCGTACACCTGGCGGATCACCCGGGGAGGCGGCGGGCCCGAGGCCCGCTGCACGGGCCACCGCGACCTGCGGGACGCGGACCCGTTCGCCAGGGCCGAGGGAGTGGCCTTCCACCGGGGGACGGCCGTGGTGGTCACCGTTGCCGGAGCTGGGCACCTGCAGGTCTCGGAGGTGCTCAGCGGCGCCACGGTGGCCGGACCGTTCCCGACGCTCGGCACGGTACTGGCCGCCACCCTCGTGCAGGTGGGCGCCGACTCCGTTGTCGCGGCGAGCGGCGGCGGCCAGCTGCGGATCTGGCGCGCGGCCCCCCGCGACCCGTCGGGCCCGCCGCCGGAACCGACCTGGTGCCTGGAGCCCGAGAGCACCCACGCGCCCGCGCTCTTCGGACGGGTGGACGGCTCGGTGGTCGTCGTGACCACGGGCAATCCGGACGTGCTCGTCTGGGACCTGAAGGGCCGCCACGTGATCGGCGAGCCGTTGTGCGGCACCACGAAGAGGATGGTGTCCGCCGACATCGTGGAGGGCCGCGACGGCCGTCCGATGGTCGTGACCGGGAGCAGCAGCGGGGTCGTCCGCCAGCACGATCTGACCGACGGCAGCCAGGTGGCGCCGCACCTGACCCACGACGGTTCCCACCAGTTGATCACCACGGTGCAGGAAGCCGGCCGGACCCTGGTGCTGCGCGACGGCTGGGCGGCGACCTCGGTATGGGACCTGGCGACCCGCCAGCAGCTGGCCAAGCGCTACGGCACCGGTGGCATCAGCCGCGTCTGCCGGTCGGGTGACCGGCGGGTCGTCGTGTCGGCGACCTCCGAATACGTCCTGGAGGCCTGGGACCTGGAAACCCAGGCGGCGTTCTGCCGCCCGATGGCACATCACATGGGGCCGGTGACGGCCCTGCGCGACCTGGTCGTCGACGGGGTCCACACCCTGGTGAGCGCCTCGCACGACGGCACCGTCGGACTCTGGAACCTGGGGACGGGAAGCCTCGTGGGTGATCCCCTGACCGGATTCGCCCTGGGCGCGACCGCCCTGGAGCTGGTCCGGCTCGATGGCGCCGACCTTGCCGTCGTCGGATCGGGCGACGGACACCTCCACGTCCGCGCGGTGGACGCCGACCGGGCGGTTGTGGGGGAGTTCCCGCGCTTCGCCTCGGGCGTCAGGGAGATCCGGATCGCCGAAGTCCGCGGCGTCCCCACCGTCGTCGCCGCCGACCGGCACGGGCTGCTGCGCGTCGGCCGGATGAACACCTTCACCTGGACCTCCGAGATCAACATCGGCAGCACCATCAACGGCTTCTCCATCGACCGTGAGGGCCACATCTGCGTGGCCACCGACATGGGCGCCGTCGCCCTCACCCTGGCGGAGGTGCGCCCGTGAGCCGGATCGTGTTCGTGCACGGCATCGCGCAGGAGGTGGTGGGCCCCGAGTCGCTGCTCGCCGAGTGGTACCCCGCGCTCTGCGACGGGCTCGCCCTCGCCGGCGGGGAGGCGCCCGCGCGGGACGAGGTCGGGATGGCCTTCTACGGGGACCTCTTCCGCCAGGCCGGGCACCGCGGCACCGGGACGCCCGAGCTCGACGCCTCCGACGTGGAGGAGGGGCTGGAGGAGGAACTCCTGCTCCAGTGGTGGGAGTACGCCGCCCGGATCGACCCCCGGCTGCCCGGGCCGCAGGACCGGGTCCGGCTGCGGACCCCGTACCCGGTGCAGCGGGCGCTGGACGCGCTCGGGCACTCGGCGTTCTTCGCCGGGGCGGGGGAGCGGCTGATGATCGGCGCGGCCCGGCAGGTGAGGCGGTACTTCACCGAGCCCCGTATCCGGGCCGCGGTCCGCGGGCGGTTGGAGGGGGCCCTGACCGACCGGACCCGGGTGGTCGTCGCCCACTCGCTCGGCTCGGTCGTCGCGTACGAGGTCCTGTGCGCGTCCCCCGACCGGCCGGACGTGGTGCTGGTGACCCTGGGGTCCCCGCTCGGGGTGCGCAACCTGGTCTTCGACCGGCTCGTGCCACCCCCGCACGCGGGGCGCGGCCGCTGGCCCGCGCCCGTGCGGCAGTGGGTGAACATCGCCGACCGGGGTGACCTGGTGGCGCTGGCCAAGGGGCTGGCGCCGCTGTTCGGGGACCGGGTGCGGGACGTGGCGGTGCACAACGGGGCCAGGGCGCACGACGTACGGCCCTACCTGACGGCCCGGGAGACCGGCGGGGCGATCGCGGCGGCGCTGGCCTGAGCCACCGGCCCCGGTGCCGGTGCCGGTCAGGCGGCGACGGGGGACAGGGCCCGGAGCCGCTCCAGGCCCCGGCGGGACTCCTCGTCCAGCGGGACGAAGGTCGTCAGCCGCGCCCCCGAGGCCGGGCCCAGCCACAGGCTCGTGTGTTCCAGGCGCAGCGGCCCCACGTGGGCGTTGCGGACGTACTTGGTGTTGCCGCCGGCCGTGACCACCTCGTGCCGGGCCCAGATCTCCCGGAACTCCGGCGAGGCCGCCTCCAGCCGGGCCAGCAGGGTCTTCCACGCGGGTTCGGCCAGGTGTCCGGCCATGGAGGCCCGGAACTTGGCGGCGAGCAGCCGGTTCACGCCCGGTGTGTCGACGAGGGAGGCCTGCCAGTCGGCGTTGGTGAACGCCAGCCACATGCAGTTGCGGTCCTCGGGCGCCAGCGCGTCCAGGTCGCACAGCAGCCGGGCGTAGGTGCTGTTGTAGGCGAGGATGTCGTACCGGCTGTTCTGCACGCACGCCGGGATCGGGTCCAGCTGGTCCAGCATGGCCCGCAGGGCCGGAGTCACGCTCGGGCAGCGGGTGTTCGGCGCCGGGTCGGTGCTGCCCGCCAGCGCGAACAGGTGCGCCCGCTCGCTGGAGTCCAGCAGCAGGGCCCGTGCCAGCGCGTCCAGCACCTGGGGGGACACCTGGATCTCGCGGGCCTGTTCCAGCCAGGTGTACCAGGTGACGCCGACGGCGGAGAGCTGCGCGACCTCCTCGCGGCGCAGCCCCGGGGTGCGCCGGCGCGGACCCCGGACCAGCCCGACCCGCTCGGGGGTGATCCGCTCGCGGCGGCTGCGCAGGAAGTCGGCGAGCTCGTGACGGCGCAGGTCGCTCTCGGGTGCAACGGTGGTCATCGCACCAGGATGCGGCACCGCTCATCCTGTTGCCAGGTACTCCTGGTACCAGGATGAAGAGACTCTGGTACCAGTCTGAGCGGCGGCGGATCGTTCCTTCCGTGAGTGAAACAACCGTACGCACGACCCACCCGTCCCCGTCCGTCACCGCGGTGCCCCCCGCCGTCCCGGCCACCGCCGAGGCACCCGCCGTCCTCACCCCGCTCGGGTTGTTCACGGTGCTGCTGGGCGCGGCCCTCCCCCTGATCGACTTCTTCATCGTCAACGTGGCGCTGCCCGCCATCGACGCCGACCTCGCCGCCGGTCCGGCCGTGCTGGAACTGGTCGTCGGCGGCTACGGGGTCTCGTACGCGGTGCTGCTGGTGCTGGGCGGGCGGATCGGCGACACCGTCGGACGGCGGAGGCTCTTCGTCATCGGGATGGCCGCCTTCGGGGTGACCTCCCTGGCCTGCGGCCTGGCCCCCACCGCCTGGGCCCTGGTCGGAGCGCGGGTGGCGCAGGGTGCGGCGGCCGCGCTGATGCTGCCCCAGGTGCTGGCCACCATCCAGGCCACCACCCAGGGTCCGCGCCGGGCCCGTGCGATGAGCCTGTACGGGGCCACCGGCGGCCTGTCCATGGTCGCCGGGCAGATCCTCGGCGGGGTGCTGGTCGCCGCCGACGTGGCCGGTTCCGGCTGGCGTTCGGTGTTCCTCGTCAACGTGCCCGTGGTCGTCGCGGGGCTGGTGCTCGCGGTCCGGGCCGTCCCGGAGACCCGCTCGGACCGCCCGGCGTCCGTGGACGTCCCCGGGACGCTGCTGCTCGGCCTCACCCTGGTCTCCCTGCTGCTGCCGCTGACCGAGGGGCGGGCGGCGGGCTGGCCGCTGTGGACCTGGGCGGCGCTGGCCGTGTCCCCCTTCGCGGCCCTGGCCTTCTACCTGACGGAGCGCCGCGCCGACCGGCTCGGCCGTACCCCGCTGGTGCCGCCGAGCCTGCTGCGGCTGGTGTCGCTGCGGCGCGGGCTGGTGATGCTGGCGCCGTTCTCGGTCGGCTTCAGCGGCTTCATGTTCGTGGTCGCCGTCGCCCTCCAGCAGGGCCTGCGGATGGGGCCGGTGGAGGCGGGGGCCGCACTGGTGCCGATGGCCCTCGGCTACTTCGGCGCCTCCCTCGCCGGGCCCCGGCTGGTCGGCAGGTTCGGCAGCCGGGTCGTCACCGCCGGCGGGCTGGTCCAGGCCCTCGGCATCGCGCTCGTCCTGGCGGCCGTCCGGTACGGCTGGCCGGACCTCGGCATCGCCGGGCTGGCTCCGGGCGTCGCCGTCGCGGGTCTGGGCCAGGGCCTCCAGCAGCCGGTGCTGATGCGGCTGATGCTCTCGGACGTCCCGGCGGACCGGGCGGGCGTCGGCAGCGGGGTCATGATCACCACGCAGCAGTCCTCGCTGGCCCTGGGCGTGGCGACCATCGGCAGCCTGTTCCTGGCGCTGGTCGCGCCGCTCGGGATGCGGGACGCCCTCGCCGTGACCCTGCTGGTCCAGCTGGGCCTGATCGCCGTGACGACGGTCCTCGCCCTGCGGCTGCCGCGCGTGGTGCGCTGACCAGGACCGGGGCTGGGAGCACGGGCGCGACCGGGGCCAGGACCGGGACCGGGAGCGCGAGCGGGGGGGCGCCGGCGAAGGCGCCCCCCGCCGCCGTCAGGCGCGTGCGGCCCCGCCCGCGAACAGCCACTCCTCGGCGGCGTCCGCGTCGAACTCCCGCTGCCCGCCCGCGAAGAGCAGCCCCGCCGCCGCGAACGCCGGATCGCCGGCGCTCTCCGCCACGTACGGGACCGCCAGGCAGGCCATCCCGGCGGCCCGCGCGGCCAGCGCACCGGGCGCCGCGTCCTCGACCACCACGCAGTCGGCGGGCCGGGCGCCGAGCCGGCGGGCCGCCTCCAGGAACACGTCCGGCGCGGGCTTGCCCCGATCGACCTCCTCGGCGGAGACGACCGTGGTCAGCAGCGCGGCCAGCCCGGTGCCCTCCAGCACGGCCTCGATCGCCTCCCGCGAGGACCCGGAGGCCACCGCCATCGGCACGCCCCGCGCGTGCAGCCGTTCCACGAAGGTCCGCATCCGGGGGAAGGCCTCCGTACGGGTGCGGGCCAGCTCCAGGTAGGCGGCGTTCTGCTCCGCCAACAGCTGTTCGACCGGGGGCCGCAGGCCGTAGCGGTCCTTGAGGACCTCCAGGGTCTCCAGGGTGCCGATGCCGATGAAGCGGGAGTGCTGCTCCCAGGTGAAATCGGGGACGCCGTGCCGCTCCAGGGTGAGGCGGCCCGACTCGTAGTAGTTCGGCTCGCTGTCCACGAGGGTGCCGTCGAGATCGAATATGACGGAGATCATCCGTTGTGCCCGTCCTGCCGGTCGTGTACCTGTCCCAGCCATCCTGTCAGGGTTTGTGAGCCGCCCGGCCCACGGACTCCACCAGCGGCAGCAGTCGGTGTGCGACCCGCTCGCGCAGCGCGACCTCCGTCCGCGTGCGGACCACCCCCGGAAGCCGGATCAGCCGCTGGATGACGTCCTCCAGATGCCCGGCGTCCCGGGCCACCACCCGGGTCAGCAGGTCCCCGCCGCCGGTGATGGAGAAGGCCTCGACGATCTCCGGCACGGTCGCCAGGGCGTCCCCGACCTCGTCCAGGTGCCCCTGGGTGACCTCGATGTGCACGAACGCCAGCACCGGATGCCCCAGCGCGGCGGGGGAGAGGACCGGCCCGGAACCGGTGATCACCCCGGTCCGCTCCAGCCGGTCCAGCCGGGCCTGGAGGGTGCCGCGGGCCACGCCGAGGATCCGGGCGTACTCACGGACGCTGGTGCGCGGCTGCTCGATCAGCAGGCGCAGGATCCGGGTGTCGAGCTCGTCCACCGCCATGTCTGGACTGTACCAATGGCCCGGATCATCCCGCCGCCGGGCGACCGCATCCGATCGCGCCCCCGCTGCCGAAGAACAGGGAGAGCAGGGTGACAGCCGCCGCCCACAGCCCCCGACACGGAGCCGAGCGCATGAACACCGCAGTGGTCCTGTACACCTCCGACCTGCGCCTGCACGACCATCCGCCGCTGCGCGCCGCCCTCTCCTCCTGCGACCGGATCGTCCCGCTCTTCGTCCGCGACCGGGCCATCGGGGACTCCGGCTTCGCCGCGCCCAACCGGCTGGCCTTCCTCGCCGACTGCCTCGCCGACCTCGACGCGGGCCTGCGCGAGCGCGGCGGCCGCCTCGTACTGCGCTCCGGGGACGCGGTCGCCGAGGTGTGCGCGCTCGTCCAGGAGGCCGACGCCGACGAGGTGCACATGGCCGCGGGCGTCAGCGGCTACGCCCAGACCCGCGAGGAGCGGCTGCGCGAGGCCCTGGAGGCACAGGGCCGCCGGCTCTACACCCACGACACGGTGGTCACGGCGGTCGCCCCCGGCGCGGTCCTGCCCGCCGGCTCGGGCGCCGACCACTTCGCCGTCTTCACCCCCTACCTGCGCCGCTGGACCGAACTGCCCCAGCGGACCGTGGTCGCCGCCCCGCGCCGCGTACGCGTCCCCGAGGAGATCGGCTCCGAGGAGCTGCCCCGCCGCGAGGACGTCACCGGAACCTCCCCGGGCCTCGCCCGCGGCGGCGAACGCGAGGCGCGGCGGCTGCTGACCAACTGGCTGCGCTCCGGCATCACCCACTACGAGGACGTCCACGACGACCTCGCCGCCGACGCCACCTCCCGGCTCTCCCCGCACCTGCACTTCGGCACCCTCTCGCCCGCCGAAGCCGTCCAGCGCTCCGCCGCGGCGGGCGGCGCCGGGGCCGAGGCCTTCGTCCGGCAGCTGTGCTGGCGCGACTTCCACCACCAGGTCCTCGCCGCCCGCCCCGCCGCCGCCTCCGAGGACTACCGCACCCGCCACGACCACTGGCGCACCGGCCCCGCCGCCGAGGAGGAGGTCCAGGCCTGGAAGGACGGCCGCACCGGCTACCCGGTCGTCGACGCCGCCATGCGCCAGCTGCGCCACGAGGGCTGGATCCACAACCGCGGCCGCCTGCTGGTCGCCAGCTTCCTCGCCAAGACCCTCTACGCCGACTGGCGCACCGGGGCGCGCCACTTCCTCGACCTCCTCGTGGACGGCGACGTCGCCAACAACCAGCTCAACTGGCAATGGGTCGCCGGCACCGGCACCGACACCCGCCCCAACCGCGTCCTCAACCCCGTCCGGCAGGGCATCAAGTACGACCCCGAGGGCCGCTACGTCCACCGCTGGGTGCCCGAGCTGGCCGGACTCCCCGCGCCCCGGGTCCACGAGCCCTGGCGGCTGCCCGAGGCCGAGCGGGCCCGCTACGACTACCCGCCGCCGCTGGTCGAACTCGCCGACGCGCTCGGCCGCTTCCGCCGGGCGCGGCCCGGCGCCGCGCCCGGCGGCGTACCGTAGGCCGGTGGACCCCGAACCCGCCCTGAGCACCGGTGCCGTAGCCCGCCGCCTCGGGGTCTCCCCGACCACGCTGCGCTCCTGGGAGCGCCGCTACGCCATCGGCCCGGCGCACCGCGAGGACGGCCGGCACCGCCGCTGGACACCCCGGGACATCGCCCGCCTGGAGGAGATGTGCCGGCTCACCGCGCGGGGCGTGCCCCCGTCCGAGGCGGCCCGGGCCGCGCTCGGCGAGGCTCCCGCCGCCCGCGCCGGCGGGAGGGCGGCGGCCGTGGTGCCGGGCGGGCCCGGCGCACTCCCGCTCGGGGAGGCGCGCCCGGAGGGACGGGGGCTCGCACGGGCCGCCGTACGCCTGGACCAGCCCGCGGTGGCCGACCTGCTGGAGACCGCCCTCGCGGAACACGGCCTGGTCGCGGCCTGGGAGGAGGTCATCGCACCGACCCTGCACGCGGTCGGCCGCAAGTGGGCCTCGGCGGGGGAGCGTTACGTCGAGGTGGAGCACCTGCTGTCCTGGCAGATCTCCGCCGCCCTGCACCGGATCCGCCCCGCCCGGGACCAGGCGCGGGTACCCCCCGTGCTCCTCGCGTGCGCGCCCGGGGAGCTGCACAGCCTGCCCATCGAGGCCCTGGCGGCCGCCCTCGGCGAACGGGGCGTGCCGGTACGGATGTTCGGCGCCGCCCTGCCCGCCGGAGCGCTGTGCGACGCGGTACGGCGTACGGGTCCCCGTGCCGCCGTGCTCTGGGCGCACTCCCGCACCACCGCGGACCGGGCCCTGGCCCGCTCGGTCGCCGGCATCGAGTGGGGGCTGCGCGGTGCCCGCGGACGGTCGGCGCTCCTGCTCGCCGGACCCGGCTGGGGCCCGGAGTCCCAAGCACCCGGCACCGGGCGGCTGTTCGGGCTGCGCTCCGGCCTCGGCGTCATCGCGGAACTGGTGGCGGCGCAGGCTCCAGCGACTGCCGCAGGGCACGCAGGGCCCGCCGCATGTGGCTCTTGACGGTGCCCAGCGGCAGGCCGGTGCGCTCCGAGATCTGGCTCTGGCTCAGATCGGCGTAGAAGGCCAGGCAGAGCACGTGCCGCTGGGCCCGCGGCAGCCGGGCCAGCTCTCCGAGGACCAGCACCCGGTCCAGGGCCTGCTCCGGCGGCGGCACCTGCGTCACCGTGCGCGGCTCCCCGGCGCGCTGCGCGGCGGCCAGCACCACCCGGGCCAGCCGCCGGCGGGCCTCCAGGGCGTCGGCCACCTTGTGCCGGGTGATGCCGGTCAGCCAGGCCCCGAGCCCGCCGGGCCCCGGACGGTACCCGGCCCGGCCGCGCCAGGCGGCGAGGAACACCTGCTGGGTGACGTCCTCGGCCTCGCGCGGATCGCCCAGCGCGCGCAGGGCCAGGGCGTGCACCATGGGCCGCCAGCGCCGGTATACGGCCTCCGTGCTGGCCTCGTCGCCGGCCGCGAACCCGGACTCCACGGCGGGGTAGGCTGCGCCGACGGGGTCGTCGTCCTGCGGGCGGGAGCCCTGCGGGGGAACGGTGTCCATGGGACGAGCCTCCCGAGACGGCGCCCGGTGATCCACTTGCACCGTTTCCGCATCGATTCAGCCCCGCGCCCCCGGCTCCGCAGAGCCGCCCGCGCCCCCGGCCCCGCCCGGGCCGCCCGCGCCCCCGATCAGCAGGTGCCGCGGCGCAGCGCCGGCTGCCGCAGGTAGGACACGGCGACCGCGCCCACCACCGCGGCCGCGGGCAGCAGCAGCCAGTTCACCGTCAGCCCGGCCCGCACCAGCAGGGCCCCGGTCAGCCCGCCCGTGAACATGGCGGCGACCGCCCACGCGCGCCGCCCCCACGCCCCCGTGCCGTATCCGAAGGCACTGTCGTGCCCGAGCGCGGATCCGCCCAGGAAGGCCGTCATCGACCGGGTGACCAGGGTGGTCGGCACCCCCGGCAGGTTGACCCGCATGCTGGTCACGTTGCGGAAGCCCATCGCCACCGCGAGGAGGGCGGCCGTCACCAGGTGCCGCGCGGCCGGGTTCCCGTACCGGGGCGGCACACCCCATCCGGCGCAGGCGGCAGCCAGCAGCAGGGCCGCCTCCACCGCCAGGCCGATCACGAACCAGTGCCGCCCCCGGTCCTGCGCGGCCCCCTCCAGCCGGGCCGCGCACACCGCGCCGACCGCGAACGACAGCAGCGACACCCCCGAGGCCAGTGCGGGCAGACCGCCCTCGTGGGCCGTGCCGAAGGCGAGGAACAGCACGTTGCCGGTCTGCATCGCGGTGAACACCGGTCCCAGGGCCAGCAGGCTCACGGCCTCGATCAGCCCGGTCACCCACGTCAGCACCAGCAGCAGGACGGTCAGCCGCCTGCACTCACGCACGTCCATGACGCCCGACAGTGACACGCCCGCCCGGCTCCGGCGGCCCGACATGCCGGGCACGAGCCGACCGCCATAGGGTCCGGGCATGAGCGAACTGCTACTGGTGAGGCACGGCGAGACGGCCTGGAGCGCGAACGGGCGCCACACGGGGCTGACCGACGTGCCGCTGACCGCGCGGGGTGCCGACGAGGCCCTCTCGCTGGCCCCCTTCTTCCGCGACCGCGAACCCGCCCTGGTGCTGACCAGCCCGCTGAGCCGGGCCGTCGCCTCGGCCGAACTCGCCGGGCTCACCGGCGGGATCCCCGAACCCGACCTCCACGAATGGGACTACGGCGGCTACGAGGGCGTCACCACCGCCGAGATCCAGCGCACCCGGCCCGACTGGTCGCTGTGGACCGACGGCGTCCCCCCGGGCGACGCGCAGCACCCCGGAGAGCAGGCCGCCCAGGTCGGGGTGCGCGCCGACCGGGTCCTCGCCCGCGCCGCCCGGACCCTCGAGGCCGGCCGGGGCGACGTCGTGCTCGTCGCCCACGGCCACTTCCTGCGCGTCCTGACCGCCCGCTACCTCGGCCTGCCCCCGCAGGATGGCCGGCTCTTCCTGCTGCGCACCGGCACGGTCAGCGTGCTCTCCACCGAGCACGGACTCCCCGTCATCGCGGGCTGGAACACCCGCCCCTGACCTGCCCTCAGGCCGGGTCCTGCCCCGCCCGCGGCGGGTCCGGCAGGGCCAGGCACAGGGCGTCCAGCGCCGCCGGGAAGGCGTGCTCGGGCGGCGTGCCGTAGCCCAGCACCAGGCCGTCCCGCGGGGCCATGGAGCTGTCCGGGTGCGGGTACGGGCCCAGCCCGTCCAGGGCCAGCCCCGCCCGCCGGGCCGCGCGCAGGGCGGCCGCCTCGGTGCCGGGCGGCAGCTCCAGCACCGCGTGCAGCCGGGCGGCGACCCCGCTGACCCGGACGTGCGGGGCCTCGGCCGCCAGCCGCGCCGCCAGCAGGTCCCGGCGGCGCCGGTAGACCTGGCGCCTCCGGCGCAGGTGGCGGTCGTAGCCGCCCGAGGAGAGGAACTCGGCCAGGGTGAGCTGGTCCGTCACCCCGGACCACATCTCGCGCGGCCCCTTCGCCTCCAGCACCTCGTCCACCAGCCGGCCCGGCAGCACCATCCAGCCCGTCCGCAGCGCCGGCGACAGGCTCTTGCTGACGGAGCCGACGTACGCGATCCGCTCCGGGTCCAGGCCCTGCACGGCACCGACCGGCTGGCGGTCGTAGCGGGCGACGAGGCCGCACGGCACTTCGGCGAGGAGGAACCGGCCCAGCTGATCGCGCTCGTCCTCACCGTGAACACCTGGAACCGGATGAACGTCACCACCCGCAAGACCCCCGGCACCGAGTAGCCCGCCCCGCCCCGCCCCGTGTGCCCCGCCCGCCTCGCGCGCGGCCGTCCCGTGCGTGACGATGCGTACATGAACGACGGCGACCGCGCCGAGGCGGGCAGCACCATCGGGGACGCCGGCCCCGAGGAAGGCCTCAAGGCCAACGCGATCGGCTTCCTCGACGCGCTCGTCATCGGCCTCAACTCCACGTCGCCCGCCTACTCCCTGGCCGCCGTCATCGGCCCGATCGTGGCCCTGGCCGGCATCTACGCCCCCGGCGTGATGCTGGCCTCCTTCGTGCCGATGCTCCTCATCGCCGCCGCCTTCTACTACCTCAACAAGGTCGACCAGGACTGCGGCACCACCTTCTCCTGGGTGACCCGGGCCATGGGCCCCTGGGCGGGCTGGCTGGGCGGCTGGGCCATCACCATGACCGGGGTGCTCGTCATCGGCTCCCTCGCCGACGTCGCCGTCCACTTCGGCCTGCTCGCGGCCGGGCTCGACGACTGGGCCGCCAACCAGGTGGTCCGCCAGACGCTCACCGTCGTCGTCATCCTCGCCATGACCGCCGTCTGCGTCATCGGCACCGAGCTCTCCGCCCACCTCCAGGACGTCCTGATCCTCGCCCAGGTCTTCTTCCTGCTGGTCTTCGCCGTCGTCGCCATCTACCGCGTGTACGCGGGCACCAGCACCCTCGACGAGATCGAACCCTCACTTTCCTGGCTCAATCCCTTCGGCGCCGGCGGCGCCGCCCTCACCGGCGGACTCCTGCTCGGCGTGTTCATCTACTGGGGCTGGGAATCCGCGGTGAACCTCACCGAAGAGGTCGAGGACTCCGCCACCGCCCCCGGCAAGGCGGGCATCTGGTCCACCCTGGTCCTGCTGGTCACCTACCTGTCCGTCGGCTTCGCCATCGTCGCCTACGCCGGGACCGAGTTCCTCGCGAAGAACGCCGGCGAGGAGGAGGCGATCTTCGCCGTACTCGCGCACGAGGTGATGGGCGGCTGGGACTGGATGGTGCTCCTCGCCGTCTGCACCTCCGCCCTCGCCTCCACCCAGACGACGATCATCCCCGCCTCCCGGACCGCCCTGTCCATGGCCCGCCGGCACGCCCTGCCCCCGCACCTCGCCCACATCCACCCCCGCTTCCACACCCCCGAGGTCAGCACCTGGTGGGTGGCCGGCATCGCCATCGCCTGGTACCTGATCGTCAACCAGATCAGCGAGAACGCCCTTCTGGACTCCCTCACCGCGCTCTCCCTGCTGATCGCCTTCTACTACGCGCTCACCGGCGTGGCGTGCGCCGTCTACTACCGCCGCCACCTGCTGGAGAACGCGCACAACTTCTTCCTCATCGGCGTCGGCCCGCTGGTCGGCGCCGGACTGCTGGCCTGGCTGCTGGTGGAGTCCGTCGTCGACATGTCCGACCCCCGCAACTCCGCCGGAGGGACCTCCTGGTTCGGCCTCGGCCCGCCGCTGGTGATCGGGATCGGCATCGCGGCCCTCGGCGTGCTCCTCATGTGCTTCTGGCGGGTCCGCGACGGCAGGTTCTGGCAGGAGCGCCGCGGCGTGGTCGACCCGGCCCTCGTGCGCGGCGGGAAGGTCTGAGGAGGCCGGATGTCCGTGGTCCTTGGATACGACGAGTCCCCCGGCGCCGAGCGGGCCCTGCGGGTGGCGCTGGAGGTGGCCACCGCCTTCGGGGAGCCCCTCGTCCTCGTCTATGGGGCCGCCGCCCCCGGAGCCACCGGGGAGGAGTACCGCGCCCACCGCGAGGCCGTCCTCCAGGCCGGCCGCACCGCGCTCGCCCGGGCCGTCGAGGCCGCCGACGAGGCCGGTGTCCCCTCGACGGTGGAGGTGGTGGACGACAAGCCGGCCCAGGCCCTGCTCGCCGCCGCCGAACGCCACCACGCGCGGGTCATCATCGTCGGCAGCTGGGGCGACAGCCCGATCCGGGGCGCCCTGCTCGGCTCCACCCCGCACAAGCTGCTGCACCTCTCGCCCGTCCCGGTGCTGTGCGTACCGACCGAGGACGGCCCCTGACCCGGCCGGGACTCAGTCCCGGAACACCCCCGCGAGGTACCCGGCCAGCCCCTCCGCCGTCGGCGGGCAGAGCCGGGCCCCGAGGTACCCGTCGGGCCGCACCACGAAGGCCGTCGGCCCCCGCACCCCGTACAGCCGGGCGAACTCGCCCCGCGCGTCGCGGTACACCGGCCACGCAGCCCCGGCGGGCGCGGTCCCGCCCTCGGAGAGGACCGCGTACGCCGTGAGCCGCCCCGCCGGCAACCCGTCCGCCAACGCGGCGAGTGCGGGGACGTACGGGCCCGGTGCGCCGTCCGTGTGGAGCAGCAGCACGTGCTCGCGGTCCCGCAGCAGGTCGAACAGTCGCAGCGGGAACCGCGCGACCTCCCCCGTCAGCCCCCCGCAGTCCGGGGCCCGCTCGCCGGGCCGCGGCCCCCGGGGCGCCCGGTCGTCCTCCCACCGGACCACCGGGCTGTCCGGGTAGCCGACCAGCAGCTGAGCCTCCCGCAGCACGAAGGCGGCGGGGTCCGCCGGATCGGCCGCGAAGCCCCGGGTGGCGTGCCGGACCGTCCGCCCGACGACCTCCTCGCCGACCGGCCGGCGCTCGGCGTCGTAGCTGTCCAGCAGCCGGGGGTGCGCGCCCCCGGCGACCGCGAGGGCGAGCTTCCACGCCAGGTTCCAGGCGTCCTGGATACCGGTGTTCATGCCCTGGGCGCCGGTCGGCGGATGGACGTGGGCCGCGTCCCCGGCGACGAAGACCCGCCCCTCGGAGTACCGGTCCACGATCCGGTGGCTGATCCGGAAGACCGAGGACCAGCGCATGCCGGACGCGGTCACGGGCTGCGGCGACAGCCGGTCCAGGACGGCCTGCACGTGGGACAGCGCCGGGGCGCGGCCGCCCTCCAGCCCGTGCGCGGTCCCGTCCGGGGCCACCGACGGAGAGGACAGCTCCGGCGGCACCAGCATCGACATCCGGTACCGGCCGGGGCCCGGCAGCGGGATGCACACCAGCAGGTCGTCCGGCTTCCCGTCGGCGCCCAGGTGCGTGGACCGCACGCCGTACCCGTACGGCAGGTCCCAGTCCACGCACACGTCCGCCAGCATGTACTCCTCGGGGAAGGCACCGCCCCCGAAGCCCAGCCCCAACCCCTTGCGGACCAGGCTGTGGGCCCCGTCGCAGCCCACCAGGAACCGGGTCCGCAGCTCCTCGCCGCCGTCCGGGCCGACGAGCCGGCAGGTCACCCCGCCCTCGTCCCGGGCGAAGGACACCAGCTCCGTGCCCCGCTCGATCCGGGTCCCGAACCGGGCCAGGAACCCCTCCAGGATCCGCTCCGTCTCGTACTGCGGGAGCGCGGCGAACCCGTACGGCACCTCGGGCGGCAGCACCAGCTCCATCCGCTCCCGCCGGACGCCGTCGACGTACACCAGCTGCCCGCGCATCGGGACCGCCGCCTCCAGGGCCTCCCGCACCACGCCCATCCGGTCCCAGACCTCCAGCGTGCGCGGCTGGACGCCCACCGCCTTCGCGTACGGCAGCCGGGCAGGCAGCCGGTCCACGATCCGGCAGGCCACCCCGCGCCTGCGCAGCTCCACCGCCGCGGTCAGCCCCACCGGGCCCGCGCCCGCGACGAGCACGTCAGCCGCATCGCCTCGCACCCCTCCATCGTGGGCTCGCCGCGCCCGCCGCGCGCGACGGGCGGACCGGCGCCCGACCCGGTCCGGGACCGCCCGGTCCGTTGGCTTCCCGATGGCCGGAAAAGGCGCCTCGGGGCTGTGCCAACGGTCCAGCGTGACGGACGTCGCTTGAGCCAATGCCCCTGCGGATGCTTATCTGTGTCATATCCAATTACTTTCGGCGCCGCGCAGCGCCGGACGGCAACGAGGCCGGTCCGGAGCGCGGTGCCTTCGCCGTGCCCGTCCGCCGCCCACCACCCCCGGGCGGACGCCGGGCCGGCGCGCTTCACTCCGAGGGGGGCGGCACACCGCCATGAAGAGGATGTTCGTGGCTCCGGATCCGGGGCGCACCAGACTGCGGAACTCGCTCCGGGCGGTGATCGGCACCGGGCTCGCCGTCGCCGTCGCCGAACTGGCGGGGCTCTCGCTCACCGCCTCCATCACCGGCGGCCTCGCGGCGCTGCTCGCGCTGTTCACCGTCCTCGACGCGGACGTCCGCGCCCAGCGGGTGACCACCGCCCTGCTGCCCGCGACCGGCTTCCCCGTCCTGGTGCTGGCCACCGGACTGCACGGGATGCCGCCCGCCCGCGACGCGGCCTTCCTCGCCGTCGTCTTCGCCGGGGTCTACGCACGCCGCTGGGGGCCGCGCGGTCACGCCCTCGGCATCTTCGGCTTCATGATGTTCTTCGTCACCCAGTTCCTGCACGCCCGGCCCGCCCAGCTGCCCGAGCTGTTCGCCGCCGTCGCCCTGGCGCTGCTGTCGGCCGGGGCCGTGCGCTTCGTGCTGTGGCCCATCGAGCGCCGTACGCCCCCGGCCCCCGCGCCGCCGCCCCTGCCCGGCAGCGGCCTGGCCCGGGCCACCACCCGCCAGGCCTTCCAGGCCACCGCCGCCTGCGCCTTCGCCCTCGCCATCGGCCAGGTGCTGTCCGAGGACCGCTGGTACTGGGCCGTCGGCACCGCCTGGTGGATCTTCGTCAACACCGCCTCGCGCGGCGAGACCCTGGTCCGCGGCTTCCGCCGGGTCCTGGGCACCGTCGTCGGCATCGCCGCCGGCCTGCTGATCGCCGTACCCCTGCACGGCGCGCCCGCGCCCACCGCCGCGCTCGTGGCCGTCTGCGTGTTCGGGATCTTCTACACGGCGGCGCCCTCGTACTCCTGGATGATGTTCTTCGTCACCGTCATGGCCGGGCTGCTCTACGGCCTCCTCGGCGTGCTGCACCCCGGACTGCTGCTCCTGCGCTTCGAGGAGACCGCCGTCGGCGCCCTCGGCGCGGCCCTCGCCGTGGTGCTGATCCTCCCCGTGACCACCCACGGCGCCAACGACGCCTGGATCCAGCGCGCCCTGCACTGCGTACGCGCGGCCACCGCGGCCTCCCTCGACCGCCTCGCCGGGGACCCCGAGGCCGACCCCGCCCCGCACGCCGCCGAGCTCGAACTGCTGCTGGTCCGCGCCCGCGTCGCGCTGGCGCCGCTCGTCCACCCGCTGAGCCCGCTGCGCGCCCGCAAGGCCCGCGCCCGGCAGGTCATGGCGCTGCTCGACGACTGCGCCCGCGAGGTGCGCGGGCTCGTGGCCGTCGCCGCCGACCCGCAGGCCTCCCACGACGCCCGGCTCGCCGCCGCCTGCTGGCGGGTGGAGGCGGCCGTCGAGGCGCTCACCGCCCCCGAGGGAGCCCCGGAGCCCGCCGCGCCGCGCACCGCGGCCCGGGAGGCCGGGGCCGAACCGGCCCTGGCCCACCTGCACGGCCTGGAGGAGGCGCTCGTCGCCCTGGCCACCCCGCTGCGCACGGACCCGCGCGCCCCGCTGGTCATCACGGCCTGACCGGCCCCTGCGGACCGGACCGCGCGAACGGCCCGAACCGCCCGCCCCGTCCCGCGCGGGCGGTACGGTCGGGGGCATGACGACCCCGCCGGCCTTGGGCCTGGAATACCGCACCGCCCGCCCCGGGGACCGGGGGGCGATCGAGACCCTCGACGGTTCCTTCCTCACCTCCACCGTGTTCGAGGTGAACGCCTCCGACGGCGGCTTCGCCCTCCGCGAGGTCCCGGTGGACCCGCCGCTGCGCAAGGTCTTCCCGGCGGACCCGGACGACGACGGTGACGAGGGCTCCGGTGAGCACTCCCGGACCTTCGTCGCCCTCGACGCAGGAACCCTCTGCGGCTTCGCCTCCGTCACCTACGCCCCCTGGAACCGGCGCCTGACCGTCGAGGACATCGAGGTCGCCCCCGGCCACCGGGGCCGCGGCGTCGGCCGGGCCCTCATGGAGCTCGCGGCCGGCTTCGCCCGCGAACGCGGCGCCGCGCACCTGTGGCTGGAGGTCAGCTCGGTCAACGCCCCCGCCGTGCACGCCTACCGGCGCATGGGGTTCACGCTCTGCGGCCTGGACACCGCCCTCTACGACGGCACGCCGGCGGCCGGCGAGCACGCCCTGTTCATGAGCCGTCCCTGCGGCTGACCCGACCGCGGGACGGCGTACCGGAATGCCGCGGATGGTACGCCCAACAGGGGCGCCCCGGAGGGGCATTGGGGCGATGTCACCCGGAGGGGTGGTGCGGAGGTCCCTGCGGCACCGGGCTGACCTGCGCCGTGTACAACGGGTGATTGTTCATTGCACATTCATCCGGCATGTACAGGGTGGATCTGGTCGGACAGGGGGTAACCGCCCGGAATGGAAATTCTGCAGAAGCACTCGAGCGCCGCTCAGGTGTGGGAGGAAGCCGAGGAGTTCATCCGGCTCTTCCACCGGGAGAATCCGCAGGCCGGTGATCCGCGTGCCCGGCTCGCCGCCGTACGGGCCGAGCTCGCGGAGACCGGGACCTACCGGCACACCCCGCAGGAGCTGGTCCACGGCGCCCGCGTGGCCTGGCGCAACAGCAACCGCTGCATAGGCCGGCTCTACTGGAACTCCCTGCGGGTCCGCGACCGGCGCGGGCTGACCGGGGCCGAGGACATCGCCGCCGAGTGCTTCGAGCACCTGCGGGAGGCGACCAACGGCGGCCGGGTCCGGCCCACCATCACCGTCTTCGCCCCCGACGCCCCGGACCGTCCGGGGCCGTTGATCTGGAGCGAGCAGCTGGTCCGCTACGCCGGCTACGGGGACCACCACTCCATAACGGTCGGCGACGCCCGCAACGCACCGCTCACCGAGGCGCTGCTCGGACTCGGCTGGTCCGGCGGCGCCGGCACCCCCTTCGACCTCCTCCCGCTGGTGGTGCAGGGCGTCGACGACAAGCCCCGCTGGTTCGACACCCCGGCGGACGCCGTGCTGGAGGTCCCGATCCGGCACCCCGACGGGCGCGACGACTGGAGCGACTGGGGGCTGCGCTGGCACGCGGTGCCCGCCATCTCCAACATGTGCCTGGAGATCGGCGGCATCCACTACCCGGCCGCCCCGTTCAACGGCTGGTACATGGGCACCGAGATCGGCGCCCGCAACCTCGCCGACACCGACCGCTACAACCTCCTCCCGGCCGTCGCCCGCAGACTCGGCCTGGACACCTCCAGCGAGCGCTCGCTGTGGAAGGACCGGGCGCTGGTCGAGCTCAACCGCGCGGTGCTGGACTCCTTCGACCGGGCCGGGGTCACCATCGCCGACCACCACACCGAGTCCCGGCGGTTCCTCTCGCACCTGGAGCGCGAGGAGCGCAAGGGCCGCGAGGTGGGCGCCGACTGGTCCTGGATCGTCCCGCCGATCTCCGGGGCCGCCACGCCCGTCTTCCACCGGACCTACGAGGACCGGCCGAGCTCCACGGCGTACGTCCACCACCCCGGGGCCCAGGAACGGGCCAGGGGGCGGGACTTGGTCTAGACCTTCTGTTACCGTCGGCTCCGGAGACGGATCCGGGACGGCGGAAAGAGGCACCAGTGGACGGCGCGCACAGCACGGACCAGGGCGGCGGACACCGGGCCTACATCGGCTCGTTCACCTCGGGGGGCGGCCGCGGTGTCACCACCGCGGCCGTGGATCCCGCCACCGGAGCGCTGACCCCGCTCTCCTCCGCGGACTCCCTGGCCGACCCCTCGTACCTCGCCCTCGACCGGGATTCCGGCGTGCTCTACGCGGTGAGCGAGACCGGCCGGGGGGCCGTGGGAGCCTTCCGCGCCACCGCCGCGGGGCTCGCCCCGCTGGGCGCCCCCGTCCCCGTCGACGGCTCGGGCCCCACCCACCTCAGCCTGGCCGGAGGCCGGTTGCTCACCGCCAACTACGGCTCAGGCAGCGTCAGCAGCCTGCCGCTCGCCGCCGACGGCAGCGTCGCCGGCCCGGCCGCCGTCCTCACCCACACCGGCTCCGGCCCCGACACCGAACGGCAGGCCGGCCCGCACGCCCACCAGGTGCTCCCCGACCCCACCGGCCGCTGGGTGCTGACCGTGGACCTCGGCGGCGACGCCGTACGCGTCCTCGCGCTC
The DNA here is from genome assembly GCF_045160885.1 of Streptomyces sp. NBC_00158. Taxonomy (NCBI): domain Bacteria; kingdom Bacillati; phylum Actinomycetota; class Actinomycetes; order Kitasatosporales; family Streptomycetaceae; genus Streptomyces; species Streptomyces sp. NBC_00158. Next base: position 6,642,074 of record NZ_CP108161.1, read on the forward strand.
GACCCGGCCACCGGCGCGCCCCGGGAGCGCGCCAAGGTCGTCCTGCGCGCCGGGACCGGCCCCCGCCACCTGGCCTTCCACCCGGCGGGCGGGGTGGTCTACGTACTGCACGAGCTGGAGCCGCAGCTGACCGTATGCCGCTGGAACGCGGACTCCGGGCACCTGGAAGCCGTGACCGAGGTCCCGGTCGCCTCCGGAGCCGCTGCGGACGGCGTACGGGCCTACCCCTCGGCGGTCGCGGTCGCGCCCGACGGACGCTTCCTCTGGGCCGCCGTCCGCGGGAGCGACACCCTGGTCACCTTCTCCCTCGCCGGCGGCCCCGAAGGGCCGCGGCTCACCGCAACCACCGGATGCGGCGGCCACTGGCCGCGCGACCTGGCCGTCGACCCATCGGGCCGCCGCCTCTACGCCGCCAACGAACGCTCCGGGGACGTCACCTGGTTCGAGGTGGACCCGCTGACCGGTCAGCCGAGCCCCGCCGGGTCGGTGGCCGTCCCCGCGGCCTCCTGCGTGGTCTTCGCCTGAACCGGCGCCCCGGGTACGGCGAGGGGCCCGTCCGGAACGGATTCCGGACGGGCCCCTCGTCACGCGTACGGGCGGGTCCTACTGCGCTGCGGCGCCCAGCTGGATGCCCAGGGCGGCGCTGAACTGCGCCACGGCCAGCTTGCCGAGCGCCGGGTAGGCGCCGAGCACCTCGGCGGCCGAGCAGTCGGCCTCCTTGCAGGCGGTGTCCAGCAGGCCCTCGGCCGCCTCCGGGCCGATCAGGTACGGGGCCAGCGCCAGCTGGACCGAACCGGAACCGCGCAGCTCGGCGGCGACCGCGGCCACCGAGCCCTCCTGGTCCAGCGCGGCGGCGATCACCGGAACCGCGAGCCGGGCGGCCAGCAGCATGCCGGTGATCCCGGCCGCCTGGACGGCCTCCTCGCCGCCGGTGGTGGCCAGGATGATGCCGTCGGCGGCGGTGGCCACCGTGAACAGGCGGGCCCGGTCGGCGCGGGCCAGGCCGGCCTCCGAGAGGCGGACGTGCAGGCCCTCGGCGAGCAGCGGGTGCGGGCCGAGCACGTCGGCCAGCTCGGCGGCGGCCGAGGAGTCCATCAGCGCCTGGCGCATCCGGCGCAGCAGGTCGGCGTCGGGGCCGGCCAGCAGGGGCACGACCACGGCGTCGGGGCCGGTCGGCGCGGGCACGTCCAGACCGGCGGCGCGGGCGAACTCCGCGCGCGCGTTGCGCTCGTGCGCGACGGCGTTCAGGACGCCGGACAGCGAGGGGAACTCGCTCTCCTCGCCGTCCTCGCCCTCGAGGTAGCCGATCCGGGCGTCCAGCCCCGGCAGCTCGGAGCGGCCGATGCTGATGACCTCTTCGGCCAGCCCCCGCGAGGCGGCCGAGGGGGCACCGGGCACGGCGAGCACCAGCGCGGGCGCGCCCTCGGGCGCCACCGCGGGCTCGGGCCGGCGGTGCCGTCCGGTCTGGCGGGGTCGCGGCATTCGTACGGGCAGGCCGTTTGCGGGCCCAGTGGGGGAGCTCATGGCGCCGCATGCTACTGGTTTATCGGAACCAGGTGTTCGGGCAGGGCCCGCTCGGGCGGCATCTGTCCGCATTTATCCATTGAATGTCGTAGTTCAATGTCATATACGGTTCAACTGACTGTCGGCAGGCGCCAGTCGACGGGCTCCGCACCCTGCCCCACCAGCAGCTCGTTGGTCCGGCTGAACGGACGGGACCCGAAGAAGCCGCGGTCGGCGGACATGGGAGAGGGGTGGACCGACTCCACGGCCGGCAGGCTGCCCAGCAGCGGCCGCAGCCGGCGGGCGTCGCTGCCCCACAGGATGGAGACGAGGGGCTTGCCGCGTGCGGCGAGGGCGCGGATCGCCTGCTCGGTGACCGCCTCCCAGCCCTTGCCTCGGTGCGCGTTCGGCTTGCGCGGGGCGGTGGTCAGCGAGCGGTTCAGCAGCAGCACGCCCTGCCGGGTCCACGGGGTCAGGTCGCCGTTGAGCGGCCTGCCCGTGCCGATGTCCGCGTGCATCTCCCGGAAGATGTTGTCCAGGCTGGGCGGCCACGGGCTCACCTCGGGGGCGACCGAGAAGGACAGGCCCATCGCGTGCCCGGGGGTCGGGTAGGGGTCCTGCCCGACGATCAGTACCTTCACCTCGTCGAAGGGCTGCTGGAACGCGCGCAGCACGTTCGCCCCTGCCGGGACGTACGTTCTGCCTGCCGCGATCTCGGTGCGCAGGAAGTCGCCCATGGTGGCGATCTGCCCCGCCACCGGCTCCAGAGCGCGGGCCCAGCCCGGCTCGACGATCTCGTTCAACGGTCGTGCTGCCATGGGTGATCACTCTACTGGCCCACACCGACAGCCGGTCCCGCCCGCGGCCTCAGGGCAGCGCGGCCGCCCGTACGCAGAGCACGTCCGGCAGGTGGCCGGCGAGCAGCTGCCAGCTGTCGCCGTCGTCGTGGCTGGCGTACAGCTCGCCGTTGCGGTTGCCGAAGTAGACGCCCGCCGGGTCGGCGTCGTCGGTGCACAGGGCGTCGCGCAGGACGGTGCCGTAGTGGTCGCCGGCCGGCAGCCCCTTGGAGAGGGGCTCCCAGGTGGCGCCCGCGTCCCGGGTGCGGAAGACCCGGCAGCGGTGCTCGGCCGGGACCCGGTCGGAGTCGGCGTTCAGCGGGAAGACGTACGCGGTGTCCGGGCGGTGCGGGTGGGCGGCCACGGCGAAGCCGAAGTCGGAGGGCAGCCCGGAACCGATGTCGGTCCACGCGGCGCCCGCGTCGTCGCTGCGGTAGACCCCCCAGTGGTTCTGGAGGTAGAGCCGCCCGGGGTCCCCGGCGTCCTGGGCGATCTTGTGGACGCACTGGCCGAACTCCGGGTCCGGGTCCGGCAGGAACACCGCAGAGACCCCGTGGTTGGACGGCTCCCAGCTCGCCCCGCCGTCCCGGGTGCGGAACACCCCGGCGGTGGAGACGGCCACCGTGACGGCGTCCGCGTCGGCCGGGTCGGTGATCACCGTGTGCAGGCCCTCGCCGCCGCCGCCCGGCACCCACTCCGAGCGGGTCGGGTGCTCCCACAGCGGCCGGACCAGCTCGAAGGACTCGCCCCGGTCGGCCGAGCGGAAGAGCGCGGCGGGCTCCGTCCCGGCATAGACCACGTCCGGGGCCTCCGGACCGGCCGGGTGCAGCTGCCAGACCCGTTCCAGCGAGGCGCCGGTGTCCTTGGGGAACTTCACGGCGGGCGCGGCGGGCTCGTGCCAGGTCGCGCCCAGGTCGTCCGAGCTGAAGACGGACGGCCCCCAGTGCGAGCTGTCCCCGCCGACCAGCAGCCGGGGCAGCGGCCCCCGGGTGTCCACGGCCACGGCCGAGACGGCCTGGGCGTTGAAGTGCGGTCCGTCGAACTCCCAGGGGCTCCCGCCCCGGCGGCGGCCGATGAAGAGGCCCTTGCGGGTCCCCGCGAGCAGTACCACGTCGGTCATGGCCGACACCTCCGGACGTCGTTGTCCTTCACGGCAGCTTTCCAGCCAGTCTGCACCCGACCGCGGACGGCGGTCGGGCAGGCCGCGCCGTCGAAGACCTGTTCGATGGCTCCGGGCGGGCGGAGGTCGTTGTACGAAGGGGCTCGTACTACGGGAGTTTTCGTAGTACGGTGTTCCTCGTACTTAGCGCCGACCCCGGTGCGCGTCCGGTCACGTATGGAGAGCCCCATGAGTGCTGCACCCGCTGCCTTCGCCGCCCTGTTCCAGCCCTACACCCTGCGTTCGGTCACCATCCCGAACCGCGTCTGGATGGCCCCGATGTGCCAGTACAGCGCCGAGGCCTTCGGACCGAACGCGGGCGTGGCCCTGGACTGGCACTTCGCGCACTACGCGGCCCGCGCCACCGGCGGCACCGGCCTGATCATCCAGGAGGCCACCGCCGTCGCCCCGGAGGGCCGCATCAGCCCCTACGACCTCGGCATCTGGAACGACACCCAGGTCGAGGCCCTCCGCCGGATCACCGCCTTCGTCAAGTCCCAGGGCTCCGTCCCCGGCATCCAGATCGGCCACGCGGGGCGCAAGGCCTCCACCGAGCGCACCTGGAAGGGCGGCCGCCCCGTCGGCCCCGAGGGCCACGGCTGGCAGTCCGTCGCCCCGAGCGCCGTGCCGTTCGACGAGGGCTACCAGGTGCCCCACGAGCTCACTGCCGAGCGGATCCACGAGATCACCGGCCAGTTCGCGGCCGCCGCCGTTCGCGCCCTCGCGGCCGGCTACGAGGTCCTGGAGATCCACGGCGCCCACGGCTACCTCATCGGCGAGTTCCTCTCCCCGCACAGCAACAGGCGCACCGACTCCTACGGCGGCTCCTTCGAGAACCGCACCCGCTTCGCCCTCGAAGTCGTCGACGCCGTACGGGCGGTGTGGCCCGAGGAGCTGCCCCTGTTCTTCCGGATCTCCGCCACCGACTGGCTGGAGGAGGACGGCTGGACCGCCGACGAGACCGTCCGGCTGGCCCGGCTGCTCCAGGAGCACGGCGTCGACCTCCTCGACGTCTCCACCGGCGGCCTCGCCCCGCACGTCAGGATCCCCGTCGGCCCCGGCTACCAGGTGCCCTTCGCCGCCCGCGTCAAGGCCGAGACGACCCTCCCGGTCGCCGCCGTCGGCCTGATCACCGAGCCGGAGCAGGCCGAGAAGGTCCTCGCCAACGGGGAGGCGGACGCCGTCCTCCTCGGCCGCGAGCTGCTGCGCGACCCGTACTGGGCCCGCCGCGCGGCCGTCGAGCTGGGTGCGGAGATCCCCACGCCCGACCAGTACCACCGCAGCTGGTGACCCCGGTGCGGCGCCGGCCGCCCCGGCGCCGCACCCCGCCCCGTCCTACGACGACTCTCGTACGATGGGAATCCACGAGGGGAACCCTCGGCCGAGCCGAACGAGCGGAGCAGGACATGACGGAACGCGACACGGCCCGCGCCCTCGCCCACCCCGAGTCGTGCGAGATCCGGCTGGAGGGCGTCCTGCACGCCCTCTCCGACCCGATGCGGCTGTCCATCGTCCGCGAACTCGCCTCCACGGACGCCGAACTGGCCTGCTCCGACTTCGTCCTGCCGGTCACCAAGTCCACGACCACCCACCACTTCCGCGTCCTGCGCGAGAGCGGCGTCGTCCGCCAGACCTACCGCGGCACGGCCAAGATGAACGGCCTGCGCCGCGAGGACCTCCAGTCCCGCTTCCCGGGCCTCCTGGACAGCATCCTGACGGCCGCCACGACCGAGGAGAACCGGGGCCCCGACGCCTCCTAGGGCCCCCGACGCCTCTTAGGGGGCCGCGGCCACCACGGAACCGGTCACCCTACGCGGGGCCCGCCGCCGCGCGGAGGCCCGCCCAGTCGGGGATCTTCACCGAGCGGCGGCCCAGGGAGCGGCCCAGGGCCTCCTCGGCCGCTTCGATGGACAGCCAGCCGGGCCACTCCACCGGGCGCAGGCCCGCCGCCCGCAGGGCCTCCAGGGGGTCCGCGGGGAGGTCGCGCCGGGCCAGCGCGCCCGCGTCCTGGAGCAGCGAGGACACCGTCTCCTTGGCGCACGGCCGGTTGGTGCCGATCACCCCGGTCGGGCCGCGCTTGATCCAGCCCGCCACGTACTCGCCCACCGAGGCCCGGCCGTCGCGCACCACCCGGCCCGCCGCGTGCGGCACGGTCCCGGTGGCCGCGTCGAAGGGCAGGCCGGGCAGCGGCACGCCCAGGTACCCCACCGAGCGCAGCACCAGCTCGGCGCCGACGTCCTCGTACGCGCCCGTACCGGTCACCCCGCCCCGGCCGTCCGGGGCGGTGCGCTCGAAGCGGAGCCCGCGGACCCGGCCGTCGGGCCCGCCCAGCACCTCCACCGGCCGCAGGTAGAACCGCAGCCGGATGTCCCGGGCCGGGGCCGCGGCCGCCTCGCCGCCGTCCGCTCCGGCGCCCGCTCCGCCGTCCGCGGACCAGCCGCGCAGCACGTCCAGGTTGCGCCGTACCGCCGCGGGCAGCGCCGCCGCCGCGTCCTGGCCTGCGTACGCCGGGTCGAGGGCCAGCTCGGCGGGGTCCACGCGGGTGCCGACCCCGGGCAGCGTGCCCAGTTCACGGAGTTCCTTGGTGGTGAACCTGGCCTGGGAGGGGCCGCGCCGGGCCACCATCGACACCGTCCGCACCCCGCTGTCCGCCAGTACGCCCAGCGCCGCCTGCGGCATGTCGGTCGGCTCCAGCTCGGGCACGCCCCGGGCCAGGATCCGCGTCACGTCCACCGCCACGTTGCCGGCGCCGACCACCACCGCCGAGCGGACCCCGCCCAGGTCGAAGGGGCTGGCGTCAGGGTGGCCGCTGTACCAGGACACGAAGGCCGTCGCGGAGTGCACCCCGGCCAGTTCCTCGCCGGGGATGCCGAGCATCCGGTCGCGGGCGGCTCCCACGCAGTAGACCACCGCGTGGTACAGCTCCAGCAGCCGCGCGGTGGTCAGCCCCGGGCCGCCGACCTCCACGTCGCCGAGGAAGCGGATCCGCTCGTCCTCCAGTACCGACCGTAGGTTTCCGGTCAGCGATTTGATCTTCTCGTGGTCGGGGGCCACCCCGTACCGCACGAGGCCGTAGGGGGCCGGCAGCCGGTCCAGCACGTCGACCCGCACCCCCGGCACCTCCCGCTGCTGGACCAGCGTCTGGGCGGCGTAGACCCCGCTGGGGCCCGAACCGACGACGGCGACACGAAGCACGGCGGTACTCCTCCCGCAGGTGCTCCCAGGATGCCACCGGCCCCCGGACCCGTCAGCCCAACGCGCGCATCCGTTCGATCTCGGCGCTCTGGGTGGCCACGACCTCGTTCGCCATCTCCTCCACGGCGACGTTGTTGCCCTGGGCGAGGGCCTCGCCCGCCATCTTCAGCGCCCCCTGGTGGTGGGCGGTCATCAGCCGCAGGAACAGCCGGTCGAAGTCGGCGCCCTTGGCCGCGGTCAGCTCCGCCAGCTGCTGCTCCGTCGCCATGCCGGGCATCGCGGCGTGGTCGTGGCCGCCGGAGTCGCCGCCGGGCGCCGGGTACCGGGAGATCCACTTCTCCATGGCGCCGATCTCGGGCCCCTGTGCGGCCGAGATCCGCTCCGCGAGCCGTTTCACCCCGTCCGCCGAGGCCCGGCCGGGGGCGAGGGCGCTCATGGTGAGGGCCTGCCGGTGGTGTTCGACCATGTGCCGCACGTAGGCGTGGTCGGCCGCGTTGGGGCTGTCGTCGGGACGTTCCCCGGCGGCCTGTTCGGGAGTCAGGGTGCGGGCCGGGCCGCCCGGTTTGCCCGGGGCCACGACCACCGGCGAGCCGTCGCCCGCCGCGCGCGGGCCGGCGTCGCCGTCCTGGCAGCCGGTGAGGGTGAGGAGGAGGCCGGCGGTCAGCGCCGCCCCCAGGAATCGGCCGAGTAATGCGTTTGCCATGTCCATGAAAAGCAAGATACTGCCGGGGTCCAGGTTCCGTTCCCCACGGGAGCGAAACGTACGGGCCCCCACGGGAGGCACAGTGACCTCGCAGCACAGCGTCAGAGTGCGCCACCGGAGTCTGGGGGCGGCCCTGGCCGCCGCCGGACTCCTCACCACGCTCCTGGCCACCGCCGGACCGGCGGCCGCCACACCTGATCCGGGCGACCTGACCCCGGGCGCCGGATCCCGGCAGAGCACCGCCCCCGCCCAAGGCCGCGAACTCGCCCCCGGGGAGATCCCCGGCAAGGACGAGATCGTGCACAGCGCCAACATCAAACCGCTGGCCAACATCCCCAGCGCCAACCCGGCCGGGATCAACTCCGACCTGGCGTTCCAGGGCGACTACGCCTACGCCGGCAGCTACGACGGCTTCACCATCTACGACATCGCCAACCCCAAGTCGCCCAAGGTCGTCACCCAGGTCCTGTGCCCGGGCGGCCAGAACGACATCTCGGTCTCCGGCGACCTGCTCTTCCTCTCCACCGACTCCTCCCGCAGCGACGACTCCTGCAACAGCGTCTCGCAGCCCGCGACGGAGAAGTCCTCCTGGGAGGGCATCAAGATCTTCGACATCAAGGACAAGCGGAACCCCAAGTACATCAAGTCCGTCGAGACCGCCTGCGGGTCCCACACCCACACCCTGGTGCCCGGCGGCCGCGACATCTACCTCTACGTCTCCTCGTACTCGCCCAACGAGGCCTTCCCGGACTGCAAGCCGCCGCACGACGGCATCTCCGTGGTCAAGGTCCCGAAGAAGGCACCGACCCAGGCCGCCGTCGTCGGCTTCCCGGTGCTCTTCCCGGACGGCGGCAACCCGGGCGCGCCGACCAACCCCGGGGTCTCCAAGACCACCGGCTGCCACGACATCACCGTGCTGCCGTCCAAGAACCTGGCCGCGGGCGCCTGCATGGGCGACGGCATCCTCTTCGACATCAGCAGGCCGGAACGGCCCAGGGTCATCGACCGCGTCCAGGACAACGTCAACTTCGCGTTCTGGCACTCGGCGACCTTCAACGAGCGGGCGAACAAGGTGGTGTTCACCGACGAGCTCGGCGGCGGTGGCGGCGCCACCTGCAACGAGGCCACCGGCCCCAACCGGGGCGCCGACGGCATCTACGACATCACCGGCCGCGGCGACCAGCGCAAACTGGTCTTCAAGGGCTACTTCAAGATCCCGCGCCACCAGGCCGACACCGAGAACTGCGTCGCCCACAACGGCTCGCTGGTCCCGGTCGGCGGCGGCCGCGACATCATGGTCCAGGCCTGGTACCAGGGCGGCGTCTCGGTCTGGGACTTCACCGACTCCACCGCCCCCAAGGAGATCGGCTACTTCGAGCGCGGCCCGCTGACCACCGACCAGCTGGGCCTCGGCGGCTCGTGGTCCGCGTACTACTACAACGGGCACATCTACTCGAACGACATCGTCAAGGGCCTCGACGTGCTGAGGCTCGACGACTGGCGCACCGAGAGCGCCAAGTGGGTGCGCATGGACCGGCTCAACGTGCAGAGCCAGCCCGAGTACCACTGACCACGCCCGCCCCGCACTAGCGGGGAAACGTTCCGCCGGGCGGACCCCCGTCCGGCGGGACACCCAGCTCCCAGTCCAGCCCGTACCGCTGGAACAGCTCCGCCCGCAGCCGGGCCGCGGGCATCGGCGCCCCCGGCAGCAGCACCGCGACCACCGCGCCCATCAGCAGCGCCCGCAGCAGCGGGTAGTCGGTGTCCACGTCCGCCGAACCGTACGCCGCGACGGCCCCCCGCAGCAGCTCCGCCAGCCGCTGCTGCTCCGGGCACCGGATGAACCCGTCCGCCTGGAGGATGCCCGCCATGTGCGTGCGCATCAGCCGCGGCTGGTCCCGGGCCAGCCCCAGGATCGCGTCGATCGCCCGGGCCAGCAGCTCCCGCCCGTCGTCGGTGCGCGGCTCGCGCTCCAGGGCCGCTTCCAGCGTCAGGTGCATCAGCCGGTGCACGGCCGACTGGAGCAGCTGGCGCTTGCCGGGGAAGTAGTACGAGACCAGGCCGCGCGCCGCGCCCGCCCGGTCGGCGATGTCGCCGAGCTTCGTCGCCTCGTACCCGCGTTCGGCGACCAGTTCGACCGTAGCCTGCAGCAGCCGCTCCCGTGAACGTCTGCGCAATTCTTCATTGACCGACGGGCTGCGCGGGACCATGCTTACTCCTGCGTTGACTGGCTCCGAGCCAATATACTCAGCGCGCGGGACCGTCTGCTCGGGGCGACGCGGGGGATCGCCCCGGGCAGGCGTACCGGAACGCCGCGAGCGCCACCACGGCCACGCCCAGGAGCCAGCCCGCGAGCACGTCCGAGAACCAGTGGACGCCCAGGTAGAGCCGGGTGAAGCCGACCCCGAGCACCGAAACGGCCGCCACCGCCCGGGCCGCGGCCACCGCTCCCGCGGGCGCCTTCGCGGGCAGCAGCCACAGCAGCAGCCCGCACACCACCGTGGCCGTCATCGCGTGCCCCGAGGGATAGGCCGCGAAATGGGCCGTCGCGACGGGATCCGGCCACTCCGGGCGGGCCCGGCCGGTCAGCGCCTTCAGCCCCTGCTGCACCGCCGCGGCCGCCAGCACCGCCGCCCCGACCCGCACCGCCCGCGGACGGTCCCCGCGCCGCCAGAGCCACAGGCAGGCCGCGGCGGCCAGGGCGCGCATCGTCCACGGGTCCCAGAGCCAGTCGGAGAGGACCCGTACGAGGTGGGTGACCCCGCCGTGGGTGACGGCGTACGCGTGCAGGTACCGCGCGAGCCGGTCGTCGTACGAGATCAAGGGCGGCCAGCCCGTCACCACCAGCCCGGTCAGCACGGCCGCGAGGAGCGCGCAGCCCGCCCCGGCCCTCGAAAGCCACGTGTTCCACATGCCCTTGATCCTGTCAGCACGCGGACCGCGCGGATCAGGCCAGCGCGCTCAGCCCCGGTACGAAGGCCACCAGCAGGGGAACCGCCGGGACCAGCGCGGCCAGTGCCGCCAGCCGCAGCCGGCGGGCCGGCGACAGGCGCGGGGCGGCCGACAGCAGCCGCCGCACCCGCTGCGGGACGTGCGCCTGCTCGGGCCCGCACGGGCCGAAGACGCCCCGGTCCTCGTTCAGCCCGACCAGGGCCAGGGCGATGGTCAGCCGCCCGTAGCGGCGCGAGGCCACGTCGTCGGCGGCCAGCTCCACCAGCCGGTGCATCTCCGCCTCGAACGCGGCGAAGACCGGAACCTGCGGGAACCCCTGCGCCAGCGCCCGCGAGCAGTGCAGCAGCCAGTCGTGCCGGGCCGCCACGTGCCCCTGCTCGTGCGCGAGCACCGCGTCGAGCTGGCTGCCCTTGAGCCGTCCCAGCGCCGCCGTGGTCACCACCAGCCGCGGCGCCGACCCGGGCTGCCACCAGGCCTCCGGACGCGGACCCTCCAGCACCACCAGCCGCGCCGCGGCCGGATCCTCGCCGGGCAGCAGCGGCGCCCGGACCAGGAGTTCGGCCCCCCGGGCGCGCCGCCGGGCCCGCGCCCGCAACACCTCCCGGGCCAGCATCGCCCCGGTCCACAGCCCCCCGCAGGCCAGCGCCAGCGCCGTACCCGCGGCCCAGGGGCCGCCCTCCGCCCCCAGCGCGTACGCGTCGACCACCCCGTGCGGGGCCGCCGCGAACAGCCGGCCCCGGACCGCCTGCCAGGCGGCGGCCGCGCTCAGCAGCATCGACAGCGCGAGGCACAGCAGGGTCGCGGCCACCACGCACTGCCACACCCACAGCGCGACCACCGGTTCGCGGTCGGGCCACTCGGCCCGGGCCAGCAGGCGGGGCGCGAGCACAGCGGTCAGTGCGCCGAGCAGCAGGAGAGCGGCGGGGACCATCATGTCCGCAAGCCTATGAGCGCGGCGCCGCCCACCGGTACGGGCTCGGGGCATTGGTGACGCAGGACACGTTCCGCCCGCGCCCCGACGGCCGTGCCGGGGGCCTCACATGGCCAGCAGCATCGCCAACATCCCCGTACCCATGGCCAGTCGGCAGGCCCGCGTCAGGTCCCCGGCCCCGCCCGGGGCCCCTCCCCGGACCGCCGGCAGCGTCTGGGACGCACCGCCCGCCGTCACCAGCCGGGCCCCGCCGAGCAGCACGTAGCCCGCGTAGTAGAGCAGCAGCGCCCCCGTCACCGCGGGCAGCCCGGCCCGGCCGTGCCCGTGCCCGGCGGTCATGGCGAGCGCCATGTACGCCATCGCCAGCGAGCCGACCAGGTGGTGCGCGTGGTGCACCCCGCCGCGCAGCAGCCACAGCGCGTGCAGCGCCGCCCCGCAGAAGACGGCCAGCAGCACCTGCGGCCCCCACGGGCCGGTGCCCGCCGGCAGCGCCATCGCCGCCATCCCGAAGCCCATCACCGCCTCGCCGGCGGCCGCCCCGCGCGTGCTCCGGTCCGCTCTGCGCGCCCGCAGCAGGCAGTACCCGCCGCTCGCGGCGCACAGCACCACGAGCATCCAGGCCAGGGTGAGGGGCAGCGCGGATCCGTGCACGGCGGAACCTCCCGGTTCGTCGGCGTCAGCAGAAGGGATTCCCTGCTCACGCCGCCCTCACGCCGACCCGGGATAGGCTCTGCGTGCCGTACCAGGCATGTCATATGCCGCCGCGATGAACGGAGCCCCCGATGCCGACCGCCCAGCCCGCCGCCGCCCTGAGCTTCCGCAGCGCCGTGGAGGCGGACGTACCGGACCTGGTGGCCCTCGTCGAGTCCGCCTACCGGGGCGACGCCAGCCGGGCCGGCTGGACGACGGAGGCCGACTTCCTGGACGGGCAGCGCACCGACCCGCAGGGCGTGGGCGCGATCATCGCCGACCCGGACGGCATCCTGCTGGTGGTCGAGCGCGCGGGCGAGCTCGTCGCCTGCTGCCAGCTCGAACACCGCGGGGACCACGCGTACTTCGGCATGTTCGCCGTCCGCCCCGGGCTCCAGGGCGCCGGCCTCGGCAAGGAGGTCCTGGCCGAGGCCGAGCGCCGGGTCCGCGAGACCTGGGGCGCCAAGCAGATGCGGATGACCGTGGTGAACGTACGGGAGGAGCTCATCGCCTACTACGTGCGCCGCGGCTACGAGCGCACGGGCGAGCTGAGCCCGTTCCCGTACGGCGACGAGCGCTTCGGCGTCCCGCTCCGCGACGACCTGGCCTTCGAGCTGCTCGTCAAGGCACTCTGACCAGCCCGGACGTCCCTACGCCCGTACGCCCCTACGCCCTTACGCCCGGACCGCTCAGGCGGTGAACCGGCCGGTGCTGCGGATCTCCGGGAAGTCGGTGGCGGCGCCGTCCAGTTGCAGGGCCCGCGCCAGCCGCAGCTGGTCCAGCGTGTTGACCGTCCGGCCCGTCACCCGCAGCCCCGCCGCGTGGGCCGCCTCCACCGTCTCCAGGGTGAGCCGGCGGATGTCCAGGGCCACGGTACGGGCGCCCGCCGCCAGCGCCAGGTCCACGAGGTCCTCGGCGGCCGCGCCGGGCCGCTCCGGGTGCAGGGCCGTCCGGACGCCGGGGGCGTGCCGGGCGACCACCGCGAGCACCTCGCCGTCACCGGAGGCCACCTCCACCCGGGAGACCAGGTCGCGGCGCACGATCAGCTCCGCCAGCGCGGTGGCGGCCGCGCGGTCCCGCACCGACACCTGGAGCGGGATCCGGACGGCGTCCAGGACCTCCTCCAGGACCGGCACCCGCTCACCCTGGCCGGCGTCGAGTTCGCGCAGCTCGGCGAGGGTCAGGTCGGCGACGGCGCCCGCGCCGTTCGTGGTGCGGTCGACCTCGGCGTCGTGCAGCACGACCAGGACGCCGTCCTTGCTGAGGCGGACGTCCAGGGCGATGACGTCCATTCCGCAGCGTTCCGCGCGGACGAACGACCGCAGGGTGTTCTCCGGCTCCGCACCCATGACCCCGCGGTGACCGATGGTGAGGAAAGTCAAGGTTCTCTCGCTTCCGTCGAGGGCGGCTCCCCGCGCGGTCGCGGTGTCCCGACCGGCCGCGCGCGGTGAGGACGCATGCTAGTGCGCCCCGCCCGCGATGGGACCGGTCGTGCAGGGGCCCGCGGAAGCCCTCCGGCCGCTTCCCGCCAGGGGTGTGCGCCGCCCGGCGGGCCCGGGGCACCGTGTCGCGTCACCCCTGCGTGGGCGCGTCCCCGCCGGCTTGACGCAGAGCCGTCCCGGGCGCCGGAGCACCGGCGCCGGCGGCCCCTTCCGCGGCCTCGCGGAGGTCGTCGAGCAGGGCCCCGGCCAGCTCCAGCTCGGCCAGGTGCTGCCGCTCGCTCCAGCGCAGCGCGAGCACCGGGAAGGCCCATTCCGGTACGTCCGCCGCGTGGCCCATGGCCTCCCGTACGGCGGCCAGCTCGCCGCGTGTCCGCTCCACGTGGTCCTCGACCATCGCGCGCAGCCGTTCCGGCTCGGCCAGGTGACCCAGCCAGATCCGCAGCAGCAGCCCGTGCTTGAGCACCGGCGGGCCGGCGTCGGCGGTGTCGGAGGCCCAGCCCGAGAGGGCCTCGCGGCCCGCCTCCGTGATGGCGTAGCGGCGCTTGGCGCGGACCTCCTCGGGCCCCGAGCGCGCGGAGGACGCGTAGCCCAGTTCCTCCAGGCGGCGCAGTTCGGCGTAGATCTGGCTGATCGCGGGCGACCAGTAGAAGAAGCGGAGGGAGGAGTCCGCCCACTTCTTCAGCTCGTAGCCGGTGCGCTCGCCGGGGAACGACAGCAGGCCGAGCACCGCCCACGCGGTCGGCGGGAGGTCTTGCTTCTTCGAGGTCTGACTACTAGTCATATTTCTAATCGAAGTAAGACCGGGTACGGGACGCATCCCTGGAGGCATCGTGAAATTCTCCGTGATCTTCGAGGCTCAGCTGGCCGATCCGACCGTGGAACGGGAACACCAGGTCATCCGGGACTGCGTCGAGCAGGCGGTCCTCGCCGAACGCATGGGATTCGACCGGATCTGGGCCGTCGAGCACCACTCCTTGAAGTGGTACGCGCACATGAGCGCGCCCGAAGTGTTCCTGAGCTTCGTCGCGGCCCGGACGCACACCATACGCATCGGCCATGGCGTCGTGTGCATGCCCTTCAACTTCAACCACCCGGTGCGCGTGGCCGAACGGGCCGCGATGCTCGACCTGCTCTCCGGCGGGCGGCTCGACCTGGGCGCCGGGCGCGGTGGCACGGAGCAGGAGACCTCGCTGTGCGGGGTGGACCGGGAGCGCACCGCCGCCGAGGTGGAGGAGGCGCTGCGGATCATCGGGAAGGCCTGGCAGGAGGAGGAGCTGGAGTACCGCGGCGAGCTGCTGGACATCGCCCCGCACCCGATCCTGCCGCGCCCGGCGCAGCGGCCCCACCCGCCGCTGTTCCTGGCCTGCAGCCGGGGTGAGACCCTGGTGCAGGCCGCCGAACTGGGCGTGGGGGCGCTGGTGATGGGCTTCGCCGGGCCGGAGTCCATCGCGGGGATGCGGGCCGTGTACGACGCCGCGCTCGCGGCCCGCGACGGCGGCCGGTTCGTCTCCACGGCCGTCAACGACCACTTCTCGGTGCTGTGCCCGACCATCGTGCTGGACGATCCCGAGGAGGCCCGCCGGATCGGCGTCCGCGGGCAGCGGTTCTTCGCGCAGTCCATCGGGCACTGGTACGGCGGCGCGGGCATTCCGGACGAGGCGGTGGTGGCCGGCGCCGACGAGGCGGCGGAGATGCGCCGGGCCGCCGAGCAGGTCGTGGCCCGGCTGCACGAGCTGGACATCCCGGTGCGGCCGACCTCCACGGCCACCTTCAACGCCGACCACGCCTACGGGAGCGCCGACGAGGCCATCGCGTACGTGGAGCGGCTGCGGGCGGCGGGCGCGGACGAGGTGATGTGCCTGGTCCAGATGGGCACGGTGCCGCAGGAGGCCTGTCTGGAGACCCTGCGGCAGTGGGGGGAGAAGGTCATCCCGCACTTCCGGGGCGAGGGCGGGGGCCCGGACCCCGCCTGAGTGGGGCGGACCGATTCCCGGGTGGGGTGGACCGGCCCCCGGGTGGGGCGGACCGGCCCCTGGGTGGGGGAGTCCCCCCTTTATTTTCACCGTGCCGCCGGTGGAGGCCGAACGGGTCAACTACTAGGCGGAGTGGTGGATTCCACCGTGCGTTACGGGAAGACTTCCGGTGGAGTGGGGGGTCCCACAGGATAATTTCCTTAGTTTCCTCTTGAGTGGGAGAGCCTCGCATGCATACGCTGTCTTAACGCGAGGTTCTCCTGTGGAGGAAGTGACATGACGGAAACTCTTGTGCCGGGCTCCGGCGGTGCCGTGATAACCGCTGGCGCGCGGGTGGTCGACCACCCCGCCTGGCCCGCGCTCAAGGCCGCCGTGGAGGAGATCCGCCCCTGGCAGGCCAAGGACGGATCGATCGACTTCGACGCCGAGGGCGCCCCCGCCCGCGCCGACGTCGAGGCCGCCGTGGAGCGGGTCGCCGGCGCCGTCGAGGAGCTGTCCCCGCTGCTGCCGCACGCCACCGCGTACCACGCCGCGCTCGTCGCCGACCTGCGCAAGTGGGTCGCGCAGGGCTTCGGCGTGCCGGACTTCCTGGACTCGCTGCTGGCCTTCCACCCGGCCGCCCAGCGCGCCGACGGCCTGCAGCACCTCGTGGTCTTCCCGATGTACACGCAGAACGGCAACCCGGACCGCAACTTCGAGGCCGTCGTCCTGAAGATGGTGTGGCCCGAGTGGCTCTCCGAGCTGGAGCGCACCCGGTACGACAACCCGCTCTTCCTCGGCATCACCCTGGAGGACTTCACCCCGGGCTACGACACCCATTCCGCGGTGCTCTTCCCGGAGACCATCGCCGTGCGCGAGGCCCCCGAGCGCTTCACCTGGGGCGGCATCTTCTGCGACCGCGAGGCCGCCCGCTACCGCAAGGTGACCGGCGCCGCCGTGGACATCCTGGGCATCGAGCTGCCCGAGGACATCGCCCGCATGGTCGAGGACCAGGAGCGCTGCGAGAAGGCCTTCGTCCTGTGGGACATGGTCCACGACCGCACCCACAGCCACGGCGACCTGCCGTTCGACCCCTTCATGATCAAGCAGCGCCAGCCGTTCTGGATGTACGGCCTGGAGGAGCTGCGCTGCGACCTCACCGCCTTCAAGGAGGCCGTGAAGCTGGAGTCCGAGGGCAACGAGCACGGCCGCGACGTCCAGTACGCCGTCCTCTTCGACCGGATGTTCCGCTTCCCCGTCTCCGGTGACCGCAACCGCAACTACGACGGTCTCGGCGGCCAGCTCCTCTTCGCGTACCTCCACAAGCACGACGTCGTGCGCTGGACGGACAACAAGCTGAAGATCGACTGGATGCGCGCCCCGCAGGTCACCAACCAGCTGTGCGCCGAGATCGAGGACCTCTACCGCGCGGGCATCGACCGCCCGAAGCTGGTCCACTGGTTCAAGGCCTACGAGCTGGTCTCCACCTACCTCGCCCCGCACCCGGGCTCGAAGTGGGCCAAGGGCCCCGACGCCCTGGACCTCACGCAGCCGCCGCGCAAGCTCGTGGACGACGTGCTTCCCGACGAGTTTCCCCTCAGCATGTTCTACGAGGCCCTCGCCAAGAAGCTCAAGGGCGTGATCGCCTCGACCAAGGGCATCACCCCGGCGAACGCTGACGACGCCGAGCGGGCCGCCGCGTGAGCGACCGCGCACAGGAGGCTGTACGGATGAACGGCAATGGGACGCTCCACGGAGCCGTCGTGGCGGTGGCCGGGGCCGGCGGCCCCGCCGGCCGGGCCGCGCTGATGCGCCTCGCCGAGGCGGGGGCCACGGTCGTGGCCTCCGACGCCGACGCGGCGCGCCTGGCGGAGGCCGTCGACGCCGCCCGCTACGCCCACGGCGGCGCCACCGTCACCGGTGACACCGTCGACCTGCTCGACCTGGAGGCCACCAAGGCCTGGGCCGAGCGCACCGAGAAGGAGTTCGGCCGGGTCGACGGCCTGGTCCACCTCGTCGGCGGCTGGCGCGGCAGCAAGACCTTCACCGACGTGGACCTCGCGGACTGGGACTTCCTGGAGAAGCTCCTCATCCGCACCGTCCAGCACACCTCGCTCGCCTTCCACGACGGGCTGCTGCGCAGCGACCGCGGACGCTACGTGCTGATCAGCCAGTCCGGCGCGCACAAGCCGGTCGCCAACAACGCCGCGTACAACGCCGGCAAGGCGGCCGCCGAGGCCTGGACCCTGGCCATGGCGGACTCCTTCCGCAAGGCCGGGGGAGAGGACGGCCCGCAGGCCGCTGCTGCGATCCTGGTGATCAAGGCACTGGTGCACGACGCGATGCGCGCCGAGCGTCCCAATGCGAAGTTCGCGGGCTTCACCGACGTCAAGGAGCTGGCCGAGGCCATCGCCGGCGTCTGGGAGCGGCCCGCCTCCGAAGTGAACGGACAGCGTCTGTGGCTCACTCCACAACCGTGAAGACCGATGCCCGCCGCCACCACGATCCGGCGGTCCGCGGTTTCGCGAGCGACAACTACGCGGGGGTGCATCCGGAGATCCTGGAGGCCATCGCGCTCGCCAACGGCGGCCACCAGGTCGCCTACGGCGAGGACGAGTACACCGAACACCTGCAGAGGGTCATCCGCAGCCACTTCGGCCCGTACGCCGAGGCCTTCCCGGTCTTCAACGGCACCGGCGCGAACGTCACCGCCCTCCAGGCGATGACCGACCGCTGGGGCGCCGTGATCTGCGCCAAGAGCGCCCACATCAACGTGGACGAGGGCGGCGCCCCGGAGCGGATGGCCGGCCTCAAGCTGCTCGCGGTGCCCACCCCGGACGGCAAGCTCACCCCCGAGCTGATCGACGAGGAGGCCTGGGGCTTCGAGGACGAGCACCGGGCCATGCCCCAGGTCGTCTCGATCACCCAGAACACCGAGCTCGGCACGGTCTACACCCCGGACGAGATCAGGGCGATCTGCGAGCACGCCCACGGCCTCGGCATGAAGGTGCACCTCGACGGTGCCCGGATAGCCAACGCCGCGGCCTCGCTCGACGTGCCGATGCGCACGTTCACCAACGCGGTGGGCGTCGACGTGCTGTCCTACGGCGGCACCAAGAACGGCATGATGTTCGGCGAGGCCGTGGTCGTGGTGAACCCGGACGCCGTCCGGCAGATGAAGCACATCCGCAAGATGTCGATGCAGCTCGCCTCCAAGATGCGCTTCGTCTCGGTGCAGCTGGAGGCCCTGCTCGCGAAGGACCTGTGGCTGCGCAACGCCCGCCAGGCCAACGCGATGGCGCAGCGGCTCGCGGCGGGCGTGCGCGAGACCGACGGGGTGGAGATCCTCTACCCGGTGCAGGCCAACGCCGTCTTCGCGAAGCTGCCGCACGAGGTGTCCCGCCGGCTCCAGCAGCGGTACCGCTTCTACTTCTGGGACGAGGCCGCCGGCCACGTCCGCTGGATGTGCGGCTACGACACCCAGGAAGAGGACGTGGACGGCTTCCTCCAGGCGCTCAAGGAGGAGCTGGCCCGCTAGCCGCTCCCTCCCGCATGGCTGCATAAATATGCCTCTGACCGTAGATCTATTGATCTACGGTCAGAGGCATGCCTATGCTCCCGCCCATGCAGCTCATCCAGCAGAACCCCGATATCCATGCGTATTTGGCCTCCGATGAGGCCATCGACCACTGGCACCCCCTGGTGCAGGAGACCGCCGACGCCCTCTGGTCCGCCACCGGCGGCGCATACTCATACGCTGAAGCGGCCTTCGAATTCGTCCGCGACACCATCCCGCACTCGGCCGACTCCGGGGACCCGCGCGTCTCCTGGCGCGCCTCCGACGTGCTCGCCACCCGCAACGGCATCTGCTACGCCAAGTCCCACGCCCTCGCCGCCCTGCTGCGCGCCCAGGGCATCCCCGCCGCCCTGTGCTACCAGAGGCTGACGGAGGACGACGGCTCGGACCCCGTCGTCCACGGGCTCGTAGCCGTCCGGCTGCCCGGCGCCGAGACCTGGTCCCGGATCGATCCGCGCGGCAACAAGCCCGGCGTCGACGCGCGGTTCGACCTCGACCGGGAGCGGCTCGCCTTCCCGGTCCGCCCGGAACTCGGCGAGGTCGACTACCCCGAGCTGCACGCCGCCCCGCACCCCGCGACGCTCAAGGCGCTCCAGGACTCCGCGGACCGGCCGCAGCTGTGGCGGAACCTTCCGACGGCTCTGTGACCGCCTCGGCCGGCGCGGGCCCCCGGCCGGCCACCAGAGCGTGCAGCGCGGCGGCCGCGAGCTGCAGTACGGCGATCCCGAGCAGCAGCGTCCACGGCGGCGCGGTGGCGGCCAGCCCCACCAGGGCGGCGCCCGTCGAAGCCGCCGTGATCTTCAGGCCCGCCCCCAGCGTGAACACCTGCGGCCTCACCTCCGCCGGGGCGTTCTCCGAGCGGATCCGCAGCGTGGCCGTCAGCAGCGGCCCGTCGCAGTAGCCGGCCACCGCGAACGCCACCGCCGTCAGGGCCACCGACGGCGTGAACGCCGCCACCGCGAGGGCCACCCCGGTCCCCGCCATGCCCCAGCGGGCCAGCCGGCCCGGCGCCACGCCCGTCATCCGGCCCAGCGTCAGGGACCCGGCCAGCGCGCCCGCCGCGAAGGCCGTCATCAGCACCCCGCCCGCGCCCGGACTGCCGAGCCCGATCGCCAGCAGCACCGAGGTGGTGGTCAGCGACCCGATCCCCACGAAGGCCAGGGTCGTCGCCGAGGTGATGGCACGCAGCTCCCGGACCCGCCACAGGGCGGCCAGCCCCGCCCCCAGCCCGGCGCGGGGTCCGTCCGGGGAGCGGCCCGCGCCCGGGTCCGCGTACGGAAGGGACGCCGCCAGCAGCGCCGCCAGCGCCGCCGAACCCGCCAGCACCGCCATCGCGGGCCCGGCCGAGAGCACCGCCCCGACCACGCTCACCGCCGCCGGGGCCGTCACCGCGGCCGCGTTGTACGTGGAGGCGTCCCAGCCGTACGCCCGGTCCCGCGCGGGGCCCTCCGGCAGCAGTCCCGCGACCAGGCTGGAGAGCCCGCCGGTCACCACCGGCCCGCAGGTCCCGCCGAGCACCGCCACCGCGAGCACCACCGGCACCGGAGCCCGCCCCAGCAGCGCCGACAGCGCCGCGACCGCCAGCGTGAACCCCGCCAGCGCGCCCGCGTAGAACAGCCGGGGCCGCCGGGCCCGGGCCGCGGCGGTCCCCGCCAGCGGCGCGGCCAGCACGTGCGGCGCCAGCCAGGCGGTCAGCACGAACGCCCCGTGAGCGGCACTCCCGGTGCGCTCCACGGCCAGCAGCACCACGGCCATGCCCATGCCCTCGGACGCGAAGCGCGCGGCCAGTGCCGCCGCCAGATACCGCCCGAACCCGCCCATCGGCGAACCCCCTCCGCTTTGGGTAACGTGTTAAGCGGAAAAGACGTTACGTCAGACGAGTGCAGGATGAAAGGATCCGTGCATGGCGGACCGGCGGGACTCGAGCGGTGGATTCGCGGCGGCCCGGAGGCTGATCGAGCTCGCGGAGGCGGTCCGCGCGGACCCGGCACTGCCGCGCGCCGCCCTGGCGCAGCTGCTCGCCCGGCACGGGGAGCGTCCGGAGGAACTCGCGCCGGAGGTCTTCACGGAAGAGGAGGCGGACGAACTGCGCGCCGCGGTCCGGCGCATGGCGGAGGTCCTCGCCGAGACCGACGAGGACCGCGCGGCCGGGGCCGTCAACGCCCTGCTGGAGGAGTGCGCCACCCGGCCCCGGCTGACCCGGCACGACGGCCACCCCTGGCACCTGCACGTGGACCGGGGCGACGGGGCGCACTGGGGGGAGTGGTTCCTGGCCTCCGGCGCCCTCGTCCTCGCCCAGCTGCTCACCGAACACGGGCGCCTCGTCTGGGGCGCCTGCGCCGCGGCCGGCTGCGGCCGGCTCTTCCTCGGGGCCGGTCCCGGCAGTGCCCGCCGCTACTGCGCCCCGGCGTGCGCCACGCGAGCCCGGGTAGCCGCCCACCGGCGCCGCAGGCGCGACGGCACGCCACCGGATCCGGCGGGCGGTCCGGCGGCGGGGGAGTAGGGCGGGGTCAGCCGGCGGGGGGCGGGGTCAGTTGGCCTCGCGCTCCTTGACCTGCGCGGCCGTCGGGGCGGTGCCTCCGAGGTGGGCGGGGAGCCACCAGGAGTCCTCGGAGCCCTGCGGCTTGGCCGGGTAGGCGCTCTGCGCCGCGTCCAGCAGCTCCTGCACGCGCTCCCGCAGGCGGCGGGTGATCGCGCCCGCGAACTGGTCCTTCGGCGCCTCGATCGGCTCGCCGACCCGCATGGTCACCGGGATGTGGCTGCGCTTGAGGTTCTTCGGGCGCCCCTTGGTCCACAGCCGCTGCGTGCCCCACAGGGCCACCGGGATCAGCGGGACCCCGGCCTCCTGGGCCATGCGCGCCGCACCCGACTTGAAGCTCTTGAGGGTGAACGACTGGGAGATCGTCGCCTCCGGGAACACCCCGATGATCTCGCCGGAGCGCAGCGAGTCCAGCGCGTGCTGGTACGCGGTCTCGCCCTGCTGGCGGTCCACCGGGATGTGCTTCATCGCGCGCATGAGCGGGCCCGAGACCTTGTGCCGGAACACCGACTCCTTGGCCATGAAGCGGACCAGGCGCTTCTGCGGGCGCGCGGTCAGGCCGGCGAAGATGAAGTCGAGGTAGCCGATGTGGTTCGACACCAGGACCGCCCCGCCCTTGCGCGGGATGTTCTCGGTGCCCTTCATGTCGATCCGGATGTCCAGCGCACGGAAGAGGGTGTGCGCGGCACCGATCACCGGGGGGTATACGAGCTCAGCCATGATGGGGAGACCCCGCTTTCTGCCTGGGGAGGTGCTCCCGGCCGGAAGTTACGGCAGCGTAGGTACGCGGCCATGGGGATCGTGCCCCAAACGCGGCCCGCTGGCCAGCCCAGACGCCCGCGCCGGGCGAGATTCTCGTCACGCGGGGAATGCCGGGCGCCGGACGGATGCTCGGACCAGGGTACGTACATGCGAACAGGGCGGACGGGAGCGGGTGTGCACGGGCACGGAGAAGGAACGCGGCCGCCGGGCGGGCGGGGGCCCCTCGGGGCCGCCGAGCTGGGCCGGGAGCCGGGGGAGCGGGCCAGCCTGGTGCAGTTCTCCTCCGCCTTCTGCCAGCCCTGCCGGGCCACCCGCAGGATCCTCGCGGAAGTCGCCGAAATGGTGGACGGCGTCGAGCACATCGAAATCGACGCCGAGCGCAACCTCGAACTCGTGCGCGCCCTGGGCATCGAGAAGACCCCCACGGTCCTCGTCCTGGACGCCGCCGGGCGCGTCGTCCGGCGCGCGGCCGGGATGCCCCGCAAGGCCGACGTGATCGCCGCCCTGGGGGCGGCGGTGTGACGGACGCGCCGGTACGCGCGCCCGCACGCAGCGTGACGCGCCTGACATCTGCCCGCTGTGGCTTGACTGTGTACGCGTGAGATCGACAGGCTGGCCGCATGCGGTATGAACTCCTGCTTTACGGGCGGCTCCACGTGGACCTCGTCCGCCATGCGAGCGCGCGCTGTCGGGACCGCTGAAGGCCCCTGTCCAGGCCCCCGGCCCCCGGTCCACCCAGCGCGCCCGCGACCACGCGGGAGTAAGGAAACAATCCCCCATGACGGCTCCGACGGCTCCGACGGCCCCGCCCGTACCCCTCGGTTCCACCGACGTCCCCCTGCCCGGCTCCCCCGACCTGCTCCGTTCCGTCTTCCGGCGGCACGCCGCGGGCGTCGCGGTGATCACCGCAGGGACCGGGGGCCGGCCCGCCGGTTTCACCGCGACCTCGCTCAACTCCGTCTCCGCGGACCCGCCGCTGCTCTCGTTCACCATCGGCACCGGCGCCTCCAGCTGGCCGGCGGTGCGCGACGGCGAGTACCTCGGCGTCCACATACTCGGCGAGCACCAGAGGGAGCTGGCCGGCCTCTTCGCGCGCAGCGGCGCCGACCGCTTCGGGGCGCAGACCGAGTGGGCCCCGGGGCCGCACGGCGTGCCGCTGCTCGGCGGGGTGCTGGCGTGGATGGTGTGCCGGGTGGTGGCGCGCGTGCCCGCCGGGGCCCACCGAGTGGTCATCGCCGAGGCGGTGGCGGGGGACCCCGCCGGGGAGGGCCGCCCCCTGCTGTACCACCAGGGGCGCTTCAACGCGTTGCGGGACTGAATCGTCCCTGCTGGGACGGGTTCGGGCGGCGTTGGACAGATCACAGTTCAGCGGCCTTGCAACCGGGGAAGACCCACTGTGTACTGACGAGTAACATTCCCTTCGGAGCGCGGGCCGCCCCGACCGGGACCCGCCCTACAAGGCGCCTATGCTGCCTGCACAAGGCGGTTTCAGAAAAAGACGATGCGGTAGGAGAGCCGGCGTGAGCCTGAGGATCGTTGTCTGTGTGAAGTACGTGCCCGACGCCACCGGTGACCGGCACTTCGCCGATGACCTGACCGTCGACCGCGACGACGTCGACGGTCTGCTGTCGGAGCTCGACGAGTACGCCGTCGAGCAGGCGCTGCAGATCGCCGACGAGGCGGACGAGGCCGAGATCACCGTCCTGACGGTGGGCCCCGAGGACGCCAAGGACGCGCTGCGCAAGGCGCTGTCGATGGGTGCCGACAAGGCCATCCACGTCGAGGACGACGACCTGCACGGCACCGACGTCATCGGTACCTCGCTGGTCCTCGCCAAGGCGATCGAGAAGGCCGGCTACGACCTGGTCATCACGGGCATGGCGTCGACCGACGGCACCATGGGTGTCCTCCCGGCGATCCTGGCCGAGCGCCTGGGCGTCCCGCAGGTCACCCTGCTCTCCGAGGTCAAGGTCGAGGACGGCACCGTCACGGGCCGCCGCGACGGCGACTCCGCCAGCGAGCAGCTGGAGGCCTCCCTCCCGGCCGTCGTCTCGGTGACGGACCAGTCGGGCGAGGCCCGCTACCCGTCCTTCAAGGGCATCATGGCCGCCAAGAAGAAGCCGGTGGAGTCCTGGGACCTGTCGGACCTGGACCTGGAGGCAGAAGAGGTCGGCCTCGAAGGCTCCTACACCGCGGTCGACTCCGCGGCCCAGCGTCCGGCCCGCACCGCCGGCACGATCGTCAAGGACGAGGGCGAGGGCGGCAAGCAGCTGGCCGAGTTCCTGGCCGGCCAGAAGTTCATCTAAGAGCTTCGGTCACCCCTCTCAAGCCCCCAGACACTTCGCAATAGCAGGAGAGCAGTCCCATGGCTGAAGTTCTCGTCTACGTCGACCACGTGGACGGTGCCGTCCGCAAGCCCACCCTCGAGCTGCTGACGCTGGCCCGCCGCGTCGGCGAGCCCGTCGCCGTCGCCCTGGGCGCCGGTGCCGAGGCCACCGCCGCCGTGCTCGCCGAGCACGGTGCCGTCAAGGTCCTCACCGCCGACGCCCCCGAGTTCACCGACTACCTCGTCGTACCGAAGGTGGACGCGCTCCAGGCCGCGTACGAGGCCGTCTCCCCGGCCGCCGTGCTCGTCCCGTCCTCCGCCGAGGGCAAGGAGATCGCCGCGCGCCTCGCCGTGCGCATCGGCTCCGGCATCATCACCGACGCCGTCGACCTGGAGGCCGGTGACGAGGGTCCGGTCGCGACCCAGGCCGCCTTCGCCGCGTCGTTCACCACCAAGTCCCGCGTGTCCAAGGGCACCCCGGTCATCACCGTGAAGCCGAACTCGGCCCCGGTCGAGGCCGCCCCGGCCGCCGGTGCCGTCGAGGTGCTCGCCGTCACCTTCGGTGCCCTGGCCACCGGCACCAAGGTCGTCGCCCGCACCCCGCGCGAGTCGACCGGCCGCCCGGAGCTGACCGAGGCCGCGATCGTGGTCTCCGGCGGCCGCGGCGTCAACGGTGCCGAGAACTTCGCGATCATCGAGGACCTCGCGGACTCCCTCGGTGCCGCCGTCGGCGCCTCGCGCGCCGCCGTCGACGCCGGCTGGTACCCGCACTCCAACCAGGTCGGCCAGACCGGCAAGTCGGTCTCCCCGCAGCTGTACATCGCCTCCGGCATCTCCGGCGCGATCCAGCACCGGGCCGGCATGCAGACCTCGAAGACCATCGTGGCCATCAACAAGGACGCCGAGGCCCCGATCTTCGACCTGGTCGACTACGGCGTGGTCGGCGACCTCTTCGAGGTCGTCCCGCAGCTGACGGGCGAGATCAAGGCGCGCAAGGGCTGAAATTCCGCGCCCGGTCGCTGACCTGCGCATCTCTTGGCCTACGGGGCCGTGTGGTGATTGTCACCGCACGGCCCCGAGTCGTTTGTCCCAGGCGGTGGAGGGACCATTGACTGAGCGGAACCCCGTGACTAAATTCTGCTATGCGGATCTAAGCTTCCGTGAAGCGGAAAAGAGGAGAGTGCACGATGGGTCAGCAGGAGAAGGTGGCGACGAGCCTCGCAGGCGCGGTCAGCGAGGGCATCAGCGCCTCCCTGGCGCCGGTGGACGCGGAACTCGCGCGTCACTACCCGGGCGACCCCGGCACCCGCCAGCCCATCCACACCGTCTACGTCCCCGGTGACGTCTTCACGGCCGACACCATCCGCTCCTGGGGCGACCAGGCCCTCGCGGCCATGGACGAGCACGCCCCGGACGCCGCCACCTTCGCCAAGGTACTCGGCATCCCCGACGAGCTGGCCGTACCGGTCTACGACCGCGTCCGCGCCAAGCTCGCCACCGAGCCCGTCGAGGACCTCCGCGTCGACTTCGAGGACGGCTTCGGCGTCCGCTCCGACGAGGAGGAGGACCAGGCCGCCGCCCGCGCCGCCCGCCTGATCTCCGAGGCCTACTCCAACGGCACCAACGCCCCGTACATGGGCATCCGCATGAAGTGCATGGAGTCCAACGTCCGCGACCGCGGCATCCGCACCACGGACGTCTTCCTCTCCGGCCTGCTCGCCCACGGCGGCCTCCCGGACAACCTGGTCCTGACCCTGCCCAAGGTCACCTACGCCGAGCAGGTCTCCGCGTTCGTCGAGCTGCTGGAGGCCTTCGAGACCACGCGCGGGCTGCGTCCGGGCCGCATCGGCTTCGAGATCCAGATCGAGACCAGCCAGTCCATCCTGGCCTCCGACGGCACCGCCACCGTGGCCCGGATGATCGAGGCCTCCAAGGGCCGCGCCACCGGCCTGCACTACGGCACCTTCGACTACAGCGCCTGCGTCGGCGTCTCCGCCGCCTACCAGGCCAGCGACCACCCCGCCGCCGACCACGCGAAGGCCATCATGCAGGTCGCCGCGGCCGGCACCGGCGTACGCGTCTCCGACGGCTCGACGAACGTGCTGCCCATCGGCACCACCGAGAAGGTCCACGAGGGCTGGAAGCTGCACTACGGCCTCACCCGCCGCGCCCTGGCCCGCGCCTACTACCAGGGCTGGGACATGCACCCGGCGCACCTGCCGACCCGCTACGCGGCCGTCTTCACCTTCTACCGCGAGGGCCTGGAGGCCGCCGCGGCGCGCCTGAAGGCGTACGTCGCGAAGATCGAGGGCGACGTGATGGACGAGCCGGCCACCGCCAAGGCCCTGGCCGGCTACCTGGTCCGCGGCCTCGACTGCGGCGCCGTCGGCACCGACGAGGTCACCGCCCTCACCGGCCTGACCCGCGCCGAACTGGACGCCTTCGCCATCCCGCGCCGCTCGGCCACCCTGACGGCCACCGCCTGACCCACCCGGCCCCGCCGCACGGCCCGGCCCCGGATCACCGGGCCCGGGCCGTCGGCACGAGCCAGCAGCGCACCGTCCCGTCGTCCCCGGCGGAGGCCAGCAGGCTCGCGTCGGGGGAGAAGGCGACACCCCGGACCGCGCCGGCGTGCCCGGTCAGCGGCAGGTCGGTGGCGGGCCTGCCCGTCGCAGGGTCCCAGAGCTGCACGGTGCCGTCCTCGCTCGCGCTGGCCAGCCGGTGTCCCTGAGGGGAGAAGGCGAGGTCGTGGACGGGGCCGGTGTGCCCGGAGAGACGGCGGCCGGGGGCCCGGAGGGCGGTCACGTCCCACAGCATGACGTGTCCGTCGATGTCACCGGTGGCCAGCAGTTTTCCGTCCGGGGAGAAGGCCAGGGAGCCGACGCCACTCAGGTGACCCTCCAGCTCCAGGCCGGTCGGTGCCCGGTCGGCCGGGTCCCACAGCACCACCCGCTCGCCCATCGCGGCTGCCAGGACGCTCCACTCCGGACCGGCGGCGAGGGCGTACACGTCCGAGACCCCGTCCGGAACGTGCGCGGCAGCCGTGTTCAGCACCGACACCCGTCCCTCCGCACCGATCACGGCCACCGGCCCGGTGGCGCCGCAGAACGCGACGTGCCGCACCAGGGACAGGGGACGGGAGAGGGGCAGGCCCGGGGTCCAGAGCACGGCCGGCCCGCCGTCGGCCGGGAAGCCCAGCCCCCAGGGCGCCGTACTGCCGGGCGTGGGCAGGGACTCGGGCAGCTGGACGCGTGCCGCCGGATCCCAGGTGAGGACCCGGCGGTCCTCGGTACGGACGAGGAGGCGCCCGCCGTCGGGGGAGAAGGCCGGCCTGCGCAGGGCGACCCCGGTCTCGGACGACAGGGGAGGCAGGGCCACGGCCTGGTGTTCGCGCAGGGCGCTGGCGAGGGCCCGTGCCGCGAGCGGCCGGGTCGGTGCGGGTTCCGCGTGTGGCCGGTCGTGGTAGACGACCAGCGCGTCCGTCTCGCCGCACGCGGCGATCATGCGGCCGTCCGGGGACACCGCCAGTACGTCCAGCAGATCGTTGTGCCCGGTCAGGGGCGGGCCTGAGGGGGCACCCGTCGAAGGGTTCCACAGACGTACGGTGCCGCCGCCACTCATGGTGGCCAGCAGGCGGCCGTCCTGTGAGAACGCGACCGCAGCCCCGGAACCGGCCGCTCCGTCCAGGCTGCGGACGACGGTGCTGGTTGCGGTGTCCCACAGGGCTGACTCCTCCCTGCCGACCGTGGCCAGCAGGGAGCCGTCGGCGGAGAAGGCGGCGCTGAGGGGTCCTCTCATGCTCCCGATCAGGGGGCTGCCGAGAGTCCTGTTGGCCGTCAGGTCCCACACACGTACTGCGTGCCCGTCCCTCATGGCGGCCAGGAGACCACCATCAGGGAGACAGGCCATGGCCCTGATCTCACCGCTGTGGCCGATCAAAGGCGATCCGAGAGTCTCTTCGGTCGCCATGCGCCAACGATGGACGATCCCCTCGTCATCGGCCGCGACCAGGATCCCGCCGTCCGGCGTGAAGGCGATCGCGTCGATCGAACCCCTGCTGCCGGGCAACGGCGGCCCCGTCGGCCGGAGGGTCGTGGTGTCCCACAGCCCCACAGTGCCCGCCATGTCCCCGACCGCCAGGACCTTGCTGTCGGGGGAGAACGCCAGCGACAGGGCGCCGCGTTGGCCGTTGAGGGTGCCGATCGGCAGTCCGAGGACGGGGTCCCACAGCTGGACCATCGTGTCCTCGTCGTCCTCGCCGGACACTGCGAGGATCCGGCCGTCGGGGGAGAACGCCGCGCAATAGTTGTTGTTGGTCCGTGTGGTCAGTACGTGGGCCAGGACGAAGCGGTTTGCCCGTGCGGGCGCAGCCGCGGGCTCGGGTGCCGGCGAACGCCGGAGCGGCGCCAGGGCGGCCAGGTCGCGCCAGCGGCGGCGCCAGGGTTCCAGTTCGGGGGAGTTGTGGGGCGGGACGGGCCGTTCCTGGCCGAACTCGTCGTAGGAGTGCAGGATCCGGACCAGGCCCATGAGGCCGTCCAGCCCTGGCAGGCGGTCCCCGCGGAACGCGTCGCTCTGGGTGGGCACCGGAAGCCGGATCCCGGTCTTGGACTTCGCCGCACGCGTGGCGAGTTCGCGGTACGACCGGTTGCCGCGGTCGAGCCGCAGCCGGCGTAAGTCCGCCGCGAACGCCTTCAGTTCTTCGTCGAATGCACGCACGCCGTTCATCACCGCACAGGTTAGGGCCGGGCGGGACGCTCCGCCGGACGATTCCGAACAGTGCCGGTCAGCGCCGGTGTCCGGCGGTGTCCGGGGGCGCTACGGGTTCGTCCGGCGGGCGTGGCGTGCCGACGGGCGGGGCGGTGGGATCGGGGCATGACCACAGCCCCGGACACCGATCCGCCCCTCCTCACCCTGCACGCCGCCGTCGTGCTCCTCGGCGCCCTGATGGCCGGGCTCGTCACCGGCGGGCTGAGTTACCTCGGCGGGGTGGCGGTGCCGCTCGCCGTGCTCGCCGGGCTCGGCGCCGCCGGCGGGGCCGTGCAGGGGCTGCGCGGGCTCATCCGGTGAACGGCGGGAGTTCGCCCGAGCCGCGGGGGACGAGGCGGGTGGGGAGTTCGATGCGGGCCGGGGGGAGGGGGGTGCCCGCCAGGCGCTGGAAGAGGCGGTCCGTGGCCACCCGGCCCATGGCCGCCGGGTCCTGGGCGACCACCGTGACGCCCGGCCGCAGCAGGTCGGCGAGCTCGAAGTCGTCGAAGCCGACCAGGGCCACCGGCCGGGGCAGCGCCGCCAGGACCCGTACGACGGTGACGGTGACCCGGTTGTTGCCCGCGAAGACGGCGGTGACCGGCTCCGGGCCCGTCAGCATCGCACCGGCCGCCGCCGTCACCCGTTCCGGGGCGGTGGAGCCGAGGGAGACCCAGGCGTCCGACACCGGAAGGCCCGCCCGGGCCATGGCATCGCGGTATCCGCGCAGGCGTTCCGTCGCGGTGTGGATGCGGGGGTGGTCGCCGATGAAGCCGATCCTGCGGTGCCCGGCGGCGATCAGGTGCGCCACCCCGTCCCGGGCGCCGCCGAAGCTGTCCGACAGGACGACGTCCGCCTCGATCCCGCCCGCCGGGCGGTCCACGAACACGGTGGCCACCCCGGCCCGGATCTCGGGTTCCAGGTAGCGGTGGTCCTCCCCGGCCGGGATCACGATCAGCCCGTCGACCCGGCGGGCGCACAGTGCGAGCGCCAACTCCCGCTCGCGGTCCGGGTCCTCGGCGCTGGAGCCGTTGATGAGCAGCGCGCCGTGCGTGCGCGCCACCTCCTCGACCGCCCGGTTGAGGGGGCCGTAGAAGGGGTCGGCGAGGTCCTCCAGCACCAGGCCGACGGTCGCGGTGCGGCCCTTGCGGAGCACCCGCGCGCTGTCGTTGCGCCGGAAACCGAGCTCCTCGATGGCCTCCTGCACCCGCCGCTCGGTGTCGGGGGTGACGCCCGGCTCGCCGTTGACGACCCGCGAGACCGTCTTCAGACCGACGCCCGCCCGGGCCGCCACGTCCTTCATGGTCGGCCGGTTGCCGTAGCGGGGCTCGGACGGGTGGCGGGTCTGCGGCACGGCGGGGAAACCTCCGGAGGCGGCGGGTGGCGGGCGGCGGGCGGACGGCTGTGGTCCCGGCGCCGCACCCGAGCATAAGCACTCGACCGGCGGGCGGGTTTCCATGGCAGGGTGGGGCGGGCAAGCCACCGGGGGGCTTCGGAGGCGAGCCACAGGGAGAGGGGTAGACGTGATTGTCTGGATCAACGGCACTTTCGGGGCGGGGAAGACCAGCGCGGCCCGTGAACTGGCCGGACTCCTTCCGGACGGCAGCCTGTACGACCCGGAGCTCATCGGCGACGCGCTGCGCCGGCTGCTGCCGCCCAAACGCCTCGCCGAGGTCGACGACTACCAGGACCTCCCGATCTGGCGGCGGCTGGTCGTGGACACGGCGGCGGCGATGCTGGCGGAGCTGGGCGGGGTCCTGGTCGTGCCGATGACCCTGCTGAGGCAGGAGTACCGCGACGAGATCTTCGGCGGCCTCGCGGCCCGCCGGATCGCGGTGCGGCACGTGCTGCTCGCCCCGGAGGAAACGATCCTGCGTGAGCGCATCGCCACCCGTCAGGAGCCGGGGGCGCCGGAGGTGGTGGACGTACGGGTCCGCCAGTGGGCGTACGACCACATCCCGGTCTACCGGCAGGCCCTCGGCTGGCTCAGCGCCGACGCGCACCTCGTCGACAACGGGCACCTGACGGTACGGGAGACGGCGCAGCGCATCGCCGACGCCGTACGCACCGACACGGCGGCGGTCTGCGACATCGTGCAGACCCCGGAGCCCACGCGGGAGACGGTGGCGGCGGGGGTGCTGCTCTTCGACGACCGGGACCGGGTCCTCCTGGTGGATCCGACGTACAAGCCCGGCTGGGAGTTCCCGGGCGGGGTGGTCGAGCCGGGCGAGGCCCCGGCACGGGCCGGCGTACGCGAGGTCGCGGAGGAGCTGGGCCTGACGCTGGAGCAGGTTCCCGGACTGCTCGTCGTCGACTGGGAACCGCCCCGCTCCCCGGCCTACGGCGGGCTGCGGCTGCTGTTCGACGGCGGACGGCTGGCGGAGCCGGAGATCGCCCGGCTGCGGCTGCCCGGCCCGGAACTGCGGGCCTGGCGCTTCGTCACCGAGTCCGAGGCGGCCGCCCTGCTGCCGCCGCAGCGCTACGAGCGGCTGCGCTGGGCCCTGCGCGCCCGCGAGCGCGGCACCCCGCTCTACCTGGAGGCGGGCCGCCCCACCCCCTGACGGGGCCCGGACCCCGCCCCCTGACGGGGCCCGGACCCCGGTCCCGCGCACCGGGGTCCCTGCCGCGCCTCGCGGACCGGGCCGGACTCAGCCCGCGGCCGCGGCCGCCCGGGCGGCCGCGTGGAGGGCCTTCGCGGTGTCCTCGGTACAGGGGTCGCCGTGCCCGAAGCAGGCCACGGACGGGGCGAGCGCGGCCAGCCGGCCGAACGAGGCGATCGCCCGGTCCCGGTCGGTGTTGAAGACGCCCAGCATCACCTGGCCGACCCCCGCCACGCAGTCCCCCGTGAACAGCACCCCGTGCTCGGGCAGGTGCACCCCGATGCTGCCCGGCGTGTGCCCCGGGGCGTGGACCACCACCGCCCCGCCGCCGAAGTCCAGCACCTCGCCGTCCTCCAGCTCCCGGTCGACCCGGGTCGGCGGGGCCTCGGGGGTCGTCAGCCCGTGCGCGTACAGCGGGACTTCCCAGTCCAGCAGGACCGGCTCGGGGACCGGCTGCTCGCCCCGCACCACCGGGGCGTCCAGCCGGTGGGCCAGGACGGGCGCGCCCCGGCGGGCGGCGAGCTCTCCGGCGGCGCCGACGTGGTCGCGGTGGCAGTGCGTCAGGACGATCCGCTCCAGCCGCTCCGGCTCCAGCCCAAGGGAACGTATCGCCCCCTCGATGTCGTCGGCGGAGCCGGCGTGCCCGGCGTCGATCAGGGTGAGGGCCCCGCCGTCCTGCCAGAGATAGGCCTGGCCGATGGCGAAGCGCAGCATGTGGAGCCGGTCCGGGATGACTTCAACAAGATCCATGGCGGCGACCGTAGGCTCCCCGGCCCGCCCCGGGCACCCGACTTCGCCGGGAGCGGAGTACGCCCAGGGCGCAGTGCGCCCTGGGCGTAAGGGGAGGGGACGCCGGGGCCGGCGTCGGGCGGTCAGGCGCTCTTGGACGCCGCGTAGTTCACCAGGAACAGGGCCTCGGCGACCGAAAGCCGCTCCAGCTCCTCCGGGGAGACGCTCTCGTTCACCGCGTGGATCTGCGCCTCCGGCTCGCTCAGCCCGATCAGCAGCATCTCCGCCCGCGGGTAGAGCGACGTCAGCGTGTTGCACAGCGGGATGGACCCACCCATGCCGCTGATCTGCATCTCCTGGCCGTCGTAGGCCTCGCTGAGGGCCGCCGCCATCGACGCGTACGCCGGGCTGCTCGTGTCCGCCTGGAACGGCTGGCCCTGGCCGACGACCTCCAGCTCCAGCCGCGCCTTCCACGGGGTGTGCGCCACCAGGTGCGCCTCCAGCAGCTTGATGGCCTCCGTGGTGTCCACGCCCGGCGGCACGCGCAGGCTGATCAGCGCGCCCGCGCTCGCGTGCACGGACGGGGTGGCGCCGACGACCGGCGGGCAGTCGATGCCCAGCACGGTGACGGCGGGACGGGCCCACAGCCGGTCGGCGATGGTGCCCTCGCCGATCAGCTCGACGCCGTCCAGGACCTTCGCGTCGGCGCGGAAGTCGGCCTCCGGGTACTGCAGGCCCTCCCACACCGCGTCCGAGGCGAGACCGTCCACGGTCGTCGAACCGTCCTCGGAGCGCAGCGAGTCCAGCAGGCGGATCAGCGCGGCGAGCGCGTCGGGGGCGACACCGCCGAACATGCCCGAGTGCAGGTTGCCGCCCAGGGTGTCGAGCTTGACCTTGATCAGGGTCATGCCGCGCAGGGTGGCCGTCACCGTCGGCAGGCCGAGGCGGAAGTTGCCCGCGTCGCCGATGACGATGGTGTCGGCGGCCAGCAGCTCCGGGTTGGCCTCGGCGTACTGCTGGAGGCCGCCGGTGCCCTGCTCCTCCGAGCCCTCGACGATCACCTTCACGCTCACCGGCACCCCGCCGTTGGCCTTCAGGGCGCGCAGCGCGAGCAGGTGCATGATGAAGCCGCCCTTGCAGTCGGCCGCACCGCGCCCGTACCAGCGGCCGTCGCGCTCGGTCAGCTCGAAGGCCGGGGAGATCCAGGCGGAGTCGTCCAGCGGCGGCTGCACGTCGTAGTGGGCGTACAGCAGGACGGTCGGGGCGCCCTCGGGGCCGGGCAGGAACCCGTACACGGACTGGGTGCCGTCCGGGGTGTCGAGCAGCGCCACGTCCTGGAAGCCCTCGGCGCGCAGGGCGTCGGCCACCCAGTTCGCGGCGGCCTGGCTCTCGCTCTGCGGGAACTGGGCCCAGTCCGCGACCGACTGGAACGCCACCAGCTCGGTCAGCTCCGCCTTGGCACGGGGCATGAGCGAGGCGACGGTCTCGGCGATCGGATTCTGGGACATGGGCACGCTCCTCGTGGGTGCGACGTTGTTGTATGTGCCGGGGTACGGCGAATGCAAGGCGAAAGACTGTCACGATCCTCGCACAGAGGGACGAGGCGGCGTCTCGCCGTAGGATTTCCACGGCATCGGAGCAACCGGGTGATCAGGAGCAGCAGCACATCGTGAGCAGCGACGACGACGTGAACGGCGCGAGCGCAGAGCAGGCCGGCCGGGGGGCGGACGAGCAGTCCCCAGCGGAGGCGGCAGGGGAGACGGCCGCGGGGGCGGCCGCCGGGGGCGCCCCCGGGGGTGCCGCGGAGGTGTGGGACGTCGTCGTGGTCGGCGCCGGACCGGCCGGGGCGTCGGCGGCGTACGCCGCGGCCTCGGCGGGCCGCAGCGTCCTGCTGCTGGAGAAGGCGGAGCTGCCCCGGTACAAGACCTGCGGCGGCGGCATCATCGGCCCCTCGCGCGACGCCCTCCCGCCGGGCTTCACGCTGCCCCTCCAGGACCGCGTCCACGCCGTCACCTTCTCCCTGAACGGCAGGCTGGCCCGGACCCGGCGCTCGAAGAACATGCTGTTCGGGCTCATCAACCGGCCCGAGTTCGACGCGGCGCTGGTCGCGGAGGCCGAGAAGGCCGGCGCGACGCTGCGTACGGGCACGGCCGTGTCCCGGGTCGAGCAGCACGGCGCGGCCGTGCCGGACCGGCGCACGGTCGCCGTGGTGCTCGCGGACGGCGAGACGGTCCTGGCGCGGGCCGTGGTCGGCGCCGACGGCAGCGCCAGCCGGATCGGCGCCCACGTCGGCGTGGAGATGGACCAGGTGGACCTCGGCCTGGAGGCGGAGATCCCGGTACCGGAGACGGTCGCCGAGGACTGGAAGGGCCGCGTCCTGATCGACTGGGGCCCGCTGCCCGGCAGTTACGGCTGGGTCTTCCCCAAGGGCGACACGCTCACCGTCGGGGTCATCTCGGCGAAGGGCGAGGGCGCGGCGACCAAGCGGTACCTCGACGACTTCATCGCCCGGCTGGGCCTGGCCGGCTTCGAGCCGGCCGTCTCCTCCGGCCATCTGACCCGCTGCCGGAAGCCCGATTCCCCGCTCTCGCGCGGCCGGGTGCTGGTGGCCGGTGACGCGGCGGGCCTGCTGGAGCCGTGGACGCGGGAGGGCATCTCCTTCGCGCTGCGCTCGGGGCGGCTCGCGGGGGAGTGGGCGGTCAAGGTCTCGGAGGCGCAGGACGCGGTGGACGCGCGCCGGCAGGCGCTCAACTACGCCTTCGCGGTCAAGGCCGGGCTGGGCGTGGAAATGGCCGTCGGCAAGCGGATGCTGACCGTCTTCGAGTCCCGACCGGGGCTGTTCCACGCGGCGCTCACGGGTGTGCGGCCGGCCTGGATGGCCTTCGCCCGCATCACCCGGGGCTCGACGACGCTGCCCGACCTGGTGCGTACGCACCCGCTGGCGCGCAAGGCCCTGCACCTGCTGGACGAGCGTCAGGCGCGCGGCCGCCGCGGCTAGCGCCGGAGTGCGCCGACCGGAGCGCCGGTTCTCCTCGGGGGCCGGCGCTTCGCCGTACCCGGGGGCGGGCCGGTGACGGGGCCGGTGAGGGGCGGGGCGGTCGGGTCAGCGGGAGACCGCGAGGCGGAAGACGGGGTGGTCGGCGGCGGCCGCCCGGAGCTCGGCGTCGGTGGACCCGGCGGTGACGCCCTGGAAGAACCGGTTGACCTCCCAGCCCCACTTCTCCAGGTAGGCGCGCAGCACGGCGGCCTTCTCCGCGGGGTCGGTCAGCTCCTCGACGGTGAAGGCGCGGACCTTGCGGCCGACGCGCAGCTCGCCGCCGCCCGCCACGCGCATGTTGCGGACCCACTGGGAGTGGCCGCGGGCCGAGACGAGGTACTGCTCGCCCTGGTGGTGGTGCGGGTTGACGGGGATGCGCTGCATCTTTCCGGAGGTGCGGCCGCGGACCGACAGCTCGGCCGTGCCGGCCAGGCTGATGCCGAGCCGGGCGAGCTTGCCGAAGAGGGCGTTGAACCGGACTGCGAACGGGCCGGCCTGGACGTAGTAGGGGGTGGACGCGTTCATGGTGGCCTCCGGGGCGCGCTGTTTCGGGAACCGATTCGAGAGCACTGCTCTCGCTTGAGAACAGTGTGCACGGATCGGTGCACCAAAACAAGAGCAGTGCTCTCTGAACGGATCGCCGCTCCCGTTTTTGTGCACTGCTCCGGCCGCATGGCACACTGATCCGCATGAGCAGCGTGCGAGGAGCCAGGGAACGGGCCCGTATCGAGGTCACCGCCGCCATCAAGGACGAGGCGCGCCGCAGCCTCGCCGCCGAAGGCGCCGCGAAACTCTCGCTGCGCGCCGTCGCCCGCGAGCTGGGCATGGTCTCCTCCGCCCTCTACCGCTACTTCCCCAGCCGTGACGAGCTGCTCACCGCGCTGATCATCGACGCCTACGACAGCCTCGGCGCCGCCGCCGAAGCCGCCGACGCCACCGCCCTCGCCGCAGGCTCCGCACCCCGCGCCCGCTGGACGGCGGTCTGCGCGGCGGTCCGCGCCTGGGCACTGGCCCACCCGCACGAGTACGCCCTCGTCTACGGCTCGCCGGTCCCCGGCTACTCCGCCCCGCTGGACACCGTCGGCCCCGCCTCCCGCGTGGGCAACGTCCTCATCGGCATCGTCCGCTCCGCCCACGAGGGCCGCGGCCTCGCCCTGCCGCCGCTGCCCGACGCCCTGCGCCCCGAAGCCCGGCGGATGACCGCCGACTTCGCCGAGGGCCTGCCCCCGGCGGTGACGGCCGCCCTGGTCGCGTCCTGGGCGCAGCTCGTCGGCCTCGTCTCCTTCGAGCTGTTCGGCCAGTTCAACCGGGTCGTCGAGGAGCGGGAGGTCTTCTTCGAGCACGCCGCCGGGCAGCTGGCGCACTCGGTCGGACTGCCCGCCGTGTGAGCGGCCCGCGCCGGGGCCTTGCCGGGACCGTGCCGGGCCGCGCCGGAGCCCCCGCCGGGCCGTGGTGACGAGTCGCTTGTCTGTTCCTCATACCAATCCGGGTGGTTCGGCCTTCACCGGGATCCCGCGCGTCTAGTGTTCCTCGGGACCCCGCCCCCGCCGCAGCCGGAGGAACAGCCGTGGCTCCCGCCCGCGTACTGAAGGCCCTGTACGCCGTCGCCCTGATCGTGCTGCTCGCCGCACCGGCGCCGGCCGTACCCGCCTCCGCGAGACAGGTCGAGCCGTCACCGGCTCCCGCCCCCCGGATATCCGGCGTGCGCGGCCTGGAGATCGGGGTCCCCGCCTACGTCTGGGCCGGCGACCCGATGCTCACCGCCCTCACCGCCACCACCCCCGCCGCCTCCGTGGTCGTCCTCAACCCCGGCAACGGCGACGCCCCCTTCGACGGCCCCTGGCGGGCCCGCGCCGACGCCCTGCGCGCCGGCACCACCGCCACCGGCGAGAAGACCAAGGTCCTCGGCTACGTCCACACCGACCACGGCAACCGGGACCCCGCCGCCGTCAGGGCCTCCGTGGACAACTACCTGAAGCCCGCCGCGGACGGCGACGACCGGCTCCACGTCGACGGCATCTTCTTCGACGTCGTCAGCCGCGACTGCGGCCCCGGCAACGCCACCCGCGACCACTACGCCGCCCTGCGCCGCTACGTCCAGGACACCATGCACGCCGCCGACCCGGACGTGGACGACCTCGTCGTCGACAACCCGGGCACCGCCATCGCCGACTGCTACCTCGAACCGGGCCACCGCACGGCCGACGTGTTCGTCACCTACGAGGACACGTACGCGGCGTACACCACGGGCGGCTGGCAGGGGAACGTGTTCGACGCCCGCGGCGGCTACCGCCCGGGCACCGACCTCGACCCGAGCGGCACCGCGTTCTGGCACCTCGTCCACGAGGTCCCGGACACCGCCGCGATGCGCACCACGCTCGGCACCGCCTTCGCCCGCGGCGCCGGCTACGCCTACGCGACGAGCGCCGCCATGCCCAACCCCTGGAACACCAGCCCGTCCTGGAAGTACCGCCCCCAGACCGCGTACGCGGCCACCCTGGGCGCCGCGGACCCCGCCGGCTGACCGGTCCCGGCTACCGGGCGCCGAAGGGGCCGTCGGGCGCGAAGGCGCGGGTGGCGAAGCGGGTGCCGATGAGGCGGTGGGTCTCCGGGGCCGGGTGGAGCCCGTCGGGCAGGGGGAGTTCGGCGAAGTCGGCTGAGCCGTAGAGGCCGAGCCCGTCCAGGTGGTGCAGGTTCGGGTCGTCGGCGGAGCGCTCCCGCACGACGCGCGCCAGTTCCGCCCGGACGACCTCCAGGGTCAGCTTGCCCGCGGCCACCTCCGCCGGGTCCCCGGCGGCCCGGAACCGGAGGCGGCCGGCTGCGAGTTCGGAGTAGTCGGGGGCGCTGGGGCCCGGGGTGTCCTCGTGGATCGGGCAGAGGATCGGCGAGACGACCAGCAGCGGGGTGGCGGGGTGGCCCTCGCGGACGGTGTCGAGGAAGCCGTGGACGGCGGGGCCGAAGGCGCGCAGCCGCATCAGGTCGTGGTTGACCAGGTTGATGCCGATCTTGACGCTGATCAGGTCGGCCGGGGTGTCCCGCAGCACGCGGGCGGTGAACGGGTCGAGCAGGGCGCTGCCGCTCAGACCGAGATTGACCAGCTCCACCCCGCCGAGGGAGGCGGCCAGCGCCGGCCAGGTCGTACTCGGGCCGGCCGCGTCGGAGCCGTGGCTGATCGAACTGCCGTGGTGCAGCCACACCTTGCGGCCCGGATCGGGGGACGGCTCGACGGGGGCGTCGGTCCGCAGGGCCACCAGCTCGGTGACCTCGTTGTGCGGCAGCCAGATCTCCACGTCCTTGACCCGGTCCGGCAGGCCGGAGAAGCGGACCGTGCCGACCGGGCCGGGGATCCGCTCCACCGACCCGGTGGACATGTCGGTCATCAGGACGTGCCCGCCGGTCACCCCGCCCTGCCCGGCGAGCCTGCCGTCGACCAGCAGGTCGTACACGCCGTCGGGACGCGGCGGGGCTCCCCGGTAGGCCATCTTGGTGCGCACGGCGTCCAGTTCGACGACCGTCGCCCGGGTGCGGAACGCCAGCCGCACCCCGGAGGGCTGCGCTTCCGCCATGGCGAGCTGTCCGTCGGCGCACTGGGCGCGGGCCCGGGCGGGCAGCCGGTGCGGCAGCAGTCCGAGCGGGGTGCGTTCCACCTCCAGGGCGCCGCGCAGGAAGCGGGCTTCGACCGGGGTGGTGATCAGGCCGGAGGAGTCGGGGGAAGGCGAGGAGGCGGGGGAGAGGCGGGAGGTCATGCCGCCCACCCTGCCAAGCCGCCCCCCGCCCCGCACGCCGATTTCCCCCGGCGGCCCGTCGCGGACACCCACCGGGGAACACCCACCGGGGAACACCCACCGGGGAACACCCACCGGGGAACACCCACCGGGGAACACCCACCGGCGGACGCCCGCCGTCAGATGCCCGCCGTCTCCTGCCACAGCCGCACCAGGGACTCGTCCCCGCGTACGCCCGGACCCGCGAGCGGGAGCCGGTTCCACAGGGCCGCGTACAGCCAGGCAGCCTCCCCGGTCACCTCGCAGTCCGGCTCCTCCCCGGTGTCGCCCCGCACCGTACGGGCCGGCTCCTTCGACAGGTGGACCGTCCACACCGCGCCCGTGTCCGCGGCCCGCACCCGCAGCACCCTGGGCTCCTCGGTCCGGACCCGGCTGCTCGGCCGGGCGTGGAAGCCGGTCAGCAGCTCGTCCACCCCGTCCTCCGCGAACTCCGGGGTCACCTCCGAGAAGGCGGTCCCCCGCGCCGACTCGGCGTCGAAACGGTGCACGGTCGTCTCGTGCGCCTGCCGGCGGGCCCAGAACGCCAGCGGCGACGGCGGCGCCGTCGGCAGGAAGGTGAAGCAGGCCACCCCCTCCGGCGCCTCCGTCAGGGTCCGGACCAGCTCCGCGTGCCCCTCCCGGAACCAGGCCAGCAGCTCCGCCCCCGCCAGCTCCGGCGGCTCCGGGAAGGGCACCCGCTCCACCAGACCCTCCCGCACGAACCCGGCTGCCCAGCGGTGCACCGCCCCGGTGTGCCGCAGCAGGTCGGCGACCCGCCACTGCGGACAGGTGGGCACCAGCGCCTCCGTACCCGCCCGTTCGGCCTGATCGGCGAGCAGCTCGCCCTCCCGGGCCAGGGTCTCCACGTATTCGGTGATCTTCATGCCGCGAGTGTGCCAGCCGCCCCCGACAATGGGAGGGTGGACGGGAAACTCCCGCCGCCCGGGGAACCATCGCCGCACGGGGAACCCTTCCCGCACGGAGAGCTCTTCCCGCGCGAGCGGACCGAGATCGCCCCCGGCGCCGTGCACCTGCCCGACTGGCTCGGGCCCCGGCGCCAGCGGGAGCTCCTCGCCGCCTGCCGCGAGTGGGCCCGCCCGCCCGCCGGGCTGCGCACCGTACGCACCCCCGGCGGCGGAACGATGACCGCCCGGCAGGTGTGCCTGGGCCTGCACTGGTACCCGTACGCCTACGCGCGCACCGCCGTCGACGGGGACGGGGCCCCGGTCAAGCCGATGCCCGGCTGGCTCGCCGATCTGGGGCGGCGGGCCGTCACCGCCGCGTACGGGACGCCCCCGCCGCCCGCGGAGGCGTGCGACATCGCGCTGGTCAACTTCTACGACGGCGACTCCCGGATGGGCATGCACCGCGACGCCGAGGAGCGCTCCGGGGCCCCGGTGGTCTCGCTCAGCCTGGGCGACTCCTGCCTCTTCCGCTTCGGCAACACCGCCACCCGGGGCCGCCCGTACCGGGACGTCGAGCTGCGCAGCGGGGACCTGTTCGTCTTCGGCGGGCCGAGCCGGCTCGCCTACCACGGTGTGCCGAAGGTGCTGCCCGGCACCGCCCCGCCGGAGCTGGGGCTGGCCGGGCGCCTCAACATCACCCTGCGCGTCGGCGGCCTCGGGGCGTAGCCGGGGCGAGGGGCGGCCCCCGATCATGCGAGGATCCCCTCATGAACGGCAACGGGGCCCCGCTGGGGGCGGGGGACGAGACCACGGCGTCGGCGGGGTCCGCGAGGACCAGGCTGGAACGCGGCCGCGGCGCACTCGGACCCGCGCTGGAACTCGTCCACACCGGCCGGGCCCCGACCCGGGCGGTGCTCACCGCCGAGCTCGGCGTCACCCGCGCCACCGCCGGAGCCGTGGCCGCCGAGCTGGAGGCCCTCGGCCTGATCCGCGTCGACTCCCGCCCGGGTGGCGCCGGCGGCACCCAGGGCCGGCCCTCGCACCGGCTCGCCGTCGACGAGAACGGCCCCGTGGCGCTGGCCGCGCAGGTCCACCCCGACGGGTTCCGGGCCGCCCTCGTCGGCCTCGGCGGGCGCATCGTGGCGACCGCGCCCGGCAAGCTCACCGTCTCCGCGGACCCGGCCCAGGTGCTCGGCGCGGTCGTCGACGCGGGCGCCCGGCTGCTCGCCGAGTCGGGGCGGCGCTGCGTCGGCGCGGGCCTCGCGGTGCCCTCGGCGGTCGCGGAGCCCGAGGGGACGGCCCTGAACCCGCTGCACCTGGCCTGGCCGCCCGGCTCCCCGGTGCGGGCCATCTTCGCCGAGCGGATCAAGGCGGCCGGCATCGACGGGCCCGCCCTGACCGGGAACGACGTCAACCTCGCCGCGCTCGCCGAGCACCGGCACGGCGCGGGCCGCAGCGCCCAGCACCTGCTCTGCGTGGCCACCGGCCACCGCGGGGTCGGCGGGGCGCTCGTACTGGACGGCAGGCTGCACAGCGGCAGCGCGGGCCTGGCCCTGGAGGTCGGCCACCTCACCGTGAACCCGGAGGGGCGGGCCTGCCACTGCGGCAGCCGGGGCTGCCTGGACGTGGAGGCCGACCCGCTGGCCTTCCTCACCGCGGCCGGCCGTACGCCGGGGCCCGAGGTGTCGCTGCTGGCGCAGGCCCGCGACCTGCTGCGCGCCGAGTACGCGCAGCCGTCGGTCCGGGCGGCCGCCGAGGAGCTCATCGACCGGCTCGGCCTCGGCCTCGCGGGCCTGGTCAACATCCTGAACCCGGACCGGATCATCCTCGGCGGACTGCACCGGGAGCTGCTGTACGCCGACCCGGAGCGGCTGCGCGCGGTGGTCGCCGACCGCAGCCTGTGGGGGCGCAGCGGGGGCGTGCCGATCCTGCCGTGCACCCTCGACCACAACAGCCTGGTCGGGGCGGCGGAGCTGGCGTGGCAGCCCGTGCTGGACGACCCGCTGGGGGCGCTGGCCGCGGCGGCCTGAGCCGCGCGGGCGCGCCCCGGCCGGGTGCGGGGGCGGGTGGCCGCGGGGGAGTCAGCCGGGCCTGGCGCCTACCGGGACCGACGCCGGCACGCCGGTCGCGACGGCCCGTGCGTCGACGGCGGCGAGCACCGGGCGGGCGGCTTTCCGTACGGTCTTCTTCACGCCGATACTGACCGTGCGCGGCGGAGCCGCCGGCGCGGGGGCGGCCCGCATGGAGAACCAGACGACCTTGCCGGGTCCGTCCGGCCGGTGCCGGGCCCCCCAGGCCTCGCTGACCGCCTCGACGAGCGCCAGGCCGCGCCCGCAGGTCTCCAGGTCATCGGCGTCCCGGCGGACGGGCAGCCGCGGATCGCTGTCGTGGACGGAGACGGTCAGCCGCCCCAGGCGGAGTTCGATCTCGACCGTGCACGCCTTGTCCGGCTGCGCATGGCGGTGGACGTTGCTGAGCAGCTCCGTCACGCCGAGCGCAGCCCGGTCTATGAGCGGGTCGAGCTGCCAGTGGCGCAGTTGCGCTGAGACGATTCTGCGGACCTGGCCGATCCGCGCTGGCAGGGCCTGCAGTTCGACGACGCAGTGCCTGCGGGAATGACTGATCACGGCTGCGACTCCCCGACATCATCGTTACGGGTGCTGCACCCTCGGTGACGCAATCACCAGGGTCACCCACAGTGGCGCCGCTTGCAACCGAACGCCCGGGGAAGCGACCGAAAGCGATCCGCATGGAAACCCAAAGTAATCATTTGTGCAGGTGAGGGGGGTACATTTCGAAAGGAGGGGGCTTTGGAAACGACAAAGGAGCAAGGCGCATGAGCACCACCGGCACCACCGGTACCCCGGCCTCGAGCACGGCCGGAAGCACGGCGGCGACGACGGTCGACATCGACCGCAGCGACGCCGACTACCGGGCCTGGCTCAAGGAGGCCGTGCGCAAGGTCCAGGCGGACGCCAACCGCTCCGCCGACACGCACCTGCTGCGCTTCCCGCTGCCCGAGGCCTGGGGCATCGACCTCTACCTGAAGGACGAGTCAACCCACCCGACGGGCTCCCTCAAGCACCGCCTCGCCCGCTCGCTGTTCCTCTACGCCCTCTGCAACGGCTGGATCCGCCCCGGCCGCCCGGTCATCGAGGCCTCCAGCGGCTCAACCGCCGTCTCCGAGGCGTACTTCGCCAAGCTGATCGGCGTCCCGTTCATCGCGGTCATGCCGAGGACCACCAGCCCGGAGAAGTGCCGGCTCATCGAATTCCACGGCGGCGAATGCCACTTCGTCGACGACTCGATGAAGATGTACGAGGAGTCCGCCGACCTCGCCGCCCGCACCGGCGGCCACTACATGGACCAGTTCACCTACGCCGAGCGCGCCACCGACTGGCGCGGCAACAACAACATCGCCGAGTCGATGTACCAGCAGCTGCGCCTGGAGCGGTACCCCGAGCCCGCGTGGATCGTGGCGACGGCCGGCACCGGCGGCACCTCCGCCACCATCGCCCGCTACGTGCACTACATGCAGCACGACACCCGCGTCTGCGTCCCGGACCCGGAGAACTCCTGTTTCTTCGACGGCTGGACCAACAACGACCCGCACGCGAGCAGCGACTGCGGCTCCCGCATCGAGGGCATCGGCCGCCCCCGCATGGAGCCGAGCTTCGTGCCCGGCGCCGTCGACCGCATGATGAAGGTGCCCGACGCCGCGTCCGTCGCCGCCTGCCGGGCCCTCGAACAGGCCATAGGGCGCAAGGCGGGCGGCTCCACCGGCACCGGACTGTGGAGCGCCCTGAAGATCGTCTCCGAGATGGTGGCGGAGGGCCGCGGGGGCAGCGTCGTGACCCTGCTGTGCGACCCGGGCGACCGCTACCTCGACAAGTACTACTCGGACGAGTGGCTGGCGGCCCAGGGCCTCGACATCGCACCGTACGCCAAGACGATCCAGACCCTGCTGGACACCGGCGAATGGCGCGAGCCCCAGGCCTGAGCCCGCTGCTAGGGAGTGGTGCGCGCCGCGAGACGGGTGTCCAGGGCGCGCACCGCCGAACGGAAGGAACGGCCGAGGCCGGGGCGGGCCGCCGCCAGCGCCAGCCGGAAGGGGGCCGGGCCGTCGGCGGCGAAGGTCCAGCGGACGAGTGTCCCGACGGCGTCCGGCCCCGGGGCCAGCAGCCACTCCTCCACCAGGGCGCTCATG
This sequence comes from Streptomyces sp. NBC_00158, assembly GCF_045160885.1. NCBI lineage: Bacteria > Bacillati > Actinomycetota > Actinomycetes > Kitasatosporales > Streptomycetaceae > Streptomyces > Streptomyces sp. NBC_00158. Next base: position 6,686,626 of record NZ_CP108161.1, read on the forward strand.
CCCGGCGCGTTGGTCTCGTCGACCCGGTAGGCGTAGCGCAGCCCCGGGTCGGCGGCCACCACCGTCTCCTGGAACCGGACCCCGCCCACCAGCCGTACCTCCCGGCCCGCCCCGCCCCCGGTCGGCCGGGCCAGGGTGACCGCGCCGAACCAGGCGGGCCAGCCCGTCACCTCCTCCGCGAGCGCCCGGTACACGGCGTCCGGCGGGGCCGCGGCCCTTGCCGTGAACGGCAGCCGGACCGGGGCGTGCTCGATGAAGTCCAGCCCCACGGGGCGGAGTCGGCGGGCCATGGCGTTGCCCCCTGGGGCCTCGTACGGGTTCGCGGCGCGGGTGCGCGCGCCGCGCCACCTTAACTGACCGTACGTCAGAAGTCCTCGCCGGCCGGCGGATCAGCACTCCGCCGGCAGTGCCGGCAGGTCCTCCGGGAACAGCAGCGTCAGCTCGTCCGTACTCGGGTCGGCCAGCTGCGCCACCCGGCCCGCGTGCCGCTCGACCATCGCCTCGAACGTCTGGCGGGCGGTCCGGCCGTTGCCGAAGGCCGGGCCCTTGGGCAGCTCCGCGAAGTACTTCAGCAGCGCCTCCCCGGTGCCCTCGTCGAGCCGGTACTCGTGCTCCTCCGCCTGCTGCTCCACGATCCGCAGCAGCTCCTGCGGCCCGTAGTCCCCGAAGGTGATGGTCCGGGAGAACCGAGAGGCCACCCCCGGGTTGACCGTCAGGAACCGCTCCATCTCCTCCGTGTACCCGGCGACGATCACCACCACCGCGTCCCGGTGGTCCTCCATCAGCTTCACCAGCGTGTCGATCGCCTCGCGCCCGAAGTCCCGGCCCGAGTCCTCCGGGGCCAGCGCGTACGCCTCGTCGATGAACAGCACCCCGCCCCGCGCCCGGTCGAAGGCCTCCTGCGTACGGATCGCCGTGGACCCGATGTGCTCGCCGACCAGGTCCACCCGCGACACCTCGACCAGGTGGCCGCGCTCCAGCACTCCGAGCGAGGCCAGGATCTCCCCGTACAGGCGGGCGACCGTGGTCTTGCCCGTGCCGGGAGAGCCCGTGAAGACCAGGTGCCGGCGCACCGAAGCCGCCTTCAGGCCCGCCTGCTGCCGCCTGCGCCCGACCTCGATCATGTCGGTGAGGGCCCTTACCTCCCGCTTGACGCTGTCCAGCCCGACCAGCGCGTCGAGCTGCCCCAGCACCTCGCCCGAGCCCCGGGAGGCCGCCGGGGCCGCCGCGGCCGGTCCGGCCGGTGCGGCGGCGGGGCTCCCGGCCGGATCCGGCCCGTCCCCGGCCCGCGCGGCCGGCACCCCGTCCGCCGGACGGCCCGCGAGTCCCTGCGCGGCCGTCGCCGTACGCGGCCCCGCGCCCCCCGGCCGCGCCCCCGTGAGCACGCCGCCCGCCGCCCGCGCCGCCGGGCCCGTACCGCCCTCGTCGCCGGTGCAGCCCTCGGTGTGGGGGCCGTCCTCGGAGAAGTCGTACCCGCCGCGTGCGCACCGCTCGGTGTGGCACCGGGTGAGGGTGGTGCGGCAGCCGTCGATGACGTGGAAGCCGAAACCCGAACTGTCCGTCACCCGGCAGGCGGTGAAGGTCCCGCGGCCGCCCGCCGACACGTAGAACCCGGCCTCGGCGGCGGAGGTGACCGTGCACCGCTCCACGACCGGATCGGCCCCCTTGGTGACGATCACGCCGGTCTGCACGGAGTCGATGGTGCAGTCGGCGAGGGCCCCGCCGCTGCCGTGGTCGCGGAACCACGCCCCGGTGCCCGCCTCCCGGATCCGGCAGTCCTCCAGCCGGGCGCCCGCCCCGTCGCTCACCGAGACGGCCGTGTTGCGCACCTGCGAGAGGTCGCTGTCGACCACGTCCACGCGCGAGCCGCGGTCCAGCACGAACAGCGCGTCCGGCACGTCGTGCAGCCGGCAGGCGGTCAGGGAGGCGGTGGCCCCGTCGCTGACCCAGACCGCCGGGTAGTCGCCCGTACTGTCGTGGATCTCGCAGGACTCGGCGTCGACCCGGGTGCCCGGGTCCCACACCGACAGGCCGTTGCGGCCGAACCGGCGCACCGTGGTGCGGCTGATCGTGAGCACGGAACGGGAACGCAGGTCGACGGCGTTCTCCGGGATGTCGTGGATGTCGCAGCCGGCGAGCGCCAGCACCGCGTCCGTGTCGAGGGTGACCCCGTCGGCGGACGTGCGGTGCACCGCGCAGTCGGTCAGCCGGGCCGCGGCCCGCGCGGCGATCTGCACACCGGCGCCCTTGACCTCGTAGACCTCGCAGCCCAGCGCCTCCAGTCCCGAGCCCTCGCCGGTGACCGCGATGCCCGCGCCGACGGCGTGGTGGATCCGGCAGCGCTCCAGTCGCGGGTGCCCGCCGCGCACCGAGAACCCGGCCTGCCCGGCGACGACCACCTCGCACTCCTCGAACACCCCGCCGCCGCCGTCCAGGACGGAGATCCCGACCCCGGCCGGATTCTCCACCGTGCACCGGCGCACCAGCGGCCGGGCACCGCCGCGCACCTCGATGCCGGAAGACGAACGGGTGTGCACCCGCAGGTCGGTGAGTTCGGGCGAGCCCTCCTCGACCAGCAGCGCCGGCGCCGCCCGGTCCGCCCCCTCCAGGTAAAGGTCCTGGACCACGGCCGAGGCGCGCACGGTCAGCGCGACCCCGTCGAGCGGGGCGATGCGCACCGATCCGGCCACCGCCCCCTCGGGCCCGCGCAGGGTGACGGCATGACGCAGCACCAGGTTCTCCCGGTAGGTTCCGGGGGCGATGGACAGGACGTCCCCGTCGCCCGCCGCGGCGAGCGCGGCCGTCAGCGTCGGATACTCCCCGGAACGCCGCCGCCACCGCGAGGCCCCGCCGTGCGTCACCTGGACCGTGCCCTGAGCCATCGTGCTGTCGTGCCCCCACCCTGGTACTCGCGCTGCCGGACCTGCGGAAGCGACTGGAGAGACCGGAGCGACCCGGCCTCCGGCCCCACGGTAGCGCGCGAGGGGCCGGAGGGTGGCCAGGTCAGCTGCCCGCGCCCGCCCGGCCCCAGTCCGGTCCCGCCGCCGCCCACGCCCGGTCCAGACGCGTGTACCGCCGATGCGTGAGCCGGCGTACGACCAGCCGCCGGACCGTCTCCGCGAGCGCGGCCGCGGTGAGCGCGGCAGCCAGGCCCGCGGCGCCCGCGTGGAACGAGGCGGCGGTGGGGTCGAGCGGTTGCCCCACCAGACGGCCCCGGATGTCGGTCCATATCCGGAACCGGTCGCCGGCCCGCGGCGGTTCCTCCGCCGCGGGGACCGTGCCCTGGTGGCTGCTGCCGTCGGGCGCGGTCCAGGAAGCCACGATCGGCGTCCGCTCGGGCGCCTGCCGCTGCGCCGACGCATCGGCGGCCGCCCCGGCCGCGGCCGGCGCGGGCCGGACCACCACCGCCGGCACCAGGTACCGCTCGTGCCGCTGCTCGCGCGCGGCCCGCTGCAGGGTCCCGTCCACCTGGAGGCCCGCCACCCAGCCGACGGCCGGGGCCACCAGCAGCACGCACACCAGCGCGGAGAACGCCACCCACGCCTCGAAGAGATCGGTCGGCCTGCGCAGCGGATTGCGCCGCCAGCGCCACACACCCATTGCTGTCCGCACGGTCCGGCTCCCCCTGCCCCATGCCCGGTCTACGTCTTCGTCCGTCGTCCTGACTGCTCCAACGGCCCCGCGCGGCCCGTTGGTTCCAGTGGACGCCACGAGCCCCTCGAAGGTGTCATTCCACCGGCCCGCCGTGGTCAGCGGCGGGGGCGGGACCTTCGTACGCGGCGGCCGCGGTCACTCCAGGACGCGCACCTCGTCGCCCACCCGGACCGTGCCCGTGACGACCGGCACCAGCTGGCGTCCGAAGGCCAGGGACTTCCCGATCCGCCGGTGCCTGGCCAGGGTCTTCAGCGGCTCCCGACCGCGCTCGGACGTCAGCTGGTCGGTGGTGGTCACGATGCAGCGGCCGCACTCGCGCACCCCGCGGAAGACCGCGTCGCCGATCGCGATGCGCCGCCAGCCGTCCTCGGCCCAGGCGTCGGCGGGACCGCCGACCACCAGATTGGGCCGGAAGCGGTTCATGGGCAGCGGACCCTCCTCCGGGTGGTCGCCCTGGGCGATCAGCTCGTTGAGGGCGTCCAGCGAGGAGCTGGTGGCCAGCAGCAGGGGGTAGGCGTCGGCGAGGCTGACGGTCTCCCCGGGCAGGGCGTAGTCGGGGTCCACCGGCCGCCGGACGGCCGGGTCGTCCATGTGTACGAGGCGTGCGGGCTGGCCGAGGTAGGCGGTGAACCACTCGGCGGCGGCGGACGCCGCGACCACCGTCTCGACCTTCTTCCCGAAGAGCACGACCGGCTCCAGCGGGCCGGGCTCCGGAACCTCCACGACGAGACCGGGCATGCCCGGTCCGGACAGCTCGATCCGCCCGCCCGGCAGCGGGCGCGCCGAGGCCAGCGCCAGCCGCGCCTGCTGGCGTTGGGTGATGACCGCCCCCGTCGTGTCGACCACGGCCCAGCGGCGGTCCCCGGCCGGGCCCCAGGGCTCCACGACGATCTCGTCCGGAGCGGTACCCGCCACCGACTTCACGGGATGGACGTGGAGTGACTGGACGTACAAGTTCGACATGGGGGCATTGTTACAGCTGCCCCCGCCGGCCCTCCAACGACCTTGTGCGCGGCACACGGTGCGCGGGCCGCCGGCGTCACCGCCGGCGGCCTCCGGGCCCCGGGCTCAGTAGGCGCGCTGCTGGTACTGGCGGCCGTACGGGTCCTCGTACGAGGGGACGCCCGCCGCGGACGCCACCGGCGCCATGGTGGGGGTCATGGCCGGCGTCATCGGGGCCATCGGCGTCATCGGGGCCATGGGCGCCATCGGGCGCGGGGCCGCCGGGCGCATGGCCTCGTAGCCGGTGCCCATGGCGGCCGGGCGGGGCTGCTGGGGCTGCGGCTGAGGCACGTACCCGGGCCGGGCCGCGACCTGCTGCTGCGGGATGTACGGAGCCGGCGCGTGCTGAAGCGGAACCGGCATCTGCTGCGGCTGGGGGGCGGCCTGCTGCGGGTACCCGTAGCCGTACGAGGGCGCCGGCAGCTGCGGGGCGGCGGGCGGCAGGGCGGGCATGGACGAGGCGAGGGCCGGCAGGAAACCACCGCTCGAGTAACCGGCACTGGGGGATTCGTAGGCGGCCGGAACGCGGATCGGGGCGATCTGCGGAGTACCCCGCTCGGCGACGAGGGAGTCGTAGATGGGGGTGTCCGGGAAGGAGGGCGCGGAGTAGTAACCGCCGCCATAAGTGGAGCGGGGGGAGGTCATGGGAGACAAGTTAAGCCCACGACTTCACCGGGTCCATAGCCAGGTGCCGCCAACACCGCGCTGACCTGCATATTCCCAGGTCAGCGCCACAGCTTTCACTTGACGTTCACCTGCACGATTCGTCACTTCCGCCCCGTCTTGGTGTCACTCGTACTCACCGGTTGGCCCGTGCACGCACTTCACGCTGACGCACCGTCACAACGCGGTGACCTCGGATGACGTCCCCTCAGGCGGAGGAATGCCCCGCCCCGACCACCCCGCTGGTTTCAGGCGTCGCTCGGGCGGGCATAGGTACGGCCCTTCCAGGCGGCCCCCCGCCCCCGGTAGTGCTGCACGGCCGAGTCGACGGTCATCAGCAGGTAGAGCAGCGCGGTGAACGGCAGCAGCGGGGCGAGCGCGGCCGGCTGCCGGTAGTAGCGCAGCATCGGCAGGTAGGTCCCCGCCATCAGCAGCCAGGCCAGCCCCCCGGCCCAGGCCGTCGCCGCGCCCACCGCCGAGGACGGACCCGCCAGTCCCGCGAACAGGGCCGCCGGCGGCACCAGGTACACCAGGGCCAGCCCCGCCACCGTCCCGGCCAGCAGCAGCGGCTGGTGGCGGAGTTGGGCGTACGCGCTGCGGGACACCATCCGCCACAGGTCCCCGAGGGCCGGGTACGGACGTACGCTGTCCACCCGCTCCGCCAGCCCCAGCCAGATCCGCCCGCCCGAACGCCGGACGGCGCGGGCGAGCGAGACGTCGTCGATGACGGCCTGCCGGATCGAGTCCGGGATCCCGGCGCGGACGGCCGCCGCGGTCCGCAGCAGCACGCACCCGCCGGCCGCCGCCGCCGTCCGGGAGGCGGGACGGTTGATCCGGCGGAAGGGGTACAGCTGCGCGAAGAAGTACACGAACGCGGGGACGACGAGCCGCTCCCAGAACCCGGCCGTGCGCAGCCGGGCCATCAGCGAGACGAGGTCGAGGTCCGCGCTGGTCGCGGCGGCGACCAGTTCGCGCAGGCTGTCCGGCTCGTGCGCGATGTCGGCGTCGGTCAGCAGCAGGTACGCGGGCTCCCGCTCCCCGGAGGTGCGGGCGTGGGCGATGCCGTGCCGCAGCGCCCAGAGCTTGCCGGTCCAGCCCGGCGGCGGGTCCCCGGGGGTGACGACGGCCAGGGGGAGGCCCGGCTGCTCGGCGGCCAGGCGGCGGGCGAGCGCGGCCGTGCCGTCGGTGCTGCCGTCGTCCACCAGGACGATCCGCGCCTCGCCGGGATAGTCCTGGGCGAGGAGCGAGGGAAGGCTCAGCGGGAGCACCCCGGCCTCGTCCCTGGCCGGGACCACGACGGCGACGGAGGGCCAGTGGGCGGGGGCGGTACGCGGGGGGAGGCGGACGTCGGTGCGCCAGAACATGCCCTGGGCGAGGGTCAGCCAGAGCCAGGCGGCGAGGGACGCGCAGGCGGCGATGAGGAGGCCCATGGCGGCAGTGTGGCCGAACCGGCGGGGGCCTGTCCCGGTCTTCCGGGCGAGTCGGGGCGGCGGGTCGCCGGCCTGCGCCGGAAGTGCGCCGGGGGCGGGTCCGGGGCGGCCCGGGGGCGGCCAGGGGGCGGCCCGGGGGTGAGCCGGGGGCCGGTCCGCGGGGCGGGGATCGCGGGCGCGACGGGCGCGTCGACTAAAGTGACCGGGTGAAGATCGCGCTCATGGACTCGGGAATCGGCCTCCTCGCTGCGGCCGCCGCGACGCGTCGGCTCCGGCCCGACGCCGATCTGGTGCTGTCCTCCGACCCCGACGGGATGCCCTGGGGGCCCCGGACGCCCGCCGGCATCACCGAGCGTGCCCGCGCCGTCGCCCGGGCCGCCGCCGCGCTCGCCCCCGACGCGCTGATCGTGGCCTGCAACACCGCCTCCGTGCACTCCCTGGAGGCCCTGCGCGCCGAGCTGGAGCCCGGCATCCCCGTCATCGGCACCGTCCCGGCGATCAAGCCCGCCGCGGCCGCCGGCGGGCGCGTGGCCATCTGGGCCACCCCCGCCACCACCGGCAGCCCGTACCAGCGCGGGCTGATCCGCGACTTCGCCGGCGGGGCGCGCGTCACAGAGGTGCCCTGCCCCGGGCTCGCCGACGCCGTCGAGCACGGCGACGAGGAGGCCGTCGCCCGCACCGTCGCGGCCGCCGCCGCGCTCACCCCGGCCGACGTCACGGACGTGGTCCTCGGCTGCACCCACTACGAGCTCGTCGAGGAGTCCATCCGGGCCGCCCTCGCCGTCCGCACCGGGGGAGCCGAGCTCACCTACCACGGCTCCGCCGAGGCCGTCGCCGTCCAGGCGCTGCGCCGCGTCGGCCTCGAACCCGCGCCGGGGCTGCCCCGCACCGGCGGCCTGACCGTGCTGCACAGCGGGCGCGCCTCCACGCTCTCCGACGCCGCCCTCGGCTACGCCGAAGGCCGGCTCCTCGCCGACCGGGTGCGGGCCCACCAGCACTGAAGGGGCGGGCGGCAAAAGGCGGTTACGGAGTGCGGGCCGCGCTCGCATACTGGCCCTGTGATTGCCTACGCCAAGCACCTTCCCGCCGGTGTGGTACCGGCAAGTGATGTGCGGACGTGGGGCGTTGAGGAGTCGGGGCGCTGGCGCAAGGCTCGTACCCCGGTCATCTTCGCCCCTGTAGCGGGGAGTTGGTTCCTCGCCGTCCTGGTGACCGTCTCACTCGTGCTGCTCCTCCGCGACGGGGGGCCGGCCGGTCCGGTGGGCACGGCGTGGCGGTTCTATCCGGCGGCCGTGCTGCTGGTGGCCCTGCCCCTCTGGTACCGGTTCCTGCCCGCTGCGGCCGCGGCGGCCGCCGCCCTGCTGGTTGCGGAGTCGGCCGCGGCGCCGTCCCGGGGGCCCGGGGCCGTCCTGGTGTGCGCCGCCGCCGCGTGGGCGCTGGCCGGGGCGCTGCTGCGGCTGCGGTCCCGGCGCGCGCAGGAGCGGCTGGCCCTCGCCGCCGCCGGGCCGGGCCGCTTCCGGCTCCCCGACCGGCTGCCGCCCGGCCAGGAGCGGCGCGGGAACACCCGGATCATCGTCGGGGCCGTCCTCTGCCTCGCGGCTGCCGGGATCCTCGTGGACGGCCTGGTCGAGGACCTCGGGACCGCCCCCGGCGGCCTCCCGTACGACGCGATCGGCCAGCAGCGGTTCTCCCTGGTCCTGCTGGTGCTCGGGAGCACCCTCCTGGGCCGGGGCTGGGCCGCCGACCTGGCCGCCCGGCGGCTGTACGAGGACGACCAGCCCGCGCTGGTCGTCGGCGTACGGATCTCCCCCTCGGGGCACTTCTGGCTGCTGCCGGACGCCGACGACACGGCCGGCCGGCCGCTGCTGTGCTACCGCCCGCGCGACCGGGACACCGTCAGGCCCGCACGGCTGCTGGCCGCGGGGACGCGGGGCCTGCCGCGGGGCGGCCTGCACGACGTCGACGCCCGCGCCGAACCCTTCGAGGCGCTGCTGTACGGGGTGCCGCGCGAGGGGGCCGAGGTGGTCCTGGAGTACGCCGTGCACCAGGAGCACGGCAGCATCTCCTGCCAGGTCACGGGAGTCCCGCTGCTGCCGCGCCGGCGGCACGGGCTGGGGCCCTGGAGCCCGGCCGGGGCGTCCTACCGGGAGACGACCCGGGGCCGGCGGGAGCAGGAGGAGGCGCGGCGCCGGGAGGCCGAGCGGATCCGCCGGGAGGCCGACCGGAAGAAGGGCGCCAAGCGGGCCACGGCCTCCGGCACCGCCGGCACGACGGCGGCAGGCGGCTGCGGCGGAGGCGGCGGAGGCGGCGGCAGCTGCGGCGGCGACGGCTGCGGGGGAGGCGGCTGCGGAGGCTGCGGCTGCGGGTGACCTCCGGCCGGGGCCGAGTGCACGCCCGGGCGGGGTCCCCCCCCGGGCGGCCACCCCTCGGGCACGCCCGCACCCGACGCGCCCCGCCGGTGTGCGCCCGGCGCCCCGGCGTTCGCCGCCGGCCCGCGCCCGGCGCCCCGCCGCGCTCCGCCGGCCCGCGCCCGGCGGCCCGGCGTGCACCGCCGTTCCGGCGGGCTCTGGCCCGGCCGTGGCTGCGAGCCGCCGGGCCAGGGGCGGCACCGCACCCGGGTCGGGCCCGCCCGCTCAGTGGTCGGTGACTCCGGCGAGCCCCGCCGGTCTGCGCCCGGCGCCCCGGGCCGGTGGCCAGCGTCGGACCGGTGCACGCGTGCCCGGCCGTGGCTGAGACCGGTCCGGTGAGGACCGGCCTCCGAAGGGCCGAGCCGGGTTCGGCACACGCGCTCGGGCGCCGCCCGGTGCCCGGCACGCCCCGCTCAGCCCGCCCCCGCGAGGCGGCGGGCCAGGGTGCGGAGGGCTTCGGTGTCGAGGGTCCGGCCGTCGAAGCCGGGCAGCGGTACGTGCAGCGGGGCCGTCCACGCGTCGGGGACCGCCGCCTGCCCGTACACGGCGCCGGCCAGGGTCCCGGTCACCGCGGCGACCGTGTCCGTGTCTCCGCCCAGGTCCACGGCGGCCCGTACGGCCCCGGCGAACCCGTCGGCCGTGCGCAGGGCCCACACCGCCGAGCCCAGGCAGGGCCACACCGCCCCGTTGAACTCGGTCGCCAGGCCGGGGTGCCAGTCGGGGGCGAGGACGCGGGCGTACCGGTCGCGGTGGTCCGGGTGCACCGCGTCCAGCGCCTGCGGGAGCGCGGCCAGCGGATCGCCGCCGTCCAGGGCCACCCGTACGAGTTCGTGCAGCAGGGCGGTGCCCTCCCAGGCGGCGCGGTCCCCGTGGGTGAGGGCCGCGATCCGCCGGGCCGCGTCCATGGACGCCTCGCGCCCGGCGGACGCGAAGTAGACCGCCGAGCCGGCGGCCCGCATCAGGGAACCGTTGCCCGCGGCCCGCGCGTTCACCTGGAAGTGGAGGGCGGCGGCCAGGTCCCAGGGCATGCCGTTGGTCAGCACGTCCTCGGTCTGGAGCCCGATGTCCTTGGGCTGCCCGGCCGCCCAGCGCTGGAACCGGGCGAACACGTCGGGGAGTTCGAGACCGCCGTGCTCCAGCAGGGACTCGGCGACGAGGACGGCCATCTGGGTGTCGTCCGTCGCCTCGCCCGGATCCCAGCCGCCGCCCCCGCGCATCTCCTCGCCCCGCGCGCTGAACTGCCCCGCCGGCCCGAACTCGTACGGGGCTCCCAGCGCGTCCCCCGCGGCCGAGCCCAGTACGGCTCCCTCGGCACGGTCCAGCCGGGTGGGCGTCACGGGGTCTCCGTCCCCTCGGGGCACACGGCCGCCAGCAGGCCGTGCGCGAAGGCGTCGAGGTCGTCGAGCCCGGCCGCGGACAGCGTCTGCGGGGCGCCCGTCAGCAGGTGCGGGATCGCCCCGTGCAGGGCGAGGGTCAAGGCGCGGGTCTGCTCCGGCCCCGCCGGGAGGCCGGCCGCCGCCAGCAGGGCGCGGTGCGCGGCGAAGTCGCCGGAGGCGATCGGGTCCAGCAGGGCGGCCAGCCAGGGCCGCCGGGTGGCTTCGGTCTGGAGTTCCAGGTAGGCGAGCATGCGCGGGCGCCCCGGCCCGGCCACGTTCCGCAGCAGCCCGGCCAGCAGCGCCGCCAGGCCCGCCCGGTCCGAGGGGCCCGGCCCGGCTCCCGCCAGAGCGGCGGCCGCGGCCCGGTACTGCTCCAGGCAGCGCTCGGCCACGGCCCGCAGCAGCGCGTCACGGCTCGGGAAGTAGTTCTTGGCGGTGCCCAGCGGCACTTCGGCGGCGGCGTCGACGGCCCGGTGGGTGAGCCCGCGCCCGCCCGACTCGGCCAGCACCGCGACGGCCGCGTCGCGCAGCCGGTCCCTCCGGTCCTGATTCACCTTGCCAGCATAACCACGGCCGTGGTACCACGGATGAGGTACCACGGCTGTGGTGGTGCGGTTCTGTTCATCCGGCGGATCGAGATCGAGGGGGCACGTCATGGCAGCCGACGACAAGAACGACAGGGGCAGCGGCAGCGGCAACGGCACGGCCGTGGTCGTCGGCGCGGGCGTCGGCGGGCTCGCCACCGCCATCGGGCTCCGCCGCGCCGGCTGGTCCGTACGCGTCCTGGAGGGCCGCACCGCCCTGGAGCGCTACGGCACCGCCTTCGGCATCCACCCCACCGCCCAGTCCGCCCTCGACCGGCTCGGCCTCGGCGAAGCCCTCCGCGCGCGGGCCCTCCCGTACCGCCGGGCCCACATCCGGCGCCCGGACGGCAGGGTGCTCGCCGCCCTCCCCCTCGAACGCGTCGAACGCAAGGCCGGCCGCCCCGAACTGCTCGTCTCCCGGCCCCACCTGATCGACGCTCTGCTCGCCGAACTCGGCCGGCTCGGCGGCGCCGACGTCGAGTACGGGCAGCGGCTCACCGACCCCCGCACCCTCGACGCCGACCTCGTCGTCGGCGCCGACGGCATCAACAGCACCGTCCGCACCACCCACTTCGGCACCCGCAGCGCGGTGCGCGCCGTCGGCACCGTCGCCTGGATCGGCATCGCCGGCTTCGAGACCGGCGTCTACGGCGAGACCTGGGGCGACGGCCGCTTCTTCGGGACGACCCCCGTCGAGCCCGGCCGCACCAACTGGTACGCCGCCGTCCCCGAGGCCACCACCGCCGACGATCTGCGGGCCGCCTTCGAGGGCTGGCACGACCCCGTCCCGCGGGTGCTCGCCGAGACCGACCCCGCCACCTGGATCCGTTACGAGATGCGCCACCTCCACCCGGCGCTGCCCGCCTTCGTCACCGCCTGCCGGATCGCCCTGGTCGGCGACGCCGCCCACGCCATGACCCCCAACCTCGGCCAGGGCGCCTGCACCGCCCTCCTCGACGCCGAGGCCCTCACCCGCGCCGTCGCCGCCCACGGCCGTACGGGCCTGCCCGCGGCCCTGCGCGCCTACGACGCGGAGCGCCGCCGCAGCGCGCAGCGGGTGGCCCTCGGCTCCAGGAGCCTGCACCGCTTCGTCACCACCCGCCGCCCGGCCCTCCGCGACGCCCTGATCGGCCTCCTCCCCGCCTAGGCCGTCTCTTTCGGATCTTGCCGCGGGCTCAACCGGCAAGATCGGAAAGAGACGGCCTAGTTTGAGTGCGACCGGCGGGGGCAGGCGCCAGCCCTGCGAGGGCGATGCGCCGACTGGCGCAGAGGTGGTGGCACGGATGCGGAACGTGGGTACGCTGCTGCTCATGACGGGTCACCCCCCAGGCCCCCTCTGGACGGGCCGGGCTTCCAACCGTGCGCAGTGGCTGCTGGCCGCGGCCGGTGCGGCCTGCCTGGCGCTGGGGGTGGAGCTGGCCGTCGACAACTCGTGGGCCGGCGGATACGTTCCGCTGCTGATGTCCGTGATCGGCTGCCTGGCCGTCGGGCTGCTGATCCTCTACGGCACCCTCGCCTTCGTGCACGTGGCGGTCACCGTCGACGCCGAAGCCCTGGAGGTGCGCTGCGGCCACATCGGACTGCCCCGCCGCAAGATCCGCCTCGCGGAGGTCGCCTCCGCCGAGTTCCGCCCCCGCATCACCCCCCAGCAGTGGGGCGGCTGGGGCTACCGCTGGCGGCCCGAGAAGGGCACCGCCGTCATCGTCCGGCGCGGCGAGGGGGTGGAGCTGAGGCTCGGCGACGGCAAGCTGTTCACGGTCACCGTCGACGACGCCGAGAACGCCGTCCGGGTCATCCGCGCCCACCTGCGCGCCCTCGCCCGGTAGCACGCCGGGGGTGTCCGGCGCCTCCTTACCGGCCCTTGGGGTGCGGGGACGTACACTCCGCCAGATGAGCAGCAGTGTCACCCGCGCCGCCGAGAGCGAGCCCTCGCAGCCCGCCGGACGAGCAGCGGCGGTCGCCCCGTCCGAAGCCGCCGCCTCCCCGCGACCGGGGGAGCACAAGGCCGCGTGGCTGGTGCGCTCCGCGCTGGCCGGAGCCGCCGGGGTGCTGCTCTACCTCAGCTTCCCGCCCCGCCCCCTGTGGTGGCTGGCCCCCTTCGCCCTAGCCCTGCTCGCCGGCTGCCTGCGCGGCCGCCGGGCCCGGGCCGGCTTCGGCCTCGGCTTCCTCTTCGGCCTCGGGTTCCTGCTGCCGCTCCTCGTGTGGACCAGCGAGGGCGTCGGCCCGGTCCCCTGGATCGCCCTCGTCACCCTCGAAGCCCTCCTCATCGGCCTGACCTGCCTCGGCATCGCCCTCGTCAGCCGGCTGCCCGGATGGCCCCTGTGGGCCGCCGCCGTCTGGATCGCGGGCGAGGCCCTGCGCGCCCGCGCCCCCTTCGGCGGTTTCTCCTGGGGCAAGCTCGCCTTCGGACAGGCCGACGGCGTCTTCACCCCGCTCGCCGCCGTCGGCGGCACCCCGCTGCTCTCCTTCGGCGTCGCCCTGTGCGGCTTCGGCCTCTACGAGGTCCTGCGCACCTCCCGCCGCGACCCCCGGCGCGGCGCCGCCGCCCTCGCCGCCCTCGCCGTCGCCGCCCCGGTCGGCGCGGGCCTCGCGGCCCGCCCGCTGGTCTCCGACGCCGCCGAGGACGGCACGGCCGTGGCCGCCGTCATCCAGGGCAACGTGCCGCGCGCCGGGTTCGACTTCAACGCCCAGCGCCGTCAGGTCCTCGACAACCACGCCAACCGCACGATCCGGCTCGCCGAGGACGTCAAGGCCGGCCGCGTCCCCAAGCCGGACTTCGTCCTGTGGCCGGAGAACTCCTCCGACATCGACCCCTTCACCCAGCCCGACGCCCACGCCGTCATCGACAACGCCGTCAAGGCCGTCGGCGTGCCCGTCGCCATCGGCTCCGTGCTGGCCCCCGAGACCGGGCCGCTGCGCAACACGATGATCCTGTGGGACCCGGTCAAGGGCCCCACCGACACCTACGACAAGCGCAAGATCCAGCCCTTCGGCGAGCGCATCCCCATGCGCTCCTTCGTCCGGCTCTTCAGCTCCGACGTGGACCGCGTCCGCCGCGACTTCGGGCCCGGCAAGGAGCCCGGCGTCTTCGACATGGCGGGCACCGGCGTCGGCATGGTCACCTGCTACGAGGCCGCCTTCGACGACGCCGTCCGCTCCACCGTGCGGGCCGGCGCCCAGGTCATCGCGGTCCCCAGCAACAACGCCACCTTCGGCCGGACCCAGATGACCTACCAGCAGCTGGCCATGGACCGGATCCGCGCCGTCGAGCACAGCCGGACCGTCCTCGTCCCCGTCACCAGCGGCGTCAGCGCCGTCATCCAGCCCGACGGGAAGGTGACGCAGCAGACGCGGATGTTCACCGCCGACGCCCTCGTAGCCGAGATCCCGCTGCGCTCCGGGCAGACCCCGGCCACCCGCCTCGGCCCGCTGCCCGAGTACGCGCTGCTCCTCGTCGCGGCCGGCGGGCTCGGCCTGGTGGCGGCCCGCCGGGTTCGCGCCCGCCGGGCCGCATGACGACGGCGGCCCCGACCGGGCCCCTTAGGGTCAGGCCATGACCACACCCGAGTACATCCGCGAGATCAGGGAGAGCGGCGCGGGCCACCGGCTGCTCCTGCTGCCCGGCGTCACCGCCGTCGTCGTCGACGACCTGGGCCGGCTGCTGCTCGGGCGCCGGGCCGACAACGGGAAGTGGTCCCTGGTCGGCGGGATCGCCGAGCCGGGGGAGCAGCCCGCCGAGACGGCCGTGCGCGAGGTGTACGAGGAGACGGCCGTGCGGTGCGCCCCCGAGCGGGTCGTCCTCGTCCAGATGCTCGAACCCATCACCTACCAGAACGGTGACGTCTGCCAGTTCCAGGACATCACCTTCCGCTGCCGCGCCACCGGCGGCGAGCCCCGCTCCGCCGACGGGGAGCTGCTGGAGGTCGCCTGGTTCGCACCGGACGCCCTGCCGCCGCTGGAGGCCTTCGCCCTGGAGCGCATCCGGCTCTCCATGACGGACGAACCGACCTGGTTCGAGGCCCCTTAGGACGCGCCCGCCGCCTCGCGGTACAGCTCCAGCGCCGCGGCGCCCATGACCGCGCTGTAGGAGACGTCCGCGACCGTGCCGCCGCCCTCGTGGCCGCCCAGCACCCCCGCCAGCGCGCCGCCCGCCAGCCAGGGGCTGCCACTGGTGCCGCCGCTCAGGTCCGGGCAGTCGATCCGGCGCTGCGTCGCGGAGAACAGGCCCGTCGCGTTCGAGCAGCGCAGCGGCGCCTCCTCGGAGCTGGGGTAGCCGACCACGGTCACCGTCACGTCCCCCGGCTGCGCGGCGGCGGCCACCGGGAAGCCGCCGACCACGTCCTCCACGTTCCGCGTCTGCGCGCCGTTCACCGGGGCGACCGTCGCGAAGGCGATGTCCGCGTCCGGATCCTCCCCGAGGGTCCAGGCCGGGTCCGTGTACACCTCCGTCACCCGCCACAGCCCGTACGGGGCCCCGCCGTCCCGGTAGCCCGGGGCGAAGACCGTGCCGTCCGGGTGGCCCAGGCAGTGCGCGGCGGTGGCGATCACGTCGCGGCCGGCACTGCGCACCACCGAGGCGGTGCAGAAGTGCCCGCCGTCCGTGCCGCCCGCGAACAGCGCGCCCACCCGGGCCGCCGTGTCGTCGGCGTCCGCCCGCACCGTCACGCCGAGCGGCGGCAGCGCCTGCGCCTCGGGGAGGTCCAGGCCCAGCAGGGCGGCCATCGAGGTCAGCGCGAGCAGGATCCGCGCCGCCCGCCGGGCGCGGGCACGGGAGCGGAGGCGGCCGGCCGGTCGGGGAAGGGTGCGAAGGATCATGCGTCCGAGCCTCCCCGTCGAAACTGTGCCCGGAGCCCGGTGTTCCGTATGAATCCGCTGTGAATGTGTCGGAACCCCCGAAGACCGCCCGGTCCCCGACGGCCGGTTTCGGCGGAACGCACCGGTCTATGGACGCCGCGGCGGAGTTCCGGCCCGGCTGTTGTGCACCGCGGTGCGTGATCGCCGGGCCCGCCCGCCCCTAGCCTCGCCGCAGGAGCACGAACGAGGGGCGGTACCGAGTGAACTGGCTCATCCACGACTACCGCGAGAGCGATCTCGCGGCGGTGGTCCATCTCATAGACACCACGGCCGAACTGGGCCAGGAGTCCGTCTTCTCGCTCGCCGAGTGCATCAGCGCGCTGACCGACCGGCAGCCCTGCGTCGTCGCCGTCCACCAGGGCGTCCCCATCGGCGCGGCCCTCGCCTGCGTCACCGGCGAGCGGGCCTGGGTGATGCGCATCGCGATCGCCTCCGGCTGGCGCGGCCGGGGCCTGGCCAGCGCCCTCCTCGTCGAGCTGGAGCGGCGCCTGATCGCCGCACGCGTCGGCCGGATCGCCTACGTCCTGCCCGAGGAGGACCTGCTCGGCGAGGGCCTGCTCAACGCCGGGTACACCCGGCAGCCCGCCGTCGCCTACTTCGAGAAGACCGAGCCCCTGCACGGGCCGGCGGCGGGCCTCCTCGACGACCTCGGCGGCCGCTTCCTCCCCAACGACCTGTGGGCCAAGGTCGCCGGCATGGAGAAGGAGAAGGAGCTCATCGAACGGCGCGTGGTCCTCCCGCTCGCCGAACCGGAGCGGGCCGCCGCGCACGGGGTCCGGCCGCCGCGCGCGATCACCCTCTTCGGGCCGCCCGGCACCGGCAAGACCACCTTCGCCCGCGCCATCGCCTCCCGGCTGGGCTGGCCCTTCGTCGAGCTGCTGCCCTCCCGCCTCGCCGACGAGGGCAACCTCGCCGCCGCGCTGCGCGTCGCCTTCGCCCGGATCGCCGAGCTGGAGCGGGTCCTCGTCTTCATCGACGAGGTCGAGGAGATCGCGCCCGTGCGCACCGAGCCCGCCCAGCCGGGCGGCATCCACGGCGTGACGAACGAGCTGCTCAAGCTGATCCCCGGCCTCCGCGAGGGCGACGAACGGCTGCTGGTCTGCGCCACCAACTCCATCCGCTCCCTCGACCCGGCCTTCCTGCGGCCCGGCCGCTTCGACTACCTGATCCCCATCGGCACCCCCGACGCCGGGGCGCGCGCCGCGATCTGGTCGCGCTACACGGCCGGGCGGACCGGCGTGGACGTGGCGGCCCTGGTGGCGGCGACCGAGCTGTTCACCCCGGCCGACATCGAGCACGCCGCCCGGACCGCCGCGCAGGTGTCCTTCGAACGGGACCTGGAGGCGGTGGGCGCGCGCGGCGCGTCGGCCGCGCAGCTCGGCGCCACCACGGAGGACTACCTGGCGGCCGTGGCGCAGTGCCGGCCGACGGTCACCCCGGCGATGACCGGCGAGTTCCACGCCGACATCACCGCCCACGCGCGCTTCTAGGAGCGCCCACGAGACCTCCGGACGGGACACCGTCCGGACCGGGAGCCGTCCGGCGCCGTCCCGCCGGCCGCTCCCCACAGGCACCGTCCCCCGGTTGCGGCGGGGGACGGGAACGCGAAACGGCCCGCGGCCGCTCCCCAAAGCGGCCGCGGGCCTCCCGCGCGGACTCGGCATCCGTGCGGGACGGCCGCGTTCCGTTGGGGTGTCGCATGCTGGAACGCGGCACGCAGGGGTGCCTGAGGGCGTCCTGCACGCCCTCGTCTACGTCTTCGAGTGAACCAGCGCGGCCCATACCCGGTCTTCGGCCGGACGGCCACACGCGCCCCGGCCGGAAGTACGGCCGCGGGTCCCCGCCCCTGGGGGCCGAAGGACCCGGTGGGTTGCGGTCGGGCCATGGGATTCGTCGTCTTCATGACCCTGCCGGGACTGGCGCTCCTGCTCACCGCGATGGCCTTCCTGGACCTCGCGCTGGTGCGCGCCGGCCGTGCCGGGCTGCTGCCCTGGCGGTGGAACGGCCGCCAGGGGCAGATCTCCTCCACCGGCTTCGAGCAGCTCCACGCCAGCTTCTCGCCCGGCAAGCAGAACGAGCTGAAGGAACGCCAGAGCGCCCTCGTCATGCGCGACGACGAGGAGGACGGCGCCCCGCCGCACTCCCGCGTCGACCTCGCCGGCGGACGTGCCGTGATCAGGCTCCGCGCTACCGGGGGCACCGGTAGGTGAACTCGGCCGCCGCCGTCCGCTCGACCGGCGAGACCAGCTGGAGCTCGGCCCGCGCCGGGTAGCTGCCCGTGCCCTGGAAGGTCCACAGCAGGTGCAGCGTGGCCTCCTTCCGCCCGGCGGGGACCCGCTCCGTGAGCTCCTCCGACCGGGTGCCGTCGCTGCGGACCCAGCGGTAGGTGAGGGTTCCGGGGCGCCCGTTGGTGCGTACGACGGCCACCACATCGGCGGCCGCCCCGCACTCGGGACCCCGCGGGTCGGTGGACACGGCGACCTCCCGCACCTCGACGGCCGGCCCGAACCGCTGCCACGCCAGGTAGCCGAGCACCGCGGCCAGCACCACCACCGCCAGCGTGTACCGCCGCCAGCCCCCGCCGCGCCGCGCGGCCGGCCGCGGCCCGGGGACGGGGCCGGGCACCACGGGGAACGGCGGTGCCATGGCCGCCGTCACCCCCGGCCCGAACCGCAGCACGGAACCCTCGACCCGGTCGGGCGCGGCGTCCGCGGGCGGCGGCGGGCCGCTGAACCAGTGGCTGCCGAGCACGGTGGCGCTGTACTCGTCGTCGGCGGGGTCCTGCGGGACACGGGGATCGCTCATCGCGGGACCTCCTGGTCCTGGCAGCGGTACAGCAGTGCGGAGGCGGAGGCCGAGCCGTTCGCGGCGGCGGGCTTGGTGGTGACCCGCACCCCGCCGTAGCAGCCGTGGCCCCGGCTGAAGGTGTGGGACTGGACCACGGTGGCCGCGGAGCCGGCTGCGACGGTGAGGGTTTCGGAGCCGTCGGCGTAGGAGTACGCCCCCTGCGAGCCCCCGAGGAACCATTCCACGGTGACGGTGACCGGGCCGCTGCCCTGGGCGGACAGGGAGACGGTCGCGTCGCCCCGGTAGACCCCGGGCTTGAGCGAGACGTCGAGCTTGGTGACCCGCAGCGTGGGCGACGGCGTCGGGGTCGGCGAGTGGCTGACCGTCGGTTTGGGGGTCGGGCTCGGGCTCGCCGAGGGGCTCCAGCTCGGGGAGGGGGAGTGCGTGGGCGTGGGGGAGTGCGAGGGGCTCGGCGAGGACGACGGAGAGGGGCTCGGCGAGGCGGACGCCGAGTGCGAGACGGACGGCCCGGGCGCGGGCGACGCGGGTCCCGGCGTGACCGGGCCCGTCGTGGCCAGGTCGCTGAGCGCGGAGGCCCCCGGCGGGGTGCCGGCGCCCGCGTCCGTCGTGAGCACCAGCACCGCCCCCAGGACCAGCGCCAGCCCCGTCGCCAGCCAGCCGCCGCGCCCCGGCGCCCAGCCGGAGCCGCCGCCGATCGAGGTGCTGGCCACCGCCGTGGTGCCCGCCGCCGCACCGGCCGCCGACGGGAACAGCAGCGGCAGCAGGGCCGCCAGCGCGGCGAGCTTGCGCTGCCCGCGCTCCTCCCACTGGGGCCCGTACGCGGCCACCGCCACCGCTTCCAGCTCGGCCACGAACGCCTCGGCGTTCTCCGGGCGCTGCTCCGGCCGCTTGGCCAGACCCCGCCGGATCAGGGGGCGCACCGGTTCGGGGGCCTCGGTCTCCGGGACCGGGGCCTCGATGTGCTGGACGGCGAGCTCGGCGAAGCTCGCCCCGTCGTACGGTTTGCGGCCCGTCAGGAACTCGAAGAAGGTCGCGGTCGCCGCGTACACGTCGGCCGTCGGCGAGGCCGGCTGCCCCTGCCACTGCTCGGGCGCCATGTAGGCGGGGGTGCCCGCCACCCCGGGAGTGGTGCCGCGGCCCGCCGCGATCCCGAAGTCCACCAGCTTGGAGGAGCCGTCGGGCGTGACCAGTACGTTCTCCGGCTTGTAGTCCCGGTGCACCACGCCCGCCCGGTGGGCGGCGGCCAGCCCGAGCAGGGAGCCCTTCAGCACCACCAGCGCGGCCTCGGCGTCCGCCCGCCCGGTCTCGCGCAGCACGGCGCGCAGGGAGATCCCGTCGACCAGCTCCATCACGATCGCCGCGCCGGAGGGGGCCTCGACGTACTCGTACAGGCCCACCACGTACGGGGACACCAGCCCGCCCAGCAGCCTGGCCTCCGCGCGGAACTCCCGGACGAAGGCCGGGTCCTCGCGCATCCGGTCGCTGAGGTACTTCACCGCGACGGCCGTGCCCGTGGCGTCGTGGAGCGCGAGCACGACCCGGCCGCTGCCGCCCGCGCCGAGCTCACGCACCTCGGTGTAACCGGGTACCGTCCAGCCGTTGCCCATCACGCGCCCCCGTCCGTGGCGTCACCGGCCGCCCGCGGGCGGCCGGCCGGTCGTCCCCCGACCGGCCACCTGCTGGGACACTTTTCCGCCACGGCCGGTTCCCAATCCGGCACGCGTCTCGCATACCGGTCAGGCCGCGGCCGACACCGCCCCGATCATCGCGTGCAGCCGGTCGGCGGCCGCCCGCCCGAAGGACGGGTCGTTGATGTGGGTGTCGTAGTCGTAGAGCCGGGCCGCACTGCCCCGCAGCCCGTCGCGCAGCGCCGAGAACAGCGCCAGGTCGGCACGCGGGTCGTGGTACGGCCCGCCCGGCGCGCCGAGCGTGGACAGCCCGCGCAGCGGGACGCAGACCGCCGTCGGCCCGGTCGCCGCGCGCAGCTTCGCCGCGACCCGCCGGCCCAGTTCGGCGCATTCCGACTCGGTCGTACGGATGACCGTGATCGAGGGGTTGTGGACGCGGACCCGGCGGTAGCGGGCCCGCTCGGGCAGGGTCTCCAGCGGCCCGAACTTCACCATGTCCAGCGCCCCCAGGCTCACCACCTGCGGCACCCCGGCCCGCCCGGCCGCGCTGAGCCGGTCGGGGCCGGCGGTCAGGATGCCCCCGCACAGGTCGTCGGCGAGCTCGCTCAGGGTGAGGTCCAGCACCCCCGCGAACACCCCCTGCCCGGCGAGGGTCTCCAGGGTGCGGCCGCCCGCGCCGCTGACGTGGAAGACCAGGACCTCGTACCCCAGCTCCTCAAGCCGCTCCCGGGCCGCGTCCACGCCGATGGTGGTCACCCCGGCCATGCTCGCCGCGACCAGCGGCCGCGAGCCCGAGCCCAGCCGGGCCGGCCGGCTGCGGTCCAGCGCGGCGCGCGCGTACCCCTTCGCCATCCCGGCGACGGCCTCGGCGGCGTTGGCCAGCACCGGGGCCGAGACGCTGTTCATCCCGGCGATGTCCACCACGCTGTACATCATGGTGATGTCCGCCGAGCCCACGTACGGGGACACGTCCCCGGACGCCATCGAGGAGACCATCACCTTCGGCACGCCCAGGGGCAGCGCCCGCATCGCCCGGGTCGCGATGGAGGTGCCGCCGCTGCCCCCGATCGCGAGGACGCCGTGCAGCCGGCCCTCGGCGTGCAGGCGTAACAGGGTCGCCTCGGCGCCCCGGGCCATCGTGGTGACGGCCGCGCCCCGGTCGGCGGCCGCACGCAGTTCCGACAGTTCCGTGCCCGCCGCCCGCGCCACCGCTTCGCGGGGCACGTCGGCGGGCACTCGGGGTTCTCCCATGATCCCCGTGTCCACCAGCACCACTTCGACGCCGGCGCGCAGCAGCCTCTCGCGCAGCCAGCCGTACTCGACACCCTTGGTGTCCAGGGTTCCCACCAGCACGACGTTCGTCATATGTGCAATGTCCATGCAGGTGGGGTTTGTTGGCAAGTAAAGGTCAGGTCAATCCGCCAATAGCACCAACAAACGTTCCAGGAACGGAATTTGACCGACAATCAGCTTGTTTCGTGCGATCGGGGGCGTGAACCAGGCCACCCGGTCCAGCTCGGGGAACTCCCGCTCGGTCCCCGAGTGCGGGGGCCACTCCATCGTGAAGGTGCCCGGCACCGTCAGCGCCGGGTCCAGGTCCGCCTCCACCGCCCAGATGGTCACGAGCTTCCCGCTGTTCAGCCGCACGTCGCCCAGCGGCAGGTAGTCCCCCTCCGGCGGGGGCACCCCCAGCTCCTCCGTGAACTCCCTGCGGGCCGCGTCGCGGGGCGCCTCGTCCGGCCCGTACTCGCCCTTCGGGATCGCCCAGCCCCCGGCGTCCCGCCCGGCCCACAGCGGACCGCCCATGTGGCCGAGCAGCACTTCCACCCCCTGCTCCGCCGTCCGGCGGAACAACAGCAGGCCGGCGCTCTGCCTGTACCTCTTCGATTCCGTCACGGGGGCCATACATGCCCCGCCGGAGCCCCGCTCAGTGATCGGGCCGTCCGCCGGGGGCCGTGCGCGGGGTGCGCGCGGGTCAGTGCGCGCGGGTCAGTGCGCGTGCGGCCCCTCGCGGTGCACCGGCCCGTGGGCGTCCGCGCAGTGCGGGTCCGCGCCCTCCGGGTCCTCGCCCGGCCGGCCCACCGACAGCAGGGCGTCCTGGACGTGGTCCACCTGGAGGGTGGTGTGCGTGATCCCGTACTCCTTCGCCAGCAGCAGCTCCAGCTCCCGGCGCACCGCGTGGCAGTCGCCCTCCTCCTCCACCAGCACGTGCGCGGACAGGGCCGCCTGCCCGGAGGTGATCGTCCAGATGTGCAGGTCGTGCACCTCGGTGACGGGCACGTGGGCGACGAGGCGGTCGCCGACCGCGTCCGGGTCCACGTGTGCCGGCGCGGCCTCCAGGAAGATCCGACCCGACTCGCGGACCAGCCCGTAGCCCGCCTTCACCATCAGCACCACCACCACGAGCGTGGCGATCGCGTCGGCCTGCACGAAACCGGTCGTCAGCACGATCAGACCGGAAACCGCCGTCCCGATGAACGCGAACAGGTCGTTCAGGATGTGCTGGTAGGCGCCCTCCACGGCCAGCGAGGACCGGTTCGCCCGCGAGATGCACCAGGCCGCGCCCACGTTCACCACGATCCCGGCCAGCGCCGTCACCAGCACCACCCCGCCCTCCACCGGCGGCGGGTCCAGCAGCCGCTGCACCGCCTCGTACGCCAGCCACGCCCCCAGCAGCAGCAGGGTCAGCCCGTTGGCCTGCGCGGAGAGTATCTCCGCCCGCTTGAGGCCGTACGTGAACCCGCCCCGTGCCGGACGCGCCGCCAGCCGCATCGCGATCAGCGCCAGGACGATCGAGACGGCGTCCGTCAGCATGTGCGCGGCGTCGGAGATCAGGGCCAGCGACTGGGCCATCACGCCGATGACCACCTCGACCGCCATGAACCCGCCGATCAGGGCGAGCGCGATCGCCAGCCAGCGGCGGTCGGCGTCCGGGTCCACGCCGTGGCTGTGCCCGCCGGGACCGTGGCCGTGCCCGTCGTGCCCGTGCCCGGTGTGGTCCGCCCCGGTGCGCTCGTGCTCGTGGTCGTGGTCGTGGTCGTGCCGGCTCATGGCTTCCCCCGTTTGTTCGGTTCCGACGCGTGAAGTGAAGCGCACCGCGACGAGATCGGCAAAGGCTGCAACGGGGACCGTTGTCATTACCCATAAGAAGCCCCTGACCTGCGGTGATGTCCCTTCTGCCGGTTGCGGCGGTTCATGGGAAAATCTGTCCATGGTCCAGCGGCCCGGTGCGGCGACCGCGCCCGAACTCGTCCTGGAAACCGCCATGGGCTCCACCGAGATGAGCCCGGGACGGTGCTACCGCGTCGGCCGCGACCCCCTCTGCGAGATCTGCCTCGACGACGACCGCGTCTCCTGGCACCACGCCGTCCTGCGCCCCGAGGGCGACCACTGGACCCTGGAGGACGAGGGCAGCACCAACGGCACCTGGGCCGACGGCCACCGCGTCCGTGAACGGGCCGTCGGACCCGGCAGCGAACTGCGCTTCGGCAGCGCCCAGGACGGCCCGCGCGCCCTCATCAGCAGCCGTACGCCGCCCCCGGCCGCCGCGTCCCGCCCCTCCCGGGTCGCCGACCCGGCCACGACCGGGACCTTCCGCAGCCCCACCAGCGTCCGGCCGCTGCCCGCCCGCACCACCGTCCGCATCGGCCGCGACCCGGGCAACGACCTCGTCATCGACGACCTCGTCGTCTCCCGCAGGCACGCCGAACTGCGCGCCCTCGCCGACGGCACGTACGAGATCGCCGACCTCGGCAGCCACAACGGCACCTACCTCAACGGCACCCCCGTCGACGTCGCCCCCGTCGCCGACGGCGACATCGTCGGCATCGGCCACAGCGCCTTCTGCCTCGTCGGCGACCAGCTCCAGGAGTACACCGACACCGGCGAGGTCTCCCTCGACGTCCAGGACCTCGCCGTGGCCGTCGACCACGGCCGCAAGACCCTCCTCGACCACGTCTCCTTCCCCGTCGGCACCAAATGCCTGCTCGCCGTCGTAGGCCCCAGCGGAGCCGGCAAGTCCACCCTCCTCGGCGCCCTCACCGGACTGCGCCCCGCCGACCACGGCACCGTCCTCTACGACGGCCGCGACCTCTACCGCGACTACGCCGAACTGCGCTCCCGCATCGGGCTCGTCCCCCAGGACGACATCCTGCACGCCCAGCTCACCGTCCGCCGCGCCCTCGCCTACGCCGCCGAACTGCGCTTCCCGCAGGACACCGGCAAGGCCGAACGGCTCGCCCGCGTCGACGAGGTCATCGGCGAACTCGGCCTGGAACAGCGCGCCGACCAGCCCATCCACAGCCTCTCCGGCGGCCAGCGCAAACGCGTCTCCGTCGCCCTGGAACTGCTGACCAAGCCCTCCCTGCTCTTCCTCGACGAACCCACCTCCGGCCTCGACCCCGGCATGGACCGCTCCGTCATGCACATGCTGCGCGGCCTCGCCGACGACGGCCGCACCGTCATCGTCGTCACCCACAGCGTCCTCAGCCTCGACGTCTGCGACCGGCTCCTCGTCCTCGCCCCCGGCGGCCGGGTCGCCTGGTACGGGCCGCCCGGGGAGACCCTCGGCTTCTTCGGCTTCGACCAGTGGCCCGAGGCCTTCGAGGCCTTCGAGAACCAGCGGGACCGCGACTGGGCGGCCCAGTACGAGGCCTCACCGCAGCACCGCACCTACGTGGCCGGCCCCGGCCGCCGCCCCCGCACCCCCGACGCCGCGGCCCCCGGCCCGGCCGGCTTCGCCGACCCGCCGCCCCAGGCGCAGAGCCGGCGCTCCCAGCTCTCCACCCTGATCCGCCGCTACGCCACCGCCCTCGGCGCCGACCGCACCTTCCTCGCCATCATGATCGCGCTGCCGTTCGTGATGGGCGCCATGACCCGCGCCCTCGCGGGCAGCGCCCTCACGCAGGAGACCGCGATCAACGCCCTGCTCATCCTGTGCGTCGGCGGCGTGCTGACCGGCGCCGCCAACGCGGTCCGCGAACTCGTCAAGGAACGGGTGATCTACCAGCGCGAACGCGCCGTCGGACTGTCCCGGGGCGCCTACCTGCTCTCCAAGGTGGTGGTCCTCGGCGCGATCACCGTGGCACAGGCCGTCGTACTGACCCTGGTCGGCCTCTTCGGGGTGCGGCTCGGGCCGCCCGGCTCCACCGGGGTCTTCCTGCCCCGGCTCGCCGAGATCACCCTGGCCGTGGCCCTGCTGTCCTTCACCGCCATGATGCTCGGCCTGCTGGTCTCCGCCCTGGTCAGGAAGGAGGAGGTCACCATGCCCCTGCTGGTCCTCCTCGCCATCGTGCAGGTGGTCTTCTGCGGGGCGCTGCTCCAGCTCGACGGCGTACCCGTCATCGGGCAGCTGGCCTGGCTGGTGCCCTCCCGCTGGGCACTCGGCGCCATGGCCGGCACCGTCGACCTCGGCCGGATCGTCCCCGGCACCCTCGCCGACGACCCCCTCTTCGCCCACTCCGCCGGGGTCTGGCTGCTCGACGTCGGCATGCTCGCCGCCCTCTCCGTGCTCTTCGGAGTGCTCGTAGCCCGGCTGCTGCGCCGCCACGAGCCCGCCGTGATGCGGAAGTAGGCCCCGGCGATGACCGGCTCCCCGGAGCCCGCCGGTTTCCACCCCACCCACGTGGTCCCGCAGGACGGGCTGCCCGCCTGGGAGGCCCCCGACGTCTCCCGGCCCACCGCCGCCCTCGACCCCTTCCTCCCCGTCCGGCTGCTGTCCCGGCGCGGCGAATGGGGGGAGATCCTGTGCGCCAACGGCTGGTCCGCCTGGGTCGACGGACGGCTGCTCGTCGCGGTGCCGCAGCCCCCGCCGACCGCCGGCCTGCCCCTCGGACGGGCCGAGGACCCCGACCCCCTCCTCACCCGGACCGCCGACGCCCTCGACCGCTACCGGCGGGCCCTGCGCGAGACCGTCCCCGGAGCCGCCGGCGACGGCTTCCGGCAGGCCGTACGGGGCCTGCGCGCCGGGATCGTCATCGACGGCGAGTCCGTGTGGCTGTACGAGGAGGAGGCCGGACGCTGGATGTACGCCGACGGGAGCCGGCTGACCACCTACGCGGTCGTCTCGGAGCCGGGAGCCCCGCCCGCGGCCGAGCCCGCGCCCCCGCCCGAGCCCGCGCCGGAGCCGGAGCCGGAGCCGGAGGAGTCCGGCGCCGGCGCGGTGGCCGGCGTACGGGAGGCACCGCACGAGCCCACGCGCGTCGCCGACCGCCCCGACGGGGGAGGGAGCCCGTGACGGACGCCCCGCCACCCGCCGGGCGGCCCTCGGAACTGACCGGCACCCGGTTCGCCGGCTACCTCGTCGGGGACGTGATCGGGCGCGGCGGCATGGCCGTCGTCTACCGGGCCCGGGACCTGCGCCTGGACCGGACCGTCGCCCTGAAACTGCTGGCCCCCCAGCTCGCCCGCAACGACACCTTCCGGCAGCGCTTCACCCACGAGTCGAAGGTCGCCGCCGCCATCGACCACCCGCACATCGTGCCCGTCTTCGAGGCCGGCGAGACGGACGGCGTCCTCTACATCGCCATGCGCTACGTCGCCGGACAGGACCTGCGGGCCCTGCTCGACCGCACCGGCCCGCTGCCCGTGGAGACGGCCGCCCGGATCGCCGGCCAGATCGCCTCCGCGCTCGACGCCGCCCACGCCCACGGCCTGGTCCACCGGGACGTGAAACCCGGAAACGTCCTCGTCGCCGAGGGCACCGACAGCGAACACCCCGAACACGTCTACCTGACGGACTTCGGCCTGACGAAGAAGTCCCTCTCGCTCACCGGGTTCACCAGCGTCGGACAGTTCGTCGGGACGCTCGACTAC
This sequence comes from Streptomyces sp. NBC_00158, assembly GCF_045160885.1. NCBI lineage: Bacteria > Bacillati > Actinomycetota > Actinomycetes > Kitasatosporales > Streptomycetaceae > Streptomyces > Streptomyces sp. NBC_00158. The sequence goes on from NZ_CP108161.1 coordinate 6,713,846, forward strand.
GTCGCGCCCGAGCAGATCGCGGGGAAGCCGGTCGACGGGCGCTGCGACGTCTACAGCCTCGGCTGCGTGGTCCACGAGATGCTCACCGGCGGACCGCCGTTCCGGCGAGAGGACGACATGGCCCTGCTCTGGGCCCACCAGTACGACCCCCCGCCCCCGCCGAGCGGAAGCCGCCCGGAACTGCCGGCCGCGGTGGACGAGGTACTGGCCAAGGCCCTCGCCAAGCAGCCGGGGGAACGGTGGGGCACCTGCCTGGAGTTCACCGGCGCCCTGCGCCGGGCGGGCGCCGGGGCGCCGGGGCGCGGCCCGTCGGACCCCCCGGACGAGGGTCCGCCGCCGGAGCCGCCGCGCTGGGCGCTGCCGGTGTTCCGGGGGCGCTGAGGAGGACGGACCGGGACCGGCCCGGGGCTCAGGGCGCCCGGCCCGGGTGGCGCAGGGGGCGGGCCAGGAGGGCGCCGAGGAAGCCGGCCACCGCGCCCCACAGCACCGCGAGGCCGGTCGTGCGCCACAGGTACGGGGTGAGCTCGACCCGGCCGCCGAGCCCGGTGACGTCCCCGAGCCCCAGCAGCGACAGCCCGAACCGGGCCCGCACCCCGGCCAGCAGGCACACCGTCAGCGTGGCCAGGCCCAGCGCCACCGCCAGGTGCACCGCGTGCTGCCAGGGACGGACCCGGGCGGGGGAGCGTACGGCGGCCAGCACGCCCGTGCCGAGCAGCGCGACGGCGGCCACCACGACCAGCCACCACGCCCGCGGGTCGCGCTGCGCGAGCGAGGCCACGTCGACCGTGGACGGCACGGGGCCGCGCAGGACCTGGTCCAGCAGCGGCGGCACCGGCAGTCCGAACGGCCCCTCGGCCACGCCCCGCCAGGCGCCGCCGAAGCCGACGGTGAGGGCGAGCCAGACCAGGTTCGGCAGTCCGAGCAGCAGCACCGCCAGGGTGTGGGCCGCGTGCCCCCGGGTGCCGGCCGCCACCAGGCCGACGCCGAGGCCGATGACCACGTACGCCAGGAGCAGCACGGCCGTCGCGTGGGCGGCCGGCCGCACCGCCGTGTGGAAGCGGAGCAGGCCGGGCGGGAGCGGGGTGCGGCGGGAGACCAGCAGGGCGATCAGCAACAGGCCCAGGAACCACAGCAGTCCGAAGAACAGGGTGGGTCCGAGGGCGGCCCGGAAGCCCACGGCCGGTGCGGAGTCGAGCAGTTCGCCGATCTCCCCGAGCGGGGAGTCGCCGGTGGACAGGCCGAATGTCTGCCGGGCCAGGAGCGCGAACAGGGTGAGCAGCGCCAGCCACAGCAGCGCCGACCGCCCGGCCCGGCCCAGCAGTTCGCGGGTCCCGGCCACCGCGCGGTGGCGCAGCGGGCGCAGGAACAGGTACCCGGTGGTGAGCGCGCCCGCCAGGCTCACCGAGAGCGGGAGCACGGACAGGCTCGCGTCGGCCCCGGCCAGGAACCCGGCGTCACCGGAGACCTCGACCGAGCCCCCGGCAGCCATCACGACGACCGCGGCGAGCACCCGGGGGAAGGCCCCGCCGGGCAGGTCGCCGGCGCCGGCGCAGGCCAGTCCGGCGGCGGCCACCGCGGTCATCACGGCGAAGCCCGCCACGACGGCGACGAGGGCGTCCCGCCAGGCCCCGGCGGCGGAGGTACGGGTCACCTTGTCACGGTGGCATCCCCGGCTTGCGGTCACCACCTGGACGGCGCACACAATGGTCGGCAGGAGTGCCGGGATTCCCCGGCACTCCTGGGATTCGCGCCATTTCCCCGGATGCGTCCGCCTGGGAAGAGGAGCCCGTGACCACGCAACCCTCCGGCGAGCGGCCGCCCGAGCCGCCGAAGCCGTCACAGCCGCCGTCGCAGTCGTCCCAGCCGCCGGAGCCGTCGCGGCCGTCGTCCGGGCCGCCCACCGGTCCGCCGTCCGGTCCGCTCTCGGGCGGGGGCGGCGAACCCCCGCCGCCCCCGCCCGGCGGGCCCGGCGTCGGGGAGCCGCCCCGGGGGCCCTGGTGGCGGTCGGTGCCGGGGCTCGCCACGGTGGCCGTGGCGCTCGCCGCGGTGGTCACCCTGGTGGTGGTGCTGACCAGGCCGGGTGGCGCCGGCACCCCGCAGCGGGCCGCGGCCGAGGTGTTCCTCCAGCCGGCCGCCGAGGCCGGGCAGGACCCCTTCACGGAGTCCAGCGCGGCGAAACAGGCCACCCCGCCGCCGGAGGTCCCGCCGGCCGGCACCGCCCCGCCCACCGCGCCCACCGGCACCCGCAGCGTCAGCGGCTCCTCACCCGGCCTGTACGGCGGCACGAAGGACGTCGCCAGCTGCGACGTGGAGAAGCAGATCACCGCCCTGACCTCGCAGCCCGCCAAGAACGCCGCCTTCGCCGCGGCCCTCGGCATCCGGCCGGCGGACGTCCCCGCCCGGCTGCGCTCGCTCACCCCCGTACAGCTGCGGATGGACACCCGGGTCACCAACCACGGCTTCCGCGACGGCCGCGCCACCCCCTACCAGGCGGTGCTCCAGGCCGGGACGGCCGTGCTGGTGGACGACCGGGGGGTGCCGAGGGTGCGCTGCGCCTGCGGGAACCCGCTGGGCCCGCCGGTGGCGCTGAAGGCCGATCCGGAGCGGCACGGCCGGCCCTGGTCCTCTTACCGGCCGGCGCAGGTGGTGGTCGTCGCCCCGTCGGTGACGGTCGTGAACAAGTTCGTCATCTACGACCACCACGACAGCCGCTGGCTGGAACGCGACCGCGGCACCGCGCCCCGTCCGGACAGGCCCGTCGAGCCGCCGGTCGGCCCGCCCGTGATCTCGCCGCCCGTCGTATCCCCGCCGGTGGTCTCGCCCCCGGCGTCCTCCCCGGCGACGTCCTCCCCGTCGGAGGTGCTCCCGCCGCCGCTCGTCGTCACGCCGACGGAGCCGCTCGTGCCCCCCACGCGGACCGCTCCGACGACCGCGCACCCGACGACACCACCGCCCGCGACCCCCACTCCCACCCCGACCCCCACCCCGACCCCCACTCCCGCCGAGACGCCGGCCGGCCCGCGGACCCCGCCCCAGACCGCCCCTCCGGCGGACGGGGGCACCCCGACGGCCCCCGCCACCCGGACCTCCCACCCGCCGGCCCTGACCGGCGACCGGACGGCCGTCCCGCCCACCGTGTCGGGCCCGCCGCCGGCCACGCCCCCGACGGACCACCGGACCGGCCCCGAGCACATGCCGAGCCGGGGTGAGGGGTGAGACCCTGGCTGCATGGACCAGCGGGGCCGTACCCCGGAGGTCGATTGGCCCGCGCGGCCCGACCTGAGCCTCGCGCTCAACCGGATGGGCACCTTCGACTGGGACCTCGACAGCGGCCGCCTGCACCTGGACGCCACCGCCCTCGAGGTCCTCGACCTGCGCCCGGAGCAGTTCGACGGCACCCCCGCCGGACTGCGCCGCCGGGTCGTGCCCGGCGACGGGGAACGGCTGGACGGCCGGGTGGAGCGGGCGCTGGAAGACGGCCGCAGCCACTACGGGGCGTACTTCCGCACCCTGCGCGAGGACGGGACCCAGGCCTGGACCCACCTCCAGGGGCACATCCTGCGCGACCCGCACGGCCGCGCGTACCGGGTCATCGGCATCCTCCGCGATGCCGACCAGGACCCCGGGGAGCCCGGCGCGGCGGGGCAGCGCAACGAGGGACGGCGCCGGATGACCGGGGTCGTCGAGCGGACCACCGCGATCCTCGCGCACGCCCGCACCGTGAACGACGTCACCGACGTCCTCAAGGACCCCGAGGCCCTCGGCCACCTCGGCGCCGTCAGCGTCATGCTCGGCATCGTCGACGGCGGCCGGATCCACCTGGTCGCGGAGGGCCTGCTGGGCTCGTACGTACCCGAGATCGAGTACACCCGCATCGACGCGGAGTTCCCGATGAGCGAGGCCGTACGCACCATGCAGCCGGTCTTCCTCGCGTCGCGCGAGGAGTTCCGGCGGCGCTACCCGCTGCTGTGGCCGTACATCGAACCGCTGGCCGTCGGCAGCGGGGTCTACCTGCCGCTCATCGCGCAGGGCCGGCCGGTCGGCGCGCTCGGGCTGCTGTACACCCGTGACGGGGACTTCGACGCGGAGGAGCGCAACCTGCTGGTGGCGCTCGGCAGCGGGATCGCGCAGGGACTCCAGCGGGCGATGCTCTTCGAGCAGGAGCACGACCTCGCCGAGGGCCTCCAGCGGGCCATGCTGCCCCGGGCGATCCCGGAGGTGCCGGGCGCGCTGATCGCCGTACGCTACCGGGCCGCCCGGGTCGGGCGGGAGATCGGCGGCGACTGGTACGACGTGGTCCCCCTCGGCGAAGGCCGGGTCGGGGTGACGATCGGCGACGTCGAGGGCCACGACACGGACGCGGCCGCCGTCATGGGACAGCTGCGGATCGTCCTGCGCGCCTACGCCCTGGAGGGCCACACCCCCGGCACGGCCCTGGCGCGGGCCTCCGCCTTCCTCCGCGACCTGGCGACGGAGCGCTTCGCCACCTGCACCTACGCCGAACTGGACCTGAACACCGGGATGCTGCACATCGTGCGGGCCGGACACCTGGACCCGGTCGTGCGGCGCGGGGACGGCAGCTGCCACCGGATCCAGGTGGTGGGCGGCCTCCCCCTCGGCCTGCCCCCGGGGGAGCAGCGGGGCAGCGGATCCGGCTACCCCGTCACCACCCTCGAACTGCACCCCGGGGACACCCTGCTGCTGTGCACCGACGGCCTCGTCGAACGGCCCGGCGGCGACTCCGAGGCCGGGATGCGGGAGTTCATGGAGGCGGCCGAGCGCGGCCCGGCCGACGTCGAGGAGCTCGCCGACGTGCTGTGCGACCTGGTCGGGGACGCGGGCGGCGGGGACGACATGGCCCTGCTCCTGCTGCGCCGGCGCGGCACCCCCGCCCCGCGCGGCGGCGGGCCGCTGCGCCAGCGCCTGGTACCGGGCGACGCGGACGGCCCGGCGATGGCCCGGCACCTGATCCGGGCGGCGGTGGCCGCCTGGGGAGCCCGGGACCGGGCCGACGAGATCGAGCTCGCGGCCGACGAGCTGATGACCAACGCCCTCGTCCACACCGACGGCGGCGGGCAGGTCGCCCTGCGGCTGACCGCCGCGGGCCGGATCCGGATCGAGGTCGAGGACAGCAGCAGCGCCCTGCCCCGTCGCCGGGAAGCCGACGACTGGGCGGTGTCGGGCCGGGGCCTGCTGCTGGTCGAACGGCTCGCGGACGCCTGGGGCGTGGAGCCCCGGGGCGCCGGGAAGTGCGTGTGGTGCGAGTTCGCCGTACCGGTCCCCGCCGCCACCCGCTAGCGGGTGTCAGACGGCCGCGTACGGGCCCTGAACGGACTTCACCTGCTGCAGGGCCGTCAGCTTGCGGACGAACTGCACCGCGAGGACGGCGGCCGTGACCACCATCGCGTCGGTGACGACGCCGAGCAGCGAGGCGGCGCCGAGGCTCTCCGGGGTCTCGGCGCGGGCGTACACCACGCCGAAGACCCGGTCGAGGACCAGCGACAGCACCCAGACCAGCCACCAGGACGTCACCGGGGCCGTGGGGACGCGGCGGTACGAGCCGTCCGGCGCGAGCTGGACGCTCGCCTCCCAGGTCTCCTTCGCCACCCGGTAGGGCAGGAAGAGGTTGCCGAGGGGGACGAACCAGGAGCCGACGGCCCAGCCGCTCGCCAGGGTGAAGCCGTCGGGGCGGAACACCTGGCCGTTGACGCGCACCCGGTAGAACCAGATGACGAAGACCACGGCGGTGGCGGCCAGGGACAGCCACTGCAGGCCGGCGGCGAGGCCCACCAGCATGTCGGACAGGTCGAGCGTGTCGTCCGGGACCGAGGAGGGGTCCTCGGCGACGTCCCCCATCAGGGACCAGGTGTGCAGGTTGGCGGCGGCCGAGTACACGTTGACCACGGCCGTCCCGAGGAGCAGCACCGTCAGCGCGGTCGCGAGCCCCTGCGGGGAGCGCAGCTGCCGCACGGGCGGCGGCGGGGGGAACGGTTGGGCCTGGCCGGGGTAGGTGCCGGGGTAGGGGGTGCCGGGGAGCGGAGGGCCCGCCGGGTACGGGGTCGCCCCGTACGGGCCGGCCGGGTACGGCGGCTGCGGGCCGGGGCCCTGCGGTGGCGGCGGCGATCCGGGCGCGCTGAAGGACATGGTGAAGGACCCCCCACGGGACGTGCGAAAGTGCGGTGGCGAAAGGGATACCGGCCGGTCGAACGCCGGTACGGCCAGCGCTGAACATATGTCAGCGTCACGTGAACCGTCCAAACCGTTCGCCGCCCGCGCGGCCCCCCGACACCGCCCCGCCGTTCCCTTGCGCCCACCCCCTAGAGCGGTACCAGCGTGACCTCGGTGGCCTTCACGCTCGTCCACACCGGCGCGCCGTCGGCCACGCCGAGCTCGGCGGCGGCCTCCGGGGTGATCTCCGCGACCAGGTCGGGCGCCTCGGCCGAGGCGACGAGCACGCGCAGCCGGCTGCCGGCCGCGGTGACCTCCCGTACGGTTCCCGGCCATACGTTGCGGGGGCTGCCGCCCGGGCGGTCCCGGTGCAGCGACACCGCCTCCGGGGCGATGATCGCCAGGGCCCGCGCCCCCTCCGGCAGCGTCTCCGCCACCACCAGCCGGCCGCCTCCCGCGAGCACGAGCCCCTCGGCGGAGGCCTTCCCGGGCCAGGCGTTGCGGCCCAGCATCCGGGCCACCCACGGCGAGCGCGGATGCCGGGTGACCTCGGCGGGCGGCGCGTCCTGGAGGGTGCGCCCGTCGGCCAGTACGAGGACCCGGTCGGCCAGCGACACCGCCTCGACGGGGTCGTGCGTGACGATCAGGCAGACCCCGCCGAAGCCCTCCAGGTGCCTGCGCAGGGTGTGCCGCACGTGCGCCCGGGTCGTCTGGTCGAGGGCGGCGAGGGGCTCGTCGAGCAGCAGCAGCCGGGGCCGGGCTGCCAGCGCCCGGGCGAGCGCCACCCGCTGCGCCTGCCCGCCCGACAGCTGCGCCGGCCGCCGCTGCGCGAGGTGGCCCACCCCGAGCCGGTCCAGCCACAGCTGCGCCTCGCGGCGGGCCTCGGCGCGCCCGACCCGGCGGGCGCGCAGCCCGTACGCGGTGTTGGCCAGGGCGTTCAGGTGCGGGAACAGCGCCCCGTCCTGCGGGACCCAGGCCACCTGCCGCCGGTGCGGGGGCAGCGCGGTGACGTCGGTGTCCCCGAGCCGCAGCTCGGCGCGGGCGCGCGGGGTCAGGCCGAGCAGGGCGCGGAGCAGGGTGGTCTTGCCGGCGCCGTTCTCGCCCACCACGGCGATGGTGGTGCCGGGCGCGGCGTCGAGGGTGAGTTCGTTGAAGCCGGTGACCTCGGCGTGCAGGGGCCAGCGGCCCTCGTCGGCATGTGTGGCGACGGGCTCCTCGCCGGAGACCGCGGGGGCGGGGGCTTCCGGCGCGGCCGCGGGGGCCGCCTTCGCCGCCACGGGGGTGCCGGTCCAGCGGCCGCGCAGGGCGATGAGCACGCCCATGGCGATGGCGAGCAGCAGCAGCGAGACCGAGGTGGCCGCCTCCGGCTGGTCCTGGAGCAGCAGGTAGACCTGGAGCGGCAGGGTCTGGGTGGTGCCCGGCAGGTTGCCGGCGAAGGTGATGGTCGCGCCGAACTCGCCGAGCGCGCGGGCCCAGGTGAGGGCGGCGCCCGCGATCAGGCCGGGGGCGACCATGGGCATGGTGACCGTGAAGAACACCCGGACCGGCGGGGCGCCCAGGGACGCGGCCGTCTCCTCGTAGCTCTGCTTCAGCCCGCCGAGCGCCCCCTCCAGGCTGATCACGAGGAAGGGCATGGCGACGAAGGTCGCCGCGACCACCGCCCCGGAGGTGTGGAAGGGGAGCGTGATGCCGAAGGAGTCCTCCAGCCACGGCCCGAGGAGCCCGCGCCGTCCGAAGCCGAGCAGCAGCGCGACACCGCCGACGGTCGGCGGCAGCACCATCGGCAGCAGCACCAGCGAGCGGACGAAGGCCTTGCCCTTGAACTCGACCCGGGCCAGCAGCCAGGCGAGCGGCACGCCGAGGAGCAGTGAGAGGCCGAGCGCCCACAGGGACACCAGCAGCGACAGCCTCAGGGCCGTGACCACACCGGGGCTGGTGAGGTGGGCGCCGAGTTCGCCCCACTGCGTACGGGTGAGGATGCCGACGAGCGGCAGCAGCAGGAACGCGACGGCGAGCAGCGCGGGGAGCGCCAGCGTCACGGGGGGCCGGGTGCGGGTGCGGAGTCTGCTCATGGGGTGATGGGGGTTCCTGGTCGGGGCCGGGGAGGGATCCTACGGAGCGTACGGGCGCGGCGCGGGCACCGGACACGCCGAAAGGGGCTGCCCGTCCCCCCGGACCGGGCAGCCCCCTCCGGGCCGTGGCGGCTAGGCCTTCTGGAAGCCGGCGTCCTGGAGGATCTTCTGCGCCTCGGGGCTGCTCAGCCAGGCCACGAACGCGGCGGCGGCCTCGGCGTTCTTGGACTGCTTGAGGGTGGCGGCCGGGTAGGAGGCGACGGCGTTCTGCTCGTCCGGGATGTCCACGGCGACGACCTTGTCACCGGACTTGGTGGTGTCGGTCTTGTAGACGAGGCCGGCGTCGGCCTCGCCCAGCTCGACCTTGCTCAGGACGGCGCGGACGTTGGGCTCCTGGGAGACCGGCTTCACCTCGACCTTCTGGGCGTCGAGGATCTGCTTGCTGTAGCGGCCGACCGGGACCTCGGGCGCCGCGAGGACGACCTTGATCTTGGAGTCGGCGAGGTCCTTGAGCTCGTCGACCTTGAAGGGGTTGCCCTTGCCGGTGGCGATGACCAGACGGTTCTTCGCGATGACGGTGGCGTCGTTGGTCTCGGCCTTCAGACCGTCCATGGTCTTGGTGTCGGCGGTGACCAGCGCGTCGGCCGGGGCGCCCTGCTTGACCTGGGCGGCGAGCTCCTGGGAGCCGGCGAAGGAGATGGTCACCTTGGTGCCGGGGTGGGACTTCTCGTAGGCGGCCTTCGCCGTGTTGAACACGTCGGTGAGGGAGGACGCGGCGAGCACGGTGAGGTTCGCCGCCTTGGCCTCGCCGGAGGCGGGGGCCGAGGCGGAGGGGGAGGCACCGGCGTCCGTCTTCTTCTCGTCGCCGCCGCTGCCGCAGGCGGAGAGGGGCACGAGCAGGGCCGCGGTGAGCGCGGCGGCCGCGATGCGGCGGGTGTTCACGGTGTTCGGGGTGGCGGACATGAGCGGGTGCTCCTCGGTCGGGTCGGCGGCCGGCCGGGTGCCGGGGCCGCGCGGTGGTGACCCGCGCCGGTGACGGGCGGAGCGGGTGGGGACGAGCGGGTGTGGGGGTGAGCGGAGGGGGCCGGGGCCGGGCCCCGGATCAGGCGCGGTCGACGTGCACGCTGGTCGACTTCACGCGGGCGGTGGCCCGCATGCCGACCTCGAGCCCGAGCTCCTCGACGGCCTCGCGGGTGAGGAGGGAGACCAGCCGGTGGGGACCGGCCTGGATCTCGACCTGGGCGGCGACGTCGCCGAGCCTGACGGCCGTGACGATGCCGGGGAAGGCGTTGCGCACCGAGGTGTAGGACTCGCGGTCCTCGGTGTGGGCTCCCTGCCCCACCTCGACGGAGAAGGCCGCCAGGTCGCGGCCGTCGATCAGGCGGCGGCCGCCCTCGTCGCGATGGGTCGCGACCCGGCCGGCGTCGGCCCAGCGGCGCGCGGTGTCCGGGCTGACGCCCAGCAGACGCGCCGCCTGTCCGATGGTGTAGGACTGCATGTGCGACAAGGTAGGGGGCTCAGGCCCGCATGTGCAATTCGTTTGGCTTGATCTCTATCGCATATGCCATGCCGGTTGTGGTATCCGCCAAAATCCGTTCCGTTTCGGGGCCGCCGGATCGCTAGAGTCGGGGCATGGCTGACGCAGGGACGGAGGGACCGTTGACCGGTACGAGGACGGCGGAGACGGGGGCGGCGCCGCTGGAGGCGGGGACCGCGCGGGTGGACGCCTGGATCTGGTCGGTCCGGCTCACCAAGACCCGCTCCGTCGCGGCGACGGCCTGCCGGGCGGGCCACGTGAAGGTCAACGGCGAACGGGCGAAGCCCGCGCAGCAGGTGCGCGCGGGCGACGAGGTACGGCTCTTCCACGCGGGGCGCGAGCGGATCGTCGTGGTCCGCCGCCCGGTGACGAAGCGGGTCGGACCGCCGGTCGCCGCCGAGTGCTACGTGGACAACAGCCCGCCGCCGCCGACCCCGGTGGAGGCGGCGGTGACCGGCATCCGCGACCGCGGCGCGGGCCGCCCGACGAAGCGGGACCGCCGCGAGATGGAACACCTCCGGGGTCGGTAGCCTCCGGGCCGGGCCCCGGACCACCGCCCGCAGGTACGGGGCCGCTGCGCGGGGCGGTCCCCTACCCGCCCTTCCACCGTTCCCAGGGGCTCCGCCCCTGACCCCGTTGCGCTCAAACGCCGCGCGGGCTGGATACGTCCAGCCCCGCCGGCGTTTGAGGCGCGGACCCCCTGGGGGCGGAGCCCCCAGGGGGTCCGGGGCGCAGCCCCGGGGGAACGGGCGAAGGGCGGGGCGGGGAGCAGCCCGCGCAGCGGCACGGCGGAGCCACCGGCAGGGTCACGACTTGCGGTACGCGTACGCCTCCTCGGCCGCCGCCGCCACGGCGTCCAGCGGGGCCCCCGCAGACGCGGCGACCACCGCCGCCACCGCGCCCTCCAGGAACGGGGCGTCCACCAGGCGGGAGCCGGGCGGGAGTTCCTTGTCCTCCAGGAGCGCCTTCACCGTCAGCACCGAGCTGCCCAGGTCCACCAGCAGCGCGACCCCGGCCCCCCGGTCCACGGCCGCCGCGGCCGCCGCGATCCGCTCCGCGCTCGTGCCGAGCCCGCCGTCGGCGGTGCCGCCCGCCGGGGCCACCGGGGCCACCGCCCCGCCCGCCGCGATGCCCCGCGCCAGCTCCGCCACCGACTCCGCGACCCCGGCGCTGTGCGACACCAGCACGATCCCGACCAGCGCCCCGCCGCTCACTCGGCACCCTCCGCCGCGTCGGCCGCGTCGGCCAGCGCGCCCAGCACCAGGGCGGCCGAGGTGGCTCCCGGGTCCTGGTGGCCCACGCTGCGCTCGCCGAGGTAGCTGGCGCGGCCCTTGCGGGCCAGTATCGGGACCGTCGCCAGCGCCCCGCCCTCCGCCGCGTCCCCGGCGGCACGGTAGGACGTACCCAGCGCCGCGACCCCCGGGACCAGCGCGTCCAGCATCGTCTTGTCGCCCGGCGCCGCCCCGCCCAGCCGGGCCACCGCCTCCACGCCCGCGTCCAGGGCCCCGCGCAGCTCCTCGTCGGAGACCTCGGCGGCCTCCCCGAGCTCCTTGCCGGTGCGCCGCAGCAGCGTCCCGTACAGGGGGCCGGACGCGCCGCCCACCGTGGAGATCAGGGTCCGCCCGGCCAGCTGGAGCAGCGCCCCGGGCGCGGCGGCCGGGTCGGCCCCGGCGAGTGCCGTGCGCACGGCCGTGAAGCCCCGCAGCAGGTTGGCCCCGTGGTCGGCGTCCCCGATGGGGGAGTCGAGTTCGGTCAGCCGGTCCGCCTCCCGTTCCACGGCCGCCGCGGCGGCCTCCATCCAGCGCCGGAAGAACTCCGCGTCCCGCATCCCGTCTCCTCCGTCTTCCCGTACGTCCGCCACGCGCTCAGCACCCCCAGCGCAGGGCGGCCGTCCGCACCGGCGCGTCCCACAGCCGCAGCAGTTCCTCGTCCGCCCGGCACACGGTCACCGAACAGCCCGCCATGTCCAGGGAGGTGACGTAGTTCCCGACGAGCGCCCGCGCCACCGGAACGCCCCGCGCGGCCAGGACCGCGGCCACTTCCGCGTGGAACCCGTACAGCTCCAGCAGCGGGGTCGCCCCCATCCCGTTGACCAGCAGCAGCACCGGACCGCCCAGGGGTCCCGTCTGCGCGAGGTCGTCCAGCACGGCCGTCACCGCCACCTCGGCGATCTCCCGCGAGGTCATCATCGCGCGCCGCTCCCGGCCGGGCTCGCCGTGGATGCCCACGCCCAACTCCAGCTCCCCGTCGGGGAGGTCGAAGGTCGGGCTGCCCTTCGCGGGTGTGGTGCAGGCGCTGAGCGCCACCCCGAAACTGCGGGAGGATTCGTCGACCTGCCGGGCGAGGGCGGCGACCCGCTCCAGCGGCGCCCCCTCCTCGGCGGCCGCCCCGGCGATCTTCTCGACGAAGAGGGTGGCCCCCGTGCCGCGCCGGCCGGCCGTGTAGAGGCTGTCGGTCACGGCGACGTCGTCGTCGACGAGCACCCGCTCCACCCGCAGGCCGTCCTCCTCGGCCAGCTCGGCGGCCATCTGGAAGTTCAGCACGTCCCCGGTGTAGTTCTTGACGACGAACAGCACCCCCTGGCCGGCGTCCACGGCACCGGCCGCGTGCAGCATCTGGTCGGGCACCGGCGAGGTGAAGACGGCGCCGGCGCAGGCGGCCGAGAGCATCCCGGGGCCCACGAACCCGGCGTGCAGCGGCTCGTGCCCGGAGCCGCCCCCGGAAACCAGCCCGACCCGCCCGCCGGCCCGCGCGTCCCGCCGCACGACGACCTGCCGCTCCACGTCGACGTCGAGCTCGGGGTGCGCGGCCGCCATGCCGCGCAGGGCGTCGGTGACCACGCTGTCTGGTGAGTTGATGAGCATCTTCACGGAAACCTCCCGGTGCGGTGGAGTCGTGTCGCGACCTGCCGCCGACGGTATGGCAGGCGACCCCGCCGAGGTGGCGGAACGCGGACACGGCGCGCGGCCGGGCGGGCGGTGCGGGGGCGGCGTACGCTCGTCGGCGGGGGCCGTTCCGCCTCCGGCGGCTCCGTGGGAGGAACCGTGGCCGCGCTGGGCGATCCGATCGGGATCGACGACAGGACCGTACTGGTCGTCGGGCGGGAGCTGGACCTCGCGCACGGACGGCCCGACGTGGCCAACGCCCTCGTCCACCGGGCCGGCGACACCCTCGTACTGGTCGACACCGGCGTCACCGAGCCGTTCCGCACCGCGCTCCGGGAGGCCGCCGGCCGGGTCGGCCCCTGGTCCCGGGTGCTGCTGCTGACCACCCACGGGCACCTCGACCACGTCGGCAACAACGACCTGGCCGACGCGTTCGGGGTGCCGGCGGAGCACTACGTCCCCGCCCCCGACCTCGACCAGATGCGGGACCCGGTGGCCTACTGGGCGCGGGCCTTCGAACGCGTCGCCGGACTGGGCGTACTGCCCGCCCCGCCCCGGGAGACCGCCGAGGCGGTGGTCGCGCTCTTCCGGCCGCTGCGCCCCTTCGGCGCCACGACCCGGACCTACGAGGAACGGCCGCCGGAGCGGATCAGGATCGGCTCGCTGCGGTTCGGCGGCTGGACCTTCGCCGACGGCGCGGTCCGCGTGCTGCGCAGCCAGGGCCACTGCGCCGGGCACGTGATCGTTCACCTCCGCGACTGCGGGGTCCTCCACCTCTCCGACGAGGCCAACGGCCCCTGCGGCCCCATGGCCGACGCCGACCAGCTCAAGATCCAGACGGTGCTGGGCTCCGCGGCCCGCCTGCTGGAGGAGGGCGAGGCCGAACTCCTCACCGACGGGCACACCTTCGCCGTGCGCCGGGGCGCCGGGGCGGTGTCCCACCTGGACCGGATGCTCGGCCAGGCGGCCGCCCTGCACGCGGCCGCACTCGAACTGACCGCGGGCCCCGGCCCGGTCCACCCGGACGTGTTCACCGCGGCCTGCGCGGAAGCCGCCACCGCACTGGGCGTCGCGGGCGCCAACCCGAACCCGCTGTTCACGGCGATGATGGCGGTGAACCTCCTGCACGGCCTGGGCCTGCGCCCCGAGTCCCCCGCCCCCACGGCCCCCTGGTCCCGGCCCGGGTTCACCCGCGCGTAGTCCTTCAGGCGCCCTGTTCGCGAAGGCGGCGGCCGACTTCGCCGAGGCCGTCGGCGAGGGCGTCGAGCTGTTCGGGGGTGAGGACGTCCACGAGGGCCTCGCGGACCGCCGTGACGTGGCCCGGGGCGGCTTCCTCCAGGCGGGCGCGGCCCGCGTCCGTGAGGACGGCGAAGACGCCCCGGACGTCCGAGGGGCAGCTGCGGCGGCGGACCAGGCCGGCCTTCTCCATCTGGCCGACCTGGTAGGTCAGGCCGCTCTTGGAGTTGATCAGCCCGTTGGCGAGCTCCGTCATGCGCAGCTCCTGGTCGGGGGCCGCGGCGAGCCGCACGAGGATCTCGTACTGCGGGTGGGAGAGTCCGGAATCGTCCTTGAGCTGCTGGTCGAGCCGACGGTTCACCAGGGCGGAGGCGGCCAGGAAGGCCCTCCATGCGCGCATCTCGCGGTCGTCCAGCCATCTCGGTTCAGCCATGGCGCCAGGGTACACGAGTTGTTCGAATTTGAATCAATGGCTATGGTCGGGCTCAAGCAGGTTCGAATTTGAACCAATCCCCTCGGGCCGCCCGATCGGAAGGACCCCCCTCATGAGCAGCGCCACCGCCACCGCGACGAAGACCCCCGCCGTCGCCCCGGCCGCCGCACCCGTCGCCGACACCTCCTCCTACGACGCCGGGCTGCTCCTGCTGCGCGTGGTCCTCGGCCTCACCGTGGCCGCCCACGGCACCCAGAAGCTCTTCGGCTGGTTCGGCGGCGGCGGGATCAGCGGCACCGGCCAGTTCTTCACCGCCAGCGGCTACCCGGCGGGCGACGCCATGGCCACCCTCGCCGGGCTGACCGAGACCCTCGGCGGCCTCGGCCTCGCCCTCGGCCTGCTCACCCCGCTCGCCGGCGCGGCCGTCACCGGCACGATGATCAACGCGCTGGCCGTGCACGGGGCCGGCGCCTTCTTCGCCCCGAAGGGCATGGAGTACGAACTCCTGCTCGCCGTGGCCGCCGCCGCCCTCACCCTGGCCGGCCCCGGCCGCCACGCCGTCGACCGGCTCCTGTCCGTCCCCGCCCTGCGCACCCACCGCCTCGCCCTCGGCGCCCAGGCCCTCGCCCTCGGCGTGGTCCTCGCCGTCGTGACGCTCTTCGTGCGGAGCTAGTCCGGAGCCGGTCGGGAGCCGGTGGCCGGGCTGATTGCCCCCCGGGTTTTGGGGGAAAAGCGGATGAATGACACAACCCATCGAAGACTACGCACTCATCGGCGACCTGATGACCAGCGCACTGGTCGGCCGTGACGGGTCCATCGACTGGCTGTGCCTGCCGCACTTCGACTCCGCCGCCTGCTTCGCCGCCCTCCTCGGCAACAAGGAGAACGGCCACTGGCGCATCGCCCCGGCCGCCGCCGAGAACGGCGAACGGTGCACGCGGCGGGCCTACCTGGACGGCTCGCTGGTCCTGGAGTCGTACTGGGAGACCGACGAGGGCACCGTCAAGGTCGTCGACTTCATGCCGCAGCGCGAAGAGGCGCCCGACGTCATGCGCATCGTCGAAGGGGTCTCCGGACACGTCACCGTCCGCAGCACCCTCCGGCTGCGCTTCGACTACGGCCACGTCGTCCCGTGGGTCCGGCGCAGCGAGGGCGACCGCGTCGCGGTCGCCGGACCCGACTCGGCCTGGTTCCGCAGCGAGCCGTCCGTACACACCTGGGGCGAGGACCGCAGCACCCGCTCGGAGTTCACCGTCGGCCCCGGCGAGAAGGTCGCCTTCGTGCTGACCTGGCACCCCTCGCACGAGCCGCGCCCCGAGCCCGTCGACCCGTACGAGGCACTGGAGCAGAGCCTCGCCGACTGGCGGGAGTGGGCCGGCCAGTGCCGCTACGAGGGCCCCTACGAGGAGGCCGTCACCCGGTCGCTGATCACGCTCAAGGCCCTCACCTTCGCGCCCACCGGCGGCATCGCCGCCGCCGCGACGACCTCCCTCCCCGAGGAGATCGGCGGGGTCCGCAACTGGGACTACCGCTACTGCTGGCTCCGCGACGCCACCCTGACCCTCGGCGCCCTGCTCTCCACCGGCTTCCTCGACGAGGCACGGGCCTGGCGCGGCTGGCTGCTGCGCGCAGTCGCCGGCGACCCGGCCGACCTCCAGATCATGTACGGCATCGCCGGCGAGCGCCGCATCCCCGAGACCGAACTGCCCTGGCTGCGCGGCTACGCCGGCTCCGCCCCGGTCCGGGTCGGCAACGCCGCCGTGGACCAGCTCCAGCTGGACGTGTACGGGGAGGTCCTCGACGCCCTGTACCTGGCGCGGGCCTCCGGACTGGCCGCGGAACGCCACTCCTGGAAGATCCAGCTCGCGCTGCTCGACTTCCTGGAACGCAACTGGCACCGGCCGGACGAGGGGCTGTGGGAGGTGCGCGGCCCGCGCCGCCACTTCACCCACTCCAAGGTGATGGCCTGGGTCGCCGCCGACCGGGCCGTGCGGACCCTGGAGAACGCCCCGCACCTGCCGGGCGACGTCCAGCGCTGGCGGACCATGCGGGACGAGGTGCACCGCGACGTCTGCGACAAGGGCTACGACCCCGAGCGGGGCACCTTCACCCAGTACTACGGCTCCCGCGAGCTGGACGCGGCCACCCTCCTCATCCCCCGCGTCGGCTTCCTCCCGCCCGACGACCCCCGGGTCGTCGGCACCGTCGACGCCGTCCGGGCGGAGCTGGGCAGCAGCGGCCTGGTGCGCCGCTACAGCACCGAGGGCCCCTCGGTCGACGGGCTCCCCGGGGACGAGGGCACCTTCCTGGCCTGCTCGTTCTGGATGGTCGACGCCCTCCACGCGACCGGCCGGACCAAGGAGGCCCGCGAGCTCTTCGAGAAGCTGCTGGCGGTGCGCAACGACGTGGGCCTGCTCGCCGAGGAGTACGACACCCGGGCCGGCCGCCAGCTCGGCAACTTCCCGCAGGCGTTCAGCCACGTCGGCCTGGTCAACACCGCGATCGCCCTGTCAGCCGGCGGCGAGGCCGGCTGACCCCGGCGGGCACGGCCGAGGGGCCGCCGCGAACCGCGACGGCCCCTCACCCGCGCGGAAGCGGTCAGACCGCCGCCGGCTCGTCCTCCGTGTCGGGGATGCTGACCAGCCAGCGCGAGTCCTTGCGCGGCCGCAGGTACAGCGCCCAGTAGAGGGTGGCGACGGCGGTGATGCCGCCGGTCCACAGCAGGTAGCCGGTCTCCTGCTGGGTCAGGATGTACGCGAACACGAGGATCAGCACGATCGGCACGGCCGGCCACAGCGGCATCCGCCAGGCGGCCTTCTCGCCCTGCGCCCCGCGCCGGCTGAACAGCGCGGCCACCGCGACCAGCAGGTACATGCCGGTCACCGACACGCCCGTCACGCCGTACAGGGTGTCGAGGTTGACGAAGCACATGGCCGCGCCCGGCAGGCCGACCAGCAGCGTCGCCACCCAGGGGGAGCCGAAGCGGCCCAGCCGCGACAGGCCGCGGTTGACCGGCTCGGGCCAGGCCTTGTCGCGGGCCGAGGCGAAGAGCACCCGGGAGTTCTGGATGACCATGACGATGCCGGCGTTGACGATGGCCAGGGCCACGCAGAGGCTGACGAAGGTGCCGACGGCGGAGTTCGACCAGGCCGTCACCATCGCTCCGAGGTCGCCGGAGGTCAGCGCCTCCAGGTCCGGGGCGCCCATGGTGATCGCGATGACCGGGACCAGGATGACGGCGGAGGAGATCGCGAGGGTGGCGAGAACGGTCCGCGGGACGTTGCGGCGCGGCTGCTCCAGCTCCTCGGAGAGGTAGACGGCGGTGGAGAAGCCCTGGGTGACGAAGAGCGCGATCGCCAGCCCGGAGACCACCATCATGGCCGTCACGGTGGAGACGCCGCCGCCCTCGGCGGCCACCGAACCGTGCACCAGGGCGTCGGCGCCGCGCTCGCTGTGGGCGAAGCCGAGCACGGCCACCAGCGCGGCGGCGACCACCTCCAGCACGAGGAAGATGCCCGTGATCCAGGCGTTGGCCCGCAGGTCCAGCAGGCCGGCCAGAGTGGCGAGCAGCATCACTCCGGCGCCGGCCAGCGGAGCCGGTACGTCGATCACCGGGGAGAGGTAGTCGGCCGTGCCCATGGCGATCACGGGCGGCACGATCATCACCACGAGCAGGGACAGCACGAAGACGAGCCAGCCCGCGAGCCGGCCCGCGAGGGTGGAGACCATGGCGTACTCGCCGCCCGCGCTGGGGATGAGCGTGCCCAGCTCGGAGTAGCAGAACGCCACGCCGACGCAGAGCAGCGAGCCGATGGCGATGGTGAGCGCGGTCCAGGTGCCGAGACCGGAGAACAGGTCGGGCACGACGACGAAGAGGGTCGAGGCGGGCGTCACGCACGACAGCGTGAGCAGGGTCCCGCCGACGACGCCGATGGAACGCTTGAGCTTCTGCGGGGTGGGACCGGTGGCCGGGGCGAGGGCCTGAGGTGCGCTGATCGTGTCAGTCATCGGTGCGAGGTTCCGATCGGCAGTGCGGTGAAGGAGTGCGGGAGCGGTATCGCCTCCGGGGCGGTGGTGGGCACTTCGTTCGCTTGGCTCCCGGGCCGCTATGCAAGCTCCACGAGATCCGCAGGTCAATAGCTGTTCACCTGCGGAATCCATCGTGGATCACCCCTCCGGCACGCGGGCAGCGGTGTTAAGGCCGCGTAAATATTGACCGGGCGGGACGTGCGGGAACCGCAGCGAGATCCAATGAATTTCCCTCCGCTTTGCCCGGCCGGGGCGGGCCGGGGCGGGCCGGGCCGCTACCCGCCCGCCTTCGCGGTCCGGGAGGCCAGCAGCAGGGCGATGTCGTCCGGGCGGTCCGGCGTACGGGCGGCCTCGGCGACCAGCCGGTCGGCCGTCTCCGTCAGCGGGGACGGCCGGGCCGCGGCCAGGGCCGCCCGCAGCCGCTCCACCCCGTCGTCGATGTCCGCCCCCGGCGTCTCCACCAGCCCGTCCGTGTACAGGGCCAGTACCTCGCCGGGAGCCAGCGCCAGTTCCGTCACCGGGTACCGCGCCCCCGGGTCTATGCCGAGCAGCACCCCGCCCGCCAGGTCCAGCACCTCGGCCCGGCCGTCGGCGTGCCGCAGCAGCGGCTGCGGGTGCCCGGCGCGGGCGGCCAGGGCCCGCCCGGACCCGGGGTCCAGCAGGACGTAGCAGCAGCTGGCGAACTGGCCCGGGTCCAGGTCGATCAGCAGCTGGTTCGTGCCCCGCACCACCTGGTCCGGGGCGTTCCCGCTGAGCGCGAACGCCCTTACGGCGCTGCGCAGTTGCCCCATGGTCGCGGCGGCCGCCACGCCGTGGCCCTGGACGTCCCCGATGACCAGCGCCAGCCGGCCCGCGTCCGTCTCGATGACGTCGTACCAGTCGCCGCCGACCTCCATGCCGTCCGTCCCGGGCAGGTACCGGCCCACCGTGGCCACCTCCCCGCGCACCGGCAGCCGGTGCGGCAGCAGGGCCGCCTGAAGCCCCCGGGCCAGCGCCGCCTCGCTGTCGTAGCGCCGGGCGCGCTCCAGGGCCTGCGCGATCAGGCCGGCCAGCGCCGTGAGGACCGTACGCTCCTCCGGGCTGAAGCCGCGCCGCCGGTCGAAGCCGAGGATGCAGGAGCCGACCGGGCGCCCGGAGGCGATCAGCGGCAGGAAGGCCCGGGCCCCGACCTCGGCGTCCAGCGGGATCCCCGGATAGGCCGCGGCCAGGTGCTCCATCGACTCGAAGAACAGCGGCCGGCCCGAGGTCAGGGTCTCCACCCCCGGCAGCCGCTCGTCCAACGGGACCCCGTCGAAGCGGCTCAGGAACCCCGTGGGGAAACCGGTCTCCCAGGCGAGGTACAGGTGCCGCTCGTCGAGCATGTAGATGGCCAGCTGCCGGCCGCCGAACGCGGGCAGCAGCTCCTCGGTGACCACGGCCGACACCTGGCGGGCGGTGACCGCCTCGGTCAGCGCGATGGCCAGGGCCACCGGCCGGTACAGGGAGGAGGCCTGGTCGGCGGGCGAACCGGGGCCGGCGCCCGGCCGGGCCGCCGACCCGGGCGCGTAGGCGGGCGGCTCGGCGGCCTCCAGGGTCACCGTCACCCCCGAGGGGCCCGGATACAGGCCCACCGACAGCCACTCGGCGGCCGACCCGGCCTCTGCCCCGGCATCGGCATCGGCATCGGCCGCGGAACCGGCGCCCGCCGCGGTGGCGCTCTCGGCGGGCGTCCGCCGGGCCGCGAAGCGCACGGGCTCGCCGGAGATGAACACCCCGCGGAAGTGGTCCTCGTACGCGGAGTTGCCGAGCCACGGCAGCACCTCCCACAGCGGGCGCCCGCGCAGCAGGGGAGCGGGCCGCCCGAGCAGCTGCCCGGCCGCCGCGTTGGCGAAGGCGACGGCACCCTGCCGGTCCACCGACAGCACCGCCGCCCCGAGCCGGTCCACGGCCTCCCGGGCCCCCTCCGCACCGGCCGCCGGCCAGGGCACGCACAGTGGGTCGCCGTCCCACAGGACCGCCTCCCCGGCCGCGCGCAGCGTCTCCAGCTCTCCGGCCAGCCCGGCGGCGGCCTCCCGCAGCCGCTCCCGCTCGCCGGCCCCGAGCACCGCCCCCGGCGTCGCGGGCCGCAGCACCAGCAGCACCCCGAACCGCTCCGGTCCGGCTCCGACCGGCTCGTAGAACGACCCGAAGGGGAACGGCAGCCCGGCCATCAGCTGGGGGAAGCGCCGCATCGCGGCCTCCGCGTCCGGCAGGTGCACCGACTGCCCGGTGCGGTACGCCTCGGCGACCGGGTACGGCCGGTTCACCTGCATCCGCCACCACGGCCGGAACAGCCGCCCCGGAAGGCCCGTGACCACCGCCATCCGCAGCAGCCCGTCCGTGCCCGAGCGCAGGTAGACCCCGCCCGCGTACCCGCCGACGGCCTCCACGGCGCGCACGACCGCCCGCGCCAGCGCCCGGTCCCTGGCGGCGGGGGCCGGGCCGGTGCTGTCCGCTCTCGCCGTCACACAGTCAGGATGCGCCCTCGCCCCCGGCGGCTGCACCCGTTCGCCCCGGGCCGCTGCCGCGGTACCCGCGGACCACCGCCGCCGCGGCGACGAGCAGTACGGCCGCCACCGTGCGCAGCGCCACCCCCATGGCGTCGGTGAAGGCGGCCGCCTGCGCGGGGTCCGCCGGGTTGCCGTGGAAGCGGGAGGCCAGCACCGTGCCGACCACGGCCACGCCCAGTGCCGCGCCGATCTCCCGGGCCGCGGTGTTCAGCCCCGAGCCGAGCCCCGCCTGGTGCGGCGGCAGCTGCGAGACCACCGTCAGCGTCAGCGAGGGCGCGCACAGCCCGGTCCCGACCGACAGCACCAGCAGGTAGCAGCCGTACACGGCGTACGGGGTGCCCGCGTCGGCGGTGGACACCAGCAGCAGCCCGGCCGCGATCAGCAGCAGTCCGGCCCCGACCGGGAGCCGGGGCCCGGTCCGCCGGGCGAGCCGCGCGCCCAGCCTGGGCACCACCGCCATGCCGACGGTGAGCGGGACGATCGCCAGCCCCGCCAGGGCCGGGGAGAAGCCCTTGGCGTACTGGAGGTACTGGGCGTTGACGAAGAACAGGGAGAACAGCCCGAAGAAGGCGGCGCCGATGCCCAGCGTCCCCGCCCGCAGCCCGCGCGAGGCGAAGACCCGCGGGTCCAGCAGCGGTCGGGCGGCGCGCAGCGCGTACGCGGTGAAGGCGGTCAGCAGCACCGCCCCCGCCCCGAAGGAGCCCAGCACGCGGACCGAGGACCAGCCGTACGAGGGCCCCTCGATGATCCCGTGGACCACCGCGAACAGCGCCCCGGCCAGCACAAGGGCCCCGAGCGGGTCGACGGCGGCGTCGGCGCGCGCGGGGGTGCGCGGCACCGCGAGGGCCACGGCGAGGGCGAGCAGCGCGGCCACCGGGACGACCCCCCAGAACAGGGCGCGCCAGGTCAGGAACTCCCCGGCCAGGCCGCCGAACACGTTGCCCGCCAGGCCCCCGAGGCCGGCGGACAGGGTCCAGGTGGCCAGTGCCTGCGCGCGCCGCTCGGGCGGGGTCAGGCGGACCAGCACGGACATGGTGGCGGGCATGACCAGCGCCGCCCCGGCCCCGGACAGTCCGCGTCCGGCGATCAGTACCGCCGGGCCGGGGGCGAGGGCGCTGACCGCCGCGCCCGCGGCGAACAGGCCGAGCCCGGACAGCAGGGCTCCCTTGCGCCCGTAGCGGTCGCCGAGGGCCCCGGCCGGGATCAGCAGCGCGGCGAAGACGATCACGTACGCGTCGACCGTCCACAGCAGCTGGTCCGGGGTCGGGTGCGGGGTGGAGGCGGCGAGCTGCGGGATCAGCAGGTTGACGGCGGCGACCATGGCCTGCGCGACGAGCACGCAGGCGCACAGCACCAGCAGGGCGGCGCGGGACAGGCCGGGGCCGGCCGGACCGGGCGCGGCGGCGCGGTCCCTCCCGCCAGGGGATTCCGTCCGGGCCGGGGCAGGGGCCGGGGATGCGGCCGGTGCGGGCGCCGGCGCCGGGGGCCGGGCCGGGGACGGTGTGCGGGCATGGCGGAGCACGGCTCCTCCTCGGAGTCGGTGAAGGGTGGTGGAAGGGGGCGGGGGAGGGCCGCTGCGGCCCGGTCGCCCCGGAAACCACCGTAGGGTTGGCGTGACCTGCTTTCCAGTGCAAGTTCTGCAAGGGATGAATGCGCGTGACGCAATCCGGATCCGGGCTGTCCGGGGTGGACCTCAACCTGCTCGTCGCACTGGACGTGCTCCTGGAGGAGTCGAGCGTCTCCCGGGCCGCCGCCCGGCTGCACCTCTCCGAACCCGCCATGAGCCGGACCCTGGGCCGCATCCGCAAGGCCCTCGGCGACCCCGTGCTCGTCCGCGCCGGACGCACGATGGTGCCCACCCCGCACGCGCTCTCCGTCCAGGGCGAGGTACGGGCCGTGGTGGAACGCGCCCGCGCCCTGTTCCTCACCGGCGGCCGGGTGGACCTGGAGACCCTGACCCGCACCTTCACCGTCCTGGCCCACGACTCCTTCGCCGCCGCGTTCGGCGCCGCCCTCTTCCGGCGGACGGCGGGCGAGGCGCCCGGAGTGCGGCTGCGGTTCCTCTCCGAGAGCCACGTCGACCTCCCGATGCTGCGCGAAGGGGTCGCGGACCTGGAGTTCGGAGTCATCGACGCCCGCTCGCCCGAGGTGCGCACCGAGCACCTCTTCGACGACCGGGTGCTCGGCGTCGTACGCGAGGGGCACCCGCTGCTGAGCGGCCCGATCACCGCCCGGCGGTTCGCCGCCGGGGAGCACCTGACCGTGTCGCGGCGCGGCCGGCTGGAGGGGCCGGTGGACGACGCCCTCGCGCAGCGGGGCCTGGCCCGCCGGGTGGTGGGCAGCATGGCCTCGTTCTCGGCCTCCCTCTTCGTGCTGCGGCAGACCGACCTGATCGGCCTGGCCGCCTCCCGGACCGTCCCGCAGACCGCCGCGCTCGGCCTCGTCACCTTCGAGGTCCCGCTGGAGCTGCCGCCGCTGCCGATCGGGCTCGCCTGGCACCCCCGCCACGACGCCGACCCGGCGCACGTCTGGCTGCGCGCCTGCGCCCGCGAGCTGCTGCCCGCCTGAACGGCGGCCGGGCGGCGGCGATGCGCCGAACGATTCCCCGAAAGGGGGAACGGGCCGCCGGGCACGCCGTCCGCCGCGCCCGCGCCGGGGAGGCATTCGGCATGCGACACCAGTACGACGACACCCACCCGGCACCCCGCGCGGCCTTCACGGCAGCCGACGCCTTCACCCTCCGCACCGCACTCGACGCCCTCGGCGGGGTCCGCGACCTCGACACCCTGGACGTGGCCTGCGGGCACGGCGGCACCGCCGCACTGCTGGCGAGCGGCGGCGCCCGGCGCACCGTCGGCGTCGACAACTGCCCGGACCGGGTCCGCCGGGCCCGGGCGTCCGCGCCGCCCTCCGCCACCGTCGAGTACGTGGTCGCGGACGCCGCCGACATGCCGCAGCTCGGCCCCTTCGACCTGGCCACCGCCGTCTACCTGTTCAGCCACGCCCCCGACCGGGCGGCCCTGCACGCCATGTTCCGCGGCATCCGCGCCAACCTGCGCCCCGGCGGGCGGCTGCTCTCGCTCGTCCGCAACCCCGGGGCGTACCCGCGCGTGGACTGGTCCCCGTACGGGATGCGCATCCTCGACCGGCTGCCGGACGGCGACGCCCCGCTGCTGAAGGCGCAGTTCCTGACCGAGCCCCCGCAGCACTTCGAGTACCGCGAATGGGCGCACGCCGACTTCGCCGAAGCCGCCGTCGACGCCGGCTTCAGCACCGTCGGCTGGCAGCCCTCCCGCACCCCGCCCGCCGACGCCGCGCGCGACGAGGCGTACTGGACGGCGTACCGGGCCTGGCCGGTCAGCTCGCTGATGACGTGCACCGCCTAGCGGCGGCCCCGGTCTCAGTCCTGGTCGGCGGTCTCCCGGACCAGCTCGACGATCCGGTCCCTGGCCGCCCGCCCCTCCGGGACCGGCAGCAGCGGGTACGCGTGCGGCATGCCCGGCTCCTCGTGCCACTCCACCCGGGCCCCGGCCGCGCCGGCCCGCCGCCGCAGCTCGTGGCTGTCGGTGGCCAGTACGTCCCGGGTCCCGGTGAACACCGTCAGCGGCGCCAGCCCCTCGAAGGAGCCGTGCAGCGGGCTCACCCGCGGGTCGTCCGCCGCGAGGGTCCCCGCGTACAGCCGCCCCGCCTCGGCCAGCCCCGCCCGGGCCAGCACCGGATCGGCCGCCTCCAGGGCCGCCTGCCCCGGGTGGCTCATGCTCAGGTCGAGCCAGGGGGAGATCAGCACGATCCGCGACGGCTGCGCCCCGGTCCGCTCCCGCAGCCGCTGCGCGGCGGCCAGCGCCAGCCCGGCGCCCGCGGAGTCCCCGATCAGCACCGTTCCGCCGGCACCGCCGCTCTCGATCAGACCGCTGAGCAGGTCGGCGGCCACCGGGACGTTCCGGTCGGCGGTACCGCGCGGGGCGAGCACGTACGCCGGGACGACCACGCGGGCCCGGGCCCGGGTCACCAGGGTCCGGATCAGCGACCAGTGCGGCCGGACCAGCTCGTCGATGTACGCGCCGCCGTGCACGTACAGCACCCGCGCCACGGGCTCCTGCCCGCGCGGCGAGGCGTCGTACACCGGCCAGGCGCCGACGAAGGTCCGCGACAGTTCCGCGACCCGGCCCAGCGAGCGCGGCGGCAGGTGCGAGGCGGGCCTGCGTGCCGCCTCGGCCACCGCCGCCCGGACCGCCTCCGCGGTCGCGAAGCGTCTTCGCCGCCCCGTCGCCACCAGTGCGGCCGAAAGCGCCCTGCTGCGCAGACTCGGCACGCCCCTCACCTCCCCTTTTCCCCGGTGACGGACCTTAGCGCGGCTTCCGCCCCCGGGCCCCATCCCCGTCCAGGGAGGAGCATAGGCGTGAAGCTGCGCTGTCGACCCGCTTAAGAAAGTCTCGATGGACTGATCACCGCGACGATCGGCAGATTGGTGCCCGTCACCAACGCCACCCGCGTCACAGCGGGAGCGGCAACACCCTTCGCATGCCTGGAGCCACCGCCATGAAGGCACTCGTCAAGCACAAGGCCGAGCCCGGGCTGTGGCTCATGGACGTCCCCGAGCCCGAGTACGGCCCCGGCGACGTGCTGATCAAGGTGCTGCGGACCGGTATCTGCGGCACCGACCTGCACATCCGGGCCTGGGACGGCTGGGCGCAGGGCGCGGTCAAGACCCCGCTCGTCCTCGGCCACGAGTTCGTCGGCGAGGTCGCGGCCGTCGGCGCCGACGTCCGCGACATCGAGACCGGCGCCCTGGTCAGCGGCGAGGGCCACCTGGTGTGCGGCAAGTGCCGCAACTGCCTGGCCGGCCGCCGCCACCTGTGCCGCTCCACGATCGGCCTCGGGGTCGGCCGCGACGGCGCCTTCGCCGAGTACGTGGTCCTCCCCGCGCAGAACGTGTGGGTGCACCGGACCGCCGTGGACCTGGACGTCGCGGCCATCTTCGACCCCTTCGGCAACGCCGTGCACACCGCGCTGTCCTTCCCGCTGGTCGGCGAGGACGTGCTGATCACCGGCGCGGGCCCGATCGGCATCATGGCCGCCGCCGTCGCCAAGCACGCCGGCGCGCGCAACGTGGTCATCACCGACGTCAGCCCCGAGCGGCTGGAGATCGCCCGCAAGGCCGGCGCCACGCTCGCGGTGAACGTCGCCGAGTCCTCCATCGCCGAGGCGCAGACGCGGCTGGGGCTGCGCGAGGGCTTCGACGTCGGCCTGGAGATGTCCGGCCGCGCGGAGGCCATGCGCGACATGATCGACAACATGACGCACGGCGGCAGGATCGCGATGCTCGGCCTGCCGGCCCAGGAGTTCCCGGTGGACTGGGCGAAGGTCGTCACCTCGATGATCACCATCAAGGGGATCTACGGCCGCGAGATGTTCGAGACCTGGTACGCGATGACGGTGCTGCTGGAGGGCGGGCTCGACCTGTCCCCGGTCATCACCGGCCGCTACTCTCACCGCGACTTCCAGGCCGCCTTCGACGAGGCCGCGACCGCCCGCAGCGGCAAGATCATCCTCGACTGGACCGCGTAGCCCTCCGGGGGTACCCCGCGCTGGGCCCCTGCCCGGGCCCGGAGCCCGGACCCCTGTGCGGGACCCCGGTCCGGCCCAGGGCCGGGACCCGTCACGGGCCCTGCCCGAACCCCGGGGCCCTGGTCCGGGGCCCGGCCCCTGGTCCGGACTCCGGCTCTTGGTCCGGATCCCGGTCCGGGACCGTGATCCGCGTTCCGAAGCGGGACCCGGCTCCGACCCCGGCGCCTCGGGCCCGTACCCCGGCCGGGGGCTCGCCTCGGGAACGAGGGCGGGTCCCCGCTCCGGGCCCGGATCCGGGATCCGGACGGGTCCTGGCCGGGGTCTGGCCGGGGACCCGGTTCGGGATCCGGACGGGTCCTGGCCCGGGGTCTGGCCCGGGACCCGGTTCGGGACTCGGGGCGGGGCCTGGCTCGGGGTCTGGTTCGGGGTCTGGCTCGGGACCCGGTTCGGGACTCCGGACGGGGCACTGGCCCGGGACCCCGGGTCGGTACCCGTGGGTGGGTCCCCGGCAGTGACCCGGGCGGGATCCCGGATCCGGGTCGGGAGCTCGGATCGGGGCCCCCTTCCGGCCACCCGGACGGAACGCCGGACCGGCGGCGCGCGGCGGCCACGTACGGTCCGGGCGGCCGCCGCAGGCGCCGGGAGCCGCTACCGTCGTCCCGGGCCGGAGGCGGCCGGCCGGCCGCCCAGAACACAAGACCATCTCCCTCCGGGCCGGGCCCCGCACACCCTCCCCCCTCCGCGGGGCCCGGCCCCCCCCTCAGACCACTCCGCCCCGCCGGGCGGCACCCGGCCCCTCCTCCCCGTCCGCCGGACGGCGATCCGCACAAGGAGAAACCGAAGCCCATGTTCGAGTCCGTACGCGAAGACCTCCGCACCACCCTCGACGAGATCCGCGCCGCGGGCCTGCACAAGCCCGAGCGCGTCATCGGCACCCCGCAGAACGCCGCCGTCGCCGTCACCGCGGGCGGCGCCCCCGGCGAGGTGCTGAACTTCTGCGCCAACAACTACCTCGGGCTGGCCGACCACCCCGACGTGGTCGCCGCCGCCAAGGACGCCCTCGACCGCTGGGGCTACGGCATGGCCTCGGTCCGCTTCATCTGCGGCACCCAGGAGGTGCACAAGGAGCTGGAGGCCCGCCTGTCGGCCTTCCTCGGCCAGGAGGACACGATCCTCTACTCCTCCTGCTTCGACGCCAACGGCGGCGTCTTCGAGACCCTGCTCGGCGCCGAGGACGCGGTGATCTCCGACGCCCTCAACCACGCCTCGATCATCGACGGCATCCGCCTCTCCAAGGCGCGCCGCTTCCGCTACGCCAACCGCGACATGGCCGAGCTGGAGGCGCGCCTCAAGGAGGCCTCCGAGGGAGGCGCCCGCCGCAAGCTCGTCGTCACCGACGGCGTGTTCTCCATGGACGGCTACGTCGCCCCCCTCCAGGAGATCTGCGACCTCGCCGACCGCTACGACGCCATGGTCATGGTCGACGACTCGCACGCCGTCGGCTTCGTCGGCCCCGGCGGCCGCGGCACCCCCGAGCTGCACGGGGTCATGGACCGGATCGACATCATCACCGGCACCCTCGGCAAGGCCCTCGGCGGCGCTTCCGGCGGCTACGTCGCCGCCCGCGCCGAGATCGTCGAGCTGCTGCGCCAGCGCTCGCGCCCGTACCTCTTCTCCAACTCCCTCGCCCCGGTCATCGCCGCCGCCTCCCTGAAGGTCCTCGACCTGCTGGAGTCCGCCGGTGACCTGCGCGAGCGGCTCGCGGACAACACCAAGCTGTTCCGCACCAAGATGACGGAGGCCGGCTTCGAGATCCTGCCCGGCGACCACGCCATCGCCCCCGTCATGATCGGCGACGCCGCCGAGGCGGGCCGGATGGCCGAGCTGCTGCTGGAGCGCGGCGTCTACGTGATCGGCTTCTCGTACCCGGTCGTTCCGCTCGGCGCGGCCCGCATCCGCGTCCAGCTCTCGGCGGCCCACTCGACGGCCGACGTGGAGCGCGCGGTGGCCGCCTTCGTGGACGCCCGCGCGGCGCTTTCCGCTGCTCAGGGCTGACATCATGGGGGTGTGATCGACCCCCGCCGGCTGCGCATCCTGCGGGCCGTGGCGGACCACCGTACGGTGACCGCCGCGGCCGCAGCGCTGTACCTCACCCCCTCCGCCGTCTCCCAGCAGCTCGCCGCGCTGGAACAGGAGACCGGCCACGCGCTGCTGACCCGCAGCGGCCGGGGCGTACGGCTCACCGCGGCCGGGGAGATCCTGCTGGGCCACGCCCACGAGGTGCTGGCCCAGCTGGAGCGCGCCGAGGCGGAACTCGCCGCCTACGCGGGCGGTTCCGCCGGCGAGGTCACGGTGGCGGCCTTCGCCACCGGCATCGCCGAGGTGCTGGCCCCCGCCATCGCCCGCCTCGCCCTGGAACACCCCGGCATCCGGCTCCGGGTGCGCGACGCGGAGGGCGACCAGAGCCTGCCGCTGCTGCTCGACGGGGAGGCCGACCTGGCGCTCGCCGTGGAGTACCGCGGCGCGCCGGGCGCCGACGACGGCCGGCTGTCGGTGCTCCCGCTGTACGCGGAGCCCTTCGACGCGGTGCTGCCCGCCGGGCACCCGCTCGCCGACCTGCCCGCGGTGGCGCTGGCGGACCTGTCCGACGCGGACTGGGTCGGCCAGTACCCGGGCAACCCCTGCTACGACGTGACCCTGCTGGCCTGCGAACTGGCCGGGTTCCAGCCGCGCTTCGTGCACTCCTCCGATGACTTCCGCGCGGTGACGGCCCTGGTCGGGGCGGGCGCGGGGGTGGCGCTGGTGCCGCGTTCGGCGCTGCGCGGCATGGACCTCAAGGAGGTCCTGGTCCGCCCGGTCGCCGGCCCGGCCGCGACCCGCCGGGTCTTCGCCGCCACCCGCCGCGGCGCCGAGTCCCACCCGCTGATCGCCCCGGTCCTGGCGGCCCTGACCCGCGAGGCCCAGCGGGTCCCGGCCCACTGATCCGCAGTCCGGCGCGGAAATCCGCTGTCCGCCGCGCGGGCGGCCGCCCTACGGTGGCGCGGTGACCATTCGGATGATCGTTCTCAACGGCGCGTCCAGCTCGGGGAAGTCCGGGATCGTGCGCTGCCTCCAGGCCGTACTGCCCGAACCGTGGCTGGCGTACGGCTGCGACTCCTTCATCGACTCCCTGCCGGCGAAGCTGCGGGACGGGGGCGGAGACGGGGACGGGGACGGGGGGATCGTGTTCGCCGAGGACGGCGGGGTGAGCGTCGGGGCGGAGTTCCGGGCCCTGGAGGCGGCCTGGATGGCGGGCGTCGCGGCGATGGCCCGGGCGGGCGCGCGCATCCTCATCGACGACGTCTTCCTCGGCGGGGCCGGGTCTCAGGAACGCTGGCGGAGCGCGCTGGACGGCCTGGAGGTGCTGTGGGTCGCCGTCCGGTGCGACCCGGAGGCCGCCGCGGGCCGGGAGATCGCCCGCGGCGACCGCACCCCCGGCATGGCCGCGTCCCAGGCGGCCGTGGTCCACGAGGGCGTCTCCTACGACCTGGAACTCGACACCACGCACACCGAGTCCATGGCCTGCGCCCGCGCCATCGCGGCGCGGCTGCGCCAGGCGGACACCCCCTAGGGGGTGTCCGCGGAGTCGCGCCTGCCCCGCGGCGTCCGGCACGCGCTCTCGCCGCACCGGGCGGAAGACCGAGTGCGTCCAGTACGCGGGCTTCCGCCCGGCACGCCGAGAGCACGCACCGGACGCCGCGGGGCCCGCCCTCCGGGCGGACGGCGCGACTTCGCGGACACCCCCTAGCCGTTCCGCAGTGCCGTGAGGAGCCTGGTCCGCAGGAGCCGTACGGCCGGGGAGTGCTGGTCGGCGCGGGTGACGAGGCCCAGCCGGGCGTGCGTGGCGGCGTCGGCGAGCGGGACGGTCCGCAGGCCGGCGCCCTCCGCGGAGGAGGCGCTGAGGACGGCGACGCCCGCGCCGCGCTCCGCGAGGCGGAGCAGGGCGGTGGGGGAGCCCGCTTCGAGGTCCACGCGGGGGTCGAGGCCGAGGCGGCGGCAGGAGTCCTCGTAGGCGGCGCGGATGCCGGTGCCCCGGGAGAGGCAGAGGACCTTCTCGTCCCGGAGGCCGGCGAGGCGCAGTTCCGCCCGGTCGAGCGGGTGTCCGGCCGGTACGACGGCGGCGATCGGCTCGTCGACGACGACGTCGGCCTCCAGGCCGGGAGCGGCCTCGCCCGCGTAGCCGATGAGGGCCAGGTCGAGGGAGCCGGCGAGGACCTGGTCCTGGAGGGCGTCGGAGTGGCCCTCGTGCAGGCTGAGCTCGATGCCGGGGTGGGTGCGGCCGAGGTCGGCGATGGTGTCCAGGAAGGGCGGGATCGAGCAGCCCGTGATCATGCCGAGGCGGACCCGTCCGCGGACGGCGTCGGCGAACTCGGCGGCGGTGTGCCGGATGGCGTCGAGGGTGGCGAGGGCGTTCCTCGCGAGGGGGAGTACGGCCTCCCCGGCCGGAGTGAGGCCGACCCGGCGTCCGCCGCGGTCGAGCAGCTGCTGCCCCAGCTCGCGCTCCAGCTTCGCGATCTGGGTGCTGATGCCGGACTGGCTGACGTGCAGGCGGTGGGCGGCACCGGTGAAGGTGCCCTCGTCCACGACGGCGGCGAAGTAGCGCAGCTGATGCATCTCCATAATCAGTGATGATAGATCTCATCCGATCCATCTGTTGGACGGATGGACGGGCTCGGCGGGAGGATGGGCGCATGACGACGACGAAGACCGCGCGAGAGCTTGCCGAGACCTACTTCACCGCCTGGGAGACGGGCGACTTCGAGACCCTGCGGGGGCTGCTGGCCGAGGAGGTCGACTTCGTGGGGGCGCTGGGAACGGCGTCGGGGGCGGAGGCGGCGCTGGCCGGACTGCGGGGGATGGGCCGGGTGCTGGAGCGGATCGACGTGAAGGCGCGGGTGGCCGAGGGCGACGAGGTGATCACCTGGTTCGACCTGTGCACCACCGTCGCGCCGCCGGCGTCCACGGCGAACTGGATGCACGTGGAGGACGGGCGGATCGCCCGGATCCGGGTCGCCTTCGACCCGCGCGCACTGCTGGCCGGGTTCGAGGAGCAGGGCTGAGGGGGGAGGGGAGAGCCCCTCGTGCGGGACCGTCAGACTCGTACGACCTCCACGCCCGCGTCCCGGAAGGGCCGCGCGGCGGTGTCCGTCAGGGCGGTGTCGGTCACCAGGACGTCCACGGCGGAGGTGGCGCAGATGCGGGCGAAGGCGCGGACGCCGAGCTTCGTGGAGTCCGCAGCGACGACCAGGCGGCGGGCCCGCTCGCAGAGCAGGGCGTTGACGGCGGCCTCGTCCTCGTGGCGGGTCGCCGCGCCGTCGAGGGGGTCGAAGGCGTCCACGCCGAGCACGGCGGTGTCCATCGACAGCTGACCGAGCGTCTGCTGCGCCAGCGGGCCGGTCAGTTCGTACGACTGGGGCCGGGCCACCCCGCCCGTCAGGACGATCTTGAACTGTGGCCGGATCACCAGCTCGCCCGCGATGTTGAGGGCATTGGTGACCACCGTGAGCGCGGGGGAGCCGCCGGCCGGCGCGGCGAGGTCGGGGCGGGCCGCGAGGGCGCGGGCGACCTCCGTCGTGGTGGTGCCGCCCGTCAGGCCGACCACCTCACCCGGCGCGATCAGGGCCGCGACCGCCTCGCTGATCCGGCGCTTCTCGGCGGCACGCCGGGACGTGCGGTAGCGCAGGGGGAGTTCGTACGAGACCCCGTGCGGCACCGCCCCGCCGCGCGTGCGGACCAGCAGCTGCTGCTCGGCGAGCTGGTCGAGGTCGCGGCGGATGGTCGCGGCGGACACGCCGAGGGCCTCGGCGGCGGCCTCCACCTCCAGCCCGTCCCGCTCCACCAGCAGGTCCAGCAGTCTCTGCCAGCGTTCCTTGCGGGTCATGGCGCCCCTCCCTGTCGTCCCCCGGCGTCCCGCCGGGCCCCGCCGTCGAGATTAACCCAGCGGATCACCCGGTAGATGCTTGAAGTTGCGCGAAACTGCCCGCTACCTTGCAGGAACACGCAGGACACGCAGGAACACGCAGGGAAGTCCGATCGGTTCGCAGCCGACGTACGCATCCACCGCGCAAGGAGCCCGCATGAGTCACGTCGCGTACGAGTTGGCCACGCAGCCCGACAGCTGGGAGCGGGCCGCCGAACTGGCCCCGGCCCACCGAGCAGTGCTGCCGGGGCCCGGCGAGCGTACCGCGGTCATCGGCTGCGGCACCTCCTACTACATGGCACAGGCCGCCGCCGCCCTGCGCGAGGAGGCCGGGCACGGGGAGACCGACGCCTTCCCCGCCTCCGAGTTCCCCCGCCACCGCCGCTACGACCGGGTCGTCGCCCTGACCCGGTCCGGGACCACCACCGAGGTGCTGGACCTGCTGGCGGGGCTGCGGGGGGCCGGGATCCCGACCACCGCCGTCATCGGCGACCCGGACACCCCGGTGACGGCCCTCGCGGACGACCTCGTCGTACTGGACTTCGCCGACGAGCGGTCCGTCGTCCAGACCCGCTTCGCCACCACCGCCCTCACCCTGCTGCGCGCCCACCTCGGCCGCCACACCCCGGCCGTGGTCGCCGACGCCCGCACCGCCCTCGACCTGCCGCTGCCGAACGGGCTGGAGGCGCGCGGCCAGTTCACCTTCCTCGGCCGGGGCTGGAGCGTCGGCCTGGCCCACGAGGCAGCCCTGAAGATGCGCGAGGCCTCCCTCTCGTGGGCCGAGGCCTACCCCGCGATGGAGTACCGGCACGGCCCCGTCAGCGTCACCGGCCCCGGCTCCGTCACCTGGTCGCTGGGCGGCACCCCCGACGGCATCGCCGAAGAGGTCCTCCGGACCGGCGCGGAGTGGGTGGACGGCGAACTCGACCCGCTCGCCGAGCTGGTCCGGGTGCAGCGCCTCGCCGTGGCCGTCGCCGCGCACCGGGGCCTGGACCCCGACGCGCCCCGCAACCTCACCCGCTCGGTGATCCTCACCGCGGGCGAGGGGGCGGTCCGATGACCCTCGCCCCCGCCGGGACCCTCGTTGCCGGGGCGGCCGCGGCCGGCGGCGCCGTCGCGGCCTTCAACATCATCACCCTGGAGCACGCCGAAGCCGTGGTCGAGGGCGCCGAACGGGCCGGACTGCCCGTCATCCTGCAACTCAGCGAGAACGCAGTGAAGTTCCGCCGCGGCGCCCTGCTGCCCATCGCCCGGGCCGCCGCCGCCTGCGCGGAGGCCGCCCGGGTGCCCGTCGGGCTCCACCTCGACCACGTCAAGAGCCCCGACCTGCTGCGGCGGGCCGCGGACGCCGGCTTCGGGTCGGTGATGTACGACGCCGCGCACCTGCCCTACGCGGAGAACCTGGAGTCCACCCGGTCCGCCGCCGACTGGGCCCACGCCAACGGGCTGTGGATCGAGGCGGAGCTGGGCGAGGTCGGCGGCAAGGACGGGGCCGCGCCGCTCGACCCGCACGCGCCGGGCGCCCGTACCGACCCGGACGAGGCGCGGCGGTTCGTCGCCGACTCCGGCGTCGACGCCCTGGCCGTGGCCGTCGGCAGCAGCCACGCCATGACCACCCGGACCGCCTCCCTCGACCACGCCCTGCTGGCCCGGCTCGCCAAGACACTGGACGTACCGCTGGTCCTGCACGGCTCCTCCGGCCTGCCCGACGGGGAACTCGCGGCGGCCGTGGCCGGCGGGATCCGCAAGGTGAACATCGGCACGGCCCTCAACCTGGCCATGACCGACGCCATCCGCACCCACCTCACCCCGGCCGACCCCCGCCCCTACCTCACCGCCGCCCGCACGGCGATGGCGGCGACGGCCGAGGCGATGATCGGGGTCCTGGCCCGGCCCTGACACCGCACCCGGGTGCGGTGTCAGGGCCGGAAATCCCACTGAGCGGGAGGACCGCGCCGCCGCCGTTGAAGGCGCGGCGCGCGCGGTGTTGGGTCGGACGGCGAAGGCTTCGCCGTCCGAAGGGGTGCCGCACATGCCGCAGCCGTACCTGCCCTCCCGCTTCGGGGTGTTCCTCGCCCCCTACCACCGGCCCGACCGCGACCCCGCCCTCCAGCTGCGCCGTGACCTCGACCTCGTCGTGGAACTGGACCGGCTCGGCTACGAGGAAGTGTGGGCGGGGGAGCACCACTCCGCCGGCTACGAGATCATCGCCTCGCCGGAGCTGTTCCTGGCGGCCGCCGCCGAACGGACCTCCCGGATCATGCTCGGCACCGGCGTCAACTCCCTCCCGTACCACCAGCCCCTGATCCTCGCCGACCGGATCTGCCAGCTGGACCAGCAGTCGCGCGGCCGCGCCATGCTCGGGGTCGGCCCGGGACAGCTGCCCTCCGACGCCCACATGACGGGCGTCGACCCGCTGGAGTCCCGCGCCATGACGGCCGACTCCCTTGACGCCGTCACCCGGCTGCTGCGCGGCGAGACCGTCACGGCCGCCACCGACTGGTTCACCCTGCGCGAGGCCCGGCTCCAGCTCGGGCCCTACCGGGGCCGGGAGCTGGAGGTGGCCGTCGCCTCCGCCGTCTCCCCGACCGGCGCGCTCCTCGCCGGGCGGCACGGCGCCGGGATGCTCTCGCTGGCCGCCGCCGACCCCGCCGGGTTCGCCACCCTCGACACCAACTGGACCGCCCACGAGCGGGCCTGCGCCGAGAGCGGCCGCACCGCCGACCGCGCGGGCTGGCGGCTGGTCACCCCCGTCCACCTGGCCGAGACCCGCGAAGAAGCCCTGCGGCAGGCGGAGTTCGGCACCCCGGACCTGGTCGCCTACATCGAGGCGCTCGGCGGCACCCGGCTCGACGGCTGCGCCACCCCCGCCGGGGCCGTGCGCCGCTGGACCGAGGAGGGGCTGCCCACCTTCGGCCGCGCCGTCATCGGCACCGCCGACGACGCCGTCGAACGCATCCTGCAACTCGCCCGGAAGACCGGCGGGTTCGGCACCTTCCTGATCCTCCAGCCGGACATCGCGGAGCCCGCCGCCGCCCTGCGCAGCCTGGAGCTCTTCGCCGAACGGGTCGTCCCCCGCCTCACCGGCACCACCGACGCGCGCGCGGCGAGCCTCGACTGGGCCGCCCGCAACAGCGAACGCTTCACCGGAGCGCTGCGGCGGGCCACGGCGGAGGCCATCGCCCGCGAGGGAGAAGTCCGTTGAGGGCGGCGGTGTGGGCGGACGGCCGCTTCGCCGCGGCCGAACACCCCGATCCGGTGCCCGGACCCGGACAGGCCCTGGTCGAGACCGAGGCCTGCGGGATCTGCGGCTCCGACCTCAGCGCCGTCGCGCACACCGCCGACTTCCTGCGCGCCTCCCGCGACAGCGGCACCACGGGCTTCCTCTTCGACCCGGCCCGCCCGCTGGTGCTGGGCCACGAGTTCGCCGGCCGGGTCATCGGTTACGGGCCCGGCGGGAGCGGCCCCGAACCCGGCACGGGAGTGGTCGGCCTCCCCTGGGCCGTCGACCCCGGCGGGGTCGTGCGTACCGTCGGCTACAGCAACGCCTTCCCCGGCGGATTCGGCGAGCGGATCGTCGTACAGGCGCAGGCCCTGCTGCCCGTCCCCGAAACCCTGGACCTGGCCCTGGCGGCCCTGACCGAGCCGCTGGCCGTCGGCTTCGGCAACGTCGCCCGCAGCACGGCCGGTCCGGGCACCCCCGCCGTGGTCGCCGGCTGCGGCCCCGTCGGCCTCGGCGCCGTTGCCGCCCTGCTGGAACGCGGCGCCGGCCCGGTCGTCGCCTCCGACCCCTCGGCGCTGCGCCGCGCCGCGGCGGCCCGGCTCGGGGCGCACGCGGTGGTGGACCCCGCCGGGGGCGAGGACCCCGTACGGCGGTGCGCCGAGCTGGCCGGGCCCCGGCCGCGTCCGATGGTGGTGGTCAACTGCGTGGGCGTGCCCGGCCTGCTGGACCGGCTGCTGCACGCCGTGCCGCGCGGCACGGAGATCCTGCAGATCGGCGGGGTGATGACCGAGGACGTGATCCGGCCGCTGGTCGGCATCTACAAGGACGTCACCATCCGGATGTGCCTGACCTACCCGCCGCGGGAGTTCGGCGCCACCCTGGCCCGGCTCGCCGACGGCCGCATCGACCCGGGCGCCCTCGTCACCGGCGAGGCGGGGTTCGGCGCGCTGGAGGCGGCCTTCGACTCCCTGCGGCGGCCGGAAGAGCACATCAAGGTCCTGATCCGGCCGGGCCTGGACGGGGTGGAGGTGCGGGGGAGCGGCCACTGAAGGCCGTGCCCCGCACCTGCCGCGCGAGCTACTCGCGAGTACCGCATCTGCAAGGAGAAGTCACTGTTCCCCGCTTACATGCGGGCTTATCTGACTGCTACATTCCGCAGGTGCAATTCGCGTGCCGGACGGCCGGGACGACCCACGACCTGGGTCCGCCCGGCCCGCCCGTACGTGGCGCCGCGCTCTCCCCGCAAGGCCAGTCCGTCCGCTGATCCAGCGAGCAGCCCGCTGCGGCACCCGGTCCACGCCGCTCCTGCGACGTGCCGACCACCACCCGTCCAGAGCGGAACCCTTCCCGACGCCCGGCCCCGGACCCGGAACCCCTTCCGGTGCGCCGGTGCGCCCGCGTGCGGTTCCGCCTGCCCGCAATCCGACTCCGAACAGGGAGAACTCGATGGACCGCTTCCTCCTGCGGCGCCCCTTCGCCGGAAGGGCCCTGATCCTGGGCGCCCTGCTGGCCCTCACCGCACCGGGAACCGCCCACGCCAACACCGTCGGTGTGACGGTGAAGACCCCCGGCGCCACCTCCGGCCCCGGCTCCGCCTTCTCCGAGATCTCGACCAACGCCCACTGCGGCAGCGGCCTCATCTCCGGCGGCGGCATCAACCAGGCCATCGGCACCGGCACCTCGTCCAACGGCAACAAGATCAACGGCACCTCGCCCAGCCCCGACGGCAGCACCGAGTACACCGGCTCCACCGGAGTCGTCGGCACCGACGTCACCTACTGGCTCGGCATCGGCGGCAGCGGCGGCGCCGTCAACGCCTCCTTCTCCAGCACCCCGTACGCGATGTGCTTCAGCAGCAACCTGATCAACCACACCCAGGTGGTGATGAACAAGGTCGCCGGACCCACCACCGCCTCGACGGTCGGGCTCGTCACCGCCACCTGCCCGGCGAACACCCGGCTGCTCGGCGGCGGGGCGCGCATCACCCCGGCCTCCGTCGGCAGCCTCAAGCCGATCGCCAGCTTCCCCACCTTCAACGACTCCGCCCACGCCTACGGCCAGAAGGCCGCGGCCGACGGCGAGACCAACCCCGACTCCTGGAGCGCCGTGGGCTGGAACGGCGGCGGCGGGGACAGCGGCAACACCACCTACGCGTACGCCATCTGCAGCGGCAACAACATCAACATCAGCGGCACGACCGTGAAGGTCCGCTTCTCCGAGGTCAGCGGCCCCACCGCCGGAACCAGCGGCGCCACCGTCACCGTGGGCTGCGGCGAGAACGACGGCAAGCTCGTCAGCGGCGGAGCCGCGATCAGCGGAGGCAGCGTCACCACCACGAACTTCACCGGACCCGGCTCCCAGGGCGACCACCTCAACGGCAGCTTCCCCAGCGACTCCGGCGGCAGCCCGGTCTCGGACGGGACCACCACCGCCGCGTACTGGTCGGCCTTCACCCACACCGGGGCCCCCAGCTCCCCGAACACCTACTCCGACGTCTGGGCGCTGTGCGCCGACGACGGCGTCTGAGCCACACGTAGCACAGCAGCCGCGGCAGGCCGCACCCGCGGCCGGCCGCGGCCCGCACGCCTCATCTCGCAAGCACCGTCGTTTGGAACCCCCTTGAGCATGTACCGATCGAAGATCCTGAAGGCAGCCGGTGCGGCCGGCCTCGTGGCCGCCGCGATGACACCCCTTCCCGCCACGGCCGACCCGGCCGCCGCCAACCCCTGCGGCACGGGCGGCGTCTTCACCGCCTCCACCCCCACCTGCACCTACACCGACGTCGGCACGGACACCTTCACCGTCCCGGCCGGGGTGACCTCCGTGACGGTCGACCTCTTCGGCGCCGAGGGCGGCGGCGCGGCCGGCTTCATCCTCCCCAGCCCCCCGAACGAGGGCGCCCCCGGCGGTCTGGGCGGCGAGACCCGCGCGGACCTGGCCGTCACGCCGGGCCAGACCCTCCAGCTCACCGTGGGCGGGGTGGGCAGCTCGGGAACCTCCCGCAAGGGCGAGTTCGCCCGTCCCGGCGGCACCGGCCACGGCTCCGGCGGTGGCGGCGCCCACGGCGGTGGCGGTTCCGGCGGCGGCGGCACCGACCTGCGTACGGGTGCCTTCGGCGGGACCGACCGGGTCCTCGTCGCCGGCGGCGGAGGCGGCGCGGGCAACGGCGGACCCCTGCTGCGCGGCGGTTCCGGCGGCGGCCTCGAAGCCGACCCCGGCGGCCAGGGCGCCGGCCCCGAGGGCTCCGGCCTCGCGGGCGGCGGCGGAACCCAGTCGGCCCACGGGGCGGGCGGCCTCCGCAACAACACCGTCGGTGCTCCGGGAGCCCCGGGCGCCGACACCGATTCCTGGGGCAGCAAGCCCAACCCCGGCAGCGGCGGCTCCGGCGGGAACGGCGGTGGCGGCGGCTCCGGCGCCGGTGGCGGTGGCGGCGGGTACTTCGCCGGCGGCGGCGGCTCAGGCGGCGGCCGGTCCGGCCCCGGCGCCCCCGCCAATCTTCCCGCGGCCGGCGGCGGCGGTGGCAGCAGCTACGCGGCCCCGACGGCCACCGGCGTCTCCCTCCTCAAGGGCGTCAACCGGGGCAACGGCAAGGCGGTGGTCTCCTTCCGCTACGGCACCTCGGTCACCGTCACCGCCGACACCGCCACCCCGCTGTTCGGACAGGCCGTCACCCTGACCGCCACGGTCGCCCCGGCCGGCCCCGACGCCGGCCCCCCGACCGGCGAGGTCACCTTCTTCGACGGGACCGTCCCGCTGGCCACCGTGCCGCTCCGCGACGGCCGCGCCACCACCCGCACCGGCGTCCTCCAGCCCACCACCGGCCACCCCGTCACCGCGCGCTACAGCGGTGACACCGCCTTCACCCCGGGCGCGACCGCCGAACCCACCGGCCTCACCGTCGGGTTCACCGAACCCTGCCTGACCTCGGCCCACACCGGCCCGCTGACGGTGGCCCCCGGCGAAGCCCGGTGCATCGCCGCGGGCGGCAGCCAGACCGGCCCGGTCACCGTCCGGCCCGGCGGCGCGCTGGCCGTCACCGACGCCGCCGTCACCGGCCCGGTCTCCGCCGACGGCGCCCTCGCCCTCACCGTCTGCCGGACCTCCCTCGCCGGACCGTTCACCATCGGGCGCGGCACCGGCCCGGTGCTCCTCGGCTCCGGCCGCCCCGAGGCGTCCTGCGCGGGCAACACGTTCCGGGGACCGGTGACGCTGGACGCCAACACCGGCGGCGTCGAGGTCTGGGCCAACACGGTCGACGGCCCGCTGCGCTGCGAGGGCAACAGCCCCGCGCCTTTGGTGGCCGGCACCACCGGCACCGGCCCCCGCACCGGACAGTGCCGCCGGACCTGACCAGGCCGCACCCCCAGGGCCGGGAGTTCCCCACGGAACTCCCGGCCCTTCCCAATTCCTGTAACGGGTTCTACTCTGACCGCCGCCACCACAGCGACCGGCAGTGCCGCCAGACCTCCGGAGGGGCCGTGCACCTCGAATACACGCCTGAGCAGCAGCAGTTGCGCGCCGAACTGCGCGCCTACTTCGCCGAGCTCGTGCC
Source organism: Streptomyces sp. NBC_00158 (assembly GCF_045160885.1). Lineage (NCBI taxonomy): Bacteria > Bacillati > Actinomycetota > Actinomycetes > Kitasatosporales > Streptomycetaceae > Streptomyces > Streptomyces sp. NBC_00158. The sequence goes on from NZ_CP108161.1 coordinate 6,754,036, forward strand.
CGAGGACGTCTACGCCCGCTACGAGGACCCCGCCGCGCAGAAGCGCTTCTACCGGGAGACCATCCGCCGCCTCGGCGCGGACGGCTGGCTCGGCGTGGGCTGGCCGAAGGAGTACGGCGGCCGCGGCATGTCCGCCATGGACCAGTTCATCTTCTTCGACGAGGCCGCGCAGGCCGTGGTACCGCTGCCGCTGATGGCACTGAACACCGTCGGCCCGACCATCATGCAGTTCGGCACCGACGAGCAGAAGGCGTACTTCCTCCCCCGGATCCTCTCCGGGGAGATCGACTTCGCCATCGGCTACAGCGAACCCGACGCCGGCACCGACCTGGCCGCCCTCAAGTGCAAGGCCGTCCGCGAGGGCGACGAGGAGACCGGCACCTACGTGGTCAACGGCCAGAAGATCTGGACCACCAACGGCGACACCGCCGACTGGGTCTGGCTGGCCGTCCGCACCGACCCGGACGCCCCCGCGCACAAGGGCATCACCATGCTGCTCGTGCCGACCTCCGACCCCGGCTACTCCTGCACCCTGATCAACACCCTGGCCTCGCACGACACCACCGCCAGCCACTACGAGGACGTCCGTGTCCCCGCGAGCCGCCGCGTCGGGCAGGAGAACAAGGGCTGGCGCCTGATCACCAACCAGCTCAACCACGAACGCGTCACCCTCGCGGCCCACGGCACCATGGCCATCCGCGCCCTGCACGACGTGCAGCGCTGGGCCGCCGCGACGAAGCTGGCCGACGGGCGCCGCGTCATCGACCTGTCCTGGGTGCGCGGCCGCCTCGCCCGCACCCACGCCCGCCTCGACGCGATGAAGCTGCTCAACTGGCAGATGGTGGGCGCCGTCCAGTCGGGCACCCTCACCCCGCAGGACGCCTCCGCCGTCAAGGTGTACGGCTCGGAGGCCCGCAGGGACGCGTACGCCTGGCTGATGGAGGTGGTCGGCGCCGCCGGCTCCCTCAAGGACGGCTCGGCGGGCGCGGTCCTGCACGGCGAGCTGGAACGCGGCTACCGCAGCGCCGTCATCTTCACCTTCGGCGGCGGCAACAACGAGATCCAGCGCGAGATCATCTCCTGGATCGGCCTGGGCATGCCGAGGGTCCGCCGCTGAGGGCCTGTGACTCACAACGATCGTTGGCACATAACGACCGTTGTTGTCACCGGACGTGCGTGCGAACCTCTTGGATCTGGGGCGGCAGCTTGGCGGGCCTGCCGCCTCCACCGGCGCCCTTGTGTAACCGGATTCCGAGCGAAACTCACGTGGTCAGTTCAGTGGCGGGGACACCTCCTGTCTGCTTTCTTGGTAGGTCCTGCGTTGCAAGTGCGGGACGGGGTTGCTTCGGTTTGGCGGACATCCGAGATCCGGGCCCGTGCTCGGGGAGGGATGTCCATGATGGAGAACATGCCGAAGAAGAAGCCGCGGCAGCGGCGGCAGTTCACGGCCGATTTCAAGGCCGAGATCGTCGAGCTGTGCCTGCGCGGGGACCGGTCGGTGCCCGATATCTGCAAGGACTTCGACCTGACCGAGTCCGCGGTGCGGCTGTGGCTTGCGCAGTCCGACGACAGTCACCAGCCCAAGGACCTGGACCGCGACGACCGGGAGGAACTGGCCCAGCTGCGGCGGGAGAACCGCCGCCTGCGAGAGGACATCGAGATCCTCAAGCGGGCCACGGCTTTCTTCGCGAGGGGGACCCGGTGACGGTGCACCCGTTCATCGAGGCGGAGAAACACGCAGGTCACAGCGTCAAACGCGCCTGTGAGCTGATGAAGGTCTCCCGGTCCGCCTACTACAAACGCCGCCAGGAAACCCGCGGGCCGCGGGCCCTGCGGGACGAAGAACTGACAGGCCGGATCAGCGAGATCCACGACCTCTCACGCGGCACCTACGGCGCCCCCAGGATCCACGCCGCTCTGCTGCGTGAAGGCCTGGACTGCGGACGGCGCCGGGTCGCCCGCCTGATGCGCCAGGCCGGCATCATCGGCCGGCACCGCCGCCGAAACCACCGCACCACCATCCCCGACCCGGCCTCCGGCACTCGACCTGACCTGGTCGGACGCGACTTCCGCACCCACCCGGCCGCGACCGACACCCGCTGGTGCGGCGACATCACCTACATCCCCACCGGCGAGGGCTGGCTCTACCTGGCCACCGTCATCGACATCGCCTCCCGCCGCGTGGTCGGCTGGGCCACCGCCGACCACCTGGGCACCAGCCTGGCCGCCGAGGCCCTCACCACCGCTTGCCACCAGCGCCGGCCCAAGGGCCCGGTCGTCTTCCACACCGACCGCGGCACCCAGTACACCAGCCACGCCTTCGCCCGCCTCGCAGCCGACCTGTCCATCCGGCTTTCCGTCGGACGCACCGGCGTCTGCTGGGACAACGCCCTCGCCGAGTCCTTCTTCGCCACCCTGAAGACCGAGCTGGTCAGCCGACACAACTGGCACATCCGAGCCGCCGTCAAAAGCGCGATCTTCGAGTACATCGAGGGCTGGTACAACACCCGCCGACTCCACAGCAGCCTCGGCTACCAAAGCCCAGCCGAGTACGAAACCACAGCAACCTGACCAACACATCGAACCTGTCCGCCAAACAGGAACAACCTCAATCGCGGACCGCGCCGGTCAGGGTGGCAATTCCTTGGGCCACGGTGACCTTGACGGCTTCCTGGGAGAGCGGGAAAAGGCGCTCGACGACGGTGCGGCGGATCTCGGTGGCGAGTTCTTCGTCGCTGCGTAGGAAGACCTTCAGGAGGTCGGCGCGGCTGACGATGCCTTGGAGGGTGCCGTCGGCGTCGACGACCGGGAGGCGCTTGACGTGCCGGTCGGCCATGAGGCGGGCGGCCTGAGGCAGGGTGGCGTCGGGGCGGATGGTGACGGCCGGAGTGGTCATCAGGTTCTCGGCGCGAGAGGAGCCGGCCTTGGCGGTGTCGCCGAGGCGGCGCATCTGCTCGATCAGCCCCGGGCGGTGCTCGTGGAACTCCTCCTTGGGCAGGAGGTCGGCTTCGGAGACCACGCCGACGACGTGGCCCTCGCCCTCGATGACGGGTAGGGCGGTCACCTTCCACCGTTCCATCGCGGTGGCGATGTCCTTGAAGCCGGTCGAGGGGGTGACGGCGATGACCTTGGTGGTCATGACGTCGGCGACGGTGTACGGGGTGGAGGTCATGACGGAGTCCTCAGCGTGCGTAGGCGAGCGGGGTGCCGCTGCCGTGAGGGGCGAACATGTCGAGGAGCCGGGTGCGGGCGGAGTCGAGCCGGTCGGCGATGACCGCGGCGACTGCGGTGGAGACGGACCGGCCGACGGCCGAGTCCTCGCTGCACAGCTCCCGTACGGCCGCGGCGTCGAACTCCAGAGCGCGCACCTCGCGGGTCGCCGTGGCGCCGAGGTGCCGGCTGTAGGGGCGGAACATCCACGACCAGCCGAGCAGCTCGCCGTACCCGAGGGTGTCGACGACCACGTTCTTGTGGCCCGGCACGTGGGTGTCGAGGTCGACGGTCCCGCACTGGACGATCCAGAACTTCTCGGCCCGCTGGTGCTCCTTGAAGATGCGGGTGCCGACCGGGAAGGTCACCTGGTGGGAGTGGGCGAGCAGGGCATCGCGGGCTTCCGGTGCCATCGCTTCGAGGATGCTGTGCATGGTGCTCATGGAGTGCCTCCAACCCTTCGTACCCACCCTGCTCGGTGGGCCACCGTGGCCGGGAGGGCCGCGCGGTGCACACCGCCGGGGCCGTCCGGCCCCGGTCAGCGGACCAGGACGGCCTCCCCGGACTTGGGTACGACGGCCGTCCAGCCCAGCTCGTCGTCGATCCGGTCGCGCAGGGTTTCGGAGGCGCTCTCCTCACCGTGTACGAGGTAGGTGGTGTGCGGGGCCGGGGCGCCTCGCAGCCAGTCGATCATCTGGTCGGCGTCGGCGTGGGCGGAGAAGTGCGGGACGTCGGCGACCTCGGCGCGTACGGGGACGTACTCGCCGAACATCTTCAGCACCTTCGCGCCGTCCACGAGGTCGCGGGAGCGGGTTCCGGCGGCGGCGAAGCCGACGATGACGACTGCGTTGCGGGGGTCGGGGAGGATCCGGTGGAGGTGGTGCAGGACGCGGCCGCCGGTGGCCATGCCGGCGGAGGAGACGATGACCGCCGGCCCGGTGGAGTTGTTGATGTCGATCGACTCCTGGACGGTCCGGGCGGCCTGGAAGGGCTCCGGGCTGATCGCCGCCTCGCCCTGGGCGAGGATCTCGGGGCGCAGCTCGGGGGAGTGGGCCCGTACGGCCTCGCGGTAGACGTCCAGAGCGGCCAGTGCCATGGGGCTGTCGACGTAGACGGGTACGTGGCGGGGCAGGGTGCCGTCGCTGCGCAGGGTGGCCAGCTCGTGCAGGACGACCTCGGTGCGGTCGATCGCGAAGGCGGGAATGACCACCGTCCCGCCACGGGACAGTGCGCGCGTGATCGCCGAGGCGAGTTCGCGCCGTGCGCTCTCGTGGTCGTGGCGGCGGTTGCCGTAGGTCGACTCCATCAGCAGGACGTCGGCGCCGGTGAACGGTTCGGGTGGCAGGAGGAGCGGGTGGCCGGGGCGGCCGAGGTCGCCGCTGACGGCGAGGGTGTGGCCGTCCTCCAGGGTCAGGTGCGCCCAGGCGGAGCCGAGGATGTGCCCGCCGTGGTGCAACATCAGCTTCGTGCCGGCCATGATCTCGATCTCGCTGCCCACCGGTACCGGGTCGAAGTACTTGACCGTGTGGTCGACGTCGTCATCGTCGTAGAGCGGCTTGGCGGGCCGGTGCTTGGACCAGCCGTGCTGGTTGGCGTGCTCGGCGGCCTCCATCTGGAGGCGGGCGCTGTCGCGGAGCACGATCTCGGCGAGACGGGCGGTGGTGGCGCTGGTCAGGATCGGTCCGCGGAATCCGTGCCGGACCAGTCGCGGCAGGTACCCGCAGTGGTCCAGGTGGGCGTGCGTGACGACGACGGCATGGATGTCCGAGGCGTCGCACGGCAGCTTGTCCCAGTTGCGGCGCCGTAGGTCCGCGACACCCTGGAAGAGTCCGCAGTCGACGAGGATCCGGGCGTGGTCGCTCTCGACCAGGAACTTGCTGCCGGTGACCGTCCGTACACCGCCGAGGAACCTCAGCAGGGCCGGGCGGGCGGAAGCGGGGGACTGGGCTGACTGGGACATGGCAGCAGCCCTCCTTTCGGAACGGATGCCGGTCTCCACCGTCGCACCGCAGCGCCCCGTCCGCTGGGGACCGACCGGCCCCGGGTAGGGGCCGACCGGCCCAAGCGGGACGGAGGGACACGGGCACAGCCTGACGGTGACCCCCTCCCGCACAGCACACAGAGAGAAGGCCGCGCCATGAAGGCACTCGTCTTCCACGGGCCCGGACAGACCTCCTGGCAGGACGTCCCGGACCCCTCCATCAAGGACGCCGCCGACGCGATCGTCCGGGTCGACGCCGTCACCATCTGCGGCACCGACCTGCACATCATCAAGGGCGACGTCCCAGAAGTGACCCCCGGACGGATCCTGGGCCACGAGGCCGTCGGGACCGTCGTCGAGACCGGCGGCGACGTCCGCAGCGTCCGCCCCGGCGACCGCGTCCTGATCTCCTGCATCTCCGCCTGCGGCCGCTGCCGCTTCTGCCGCGAAGGGCACTACGGGCAGTGCCGAGGAGGCGGCGGCTGGGTACTGGGCCACACCATCGACGGCACCCAGGCCGAATACGTACGCGTGCCCTTCGCCGACCTCTCCGTACACCCACTGCCCAGCGCCCTGGCCAGCCACGACGCCGTACTGCTCGCCGACATCTTCCCGACCTCCTACGAGGTCGGCGTACTCAACGGCAACGTGCGCCCGGGCGACACCGTGGTCGTGGTCGGTGCCGGCCCCATCGGCCTGGCCGCCATCGCCACAGCACAGCTCTACAGCCCCGGGCGGATCATCGCAGTCGACCTCGCCGCCTCCCGGCTCGCTGCCGCGCGTGACCTCGGTGCCGATGCCACCGCGAGCGCCGACGAGGAGCCCGAGCGGCTGGTGGAGGACCTGACCGACGGGCTCGGCGCGGACACGGTCATCGAGGCCGTCGGCGTGCCCGAGGCGTTCGAGATGTGCACCCGCATGGTCCGCCCCGGCGGCCGGGTCGCCAACATCGGCGTCCACGGCAAGCCCGCCGTCCTCCACCTCGAAGACCTGTGGATCAAGGACGTCACCATCACCACCGGCCTCGTCGACACCCACTCCACCCCCATGCTGCTGCGCATGATGGCCGCCGGCCGCCTGCCCGGGGCCGCGATGGTCACCCATCGCTTCGAGCTGGACCAGATGGAAGAGGCGTACGACGTCTTCTCGCGCGCCGGCGAAACCGGTGCCCTCAAGGTCGTGCTCGGCGGACCGCAGCACGACACGGTCGCCGTACCGCCCCAGGAGCAGTGAGCGCCGTGAAGAGCATGCCGAGCACCCATCCCCAGCAGTCCGGCGAGATGACCGGACGCACCGACCTGGGCCGCCGCCTGGCGGCCCGCCGCGAAGCCCTCGGCCTGAGCCGCGACGAACTCGGCCGACGATGCGGCGCCGACGGAACGTACGTCGCCTACCTGGAGGAGTACGCCGCCAGTCCTGCCATCGGCACCCTGGTCCGGGTGGCCGACGCCCTCGGCCTCACCGTCGACGACCTGACCGGCGCCAGCGCCCAACGCGTCGCCGGCCGATCCACCGCCCGGCGCGACAGCACGCTCGTACCGCTGGACGAGACCGAATGCCGGCGGCTGCTGAACACGCGTGGCGTGGGCCGCATCGCCGTTTTCACTCCTGAAGGCCCGGCCGTCCTCCCCGTCAACTACCTCATTGCCGGATCCGACATCGCCTTCCGCACCGCAGCGGAAGCCGTCACGGCCAGAGCGGCCGGGACAGAGGCCGCCTTCGAGATCGACAACATCGACGACGTGACCGCCAGCGGTTGGAGCGTGCTGGCCGTGGGCGAACTGGCCGCCGTCACGGACCCGCACGAAATCCACCACCTCAACACCACGGCCCGGTCCCACCCCTGGGCCGGTGGCCCGCGCGACCACTGGATGAAGCTCACCCCCGTCCGGATCACCGGCCGTCGTGTGGTGCACGACTGATGAACGAACTGCGCGCGGTCGTCTTCGACACCGACGGAGTGCTCCTCGCCACGGCGGACCGCCACGCGGCCGCCTGGAAGGAGACCTTCGACGGCTGCCTCCTCGAGTGGCAACAGTCGCGCGCCGGTGCACGACCGCGCCCGTTCGACGCCGTCCGCGAATACCGGGACCTGGTCGACGGCAAGGCTCGCCTCGACGGAGTACGCGCCTTCCTCGCCGCCCGACAAGTCGACCTTCCGCCGGGATCCCCCGAGGACCCGCCCGGGTGCGCCAGCGTCCACGCGGTCGCCGCCCGCAAGGAGGAGGTCTTCTCCGCGATGCTGCGGACTGACGGCGTCCGTACCTTCGAGGACGTACAGCCCGCGCTTGAGGAACTGCGAAGGAAGGCGATCCGGTGCGCAGCGGTCTCGGCCTCCCGGCACGCCCGCTCCCTGCTGGAATCCGCAGCCCTCGTCGGCTACTTCGACGCCCTGGTGGACGGCCAGGACGCGGCCGCGCTCACTCTTCCGGGCAAACCCGACCCTGCCCTCTTTCTCGAAGCTGCCGGCCGTCTCGGCGTGCCTCCCGCACACACCGCCGTGGTGGAGGACGCGCTCGCCGGCGTCGAGGCGGGACACCGGGGCGGTTTCCGTTTTGTGGTGGGGATCGACCGCGAGGACGACCCACACATGAGGGACGCCCTGGCTGCGCATGGCGCCGATCTCGTCCTCCCCGACCTCGGCCGGCTGCCCGACGCGCTCGAAGGCGAATGCCCGTGACCACAGCCTGGCGCTGGGAGTACCACCGCTACGACCCCAAAACCGAGCGGCTGGTCGAATCCCTGTGCACCCTGGGCAACGGCCGCTTCGCCACCCGCGGTTCAGCCCCCGAAAGCGTCGCCGACGACATCCACTACCCGGGCACCTACCTCGCCGGCTGCTACAACCGGCTCACCTCCACCATCGGCGGACGAACCGCCTCCAACGAGGACATGGTCCGGCTGCCGGACTGGACCGCCCTGCGGTACCGCTGCCTCCCCGACGGCGCACCGCCCGGCGACTGGCTCACGCCCGATCATCCGACCCTGCGCCACAGCCACGTATCGCTGGACCTGCGCGCCGGTACGCTCACCCGCCACATGCTCTTCCACGACGCAGACGGCCGCCGCCTGGGCGTCACCCACACCCGCCTCGTCCACATGGGCGACCCGAACCTGGCGGCACAGAACACGGTCTTCAGGGCGTCCGGCTGGAGCGGCAGCATCGAGATCGAGTCCGTACTCGACGGCGACATCACGAACGCGGGAGTCGACCGCTACCGCGCCCTGGCCGGGCGGCACCTCGTCGAGCACCGGGCAGGAGTGGAGGCCGAGGGCACCGCCTGGCTGTCCTGCACCACCACCACATCCAGGGTGCGGATCGGGCTCGCGGTCCGTACTTCGGCACTCCCTCTGGCGCCGGTATGCAGGGCATGTACAGCCACCACCGCCACACAGACTTTCGTCCTGCCGATCAAGCGGGCCGCCCCGGTCGTCGTCGTGAAGACCGCCGCCCTGTGCACCTCACTCGACCGCCCCTCCGCCGATCCCCTGTGGTGCAGCATCGACTGCGCCGCACACGCCCCGGACTTCCCTTCCCTGCTGGCCTCCCACCGCGCAGCCTGGCAACGCCTGTGGACCGAAGGAGAGCTGAAGGTACCCGGCGAGACCGGGAAGGTGTTGCGGCTGCACGCCTTCCACGTGCTGCAGACCCTCTCGCCGCACACCGCCGAGCTCGACGCCGGCGTCCCCGCCCGCGGCCTTCACGGCGAGGCGTACCGGGGACACGTCTTCTGGGACGAGCTGTTCGTCCTGCCCTACCTTTCCCTCCACCTCCCCGAGACCGCTCGCGGCCTGCTGATGTACCGGCACCGACGGCTCCCTGCTGCTCGGGAGGCGGCCCGCCGGGCCGGGGCGAAGGGTGCCATGTTTCCCTGGCAGAGCGGCAGTTCCGGTGCCGAGGAGACGCAGCGGCTGCACCTCAATCCACGCTCGGGTCGCTGGCTGCCGGACCACTCCCACCTCCAGCGCCACGTGGGGTCGGCGATCGCGTGGAACGTGTGGCGGTACGGCCAGGCCACCGGCGACGCCGGATTCATGTACGGCCCCGGTGCCGAACTCCTCCTGCACGTAGCCCACTTCTGGGCCGGCGCGGCCACCTGGGACAAGAGTCTCGGCCGCTACAGGATTCGCGGCGTCGTCGGCCCGGACGAGTACCACGACGCCTACCCGGACGCCGCGGCTCCCGGCATAGACGACAACGCCTACACCAACGTCACCGCCGCGTGGGTACTGGCCCGCGCCATTGACCTGTACGGGGAACTCCCTGTTGCCCGACGCGCCGAGCTCCTCACACACGTCGGCATCGGCCCTGACGACCTCAGCGCCTGGGAGGACGTCTCGCGCCGCCTGTACGTGCCGTTCCATCGCGACGTGATCAGCCAGTTCCACGGATACGGGGACCTCGCCGAGCTCGACTGGGACGGCTACCGCGCCCGCTACCACGACATCCGCCGCCTGGACCGCATTCTGGAAGCCGAAGGCGACACGCCCAACCGCTACCAGGCGTCCAAGCAGGCCGACACCCTCATGCTCGGCTACCTCTTCCGCCCCACAGAGCTTGAAGAGCTGTTCCTTCGGCTCGGATACCGCCTCGACGGCGACCTCTGGCGCAGGACGGTGGACTACTACCTGCACCGCACCTGCCACGGTTCCACGCTCAGCAGCCTCGTCCACGGCTGGGTCCTCGCCCGGGAGCAAGGTCCGGACGCCTGGCGGTACTGCCAGGAAGCCCTGCTCAGTGACATCACCGACGTCCAGGGCGGGACCACCGGCGAAGGAATCCACCTCGGCGCCATGGGCGGAACCCTCGACCTCGTCGAACGCGGCATCGTCGGACTCGAACCCCAGCGCGACGGCCTGCACATCGGCCCGGTGCCCCTCTCGGAAGTGCCCGGGTCCTCGTTCTCGATCTCCTACCTGGGGCACCGCGGCATCCGCATCCGATTCCGCCCCGGCCGGCTCGGTATCAAGGTCTCCTCGTCGCTCCTGGGGTCGGTGCCCCTGGTTCTGCCCGGTGACCGGAGCGAACGCATTGCCGCAGGTCAGGAGCGTTGGTTCAGGCTCCCCAAGGGGTAGATCGGCACCCACTGCGTGCCCGCGTGGCGGTGCGTTCGCGATGCGCACACTGTGGATGTATCAGCCGTTTGGAAGGGTGAACGGAATGGACAGGCAGCATGAGGCTCCGCGGATCGTGGTGGGCGTCGATGGATCGCTCTCGTCCCAGGCCGCGCTGCGCTGGGCGGTCCGGTACGCAGACCTGGTGAGCGGGCGAGTGGAGGCGGTCGCAGCATGGGACCTGCCCGGTGCCGCATCGTGGTCGGCGCCGGCGGTGGACACCACGTTCGACGAGGAGGAAGCCGAGCGCCGGCTGGTCGAGGAGGTCCGCACGGTTCTCGGCGAGGACGGCGCCTCCTCCGTGCACCAACGCCTCGTACGCGGCAATCCGGTCGACGTCCTGGTCGATGCGGCACAGGGTGCGGACATGCTCGTCGTGGGCAGCCGCGGACGCGGCGGCTTCAGCCGAGCCCTGCTCGGTTCGGTGAGTCATCAGACGGCGCTGCACGCGCCATGTCCGATCACCATCGTCCGGGCGGACGTGCCAGTCCAGTAGCCCCACCCCAGGCCGACACGTACCTCAACGGCAGCGACCGGGTGGCCGCCCCTACCGTGTGCGAAAGCCGGCGAGGCGGGCCCTACACGGGACGTTGACGGCTACCTGACCGAGGTTCCTGGGGAACGCAGGGTGGCGCTGACCGAGGTGCGGCAGCTGTGCCGTGAAGAGCTGGTCGGCTTCGACGAGGTCATGGCCTACGGGATGCCCGCATACGAGCGCGACGGCGCCTGTGAGATCGCGTTTGCCAGCCAGAAGCAGTACATCTCCTTCGACCTCATGCGCAGTGATGTCCGCGAAGCGTTCGAGGAACGGCTGGCCGAGCAGGACATGGGCAAGGGCTGCCTGCGGTTCCGCAGGTCGGAGAGCATCGATTTTGCCCTGTTGTGTGACCTCCTCAAGGCCACCGCTGTCCGACCCGGCAAGATCTGCTGACCCTTCCACGTCCTCGCAGTGGCCATCGGCGTCGTGGCACGGGTGGACGACGTGTTCGTGCTGATGGCCCTGAGCAGGGCGAATACGCTCGTGCCGCGATCCGGGGCGGCCACCTCGGTACCGGGTCCTGGGCCGATCGGCCCCGTACCGCAGCGGCCCACTCGGCCCCGCGTGAATGGCCCCCTCGGCACTGCGGCCCCTCTGGCCTGCCGCGTGATCGTGGAACTCGGACGCCATCCCGGCGTCGCCTTCCGAAGAGGGTGACCACGATGCAGCGCATTCGGATCCAGACCCGGCCCAAGCAGCCTCACAAGCCCGCCCCGCTGGATCTGCGCACGCCGTCCGGCCGCCCCCTGCCGTACTGATCCCCGCTGATACGCAGCCCCGGAGGACGTCATGGGACACACGCGACGCGTCGTACCGTTCACCGAACTCGGCCGGGGCGACGTCGGCAGAGTCGGCGGCAAGAACGCCTCCCTGGGCGAACTGACCAGACGACTGACCGACGCGGGCCTGCAGGTGCCGCCCGGCTTCGCCACGACCGCCGACGCCTACGAGGAACTGCTCAGCGGTCACGGCCTGCGCACCCGCATCCAGGACCAGCTCGACCGGCTCCACGACGGTGTCGCGCTCGAAGACGTCGGCGCGGGCATCCGCTCACTGATCATGGGCGAGCCCCTGCCCGAAGCCCTGACGGCCGAGATCGTCGCCGCGTACGAGGAGCTCGGCCTAGAGCTCGGCCGCTCCGACCCGGAGGTCGCCGTACGCAGCAGTGCCACCGCCGAGGACCTGCCGGAGGCCAGTTTCGCCGGACAGCAGGACACCTACCTGAACGTGAGCGGCGCCGTGCAACTGGTGGACGCGGTGCACCGCTGCTTCGCGTCCCTCCACACCGACCGTGCGATCGACTACCGGGAGCGGATGGGCTTCGACCACCTCCAGGTAGCCCTCTCCGTCGGCGTCCAGGTCATGGTCCGTTCAGATCTCGCCGGAGCCGGGGTGATCTTCACCCTCGATCCCGAGAGCGGCTTCCCGAACGTCGTCGTGGTCAGTGCGGCCTGCGGGCTGGGCGAGACGGTGGTCAGCGGACAGACCGACCCCGACGAGTACACCGTCTTCAAGCCCGGCCTCAAGGACCCGGCCCTGAACCCCGTCATCGACGTGCGGATCGGCGCCAAGCGCCGCAAGGCCGTCTATGCGGAACGCGGGCTGACCGACACCGTCGACACCACCCCCGAGGAGCAGGCCCGGCCGGTCCTGACCGACGCCGAGGTGCGGCAGCTCGCCGAGTGGGCGGTTGCCGTCGAGGAGCACTACGGCTGCCCGATGGACCTGGAGTGGGCGAAGGACGGCATCACCGGCGACCTGGCGATCGTCCAGGCCCGGCCGGAGACCGTGCAGTCCCGTCGGCGCACCACGACCCTGCGGCGCTGCCGCCTGACCTCCGCCCCGGGCGACGCCCTGGCCGAGGGCATCGCGGTGGGCGAAGCCATCGGAGCGGGCACCGTGTGCCGCATGGACACGCCGGTGGACCTGGAACGCTTCCCGGCCGGAGCCGTACTCGTCACCTCGATCACCGACCCGGACTGGGAACCGGTCATGAAGCGCGCCGCTGCCATCGTCACCGACCACGGCGGCCGCACCTCACACGCCGCCATCGTCAGCCGGGAACTCGGCGTGCCGGCGGTCGTCGGCACCGGGAACGCCACCGCGACCCTGCGCGACGGCGCCGCCGTCACCGTCTCGTGCACCGAAGGCAGCCGGGGCAAGGTCTACGCGGGCCGTCTCCCGTACGAGGAGACCGAGACGGACCTGTCCGCGCTGCCCGTCACCCGCACCCGGGTGATGCTCAACCTCGCCGACCCGTCCGCCGCATTCCGCTGGTGGCGGCTGCCCGCGGACGGCGTGGGCCTGGCCCGCCTGGAGTTCATCGTCGCCCACCAGGTCAAGGTGCACCCCATGGCCCTCCTCCATCCAGAGCGCCTGGATGCCTCCGACCGCTGCGCCGTCGACCAGCTCACCGAGGGCTACCTCGACCGCGGCCGGTACTTCACCGACCGCCTCGCGTACGGCATCGCCCGGATCGCCTCCTCCCGCTGGCCCGACCCCGTCGTCGTCCGCACCAGCGACTTCAAGACCAACGAGTACGCCAAGCTCCTCGGCGGCCGCCCCTTCGAACCGGTGGAAGCCAACCCGATGATCGGATGGCGTGGCGCCAGCCGCTACTACAGCGACGGCTACCGGGAAGGATTCGCCCTCGAATGCCAGGCCCTGCGCCGGGTGCGCGAGGAGATGGGCCTGACCAACGTGATCGTCATGATCCCGTTCTGCCGCACTCTCGAAGAGGCCGACAAGGTCCTCGATGTAATGGCGGCTGAGGGACTGCTGCGCGGCGAGAACGGCCTCAAGGTCTACGTGATGGCCGAGATCCCCGCCAACATCCTCCTCGCCCAGGACTTCGCCGAGCGGTTCGACGGCTTCTCCATCGGTAGCAACGACCTCACCCAGCTCACCCTCGGAGTCGACCGCGACTCCGAAGCCCTGGCCCACGTCTTCGACGAGAACGACCCGGCCGTCACCACCCTCATCCGGATCCTCCTCCCACGGGTCCAGACCCTGGGACGTCCGGTCGGCCTGTGCGGACAGCGGCCCAGCGACGACCCGGCCTACGCCGCCGTCCTCGTCCGCGCCGGCATCGACTCGATCTCCGTCGCCCCCGACAGCTTCGCCGCCGTCAAGCAGCACGTCGCCGCCGCCGAGGAGAGCCGCTACGGGGAGGACCGAACGGCCCCCATCGGGATCCGTCCGGCCCAAGCGGACCAGCCGTCGGCCGCGTGACAGTGGCATCAGACCCGCACAACGGAATCAAGGAGCACCCGCCATGAGCACCAAGCGAGTCCTGGTCGCCTACGGCACCAAGCACGGAGCCACCGCAGGCATCGCCGAACAGATCGGCAAGACCCTCCGCGAGGACGGTCTCGACGCCGTCGTGCTGCCCGCCGACGACGTCCACGACGTCCGCGCCTACGACGCCGTCGTCCTCGGCGGCTCCCTCTACGCCGGCCACTGGAGCAGCAAGGCCAAGCACTGCGCGGAACGCAACGCCGAATCCCTCCGGCACCGCCCGGTGTGGATGTTCAGCAGCGGCCCCCTCGACCGCTCCGCCGAGGAACACGACATCCCCCCGGTCTCCGCGGTCGCCCGGGAGATGCAGCTGATCGGCGCGCGTGAGCACATGACCTTCGGTGGCAGCATCACGGCCCACACCCCGGGCTTCCTCGCCAAGGCACTGACCCGCCAGGGCAAGGGCGGAGACTTCCGCAACCCCGAGCGGATCCAGGACTGGGCCCACCACATCAGCGCCGAGCTCGCGGCCTGAAGGGACGGCCCGGCTCGGCACGCACCAGCACGGAGGCGTGCCATGCACCACCGGACGAAAGGGGCGGGGGCCAACCCGCTCAGGCGGGATGCCGACCGCACCCGGACCCACATGCATGCCGCCTTCGCGCTGACCTGCCTCTTGGCCCTCTTCGTCGGTTTCGCCCTCGGGCGGGCCGCCTGGACGGACGGCCACCGCACCGCCGAGAACATCGCGCGACACCGGCACACCGTGACGGCCACCACGGTCAGTGAGACCACCTACCGGGCGGGGGACCAGCCGAGCAGCCGGCCGGTCACCGTGGCGACCGCCACGTGGCACTACCCGTCGCAGCAACCGCACACGGAAGCCATTCCCGTTCCGGCAGGCACCCGGAACGGTGGCACGGTCCGTGTGTGGGTCGACGAAGACGGCCGTGCGGCCAGCGCGCCGCCCCGCCCGGCCGACATCGGTGTGAACGCGGTGGGCATCGGCGTCGGAGCGCTGGCCGGGATCGTGCTCGTCGGCGGCGCTCTTGTCGCCGTGCGCCTGCGCATCGTGGACGCGCGCAGCGCACGGTCCTGGGAATCCGAGTGGGCAGGCATCGAGCCCCTCTGGTCAGGACGCCTGCGCCCCGGACAGGGAGCCGACGATGACTGAGACCGCCGCCGCCCCGGACCTGATGCCGGACACCGCGCCGGATCTCCTGGAGCCCCTTCCTCTTCTCCGCCGTGGCGCCCGGGCTGGCACCCCGGCGACACCACCGCTACTCCTGATCCGAACGGAGGCACACCATGTCGCACACGAGCGAATGGAAGACCCACCTCTACCTCTTCGAGGAAGAGCACACGACCAAGGTCCGCGTCGAACTCGACACCGGCACCACGCGTCTCACGGGCCACGGCACCGCACGCTGCAACCCGGCGGACAAGGACGTGCCCGAGATCGGCGACGAACTCGCGGCCGCCCGGGCCCTGGAGAACCTGGCGGAACAGCTCAAGCGCACCGCCTACGGGGATATGACAGCATCCGGGGCCGCACCGCAGCGCGCTCCCCTCATGGCCTACGACCTTGGATGAGTGGGCGGGTCTCCGGCAGCGGGCTCAGACTGGATCCATGACTGACGGGCCGGCGATCGAGCTGACCGGACTGACCAAGAGGTACGGTCCGGTGGTGGGCGTCGACCGCCTGAGCCTCACGGTGAGACCAGGTGAGGTGTTCGGCTTCCTCGGCCCGAACGGCGCGGGGAAGACGACCACGCTCCGGTGTCTCACCGGGCTGCTCCGGCCCAGCGAGGGACGTGTTCGCGTGCTCGGGCTGGATCCGATCACCGATCACCGAAGGGTGGCCCCGCACCTGGGGTACCTGCCGGGCGAACTGCGCCTGTACCCGGAACTCTCCGGAGCAGAGACGCTCGATCTGCTGTCCGCGCTCCAGGGAGCCCCCGTGTCCCGCCGCGGCGAGCTGTGCGACCGGCTGGGGCTGACGCCCGCGGTCCTCGCCCGCCCCGTCGGGGGCTACTCGCGGGGCATGAAGCAGAAGCTCGGGCTGGTGCAGGCGATGCAACACGACCCGCACCTGGTGGTGCTCGACGAACCCACCGAGGGACTCGACCCGTTGGTCCAGGAGACGTTCTTCGCGCTGCTGGGCGAGGCGGCCGCCGCCGGACGCACCGTCCTGCTCTCCAGCCACATCCTGCCGGAGGTGCAACGCACGTGCGAGCGGGTGGCGATCATCCGAGGCGGGCAGCTGGTGACGGTCCAGAGCGTGGCCGGCCTGCGCGAGGCCCGTGCCCGACGGATCCGCCTGTCCTTCGCGGACGGACAGGGGGCCCGGCCCCTGGGCGACGCCCAGCGTTGGGACCCGCGTTGGCAAGGGGACCGGGTGGAGCTGCTCGTACCGCCGAGTGAGGTGGTGGGCGCGCTGCGCACGCTGCTCGGCCTGGCGGTGGCCGACGTCACGGTGGAGGAAGCCGGGCTGGACGAGGCCTTCATGGATCTGTACCGAAACGGCGCCGTGCGGGAGGGGCTATGAGACGGCGATGGCCCCTGCTGTGGCTCGCCCTGTACCGGCGGCGCCGGATGCTGGTAGCGCTGATCATCGGGATGGTCGTCTTCGAGGCGCTCATCGTGGTGGTCGCCAACGCCATACCTCCGGGCCAGCTCTTCTCCGCGGGCGGGAAGGGACCGCCCTCGGCCTACCGGGCCTTCAGCGGATCCAACGGAGACGTATCGATCGCCAGCTACGCCGGGTTGCTGGGCGCCGGCCTCACCCACCCGTTCTGGATCGCCATGCAGCTCACCGCGATCGGTTCGCTCGCCGCGGCCGCCGTGGCAGCGGACGTGGAATCCGGGACCGTGGAGCTGGTCATGGTGCGTCCCGTCAGCCGTACCCGGCTGCTGGCCGAACGGACCGCCGCACTCGTGCTCGCGGCCCTGGCCCTGAACCTGGCAGCGACCCTCACGGTGGCGGCCGGAGTGGCGCTGTCACCGGACATCCACCGTGCGGTGCCGCTCGGCGGGGTGTTCGCCGCCGGGGTCATGGGCCTCGGCTTCGCCCTGTGCCTGATCGGGCCGGCGATGGCAGTGTCGGCGGCGGGACGACGGAGGGCCCAGGTGGTCGGCGCGACCATCGCGATCGGAGCCGTGGGATTCGCCGTCAACTTCATCGCCCTGGCCTGGTCGCCGGCAGCCCCACTGAGGTTCCTCAGCCCGTTTCACTACTACGCCCCGGGTGATGCCCTGGCCGAAGGCGGCGTGCTCTGGCCCCAGCTCGGGATCCTCATCGGAACGGGAGTGCTGGGCATCCTGTTGGCCCAGATGCTGCTCCAGCGCCGGGACCTCGCGCCGTGAGCACAGCTGCCTCCGTGATCAATAGGGCCAGGACCAGTCCGCGACCTCCGGCAGGTCGGTGCCGTGCTCGCGGATCCAGCTGTGGTGGCGGACGCGCTGGTCGGCCATGGCCTGGCGCAGTCCCTCGGCGCGGCCGGCCAGGTCCGGGACGCGGTCGATGACGTCCATGACGAGCCGGTACCGGTCGAGGTCGTTGCGCACGACCATGTCGAAGGGGGTGGTCGTCGTGCCGGACTCCTTGTACCCGCGGACGTGCAGGTTCGGGTGGCCGGTGCGGCGGTAGGCGAGGCGGTGGATCAGCCACGGATAGCCGTGGTAGGCGAAGACCACCGGCTTGTCGGTGGTGAAGAGGGAGTCGTACTCGGTATCGGTCATTCCGTGCGGGTGTTCCTCGTGGGGCATCAGGCGGGCGATGTCCACGACGTTGACGACTCGGACGGCCAGCGACGGGAGGTGCTCGCGCAGGAGGGCCGTGGCGGCGAGGACCTCCATGGTGGGTACGTCGCCGGCGCATGCGAGTACGACGTCCGGTTCGCGGGAGCCGTGGTCCGTCCCCGCCCACTCCCAGATGCCGGCGCCCCGCGTGACGTGGACGAGGGCCTCGTCGACGGACAGCCAGTCGAAGGAGGGCTGCTTACCGGCGACGATCACGTTGACCTGGTCGCGGCTGCGCAGGGCGTGATCGGCCACGGCGAGGAGGGTGTTGGCGTCCGGCGGCAGATAGACCCGCACGACCTCGGGGCTCTTGTTGAGGACGTGGTCGACGAACCCGGGGTCCTGGTGGGAGAAGCCGTTGTTGTCCTGGCGCCAGACGTGTGAGGTGAGAAGGTAGTTGAGGGAGGCGATGGGCGCACGCCAGGGCAGGTCGCGCGAGGTCTTCAGCCACTTGATGTGCTGCCCGACCATGGAGTCGACGATGTGGGCGAAGGCCTCGTAGGTGGAGAAGAGTCCGTGACGGCCGGTGAGGAGGTACCCCTCCAGCCAGCCCTGGCAGACGTGTTCGGACAGGATCTCCATGACGCGGCCGGTGCGGGACAGGTTCGTGTCCGTGGCCTCCGTCAGCCCCTGCCAGGCCTTGCCGGTGACGTCGTACAGGTCGTCCAGCCGGTTCGAGGCGGTCTCGTCCGGACCGACGACCCTGAAGTCCCGCCGCTCGGCGGTGTCGCGCATGATCTGGCTGAGGAAGCGTCCGAGGACCCGCGTCGGTTCGTGGAGGCTGCTGCCAGGCTTGTCGACGTGGACGGCGTACGCACCGAGGTCCGTCAGCGGCAGCGGCCGCAGCAGTCGGCCGCCGTTGGCGTACGGGACGGCGCCCAGGCGGCGCTCGCCATGAGGGACGCACGCGAGCACCCGTTCGGAGGGCCGCCCGTCGGCGTCGAAGAGCTCCTCCGGCCGGTAAGAACGCAGCCAGGTCTCCAGCTGCTTCAGGTGTGCGGGGTTCTCCCGCACACCGGCGAGCGGGACCTGGTGCGACCGCCACGTGCCCTCGACCGGGTCGCCGTCGACGGTGGCGGGGCCGGTCCAGCCCTTGGGGGTGCGCAGCACGATCACCGGCCAGCGCGCGTGCTCCCGGCCCGGATCGGTGCCCGCCGTCCGGGCCTCGCGCTGGATGGCCGCGATGCGGTCCAGGGCCTCGTCCATCGCGCGGGCCATGGCCCGGTGCACCAGGGCGGGGTCGCTGCCGGTCACGTACAGCGGGTCGTGCCCGTAGCCGCGCAGCAGCGCGTCGAGCTCGGCCTCGGGGATCCGGGACAGCACCGTCGGGTTGGCGATCTTGTAGCCGTTGAGGTGCAGGATCGGCAGGACCGCGCCGTCATGGACCGGGTCGAGGAACTTGTTGGAGTGCCAGGACGCGGCCAGCGGCCCCGTTTCGGCCTCACCGTCCCCGATGACGCAGGCGACCAGCAGGCCGGGGTGGTCGAAGGCGGCTCCGTAGGCGTGGGCGAGGGCGTATCCGAGCTCGCCGCCTTCATGGACGGAACCGGGCGTCTCGGGGGCCACGTGGCTCGGCACTCCGCCCGGGAAGGAGAACTGCCGGAACAGCGCGCCCATGCCGGCAGCGTCCCGCGTGACGTCCGGGTAGGTCTCGGTGTACGTGCCCTCCAGCCAGGAGTTGGCGAGAACGGCGGGACCGCCGTGGCCCGGACCCCAGACGCACAGAGCGTCCAGCGAACGGTCCTCGATCACGCGGTTGAGGTGGGTGTGGACGAGGTTCAGACCGGGGGAAGTGCCCCAGTGGCCGAGCAGCCGCGGCTTGATGTGCTCCGGCCGCAGCGGCTCGGTGAGCAGGGGGTTGTCCATGAGGTAGATCTGGCCGACTGCCAGATAGTTGGCGGCGCGCCAGTGCGCGTCGAGCTCCGAGACGGGGTACGAGGTCATGGCCGCTCCTGAGTGCGACGGTCCGGGACGTTCGTCGACTGAGCCGATCCCTCCACACTGCCCTCCCCGAGGGGGCCGCCGCGAGGGGAGGACCGGCCCTGGGCGAGGGACTGTTGGCCCCTGTGTGCCAGGGCGCCCAGCCGGGAGAGTGAGGTCGGCGGTGCCGGTCTCCCCCGGCCGGCGCCGCTCCCTGCCGACCGACCCCCGATGCTCCGGCATCAGTACGGAGGACAGACTCGTGAAGCGCACCCTGGTTGTCGGAGTGGACGGATCCCCTCAGAGCCGGGCCGCGGCGGACTGGGCCGCACAGGAGGCCGTACGCCGTGACCTGCCCCTGCACGTGGTTCATGCCTGGCTGTGGGCGCCGCTCGCCGCCCCGATCGTCCAGGACCGCGACACCGAAGCCCGCCGCGCCGACGACGTCCTCAAGGAGGTCGGGGGCGAGCTCACCCACCGGTACCCGGGATTGGACCTCACCGCGGAAGTGCTCTGCGATGTGCCCGTGCCGGCCCTGCTGCACGCCGCCAAGGACGCGGAGATGCTGGTGATCGGCTCTCGCGGGCACGGAGCGCTGGTCGGTTTCCTGCTTGGCTCCTACGGCCGGCAGGTGATCGGCGCCGCGGAGTGCCCCGTCGTGTCCGTACGCTCCGCGCACGGCAGGCCGGTCGCCGTGCCGGAGGAGGGCGAGGTCGTCGTCGGGCAGCAGGGCGGCGTGCAGGAGTCCGCCGAGGTACTGCGCGTCGCCTTCGAGGCGGCCGCGGCACGCAGGGTGCCGCTCCGTGCGGTCCGCGCGTGGAGCCTGCCGCCGGTCTTCGGGTACAGCCCCGGGTCGATGTGGATCGCCGACCAGTTCGGTGGCCTGGAGCCCTACGAGAAGGCCGCGCTGGAGCAGGCGCTGGAGCCGTGGCGGGTGAAGTACCCGCAGGTCGAAGTCGTCGCGCAGGTGGAGCAGGGCAGCGGCGGCCACGTGCTGCTGGCCGCCGCCTCCGACGCGCAACTGCTCGTCGTCGGCCGCCGGGTCCGCGAGTCGGCGATGGGGGCGCACATCGGGTCCGTGGCCCAAGCCGTCCTGCACCACTCGGCGTGTCCTGTGGTGGTGGTCCCTCACCCCTGACCCGGCCCGGGGCGGGTGGGAGAGCCGGGCACGCGACGGTACGGCGTGCCCGGCTCCCGGCTCCCGGCTATTCGGCGGCCGGCACCGGGCGCTGGCTCGGCGGGACCAGCGTATGGCTGGCGATCACAGCTGCCTGGACGCGGCCCTCCACGCCCAGCTTGGTGAACAGCCGCGAGACGATGTTCTTGACGGTCTTCTCGGCGAGGTACAGCCGCTTGCCGATCTCCCGGTTGGTGAGCCCCTCGCTGACCATGACGAGGACCTCCTTCTCCCGCTCGGTGAAGCCGGGGAGGCCGGGGACCTGCTCCTCCTTGGGCACGTCACCGCGCATACGGGCCATCAGCCGGGTCGTGGCTCCGGGATCGAGCATGGACTGGCCGGCCGCGACCGTGCGGACGGCGGTGACCAGGTCGGTGCCGGTGATCTGCTTCAGCACGTAACCGGAGGCGCCCGCCATCACCGCGTCCAGCAGTGCCTCCTCGTCATCGAACGAGGTGAGCATCAGGCAGGCCAGCTCGGGCATCCGCGAGCGCAGCTCCCGGCACACGCTCACCCCGTCGCCGTCCTGGAGCCGTACGTCCAGGATCGCCACCTGGGGGCGCAGCGCGGGGACGCGGACCAGGGCCTGTTCCGCCGTGCCCGCCTCACCGACCACGTTCAGGTCGGGCTCCGCGTCCAGCAGATCGTGCACCCCGCGGCGCACGACTTCATGGTCGTCGAGAAGGAAGACCGTGATCGGCGTCTTGGCGGGGGAGGGACCACCGCTGTCGGTCATGACGCAACTCCTTCGGCTGGGTCCGTCCGGGGCGCACGAACTTCAGCATCCTGCATGCCGAAGGGGCCGAACGGACAGGGCCGATGGGCCCTCATTCACCCGCCAGGCGCTCATTCACCCGCTTCCCCGCGGAGGGAGGCGCCATGGGAGAGGGACCTTCGGCCCTGCACGGGGGGCATGTGGACCTTCCCGGGCCGGACCGCGTGCGGTGAGCTGGTGCCGCACGGGGAAAGGAGCGGCTCGACCGCAGAGCCGCACGCAGCGTGGAGGTTCCATGACGACCACCTTGATCGACCTGAAGACCGCAGTGAGGAGCGACGGCGACGTGGGCGTCACCTTGGCCGGAGAGCTCGACTTCCACACGGCAGGGCAGGTGGAGCCGCGCCTCACCGAACTTGCCGCATCCGGTCGGCACAGCCTCGTCCTGGACCTGACCGGGATCTCCTTCTGCGACAGCGCGGGCATCGGCCTCTTCCTGCGCGTGCACCACCGCTGCCACTCGGCCGGAACCCGTCTCCGGCTGCGTGGCGTGCCGCCTCTGGTGGCCAAGTCGATGCGGGTGCTCGGCGCCGACCGCGAACTGGGACTCACGGCGCCCTGATGACGACATGACGGCCACCCGGCGCATGCGGGAGCTCGACAGGGCAGAGGCGCTGAGACTGATGGCGGCGGTGTCCCTGGGACGCATCGTCTTCACGCAGCAGGCGCTGCCGGCAGTCCGCCCGGTCAGCCATCTCGTCGACGGCGAGGACATCGTCGTGCGGATCCACGCCGGTGGGGCGCTCGCCTCCCTGGTGGCCCCGGCCGATGTCACCGGTGTGGTCGTCGCCTACGAAGCGGACGACATCGACCCCGTCACGCACCTCGGCTGGAGCGTCGTCGTCACCGGCTTCGCGCGGCCGGTGACCGACGCCGAGGAGGAGGCCCGATTCGCTTCCCTGCTGCGCCCGTGGGCGGGACGGCCGATGATCGGCACCCTGCGGATCCGCCCCGACCTCGTCACCGGATTCCGGCTGGAAGCGGAGCGGACGCTGCCGGGGGCGGCCCGGCCAGGGTGATCGCGTAGGGGCCGTCAGCCGCCGGTGGGGAGCGGAGCCCGCCAGACCAGCCGACTTCCCCCCGCGTCGGGGGCGTCCACGGTGAAGGTGCCGCCCAGGCCCCGCGCCCGGTCGTCGAGGTTGCGCAGACCGCTTCTGCGGCCTTGGGCCGGGATGCCCCTGCCGTTGTCGGAGACCGTCAGCACGATCTCGCCCGGTTCCGCCTTGAGGGCCACGGCGACCCGGGTCGCCCCCGCGTGGCGCGCGGCGTTGCTCAGGAGCTCGCCCAGTGCCGCCATGACGTGGTCGGCGATTTCGGAGGGCACGTCCGTGTCGAGCAGGCCCTCCATGCTCAGGCGCGGTGGATGGCCGAGGGCGGTGGCCGCGTCGCCTACGGCCCTGGCGGCACGGGCCCGCAGACCCGGCCCGCTTTCGCGGTCCTTGGTGCGGAGGCCGAAGATCGTAGAACGGATGATCTTGATGGTCTCGTCCAGGTCGTCGACCGCACGGCTGACGCGCTCGGCGGCCCCCTCGTGCTCGACGAGGCGGGCAGCGCTCTGGAGGGTCATGCCGGTGGCGAAGAGCCGCTGGATGGCCAGGTCGTGCAGGTCACGTGCGATGCGGTCGCGCTCCTCCAGCAGTGCTATCTGCTCCGCGTCCCGGCGCCGCTCCGCCAGCTCCAAGGCGATCGCCGCCTGCCCGGCGAAGGCCACGAGAGGCTCGAGCTCGTTCTCGCCGAAGGCGGGCTCGCCGGCCGGCCGAGCGAGCAGCAGTACGCCCCTGCTGTCGCCGCCGGCGGTGCCCAGAGGGACCGCGACGACGGGGCCCAGCCAGCCCTGGGTCTGGGTGTCGTCCGGGTAGCTGTCGTCGTCCGAGGCGAGTACGGCCGTGACGGGCTGTCCGGTCTGGTGAGCCGCCCCCGAGAGGGTTCCCGCGACGGGGACGACGAGCCCCTGCCTGGTCCTGCCGTCCGGACCGGCCGCGAACTCCACGAACAGCCCTTCAGCCGCGGGAACCGGCATGGAGATGTCAGCGATCCGGGCCCCCGTGATCTCCTGGGCCCGCCGAGCGATGAGCTCCAGCACCGCCGGACGCGAACTGCCCGACAGCAGGCTCTCGGTGATCTCCGCATTGGCCTTCAGCCACCGCTGCTGACGCTGCGCCCCCTCGTAGAGCCGGGCGTTGTCGATCGCCACGCCCGCCGCCACCGAGAGGGTGGAGATCACCGTCTCGTCCTCGGGGTCGAAATCGACCCCGCCCCGCTTGTCGGTCAGATAGAGGTTCCCGAACACCTCTTCCCGCACCCGGATCGGTACGCCGAGGAACGTGCGCATGGGCGGGTGGTGCGGCGGAAACCCGTACGACGACGAGTGCGCGCCGAGATCGGTGAGGCGCAAGGGCTCCGGGTGGCGGATGACCTCGCCGAGCAGACCGTGCCCAGCGGGCAGGGGACCGATTTCGGCGATGGCCTCCTCGGTCAGCCCCACGGTCAGGAACTGCGACAGCGTGCGGCCGTCGGGGCCGATGACACCCAGCGCCCCGTACTCCGCGTCCACGAGCAGGGCCGCGGCTTCCACGATCCGCCGGAGCACCTGGGCCAGATCCAGCTCGCGCCCCACCGAGACGACGGCCTCCAGCAGGCTGTGCACCCGGTCACGGGTGCCGCGCACGGCGTCGATGCGCACTTGGAGTTCGTCGAGCAACTCGTCCAGCCGCATCCTCGGCACCTGCGTCAACGGATCCCCCACACCCACGTGATTCCCCTTCACCGCACGCCCCGTCCGGAGCCAGCGTATCGGCGAGCGCGGGCTTGAGGGGGCATCCTCAGCAGTACTGCGGACGGGGGACACGAACGCCCGGCAGGAGCTGACGTTCATGCTCGTGCCGGCCCCTCGACACACTCGATCGCGCGCGGGTCACCCTTGCACGCGGGGGCATGCCCTGACCGACTTGATCGCAGCACCGGACGGCGAAGTGGAAGGCGGCGGCGATGAGTCTCAAGAAGGCGGCCTACGAGAGGGAGCTGCTGCGGCTCCAGACGGAGCTGGTCAAGCTCCAGGAGTGGACGCGGGCGGAAGGCGCCCGGCTGGTCGTCGTCTTCGAGGGCCGTGACGCCGCGGGCAAGGGAGGCACGATCAAGCGCGTCGCCGAACACCTGAACCCCCGTGTCGCGCGCATCGCAGCCCTGCCCTCACCGACCGAGCGGGAGCGTACCCAGTGGTACTTCCAGCGATATGTCGAGCATCTGCCCGCCGCCGGAGAGATCGTCCTCTTCGACCGCAGCTGGTACAACCGCGCCGGAGTGGAGCACGTCATGGGGTTCTGCACCCCTGCCGAGCACCAGCGCTTCCTGCGCCAGTGCCCGCTGTTCGAGCGGATGCTGGTCGAGGACGGGATCCTGCTGCGCAAGTACTGGTTCTCCGTCAGTGACGCCGTACAGGAGGAGCGGTTCCGGCGTCGCGCGGAGGACCCGCTGCGCAGGTGGAAACTCTCCCCGATGGACCTGGAGTCCCTCACCCGTTGGGAGGCGTACTCGCGGGCCAAGGACGAGATGCTCGTCCACACGGACACCGCCGACGCCCCGTGGTACGTGGTCGAGAGCGACGACAAGCGCAGCGCGCGGATCAACATGATGGCCCACCTGCTGTCCTCGGTTCCCTACGAGGACGTGGCCGTACCGTCGCTGACCTTGCCGCCGAGGCCGCCGTCCACGGGCTACCAGCGGCCGTCCAAGGAGCTGCAGACCGCCGTACCCGACCACGCGGCCACCCTCGGGAAGGATTGAACTGCGGTGGGCGCCGTTGGTGTCACTCCCGGATTTCCAGCACCTCGGTCAACGGGCGGCGGGGTGTGTCGGGGCCTGCGGGGCCGTAGCCGAGGCGGAAGACCATCTGCACGTGTCCCATGGCCGCGACCGGGTCGCGGGCCGTCCAGCGCAACTCCGGCCATTCCAGCGGATGGGACGTCATCGACGTGGTAAGCCCGTCGGCCGTTGCCTGGAGCAGTACGCGCTCCATCGCCTGGCCGGCGCGCAGCCAGTCGGCTCTCGTGTCCCCCGAGGTGCTGAGGAGAGCCAGCTGCGGTCGCTTCTCGAACACGGCCCAGCCTCGATCCGGTATCGGGTTGGCCCAACCGAAGTCGCGTACGGGGGTGGGGCCGCCGGAAGCCTTGGGGCCGAATGCCGCGGCGGGAATGCCGTCGCGACGTGCGCCTGCAGCGCTCTCTGCGGGGGAGGTCCAGGCCGTGGTTTCCGCCCGGGCGAGCGGGTCGATCTCCTCGCGGTGTTCGGCGTCCCGTACGAGCCCGAGCACGGTGTCGATGTGCCAGGTGTCCGGGACGGTGAGCCGGCAGCCCTCCAGGCGGGCCGCGGTCCACAGACCGTCCAACAGTGCGGTCGGTACCGGCTCCTCGCTGAAGGGGTACCGGCTGGTGTGCCGACGCCGGATGGCGTCGTGCAG
Organism: Streptomyces sp. NBC_00158; assembly: GCF_045160885.1. Classification (NCBI taxonomy): domain Bacteria; kingdom Bacillati; phylum Actinomycetota; class Actinomycetes; order Kitasatosporales; family Streptomycetaceae; genus Streptomyces; species Streptomyces sp. NBC_00158. Next base: position 6,780,246 of record NZ_CP108161.1, read on the forward strand.
GGAGGCAAGCCCGCTGTCCGCGCTCGCGGATTCGTCGATGGTCACCGTGGCGAGCAGCCACGGTTCGGCGTTGTCGGGCAGGAGCTGCACACGGACCGGGAGACCGGTCGATGCTGCGGACACGCGCAGGTTGAACAGGGCCGCAGCGCAACCGAGGTGGAGGCTGCGGTGATCCGGGTCGGTTCGGGGCATGGCGCGGTCCGGATCGCCGTACAGGGCGAGGGCGCCGCTGCCGGTGTGGAACACGAACTTCCACGGCTGGGCGTTGTGCATGGACGGGGCGGTGACGGCGTCGCCGACGAGCCGGATGACGGTGTCGGGGTCGAAGTGGGTTGCGGTCACGGGACTGTTCCTGTCTGTGCGTCCTCAGTCGTGCGCCACGACGGCGACCGGTGAGGTGGCGCGGTGCATCACCGCGTGAGTGATCGGGCCTATGTGTGTGCCGAGTGTTGAACGGCGGATGCGCCGGCCGACCACGACGAGTGCCGCGCCGGCCGCCGCGTCCAGGATCTGGATGGCGGGCTGGCCGATGACGGTGCGCGCGTCGACGGCGAGTTGCGGATACTTCTGCTCCCAGGGGCTGAGCAGCTCCTGGAGGGTGGCCTTGAGCCCGTTGGCGATCTCCGCCTCGACGCCGGGGTCGAGTGCGGGAGCGTAGGAGAGGATCGGGGGCGGGGACCAGCCGTGGATGACGACGAGCGGGCAGGCCCGCCGGTCCGCTTCCTCGGAGACGAAGGCAAGGAGCCGATCGCAGTTGCTGCGCAGGTCCACTCCGAGCACGACCGCGCCGCCGTTGCCAGCGTGTCCGGCCGACAGCGCCGGGCTGTCCGTCGGGCGCACGAGGACGACAGGTGTGTCGGTCTCGGGGATGGTGTCCGAACCGGTGGAGCCGACCAAGAATCCGGCGACGGAGCCGAGGCCGCGTGAGCCGAGGACGAGCAGGTCCGCGCCCGCTGCGGCGGATGCGAGGCCGGTGGCCGCGGCGAGCCCCTCGATCCGGCGGACGCTGATGTCGAGCGCGGGGTGGTCGCGCAACAGTTGGTCCCGGGTTTGCCCCAGGAAGTCTTCGGCCCATTGTCGACGCGGTTCGGGCAGCGGTACGGCGAAGGGAGCGTCCTTGGGCCAGTCCTCGACGTGGACGAGTTCCAGTGCGGCGCCGCGGAGTTCGGCCTCGTGGGCGGCCCAGTCGGCGGCGGCGAGGCCGCCACTCGATCCGTCCAGGCCTACCGTGATCCGGTTCGACATGACGTTCCTCCTGGGGTCGGACGGTCGGCTGCTTTCAGGCTCTTCCGTTTGCGGGGCCCGTGGGAGGGCCGAGCGGCCCAACCGGGGGCCAACCGGCCCTCCTCGCCCAGTCAGCTCGGTTCGGCCTCGGCGCAGGTGAGTCTGTTGTCGACGTCGACGACCCCGTCGACGCTCTGACAGAGGCGCAGCACCACGGGCAGCAGCCCGGGCTGTGGCACGGTGCCGCTGAGCGTCACGAGGCCGTCCTCGACTTCGACGGTGATGGCCGAGGGAGCGAGGTGGAGTGTCCGGGTGAGGACGTCCTCGAGGATCTCTTCCTGTATCGCGTGGTCGCGGCGGAGGAAGAGCTGGATCAGATCGCTGCGACTGAGGATGCCGACCACGCGGCCTTCTCCGTCGACGACCGGCAGCCGCTTGACCCGGTGCCGCTGCATGACCCGGGCGGCGCGGACCACGCTCCACTCGGGTCGGGCTGTGACGGCCGGGCTCGTCATCAGTTCCTCGGCTGTTGCAGCACCACCGGCGGGCCGCCGACGGAGAAGGTCGGCTTCGGAGATGACGCCGACCGGGTGCCCGGCTTCGTCGGTCACGGGCATGGCGGTGATGTCGAACTCCTTCAGCAGCCGGGCGATCTCCTTGAACGTGGTCGTGCGCCGGACGGTGACGGCGGTGTGCGTCATCAGGTCCGCGACGCTGCGGTGCCTCATGGCGGTCGTGCCCTCATGCGGAGACGGGGGCCGTGAAATCCGCCTTGACGTCGACGACGCCCGGTACGGTGCCGGCGGCGCGTACGACGATGTCTTCCATCGCGTGGTCCGGCAGCGACCCGTTGAGGTAGGCGATGCCGTTGGCGACGTGGACGTGCACCTCGCCGGGGCCGTGCGGGATCAGCTGGTACATGAGCAGTTCGCGGATCTCGGCGCCGATGTCCTCGTCCGGGCGCAGGAAGACCTTCAGCAGGTTGCCGCGGCTGACGACGCCGACGAGGCGGCCGTCGCCGTCGACCACGGGAAGGCGCTTGAGGTGTCCGCGGGCCATCAGACGCGCCGCCGTGGGGATGGTGGCGTCCTTCGTGACCGTCACGGCCGGGCGGGTCATCAGCTGCTCGGCGGCGGTGTCGTGGGCCGTGTCGGTGCCTTGGGGCTTGAGCAGCAGGTCGGCTTCGGAGACGACGCCGACCACCTGTCCGCCCTGGTCCAGGACGGGGAGCGCGCTGACGTTCCACATCCGCAGCGCTTCCACGATGTCCTTGAACGCGGTTCCTCGGTCGACAGAGATCACGGCGTGTGTCATGACGTCATCGACGTTGCGCAGGTGCTTCATGATCTTCCTCCTCGATGGGACGGCCGGTACTCGCGATGATGTGAAGGGTGAGCCGTCCGTGGGCAGGGCCGTCCGGGGTCCGAGGAGGTCCGGCCGGCCCTGGTGGGCTTCGCCAGGGGGTGGTTCCATGGAAGTGCGGAAAGGGTCCTTGCGAGGATGCGGAGAAGCGGCCGAGCGCCGTGCACCGCACAATCGGGATCCGCGAGAAGCGGGCGGACTCTTTCCGCCCTCTGCTGCGTTCCTCGCACGGCCGTTCACCGTCTTCGCGTCTTCAGCCGTGGGCGATGACGGCCACGGGGGCTGCCGCGTGGTGCAGGACCGTGTGGGCGACCGACCCGAGGTGCGCGCCGAGGGGGGAGCGGCGCACATGGCGTCCTACGACGACGAGTCCCGCGCCCTGCGAAGCCCGGACGAGATGCTCGCCCGCCGAGCCCATGAACACGTTGTGGCTGACGTTCACGTCGGGGAACTTGTGCTTCCAGGGCAACAGCATGTCGTCCACCATGTGCGTGACGCTCCTGCCGATGTACCGTTCGTTGTCCGGGTCGAAGAAGGGGACGTAGCTGTAGGCGGCCGGCATCTTCCAGCCGTGCACGGCCCGCAGCGGGCAGTCGCTCCGGTCCGCCTCCTCGAAGGCGAAGCTGAGTACCCGGTCGCACGCTTCGTGGATGTCGACACCCACGACGACCTCTGCGCCGGAGCCGGTGCCCGGGCCGTCCGGGTCGTCGGCGACCCGAACGAGGACGACCGGGGTGTCGGTCGCGACCACGGTGGACATTGCCACCGAGCCGACGATGAAGCCGACCAGGCCGCCCAGACCGCGCGATCCCAGGACCAGCAGCCCGGCGTCGGCGGCCTCGGCCGCGAGAGCGGCGGCCGGGCGGGCCGTCAGGCAGCGGGTCGTGATCTCCAGGTTCGGGTGGTGCCCGCGCAGTTCCTGCGCGGCTTCGGTCAGGGCCTGGTCCGCCCAACGGTCCACGTCCTGGCGGCCCAGGCCGGGGAACACCGGGTCCAGGGGCCAGTCGACGGCGTGCACGAGACGCAGCGGCACCTGCCGCAGGACGGCCTCCCGCGCCGCCCAGCGTGCCGCTGCCCGGCTCTCCGGGGAACCGTCGACTCCGACGGTCACGTGGTTCTTCATGACTGCGCCTTCCTTCGTGCGGTCCGGCGCCTCGTCACCACGGCATCGCGTGGCGGGCGTGGTCGGCTTGAGTGGTTGCCGTGTCGTCGGTTCGAGCAGTGACGTGCGATGCCACGGCGACTACCCCGTCGAGTTGCTCGACGAGGCCGAGAAGTACGGGGAGCTGACTCCGACGCTCGACATGGCCGTCGAGGGCGACGATGCCGTCCACGACATGAACATCGATGTCGCCGGCCGATACACCGAGTGCCTCCACGAGGATCTCGTCGGTGATACGTCGGCGTATCTCGGAGTCCGGGCGCAGGAACATACGGAGCAGGTCCCGACGTGTGACGATGCCGACGAGCCGGTCCTCCACGTCCACGACGGGGAGGCGTTCGATGCCCCGGCGGGTCATCAGCCGGGCGGCGTCAGCCACTGTCTCTTCGGCATGGACGGTGACCGCGGGCGCGGACATGACGTCACCCGCGGTGGGCGGCCCAGCCGCAGTGCTGCTCTGCTCGGAGGGATGGGGGGCCGGCACCGTCTGGGCCAGCAGGTCCGTCTGCGATACGACGCCCACCACGCGGTCCTCGTCGTCCAGGACGGGGACTCCTGAGATGTCGTACTGGGCGAGGAGCTTCGCGACGTCCTTGAAGGTGGTGCCCGGGGCCACGGAGACGACCTCGTCGGTCATCAGGTCCGCAACCTTGATGTGCTTCATGAGGCCCTCCTGCTCCGCCGTGTCACGCGAGGCTGATCTCCGGTGTGGGGTGTGTCCCCACCATCCGCCGACGACCGCCTGGTCATCGAGGGCCGAACGGTCCCGTCCGGGGGCCTGTAGGGCCCGGGGTGCCAAACGTCGAGGATGGGGACCTTTGGTCCCGCCAGTGGTCCCGGGCGGCCCTCTTCCGGGAGCGTCGACGGTGCCAGCGTGAGTGGTATCCCTCATCGGCTTCTCGGTTGGGAGGAATCGTGGAAAGCAAGTTCCGCACACCGGACACCAGCTCGGTCACCGTCGGCGTGGACGGCTCGCAGTCGGCGCGCATCGCCGCCCTGTGGGCGGCCAAGGAGGCCGTACGCCGTGACCGTCCCCTGCACATCGTCTACGGCGCCGACACCGACGGCAGGGCCCTGTACCTGCCCGCGGAGACCATCGAACGGGTCCGCGCCAACGGTCGGGAGCTCCTGGACGACACGGCGAAGGCCGTGTCGGCTGAGTACCCCGGACTGAACGTGACCACCGAATTCAGCCGCGCGGGCGCCGTCGACAGCCTGCACCGGGCCGGCGGGCTCCACGGCACGGTCGTGGTGGGCAACCGCGGCCTGGGCGGGTTCAACTCCCTCATGCTCGGCTCGGTCGGCATGGGCGTCGCGGCCGCCGCCATGACCCCCGTCATCGTCGTCCGGGGCATCGACGGGGCCGAGGAGACCGGAACGGTTCTCGCGGCGATCCGCGATGAGCACGACCTCCTGATCGCCCGGTACGCCGCCAGGGAAGCCGAGCTGCACAAGGCCTCCCTGCGCCTGCTGCACGTGTGGAACGTGCTCCAGTCCGTCGGCGAGGTGGTCACGATGCTCGACGGCGTCGACGAGATCGCGGGCGGGCACGCAGAGGCACTGCGGGCCGTCACGGACGTGGTCCGCGGTGAGTTCCCCGACCTCGAGGTGCAGGCCGATGCGGAGAAGAGCATCTCCGTGGCCGGTGTCCTCGTCGAGGCTTCCCGCCACGCAGACCTGCTCGTCATGGGCGGCCGTCGTGTCCCCAGCGCCCTTGGAATGGCCCGCAACCTGGGCAGGGCCACGCACAGCCTGCTGCACCACGCCCACTGCCCCGTCCTCCTCATCCCCCGGACCGGCAGCGACTTCGGGAGCCGGTCATGACCAGACACCCGGCAGGAAGCCGTGACATCGTCATGGGCATCGACCCGGACAGGGACTGGCACCTCGCCCTGGCCTGGGCCGCCGACGAGGCGCAACGGCGCCGGCTCCCGCTGCGCCTGGTGCTCGCCGTACCGCGCCAGCACGACACCCATCACGTCGATGACACCGCCGGCCAGGCGGCCCTGCGGCAGGCTGGATCCGACAGGCTCGAACAAGCGTGCAGCTGGGTGCGTGACCGTCATCCCGAGGTGGCCGTCACCGGTGATCTGCTCGGCGGCTTTCCCGCCCCCGTCCTGGGCGGCGCGGCGCGAGAAGCCCGCATGATCGTCCTCGGCTCCCGGCACCTGAGCCGCACGGCGGAGTTCTTCAGCGCCGGCTCGCTCGTGGTCCCCGTCACCGCCCAGGCACGTTGCCCGGTCGTCGTAGTGGGCGACGCCGAGCACATCAGCCAGCAGCCGCCGTACGTCGTCGCGGGCATCGACGGCAGCGCGTCCGCCACGGCCGCGCTGGATTTCGCCTTCGACGAGGCCGACCTCCGGGGTGCGGCGCTGCGGGTCGTCTGCGTGTGGCAGCCGCCCCTGATCATGCTGGACGACGAGGAGGTGGCGCTGCGGGCCCAGCGCACCCTGCTCTCCGAGGCCACCGCCGGCCTGTCCGAGAAGTACCCGGACGTGCACGTCACCCACGAGGTCCTCACCGGCCACCCGGTCGAGGAACTGGCCCGAGCCGCCGAGCACGCCCTGTCCGTCGTCGTGGGCCGCCGCGGCCGTGGTGGATACACCGGCATGCGGATCGGATCCGTGGTCCATGGCCTGCTGCACCGCGCGCACTGCCCCGTGATCACCGTCCCCACCGGATGAGCCCGCCATGACCAGCCGCACGATCGACACGCAGCCCGTCGGCACCTCGGCCCCGGCGGGGCTGACGCAGGCCGAGGCCGAACGCCGACTGGCCCGGTACGGCCGCAACGAGGTGGCACCGCCGCGGCCCACGCCGCTGCACCGGCGGGTGCTGGCGCAGCTGCGTGATCCCCTGATCATGGTGCTGCTCGGTGCCGCATTCCTGACCATCGCGATCGGTGACCACCCGGACGCCGTCGTCATCGGCCTGGTGGTCGTCTTCAACACGACCGTGGGAGTCACCCAGGAGGTCCGGGCGGACCGCGCGGTCGCCGCGCTTTCCGCTCTCTCGGCCCCGCACGCCCGGGTGCGGCGCGACGGCGAAGCGTACGAGGTGTCGGCAGCGCTCGTGGTGCCCGGTGACAGCCTGCTGCTGGGTGAGGGAGACATCGTCGCCGCGGATGCCGACCTCACCGAGGCGTCCGCGCTCCTGATGGACGAGTCGATGCTCACCGGCGAATCGGAACCCGTCGCCAAGACCGCGGGTGACACGGTCAGCGCCGGCACCGTCGTGGTGCGCGGACGAGGTGTCGCGACCGCCACGGCCACAGGGGCCGCCAGTGCCCTCGGCCGGATCGCAGCACTCCTCGATGGGGACCACGAGCCGACCCCGCTCCAGCGCCGCCTCGCCTCCCTCGGCCGCATCTTGGCTGCCGTCACCCTCGCCCTGTGCGTGCTGTTCTTCGCCCTGGGCCTCATACGCGGCCTTGGCGTGAGCACGATGGCCGTCACCGCCATCAGCCTGGCCGTTGCCGCGGTACCCGAGTCCCTGCCCGCCGTCGTCACCCTCGCCCTCGCCCTCGGGGCACGCCGCATGGCAGCCCGGGGCGCCCTGATCCGGCGCCTTCCGGCGGTCGAGACGCTCGGCTCGGTGAGCGTGCTGGCCACGGACAAGACCGGCACCCTCACCGAGGGCCGCATGGTCGTCCAGCACGTGTGGACACCGTCGGGAGCCGCGGACGTGTCCGGCAGCGGATACGAACCCCACGGAGACCTGACCCGTGCCGGACACTCCCTCACTCCCGAGCAGCTCCGCCCCCTGCAGGAGCTGCTCACCACGGCGGCCCTGTGCAACGACGCGAGCCTCAAGCCGCCCGGGAGCGGTTCCGAGGTCTGGACCGCCGTGGGCGATCCCATGGAGGCCGCACTGCTGGCTGCCGCCGCCAAGGCAGGCTGCCCCGCCCCGGCAGAGCTGCAACAAGCCTGTCCCCGGATCGGAGAAGCCCCGTTCGACAGCCTGCGCAAACGGATGACCACCCTCCACCACCTGCCGGACGGCAACGTACTGGTCTGCCTCAAGGGGGCGCCGGAGACCGTCCTGGCTCCCACGGTCCTCGCCGACCCGCTCGAAATCCTGGACCGGGCCCATCGGCAGGCCGCAGAGCTGGCCGCCCACGGATTCAGGGTCCTGGCGGTGGCAGGCACCGAACGGCTCCAGTGGCACACACCTGCTGCCGAGGCGGAACACGGACTCCGTCTGCTCGGTCTGGTCGCCATCAGCGATCCGCCGAAAGCGGCGGCCGCAGCCACCCTGGCAGCCTGCCGAGCCGCCGGCATCACCCCGGTCATGATCACCGGCGACCACCCCGCGACGGCCCATGCCATCGCCGTACGCATCGGACTCGTCGAGGACGGTCCCTCCGATGCGGTCGTCACCGGACCCGAGCTGGCCGCAGCACCGGACACCGACCTCACCGCGGTCCGCGTCTTCGCCCGGACCGATCCCCAGCAGAAGCTGGACATCGTCCACGCCTGGCGCGCCCGCGGCGCCGTGACCGCCATGACCGGGGACGGGGTCAACGACGGCCCCGCCCTCCACCAGGCCGACATCGGCGTCGCCATGGGCGCCCGCGGCACCGAGGTGGCCCGCCAAGCCGCCGACCTCGTCCTCACGGACGACGAGCTCTCCACCGTGGTCACGGCCGTCGAGGAAGGCCGCCGCGTCTACGACAACATCCGACGCTTCCTCGTCTACGCCATGGCCGGCGGGGCCGCCGAGATCCTCGTGATGCTGACAGGCCCCCTGCTCGGCCTGGCCCTCCCGCTCCGGGCCGGACAGATCCTGTGGATCAACCTCCTCACCCACGGACTGACCGGCGTGGCCATGGGAGCCGAACCGGCCGCCCCACAGGCCATGCGGCGCCCGCCCCGGCCGCCGGGACAGCACATACTGGCCGCAGGCGTGTGGCAACGCCTCCTCGTCCTCGCCGCAGCCGTGACAGCGTTCAGCCTGATCGCAGGCATGAGCGCGCGCGCCGTGGGCCTGTCCTGGCAGAGCGTGCTCTTGCTCGCCCTCCTCGGAGCTCAGCTCGGAGTGGCCCTGGGCCTGCGGGCCCGTTTGCTCACCAGCCAGAACCCCTTCCTCCCCGCCTCCGTGGCAGCCTCCGCCCTCCTGGCGATGGCCGCCCTGCACGTTCCCGCTCTCCAGTCGCTGCTGGACACCCAGCCGGTGGGCTGGGCCGGCACCGGGCTCGCCACCGCCGCAGCGCTCGCGGCATTCGTCGCCGCCAGGCTCCTGCGGGGGGCATTCCACAGAAAGGCATGATCATGAACGCGTACTCGCCTGCCTACGGGCACGGGATCCACGCCGAGGTGGGCGACCGGATCGTCGTGGGCGGCCCCACCCTCGGAGCACCGGGTCGCGACGGCGAAGTCATCGCCCTGCACCACGACGACGGCACCCCGCCCTACGACGTGCGCTGGTCCGACACCGGCCGTACCACCGTGTTCTTCCCCGGCCCGGACGCCCACGTCCGGCACCTGCACCACGAATCCGGTACGCCGCGGCCCGACCAGAGGCCATACGGGGCCACAGCCCGCTGAGTGGGAAGGCCGGGCCCTGCGGCCGGAGATACCGTGGAAGCGGTGGCCATCTCGCCATCGCTTCCGGCCGGAGGTGGGCATGACGGCAGCCGATCAGCCCACCGGCATGAGCGCGGGCGGCCCGCCCGCCCGCAGCGGTGTCCCTCGACTACGGCTCGACGAACTGCTGGATGAGCTGCAGGTACGGATCAACGAGGTCAGGGGCACCCGGGACCGGCTGAACGGTCTGCTCGAAGCCGTCATGTCCGTGGGGCGGGAACTCGACCTGCCGCAGGTCCTTCAGGGCATCGTCGAGGCGGCCGTAGGGCTCGTAGACGCCGAGTACGGGGCCCTCGGAGTCATCGGGACCGACAAGAAGCTGGCCCAGTTCCTCCCCGTCGGCATCAGCGACGAACTGCGCGGGCGGATCGGGGACCTGCCCTCCGGCCACGGCATCCTCGGCGAGCTGATCCGCCACCCCGAGACACTGCGGCTGTCGGAGCTGTCCGAGCACCCGGCCTCGTACGGGTTCCCGGACCACCACCCGCCGATGCACTCCTTCCTCGGTGTCCCCATCCGGATCCGCGAGGAGGTCTTCGGAAACCTCTACCTGACCGAGAAACGGGGCGGAGCCGAGTTCGACGCCGAGGACGAGGCGGTCCTGTCCACCCTCGCGGTGGCGGCCGGCATCGCCATCGAGAACGCGCGGCTCTTCGAAGCGGTCAGGCTGCGCGAGCGCTGGCTGGAGGCCAGCTCGGACATCACCAGCGCCCTGCTCTCCGGAGCGCCCGAGGACGAGGTCCTTGAGGGCATGCTGGAGCGGGCCAAGGACATCACCGGCGCGGACATGGGCGTCTTCTACCTGCTCGGCTCCGCCGGAGAACTGCGGGGCTCCCTTGCCCTCGGGGAGGGAGCGGAGGCGCATCGCGGGATCGTCCTGTCCAGCACCCAGGGCACCCTCGCCGAGGCCGCACTGGCCCGCGACGGACTCATCACGGTTCCCGACGTGGCGACCGACGCGCGCGTCACCGTCCAGCCCGAGAGGTGGACCGGCTTCGGTCCGGCCGTGGCCGTCACCGTGGGCACGAAGGAAAAGCTCAGCGGCGTCCTGATGCTCGCCCGGCGGCACGGCCGCCCCGGCTTCGCCACCGCGGAGATCGCCGCGCTGCCGGGATTCGCCGGCCAGGCCGCCCTCGCCCTGGAGCTGGCCGACCGGCGCCGCGACGCCGAGCAGATGAGCCTGCTGGAGGACCACGACCGCATCGCCCGCGACCTGCACGACCTCGCCATCCAGCGGCTCTTCGCCACCGGCATGACCCTCCAGAGCGCCCAGCGCTTCGTCGACCACCCCCAGGCGTCCGAACGCCTCGCGCGCGCGGTGGACGACCTGGACGCCACCATCAAGATCATTCGGTCCACCATCTTCGGACTCCGCGAGCACGAGACCCCCGGTCAGGCATCCAAACTGCGATCCCGCCTGGTCCAGGCCATGGACGAGGCCTCAACAGCCCTCGGTTTCGCCCCGGCCCTGCGGATGGAGGGACTGATCGACACCGACGTACAGTCGGCCATGGCGGACGAGGCCCTCGCCGTGGTCGGGGAGGCACTCACCAACGTCGCCCGCCACGCCGAGGCCACGCGGGCGGAGGTCTCGATCGCCGCGGCCGAGGGAAACCTGACCATCACCGTGACCGACGACGGCGTCGGCCTGCCCGAGAGCGGCCGGCGCAGCGGACTGCGCAATCTGGCAGAGCGTGCCGAGAGGCTGCGCGGCCGGATGACGGTCGCAGCGCGGGATGACGGGAACGGGAAGGGAGGCACTCGTCTGGAGTGGCGGGTGCCCCTCGCTCCACCACCGCCGTGACCGACTCCGGCGTCCCTACTGCTTCGCCGTCCCGGTGTCGTGCTCGTGTACCTGGGCGGCGATCACGGCCGCTTGGACCCGCCGTTCCACGCCGAGCTTCCCCAGCAGCCGCGAGATGTGGTTCTTGACCGTCTTCTCGGACAGGTAGAGCTGCTTGGCGATCTGCCGGTTGGTGAGGCCGTCGCCGATGAGTTCCAGGACGGCCCGCTCGCGTTCGGACAGAGCCGCCAGCCGGGCGTCCTGCGGTTCCTTCGCCGACTCAGGGTCCCGTAGGGAGTGCATCAGGCGGGCGGTGGTGGCCGGGTCCAGCATGGACTGCCCGGTCGCCACCGTCCGTACGGCGGAGACCAGGTCGGAGCCCTTGATCTGCTTCAGTACGTACCCGGCGGCACCCGCCATGATCGCGTCCAGCAGTGCGTCCTCGTCATCGAAGGACGTCAGCATCAGACAGGCCAGGCCGGGCATGCGAGAGCGCAGCTCGCGGCAGACGGTGATGCCGTCGCTGTCGGGCAGCCGCACGTCGAGCACGGCCACGTCCGGGCGCAGCGCCGGCCCGCGGGCCAGTGCCTGCTCGGCCGTGCCCGCCTCGCCCACGACGGTGATGTCCGGCTCGGCGTCCAGGAGGTCATGCAGCCCGCGCCGGACCACCTCGTGGTCGTCGAGGAGGAACACCTTGATCGGCGCTCCGGCGGAGGCATTCGGATCGTCGGACATGATCGCCCCTGGTTCAGTGCCAATGACGCATTTCCATCCGAATTGTCTCAGTAAGGCGTACGAAACACCCCGTGGTCGTGAGGCGCTAGGCAGCTACGGCGCCGTCCAGCTCCATCCTGACGTCCACGACGCCCTCGACGGCGCGGATCGCGCGCGCGAGCAGGGGGACCAGGGCCCGGTCCCGCAGCGGGCCGCGCAGAGTGACGACCCCGTCCTGTACGGCGAAGTCCACGTGCACGCCGGGTGTCAGCTCGGTGAGCACGCTCTGGCGGATCTCCTCCTCGAGTTCCTCGTCGGGCCGCAGGAACACCTTGAGGAGGTCGCTGCGGCTGACCACACCTTCCAGCATGCCGAGCGCGTTCACCACGGGCAGGCGCTTGACGTGCCTGCGGGCCATGATCCTGGCGGCTTCGGCGACGGGCGCGTCGGGGTGCACGGTGATCGCCGGGCTCGACATGAGCTCCTCGGCCAGAACCGCGCCGGCCTTGGACGCTTCCTCCAGCTGATCGGGCAGCGAGGGGTCCGTACGCCGGAACTCCTCCTTCGGCAGCAGGTCCGCCTCGGAGACCACGCCGACGACGCGGCCCTCGCCTTCCAGGACGGGGACCGCGCTGACCTTCCACTCGTGCATCAGCTCGACGATCTCCTTGTAGGACGCCTCACGGCCGATGGCGACGGCGGTGTGCGTCATGACGTCACTGACGGTGTAGCGGGATGCGGGCATGACCGGCTCCTTCGGCGTACGGACGGTCAGAGGAAGCTGCCGCTGCCGTAGGGCGCGTACAGGTCGAGAAGGCGTACGCGGGCGGCCTGCAGCCGGTTGGCGAGGACCTGCCCGACCCAGTGGCCCAGGGCAGAGCCGAAGGCGGCGTCGGTGTCCATCAGCGTCCGTACGCGCTCCGCGTCGAACTGGTACGCGCGGACGGGCGACATCGCCTCGGCGCCCAGGCGCCAGGAGTACGGCTTGAAGAGCCACGAGCAGCCGACCAGCTGACCGGCGCCGAGGCTCTCGATGACGGCCGCACGCCGCCCGGGCACGTGTACGTCCAAGGTCACGGTGCCGGACCGGACGATCCAGAACCGATCGGCGTGGCCGCCTTCGCGGAAGAGACGTGTCCCTTCCTCGAAGTTGACCTCTTGGGCCAGTTCCATCAGACGGGAGCGGCAGTCGGCGGGCAGTGCCTCGGAGATACGGGTGGGTGAAGGGGTGTTCATGAACGGCCTCCTGTTCGAGTCCGTCTTCAGTCTTGGCGTTCCCCCTGGTTGCGGGCATGGGCCCTGTGGTCCTGTTTGAGGGCCGACCGGCCCATGCCGGGGCCCGGTGCAGCCGGAGATCCTGGCAGCAGATGGCCGACTCGCGGCCGTCGGCCCCGTCCACCCGGTAGGTGCGCGATGTATTGGAATGGCCATGGGATGGGGGCCTGGGGATGGTTCGCCATGTCCCTCACCACATTGATCGTCTGGACCCTGATCGTCGCAGCGGCCGTCCTCGTGGTCCGCGCCCTCAGGCGGGACGGTGCGGACGGGCACACATCAGCCGCGTCGTACCCAGCCTTCGGCAACGGGGCCGAGAGACTCCTCGCGGAACGATTCGCCAGAGGCGAGATCGACGACGAGGAATACAGCCGGCGGCTCGCGGTGCTGCGGAGCCATGCCCCTGGGCCCACGCCCCTTTGAGAAACCGACAGCGGGCAAGGGCCCTGGCGTCCTGCCCGCTTGACGAAGGATGCCCACGATGAAGAGCGACCCGGCCGGTACGACCATCAGTTCGCCTGCCGCCGGCATGGAAGGGCGGCAGATGGAAGAGCTCAGCCCTGACGAGGCGCTGCGGTTGCTGGGCACGGTCGAACTGGGCCGGATCGTGTTCACCCGTCACGCGCTGCCCGCCGTGCGCCCGGTCAACCACCTTCTCGACGCCGGCGACATCATCGTCCGTGTCCAGGACGATTCGACGCTGGCATCCTTGCTCGCGGCTCAGGGGGGTGCGGGCGTGGTCGTCGCGTACGAAGCCGATGTCATCGACCAGGGCGAGCACCTGGGGTGGAGCGTGGTCGCCACCGGCTACGCCACCGCCGTCACCGCCCCCGGCGAGGTCGAGCGCTACGCGCGCCTCCTGCGACCCTGGGTCGAGGGCGCTGCATCGGGCGCCGTCCGGATCAGGCCCGATCTGGTCACCGGCTTCCGTCTGCGGGAGAGCACCACGTAGTGGCCGGCCCGGCTCACTTGCGCGCTTCACCTCCTGGCAGCGCTCCGCCCGGCACGATGGTGAGGCAAAGGCCCGCGTTGAGTCCCGGAGGTGCCATGCCGAAGCACGGACGGATCACGGCGATCCTGCCCGCCTTCCGTGGCTACCGAAAGAGCTGGCTACGGGGCGACGTCCTGGCCGGGATCACGGTCGCCGCTTACCTGGTGCCTCAGGTCATGGCTTATGCGGGCGTGGCCGGCCTGCCTCCGGTCGTCGGCCTGTGGGCCGTCCTGCCGGCGATGGTCCTCTACGCTCTGAGCGGCACCTCGCGCCTGCTGTCCGTCGGACCGGAGTCGACCACCGCCCTCATGACCGCCGTGGCCGTCGGACCGCTGGCCGCCGGCGACCCCACGCGCTACGCGGTGCTCGCGGCAGCCCTGGCCCTCGCCGTCGGCCTGCTCTGTCTGGTCGCGTGGGCCGTCCGGCTCGGCTTCTTGGCCGACCTTCTCTCCAGGCCCGTGCTCGTCGGATACCTGGCCGGTGTCGCCTTCATCATGATCGTGGATCAGCTGCCCCGTCTCACCGGGACCAGCGGCAGCGGATCGGGCTTCTTCCCCCAGCTGGTCTCGTTCCTCCGCCACATCGGCGACCTGCACTGGCCCACGGCCGTCATGGCCGCGGGCTGCCTGCTCCTGCTGTTCACCCTGCCTCTGCTGTGGCGGGCACTGCCCGGACCGCTCGTCGTCCTCGTTCTCGCCACGGCGCTGGTGGCGGTCTTCGCACTGGACGAGGAGCAGGGGATCGACGTCATCGGCGCGATCCCGACCGGCTTGCCGGGCTTCGCCCTGCCCCGGCCGGCCGACCTCGCCGACCTGGTGCTGCCGGCCCTCGGGGTTCTGCTGGTCGGCTACACCGATGTCGTCCTGACCGCGCGCGCCTTCGCCCGGCACGACGACCCGCACCCCCTGGACGCCAACCGCGAGCTGCTGGCCCTCGGCGCGGCGAACCTCGGAGCCGGAGTCCTGCACGGATTCCCGGTCAGCAGCAGCGCCAGCCGCACCGCCCTTGCGGACTCCGCCGGCGCCCGCACCCAGGCGTACTCCCTCGTCGGCGCCGGCTGCGTGGCCGCCGTCCTGCTCTTCCTCGGCCCGCTGCTCACCCACACCCCCTCCGCCGTCCTCGGCGCCATCGTCGTCTACGCGGCCGTACGCCTGGTCGAGGTGGGCGAGTTCCGCAGGCTGGCAGCCTTCCGCCGGCGCGAGTTCCTGCTCGCCCTCGGCTGCGGTCTCGGGGTCCTGGCCCTCGGCATCCTGTACGGCGTGCTCCTCGCCGTGGCGCTGTCCGTAGCCGAACTGCTCACGAGGGTCGCCCGCCCCCACGACGCTGTCGAGGGCATGGTGCCCGGTCTGGCCGGCATGCACGACATCGACGACTACCCGACCGCGCGCACCATTCCCGGTCTCCTCATCTACCGCTATGACTCACCGCTGTTCTTCGCCAATGCCGAGGACTTCCGCCGGCGGGCGCTGGCCTCGGTCGCCGCCCAGGACGACCCCGTCCACTGGTTCGTCCTGAACACCGAGGCCAACGTCGAGGTCGACATCACCGCCCTCGACGCAGTCGAGGCCCTGCGCTCCGAACTCACCGACCGGGGGATTGTGTTCGCGTTCGCCCGTGTCAAACAGGACCTGCGCCACCCCCTCGACGTCTACGGCCTGACGGCGAAGATCGGCCCGGAGCGCATCTTCCCCACGCTCCCCACAGCCGTCGCCGCCTACCGCGACTGGCAACGCGCCAGAGGGCGCGATACCGCCCTCTGAGTCGTAGAGCACTTCGGTCAGCCCGGTCCGCTCGACTCCGCACGCCTCGGCAACCACGACCTTTGCGTGGTCCAAGAAGCTGAAGGAGATGAGGTCGGCGAGTTCGTTCCGGGCAAGTCGCCAAGGCTCGCTGTGCGGCACCGGAACGGCGCGTAGCCCCGGGCCCGCCGGAGGACCAGCTACCTCGGACCCACCTTTCCTGGGCCTTGTGGCCCGGAGGCCGAAGCGGAGGTTCAGATATCGGGAGGACCGTCCTCGATGGAGGACGGTCAAGGGGCGGTCACGCAGGCTCAGGCAGGGCTGGCCCTTGGACGCGTCACAGGTGGGGCAGTCGACCGACCGGACATCGGTGGACGAGAGGTGCCAGGTCGGCTGAGCTGCCGGCCGCGGCCGCGGGGGCAAGGCCGGCCCGCCGGTCCACTCCGGGCCGCGTGCCTGAACCTGTCACCCGAACCTGCACCAGACCCGTCCGCTGCCAAAAGGAGGAGCTCCTCCTCGAAGCTCTCGAAGCCATGGTGGCGGCCAGTGCTGACCAGATAGCCAAGGCCCGGACGATGCCACTGATCGGTACGCCAAGTGAAGCGGCGCACGGGAACGCTGGAGGTCATGTCGACCTCGCAGCGCAGACTGGCTCGCGATCGAGGAGCAGGGTCTGAGGAGCCACGTCTCCGCTTTGCATGCCATGAGTGCGGTGGAAATTGCGAGGAGCATCGTGATTGTCTTCTGACCTTCGCAACTCGTCTCATCACACCGAGAAGTGAGTGGCCCGGCCTGTGGTAGGTGCCCCGGCAGCCTTGGGGGAGCACTTCAGGGAGGCGTTTCGACGGGTGTCTTTGAGGGTTCAGCCCCGCAGCGGCTGACCGCGAACGGCCGAGGGCGGAGGGCTCCGCGGTGCGCACTGTCGGCAGCCGCGTCGGTGATCAAGGCACCGCGGACGCGCTTTCGAGGGAATGATCCAGCGGCAGTCCGGGAAGGAGTCGGGAGCTACGAAGTGGGCGAGTGCGCATTTTGCGGCTGTGTGTACCGATGTGCCAAGAACCCTCGGTAGACAGCGCCACCTGGTGCCGAAACTGGTTGGCATAAGTACAGGTCAATCGGATGGGCTGGGGACATCTAGCGGCTGTGGTCACAGGGCCCGCGCCAGGAAGTGGCCGGGGGCGTCCTCGTACTCGGCCAGGGACCAGCCGGTGGCCCCGAGTGCGGCCGCCAGGTTGGGCTCCGCCAGCAGGTCCCGGGAATCGGGCGCGCGGCCGTGCCGGGCCGCCCGCTCGGCCCGGCCCGAGGGGTGGAACAGCAGCAGGGTGCCGCCCGGGGCGCTGACGCGGGCCCACTCGCGCAGGGCGGTCAGCGGGTCGGGCAGGTGGTCCAGGAGTCCCGCGCTGAAGATGCCGTCCAGGCAGCCGCCGGGGAGCGGGAGCCGGGTGCAGTCGGCGGCGAGCAGGCTCCCGTGGCGCGACCGGCCGTGCCGGGCGGCGGCCCCGAGCATGGCCGGGGTGACGTCGACGCCGAGGACGCTGCCGGTCTCCCCGACGTGGGCGCGCAGCGCGGGCATGGCCCGGCCGGTGCCGCAGCCGAGGTCGGCGGCCCGCCCGCCCGGCTCCGGCCGCATCCGGGCGACGGCGGCCGCGTAGGCCGGGGCCTGGTGGGCGAAGCGCTCTTCCCAGGCCTCCGCCCGGTGGGTGAAGAAGGCCCGGGTGGCGGTGTGCTCGGCGCGGACGGCCGCCAGCGCGGAGAACCTGCCGATCGTCCGCCGACACCAGGGCGCGAGGCTCTCGTCCCCGAGCCGGAGGTCCACGCCCCAGGCGCTGCCGCCGACGCGGAAGGCGTGCGTGGTGTGCAGGTCGCAGGAGACCAGGGCCACGGCCTCGGACGGCAGCTCGCGGAAGCCGGCGACGGGCCGGGGGCCGCAGGCCGGCGGGGCCGCTTCCGCCAGCAGGGGGTCGCCGCCGGCGGCCGGGGTGTACCCGGTCCGGCCGCATCCGCCCGGTTCCTCGCGCGCCGCCCGGTCCGCGGATCCGGCCGCCACGGCCAGTACGCGCGCCCCGGCGCCCGCCGCCAGTACGGGAACTCCGGCGGCGAGGGCGCCCCGGAGCAGGGAGACGCCGGCCGCGCCGGTGCCGGGGCCGCCCAGGACGATCAGTGCCTCGATGCCCGTGAGGTCCGCGGGCGGCGCCTCGTCGGCCCAGAGCCGGACCGTGCGCGTGCTCAGCCCGGCCGTGGTGACCGCGCCGCCGATGGCCGACGCCAGGTCGCCCTGGGGCGCGTACTCAAGGACGGCGACGGGCACTCTGACTCCTCAGAACCGAGCCACTTCGGCGGAATCAAGTGGCATCCACGCAAGGATGCCCGGTTCCGTGGCGCATATGCGAGGTGTGTCCCGAGGGCTGAGATCAATACGGGGACCTGAGCCCCGCGGTTCGGATCCGCAACCCGTAAGGCCCCATCCGACTGGCGGATGCGATGTGCCTGCGCAAGGGTGCGGGAAACGTGCCCTACTGTCGGAGAAAGCCCAGGTCACAGCAGGTGCACGGGCCAAGAACGAGTCTTTTGTGAGGCGTTTCCCATGAGCATGAGCATCCGCAACCAGATCCCCGGCACGGTCACGGCCGTCGCCACCGGTGAGGCGATGGCGACGGTGCGGGTACGCCTGGCGGGCGGTCAGGACGTCACCGCCGCGATCACCGCCGACGCCGTCAAGGACCTCGGCCTCGCCGAGGGCTCCGCGGTGAAGGCGCTCGTGAAGGCCACCGAGGTGGCCCTCGCCACCGGCCCGGTGGCGAACATCTCGATCCGCAACCAGCTCGCGGGCACCGTCACCGAGGTCGCGACCGGCGGCGCCATGGGCTCCGTCAAGGTGACCGTCGAGGGCGGGGAGCTCACCGCGGCCATCACCAAGGACGCCGTCGACGCCCTCGGCCTGGCCGCCGGCAGCTCCGTCGTCGCGCTGATCAAGTCGACCGAGATCTCGCTCGCCGCCGCCTGACCGGCCCGGGGACGGCCCCGCGGAGGGCCGTGTCAGACCAGCTCGGGTGCCGGCTCGCGCCGCTGGGCCGGCACCCGGGCCGGCCCCGGCTGCCGGTCCCACAGCCGGGTGGTCCGTACGTAGCCGTAGACGACCGAGGCCGTGGCCAGCAGGAGGAGGGGCCCGAACGCCCACGGGTGGCCGGCCATCTCCACCGGCAGGAAGCGGTACGACAGCAGCAGTGCGGTGAAGACCGTGGTGCCGTGGACGACGAGCAGGGTGGCCCGCCGGTCCCAGCCGCGGGCGAGCGCGCGCAGCGCCGCCTCGATCGTGAGGGTGAACACCACGCCGGAGATGATGTCCGCGCCGTAGTGGTAGCCGAAGCCGAGCGTCGCGCCGAGCGTGGCGACCAGCCAGAACGCGCCGAGGAAGCGCAGGGCGCGGGGGCCCTTGCGGGAGTGGATGAAGATCGCGGTGGCCCAGGCCGTGTGCAGGCTGGGCATGCAGTTGCGCGGGGTGAACTCGTCGAAGGGCATCGGCTGCGGGACGCCGAGGGGCGGCGCGGTGTGCGGCCACAGATCGGCCAGCGCCCACTGCCCGCCGTCGGCGCCGTAGGCGAAGATCGGCCCGACCACCGGGAAGGCCATGTAGATGCCAGGCCCGAGCAGGCCGACGACCAGGAACGTGCGCACCAGGTGGTGGGCCGGGAAGCGGCGCTCGGACGCCACGTTGCGCAGCTGGTACAGGGCGACGAGGACGGCGCCCACCGCGAGCTGGATGTAGACCCATTCCAGGACGTGGTGGCCGACGGTGCCGGTGGCCTCCACGATCCGGCCGGCCACCCACGAGGGGTTGCCGAGCGCGTGGTCGGCGGTCGCCACGTACTGGTCGAGGACCATGGGGCGGGTCTTCGACGTGATCAGCAGCCAGGTGTAGCCGGTCTTGCGGCCGGCGACCAGCAGCAGGGCCAGGGCGACGCCCTTCAGCAGCAGCGCGCGTTCCGCTCCGGTGCGGCGCACGAGGGCGAAGACGCCGCAGCCCAGGGTCACCCACAGGGCGCCGCTGCCGACCATGTTCTCGGCACCGACCGCCGACCTCACGAGCCAGAAGACCAGGTCGAGGCCGACCGCGGCGCCGAGCGCGACGAACCGCTCCCGCCAGGTGAGCACGACCATCATCAACGCCATGCTCGCGTACAGCACGGTGCCCGACCGGGGGGCGAAGACGGCCTCCCGCGCCTGGCTGACGATCGGACCCGCCACGCCGTAGTGGCGCGCGGCGATCTCCAGGGCGACGAGGAACCCGAGGCCGGTCAGGCCCACGGCCGCCCACAGGAGGACGCCTGGCCGGCGCAGGATCCCGGACGCGGTCGCGGTGCTCGTGCGCGGAAGCGCTCGTGGTTCCTCAGGTATCAATTTTCAGCCGATGTTCATATTTCAACCGGTCAGTGTTGGCTCGAACATGTTAGCTGAGGGGGCCTGGATCGCCGGGCCGCCGGTTCTGTGCTGAGCTGGAGGGGTCCTCGGGCCACCGCGCCCCCGGGAGGCGCACCATGCCGCACCCGCGCCCCGGCGCGACCGCGCCGGCCCCGCCCGCCGTCCTGCTGCCCCGGCGCGAGCTGGCGGCCGGCTGGACGCTGATGGTGCTGATCGCCGTACTCGCCTGGGCGGTCACCGTCGGCCAGTCCCGGCGGATGCCCGTGGGGAGCGGAACCATGGGCCTGGCGCCGCCGCTCTTCCTGGCGCTGTGGGTGGTCATGATGGCGGCGATGATGCTGCCGTCGGTGGCGCCCGTGGCCATCACCTGGGTCCGCGCGATCGGCCGCCACTCGGCGGGCCCCGCCCGGGTGCTGCGCACCACCGCCTTCGTGAGCGGCTACCTGCTGGCCTGGACCGCCTTCGGACTGCTGGTCTACGGGGTGCTGGCGGTGACCGGGCGCCTGGTCGGCGGCAGCCCCGGCGTCGCGCGCTGGATCGGCGCCGGGGCCTTCCTCCTCGCCGGGCTCCAGCAGTTCGGACCGCTGAAGCGGGTCTGCCTGCGGCACTGCCGCAACCCGATGTTCCAGCTCGCCCGGTACGCGCGCTACCGGCGGTGGGCGAAGGACCTGCGGGTCGGCGCCCACCACGGCCTCTACTGCGTCGGCTGCTGCTGGGGCCTGATGATCGTGCTGGTCCCGCTCGGAGTGATGAACCTGGCCGCGATGGCGGCCGTGGCCGTGGTGATCTTCCTGGAGAAGCTCTGGAGCCGGGGCCCCTGGCTGGCCCGGGCCGTCGGCATCGCCTTCCTCGTCCTCGCGGTCCTCGCCCCCTTCCAGGAGTGGCTGCTCCCCGGCCTCCAGGACGCGCCGATGGGCGACATGGACCCGATGGGGGACATGGGAGGAGAATCGAGCTGATGGCCCGCGCCGCCGACCGCCCCGGCGATGTCCGCCGGGGAACCGCCGGCCATGTGCGTCCCGCCGCGCGGCGCGGGGTCACGTGGAGGCGATGAGATGTCCGAGACCACAGCCACAGCCACCGTCCCGGCATGGCACGCGGCCGGGGACTGGTTCGACACGTGCAGGTGCGACGTCCCCTGCCCCTGTTCCTTCGCCCAGCGGCCCACCTACGGCGAATGCGACGGGGTCCTCGCCTGGCACATCCGCGAGGGCAACTACGGCGAGGTGGTGCTGGACGGCCTGAACGTCCTGATGCTCGGTTCCTTCGTCGGGAACGTGTGGGCGGAGCACAGCGACACCTACGCGGCGGTCTTCCTCGACGAACGTGCCGACGACGGCCAGCGCCAGGCGCTCCAGATGATCTTCGGGGGCCAGGCGGGCAGCTGGCCCGCCGAGATGGTGGCCATGATGAACGCGGAGATGCGGGGCATGGACTTCGCGCCGATCCACATCGAGGTCGACGAGGACCTCGGCGGCTGGCGGGCCACCGTCCCCGGCCGGGTCGAGGCCGCCGCGACGGCCCTCACCGGCCCCACCACCCCGGAGGGCGCACGGGTCCAGTCCACGAACCTGCCCGGCTGCGAGACCGGACCGGGGCAGGTCGCCACCTGGGGCCGCGCCACCGCGGACCGCGCCGACGCCTTCGGCTTCCACTGGAGCAGGGAAGGCCAGTCCAGCAAGCACATCACCTTCGACTGGACCGGCCCCGACGGGCCGGCCTGACCCCGGCGCCGGCCCCGGCGCGGACCACCGATGGGTGGTCTGTGCCGCTATGCCCGTAATCAGGCCCGCTGCGCAAAGGTGAAACGCACGCTTATGAAGCCGTGCGGAGCCGCTGGAGGCCGAAAAAACACCCCTCCGTGGGACAGGATTCAGGTGCAGGAGCTGACGCCCTCCCGGCCGTAACACCCCGACTGACCAGGGGTTTCGGCGCAATCCCCCCTACCCGCAGCGGGCTTCGCGCTGCCCTGGCGCGGGTGGGGGAGACGGGGACGGGCGGGCCCGAATCCGACCTTCCAGGAGATCCGACGTGTCCACCACCGCACCCGAAGCCATCGCACCCGAGACCACCGCACCCGAGGCCTTCCTCGCCGACACCCACACCGGCCTGCCGATCCCGGCCGACCCGGTGTTCGCCTCCGCCGACGACGAGCGCCGCCACCGCAAGCAGCGACTGGCCGCCGCCATGCGCCTGTTCGGCAAGGCGGGCTACGCCGAGGGGATCTCCGGCCACATCTCGGTCCGCGACCCCGAGGACCTGGACACCTTCTGGGTCAACCCGTTCGGCGTCTCCTTCAACCGCGTCCGGGTGGCCGACCTGATCCGCGTCGACGCGGCCGGCCGCGTCGTCGACGGCACCGGCAAGGTCAACCCGAGCGCCTTCACCATCCACTCCAAGATCCACGAGCGCCCCGAGGCCAACGCCATCGCGCACGGCCACACCGTCCACGCCCGCGCCCTCGGCGCCCTGGAACGCCTCCTGGAGCCCTACGACCAGGAATCCGCCGCCTTCTACCAGGACCAGGTGCTGTACGGGGACTACGACGGCCCGGCCATCAAGATCGAGCACGGCCAGGACATCGCCGACCGCCTCGGCGCCAAGCGCGCCATGCTGCTGCGCCACCACGGCCTGATCACCGTCGGCGGCTCCCTGGAAGAGGCCGTCCACTGGTTCTTCACCTACGAGAGCTGCGCCCAGGTCCAGCTGCTCGCCCTCTCCGCCGGGCGCCCCGTCCCGATGTCCCACGAGCAGGCCCTGCTGGCCCGCGACGGCTTCGGCGACGAACAGCTCGGCCGCTACAGCTTCCAGATCATGTGGGACGAGATCACGGCCGAACAGCCGGACCTGCTCGACGAGTAGGACCGCCCGCGCCCCCACGCCCCCCGGCCGCACCGGATCCCAGGAAGCAGTCATGAGCTCAACCGCCTCACCGCGCGCGGAAGCGCGCACCATCCTCGTCATCGTCGCGATCGTGCAGTTCGTGATCGGCGGCTGGTTCTCCTGGTCGGCGTCCCACGCCGCACCCCGGGACCTGCCCGTGCTCGTCGTGGCCGCACCCGGCGCCCCGCAGGGCGCCGGACAGCTCGCCGACCGGCTCCGCGAAGCCGCCCCCGGCGCCTACGCGATCGAGACCGCCGCCGGAGTGGAGGAGGCCGACGCCGCCCTGCGCGACCGCAAGGCGTACGGGGCCCTGCTGCCCACCGCCGGCGGACTCGAACTGCGCCTGGCCTCGGCCGCCTCGCCCACCGTCGCCCAGACGCTCACCGGGCAGGCGCAGGAACTCGCCGGCGGCCCCGTGCTCGTCACCGACGTGGTGCCCGCCGACTCCGACGACCCGCACGGCGCCGGCCTGACCATGGGCTTCCTGCCCCTGCTGATCACCGCCGTGATCGCCGCCCTGCTCTTCGTCCTCAAGGTGCGCGCCGCCGGCGCCAAGTTCCTCGGCGTCATCGGCTTCGCCATCGCCTCCGGCCTCCTCAGCTCCCTCATGCTGACGCACCTCAGCGGAGTGGCACCCGGCAACTACTTCGTCAACGCCGCGATCGTGGCCCTGCTCGAACTGGCCATGGTCTCCGTCATCACCGGCCTCGGCTCGCTCGTCGGCCCGCCCGGCATAGCCGTCGGCGCCGTCCTGATGTTCGTCGTGGGCAACCCGCTCTCCGGACTGGCCTCGGCCCCCGAGATGCTGCCCCAGCCGCTGGGCGCCATCGGCCAGTTCCTCCCGGCCGGCGCCGCGGCCACCCTGCTGCGCACCTCCGGCCCCTTCGACGGCGCCGGCGCGGCAGGACCGGTCCTGGTGCTCGCCGTCTGGGCGCTGATCGGCCTCGGCCTGCTCTACGCGAGCTCCCGCCGCCGCCCCGCGGCCGCGCCCGCGGCCCCCGCCGCCGAGCCCCAGCCCGCCGCCGCGCACTGACGGGCCGGCCCCTCTCGCCGACTCCTCTCCACGAAAGGCCGACCATGACCACCGACACGAACGACCGCCCGCCGACGCGCATCGGCCTGGTCGGCGGAGGGGCCGCGGCCGTCTGCCTGCTGGACCGGCTCTCCCGCACCCAGGGCCGCGGCCGGGGCTCGGTCACCGTCTTCGAACCCTCCGGCAACCTCTGGCGCGGCCGCGCCTACCAGCACGACGCCGACGCCGTCCTCGCCAACATCATCCCGGCCGAGATGAGCGCCCGCACCGGCGCCCCCGACGACTTCCTCGACTGGCTGCGCGCCTCCGGACTCCCCTACGGCCAGGGCGACTACGCCGCCGACGGCCACTTCCCGCCCCGCCACGTCTTCGGCTCCTACCTGGAACGCACCGCCGAGAACGCCGTCGGCGAACTCTCCCTCGGCGGCTGGCCCGTCGGCATCGTCCGCGACGCGGTCGTCGCCGCCCGCGAGGCCGGCGAGGAGGTCGTGCTGACCACCGGCGATGGCCGTACGCACACCTTCGACTACGTCATCTGCGCGGTCGGCGCCGGCCGTCCCGCCGACCACTACGAACTCGCCGGGAACACGGGCTACTTCGGCGACCCCTACCCGCTGCGCGACACGGTCGCCGCGATCCCCGCCGACGCGGACGTCACCGTCCTCGGCACCGGTCTCGCCGCCGTGGACACCGTGGTCTCCCTCGCCGCCCGCGGCCATCGCGGCCGGATCACCATGGCCTCCCGCAACGGCGCCCTCCCGGCCGTGCGCCAGCGGCCCGTCTTCCCCGAGATCCGGCACTTCACCCCCGCCGCCCTGCACGCCCGTGCCGCCGCCGGCCACGACGGCCGGCTCGGCCTGGACGACGTACTGGAGCTGCTGGAACGGGAGCTGGCCGAACACGGCGCCGATCCCTCCGCGGTGGTCGCCGAACTGACCTCCCTCGGCGGGGAACCCCCGATGGAGCGGCTGCGCCGCCAGTACGACCGCATCGACGAGGCCGACACCGGCATGCGGGTCATGCAGCACGCCGTCCCCGAGAGCGGCCCCGACGCCTGGACCCTGCTGCGCACCGCCGACCAGGACTTCATCCGGGAGCACCACTACCGGGCCGTGATGAGCCTGTGCTGCCCGATGCCCCCGGCCAACGCCCGCAAGCTGCTGGAACTGCACGCGAGCGGCGGGCTGCGCGTCCTGCGCGGCCTGTGGAACGTCAAGCCGCTGGACGGCGCCGGGTTCCACATCGCGGCCGACGGCGGCGAGTACGAGAGCGACGTCGTCGTCAACGCCGTCAGCGCGCCCTCCCACCGGGTCCCCGCCCAGGCCCGCCCGTTCGTCGACTCCCTCGTCGAGGACGGCATCGGCGAGTACCACCCCTACGGCGGCCTGCACATCGAGCCCTCCACCAGCCGGGCCGTGGGCGGCGGCCGGGCCCACCGCCGGATGCACGCCATCGGCGACATGGGCGCCGGGACGCTCTTCTTCACCTCCGGCATGCCCTCCGTCCTCGAACGGGCCGACGACATAGTCCGGGCGGTCGTCCAGGACATCACCGCCCCGGCCGCCGCCCCGGCCACCGCACCCCAGGAGCAGCACGCGTGAACACGATCACCCGCAGGGACATGATGCGGGCCGCCCTGACCACGGCCGTGGTCGTCGGCACCAGCGCCGCCGTGGCCCCGATCGTCCTGGCCGACCCCTCCCGCCCCGAGGCCCCCGCCGGGACCGGCACGGCCGCCGGACAGGGCCCGCTCCCGGGCTCCTTCGACGAGGTCTACCGGGGACGGCGCATCCAGGGCGGCCCGGTGGCCGTGAGCCAGGCCTCCGCCCGGACCGCGTCCGCCCGGACCGCTTCCGCCCCGGCCTCCGGGCCCGGCATCGAGATCAGCATCGACGGCCGCCCGCTGCACGTCATGCGCCGCGCCGACGGCAGCTACCTGAGCCTGGTCAACCACTACCAGTCCTTCCCCACGCCGCTGGAGGTGGCGCGGGCCGCGGTCGACGAGATCGGCACCGCCCAGCTCTCGACGGCCCGGCTGCACCACCACTGACGTCCCGACGGGCTTCGAAAGATCGAGGAACAAGCACACGTGTACACGCGCAAGAACCAGAAGGACCTGGACGCAGGCGAGCGCGCGAGGTTCGTCGCGGCCCTCCTGGAGGTCAAACGACGCGGCGTCTACGACGAGTTCGTCCGGCTGCACGGCCAGTACTTCGTCTCCGACGGCGAGGGCGGCCAGCGGGTGGGCCACATGTCCCCCTCCTTCTTCCCCTGGCACCGCCAGTACCTGCTGGAGTTCGAACGTGCCCTCCAGCAGGTGGACCCGAAGGTGACCCTGCCCTACTGGGACTGGACCACCGACCAGTCGCCCACCGCCGGCCCGTGGACCGACGACTTCCTCGGCGGCAACGGCCGCCCCGGCGACCACCGGGTGATGACGGGCCCGTTCGCCTTCGACCGGGGCGACTGGCCGGTCAACGTGGGCGTCACCGAGGAGAAGTACCTCATGCGCGACTTCGGCCGCCCCGCCGACCCGGTCGCCCTCCCCACGCCCGCCGAACTGGCGTGGGCGATCGACGACCCGGTCTACGACTCCGCCCCCTGGGACTCCACTTCCACCACCGCCGGCTTCCGCAACAAGGTCGAGGGCTGGACCGTCGGGGAGAAGGAGGGCTGGCACAACCACAACCGGGTCCACCTGTGGGTCGGCGGCCAGATGACCGGCGGGACCTCGCCCAACGACCCGGTCTTCTGGCTCCACCACACCTTCATCGACCTCATCTGGGCCCGCTGGCAGCGCGAGCACCCCGGCGCGGTCTACGAGCCCCGCCGGCCGCTGCCCGCCTCCGACCCCCAGCACGGCCGCGTCATCAGCCTCGACGAGCCGATGTCCCCGTGGCAGGTGCGGCCCTCGGAACTCCTCGACCACACCCGCTTCTACCAGTACGCGCAGTGACGCGCCCCGCGCGCCCGCTGCCCGCACCCCGGCACCACCGACGAACCCGTCACCACCACAGAGAAGGAACCGCCATGCGCCTCCGCACCACCGTCCCGGCCCTCGCCGCCGCCGCCCTCATCGCCCTCGCCGCCGCCCCCTCCGCCCAGGCGGCGGCCCCGGCCCCCGCCCCGGCCGGCACCCCGGTGGCCGCCGCCCCGGCGACCTCCTCCGTCCCCGCCTTCGCCGGCCACACGTACGTCCTGACGCTCGACAACGGCGCCGTCCTGCGCAACTCCTACTCCGCCGACGGCACCACCCTGGACTGGACCGCCCTGGAAGGCCCGATGGCCGGCCGCAGCGGCCAGGAGAAGCTCTCCGTCCGCGCCGTCGGCGAGGGCCTCTACTTCGTCAACTGGGTCGAGGCCTCCGGCATGACCGTCAGCCACGTCATGGACCTCGGCCACGGCACCGTCAGCGTCTACTGGACGTACGGCACCCCCGACGGCGGCCGCGCCGGAGAACTGCACACCGCGACGCTCCAGCGCGTCTCTTCTTGACCCGCACGGTGACGCGGGGCCGGCGCCACGGACGCCGGCCCCGCGCGCCTCTGCCCACGGGGGAAACCGCACATGCCCGCTCCACTCACCCAGACACCACGAACGCCCACGGCGCCCGCCCCCGCCGACGGGGAACTCGCGGGCGCCCTGCGCCCCCGCCACCTGACCATGCTGGCCCTCGGCGGCGTCATCGGAGCCGGGCTGTTCGTCGGCTCCGGCACCGGCCTGCGGATCGCGGGCCCGGCCATCATCCTGTCGTACGCCCTCGCCGCCACCCTGGCCCTGCTGGTCATGCGGATGCTCGGCGAGATGGCCGCCGCCATGCCCGCCAGCGGCTCGTTCTCCGTCTACGCGGAACGGGCCCTCGGCCGCTGGGCCGGCTTCACCGCGGGCTGGCTCTACTGGGCGGTGACCGTCATCGCGATCGCCATCGAGCTGATCGCCGCCGCGACGATCCTGCACCAGTGGATGCCGGCAGTACCGCAGTGGGCGATCGCCTTCGTGGCACTGGCCGTCTTCACCCAGTCCAACATGCTCTCGGTCTCCTCGTTCGGGGAGGCCGAGTTCTGGTTCGCGGGCATCAAGGTCGCCGCGATCATCGCCTTCCTCGCCCTCGGCGTCGCCGCCGTCTGCGGGGCCGTGCCCGGGGTCGAGGCGCCCGGGATGGACAACCTGACCGGCCGCGGCGGCTTCCTCCCACAGGGCTGGGACAGCGTCGTCGCCGGGCTGCTGACGGTGGTCTTCGCCTTCGGCGGCATGGAGGTGGTCACCATGGCCGCCGCCGAGTCCGGCGACCCCGCCCGCTCCGTCACCAAGGCGGTCAGCAGCGCGATCTGGCGGATCAGCCTCTTCTACCTCGGCTCGATGGCGGTCATCGTCACCCTGCTGCCCTGGGACGCGGCCACCCCCGGCCGCAGCCCGTACGTCGCCGTCCTCGACCGGCTCGGGATCCCCGGCGCCGGGCGGCTGATCGAGGTCGTCGTGCTCATCGCCCTGCTGTCCGCGATGAACGCCAACCTGTACGGCGCCTCCCGCATGGCCCACTCGCTCGCCGCCCGCGGCGAAGCCCCCAAGGCCCTGCTGCGCACCTCCTCCCGGGGCGCGCCGCGCCTGGCCGTCGCCGCGTCGGCGGCCTTCGGCTTCGTCGCGATCGCCCTCGACCACCGCTGGCCGGAGCGGATCCTGCCGTTCCTGGCGAAGGCCATGGGCGGTTCCATGCTGTACATGTGGCTGACCGTCGCGGCCGCCCATCTGGTGCTGCGCCGCCGGCTGGAGCGGGAGTCCCCGCACCTGCTGGTGGTGCGGATGCGAGGCTTCCCGTACCTGTCGTGGCTGGCGGCGGCCGGCATCGTGGCCGTGCTGGTGCTGATGGCCCTCGACCCGGAGGCGCGGGGCCAGCTCGGATGGTCGACCCTGCTGGTCCTGGTGCTGCTGGCGGTGGCCGGCGTACGGGCCCTGCGCGCACCCCGGAACCCGGGCTGACGCACGGCGGGCCCGGCCGGGAGGTTCCCGGCCGGGCGTGCGGGTGCTCGAAGGGGCGGGGGTCAGGCCGACAGCGGGCCGCAGTCCGTCTCGGTGTGCTCGTCCATGGGCAGCAGCCCGCTGGTGGCGATGAGGTAGCCGAGCTGGGCGCGGCTGCGGCTCTGCAGGGTGGCGGCGATCCGGCTCACGTGCGCGGCGACGGTCCGCCGGCTGGTGCCGAGCCGGCGGGCGATGGCCTCGTCCGTGTAGCCGGCCACCAGCAGGCGCATCACGGCCCGCTGGATCTCGTCCGCGATGTCGGGCTCCACGGTGCGGGAGGCGCCGGGGTCGATGGTCGAACCCCGTTCCCAGGCCTCCTCGAAGACCTGCACGAGGAAGGAGACGATGGAGGGCTGCCTGATCTCCAGTACCGAGGTCCGGGCCTCGCCGGGACCCGGGACGTAGGCGACGGCCCGGTCGATGACGATGAGGCGGTCGAAGACGTGGTCGAGGGTGCGGACCTCGCAGCCGGCCTCGGTGAGCCGCTCGATGTGGCGCAGCGTGGCCGCGTGGGTCCGGACCGCGTGCGGGTAGAGGGTGCGGTGCCGGGCGGTGCCGCGGACGTGTTCGAGCTCGTCCAGGTCGTAGGAGACGCGCGCGCCGCCCGGCTGTACGGTCATCAGCTCCTCCCGGCACTCGCGGACCGCGTGCGCCAGCGTGGAGTGGACCACCCTCTCCCCGTCGATCGCGGTGGCCCAGCCGGTGTGTTCGCGTTTGGCGGCGGTGTAGATGGCGGCCACCGGTACGAAGCTGCCCGCGATGGCGTGCGCGTCCAGCCGCTGCTTCTCCAGCGACTGCTCGATGGGCCGGACCAGTTCGGCCTTGGCCACGTCCGGCGCCACGGGCACGAGGACGGTCGGGTCGTCCGGCGGGGCGACGAGCAGCCCCATCCGCAGGAGACAGGCGGGTGCCCCCTCCCTGGGCGTGCACCCCTTCACCACGGCCTTGCGGTAGACGGTCAGGCCCTCACCGCATACGCCGCCCCCCTCTGCAGAGTCGTCACGTTCACAACATTCCCCCGGGTACTGACTTGCATGATCCTGCATGACCTAATTATGCACTTGGAAAAGTAGCCGGTATCGGTACTTAGGCTGCCAACATGGTGTCTTAACAAGGTATTGACCATGGAACCGGAGGTAGCGGGCGCATGTCGAACGGATACGGGGTACTGGCGGACATCCTGGAGGAGTGGCGTACGGCCTTCGACGCCCGCCGCGTGGACGACGTCGTCGCCCTCTTCGCCGAGGACGCCCTCTTCCAGGGACTCTCCCCCCGGTTGCTGAACGGCCGCGCGGAGATACGGACCTACTACGAGAACGTCCCGCCCGGCACCACCGCCGCCGTGGAGGTCCTGCACTCCCGCCCCCTCGCCGCCGAGGCCCTCGCCGGGTTCGCCACCGTCACCTTCCGGACACCCACCCCCCAGGACCCCGCCGGCGCCCCGCTCCCCGTCCGCCTCTCGGTCATCGCCCAGCACACCGGGGCCGGTTGGCGGATCCGCCAGTACCACGTCTCACGGCTGGGCTGACCCCCGCCGGGGCGGGAACCCCGGGGCCCGTCCGCGCCCACCCGCCGCCCGCGTCCCACGGGTCGCTCGCCGCACACCATTCCCGCAGGTCTACGCTGGCGGCTGCCTCCAGGTCACATCTTGAAAGCGATGCGCCGACCGGGGCCCGGCAGTCGCCCTTCCGCGTACACACTGCGAAAATCAGCGGCCATACTGGACCGGCCGGGGAGGGCGCGGCACGACGACGGGGGCGGCTTTAAGACATGGCGGAGTCCAGACTGATCCAGGGCCGGTACCGGTCACTCGATCTGATCGGGCGCGGCGGCATGGGCGAGGTGTGGCGCGCCCGCGACGAGTCGCTGGGCCGGCAGGTCGCCGTGAAGTGCCTCAAGCCGGTCGGCGCCGAACAGGACGCCCACTTCACCCAGGTCCTGCGCGAGCGCTTCCGGCGCGAGGCGCGGGTCGCCGCCTCGCTCCAGCACCGGGGCGTCACCGTCGTGCACGACTTCGGCGACGACAGCGCCTCCGGCGGCCCCCTCTACCTGGTCATGGAACTCCTGGAGGGCCGCAACCTCAGCCAGCTCATGGAGGAGAACGAGGCGCGCCCGCTCCCCGTCGACGTGGTCCTCGACATCGCCGAGCAGATGGCCGCCGCCCTCGGCTACACCCACGACCAGGGCGTCGTCCACCGGGACCTCAAGCCCGCCAACATCATGCGGCTCACCGACGGCACGGTGAAGATCTGCGACTTCGGCATCGCCCGCCTCGCCCACGACATCGGCTTCACCGCCAAGCTCACCGGCGGCGGCATGGCCATGGGCACCCCGCACTACATGTCGCCCGAGCAGATCGCGGGCGGCGAGGTCGACCACCGCAGCGACCTCTACTCCCTCGGCTGCGTCCTCTACGAGATCGCCACCGGAGCCCCGCCCTTCGACCTCGGCGACTCGTGGTCCGTGCTGGTCGGCCACCGCGACACCGCGCCCGTACCGCTGCGCGACCACCGGCCCGAGCTGCCCGGCTACTTCGAGCAGCTCGTGCTGGACCTGCTGGCCAAGCGGCCCGAGGACCGCCCCGGCGACGCCCGCCACCTGCACCGCCGCCTGGTCGAGGCCCGTTTCGGCCCCGGCGGGCGGCCCGCCGCGCAGCCCCCGCTGCCGGCCTGGGCCGAGGGGATGACCGCCGGGCGCAAGGCCGGGGTGGACGCCCGCCCCGCCAGCGGGGAGTGGGCCCTGCTGACCGGCTCCTGGACGGCGGCCCGCCCGGCCCCGGCCGCCGCCGGTTCCGGCCCGGGGCACGGCCCCGGCCCCTTCCCCGGCCCGGGGCACGGCCCCGGAGGTTGGGTCTCCGCCCAGGGGGACGTCCCTGGCGGTTCGGTCTCCGCCCAGGGGGACGTCCCTGGCGGCTCCGCCCCCGCCCGGGGGTACGTCCCCGGTGCCTTCCCCGCCTCCGGCGAACACCGCATCACCCGCCCCGCCCCCGCCGAGGACCCCCGGCTCACCGCCGCCTACGGCCTCGCGCTCGGCACCCCGCCCGCCGGGGAGCCCGACGAACTCGCCGCCGGGCACACCCGCGCGTTCGCCCTCAGCCGGGCCGGCCGGCCCGAGGAGGCCCTCGCCGTGTACGTGGCCGTCGCCCAGGGGCGGGCCCGGGTGCTCGGCCCCGACCACGCGGAGACCCTCGCCGCCTGCCAGGAGGAGGCGTACGAACTCGGCCGCCTCGGCCGGCACGGAGAGGCGTACGAGATGTACCGCGCGGTCCTCGCCGCCCGCGTCCGCACCGCCGGCCCGCTCCACCCCGACACCCTGCGCTGCCGCCACAGCCTCGCCTGCGCCCTGAGCGCCCTCGGCCGGCACGCCGAGGCCCACGCCACCGCCGCCGAGGTGGCGGCCGACCGCGCCGCCGTG
The DNA here is from genome assembly GCF_045160885.1 of Streptomyces sp. NBC_00158. NCBI lineage: Bacteria > Bacillati > Actinomycetota > Actinomycetes > Kitasatosporales > Streptomycetaceae > Streptomyces > Streptomyces sp. NBC_00158. Next base: position 6,812,846 of record NZ_CP108161.1, read on the forward strand.
CTCGGGCCCGAGCACGCCGACACCCTGCAGAGCCGCTACGAGGCCGCGTACTCCCTGGGCCGGCTCGGCCGCTGGCAGGAGGCGCTGACCGGCTTCCGCCAGGTCGCCGCCGCCCGGCACCGGGTGCTCGGCCGCGACCACCCCGACTCCCTCGCCGCCCGCTACGAGACCGGCATCGCGCTGGGCCGCACCGGCCGCTCCGCCGAGGCCCTCGACACGTTCCGCTCCCTGGTCCGCGACCGCACCCGGGCCTACGGAGCCCGCGACCCGGAGACCCTGCGCGCCCGGCACGTCCTCGGGGTCAACCTGGGCCGCCTCGAACGCTGGGAGGAGGCCGTCGCCGAGGCCCGCGAGGTCGGCCGGCTCCGCGCCGGGGTCCTCGGCGCCGAACACCCCGACACCCTGGTCAGCCGCCGGGAACTCGCCGTCGGTCTGGGCCGGCTCGGCCGCTGGGACGAGGCGCTGCCCATATACCGGGACCTGTCCGGCATCCGCGAACGCTCCCTCGGCGACGAGCACCCCGACACGGTCCTCGCCCACGCCGACGAGGCGCACTGTCTGGAGCGGCTCGGCCAGGTGTGCTACCAAGAGCCATGACCGCCAACTCAGGCTCCCGGGGCTTCGCGCAGGACGTGTACGACGCGGTGATCGTGGGAGGCGGCCACAACGGCCTCGTCGCCGCCGCCTACCTGGCCCGCGCCGGCCGCTCGGTGCTGGTCCTCGAACGGCTCGGCCACACCGGCGGGGCCGCCGTCTCCACCCGGCCCTTCGCGGGCGTCGACGCCCGCCTCTCGCGCTACTCCTACCTCGTCTCCCTGCTCCCCGCGAAGATCGTCCGCGACCTGGGGCTGCGGTTCGAGGTGCGCCGGCGCACGGTCTCCTCGTACACCCCCTACGAGCGCGGGGGCCGCCCCGGCGGTCTCCTCGTCGGCGGCGGCGAGGACCGCACCCGCGGGTCCTTCGCGGAACTGACCGGTTCCGACCGGGAGTACGAGGCCTGGCGGGCCTTCTACGGGACCACCGGCCGGCTCGCCCGCAAGGTCTTCCCCACCCTCACCGAACCGCTGCCCACCCGTACGGAACTGCGGGCCCGGATCGACGACGAGGAGGCCTGGCGGATGCTGTTCGAGGAGCCGCTCGGCCGGGCGGTGGAGCGGCGGTTCGCCGACGACCTGGTCCGGGGCGTGGTCCTCACCGACGGCCTGATCGGCACCTTCGCCGACGCCGACGACCCCTCACTCGTCCAGAACCGATGCTTCCTCTACCACGTCATCGGCGGCGGCACCGGCGACTGGGACGTGCCCGTGGGCGGCATGGGAGCCCTCACCGACGCGCTCGCCGGAGCCGCCCGGGCGGCCGGCGCGGAGATCGCCACCGGGCACGAGGCCCTGCGCATCCACACCGACGGAACCGCCCCCGCCGAGGTCACCTTCCGCACGGCGACCGGCGAGGGCGCCGTCGTCGGCCGGGACGTCCTGGTCAACGCCTCCCCGCGGGCCCTGGCCGAACTCCTCGGCGAGGACCCGGGCGACGCGGGCCCGGCCCCGGAGGGGGCCCAGTTCAAGGTGAACATGCTGCTGAGCCGGCTGCCCCGGCTGCGCGACGCCTCCGTCGACCCCCGCGAGGCCTTCGGCGGCACCTTCCACATCGCCGAGGGGTACGAGGAGCTCAGGCGCGCCCACGGTGAGGCGGCCGCGGGGGAACTGCCGTCCGTCCCGCCCTCGGAGATCTACTGCCACTCGCTGGCCGACCCCTCGATCCTCGGGCCGGAACTCGCCGGGCAGGGCTACCAGACGCTCACCCTCTTCGGGCTGCACACCCCGGCACGGCTCTTCGAGAAGGACAACCGGCAGGCCCGCGAGGTGCTGCTGACCGCCACCCTGGCCCAGCTGGACGCCCACCTGGACGAGCCGCTCACCGACTGCCTGGCCTTCGACGGGGACGGCCGCCCCTGCATCGAGGCCAAGACCCCGCCGGACCTGGAGCGCGAACTGCGGCTGCCCGGCGGGCACATCTTCCACCGGGACCTGTCCTGGCCCTACGCCGACGGGCAGGAGGCGGGCCGCTGGGGCGTGGAGACCGCCCACCGCAACGTCCTGCTGTGCGGCGCGGGGGCGGTCCGCGGCGGCGGGGTCAGCGGCATCCCGGGGCACAACGCGGCGATGGCGGTCCTGGAGCGCCGCTGAGCAGCCGTGCCCCGGCGCGGACCGGGGCTCCGTCAGCGGGCCCGTCAGCGGCCCCGTCGGGCGGGACCACCCCGTCAGGCGGGCCCTCGTCAGGCGGGCTCGATGACCACGACCGGGATCTCGCGGTCCGTCCTGGCCCGGTACTCGTCGATGACCGGGCTCAACGCCCCGGGCCGCGGACCGCGTTCCCGGCCTGTTCGGCCGGAAGGGTGAAGCCGCCGAAGAGGTCGTCCAGCGCGCGCCGCGTCGCGCTCGCGGGGGTGACCCGGAAGGCGAGGTCGCGGGCGGCCACGGCCAGCGGGTGGGTGAGGGCGGCCACCCGGCCCATCCGGCGGGCCCGGATCCGGATGGCGTCGGTACGGGCGAGCCTGGCCCGGGTGTAGGCGGCGAGGGCGGCCGGTACGTCCGGCCCGCCGAGCAGGTGGGCCAGGACCACGGCGTCCTCGACGGCCTGGCAGCCGCCCTGGCCGAGGTTGGGCGTCATGGCGTGCGCGGCGTCCCCGATCCACGCGGTGCGGCCGTCGTGCAGCCGGGGGAGCGGCCCGGCCAGGTCGTACAGGTCGTGCTGGAGCACCGCCTCCGGGTCGATCCGGTCCAGCAGGGCGGGGACCGGGTCGTGCCAGGTGCCGAACCGCCGCAGCAGCTCGGCGCGGACGTCCGCGGGCCGGTACCCCTCGGGGACGACGGCGGTGGCGTACAGGTAGACCCGCCCGTCGGCGAGCGGGACCGTCCCGAAGCGCTCTCCCCGGCCCCAGGTCTCGGCCGCTTCGGCCGCCGGGCCCGAAGGCAGCACGGTCCGCCAGGCCGTCTCCCCGCTGTAGTGCAGGCCCGGGTGGTCCGGGAAGCGGCGGCGGCGCAGCGGGCTGTGGATGCCGTCGGCGGCCACGACGGCGTCGGCGTGGAGCTCCCCGGCGGCGGTACGGGCCACCGCGCGGGCGCCGTCCTCCTCGACGGCGGTGACCTCGGCCCCGTACCGCAGGGCGCCCTCGGGCAGCGCCGCCGCGAGGGCGGCGGTGAGGTCCGCGCGGTGCACGGCGAGCGGGGGCCGGCCGTAGCGGGCGGCGAGCGCGGCGGTGTCGGCGCGGGCCAGCCGGGTGCCGCCGGGGCGGCGCAGGCCCATCGAGGCCGGGACGGCCCGGCCCGCGGCCCGGGTGGCGTCGAAGCCGATGGCGTCGAAGGCGCGCAGGGCGTTGGGGGCGAGGACGATCCCCGCGCCGACGGCGGTCGGGGCGGCCGCCCGCTCGCACACGGTGACCCGCCATCCCTGGCGGTGCAGGGCCAGGGCGGCGGTCAGACCGCCGATGCCGGCACCGGCGACGACGGCGTGGCGCTGGGTTTCGGGCATGGCACGGCCTCCTGCCTTTCTCGGGGAGCCTCTACAGGTGTAGAGGGCTGCTCGCTCTGCACTCTACAGCTGTAGAGTTGCTGCATGTCCACCCCGGAAACCCCGCTCCCCGCCGCCGACCGCCGGACGCTGATCGCGGACACCGCCATCGCCCTCGTCGCCGCCGGCGGACTGCGGGGCCTCACCCACCGGGCCGTCGACGGCGCCGCCGCGCTCCCGGCGGGCAGCACCTCGTACTACTTCCGCACCCGGACCGCGCTCATCGGCGCCTGCTACCGGCGGCTGGCCGAGCTGGACCTCGCCGACCTCGACGGCGACGCGGCGGACGGCCCCCCGCGGGCCCCGGCGGACCGGGACGCGGCCTCGCGGATGCTCGGGACGCTGCTGCACGAATGGCTGACCCGGGGGCGGGAACGGCAGCTGGCCCGCTTCGAACTCAGCCTGGAGGCCGCCCGGAACCCGGAACTCGAACCGGCGCTCCGGCAGGCGGGCCTCGCCGCCCGCGCCCGCGCCGCCACGGTCCTCGCCGCCCTCGGCGCGTCCCGGCCCGAGGAGTCCGCCCAACTCCTCGCAGCCTGGACCGACGGCCTGCTCTACGACCGCCTCGCGGGCGCCCTCGCGCACTCCCGCCCCGCCCCGGACCCGGCCGAACTGACCGCCGCCGCCCGGCGGATGCTCGACGCCGTACTCGCCCCGGCCTAGGGGAAGTCCGCAAACCGGCGCCTGCCCCGCGACTCCGGGCGGACGGCGCCGGTTCGCGGACATCCCCTAGGATCCCGCCATGATCGCCGAACTGCAGTGCGTGGTACTCGACTGTCCGGAACCGCTCAAGCTCGCCGAGTTCTACGGGGAGTTGCTCGGCGGCGAGGTCAACCGGCCCGACCGGCGGTGGACCCTGGACGCCCACTGGGCCACGCTCCACACCCCCTCCGGGGCCGTCCTCTGCTTCCAGCAGGTCACCGACCACCGCCCGCCGAAGTGGCCCGACCCCGCCCACCCCCAGCAGGCCCACCTGGACCTCGCCGTCGCCGACCTCGGCCGCGCCCAGGAACAGGTGCTCGCCCTCGGCGCCGCCCTCCTCGACGACTCCCGTGACGCCGAGGGCTGGCGCGTCTACGCCGACCCGGCGGGCCACCCGTTCTGCCTGATCCGGGAGGGGCAGTGAGCGGCGCCCCCCGGCTCGTCCCGCTGATACGGCAGTTCGACTTCGCGGCCGCCCGGCTGTCCGGCCGGCTGGCGGGCCCCGTGATGGACAGCGGAGACGGCACGGACACCCGCGTGGTGCCGCTGACCGACGAGGAGTACCTCTGGGAACCGGTGGCCGGCTGCTGGTCGGTGCGGCCGCGCACGCGGGGCCCGGGTGCCCGGGCGACACTGCTGGCCGGAGCCCCCGACGGCGAGTGGGGCCGCGACGCGGCCTCGTACCCGCACCCCTGGCCGCCGCCGTTCACCACCCTCGCCTGGCGCCTGAGCCACCTCACGGAGATGCTGACCCTGCGCGCCGACCACACGGCGGGCAGCCGCAGCCTCACCCGCGACGACCACCCCGTCATCGGCGACGCCGACGGAGCCGTGGCCGCCTTCGCGAAGGCCGCCGACGCCTGGCGCGGCGCGCTGCTGAGCGTCGACGAGGCCGCGCTCGACACCGTGGGGTACTGCACCTACCCGCACGGCGGCGACGCGGAGGAGCCCTTCGTCGACATCGCCTGGTGGGTCAACCAGGAGGTCCTCCACCACGGCGCCGAGATCGCACTGCTCCGCGACCTCTACCGGGACCGGGGCCGCCGCACCGGGGCGTAGGCCCCGGGCCGCCCGAAAAGGGGTCGACCCGGGCCCCGCCAGGACCTAGCGTCGGGCCGCATGAGCGACTTGCGGACCATCCACGACGTACCGGTGCTGATGTGCGACCCCGAGGGCGAGCCGATCGGGGGCGAACGGGACGTCCTCGACCTGGTGGGCAACGCGGCCTGGCAGGGCGCCCGGTGGGTGGTCGTACCCGCCGGGCGCTTCGCCGAGGACTTCTTCCGGCTGCGCACCCGGATCGCCGGGGACGTCGTCCAGAAGTTCGTCACCTACCGCGTGGGCCTCGTCGTCCTCGGAGACATCTCCCGGCACACGGACGGCAGCGAGGCCCTGCGGGACTTCGTCCGCGAGTGCAACCGCGGCGGCCAGACCTGGTTCCTCACCGACCTGGAGGAGCTGGCGGAGCGGCTGGAGGGCCGGGCCGCCTGAGCGGGGCCCGGTCAGTCCGCCGAACGGGCCCAGCCCACGGCCTCGATGCGGGACGCGTCCGCCGGGCGGTCCTCCGAGAACAGCAGCCGGGCCGGTTCGGCGACCCGCAGCACGTCCACGTACACCCCGCGCCCCACGTACCGGCCGGTCGACTCGTGGCGGAAGCGGAGCCGGACCTCCCGGCCCGCCGACCAGGCGGGCAGCGGGGCCTCCAGACGGTGCCAGATGCGGCCCGACCAGCCGCCGGCCGAGCCCGCCGGCCACTCCTCGGGGGAGCCGCCGGTACTGCGCACCGTGCTGAACGGGACGGGCTCCCAGGCGCTCCCGTCCGCGGAGGCCTCCAGGTGGAAGGCGCCCGCGCCGGGCACCGTGTCCCACCACACCGCGCAGCGCAGCCGGGCGCGCGCCGTCGCGGGGGCCAGCGGGGGCAGGGTGAGGGTGCCCGACCCGCCGGTCTCCATGCCGGAGAACCAGGCCGCGCCGCCGTGCTTCGTACGCACCGGCACGGCGCGGGCGAAGCGGTTGCCGGTGGCGACCCGGGGCGCGCTGCCGGCCCGCCAGGTCCGCACGGGGTGGACGGAGTTGCCCAGCAGGACGAGGAACGAGTCGGTGGAGGGGTCCAGCACCAGGGAGGTGCCGGTGAAGCCGGTGTGCCCGGCGGAGTGCGGGGTGGCCATGGCGCCCATGTACCAGTGCTGGTAGAGCTCGAAGCCGAGGCCGTGGTCGTCGCCGGGGAAGGCGGTGTTGTAGTCGGTGAAGAGCAGTTCCACGGAGGCGGGGCGCAGGATGCGCCGCCCCGCGTAGGCCCCGCCGTCGAGCAGGGTGCGGGAGAGGACCGCGAGGTCCCAGGCGGTGCCGAACACGCCCGCGTGGCCCGCGACCCCGCCGAGGGCGTACGCGTTCTCGTCGTGGACGGCGCCCCACACCAGACCCCGGTCCAGGCCGGACCAGGGCGGGCGCTGGACCTCGGTGGCGGCGGTGACCCGGCGCCATGAGAGCGGTGGGTTGTAGCGAGTGCGGTGCATCCCGAGCGGAGCGGTGATCTCGTCGTGGAGCAGGACATCCAAAGTGCGGCCGGTGATCCGTTCCAGGAGGAGCTGGAGCGCGATCAGGTTGAGGTCCGAGTAGCGGTACACCGTCCCGGGGGTGTCCTGCGGCCGCACCGACCACAGCAGTCGCAACTGCCCCTCCCGGGTGGACTCCTGGTAGAACGGCGCCCACGAGCGCAGCCCCGAGGTGTGCGTGAGCAGCTGGCGGACCGTCACGTGTTCCTTGCCGCCGCCGGTGAACTCCGGCAGGTACCGGTCCACCGGCGCCTCCAGCTCCAGCCGGCCCCGCTCCATCTGCTGCACCGCGAGGATGGAGGTGAACAGCTTGCTGAGGGAGGCCAGGTCGAAGACGGTGTCCTCGGCCATCGCGATCCGCTCGGCCGCCGGGAACTCCGCCGGCCGGTCGGTGCGGCCGTCGTACTCCGCGTACCGCACCGCGTACCCCATCGCCCGGTGCAGCGCGACGGTCCGGCCGCGCCCCGCCAGCACCACGGCCCCGGCGTAGTACGGGTGCTCGGGGGAGGGCCCGAGGAAGCGGCGGGCCTCCTCGGCGACCCCTTCCAGGTGCCGCTCCAGCAGCCCGGCCTGCCGCGCCGATCCGTACCGCAGCCGCAGCCCCTGCAGCGCCCGCCGCTCGGCCGCCCCGGCGGCCGGCCCCGGCAACGCCGCGTGCAGCACGAGCACCCCACCGAGCGCCAGCAACCGAGCCCCAAGCCCCCGCCGACTCAACCCCCCGCCCCGCCCCTGCCCATCGCCGCCGCCCCCGGCCCGGTCTCCGGCTCCGGCAGCGTCTCCGGCCCCGCCCCCGGCCGGGTCTCCGGCTCTGCCCCCGGCCGGGTCTCCGGCTCTGCCCCCGGCCGGGTGTTCGGCTCCGGCCGGGTCTCCGGCTCTGCCCCCGGCCAGGTCTTCGGCCCCGGCGGCGTCTCCGGCTCCGCCCCCGGCCAGGTCTTCGGCCCCGGCCCGGATTTCGGCCCCGGCCCAGCCTTCGGCTCCGACCGGGTCTCCAGCCCCGGCCCCAGCCCGGTCTCCAGTCCTGGCCGGGCTTGCGGCCCAGGTCCCGCTGTCGCCTCCGGCCCCGCCGTCGCCCCGGGCCCCGGCTGCCGGCCCGCGCCGGGCTCGTGGCTCGTGTCCGTCGGCCTCTGTCTGCGCCCCCGTCGCCTCCACCATGACCGGCCCTCCTGTCCGCCCCGAACTGCCCGTCGATCGTCCTCTGTCGCACGTCGCACGTCGCACGTCGCACGCCGTGCGGCCCCGGCACGGTCCGCGGCCCCGCTCCCCGCAGGGGCAGGACCCGGCCGCCAGACCGCGGACGCACCCGCCCGGGGCGGCCCGGACACCGCCGAAGCCCGCCGCAGGCGCTCCGCACGCTACTGGGTATCTGCCCGCCCGCCGGGGACCCTCCGCACCGGCCCGCCCGCAAGAATCTGACACTGCATCAGAAAACCTCTTCCCTCGAATGCGCCCCTGCGGCATCCTCACGCCCATGGAGACGGAGCTGAGCAAGAAACTGGGAGTCGAGCACGCCATCTTCGGCTTCACGCCCTTCCCGGCGGTCGCCGCGGCCATCACCCGCGCGGGCGGATTCGGCGTGCTCGGCGCCGTCCGCTACACCGCTCCCGACGACCTCAGGCGCGACCTCGACTGGATGCAGGAGCACACCGGCGGCAAGCCCTACGGCCTCGACGTCGTCATGCCCGCCAAGAAGGCCGTAGACGGCGTCAGCGAGGCCGACATCGAGGCGATGATCCCCGCCGGACACCGCGCCTTCGTCCGCGACACCCTCGCCAAGCACCACGTGCCCGAACTCGCCGAGGGCGAGGCCTCCGGCTGGCGGATCACCGGCTGGATGGAGCGGGTCGCCCGCGACCAGCTCGACGTCGCCTTCGACTACCCCGTCAAACTCCTGGCGAACGCCCTAGGTTCCCCGCCCGCCGACGTCATCGCCCGCGCCCACGACAACGGCGTGCTCGTCGCCGCCCTCGCCGGCAGCGCCAAGCACGCCCGCCGCCACGCCGAGGCCGGCATCGACGTCGTCGTCGCCCAGGGCTACGAGGCCGGCGGCCACACCGGCGACATCGCCACCATGGTCCTGGTCCCCGAGATCGCCGAGGCCGTCGCCCCGCTCCCCGTCCTCGCCGCCGGAGGCATCGGCAGCGGCGAGCAGATCGCCGCCGGACTCGCCCTCGGCGCCCAGGGCGTCTGGCTCGGCTCCCTCTGGCTCACCACCACCGAGGCCGACCTGCACTCCCGCGCCCTCACCGAGAAGCTCCTCGCCGCGGGCTCCGGCGACACCGTCCGCTCCCGCGCCCTGACCGGCAAGCCCGCCCGCCAGCTGCGCACCGAGTGGACCGACGCCTGGGACGACCCGGAGGGGCCCGGCGCCCTCCCCATGCCGCTCCAGGGCCTGCTCGTCGCCGAGGCCGTCTCCCGCATCCAGAAGTACGAGGTGCAGCCGCTGCTCGGCACCCCCGTGGGACAGATCGTCGGCCGGATGAACAGCGAGCGCAGCGTCCAGGCCGTGTTCGACGAGCTCACCAGCGGCTTCGAGCGCGCCATCGACCGCATCACCCGTATCGCCGGCCGGTCCCGAGAGGTGTGAACAGCATGAGTGACCAGCTCCCCAACGGATTTTGGGCGCAGGCCGCCGCCGACCCAGCCCGCACCGTCCTCGTCACCCCCGACGGCGACGAGTGGTCCGCCGGACGCCTGCACGCCGACGTCAACCGCCTCGTCCACGGCCTGCGCGCCGCCGGACTGGAGAAGGGTGACGCCTTCGCCGTCGTCCTGCCCAACGGCGTCGAGTTCTTCACCGCCTACCTCGCCGCCTCCCAGGCCGGCTTCTACCTGGTCCCCGTCAACCACCACCTCGTGGGCCCCGAGATCGCCTGGATCGTCTCCGACTCCGGCGCCAAGGTCCTCATCGCCCACGAGCGCTTCGCGGACGCGGCCACCGCCGCCGCCGAGGAGGCCGGGCTCGCCCCCGACCACCGCTACGCCGTCGGAGCGGTCCCCGGCTTCCGCCCGTACGCCGAACTCCTCGACGGGCAGAGCGGCGACGCGCCCTCCGACCGCACCCTCGGCTGGGTCATGAACTACACCTCCGGCACCACCGGCCGCCCCCGCGGCATCCGCCGTCCGCTGCCCGGCAAGCTCCCGGAGGAGACGTACCTCGGCGGATTCCTCGGCATCTTCGGCATCCGCCCCGCCGACGGCAACGTCCACCTGGTCTGCTCGCCGCTCTACCACACGGCCGTGCTCCAGTTCGCAGGCGCCTCCCTGCACATCGGGCACCCGCTGGTGCTGATGGACAAGTGGGGCCCGGAGGAGATGCTCCGCCTGATCGACCGGCACGCCTGCACCCACACGCACATGGTCCCCACCCAGTTCCACCGCCTCCTCGCGCTCCCGCAGGACACCAAGGACGCCTACGACGTCTCCTCGATGCGGCACGCGATCCACGGCGCGGCCCCCTGCCCCGACCACGTCAAACGGGCGATGATCGACTGGTGGGGCCGGTGCGTGGAGGAGTACTACGCCGCCAGCGAGGGCGGCGGGGCCTTCGCCACCGCCGAGGACTGGCTGAAGAAGCCGGGCACGGTCGGCAAGGCCTGGCCGATCAGCGAGCTCGCGGTCTTCGACGACGACGGCAACCGGCTGCCCGCCGGGGAACTGGGCACCGTCTACATCAAGATGAACACCGGCGGCTTCAGCTACCACAAGGACGAGGGCAAGACCCGCAAGAACCGCATCGGGGACTTCTTCACCGTCGGCGACCTCGGCCTGCTCGACGAGGAGGGCTACCTCTTCCTCCGCGACCGCAAGATCGACATGATCATCTCGGGCGGGGTGAACATCTACCCGGCCGAGATCGAGTCCGCCCTGCTCACCCACCCGGCCGTCGCCGACGCCGCCGCCTTCGGCATCCCCCACGACTCCTGGGGCGAGGAGGTCAAGGCCGTCATCGAACCCGCCGACGGCTTCGAGCCGGGCGAGGCGCTGGCCGCCGAGATCCTGCACCACTGCGAACGGCAGCTGGCCGGCTACAAGCGGCCCAAGTCCGTCGACTTCATCGAGACCATGCCCCGCGACCCCAACGGCAAGCTCTACAAGCGCCGGCTGCGCGACCCCTACTGGGAGGGGCGCGAGCGCGCCGTCTGACGGAGTCCCCCGCCCGCCCGCCCCGGCGGCAGTGGGTCGCCCGGGCCGGCCCCCATGTCCGCAACACGCTGATATTTCGTGAGAAGTGCCACTCCGTAGCCCCGGATGCGCGCCTCGCGGCGCACCAGGGCCCCGGTTCTGGCAACTTGGCTGGCATGAGTACGGCAACGCGCAGATCCCCCCTGACCGACTGGACCCTGCTGGTCCCCGTGGTGGCGCTCGTCGCGCTCGTCCTCAGCTGGGGGCGCGACCTGCCCGGCTTCGCCGTGGCCCTGGTCGCCCTCTGCCTGGCGGGTGCGGTCCTCGCGGCCGTGCACCACGCCGAGGTCGTCGCCCACCGGGTCGGCGAACCCTTCGGCTCGCTGGTCCTCGCCGTCGCCGTCACCGTCATCGAAGTGGCCCTGATCGTCACCCTGATGGCCGATGGCGGCGACAAGACCGCCTCCCTCGCCCGCGACACCGTCTTCGCCGCCGTCATGATCACCTGCAACGGCATCGTCGGCCTGTCCCTGCTCGTGGGCGCCCTGCGCAACCGGGTCGCCGTCTTCAACGCCGAAGGCTCCGGGGCCGCCCTGGCCACCGTCGCGACCCTGGCAGTGCTGAGCCTGGTCCTGCCGACGTTCACCACCAGCAAGCCCGGCCCCGAGTTCTCCTCCGCCCAGCTCACCTTCGCCGCCGTCGCCTCCCTGGCCCTCTACGGCCTGTTCATCGCCGTCCAGACGGTCCGCCACCGGGACTACTTCCTGCCCGTGGACACCGGGAGCGGCGGTCCGGGCTCCGGCAACGGCGACGACGACCACGCCGAACCGCCCACCGCCCGCGCCGCCCTCGTCAGCCTCGGCCTGCTCTTCGTCGCCCTCGTCGCGGTCGTCGGCAACGCCAAGGCCGTCTCCCCGACCATCGAGAAGGGCGTCTCCGACGCCGGCCTGCCCCACGCCGTCGTCGGCGTGATCATCGCCCTGCTGGTCCTGGCCCCGGAAACCCTCGCCGCCGTCCGCGCCGCCCGCCGCGACCGCGTCCAGACCAGCCTCAACCTGGCCTACGGCTCCGCCATCGCCAGCATCGGCCTGACCATCCCGGCCATCGCCCTCGCCTCCATCTGGCTGACCGGGCCGCTGCTGCTGGGCCTGGCACCGCTGCACATGGTGCTGCTCGCCCTCACGGTCGTGGTCGGCGCCCTGACGCTCGTCCCGGGCCGCGCCACCCTGCTCCAGGGCGGCGTCCACCTCGTCCTGCTCGCCGCCTACCTCTTCCTCGCCGTCAGCCCGTAGGCCCCGTCCTCCGGACCAGGGGGCCGAACCCGGCCGGCGCAGCGATATTGACCCCGGCGCGCGGCGGGGCGAAGATCGCGCCCATGACGGCAGTGCGGCACCAGACGGTCGACGGGCTCGTACGGGACAGCGCGCGGCGCGTCCCCGACCGGGTCGCCATCCGCTACCGGGAGCGGAGCTGGACGTACGGGGAACTCGACGCGGCCGTCTCCGCCGGCGCGGCCGTGCTCGGGCAGCGGTACGGGCTGGCCGCGGGGGACCGGGTCGCGGCCTTCGCCCACAACTCCGACGCCTACCTCATCGCGTTCCTCGCCTGCGCCCGCGCCGGGCTCACCCACGTACCCGTCAACCAGAACCTCACCGGCGAGGACCTCGCGCACATCCTCGGCGACTGCGCGAGCGCCCTGGTCCTCGCCGACCCGGACCTGACGGCGCGGGTCCCCGAGGGGCACCCCGTACGGGCGCTGCGCGACGCGCCGGGGTCCTTCCTGGCCGAACTCGCCGGGGCGGCCGGGGCGGCGGAGTACGAGCCCGCCGGGGATCCGGACGCCGTCGTGCAACTGCTCTACACCTCGGGCACCACCGCCCTGCCCAAGGGCGCGATGATGACCCACCGGGCGCTGGCGCACGAGTACGAGAGCGCGATCGAGGCCCTGGACCTGGGCGAGGCCGACCGGCCCGTCCACTCGCTGCCGCTCTACCACTCGGCTCAGATGCACGTCTTCCTGCTGCCCTACCTGGCGGTCGGCGCGCACAACACGATCCTGGACGCGCCGGTCGCCGAGGAGGTCTTCGACCTGGTGGAGGCCGGCCGGGCCGACAGCCTCTTCGCGCCCCCCACGGTGTGGATCGCGCTGGCCAACCACCCGCAGTTCGGGCAGCGGGAGCTCGGCGCCCTGCGCAAGGCCTACTACGGGGCCTCGATCATGCCGGTCCCGGTCCTGGAGCGGCTGCGGGCGCGGCTGCCCGGGCTGGGCTTCTACAACTGTTTCGGGCAGAGCGAGATCGGCCCGCTGGCCACCGTCCTGGGGCCGGGGGAGCACGAGGGGCGGATGGACTCCTGCGGGCGGCCCGTGCGGCACGTGGAGGCCCGGGTCGTGGACGAGGAGGGCGCCGACGTCCCCGACGGCACGCCGGGAGAGGTCGTCTACCGGTCCCCGCAGCTCTGCCTGGGCTACTGGAACGACCCCGAGGCCACCCGGAAGGCCTTCCGGGACGGCTGGTTCCGCTCCGGCGACCTCGCGGTACGGGACGCCGAGGGGTACTTCACGGTGGTCGACCGGGTGAAGGACGTCATCAACTCGGGCGGGGTGCTCGTGGCGTCCCGGCAGGTGGAGGACGTGCTCTACACCCACCCCGGGGTGGCCGAGGCGGCGGTGGTCGGACTGCCCGACGAGCGGTGGATCGAGGCCGTCACGGCGGTGGTCGTGCCCCGCGGGGAGGTCACCGAGGCGGAGCTGACGGCCTACGCCCGGGAGCGGCTCGCGCACTTCAAGGCGCCCAAGCGGGTGCTCTTCGTGGACGCCCTCCCGCGCAACGCCAGCGGAAAGATCCTCAAGCGCGAACTCCGCGACCGCTTCGGTACGGGCTGAGGCGCCCCCGGCCGCTCACTCCGGCCCCGCACCGTCGGCGTGCCCGTCCCCGTCCCCGTCTCCGTGCCCGTGCGCCGGCGGCAGGACCCCGGCGGTGCGCAGCCGGCGCAGGGTCAGGTGCTCGTGGACGAGGCGGCCGACCATGGCCCCGCCGTAGACCACGAAGCCGACGCCGACGAGCCAGGACTGCACGACCAGCAGCGTCCCGAAGGGGCCGTACGTGACGGCGTTCGAGGCGATCAGCGGGGAGAACACGAGCTGCGAGAAGACGCGCAGGCCCAGCAGGCCGAGGCTCGTCGCCACCGCGCCGGGCAGCAGCGCCCGCCAGCGGACCCGGCCGCCCAGCAGGAGCCGCCCGGAGCTCCAGAAGAACAGGCAGGTGCCGACGGTGTCGCTGACGGTGCCCAGAGCGGTGCCCGCCACGCTGTCGGACGGCGCGGGGATCCCGACCAGCAGCCCGAGGTAGCAGACCAGCAGCGCCAGCCACACGACGTGCCGCCACATGGTGTGCCAGCGGGCCGTGGGCAGGTCCCAGACCTTCTCGTAGCCGGTCTGCACGGCGGATCCGAAGGTCAGCCCGAAGACCGCGAGGGCCGCCAGGCCGAAGGCGGTGGTCCGCTCCAGCGCCAGGTCCGCCGCTCCGAACAGCATCTCGACCCGGGCCCGCGAGGACGCCGTCACCCCGAGGGCCTGGCCCAGCCAGCGGCCGAAGTTGACACCGCTGCCCGGCGCGGCCGCCGCCACGACCACGAGCAGCGGCACCAGGGTGAGGAAGCCCAGGGCGGCGAAGCCCATCGCCCGGTGCATCAGCTCGATCTCCCGGCCACGGCTCCAGGCCAGCCCGGCCGGGGAGCCGAGGAGCCGGTCGTGGAGGCGCCGGAGGGTCGAGGTCACACCTGATCCCCTACCCGGACGGTCCCGGCCGCTCCCGGAAGCCGCACCGAAATGGGACCGGACGGGTGGTTTCGGCCGCCCATCGGTGTGCCCGCCGGCCCCGGGAGGCGTGCGGCGCCGGTCAGGAGGTGTGTGCCTCCCGGAGGTCCCGCACCCGCTTGATCTTGCCGACGGACCGTTCCAGGCTTTCCGGGTCCACCACCTCGACGGCGACGGACACCCCCACCGACTCCTTGACCGCCCGCACCAGCTCGGCGGCGGCCGCCCGCCGCCGGTCGGCGTCGGCCTCCCGGCGCGCCTCCACCCGCACGGTGAGGGAGTCGAGGCGGCCCTCCCGGGTCAGCCGCAGCTGGAAGTGCGGGGCGAGACCCGGGATGCGCAGGAGTATCTCCTCGATCTGGGTCGGATAGAGGTTCACCCCGCGCAGGATGATCATGTCGTCGCTGCGGCCGGTCACCTTCTCCATCCGGCGGAAGGCCGGCCGGGCCGTCCCCGGCAGCAGCCGGGTCAGGTCCCGGGTGCGGTAGCGGACCACCGGCATGGCCTCCTTGGTGAGGGAGGTGAACACCAGCTCGCCGGGCTCCCCGTCGGGCAGCACCGCCCCGGTCAGCGGATCGACCACCTCGGGGTAGAAGTGGTCCTCCCAGATGTGCAGGCCGTCCTTGTGGGAGGCGAACTCCTGCGCCACGCCCGGTCCGATCACCTCGGACAGGCCGTATATGTCCACCGCGTCGATGCCCAGCCGGTCCTCGATCTCCCGGCGCATCTCCTCGGTCCAGGGCTCGGCGCCGAAGACCCCGGTGCGCAGCGAGGTCCGGCGCGGGTCGATGCCCTGGCGCTCCATCTCGTCCAGCAGGGTGAGCATGTAGGAGGGGGTCACCATGATGACCTCGGGGCGGAAGTCCTGGATCAGCCTGACCTGCCGGTCCGTCATGCCCCCGGAGGCGGGGACCACCGTGCACCCCAGGCGCTCCGCCCCGTAGTGGGCGCCGAGGCCACCGGTGAACAGGCCGTACCCGTACGCGACGTGCACGATGTGCCCCGGCCGGGCGCCCGCCGCGCGCAGCGACCGGGCCACGACGTCGGCCCAGGTGGCCAGGTCCCCGTCGGTGTAGCCCACCACCGTGGGGCGGCCCGTGGTGCCGCTGGAGGCGTGGATGCGCCGCACGTCCGCGCGCGGTACGGCGAACATCCCGAACGGGTACTGGTCCCGCAGGTCCGCCTTGGTGGTGAGAGGGAAGAGCGACAGGTCGGCCAGCGAGCGGCAGTCGTCGGGATGGACCCCCGCCTTGTCGAAGGCCTGCCGGTAGAAGGCCACGCGGTCGTAGGCCCGGTGCAGGGTCGCCCGCAGCCGCTTCAGCTGGAGCGCCGCCAGCTCGTCGGGGCTCAGCCGCTCGCCTTCGTCCTGGAATCCGTCGAGGTCGTCGAGACCCGCACGCGCCGTCATTGCCGCCACCTCATCGCCATCGTCATCGTCGTCGAGAGTCGTACCGCCAGAAGCCAACCGAACGTTCATTCGGTAGATTGCCGGACCCCGCCGGGTAAATCAATGACTCGAACGAGTGATCGTCTGATCTGATGGCCCACATGCCTGTATTCACCACCTATGACGGAACCGAACTCGCCTACCGCGTACGGGGCGAGGGCGAACCGCTCGTCTGCCTCCCGGGCGGCGCCATGCGGGCCTCCCGATACCTGGGCGACCTCGGCGGGCTCTCCGCCGGCCGCCGGCTCATCCTCCTCGACCTGCGCGGCACCGGCGACTCCGCGCGGCCGGCCGACGAGTCCACGTACCGCGTCGACCACCAGGTCGCCGACGTGGAGGCGCTCCGCCTGCACCTGGACCTGGACCGCATGGACGTGCTGGCCCACTCCGCCGCCGGCAACCTCGCCCTGCTGTACGCCGCCGCGCACCCCGGGCGGATCCGCCGCCTGGCCCTCGTGACCCCGACCGCCTGGGCCGTGGACCTCGGCCCGACCCCCGAGCAGAGCCTGGCCGCGGTCCGCACCCGGGCCGGCCGGGAACCCTACGACACGGCGATCGCCGCCTACGAGCGGATGTGGGCGGCAGGCGCCGACCCCTCGCCGGAGGACCGCCGGCAGGCGATGGTCCTCGCCTACGGCCGCTGGGACGAGCGGGCCCGCGCCCACCTCGCCGCGAGCGACCACGAGCGCAACCAGGCGGCCGCCCTCGCCTTCGCCGGCCCCGGCGCGTTCGACCCGCCCGCCACCCGCGCGGCGCTCCGCCGGTTCGACGGCGAGGCGCTGGTCCTGGCGGGCGAACTGGACGGCTACCCCACCGTCGCCGTCGCCGCCGAACTCGCCGGGCTCCTGCCGCGCGCGGCCCACGACGTCCAGCGCGGCGCCGCGCACTTCCCGTGGCTGGACGACGCCGAGTGGTTCGCGGCCCGTGTGGAACGCTTCCTGGCCACCGGAGCCTGACCCGGCCGCGGAGTGCCCCGAACGGCCCCCGCGGCGGTCCTCCGTTCCGGCAGACTCCCGGACCGTGGGACACAGCGAACTGTTGGTCGGCGTCCTGACCGCGCTGACCGCCCTCGGGGCCGGCTGGATCACGGCGCGCGCGACCTCGCGGGCGGCCCTGGCGGGGGCCCGGACGGCCGCCAGGGCGGACGCGCTCCGCGAACAGCGCGAGCGCCGCCGGTCGGCCTACCGGGAGATGATGGCCTGCACCCACGCCTTCTTCGAGGTCACCTGGCAGATCGACGCCGCCGACGCCGCACCGGACCGGGAGTCCAAGGACCGGCTGCTGACGCGGATGTGCGAGCACATGGCCCCGGCCCTCGGGAACATGAACCGGGCCAACCACGAGGTCCGCCTCGACGGCCCCGCCGAGGTGTCCGACGCGTCCGAACGCGTCCGGCTGGCGGCCCGCCGCGTACAGCCCCGGCTGGGGGAACTGGTCGGTGCGACCGCTCCGGAGCCGAGGCGCGCCTACGACGACGCGTTCGTCGACTTCCGGGACGCCTACGCCGCCTTCATCGGGCTGGCCCGACGGGCCCTGGAGGTAGAGGAGGCCGGGGAGGCGTGAAGGCGGCCGGCGGCTAACCGGCCGAACCCGGCCCCGCCCCCGCGTCGGCCTCCGTGGCCACCGCCTTCGCCCAGCGGTAGTCCGCCTTGCCGCTCGGGGAACGCTGCACCGACGGCGTGATCACCAGCTGGCGCGGGATCTTGTAGCCGGCCAGCCGGGTCCGGCAGTGCCGCTGGATCTCCTCCAGCGTCGGCTCCGGCGCGCCCTCCCGCACCTGCACCACCGCGGCCACGTGGTTGCCCCACGTCGGGTCCGGGACCCCCGCCACCAGGGCGTCGTACACGTCCGGATGCGACTTCAGCGCCTGCTCGACCTCCTCCGGGTACACCTTCTCCCCGCCGGTGTTGATGCACTGCGAGCCGCGCCCCAGCACGGTGACGATGCCCTCCTCGTCGACCGTCGCCATGTCACCGAGCAGCACCCAGCGTTCGGCGCCCTTCCGGAAGAAGGTCTCCGCCGTCTTCGCCGGGTCGTTGTAGTAGCCGAGCGGGACGTGCCCGCGCTGCGCGAGGCGCCCCGGGACACCGACCGGCACGGGCTCGTGCGTGACCGGGTCCACCACCTGCGTACGGTCGTTGACCTGGAGCCGGAACCCCTTCTCCGGGCCCGAGTCGTCCGTCGCCCGCCCGTTGGAACCGGATTCGGACGAGCCGAAGTTGTTCAGCAGCACCACGTTCGGCACCAGCCGCTGGAACTCGGCGCGGACGGAATCCGACATGATCGCCCCGGAGGAGGAGACGCTGAACAGCGAGGACAGGTCCGTCCCCTTGAGCGGGCCGTTCAGGGCGTCGATCAGCGGCCGCAGCATCGCGTCGCCCACCAGCGAGACGCTCGACACCCTCTCCTTCTCTATGGTGCGCAGCACCTCCTCGGGCGCGTACTTGCGGTGGATGACCACCCGCTGGCCGTAGTTGAAGGCGATGAACGAGGTCAGCGTCGACGTACCGTGCATCAGCGGGGGAGCGGGGAAGAAGGTGAGCCCGGCGCCGCGCGCCGCGACCCGCTCGGCCAGCTCCTCCGGCCGCTTCACCGGCTCGCCGGACGGCTCCCCGCCGAACAGGCCCGCGAAGAACAGGTCCTCGGCCCGCCACATGACGCCCTTGGGCATCCCGGTGGTGCCGCCGGTGTAGATGATGAACAGGTCGTCGGGGCTGCGCTCCGGGAAGCCGCGCTCCGCGGAACCGGCCGCCTCGGCGTCCTCGTACGCGACCGGCGCGACCGCCGGCTCCGGCGCGCCGGCGGGCGCCCGGCCGACCCGGACCAGGTGGCGCAGCTTCGGCGTCTGCGGCAGCGCGGCCGCCACCCGCCCGGTGAACTCGCCCTCGAAGACGAGGGCGGCGAGGTCGGCGTCGTTGTAGAGGTAGACCAGCTCCTCCTCCACGTACCGGTAGTTGACGTTCACCGGCACCAGGCGGGCCTTGAGGCAGGCCAGTACGGTCTGCAGGTACTCGATCCCGTTGTAGAGGTGCAGCCCCACGTGCTCGCCGGGCCGCAGCCCGCTGTCCAGCAGGTGGTGCCCGACGCGGTTCGCCGCCGCGTCCAGTTCCGCGTACGTCAGGCGGCGCTCCGCGCCGGTACCCGGGTGGTCGACGTACACCAGCGCCTCGCGGTCCGGGACCACGTCCACGACCGATTCGAACAGGTCGGCAAGGTTGTACTCCACCGTTCCTCCTGACCCGAAAGTGCTCACGGCTGGGCTGCTCGGCGGTCATTAGAGCGCCGCCCGGTCCAAGTGGGAAGGGCGCACGCCAGGAAATCTGACTGGGTGTCAGAAAACTATTGAACTGCACCCGGCCCTCCTGCAACCTGTTCTAGGTCTTGAGACGGGAGGACGGCAATGGGTGGGACCGAACACCTGACCGTGGAACGCCGGGGCGCCACGCTGGTGCTGACCATGAACAGGCCGGAGGCGAAGAACGCGCTCTCGCTCCCCCTGCTGGTGGGCCTGTACGACGGCTGGCTGGAGGCGGACGCGGACGACACCGTCCGCTCGGTGGTCCTGACGGGCGCGGGCGGCGACTTCTGCGCCGGCATGGACCTCAAGGCCCTGGCGGGCCGGGGCATGGAGGGGGACCAGTACCGGGACCGCCTCAAGGCCGACCCCGACCTGCACTGGAAGGCGATGCTCCGGCACCACCGGCCGCGCAAACCGGTGATCGCGGCGGTCGAGGGCTACTGCGTGGCGGGCGGCACCGAGATCCTCCAGGGCACCGACATCCGCGTCGCGGGGGCGGGCGCCACGTTCGGCCTCTTCGAGGTCAAGCGGGGGCTGTTCCCGATCGGCGGCTCCACGGTCCGGCTGCCCCGGCAGGTCCCGCGCACGCACGCGCTGGAGATGCTGCTGACGGGGCGCCCGTACTCGGCGGAGGAGGCGGCGCGGATCGGGCTCGTGGGGCGGGTGGTGCCGGACGGGACGGCGCTGGACGCCGCGCTGGAGACGGCCGAGCTGATCAACGCGTGCGGGCCGCTGGCCGTGGAGGCGGTAAAGGCCTCGGTGTACGAGACGGCCGAACTGACGGAGACGGAGGGGCTGGCCGCCGAACTGGTGCGGGGCTGGCCGGTCTTCGACACGGCCGACGCGAAGGAGGGGGCGCGCGCCTTCGCGGAGAAGCGCCCGCCGGTCTACCGCCGAGCCTAGGCGCTGGCCGCGCGTGTACCCGAACCCCTCGGGGTACCCCCGAGCCCCCTTGACCCACGGCCCCGGCCGCGGCCCCGGCGCTCCGCGCCGGGCCTGCGGCCTGGGCTCCGCGCCGGGCCTGCGGCCTGGGCTCCGCGCCGGGCCTGCGGCCTGGGCTCCGCGCCGGGCCTGCGTCCGGTCCCGCCTCAGACCTGGGGCGCGGTCCCGGATTTGGGCCTGCGCCCCGGCCCCTGCCCGTGGCCCGGTCCCGCCTCGGGCCTGCGGCCTGCGGCCTGCGGCCTGCGGCCTGGGGCCGGCGCCGCGCCTCGGGCCTGCGGCCTGGGCCGCGCGTCGGGCCTGCGGCCTGGGCCGCAGGCCGGCCTGCGGTCTGGTCCCGGATTTGGACCTGCGGCCCCGGCCCCGGAGTTGGGCCTCGGCCCAGGCCGCAGGCCCAGGCCCGCGGCCCGCGCCGGGCCCGTTGCCCGGTCCCGCCTCGGGTCTGCGGACTGGGCCCCGGCGCCGCGCCTCGGGCCTGGGCCTGCGGCCCGGACCGGCGGCGGGCCAGCGTTCCGGTCCCGCACCGGAACCGGGCCGGTCCCGCACCGGAACCCGGGCCCGGCCCGCGGCTCAGGCCCGCGCCGGGTCTGTGGCCCGGTCCTGCCTCGGGTCTGTGGTCCGGGTCCGGGGTTGGGCCTGCGGCCCGGTCCCTGCCGGGTCCGTGGCCGGGGCCGGCGAGGGCCGGCCGCCCTCCGGGCGCCGTGGCCCGGGGGGCGAGTGGGCCGCAGGGGCTTGCCGTCGTCAGAGGTTTCGTACCGTCCCCCCCGAGAATCGGAGAGCCGTTCATGACAGCCGCGTCCCCGCCCGAGGTGCTGCGTGCGCCCCTCGTCGTCGAGTTCCCCTTCACCCGGTCCCTCGGGCCCGTGCAGAGCGCCTTCCTCACCGGCCTCCGGGAAGGAGTCGTGCTCGGCGTCAGGACCTCCGACGGGCGGGTCATGGTCCCGCCCGCCGAGTACGACCCCGTCACCGCCGAGGAGATCCGGGAGCTCGTCGAGGTCGCCCCCACCGGTACCGTCACCACCTGGGCCTGGAACGGCGAACCCCGCCCCCAGCAGCCCCTCGGCACCCCCTTCGCATGGGTGCTCGTACGCCTCGACGGCGCCGACACCGCGATCCTGCACGCCCTCGACGCCCCCGGCCCCGAGGCCGTGTCCACCGGGATGCGGGTCCGCGTCCGCTGGGCCCCCGAGCGCACCGGGGCCATCACCGACATCGCCTGCTTCGAACCGTACGGGGGCCCGGGAACGGGCGCGGCCGCCCCCCACGACGGGGCGTTCGACGAGCCCGTCACCGGCATCGTCGCCGAGGCCCGCCTCGACTACACCTACAGCCCCGGCCGCGCCCAGACCGCCTACATCAACGCCCTCTCCGAGCGGCGCACCGTCGGCGAACGCTGCCCCTCCTGCCACAAGGTGTACGTCCCCCCGCGCGGCGCCTGCCCCACCTGCGGGGTGGCCACCACCGATCGGGTCGAGGTCGGCCCCGCCGGGACCGTCACCACCTTCTGCATCGTCAACATCAAGGCGCGCAACCTCGACATCGAGGTCCCCTACGTCTACGCCCACATCGCCCTCGACGGCGCCGGCCTCGCCCTCCACGGCCGGATCGGCGGCATCCCGTACGACCAGGTCCGCATGGGCCTGCGCGTCGAACCCGTGTGGACCGACGGCGGCCGTTACCCCGACCACTACCGCCCCACCGGCGAGCCGGACGCCGACTACGACGCGTACAAGGAGCTGCTGTGACCACCCGATACGCGCGCGAGGTGGCCGTCGTCGCCTTCGCCCAGAGCGACCACCTGCGCCGCACCGACGAACTCAGCGAAGTCGAGATGGTGATGCCCGTCCTGCACCGGGTCCTGGCCGCCACCGGCCTCAAGGCGGGCGAGATCGGCTTCACCTGCTCCGGCTCCAGCGACTACCTCGCCGGCCGGGCCTTCTCCTTCACCATGACCCTCGACGGGGTCGGCGCCTGGCCGCCCATCTCCGAGTCGCACGTCGAGATGGACGGCGCCTGGGCGCTCTACGAGGCCTGGGTCAAGATCCAGACCGGCGAGGCCGACACCGCCCTCGTCTACTCGTACGGAAAGTCCTCGCCCGGATCCGTACGCGACGTCCTCACCCGGCAGCTCGACCCGTACTACCTCGCCCCCCTGTGGCCCGACTCGGTCGCCCTCGCCGCCCTCCAGGCGCAGGCCCTGATCGACGCGGGCGAGACCGACGAGCGCGCGCTCGCCGGGATCGCCGCCCGCAGCCGCGCCCGTGCCGGGACCAACCCGCACGCCCAGCTCAGCGGCCCCGTCCCGCAGGGCGACTACCAGGTCCGGCCGCTGCGCACCGGCGACTGCCCGCCCATCGGGGACGGCGCCGCCGCCGTGGTCCTGGCCGCCGGGGACACCGCGCGGCGGCTGTGCGAACGGCCCGCCTGGATCACCGGCATCGACCACCGCATCGAGGCGCACTCCCTCGGCCTGCGCGACCTCACCGACTCGCCGTCCACCCGGACCGCCGCCGAGCACGCCGGGGTCTTCGACGCCCCCGTCGACACGGCCGAACTGCACGCGCCGTTCTCCTCCCAGGAGGTGGTGCTCCGCAAGGCGCTCGGTCTCGGCGACGCGGTGGCCGTCAACCCCTCGGGCGGGGCGCTCGCCGCCAACCCGATGATGGCCGCCGGCCTGATCCGGATCGGCGAGGCGGCCGCCCGCATCCACCGCGGCGAGTCCCGCCGGGCCGTCGCGCACGCCACCTCCGGCCCCTGCCTCCAGCAGAACCTGGTCGCCGTCCTGGAAGGGGACCCCGCATGAACACACCGGGCAAGGAGCCCGTGGCCGTCGTCGGGATCGGCCAGACCAAGCACGTCGCCGCCCGGCACGACGTCTCCATCGCCGGCCTGGTCCGCGAGGCCGCGGCCCGCGCCCTCGCCGACGCGGAGCTGACCTGGGCCGACGTCGACGCCGTCGTCATCGGCAAGGCCCCCGACTTCTTCGAGGGCGTGATGATGCCGGAGCTCTACCTGGCCGACGCCCTCGGCGCGGTCGGCAAACCGATGCTCCGCGTCCACACGGCCGGGTCCGTCGGCGGGTCCACCGCCCTGGTCGCCGCCAACCTCGTCGCCGCCCGCGTCCACCGCACCGTCCTGACCCTGGCCTTCGAGAAGCAGTCCGAGTCCAACGCCATGTGGGGGCTCTCGCTGCCCGTCCCCTTCCAGCAGCCGCTGCTCGCGGGCGCGGGCGGCTTCTTCGCCCCGCACGTGCGCGCGTACATGCGGCGCACCGGCGCCCCCGACGCCGTGGGCTCGCTCGTCGCGTACAAGGACCGGCGCAACGCCCTGAAGAACCCGTACGCGCACCTCCACGAGCACGACATCACCCTGGAGAAGGTCCAGGCCTCGCCGATGCTCTGGGACCCGATCCGGTACTCCGAGACCTGCCCGTCCTCGGACGGCGCCTGCGCGATGGTCCTCACCGACCGGGCCGGCGCGGCCCGCTCGCCGCATCCGCCCGCCTGGGTGCACGGCGGGGCGATGCGCAGCGAGCCGACCCTCTTCGCGGGCAAGGACTTCGTCTCCCCGCAGGCCGGCAAGGACTGCGCGGCCGACGTCTACCGGCAGGCCGGGATCACCGACCCGCGCCGGGAGATCGACGCGGTCGAGATGTACGTGCCGTTCTCCTGGTACGAGCCGATGTGGCTGGAGAACCTGGGCTTCGCGCAGGAGGGCGAGGGCTGGAAGCTCACCGAGGCGGGGGTGACCGAACTGGACGGAGACCTCCCGGTGAACCCCTCCGGCGGGGTGCTGTCCACCAACCCGATCGGCGCCTCGGGCATGATCCGCTTCGCGGAGGCGGCCCTCCAGGTCCGCGGCCGGGCCGGGGAGCACCAGGTGCCCGGGGCCCGCCGGGCGATGGGGCACGCGTACGGCGGCGGCGCGCAGTTCTTCGCGATGTGGCTCGTCGGCGCGGAGCCGCCGAGCTCCTGAGCGGAGGGGCGGGGCGGGCAGGTGTGCCGGACCGGCCGCGGGTGGCGCCCGCGGCCTGTGCGGCGCCCGCCCCGGTCGCTACTCTGGGCCCCCGGACGACGACGTACCGTACCGGGAGGAGCACGCACGTGGCGGAGAGCACGGTTTCGCAGCCCGTTGCCGGCTGGGGCACGCCCAGGCCCAGGCCCGAGCTCGATCTCAGCGGGGCCGACTGGCAGGCCGGCAGCCGGGGGGTGGGCGACGTCCAGATCGCCTTCGTGGAGGGGTTCATCGCCATGCGCAACGGCGAGCGCCCCGACGGCCCCTCACTGGTCTTCGCGCCGCGCGAGTGGCGCAGGTTCGTCCTGGGGACGCGCGGCGGACGCTCCGGCCCGAACTGAGCGCCCGCACGGCCGGCCCGCCACGGTCACGCCGGCCGGGCGCTCAGCCGCAGGGCGACCTGGAGCTCGTGCTCCCCGGACACGGTGCCCAGGTGCCCGCCGGTGAAGGCGTCCTCCAGTACGGCCTCGGCGTGCCTCACCCGGCGGCCGTCCACGGACGGCCGCCGCGAACCCGCCGGGGCCGGATCCGGCCCGGTAATCCGGTGGCGACCGCCGCCGGCGGCGCCCTACCGTCGCCCCGATGGACATCTCCTTCCGGAAGCTGCCGGGCAATCAGCACGAGATCACGGTCACCGGCCGCCGCGGCCCCGACGTACGGCTGCCCGCCCGGCCCACCGGCCCGACCCTGCCGCACGACCTCGCCCACGCCGCCGTGGAGGAGGCGCTCGGCATCACCGACGGCTTCTGGGGCGCCATGGCCGCCGGCGCCACCTTCCAGGGCTTCGAGACGACCGACCCGGGCCGCCACCGCCGCTCGGGCCTCAAGGTGCTGCGCCGGGGCGCAGACGCCGTGATGGCGGCTGAGATGGCCGTCAACTGGGCCTACCGCGCCTGGTCCGGACTGCCCGTCACGGGGCGCGGCGTCGGCCGGCCCCCGCTCGACGAGGCACAGCTGGAGCGGGCCCGCACCGCCCTCGACGCGGCCTCGGCCCGATGGACGGCCCTCCCCGAGGGCGCGGCCCTCGGCTGGCGGTGGCACTGACGGCCCCGCCCCCGCGGCCCGTTCGGCCGGGGCCCGGAACAGAAGATCGGATTCTTTCCCGATAGTGGGATCCATCGGCTCGTGCGCGGGCGTACGCTGATCCCCCGAGCCGGCCTGGGGGGTACGAGCCATGACGGAACGCCGGACCCGCACACGGCGCACGCTCTTCGAACGCGAAGCCGAACTCGTCGCCGTGGAGGAGGCGCTGGACCGGCTCACCGGATCCGGCCCCGACTCCGGCGGCGGCCTCCTCGCCCTCTCCGGCCCGGCCGGCCTCGGCAAGACCACCCTGCTCGCCGAGGTGCGCCGCCGCGCCCTCGCCCGCGCCTGCACCCTGCTGGCCGCCCGCGGCGGCGAACAGGAGCAGACCCAGCCCTTCCACGTCGCCCGGCAGCTCATCCAGCCCCAGCTGGCCGGCCGCCCCGAGGCCGAACTGCGGGCCGCCCTCGGCAGCTGGTACGCCATCGTCGGACCCGCCCTCGGCCTGTGCGCCCCCGCCCAGGGCGCCCCGCCCGACCCGCAGGGCCTGCGCGACGGGCTCGACTGGGTCCTGACCCACCTCACCGTCCAGCGGCCCCCCGTCGTCCTCGTCCTGGACGACGCCCACTGGGCCGACCCCGAGTCCCTCGGCTGGCTCGCCGGCTTCGCCCCGCGCGCCGAACACCTCCCGCTGCTCCTCGTCACCGCCTACCGGCCCGACGAACTCCCCGCACACGCCGAGGCCTTCCGCACCCTGCCCGGCCGCGCCGGACAGCGCCCGCTCATCCTCAACCCGCTCAGCGCGGACGCCGTCTCCACCCTGGTCCGCGAGACCGTCGGCGCCCACGCCGAGGAGGCCTTCTGCCGCGAGGCCTGGGCCGTGACCACCGGCAACCCCTTCGAGGCCGTCGAACTCACCGCCAAGGTCCGCGCCAAGGGCCTCGCCCCCGTCGAGGCCAGCGCCCCGCTGCTCGCCGACCTCGCCGCCGCCCAGCGCGGCAGCGGGCTCGTCGCCCGCCTGCACAGCCTCGGCCCCTCCACCGTCCGCTTCGCCTGGGCCTGCGCCGTCCTCGGCACCGACGTCCCGCGGCGCATCGCCGCCCGCGTCGCCGTACTCGGCGCCGAGGAGGCAGCCGACGCCACCGTCCGGCTCCGCGACGCCCGCATCCTGTCCGCCCCGCCGGCCGAGGCCGCAGCCGCCGAAGAGGGCGACACGGGGCTGGAGTTCGTCCACCCGCTGATCGCCACCGCCATATACCGGGCCATCCCCGACGCCCTGCGCGTCGCCCTGCACGGCAAGGCCGCCGCGGCCGTCGTCGACGCCGGACTCGGCTCCTCCGCGGCCGCCCGCCACCTCCTGGAGACCCAGCCCGAGAACGACCCCTGGGTGGTGCGCACCCTGCGCGAGGCCGCTGCCGAGAACCTCCGGGCCGGCGCCCCCGAAGCCGCCCGCCGCCAGCTCGCCCGCGCCCTGGAGGAACCCCCGGACTTCGACGAACGCGCCGCCGTCCTCTACGAACTGGGCTGCGCCTCCCTGCTCACCGAACCCGCCAACACCGTCAACCACCTGCGCGCCGCCCTCGCCGAACCCTTCGACGACCCCGCCCTGCGCCAGGGCATCGTCATCCGGCTCGCCCAGGTCCTCGCCCACAGCGACCACCTCGCCGCCGCCTCCGAACTCCTCGGCCGAGAGATCCCGCGCACCCACGACGCCCGCGCCCGGCTGCGCCTGCAGTCCGAGCAGTTCATGTGGGACGCCTTCAACGCCGCCGAAACCGACTCCCCGGCCCGCTCGCGCCGCCTGACCCGGCTCGCCGACCGCCTGCCCGGCCGCGACCTCACCGAGCGGTACGTCATCGGACTGCGCGCCTGGGACGCCTGCCTGCGCGGCGAACCCCTCGACACGGTCCTCCACCACGCCGACCGGGTCCTCGCCGAGCCCTTCAGCTGGGCCCACGAGGACCGCGGCTTCGAGGTCCCCGTGCTCGCCGCCATGGTCCACATGTACGCCGACCGGCCCGGCCGCGCCGAGGAGCTCTTCGAGGAGGGCACCGCCGAGTTCGAACGCCAGGGCTGGCACGGCGCCCACCTGTCCTTCGCCTACAGCCTCCGCGCCTACATCCGCTACCGCCGCGGACGGCTCGTCGAGGCCGAGGAACTGGCCCGGGCCGGACTGCGCCTCGCCGAGCGCGTGGGCCGCCGTACGCCCGTGCACTGGTACGCCATCGCCATCCTCCTCACCACCCTCGTCGCCCGGGGCCGGGTCGACGAGGCCTGGGGCCTGGCGCGGGAGCACGAGTACGGGGAGCCCTTCCCCGCCGCCGTGGTCTTCCCCGACTCGCAGACCGTGTACGCGGAACTCCTGCTGGCCGGCGGCGACCGCAAGGCCGCCGCCGCCGAACTGGAGGCCGTCGAGCGGCGGCTCACCCCGCGCGGCATCCAGAACCCGGCCTGGTGCCCCTGGCGGCTGCTCCTGGCCCGCGCCGTCGCCCCCGAGGACCCCGCAAGGGCCCGCGCGCTGACGGCCGAGGCCGTACGCCGCGCCCGCGCCTTCGGCGCCCCCTCCGCCATCGGCCAGGCCCTGCGCGTCGCGGCCGAGGTGGCCGCCCCGCCGGACCGCGCCGACCTGCTCCGGGAGGCCGTCGCCCTGCTGGAGGACTCCCCGGCCGCCTACGAACTGGCCCGGACGCTGGCCGCGCTGGGCACCGAACTCCAGGACCCCGGGCTGCTCGCCCGCGCCCACCTCACCAGCCGCGAATGCGGCGCCGGCGCCCTGGAGGCGAGCACCGCGCAGGCCCTCGCGTCGTTCGCCCAGCGCGCAAGCTGAGTCCCCGGGGACACCAGGGGGCAGGGTGGACCCCATGGACCACCTCACCCGGCTCCACATCCTCCAGCACGAGGCGGAGGTCTTCGACAAGGCCGTCCGCCGGGCGGCCGACGGCGGACGGGAGGCACCGCCGGTGCCCTCCTGCCCCGGCTGGTCGGTCGCGGACCTCGTCGGCCACCTCGGCAGCGTCCAGCGCTACCTCACCCACATCCTCCGGGAGCGGCTCGCCGAGCCCTGCGACCCCACGGACCCGGAGCTCTACGCCCTCCCCGCCGACCCCCTCGTACGGGCGGCCTGGCCCGTGCCGGACCGGACCCCGCACCGCGGGCCCGTGCCCGAGGAGCTCTTCGACTGGTCGGCCGCGGCCGCCCGGGACCTGGTGGCGGTCCTGCGCGAACTGGGACCGGACGCACCGGTGTGGACCTGGTCGCCGGACGGGGACCGCACCAGCGGCTTCTGGATCCGGATGCAGACCATCGAACAGGCCGTCCACCGCTGGGACGCCGAAGCGGTCACGGGGTACCCGGCCCGCTTCGCGCCGGCCCTCGCGGTGGACGCCGTCACCCAGACCTTCGAGGTGATGGCCCCCGCCCGGCGCGGCTGGAAGCAGGCCCCGCCCGGAACGGGCGAGCGCTACCGCTTCCGCCGTACCGACGCCCCCGGCAACTGGACGGTGGAGTTCGACGGCGACGAGGTCCGGTCCGACCGCCGCGACACCGCTCCCGTCCACGTCGAGGCGGCCGGCACCGCCTCCGACCTGATGCTGTTCCTGTGGGGGCGGCTCCCCGCCGAGCAGCTCGACGTCACCGGTGACGCCGCACTGCTGGAGCACTGGTTCACCCTCGTCCCGCCCGCCTGAGCGGAACCGGGGCCCCGGCTACCCCCGCGGCTCGGCCACCGCCGCCAGCTCCGACGGCGTGAGCGGCGGGCCCGTCAGCTGCGCCCGGCCGGGCCCCAGCAGGGCCGCCAGCAGCACCGGCGGGGTGAACAGCCGGGTCGCGGGGCGCTCCAGGGTCATCACGTCGGTCACCGCACGGGCCACCCGCCCGTTCCCGGTGCTGGTGCGCATCAGCCTGCGCACGTAGGCGGCGGCGGCCCGCTCGGCCGCCGTCGGGCCGTTCTCGGTGGCACCGGGGTAGAAGACGTCGTTCCCCGTGGACAGCGCCCAGGCGGCAGCCACCGGCCCGGCGAGGGCCTTCTGGGCGCGGGCGGCGAGCCGCCCGTCGGACAGGCCGTGGCGGGCGACGGCGGCCCGCAGCGCGAGCGCGCTCTGCGCGGCCACCGACATCCCGTGCCCGTACACCGGGTTGTAGGCGGCGACCGCGTCCCCGAGCACCAGGAACCCCGCGGGCAGCGCGGCCTTCTCGTAGTGGTGCCTGCGGTTGACGGTCGTACGGGTGAGCACCACGTCCGTCAGCGGCTCCGCACCGGCGATCAGCTCGCTCACGATCGGGTGCCGCAGCCCCCGCGCGAACTCCCCGAAGGCCTCCGGGTCCGCGCTGGGTTCGCCGCCGCGCGTCCCCGACAGGGTCACGAGCCAGCGGTCGCCCTCGATCGGGACCAGGGTCGCGGACCGCCCGGGCCCGGTCCGGCGTGGATCGGCCTGGACGTTCACCACGACCGGGAAGGTGTTGCCGAGGTCCTTCGGGGCCCGGAAGACCCGGCTGGCGTAGACGAGCCCGGGGTCGACCGTCCGTACGGCCGCCCCGGGCACCCCGAACCCCTCCAGCCACACCGGCGTGCGCGAGGCCCGCCCGGACGCGTCCACCACCAGGTCCGCGTCCAGGACCCGTTCGACGGCGTCCGTCCCGCGCACCCGGACCCCGGTGACCCGCCGGGCACCGCCCGTCAGGCCCAGCACCTCGGTGCGGTCGGTGACGGTCACGTTCGGGAGCGCCGCCACGGCCCGGCGGACGTGCCAGTCGAGCAGGTCGCGGCTGGCGATGAGCACGTAGTGGGACTCCCGCGCCCAGCGGCGGAACCAGCCCTCGGGGGAGAGGCCGACCATGTTCGTGGGCAGCGAGATCCGGTGGGCCCCGTCCTTCATCAGCGCCCCGATGGTGCCGGGCAGCAGGGAGTCGACGGCCGCGGCCCCGCCGGACCACAGCAGGTGCGCGTGGTGGGCCTGGGGCAGCCCCTTGCGGGGGACCGGCCCGTCGGGCAGCGCGTCCCGCTCGAAGACGACGACCTCGCTTGGCCCGGAACCGGAACCGGCGAGCGCGGCGGCCGTGAGCATGCCCGCCAGGCTGCCGCCGATGACGACCGAGGTGTGCCGGCCGGCCGGCCGCGGTGAACTGCTCATGGCCTCACGCTCTCTGGACGGTCTGACGGCCCGGACCGGGCGCGCAAGGAGGAAACGGCGGGGGACCGGCGCAGCGCCTTGGCCACCGCGACCAGGTCCGGTGCCTCCGCCGGCACCGGCACCGCGGCGCCCTCCGCCTCGGCGCCGCCGCGCAGGGCCGCCACCGCCGCGACCACGGCCACCGCCTCGGCGGTCGCCGCCGCCCGCTGCGGCGCCTCGCCCCGCGCCCGCGCCTCGGCGAGCGCCCGCTCGCGGATCCCGGGGTCCATGTACGGCTGGAGCCGCAGCAGCCCGTCGCTGATCTGGGTCCTGCGGTGGACCAGCCGACGGCTGATGGGCGAACGCCGGGGCAGCCGCATCGACGCGGTGTCCAGGTCCGCCAGCTCCCGCGTGAACGGGGCCAGGCACCGGTAGTGGTAGTAGTCGGTGCAGAGCGCCTGGAGCGCCTGGCCCGCGTGGGGCAGGATGAACCCCAGGGCGATGAACAGGGCGCACACGGAGGCGATGGGCGGGGCCACGTAGGTGCTGAGCCAGTCCAGGTCGCGGCCGTTCCAGCGGGCGATCACCGCCGTCAGCTTCACCGTGTCGTAGCAGAGGTTCAGCAGGAACCCGACGACCAGGAGCACCAGGCCGGCCCGCAGCCATCCCGTGACCTCCCGCAGCCAGGACCAGGTGACGACGGCGGTGATGGCGCAGGCGGTGGTGTGGGCCCCCAGGTAGAGCACGATGTGCTCGCGCATCCAGGGGGTGTTGGCGTAGTACGTGTCCAGGTCCCGCAGCCGCTCGACCGGCACCTCGGCGAACGCGAAGGTGATCCACAGGCCGGCCACCACGGCCGCGTAGAGGACGCCGATGGTCCAGGTGGCCCGGCGCACCCGCCGGGGATCGCCGCCCCTCCAGTGGATGATCATGATCAGGCAGGAGGCGCAGAACATCATGAGCAGCGTGTAGACCAGCGGCGCCGCGAAGTTGCTGACGCCCGTCGCGCTGTTCAGCAGCACGAGGGTCTTGGGACGGCCGAAGTAGAAGACGGCCGACGCCAGCAGGAGCAGGCCGCCGACCGAGCGCACGTTGGGGTCGATCCGCCAGAACCTCATCATGACGGGCAGGCGGATCGCGAAGGCCAGGGTGAGGATCGCCGCCGGTATGAGGTACGGGATGTAGTACTTGTCCGAGGTCACCGTCAACCGATCGGTCCGCGGTAGCCCAGGGCGTTGCCTATCCGGCCGGCGACGTCGCTGCGGCGGGCGGCCCCGGCCGCCTCGCCGCCGCTCAGCCACGGCCGGCACCTGTCCCCGAGCATCAGCCCGAAGCTCTCCGCCTCGATCTCCTGGACGTCCTCGTAATGGGACCGCGCGGCCACGCTCGCGTACGTCAGGTCCGAGGCGTCGGGCAGGGAGCGCGCGGCGTCGTCCGCCGCCCCGCCCCCGTGGCCGTGGCAGTGGCCGGCCTTC
This sequence comes from Streptomyces sp. NBC_00158, assembly GCF_045160885.1. Classification (NCBI taxonomy): domain Bacteria; kingdom Bacillati; phylum Actinomycetota; class Actinomycetes; order Kitasatosporales; family Streptomycetaceae; genus Streptomyces; species Streptomyces sp. NBC_00158. The sequence goes on from NZ_CP108161.1 coordinate 6,844,916, forward strand.
ATGTGCCACAGCTCGTGCCCGAGGATGACGAGTTGGTGGTCGGGCGTCGTGAACTTCTCCACCACGACGATGTCGTAGTCCTCCATGTTCAGCCACAGGCCCGAGGTGGTCAGCCCGGACGGGAAGCGCTCGAAGCGCAGCACGATCGGGCGGCCGCCGCGGGTGCGGCTCATGGCGTCGCACAGGGCGCGGAAGAGGGTCTGCGGCTCGACCGGCGCCTCCAGGTCGAGCGAGGAGGTCAAGGCCGTGCACAGCTTGCGCATCGAACGGGACAGGTTCACCGGGCCACCTCGGAGGAGAGGAGTCCGGTGATCATGCCCAGCAGCAGCGTCTCCTGCGTGCGGGTGAGGGCTCTTCCCCGGGTGGAGATCGACACCAGCCCGTACTGGTTCGTGAGGTCGGCCATCAAGTCGCCCGATCGGTAGTTGAGGGATTCGACCGCTGGCCACAGGGCCCTGTTCACCGCCTGGGCCGGCGTGTCCGTCAGGAAGGTGACGTCGCGGCCGAAGAAGGCCGCGAACTCCGCGCAGTGCCGCAGGTGCGGCGGTCTGCGGCCCGACACCAGGTCGCCGACCCACCGCGAGTCGGCGCCGATCGCCGCCGCGATCTCCGCGACCGCGTACGGCTGCCCCTGCGGGTCGCGCGAGACGGCGTACAGGAAGGCCGCGCGACGGCGGACCGTCTCCTCGGTCTCCTCGGGCGAGGGGTCGGCGAACTCCTCGCCGCGCAGCAGCGCCGCCGTCACCTCCACGGGGACGCCGGTCCGCTCGGAGAGGGACACCGCGTCGAGGATCTCGTCCACGTCCAGTCGTCTCTCCGCGGCGAGCGCCCGGAGCCGGGCGAGCGTCGTGGTGAGGGCAAGCGGCGGACCGCCAACGGGGACAGTCATCTGTCTGTGCTCCCATACGTCCGAAGGGCAGATCCGTCTGCGCACCGGGGACGACCGTAGGCCCCCCCGGGCCGCAAGATCCCCAGCACCGAGCCGATCGTTGTCGAATCGAAAACGATCGATGACCGGACGCGGGGACGCACAGCAAGATACAGCCAGTGCGGCGGCCCGTGGCGGGAAAGGACGCATGCTCGCAGCTCATCGCGCCTGTCCGCGCCACGGGTAAGGACCCACCGGGGCGCCCGCCCCATACCCCCGGCGCCGCCGGTCCGGACCGTCCCCGGGCCCGGACTCCCGGTGCCCCTCCCGCCCGGCACCCGGGGCCCTCCCGGGACCCCCGCCCGAGCCCCTCCCGCCGCCGCCCCGCCCCGCTGCGCCGGGAGGGAGCCCCCGGCGCCGGAAAACCCGCGCGGCCACGTACCATGGCGGCATGTCCTTCCTCCGCCGCCACCGCGCCGCCACACCCGCGGGCCCGGACTTCGACGTCCTGGCCATGGACCCGGGGGACTGGCCGGGCAACCTCGGGGCCGGGCTGCTGCCCGCGCCCGACGGCAGCTGCCAGGGCGTCTTCCTCCGCTACGACCTGTTCGGCGGCCGCGGCCCCGCGATGATCATCGGCAACCTCCCCGAGGGGTCCCCGGCGCGCGAGCTCGCCGAGGGCCAGGTCCCCTTCGAGGTGGCCCAGCTCCTCGACGCCCTGGAGAACGACGAGGACGTCGAGGTCACCGGGATCGAGGACTGCCCCGTCATGCAGGGCGACAACCTCCTCATCGTCCGCAAGGTCAAGCTCTCCGAGGGCCGGATCTCCTGCGTGCAGTTCGACCGCAGCGACAACGTCCTCGTGACGATCGCCAGCTGGGACCGCCCCATCACCGACGACCTCTACGCGCTGCTGAAGCCGCTCCCCGCCGAGCTGTTCCAGCAGGGCTAGCCCGGACCGGCCCCGGCCTAGGCCGGGGTGTCCGCGATGTCGTTCGCCGCGACGTAGCCGAACGTCATCGCGGGCCCGATCGTCGATCCGGCCCCCGCGTAGCTGTGGCCCATCACCGCCGCGCTCGCATTGCCCGCCGCCCACAGGCCCCGGATCACCGAACCGTCCGCCCGCAGCGCCCGCGCCCGGGCGTCCGTGACGATGCCGCCCTTGGTGCCCAGGTCGCCCGGGACGATCCGGAACGCGTAGAACGGCGGCGCCCAGACGGGCGCCAGGCACGAGTTGGGCACCACGTTCGGATCCGTGTAGTAGTGGTCGTACGCCGTGTCCCCCCGGTGGAAGTCGGCGTCGTTCCCGCTCCACGCCTGCGCGTTGAAGCGGTTCAGCGTCGCCCGCAGCGCGGCCGCCGGGACCCCGATCTGCCCGGCGAGCGCGTCCCAGGTCCACGCCTTCCTCGCCGCCCCCGACTCGAACCAGGCGTCCGGGAAGGGCAGCGTCGGCAGGATGTCCTTGAACAGGTACTTGCTGCGGTAGTTCTGGTCCACGATCAGCCACGCCGGGATGTGCGAGCCCGTCGCACGCCGGTCCTTCTCGTACATCACGTGCACCACGTCGCTGTACGGCGCGGCCTCGTTCACGAACCGGGTGCCCGCCCGGTTCACGATCAGACCGCCCGGCAGGGTGCGCTCCGCCAGGCAGAAGTACGGCTCCCCGGGCAGCGGGATCGACGGCCCCCACCAGGCGTCCTCCATCAACGCCAGCGCGGCGCCCGCCCGTTGCCCGGCACGGATCCCGTCCCCGGTGTTCTCCTTCGCGCCGACCGACCACTGCGTTCCGATCGGCTGCTGCTGGTACTGGGCCCGCATCTGCGCGTTGTGCTCGAAACCGCCCGAGCCGATCACCACGCCCCTGCGGGCCCGTACGACGCCCCGTACGCCCTCCTTCTCCACCACGACCCCGGTGACCGCGCCGCCCTCCTGGACCAGCTCGACCAGCGGGCTGTTCAGCCACACCGGCACCCCCGCCCGCAGCAGCCCGGCCCGCAGCCCCGCGGCCAGCGACTGGCCCATCGTCAACGGCTTCTCCCCGCACAGCGCGGCCTTCGTCCCGCGGGCCAGGCACTCCGTGGACACCGCGAGCCCCTTCGCGCTGACCGCCGCGAGGTTCAGCCACTTGTAGTCCTGGCTGAACACCACCATCCCGGCGGGCACCGGCATGTACGCCGGGTTGAGGTGCGCCAGTTCGGCGCCCAGGAGGTTGCCGTCCAGCTGGTCGGGCTCGATGCTGCGGCCGTTCGGCAGCCCGCCCGGCAGGTTCGGGTAGTAGTCGCTGTAGCCGTCCATGAAGCGGAACCTCAGCGGGCTGTTCGCCATCACGAAGTCCAGCATCCGGGGGCCGTTCTCCAGGAACGCCCGCTGCCGGTCGGCCGGCACCTCCGGCCCCACCACCGCCGACAGGTACGCCGCCGCCTTCTCCGGGGTGTCCGGTACGCCCGCGCCCAGGATCACCGAGTTGTTCGGCAGCCAGATCCCCGCGCCGGAGCGCGCCGCTGAACCGCCGAACGTCGGCGCCTTCTCCACCACCAGCACGCTCAGCCCCCGCCCGGCGGCGGTCAGGGCGGCCGTCATCCCCGCCGCCCCCGAGCCGACCACGACGACGTCGTACTCGCCGAGCGCGCTCCCGGCGGCCCGGGCGGCCGCACCCGGCAGGACGGCGGCGGCGAGCACCCCGGCCCCCGTACCGGCGAGGACCGCCCGGCGGGAAGGGGCGGCGGGGCGGGGTCGGTCGGGGCTCTCGGACGCGGTCACGGGTGCGGGCGTGGTCACGGGCATGGCCTCGGTCATGGACGGGCTCCAGCGGGGTGGGAGGACGGGACGGCGGCTCGGCTCCGGCGTTTCTGATGCCGAGTCAGAGAAACTGTTCGCGGGATCATGTGAAGTCAAGTCACGCGCTCCCCCCAACCGTTCCGACCCACCGTTCCGACCCCGGACACGCCGGATCCCGCGCCCCGCACACAGGGTGTGCGGAACACGGGATCCGTACGGGCCGGGCGGGCCGGCGGTCAGCGGGTGCCGACCGCCGCCCGGACCGCTCTACGCGCCATCCCCGCGTCGTCGTGCAGCCGGCGGAGCAGAAGACGCTGCTCCTCCCCGGAGGAAAGGGCGCCCACGGGCAGCGGCCGGTCCGGGGCCGACGCCACCATGGAGCGCTGCACCGCCGTCTCGCACATCCGGATCTCCCTCGTCAGCACCAGCATCAGGTTGACCAGGAAGGCGTCCCGCGCCGCCGGGCCGGCCGACTGCGCCAGCCTGCTGATCTGGCCGCGCGCCGCCGGGGCGTCGCCCAGAACCGTCCACAGCGTGGCCAGGTCGTAGCCGGGCAGGTACCAGCCGGCGTGCTCCCAGTCGAGGAGCACCGGGCCGGCCGGGGAGAGCAGCAGGTTCGACAGCAGCGCGTCCCCGTGGTTGAACTGCCACTGGACGCCCGACGGCCGCAGCCCGTGCAGCAGCTTCTGCAGGTCGCCGAAGTCCCGGTCGGTCAGCAGCCCCAGCTCGTGGTCACGGGAGATCCGCCGCAGGTAGTCCACCGGGTACCCGAACAGGTCGGCCGGCGGCCGCCACTGGTTCACCCGGCACACCGCTCCCAGCGCGGCCCGTACGTCCGTCCGCGGCGGCGCCTCCACCGGGTGCCGCTGGAGCGCGGCGACCCGGCCCGCCATCCGCTCCACCACCAGTACGCAGTTCTCCGGGTCCGCGGCGATCAGCCGGGGCACGCGGACCGGCGGACGGTGCCGGACGAAGGTCCGGTACGTCCCTATTTCGTGCCGGTACCGCTCGCGCCACTCGGGCGAGTGGTCCAGTAAAACCTTCGCCACCGCGGTCATCCGGCCGGTCGTCCCCACCAGGAGCACCGAGCGGCCGCTGCGCCGCAGGACCTGCACCGGCGCGAACTCCGGACAGATGCGCTGCACCGACGCGAGCGCGGTGCGCAGCTGCGCCCCCTGCGGCCCGGAGAGGTCGATCCTTCCGCTGAGCTGCTGCGGTACGCCGCCCGGCATCCGCCGCGCCCGTACGGCGCCCTGCGCCGGTACCGGCTGGCGGCCGGGTTCGATGTACGAGCCGCCCCCCGCCTGGAGGGTGCGGTGCTGGCGTACCGGGGCGGACACGGAGGACGTTGCTGCGTACATGGCGTTTACGGTTCCCTTCGTGCGCCGACGAGTGCGTACGCCGCCCCGCCGGATCCCGTACTTCACCCTGGGGAGTTCCGCCGGTGAACCGGGTCGGGGAGGCGCATTCCTACCTGACACCCGCCCGCAGGTGGCGAACCACGGGGCGGCGGGTGGCGAACCCTGGCGAATAGTCCACGGGGAACTGACAGGGGGTTACTGTCAACTCAGCCGAGAACCTGGGGGCTTGACGTGAGCAAAGGTCCAAACACCCGTCTGAACGACCTGTTCGGCCTGGCCGGCTGGTCGAAGGGCGAACTCGCGAGGATGGTGAACCGGCAGGCGGCCGCGATGGGCCACCACCAGCTGGCCACCGACACCTCGCGGGTGCGGCGCTGGATCGACATGGGGGAGACCCCGCGCGAACCGGTTCCCACGGTACTGGCAGCACTGTTCACCGAGCGGCTCGGTCGTGTCGTGACCATCGAGGACCTCGGGTTCGTACGGCAGCGGCGCACCACCAAACGGCAGCCGGAAGGGGTTCAGGAGAACCCCGACGGAGTGCCCTGGGCGCCCGAACGCACAGCCGCGGTCCTCACCGAATTCACGGGAATGGACCTCATGCTCAACCGTCGCGGCCTGATGGGCGCGGGAGCCGCGCTCACCGCCGGCTCAGCCCTCAGCAACGCCATGTACGACTGGCTGCACACCGAGCCCGCCGGCGCCAAGAACGCGAAGACCTTCGGTGACCCCTACCAGGCCGATCCGGCGGGCTACGACCGCTACGAGGCCGCGCCCATCGGCTCCCAGGAGATCGAGGCCCTCGAACGCTCCGTCGAGGTCTTCCGGGCCTGGGACGCCTCCAGAGGCGGCGGGCTCCAGCGCAAGGCCGTCGTGGGCCAGTTGAACGAGGTCGGCGGCATGCTGGCCTACCACCACCCGGACCACCTCCAGCGCAGGCTGTGGGGGGTGGCGGCCAACCTGGCGGTGCTCGCGGGCTGGATGTCGCACGACGTGGGCCTCGAACCGACCGCGCAGAAGTACTTCGTCATCGCCGCGCACGCGGCCCGCGAGGGCGGCGACCGCCCCCGCGCCGGCGAGGCCCTCTCCCGCGCCGCCCGCCAGATGGTCCACCTCGGCAAGCCGAACGAGGCCCTGGACCTGATGAAACTGGCGCAGTCCGGCTCCGGCGAGCAGACCCTGCCGCGCACCCGCGCCATGCTGCACACCATCGAGGCCTGGGCCCAGGCCGCCATGGGCAAGGGCCAGGCCATGCGCCGCACCCTGGGCGAGGCCGAGGACCTCTTCGTGTCCGACAAGGGCGACGTACCGCCGCCCTCCTGGATGCAGCACTTCGACGAGGCCGACCTGCACGGCATGCAGGCCCTGGCCTACCGCACCCTCGCCGACCACGACGCCACGGCGGCGCCCATCGCGGCCCGGCACGCGCGGGAGGCGCTGCGGCTGCGCGGCGACGGCTACCAGCGCTCGCAGATCTTCGACTACATCTCCATGGCCTCGGCCTGCTTCATCGCCGACGACCCGGAACAGGCGGACCGCTACGCCCGGCTCGCGCTGGTCTCGATGAACGAGACCTCCTCGCACCGGACATGGGACCGGCTCCGCGAGATGTACCGGCTGACCGGCCAGTACGCCGGGTACGCGGGCATCGGGGACCTGCGCGAGGAGATCGAGCTGGCCCTCCCCGACAGCCCCGCCCCCGTGGCCCGCGGCGCGGAGGTCTAGGGGCCGGGCCGTACCGGTGTCGCGAAGGACGGAAGGGAAGGCGGGGGAGCGGGAACGACGGGGAGACGGTGAGACGGAGGAGGGGGGCCGCGCCTCGTCGGCGCGGCCCCCCTGGAATTCCCGGACTTCCCCTGCCGCCGTCAGCCGCCGATCCGGGCGACCAGTACGCAGGCGTCGTCCTCGCGCTCGCTCTCGCCGAACTCCTCCGTGACCATCCGTACGCAGTCCCGCGCCGACCGGGCCTCCGAGAACCTCGGCGCGAGCGCCAGCAGCCGCTCGGTGCCGTCCGCCCGGCTGAACTCGATGCTGCGCGGGGTCAGTCCGTCCGTGTGCAGCACGAGTACGTCGCCCAGTTCGAGCTGCTCCTCGGCCTGCCCGTACACGGCCCCCGAGGTGGCCCCGAGCAGCACCCCCTCCGGGGGTTGCAGGGCCCGGCCCTGGCCGCGCCGGAACAGCAGGGGCGCGGGGTGCCCGGCCTGGGCCCAGGAGAGCACCCGGCGGGCGGGGTCGTAGCGGCAGCAGACGGCGGAGCCGAGGGCCGGCTGCACGGAGGTCTCCAGCAGCTGGTTGAGCCAGCCCATCAGCGGGCCGGGCTCGATCCCGGCCATGGCCATCCCGCGCAGGGCGCCGAGCATCATCGCCATCCCGGAGGTGGCGCTGACCCCGTGCCCGGTCAGGTCCCCGACCGTCAGCAGGGAGCGTCCGTCGGGCAGTTCGAGGGCGTCGTACCAGTCGCCGCCGATCAGCGCGCTGGTCGCGGAGGGCAGGTAGTGCGCGGCCACGTCCATCGTGCCCGCGTTCTCGTGCGGGAACCGCAGGGAGCCGCGCCACGGGGGGAGCACGGCTTCCTGCAGCTCGACCGCCAGCCGGTGTTCGGTCTGCGCGATCTCCCGCTGGCGCTGGAGCGAGTCCCGTGACTCGCGCACCGCCCGCTGGCTCCGGCGCAGTTCACTCACGTCCCGCAGCACGGCCCACATGGAGGCCGTGCAGCCGTCGGAGTCGAGCACCGGCTCGCCCCTCATGTGCAGCGTCCGGACCCGCCCGTCGGCGCGGACGATGCGGAACTCGCCGTCTATCGGCTTCCCGTCGACCAGGCAGTCCGTGACCATCGCGGTCATCAGCGGCTGGTCCTCGGAGAACAGGGTGGAGCCCAGTTCGTCCAGCGGCAGCGGGCCCGCCTCGGGCGGCCGTCCGAAGATCTGGAAGAGTTCCTCGGACCAGGTGACCTCGTCCGTCAGCAGGTTCCACTCGGCGCTGCCGACGCGGGTCTGCCGGTCCTCCTGGGTGGCCTCCGGGGCCGCCGCGGGGAGTTCGACGGGCTCGGGGGCGGGCGGCAGCCCCTCCTTGAGCTGGCCGAGGTGCTGGCCGAGGTCGTCGAGGTGGTGCACGGCGAGGTCGCACAGCGCGCGCTGCCAGCGGCCCTGGGCGTCGTCGTCGTCCACGACGGTGTCGCGGCGGACCGCGTCCACCTCGCCGCGCAGCCGGCGGGTCTGCGAGATCAGTGCGTCCACCGATCCCGGCTCGGGCGGCTGCGCGGGACGGTCCGCGTACAGGTGGGACGGCATGATGACTCCGATGCAGGCGCGGCGATACAGACGCGGCTCGGCCAGGTCCCGGAGGACGACCGGTGACGGCTGTGGACCGACTACGACTGTGGCACAGCCGCAGAGTGCCCGTAAGGCGTTTGGCAACATCCGTAACGGTCTTGCTCGGGGCATATGCCGAAGGCCTCCCGGTTACCTCCAGTCCGTACGAACATTTCCGGACAGTCGTGGTGGTCGTTCCGTGCCGTTCCTGCCCGCTCCGGGCCGTGTTCACGCCGTGTCCGGCCGGAGTCGACCGCTCCGTCACACCATCGGCGGCACCGGGTGGATCTCGTCGGCGGGGTGTCCCGCGCGCTCGTGGATCCGGCGGATGGCGTCCGCCGAGGGGGCCTCGGACAGGCAGTAGACCTCGCCGGAGGCGGGGTCCGCCCATGCGCGCTCGAACTGCACCTTCTCGTCCGCCCGGATCGCCAGGTCCGCCCGGTGGGCGGCCATCAGCTCGTCCGCCGTGATGCCCTTCATCCCGTGGTGCGCCCGAGGCCGGAAAAGAGCCCTCCGGCGCCAGGCGGTCGATCGTACGGTCGACGTGTACGAGCCCTCCGCGTCCCGGATCCCGTCACCCGCCGGAGTCCCCGGCCCGTCAGGGGCACCACTCGAACGAAGGACCCCGTTCCGCACCGCGCTTCCCACCTCTCCCGGTGATCGCTACCCTACGTGTCGGTAATGAGCCGGGGGAGGTCCGTTTCCACGGACCCTGGGAGCGTTGGGGACACGACCGGATGACCGAACAGAGCAGCACGCCGACCGGGCGCAGCCGCCGCTCCTTCCTGACCCACCTGGTCGCGGCGCCCACGCTGGCCCTGGTCACCCGGGCCGGGGCCGACCTGCTCGCGCCCCAGGCCGCGCACGCCGTGATACCGACCCTGCCGGCCATCGCCGACATCGTGGACCTGGGCGACCTGTTCATCCTGGCCGGCGCGCCCACCTCCGCCCTGCTGGCGCTCGCCGTGGAGAAGGACGGCACCGTCCGCTTCCGGCTGCCGCGCGAGGAGGTCGGCCAGGGCCTCACCACCGCCGTGGCCATGCTGGTCGCCGAGGAGCTGGACGCGCCGCTGGACACCGTCCGGGTGGAACTGGACGACGCCCGCCCGGAGCTGCTGTTCAACCAGCTCACCGGCTCCTCCAACTCGATCCGCTCGCTGTACGGGCCGGTCCGCCAGTGCGCCGCCACCGCGCGGGCCCGCCTGGTCGCCGCGGCCGCCGCCCGCTGGGGCCTCTCCGCCGCCGCGCTGACCACCGCGGGCGGCGCCGTACGGGCCCCCGACGGCCGCACCGCGGGCTACGGCAGCCTCTCCGCGGCCGCCGCCGCGCCAGGCCTGCTCGTCCTGGGCGCCTCCCCGAAGCCGGCGGCCAAGCACGCCCTCATCGGCACCCCGACCCGGCGGATCGACGCCCGCGCCATGGTCACCGGCGCCCAGAAGTACACCCTCGACCTCGACGTACCGGGTGCCAAGCCCTGCGTGCTGCGCCGCCCGCCCTCCCTCGGGGGCACCGTCCGCGCCGTCACCAACCTCGCGGCGGTGCGGGCCATGCCGGGCGTGCTGGACGTGGTGACCGTCAAGACCGGTGTCGCCGTCGTGGCGGAAACGTTCGGGCAGGCCCTCACCGCCAAGGCCGCCCTCACGGTCGACTGGGGCCCGGGCCCGGCCGACCAGCTCTCGGACGCGCAAATCCGTACGAAGCTGCGCGCCGCCACCCCGCCGCTGCTGGTGCCGCCGCTGCTCACCCCGTACGTGGACGCCGAGTTCGACTTCGCCTTCGTCAGCCACGCCCCGATGGAGACCAACTCCGCCGTCGCCGACGTCCGCGACGACCGCGCCGAGATCTGGTCCGGGCTCAAGTCCCCGATCGTCGCCCGGGAGACCATCGCCGCGGAGCTCGGACTCCCGCTGGACAAGGTCAAGGTGCACGTGGTCCAGGCCGGCGGCTCCTTCGGCCGGCGGCTGTTCTTCGACGCCGCCCTGGAGGCCGCCCGGGTCTCCAAGGCCTGCCGCCGTCCGGTGAAGCTCATGTGGACCCGCGTGGACGACACCCGGCACGGCCGGATGCGCCCCGCCACCCACCACCGGATCCGCGCCACCCACCTGCTCGGCGAGGTCCTCAGCTTCGAGCACCGGGTGGCCGCCGCCGAGACCGACTTCCGGCACGGACTCGGGGAGATCATCACCGCCACCGCCGCGAGCCTGCCCTCCGGAATCGGCAACGCCACCCTCGCGCAGACCCTCTTCCTCACCACCGTGAAGTCCCCGTACCACTTCGGGCTCACCACCCAGGCCCTGACCGAGGTGCCGACGGGCATCCCCACCGGTTCCTGGCGCTCGGTGTACTCGGCCAACACCCGGGGCGCCGAGGAGATCGTGGTGGACGAACTCGCCGCCGCCACCGGCAAGGACCCGTACCGCTTCCGCCGCACCTTCCTCAAGACCGACGCCCAGCGCGCGGTGCTGGACAAGGCGGCCGCCGAAGGGGAGTGGGGGCGCGCCATGCCGGCCGGCTGCGCGCAGGGCATCGCCTTCCACGAGGAGTACAAGTCCCGCACGGCCTGCCTGGTGGAGATCGACGCCCGCGACCCGGAGCGGGTCCGCGTCACCAAGGCCGTCATCGCCGTCGACGTGGGCCTGCCCGTCAACCCGCGCGGACTGGAGGCCCAGATGATCGGCGGTCTCACCGACGCGATCTCCACCACCCTGCGGGCCGGGCTGCACCTGGACAAGGGGCTCCCGCTGGAGGGCAGTTACAGCCAGTTCCACTGGGCGCAGCAGCGCGACACCCCGCGTGACGTACGGGTCTTCGTGCTCCCGGCCACCGGCACGGAGCCGGGCGGCGCGGGCGAGCTCGGGGTGCCCGCCGCCGTGGGCGCCATCGCCAACGCCTGGGCCCGGGCCACCGGTTCCAAGCCCCGCAGCTTCCCCCTCGACTTCGACGTCGACTTCACCCCCTACCCGCGCTGACCGCTGGAGTACGCCCCGTGCCTCTGCACACCTTCATAGTCAACGGCCGGAGCGTCACCGTCGACGCCCCCGACGACCTGCCCCTGCTGTGGGTGCTCCGCGACATGCTGGGCGTCACCGGCCCCAAGTACGGCTGCGGGGTGGACGTCTGCAAGGCCTGCACCAGCCACCTCGACGGCGTAGACGTCCGCCCGTGCGTGGTGCCCGTGTCCGCCTGCGCGGGCAAGCGGGTCACCACCATCGAGGGGCTCGCCGACGGCGACCGGCTGCACCCCGTCCAGGAGGCCTGGCTCGAACAGGACGTAGCCCAGTGCGGCTTCTGCCAGCCCGGTCAGATCATGGCCGCGGTGGCGCTGCTGAAGCGGACCGCCGAACCGACCGACGAGGACATCGACGCCATCGCCAACATCTGCCGCTGCGGCACCTACTTCAAGATCCGCGAGGCGATCCGCGCCGCGGCCGCCAGGATGTGACGGCCGCGGCGCGGGCGGGAGGGGTTCCGGTCAGGCGAGCAGCTTCTGCTTCGCCTTCTGGAACTCCTCCTCGCTCAGCTCGCCCTTGGCCTTGAGCTCGGAGAGCTTGAACAGGTCGTCGGCACCGGCCTTGGCGGGAGTCGCCGAGCCGGCGGTCTCCCGGATGTAGGCGTTGAAGGCCTCCTGCTGCTCCTGTGCGTGCTTGATCTCCCGCCTGCCCATGTCCCGGCCGCGGGCGATGACGTACACGAGCACGCCCAGGAACGGGATGAGGAACAGGAACAGCAGCCAGGCCGCCTTGACCCAGCCGCTCATGTCGTGGTCGCGGAACACGTCCACCACGACCCTGAAGAGCAGGATCAGCCACATGACCCACAGGAAGATCCACATCACGGTCCAGAACGCGCCCAGCACCGGGTAGTCGTACGCCAGGTCGACAGCTGCGTACACGGCCGTCTCCTTCCGTCGGGGCGGTCGCCGGGTTGGGGGAAGATCGCGCGACAGCCGACCCGATCACCATCGCAGCGCCCCCGCAAGATCGCCACTGGGCCGTTCGGCGCAACGCCCCGCCCCGGGACACAGCCCAGGAACGCCTGCTGTCCGGTTGAAATGGATGATTATGCCGGAATGAGGCGAATCAATGCGAAACGCGTGCTGGTCGGTGAACCCCTCGACACCGCGCGCCTGGGCGAGACCCTGCTGCCCAAACGGCTCGCGCTGCCGATCTTCTGCAGCGACCCGCTCTCCTCCGTGGCCTACGCCACCGAGGAGATCCTGCTGATCCTCGCCCTCGGCGGAGTCGCCCTGCTCCACCTCACCTGGTACGCGGCCGCCGCCATCGTCTTCCTGCTCGTCGTCGTCATCGCCTCCTACCGGCAGACCTGCCACGCCTACCCCGGCGGCGGGGGCGCCTACGTCGTCAGCTCCGAGAACCTGGGGCCGACCGCCGCCCTCACGGCCGCCAGTGCCCTGCTCGTCGACTACGTGATGACCGTCGCCGTCTCCGTCGTCTCCGGGGTCGCGGCCATCACCTCGGCGATCCCCTCCCTCAGCGACCACGAAGTCGCCCTGTCCGTGGGCTTCGTGGTGCTGCTCACCCTGATGAACCTGCGCGGCGTGCGCGAGTCGGGGCGCGTCTTCGCCGTCCCCACCTACGGGTTCGTCCTCGTCATCTACCTGATGTTCGCCGTCGCCGCCGTCCGGCTCGCCACCGGGGACACCATCAGGGCCGAGTCCGCCCACCTCCCGATCACCGCCGCCGGTACCTACACCGGCCTCGCCGTGGTGCTCCTCGCGATGCGCGCCTTCGCCTCCGGCTGTACGGCCCTCACCGGCGTCGAGGCCATCAGCAACGGCGTACCCGCCTTCCGGAAGCCCAAGGCCAAGAACGCCGCCACCACCCTGGCCGCCATGGGCGCGCTCTCCGTGACCATGTTCGCCGGCATCACCGTCCTGGCCATGGTCTACCAGGTGCACGCGGCCGCCGACCCCACCGAACTGGGCCTGCCCGCCGGCACCCCGATGTCCACCGCGCTCGCCCAGATCGGCCGCGCCACCTTCGGGAGCCGGCACTTCCTCTTCTACCTGCTCCAGGCCGTCACCGCCGGCGTCCTGATCCTCGCCGCGAACACCGCCTTCAACGGCTTCCCGATGCTGGCCTCGATCCTCGCCAAGGACCGGTACGCGCCCCGCCAGCTCTTCAACCGCGGCGACCGGCTCGTCTACTCCAACGGCGTCGTCCTGCTCGCGCTCGCCGCCATCGCGCTGATCGTCGCCTTCGACGCCCAGCTCACCCGACTCATCCAGCTCTACATCATCGGAGTCTTCGTCTCCTTCACCCTCTCCCAGTCCGGGATGGTCCGGCACTGGCGGCGCGAACTCGCCTCACCCGCCACGCCCCGGTCCGGACGCGTCCACATCCACCGCCGCCTCGCCATCAACGCCGTCGGCGCGGTCATGACCGCCCTCGTCCTCGTCATCGTCCTGATCACCAAGTTCACGCACGGGGCCTGGCTGGTCGTCATCGCGATGCCCGCCCTCTTCCTCGGCATGAAGGGGGTGCGCCGCCACTACGACCAGGTCGCCCGCCAGGTGGCCGTGGCCCCCGGGGTCAAACCCCGGATGCCCTCCCGCCACCACGTCGTCGTCCTCGTCGCCAACGTGCACGCCCCGACGCTGGGGGCCCTCGGCTACGCCCAGGGACTGCGGCCCGACACCCTGACCGCCCTGTCCGTCGCCGCCGACGAGGAGGACGCCCGGCAGCTGCGCGAGGCCTGGGCCGAGCACGACCCGGGCGTCCCGCTCAAGGTGCTGCACTCCCCCTACCGGGAGGTCGTCGGACCGGTCCTGGCGTACATCGAGGAGGCCGCGGCCGCCGAGGGGACCGACGCGCTCTCGGTGGTCATCCCGGAGTACGTGGTCGGGCACTGGTGGGAGCAGCCCCTGCACAACCAGAACGCGCTGAGGCTGAAGGCGCGCCTGCTGTTCACCCCGGGGATCGCGGTGATCGACGTTCCGTACCTGCTGGAGTCGGCCCGCAACGAGGAGCCGCAGGGGCGGTAGCCGCGGCGGGGACCTGGGCCGCGGCCGCGTGGGCCAGGGCCAGTTCCACCACGTGCGCCGGGTCCGAGAGTGCGCGGCCGGTGAGCCGCTCCAGCCGGCGCAGCCGGTTCGAGACGGTGTTGCGGTGGCAGTACAGCCGCTGGGCGGCGTGCGTGGTCGAGCCCTGGCAGGCCAGCCAGGTGCCCAGCGTGGTCAGCAGCAGCCGGGCGTCCTCCGCGGGCAGCTCCAGCACCGGCCCCAGCACCACCCGCCGCAGCCGGGCGGCGAGTTCGGGGTCCGCCGCCACCAGCGCCGCCGGGAGCCGCTCGTCCAGCAGGGCGGCCCCGGGCGCGGCGGCCGGCGCGGCGGTGCTCAGGGCGAGGACCGCCAGCCGGCGGGCCCCGGCCAGCTCGGCCGGGGTCCCGACCACCGGGCTGACCCCGGCGCGCACGCCGAGCGGGGCCAGCAGCGCGCGCAGGGACTCCAGCGGCTGGTGGCCCAGATCGGCCAGCCCGCTCTCCCCGTCGGCCCGCACCCGCCAGAGCACCCGGGGGGACCCGGCCCCCGAGCCGGGCCCCGACCCGGCCCCCGAGCCGGCCCCCGACCCGGCCCCCGAGCTTGAGCCCAATCCGAGTCCCGCGCCGGGCCCTGAGCCCGGTCCCGCGCCCGGACCGCCCTCCGGCGGGGGCGGGCCGCCCCCGCCGGCCGGGGCGAGCGCGATCACCGCGAAGCGTCCCCGCTCCGGCAGCCCCAGCTGCGCGGCCGCCTCCGCCACCGGGCCGGAGCCGTCCAGCAGCGCGTCCAGCAGGGCGGCCCGGCGCTCGCGTTCGCGCCCGGCCCGCTCGGCCTCGGCCAGCCGGTACGCCTCCGAGGCCGCCTCCGTCATCTGGTCCAGTACGTCCCACAGCGCGCCCGCCCCCGGCAGCAGCCGGGGCAGCGCCGCCCGGTCGTGCGCGGCCACCGCCTCGGTCAGGCTCTGCCACAGCAGCCGCCCGCCGTACCGGTAGGTCCGCCGCAGCGATTCGAGCGGCAGCCCCTGCCCGGCGCGCAGGGCGCCGGTGGCCCGGGCGCCGGCCAGCTCGACGGGCAGCCCCCGGGAGCTGCGGACCAGGCCGTCGACGGCCTGGTGGAGGGTGTGGTGGATCCGCTCGCGCAGCTCGGCGCGCCCGGTCAGGGCGGCGTAGGCGGGATCCTCGGTCAGCGTCCGGTCGGCGATCCGGTCCGCCGCGACGGCGATCCGGCGGCTCAGGTCCTCGCGTATCTCCTCGATGATCCGGTCCATGACGGGCAGGGTGACACGGCGGACGCCGCCGTGGGGAGGCTTCGGAGCCCTGTGGTCCGGTCCTTGGGCGGACGCAGAGTACTGTGGGTGCAGTGCTCACGGGCACGCGCTCCACGCCGACAGCAACCCCCGGGAACCCCCATGCGCCAGAATCCGCAGCGCCGAGCCGCGCTCCTCGACGCCGCCATCGAGGTCCTGGCCCGCGAGGGCTCCCGCGGCCTGACCCTGCGCGCCGTGGACGCCGAGGCCGGGGTGCCGACCGGCACCGCCTCCAACTACTTCGCCAACCGGGGCCAGCTGCTGGTGCAGATCCTGCACCGCACCCGCGAACGCCTCACCCCCGAACCCGCGGAGCTGGCCGGCCCCCTCGACACCGAGGTGCTGCTCGGCCGGCTCCTCGGGCGGATCCGCCGCGAGCGCAGCGTCCACACCGCCGTGCTGGAGCTGCGCCTGGAGGCCACCCGCCGGCCCGAACTCCAGGCGGAGCTGTCCGCCTTCCTCGCCGCCGAGCTGGAGGAGAACATCGCCTGGCACCTGGACGCGGGCCTGCCCGGGGACCGGGCGGGAGTCGCCCTGCTCTACTTCGCCATGCAGGGTCTGATCGTCGACGACCTCACCATCCCCGCCCTGCTCGAATCCCACCCCGTGGGCGAGCTCCTCGGCGTGATGGTGGAGCGTCTGCTCCCGGAGCGGCCCGCCGGCTGACCGGCGTGTCGGCGGTGGGACGGGTGTTCGGCGGGGGTGGGGCGGGCGTCGGATTTACAGTCTTGATCAAAAACGAACGGGTTCCGGCCAAGGTGTCGCGCGCTACCGCGCATGTTCCAGCGGAAAATGCCAGAACCCCCGTCCACAGTGTGGAACTTGAGTAAGTTCCCTCCTGTCACGCCGTACGACCGTGCGACCAGCACGTCCGGCCGGGAGGGGAGCCCGCGTGCCTGGGATCGACGAATGCCTGCTCGAAGCCATGGCGCTGCCCGGTGCGCGGGGCGCCGCGCTCGTCGACTGGAGCAGCGGACTGGCCCTGGGCACCGCCGGCGACTCGCCCGTCGGCGACCACGAGACCACGGCCGCCGAGACCGCGGAACTGGCCCGCGCGGCCGCCGAGTACGAGTCCTTCGCGCCCGGTCCGGACGACGCGGACGCCCCCGGCCCGCCCGTGGAGGACCTGATCGTCACCACGCGCAGCGGCTACCACGTGCTCCGCTTCGTCGAGACCAGCTTCGACAGCAGCGTCTTCCTGCACCTGTGGCTGGACCGCACCGACGGCAACCTCGCCCTCGCCCGGCACCGACTCCGCGCCCTCGCCGAAGGACTGGTCCTGAGATGACCGCCGCAACCGCCGCCGCCACCGCGGTCTCCCCCCTGCTCACCCGGCTCGCCGCCGAGCGCGCCACCGGCGCCCTGCTGCGCGACCGGGGCACCCTCTTCCTGGAGGACGGCCGCGTCGTGCACGCCGAGAGCCCCTCCACCCCGGGCCTCGACGTCCTGCTCACCGCCGGCGGGGGCCTCGCCCCCGAGCGCTGGACCGAGGCCGTGAACGAGGCCGGCGCCCGCCGCCAGGTCGGCCGCTTCCTCGTGGACAACGGCCGGCTGGCCGGCGGGGAACTGGAGATCTGCCACCTCGCGGCGATCTTCGACGCCGCCTTCTTCGCGCTCTCCCCGGGCAGCGGCCCCTCGCGGTTCCGCCGCGGCGCCACCCACTGGATCGGCTCCGTCCGCTCCGTCCCGGCGGCCGCCGTGGAACGCGAGACCTGCCGGCGCCGCGAACTGCTGGACTCGGTGTGGCCCTACCCGCTGCTCGACATCTGTCCGGTGGTGCCGAGGCAGGCCGCGCCCGGCCAGACCGTCACCGCCCGGCAGCGCCTCCTGCTGGAGCAGGCCGACGGCGTACGCACGCCCGCCGACCTCGCGTGGGTGCTGGGCCGCCCCGCCTTCCACACCCTGCTGGAGGTGCGAAGACTCGCCGCGGCCGGCCTCGTCGAGACCCCGCACCCGGCCGCGCCGGCCACCGTGCCGCCGCCGCCCGAACCCCTGCCCGACTGGATGACCCAGGCCCAACCCCCGGACGTGGCGCTGCTCCGCCGGTTACGCGACGCACTGGAGGCAAGCCTGTGAGGCTCCCGCTGCGACCGGTTCTGCGAGCCGACCGCTCCGAGCGGAGGCAGCCCGAGGAGAGGCGGCCCGAAGAGAGGAAGGCCGACATGAGCCCGCCGATGGTGCCCGCCGAGGCCGAAGCCGACATACTCGCCGAGCTCCGGCGGCTGCGGGCCCGCGTGCCCCAGCTCACCGGGGTACTCGCCGCCAGCGCCGACGGCCTGGTGCTCGCCAAGGAGAGCGCCGACCAGGCCGAGTCCCTCGCCGCCCTGACCGCGGCCGCCCTCGGCGTGGCCCAGCGGCTCAGCGACTGCACGGGGCAGGGCGGCTTCCGCGAGCTCCTCGTACGCGGCGAACACGGATACGTCGCCACCTACGCCGCCGGGGACGCGGCCGTCCTCACCCTGATCGCCGACCCGCGCGTCAACGTGGGCCGCCTCCACCTGGAGGCCCGGCGCTCCACCCTGCGGATCACCGAGCTCATAGACGACACCCTCGGCCGCCGCGGCCCCGAGGGGCCGCCCGCGGGCGCCGCGCCCCCGGGCCGGGTTCCCGAAGGCCCCTGACCATCTACGGCAGCAAACAGGTAGTACGCGAAAGCAAACCATCCGGCCCGTACCGGTACGGGCCACTGCGGAAAGAGGAAGAATTCCATGATCAACGTGGAGACCGCTCTCAAGGAAGCCGCCGGCATCGAGGGCACCCTCGGCGCGGCCCTCGTCGACTACGGCAGCGGCATGCCGCTGGGCACCGTCGGCGGGAACAAGGACCTGGACCTGTCGGTGGCCGCCGCGGGCAACACGGACGTGGTCCGGGCCAAGGTCCGGACGATGGAGATGCTCGGCCTGAAGGACGAGATCGAGGACATCCTGATCACGCTCGGCAGTCAGTACCACCTGATCAGGCTGCTGAAGGGGCGCAGCGGCGAGGGCTTCTTCCTCTACCTCGCGCTCGACCGCGGGCGGGCGAACCTCGCGATGGCCAGGCTCCAGCTGAAGAAGATCGAAGCCGATCTGGACATCTGACGACGGCCCCGGGGCCGTGACGGCGCGGTGGCGGGCGGCGGAATTCTTTGCCGTCCGCCCCGGCGGACCTGGGGATATGTCCGAGATGGGCGGACTTTATCATCCTGTTACAGAGTAAGATGCTGTAATCAGCTGATCTTCGAGCCCGTCGACAAAGCCAAAAAACGCTGGAGAACCCGCCACCCATGCCCCCGCGCCTGAGCATCGTCGTACCCGTCTACAACGTCGAGCTCTATCTCGACGAGTGCCTGGAATCCATAGCAGCCCAGACGTTCACCGACTTCGAGGTCGTGATCGTCGACGACGGGTCCACCGACACCAGTACGGTGATCGCCAAGGCCTTCGCTGAGGGTGACAAGCGGTTCCGGGTGGTCCTCCAGGAGAACGCCGGCCTCGGTGCCGCACGGAACGTGGGCTTCCGCCACGCGACCCCGGGCAGCGAGTACATCGCCTTCGTCGACAGCGACGACACCATGCCGACGTACGCCTACCAGCGGATGATCGACTCCCTCGACGAGACCGGCTCGGACTTCGCCGCCGGCAACGTCACCCGCTTCCGGTCCGTCGGCATGCAGCAGTCCTGGGGCCACCGGGTCGCGTTCGCGAACGACCGGCCCAAGACCCACATCTCGAAGTTCCCGGCGCTGGTCACCGACCGCACCGCGTGGAACAAGGTCTACCGCCGCGGCTTCTGGGAGGAGCACGGCTTCCAGTACCCGGAGGGCATCCTCTACGAGGACGCCCCCGTCAGCATCCCCGCGCACTACTTCGCCAAGAGCGTCGACATCATCAGCGACGTCGTCTACCACTGGCGGGTCCGCGAGACCGGCGAGCGCTCCATCACCCAGCGCTCCACCGACCCGGTCTCCGTCATCGACCGCGTCACCTCGATCCGGCTGGTCCGCGAGGCCCTGCTCGCCAAGTCAGGCGAGAAGTACGCCCGCTACCTGCGCGACTACGACTACAACGTGCTCAGCGAGGAACTGCCCCTCATCTACAAGTACGTGGGCGAGGGCGGCCCCGACTTCCGCGCCGCCTTCGTCAAGGAGGTCGGCGGCCTGGTCCGGGAGATCGGCACCGGGCCGTGGTCCGAGCTGACCGTCGCCGACCGGCTCAAGGCGTACCTGGCCCGCGAGGGCCGGGTCGAGGAGTTCATCGCCCTCACGCGCCACCAGAGCGACTTCAGCTACAGCGTCCCGGTCAAGGGACTGGCCCGCCCGCAGGCCGACTACCCCTTCCTCAAGGCACCGGTCCCCCAGAAGCTGCTGACCCTCGGCGCGCGCGAGCGCCGCGTCGTCAGCCGCCTGGAGCAGGCCGTCTGGAGCGACGGCAAGCTCCTGCTGCGCGGCTACGCCCTCCCCGGCCACATGGGCGCCGAGAGCCGTCTCGGCTCGCGCAAGATGCTCGTCTTCCGCGAGCAGGGCAAGCGCCGCCGCAACGTCGTCAGCGCCCGCACCGTCGCCTCCCCGATGGCCACGGTGAACACCCCGCACCTCGCCCTGCGGCACGCCGACTGGGCCGGCTTCACCGCCGTCGTCGACCCCACCGTCTTCCAGTCGGGCGGCAAGTGGCACGACGGCATATGGACCACCTCCATCGCCGTCACCGGCGCCGGAGGACTGCACCGCGCCCGCCTCAAGGGCGGCGAGCACGACAGCGGCATGGCCCCGCCGGCCCACTGGGCCACCCCCGACGTCCGCATCCTGCCGACCGTCGCGAGCTCCCTCACCGTCCGCGTCGAGGTCGTCCGGGCCCGCGTCCTGGACGTCCGCCGCGGCGACGGCACCCTGGAACTCGTCGGCGAGCTCGCCGCCGAGGTCGGCGCCGGCGCCACCCTGCACGCCCAGCACACCCTCACCGGCACCGCCTTCACGGTCCCGCTGACCACCGGCGCCGCCGCGTCCGGCGGCCGGACCGCCTTCACCGCGGCCGTTCCGCTCGCCGAGCTGGCGGCCGTCCCGGCCGCCGAGACCAAGCCCGGCGGCTGGACCCCCGAGCCGTGGGAGCTCACGGTCGTCCGCGCCGACGGCACCCGCCACCCCCTGGCCCACGACGAGCGCGGCGGCTTCGCCGGTCTCGTCGCACCGCTGCCCGGCACCGCGGGGGAGCGCGCCGTCTTCGCCAAGCGCGGCACCACCGGACACCTCGTCCTCTCCGTCCAGCCCACCCCGCCGCTGGTCGACACCGTCACCGCGCGCGACGGCACCCTGACCCTGGCCGGCGTCCTCCACGCCCCGGAGGCCCACGCCGACGAGGCGTACGAACTGGTCTTCCACGACCAGCACGGCACGGAGTTCTGCTACCCCGTCACCCGTGACGGCGACCGCTTCGAAGCCTCCTTCCAGCCCGTGCTGCCCGAGGCGTACGCCGGCCGCACCACCATCCCGGCCGGCCGCTGGTGGCCCACCATGCGCCCGGTCTCCCAGGGCGGCACCACCGCGGGCCTGCTCGGCGTCGACCGCGGCGCGCCCGTCCAGCTGATCGCGCCCGCGCTGAACTCCGGCCCGCACGCCGTCACGGTCCTGGGCCGCCGGATGCGCGTCGAGGCCCGCCTGCGCGACCGCATGGTCCTGGTCAGCGACCCGCTGATCAGCCCGCACGACCGCTCCCGCCACTCCCAGCGGATCGCCCGCGACGAGACCTACCCGGCCCAGCGCCGGCTGCCGGTCAAGGACATGGTCGTCTACGACACCTTCCAGGGCCACGCCGCCGGCGACTCCCCGCGCGCCATCCACGAGGAGCTCGTGCGCCGGGGCGAGAAGCTGGACCACGTCTGGCTGGTCCGCGACGGCCGGGCCGAGGTCCCGCCGACCGCGCGCGCCGTCCAGTACGACAGCCTGGAGGCCTGGGAGGTCCTGGCCCGCGCCCGGTACTACGTCGTCAACGACAGCGTGCCGTCGCACTTCCTGCGCCGCCCGGGCCAGACCGTCGTCCAGACCTGGCACGGCACGCCGATCAAGCAGATCGGCTACGACTACACGCACGACTACTACACCAGCCCCGAGGTCCTGGAGGGCCTGGAGCACGACAGCGGCCAGTGGACGCTGCTCGCCTCCCCGGGCTCGTACGCCACGCCCGTCCTCCAGCGCGCCCTCGGCTACAAGGGCGAGGTCATCGAGGTCGGCAGCCCGCGCACGGACGCCCTCGTACGCCCGGACGCCGAGCGGATCAAGGAGATCCGGCGGCGGCTCGGCCTGCCGGAGGGCAAGAAGGTCGTCCTGTACGCGCCCACCTGGCGCGAGAACCGCGAAGGGTTCTCCGGCGGGTACAAGCTCGACCTGCGGATCGACCTGGACGCGGCCCGCCGCGAGCTGGGCGAGGACCACGTCCTGCTGGTCCGCGGCCACTACCGGGTGACCGAGCAGCTCCGCGACGACGTGCGCGACGGCTTCGTCGTCGACGTCTCGCGCTGGCCCGACACCACGGACCTGCTGCTCGTCGCCGACGTCCTGATCTCGGACTACTCGTCCGTGCTCTTCGACTTCGCGCTGACCGACCGGCCGATCCTGCTGTTCACGTACGACCTGGAGCACTACCGCGACACCCTGCGCGGCTTCACCTTCGACCTGGAGGAGAAGGCCCCCGGCCCGCTGCTGGCGGACTCGGAGAGCCTGATCGCGGCCGTGCGCGACGTGGACTCCGTGGGCGCCGAGTACGCGCGGGCGCGGGCCGCGTTCCGCGAGGAGTTCTGCGACCTCGCCGACGGCCACGCCGCCGAGAAGGTCGTCGACCGCATGCTCGGGATGTAGCCCTCACGGGTGAACGTACGGACCGGTCCCGCGCCCCCCGATGAGTTTCGGGCGCGGGACCGGTCTGTATGTGAGGGACGGCGTTCCAGCCCCCTCACCCACCCGCCCGGAGGCAGTCATGACCACCCAGGGTTTCACCACGTGCCTGTGGTTCGACGGCGTAGCGGAAGCCGCCGCCGACTACTACCTGTCCGTCTTCAAGGACGGCCGGATCCTGCGCACCCTCCGCTACAACGAGGCCGGCCCCGGCCCGGCCGGCACCGTGGTGACCGTCGAGTTCGAGATCAACGGCCAGAAGTTCGTCGGGCTGAACGGCGGCCCCGAGTTCCGCTTCAGCGAGGCCGTCTCCTTCCAGATCCACTGCTCCGACGAGCAGGAGGCGGACTACTACTACGCCGCGCTGACCGCCGACGGCGGCCAGGAGTCCGCCTGCGGCTGGGTCAAGGACCGGTACGGCCTCTCCTGGCAGGTCGTCCCGCCCGGCGTCATCGAGCTGATCAGCGACGAGGACCCGGGCCGCGCCGCCCGTGCCACGGCCGCCATGCTGGAGATGCAGAAGCTGGACGTGGCCGCGATGCGCCGGGCGGCGGACGCGGGTTAGACCGGACGGGGCCGGCGCGCGCGGGTCAGCGCACGCGCGGAACGTGCTGCGTCACGCAGTGGACGCCCCCGCCGCCCCAGGCGAGGTTGCGGGCCGGGGCGCCGACCACCTGGCGGCCCGGGAAGAGCACGGCGAACTGGGCGAGTGCACGGGCGTCGGCCGGTTCGCCCGCCGTCGGCACGACGACGTTGCCGCCCGTCTCGTAGAAGTTGGTGTAACTGAACGTCCGCACCATCAGCCCGTTGTGCCGGAACTTCGGCTGGTGGTGCATCTCCACGATCTGGAAGGGCCGCCCGCAGGCGTCGGTCGCGGCGTCCAGCACCGCCTTGTTGGCGGCCATCCGGTCGTGGTTGGGGTCGGCGGGGTCGGGCTGGGTGTGCAGCAGCAGCCTGGCCGGGCCGAGGTAGGCGGCGACGAGGTCGACGTGGCCGTTGGTGATGTCGTCGCCGGCCAGGCCGTACGGCAGCCAGACCACCTTGACCGCCCCGTACGAGGCCAGGAGCGCGGCCTCGATCTGCGCACGGGTCATGCCCGGGTTGCGGTTGGGGTTCAGGAGGCACTCCTCGGTGGTGATGAGGGTGCCCTGGCCGTCCGTGATCACGGATCCGCCCTCCAGGACCATGTCCACGGGCTGCCGCGGGACGCCCAGGTACGTACAGACGCCGACCGGCAGGAAGTCGTCCTTGTCGTACGGGTACTTCCCGCCCCAGCCGTTGAAGCCGAAGTCCAGGCCGGCCGAGCGGGTCCGCCCCTCGTTCACGGTGAGGACGGGGCCGGTGTCGCGGGCCCAGCAGTCGTTGACGGGGTGCTCGATGACGGTGACCGAGCTGCCGCAGCGGGCGCGGGCCTGTGCCGCCTGGCCCGGCTCGGCGACCATCACGACCGTTTCGAAGCGGGCGACGGCCTGTGCGATGCCCGCGATCTCGCCCTGGACGTCGGTGAGCAGCCCGCCCCAGCCGACGTTCCTGTCCCACGGCCAGGCCATGACGCAGGCGGAGTGCGGCTCCCATTCGGCCGGGGCGTGGTACCGCTCGGCGCCCTTGGCCTGTGCGTCCTCGGCGAAGGCGGGGGCCGGGCCGCCGAAGACGGGGTACGCGGCGGCCGCAAGGGCGGCGGCGCCGAAGCCGCGCCGGGTCACGCGTGGCAGGTGCATGACATTTCTCCTTCTGGTGGAGGGGAGGGGGCGGGGCCGGCGGGTGTCCGGCGGCAGGTGTGCCGGACACCCGCCGGGGTCAGGCGGTTTCGGCGGCGGGTGCGGCGGGGGCCGCCGTTGCCCGTTCCTCGCGGGCCCGGGCAGCGCGCAGCGTGTCCTGCGGCTTCTTGAGGGTGAGGTAGAGAAGGCCGGCGGTGATCACCGCTCCGATGCCCAGCAGGCCGGCCCAGATCTGGTACCAGGGGGCTCCCGGCGGGGCCAGGACCGCACGCGGCCAGCAGACGTTGGCCACCTCGAAAGCGGTCCAGAGCACCGCCAGCACGTTGAGGAAGGTCCCCTTGCGGCCGAGCCTGATGTGCCCGGACGGGGCCCACGTGCCGCGCAGCCGGGCGATCAGGGCGGCCAGGGTCACCAGGAAGAACGGCAGGAAGGTGGCCGCGGTCCCGAAGGCGATCAGGCTGCCGATGGCGGTGGCGTTCAGGCCGAGCAGCAGGCCGGTACAGCTGACGAGGGTGGCGGTGACCAGCCCGCCGATGGGGGCCCGGCGCCGGTTGACCCGGCGGACCTGCCGGGAGAAGGGGAACACCCCGTCCCTGGCCAGCGAGTACACCCCGCGGGCGGCGCCGCCCTGGGAGGCCATGGCGCAGGCGAGGAAGCCGATCAGGACCACCGCCACGAAGGGCTTGTCGGACCAGGAGCCGAAGGCGGTGACCACGGCGGTGGTCACCGGGTCGAGGTCCTCGCCCGCGACGACGGCCCGCGGGTCCGGGTGGGCCAGGGCGACCGCCATCGCGTTGAGGATGACGACCAGGCCGACGCTGAGCAGGGCCCACCACATGGCGCGCGGCACCTGGCGCCCGGCGTCCTTGGTCTCCTCGGCGGTCGAGACGCAGGCGTCGAAGCCGATGAAGCCCCAGCCGGCGACGGCGAGGACGGCCAGGAAGGCCGTCACGGTCGACCCGCCGGACAGCTCCTCGGCGCCCAGGGTCTGCGTGAAGATCGAGAAGCCGTGCTGGCGGAAGAACAGCAGCAGGGTGAGGCCGACGAGCACGGAGGCGACGGCCTCGGCGGCGATGCCGAGCGAGACGAACCAGCTCAGGATCCGGATGCCGTACGCGTTGACCAGCATGCAGGCCACCAGGATCCCGGCGGCGACCGCGACCAGGGCGCCCGGCGAGGGCACCACGCCGACGAGGGCGAAGACCCAGGGGGCCGCCAGGTACGCCACGGTCGTGTTGCCGAACATCACCGCGAACTGCCAGACCCAGCCGCTCATCCAGCCGAACGACGGACCCAGCAGCCGTCGGCCCCACTGGTAGGGGCCGCCGGCCAGCGGCCACTGCGAGGCCAGCTCGGCGTAGACGTTGACCACCAGGCACTGCCCGAGCAGGACCACCGGCAGCGCCCACACCCAGGCGGGCCCGGCGATCGTCGTGCCGACCATCGAGACGGCGTACAGGGCCACCACGGGCGAGACCACGGCGAAGCCCATGGCGATGTTCCCGAGGACGCCGAGACTGCGGCTCAGCTCCTGCTCGTAGCCCAGGTCGCTCAGGCGGGCGGCGTCGGTGTCCCGCGGGGCGTCCGGGCTGGGGACGACGGGGGAAAGGTCTGGCATGCGCACCTCTGGAGGAGGGGGAGCGCCGGCGCCCGCACCCGGGCGGGCCGGAGTGCTCCGGACGTAAATCTAACGTTGTTAGGTATCGGGAATGCGGGGACCATAACCCGGCCCGGACCTCTTGGGAACCCCTCCCTCCCGGTAACCTGGCGGCGGATCAACGAGGGGGATCACCGTGGGCCGACCCAACCAGCCGCTGCTCAACCGCGGGAACATCGCGCGCGCGGCCCTGGACCTGCTCGACGAGGAGGGCCCCCAGGCCCTGAAGATGCGCACCCTGGCCGACCGCCTCGGCGTGCGCGGCGCCTCGCTCTACCACCACGTCGCCTCCAAGGACGACGTGCTGGACGCGGTCTCGGAGCTCATCAACGAGGAGATCGACCTCGGCCCGCTCGACGGACCGCGCTGGCGCGAGGGGATCGCCGCGTACGCCCGGGGATACCGGCAGGTCTACCTGCGCCACCCGAACGCCATCGCCCCGGCGGCCCGCCGGCAGGTCGCCGCCGACAAGGCGCTGCGCGGCTACGACGCGCTGCTCGCCGCGCTCGTCCGGGCGGGATGCACCCCGGACCGGGCCGCCGAAGCCGCGGCGGCCGTCGACTACCTGGTCCTCGGCTCGGCCCTGGAGACCTTCACGGCGGGGTTCGGCCGTGCCCCCGCCGACTACCGCCCCGACTACCCGGCCCTGGCCGACGCGCTCACCGGCGCCGCCGCCACCGGCTCGGGCCTGGCCGGGCTCGACGACCGGGGCTTCGAACTCGGCCTCGGCCTCCTCCTGGACGGGCTCGCCGCCCAGCTGGACACCCCCTGAGCCGAGCGCCGGGCCGGGCCGCTACGCGAACCGGGCCAGCAGGGCCGGGAGGGCGGTGCCGATCGGCTCGCGGACCAGTTCGTCCGCCAGCGGGTCGTACGGGGTCTCCTCCGCGTTGACGATGATCAGCCGGGCTCCGGCCTCGGCCGCCATACCGGCGAGCGAGGCGGCCGGCTGGACCTGGAGGGTCGACCCGACGGCGATGAACACCTGGCACCCCTTGGCCACGGCCACGGCCCGCGCCAGCACCTCGGCGTCCAGGTGCTGGCCGAACATCACCGTCGCCGTCTTCAGGATCCCCCCGCACGCCAGGCAGGCGGGATCCGGTTCCCCGGCGGCCACCCGGGCCAGCGCCTCCTCCGTGCCCGACCGGGCGCCGCAGGCGGTGCAGACCACCTCGCGGGCCGTCCCGTGCAGCTCGAACACCTTCCGCGCGGGCATCCCGGCGAGCTGGTGCAGGCCGTCCACGTTCTGGGTGATCACCCGTACCGGGGTGCCGGAGCGCTCCAGCCCGGCCACCGCCAGGTGCGCGGCGTTCGGCCGGGGCGCCAGGGCCCAGAGCTCGGAGCGCATCAGCCAGGAGCGGCGCCGGATCTCCGGGTCGGCCATGTAGTACTCGTACGTCACGAGCTTCTCGGCGTCCGGGTCGGCGCGCCACAACCCCTGCGGCCCCCGGTAGTCCGGGATCCCGGAGTCGGTCGACATCCCGGCCCCACTGAACACTGCGACGAGCGGCTTCCCCATGCGCCGACCCTACGCAGAACCGCCCCGGCGCGGCGAACGGATTACCGACCGGGCCGCGCGGGGCCGGTCGGCGCAGGGGGAGGGTCGTTTCTGCGGTGAATCTCCACGCCCACCGGAGTGAGCCCGCGCCGCGCCCGTGAATGCCGACGGGAACGGGCGGCTACAAACCGGACATGACGCTCATCCCCTACCGCCCGGGTGCCCTGCTGCTCGCACTGTCCGCCGCCCTGTTCCCCGTGATCGCGTCGTCGGTCCCGGCAGCCGCCCTCGCCGACCCGGTGCCGCGCTGGTCCCTCCACCACCACGGTCACCACCACCACACCGCCGAGGAGATCACCACCTTCCTCACCGCCTTCTACGGGGACCACGGCCCCTCCGCCGGGGACCGCAGCCAGCGGATCTCGCAGCAGCTGAAGGAGAAACAGGCCCACAGTCCGGACGCCGACGTCGTGCTCTGCGCCCACGGCGTCCCGCGGGACATCGCCATCGGGCCGGCCACGGTGGCGCAGGCGGCCGGTGTCGGCTGGGCCACCGTCACCACCACCTGGGACTCCGGCGCCACCGACACCTTCACCGCGTACGTCCGCCTCGACTCCCGGCCGATCGCGCTCGACGACGTGATCTGCGCGGGCTGATCACTATCGTGGGGGAGTGAACACGACAGCCACCGTCCTCTACTGCCACGACCCGCTGCACGAACGCCGGGCCGACGCCCACTTCGCGGCCGAGGCCCGGCAGTTGCGGGCCGCCGGCGGGACCGTCGCGCTCGTCGACCACGACGCCCTCCTCGCCGGGGACGCCGAGCGGGCCGTGGCCCGGGTCCCGGCCGGGGCCGGGGCCGTCTGGTACCGGGGCTGGATGGTCCCCGCCGAGCGGTACGCCGCCCTCGACGCGGCCCTGGGCGGGCGCGGAGCCCGGCTGGCCGTGACTCCCGGGGCCTACCGGCGCGCCCATGAACTCCCGGGCTGGTACGAGACGTTCGCCGGGCTCACCCCGGCCAGCCGCTGGCTGCCCGCCGCGCCGGGGCGGGTCCCGGACGGGGAGCGGCTCGCGGCCCTCGCCGCCGCACTCCCGGCGGGGGCGGGCATCGTCAAGGACTACGTGAAGTCCCGCAAGCACGAATGGGACGAGGCCTGCCACCTCCCCGACCTCGCCGACCGCCCCGCCGTGCACCGGGTGGTGAGCCGGTTCGTCGAACTCCAGGACGAGTTCCTCGCGGGCGGGATCGTCCTGCGCGCCTTCGAGCGCTTCACCGGTCCCGAGGTCCGCGTCTGGTGGTTCGACGGGGAACCCCGGCTGGCCACCCCGCACCCCGACCACCCCGGTCACGCCGAGCCCGCCGCCGGGGTCTCCGACCCGGCCCTCGGGCCGGTCCGGTCCGCCGTCGCGGCGCTCGGCTGCCGCTTCGTCACCACCGACCTCGCGCTGCGCGAGGACGGGGTCTGGCGGGTCGTCGAGGTGGGCGACGGCCAGGTCAGCGACCTGCACCCGGCGGTCGACCCGGCCGCCCTCGCCGGGCTGCTGACGGCCGGATAGCGCTCCTGCGCACGCCCCCGGCGTTCTGGTACAACACCGCCCATGACGGGATTCGAGATCACCGGCGCGAGCGCCGCCGACATGGAACTGCTGCGCACCTGGGCGGACCAGGAGGGGTGGAACCCGGGGGACAGCGACCGCTTCGCCTTCGCGGTCGCCGACCCGGAGGGCTTCCTGGTCGGGCGCCTGGACGGGGAACCGGTGGCCTGCATCTCCGCCGTGCGCTACGGCACCGGGTTCGGCTTCATCGGCTTCTACATCGCCCGGCCCGACGTACGCGGCCGGGGCTACGGGATCCGGCTGTGGCAGGCCGGGATGGACCGGCTCAAGGGGCGGCTCGTCGGACTCGACGGGGTGGTCGAACAGCAGCACAACTACCGCAAGTCCGGCTTCCGTTCCGCCTGGACCACCATGCGCTACGAGGGCGTGCCCGGGCCCGCCGGCAGCGGTGCGGACGCCGCGTCCGGCGGTGTGGAGATCGTGGACGCGGCCTCGCTGCCCTTCGCGCGGCTCGCCGCCTACGACCGCCGTTTCTTCCCCGAGCCGCGGGACGCCTTCCTGGCCGCCTGGACCTCGCTGCCCGGCCGGACCGCCCTCGCGGCCGTCCGGGACGGCCGGATCGAGGGCCTCGGCGTGGTCCGCCCGTGCAGCGGCGCCGCCCGCGTCGGCCCGCTCTACGCCGCGACCCCGCAGGTGGCCGCCGCCCTCGTCCGACGGCTCGCCGGGCACGTCCCTGGCGGGGAGGTGGCCGTGGACGTGCCCGACGCGAACCCGGAGGCGGCGGCGGTGGCCACCGGCCTGGGGCTGACCCCGTCCTTCGAGACGGCCCGCATGTACACCGGCCCGGCGCCGGACGTCGAGCTGGCCGGGCTGTACGGGGTCACCAGTCTGGAACTGGGCTGAGCGGCCGGGGCGGGGGCCGGACGGCGGTCGCACGGCGCCGCCCGGCCCCCGCCCCGGCCCCGGCTCCAGGGCGCGGGGCCTCAGATGCCGAAGAGCACCCCGGTGGTGCTGCGCAGCCCGCAGGGGTTGCCGAAGGTGTACGTGTAGCTCAGCCGGCGGCCCTGCCACACGCCCTCGGCGGTGACGGTCACCGGGTTCCACTCCCTGGTGCAGGCGCTGTTCGGCCGCGGAGCGGCGAGGGCGTCCAGTGAGGCCCCGGTGGCCCGCAGCTCGGCGCAGGCCGCCGCCGGGTCGGGGTGCGTGCCGCCGGGCCGGGGCGCGCACACCAGCGTGGCCGCGCGCAGTACCGTCCCGTTGACCGTGTCCTCCCCGGCCGTCACGCTGACGACGAGCGCGGACGGCGAGTACAGGCTCTGCGTTCCGGTCGGTGCCGCGTCGGCGGCTCCGGTCCCGGCCAGCGCGGTGAGGGCGGTGAGGGCCATTGCTCCGGAAGCCAGTCCCAGACTCCTGGTGATGGACCGCATTTCGAACACTCCTCGGGTCGACGTTTCGGATAACGGACGGGAGTCTTGCCGATCCGGAGCGTGAACGCCCGTTCGTACCGCCATTTCTCGTCACTGATCGTGAGCGCATGAGCGCAGTCCGCAGTCGTATCCGTCCGTCCCGTGCCGCCGTGACCTGCGGGGGAGGGATTCCGGGAAACGGCCGAACACCCCTCCCCGAAAGGTTTGGAGCGCCCCTCGGCGGTTCGTGCCCTCGCTGGACCGGCCGCTCAGCGGCCCGCACCCGAGCGCGGGGAGTAGAGGTCGAGGAGCCGGGTGCGGGTCTGGTGGAGCCGGACGGCGAGGACCCGTCCGACCCAGTGTCCGATCGCGGAGCCGAAAGCGGGATCGGCGTCCATCAGCATCCGGACGGTCGCCCCGTCGAACTCGTAGGCGCGTACCGGGGTCATGGCCTCGGCGCCGAGCTGCCACACGTACGGCGGGAACAGCCACGACCACCCGACGAGCTCCCCGGGGCCGAGGCTCTCGACGGGCGCGGGGGTGCGGCGGCCGGGCAGCGGGATCTCCAGGGTCACCGTGCCGGAGCGCACGATCCAGAACGTCTGCGCCGGCCGGCCCTCGTCGAAGAGCCGCGCGCCCTCGGGAAAGTTGACCTCACGGGCGTGCGACATCAGGCGGCCGCGGTGCTCGGCCGACAGGACGGCGGCGATCCGGATGGGGGAAGGTGTGCTCACGACGGCCTCCGATCACGACCCCCCACAAGCCTCTGGTCTCCCCAGTGTCGCCGACCCGGGCCCGGTTCAGGGCGTGCCGCGGTACGGGAACGGTCGGTCGTCCGCCGTCCACCGAGGGTGGCGGACGACGGGCCGGGTTGCCCCGGAGCGTCACCCGCACCCCGGCGGAAGAAACCCCTCCGTCCCTTCCGGCCGCTACTCCTCGGCATTGGCCTCCAGACAGGCCAGCTCCATCGCGTCGAGCACCGCCTCGTGGCTGCGCCCGCTCAGCTCCGCCACGTTCTCGATCTGCGCGGTCGCCCAGGCGGCCAGCGTCATCACCAGCACCCGCAGCCCGTCCGTGCCGTGGTCGTCGAGGATCGCGTCGGCGACCGTCATGGCGTCCTCCGGCACCTGCTCCGGCGGCTCCAGCCCGGCGAGCCCGCGCAGCATCGCCAGGGTGCGGCGGGAGATCTCCGGTGTGATCCTCGCCAGCCGCATGTCCTCGTCGTCGTCCATCAGCCCCGCCCTCCCGTTGCCGGTGTCCCCTCAGGGCACGGTAGAGGCGCCGGAGCGTGCGCGGGGCGGTTTCGGCCGGGTGGCCGGGTGTGAAGGGATGGCCCGCGAGGGGCGGAATTGACGCCTCCGCCCCGGAGGGTGTGCACCGGGGCGCTCCCGTGCCTTCCGCCCGCTGCGACCGGCCGGTAACTTGTCCGCCGCAGCCGCCCGGAGCGGGCGGCCGGAGCGGGTGGGAGCGAGATGAAGAGCCTCGTACGGGTGCTGCTGAGCGTGCTGTTCCTGGCGGCCGGAGCGCCCCCGGCCGCCGCCGCCCCCGCACCACCCCCGGCCCGTCCGACCGCGACATCCGCGACGGCCGCGACATCCGCCCAGTCCGCCCCGGCCGCCGACACCGCCTGGACGCCCCCGCTCTCCACCCGGGGCCGCTACGTCGTCGACGCCCGGGGCGAGCGCTTCCGGCTGCGCTCCGGCAACTGGGACGGCGCCCAGGGCTCCTGGAACGGCTCCGGCGACCGGACCGACCCCGCCACCCACCACAGCGGCCAGGACTCCCACGGCATCCCGATCGGCCTCGACCGGGTCCCGATGCCCGCGCTGCTCGCGGACTTCCGCGCCCTCGGGCTCAACAGCATCCGGCTGCCCTTCTCCAACGAGATGCTCCGCACCACCACCCCCGTCCCGGACGCGGCCGTCGCCGCCAACCCGGCCCTGCGCGGGCGCACCCCGCTCCAGGTCTTCGACGCCGTCGTCACCGCCCTGACCGACGCGGGCTTCGCCGTCATCCTCAACAACCACACCGGAACCACCCGCTGGTGCTGCGGCCTCGACGGCAACGAACGCTGGAACAGCGGCCGTTCCACCGCCCAGTGGGCCGACGACTGGGTGTCCGTCGCCCGCCGCTACCGCGCCAACCCGCGCGTGGTCGGAGCCGACCTCTACAACGAGGTCCGCCGTGACACCTGGGACGACCCCAACTGGGGCCTCGGCGACGGCCACGACTGGCAGGCCGCCTCCCAGGAGGCCGCCGACCGGATCCTCACCGAGGCCAACCCGGACCTGCTCATCGTCGTCGAAGGCATCAACTGGACCGGCATCCCCCTCGACGGGTTCCCCCACGAGCGCCCCACCCTCACCCCCGTGCGCACCCTCTCGCACACCCTGGTCGTTTCCGACAAGCTGGTGTACTCGGCCCACTTCTACGGATACACCGGCCCCCGCCACAGCGGCGCGACCGGCCTCGGCGAGACCCACGACCCCCGCTACCAGGACATGACCCGGGCCCAGCTCGAACAGACCCTGTACGACCAGGCCTTCTTCGTCTCCGCCGAGACCGGCACCCACTTCACCGCCCCCGTCTGGATCAGCGAGTTCGGCATCGGCGCGGACGAGACGGGCGCCGCCCCGCGCGCCTGGTTCCAGAACCTCGCCTCCTACCTCACGGCCGCCGACGCCGACTTCGCGTACTGGCCGCTCGTCGGCTGGAGCACCACCGCCCAGGGCGCCCCCGGCGGCGACAGCTGGGCCGTGCTCCGCTACGACTCCGCCGGCCGCCGCACCGGGGTCCTCGACCCCGCCGACTGGCGCACCGCCACCTGGACCGCCCTGGCCGGCACCCCCGGCCGCACCGGACCCGTCCCCGCCACCCCGGCCTGGTACCAGCTCAGCACCGACCACCGGGACCACGACGCCTCCCTGCTCACCCGCGCCGCCGGGGACTGGGACAGCGGCGCCCGCAAGGCCGTCTGCCCCGACGGCGCCCGGCTGGCCGGCCTCTCCCACACCGGCGGACGCGGCCTGTGCACCACCTCGGACCTGCGCGCGGCGGCCGGCGGGCACACGGTGGTCCGCGACGAGGCGTACGTCCCGCCGGGCGGCGACTGGGCCACCGGCTACACCAAGCTCCAGTGCCCGGCGGGGCAGTTCTTGATCGGGTACAGCCTGCGCGGCGAGCGCGTCTCCGCCGCCCTGTGCGCCCCGGCCCGCACCGCCCTCCCGACGGGCGCCGGCCGCACCCTCTGGTTCGACCGGGCCGACAACCGCCCGGCGGGAGCGGGCGGCGGCGACTACGCCCGGGGCCACTACAAGGGCCAGTGCGCGCCCACCGAGTACGCGGCGGGCATCGCCTTCACCACCCGGGCCGGCTCGCGCCCCTCACCGGCGGCCCTGCTCTGCCGCCCGCTCTCCTAGCGGAACCCGGTGGGGATCAGGCCATGCCCTCCAGCAGGGCGGGGAGTTCGCGCATGTCGGTGAAGACCACCGTGCCCGGACCGGCCAGCACGTCCGCCGGGGTGAGACCGCCCGCGTAGCCCAGCGAGCGCATCCCGGCGGCGCGCGCCGCACGCACGCCCGGCAGGCTGTCCTCGACCACCACGCACGCAGCCGGTTCGACGCCCATCCGCCGGGCCGCGTACAGGAACACGTCCGGGGCGGGCTTGCCCCGGGGCACCTCGGTGGCGCTGTGGATGCGGCCGGCGAAGCGCTCGTAGAGGCCCGTACGGCCCAGCGTGTGCCGCATCTTCTCGTGGGAGCCGCTGGAGGCGACGCAGGTCGCCAGGGAGATCCGGTCGAGGGCCTCGGGCAGCCCCTCGACCGGCCTCAGCCCCGCGTCCACCGCCTCGGCGTGCAGGACGGCGAAGCGCTCGTCCCACTCCTCGGCCGTCGCGGCCCCCAGCCGGGCCGCGACCTCCTCCCGCACGTGTGCGGCGGAGCGGCCGATGAAGCGCTCGATCACCTCGGCCTCGGTCAGCGGCCAGCCCAGCTCGGCGCCGAGGGCCACCTGTACGCGGGCCGCGAGGGGCTCGCTGTCGACGAGGACGCCGTCGCAGTCGAATATCACCAGGCGCACGGGCGGCACGGGCTCAGTTGAAACGATCATGTGGGAAGGGTAGGCGAAGGCTCCGCCACGCCCGGGGCGTTCGGCAACCGATGGGTCAAGTGTGGTGACCGGCACGGAGATCCGCCCTAGGGTGCGCCCGTACGAAGAACATCCGTGCGCCTGCCGTACGGCAGCGCGGCGCACGACGAACTGGGGGGTTCATGCGCAGATCCAGAGGCCTGGCGGCCGCTCTCGCCCTGTCACTGGCCGGCACCGGCGCGGTCGTCGGCCTCGGCCTCGTCCCGGACGCGGCGGCCGTCACCCCGCCAGTGGCCTTCACCGCCGACCCGCTGCCCACCTGGCAGCCCAACGGGGTCGTCTGGGCCCTCGCCGAGGCGGGCGGCACCGTCTTCGCCGGCGGAACCTTCTCCGCCGTACGCCCGCCCGCCGGGGCGGCCGGCACCGAGCGCCAGGCGGTCAACTTCGCCGCGCTCGACGCCGCCACCGGCGCCCCGACCTCGTGCGAACTGTCCTTCACCGTCGCGAGCGGCACCGCGACCGTCAGGGCGCTCACCGTCTCGCCGGACAAGAAGACCCTCTACGCGGGCGGCTACTTCGGCGCGGTCAACGGCACCCCGGTCTCCAGCATCGCCGCCATCGACGTGGCCACCTGCACGGTGAAGCCCTCCTTCCGGCCGGCCTTCGCGGCCACCGTACGGGCCATCGCCGTCACCGGCGACACCGTCTACGCGGGCGGCGACTTCCTCACCGTGGCCGGCCAGCCGCGCCGGCGCTTCGCCGCCGTCGCCGCCGCGGACGGCGCGCTGCGCCCCTTCCGGGCCGACGCGGACGAGCCGGGCCGCGCCGTCGAGGTCACCCCGGACGGCAGGAACGTCCTGCTCGGCGGTGACTTCTTCACGCTGAACGGGACGGACACGCACGCGCTGGCCGTCGTCGACGCCGCCAGTGGAGCCCTCACGAAGGCCTACCCGGGCTTCATCGAGACCAACTCGGTCGTCAAGGACATCGCGACCGACGCGACCGGCTTCTACACCGCCAACGAGGGCACCGGCGGCGGGGTCTTCGACGGCCGCATCGCCCTCGACCTGGCCGGCTTCGGGCAGCGCTGGCGCGACACCTGCCTCGGCGCCACCCAGGCCGTCCTGCCGTACCGGAACGTGCTCTACAGCGCCTCGCACGCGCACGACTGCTCCGGCGTAGGCGAGTTCCCCGACGGCCAGCGCCACCACCTGCTGGCCCAGCCGACCACGAGCACCGGCAAGCTCGGCTGGTCCCCCGACACCAACGACGGCATCGGCGAGGGCATCGGCCCGCGCGTGATGGCGGTCGGCGCCAAGGCGGGCGTCCCCTACCTCTGGCTGGGCGGCGAGTTCACCACCGTCAACGGGGCGGCGCAGCAGAGCCTGACGCGCTTCTCCTCCACGAACGACACGGGCGCGCCCACCGTTCCCGTCGCGAGCGCGGCGGCCTTCAAGTCGGGCGAGGTGCAGGTGCGCTGGCGGACCAGCCTCGACCTGGACGACAGCGCGCTCACTTACCGGATCCACCGCAACGGCTCGGCCACCCCGGTCGGGACGGTCACCGCCGACTCGCTGTTCTTCAAGCGCCCGCAGGCCTCCTGGACGGACACCACCGCCCAGGCCGGCCAGACGTACACCTACCGGGTGACGGCCACCGACGCGGCGGGCAACACCAGCGCCCAGTCCGCCCCGGTGACCGTGACGGTACCGGTCACGGCCGACGCCTACCCGAGCCGGGTCCGCGCGGACGGCGCCCAGCTGTACTGGCGCTACGACGACGCGGTCCTGCCGTACGCCGCCGATTCCTCGGCCGGCGGCAACGAAGCGGGCGTCCACCAGGGCGGCCCGGCCCTGCGCCAGTCGCCGGGCGCGGTGGGCGGTGCGAGCACGGCGATCGGTTTCAACGGCACGGACGCCCACGTGTACGGCGACCGCCGGCAGACCGTGGGCGGCACCTACAGCATCGAGACCTGGTTCAGGACGGGCACCACGCAGGGCGGCAAGCTCGTCGGCTTCGGCAACCAGCAGGCGGGCGGCAGCAGCAGGTACGACAAGCACGTCTACATGACCGATGACGGCCGGCTGGTCTACGGCGTCTACACCGGAGCCACCCGCACCATCACCACCGCCGCCGCCTACAACGACGACAAGTGGCACCACGTCGTCGCCGCCCAGGGCCCCGGCGGGATGGCCCTGTACGTGGACGGCGTCCTGAAGGGCACCCTGGACGTCACCACGCACGAGGACTTCGCGGGTTACTGGCGCACCGGCTTCGACGGCCTCGGC
This sequence comes from Streptomyces sp. NBC_00158, assembly GCF_045160885.1. NCBI lineage: Bacteria > Bacillati > Actinomycetota > Actinomycetes > Kitasatosporales > Streptomycetaceae > Streptomyces > Streptomyces sp. NBC_00158. The sequence continues at coordinate 6,881,610 of NZ_CP108161.1, forward strand.
GGCTGGCCGGACCGCCCGGGCAGCGAGCACTGGGCGGGCCGGCTGGACGAGACCGCGATCTACCCCGGCGTGCTCACCGCGGCGCAGGTGAAGGACCACTTCACCCTGGCCTCCGCCCCGGCCGACTCGGTCGTCACGCTCACCGCGGCCGAGGACACGTACGCCAACGCGGGCGCCCCGGCCGCCAACTACGGCACCTCCGGGTCCCTCGCCGTGCGCGGCACCCCGCTGTACACGAGCTACCTGCGCTTCGAGCTGCCCGCCGCGCCCGCCGGGAAGGTCCTCAAGTCGGCTGCGCTGAGCGTGAAGACCAGCACCATGGCGGGCGCCGGGACCACCGACGCCGTCTCGGTCGTCCCGGTCACCGGCGCCTGGTCGGAGGCCGGGACCAGCTACAACAGCCGGCCGGCCACGGGCTCCCCGGCGCTCGGGAGCTTCCCCGGCATCCCGGACGGCTCGGCGGTCCACACCGCCGGGCTGAACGCGGCCGCCCTCGCGGGCGCGCTGGGCGGACCGTACGGCCTGGCGCTGACCGCGGCCGGGACCGACGCCCTGTGGCTGTGGTCCTCGGAGGCCGCGGCCAACGAGGGGACGCCGCAGCTGCGGCTGACCTTCGGGGCGCCGTAGCGGGCCCGGCCCGATCCGAAGGGCGCGGCCCTAGCCCCGACGTCCGTGGTGCACGTGCTCCAGCACCTGCCGGAGCAGGGCGGTGACGTGCTCGTCGTGCAGTTCGTAGACCACGCTGCGCCCGTCGCGCCGCCCGGCCACCAGGTCGAGGTGGCGCAGCAGGCGCAGGTGGTTGGAGACGGTGGGCTGGCCGAGGCCGAGGGCCTCGGCCAGCCCACCGACCGAGCAGGGCGCGTGCAGGAGCCGGGCCAGGATGCGGATCCGGGCGGGTGAGGCGAGGCCCTGCATGACCTCGGCGACCGCGGCCGCGTCGGGCTCGGTGAGCGTGGGTTCCACGGCTGGTTCCATGGGGGCCACCTTAGATCGGGAGATCAGGACGTACACACGTCTACATATTTCGATGTGCTGATATATTGATGTCATGAATGACGTGATGCGTGACGCCATGCGTGACGTGGCGAAGAAGGCCGGAGCGCGCGCGGAGCTGGTCAGCGCCCTGCTCGCCCTCACCGTCTACCTCACCGGGCTGACCCTCCAGCTGACCGGCAACGCAGGCTCCGCCTCCCAGGCGCTCTTCGTGGCCGCCTACGTCTTCGGCGGGTTCTTCACCCTCCGCGAGGCCGTCGCCACCCTGCGCGAGGGCCGCTTCCAGGTCGACTTCCTGATGCTCGTCGCCGCGGCCGGAGCCGCCGCCATCGGCCGCTGGGAGGAGGGCGCCGTCCTCCTGGTCCTCTTCAGCCTGGGCCACGCCCTGGAGGAGTACGCCATGGGCCGCGCCCGGCGCTCCATCGAGGCCCTGGGCGCCCTCGCCCCCCGCACCGCCCTCGTCCGGCGCGGCGGCGCCGAGGCCGTCGAGGTGCCCGTCGAGGAGCTGGCCGTCGGGGACACCGTGCTGGTCCGCCCGCACACCCGGGTCCCGGCCGACGGGTTCGTCGCCGCCGGCAGCAGCAGCGTCGACCAGTCGCCGATCACCGGCGAGAGCGTCCCCGCCGACAAGACCCCGGTGGCCGACCGCGCCGCCGCCCTCGCCGACCCCGCCGCCACCGACCCCGGCAGCCGCCTCTACGCCGGCACCGTCAACGGCTCCGGCTCCCTCGACGTGGTCGTCACCCGCCTCGCCGCCGACAACACCCTCGCCCGCATGGTCCGGATGGTCCAGGACGCCGAGGAACGCACCTCGCCCACCCAGCGGTTCACCGACCGCTTCCAGAAGGTCTTCGTACCCGGCGTCCTCGTCCTGGTCGCCGCCCTGCTGGGATTCGGCGCCCTGTCCGGCGAACCCTTCACCGACACCTTCTACCGCGCCATGGCCGTCCTCGTCGCCGCCAGCCCGTGCGCCCTCGCCATCGCCACCCCGGCTGCCGTCCTCAGCGCCGTGGGCCGCGCGGCCCGCGGGGGAGTGCTGGTCAAGGGCGGGGCACCGCTGGAGGAGTTCGGCCGCCTGAGCACCCTCGCCTTCGACAAGACCGGCACCCTCACCGAGGGCCGCCCCCGCCTCACCGAGGCCCTGGCCGCCGACGGAGCCGGCCGCGAGGAACTGCTGCGCACCGCCCTCGCCACCCAGCGGCTCAGCGACCACCCCCTCGCCCAGGCCGTCGTACGGGACGCGCCGGCCCTGCTGGCGGGCACCCCGGCCGCCCCGGCCGCCGCGACCCCGGAAGCCGTCGGCCTCCGCGCCGTCATCGGCCGCGGGGTCACCGCCGAACTCGACGGCGAGACCGTCCACATCGGCAGCCTCTCCTACGCCGACACCCTCGCCGGACCGCCCGTACCGCCCGCCCTGCGCGAGCGCACCGAGGAGCTGGCCCGGACCGGCCGCACCACGATGCTGGTCCGCCGGGGAGAGCGCTGGCTGGGCACCCTCGGCCTGATGGACGCCCCCCGCCCGGAAGCCGCCGAGACCGTCGCCGCCCTGCGCGCCCTGGGCGTGACCCGCACGGTGATGCTCTCCGGCGACGACCAGCGCGTGGCCGACGCCGTGGCGCGCGAGGTGGGCATGGACGAGGCGCTCGGCGGCCTGATGCCGCAGGACAAGGTCACCGAGGTGGCCCGGCTGCGCCGCACCGCCCGCACGGCCATGATCGGCGACGGGGTCAACGACGCCCCCGCCATGGCGGGGGCCACCGTGGGAGTGGCCATGGGCGCGGCGGGCTCGGCGGTGGCCCTGGAGACGGCCGACATCGCCCTGATGTCCGACGACCTGCGCCGCCTCCCCTTCATCACCGGCCTCAGCCGCCGCGCGAGCCGGATCATCCGGCAGAACCTGTGGCTGAGCCTGGGCATCGTCGCCGTCCTCGTCCCGGCCACCGCGCTCGGCCTGGGCATCGGCCCGGCCGTCCTGGTCCACGAGGGCTCCACCCTGGTCGTCGTCGCCAACGCGCTGCGGCTGCTGCGCCACCGGGACCCCGTCTCCGGCGCCTGACGGCACCTCCGAGGGCCTCCGCCGGTCAGGCGGAGGCCCTCAGGCGACCGCGCCGGACGTCCCGCACGAGAACGGCGACCGAGCCCAGGAGGAACAGGGCGGCGGCCGCGGCCCAGAGCGGCGACCCGCCGGCCCGGTGGTCCCGCAGGGCTCCGGCCGGCAGCGGTGAACAGGCGGGGACCCCGAGGGCCGAGACGCGGTACCGATGTGGCGGCTCATGGCGCCGTCCTCACCGACGGCCCCCGGCCACCCGCCCACCGGGAGCCTCCACCTCCAGGAACCGCCGCCCCCGCGGCCCCCGGTAGAGGAGGCACTCCCAGCCGTGCCGCTCCAGTTCCGCCGCGCAGGCCTTCAGACGGTCCTGCTCCTCCCCGGCGGCGCCCCCGCCCGGCGGGCCGGTCCAGGTCACCCGCACCCCCTCCGCCCCGTCCGCCACCCGGTAGCCGGTGCGGACGCGCAGGCCGGCCGGGTCCACCGCCGACGGCGGGAATCCCGCCGCCTCCAGTACCAGGGCCACCGCGCGCGGCATCAGCCGCAGCTCCCAGGGGGCCGGCGCCCCCGCCCCGCCGGCCAGCAGCCGGCGGATCTGCAGCATCCCCTCGTACGCCGTGCGCACCTCGGCCGCCCGGCCCGCGCCGGCCGCCCCGGGGCCGTCGCCGGTCGCGGGCTCGAAGCCCTGGGGTTCCGTCTCCACCGCAGCCCTCCGCCGTCTGAGTACCCGTGCCGGGCGGACTGAGTATCCGCCCCGATCCACCGGCGCCGCGCCGCTGCTGGAATGACGGCATGGACACCCCGGCACCCGCAACCCCCCGCCCGCGCCTCGGCCACGTGACCGCCGCCGGCTCCGCGCTCGCGGTCGCGCTGGTGCCGCTCGTCGTCGGCGTGCTGATCGCCAAGGGCGTCGCCGCCGACCCGCACGCCCCCGTCAACGCCCTGATCACCGGCGGAGGCCAGCGCGCCGGCCTGCCCCGCGCCGAGTGGAGCCGGCGCGGGCACGGAGCGGTGCGCCGGCTGCGGACGGCCCGCCGGGGCACCGCCCGGCGCTGCGCGGCCGTCCGCGACCGGGCCCTCAGGAGGCCAGCGGCTCCTGGAGCTCGGTGACCCACTCCCGCGGGTCCTGCGGGCAGGCCAGTGCCAGCTCGCGGGCGTAGCCCGCCGAGCGGTGGCCGTGCGCGTCGATCCACCGGGCCAGGGCCTGCGCCGTCGGCAGCACGCCGTCCATCGGGCCCCGGTGCACCACGGTCGCCGCCCGCTCGACCCCGGGCAGCTCGACGATCCGCACCCCGGCCCCGAGGTCCTCGGCGCGGACCGCCGCCGCCACCGGGAGCCCGGCGTGCACCAGGACCGCTCCGGGCCCGCCGTCCGGAGCCTCCTCGTAGTAGGCCAGACCCGGACCGGCCGGAACCACCCCGGCGGTCTCGATCCGGCGGCACAGGTCCTCGTACAAAGGACCGATGACCGGCCCGATGTCCTGCGGGGCGAAGCTCGCCGCCACCCCGCTCAGTTCGGCCAGCCGTACCGGCGGCAGGCTCTTCACGACGATCTCGTCCGCGGACATGGTCCCCTCGCTCTCGATGGTCCGGAGCCTCGTCTCGACCTGGACCAGGCGGGCCGCAGCCTCGGCCGCGGCGGTCTCCAGTTCCGCCCGGCGCAGCCGCAGCATCCCGCGCAGCTCCTCCGCGGTCACCTTCTCGTCGAGCACCGCCCCCACCTGTTCCAGGCTGAAGCCGAGCTCCTTGAGGGCGATGACGCGGTTGAGGCGGGCCAGCTGGCCCGCCTCGTACGAGCGGTAGCCGGTCACGGGGTCGACACGTGCCGGGCGCAGCAGTCCGAGCGCGTCGTAGTGACGCAGCATGCGGACCGACACCCGGCCGTGCTTGGCGAAGTCTCCGATGTTGAACATGACGTGCTCCAGTGCAGGGCCTGACACCGTGTGAGGGTCAAGTCTGCCCGGCGGAAGGATCCGCTCCGGTCAGCGGCCGTACTGGCGTACGCACAGGTCCACGATCGACGGCGGGACCGCGCCCTCCGCCGCCTCGCACAGCTCATCGCCGCGCGGCGGACGCGGCACGCGCGGCGCCGACGGCTCGGCGGTCCGGGCGCGCCGGGGCGCGGCGGGCTTCGCCGGGCGCTGCGCGGGCGGGCGGGCCCGGCGGACGGGCGGCGGCACCCGCGGCGGCGCCGCGGGGACCGCCCCGGACTCCGGGAGCTCGCCCAGCGGCAGGGGCGGCTCCGGCGGCGGATCGTGCGCGTGGCGCGCACCGGTGGCGTCCGGGGCGTCGGGGGAGTCCGCCGCGTGCGGTGCGTCCGGTGCGTCCACTGGCGGTACGGAGCCCCGTGCCGGGTCCGGGCCGCCGGACCCGGGGCCCACGGACACGCAGCCGGCACTCGCGAGGAGCGCGAGGAGGGAGAGGGGCAGGGCGGCCCGGCGTAACTGCATCCGACCACCATGCCGTAGTCCGGGGCCCGGCGGATTCGGATCCTCACGCGTCCGGGTGATGCCGGGAACCGGGCCGGACGTTGCCGAATCGATCCTTCGGGAGGCGGCCGGAAACGGCCCCGGCGGTCGCAGAATGGGCGGGAACGCGATCGGCGCGGCACGGCAGTGCGGGCGACGGGGGAGGCGCGACCCCCGGGGTCTGGTGCCGCCGTGCCCTCGTGCACCACTCGCCCGCCTGCCGTACGGAGTGCCGAGCATGACCGAACCAGCCGCGTCCAGCGTTCCCGGACCCACCCCGCCCGCCGGGCCGCCCGCCCCGCCCGCCGGGCCGCCCGCCACCCCGCCCGCCGGGCCGCCCCCCTCCGGGCACGGCCCCGTCAGGGGATGGGCGGCCGTGGCGGCCGTTTCCCTGGGGATCTTCTGCCTGATCACCTCCGAGCTGCTGCCCATCGGCCTGCTCACCCCCGTCGGCGCCGACCTCGGGGTCTCCGACGGCACCGCCGGGCTGATGGTCACCGTCCCCGGCCTCGTCGCCGGCCTCTGCGCACCCCTCGTCACCGTCGGCGCCGCCCGGACGGACCGGCGCCACGTGCTCTGCGTGCTGATCGCCCTGATGGCCGCCGCCAACCTCGCCGCCGCGTTCGCCCCGGACTTCACGGTGCTCCTGGCCGCCCGGCTGCTCATCGGCATCAGCGTCGGCGGGTTCTGGGCCATCGCGGGCGGGCTCGCCGTCCGGCTGGTCCCCGGCCACCACACCGGACGGGCCACGGCCCTGATCTTCGGCGGTGTCCCGACCGCCTCCGTCCTCGGCGTCCCCGCCGGCACCCTCCTCGGCGAACTCGGCGGCTGGCGCACCGCCTTCGGCGCCGTCGGCGTCCTCGGCGCGCTCACCGCCGCCGCCCTGCTCCTGCTGCTCCCCGCGCTGCCCCCGTCCGGGCCCGTCACCTTCCGCGAACTGCCCGCCCTGCTGCGCCGCAACCGCGGGGTGCGTGCCGGAGTCATCGTCACCTTCCTGGTGGTGACCGGCCAGTTCGCCGCGTACACCTTCGTACGGCCGATCCTGCGGGACGTCTCCGGCGTCGAGTCCGGCCTGGTCAGCACCCTGCTCCTCGGCTACGGCCTCGCCGGGGTCGCGGGCAACTTCCTGGCGGGGCCGCGCGACGCCCGCCGTACGCTGCTCACCGTCAGCGCCACCCTGACCGCCGTGCTGGCGCTGATCGCCGTCGTGCCGGGAGCCGCCGCCGGGACCGCGCTGCTGCTGGTCTGGGGCCTGGTCTACGGCGGGGTCTCCGTCAGCCTCCAGCGCTGGATGCTGCACGCCGCGCCGGGGGCCGCCGAGGCCGCCTCCTCCCTCATGGTGGCCATGTTCAACTTCGCCATAGCGGCGGGCGCCCTCGCCGGCGGTCTCGCGGTCGACCGGCTCTCCGTGCCGGCGGCCCCGCTCACCGGTGCCGCGCTGATGCTTGCGGCCGCCCTCACGGTGGCGGTCACCTCCCGGTCCGGCGGCGGATCAGAACGGATGGATGGGGCGGAACGGACACCCGGCTTGACGAAGCGGTCGCGGACGGAAAGAGTCCGCTCAAGAGCCACCGAATGAGCCGTACTTCGGAGAAGTCCCACATGCCGATATCCGCCCGCGCCCCGCTGACCGTGCCGGCCCCGGGGGCGGGCACGGCCCTCGCCGCCCGGCGGCGCAGGGCCTGACCGGCTGGACAGGGGGCCGGTCCCGCACCGCCGCACCGGCCCCCTGTCCGCGCCCGGAGACAACCGTGTCCCCACACCCCGATGAGAACGGGCCCGAGCCCGACGACCGCCACTTCGTACGGCCCTACGTCGCCGTCTCCGAGGACCCCCACGACCCGGCGTACCCCGCCTGGCCGTCGCTGCCGGAGTCACTGGAGGAGACGACGCAGCCGCTGCCGCGCGTCCCGTCCGCGCCCCCGGCCGGCGCCGCGGCCCCGGACCCCGGACCCGCTCCCGCGCGGCGGGGCGGCCGGCTCGCGCCCGCCGCCCTCGGCCTGCTGGCGCTGGCCGGGGCGGGCACGCTGGTGTTCCTGCTGAGTGGGCCCGAACCGGAGCCCCCGCCGGCCGCGGCCCGCCCCGACCTCGCCCTGCCGGCACTGCCCGCCCGCAGCCCCGGCGCCGGGGAGAGCGAGATCCGCAACCAGGCGGCCACGGCGAAGCCCTCGGCAGCCTCCGCCACCCGCGCCCCCTCCGCGTCCCCGTCGAGGCCGGCGACCGGCTCCCCGACCCCGGGCAGGCCGACGAAGCAGCCGGACTCCTCCGGGACGCTGCGCCCGGGGGACAAGGGGCCCGAGGTGAGGGCCCTCCAGGAGCGTCTGTACGGGCAGGGGTTCACGTACGTCAAGGTGTCCGGGGTCTACGACGGCCAGACCAAGCGCGGCGTCGCGCAGCTCCAGCGGGACCGGGACATCAAGGGCGACCCGAGCGGCGTCTACGGCCCCGCGACCCGGGCGGCCTTCGGCTGAGCCGGAGGGCCGGAGGGCCGGAACCGGTTCGGGCTGGTCCGGTCCGGTCCGGGGTCACCGCCCGCCGGAGACCCGCAGCACCGCGCCCGTCGTGTACGAGGCGTCCTCGGACAGCAGCCAGGCGATGGCCCCGGCCACCTCCTCGGGCTGTCCGGGGCGTCCGAGCGGGATCCCCGCGGCGGCCTTGGCCGGCCGGTCCGGGTCGCCCATCGCCGCGTGCATGCCGGTCTCGATGATCCCCGGCGCGACCCCGTTGACCCGGACGCGGTCCGGGCCCAGCTCCTTGGACAGGCCCAGGGTCAGCGCGTCGACGGCCGCCTTCGTGGCGGCGTAGTGGACGTAGTCCCCGGGGCTGCCCAGCGTCGCGGCCGCGGAGGAGACGTTCACGATGGCCCCGCCGCCGGCCGCCGCCATGTCCCGGGCGGCCCGCCGGCAGCAGAGCAGGTACCCGAGGAGGTTCACCTCCACCACCCGGCGCAGGTCCTCGGTCCGGGCGTCGGCGAGCCGGCCCAGGGGGCCGGTCACCCCGGCGTTGTTCACCAGCCCGGTGACCGGGCCCAGTTCCGCGGCGGCGGTGTCGAAGAGCCGCTCGACCGCGTCCTCGCGGGAGGTGTCCCCGCGTACGGTCACGCACCGCCCGCCCGCCGCCCGCACGCGCTCGGCGGTGGCCTCGGCGGCCGCCGCGTCGCGCGCGTAGCCGAGCACCAGGTCGTGCCCCTCGGCGGCGAGGCGCACGCAGGTCGCGGCGCCGATGCCGCGGCTGCCTCCGGTGACGACGGTGACGGGGCGGCATGACATGTGAACCTCCTTGCGGGGAACGGCGGATGCCGTTCGCGCGGCGCAGGCTAACACCCCGAAATCCGCTGGACCAGCGGAAATGGCGGCGCCGAGAGTGGCCGGGAAGCCCGAGTCCGTCCCCGCGTCCCAGGAGGCGCCGATGTCCACGCTGCGTGTCACCGTCGAAGAACTGACCGTCCACCACCACCCCGATGCCGACGCGCTGGAGCTGGCCCAGGTGGGCCTGTACCGCGCCGTCGTCGCGAAGGGGGCCTACCGGACCGGAGACCTGGCCCTCTACATACCCGAGCAGGCGGTCCTCCCGGCCGCCCTGATCGAGGAGCTGGGGCTGACGGGCCGGCTGGCCGGGAGCTCCAAGGACCGGGTCAAGGCGGTCCGGCTGCGCGGGGAGCTCTCGCAGGGCCTGGTCTGCCGGCCCCGCGCCCTGGAGGGCGTGGACCTGGCCCTCGCCGCCGAGGAGGGCACCGACTTCGCGGAGGCGCTGGGCATCGTCAAGTGGTCGCCGCCCGTCTCCACGACGATGGCCGGAGACGTCGAGCCGGCGCCCGACCTGCTGCCCTGGGTGGACATCGAGAACCTCCAGCGCTACCCGGGGATCTTCGAGGAGGGGGAGCCCGTCGTCCTGACGGAGAAACTCCACGGCACGGCCTGCCTGCTGACCTACCCGGCCGCCGACGGGCAGGTCCTCGTCTCCTCCAAGGGCGTCGGTGCCAAGGGGCTGGCACTCAAGGAGGACGGGCGCAACGTCTACTGGCGCGCGGTGCGCGGCCACGGCGTGGCGGAGGCCGCGGCCCGGCTCGCCGAGCGGCTGGGCGCGAGCCGGATCGGAGTCTTCGGCGAGGTGTACGGAACCGGGGTCCAGGACCTGGCGTACGGGGTCCCGGCCTCGACGGCCGACACCCCGCCCGGATACGCCGTCTTCGACGTGTCCGCCGAGATCGACGGCCGGGTGCGCTGGCTGGATCCGCAGGAGGTGTTCCCGGACGGCGAACTCCCGCTGGTGCCACGGCTCTTCGAGGGCCCGTACGCCCTGGACGCGGTACTGGGGCTGGCCAGTGGCCGGGAGACGGTCTCCGGGCGGGAGCTGCACCTGCGCGAGGGGGTCGTCATCCGCCCGGCGGCCGAGCGGTACAGCCCCGTGACCGGCGGGCGGGCCATCGCCAAGGCGGTCAGCCCGGCCTACCTGACGCGCAAGGGCGGCACCGAGTACGAGTGACCGGGCGGCGTTGCGCTCGGCGGTGCGGGCGGCGTTCCGTGGTGGGATGGGGAAGGGGCGATTTCCACCGGTTCGGGTAGGCAGACGGAGAGGCCGCATCCATGGCGCAGGACACCGAAGGCACCATGCGTGCCATGGCGTACGGGACGTACGGCGGGACGGAGGTGCTCGCCGAGACCCGGCTGCCCGTGCCCAAGGTCGCCCCCGGCGAGGTCCTCGTACGGGTCCGCTGCGCGGCCGTCAACCCGGTCGACTGGAAGATCATGTCGGGCGGGCTGGACGGCCTCATGGACGTCGTGTTCCCCGTCGTACCGGGCTGGGACGTCTCCGGCACCGTCGAGCGCGTCGGCATCGACGCCCCCGAGTTCGCGGTGGGCGACGCGGTCATGGGCTACGCCCGCAAGGACTGGGTGCACGGCGGCACCTTCGCCGAGTTCGTCAGCGTCCCCGTACGCTGCCTCGCGGCCAAGCCCGTCTCGCTCGACTGGCGGCAGGCGGCGGGCCTGCCGCTGGCCGGCCTCACCGCCCACCAGCTGCTGACCCGCCTCGGCACCGGCGGGGGCGACACGGTCCTCGTGCACGGCGCGGCGGGCGGCGTCGGCTCCCTCGGCGTCCAGATCGCCGCCGCCCTCGGCGCCCGGGTCATCGGCACCGCCTCCCCGCGCAACCACGACCGGCTGCGCGGCCTCGGCTGCGAACCCGTCGCCTACGGGGACGGCCTGACGGAACGCGTCCGCGCCCTCGCCCCCGAGGGCGTCACCGTCGTCGCCGACTTCGTCGGGGGCGTCCTCGACGTCACCCGCGCCGTCCTCGCCGAGGGCGGACGCCACGCCTCCATCGCCGACCACACGGTCCTGGGGGCGGGCGGCCAGTGGATCTGGGTCCGTCCCGACTCCGCCGACCTCGCCGCCCTGGGCCGCCTCGCCGACGAGGGCCGCCTGGAGGTCACGGTCGCGGAGACCTTCCCGCTCGCCGAACTCGCGGCCGCCTTCGCCCTCAACCAGGAGGGCCACACGGCCGGCAAGATCGTCGTCGAGGTGTGAGACCGGCCGGGCGCCCGCCCCTCACGGCAGGTCCGGCACCTCGCCCGGGCCCGCCCACCCGACCTCCACCCCCGGCAGGGCCGCCGCCCAGGGCGCGGCGAGCGCCGACAGGGCGGCGGCGTCCGGCGGCGTCCGGCCCAGACCCACCGCGTAGCGGGCCAGGGTCGCGGTCCGCTCGAACGGGCGGGGCCAGGCGTGCGCGTCCGGGAGCCCCGCGAGCAGGGCCCGCAGCCGGCCCCGCGCCCGGCCCAGCCGCTCCTCGAACTCCCCCGCCGCACCGGCCCGTACGGTCACCACCGCCCACGCCGCGTGCCGCCGGTGCAGCGGCGGCGGCGCCGTCAGCCGGCCGAGGCCCTCCGGATCCTCCTCCAGCACCTCCCACGCCCGGTACAGCTCCCGGACCAGCAGGTCCCGCGTCCCCGGCCCCACCTGCGCGGTACAACTGCGCACCGGCGCGCACGGGGTCAGCACCGTGACCGGGTCCGCCGAGGTGCCGCCGCCGTCCGCGGGAAGCAGGGAGACCGGCTCGCTCCAGTCCCAGGCGGCCCAGGTCCCGAAGAACTCCCGCCGCAGCGCGGCGGGGGAGAGGTCCCCGCCCTCCCGGACGGCCGCGCCGACGGTCCGCGCCGCGAGGACCGCCCAGGCCAGCCCCGGCAGCCCCCCGAACGGCGCCGAGTCCAGCCCGCGCGCCCGCGCCCAGGCCTTCACCTCCCGCGCCAGCCCGGCGAAGGCGGCGTGCGCCGCGCCCACGGACTCCCGTACGGCGTGGGCGTCTTCGAGCGCGCTCAGCGCCACCGACGCCGCCTCGCCCAGCTCCGCCCGCCGGGCCACGGCCTCCCCCGGGGCCAGTGCCCCGGAACCGACCACCACCAGGTCCACGTCCAGCCCGGACGCGTGCAGCCGCAGCCCCGGCACCCGGGCGCCCGTCACCTCCCGCAGCCGCCGCGCCCCCGGCAGCGCGGCCGCCACCCGCGCCCGCACCCCGGCGGCGTCCGCCGGACCGGGCACCACGGCCACCAGGTCCAGGTCGGCCCCCGGCAGCGCGCAGCCCATGCGGCGCGAGCCCGCCGTCAGCACCAGCGCCCCGGGCAGCGCCGCCGCGATCCGCGAAGCAACCTCCTGCGCCGCCCCCGGCTCCTCCGCGGGCGCCGCCGGGGCCGCCCCGGGCCGGGGAGCCCGCACCGCACCGGTGCCGAGCTCCACCACCGCCCGCACCCGCATCGGCCCGTCCCCGCGCCGCGACAGCACCGCCAGCTCCCCGACCCGGGCCGTACGCCCGCCCGGCCGGAGCCGCTCGGCGAACTCCCGCTCCGCCCGCCGCGGCTCCGCGCTGCGGCCCAGCGTCAGGTGCGGGGTCCAGCCCTCCGCGCGCCCCCGGCAGCCCGGGAACCGGGCGGCCAGGGCGCGGCGCAGATCCTGCCACGGCGCGTCGCCGTCCGGGCCCGCCGCGGGGTCCAGCCAGAGGGTGGCGTCGTCCCGGTGTCCGAAGGAGTGCACCCCCGCCAGCCGGGCGGTGAACGGCCCGCTGCACGCCGCGGCCTCCGCCAGCAGGGGCAGCGCCTCCTCGAAGGAGGACTCCGGCACGAAGCCGAAGAGCAGGTTCACGTGCGCCGGCCAGCGGTCGACCGCCGGGTCGTGCGCCCGGCGCAGCTCCCCGACCGCCGGGTCGTGGGGCGCCAGCCAGGCCACGGCCGTGCGGGCCGTAGCGGGTACGCCGCAGCGCGCGGCCCCCGTCCCGGCCGCCGCGTCCGGGGCCGCGTACTCCACGGTGGCCTCCACCCCGAAGTGGTCGGAGACGAACAGCCCGTCCGGCCCGGGGGAGTCGCCCCGCAGCCCCGCCGACCGCACCCGGGCGCCGTCGGACGGGCGCAGCAGGATCCGGTCCAGCCGGGCCGCCCGCCCCGTCAGCGAGCCCACCGCCGCCAGCGGATTGACCACGGGGTCGAAGGTCGGGGAGCCGTCACCGGGCCCGTGCACCTCGGTCCAGGCGTCCCGCAGCCCCAGCGCGGCGGCAGGGCCCTCGGTTCCGGAGCGGCCGTCGTTGAAGTCGCCGAGCAGCGCGACCTCGGTTTCGATCCCGCCCAGCCCCTCGGCGAGGCGCGCGAGTTCCCACTCCCGTCGGCCGGCCCCGTCCTCGGTGTGGTCGCTGGTCAGGTGCGTGGCGGCGACGACCAGCGGGCCGCCCGCGGTGTCCACGGTGACGGCGGTGACCGCCTTGTGCGCGCGCAGCGCGTGCAGCCCCGCCTCACGCACCGGCAGCCGGCTCAGCACCAGCAGCCCGTGGTCCGGGACGTCCGTGCCCCGCGGATCGGTGCCCAGGGTGTATCCGGCCCGCACCCACGGCTCGGCCAGCAGCATGGCCAGCAGCGCCGGTTCGACCTCCTGGAGGGCGATCACGTCGGCGTCGGCCACCGCCAGGTCGGCCAGCAGCATCGGCCTGCGCCGGGCGGTGGCGATGCGCGGGGCGTCGTAGCGGTCCCACAGGGTGTTCCAGGTCAGCAGCCGCACGCTCGCCGGCGGGTGCGCGGCCGGCCCGGCCTGCACGGGCCGCCAGCCGTCCGCCGCCGGGTCCCAGGCGTGCGGGGTGCGGGCGGTGAAGAACGGAGCGCCCAGCAGCCGTTGTTCCCGCACCCGCCCGGCCGGCGTCGAGTCGATCCGGTCGACGCCGGTGGCCCGGTCCCACACCAGCTCCCCGTCCGCCTCCACGAACAGCACCCGGTGCCAGGGGATGTCGCCGCCGGGCACGAAGGAGGGCAGCGGTATCCGCTTGGGCGCGGCCCCGCGCTGGAGCAGACCGAGGGTGAACCTGGCCGGGTCGAACCGGGGGTCCCAGCGGACCTGGTGGTAGAGCTGCTCACTGGTGCGCATCAGGCCTCGTCCCCCTCGTCGGCGTCCCGGAGGGAGCCCGTCGTGTCCTCGATGGTGCCGGCCGCCCCGAGGTACCGGGTGCGGTGCGCCCGGCCGGGGTAGGGCGGGCTGAACCGCCGCAGCTGCGCGGCCAGTACGGCCTCCGGCACCGGGTGCGGGCGTACGCCGTTGCGCCGCGCCAGCTCCGCCTCCCCGACCAGCGCCACCACCCGGGTGACCAGTGCGTCGCGGCGCCGCGCGACCGCGCCCGCCAGGCCGCGCTGCTGTTCGGTGAGGGAGGTGGCGTCCCACACCACGGTGCCCCCGGCGGCCAGGGCCCGGTCCAGCCGCTCCAGACCCTCGCGCAGCACCTCGGGGTTGGCCCGCTGGTCGGCGCGGGAGCCCCGGGCCTCGCGCAGGTCGTCCAGACAGACGTACGCGTCCACCCCGGTCAGGCTCCGCGCGTAGCTGCTCTTCCCGCTGCCCGAGGGCCCGCACAGCTGTACCAGGCGCGGGTACGCCGACCCGTCCCGCCAGCGCCAGGTGGCGGCCACCGCCGCCTCGGCCGTGGCGAGCGAGCCCCGCCCGAACGCCTCGCGGGCCTCGGCCCAGCAACGGTCGGCGGCGTCCGCGTCCAGCCCGCCGAGGGCCTCGCGCAGCCCGGCGCGCAGCCCGCCGAGCGGGTCCGGGCCGAGCAGTCCGGCCTCCTCGGCGCAGAGCGCCGACCATTCGGCGCACTCCAGTTCTGCGGGCGCCGCCGGGAGGCCCGCGGCCAGCGCGTGCAGTACCCCGAGGTCGGCGGCCGCCGCCATCCGCACCAGCCCGGCCCGGCGCTCCTCCTCGGGGAAGGGCCGCCGCAGCGCCGGGTACAGCCCGACCAGGTCGGCCACGCGGCGGGCGGTCCGCATCCCGAGGGGTCCCGCCGCGAGCCGCGCCCCGAGGGCGGCCCGGGGCTCCCGGTGCAGGGCGGCGGCCAGTACGCCGGCCAGCCGGGCCTCCCCGGTGCGGCCGGCGCCGTCGATCCGGGCGGTGACCTCGGCGACGGCCCGCTCCGCGACCGCGTCGGCCGGCTCCGGCGTCCCGAGGGCGGCGAGCAGCCCGGCCGGGTCCGGTTCGGAGCCGGAGCGGACGGCCCACAGCGGCGCGGCCGGGCCGAGGCCGTTGGGGACGACGGGCGCGTACATCCAGTGCGTGTCGGTCTGCACGTGCCCGCCCCGCACCCACTTGGCCACGTACCGCCCGAAGTCGGCGCGGTCGAAGCCGGCCGTCGTCCGTACGACGTAGCCCTCCTGGCGGGCGGTGTCCACCCGCAGCCGGCGCAGGGCCCGTTCGTCGTAGACCCCGCGCCACAGGACGCGCGGAGCGGGAACGCCGAGCCGGCCGAGGAAGCGCAGGGTGCGGTCCCAGTCGAGGCAGTGGTCGCCGTCCCACACCGAGAACCCGTAGAACCAGCTGTCGAGTTCGCCGTAGGCGAGGGAGTGGCGGGCGTACAGGTTCTCCCCGCAGACCCGCCAACCCGCCGGTATCTGCGCGCCGATGCGGCCCTGGAGGCCCTTGACCCAGGCGCGGGAGGGGTGGTGGGCGGAGTCGAGGGAGCGGGCGTGCAGCCCGTCCGCGTACAGGGTGGTGTTCTCCCCGTCGAGCTTCTCGGTGACGACCACCTCGCGCCCGGCCAGCGCCGAGGTCCCGCCGGCGCGCACGTCGTCGGCCGTGGCACCGGGGGACCACGGCAGGTGCGCCGTGCGGGGGTAGTGCGTACGCATGTCGGTCTCCGGATCGGGTGACGGGGGGCCAGGTCACTCTAGGTATCCGGAGGTGGGGCATCCACCGGATTACGGGCCCGGTCCACGGGCGGGTGCCCGCGGGCCGGTCAGGTCGTCGTCCCCCCGGTGAGCCGCACGCGGGCGAGGCCGTCCTCCTCGGGGCCGATCTCGACGCTGACGTGGTCCGCGAGGTCGTGGCCCCCGTCGCCGGTGACCTGGGGGTGCGCGCAGGCGTCGGCGGCCGCGCAGCCGTGGCGGACCTCGGCCCCCGGGTAGGAGGAGCGCAGCCACGCCTCGGCCTCGGCCCGCGGGATCCGGAAGTCCACGGTGTACCAGGTGGTCTGCCACTGGCCGCCGGTGCAGCGCTCCTCGCGGGCTTCTTCGGGCAGGCCCTCGGCCTGGAGGAAGCGGACGGCCTCGGCGCAGGGCACGGGTGCCCTGCCGGTCATCTGGAGGTCGGCCTGGTGGAGGAACCGGCCGACGAGCAGGAGCAGGGCGAGCGGCGCGGCGATCGCGAGGGCGGTCGCGGCCTTCTTGCGGCGGGTGGACAAGGGAACTCCCCGAACGATGATCATTGAACATGTTCAAGGATGTCTGGAGGGTCCGATCGGTTCCCGGTCAGCGGCACATGGCGACGATGGCCGGGTCCACCACCCCGTGGGCGGCCTCGCACAGGTGACGCATGTCGTACGAGCGCTGCGGCGCGGGCCGGGGTGCGGGGCGCGCCGGCTGCCGCTTGCGGGGCTTCGGTGCGGGGGCGGGCGCGCGGCGCGCCGGGCGGGCGGGCCGGTCGGCGGAGGCGCGGTGCGGCGGGTGGTCGTCGGAGCGGGGCTCGGGCCGGTGCGGGGCGACCGGCGGCGGCGCTTGTGCCGGCGGCGCGGGGGCGGCCGCCCCGGCGGGCGGCGCGGTCGTCTCCTCCGGCTCCGGGGCGGGCCCCAGCGGCAGGGCCTCCACGGCCGGCTGCCGGGGCGCCCACGCGGTCCGGTCCGGCGCGGGCGCGGGCGTCCGGTCCGGCGCCCGGACCGTCACGCATCCGGTGGCCCCCACCAGCACGGCGAGCAGCAGGGACAGGGACGGCGGCAGGGCCCGGCGCGACGGCATCCGCCCACCCTGCCGCAAACGGGCACCCGCGGTCGCGCCCGCTCACACGGACGGGTGAGCGTACGTGGTCGGACCAGCCGCTTTCACACCACCGGTCCGCAGGACGGACCGTAGCAAGATCGACATAACGCGGCAATAAGCAGGTATGGCGCAGGTAAAGGAGAACCGTCGTGAGCCGGGGGAACCGCCGTAACCAGGCGGCCCGGCCCGCTGTTGCACAGGCGGCTGGTCCACCCACGGTGAACGGAGTACCGATGCCGCAGTTGACCGACGACCCCGGACGCGCGGGCACCTGGATGACCCCGGCGGAGTACGGGGCCTCGCGCGCCGCCCTCTGGACCGGAGCGACCGTCCTCGTCACCGACCCCGACGGGCGGGTCCTGGTCCAGACCGTCGACTACCGCCCCGACCGGCTGCTCCCCGGCGGCGCGGTGGACGCCGGGGAGTCGCCCGCGGCGGCCGCGGCCCGCGAGATGCGCGAGGAGCTCGGCGTCGAGGGCCACTACCCGCGCGGGCTCGCCGTCGACTGGATCCCCGCCGACGTGCCCGGGATCCCGCCCGAGATGCGCTTCCCCGGCGAGATCCTGCACGTCTACGACGGCGGCACCTGGACCCCCGAGCGCATCCGGTCCGTCCGCCTGCCCGCCCAGGAGGTCACCGGCATCGACTTCGCCGAGCCCGCCGACCTGCCCGCCCTGATGGACCCCGGAGACGCCCGCCGCGCCCTGTCCGCCCTCCGCGCCCGGATCAACGGCTCCGGCCCCGCCCTGCTGGAGGACGGCCGCCCCACCACCCCCACCGCCCTCGACCGCCTCGGGGTCCTGCGCAGCCGGCGCACCCCCCAGCACGGCACCTGGCACCCCGGACCCGTCCCCGCCCACCTGCCCGTACGGGACCACGCCGGCTGGCTCTTCGCCCCCGACGGGCGGGTACTGCTGCTGGTGGCCCGCGCCACCGGCGCCGCGCACCTGCCCGGCCCCCGGGCGGAGCCCGCCGTCGGGGCGCTGCCGCTCGGCTACCGCTACGCCGACCGGGGCGCCCTTGCCCGTACCGCGGCCCGGCTCACCTCCGTGTCCCCGGCCGCGGACCCCGCGTACGCCCGGCTGCTGGCCACCCCCGAGCAGGTGCGGGAACTCAGCGACTGGGGCCCGGCCGGCCGGGACGAGCTCGCCGCCGTGCACGCGGCCCGCGCCCAGCTCGGCCTGCCCGCGCCGCTGCGCACCCCGCCCGTGGAGCTCCCGGAGCAGGGGCTGCGCTGGTGAGGGCCCCGGCCGGCCCAAGCCCGGCCCGCCAATGCCGGGCGCGCGGCGGCCGGTCCCGCAGCATGGGGCCATGACCGACAGCGTGATCGACTACACCGTGTACATCCAGGCCGACCCCGCCCGGGTCTGGCAGGCCCTCACCGACCCGGCGTACACCCGCCGCTACTGGGGCCTGACCTTCGACACGGACTGGGCGGTGGGCTCCACGATGGACTGGGTCGAGCGCGGCGCCCGCACCAGCGATCCCGAGCAGGTGGTGCTCGACTGCGTCCCCGACCGGCGGCTCTCCTACACCTGGCACACCTTCAGCACCCAGTGGGCGGCCTCCGCCGGGATCGCCGAGGAGCTGCGGGCCGAGCTGGCGGGCGAGCCGCGCACGAGGGTGACGTACGAGATCGAGCCGGTCGGGGACACCCTCGCCCGGCTCACCGTCCGCCACGAGGGGTTCACCCCGGGCGGCACCCTCATCGGCATGTGCTCCGGCGCCTGGCCGATGCTGGTCTCCAGCATCAAGACCCTGCTGGAGACCGGCGCGCCGCTGCCCGAACCGGGACCGGGCCCCGGTTCACGGCAGTGACCAGAACCGGGTCGTCACCAGGTAGAACACGATCACCCAGAACGCCATCAGCGCCACGACGGTCCCGACGCCGAGGAGGTTGGTCCGGGCGGGGGACTCGTTCGCGGCGGGCCGCAGCCACCGCCCTAGCAGCGGGTTCACGTAATGCGGCATCGTCACGAAGCTCATGATGAAGCTGGACAGCAGGTTGCCCACCAGCAGTCCGAGCCACAGCGGCATCCCCAGCGGGTGCAGGGCGAGCGTCAGCAGCACCACCGTCGGGTACAGGCCGACCCACACCGCGACGGAGGTCTTCGTCTCCGAGGGCGGCGGGGCCTCCTTGCCGTTCTCCGCGAAGGCGAACCAGCTGCCGAAGGAGTTGTCGATGGTGCGCAGCTTGAACTCGTTGAACTTCCTGCCCTCGGCGAGCACCTCCTGCCGCTTCTCCGAGGTCAGCCAGGCGTCTAGGTGCTCGGCGTTGTCGTAGCGGTACAGGGTGGTCCACTCCTCCTGGAGGCCCTCCACCGGCCGGAACACCTCGCTGCCCCGGTAGCCCTCGAACTTGCTCTCCTCGTGGCTCATGCGGCGCTGCCAGGCGAGGAAGTCGCCGACCTGGTCCGGGTGGACGCGGTGGGTGACCACGACGGTCACCAGCGGGTCGGTCGGCTGCGAGCCGCCGCTGATGACCTGCTGGGTCGCGGGTCCGTCGAAGTACTTCGCGCCGACGTCCAGGAGCCGCTGCCGGGTCGCCCCGTTCATCCACGCCTGGAGGTGCGCGATGGAGTCGAACCGGTAGACGACCACCCAGTCGGGCTGGAGCGCCGTCGGCGGGGACACCTCGGCACCGAGGTGCCCGGGGTAGTCCGCGGCGGCGGTGTTGACCCTGTACTGCCACTTCTCGTACTCCCGCTCCCTGCCGGGCAGCACCTTCCGGCAGATGATCACCGTGGCGGAGGCGTCCGCGTGCGCGCCGGTGCTCATCGTCTCGGACCCGTCGGCGCCGCACTGCTCTCACCCAGCCGGCTGTAGATCCGCTCGGGGGTCAGCGGCAGTTCGCGGAAGCGGACCCCGGTGGCGTCGCGCAGCGCGTTCGCCAGCGCCGGGGCCACCGGGTTGATGCAGCACTCCGCCATCCCCTTCGAGTGCATCGCCCCGACCGAGTCCGCCGAGCCCACGAACAGCACCTCGGTGCGCGGGGCGTCGGCGTAGGTGGGGATGCGGTAGTTGCGCAGGTTCGGGTTGGTCATGGCGCCGTCGGCGTCGACCATGTAGTTCTCGGTCAGCGCGAACCCGATGCCCTGGGTGACGCCGCCGTCGACCTGGCCCCGGACCTGCTCGGGGTTGATCAGCACCCCGGCGTCGGCCGCCTGCACGCTGTAGAGGATCCGGATCTCGCCCGTCACCGGGTGCACGGCGATCCGGAACCCGTGGGTGTTGGAGGTGACGCTGCGCGGCGAGCCGTACGCCTTGCGGGCCGCCGTGAACCGGATGCCGCGCGCCCGGGCCAGGGCGACGAGCTCGGCCAGCGGGACGCGGTCGTCGCCGCAGACGACGTGGTCGTCCTCCATCGTGCACATGACCACGTGGACCCCGGTGTGCGCGGCGGCGAACTCCACGATCCGGTCGCGCACCGCGTTGGCCGCCCGCAGGACCGCGTTCCCCGCGACGAACAAGCCGGCACTGGCGAAGGCGCCCGTGTCGAACCCGGTGCGGTCGGTGTCGGACTGCACCAGGCGGATCCGCGACGGCGTCGTGCCCAGCTGGTTGGCCGCGATCTGGACGTGCGCGGTCGAGGTGCCCTCCCCGAACTCGACCGTCCCGACGGCCAGTTCGTACACGAGGTCGTCGCCGAGGGTGATCCAGGCCTCGGAGACGTGCTCGGTCGGGGGAGCCGTCTCGTGCAGCGAACTCGCCACACCGGTCCCGACGAGCCACCCGGGGCCGGGCGCGGGCTGGTCGGCCGTACGTGCCAGGGCGCCGGCCACCAGGTCGATGCACCTGCCGAGCCCGTCCTCGTTGAACATCACGTCGTCCGGGCCGTCGTGCATCGCGACGAGCGGGTCGCCGGGCCGCACGATGTTGCGCCGCCGCAGCTCCAGCGGATCCATGTGCAGGGCCAGCGCCAGCTCGTCCATCGCCGACTCGACGGCGAACGCCGGCTGGGTCATCCCGTAGCCGCGCAGCGCCCCGCTGGGGACGGTGTTGGTGTAGACGGAGTAGGCGTCGTACTTCTTGTTGGGGCAGCGGTACACCATGACGGCGGCGCCGCCCGCGTACAGGGTCTCGCCGCCGTGGTTGCCGTACGCGCCGGTGTCGGACATGTTGCGCACCTGGAGGGCGGTCAGGGTGCCGTCGGCCTTCGCGCCGAGCCGGACCGTCAGCTTCATCGGGTGCCGGGGCGAGGCGGTGGTGAACTCCTCCTCGCGCGTGAACTCGTAGCAGACGGGACGTCCGGTGTCGATCGCGGCCAGCGCCGCCAGGTCCTCCGAGATGACCTCCTGCTTGCCGCCGAACCCGCCGCCGACGCGCTTGCAGAACACCCGCAGCTGGTCGGGGCGGAGCGCGAACAGGTAGGCCAGCTTGACCTTCGCGATCGAGGGGGACTGGGAGCTGGTGCGGACGATCAGCCGGCCGTCCTCCATCCACGCGATGGAACCGTGGGTCTCCAGGTGGGCGTGCTGGACGCGCGGTGAGGAGTACGTGCCCTCGTGGACGACGTCGGCCGCCGCGAACCCGGCTTCGACGTCCCCGATGTGCGAATGGATCTCCAGCAGCAGGTTGTGGACGCTGTCGCGGACGAACGGGTCCTCCGAGCCGTGCAGCTGGGGCGCCCCGTCGGCCATGGCCTCCTCGGGGTCGAACACGGCCGGCAGCACCTCGTACTCCACGGCCACCTTGCGGCAGCCCTCCTCCGCCGCGCCGGGCGTCTCGGCCAGGACGGCCACGACGCGCTGGCCGACGAACCGGACGGTGTCGTCGAGGATGTACGTGTCGTCCGGATCGACGAGGTGGTCGGTGTGGATCGCCGTGGTGAACCGCCTCCGGGGGACGTCCTCCCACGTGTAGACGCGGAGCACGCCGGGCACCGCGAGCGCGGCGCTCCTGTCGACGGAGACGATCCGGGCGTGGGCGTGCGGCGAGTGCAGCACCTTGAGGTGCAGCATGCCCTCCATGCGGGTGTCCATCGTGAACTCGGCGCGCCCGGTCACCACGTCCTCGGCCGCCGGGGCGCCGACGCTGGTCCCGACCGCCCTGCCCGGCGCGGCCGTCTCCACGTGCGCGACGCCCTTCACCGCGTCCTCGATCGCCCGGTAGCCCGTGCAGCGGCACAGGTTGCCCTTGAGGGCCCTGGGCAGGTCGGCCTTCTGGGCCTCGGTGAAGGCGGCCGAGGTCATGATCATCCCGGCGGTGCAGAAGCCGCACTGGAAGCCCGGGGCGTCGCGGAACCGCCGCTGGACCGGGTGCAGGTCGCCCGGTGATCCGAGCCCCTCGATCGTGGTCACCGCACGGCCTTCCGCGCGGAACGCGGGGGTGATGCAGCTGTGCACGGGGACGCCGTCCAGCCACACCGTGCAGGCGCCGCAGTCGCCGGCGTCGCAGCCCTTCTTCACGCCGAAGTGGCCGAGGGAGCGCAGGAAGGTGCGCAGGCACTGTCCGGGAGCGGGCTCCTGCCCGAAGTCCCTGCCGTTGACGAGGTAGGTCATGCCGGGCCCCCGGTGAGGAGTTCGCGCCGGATCTCTTCGGCGAAGTGCCGGGTCAGGTGCCTACGGTGGTCGGGGGTCCCGTTGGGGTCGGCGAACCAGACGTCGGCGGGGATGGCGTCGATGCTCTGCCGCAGGGTCAGGGCGTCGGGCATGTGGTCGAAGGCGAACCGCACCGGGCGGGTGGTGCCCGCGGTCACGGTGAGCAGCAGGTTGTCCGTTCCGGGGGAGTGCGTACCGATCAGGAACACCGTCGAGCGGCCCAGCCGGGTCAGCGTGAAGCGGCGGTGCGCGGCGCGCTTGCCGAGGGCGTGCGCCGGGACGTCGATCCGGCGGAGCAGCTCTCCGGGGGCGAGGACGTTGCGGTTGTTGCCGGTCACGAAGTCGAGGGCGTCGACGGTGCGCACGGAGCCGTCGGCGGCCCACAGCTCGTAGCGGGCCTCCAGGGCGACCGTGAGCGTGATCATCGGGCCGGCCGGGAGGGACATGCAGATGTTGCCGCCGACGGTGGCGGCGTTCCAGACCTTGAACGACGACAGGAACGCCTCGCAGGCCGTCTGTACCAGCCCGCCCGCGGTCCACTCGGGCGGCGGCCGGAACGCGTACAGCTCGCGGACGGTGCAGGTCGCGCCGATCTCCAGGCCCGCGTCACCGGGGACGAGGGTCTCCCAGGGCAGTGCCGTCAGGTCGATCAGGCGCCGCAGGTGCGGCTGCTCCGCGGAGAACAGCCACGTCCCGCCGGCGAGCCAGGCGTCGCCCTCGCGCCATTCCCGGCCCGGTGTGCCGGAGGGGCGGCGGACGACTTCGGTGATGGTGTTGAGATCCATGGGGACCGGCTCTCCCTCGGGACGGAGATCGCGGACGTTCACCCGCGGGGCCGGTCGGCCGCGGCGTCGGCGTTCGGACGCCGTGGCCGGAGGTACCCGGGACCGGGACGGCGGCCGGCGGACGCGGAGATCCTTTTTCAGGATAGGGCGGTGGGGACGGCCCCGCCATGCCGGCCGGTCACACCGCCCGGAGCCCCCGTGACGGGTGTGCCCCGGCCGGAATTTCTTGATCGCCGGCCAGGTTCGTGTGTATCGACCACACAACCAGGAGGCCTGACAGGCATGACACTTGAAAACCACCGCGTCGTCATCACCGCGGCCGGCCGCGACTTCGGGCGCACCCTCGCCCTCAGCTTCGCCGCACGGGGCGCCGAAGTGCACCTGTCGGCGCGCACCGCGGAAGCCGCCGAGCGGGTCCGCGAGGAGATCATCGCCCAGGGCCACGACGCCGCCCGGATCCACGCCTACGCCTGCGACCTCACGGAGCCCGCCTCCGTACGCGGCTTCGCCGCGGCCGTCACCGCCCGCGCCGGGCACATAGACGTCCTGGTCAACAACGGCTCCCGCTACCAGCACGGGACGGACCTGCTCTCCGCCTCCGACGAGGACGTCGTCGACACCCTCGCCTCCGGCGCCACCGGCACCGTCCTGGCGACCAAGGCCTTCCTCCCGCTGCTCCTGAACTCGCGGAAGCCGGACATCGTGACCATGGTCTCCAGCTGCGGCGAGACCGGGAACCACCGATCCGACGCCCATGACGCCTTCTACGCGGCCAAGAGCGCCCAGGCCGGGTTCACCGAGAGCCTCTCCCGCCGGCTGCGCGGCCGGGGCGTCCGAGTGATCTCCCTCTACCCCCCGGACTTCGCCAACCACGACCCGCTGTCGCCCGCCTGGGAGGAGGCCCCGCGCACCGCGCAGGACCCGCTCACCGCCCAGTCCCTGGTGGACTGCGTCTTCTTCGCCATCGGCCAGCCCCGGGACTGCTTCATCAAGTCCTTCTACTTCGAGCAGACCGGCACCGAGCTGGCCCACTGACCCCGCCCCGCCTCCACCCCGCTTCCACCCCACCCCCGCCCCGGGCCCGCGCGGGGCGGTCGTGTGGAATGGGTGCCATGGGGAGCCCAGGACAGCAGACACGCCGCGCGCCGGCGGCCGGCCCGACGACCGCGGCCCGGCCGCCGGAGCAGGCCGTCGCCACCGACCGGTGGCGGTACGCCCGCCACCTCGACCGGCTCGCCGCCGCCGGGGCCGCCGGCGTGGCGGGCGAGGCCGAGGTGGTGGCCGAGGTGCTGCGCGACCGCGACCCGGTGATGGCGCAGAGCGCGGTCGTGACCCACCTGGACCGCCGCGCCGTACGGCTGCCCCAGGGCGCCGCCTTCCACGACTGGGCCCGCGCCCTGCACGGCGTACTCGACGGCCACGCGTTCCCGGCCCGGCGGCTGCGCGAGTGGACCCTGCTGAAGGCCGTCGAGGCGGGCGGGGAGTGGTCCCGCGCGGAACTGGCCGCCGCCTCCGACTGGTGCCAGCGCACCGCGGCGCAGCCCTCCGCCCCGGACGAGGCACTGGCCCTGCTGGCCGCCTCCGGGCGGACCCGGCGCGTGCGCAACGCCGCCGCGCGGATCCTGGACCGGCGCGCCACCTCCTGATCCGGGAGGTCCGGGAGAAACGGAAGGTCCGGGACCGTTCCCGGACGATCAAGCGAACGAGTTCTCGCCATAAGGCTGTTCGGGGGTTTAGGGTCTGCATACCCTGCCGGGTGTCAGAGCTGGACCGCTGCCGTTCCGCTGGAGGATGACTCTCCGTGTCGCACGTTTCGCAGGCCCCCGTCACCACCCCCGACGCCGGGTCGCCCGAACCGCCCGCCCCGCCCGCGCCGAAGGCGTTCAGCGAGGTGGAAGGCTGGTTCTCGGCGTATGACCAGGTCCTCTTCGACTGGTTCCTGACCCGCCAGAACGAGGCCGCACCGGTGGCCGGTGACATCCTGGAACTGGGCGCCTTCATGGGCAAGAGCGCGATCTTCCTCGCCGGGTACCTCCGCGCGGGCGAGGCGTTCACGGTCTGCGACCTCTTCGACTCGCCGGCCCCCGACGACTCCAACGTCGAGGAGGTGCGGGACTCGTACCCCACCCTCACCCGACGCGGTTTCGAGACGAACTTCCTCGCCTTCCACGAGGCGCTGCCGACCGTCATCCAGGCCCCGACCTCCGTCGTGGCCGAGAAGGTCCGCCCCGGGAGCTGCCGCTTCGTCCACGTCGACGCCTCCCACCTCCACGAGCACGTCGCGACGGACATAGCCTCCTCGCGGATCGTCGCCGCCCCCGACGCCGTGGTCGTCTTCGACGACTACCGCTCCGCCCACTGCCCCGGCGTCGCCGCCGCCGTCTGGGCCGCCGTGGCCACCGGCGACCTGCACCCGATCGCCGTGTCCGCCTCGAAGCTGTACGCGACCTGGGGCGACCCGGCGCCCTGGCAGGAGGCGCTGCGCGGCTGGCTGGAGGGCCGCACCGACCTGTGGCACGGCGTGGACGTCGTCCACGGCGAGCCGCTCGTCCGCATCGGCGACGAGGGCGTGTCCGCGCCGCCCGCCCCGAAGCTGCTGAACCCGCCGGCCCCCGAGCCCGCCCCGGCCCGTCCGGCACCGAAGCCCGCGCCCCGGCCGGGCGTGCGCTGGCGCAGGCTGGCCAAGGACCTCCTCCCGCCCGTGGTCACCCGCGCCATAGTGGCCCGGCGGCGCCGCGCCCGGGCCTGACCCGGACACCGGCCGCCCGGTGTCCGGCGGGCATCCCCGCCGGACACCCGGTCCCGGGTCTCAGAGGCCCTTGCGGACCCGGGCCGCGCGGCGGGCCTCGGCGGCCTGCCGCGCCTCGATGGTCTTGCGGGACTCCTTGCCCCGGCCCGTCCGGCCCGGACGGGTGCCCAGACCCCGGAAGCCCAGTTCCGTGCCGCTCGGGCGGCCCTTGGCGTCGGTGGGCAGGGCCCCGGACAACGGGACGCCGGAGGGCTTGCGCGCGCCGGTGATCCGGCTCAGCGCGGCCTCGCCGGAGCGCACCTGGGTGATGGTGGGCCGGATCTTCGCGTCCGCCATCAGGCGCACCATGTCGCGCCGCTGGTTGGGGGTGACCAGGGTGACCACCTTGCCGGACTCGCCCGCCCGCGCGGTGCGGCCGCCGCGGTGGAGGTAGTCCTTGCTGTCCGCCGGCGGGTCCACGTTGACCACGAGGTCGAGGTCGTCGATGTGGATGCCCCGGGCGGCCACGTTCGTCGCGACCAGGACCGTGATCAGGCCGTCCTTGAACTGGCCCAGGGTCTTGGTGCGCTGCGGCTGGGACTTGCCGCTGTGCAGCCCCTCGGCCCGTACGCCCATGGCCCGCAGGTGCTTCACGAACTGGTCCACGCCGTGCTTGGTGTCCAGGAACATGATCACGCGGCCCTCGCGGGCCGCGATCTCGGTCGCCGCCGACACCTTGTCCGCCGAGTGGATGTGCAGCACGTGGTGGTCCATCGTGCCGACCGACGCCGACTGCGGGTCCACGGAGTGCGAGACCGGGTCCTTCAGGTACGTGCGCACGAGCTGGTCGACGTTGCGGTCCAGGGTGGCCGAGAACAGCATCCGCTGCCCCGCGTGGTGCACCTGGTCCAGGATCTCCGTGACCTGCGGCATGAAGCCCAGGTCGCACATCTGGTCGGCCTCGTCCAGCACCGTGATCCGTACCCGCTCCAGGTGCACGTCACGCCGTCCGACCAGGTCGCTCAGGCGGCCGGGCGTGGCGACGACGACCTCCGCGCCGGTGCGCAGGGCGCTGGTCTGGCGGCCGATGGAGAGCCCGCCGACGACGGTGGCCATGCGCAGCTTCAGGGCCTGCGCGTAGGGGGTCAGCGCCTCGCTCACCTGCTGCGCCAGTTCGCGCGTGGGTACGAGGACCAGGGCGAGCGGCCGCTTGGGGTCGGCCTTCTGCCCGGCCGTGCGGGCCAGCAGGGCCAGGCCGAAGGCGAGGGTCTTGCCGGAACCGGTACGGCCGCGGCCGAGGATGTCCCGTCCCGCGAGGGAGTTGGGCAGGGTGGCCGCCTGGATCGGGAAGGGCTCCCGCACCTCCTGCTCGGCCAGGGTCCTCACCAGCTCGGCGGGCAGCCCGAGTTCGTCGAACGAGGCCACCGGGGGCAGTGCCGGGGTGCTGGTCCGCGGCATGGCGAACTCACCCTGCGGACCGAGGGTCCGGGGGGCCTTGCCGGCTCCCTTGGCGCCCTTGGCCCCCGGCTTGGAGCCTGCCTTCGCCCCGGCCTTGATCCCGAAACGCCCGTGAGCCGACGGGTTCTTCATGCAGAACCTTCCATGAGGAGAGTGAGGCGGGCGGGGCCGTGGCCGGCGGAACGGCGACGAGCCGGGGTCCGCACCCTTCGGTACGGTCCCCGGCTCGTCGTACGCGTCCGCACCGGGCGCCAGCGCCCCGCGCCTCAAGTTTCCCGGCCATTTTACCAGCCGGTCACCGGCCGGGCCTGGGGTCGAGTTCCCCGGAGCGCACCTGGGCGAGGTGGGCCCGCATCTCGACCGCCGCCCGGCCGAACCAGTCGGCGATCACGGCGATCTCGTCGGGGGTGTACTCGGCGAAAACCCTGCCGAGCCGGTCGTAGAAGGGCTGGTAGGTGGCGATGACCCGGGCGGCGGCCTCGGGGTCGGCGACCACCCGCACCCGTCGGCGGTCGGCCGGATCGGGCTGCCGGCGGGCGTACCCGGCCTTCTCCAGCCGGTTGAGCACACCGGTCACGGCGCCGGTGGTGAGGTTCACCAGCCCGGCGAGGTCGCCGGCGGAGAGGGGGTTGTCGCAGGCGGCCAGGATGTGGGCGAGGCAGGTCAGGTCGGTGACGTTGATCCCCAGGAGCTGGGCCACCTCCTGCTGGCCGACGAGGCCGAGCGCCACGTACTGGTCCATGCGTGCGATCGCCTCCGCGGCCGTCGCCGCTGGGCGGTGCTTGCCGTGCACCCACACTCTCCTTAGTATCTAAGTTACTTAGCTCGTGAGATAAATGATCCTGCTCCGAGCGTACTGCCGCCTGCCCATCGAGGGGGAATCATGAGTGCCCACGGAGACGTCGACCTCGGCCACACCGTGGCCGGCTGGACCGGAACCGCCCTGGCCCTGCTGGGCTGCACCGGAGCGGGGGCCGCCCTGTGCGCGGCCTGGACACCGGGCATCTGGCTGGGCCTCGGCCTGGTCGTGGCGGCGGGACTCGTCACCTGGCTGCTCCACCTCGCCGGCTGGGGCAAGCCGAGCGGGCCCCGCCCGCGCGGGCAGTGGGACTGGCGCGTCCGGGACACCGCGGCCCGGACGGGACACGCCGACTGCCTGGGCTGCCGGGCGAGCGGCCCGCGCCGCGCGGCGGCGTCCGCGGCCCGCCCGGCCGTCGCCGCCCGTACCACCGACCCGCTGCCCGCCGTCGACGCCTCCTAGGCCCGGGCCCTCTTCCACCCCGGTTGGCCGCGTCCGGCGTGTGGCGGGCGGGACGGGTGGGCAGTATCGAGACGGCCGCGCGCGCGTGCGGCCCGAGCGGAACGTTGAGAAGGATCGGCAGCAATGGCAACTGGCACCGTGAAGTGGTTCAACTCGGAGAAGGGGTTCGGCTTCATCGCGCAGGACAACGGCGGCCCCGACGTGTTCGTGCACTTCTCCGCCATCCAGGGGACCGGCTTCAAGTCCCTGGAGGAGAACGACCAGGTCTCCTACGACGTCACCCAGGGGCCCAAGGGTCCGCAGGCGGAGAACGTGGTCCGTCAGTAGCGCCGGCCGCCCCGCGGTGCCCGTCGCCGGGAGCCCCCGCCGGACGCCGGTGGGGGCTCCCGCACGACCGGGCCGGGGAACCCGCTCAGTCGGCCGGGCCCTCGCCGGCCTCCCGTACGGTGATCGCCGAGACCGGACAGGCGCGCGCCGCCTCCCGGACCAGCGGGCTGCCGTGGCCGTCCTCGCGGCCCGCGAGCACCTCGCTGAAGCCGTCGTCGTCCTGGGTGAAGATCCGCGGCGCGGTCAGCACGCACTGGCCGGCGCCGATGCAGACGTCCCGGTCCACGGAGATCCGCACGCCGCTCACCACGTCACGGGCAGTTCGAGCATGCCCTGGATGGTGTCGCCGGGCTTGAACGGGATCCGGTCCGGGTCGGCCGCCAGGCGCAGGCCCGGCAGCCGCTCGAACAGGGTCCCGAGGGCGATCTCCATCTCGGCGCGCGCCAGGTTCTGGCCCAGGCACTGGTGGATGCCGAAACCGAACGCCAGGTGGTGGCGGGTCGGCCGGTGCCAGTCGAGCGCGTCCGGCTCGGCGAAGACCGACCCGTCGCGGTTGATGACCGAGGTGGAGAAGACCACCCCGTCGTCAGGCCGGATGGTCACCCCGCCGACCTCGATCTCCCGGGTGGCCACCCGCAGCATCCCGTCCGCGATGGACAGGTACCGCATCAGCTCCTCCACCGCCTCCGGCATCAGGGCGGGATCGGACCGCAGCTCGGCCAGCTGCTCCGGGTGCCGCAGCAGGGTGAAGGTGCCCAGCGAGATCATGTTCGCCGTCGTCTCGTGCCCCGCGATCAGCAGGATCCCGGCCAGCGACACCAGTTCCTCGACGTCGGTCTCGCCCGCCTCCAGCCGGGTCGACACCAGCTCGTCCAGCAGCCCGTCACCCGGCTCGGCGCGCTTGCGCCGGATCAGGTCCTCCAGATAGGCGTCCAGCCGATCCCGCGCCTCCTCCACGTCGGCGACCGAGGGGCCGCGCAGCAGCCGCCGCGACTGCTCCTCGAAGAAGTCGTGGTCCTCGTACGGGACCCCGAGCAGGGCGCAGATCACCATGGACGGCACCGGCAGCGCGAAGTCGCCCACCAGCTCGGCCCCCGGCCCGCGGGCCTCCATCGCGTCGATCAGCCGGTCCACGGTCTCCTGGATCCGGGGGCGCAGGGCGGCCGTCCGCTTGACCGAGAAGCTCGGGATCAGCATCCGCCGCTGCGTGTTGTGCTCGGGGTCGTCCACCCCCAGCAGGGCCGTGCGCCGGTTCTGCAGCCCCTTGAACCGGGCGGTGGGGGCGGGGAAGGCCTCGTTGGTGCGGTCGGTCGACAGCCGCCCGTCGGAGAGCAGCGCCCGCGCCTCGGCGTGGCCGGTCACCACCCATACGGAGCGGCCGTCGAAGAGGGTGACCCGGGAGAGCGGCCGGCCCTCCCGGAGTGGCTGGTAGGCGGCCGGCGGGTGGTAGGGGCAGGTTCGGTCCTGCGGGAAGGCAACGGCATCGGACATGGAAAGCAACACCTCGCAAGCGATGGTTCCGTCTCGCCGGACTCCATTACATGCCTGAGGCACCTATCTCACCTATGCCACTTTCGGCCAGCCTGCCCGGGTTCACCCACCGGGCCGCACGGGGTCGTCCCCCGCCTACAGGTGCGCGTCCAGGAAGGCGCGCAGCTCGGCCCGCCCCAGCGGCCCCGCGTGCGTCGCCACGGCCTCGCCGGACCGCAGCAGCACCACCGTCGGGGCACCCGTCACCCCGTAGCGCCGCACCGGCCCGGGACAGCGGGTGATGTCGGCGCGCACCGCGGTGAACCGCGCGCCGTACCCGGGGTCCCGGGCCAGCTCCGCCACGAGCAGGTCCAGCTCCCGGCAGGCGTCGAGGGCCTTGGGCCAGGTGCCGGTGAAGTAGGCCAGGACCGGCCCCGGCGCCATCCCGGCGATGAAGTCGAATTCCTGGTCCTCCAGCGGCCGGTGTACCCGACTGGCCATGGGTGGTGCTCCTCGGTTCGCGTACGACGTGGCCGCCAGCCTATGCGGTGCCCGGTGGACCGCCGGGCCCGTTGTCAGTGCCGGCTGTGAAGCTGGGCGCATGGACGACAGGATGCCGCGCCGCCGTGTCTACGGCGCCGACCACGAAGACCCCGACCCGGGCCCGCGCCCCGGCCACGCGTACGGCGAGCTCGTGGGCGGCCCCCTCGACGGCCTCCTCCTGGACGTCACCGGATGGAGCACCGACCGGCTGGCCGAAGAGGCGCGCCTGCCGACCGAGATAGGACGCTACGGGGCGGGCGGCCGCGCCCACTACCGCCGCAGGACCTCGGACCCCGGCCGCTGGGACTGGGCGGGGGACAGCCGCTAGGGGGTGTCCTTCGGACCGGGCCGGATCAGCCGCCGTCGGCCGGCACGGTCCGAGGGACACGGCCCGGGCCGCCGCACTGGGGCGGACGGCCGGCGAGCCCCCGGACCGCCGACGTGTGACCGGGGGCTCTGCCCCTCTCTTCGGCCGAGGGGGCCGGACCGGATGCACCCGGGAGGTGCCCGGTGGCCGGCTCCTCGGAATCTCCGAAGAATTTTCCGCAGAGCTGTCGATCCGGGCGTCTCCCGTTCGACGCACAGGTGAGAGGCAGGGGAAAGGCCCCGCCCTCACGACCGAGGAGTCACCATGCCGCGCTTCCTGACGCTCATCCGCATCGACGAGCAGAACCTGACCCCCGAAACCCCCTTCCCGGCCGACTTCGAGGAGCGCATGGGCGCCCTGATGGAGGAGATCACCAAGGCGGGGGTGATGCTCGACACCGCCGGACTGCTCCCCACCTCCGAAGGCACCCGCGTCACCTGGTCG
Organism: Streptomyces sp. NBC_00158; assembly: GCF_045160885.1. Classification (NCBI taxonomy): domain Bacteria; kingdom Bacillati; phylum Actinomycetota; class Actinomycetes; order Kitasatosporales; family Streptomycetaceae; genus Streptomyces; species Streptomyces sp. NBC_00158. The sequence goes on from NZ_CP108161.1 coordinate 6,913,300, forward strand.
GGCGGGAAGACCAGCTTCACCGACGGCCCCTTCACCGAGACCAAGGAGGTCGTCGGCGGATACGCCTTCCTCCAGTGCAAGGACAAGGCCGAGGCGCTGGAATGGACCCGGCGGTTCCTGGAGACCCACCCGGCGGAGTGGACCGTCGGCGCCGAGGTCCGCCAGGTCCAGGAGATGTGACCCGGCCGCGGCCCGCGCCACCCGCCGCGTTTGCCCCGCCCCGTCACGGCTGCTCTGATGGGTGGCCGTGACGGCAGTGAGCGCGGCCCGGGCGGTCGAAGCGGTGTTCAGGATCGAGTCCCCGCGGATCATCGCCGGCGTCACCCGCATCGTGCGGGACGTCGGGATCGCCGAGGAGATCGCCCAGGACGCCCTCGTCGCCGCCCTGGAACAGTGGCCGCGGGACGGGATCCCCGACCGGCCCGGTGCCTGGCTCATGGCCACCGCCAAGCACCGGGCCGTCGACCTCGTCCGCCGCGAGGAGACCTACGCGCGCAAGCTCGCCGAGGTCGGCCGCACCCTGGAGGACGTACCGCCGCCGCCCGAACCCGCCGAACCCGACGACATCGACGACGACCTGCTGCGCCTGGTGTTCACCGCCTGCCACCCCGTGCTGGGCACCGACGCGCGCATCGCGCTCACCCTGCGCCTGGTGGCCGGGCTCACCACCCAGGAGATCGCCCGCGCCTTCCTCACCTCCGAACCCACCGTCGCCCAGCGCCTGGTCCGGGCCAAGCGGACCCTCGCCAAGGCCCGGGTGCCCTTCGAGGTCCCCCGCGGGGCCGACCGCGAACAGCGGCTGGCCTCCGTACTGGAGGTCATCTACCTCGTCTTCAACGAGGGCTACTCGGCCACCGCCGGCGACGACCTGCTGCGCCCCGCCCTCTGCGAGGACGGGCTGCGCCTGGCCCGCGTACTGGCCGCGCTGATGCCGGGCGAGCCCGAGGCCCACGGACTCGCCGCGCTGCTGGAGTTCCAGGCCTCCCGCACGGCCACCCGTACCGGCCCCGACGGCGAGCCCGTACTCCTCGCCGACCAGAACCGGGCCAGGTGGAACCGGCTGCTCATCCGGCGCGGGGTGGCCGCCCTGCACCGGGCCGGCAGCGGCCCCTACGCCCTCCAGGCCGCCATCGCCGGCTGCCACGCGGCCGCCGTGCGCTACGAGGACACCGACTGGCGGACCATCGCCGCCCTCTACGGCCGGCTCGCCGAGCTGCTGCCCTCCCCGGTGGTCGAGCTGAACCGGGCGGTGGCGGTCTCCATGGCCGACGGCCCCGCGGCGGCCCTGCCGCTCGTCGACGCCCTCGCCCGGGAGCCCGCCCTGGGCTCCTACCACCTGCTGCCGAGCGTACGCGGCGACCTGCTGGAGCGGCTCGGGCGCCGCCCCGAGGCCCGCGCCGAGTTCGAGAGGGCGGCCGCCCTCACCCGCAACACCCGCGAACGGGACCTGCTGCTGGCCCGCGCCGCCGCCCTCGGCAAGAAGGGGCCTGCCCAAGGTGATTGACGGCACGTCATACCGCTTAGGCTGACGCGGTGATCAACGGCAATGACGACATACTCACCCCGCTCGGCCCCCTCGACCCGCGGGAGACGGCCGGCTACCGGCTGCTGGCCCGGATCGGCGAGGGGGGCATGGGAACCGTGTACCTCTCGCACACGCGCGGCGGTCAGCCCGTGGCCTTCAAGGTGATCCGCCGCGAGTACGGACAGGACCCGGACTTCCGGCGCCGCTTCGACCAGGAGGTCCGCGCGGCCCGCCGGGTACAGGGCTACCACCTGGTGCCGGTCGTCGACCACGACACGACCGGGCCGCTCCCCTGGATCGCCTCGGAGTTCGTGCCCGGGCTCTCGCTCGCCGACGCGCTCACCGAGCACGGGCCGCTCCCCCCGGCCGCCGTCCACCAGCTGGTCGGCTGCACCGCCCGGGCCCTGGGCGCCATCCACGCGGCGGAGGTCGTCCACCGCGACCTCAAGCCCGCCAACATCCTGCTCGGCTCGACCGGTCCGTACGTCATCGACTTCGGCATCGCGCGGGCGGCCGACACCACCCAGCTGACCCGCAGCGGCGGCGTGGTCGGCACCCCGCAGTACATGTCGCCCGAACAGGCCCTGGGCGAGCCCGTCAACGCGGCCGCCGACGTGTTCTCACTCGGCCTGATCGCGGCCGTCGCGGCGACCGGGCGACACCCCTACGGCGAGGGCGGCGCCACCACCCTCGCCGTGCGGATCGCCAACACCGAGCGGGCGGCGCCCGATCTGAGCGGCTACCCGGAGCCACTGCGGAGCCTGCTGGAACGCACCCTGACCGCCGACCCGGCGCAGCGCATCACCACCGCCGAACTGACGGAGCTGTGCGAGCGGGCCGCGGGCCGGCCGCTGCGCGCGTTCGACGGCTGGCTGCCGGCACCGCTCATGGACCGGATCGCCCGCCGGGAGGCGGCCGCCGCACACCCCCCGGAGCCCGTTCGGATCCCGGGCGCCACCCCCACGGAACCCGACGCCGGCGCGTACCGGTCCGCGCAGCCCACGGTGACGGCCCCGCCGAGGCCCTCCACGCCGCCTCCCGGCCCCGCCCACCCGCCGCGGCCCACCGCACCGCCCCCGGCGCCGCCCGCACGGTCCGTCCGTCCCGCGCTGCTGGTCGGCGGGGGAGTCCTCGCCGTGGCCCTCACCGCGCTCGTGACCTGGGCGTTCGTACGCCCCGACGGCGGTACGGCCGCCACCGGCGGCTCCCCGTCGGGCGGCGGGCGGACGGGCGCAGCCGCCCCGGCCTCCCCTCAGGCAACGGCCACCGCCACGGCCACCGCCACGTCGAAGCAGCCCGCGTACACCCTCCTCTTCGAGGACAAGCCCTTCACCCTGCGCGGACCCGCCTCCAGCACGGGCACGCACGTCGACCTGGACGCACCGAAGCTGTTCCCCGGCGGCAAGATCGGCCAGGTCGCCGGCATGGAACTCACCTACCAGGCCTGGGGAGACGCGGACCTGCGCTTCCTCACACCCATGGGCAGGAGCAGCGGCACCACTCCCGAGGCGTGCAAGGCCGGGGTCGACACCGACACCTTGCCGGTCTCGCTCCCCGAGAAGGAGCTGAAGACGGGCGGGACGCTCGCCAAGGGCACGGTCCTGTGCACCGTCACCAGCGAACGCAACCTGGCGATGCTGCGGATCACCGACGTCCAGCCCCACTCGGGAGGCGGCCTCTCCCCGGGCATGCCCGACTACGTCACCACGCTGACCCTCTGGAAGATCACCTGACGAGGGCGGTCATCAGGACCTCCTGACGCGCGCCACCGCCGGCTCGGGCCGGCGGGGCGCCGTGAGCGCCACGGGCCTGCGGAACCCGCCGGTGCGCGCCACGCTCTGCACGGTCAGCCGCAGCGCCTCCTGGAAGTCGCCCATCGTGCGGCGCGCGGCCGGGGTGTCCACGTACAGCGAGTTCATGTGCAGCCCGTCCGAGTCCCGCTGGAACCACGAACAGGTCCCGTTCGCCCGCGCCGACCACACGTGCGTGGCGGGCCGCCACTCGTCGTGCCGGTCGGCGCCCCGGCAGCGGCGCATGTCGATGTACGAGAAGAAGTTCACCGGATACGGCCAGGAGCGGCCGGCGAACTCCTCGGGCGCCAGCAGCTGCCAGGCCCGCACGAACGGCACGTCGAGGTGGCGCATCATCTCCGTGAACCCCGCCCGGACCTCACCCATGACCTGGGCGAAGTCCTTGCCCGGCGAGGCGTCGAACTCGATCGGCAGGGTGTTGACGAACCAGCCCACCGAGTTGTTCCAGTCCTCGCGGCCGCGCTCGCTGACGGGCATGAACCCCCGGTACACCCCGGGCCCGCCCGCCTCCCGCAGACACACGCCCACCGAGCCGAGCACCCCCATGAACGGCTTCCCGCCGGCCTGCCCGCACACCTTCTCGAAGACCTCGGTCTCGGCGGCGTCCAGCAGCGTGGAGGCCTCGTTGACGATCGGGTACATCCGGTCCGGCTCCACGCCCAGGTCCAGCGGGAAACGGGGGAAGAACTCCCCGCCGCGCTCCCTGAACGACTTCCAGTAGCCGAGGCGTTCGTCGTCCGCCCCGATCGACAGGTAGCGGCGGCGCTGCGCGTCCGCGAAGTCCAGGTAGCTGGGCGCGGGAGGCAGCACGGGCTCCTCCCCGCGCCGCAGCGCCTCGTAGCAGGTCAGCACGTCGTGGACGACGACCGGCATCGACATGCCGTCGCAGACGATGTGGTCGAAGGCGAGGTACACCGTCGCGGAGTCCGGGCGCACCACGGCGCCCATCGTGAACAGCGGCCACGACAGGGTGTCGATGCTGCGGGTGAACCGCTCCGCGAGGAACTCGCGCTGCCGCTCCACGTCGTCGAACTCGGCGACGTGGCGGGCCTCCAGGGAGAGGACCCCGGGCGCGAGCGGCTCGCAGGACAGCTCCCCGGCCAGCCGGCGGAACTCGCAGCGCAGCACCTCGTGCCGGCGTACGAACTCCAGCAGCGCCGCGGCCAGGGCGCCTTCGTCGAGGACCCCGTCGATCTCGAAGGTGACGGCCACGTAGGACGCCATGGGGTCGTCGTCCGCGCGGCTCTCCTCGGCGACGGTGAAGTGCTTGTCCTGGTTGAAGGACGCCTTCTTGCCCTCCTCGTCACCCCGGTCCGGTGCCTGCGGGCCGGTGGCGGCCCGCAACCGCCACTCGACCAGGCGCCCCGGCTCCATGTGGTGCATCTGCAGAGGAAACTGCCGCATTACGTCATCCCTTCGCCCCCCGGTTCAGCCCCGAGCCCCTAACGACACCCGGGCCGCGGAAGTGACGCCCGAACCCCCGGCGCCGGTCGGGACGGTGAACGCGGCCGGGGCTAGGAGGCCTCCCCGGGCGTGGCGTCGGTGGCGTCGGCGGTGTCGTCGGCGTCGTCGCGGCGGACCTCGATGCGGTCCGGGGCCAGGTCGACCGCGACGCGGTGCTCCATGCCCAGCGCCTCCAGGAACTTCTGCGGCAACTGCACCCGGCCGGTGCGGTCCAGCATCACGTACTCGCGCTCGCTGACCGACTCCGTGCCGTGCTCGTCGGTCACCGTGCGGCGCAGCACCTCGCTGCTGGTGCGGCCGTCGCGGATCGCCACCGTACGGCGGACCTCGCCCGCCACCATCGGGTCGTGGGTCACGATGACCACGGTGGCGCCCAGCTCCCGGTTCACGGTGCGGAAGGCCTCGAAGACGGCCGCAGCGGTCTCGGAGTCCAGCTCGCCGGTCGGTTCGTCGGCGAGCAGCACCGCCGGATCGTTGGCCATGGCCACGGCGATGGCCACCCGCTGCTGCTGCCCGCCGGACAGCTCGGCGGGGCGGCGGCCGCCGAGGTCGCCGATCTCCAGCGCCTCCAGCAGCTCCGCGACCCGGGCCGAGCGACGGGCCCGGGCGCCGCGTCCGCCGCCCTTCAACTGCATCGGCAGTGCGACGTTCTGAGTGGCCGTCAGGAACGGCAGCAGGTTGCGCGCGGTCTGCTGCCAGACGAAGCCGACCGTCTCGCGCCGGTACCGCAGCCGGTCCCGCGACGACATCTCCAGCAGGTCGTAGCCGCCGACGGTGGCCGTGCCGGCCGTGGGCACGTCCAGCCCCGCGAGGATGTTCAGCAGGGTGGACTTGCCGCTGCCGGAGGCCCCGACCAGCGCCACCAGGTCGCCCTGCGCCACCGTCAGCTCCAGCCCCTGCAGGGCCTGCACCTCGACGCCGTCGCTGGTGAAGATGCGCACCAGGCGGTCGCAGACGATCGCCGTGCCGGCGGCGTGCCGGCGCGGTGCGGCGGCCTCCAGGGCCTGGCGCCGCAGTTCCTCGTACGTGGGCGCTTCGGTGTTCAACGTCGGTCTCCCGCTCTCAACTCGGTGGTGATCTGACGCCGGCCGTTCACCGCCGCCTCCGCGAGCACGGCCGCGGCCACCAGCCCGGCCAGGCCCAGGGCCTGCCCGAGCACCTGCCGCAGGCCCAGCCCCAGCCCGGCCGGGACGGTGGTGCCGACCAGCGTCGACAGGTCGACCGAAGGGCCCAGCAGGGCGATCGCGGCGACCGCCGTCAGGGCGCCGCCCACCGGAGCCGCCACCACCTGCGGCAGCGACTCCGTGAGGATCAGCACCACGCCCTGCCGGGGCCGCAGGCCCATGGTCCGCAGCCTGGCCAGCAGCGCGGCCCGCTCCGGGGCCGCCCGGACCAGGGTCAGCAGCACCGACAGCAGCGCGAAGCCGGCCGCCGCGGCCAGCGAGGTCCAGAACAGCCGCCCGGCCGCGTGCTGGAGGGGGTCGCCGGCGAGCTTCGCGGAGACTCCGGCACTGGTGTGCACGAAGGTCCGCTCGGCGACGGAGGCCGACGCGTGGGCGCGGACCAGCCCCCGCAGCCGGTCCTCGTCGACCGGGCCCAGGGCGAACCAGTGGTTGGGGTGCGCCGCCTGGGGCACCCGGGCGGTGACGGCCCAGGCCGGCACCACCACGACCGCCGCCTCCACGGACGGTTCGGCCGGGGTCCCCTCGACCAGGCCGACCGGCCGCGCCCGCAGCTCGACGCCGCCGACGACGCGCAGCCGGAACTCGCCCCCGGCGTCCTTCCCGGAGAGGTTCTTGCTGATCAGCACCGGTACGGCGGCGTCGGCGGCGCCCCGGGCGAGCAGGGCCGGATCGAACCGGCCCCGGTCGGCGGCCCCGGACAGCTCGGCGTAGGCGGCCGGATCGGCGGCCACCGCCCGGACGTGGGTGCCGGTCGGGTCGTCCGCCGTCAGGAGGGCGTCCCGGTCGGTCCACACCCCCAGGGAGCGGCGTACGCCCGGCAGTTCGCCCGCCGCCCGCAGGAACTCCGGCGACAGCGCCTCCCCGAGCGGGGTCGACACGTGGGCGTCGCCCCCGACCTCGCCCCGCGCCGCCTGCAGCCGGGCCCCGTCCACGGAGGCCAGTACGGCCGAACCGAACCCGCCCGTGGTCACCGCCAGCAGCAGTGCGATCAGGGGCAGTACGGAGGGACGCGCGCCCCCCGCGTTCCCCCGGGCGGCGCGCGCCAGCCCGAGGAAGCCGGTGAGGCCGCGCCCGCGTCCCGCCGCGCGGGCCGCCAGCCGGGCCAGCGGGGGCTGGATCCGGGCCAGCAGCAGCCCCCCGGACAGCGCGATCAGCAGCGGGGCCGCGACCAGCAGCGGGTCCAGCCCGGTGCCCGCCGGGGCCACACCGCGCCGGCGGACCTCGGCGACGGCGGCCGCGGTGGCGGCGAGGACCAGCAGCTCCGCCACCAGCCTGCGCCGGGGCCGGGCCGCGCGCCGGCCGGACAGCAGCACGAAGGCCCGTACCGGGAAGGCCAGCAGGGCCACGAGGGCGACGGCACCGCCCGCGAGCAGGGACGGCGCCGGCCGGGGGGCCGGCAGCAGCAGGACGCCCAGGGCGGCCGCGAGCACGGCGGCGGGCAGTACGGTGACGGCCCCCTCGCCCAGCACCCGGCGCAGGATGCCCGCGCGGGAGCCGCCCCGGGCCAGCAGCAGCGCCAGCTCGGGCTCCCGTCGGTCACCGGTGAGCCCGGCCGCCAGGCAGAACACCACGAGGGCGACGCCCGCCACCCCGGCGGGCCCGATGGCGGCGAGCGGCGCGGCGGCCTGCCGGCGGGCCTCGGCGGTGGCGAACAGCTTCGGCAGCTCGGAGGTGATCCGGATGTCGGCGCGACCGGTCTCGGTGAGCAGCCGGTTGGCCGTCGGGCCGGCCACGTACGAGGAGATCTGCTCGGTGACCCCGGGCAGCCGGTCGGTGCGCAGGGCGCCGATGTCCACCGGCAGCCGCCAGAAGTCCGTGGCGCGCGTCCCCCAGCCCGCCAGCCGCTCGATCCCCTCGGGGCCGACCAGGGCGGCCGCGTCCCACCAGGACTTCTCGTGCTTCGAGTCCCACTTGAGGCAGGCCTGCAGGAGGCAGCTGGTGGAGCTGTCGCTCCAGTAGGCGTCGGCGGGGTCGAACGGGGCGAACAGGCCGACGACCTCGATGTCCATCGGCTCGGCCAGGTCCGAGGCCCCCTTCAGGACCGAGCCCACCTTGGCGCCGATGGTGTCGGCGGTGTCCTTGGCCAGGACGACCGGGACGGTTCCCCCGCCGGCGCCGCCGGACGGCCAGCGGCCCTCGACCAGCCGGCTGTGGGAGGCGACCTGGGGCAGGTGCAGCAGCCCCAGATTGGGTGCGATGTCCGACGGGCGGACGAGCCCGGGCCCGTGCAGGGGGCGCTGGTTCTTCGCCCGGACGCCGTACACGGGACCGGAGTCGGCCAGCCGGTAGCCCGGTCCGACGGCGGCCCGAAGGGCGGCCAGCGCATGATCCAGGGAGCCAGGGAGGTCCCTGCCCGGCGCACCCCTCCCGGTCTCGGCGGTCGCGACCAGGCTGGTCGGGGCCGGGCCCTGCTCGGCCAGGTAGGCGCGCAGCGCCCGGTCGGCGTCCCGGTCGAGGACGCGCGGCAGCGCGGTGGCCAGCAGGACGGAGACGAAGACCAGCACGGCCGACAGGAGCGTGGCCAGGGGAGCGGCGCGCAGGCGCGTCCGCACCCAGCCGGCCCCGCCGCGGCCCCTGGGCGCGGTGGTACGGGGGTCGGTGGTCGGGCCGGTCATATCTCCTCCACGTGGCGCAGACGGGCGGCGGCGCCCCGGGACGTGCGGTCGCCGCGGCCGCCGAGCACCGCCGCCAGCAGCGGTACGGCGGCGATGGCGGCGGCCAGCAGCAGGGTCCGTACGCCCGGCAGGTCCACGAGGACCTCCGGCACCGGGCGCTGCGCGGCCGGGGTGAGGACCATCAGCGGCACCGTCAGGTGCACGATGGCCGCGCCCACCGCGAGGCCGACCGCGGTGCCGAGCGCGACCAGGACCAGGCCCTCGGCGGCCGCGGCCCGGGCCAGGCCCCGCCGGGGCGCTCCGAGCGCCCGCAGGATCGCGGACTCCCGGGCCCGCTGGCGCGCGGCCGCCGCGGAGGACGCGGCGAAGCCGATGGCGGCCAGGACCGCGCTGGACAGGGCGAGGGCGGCCAGCGCGATGCGGGGGCCGGCGCTCAGCGGGTCGTCCAGCAGCCCGGCGGCCACCTCCTCGCGCAGCAGCATCCGGTGGGACCCGGCGCCCGCGCGCAGTTCGGCGGCGGCCCGGGCGGGCGCGGGGTCCGCGGCGGAGGCCGCGGGCAGCCACCACTCGTCGGCGGGCGGCAGGGGCTGCCCGTCCATGCCCGCGAGCAGCCGCCCCGTGGTGGCGAGGTCCACGGCCACCGCGCGTTCGCCGGACGCGGGCAGCGCCGCGACGGCGGCGGTGATCCGCACCGGCACGGTGGCGGAGCCGAGCGGCACCGGGACCCGGTCGCCGACCTCGGCGCCGACGGCGGTCAGATAGGCGCGGGTGGCGATGCCCGGGACCTCGGCGGCGGCCGGGGCGGTGGTGAGGCCGAGGGCGTAACTCCCCACCGGGGCGCCCGCGTACCGCAGCCGCATCAGCGCCCCGTCGGCCGGCAGCAGCCGGGCGGCCGGGACGTTGCCGTCGAGGACGGGGGCCACCAGGTTCCAGGCGGGCCCGTCGGTCTGCACGGGGACGGCCGGGCCGTCCGGCGTCTGCGCGGCCGACACCTTGCGCAGCGCCACCTCCGCGTCGACCGCGGGCTTCCCTTCCTGCCGGTACCAGCCGGTGTCGGACCCGTACGACAGGGCGAGCCCGGTGACGGACAGGGGTTCGGCGGCCGCTCCGAGCGGGGCCCCGGCGAGCTTCGCGAGGTCCACGGAGAAGGTGTGCTCGCCGTTCTCCGGCAGCGTCTCGACCGGCGCCCGGTAGGTCAGCCCGAAGCGGTCGCGCAGCAGTACGCCCAGCCGGGCGCTGCCGCTCGCGCCGAAGGCCCGTACCGACACGTCGAGGTCGATCCGCTGCGGCCGGCCCGGCAGCACGATGCCCGCGCTGCCGGGGGCGTCGACGGCGAGCGGGGCGAACAGCTCCGCCATGGGCCGCCCGTCGCGCAGGTCGGCCCGCAGCGGCACCCGCCGGGCGACGGCGGCGGCGTCCAGCGCGACCAGCTCCCCGCCGGCCCCGGCCGGCAGCCCGTGGGACGCGCGCACCACCGGGATCACCCGGTCGCCGCCCGGCAGGGACGCGTACCGCCCGGCCCGGCCCGCGGCGGCGACCTGGCTGCCGGTGACGCGCAGGCCCCCGGCGGTGGCGAACTCCGCCTGGTCGCGCTGCGAGGCGGACCAGGCGGAGTGGTGGCCGAGGGCGAGGACCCCGCTGGCCACCGACAGCACCAGCAGCAGGACCGGGCCGGTGGCCCGCCCCGGGCGCCGGGCGAGCTGCCAGCCCACCAGCGCCGGGCCGAGGCCGCGGCCCCGGGCGGCGATCCGGCCCCCGAGCCGCGCAGCGAACGGCAGCAGCCGCAGGACGAGCAGGGTGCCCGCGCACAGCGCAAGGGTGGGCGCGGCCACCAGCACCGGGTCGACGCCGAGTTCGTCCCCGGTGCCGGGTCCGGCGCCGCTGTAGCGGTCCAGCTGGCGGTAGGCGAGGACGGCCAGCGCCACCACCGCGAGGTCCAGTCCGGAACGCGCCGCCCCCGACACCACGGCCGCCCGGCGCCCGGCCCGCCGCAGTACGGAGGCCGCGGCCCCGCGCAGCACGGAGGGCAGGGAGACCAGCAGGACGCAGGCGAGGGCGCAGCCCGCCGCGGCCGGCCACAGCAGCCACGCCCCGCCGGTCTCGACCGGGGCCTCGGCGAGCGGACCGTAGCGGCCCGCCAGGCGCAGCAGCGGGGGCGTGAGCAGTGGGGCCAGGACCGCCGAGGGCAGGGCGAGCAGCAGGGCCTCGGCCGCCGACAGTGCCCCGAGCCGGCGGCGGGAGGCGCCGCGCGAGGTGAGCAGGACCCGCTCGGGCTCCTGGCGCTCCGTCAGCAGGTGGGCGACCAGCAGCAGGGCGGCCCCGGCCAGGACGGCCAGCTGGAGAGCGCCCACCAGCAGGGTGGAGCGGGCCACCCGCTGTCCCGTCGTCAGCGCCGCGGCGTGGTCCTTGAGTCCGGTGGTGACCGTGAGCCCGGCGGGGCCCTTGGTGTCGCTCTCCGGTGCCAGGGGGCGCAGCCGGTCCAGGTCGGCGGCGCGGGCGGCGCGGAAGTCGGGGGTCAGCAGCGTGGCGCGGCTGTTCTGGACCAGGGCGCCGCCGGTGAAGGCCGAGTCGTGGACGAGCAGGGGCCCGTAGCTGGTGAAGGAGCCGACCTGTACCTCGCGGCCGCCGAGCGGATCGAGGCGCCAGTACGGCGAGTCCGGCTCGGCCGCCCGGTAGGCGCCGGTGACGAGCACCTCCAGCGGGGCCCCGCCGTAACGGTCCTCCAGCCGCACCTCGGCCGGCAGTCCCTGCGGGCTCAGCCCGAGCCGGTTCAGCACGGCTTCGGGCGCGGCCACCGGGACCCGCCCGGGGCGGTCCCCGACGGCCTCGGGCCACCGGCCCGCGAGGAGTCGTACGCGGCCGGGGTCGAGGGCGGCGAGCAGGGTGAGGTCCGGTTCCCGGCCGGGGGTGCGGGGGCCCGGCAGACCGTACGAGCGGCTGCGGGCCACGTTCTCGACGCCGACGGGCACGCTCCCGAACAGGTCCGCCGCGTAGCCCCGTACGGCCGCGTCGTCGGCGGCCCGGGCGGTCAGGGCGTGCTCGCCGGTGAGGACGACGGCGGTGCTCGCCCGGCCGGCGGGGCCGGTCAGCGCCTGGCGCAGGCCGGCTTCCCCGACGCCCCGGGTGAAGGCGAGCAGGGCGGTCAGCGTGGTCGTGGTGATGAGCGCGGTGAGCAACACGGCGGCGGCGAGCGGCAGTCGCCCGCGCAGCCGGCGCACGACGAAGCCGATCATGTGCCTGTTCCTTCCCCCGAACCGGACCTGGGGCACCGGATAGCGGACGATGTTGTCAGATCCGGTCCGGGAGAGGAAGGGACTTGCGTGATTGATGTGACAGATGAGCAAATTCGGTCGCGAAGGTAGCGAACAGCACCCGGCCGAGGGGGAGCCCACCATGACGCAGCAACCGGACCGACAGCCCGCGGCGGAGGGAATCGGCACCGCCGACGCCCCGCCGCCCATGATGGCGGTGCGCGACCTGCGCAGGAGCTTCGGCACCGGCGCGAACGCCGTACACGCCCTGCGCGGGGTCACGTTCGAGGCGCGGCGCGGCGAACTCACCGCGCTCAAGGGCCGGTCGGGCTCCGGCAAGACCACCCTGCTCAACCTGGTCGGCGGCCTCGACACCCCCAGCGGCGGCACCGTCGAACTCGACGGCACCGACCTCTCCACCCTCGACGAGAGCGGCCTGCTCGCGCTGCGCCGCGACCGGATCGGCTTCGTCTTCCAGTCGTTCGGGCTGATCCCGGTCCTCACCGCCGCCGAGAACGTCGGCGTACCGATGCGCATGCGCAAGGTCCCGGCACAGCAGCGCGAGGAACGCGTACGCACCCTGCTGGCCCTTGTCGGCCTCGCCGAGCACGCCGAACAGCGCCCCGGGGAGCTCTCCGGCGGTCAGCAGCAGCGCGTCGCCCTGGCCCGCGCGCTCGCCAACGAACCCGCCCTGATCATCGCCGACGAGCCCACCGGCCAGCTCGACTCCGAGACGGGCCGCTCCATCATGCGGCTGCTGCGCGCCGTCGTGCGCAGCGAGGGCGTCACGGCCCTGGTCGCCACCCACGATCCGCAGCTGATGGAACTCGCCGACCGGGTGGTCGAGTTGCGCGACGGCCGGGTCGTCGAGCCGGCCGGGACGGACCGCTGACGGGCGGCAGCGGAGCCCGTACCCGCTCCCAGAGCTCCAGCAGCAGCCGCACCGGCCGCGACGCGGCGGCCAGCTCCCAGCCGCGGCCGCCGCGCGACCACCGCTCCAGGGCGTCGAGCAGGGCCGAATCGCAGAACTCGACCTCCGCCGCGTCGATGACGAGGCGGCGGGCGCCGAGGGCGGCGGCCCGGTCGAGGAGGACGTGCAGCGGGGCGCAGCTGTAGTGGTCGAACTCCCCGGCCAGGCTGACGGAGAGGACGCCGTCGCGGACCGTGGAGCGGATGCGGGGGAGCGGCGGGCCGTTCACGCCCCTCCAACGGGCCGCGCCCGGGACGGGAACCGGCGGCCCGGCGCCATTCACCCGCGTGGCCGTGGGGCGCGGGCGCCCCGGGCGGCCGGCCATGGCGGACAGTGGGGCGCGTGGATGCCGATGCGGAACTGGATCTGGACGAGATCGTCGACGCGCTGTACCTGCCGCACCCGGCCGGGTTCACGGCGGCGCGGGACGAGGCCGCGGCCCGGGTGAAGGAGGCCGGGGACCCGGCGGCGGCCAGGCGGATCGCGGCCCTGCGGCGGCCGACGCTCGCGGCCTGGGCGTCCAACACGCTGGTCCGGGCGAAGCCCGACGAGACCGAGCAGTTCCTCCAGCTCGGGCAGACCCTGCGGGCGGCGCACCGCTCCCTGGACGGGGAACGGCTGCGGGACCTCTCGCACCAGCAGCACGTGGTGATCGGTGCGCTCGCGCGGGAGGCCGCGCGGCTGGCCGAGGAGGCGGGGACCCCCGTCTCCGAGGCGGTGGTGCGGGAGCTGGAGGGGATCCTGCACGCCGTCCTCGCCGACCCGGACGCGGCCCGGGAGTGGGCCTCGGGCCGGCTCGTACGGGCCCCCGCGCCGGTGTCGGAGTTCCCGGCGGTCGACCCGGACGTGGCACTCCCCGCCCCGACCACCGCGTCCCGTCCCGAACCGGAACCCGGCCCCGAACCGGAACCCGGGCCTGGATCTGGCCCCGGACCCGGCCCCGGGCCCGGCCCCGGAGCGGGACCCGGGCCTGGACCCGGAGCGGGACTCGGGCCTGGACCCGGAGCGGGGCCCGGATCCGGAGCGGGACTCGGAGCGGGACCCGGAGCGGGACTCGGGCCTGGAAGCGGAGCGGGGCCCCGAGCTGGAGCGGGCCCCGGACCCGGACCCGGATCCGGATCCGGAGCGGGACCCGGCCCCGGAGCGGGGCCCGGCCCCGGAGCTGGAGCCGGAGCCGGAGCGGGCCCCGGACCCGGACCCGGAGCGGGACCCGGACCTGGAGCCGGATCCGAACCGGAATCCGGTCCGGAGCCAGGGACGGGCGCCGGGCCGGAGCCGGGCCGTGCGGGGTCGGCGGCGCGCGGGCCCGCCGCCGACCCCGCACGCGCCGCCCGGCTGGCCGCCGCCCGGGCCGCTGCCGAGGACGCGGCGTGGGCCGTCTCCGCCCGCGAGGAGGAGCTGCGGGTGGCGGAGGAGGCCCGGCAGCACGCCGTGGCCCGCGCGGCCGACGCCGACGCCGCCGTCGAGCGCCTGCTGGGCGAGGCCGAACAGGCCCGGGCCGCGCGGGACCTGGCGTACGCGGCGGTGTCCGAGGCGGAAGCCCGCCACCGCGAGGCCGACCGCGCCGCCCGCACGGCCCGCCTCGCGGCCGCCTCGGCCCAGCGCCGCCTGCGCCGGCTGTAGGCCGTCCCTTCCGGATCTTGCTCCCCCGGCTACCGCTGGGAGGTGCCCCCAGGCCCGCGCCGCCCGGCACCGCACCTCGCCGCGTTGGCGGAGCACCCGATTACGTCCAGTACAAGGGCGCCCCGCCAACGCGCCGATGCACGGCACCCGGGGACCCCTCCCAGCAGTAGCCGGGGGAGACGCGGGCTCGACCGGCAAGATCCGAAAGAGACGGCCTGGGCCCCGTCAGGCGGGGCGGCCGGGGAGGGAGCCCGAAGCGAAGGCGAGGACGTCGTCCACGGCTTCGCGCAAGGTGCCGAAGTGGCGGTGCACACCGTCCACCGGCTCGGCGGTGTTGACGCCCCACACCGTCATCCCGGCATCCAGCCCGGCCCGCACCCCGGACGGCGCGTCCTCGATGACGAGGCAGTCCTCCGGGCGGGCGCCGAGCAGCGCGGCCGCCCTCAGGTAGGGCACCGGCGACGGCTTGCCCTCCTCCACGGAGGCCGCGTCCACCACGACCTCCGGGACCGGCAGGCCCGTCCGCGCGAAACGGCCGCGCACCCGGTGCTCGTAGTTCGAGGTCACCAGCGCCCAGGTCCCGGGCCGCAGGGCGCCGAGCAGTTCCGGGCCGCCGTCGAAGGCCCCGTAGCTGCCGGTGCGGACGTCCTCGTCCTCCAGCTCGTGCAGTGCGGCGAGGCACTCCCGGGGGTCCCGGTCCGGAGCGACCTCCGCGAAGGTCTCCAGCGGCCGGGTGCGCAGCGCCACCCGGTGGACCTCGTCGGGGTCCAGGCCGTGGCGCCGCGCCCACGTCCGCCAGACCCGGCGCTGGTTGTCCAGGGCGTCGATCAGCGTGCCGTCGACGTCGAACAGGACGTACCTCACTGCATCACCTCCAGGTGGGCGTGGTCCGGCGAGGCCGGGCAGACGTACAGCTGCTGCTTGTGGCTGCCGCCGATCTGGATCGCGGTCGGCATCCACATGTGGTCGTGGCGCGCGTCGGCGGGGGCCTGGGCCTCCTGGTCCTCGTACGGGATCCAGCTGCGGTTGTCGTCGCTCCACTCGAACGTGTCGACGGTCAGCAGCGGATCCATTCCGGTGCCGCAGTCGGGACAGGTCCGGGCGACGGGGTCGGTGTAGCCCCACTTGGGGTAGCCGCCGGCCTTCCAGCCGGGGGCTGCGCACAGGTTGCTCGAGTAGTAGGAGTCCGGGTGGAGGGCGTAGGAGGGGTCCGCGGCGGATCCGGCCGCCTCCCACCTGCTCCAGTCCTTCAGCTGCTCCAGCAGCTCCTCGTCCAGCTCCCCCGGGTCGGGGTACTCGGTGACCTGCTCCGGCGCGAGCACGCACGGCACGGGCACGTACTCCTCGGACTCCACCCCGGCGGGGGCCGGGGGCGCGGCGAGGACGTCGGTGACGGCGGCCGCGGACCGCCAGACCAGAACGGTCCTGGGCATGTGGAAGTCGTCGTCCGGGTGGTGGAAGGGGCACCACAGCACCTGGAGCAGATCGGTCCCCGACCGCGCGTGCCGGCGCAGCACGGGGACGTCACGCACGTACAGCTGGGACAGGGGCACCAGGGGGAGCGGGCCTTCGGGCCATTCGGCGTCCCAGTCGATCCGTTCCAGGACGGCCTTCTCCTCCGGCGTGTGCTCCGGGACGACGGGTATGCCCGCCAGGTGCATCGCGGTCCGCGCCTGCAGGGCCCGGTCCACCCGCAGAGCCTCCAGCGAGAGGCCCCCGTCCGGATGAGGAGCGGGGCAGTGGGGCCACGGCTCGTCGGCGGGCCACAGCAGCGGCCCGCCGACCGAGCTGTCCCGCGCCGTGGGCTCTCCGGCGCGGGGGTGCAGCCGGGTCGCCGGGCGTGCCAGCGCGGCCAGGCCGGGCACGACGGAGGTGATGTCGACCGGCCGGGGCGGGGTGGTACGGATGATCTTCATGGGGTGATGCTGCCAGCCACCCCCGACAACGGGCACCCCCGTGGCTACGGCACCTGCTGTCCCGTAGGCCCGGGCGGCGCCGTGGCCTGGGCCGGGACGCCGCCGCGCGGGGCCGCGCGGCCCGCGACCGGCATCAGCTGGCCGGTCGCCGCGAGGGCGAGGCGGGAGAACAGGGTGCCCGAGAAGCCGAACAGGAGGGCGATCGCCAGCGCGATCGGCCGGCCGGGCGCGCCCCAGGAGTTGTCCAGGAACACCTGGCCCAGCAGGTTCAGCTCGGGGTCGGCGAGCATCCGCACCAGCAGCAGCCCGCCGGGCGCGGCCAGCGCTCCGCCGACCGGCGCCAGTACGAGGACGCCCCAGGAGGCGGGCCGCTGCGCGCGCATCACACCGATCAGCGGTGACAGGAACCCGCCCAGCCCGCCGAGGAGCAGCGACAGGCGGTGGTCCAGCACGAGCCCCATCAGCAGCACCGCGCCGAGGCCGGTCAGGGCCAGCCACAGGGCGATCCGCTGGAGCTCGTACTCGCGCTCGAACGCTTCGTCCTCCTGCCGGGCCAGCTGCTCGGTGACGGCGAACAGCAGGGCCCGTTCGGCGGCCGGGTCGCCGGAGGCCGCGGCGAGTTCCGCGGCCAGTGAGCGGTGCGCCGGCTCGTGGTCCGAGGCGAGCCGCAGCCGCAGGGCGTGGACGCGCAGGGAGATCTCCTCGGCGCCCTCCAGCCGCAGCAGCTGGCCCTCGGCCTCGTGCAGCACCCGCCAGGCGGGGGCGAGCTTGGACAGCGGGATGGCCACCACCCAGCGCCGGGGGAGCAGGCGCCAGACCACCTGCCCGTTCAGCTCCAGCCGGTCCAGCCGGCCGGTGACCGCCTGGAGCGCGGCCGACCCCTGGGCCGGCCCGGCCGCGCACACGTCGATCCGGGCGCGGCAGTCGTGGACGCGCGCCTGGAGCATCCGGTAGCGGGGAGCGGCGATCAGGCCCCGGCTGGTGATGTACACCACCACCAGGTAGCAGCCGCAGACCAGCCAGAGCGCCCAGCGCCCCTCCCGGACGAGGCACTCCGCCAACGCCATCCCCCTCCCGCCACCCGGCAGTTGCCGGCGGCCATCGGCCATCGGCCCGGGGCCATCCTGCTACGCGCGGCCGCCGCCTGTCAGAGGTTCCGGTCCGGCGGGCGCGCGGAGGAGCAGGCTCAGCGGTCGGTGCCCGGGTGGCGTTCCAACGGGGTTGCTACCGCCGAGTTGCTCACACTGAAGGTGACGCTCCCGGCCCGGTAGCGGTCGTCGGACCACTCGATCGGGCGGCCCGTGCGGGTGGCCGAGACGTGTCGTTGGCGCAGCAGGGGGCTCCCGCGGCGGATCTCCAGCAGGCGGGCGTCCTCGCTGCCCGCGGGGAGGGCGTCGATGAGGTGCTCGCCGTAGTGGGCGGTGATCCCGGAGTCCGCCGCCAGGCTGTCCATCACCGAACGGCAGTCGGCCGGGAGGGCCTCGACCGCCGCCGCGACCCAGTCGGCGTAGGCGGTGCGCTCCACCATCGTGGGCTCCCCGTCCAGCAGTCGCAGCCGCAGTACGGCCAGGACCTCCGTGCCCGGCGCCACTGCGAGCCGCTCGGCCTCCTCCGCCGTCGCCGGCCGCCGCGTCCGGGACAGGAACCGGCCGCGGGCCTCGTGCCCGACCCCCTCGGCCCACTGCGCGAAGCTGTTCAGCTCGCCGAAGCTGTGCCGGCGCTCGTGGCGCAGGACGATGCGCCGGGCCCCCTGGCTGGAGCCGATCAGCCCCTCGGCGGCGAGGGTGGCGACGGCCTGGCGGACCGTGCCGCGCGAGACGGACCAGCGGGCCGCGAGGTCGCTCTCGGAGGGCAGCCTGGCGCCCACCGGGTACTCGCCGGAAAGGATCGCGGCCCGCAAGGCCTCCGCGATCTCCAGATATCGGACCGTTCCCATGCCGTTCGCCCCCTGATCGCGCGTTCCCCTGATCGACTCATGATCATTCCAGCAGGCTCTGTCACGACTTCTTCCGGCCATTCTCGTGTCTTCGTCGAGCCGTGCTCCGCGGTCCAGCCGCCGTTCACCGCCCGTACAGGCGGCCCGGGCGAACTGGAGCCAACTTGTTCAGACAAGTGATGCCTGGCAAGTGAAACCCCCCTTAGTCTCCGGGAGAGACCGTGTTCAGTTCCTCCGCCCGTCGCGGTGCGGCCGTTCTGCTCGGCGCCGCCGTCCTCACCACGCTCAGCGCGTGCGGCGCCGCTCCTGACCAGCCCGCCGCGGGCACCGCGGCCGACGGCAAGGCCAAGGCCCAGCCGGCCACCGCCGCCTCGGTCGCCGACCTCGGCGGCATGGAGGCCCTCGTCGCCGCCGCCGAGAAGGAGGGCAAGCTCAACGTCATCGCGCTGCCCCCGGACTGGGCGAACTACGGCGAGATGGTCAAGGCCTTCCAGGCCAAGTACCCGAAGGTCAAGATCTCCAGCGAGAACCCGGACGCCTCCAGCTCCGACGAGATAGCCGCCGTCAAGACCCGCAAGGGCCAGGACCGCGCCCCCGACGTCCTCGACCTCGGCATCGCCTTCGCCCGCAGCGGAGCCGCCGAGAACCTCTTCGCCCCCTACAAGGTCACCGCCTGGGACAAGATCCCCGCCTCCCAGAAGGACGCCGACGGCCGCTGGTACAACGACTACGGCGGCTACGTCTCCATCGGCTGCGACGCCGCGAAGATCCCCAACTGCCCGCAGACCTTCGCCGACCTCCTCAAGCCCGAGTACAAGGGCAAGGTCGCCCTCAACGGCAACCCGACCAAGTCCGGCTCCGCCTTCGGCGGCGTCTACGCGGCCGCCCTCGCCAACAAGGGCTCCTTCGCCGACATCCAGCCCGGCATCGACTTCTTCGGACAGCTGCGCAGGAGCGGCAACTTCATCCCCGTCGAGTCCACCCCGGCCACCGTCGAGAAGGGCGAGACGCCCATCTCCATCGACTGGGACTACCTCAACGCCGGCTACGCCGAGCAGTTCAAGGGCAAGGGCGTCGACTGGAAGACCGTCGTCCCCACCGACGGCGTCTACGCCCAGTACTACTCGCAGGCCATCAACAAGGACGCCCCCCACCCGGCGGCCGCCCGCCTGTGGATGGAGTTCCTCTACAGCACCGAGGGCCAGAACATCTGGCTCAAGGGGCACGCCCGCCCGGTCCTGCTCCCCGGCATGACCCAGGACGGCACCGCCGACAAGGACGCCGTGACCAAGCTCCCGCAGGTCCAGGGCACCCCCTCCTTCCCGGCCTCCGCCGAACTCGACAAGGCCAAGGCCACCCTCGCCGAGAAGTGGGACAAGGCCCTCAGCTGATGTCCGCCCCCACCACCCCCCTCACGACGGGGACCGCCGGCGGCACCACCCCCCGCCGCCGGCGGCGCGGCCCGCGCACCTGGCTCGCCGCCCTCCCCCTCCTCGCCTTCACCGGCCTCTGCTTCGGCATCCCCCTCGGCGCCATCGCCTTCGGCGCGGTCACCCGCACCGACCCCGCCACCGGCGCCACCCGGGTCACCGGCGAGCACCTCGCACGCTCCCTCCAGGGCCCCTACCTCGGCTCCCTCACCGGAAGCGTCCAGCTCTCCGCCCTCACCGCCCTCCTCGGCGCGGTGCTAGGCGTGCTGGTCGCCCACGCGCTGGCCACCTCCCGTTCCACGGCCCTGCGCTCCGCGGCGCTGACCGCCTCCGGCGTCCTGGCCAACTTCGGCGGAGTGCCGCTCGCCTTCGCCTTCATCGCCACCGCCGGGATCTCCGGGGTCGTCACGCAGCTCGCCGACCTCACCGGCCTCGGCTGGGACCTGTACTCCTTCACCGGCCTCACCGTGGTCTACCTGTACTTCCTCATCCCCCTGATGGTGATCGTGACCGTCCCCGCACTGGACGGACTGCGCCCCCAGTGGCGCGAGGCCGCCCGCAACAACGGGGCGAGCACCTGGCAGTTCTGGCGCCACGTCGGCCTGCCCGTCCTCGCACCCTCCCTGCTCGGCGGGTTCGTCCTGCTCTTCGGCACCGCCTTCGCCGCCCACGCCACCGCGGCCGCCCTCGTCGGCGGCTCCGTGCCCCTGGTGACGCTGAAGATCGCCGACGCCCTCTCCGGCAACGTGCTCACCGGCCAGGAGAACGTGGCGCTCGCCCTCGGACTCGACATGATCCTGATCGCCGGCCTGGTCATGGCGGTCTACCTGCCCCTCCAGCGACGGAGCGCCCGATGGCTGCGATGACCGAGACCGCCCCGCGGACGTACGCGGCCCAGGGCGCGGGTGCCCGCCGGCGCCCCCGGCCGCGCGTGTGGCGCGGAGCCGTGCTCGCCCTCGCCGGCGCGTACTTCCTGCTCCCGCTCGTCGCCTCCTTCGTCTTCACCGTCCACGTCCCCGGCCAGGGCGTCACCTTCGAGGCGTACACCCGGCTGCTCGGCGCCGAGGGCTTCACCGAGAGCCTGCTGCTCTCCCTCGGCCTCGCCGCCGCCACCATCGCCCTGTGCCTGCTCCTCGCCGTGCCCGCGCTGATCGCCGTACGGATCGGCTCGCCGAGGCTGCGGCCCGTCGTCGAGGTGATGTGCACGCTGCCCCTGGTGGTGCCGCCCATCGCCCTGGTCACCGGCATCACCACCGTGCTGCGCTGGGGGCCCGAGCACCTGTCGCGGACCCCGCTGTACCAGACCTTCCTGGCCGTGCAGAACGAGAAGTTCCCCGTCGTACTGGTCCTCGCCTACACCGTGCTGGCGCTGCCCTTCGTACACCGCTCCCTCGACGCGGGCCTGCGCGCCGTCGACGTCCCCACCCTGGTCGAGGCCGCCCGCAGCTGCGGCGCGAGCTGGCCCCACGTGGTCCTGCGGGTGCTGCTGCCCAACCTGCGGGCCTCGCTCGCCGGAGCCTCCTTCCTCACCCTCGCGCTGGTCCTCGGCGAGTTCACCATCGCCTCGCTGCTCGGCTTCAGGCCCTTCGCCGTGTGGATCGTGTCCATCTCCGGGGCCCAGGCCCGGATGTCGGTGGCCGTCTCCATCCTCAGCCTCCTCATCACCTGGCTGCTGCTGCTCGCCCTCTCGCGGGCCGGAACCACCCCGTCCACCACGGCCCCCGCCCCCTCCCGCAAGGAGCCCTGACCCACATGTCCACCACCCTTCCCGCGGCCGGGAAGCCGGCCGGAACCGAAGCCGCCGGAGCCACGGCCGGCGGGGGCGCCCGCGTCGAATTCCGCGGACTGCGCCGGGCCTTCGGCAGCACCGTCGCCCTCGACGGACTCGACCTCACCGTCGAACCCGGCGAACTCCTCGCCCTGCTCGGCCCCTCGGGCTGCGGCAAGACCACCGCCCTGCGCGTGCTCGCCGGCTTCGAACAGCCCGACTCCGGCGAGGTCCTCGTCGACGGGGAGGACATCACCCGGGTCCCGGCCAACCGCCGCGACGCCGGAATGGTCTTCCAGTCGTACAGCCTCTTCCCCAACCTCAACGCCCGCGAGAACGTCGCCTTCGGCCTGCGCGTCCGCAAGGTCCCCGCGGCCCGCCGCCGCGAACGCGCCGCCGAACTCCTCGACCTCGTCGGCCTCCCCGAGCACGGCGACCGCTACCCCCACCAGATGTCCGGCGGCCAGCAGCAGCGCGTCGCCCTCGCCCGCGCCCTCGCGCTGCGCCCGCGCGTGCTGCTGCTCGACGAACCGCTCTCCGCCCTGGACGCCAAGGTACGGGCCAACCTGCGCGAGGAGATCCGCAGGCTCCAGCTCTCCCTCGGGATCACCACCGTGTTCGTCACCCACGACCAGGAGGAGGCCCTGTCCATGGCCGACCGGGTCGCCGTGCTCAACGCCGGGAAGCTGGAGCAGTGCGCCGCCCCCGCCGAGCTGTACGAACGGCCCGCGACGCCCTTCGTCGCCGATTTCGTCGGCACCATGAACCGGATCCCCGGCCGGCTCACCGGCGCCGGCGAGGTCGAGGCGGCCGGCGTCCGCCTGCCCGTCGACGGCCCCGCCCCCGCCGCGGGCACCTCCGGGGTGCGGGTGCTGGTCCGCCCCGAGAACCTCGACGTCGCCGCCGACCCCGAGGGCGCGGACACCGTGGTGTCGGCCTCCTTCTTCGGCGCCGTCACCCGCCTGCACCTGGACCTCGCCGACGGCACCCGGGTCAAGGCCGACCTGCCGTCCCGGGAGGCCGCGGAGCTGGCGCCCGGCGCACGGGCCCGCGTACGCCCGGCCCGGCGGCCCGTGCTCGTCGAGGCGGGCACCCCGTGAGGGCACCGGCCGCCGTCCTCTTCGACATGGACGGGACCCTCGTCGACACCGAGGTGCTGTGGTGGCGGACCACCGAGGAGACCGCCGCCCGGCTCGGCCACGCGCTCGGACCGGCCGACGCCCCCGAGGTCGTCGGCCGGGCCGTCGCGGACACCGCCGCGCACCTGGTACGGGTCACCGGAGCCGGCGCCGAAGCGTCCGACGCCGTGGCCGCCGAACTCACCGAGGGGTTCTTCCGCCGGGTCGCCGCCGGGGCCCCCGTACGCCCCGGCGCGCGGCGGCTGCTGGCCGCGCTGGAGGCCGAGGGCGTGCCCTTCGCCCTGGTCAGCGCCTCCCCCCGGGTGGTGGTCGACCAGGTCGTGACGGGCGCGCTGGCCGAGGTCCCCTTCGCCTTCACCCTCTCGGCCGACGACACCGCCCGCACCAAGCCGCACCCCGACCCCTACGCGGCGGCCGCGGCGCGCCTGGGACTGGAGCCGGGGGAGTGCGTGGCGGTGGAGGACTCCCCGGACGGTGCCGCCTCGGCCGAGGCGGCGGGCTGCCCGGTCCTGGTCGTGCCCTCGCTGCTCGGGGTGCCGGCCTCGCCGGCCCGGACCTTCGCGGCCTCCCTGGAGGAGGTCACCACGGGCCTGCTGGGCGGCCTCACGCGCACAGCGCGATGAGGTCGACGATCCCCTCCGCGTAGGCCGCCGACACCGAACCGGGCCGGCCCGCCAGACCGCCGCTCAGCAGCGGCAGGCCGGCCCGGACGTGGGCGGCGCACTGGCCGTAGAGCCCCGCCTCGTACGGAGTCCCGTCGTCCTCGGAGTTCAGCAGCGCGAGCAGCGTCCACAGCAGGGCCTCGCGGGTCGCCAGCCGGGGCGGGCCCGCCGTCCAGACGGCCATCAGCACCGCGCAGGCCGCCGGGGCCGGGGGCCACAGCCGCGACCGGGCGAACACGTGCCCCTCCAGCGCGTGGTAGGCCGACGGATGACCCTCGGCCGCGTCCCACAGGATGCCCTCCAGGTGCCCGGCCGAGCGGCCGCAGCCGCAGACGACGGACTCCCAGTCGTACCGCGCGATGGTCTCCAGCACGGCCGCGGGCACCAGCGGGCTGGTGCGCGGCGGCTGTTCCTTCCCTCTCATGGGGCCCAAGTATGGGAGCGGGGCCCGGCCCCGGTCGAGGAGGCCGTCCGCAGGCCGGACGGCCCGGCCGCGACCGCGGGCGGAACCGGGCGCCGGGCGGCCACGTCTGAGACCCCGTGTGGATGAAGAGAAGGATCCTGGCACTGCTGTTCGCCCTGCTCGCGACCCAGATCGGGTCCCTGATCAGCCCCGCCTACGCGTGCGGCTGCGGGGCGATGATCCCCGAGGAGGCCTACCGGATCGGGGTCGACCGCGAGAGCTCCGTCGTGCGCTGGGACGGGCGCACGGAGGAGATCGTGATGCGGTTCACCGTGGGCGGCGACGCCCGCCGCGCCGCCTGGATCATGCCGGTCCCGGGCCGGGCCACCGTGGAGCTCGGCAACCCCGCGCTCTTCCCGGAACTGACCGACCTGACCCGGCCCGAGCGCAGGACCCGTACGTACTTCTGGCCGCGCGAGCGCGACTGGCCCTTCTCCTCCTGGTCGGACGACCGAGCGGTCGGCGCCGCGCCCGGCGCGGGCGAACCGGTGGGCGTGGTCGGCCACGAGCGGCTCGGCGACTTCGACGTGGCCCGGCTGACGGCCACCGACCCCGAAGCGCTGCGCACCTGGCTGGAGGCCAACGGCTTCAAGCTGCCCGACCGGCTCGCCACCGAGCTGAAGCCGTACGTGGACCAGAAGTGGGAGTACGTCGCCGTCCGCCTCGTCCCCCGGGACCGGGACCGGAGCCTGCGCGGCGAACTCGACCCGCTGCGCATCCGTTTCGACAGCGCCCGCCTCGTCTACCCGATGCGGCTGTCACGGCTGGCCCGGACCCCGCAGTCCCTCGGCCTCTACATCCTCGCCGACCACCGGATGGAGCCCGGCTCCGCGATCGGCGGTGCCGCACCCGAGGTGACCTTCGCCGGGACCGTCACACCGGAGGGCGCCCTGGGCGAGCTGACCGGCGGCAAGCCGGTGTTCCTGACCGCGATCGACCAGCGGTTCCCGGACCCGTCCCGCATCGACGGGGACCACGAACTGCGCGCCACCGCCGAGGACGCCCCCTACCGGCGGGCCGTCTACCACGACGAGATCCTCACGGCGGGCGGCATCCCGGTCTGGCTGGCGACGGTGGGCGGAGCACTGGCGGCCGGGGCGGGCGGCGCCGTGTTCCTGGCGGCGCGCGGGCGCCGGACGGCCGACTCGCGAGGCCGGGAGAATCCGCTTGACCTGCCCGAACGCGGCTGACGGGGTCCGGCCCGTGATCACTTTCTCCGCATACGACGGAACCCGCCTCGCCTGCCACGACAGGGGGGGGAGGGGACCCCGCTGGTCTGCCTGCCCGGGGGCCCCATGCAGGACTCCGCCTACCTCGCGGGCCTCGACGGCCTCTTCCCGCACCGCCGCCTGATCCGCCTCGACCTGCGCGGCACCGGAGGATCCGCCGTCCCCGCGGACCCGGCGGGCTACCGCTGCGACCGGCTCGTCGGCGACGTCGAGGCCCTGCGCGAACACCTCGGCCTGGAGACGGTCGACCTGCTGGCGCACTCGGCCGGAGCGAACCTCGCCGCCCTGTACGCGGCCCGCCACCCCGGGCACGTCGGCCGGCTGCTGCTGGTCACGCCCAGCGTCTTCGCCGTCGGCGTCCCGGTCGCCGGAGACGACCGCCTGGACGCCGCCCGGCTGCGTGCCGGCGAGCCCTGGTTCGCCGAGGCGTACACGGCCCTGGAGGAACTCGTCGCGGGCCGCGGCACGGCCGCCACCACGGGGGCCGTCGCCCCGTTCTGGTACGGCCGCTGGGACGGGGCGGCCCGCGCCCACCGGGCCGCGGAGGCCGGGCAGAGGAACCAGGAGGCCGCGGCCGCGTACGGGGCCGAGGGCGCCTTCGACCCGGACGCCACCCGCAGGGCCCTCGCCGGTCTGGCGGCGCCGGTGCTGCTGCTGGCCGGCGAGGCCGACGTGGCGGCCCCGCCGCGTGCGATGGCCGAGTACGCCGCCCTCTTCCCGGACGCGGCGCTCACCGTCCAGGCGGGCGCGGGCCACTTCCCGTGGCTCGACGACCCGGAGGCCTTCACCGGCGCGGTCGAGGGGTTCCTCGCTGCCTAGGGGGTTTCGGACGGTTCCCAGGACGAGGTCAGCCCGTCCAGCCAGGAGGGCGGCAGCTCGGCGGCGTCCCACTCCTCGCGGAGCGCCGACGGCGACGCGGCGAGCCGTTCCAGTACGGCGAGGCTGGTGGGGGAGTGCAGCAGGGAGTAGCGGCCGTGGAGGGCGATGGCGCTGCCCGGGCCGTACTGCTCGTACAGCCGGGTCAGGTGGGGGCGGTGGGCGGCGGCGAACTGCGCGAGGCGGCCCGCGTAACCGGCCCGCTGCCGGGGGCCCATCGTTCCGAGGACGGCTGTGAGCACCTGCTCGGAGACCTCCGGGTCGAGGTCGGAGACGGTGCTGAAGGACAGGTAGAGGGGGGTCACCGCCACCCTCGCCCGCTCCACCTCCATCCGGCGTACGGGCGGCCGGTCCCCGGGGGAGTCCTCCGCCGGACCGGCGGCGACGGCCCGGCCCAGGGCCCGTTCGGCGATCCCGCCGAGTTCGTCGGCGAGGGCGCGGGCGCCGTCGAGCCAGCCCGACTCGTAGGGTTCGCCCTTGCCGGCGGGTGCGGTCCGCGAGGCGTCCTCGGTCTCCCGGTGGGCGGCGGCGAGGACCCCGGCCTCGACGAGCCCGATCAGCTCCTCGGCGGAGCCGGCGGGAACCCCCGCCCGGCCGAGGAGCTGGACGATCGTCGTCCTCGCGTTGTGGAGGCTGGCCGGGTCCAGCCGCTGCGGGTCTTCGTCGGCGGGGTGCATGGAATCCTCGTCGTCATGGGTCGCGCCGATGCGAGTCTACGCACACCGTCCCCCGGACCGGCGGCCCTGTGCCCCGACGGCTATACCGGTCGTCCGGCGCGGCTCAGGGCCAGGGCCGCGAGGGCTTCCGGGGCGCCGGCCTGGCCGCGGATGCCGGGGAAGGCGTTGACGTCGACGATCAGCGGCCCGCCGTCCTGCGTGGCGATGACGTCCACGCCGTACACGTCCAGGGCGAAGGCGGCCCCCACGGCCAGGGCCAGTTCGGCCCAGCCGTCGGGCAGCGGCCCGAGCGGACGGGCCGGCTCCTTCTGCCCGGCGGCGAGTTCGGAACGGCGCAGGCCGGCGAAGACCCGGTCGCCGATCACCCACAGTTTGTGGTCCCAGCCGTCGTTGGGGGCGAACGGCTGGACCACGACCGGCTCCCGTTCCCAGCCCGCGGCGGCCAGCGCGCGCAGCTCCTGCGGGCCGTCCAAGCGGGCGACCAGGTCGTGCTTGCGGCTGAGCCTGCTCTTGACCACCACCGGCCGGCCGGGCCGCACCTGCGCCCCCAGCCCGGCGAGCGAGTCGTAGGTCCGGGTCGCGGCGAAGGGGAGCCCGGCCCGCAGCGCGAGCTCGGCCATGCCGGCGCGGTCCTGGCAGCGCTCGGTGGCCGCCGCCGAGTTCACCACGGTCGCCCCGCGCCGTTCCAGCTCCCGGGCGAGGGCCAGGGCCGAGGGGGTCCGCGCCTTCAACAGGTACACGTCGGCCGGTTCCGCGGCCGCCGCGGCGGCGCCGGCCGCCGGGTCCAGCACCCGTACCTCGTGCCCGGGCGCGAGCAGCGCGGCGGTGGCCGCCAGCAGCGGGTGCCCGGCGTCCGGGGTGATCAGGCCGACCTTCACGCGCCGTCCCCCGCCCCGGCCGCCGCCTGCGCGGGAACGGCCAGCGGCCGGGCGTACGGGCGCGCGGGCGGCAGGGGCGCGGCGGCCGGGCCCCCGCCACCCGAGCGGGCCAGGTCCAGTACGGCGCGCGCGACCCGCGCGGCCGCGTCCGGCACCTGGCGGAAGCTCGGGAAGTCGTTCACGTCGACCACGACGGGCCCGTCGGGACCCAGCAGGACGTCGACCCCGTACAGGTCCAGCCCGTACACCTCGCCCACCCGGGCGGCGATCCGCGCCACCTCGGCGGGCAGCCGCACCCGGCGTTCGCGGACGGGGGAGTCCGGGTGCAGGGGGGAGCGGCGCTCGGTGGCGTACAGCTCCCCGCCCACGCAGTACACCTTGAGGTCGGTGCCGGAGTTCGGGACGTAGGGCTGCGCGATGAGCATGCCCTCGCCGGAGAGTTCGGGCAGCAGCGCGGCGAGCCGGTCGGGCGAGGGCACCAGGTGCACGCCCCGCCCGGAGCTGCCGTCGGCGGGCTTGACCACGAGCGGGTACGCGCTGTCCGGCAGGCCCGCCAGGAGTTCGGGCCGGGCGAGGGCGTAGGTGGGCGGCAGCGGCAGCCCCCGGGCGCTGCCCAGGGCGGCGGCCAGCGCCTTGTCCCGCACCCCGCGGATGGACCGGGCGTCGTTGACGGTGGTCGTGCCCGCGGCGGCCGCGGCTTCCAGCAGGGTGAGCCCGGGACCGCCGGACACCGTCTTGAGCACCCAGGCGTCGTGCGCGCCGGCCCGGACCAGGCCGTCCATGCGCAGCAGCGAGCCGCCCGGGCGGACCACGTCCACCTGGTGGCCCCAGGCGGTCAGTTGCCGGACGACTTCGTTGGGCATGCCGTCGTGGCGGTAGTGCTCCTCCACCAGGAAGCAGAGCCTCATGGACCTTCCCCGTTTTCCCCGGACGTCCGCCGATTCCGTCCGGCGAGTTGTGACGTCACAGGATGCCATGGCATAGCCCCGAAACCGCTCCAGAAGGAGCCTAAGTGGGCACTACTCAACGTAATGTTTATCAAGACCTTTCCAAAACGATCAACAATCCTCTTATAGTTGTGCCCCGTTGCCACAGGAACCTTCTCTTCCATTTACGCCCGGTTTGAGGCCTTGATTGATGACGGCGTCGCCCTCCCCCCTCCGCCCCTCCGCGCTCGCCCTGCTGGTCACCGCAGCGGCCGCGGGTGCTCTGTCCACGGCGGCGGTGGCCGCGGCCCCGTCGGCCGTCCAAACCCCCCTCGCCTGGTTCTCCTTCTCCGGCTCACTGCTGCTCGCGGTCTCCGCCGCCGCCGTCACCTGGTGGGCCCGCACCGCCCGGGAACTGCGCGGCCGCCTCTCCCACCTGGCCGGCGAACTCTCCGCCCGTGACGCCTACATCGCCCGGCTGACGGCCGACGGCGCCCGCGACGCGGCGGCCCGCACCGCCGACCACACCCGGCTCACCACGGACCACGCCGCAGAGGTACAGCACCTGACGACGGCCCACGCCGCCGAACTCCACCACCTCGTCACCTCGCACACCGCCGAACTGGACCGGCTCACCGCCGCCCAGCAGGCCACCCGCGAGCGCCTGGGCGAGGAGCTGCGCCGCGCCCAGTCGGGCCGGGCCGCCGCCATGGCCGCCGCCGCCAACGCGGCCGGCCGGATGCAGGCCCTCGCCACCGGAATGCTGGCCGACCTGCGGGAGATGGAGCACAAGCACGCCGACGAGGAGGTCCTCGGCGACCTCCTCCACCTCGACCACCGCACCGCCCAGGCCGGCCGCCTCGCCGACTCCATCGCCGTCCTCACCGGAGCCCGCTCCGGCCGCCGCTGGGCCAAGCCCATCGTCATGGAGTCCATCCTGCGCGGCGCCATGGGCCGCATCGGCGGCTACCAGCGCGTCCGTCTCCACTCCACCAGCGAGGCCGCCGTCGCCGGGCACGCCGCCGAGGGCGTCATGCACGCCCTCGCCGAACTCCTCGACAACGCCGCCAACTTCTCGCCGCCCACCGCAGAGGTCCACGTCTACGTGGAAGAGGTGCCGGCCGGGATCGTCATCACCGTCGAGGACAGCGGCCTCGTCATGAGCGAGGTCCAGCTGCGCCGCGCCGAACAGGCCGTCACCGCCGAGTCCCTGGACCTCGCCGGGCTCTCCGGCACCCGCCTCGGACTCGCCGTCGTCGGCCGGCTCGCCCGCAAGCACGCCCTGACCGTCTCCTTCCGCCCCTCCGCGCGCGGCGGCACCGGCGCGCTGATGATGATCCCGGAAGAGCTGATCAGCCACGCCCCGGCCGAACCCGTCCCCGCCCCGGCCCTCCTGACGGTCCCCGAGCCCGCCCCGGCCCCCGCCTCCCCGGCCGTACCGGCACGGCGGACCGAGGCCGAGCCCGTCCACGACACCCCCGTAGACTCCGGGGAGTCCGAGACCACCGGCCGGAACCCGGTGCTCGGCGAGAGCGGACTGCCCCAGCGGCGGCGCGGCCGGACCCTGGCAGCCGCCCAGTCCCAGCACGGGCCCGCGGCCGACGCCGCGGGCGCGGCGGCCCGTACCCAGGCCGCCCCCGGCGGCGCGTCCCGGTCCGCCGCCCGCTTCGGCAGCTTCCGCCAAGCCGTACGCGGCAACACGGCCCCGGAGCCGCAGCAGCCCACGAACCCCCCGCACCCGGAAGGCAACGACACCCCATGACCGGCCCCACCACCGACGAGACGCTCAGCTGGCTCCTGGAAGGACTCCTGGAGCGCACCCCCGGCGCCCGGCACGCCCTCGTGCTCTCCCGCGACGGCCTCAAGCTGTGCCGCACCCCCGAGCTGTCCGTCGACCAGGCCGACCAGCTCGCCGCGATCTCCGCCGGCATCCAGAGCCTGTCCCACGGGGCGTCCATCGAGTTCGGCGACGGCACCGGCGGGGTCCGCTCCGCCATGGCCGAGTTCTACGGCGGGATCCTCTTCATCGTCGAGGCCGGCGAGGGCGCGCACCTCGCGCTCGTCGCCGCCGAGGACGCCGACGCGGGCCTCGTCGGCCACAACATGTCCGAGCTGGTCGAGCAGCTGAGCGAGCATCTGATCGCCAGGCCCCGGGGTTGAGCCGCGTCAGGCCGGGCCGGGACGACTCCCCGGACCGGCTGTACACCCTCACCGGCGGCCGCAGCAGCTCCGGGAGCGACGCCTTCGACCTGGTGACCCTGATCGTCGCCGAGTGCGACCCGGTCCCCGGCATCCAGTCCGAGCACGCGGCGATCCTGCGGATGTGCCGCTACCCGACCGCTGTCGTGGAGGTCGCGGCCGAACTGGGCCTGCCCGTCTCGATCGTACGGATCCTCCTGGCCGACCTCCTCGCAGCCGGGCGCATCAGCGCCCGGCACCCGCGCGTGACGACGTACCGCCTTCCCGACCCCGACATCCTGGAGCAGGTGCTCGTTGGACTCCGCAACCTCTGACCCGGGCGAGCCCCGGCAGAACCTCAGCAGCACCGCCGACAACGGCCTCAAGATCGTGATCGTGGGCGGCTTCGGCGTCGGCAAGACCACCATGGTCCGCTCGGTCAGCGAGATCCGCCCGCTGAACACCGAGGAGACGATGACCAAGGCGGGCGAGGCCGTCGACGACACCGACGGCATCGGTGCCAAGACCGCCACCACCGTCGCCTTCGACTTCGGCCGGATCACCCTCGACGCCCACAACGTGCTCTACCTGTTCGGCGCCCCCGGCCAGGAGCGGTTCTGGTTCCTGTGGGACCGGCTCTTCTCCGGCACCCTGGGCGCGGTCGTCCTCGTCGACACCCGCCGCCTCGCGGATTCCTGGTACGCCATCGACCGCCTCGAACACCACGGCACGCCCTTCGTCGTCGCCTGCAACGACTTCGGCGGGCCCGCCCACACCCCCGAGCAGGTCCGCACCGCCCTCGACCTCCCCGCCGAGGTGCCCCTGCTGTTCTGCGACGCCCGCTCGCGCGCGTCCAGCAAGCAGGTGCTCATCTCGCTCGTCGAGCACCTCCAGAACCTCCAGCAACTCCACGGCCACCGGCCCGGCCGGCCGGCCGCCGTCCCCCACCCCATCCCGGAGCCCACCCCGTGACCACCCCCGAGCCGCAGCCCGTCTACCTCGGCGGCCCCCGCTTCCAGAGCGACCCCGCCGCGCTGTACCGGGAGATGCGCCGCGACCACGGCCCCGTCGCCCCGGTCGTCCTCGACGGGGACGTGCCGGCCTGGCTGGTCCTCGGCTACCGCGAACTCCACCAGGTCACCAGCGACCCCCAGCTCTTCTCCCGCGACTCCGACCTGTGGAACCAGTGGGACCGCATCCCGGCCGACTGGCCGCTGCTCCCGATGATCGGCCGCAAGCAGCCGTCCATCCTCTACACCGTCGGCGAACGCCACCGCGAGCGCGCCGCCGTCATCTCCGACGCGCTGGAATCCGTCGACCCCTTCGAACTCAAGGGCCACGCCGAACGCTTCGCCGACGAACTCATCGACGGGCTCTGCGGCAAGGGCAGCTGCGACATCGTCGGCGAGTACGCCATGCTCCTGCCCCTGCGCGTCCTCGCCCGCATCTACGGGTTCTCCGACGAGCAGGGCCCCGGCCTCGTCACCGCCATGAACGACATGATCAACGGGCGGGAGGGGGCCCTCGACGGCCAGCGTCACCTCGGCGAGTCCATGTACGCGCTCCTCGCCGCCAAGGCCGCCGAGCCCGGACCCGACGTCGCCTCCCGCATGCTGGCCAACACCGCCGGGTTCACCGTCGACGAGATCGCCCAGGACCTGATGGTGATGATGGCCGCCGGCCACCAGCCCACCGCCGACTGGATCGGCAACTCGCTGCGCCTGATGCTCACCGACGACCGCTTCGCCGCCTCCCTGGCGGGCGGCCGGCACAGCGTCGGCGAGGCCATGAACGAAGTGCTCTGGGAGGACACCCCGACCCAGAACGTCGCCGGCCGCTGGACCACCCGGGACACCAACCTCGGCGGCCGGCGCATCGGCAGCGGCGACCTGGTCCTGCTGGGCCTGGCCGCCGCCAACGGGGACCCGCACGTACGCACCGACGCGGGCGCCCTCACCGGCGGGAACAACGCCTTCTTCTCCTTCGGCCACGGGGAGCACCGCTGCCCCTTCCCGGCCCAGGAGGTCGCCGAGGCCATCGCCCGGACCGGCATCGAGGTCCTCCTCGACCGGCTCCCCGACGTGGACCTCGCCGGGCCGGCCGCCGAGCTCACCCGGCGGCCCTCGCCCTGGCTGCGCGGCCTCACCGCCCTCCCCGTGACCTACACACCGACCCCCGCGCTTGGAGCCACCCCGTGACCTGCCCGATCGACCACACCGGCCCCGCCCCCCTCACCCTCGACCCCTTCGTCGCCGACCTCGACGCCGAGGGCGCCGCACTGCGCGCCGCGGGCCCGCTGGCCCGCGTCGTCCTCCCCGGCGGCGTCGCCGTGTACGCCGTCACGCACCACGCCGAGGCCCGCAAGCTCCTCACCGACCCCCGGGTCGTCAAGGACATCAACGTGTGGGGCGCCTGGCAGCGCGGCGAGATCCCGCTCGACTGGCCCCTCATAGGCCTCGCCAACCCCGGCCGCTCCATGCTCACCGTCGACGGCGACGAGCACCGACGCCTGCGCACCCTCGTCGCCCAGGCCCTCACCGCCCGCCGGGTGGAGAAGCTGCGCGCCGGCATCGAAGCCCTCACCACGCGCTCGCTCGACGCGCTGGCCGCCCTCCCCGAGGGCGGGACGGTCGACCTGAAGGCGCACTTCGCCTACCCGCTGCCGATGAACGTCATCAGCGAGCTGATGGGCGTCGACCCCGCCGAACACCCGCGCCTGAAGGCCCTCTTCGAGAAGTTCTTCTCCACCCAGACCCTCCCGGAGGAGGTCCCCCAGATGATGGCGGACCTCGGCGCGCTCTTCTCCCGGATCGTGGAGTCCAAGCGGACCGCCCCCGGCGACGACCTCACCAGCGCGCTGATCGCCGCCTCCGAGGACGGCGACCACCTCAGCACCGAGGAGATCACCAACACCCTCCAGCTGATGGTCGCCGCCGGACACGAGACCACCATCAGCCTGATCGTGAACGCCGTCGTCGCCCTGGAGACCCACCCCGAGCAGCGCGCCCTGGTCCTCAAGGGGGAGGTGCCCTGGGAGAACGTCATCGAGGAGACCCTGCGCTGGTCCACCCCCACCTCGCACGTCCTGATCCGCTTCGCCACCGAGGACATCGAGGTCGGGGACCGGATCCTGCCGGCGGGCGAGGGCCTGATCGTCTCCTTCGGCGCGCTCGGCCGCGACGAGGCCCAGCACGGCGACACCGCGGGGGAGTTCGACGTCACCCGCACCCCCAACCGGCACATCGCCTTCGGCCACGGCCCCCACGTCTGCCCCGGCGCGGCGCTCTCCCGCCTGGAGGCCCTCGTCGCCCTGCCGGCCCTGTACGCCCGCTTCCCCGCCCTCACCCTGGCCGTCCCCCGCGAGGAACTCCGCAACAAGCCGGTCCTCACCCAGAACGACCTGCACGACCTCCCGGTGCGGCTGCACGGCTAGGGGGCGAGCAGCTCTTCGTGGCACTCAGGGGCCCGGGAATCCGACATGTTCCCGGGCCCCGTCACGTGCGTACGACTTGAGGATGCCGCAGCTGCGACCGGAGGGTGACGGGGGATCAGCCTGCGAGGCGACGAGGGGCGTCGGGTGCGCGCCTAGCGTGGGGCGCATGACGATCAGACGCCGCACCGCCGTTGCCGCCGCCTTGCTCGCCCTGCTGCTCCCCGTCCCGGCCGCGGCGGCCTCCACCGCCTCCGCCGCCCCTGTGAGGGCTGCCGAACTGCCCGCCCCCACAGGGCGGTTCGCGGTCGGGCAGGAGGACCTGCACCTCGTCGACCGCGGCAGGACCGACCCCTGGGCGGGCAGCGGCCCCCGCGAGCTGATGGTCACCATGCGCTATCCCGCGCAGCACGGCACCGGCCGCGCCCCCGCGCCCTACCTGAGCACCGAGGAGGCCCGGCTGATCCTCGCCGACAAGCACCTCGACCAGCTGATCGACCCCGCCGCCTTCGCCGCCACCCGGTCCCACGCCAGGGCCGGCGCCCGGCCCGTCCAGGGCCGCTACCCGCTGATCGTGCTGTCGCCCGGCTTCACCGTGCCCCGCGCCACCATCAGCTCGCTCGCCGAGGACCTGGCCTCCCGCGGCTACGTGGTGGCCGCCGTGGACCACGCGTACGAGAGCGCCGCCACCGCCTTCCCCGGCGGCCGGATCCTGACCTGCCTGGCCTGCGACCGGTCACAGGGCCCGGAGGGCCACGCGGCCGTCGCAAGGGTCCGGGCCGAGGACGTCTCCTTCCTGCTGGACCGGCTCACCGCCCGCCACCCGGCCTGGCGCCACGCGGGGCTCATCGACCCGCGGCGCATCGCCATGGGGGGTCACTCCATGGGCGGCTCCGCCGCCCTGGCGGCCTTGACCGCCGACCAGCGGATCCGTGCGGGCTTCGACATGGACGGGGGCCTGCCCGAGCCCCTTCCGGCCGGCGGGACCGGCGGCCGCCCCTTCATGCTGTTCGGCTCCGCCGCCAGCGTGCCCGGGAGCCCGGAGAACGGCGACTGGTCGGGGGCGTGGCCCCACCTCGACGGCTGGAAGCGCTGGGTCACCGTCGACGGCAGCGACCACTTCGGCCCCACCGACTTCCCCGCCATCCGCGACCAGCTCGGCCTGCCCCACCCCGGGGCGCCGCTGTCCGGCTCCCGCGCCGTCGAACTGACCCGGACCTACGCGGCGGCCTTCTTCGACCAGCACCTCAAGGGGCAGCCCAGGCCGGTCCTGGACGGCCCCCGCCCCGAGGCCCCCGAGGTCCGCTTCCACAACCCCTGAGCGGCCGGTACGGGGACCCGCGCGGGTCCCCGTACCGCACGGTGGCTACACCGGGACGGACACGAACGTCCGGCCCGACTCGTTCACCACCAGGACCTCCTTGACGTCCGACGGGTCCACGGCCGCGGAGCCGTCCAGGGCCGCGCCCTTGCCCTCGCCGTGCTCCGCCGTGCCCACCACCCAGCCGCCGGCCGTGGACCGCGTACCGTCCCGGGAGACCACCACCAGACGGCACCGCTCGCCCGCCGGAACCCCGGTCACCGCCGCGTGCAGCCGCACCCACTTGGCGGCGGGCGTCAGCTGTACGGTCATCCGCGCGCCCGTACCCGGGTCCGTCGCGGAGGCCACCCGCGTCCCCGCGGGCGGCGGCGAGGGCGCCGAGGACGCCGTCGGCGGGGGCGGCGGGGGCAGCGCCCCGACGTCCCCGGCGTCCGCGCCCATCCGGGCCCCGGCCCAGAACACGGCCGCCAGCGAGGCCGCGGCCGCCAGGCCCACCACACCGGCCCGCCACCGCGCGGCCGCCGCCCGCTCCCCGCGCACCTGCCGCAGGGTCCGCTGGAGCATCAGGTCCCCGCCCTGCGGGGGCCCGTCCAGGAAGGCCTCCTCGGGCACCTCCCCGAGCACCCTCTCCATCTCGCGCAACGCCGCCACCTCCTCCCGGCACCGCACGCAGTCGCCGAGGTGCTCCTCGACGCGCCGTACGTCCTCCTCGTCCAGTACGCCGAGCACGTACGGGCCGAGCAGTTCCGATTCCTCCTCGTGCCGCTGACGGTTCACGCCACCACCTCCCGCAGTCCGCCGGGCTGCTGGGGCGGCCGGCCGGTTCCTTTCCTCCTCGCGCCGTCACCGGCGCCGTCCCCGAACACCTCGCGCAGGGCCTTCAGCGCGTAGTGCGAACGCGATTTGACCGTGCCCGCCGGGATGCCGAGCCGGTCGGCCGCCTCGGCGACGCTGTGCTGGCGGTAGTACAACTCCGTCAGCACGTCCCGGTGTTCCGGCGACAGCCGGTCCAGGGCGCCGAGCACCGTCATGGTGTCCACCACCGAGTCCGCGTGGTCCCCCTCGACGGGGGGAGCCGCCGCCGAGCCGGAGACCTCCGGCGGCCGGGCGGCCTTGGCCCGGTACCGGTCCGTGATGATGTTGCGGGTCACGGTGAGCAGCCAGCCGCGCACCGAGCCCTTCCCGTTGACCAGGACCTCGGAATGCCGCCAGGCCCGGATCAGCGTCTCCTGGACGACGTCCTCGGCGGCGGCCCGGTCCCCGGTCAGCCGGGTGGCGTAGGCGAGCAGGGCGTTGCCGTGCTCCTCGTACACCGCCCTGATCAGCGCCTCGTCGGTCGAGCCCCGCCGATTGCGGGGCCGCAGTGGTCCAGGCATACAGGTTCTCCGTCCGCCTCGTGTCGCGTCGTGCGGTCGGAACACGCCCGCGAGGGCCCGACGGTTCATGTGACCCGCGTCACTCACGTCCGGCAGGTGCGGCCCTCGTTGAGGCAGGCGACCAGTTCGTCCATCCGCCCGTCGGTCATCACGTCCACGAACATCGCGTGGTCCGTCTTCGGGCTGTGCCGCTGCTCCGGGAAGGAGTCGAGGGCGATCGGCACCCCCGGTGCCACCGCGTAGGCCAGCGAGAGCCGCAGCTCGGGGACCGCGAACGTGCCCTGGGGGCACACCCCTTGGCCGGAGGGGAACGCGAGGTGGGAGCGGTGGTCGGGGGCGGCCGCGTCCAGCCCGTTCCAGCAGGAGGGGAAGACGAGCGTACGGGTCACCAGCTGGCCGGCCGGGCAGCGCGGGTAGCCGGTCGTGGACCGGCCGGGGGTGCCCGAGCAGCCCCAGCGGGCCCGGACGGCGGCGTCCGTCGGTGCCGTGTACGCCACGGCGTCCCCCGTCATCGCGCGCAGGAAGCGGGGCATCGGCACCACCTTGCCGACCGGGTTCCCCCGGAACTCCACCCGCACCGAGGCCTCGGGCAGGATCTCCCCGGTGTTCCCGTGCCCCGCCGCGCCCTCGTGGGCGCGGCCGCCCGGCCGGTCGGTGCGCCGCAGGACCGGCCAGTAGTACGTGGAACGGTCGCCGCCGGCGCAGCTCGTGGCGGCGGCGGACAGCGAGGCGTCGGTGGACAGGGCGTCGGTGGACAGATTGCCCACGTACGCGTGGGTGTGGTGGGCGCCCGCCCGCAGGCCCGGCGAGACCACGAGGTTGTCCTCGTTCCAGTGGCCCTCCTCGTTGCGCCCGCAGTCCACCGTCACGGTGCCCGTGGAGGCGTCCGGTCCGGGCGGCGGCGGGGCGGGGTCGGGCGGGACGGAGGCGAGGTCCACGCGGCCGCCGACGGTGCCGGTGTGGCGCGGGCCGGCCGCCCGGGAGGCGCCCAGCACGGCGGCGGCCAGCCCGGCGCCCAGCACCAGGCAGACGAGCAGCGCCAGCAGGCGGTTTCCGTTCCCCATGACGGTCACGGTCGCCGCTGCCGCGCCGGACCGTCAACCGGGCGTCCGTACCAGGGCGCTGCCGCGCGTTCGGAGGTGTCGCGGGGGCCCCTGCTCAGCGGCTCACGGTCCCGGGCGTCGGGCCCCGGCCCGGCTCCGGGGTTCCCGCACCGGCCCCGGTACCCTCACCCGCACCGGCCCCGGTCCGGACCCGGATTCCGGCCCCGGTCCCGGGTCCACCGGTTTCGGTGTCCGCCGCGGTCCCGGGCCCGGTACCGCAGTCCGCTCCGCGCGGTGTCCCGGCCCCGGCGTTCCGGCCCGGCGCCGGCCCAGGTTGGCCCGGACGGTGCTTGTCCGCCAGTGATCCCGCCCCCGAGAGTTCTCGTATGACGCCGGAAGAGCTCCTGCACGCCTTCGCCCGCACCCGCGCCTCCCTCGACGGCGGTGACACGGTCTTCTGGTGGACCGGCGACGTCCACTCCTGGGCCCCCGGCGAGCCCTACCGCCGGCTCTTCGGCTTCGAAGGGCTCAACGCGGCCCGGCTGGAGGCCGACGAGGAGGCCGGCGGCTACCGGATGCTCTCCCGCGAGGCCGCCTTCTACCTCGACCCCGCCACTCGGGAGATCCTGGAGACCTGGCAGGGAAAGCCCGTGGTGCACGTCTGGAACGATCCGGCCAACCAGCGGTGGCGGCCCTTCCCCGTCCCGCGCACCGATCTGGGCGACCAGGTCTGCTTCAGCCTGGAGATCCCCCTCGCCTACCCTTCCCCGCTGCCGGTCGCCGACTACCCGCTGAACTCCGCCGACGACACCTACCGGGCCCTGGAGCTCTTCCAGTTCTTCACCTCCGCCGCCGCCCTGGCCGGTGACGCCCCGAGCGTCCCCGCCACCATGTCGTGGACCCGGATGTCCCCCTGGCTCCCCTGGATGGAACAGGGGCAGCGCCCCGGCGGCCTCACCTTCCACTGCCGCGGCGTGAAGCTCGCCTCCTACGACGAGGTGCCCGAGCGCACCCGCGCGTACATCGCCGCGCACCACCCGGAGTTCGCCCGCGCCCCCGAGAAGTGGGCCGAGCCCAACGAGTCCAGCTGGACGTACTTCCGCAGGCTCAACCCGCGCTGACCCCCCGGATCCCCCCGACCTCCGCCGACCCCCGGTAACCCTGGGCGGGGGAGGGGCCCCACAGGGTCCGGACAAGGGTTTTCCCCGTATCGGGTTCACTCCCGCGTTGCCTACTGTCTGCCCACCGGCGATCTTCCGCGCCCCGGGCGGCCCCGCACCAACCCCACATGGTGTGAAACGACCGCGGACGCGGCGACCGCCGGGTACGCCGTCGCCCTGCCCCGCCGTTGCGGCCGGGCGACGTGGCGCGGCGGTGCCGGGGCGGGTTCGACCAGCCCGTCCGGGCCCCGCCACCGCCTGTTCCACCTCCCACACTGCACCGACCGGCCGCTCCGGCCTGCCCGGATCCGGCCCGTAAAGGGGAACAACGTGCACGCACCCAGACGTCGGCTCATATCCGTCGTGGCCATGTCCGTCACCCTGCTCGCCGGCGCCGCCACCTCCGCGGTGGCCGTGACCCCCGCGAGCGACCCGGCCGCCTCCACCCTCCCGGCCGCCGCGGCCCCGGCCGCCCCCGCCGCCGCCCCGGTCGAGAACCTGATCGTCGGCTACAAGTCCTCGGCCTCCGAGGCCAGCTCCAACGACGCGGCCGCGACCGACGCCGCCGCCAAGGGCCAGAAGGCCGGCAAGAAGGCCAAGTTCGACCGCCGTCTCGGCACCGGAGCCGCGCTCGTCAACCTCGGCGGTGCGACCGCCCCGGCCGACGCCGCGAAGGTCATGGACCAGTTCCGCGCCGACCCGGACGTCGCCTACGTCGAGCCGGACTCCCGCGCCTACGCCATGGCCACCCCGGACGACACCGAGTACGCCAAGCAGTGGGACCTGTTCGAGCCCACCGCCGGCATGAACGTGCCCGCCGCCTGGGACAAGACCACCGGTTCCGGCGTCACCGTCGCCGTCATCGACACCGGCTACGTGGCCCACTCCGACGTGGCCCCCAACATCGTCGCCGGCTACGACTTCATCAGCAGCTCCACCGCCGCCCGCGACGGCAACGGCCGCGACAACAACCCGGCCGACCAGGGCGACTGGAGCGCGGCCGGCGAGTGCGGCACCGGTTCCAAGGCCAGCGACTCCTCCTGGCACGGCACCCACGTCGCGGGCACCATCGCCGCCGCGACCAACAACGGCAAGGGCGTCGCGGGCATCGCGTACAACGCCAAGATCCAGCCCGTCCGCGTGCTCGGCAAGTGCGGCGGCGCCACCTCGGACATCGTCGACGCCATCACCTGGGCCTCCGGCGGCACCGTCGCGGGCGTCCCGGCGAACGCCACCCCCGCCAAGGTCATCAACATGAGCCTCGGCGGCTCCGGCGCCTGCACCGCGAGCTACCAGAACGCGATCAACGCGGCCGTCGGCCGCGGCACCACCGTCGTGGTCGCCGCCGGCAACAGCAACGCGGACGCGGCCGGCTTCTCGCCCGCCAGCTGCAACAACGTGATCAACGTCGCCGCCAGCAACCGCACCGGTGACCGCTCCTTCTACTCCAACTACGGCGCGATCATCGACGTCGCCGCCCCGGGCGGTGAGACCCGCCGCGCCACCGACACGCCCGGCACCGTCACCACCCCCGAGAACGGCATCCTCTCCACGCTGAACGCGGGCACCACCACCCCCGGCGCCGAGATCTACAAGCCGTACCAGGGCACCAGCATGGCCGCCCCGCACGTCGCGGGCCTCGCCGCCCTCCTCGTCGCGGCCAAGCCCTCGCTGACCCCGGCGCAGATCGAGTCGGCCATCAAGGCCAACGCCCGCCCGCTGGCCGGCACCTGCACCGGCGGCTGCGGCACCGGCCTCGCCGACGCCACCGCGACCGTCAACGCCGTGACCTCGACCCAGCCCA
This sequence comes from Streptomyces sp. NBC_00158, assembly GCF_045160885.1. Lineage (NCBI taxonomy): Bacteria > Bacillati > Actinomycetota > Actinomycetes > Kitasatosporales > Streptomycetaceae > Streptomyces > Streptomyces sp. NBC_00158. The sequence continues at coordinate 6,953,955 of NZ_CP108161.1, forward strand.
CCCCGGCCTTCGAGAACACCGCGGACGTCGCCATCGGCGACAACACCACGGTCGAGAGCCCGATCACCGTCACCGGTGTCACCGGCAACGCCCCGGCGAACCTCCAGGTCGGCGTGAACATCGCGCACACCTACATCGGTGACCTGAAGGTCGACCTGGTCGCCCCCGACGGCACCGTCTACACCCTGCACAACCGGGCCGGCGGCAGCACGGACAACATCAACCAGACCTACACCGTCAACGCCTCCTCCGAGGTCGCGAACGGCACCTGGAAGCTCCGTGTGAACGACAACGCGGGCGGCGACACCGGCAAGATCGACTCCTGGAGCCTCGGCTTCTGACCCCGGTCCCGCACCGGTCCCGGCGGAGCCCCCCAACTCCGTTCTGACGGACCGATGGTACGGACCAATCCAGTGCGCGGGTCTGCCGGTACCTCCCGTACCGGCAGACCCGCCGCGCATTCCTGCCGCCTGACTGAATTCTGCGTCACAATCCGGGTCCGTCGGGGGGCTGACCTCGTATTGTCGCGTCTCACAGGAAGGGCACAGGAGCAGGGGCGCGAAAGGCTGGTGGCTGTGCGTGGCGGCGACGGGGAACGCTGACACCAACGTCGGACACGGTGCACTCATCGAGGCGGTCGACCGCGCGCTGACCACGCACGGCCGCGCCGTCCTCACGGGCTGCGCCGGGTCGGGAAAGACCGAGGTGGCACGGGCCGTCGCGGCCGCCGCCGCCCGGCGGCGCGAAACCGTCCTGCGCCTCGCCCCCGAAGCCTGCGACCGGGAGATACCCGAGGCCGCCGCCGCGGCCCTCCTCGCCTCCGTCCCCCGCACCACCCTCGACCGCCTCGCCGGACCCCAGCGCACCGCCGTCGCCCTGCTCCGCCGCGAGGCCGACGCCCCCCGCGCCGGCCGCGACCACGTAGCCCTGCGCCTGGCCGTCGTCGAAGTGCTCCGCAGCCTCGCCGCCCCCGGCCCCGTCCTGCTCGTCCTCGACAACGCCCAGTGGCTCGACCCCGAGAGCACCGACCTGCTCCGCTTCGTCCTGCGCCTGACCCCGCCGCACGTCCGCGTCCTCGCCGCCGAATGCGTCCAGGCCGACCCCGTCGCCGAATCCCTCTGCGGCCCCGGCACCCCCGTCGTCCACGTCCCCCCGCTCGGCGCCGACGAGGTCGCCGAACTCCTGCTCCGCCACGGACTGCCCGCCCGCCTCGCCGGCCGCATCCACCAGGCCAGCGGCGGCAACCCCCGCCTCGCCCTCGCCCTCGGCCACTCCCTCGCCGAAGCCGCCGGCCAGGGCGGCTGCGCCCACCACGCCGACACCCTGCCCGTCACCGGCCAGGCCCGCGAGGTCGCCCGCCGCCTCCTCGCCGCGGCCCCCGGCCGGACCCGCCCGACCCTGCTGCTCGCCGCGCTCGCCGCCCGCCCCACCACCGCCCTGCTCCGCCGGGCCGGACGCCCCGACGCCGAGGCGGAACTCGCGCAGGCCGAACGGGCCGCACTGGTCACCGTCACCGAGGACGGCACCGTCGCCTTCACCGCCGGCGCCCTGCCGGCCGCCCTGGCCGCCGACGCCGGCTGGCCCGAACGGGCCGCCGGGCACGCCGCGCTCGCCGCCGCCGTGGACGACCCGGTCCAGGCCGTGCGCCACCGCGCGCTCGCCGTCGACACCCCCGACGCGGACCTCGCCGCCGAGATCACCCGGGCCGCCGACGCCTGCCGCCGCCGGGGGCAGCGGGCCCTCGCCGCCGAGCTCGGGCTGCTCGCCGCCGAACGCACCCCCGCCGCCCTCCCGCGGCAGGAGCTCGCCCGCCTCGTCGGCGCCGCCGAGGACGCCGGCTGGGCCGGCCGCGCCGACCTCGCCCGCCGCGCCACCCGCGCCGTCCTCGCCCGCGACGCCTCGCCCGCCCAGCGGGTACGGGCCCGGCTCGCGGTGATCGACGCCGCCGGGCAGGCCCTGGCCGACCTCGACGAGACCATCGCCCACGCCGTCGCCGACGCCGCCGGGGACCCCTCCCTGCAGGCCGCCGTCCAGCTGCGGATCGCCTGGAAGCACAACATCGGCGACGGCGACCCCGTCCGCGCCCGCGACGCCGCCGCCGAGGCCGGAGCACTCGCGAAGGCCGGGGGGGACCAGGTCGCCGAAGCCATGGCCCTGACCGTCCGGGCCCGGATGGGACGCATCCTCGGAGACCCCGACGCCGAGGACATCCTGGCCGAGGCCCTCGCCCTGCCCGCCCCCGAGGTCCCCCTCGGCATGCGCAACGCCCCCCAGTTCCTCGCCGTCCGCCACGCCCTCTTCGACGACCGGCTCACCGACGCCCGCCGCCAGCTCCTCGTCCTGCTCCCCGCCGTGCAGCGCACCGGCTCCGCCGAGGACGTCTTCGAGGTGCTGCGCAGCATGACGGAGGCCGAACTGCGGCGCGGCCGCTGCGTCCGCGGCACCGCACACGCCCGCCGCGCCCTGGAGCTCACCATCGAGGCGGGCCTCTCACCCGGCCCGGCCTGGTACGTGGCCGCCACCGCCGAGGCCGCCGGCGGGAGCTTCGCCCGCGCCGCCGCGTACGCCCGCCGCGGCATCCGGGCCTCCGAGGAGGAGGGCGACCAGGTCTTCCTGTCCCGGGGGCTGTACGCGCTCGGCACCGTGGAACTCGCCACCGGCGAGGCCGCGAAGGCGGTCGCCACCCTCAGCCGGGTCGCCGCCCTGGAGGAGGCCCAGCAGGTGGTGGACCCCTCCGTACTGCGCTGGCACGGGGAGCTCGCCGAGGCGCTGGTCGCCGCCGACGCGCCCGGGGAGGCCGCCGGGCTGCTGGACCGGGTCGCCCCGGTCGCCCGCTCCCTCGGCCGCACCACCGTGCTCGCGGCCCTGGACCGGGCCCGCGGGCTGTGCCTGTCCGCGCGGGGCGAGCCGGAGGCGGCCGTCGCCCTGCTCGAGGCCACCGCCGAGCGGTTCGGCGCCTTCGGACTCCCCCTCGAACACGGCCGCACCCTGCTCGCGCTGGCCCGCGTGGAACGCCGGCGCCGCCGACGCGCCCCCGCCCGGGCCGCCCTGCGGGCCGCCGCCGAGCTGTTCGAGGCCGCCGGGGCCGGGCCCTGGCTGGACCTGGCCCGGGAGAACGCCCCCGAGAGCTGCGGGCCGCACCCCGGGGTGGCGGCCCTGACCGAGGCGGAGGCCCGGCTCGCCCTCCTGGTCGCCGGGGGAGCGAGCAACCAGGAGGCGGCGGCGAAGCTCTTCCTGAGCGTCAAGACGGTGGAGGCCCGGCTCACCCGGATCTACCAGAAGCTCGACGTCCGCTCCCGTGCCCAGCTGGCCACGGCGCTGCGCGGCCAGTGAGCCGGGAGTGAGCCGGGACGGCGGGCCGGGGCCCGCGCGCCGTCAGCAGCTCAGGTTGTTGCCCGGGGTGACCCCCAGCAGCTGGGTGAAGCTCTGGTACTTGCTCACCCGGCTCTGGACCTGCGCCGGGTTCCCGCCGTTGCACTCCAGGGCCCCGTTGATGGAGCGGATGGTCTCGCCGAAGCCCGCGCCGTTGACCATGGCCGCGTGCGCGGTCATCGTGCCGGGGCCGTTCTGGGTGTTCCAGTACCAGAGCGCCGTCTTCATCGCGACGGCCGGGTCCTGCTCCACCAGGTAGGGGTTGGCGAGCAGGTTGATGCCGAGGGCGTCGCCCGCCGCCTTGTAGTTGAAGTTCCAGCTGAGCTGGATGGGCCCGCGGCCGTAGTACGCGGCCTGGCCGGCGGGACAGCCGTAGGGCTGGGAGGCGTCGCAGTAGTGCGGGTAGTTGGCGGTGTTCTGCTCCACTATGTACACCAGGCCGCCCGTCTCGTGCGAGACGTTCGCGAGGAAGGCGGCCGCCTCGCGCCGCTTGACGGTGTCGTCGCCGGTGTTGGCGAAGCCGGGGTACGCGGAGAGCGCCGCGACCAGGCCGTTGTAGGTGTAGAACGGGTTCCGGTTCGGGAACATCTGGTTGAACTGGGCCTCGCTGACGACGAAGCCGGACGGGTTGCCGGTGCCGGGGTCGGGGTCCTGGCCCCCGCCGCCGCAGGCGCCCTGGTCCGACCAGACGCCCCACTGGCCGGTGGTGCCGGGCGTCTCGCCCTGGGTCCACCACTTCGCCTGCCAGTTGTGGCCGCCGTGCGAGGCGCTCGCGCCGCCCGTGTAGACGGCGGAGGAGCTCCAGGCCCCGGCGCAGGCGGGGGCCGCGGCGGCGGGCGAGGCGGGCAGGGCGACGGCGAGGCCCAGGGTGGCGGCGACGGCCGCGGTGAGGGAGAGGGTGCGGCGGCGAAGCGTGCGTATCACGTAACTGCTCCTGAGGTGGGGGGAATTGTCGCGGGGAGGTGGGGGGCGACAACTACCGCCACTGAACCGATAGTGGTCTGGACCTGTCAAGGTCTAGACCAAATCCTTTGCCCTCGGAGCCGGGTCGGGCAGGATCGTGCCGGGACGGGCCGGATCGTGCCGGGACGGGCCCGGACGTGCCGGAGCGGCGTGGCGGTCCGACCGCCACGCCGCTCCGGGGCCGCTGGGTCAGCTGCCGGCCGAGAGGTTGCCGGACAGGACCGGGATGTTCTCGGCGATGTGCGAGAGGGTCTCGTCACCCTTGGCCTGGGTGGAGTTCTCGGTGCACTGCTGGTTCTGCGGGTTGGAGGCGATCGGGATGTCCTGGACGCCGATGTTGATCAGGGCCAGCACGGACTGGACGTTGACCTTGGCCGGCAGGCCGACGCAGAGCTTGTTCAGGGAGCCCTGGACCGCCGAGAGCTGCGGGCTCATCTTGCCCGAGGTCTCCTGGTTTCCGTAGATCTGGTCGGCGTTGTTGCCGTTGACCGTGTTGATCCCGTTGTCATTGCCGATCGCCATCGCCGGGGATGCCGTGAGGGCGCCCGCACCCAGGACGGAGGCGGTGACGGCGGCGGTGGCCATGAACTTCTTGAGCATCGTGAGGATCCTTCTGTCGCATGTGCTGTCCCCGGCGGGACGACCTGACCAACTGCCTCCCGGCCCAGGAGTTATCGCCGGTCACCCGACCGGCCCAACGGGTCCGCCGGGCCCGGGGGTGGAGCGCAGGCCCCGCCACCGGCGCGGACCGCGCGCAGCGCGGCCTCGTGCAGGGCCCGGGGATCGCCGTGGGCCACGGGGCTGCCGGTGAGCGTGTACCACTCGTCCGCGTCCGTGTACTGGATGTCGAAGCGGACCTTCCCGTCCGCCCCGCCGGTGGTGCGCAGCGTGAGCGGGCCCGTGATGACGCCGACCTCGTCGGTCATGGCGCCGCCGGGACCCGCGAGGACCTCGTCCTGCCACTGCCGGGGAGCGGTCATGAGGCGCAGGTGTCGATCATGGTGGTGAGCATGGCCCTCTCGGCCTCGGTGACGGTCAGGCCGTAGTGGGACTTCACGGTGGTCCAGGCCCGCCCGTACTGGCACCAGCTCGACCGGTCCGGCGGCTGCCACAGGTCGGGGCTCTGGTCGCCCTTGGAGCGGTTGGACGCGGCCGAGACGGCCAGCAGCTGCGGCCGCGTCAGGTCGTTGGCGAAGGCCTTGCGCTTCGCGGCGTCCCAGCGGGCCGCGCCGGACCGCCAGGCCTCGGCCAGCGGCACCATGTGGTCGATGTCCAGCTTCGAGGCCTCGTTGACCGAGACCCCGTCGTACAGGCTCTTCCAGCTGCCCGAGACGGCGCGGCACTCGGAGTCCTGTGCGACGTTCGCCCCGTCACGCCCCAGTACGGTCTCGCGGGTGTCGCACTTGTTGCCCTGCTCGGCCCAGTGGGTGAACTTGTCCCGGCTGTACCCGGCCATCGTGCCGGGCTTGCCGGTGGTGAGGGCGGCCAGTTGGGTCCGGGCGGAGGCCGCGTCCACCATCCCCGGCAGCACGTCCCCGGAGGCGGGCTTGGCGTCGCCCGCGGGAGGGGGCGCCGACGGGGAGGACGCGGGGGCCGGCGCCGAAGCGGAGGGGCTGGCACCGCCAGGTTTCCCCGCCGGTTTGCCGTCCCCGGAGTTCCCCGGGCCCCCGCACCCGCTCACACCGAGCAGCAGCGCCACGGCCACCACCCCGCCGCGTACACCTGTGTGACGATTCATGACCCCACCCCGGACGAGACGCTTCGCGAACTGACCCGGGAAGACTACCCATAACCGGACATCCAACCACGCACCACCCCCGCCGTCGGGAACGGATCGGGAACAATCGGACGATGGCGCCCGCCAGTTGCCGACCCGTTCCCCGCGCCGGATCAGTCCCAGGAGGCGGCCACCAGGGATCGGTGGGCGGCCTCCAGGTGGGCGGACGCCGCGAGCCAGGCCCAGGCGTAGCCCTCCGACGAGGGCTCGGTGAGCCGGCCGAAGGCGTCGCGGGGGCGGCGCCCGGCCTCCGCGACGAGCGTGCCCGCCAGGTCGGCCGCCGTCCCGAACCCGGCCCGGCGCAGCGGCCCGTACGCGGAGAGGGGCTCCGGTCCCCGGCCGGTCTCCGCCACCGCCCGGCGGCCGCCGGCCACACCCGTCTCCAGCAGCCGCCGCACCCGCCACAGCGGTGAGTCGGCCACCGGGTCCGGACCCGGCCCGCCGGCGGCCACCACCCCTGCGGCAGCCCCGCCGTCCGGGAAGTGACTGCCCTGGAGCCGGTCGTAGCCCAGGTCGGCCCGGTCGCGCCACTCCGGCGGCAGCCGCAGCGTGTGCTCCGCCCCGGGCACCGGCCCCACAGCGAGCGGGCTCAGGGTGGCGGCCCGGTCGGGGTCCGGGCGGCCGAGGACGCGCATCGCCAGCCCCGGATGCCCGGCCAGGCGGCGCAGGTTGGCGGTGTGCGCCAGCTCCGGGTGCGGATGCGCCGGGCGCAGCCGCAGCAGCGGCGCGTCCGCGCGGAGCTCCCGCACCAGCAGGTGCTCGCCGGCCGCGCCGACCACCTGGACGTCGCAGCCCAGCAGGCCCGGTTCGGCGTCCCGCGCCAGGAGTTCCCGTACGGCTTCGGCCGCCGGGCGGGCGAACAGCGCGGCCAGCGGCTCCTCGTCCCAGGCCGCGCCCGGCGCCGGCACCGCCCGGACCCCGCGCCCGGCACCGAGCCGCCCGTCCGCGGAGACCGTCGCCCCGGTGATGCGCAGACCCCCGCGCGCCAGCCCCGCGTGGTCGAGGGCGGCCCCGCCCAGGGCCACGGAGGCGGCCCCCGCGCCCCGGGCGCGGGCGAGCCCGCCCGGGCGGACGTCCGACAGCGTGTAGCGGACGCCGTCCGCGCCCAGCAGGTGGGTGACCACACCGCCGTAGCCCGTCGCCGTGAGCACGGGCTCCCGGCACAGGCCGTGGACGCGGATGCCGCCCCCGGCGGCGTAGGCGCGCCGGCCGCCGCCCGTCAGCCCGGGACCGCCCGTCCCGGACGCCAGCAGCGCGGCGGTGCGCAGCAGTTCCGCGAAGGCGGCGGCCAGGTCGGTGAGCCGCTGGCCGGCCCGGCGCTCCCGCGCCGCCCGCAGTCCCCGTACCACGCGCAGGGCGGCGGCCTCCGCGCGCGGCAGCCCCGCGAGCCGTGCGGTGTGCGCGGCGCGCAGCAGTTCGGCCTGCGCCACCGCGCCCCCGGCGACGACACCGGCGGCCAGCGCCTCGGCCGCCACGGCCCACAGCGCGGCCCCGGCCCGCACCTGGGCCGGCGTCGGCGGTGCGTCGGCCTCCCGGCCCGCGTCCCCGGAGCCCGAGCCGGCCCCGGCCCCGGCACCGGCTCCGGCGTCCGGCCCGGAACCCGGCGCCGTGGCCGGCCCCGGCGTCGCCCGTGCGGGCGCGTCCCCCTCGGGCCGCGCGTCCGACGCGGCTCCGGCCCCGTCCCGTTCACCGGGGCCTTCCCCGGCCGAGGGCCCGTCCGGGTCCTCGGGCGACGGCTCGGCCAGCGGCGCGGCCCCCAGTACGGCCGCCCGGTGCAGGCAGCGCGGCGCCAGCAGGCAGCCGCAGACGGCCTGTCCGGGTTCCGTGACCGCCCCCGACGGCCCCGGACGCAGGGTGACCACCGCGTCCTCGCCGAAGCGGAAGGCGACGGCCCCGTCCGCGCCGACACCTTCCGGGCAGCCCTCGATCGCGGCGTCCAGCTTCTTGCGCAGCCGGGCGCTCAGGTTCTCCACCGCGTCCGCGACCACCTCGGCGGTGACGGGCGGCAACAGCGGGCTGGTCATCGGGGCTCCCCACGGAGTCGGTCGCCCACCCAGCGGGCGAGGGCGAGAGGGCTGAGCGCGGCCACCGGCATCCCGGCGGCGACGAGTTGCCGCGCCACCGGCACCGAGTAGCGGGGCGCGCCCGAGTCGTCGAGCGCGGCGCAGCCCAGCAGATGGGCACCGGACGCGGCCAGCGCCCGCACCTCGGCGAGCAGACCCCCGACGGGGCCGCCCTCCTCGAAGTCGCTGACCACGACGACCAGCGTGCGGCTCGGCACGGTGATCAGGCTGCGGGCGTGCGCGAGGCCCGCGGCGATGTGCGTACCGCCGCCGACCCGGACCTCCAGCAGCAGCGAGAGGGGGTCGTCGACCCGGCCGCTGAGGTCCACCACCTGGGTGGAGAAGGCCAGGAAGTGCGTGGACAGGGTCGGCACCCCGCCCAGCACCGCCGCCGTCAGCGCCGACCAGACCACGGACGCCTCCATCGAGCCGGAGACGTCCACCACCAGGATCAGCCGCCAGTCCGCCTCCTTCGACGTCCGCGTGCTGAACACCGGACGCTCCGGGACCACCACAACCCGGCCGTCGTCGAGGCGCCGGGTGTGCGCCAGGTTGGCCCGCAGGGTGCGGGCCAGGTCGAGCGGACCGCCCGGCCGGCGGGTCGGGCGCGGGGTCGCCACGCCCGAGAGGGCCGGGCGCAGCCGGGTGGCGAGCTCCTTCGCCAGTTCGTCGACGAGCCTGCGCACCAGCGGCCGCAGCCGGGCCAGGTGGGCCTCGGACATGCCGCCGGCCAGCGACAGCACCGAGGTCAGCAGCTCCACGGAGGGGCGCACCGCCGCCGGGTCGAGCTGGGCCAGCACGTCGGTGCGGCCCGCCCCGGCAGCGTCGGCGAGGACCTCCTCGCGCACGTCGGCGCCGAACAGGGACTCCAGTTCCGCCGACCACTCGCGGGCCGTCGGGAAGGAGGCCTCGTCCCCGCCGCCGGAGCCGGGCCGCTCCACGTCCGAGGAGCCCTCGCCGCGCCCGGCGCCGTACAGCTCGTCCAGTGCGCGGGCGTAGGGCCGCGCGCCGGCCGGGAGCCGGTCGCGCTGACGGCCCAGCAGCAGCCGCCACCGGTCGGCGGGCGCCAGCCGCCGTTCCTGCGCGGGCCGGGCGGGGAGCGCGGGCGCCGCCGCGTCGGCGGGAACGCGGACGGGCGCGCCGACCGGGACGCCCGCCGTGTCCGGCGGACCACCGGGCAGCGGCAGTTCCTTCAGCGCGGCCAGACCGGCCGCGTCGGCGGCCGCCCACAGGGCGAGCAGTGCGGGCGGCGCGTCCAGCGCGAGGTCGACGCGGTCGCCGATCCGCTCGGTGACCACGTCCAGCAGCCGCTCCCGGGCGGCCGGGGCCAGCACGTCGAACCCGGCGCGCAGCGCGGGCAGCCGCTCCAGGAACGCCCCGTCGGCCAGCGAGTCCACCCGGTCCAGCAGCGGGGTGAGGGCGGCCGGGGAGGCGCCCAGCAGCGGCCCGGCGGCGGTGAGCAGCCCGGCGAGGCGGCGGGCCAGCGCGCGCCGCCCGTCCGGGGTGGCCGCCCCGTCCACCCAGGCGGCGGCACGGGAACCCAGCGCGTGCGCCGGGTCCAGGTCGAGCAGCACCCGTACGGCCAGGGCCGCACCCCGCATCAGGGGGCCCGCGCCGGATGCGAGTTCGGCCAGGGCGGCGTCCATCCGCAGCCCCAGCCGGCGGGCGGCGGCCCGGTCGGCGAGGGCCACCAGGGCGCCCGCGTCGGCGGGGTCGTCACTGCCGGCGAGGCCGGGCAGGGACCGCAGCGCCGCGTCGAGGAGCTCGCCGGCCAGCTCCCCGGCGACGGCCCGCGCCGCGTCCCCCGCGCCGGGCAGGTGGCCGCGGCGCAGCCCCTCCAGCAGGTCCACGGCCTCCAGGAGCTCCGCCACGGTGGCCGTGTCCGGCAGTACGGCCGCCATCTCCTCCATGCGTACGCCGACCAGTTCGGGCAGGTCGCAGCGCGCGGCGGCGTCGAGCCCGGCCAGTACCTGACCCGCCGTCGGGCCGCCTTCGGCCGCCTGGCGGCGCGCGACGTCGCGCAGCGTCCCCGCGGCCGCCTGGGCGGCGCTCACGCCGCGGACCCCCGCCAGGTCGAGGCGGGCCGGGACGGACGGGTTCCAGGACAGCCGCCACTTGCTCCCCAGGGCGGTGCCGTCACCGGTGGCGGCCGTCCCCAGGGGCTCCCCGTAGGAGGCCCCGCAGACCAGCAGCCGCCGCAGCAGCACCTCGCGGCGCCCGTCGAGTTCGGAGCGCAGCGGGTCGAGGCGGACCTCGCGCGGCTCCGGGTCGGCGGGACACGGCAGCCGCAGCGCGGCCAGCTCCGCCTCCACGGAGGGGCCGAGCCCGGAACGCGGGGCGTGCGGGGTGGTCCGGCCGCGGCCCGTGCCGACGAACACGGCCTCCAGGGCGCGGGCCAGCGCCCGGCCCCGGCCCAGGGGTTCGCCCTGCCCGAGCACCGTGGTGACTGCCTCCAGCAGCTCACCCCGGCCGGGGGCGGGCAGCCCCCGCAGCACCGCCAGGTCGCAGGCCAGCCGCAGCGTCTCGGCGGCCTCCCCGGTGCCCGCCGTGTGCCCGGCGCGGCGCAGCTCCCGGCACAGCCGGGTGAGGGCGGCCGCGGCCGCCTCCCGCAGCCGTTCCGGGTCCCCGCCCGCCTCGAAGACGGCCTGCTGCCACAACGGGTCCCGGATCCCGGCGGGATACCCGGAGCGGGAGTCGAGCAGATCATGCGAGTACGCCACGAACGAGGTGACGACCCCCCCGACCTCCACCCCCGCTGCGGCCCCGACACCGCCCGCAGGCGCGGCTGCGACCCCAGCCTCCTCTTCGGCCCCGGCCCCGGCCACGGTCCGGGCCTCGGCCGAGGCACCGGCCCCGGCCTCCGTCCCCGACCCGGCGGCCTCCGCCTCGGCCCCAGCCTCCGCCTCGGCACCGGCTGCGGTCCGGGCCTCGGCCGAGGCACCGGTCTCCGTCCCCGACCCGGCGGCGGCATTGGCCTCGGCCCCGGCTGCGGTCCGGGCCTCGGGCGTGGCCTCGGCTCCGGCCTTCGCCTCGGCCCTGGCCGCGAGTCCGGCTGTGGCGCCGACGCCGGCGCCGGCTGCGGCACCGGCCTCCGCCCCGGCACCGGCTGCGGTTCGGGTATCGGTCCCGGTCTCCGCCTCGGCACCGGCCGTGAGTCCGGCCCCGGCCCCGGTCCCGGTCCCGGTCCCGGCCTCCGTCCCCGACACGGCGGTGGCACCGGCCGCGGGGCCGGCCACGGCTCCGGCCCCGCCACTGGTGTCCGGTCCCGCGTGAGCCACAAGGGCGGGGGAGTGGAACGCGCCGGTCACGGCGGCCACTCGGCGTCCGGCGAAGCGTGCGAGCACGTCCCGCATGTGGGCCTCCCGCGCCAGGTCCACCGCCGCCACCGCGCCCGCGTCGGCCCGCAGCGCCCAGCCGACGCCGAGCGCGGCGCGGCGTACGGCCTCGGGGGAGCAGCCCGGGGCCAGGACCTCCACGGCCCGGTCCCACAGGTCCTCGCCCTCGCGCCCGGTCCCCGACGCGGCGAGCGCCCCGGCGTAGGACCCGGCCCCCGACGGGCCGGCGGCGGCAGGCGCGGCCTGCGGCGTCCAGCCCCGGTCGGACAGCGGCAGGTCGCAGCAGACGACCTCCACGCCCCGCCCGCGCGCCCAGCGGATCGCCGCCAGCTCGGGGGAGAAGTCCGCGAACGGATAGAAGGCGAGGCGCCCTTCGGCCCCCAGGCCCGCCAGGGCGACCGGCGCGACGGTCTCCGGGTCGGCCAGGTGGGGCAGCCACGGCCGGAACTCGGCCGGCAGCTCCACGCAGACGACCTCGGGGTCCGCCGCGTCCAGCAGCGCGGGGACCACGGCGGCCAGCGCGGGACTGTGGTGGCGCACCCCCAGCAGGTACGGCTCGCGGCAGGCGGCCAGTTCCTCCACCGCCGCCCGCGGTTCGGCGGTGAGCGTCAACGCAGGCTCCCGCGCAGGTCCCACAGCCGGCGCCACATCGCGGAGCCGTCCTCGGCCCGGCGGCGGACCGGGCCGTCCCAGTAGCCCAGCAGCCGCCCGTGGTCGGCCGGGTCGTCCTTGCGCACCACGCCCAGCAGGTGCCCCGGCAGCAGGTCCAGCACGTCACCGCCCGGCAGGTACGCGGCGGATACCCCCAGGGAGGCCGCCACCTGGACCGCCTCGGCGGTGGACATGACCGTGCCGGGCCGCTCCACGTCCCAGCCCTCGGCGCTGCGCCCCGAGCGCAGGTCCCGGAAGACGGTGACGAGCGCGTCGAGGACCGAGTCGTCGACCCCGAAGGCGGCGCCGGCCCGCTCGACGGCGGCGACGGCCTGCCGGCGGATCAGCTCGGCCTCGGCGTCCGGGTCGGCGATCGGGCCGACCGTCTCGAAGTTGAAGCGCCGCTTGAGGGCCGCGGACATCTCCGAGACGCCCCGGTCGCGCAGGTTGGCGGTGGCGATGACCGTGAAGCCGGGCGCCGCCGCGACCACCGCGTCCTCGGTGGCGGTCAGTTCGGGCACGCTGACCCGCCGGTCGGACAGGATCGACACGAGCGCGTCCTGCACCTCCGGCAGGCAGCGGGTGATCTCCTCGACCCGCGCCACCCGGCCCGTCCGCATCGCGCGGAGCACGGGGGAGTCGACCAGGGCCTGCGGGGTGGGGCCCTGGGCGAGCAGCAGCGCGTAGTTCCAGCCGTAGCGGAAGGCGTCCTCGGTGGTGCCGGCCGTGCCCTGCACGGTGAGCTCGCTGGTGCCGCAGACGGCGGCCGACAGCAGCTCGGACAGCATCGACTTGGCGGTGCCCGGCTCACCGGTGAGCAGCAGCCCGCGCTCCCCGGCCAGGGTCACCACGCAGCGCTCCACCAGGGCGCGTTCGCCGACGAACTTGGGGGCGATCACCAGCTTCGACGGGAGTCCGGCACGACGCCCCGGCAGTGCCAGCTCCTCGCCCGCGCTGCCGCACACGAAGGTCACCACCGCGCGCGGGGTGAGCGCCCAGCCGGGCGGACGGGGGCCGGTGTCCTGGGCGGCGAGGAAGGCGAGTTCGGCGGCGTACCGCTCCTCGGCGGGCATCGCCTGCCGGGCGGGGGCGGACTGTTCGGTGACGGTCATCGGGTATCGGGTCCTCTGCTTGTCATGGGTTCGGCCATACGGAAGGAACGGAAGGAAGGGCCGGTGGGGGGTGGGGGGGCGCGGCGGCACCGCCGCGCCCCCCACCGGGCGGCTCAGCGCCGGCGGGCGCCGGCGCGCTTCACCTTCAGCTCCTCGAAGCGCGGTACGTCGCCGCCGCGGACCCGCGCCCAGGCCCGGCCGTACAGCTCCGCGGCCGGCTCGGCGGGCACCAGCACGCCCAGCGCCGGGTGGCCGCCCGCCGCCAGGGCGTACATGGGCAGCTTCCACGTCTCGACGGGCAGCAACGGCGCACCGGGCTCGGACCAGCCGCCGGGCAGGAACAGGGAGCGCCCGGCCCGGGAGCGGCTGGCCTCCACCACCAGGTCGGTGGCGGCCAGTTCGGCGCGGGCGGCCTTCAGCCGGGCCGGCTTCCAGCCCGTCCAGCGGGCCGTGTTGCGGTCGGTGGGGTCGGGCATCGCCAGCAGCGCCAGGTACAGCGCGGCCGCGTCGGCGCCCAGCCCGTACGCCCCGGAGACCTCCGCCACCAGCTCCGGCACGCTGCGCGACGGGTCCTGGGGCCACCAGGCCCCCTCCTTGTCGGGGCCGCCCGCGACGGGCTCCCCCGGGTCGGCGAGCAGCGCGGCGAACGCCGGGTCCTGGACCAGGCGCAGCGCCGTCTCGGCCCCGGACGGCTGCTGTTCGGTGCCGCGCAGCAGCGGCAGGTACGGGTCGGAGCCGGTCGAGTCCAGCAGCGCGGGGCGCACCGCGGGACGGGGCTGCGAGTCGTGCGTGGCCAGCACCACCGCGCCGTACCGCTCGTAGCCCTCGCCGCTCTCGGTGGGGGTGCCGGCCGCCTTGCGGAAGTCGGGCAGCCGGACGTAGTGCCCGACGGTCAGCAGCAGTTCGGGCGAGGCCAGGCGCTGGCGCAGCGCGGTGAGCGCGGGCGGCAGGCAGGCCCGTACCGGGTGTCCGGCGGGCAGCCGGTGCGCGAGCCAGGCCGTCAGGGCGGCGGCGCCGGTCAGCACTCCCGCGTCGAAGGGCTGGGCCACCGGTTCGGCGGGCTCCACGTGGTCGCCCTTGACCGTCCACGCGACGTCCGAGGACAGCACCTCGGACGCCGCCGTGTCGAGCAGCGCGGGCAGCGCCCGGTGCGGGGCCCAGCCGCCGCGCACCTCCTTGACGGCCTCGGCGAGCAGCCACTCGGGCACGGGCGTACGGCGGCCCACGCGCTCGTTCCACACCCCTGCGGCGGCGGCCGCGTCCGGGCCGTCCGTCCACAGCCGCGCCGGGTCGGCGGGCAGCAGGGCCGCGACCAGGGCGCGCCGGACCTCCACGGCGAGCTCCTTGAGGTCGTCGCGGGCGTTGACGGCGTCGCCGGCCTTCAGCCGGAGCGTGTCGCGCAGCCCGGCGGGCAGGAAGGAGCGCTCGTACGTGTCCAGGTACGGCAGTCCCGCGAGGACCATCCGGGCCACGGCGGACGAGACCCCGGTGAGCCGCGCGAACTCCTCGGCGGCCTCCGGGAACCAGGGCGCCGGGCCGCGCTCGGCCGCCTCCTTCAGGAAGGCGGCGGCCCAGTCCGCGCCGCGTCCGCGGTCGCCGGCGGTTTCGGCCGTTCCGGACAGGGTGTAGGGGGCGGGCACGGCGAAGGCGCCCGCCGGGTCGTGCAGCAGCGCGTCGAACTCACGGGCCTTCGGAAAGTCCCTGGTCTGCTCGTTGAGGGCGAGCAGGGCGCCGCCGCCGAGCGGGAGCACGGCGCGGTGGCGGCCGCCCCGGCCGCGCTCGCGGCCGTCGGCCCCCAGCAGGTGGGCGGTGTCGATCCGCACCCGGACGCGCCGCCACCGCTCGGCCGACGCGGCGGCCGAGGCCAGGCCCAGGGCGTCCACCTCGGCGAGCAGCCGCAGCAGTGCCGCCCGCTCCTCCTCGGTGGTCTCCCCGGTGACGACCGCGCGGTAGGCGACCGCGGCGGGGGCGTCCAGGAACAGTCCGGCCCAGGGGAAGGAGGAGTGGGCGATCTTCGGGGTATCCACGTGCAGCAGGCCCGGCACCGCCTCGGCCGCGGTGAAGGCGACGCCCGCCGCCAGGGAGCGCAGGAGGCGGTACGTCCCGTCGGAGTCCCCGCCGAAGTGGCGGTGGTACGGGGTGCCGGTCAGCCCGTGCAGCGCGCGGTCGAGGAGCTGGTCGGCCGGGCCCTTCCGGACCGGATCCTTCGGCCGCTCGGGGGCCGGCTTGAGCGCCTGCGCCACCTTCTCCAGGGCCTTGCGCTGGGTCAGTGCGGAGCGGAGGGTGTCGACCACTCCGCCGATCAGCGCGGGCGCGGTGACGGCGGGCAGGGCCGCGGCGACCAGCGCCGGGAGGTCCGTGCGCTTCTCCGCCTGTGCGGCGGCGGCCAGCAGGGCCCCGGCGGCCCGCCCGTCCATGGCGCGCAGCACGGCCGAGCCCTCGGGGTCGCGGGGCCGCAGGCAGTACCAGTAGGCGAGCTTGGGGAGTTCGGTGTGGCCGGTCCAGTAGAGGCCGCCGTTGTGGTCGGAGGTGACCCGGCAGGTGACGGCGCCCTCGGGGTCGGTGAGGGCCAGGGTCCGCCAGTCCTGGGAGACGGCGCGCGGCCGGTCGTCGCCGGGGAAGGCGACGGCCGCGCGCGGCAGGGGGCCGCCCTCGCGCACGGTGACGGCGCGTCCGGTGTTGTCGGAGCCGTGCCAGCCCTCACCGCGCCGGTACACGACCCGCCAGCCGAGCAGTCCGTCCACGGGCGCGCCCAGCACGGAGCCCTCGACGGCGGGGGTGGGCCGCAGCCAGTTCTGGCCGACGTGGTCGTTCAGCACGCTGCCGGCCGGGTGGCCGTCCAGGGCATCGGCGAGGAAGCGCGGCAGGGAGCGCCGCCCGACCGCGCCCGTGGCCGGGTCGTACTCGGCCCAGCCCCAGTCGCCCGGGCGTCCGCCCTGGTCCCACACCCAGTACGAGGTCCCGTCGGTGATGACCGCCTGCTCGGCGGGCAGTCTGCTGTCGCCCTTGTGCAGCGGGGCGGAGCCGCCGGTGGTGCGGCCCCCGCCGGGCAGTGCCAGGGTGACGTGTTCGGACCGCACCGACCAGCAGTTGGCGGCGGAGTCCAGGGTGAGGACGTCGTCGGGGGCGCTCAGCCAGTAGCCCTGGACCGGGCCGTCGTAGGAGGCCCAGAAGACGAGCAGGTCGCCGTCGGTGTAGTGGAAGCCGTGGTTGTGGCGGTCGCCCGGCGGGACCCGCAGGTCGTGGCTGAGCACCGTGGAGTCGGCGTCGATCACGCGGACCTGCGTGGAGTTGGCGACGATGACGTACGGCCAGGCGTCCATCACGGTCAGCCGGGTGCGGCCGCGGCCGGGGGACAGCTCGGTGACGGCGGCCTCCCAGGCCGGCCAGACCAGTTCCTCGAACAGGCCGCCCCGCAGGGTGCGGGCCAGGACCTCGCCGAGGTCGGCGGAGGCGGCCCGGGACACCTCCTCGGGGGCGAGGGCCAGGGCCTCGGACGGCAGCCAGGTGAGCCGGCGCAGTGCCTCCGGCAGCTCCGGCAGCGCCGCGGCCGTGGACTCGCCGGCCACCCGGCGGACCCACTCGGCCACCAGCGGGGCGCTGCCGGGGGTCCCGGCGAGGAGCCGCACGGTCCCCCGGTCGCCCGACATGTGGGTGTTGAAGCGGTCCAGGGTGCGGAAGAAGGCCGGACGCATCCGCTCGTCCGCGCACAGCGCCCGCAGGTCGCGCCGTTCGGCGGAGCGGGCCCAGCCGTCCAGGCCCAGCACCTCGTTCGACCCGGGGGCGGCGACGGTCAGGCCGTACGAGAGCAGCAGGTCGAGCAGGTCCACGTCCTGGAGGCCCAGGCGCAGGCCCTCCTCCCGCCCCGGCAGGGCGAGTTCGGCCCGTAGCACGCCGGCGCAGCGGTCGATCAGCGGGAGCAGCCCGGGCAGCGGCGGCGGGGTGCCCCAGCCGGTGTGCCGGGCGGTGTGGAAGCGCTCCAGCCAGCCCGCGGTGCCGTCGGCCGGGCGCTCCTCGGCCGGCCGGCCGGGGTCCGCCAGCCCGGCGGTGGCGCCGGACTCCTCCAGCACCTCCAGCCACAGGCCGGCCAGTTCCCCGGCGTTTCCGCCGCCGGAGGGGGTGATGCCGAGCAGGGTCCCGCGTACGGCGGGCACGCGCTTGGCCAGGGCGACGAGCGCCGTGCGGTGGGCCTTCCACCAGCCGGCCGCGGCGCGCAGGGTGGCGGGCAGCGGCAGCAGTTCGGCGAGGTACTCCTGCTCGGGCACGCTGCCGGTCAGCCCGGCGGCGCGAGCCAGTCGGCGCAGCTCGGCGGCGGCCTGCGCGGAGGGCGCGAGCCCGCCCGCGGTGCGGCGTACGCACAGGCGCCGGAAGCGCTCGAAGGCCTCGGTGGGGGAGACCCGCTGGGCCAGCTCCTTGCCGTAGCCGGTGAGCACCTTCACCGGCAGGGCGCCGGCCAGGGCGAACTCCAGGAAGACGGCGTCGAGCCGGTCCTCGTCGACGGCCAGCCCGTAGCGGGCCTCGCTGGTGCGGGCCCGGCCGAACAGCTGGGCCGCGTACGTGGTGTTCTCGACGGCGAGGAAGACGCGCGCGGCCTGCTCGTAGAAGACGGGCAGGAAGTGCGGGACGGACGCGGCGAGCCGGTCGGCCAGCTCGGTGCAGGCGTCGAGGGCGGCCTTGGGCTTGGTCTTGGCCTGGCGGGCCAGCCGGTCCAGTTCGGGGACCACGGCCAGCGCGTGGTGACCGTCCTCGGGGTGGTGCACCAGCACCCACTCCGGGAAGCCGAGCGCCTGGCGCCGGCCGAGGCCGACGACCTGCGGCTCGCCGTCCGGTACGAGGCCCAGGAAGCCGGCGGCCAGGTCCTCGGCGGCACCGAGCTCGGCCGCGGCGAGGCGGACCACGACGCGCCCGTCCCCGAGGGCCGGGTGGCGGTAGGCCCGCGCGGTGAGGGGGACGGCCGAGGCGCCCGCCCCGGCGGTGCCGGCGGGCAGGACGGCGCCCGCCGCCAGCAGTTCGGCGGCTCCGGCCGGGGCGCGCCCGGCCGTGCCCGTGGTGTCGGTGGTGTCGGTGGTGCTCACGCCTGGTCCCCGCCCTCTTCGATCCTGCGCCCGGCGTACAGCGCCGCGGCCATCCGCATGCCCTCGGACCAGGCCACCGGTCCGACCTCGCCGAGGCGTACCGCCCGGCCGTCCTCGTCGTGCCAGTTCAGCGCCCCGGTGGCGGTCTCGTCGTCCCAGTAGGGCTCGCCGATCCACACGGCGGCCTCCACGGCCCGGCCCGAGTCCCGCACCTTGCAGGTGGCGTAGCCGCCGGAGACGCGGTAGCCGAGGTTCGTGGCGCGGGCGGCGAGGCCGAACCGGGTGGGGTACACCCCGCCCGCGTAGTCGCGCACCTCGGTCGCGGCCGGTTCCAGGTCCGCGGGCTTCGCCCAGGTGGGCCGGTGGATCTGCTCGACCCGCTGGGTGATGTCCAGCTCGGCCGCGAACTCCCGTACGTCGTCCAGGTCGGGCAGCAGCACGGGGTGCGGCAGGGTCACCGTGCGCGGGGAGAGGCGTACGGTCTCGCCGTCGAGGTTGACCACCTTCAGCTCGCCGCCGGCGGTGGCGTCGCGCAGGAAGCCCACCTCGTCGGGGTCGCTGTCGGGGACCACCGCGAGGTCGCGCAGCGCGGCCTGCCAGGCCCCGTCGGGCCAGACCCGGGCGAGCAGTTCGGTCGGGACCGGCAGCGAGGACACCATCCAGGTGTCCACCTGGGCCACGCAGGCCGCCTGGTGCCGCTCCAGCCACTCGGCGAGCCGGCGCAGCCGGTCCACCTCGGGGTGGTCGCGCAGTGCCTTCGGCAGCGCCTTCAACTGCCGTCCCCCGGGCCGCCGTACCGCGACCTTCCCCTCCACGAGGGAGATCTCGTACCCCTCGTCCAACGCCAGCCAGCCCATCAGCGCGCGCCCCTCCGCCTGTCCGAAAATGGTCTTGTGCAGCCCGGAACAAGGCGCGGACGCCTGTCGGGCTGCGGTATGCGGGGAGACTAGCGAGCCCCACTGACAACGCGGGCGGGAGGGCTCCGGGCAGGGCCTCCGGGATACGCCACCGCCCCCGGTCCGAGGGGACCGGGGGCGGCGGGGGAGGGGCTTGACGGGAGGTCAGACGGCTTCGGCGGGCTCCGCGGCCTTCGACGGCGCGGGGGCCGCGGCGGCGGACCGGACCACGCGCGGGCCGTGGCCGGAACGCAGTCCCAGCCAGCTGATCAGCGCGACCAGGGCGAAGGCGGCGGCGCCGATCCAGAAGGTGAGGGTGAACCCGGACTCGGCGGGCAGCGGCGGGACGCCCTCGGGCAGGTGCTCGACGGTCTTCGACGCGAGGATCGTGGTGACGATGGCGCTGCCGATCGCGCTGCCCGTGGAGCGGGAGATGGAGTTGATGCCGTTGGCGATGCCGCTCTGGTGGTGCGGGACGCTCGACATGATGACCGCGGGCATGGCGGCGTAGCCGAAGCTGACGGCCGCGCCGACTACGAGGCCCGCGCCGATCACCGAGAAGGTGTGGCCGTGGTCGAGCGCCAGCCAGCCGAAGCCGACGGCGCCGAGCGCGGCGGCCACGGCGAGGGCGAGGCGGGGTCCGCGGTGGCGCACCAGCTGGCCGCCGACGGGGGAGGCGAGCAGCGAGACGATCGCGCCGGGCAGCAGGAACTGGACGGAGGCGCGCAGGATGGAGGCGTCGAAGCCGTAGCCGGTGAGCTTCTCGGGCATCTGGACGAGGTAGGAGACGCCCAGGAAGTTCGCGAACATGCCGAAGCCGACGAGGATGCCGGCCAGGTTGGCCATCAGCACCGGGCGGTGGACGAACATCTTCATGTCGACGAGCGGCTCGGCGACCTTGCGCTCGACCAGGACCCAGACGGCCGTCATCACGGCGGCGCCGGCGAAGCTGCCCAGGGTGCGGGCGGAGGACCAGCCCCACTCGTGGCCCTGGGAGATGGGCAGCAGGAGCAGCAGCAGGGCGATGCCGAGGGTCAGCGCGCCGAGGAAGTCGGTGCGTCCGCCGGTCTTGTGCCGGGTGGCGGGGACCAGGAAGAGGACGGCCAGCAGGGCCACGACGGCGAAGCCGGTCGCCATCCAGAAGGCGTTGCGGTAGTCGGCGCCCTCGCCGGAGGTCAGCAGGCCGGTGGCGACGAGCGCCAGGCCGCTGCCGAACGCGAGCGTGCCGCTGACCAGCGCCATGGCACCCGGCAGCTTCTGCGGCCGGACCTCCTCGCGGAGCACGGACAGCGCGAGCGGGAAGATCGCGGTCGCGGCGCCCTGGAGCACCCGGCCCAGGATCAGCAGGGGCAGGGAGGTCGCCAGCGCGGCCACCACGGAGCCCGCCACCATCACGCCGAGGACGGCCACCAGGGTGGGCTTCTTGCCGTGCTGGTCGCCGAAGCGGCCGAGCAGCGGGGTGAAGACGGCGGCGGAGAGCAGGGTGGCGGTGGTCACCCAGCTCACGTTGGCGGTGGAGGTGCCGAGGTCGTTGCGGATCAGGCCCAGGATCGGTACGGGCAGGGTCTGCATCATCGACACGACCATGGCGGCGAGGCTCAGGGCGAAGACGATGACCGTCTCGTTGCCCTTCCTCGCTTCGGCGGGGGCGGATGCGGCGGAGCTCATGGCGGTGGACCTTCTCAATGCTTCAGAACGCAGATGTTTTATGTCATCAAGTACTTCGGTGAAGGTAGCCAGAGATAGTTAAGGTGGTCAAGTAAAAGGTTGATAATGTCAACGATCCTCGGCTAGGCTCGCGGCCCATGAGCACCACCGCACCGCACCGCCCCACCAAGCTGGAACTGCTGGAACTCCTCGCGGCCATCGGTACCGCCCAGTGGCGCGACTTCGCCGCCGCGGCCGCCCGTCACGGGCTCACCTCCACGCAGGCCAAGGTCCTCGCCCAGCTCGACGGACCCGTGCCGATGCGCGGCCTCGCCGCCCTGTTGGCCTGCGACGCCTCGAACGTCACGGGGATCGTGGACCGGCTCCAGGTGCGCGGGCTGGTGCGGCGCGAGCCCGAGCCGCGCGACCGTCGGGTCAAGAACGTCGTGGCGACCGACGAGGGGCGCGACGTGATGCGCCGGGTGCGCGAGGAGATGCAGGCCACCCACGGGGCGCTGGACGCGCTGGACGAGGCGGAGGGCGCCACCCTCTACGCGCTGCTGGGGCGGCTGCGCCCCGTCATGGAGCGCGACCCCGCCTCCTGATCCCGGCCGCCGGTCCGGCCGGCGCGGCTGCCGACCTGTCGGCCCCGCGCCCGGCTTCAGTCCCGGGGAGCGGCGTCGGCCGATTCGACGGCGGCGTCCAGGGCGGCCGTGAGGCGGCCCAGGCGCTGCTGGAGCTCGCGGATCTCGCCCAGCTCGAACCCGGTCGCCCGGGCGATCCGGCGCGGCACCTCCACGGCCCGCCCGCGCAGGGCCGAGCCCTCCTCGGTGAGCACCGCGTGCACCGACCGCTCGTCCTCGGCGCTGCGCTCGCGCCGGATCAGGCCGGCCGCCTCCAGTCGCTTGAGCAGCGGCGAGAGCGTGCCCGAGTCGAGCCGCAGGTGCTGTCCGAGCTGCTTGACCGGCATCGTGCCGTGCTCCCAGAGCACCAGCATCACCAGGTACTGGGGGTAGGTCAGCCCCAGGTCCTTCAGGACGACCCGGTAGAGCCCCCCGAAGGCGCGGTTCGCGGCGCCCAGCGCGAAGCAGATCTGTCCGTCCAGGCGGAGGAAGTCCTCGTCGCGAAGGGGTTCGCGCAGGATGTCGGCGGGCTGCTCGGTCATGCGTCCCAGTGTACCGGAGCCTCCTTGTGAGCCATTGAGTTGTGCACAACTGAATTGTGTGCTCTATTTGTGGTCGAGGGTCGGCCACCGGCCGCCCCGCCCCTGCGAAAGGACCTCCCGATGGACGCGCTGTACACCGCCGTCGCCACCGCCAACGGCCGCGAGGGCCGCGCCGTCAGCTCCGACGGCCAGATCGACCTGCCCCTCGCCATGCCCCCGGCGCTCGGCGGCAACGGCCAGGGCACCAACCCCGAGCAGCTCTTCGCCGCCGGCTACGCCGCCTGCTTCGCCAGCGCCCTCGGCCTGGTCGGCCGGCAGGCGAAGGTCGACACCGGTGACGTGTCCGTCACCGCGGAGGCCTCCATCGGCCAGGACTCCGGCGGCTTCGGCCTCGCCGTCACCCTGCGCGTCGAGCTCCCGGCCCACCTGGAGGGCGAGACCGGCACCCTGCTGGTCAAGCAGGCCCACGAGGTCTGCCCCTACTCCAAGGCCACCCGGGGCAACATCCCCGTCGAGCTCGTCATCGAGTAGTCGGGCACGCCACCCCGGCCGCCGGTCAGGCGGTGCGCCGCGCGGCCACCACCGCGCAGGCCACCGCCAGCGGCAGCTCCGCCGCGAGCGCCATCAGCACCGCCGCGCCCTGCCCTGCCGTACCGGCCGAGGTGGTGACGTCGAGCCAGGCGTCCGCCACCAGCAGCGCGGCCGTCGCCCCCGCCACCGCCGGGACCCGCGGGTCGCCCTTGCGCAGCAGCACCCCCGTCCCGGTCAGACCGGCGGCCAGCAGCGCGTCGAAGCCCACCCAGGCGGTGGACCAGTTGGACACCTCCGCAGTCTGCGGCAGCGTCCGCGCCAGCACCACCATCCACGGCAGCATCGCCAGCCCGGCCCCGGTCAGCACCGTCGCCAGCCGCGGGGCGCGTCCGCGCACTCCCCCGGAGCGGGGGCGGGCCTGGAACTGCGGGGCGATGACGGCCATGGCTGCGGGTCTCCCTCCGGTCCGGCGGTCCGTCCGCCGGGCACACCACAACCCTGCTGGCCCGCAAGCAGAAGATCAGTAGCCCCACCGTCCCAAGCGGGGGTGGTGCCAGCTACACCCCGGTCCGGACGCCAGGGTGGTGGTGACCCCGTGATCCATCCGATTACCGTTGTGGACATGGCAACTCGCGGCGCGCTGAGGCGTACGTACACCTGGATCGCGTCGCACACCCCCTGGTCGGCGTGGGCCTGGCGCAACACGGCCTTCGCCACGGCCGCCATCCCGCCCGCCCTCCCCCTGCTGCTCGGCGCCGCCGCCCTCTTCGCCCTCCCCGGCCACAGCGCCCTCCCGCTGCTCCTCGTCCTCGCGCTCCGCCCGCTGCTGACGCTCCTCCAGCGCAGCCGCTTCCGGACGCTGCTCGGCCTGGACGTGCCGCCCGTCGTCCACGACCACCGCTGGACGACCGTACGCGGACTCGCCGAGCGGCTGCGCTCCGAGTCGACCTGGCGCCAGTACGGCTACCACCTCCTCGTCAGCCCGCTCGCCGCCGCCGGCGCGGCCGCACTCGTCCTCACCTGGGCCGGCGGCGCCGCCGCCGCCTCCGTCTACGCCTGGTACTGGGTGCTCCCCACCGACGGCGAACTCCCCTCCCCGGGCTGGACGGCCCAGTACGACGCCATCACCGCCCTCGGCGTACTCGCCCTCCTCGCCGCCCCCTGGCTGGCCTCGGCCCTCACCCGGCTCGACGCCACCGCCGCGGCCGCCCTCCTCGGCCCCAACCGGGCCCGCGAACTCCAGCGCCGCGTCGACGACCTCGCCGAGAGCCGGGCCGGCGTGCTCGACGCAGCCGACCTCGAACGCCGCCGCATCGAACGCGACCTGCACGACGGCGCCCAGCAGCGCCTGGTCTCCCTCGCCATGAACCTCGGCATCGCCCGCGCCACCCTCACCGACCTGCCGCCCGAGGCGAAGGCCGTCATCGACGAGGCCCACCGCGAGGCGAAGGAGGCCATCGAGGAACTCGGCAACCTGGTACGGGGCCTGCACCCGGCCGTACTGGAGGACCGAGGCCTGGACGCCGCCCTCTCCGGGATCGCCGCCCGCGCCCCGCTCCCCGTCGAACTCGCCGTGGACCTGGCCGAACGGCCCGGCCCCACCGTCGAGGCCGTCGCCTACTTCGTCGTCTCCGAAGCCCTCGCCAACGTGGCCAAGCACGCCCGCGCGAAACGCTGTTCGGTCCACGTCGGCCGCGTCGCCGGCCGCCGCGGCGACCTGCTGCGCGTCGTCGTCACCGACGACGGCGTCGGCGGCGCCGACCCGGCGGGCGGCACCGGACTGACCGGCCTGCGCAAGCGCGTAGGGTCGGTCGACGGAACGATTCTGATCAACAGCCCCCTCGGGGGCCCGACCACCGTCACTGTGGAGCTGCCGTGCGGGCTGTGATCGCGGAGGACTCCGTCCTGCTGCGCATAGGTCTTGTCAAAGTCCTGGAAATGGCCGGATTCGAGGTGGCCGCCGAGACCGGCGACGCCGAGGGTCTGCTGGCCGCCGTCGAGGAACACCGCCCCGACCTCGCGCTCGTGGACGTCCGGATGCCGCCCGGATTCACCGACGAGGGCGTCCGGGCCGCCCTCATGATCCGCAGCCAGCACCCGGGCACCGCCGTGCTGCTGCTCTCCCAGTACGTGGAGGAGCGCTACGCCGCCGACCTGCTGGCCTCCCAGAGCGGCGCGGGCATCGGCTACCTGCTCAAGCAACGCGTCGCCGACGTCGAGGAGTTCATCGACGCCCTGCGCCGCGTCGCGGCCGGCGGCACCGCCCTCGACCCCCAGGTCGTCGCCCAGCTCCTGCTGCGCCGCGGCGGCCCCGACCCGCTGGAGCGGCTCACCCCGCGCGAACGCGACGTCCTGGCCCTGATGGCCGAGGGCCGCTCCAACGCGGCCATCGCGGCCGGACTCGTCGTGAGCGAGAGCGCGGTCGCCAAGCACATCAACAACATCTTCGCCAAGCTCGACCTGCCCCCGGCCGCCGAGGCCCACCGCCGGGTCCTCGCCGTACTGCGCTTCCTGGACGGCACTCCGTGACCGGTTCCGCCACCGGGGGGCGCGGGCCGCGCCTCGCCTGGTACACCGCCGCCGCGCTCAGCGCCGCCCTGGTGGTGACGGCGGCCGCCTGGCAGGCGGGGACCGGCGCGGGAGTGCGCAGGGGCACGGCCACCGGGGGCAGCGGCGGGCGGGCGGTGACCGCGGTGGAGGTGGTGGCGGGCTCCTCCGACGTGTCCGTCACCCCGCGCGGGGACGCGCAGGTCGGCTACCGGGCCGACCTCACCTGGTCGTTCAGGGAGCCGGAGGTCGAGGAGAGCTGGCTCGGCGACACCCTCAGGCTCACCCCGCACTGCCCGGGCGGCTCCTTCACCGTCACCGCCGGACCCGGCTGCTCCGTACGGCTCGCGGTGACCGTGCCCGCCGGGGTCCCGCTGAAGGTCACCGGCGGGTCGGGCCGGATCAGCGTCAGCGGCCTGGCCGGGGCGGTCGACGCCGAGACGGGCGTCGGCCACCTGGACCTGGCCGACCTGCGGGGACCCCTGCGGGCGCGGGTCGGCGACGGCACCCTGCGGGCCACCGGCCTCACCGTCCCGCAGGCCGACATCCGTGCGGGAGCCGGCCGGGCGGACGCCCGCTTCGCGGCACCGCCGGAGCGGGTCACCGCCCGCGCCGGCGCCGGCCGCCTGGAACTCGTCCTGCCCCCGGACACCCGCTACCGCGTCGACTGCCGGGCGGGCCTGGGGCGCTGCGAGGCGGACGGCGCCCTGAACGACCCCACGTCCGCCCGCGCCCTGGACATCGCCGTCGAGGCGGGCCACGCCACCGCGTCATACCGCCCGGACGGTCCCTGACTCAGCGGCGCTCCAGCAGCCCCCGGACGTAGGCGGCCTGGCCCGCGTGCTGGAGGTCGTCCGTCAGGACGCTGACCAGGCGGACGCCCAGGCTGACCGGCGGGTCCCAGCGCTCGTCGACGATCCGTTCGAGGTCGGTGGCGGCCAGGCCCCGCAGGAAGCGCAGGCTCTGCTCGTGCACCGCGTCGTAGTAGCCCAGCAGCAGTTCGGGGGAGTCGACGCGGACCTCGCCGACCTCGGCGGCGGTGTGCCCGTAGCCGATGCCGTCGACGGGCAGGGGCAGGGCGAAGCGGTCGGCCCAGCCGCCCGACCGCCAGACCTGCTCCAGCCCCGCGACCTCGGCCACGTGGTCGTCCTGCACCCGGGTCAGGTGCCAGACCAGCCAGCCGATCGGGTTCGCGTCCGGGTCGAGCCGGGCGTTCAACTGCTCGGCCGTGAGCCCCTCGACCGCCTCGTGCACCACCTCCCGGACGCGTCCGAAGCCGTCCGCCAGTACCTCCGTGGCCTTCATGTGCAGTCCCCAGCCGTCTCTCTCGTCGTGTGCGCCGTCGAGCCGTTCCGGGGACCACCATGCTCGCCCGCCGCCGGGCCGGGCGGGCGACACTCCGTCAGCGGCGGGAGCGGCGCAGGAAGATCCCGGCGGCCGCGCCGGCCAGCGCGATCCCGGCCACCCCGGCCGTGGTCCACCAGCCGCCCGCCCCGCCCGAACCGCCGGACGGCGCGGGTGCCGGGGAGGTGGGGGCGGCAGGGGAGCCGGGGGTGTTCGGGGCGGCGGGTGCGGGCGAGGCGGGTGCGGGAGCGGTCGGGGTCGAGGGGGCGGACGGCGCCGGGTCGACCGCCGGTACGGCGACGTCCTGTTGCGCGTGCCCGAGCGAGGGGAAGCCCGCGTCGACGGTCACCTTCCACGTGCCGGGCGGCAGCGCCTCGGCCGTGACCCACCCCGCGGCCCGGCCGGCGTCGCGCACCAGCCGCCACGGACCCTCGGTACGGCTGCCGTCGGCGCTGACGGCGTTCACGGTCGCGGCCACGGCCTCCTCGACGGCGTCACCGTCGTTCTCCCAGGTGACGTCGGCGGTGACCCGGCCGTCCCGCTGACCGGTGACGACCACCTTCAGGGTGTCGCCGTGGGCGTGGGCGGGACCCGCGGAGCCCATGGCCAGGACGAGGCACAGCAGGGGGAGGGTGAGTGCGGCGAGGGCCAGGGCGGGGAGGTTCGGGAGGGGTCGGCGCATCGGCACGGTGCTCCAGGTGAGGGGAAGTGCGGGAGGGGAAGCGGGAGGGGAAGCGGGAGGGGAGTACGAGGGGCGGGCGGCCGTAGGGGAGTACGGCCGCCCGCCGGTTCGAGGGGCTGGGTCAGCCGGCCTTGCGGGCCGTCCAGACCTGCGCCGGACGGCCGTCCGCGCGCTGGAGGTCGAGCAGCCAGGTCCCGTAGTAGGGCCGGTTGCTGACCGTCAGGGCGAAGCCGCCGCTCGGGTCGGTGATGGTCACCGCGCCGTCGCGGGAGGTCACCCGCCACTGCTGGGCCGCGGAGTTCCCGCAGGGCTGCTGCGCCACCCACATGCCCGCGGCGGCCGCGCCGCCGGGCTGGAGGCACTTGCCGGAGGCCGCGGACTTGATCCGCACCGTCCCGTTGCCCGCGTCGTCGAAGTACCACTGCTGCTGCGCGTAGCCGTTGCTGCGGTTCGCGACGAGCACGGTGCCGTCGGCGGTGCGCCCGCCCCACAGCTCGGCGGCCATGCCGCTGCTGCCGTTGCCGAGCACGTAGCGGGTGCCCGGGGTGGTGGCGCCGCCGCCCGTGTCGGTCGTGCGGAACGAGGCGGCCTTGCCGGGGCCGCTGTCACGGCCGGAGCCGTCGCGGACCGACACGGCGGCCGTGTAGGCGGTGCCGGGCTTGAGGTTGTAGACCCGCAGGGAGGTGGACTGGACCCAGGTCAGGTGCTTGTCGTTGAGCAGCACCTGGTACCAGGCGGCGCCCTCGGTCTTGGGCCAGCTCAGCACCACCGAGTCGGACTGGATCTGGCCCGCCGTCACCGCCGGTGCGCCCGAGGGCTTCTTGGTGGGGGTCGGGCTGGGCTTGGCGGTCGGCGACGGGTTCGGGCCCGGGTCCGGGTTGGTGCCGCCACCGCCCGCGTTCTTCATCAGGAACTGGTTGTCCGCGATGTTCCAGTGCGTGGCCAGGTAGCTGCCGGCCTTCGGGCTGGTGTGGAAGTAGTCGTCGTGGTTGCAGTCCAGGATGTTCTCGGACGCCTTGTTGGTGCAGACGTTGCGCATCTGCGGGTAGTACGGGGTGTCCGAGTAGCACATCACGTCCCACTCGTCCGTGCAGTGCGCGCCCCGGCTGGTGTTGGGCGCGCTGTTGTTGACCGCGCCCAGGTTGTGGCCGAGTTCGTGCGCGGCGGTGTGTCCGCCCCAGCAGCCCGAGTCGGTGCGCCCGTAGGAGGGGCCGAAGTTGCTCAGGTTGTTCTGGCCGGGCCGCTCGTCGCCGTTGAAGGTGCCGATGCCGCAGTACACCTGGGTGTCCGCGAAGATCATGTACTTGCGGTCGCGACGGTCCAGGCCCTTGCCGGCCAGCGCGTTGTTGGTGGCGCTGAACTCGGAGAGCGCGGAGTCGGGGAGCTCGATGTTGAGCACCGAGGGCGTGCAGTCGGCGGCGGTCACGTAGCGGATGTGCCGGACGCCGCCGGTCTCCTTGGCGCTCGCCGCGTAGATGAGGTCGGCGTCGGCCGCCCACTTGCGGAACGAGGCCACGTACTCGGCGTACCGGTCGCGGCCGGGGCCGTGCACGTAGACGACCTGGACGCGGTTGCCGGTGCTGCCGTCGCCGTCGCACTGGACGGTCTGTCCGGCGGGCCCGGCGGCGACCGCCTGGCTGCCCGAGGCGGGCGAGGCCGGCGGGGCGGGGGCCTTGGCGCTCGCGGCGGTGCGGGCGTCGGCGGCGGGCGCGTCCTGAGGACGCCCGCCGCCCTCGCCGGCGGCCGGGTCGGCGCTGGCCGGGGAGGCGGGGTCGGCCGCGGGGGCCTTGGTGCGGACGACGGGCTCGACGTCCTTCTTGATGTCCACGCCCCCGGGGGGAGCGTCGGGCCCGTGCGTGCACAGGCCCGCCTTCGTGCGGTAGACGCCGACGCAGCGGTCGCCCTTCGGGGCCGTCTCCAGCCCGTCGTAGACCATGCCGCGCGCGCCCTCGTTCGCGGGCGCCTTGGCGAGGGGGGCCGGTTCCGCGTCCCGGGCCGGTGCGGCGGCCGGTTCGGCGGCCGCGGCGGGTGCCTCGGCCAGTGCGGTCGTGCTCGCCTCGGCGTCGCCGCCTATGCGGGAGTAGGCGAGGCCTCCCGCGAGCACCGCCGCCGATGCCATGGCGGCGGTGAGGAGTATCAGCTTCCGGGGTTTGCGCCGGTGGCCGGGCTTGCGGCGCCGGCCGGTGGATCGTGCTGTCATGCGCACCTCAAGTCCGAGTCAGGAGAGTGGGTGCGCCGCAGCTTGCCAGATGAGCAGCTCGGAGAATTCGGACAAACGGGAGAGCGGTTCGAGAAACCTATCCGTTACCTTGTTGCCTGATTTGATGAACTGTCAACTCGCTTATAAAACAAGCGAGTTACGCGCGTTGCGGATCAAAGGTCCAGGCCTTTTCCGGGATCTCGTTATCAAATCGAGATATTAGGCGGAACCTTGTTGACGGGAATTCAGTCAGGTATTCATTCAAAAACTACCTGCCGAATTCCCCCCGTCACGAGCCGTGAAGCGGACGCGGCCGGCGAGTGCGGCCGCGGGTGCCCAGGCCGCCCGGAAGGTGCGGCGCAGGCTTGGGCACCCCTACGGACTACCGGGCGGAGTCCCGCTCCCAGACGTAGAACCGCTGGGCCATCGCGTCCTTCGGGCTCCGCCACGTCTGAGGGTCGTGGGGGCTGACGAAGGCCGAGAGCCGCTCGCTCAGATCGACGAACTCCGGGTGCCGGACCACCTGCGCGATGGCCGGACCCGGGTCCCGGTCCGCCTCGATCAGGTGCATGTACACGTCCCCGAACTGGAAGAGACTGCGGCGGCTGACCCCCACCAGGTGGGGCAGCTCACCCGCGTCCGAGGCGGCGAACAGGCCGGCGATGTCGGGCGCCGAACCGGGCGCCATACGGGCCACGATGAGGGCTTGGTGCATCGGGAGGTGTGCCTTTCGGGTGGGGGGGCGGACGGGACGGGGAGCGGACGGGGCGGCAGCAGCCCTCAGCGGCGGCCGGCCGGGGCCTTGCGGCCGCCCCGGCCCTCGATCTTGTCCCGGATGAGTTCCATCTGGATCCGGGAGTTGAGGTTGATCCGGTCGGTCATCCCCGCGTCGTCGATGGGCGCCTCCGGCTTCATCGCGAAGTCCTGGACCCACCGCATCCGGGTCCCGCCCGGCACCTCGCCGTACTCCCAGTGGATGTCCATGTGCGCGAACGGGCCGGTCTCCACGCGGCGGGCCTTCACCGTCAGGCCCGCGCGGTCCACCGTCCGCTCCGATACCCAGCTCCACACCACGCCGTTCTCGTCCGGGTGCATGGCCAGCCGGAACCGGGTGGTGTTCCCCGCCTTCTCCAGGATCTCGATCGAGGCGTACTCGCTGAACAGCTTCGGCCAGTTGGGCAGGTCGTTCGTCACGTCCCACACGACGTCCACGGGCGCTTTGACGACGATCTCGTTGTCGGTGTGTCCAGGCATCTCAGGCTCCGGTCATCAGGCTGTTGTTGACGAGGTCGAGGAACTCGCGCGGGCTCTTGCAGCGGTCCGCGTCCGTGGGCAGCGCGCGGCCCCGCCGGTTCTCCAGCTCACCGACGATGCCGAGCAGGCCCAGCGAGTCCAGGCCGTAGTCGTCGAACCGGGAGTCCGGGCGGCTCGCCAGTTCCGTGGGGTCGACGGTGATGCCGGCGGTCTTCATGAGGGTCGCCAGCTCTTCCAGGGTCAGTCGGTCGGACATGGTGCCTTCTCTCTTTCCTGCTTCCGGGGGCCGGGCCCTTGGCCGCGCCCGGCCCTGACGAACGGGGGTACCGGTCACTGCGCCGTGGATCCGGGCCCCTTGCGGAGGACGAGGGCCGCGTTCGAACCCATCCGGCCCCGGCTCAGTACGAGCGCGGTCCGCAGGGGGGCGACGCGGGCGCTGCCGGTGACCACGTCCAGGTCGTGGCAGACGTCGAAGACGTTCGGGGTGGGAGGGACGACGCCGTGCTCCAGAGCCATCACGGCGGCGGCCGCGTCGAGGGTGCCGGCCGCGCAGTACGCCCGCCCGGTACCGGTCTTGGGAGCCGTCACCGGCACCTTCGCGCCGTGCGCGCCGAGCGCCTCCCGGATCGCCCTCGCCTCCGCCGCGTCCGCCTCGGGCGTACCCAGGGCGTCGGCGAAGACCACGTCCACCTCCTCGGGAGCCAGCCCCGCCTCCCGCAGCGCGCCGCGGATCGCGTGGGCCAGGCCCTCGCCCGACTCCTCCGGCCGGCCCGGCCCGGTGAAGGTCGCCGCGTGCCCCGCCAGCAGGGCCCGCACCGGCGCCCCCCGCCGCTCGGCCGCCGCGGTGTCCTCGACGGTGAACATGGCGCCGCCCTCCGCCGGGACGAACCCGCAGGCCTTCGCGGTGAACGGCCGGTAGGCGCGCTCCGGGTCCTCGGCGGTGCTGAGCCCCTCGTACCCGAGCTGGCACACCACCGAGTACGGGGCGAGCGGCGCCTCCGTGGCGCCGACCAGCATCGCCCGGCTGCCCTGGCGGATCCCGCGGGCGGCGTGCGCGAAGGCGTCCAGCCCGCCCGCCTCGTCGCTCGCCACCACCCCGCAGGGGCCCTTGAACCCGCGCCGGATGGAGACCTGGCCGGTGCTGGCCGCGTAGAACCAGGCGATCGACTGGTACGGGCCGACGTAGCGGG
Source organism: Streptomyces sp. NBC_00158 (assembly GCF_045160885.1). NCBI lineage: Bacteria > Bacillati > Actinomycetota > Actinomycetes > Kitasatosporales > Streptomycetaceae > Streptomyces > Streptomyces sp. NBC_00158. The sequence continues at coordinate 6,985,759 of NZ_CP108161.1, forward strand.
GGCCCTGCCCCCACAGCCGCTGGAGCTCGCGCTGGCCGAACTCGCCGCCGCCCGAACCGGCCGCCGTGACGACGCCCACCGCGTACGGATCGTCCTCGTAGTCCGCCCGGCCCAGCCGGGCGTGCTCCAGCGCCAGGTCCGCCGCCGCCAGCGCGTAGTGGCTGAACCGGTCGGTCTGCACGAGGAACCGGTCCTCGACCAGCTCCCCGGGCTCGAAGCCCCGCACCTCGCCGGCGACGCGCACCGGAAGGTGCTCGCACCCCTGCCGGGTCACCCGGTCCAGGACGCTCTCGCCCGCCTGCGTCGCCTTCCAGAACGCGGCGGCGCCGATCCCGTTGGGCGCGACGACCCCGATGCCCGTGACGGCCACCGGCGCGCCGGCGGTAGGTCTGTTCACGTGCGTACCTCCTTGGGCTGGGTCATGACCACGGCCGACTGGAAGCCGCCGAAGCCACTGCCGACGGACAGCACGCTGCGCAGGGTGTGGCTGCGGGCGGTGCGCGGCACGTAGTCCAGGTCGCATTCGGGGTCGGGGGTCTCGTAGTTCGCGGTCGGCGGCACCACGTGGTGCTTCATGGCCAGGACGCAGGCCGCGAGTTCGATCGCCCCGATGGCGCCGAGCGAGTGCCCCACCATGGACTTGATGGAGGTCATCGGCGTCTTGTAGGCGTGGTCGCCGAGCACCCGCTTGACCGCCGCCGTCTCGTGGCGGTCGTTCTGCTTGGTGCCGGACCCGTGGGCGTTGACGTAGTCGACGTCCCGCGCGTCGATCCTGGCCTGCGCCAGGGCGGTGGATATCGCACGGGCCATCTCCAGGCCCTCGGTGGTCAGCCCGGTCATGTGGTGCGCGTTGCCGAAGGTGGCGTAGCCGCCGATCTCGCAGTAGATCCGCGCCCCGCGGGCCCGGGCGTGCTCCAGCTCCTCCAGGACCAGCACCGCGCCGCCCTCGCCGAGGACGAACCCGTCCCGGTCGGCGTCGAAGGGGCGGGAGGCGTGCGCCGGGTCCTCGTTGTTCGCCGAGGTCGCCTTGATCGCGTCGAAGCAGGCCACGGTGATGGGGGAGACGGGGGAGTCCGACGCGCCGGCGAAGCACACGTCCATCCGGCCCTCCTGGATGGAGTGCACGGCGTACCCGACGGCGTCGAGCCCGGACGTGCAGCCGGTGGAGACCGTCTGCACGGGGCCGCGCGCCCCGGTCTGCTCCGCCACCGCCGAGGCCAGGGTGGCCGGGGTGAACGCGCGGTGCAGGAAGGGGGAGGAGAGGCGGTGGTCCACGTCCCACCACGCGCCCCGCTGGCTGACCGCGACGTAGTCGTGCTCCAGCCGGGTGGTACCGCCGACCGCGGTGCCGAGGGAGACGCCCGTGCGCCAGGCGCCCTCGCCGTCGAGCTCCAGCCCGGAGTCGGCCACCGCCTCGCGGGCGGCGACCAGGGCGAACTGGATGTAGCGGTCGGCCCGGGCCGCCTCGTCCTCGGTGAAGTCGTGCTCACCGGGGTCGAAGTCGACCTCGGCGGCTATCCGGGAGCGGAACCCGGCCGGGTCGAAGAGCGTGATGCCACGGGTCGCCGTACGCCCGTTGGACAGCAGGTCCCAGAACGCGGCGGTGCCGATGCCGCCCGGGGCGACCACGCCCACCCCGGTCACGGCCACCCGCCGGCGCGTCACGAGACCACCCCGGAGCGCTCCGGCGGACGCTCCGCCCAGGCGGTGGCGTCCGGGTTCGGCGCCTCCTCGGTGTCCACGTGCCCGAGCTTCGGATCCGGGGCGAGGGGGCCGAGGTGGAACACCATCCGGGCCTCGGTCCCGCCGACGTTGCGGAACCGGTGCCGCACGTTCAGCGGGACCAGCAGCCCCTGGTCGACGCGCAGCGGGTGGGTCTCGCCGTCGAGGTCCACCTCCAGCGACCCGGCGACCACGTACACGAACTCCTCGGAGTACGGATGGTAGTGCTCGGCGATCGACTCGCCGGGGGCCATCACCGCCAGACCCATGAAGCCGCTGGTCGAGCCCACCGAGGTCGGGGTGAGCACGGCGCGCAGGTCCCCTCCGCGCCTGCGGTTGGGCTGGGTTTCGCTGAGGTCGACGATGCGCGGCTGATGTCTGGTCATGCTGACTTCCTCCTGGCGGATCGGAGCCTTGGCGTGCGCGTGGGCTGCCGGGTGGTGACGGGGGTGGTGCGGGGACCGGTCCGGGCGGGGCCCGGGCGGCCCGTCCGGATCAGGACTCCACCGGAGCCCGGCGGTCGGTGATCAGGTCCATGGGGTGGGGGGCGGAGGCGTGCCCGGTGCGGGGCGCCCCGGCCAGCAGACGGTCCAGCACCGCCGCCTTGCGGGGACCCTCGATGCCGAAGCCCGCCGCGAAGCGGCCGTCGGCCGGGCCCCGCACGTCGAGGAGGCGCACCACCACGTCGTCGCGCTGGAAGATGCTGCTGCTCACCACCGGGGAGGTGGGGACCTTCGCGGCGGTCTCGTCCTGGCGGGCCAGGAAGCGGGCGACGAGCGGTCCGCAGCCCGGCTTCGCCGGGTAGAACAGCGCGTGCCGCGTCACCTCGTCGGGCCGCGGTCCGTGCGCCGCCACGTGGTGGACGGCCGGCAGGCCCGCGCGCATGAAGAACATCCGCGCCGACTCCGGGTCGGACAGGTCCCGGTCCTGCTCCAGGTACGGGTTGATGGCGTGCTCGACGGCCCGCACCTCGGGCTGCTCCGACACGTGCCGCAGAGCCGCCGTCAGGTCGCCCTGCACCTCCACCGCGCGCACGACCCGGTTGCCGTGCATGAACAGCGAGGTGCGCAGGAGCCGGGTGTGGTCGTCGACCCGCGCGGCGGGCGAGGAGTACGAGGAGAGGATCTCGGCGACCTTCCCCTCGCTGCCCGGCTTCACCGTGAAGGTCAGCGCGTGGCGCACCACGCCCTCGCCCAGCCGGGGCGCGCCCTGGAGCCGGCCCGACGCCCGCTCCGGAGCCTCGTACCGCTTGCCGGTCTCCCGCAGGACGGTGAAGGTCAGCGGCCGCATCGAGCGGGCGCAGGCACCCAGCGGCTTCACCTGGGCCACGTGCTCCTCGCTGTTCACCCAGGCGAGGTACTGCGGGGCGCTCTCCCACTCGCTGGTGATCAGCCACTGGGAGGGGTTCACGAAGGACTGGCAGAGCTGGTCGCCGAGGTGTCCCGGCACCGACGCGATGTCGTGGCGCAGCTGCTCGTAGGCGTCGAAGAACCGCTGCTGGGCACCCTCGTGGAGGTCCATCAGCAGGACGACCCGCAGCATGGAGCCGTCGAACGCGGACTGAGACACCCGTTCGGACAGGGTGGTTGTCATCTGCTCACTCCTTCGTGGGGGCCCGGGACCGGCGCGCGGGCGGTCCGGTGCCCGTCGGCGGCGACCGCCGGTGTCGCGGGCCCGGCGGGCCCCGCGGGCCTGCGCGGTGGGGAACGGCGGACGGTGTGGCCCAAGTGGGTCCGCCGCTGTCGCTCATCGTCATCCGCGCGGGTACGGATCGCGACATCTCCGGATCAAGCGGGTGACAAGACGCGACTCGCCAGGGCAAGAACCCTGATCGGGGGCATAAGGCGTCCACTGCCCCCCTCACGAAACAGGAGTCCGCAGCCGATGGAAGAGCATGCCGATGTCCGCGTACCGGTCCTCGTCGTGGGCGGTTCCCTCGTAGGCCTCTCCACCTCGCTGTTCCTGAGCCGCCACGGCATCAGGCACATGCTGGTCGAGAAGCACGCCGGGACCTCCGTCCACCCGCGCGGACGGGGCATCAACGCCCGGACGATGGAACTGTTCCGGACGGCGGGGGTCGAACCCGCCATCCGAGAGGAGGCCTCCGCGCTGGAGGCCAACCAGGGCATCCTGCAGACGCAGGCCCTCGTCGGCGGCGAGCACAAGTGGCTCATCAAGGCCGTCGACCCGTCCGGTGCGCTGGCCCGCTTCAGCCCCACCGGCTGGTGCCTGTGCAGCCAGAACAACATCGAGCCGGTCCTGGCCGCGCACAGCCGCGCCCAGGGCGCCGACGTGCGCTTCGCCACCGAGCTGATGAACTTCGACCAGGACGCCACGGGAGTGACCGCCCTGGTCAAGGACCGGGAGACCGGCGAGCACATCACCGTCCGAGCCGACTTCCTGATCGCCGCCGACGGCCCGCGCAGCCCCGTCCGGGAGGCGCTCGGCATCCGCCAGACGGGCAACGGCGAGCTCTTCCACAACGTGAGCATCGTCTTCCGGTCGGAGCACCTCGCCGAGGCCCTCGGCGACCTGCGCTTCATCGTCTGCTACCTGATGCGGCCGGGCGCCGACGGGGCACTGCTGCCCGTCGACAACGAGACCCAGTGGGTCTTCCACGCCCCCTGGCACCCGGAGACGGGCGAGACGCTGGAGGACTTCACCGAGGAGCGCTGCGTCACGCAGATCCGCGAGGCCATCGGCCTGCCCGACCTGGACGTGGAGATCGGCGGCAAGGCCCCCTGGCACGCCGCCGAACGGGTCGCCGAGCAGTACTCCGTCGGCCGGGTCTTCGTGGTCGGCGACGCCGCCCACGAGATGTGCCCGACCGGGGCCTTCGGCTCCAACACCGGCATCCAGGACGCCCACAACCTCGCCTGGAAGATCGCGGCCGTGCTGAACGGCTCCGCCGGCCCCCGCCTGCTCGACAGCTACGAGGAGGAACGCCTCCCCGTGGCCCGCGCCACCAGCGAGCGCGCCTCCGCCCGCTCCGCCGAGCACAGCCACCCGGGGTACGTGCCCCCGCCCACCATGGGCGGCGGCCCCGGCAGCGGGGTCCTGACCACGGCCATGGGCTACTGCTACCCGCAGGGCGCCGTCCTCGGCGGCGACCCCGCGCGGCCGGTCATCCCGGAGGAGATGCGCCTCAAGGGCGACGTCGGCACCAGGGCCCCGCACATGTGGCTCACCCAGGGCGGGCGGCGGATCTCGTCGCTGGACCTGTACGAGACCTCGTTCGTGCTGCTCAGCAGCGCGGGCACGCCCTGGCAGGAAGCCGCCCGGCAGGTCGCGCGGGAACTCGGCGCACACCTGGACGCCTACACCGTCGGCTCCGCTCCGGACGCGGACCTGGCCCAGCCGGAGGGCGCGCCGCACTGGGCGCAGCTCCACGAACTGCCCGCCGACGGCGCCGTCCTCGTACGCCCCGACGGGTTCGTCGCCTGGCGCTCCGAGGGCCCGGCCGACGACCCGCGCGGGGCGCTCGCGGACGCCATGACGCGGCTGCTGCGCCGCTCCTGAGGACGGGGCCGTTCAGCGGCAGGCCCAGCACCCCGCCCAGCAGCCGTGGCCCGCGGGCCGCGGGGGCGGGCGGTGGTGCGCGCCCCGGCCCGGCCGGGCCGGGGCCTGCGCGGCCCGGCCCGCGAGACAGGCGACCACCACGGTGATCGCGGCCAGTTCCTCGGGCTCGGCGCTGCCCCGGTGGATCCGGAGCAGACCGGCTATGGAGTCGTCGCTTCCCATCGGTACGGCCTCTCGTAGGGAGACCCCCCTGACCCGGTCCTGCCGGGTGCTGACGACGCTACGAGCCCCCCGGCGGCGTGTCGTGCCGGGGGGCCCGCCGCACACCCATCCGGGCGACACGCCCGGCGGACGCCCTGGTCGGGCCGTCAGCGCCGGCCGAGCTTCACCCACTTGGCCGTACTGGGCACCCCGCGGGCGTCGAGCAGGAACAGCATGTAGTAGCCGGGCGGGGCGTCCGCCGCCGTCGGCGGGGTCCGCAGGCCGACGGTGTCGCCGCGCACCCCGGTGACGGGCAGCTCCAGGTGCCGCTGGCTGGTGTTGACCGCGTGGGTGACGGTGGTGGGCGCCAGCAGCACGGCCCGCTCGACCGCGGCCGCGGTGGAGCTGCGCACCTCGAAGGCGGCGCCGTGGGGGAGTTCGCCCAGGGGGGCGCGGTCCAGGGCCGGCCGGGCGCCGCCCTTGTGCAGGTACGGGGGCTCGTAGATCTCGATGCTGCCGTCCATCGCGTCCCGGATGTCGGGGTCGTTGGCGATCTGCTGGAGCTCGTCACCGGTCACCATCACCCGCCCGTCCGGCATCACCAGGGCGTTGGAGTGGTAGCCCCGGGGCAGCCGCTGGGCCGGGCCGAGCCGCCAGTGCCCGGCGGCGTCGCGCAGCTCGGTCTGCCGGTACTTGAGGTCGGCCTTCGGGTTGAAGGGGCCGTTGCCGTAGTCACGGGTGCTCAGCGCACCGTTGACGGTCAGCAGGGTCGCGTCCGGCAGGATCAGGGTGTCGTCCTGGGTGCGGCCGAAGGCCCGGGGCCGTTCGGTGGTCCACCGGCCGCCCGCGAGCCGGTAGGTGTTGGGGTCGTGCGGGTCCCCGCCCAGCACCAGCACGGAGTCCGGCCCGCGCAGCCCCGCCGGGAGCGGCACGGCGGATCCGTAGCCGCGGAAGTCCGCCGGCCGCCGGGGCAGGTCGCGGCGGGTCTCCTCGACCGGGTCGAAGACCCACTGCTGGTCGGCGTCCCGGCCGAGCCCGTAGACCATGCCGTCGCGCAGCGAGAACAGGTGGGGGTAGTCGTTGCGGAAGGGCGCGTCGGCCTTGAACCGGTCGACGGCGATGTCCAGCGGGATGTCGAACGGCCGCCAGGGCACTGGCAGCCCCTTCGCCGGGAAGCGCTCCACCACCGGGGTGGGGGTGCCCGTACCGCGCTCGGACTGGCCGGACATGACGATCTGGCGCCCGTCGGCGCCGGTGACGGCCGACGGGTACCAGCGGCCCACCGACATGTCCCGGTTGCGGTACCAGTGCTCGGTCCACGGGTCGAAGACGAAGGACAGCTTCGCGCCGCTGCCGCCCTTGCCGCCGGTGTTGCCGCCGAAGACCGCGAGCATCCCGTTGGGCAGGAAGGCGTGTCCGGCGCAGAAGAACGGGGCGGGGCGCGGGACGTACGTTCCGTCGGGCATCAGCACCGTCGGCGGCCGGACCTCCTTGAAGGCCCGGGCGCCGGTGCCCTTGGCGGGGTCCCAGAGGAAGGCGCGGCCGGCGTTGGTCCGGCCGATCCGGTCGGTGGGGCCGGTCTCCTTGGTGGGGTCGGTCTCCACCCGTTCGAAGGAGAACAGCAGGACCTTCCCGGTCGGCAGCTGGGCCAGGTGCACCCCGAAGTCGGGGGAGGGGAAGAACTCCGCGAACCTCCCCGACACGGCCGGGCGGAACCCCTTGTTGGCCAGCGCCTGCGACTCGGCGAGCGCGGCCAGGCTCGCGGTCCGGGTGGCCTGCGGGTACTCGCCCGCGCCCCGGGCCGCGCGGCGGCGTTCGGCGTGCGCCCGCGCGTGCTCCTCGCCGATCAGGGCCGCTTCCCCCGCCGTGACCCCCGCGTCGGTGTCCGCGTGGTCGTGGACCGGCGCGGCCGAGGGGGCCGGCGCCGACAGGAGGACGGCCGCCGCCAGTGCGGCGGCCAGTGCGGCGGACCGGTGTGCTGCTCGGGACATGCGACTCCTCGGTGTGCGACGACCGCCGGGACGGGTGGGGCGGGAAGGGCGGGCCGGAGGGGCGGGAGGGACGCCATGCTAGAAGATCAGGTTCATATCACCTCATATGACGCGAAGGGCCTTCCTCGTACGAGTGCCCGCCATGGCCCCGTACGCCCGAATCGGGACAACCGGCGGCAGTGCGCCCGGCCCCGCGCGGGCGGGCGGCTTCGGCCAGCCGGCGCGGCCGGGGCGTCCGCGCACCGGCCGGCGACCGGGGCCGCGGCCGCCGCGCTCGCAGTGATCGCGCCAGCCGCGTGCGGGTCCGCCCGGCGCGCGGGCCCGTACGAAACGTGCCACCGGCACCCGCGCGTCCTGGATGGGTGGATATGCCGCGTTGTTGGGTGATGTCGCGCTTCAGTTCCCAAAGGTCCCTTCGGCGAACCGGGCGCCCCGTCCGCATACTTGAGGAGCATTCATGCGCATGGTCCGATCCGTCCTCGCGCTCGCCGCCGCGCCGCTGGTGCTGGCCGCCGCCGTCAGCCCGGCCTCCGCGGCGACCCCGGAGCCGGCCCCGAAGCCCGCGAAGTTCTGCGCCCTGGTCGTCGACACGGGCGAGGGCGGCTGTTTCGCGACCAAGGCCGAGGCCGCCTCCCTCGGTGCCGCGGCCGAGTACAAGGACCTCGGCAAGATATGGAGCGACGCCAACTCGGGCGGCAGCGAGTTCACCTTCCGCGGAAGCGTCGGCTGCAACTGGCGCTACCCGGAGTTCAACGCCCTCTCCAAGTGGGGGTGGAACGACACGGTGAGCTCCGCGCAGGGCATCACCTGCCCGATCACCCTGTGGGAGCACAGTGACTTCCGGGGCGCCCACCAGACCTACTACGGGTACAACGCCTACGTCGGCGACGGGATGAACGACAAGGCCTCGTCCGTCAGCTTCGACGTGCGCTGACCGGAACGCCATACAAAAACGCCCCGGGCGAGTTGACGTCCGGGGCGCGCTTCCGCGTATATTCGATGTTTCACGCTCTCCATTGCACGAGGGCGTGGCGAAGCTTTACGGGGACATCGTATCGCGCTGGGAGCGAAATTGTCAAACACCGAATTTCAGAGCGAGCAGGAATTCATCACCGAGCTCTACGCGCGCCTCGAAGACCTGCGTGACCAGGCAGAACGGGCGGTCAAGGGCGCCCTGGGGGAGGCCGGAACCGGCTTCCAGGCGCGGCTGGAAAGGGACGTCCTGGTCGCCGAGCAGTCCGGTCTGCTTTCCGCTCTGAACTCCGCCGAACACGGTCTGTGTTTCGGCCGGCTGGAGTTCTCCGACGGCCGCGACCACCACATCGGCCGAATCGGGATCAGGCAGGACGACGCCGAACACACCCCGCTCGTCCTCGACTGGCGCGCCGAAGCGGCCCGCCCCTTCTACCTGGCCACCGGACACGTCCCGATGGGCCTGCGCCGCCGGCGCCACATCACCACCCGGGGACGCCGGGTCACCGCCCTGCACGACGAGATCCTCGACCTCGCCGACACCGAGCGCACCGGCTACGAGGGCGCCGACGCGGACGCCGTACTGCTCGCCGCCCTCGACGCGGCCCGCACCGGCCGCATGCACGACATCGTCCGGACCATCCAGGCCGACCAGGACCGCATCATCCGCTCCCCGCACCAGGGCGTCCTCGTCGTGGAGGGAGGCCCCGGCACCGGGAAGACCGCCGTGGCCCTGCACCGCGCCGCCTACCTCCTCTACGCCCAGCGCGAGCTGCTCGCCAAGCGGGGCGTGCTGATCGTCGGCCCCAACCCCGCCTTCCTCGGCTACATCGGCGAGGTGCTGCCCGCACTAGGCGAGACCGGGGTGCTCCTCGCCTCCCCCGGGGACCTGTACCCGGGCCTGCGGGCCACCGGCACCGACCGGCCGGGCGCCGCCGCCGTCAAGGGCCGCGCGGCCATGGCCGACGTCCTCGCCCGGGTCGTCGCCGACCGGCAGACGCTCCCCGAGGCCGTACCCGCCGGCAGCGGCGAGGACAGCGCCGTCGTGCCCGAGCCGGCGCTGGAGATCGACCACGACGACCACGGCACCCTGCTGCTCGACCGGACCATGGCCCACGCCGCCCGCGACCGTGCCCGCACCACCGCCCTGCCCCACAACCTGGCCCGCCCCTACTTCGCGTTCGCGGTCATCGACGCCCTCACCGAACAGCTCGCCGACCGGCTCGGCGCCGACCCCTACGGCGGCCCCAACCTGCTCGGCCCCGACGACGTGGCACAGCTCGGCAAGGAGATCGCCACCAGCTCCGAGGTGCACGCCGCCATCGACACCCTCTGGCCCCACCTGACCCCCGAGCAGCTGGTCGCCGACTTCCTCGAGGACCCCACCCACCTCCCCGCCGAGGACGCCGCGCTGATCCGCCGCACCGGCGGCGAGTGGACCCCGGCCGACGTCCCGCTCCTCGACGAGGCCGCCGAACTCCTCGGCGTCGACGACAGCGCCCGCCAGGCCGCCGCCGCCCGCGACCGGCTGGAGCGCGTCGCCTACGCCCAGGGCGTCCTCGACCTCTCCCAGGGCTCGGAGTCCTACGAGTTCGAGGACATGGAGAACGAGTACCTCGCCGCCCACGACATCATCGACGCCGAGCGGATGGCCGAGCGCCACGAGGAGGCCGACCACCGCACCACCGCCGAACGCGCCGCCGCCGACCGCACCTGGGCCTTCGGCCACGTCATCGTCGACGAGGCGCAGGAACTCTCCGAGATGGCCTGGCGGCTGCTGATGCGCCGCTGCCCGACCCGCTCCATGACCCTGGTCGGCGACCCCGCGCAGACCGGCGACGAGGCGGGATGCGGCTCCTGGAAGCAGATCCTCGACCCCTACGTCGGCGACCGCTGGGAACACGTACGGCTCGGCGTCAACTACCGCACGCCCGCCGAGATCATGGAGCTGGCCGCCGGCGTGCTCCGCGCCCACCGCCCCGGCTTCGAACCGCCCCGCTCGGTGCGCTCCACCGGCGTACCCCCCTGGGTGAGGGCGGCCGCCGACCTCCCCGGCGCCGTCGCCGGGGCCGTCCGCGACGGCGCGCCCGCCGAGGGCCGGCTCGCGGTGATCGCCCCGCGCCCCCTGCACCCCGCCCTCGCCGCCGCACTGCCCGGCGTACGGGCGGGGGAGCAGCCGGACCTCACCCGGCCGGTCGTCCTGCTGGACGCCCGCCAGGCCAAGGGCCTGGAGTTCGACACGGTGATCGTGGCCGAGCCCGCGGACCTCGACCCCAGCGACCTCTACGTCGCGCTCACCCGCGCCACCCAGCACCTCGGGGTGCTGCACACCGGCCGCCTCCCCGAAGGGATCACCGGCTGACCGGACGCGACCGGCCGCACCCACCCGCGGGCACGTGGCCGGATTCGCCCCCCTCCAGGGGCCTTTGGCCGTCGTAGGGTGATCGAATGGCCCTCGTCGACATCACCTCCAGCGCCCCCGACTTCGACTCCGACCCGCACTCCTTCTACGCGGCACTGCGCGCCGCCGGGCCGGTCCACCAGGTCAGGGGCGCCAGGCCCGGGGAAGACCCGTACTGGCTCGTCGTCGGGTACGAGGAGGCCCGCCAGGCCCTCACCCACCCGGACCTGCGCAAGGACTGGCGCAACTCGGGGCTCTATCCGGACATCGAGCCCAGCGCCTCGAACTCCAACATGCTGGAGTCCGACCCGCCCCACCACACCCGGCTCCGACGCCTGGTGGCCCGGGAGTTCACCGCCCGCCGGGTGGAGGCCCTGCGCCCCCGCGTCCAGCAGATCACCGACGAACTGCTGGACGCGATGGCCGCCCGGCCCGAGCGCTCCGCCGACCTGATCGAGGCCCTCGCCTTCCCGCTCCCCATGACGGTGATCTGCGAACTCCTCGGAGTCCCCGACCTCGACCGCGAACGCTTCCGCCGCTGGTCCAACGACATCGTCGCGCCCCGCGCGCAGACCACCAACGAAGAGGCGTTCGTCCAGCTCACCCTCTACCTCACGGACCTGGTCGCCGAGAAGGCCAAGTCCCCCGGCGACGACCTGCTCAGCGCCCTGATCCGCACCCGCGACGAGGACGGCGACTCGCTCTCCCCCGACGAGCTGATCGGCATGGCCTTCCTGCTGCTGGTCGCCGGCCACGAGACCACCGTCAACCTCATCTCCAACGGCGTACGCGCCCTGTTCGCGCACCCGGACCAGCTCGCCGCCCTCCGCGCCGACTACGACGGCCTGCTCGGCGGGGCCGTCGAGGAGATGCTCCGCTACGACGGCCCCGTGCAGAACGCCACCTACCGCTACGCCGCCGGGGACGTGGAGCTCGGCGGTGTGGTCATCCCCTCCGGGTCCGTCGTGCTCGCCTCCCTCTCCGGCGCCGGCCGGGACCCCGCGCGCTTCGCCGAACCCGACGTGTTCGACATCCGGCGCGCCCCCGGAGGGCACCTCGCCTTCGGCCACGGCCTGCACTTCTGCCTCGGCGCACCGCTGGCCCGCATGGAGGGCCGCATCGCGGTCCGGGGCCTGCTGGAACGCTTCCCCGCGCTGGAGGCGGACCCCGCCGGCGGCCCCCTGGAGTGGATCCCGGGCAGCCTGATGCACGGCGTGACCCGGCTGCCGGTGCGCTGGTAGCGTCCCCGCGGAAGGACGGATACCGCCTGTCGGTACGCGTTTTGGATTGGTGCCGGATCCTCAATACGATCCGGCGATGATCACAAGAAAACGACTGGCGGCAGGGGCCTGCGGCCTGTTCGTCGCCTTGACCGCGGGACTCCTCCCGTCGACCGCGGCCGCCGCCGACGGACCGGCGAAGGAGCCGCCGAAGGTCGAGCTCGTGCTCGACGTCAGCGGCTCCATGCGCGCGAACGACATCGACGGACAGTCCCGCATGGCCGCCGCCAAGCAGGCCTTCAACGAGGTCCTCGACGCGGTACCCGACGAAGTCCGCCTGGGCATAAGGACCCTGGGCGCCACCTACCCCGGTGACGACAGGGCCCTCGGCTGCAAGGACACCAAGCAGCTCTACCCCGTCGGCACGGTCAACCGCACCGAGGCGAAGACCGCCGTCGCCACCCTCGCGCCGACCGGCTGGACTCCCATCGGACCGGCCCTCCAGGCCGCCGCCCAGGACCTGGAGGGCGGCAACGCCACCCGCCGGATCGTCCTCATCACCGACGGCGAGGACACCTGCGCCCCGCTCGACCCCTGCGAGGTGGCCCGCGAGATCGCCGCCAAGGGCATCCACCTCGTCGTCGACACCCTCGGCCTCGTCCCCGACGCCAAGACCCGCGCCCAGCTCACATGCATCGCGGAGGCCACCGGGGGCACGTACACCTCGGTGACCCACACCGCCGAACTCTCCGGCAGGGTCAGACAGCTCGTCGACCGCGCCGCCGACCCCGTCGCCACCCCCGTGGCCACCGAGGGCGCCAAGCAGTGCGCGAGCGCCCCGCTGCTGAAGGCCGGCCTCTACAGCGACCGCGAGACCTTCGGCGAGCACCGCTGGTACAAGGTCGACGTCCGCCCCGGCCAGGAGCTGCGCGCCTCCGTCAGCATCGGCGCCGACCGGGCCGTCAACAACGACTACGGCGTGCTGCTGCGCGCGACCACCGCCCACGGGCGGGAGATCGTACGCGGCTCCGAGGCCGGCGACGGCCGCACCGACGTGATCTCCACCGGCCTGCGCTACCCGAAGCCCGAACTCGACGGGGACGAAGCCGAGAAGACCGAGACCGTCTGCCTCCAGGTCAGCAACTCCTTCGCCGCCGGCCCGGCCGTCAAGACCACCCCCGGCATGCCCGTCGAGCTGACCATCGACCTCGTCGACGGCCCCGACGGGGGCTCCGACGCCGCCTCCTTCGGCCTCGGCCGGGGCTGGTGGCTGATCGGCCTGCTCGTCCTGACCGGCCTGCTCGCCGGTCTGGTCTGGGGCTGGATCTCGCGCTGGCGCATCTCCGTCTGGAGGACCAACTGATGCGTACCGTACGCACCCTGACCGCCGCCCTGCTGGCAGGAGCCGCGCTCCTGGCCCCGGCGGCCGCCGCCACCGCGGCCCCCACGCCGACCCCCACGCCGAGCGCGGGCGCCGGCACCGGCAAGGACGGCAGGGCCCCGACCGAGGCCGGCACGGGCTTCCGTACCGCGGCGCTCTTCAAGCCCGGCCAGAAGGCCACTGCCTCCGGGTCCACCGGCGACTACCTCTACTGGGCCTTCCCCGCCGACACCGGCCAGCGGGCCACCGTACGGGCCTCGGTGACGCTCCCGCCGGCGGCCGCCCGGCACGGAGCGCAGACCTGGCAGCTCGACGTGTACGACGGCCTGCGCCGCCGCCAGCCCTGCATGTACGGGCACCAGGACGCGGCGGCGGCCAAGGAGGCCGCCACCGTGGAGCTCTCCTGCACCCTGCGCACCGTCCGCTCCGGGGCCGAGGCCTGGTCCAACGACCCGCTCCCGGGCACCTACTACGTCCGCCTGACGGTCGTCGGGGCGCACGAGGAGGACCTCGGTCTGCCCGTGAAGGCGCAGGTCGAGGCCCGGACGAAGGAGACGGGCGGGGCGGCGGCGGTGGACGCGGCCCTGGCCGAGCCGCTGGTCCCGGGCATCGCGGGCGCCTCCGAGCAGCAGCGGGAGGCGCGCGCCCCGGAGGGCGGCTGGTCCTCCGGCTGGTGGTCCGACCGCTGGCTGTGGACGGCCGCGGGCGGGATCCTCGGAGCCCTCGCGGGCATCTACGGCTACTCCCTCACCCGCGGCTCGGGCCGCCCCGCCCGCCCCTAGGGGGCGTCCGCGAAGTCGCGCCTGCCCCGCGGCGCCCGGCACGCACTCTCGCAGCACCGGGCGGAAGACCGAGTACGTCCAGTACGCGGACTTCCGCCCGGCACGCCGAGAGCACGCACCGGACCCCGCGGGGCCCGCCCTCCGGGCGGACGGCGCCACTTCGCGGACACCCCCAGGCGTGATCGTGTGCCGCCGCGCCCTCCGGGTGCGGCGGCACCGGTACCCCGGATGATCATCCGGCCACGGAGCGTGGGCTATGTTGGGGGGAGAGTGACGTGAGAAGGAGGCCGCCGGTGTCATCGGGGCAGCAGGCACGCGCGCAGGCAGCCGCGATCACGCCCGGCGGGACCCCGCCGGGGCAGGAGAAGCCGCCGGCCGACCGGCTCCTCGCGCTCTTCGACGGCCACCGCCTCTCACCCGGTCAGCGGCGGATCGCCCAGTACCTGATCGACCACCTCACCGAGGCGGCCTTCCTCTCCATCACCGAGCTCGCGGAGCGGGTGGGCGTCAGCCAGCCCTCGGTGACCCGGTTCGCCTCCTCCCTCGGCTTCAGCGGCTACCCGGCCCTGCGCGACGTGCTCCAGCCGATCGCCCTGTCGGCCGTCGCGGGCACCCCGGACAGCAAGGAGCAGATCCGGCAGAACGAGCTCCAGGCCGCCGTCGACGCCGAGATCGAGAACCTGGAGAACGTGCGCCGGCTGCTGGCCGACACCAACCAGGTGCTGGAGATCGGCCGCGAGCTGGCCCGGTCCGTGCCCCTGACCGTGCTGGGCCTGCGGATCTCGGTCTCGCTGGCGGAGTACTTCGCCTACGCGGCCCGCCGCATCCACCCCGACGTCCGTCTCGTGACCCGGGGCGGCAGCGTGGCCTACGACGCCCTGCTCCAGTGCCGGGCGGCGGGCGGTAGCTGGGTGCTGGCCTTCGCCATGCCCCGGCACGCCAACGAGACCCTGGCCGCCCTGCGCGCGGCCCGCAGCACCGGGCTGAAGGTCGTCCTGATCACGGACCCCACCGTCGGGCCGCTGGTGGAGGCCGCCGACGTGGTGCTGACCGCCGGCACCGGCTCCCGGCTGGTGTTCGACTCGTACGCGGCCCCCGGCATGCTCTCCGCCGCCCTGCTCCAGGCGATGGCCGACGCCGACCCCGAGCGGACGCAGGCGCGGCTCGAACAGTACGAGCAGGTCGCCGACCAGCACGGTTTCTTCCTGTAAGTACCGATTTCACCCGTCGTACACCCACGCGTGACCGTCAGATATTCAGAACCCCGGCATGCATGAAATTTTTCATACCCTTGATTACTCGACGGTATATATGTTTACTGACGGCGGCGCTCCGGATCCCTCAGACGCCAAAGGCGGACGTTCCCCGCGTCCGCCTCGAACGGCCACCCAGTACGCCGAACCTCCTCACGGCGGGACCGGGTGCCGCGTCAAGGCTTGTGGATCCCCCGGAGGAGCGCCCCTGGCGGCCTCGGTCAACCCCTGGGCCGAGGCCGCCCCCCAGCAGTGTCTCGATCAGAGTTCCACACCCCTCGGAAGTGACGAGAATGCCCCAGACGGCCACCCTCACGCGCAGCCCGGACTGGCCCCTGCAGGTCAAGGCCCCCGGCACGCACGACTGGGAACGCAGCGCCACCCGCTGGCTGCGGGACCTCCTCCCGGCCCGCTACGGGAGCTATCTGACCCTGACCCGTCACCACGCCCTCCTCGCCCGGCACGTACAGCTCCAGCTCCAGCACGAGATGCGCGCGGTCCGCGTCGCCCTGCACACCAGCCGGGCCGAGCTGCCGACGATGGGCGTCGCCGAGTCGGTCATCGAGAACACGATCAGGATGTACGCCATCGAGCTGGAGCAGCTCGGCCGCCTTTCCCGCGGCGCCCGCCTCGTCTCGGAGGCGCTGCTGCTGGCCGCGACCCCGGGTCAGCGCAGGCGCTGACCCGGAGCCGGCCGGACCGTCAGGCCTGGCAGAGGCCGCGGGCGTAGTCGTACGTCGCGGTCGCCTGCGAGTACTTCCACTGCGGGGCCAGCAGGGAGTCCTTCAGCTGGTTCGCGGCGGCCGGGCTCTCGACGACGTAGCCGAAGTCCTGGAGCCAGGACGGGTACAGGTTCTTCGAGCCGATGTAGAAGGCCGAGTCGTCCACCGAGACCAGCTTGTGGTGCTGGGCGTACGGCTTCCCGTCCGCCCACGTCGCCTTGTCCGAGGCGCGGAAGGTCGCCAGCTGGAGGTTCTGGCACATCGCGGCCTTCGACTTGCGCTCGTCGCCCATGAGGACCGTGAGGCGGCCGCGCAGCGCGTCGCTCACCTCGTTCAGCGACTTGATCTGCGAGTAGCCGTCGCTGCCGACCGCGCCGCGGTTGGCAGGGTCGCTGACGACGATGCGGACCTTCACGCCGGCGGCGAGCTTCGCGGCGAGCGTGTCGTAGAGCCGGATGTCGTAGCGGGGCAGCGGCGGGCAGGTCGCGTTCAGGTCCTGCTGGGAGATCTCGATGTGGCTGTTGGCGCCGGCGACGAGCGCGCGCAGGGCGCTCTCCTCCGGGTTGACCGTGTCGTAGTCCCGGTCGGCGTTGGTGTTGTCGTGCACGCCGATGCCGCACTTGGTGTCGGGGGCCGTCGGCAGGACCGGCTTGAACGCCGACGTCGGGTCGCTCTGGCGGATGCCGACGCCGAGGCCGCCGACCGCGATGGCGGGGACGTCACCGCCGCCGGCGGGGGCGGCCGGCCGGGGCAGGGTGGGCATGCAGCCGGCGTTGTTGGAGGAGGCGAACCAGACGCTGCTCCAGCTGGTCTTGTTGCGGCAGGTCCAGTCCCACAGGGTGTCGAGGTAGCGGCCGGCCGAGCCCGCCGCCGGACCGGACAGCGCGAGGTCGACGTCGTTCACCGGGTGGGCGGTGTCGAGGTAGTCGTCCTTCCAGCTGTTGATGCCGCCGGTGATCACCGAACCGCCGTCCACCACCACGAGCTTGGAGTGGTTCCAGGAGAAGGCGGTCTTCGAGGTGGTCATCGAGGCCACGTTGAGGGTGACGTTCGCGGCCGCCGGACCCAGCTTGGCCACCATCTCGTCGCGGTAGGAGGACGGGATCACGTTGGCGTGGTAGATCGGCGCGGCGCCCACCAGGATGCGGACCTGGAGCCGGTTGCCCTTCTGCACGGCCTCCTTGAGGCCGGCCACGATCGCGTCCTGGAAACCGCCGTTGGGGAACGGGGCCAGGGTGGATATGTCCACGCTCTGCCGGGCCCGGGCGATGTCCTGCCGGGTCTTGTCCAGCAGCCGGCGCGAGCCCGGACGGTCGGCGCAGGACGGGTCGCCCCAGCAGCCGGGGGTCTGGAGCAGCCAGTCGGAGCCGCCGGGGGCGGAGGCGCCGAGGCTGTTGCCGGCCGTGCGCTCCCAGACCGAGCCCTCCAGGCCGGGGGAGACCTCGCGCAGGGTCTGCTCGATCGAGTCCAGGTGCGGGGTCGGCGAGTCGGCGAACGCCGGCGCGGCGGGGAGCAGGGCGAAGGAGAGGGTGAGCGAAAGGGCCGTCGTGCGGACGGTGCGTGCCAATGTGGTTCCTTGGTACTGGGGGGTGGCTCCGGCCGGGCGGCATGGTGAATCCGGGCCCCGGCCTTGATCAACTCGCGCAAGTTACCAGCCCGTAAGCCCCTGTTCATCCGGGCACCGTCGTCTTCCGGCCACCCCGCCGGGCGCCCGGCCGGACCCGCCGGACGAGGTCCGGCCATCCGGCCCGGCCGCGTGGCCGAAACCAGCCGCCGGAATCCAGCCGTCCGAATGGCGGGTCCGTCGGCCACGGGATGCCGTTCACCACGGGGTGGCGTCGGCTGCGGGACGCCGTCGGCGGGATGGGAGCATGGCCGGATGCCCGAGACCCCGACCTCCGTGACCGACCGGTGGCCGCCCGCCCCCGAAGGCTCGACCGCCTGGCTGGCGGAACTCTGCCGGGACGACGGCCTGACCGGCTTCAAGCCCCCCGGACTGCCCGACGCGGCCTGGGTCCTCCACTCCATGTACGAGCACGAGCAGGGCCCGGCCGAGGTGCCCGGGGCCGCCGGGGACGGCCTCGGCCGCGCCGAACACCCCGGCCCCGGCTGGCGCCGCCTGCGCTGGTCCGAACTGGCCAGGCGGCTCGGGGACCCGGTCGCCACCCCGGAGCTGCCGCCCTGCTACCGCAGCTTCCCCTCCTTCGAGGTGGAGCGCGGCCGCCCGTCCGGCATCTGCTGGCCCACCGAGGGCAGCCTCGACCGCGAGAGCTGGAACCGGCTGGTCGAGGTCCTCCTCCGGCACAGCCCCCAGGGGGCCGACACCCCCTGCCTCGCCTACTACAACCCGCTGGTCCTCGGGGCCGAGGACTTCGACAACCTGCACGTCCGCGCGGGACGCCTGGGCGAGGCCAAGGCCCTCTACGACTACCCCGAAGCCGATTTCGGCCCGTCCAACCTCTGGGCCGCGGACCGCTCGTGGGTCGTCTGCAGCGACTACGACCTGTGGGCCTCCAAGGTGGCCGGACCCGCACCGCTCGTCGAAGCGCTCCTGGGCGACGGGGAGCTGGAAGCGCTGCGGATGCCCCCGGCGCGCTGGAACTGACCCGGGGCGCCGGGGCCCCGGCCGTCAGAGCCAGGGGATCTCGTCCGCACCGTACCGGTAGGCGCGGAACACCGAGTTCTGGGCGCCGCGCGAGGACTCCAGGCCCGTACCCCGGTCGAACGAGCCGAACTCCGGGACCACGAACTCCCACACCACGTCCCCCTCCGGGGTCACCTCGAAGAGGCGGCCGAAGGAACCCTCCGCGACGAAGGTGTTCCCGTTCGGCAGGCGCTGCGCGCTGGACATGTACGGGCTGAAGAAGTTCTGCGGCGGGTTGTCCTCGTACGACCAGACCTCCGCGCCGCTGACCGGATCCAGCTCCAGCACCCGCGAGTACGGCACCGAGGTGGTGTCCCGGTAGGTCCCGTTGTCGAAGACCAGGATGTTGCCGCCCGGCAGCTCGTGCGGGTGGTGCTGCTGCGCCAGCACGTCCGGGCCGATCCGCCAGCGGACGGAGCCGTCGGCGCGGTCCACGGCCACCGTCGTCGAAGCGCTGCGGAAGCCCACCACGATCCCGCCGTCGGCGAGTTCGTTGACCGTGTTGGCCATCGGCCAGTGCTCACGGGCGAAGTGCGGGTTCAGCGGCACCTCCTCCGGGTCCAGGTGCTCGATGGCCGCCCAGCGCCACAGCACCTCGCCGTCCCAGGTCAGTTCGTACACCACGTCCCCGTAGATCACCCCGCCGGGGGCTTCCGAACCGGGGATCCCGCCCCGGATCCGGGCGGCGTCGGCCGCCGACAGCGGCTCCACGCCGGTGATGAGCAGGTTGCCGTTGCGCAGGATCGAGGCGTCGTGGTGGTGGAAGGGGTGCCGGGCCTCGCGCAGCACCGTGGAGTCCGGGGCCAGCTCCTGGAAGATCCCGCCGTGGTAGACGTCCCAGATCGGGAAGAGGGTCGGGCCGGAGGTGTCCTTCGCCGCGTAGAAGAGGTTGCCGTTCGGGAGGAGCTGCGCCTGGCGGCCCGGCGGGTGCGGGGAGTTCCAGGTGTGGACGGGCTCGCCCTCGATGTCCACGAGGTGGATCGTGCCCTCGCTGGTGATGGGCGTGTAGAGGGTGTAGCCGCCGTGGCTGCGCTCTGGGTCGTGGGCGCGCAGTCCGGTGCCGCGGCGGCGCAGGGTGTTCTGGTCGACGGTCATGGTGGTGCCTGCTTCCTGGTGGAGGGGGTCAGTGGAGGGTGACGGCGGCCGGGTCGGCGGCCGTCAGGGGTGCGGGGCGCAGCCGTTCGCGCAGGGCCAGCCGGTCGGCGGCGCCGGGCAGGTTCTGGGCGGCCTTGGCCCAGGCGGCCTCGTCGGCCAGCTGGGTCAGCAGCTCGGGGGTGAGGCTGGCGCCGTACGCGTAGCGGGGGTGGAAGGCGTCGACGTAGCCGGCCTGGAGCGCGCCCTTGGACTGGGCGACGACGGCGGCCCGCGCGGCGGCGGGGTCGGCCGCGGCGGCCCGCTGCGCGCGCAGCACCGCACGCAGGACCGCGGTGGCCGCGGCGTCGTCGGCGGCGGGGCCCGAGACGAGCAGGGTGCGGGCGGTGTAACCGGAGAAGGGGACCTCGGCGTAGCGGTCGGCCAGGGCGGTGCGGGCGGCGTCGTAGAAGCTGGGGAAGGTGACCCCGGCGTCGACGTCGCCGCGGGAGAGGGCCGCCGCAACCTGGTTCGGGGCCAGGTTGACCACGGTCACGTCGGCCGGGGTCAGCCGCTCCGAGGCGAGCATCCGGCTCAGCGCGTACTCGACGTTGGTGCCCTGCGGCACCCCGACCTTGCGCCCCTTGAGCGCGGCGAAGCCGGTGATGCCGCGGTCGGTGCGGGTCAGCAGGCGCCAGTCGGAGAACCGCGACAGGTCGGCGACGATCCGTACGTCCCGCCCGCCGAGCGCGGCCGTCACGGCGGGCAGGTCGCCCACGACCCCGAACTGCGCCTGCCCGCCGAGCACGGCGTTCAGCGCGTCCCGTCCGGTGGACAGGGTGGTCACGGTGGCGTCGAGACCCTCCTCGGCCCAGAGCCCCCGCGCCTGCGCGAGGTACACCGGCGCACCGCCGAGCTGGTCGCTCCCGGCGACGGTCACGGCCCGCCGGCCGGTTCCTTCCGGGGGCTGACCGCACGAGGCGGCGAGCAGGGACACCAGGGCGGCGAACAGCACGGCGGCGGCCGCGCGGGGTCTGGTTCTGGGACGGGGCACGGGAGTCGGTCCTTTCGGGGACGGGGACGGGGACGGGGACGGGGACGGGGACGGGGACGGGGACGGGGACGGGGACGGGGCAAGGGGAGACGGGGACGGGGGCCGGTGCGGGACCGCCGGGTCGGGCCCGGCCCCCGCCAGGCCGGGGTCGCGTCCCGGCGCGGAGCCGGATACCAGAGCACCGCACGAGGCCGGCCGGCTCGGGCCCGGGGCGCGGGCGGCGCGGCCGGGCGGGGTCAGGCGGTCGTCAGGTGGCGGGCTATCAGGGCGCGGAGGTCCGGGTCCGGGGGGCCCGGGGGGACGGGGTGGTCGGCCAGGACACGGCCCGGGGAGCCGCCCAGCACCACCACCCGCCCGGCCAGGGCGAGGGCTTCGTCGATGTCGTGCGTCACGAACAGCACCGTGCTCCCGCTGCGCCGCCACAGCTCCCGCAGCAGGTCCTGCATCCGGCCCCGGGTCAGTGCGTCCAGCGCACCGAACGGCTCGTCCATCAGCAGGACTTCCGGCTCCGCCGCCAGCGCCCGGGCCAGCGCCACGCGCTGCTGCATCCCGCCCGACAGCTGCGCCGGGTACTTGTCCGCGCCGTCCGCGAGACCGACCTCCGCCAGCGCGGCCAGCGCCCGTTCGCGCCGCTCCCGGCGCGGCAGCCCGAGCCGTTTCAGCGCGAACTCGACGTTGCCCCGGGCCGTGCGCCACGGGAACAGCGCGTAGTGCTGGAAGACCACGCCCCGCTCGGGGCCCGGCCCCGCCACCGGCACGTCCCCGGCCGTCACCCGGCCCGACGACGGGCGGACGAAGCCGGCCACCGTGTTCAGGACCGTGGACTTGCCGCAGCCGCTCGGCCCCAGCAGCGCGGTGAACGACCCCGCCGGGAACACCAGGTCCGTCCGCTCCAGCACCGGCGCGGCGCCGTAGCCCACCGTCAGCCCCTCCAGGCGCACTTCGAGGCTCATGACGCGCTCCAGTGCACGAAGCGGCGCCCGACGGCGGCCAGTACGAGGTCCGCCGCCACGCCCAGCAGCCCGAGCACGAGCAGTCCGGCGAACATCCTGTCCACCCGCAGGAACTGGCCGTCCACCTGGAGCCGGTACGCCAGCCCGCTGTCCGCACCGCCCAGTTCGGCGGCCACCAGTGCCAGCAGCGCCACCGAGGCCCCGTAGCGCAGCGCGGCCAGCAGCGCCGGCGCGGCGGCGGGCAGCAGCACCTCGGTGAACCGCCGGTGCAGCGGCGCCCCCAGCGACCGGGCCGCCCGCAGGTGCGAGACCGGCACCCGCGAGACCCCGTCGTGGACGTACAGCCAGACCGCGAGGAGCACCGCGTACGCGATCAGCAGCCGCTTGGCGCTCTCGCCGATCCCGAACCAGGCCGTGGCCAGCGGTACGAGCGCGATGGCGGGGATCGGGCGGAGGAAGGACACCACCGGGGTGACGGCCGCCGACAGCCCCGGCAGGTAGCCGGTGGCGAACCCGAGCGCGCCGCCCACGACGGCCCCCAGCGCGAAGCCCTGTCCCGCGCGGGCCAGGCTCGCGGCGAGGTCGTCGGCCAGCACCCCGCTGCGGGCGCTGTCCGCCAGTGCCGCCAGGGTGTCGGCCGGCGTGGGCAGCAGCCCCGGGGCCACCGCGCCCGACCAGGCGAGCAGGGACCAGAGCCCGAGCACGGCGGCGGCCGAGCCCAGCGGCGGGCCGAACCGGCCGAGGGCCCGGCCCGTGGGGGAGGGGGTGGGGTGCACGCGAGCACTCCTCATCTGCTGTCCGGCCGTCGCCGGCCTGCCGTTCATAAGTGAGGTCAATAATTGACGACGCTTATGAACGGTGTGTTGCAGCAGTACGAAACCTCCCGGGCCCACCCGGCCGCCGGAAGCCGATGGGGTACGTTCGCCAGCGTGTCCCGCCCCGAACCCACCCCCGAAGCCATCGAGGTCGGCCGCGCGATCCGTGAGTGCCGCACGGCACGCCGGGTCTCCATGGCCGTACTGGCCGGCCGCTCGGGCCTCTCGCAGCCCTTCCTCAGCCAGCTCGAACGCGGACTGGCCACGCCAAGCCTCAGCTCGATCTACCGGATCGCCGAGGCGCTCGACGTGGCCCCCGGGACCTTCCTGCGGCCGCCGGGCCGGCCGGGCGTGGTCAGCCACGAGAGCGACCCGCAGGTGATCCGCGTCAGCGAGGCCGCCGGACAGGTGGCCCGGGTGCTCATCCCGGGCGGGCGCAGCGGGCTGATGGAGGCCTACGAGCACCACTTCGAGCCCGGCCAGGGCGAGCGCGGCTGGTTCGAACATCCCGGGGAGGACTTCCTCTACGTCCTGGAGGGGGAGGTCGTCCTCGAAGTACGCGGCGAGGAACCCCTGTTGCTGACCGCGGGCCAGAGCGCCCACCACCGCGGCGACCTGCCGCACCGCTGCGTACTGCCCGGTGACGGCGCGTCGGCCGCCCGCACCCTGCTCGTCATCGCGAACCCGTAGGGGGAGCGGCCCCTGAGAGGCCCCGGACCCGACCCGGACCCGACCCGGAACCGTCCCTGACGGAGCCGCCACCCGGGCGACGGCGCGCCTAACGTGACGACGGTGCCCCCGGCCGGGTCCGCACGCCCGACACGACCGCTCGCTCCACGAGGAGGATCCATGCCGTTCAGGGGCAGATCCGCACGGCCGCGCCTCACCGCGCGGGGCACGGCCATGGGATCGGCAGCCGCCGTGGCCGCCGTGGCAGTCGTCACCGGCCTCGCCGCCGCTCCCGCGGTCCACGCGTCGCCCTACGCCACCGGGGCCCTGCGGTGGGCCCCGTGTGACGGTCGGGCGGACCCGGGGGCCGAGTGCGCCGCCCTGTCCGTGCCGGTCGACTGGGCCGACCCGGACGGGCCGAGACTCGACCTGGCCGTGGCCCGCCGCAAGGCCGCCGACCCCGGCGCACGCGTCGGCTCGATGGTGTTCGGCCCCGGCGGGCCGGGCGACTCGGGCGTGGAGAGGGTGGTGAGCGGCATCAGCCGGTTCAGCCCCGAGGTCCGCCGCAGGTTCGACGTCGTCAGCTTCGACCCGCGCGGGGTGGGCGGCAGCAATCCGGTGACCTGCTCCGGCGACCTGCTCGCCGAGCGGCCGTCACCCGAGCTGAAGACCCAGGCCGACTTCGACGCCACCCTGGCGTACAACAGGCGGCTGCGCGCCGACTGCCGGGCCCTTACCGGCCCGGTGTTCGACCACCTCGACACCGGGCAGACGGTCCGGGACCTGGACGCCCTCCGTGCCGCACTCGGCGAGCGGGAGCTGACCTTCCACGGCAGCTCGTACGGCACCCTGCTCGGGGCGCAGTACGCCGAGACCTACCCGCGGCGGGTGCGCGCGATGGTGCTGGAGAGCGTCATGGACCACGGCGTCGCGACCGCCCGCGGCTTCCTGCGGGCCGGGGCGGTCGCCGCGGAGGACTCGTTCCGGGAGTTCGTGAAGTGGTGTGACGGTGCCCCGGACTGCGCCCTGCACGGCCGCGACGTCCGTGCCGTCCGGCAGGGGTTGTTGGCCCGGGCCGGGCGCGGCGAGCTGGAGGACCCGGCGCAACCGGGCACTTCGCTGTCGTCGTCCGACCTGGTCAACAAGATCGCGTTCCGCAGGCTCCACAGGGCCGACCACGCGGGTCTGGCCACGGCCATCGCGGGGATGGACGCGAGCGGGCCGCGTCCCGCTTCGCCCGTCCGGGCGGCGCCGCTGCCTGCGGCCACGCCGGTCTTCTGCTCGGACTGGCACCTGCCGGTGCGCGACCACCGCGCGTACGCGTCGCTCGTCGCCTAGACGGACACGGCCGCACCCGACCTGCCCCACCTGCTGCCGATCCACATGGCGGCGGCGTGTCTGGGCGCGGCGGCCGCCAACCCGCAGCACCGCACGGACGTACGGGGCGCCCCGCCGATCCTGGTGGCCGGGACCCTGCACGACCCTGCCACCGGCTACCCGTGGGCGGTCTCGGTGGCCCGGCAACTCGGCGGCAGCGGCGTGCTCCTCACCTACGAGGGCCAAGGACACGGCAGCGTCACCAGGGGTCCGTGCGTGCAAGACGCGGTGGACGGCTACCTCACCGACCTGGTGGTCCCGCGACGGGGCACCCGCTGCCCCGTCGTGCCGTCCTGACCGCGATCCCCGGCCGCGCGGCGGGGAAGCCGGGCGCCTACGCCGCGGCCGGCGCGGCGTAGCAGCGTACGGGGACCACCCGGCCGGGACCCCAGCGCTGCGCGACGGTCGCCAGCAGGCTCCAGCCGAGCCGCTCGTACAGCGCGGCGGCAGCGGTGTCGGAGGCCACCACGTCGAGCACCGGATGCAGTGCGAGCAACCGCGCCTCGCGCACGGCCCGCGCGATCAGCAGGGCGCCGATCCCGCGCCCGCGCGCGCCGGGCGCGACGAAGAGGCGGCTGACGACGGCCGTGTCCCGCGCGGGCAGCCCGGTCCGCCGGCTCCACAGCTCCGGCGCCGAGTCCCCCGGCCCGTTGCGGCACAGGCCGACGTGGCCGGCCAGGCGGCCGTCCCGCTCCGCGACCCAGCTGCCGAGCAGCGCGGGCGGCGACAGCCACTCCCGGGGCCGGTCGGGCCAGTCCACGGGGTAGCCGTCGCCGTGGTGGACCTCGGCGAGCGCGCGCACGCACGCGCCGAGGTCTTCTGCTTCGCGGGGCCGGACGTCCATCCGGTCATGCAAGCACAGCGGGATCGGCCTCAGGACAGGCGGGTGACCCGGGCGCCGAACGAGGGCTCGACGAGGTCGGTCCCCACGGCGACGGGCACGGTCTTCGCGCCGATCCCCTCGCCGACGGTCAGCACGCCGACCTCCGTCCCGGCCTTCGCCCCGTGCGGCAGCGGCTTCGCGCCCGCACCGAGGGAGAGGCGCAGCTGCTGCCCCGGTACGCCGATCACGGTGAGGTCCTTCGTGGCCACGAGCGGGGTCGAGCCGCCGAGCCCGTCGGACACGTGGCCCACCGGCTGCCCCTTGCGGATGACGGTGGCCGGGGCGAGGGCCTTGCGGACCGCTTCGATGATCTTGCGGCTGTTGTTCAGCACCAGCTCCAGGCTCTTCTCGGCGTTGGGGTCCGGCCCGTTCACGCGCTGTTCCATCATCACGCCGAGGATCAGCGGGCTCTCGCCGCCGAACTCCTTGTCCGCGGCCCACATCAGGGTGCCGCCCGCAGGGGTGCTGGACCCCGTCTTGATGCCGACGGCGTCCAGACCGCGGACCGAGAGCAGGGTGTTGTTGTTGCCGATGGCCTGGGTCCGCCCCTTGATCGGGGACGAGGGCAGCTTCACGATCTCGCGGAACGCCTCCTCCCGCATCACCGCCTCCGCGAGCTTGAGCTGGTCGACGGCAGTACTGACCGTTCCGGCGTCCAGGCCGCTCGGGTCCGTGTACGTGGTGTCCCGCATCCCGAGTTCCTTCGCGGCCGCGTTCATCTTCGCGACGAAGGCCGCCTCGTCGTTCCCGCTGTCCCAACGGGCCAGCTGGCGGGCGATGTTGTTGGCGGACGGGATCATCATCATCTTGAGCATGTCCTGCTCGCTGAACTTCTGCCCGAGGGTGAGGTCCTTGATCCGGGACTCGTCCTCGGACTTGCCCTCGGCGACCGCCTTGGCGTCGATCTCGATGCCGGGGCCGGACTCGTCCTTGCGCAGCGGGTGGTTCTTGAGGATCACGTACGCCGTCATCACCTTGCCCACGCTGGCCGTCGGGACCGGCTTCTGCTCGCCGAACGTGCTGACGGCTCCGGAGCCCGGGAAGCGGACTGCCGCCTGCCCCTTGGCCGGCCAGGGGATGGTGGTCGAGCCCTCGATGGTGTGCGAGGTCTGCGTGGTGACGAACTGCGGGGCGGGGAGCGGGCGCAGCATCTGGGCGCCCGCGACGGCGGCGCCGAGCAGCAGCACGATCGGCGTCCACACCTTGGCGCGGCGCGTGAGGGTGCGGCGCGGGGTCTCCGGCGGGGGAGCGGTGTTGGTCAGCTCGGCCAGCAGGTCGAGCGGCGGCCGGGGCGACTCCCGGGTGGGCTCCAGCACGACGGGCGCCGGTCGCTGCGCCGGCTCCGGCTTCTGCCTCGGCTGGGCGGGGTCCTTGAGCGCGACGAACTCGCTGGTCCGCTCGGGGTCGTGCGGTCGCGCTGCCGCGCGCTGGGCCGGCCGGGCGGGTGCGGTGACGCCCTCGGGCGCTCTGCCCTCGGGCACGGGTATTTCGGCGGTCGTGTCACCCTCCGACTCCGCCCACGAGGGGCGGGCGGGTCCGTCGCCCTTCGCCCAGGACGGGCGCGGACGGCCCGTCCCGGCCCGCGCCGGACCGTCAGGGCTCTTCCGAGCCCCGGCCGGCCCGGCGTCAGGCTTCTGCCCGGCCCGGGGAGCGGACTCCGACCCGGCGTCGCCGCCGCCTTCCGCGTCCTCGTCCGACTCCAGCCCGACGGTGGTGGTGCCGTCCGCCGACTCCGCGTCGGCGTCCTTCGGCTTCAGCCCGGAGGGGGAGCCGTCCGCCGACCCGGCGCCGTCCCCGCTCCCCGCACGCGGGCGGGCGTCCGCCTCCCGCTGACCGGGGGCACCGGCTCCGGAGCCCCGGCCGTCCTCGGCGGTCTCCCGCCCGGCGGGGGAGCCGTCTCCCGGCGCGCGCCCGGCCGGGGTCGCGGCGCGAGGGTCGGCGGGGGCAGTCCGCCGGGCAGAGGCGTCGGCCTCGTGGTCGGTGTCGGTCGTCTTCTGCCCGGCCAGGGCGCGGACGGGGTCGTCACCCGGGGCCGCGTCAGCGTTATCCGGCTCGCGCCCGGCGGGGCTTCCTGCCCGGGGGCCGGCGGGGGCAGCCCCCCGGGCGGTGCCGTCGCCCTCGGGCTCGGGGTCGGTCGCCTTGCGCCCGGCCAGGGCGCGGGTGGGGGCGTCGTTGTTCGGGGCCGCGTCAGCGTCTTCCGGCGGGTTCCCGGCCGGGGTTGCGGCGCGAGGGTCGGCGGGGGCAGCCCGCCGGGCGGTGCCGTCGCCCTCGGGCTCGGGGTCGGTCGCCTTGCGCCCGGGCAGGGCGCGGGTGGGGGCGTCGTGGTCCGGGGCCGCCTCAGCGATTTCCGGCGGGTTCCCGGCCGGGGTTGCGGCCCGTGGGTCGGCGGGGGCAGCCCGCCGGGCGGGGTCGGTCGCCTCGTGCCCGGCCAGGGCGCGGGCGGGGGTGTCGTGGTCCGGGGCCGCGTCAGCGTCTTTCGGCTCGCGCCCGGCCGGGGTTGCGGCCCGTGGATCGGCGGGGGCAGCCCGCCGGGCGGTGCCGTCGCCCTCGGGCTCGGGGTCGGTCGCCTTGCGCCCGGCCAGGGCGCGGACGGGGGCGTCGTGGTCCGGGGCCGCCTCAGCGATTTCCGGCGGGTTCCCGGCCGGGGTTGCGCCCCGGGGGTCGGCGGGGGCAGCCCGCCGGGCGGGGTCGGTCGCCTCGTGCCCGGCCAGGGCGCGGGCGGGGGTGTCGTGGTCCGGGGCCGCGTCAGCGTCTTTCGGCTCGCGCCCGGCCGGGGTTGCGGCCCGGGGGTCGGCGGGGGCAGCCCGCCGGGCGGCTCCGTCGCCCTCGGGCTCGGGGTCGGTCGCCTCCCGCCCAGCCAGGGGGCGGGCGGTGGCGTCGGTCCCCGACTCCGCGTCAGCGTCGGCCGGCCCGCGCCCGGTCAGGGCGGCGGCGTCCTTCGGCTTCCGCCCGGCCGGGTCCTCGGCGGGCGTGTCGGTTTCCGACTCCGCGTCAGCGTCGGCCGGCCCGCGCCCGGTCAGGGCAGCGGCGTCCTCCGGTTCCCGCCCGGCCAGGGCACGGGCAGCCGTGACCGACTCGGGGTCGGGGCCCTCCGTTCCCCGCCCCCCGGTCAGGGAACCGTCGCCCGCCACCGTTTCCGCCTTCATGCACGCCCCACCTTGCTGTTCGCACCCGGCTGCGCCGGTTCTCGCCGTCACGTCCGCGAGGCCGTCACCGGCCCGCCGATCACCTAGATGCCCCGTCCGGCCTCCGCGTTCCCGCCCCGACCGGCTGTGACGGTTCGGTCATACTCCGCCGGTTTGACGATCCCTCACCAAGTCTGCACTATTCCACTAACGTGTTAGTGGAATGAGGTGGAGGAATGGAGTTCCGAGTAGACCGGCGCAGCGGCGTCGCCACCTATCTGCAGCTCGTCACGCAGGTCAAACAGGCCCTGCGATTGGGCGTGCTGGAGCCGGGCGACCGGCTGCCGACGGCCCGGGAGGTGGTGGCGGCCACCGCCATCAACCCCAACACCGTCCTCAAGGCGTACCGCGAGCTCGAACGCGAGGGGCTCGTCGAACCGCGCCCCGGCGCGGGCACGTTCGTCCGCCGTTCCCTCTCGCACCCCGGCGCGGCCCCCGATTCGCCGCTGCGCCTGGCCCTGGCCGCCTGGATGGCGCGGGCCCGCGAGGAGGGACTGGACCGCGAGGACATCACGGCGCTGATCGCGGCCGCCGTGGACGAAAGCTTCAACCCCTCCGGGCCCGGGCGGCCCGGACAGTCGAGAGAGGAAACGGCGTGAGCGATCCGACCCACGCGCCGGCACTACGGGCCACCCGGCTCGGGCGGGAGTTCGGCGGCCACCGGGCCCTGCACGCGTGCGACGTCGAGCTGCCCGCGGGCCGCGTCACGGCCCTCGTCGGGCCCAACGGCGCCGGCAAGAGCACCCTGCTCCAGCTCGCGGCCGGCCTGCTGCGCCCGACCGGCGGGGAGATACGCGTCTTCGGCGAGGCCCCCGGCACCCCCGGGGCCCGCCGGCGCACCGCCTTCCTCGCGCAGGAACGGCCGCTGCACGCCGGCTTCACCGTCGCCGACACCCTGCGCATGGGCCGCGTCCTCAACCGCGGCCGCTGGGACCAGGACGCCGCCGAGCAGCTGCTCACCGGCTCCGGCATCCGCCGCGACGCCCGGGTCGGGTCGCTGTCCGGCGGCAACCGGACCCGGGTCGCCCTGGCCCTCGTACTCGGCAAGCGCGCCGACCTGCTGCTCCTGGACGAGCCGCTCGCCGACCTCGACCCGGTCGCCCGGCACGACGTGATGGCCCTGCTGATGACCGAGGCCGCCGAG
This sequence comes from Streptomyces sp. NBC_00158, assembly GCF_045160885.1. NCBI lineage: Bacteria > Bacillati > Actinomycetota > Actinomycetes > Kitasatosporales > Streptomycetaceae > Streptomyces > Streptomyces sp. NBC_00158. The sequence continues at coordinate 7,015,718 of NZ_CP108161.1, forward strand.
CACGGCACCGGCATCGTGATGTCCTCCCACGTCCTGGCCGAACTGGAGGACGTCTGCGACCACGTGGTCCTCCTCAAGGACGGTTCCGCCCGGCTCTGCGGCGACGTCCAGGAGCTCCGCGAGGCGCACACCTGGATCACCGGCCGCGCCGACCCGGCGGAGTCCGACGGCCTGCCCCGTTCGATCGACCGCGGCGGCGTCGTGCACTCCGCCGTCGGCGGCCGCCAGGTCACCGCGCTCGTCCGTACGCCCCCACCGGACGACGACGGCCGCTGGATCACCGAGACCCCCTCCCTGGAAACCCTGTTGCTGGCCCACCTGCGAGCCCCCCGCCCCGCCGCCGAGAAGGAGGCCGCCGCATGAAGGGCGTCCTGTGGCTGGCCTGGCGCCAGCAGCGCCTGATGATCCTGTCCACGCTCGCCCTGCTGGCGCTCTGCGCGGCGTACGTGGCCTACCGGCGCTCCGAGATGGCGGAGCTGATCGACGCCACCGGCTGGGTGCCCTGCCCCGGCTGGAACGGGGGCTGCGAGAGCCCCGCCACCTTCCGGATCATGGAGGGCAACTCCGCCGGCATCCGCACGCTCGGCGCCCTCGGCATCGCGGTACCCGCCCTCATCGGCGTGTTCTGGGGCGCCCCGCTCATCGGCCGGGAGCTGGAGACGGGCACGTTCAAGCTGGCCCTCACCCAGGGGGTGGGCCCGCGCCGCTGGTTCGCGGCCCGGTTCGGCCTCGCGGCGCTGGTCGCCGTGCTCGTCGCGGCCGTCGTCGGGGCGCTCGTCGCCTGGTGGTGGCTGCCCATCGCCAACACCCTCGACGGCCCCTACTGGCACGACGCCGCGGTGTACAACGCCACCGGCCCGGCCCCGCTGGCCTGCGCCCTGTTCGGCCTCGCCGCCGGCACCCTCGCCGGCCTGCTGGTGCGCCGGACGCTGCCCGCCATGGGGGCGGCCCTGGCCGCGATCGGCACCGCGATGGTGTTCGTGACGTTCTTCCGCACCTCGTGGATCGCCCCGGAGACCCGGATCACCCCCGGTGACACCCCGAAGCGGCTCGTCGGCAGCGCTTGGTCCACCGGGGAGTTCGGCTACATCACGCCCGACGGACGCGAGTACCCGATCATGAAGTTCTGTCAGACGTCCGGTGACGAGATGCGGGCGTGCATGGCCGAACACGGCTTCACCGGCCGCTACCACAAGGTCTATCCCAGCGGCGACTTCTGGACCTTCCAGTGGATCGACACCGCCCTCTACCTCGGGGCCGCGGCCGTCCTCGTCGGCCTGACCCTCCTCGTCCTGCGCCGCCGCACGGCCTGACCGCCGCGCCCCGCGGACCCCTCGCCCCGCAGACCACCCACCCCGCAGACCACCCACCCCGTTCCGTCCGCACCCCTGGGGGACCCCTCATGGCCACCAAGAAGAACCTCACCGCCAACCGCGCCGGCCTCGGCCACAAGGTCCGCTACGCGCTGGGCAACCCGACCCGCATCGCCCCCTACGTACGCCGTGCCGCCCGCGACCGGTGGCTGCGCCTCAAGCACCCCGACCACGTGGGCTACTACCGGGCCGTCATGGCCTCCGACACCGGCCGCAACCCGGAGGCCGCGGTCGGCAGCCAGACCCACGAGCGCTGGCTGGCCCTCGGCAAGATGCAGTTCGACTACCTCAAGGCGCACGGCCTCACCCCGCGCCACCGCATGCTCGACATCGGGTGCGGAAACCTGCGCGCGGGCTGGCGCTTCATCGAGCACCTGGAGACGGGCCACTACTACGGCATCGACATCTCGCCCGACATCCTCATAGCGGCCAAGGGGACGCTGGCCGGGCGCGGCCTCCAGGACAAGCTCCCGCACCTGACCATCACCCAGGACCTGACCCTGGACTTCCTGCCCGACCGCCACTTCGACGTGGTGCACGCACACAGCGTGTTCTCCCACTCGCCGATCGGGATCATCGACGAGTGCCTAGCGCACGTGGAGCGCGTCCTCGCGCCCGGCGGCTGGTTCGACTTCACCTTCGACCGCACCGAGGGCACCGAACACCAGGTGCTGCGCGAGGACTTCTACTACCGCACCCAGACCCTCGTGGACCTCGCGGCCGGGCACGGGCTGAAGGCCCGCTTCATGGACGACTGGGAGGAGCTCGGCCACGGCCAGTCCAAGATCCGCGTCACCGCGGCCTGACAGCGGTCCGGCCCGGGCGGCGAAGCCGGTGTGACGGCTTCCCGCCCGGGCCTCTTCATGCTCAAATTTGCTTGGTACAGGACGACTTCGAACATGTTCCTTCAAATGGGCCGCCCGAGTCCGCTATCTTGCCGGGTGCATGCCAAGGCGGTGTGTCCGCGATCCGGACCGCACGAGGAGCTGCCCGATGAGTCCGACGAGACTGTCCCTGAGGCGCGACCGGCACGACCCCCCACCCCAGCACCACCGCCCCGGCCGCCCCGGCCGCCACAGGGCCCGCCTCGCGGCCCTGCTCGCCGCCGCGCTCGCGGCCGCCGGCCTCGCCGCGGCGGGCCCCGCCACCGCCCGCGCGGCGGCAGCCGCCCCCGCCGCCACGGCGGGCACGGTCACCGGCCTGAGCCAGTCGGGCGCCACCTTCACCGTGAGCACCTCCAGCGGGGCCAAGGCCCGCGTGGTCGTCGCCCGCGCCGACATCTTCCGCCTCTGGCTCTCCCCCGACGGGGCCTTCACCAACGACCCGGCCGGCTCCGACCTCGCCCCCACCACCGACTTCGGCCCGGTGAACGCGAGTTACAGCGACGCGGGCACCCACTTCCGGATCACCACGGGCGCGCTGTCCATCCGGGTCAACAAATCGCCCCTGCAGTTCTCCGTCTTCCGCGCCGACGACACCACCCCCGTCTGGCAGGAGACCCAGCCCACCAGCTGGGGCGGCGGCAAGACCACCCAGTACCTGGCGCGCGGCGCCGACGAGCAGTTCTACGGCACCGGCCTGCGCCTCGGCGAGTGGGCGCTGCGCGGCAAGACCGTGCCCGTCGCCGTGGACAACAAGTGGCGCGAGAACGACAACGCCAGCCCCGCCCCCTTCTACATGTCCACCAACGACTACGGAGTCATGCGCAACACCTGGGCCCCGGGCTCGTACGCCTTCAACGCCCCCACCGCCCTCACCCACGACGAGACCCGTTTCGACGCCTGGTACTTCACCGGCGACTCCCTCAAATCCGTGCTCGACGCCTACACCGACGTCAGCGGCAAACCCTTCATGGCGCCGATGTGGGGCTTCGAACTCGGCAACGCCGACTGCTTCAACGCCTCCAACCCCGACTACCAGGGCGACCACGGCCGGCCCCGCCACCAGACCACGCCCGACGTGGCCGGCTACGCCGCCGACGCCCGCGCCGCCGACATGCCCTCGGGCTGGTTCCTGCCCAACGACGGCTACGGCTGCGGCTACACCGCGCCCCTGAAGTCCACCGTCGACGCCCTGAAGGCCAAGGGCTTCCAGACCGGCCTGTGGACCTCCACCGGACTCGGTTCCATCGCCGACGAGGTGGGCACCGCGGGCAGCCGGGGAGTCAAGACCGACGTGGCCTGGATCGGCGGCGGCTACAAGACCGCCTTCCAGGGCGTCCAGCAGGCCGTGGACGGCATCGAGAAGAACTCCGACGCCCGCCGCTACGTGTGGACCGTCGACGGCTGGGCCGGCACCCAGCGCAACGCCGTCGTCTGGACCGGCGACACCTACGGCACCTGGGACGACATGCGCTGGCACGTCCCCGCCATCGCCGGCGCGGGCCTGTCCGGCCTCAACTACGCCTCCGGCGACGTCGACGGCATCTTCGGCGGCAGCCCCAAGACGTACGCCCGCGACCTCCAGTGGAAGGCCTTCACCCCCGCCTTCATGACCATGTCCGGATGGGGCGCGGTCAACCCGTCGGCCGGCTACCAGGACAAGCAGCCCTGGCGCTTCGCCGAGCCCTACCTGTCCGTCAACCGCAAGTACCTCCAGCTCAAGATGCGGCTGATGCCCTACCTGTACACGATGAGCCGCACCGCCCACGAGACGGGCGTCCCCAGCACCCGCGCGATGGTCCTGGAGTACCCCGACGACCCGGTCGCCCGGGGGAACCTGACCAGCGGCCAGTTCATGTCCGGGGACTCCTTCCTGGTCGCGCCGGTCGTCTCCGACACCTCCGTCCGCGACGGCATCTACCTGCCCGCCGGGACCTGGACGGACTACTGGACCGGGAAGACGTACGCGGGCCCCGGCTGGCTGAACGGCTACCGCGCCCCCCTCGACACCCTGCCGCTGTTCGTCAAGGGCGGGGCGATCGTGCCGATGTGGCCGCAGATGAACTACTCGGGCGAGAAGCCCGTCGACACCCTCACCTACGACATCCACCCGCGCGGCGCCTCCTCCTTCAGCCTGTACGAGGACGACGGCCGCACCCGCGCGTACGCCTCCGGCGCCTTCGCCCGCCAGCGCGTCGACGTCACCGCCCCGGCGGCGGGATCCGGCACGGTCACCGTCTCCGTCGGCGCCCCCACGGGCTCCTACGCCGGCCAGCGGCCCTCGCGCGGCTACGAGTTCACCCTCCACGTGGCCTCCGCCCCCACGGCCCTGACGGCGGACGGCGCCGCGCTGCCCCGCCTCGCCGACAAGGCCGCCTACGACGCGGCCGCCACCGGATGGTTCTTCGACCCCGCCGACCGGGCGGGCGTGCTGTGGGTCAAGACCGGTACGAAGACGGGCGCGTTCAGCGTCACCGCCACCGGGACCTCCGTCCCGGCCGCCGATCCGGTTCCGGCCACCTCCTCGCCGATCTCCCAGTCGGCGTGGACCCTGGTCTCCGCCGACAGCCAGGAGACCGCGGCGGAGAACGGGGCCGCGGTCAATGCCTTCGACGGCAACCCCGCCACCATGTGGCACACCGCCTGGTCCTCCGGGAAGGCGGCGGCCCTGCCGCACGAGATCCGGATCGACCTCGGCGCCCGCTACAGCGTCGACGGCCTCGGCTACCTGCCGCGCCAGGACGGCGGGGCCAACGGCAGGATCGGCGGCTACGAGGTCTACGTGTCCGACAGCACCGCCGACTGGGGCACCCCCGCCGCCACCGGAGCCTTCGCCGACACCGCGGCGGCCAAGTCCGTCACCCTCGCCCCCCGGACCGGCCGCTACCTGAGGCTGCGGGCCCTGACCGAGGCGGGCGGGCGCGGCCCCTGGAGCAGCGCCGCCGAGCTCACCCTCACCGGCCGCCCGGCGCCGCTCCCGGCCGACGCCACCCTCGTCAACGCGGCCTCCGCGCGCTGCCTGGACCTCCCGCACAGCGATACCACCCCGGGCACCGCACCCACCCTCTACACCTGCCACGGCGGCCCGAACCAGCGCTGGACCCTCCAGGACGACGGCCGCCTCGCCGGCCTGAACGGGGTCTGCCTCGACGCCGCGGACCCGGCGAAGGTCACGGTACGGGCCTGCGCCGCCGGCCCCGCCCAGACCTGGCAGCCCGGCCCGGACGGCAGCCTGCGCAGCGCCGGGCAGTGCCTGACCCCGGCGGGCTCCGGCACCGCCAACGGCACCGGCCTCACCCGGGCCGCCTGCACCGGCGCGGCCGCCCAGCGCTGGACCTTCACCCCCTGACCGCGCGCCCGGCCCGGCCCCCCACGCCGGGCCGGGCACGCCAGTCCCCCCGCCTCTTGGGGGTGTCCGCGAAGTCGCGCCTGCCCCGCGACGCCCGGCACGCACTCCCGCCGCACCGGGCGGAAGAGCGAGTACGTCCAGTACGCGGCCTTCCGCCCGGCAGGCCGAGAGCACGCACCGGACCCCGCGGGGCCCGCCCTCCGGGCGGACGGCGGCACTTCGCGGACCCCCTTAAGCCCGCGCCCCCGCCGGCGCCGCCGCCCGGTCCCGGCCGGGCAGCAGCCAGGCCGCCGCCAGGCCGAGGGCGGCCAGTGCCGCCAGGGCCGCCAGCGGCCGGCCCGCCGCGCCGGCGCCGGTGGCACCGGCCCCGGCGCCCGCCGCCACGGCGATCCCCAGACTCGGGCCCACGTTCATCGCGGTCTGCTTGAGCCCGCCCACCACCCCCGCATAGCCGGCGGGGGCGTCGCCGACCACGGTCCCGGTGGCGGTGACCATCACCGCCGCGAACCCGGCCCCCAGCACCCCGAACGCCGCCCCGCCGCCCCCGCCGAGCCCGGTGATCCCCAGCACCACCAGCGCCGTGCCCGCGAGCGCCGTCCGCCGGGGCCCGTACCGGCGCAGCGCGGCCGCCGCGACCGGCGCCCCGGCCACCATCAGCGCGGTCAGCGGCAGCACCCGGATCCCGGTGTCCAGGGGGCTGAGGCCCCGTACGTCCTGGAGCAGGAACGTGGCCGTGAACAGGGCGCCGAACATCCCGGCCGACACCGCCAGCAGCAGCGCAACCGCCGCCGCCACGGGCCGCGACCGGGCCACGGCCGCCGGTACGAGGGGCAGTTCGGCCCGCCGCTCACCCCGTACGAACAGCACCCCGAGCCCGGCCGCCGCCGCGAACCCGAGCAGCACCGGCGCGGCCGTCCACCCGTACTCCGGTACGCCGGACAGCGCGTGCACCGCCGCCGCCAGGGCGGCCGCGAGCAGCACCGGACCGGCCGGCCCCAGCCGCCCCGGCTCCCGCGGCTGTGGCGCGGGCACCCGTACGGCGAGCGCGAGGGCGGCGATCAGGAGCGCGGCCGGCACGTTGAGCAGGAACACCGCCCGCCAGTCCAGCAGTGCGACCAGCACTCCGCCCAGCAGCGGCCCCGCCGCCGCGGCCGCCCCGATCGCGCCGGTCCGCACCGCCACCGCCCGGCCCAGGCGCTCCGGCGGGTACGCCAGCCGCAGCAGCGCCAGCGTCGCGGGCTGCAACAGCGCCCCGAACAGCCCCTGCACGGCACGCAGCGCGATCACCCAGCCGACCCCGGGCGCCAGCGCGATCCCCGCCGACGCGGCGGCGAATCCGAGCACGCCCGTCAGCAGCAGCCGGGTGTGCCCGTAGCGGTCCCCGAGGCGCCCGGCGACGACCAGGAACGCGGCGACGGCGAGCAGGTAGGCGGTGGACGTCCACTGCACCTGCGCGACTCCGGCCCCCAGGTCGCGGCGCAGGGCCGGCTGCACCACGACCAGCACCGTGCCGTCGAGGGCGACGAGCATCGCCCCGGCCGCGCTGACCAGCAGCGCGAGTCGCTCCCTCATGCGGGCCCAGCCCCCAGGTGCGCGTCCAGCACGGCGTCCACCAGCGCGTCCAGACGCCGGGCGCCCCCGTCCTCCGCGCCGGTGCCGAGGACCAGGGGCAGGCTGCCGTAGGCCCACAGCTGCGCCACCCCGTGCAGCCCCGCCCACAGCGCGGCCGCCGTCACCTCCGGCTCCGCCGCCCCGCACGCCCCGACGAGCCCGGTCAGCAGGGCGAACAGGGGCAGGGTCTGCTCCCGCAGCCGGGGGCCGCCCGAGGACTCCTGTCCGGTGCTGTCCAGCAGGTCGTGCCGGAACATCAGCTCGAACATGCCGGGCTGCTCCAGCGCGTAGCCCACGTACGCCCGTCCCAGTGCCCGCACGTGCTCCCGCGGCGCGGGCCGCTCGGCACCCGCCGCGAGGAAGCGGGCGCCGAGGTCGCCGAAGCCGCGCCGGGCGATGGCAGACAGGAGCGAGTGGTGGGTGGGGAAGTAGCGGCGGGGCGCCCCGTGGGAGACGCCGGCCCGGCGGGCGATCTCCCGAAGGCCGAGGGAGCCGGTCCCCCCGGCCGTGACCAGCTCCACCCCGACGTCGATCAGCCGCTCGCGCAGCGGCGCATCCGGTTCCGTAGACATAGACAGTGTCTACCATGCCGCGTAGACACTGTCTATCTCTGCCTGTCACTGTCCGAACCTCCGGGTTCCGGCGTCGGCCCGCGGGTAGGCGCCGCCCGGGGGCAACAGGAGGAGGCCGTCATGGGAACCGGAATCTGGGGCTACGGACACCGGGCGGGGTACGCACCCGGCACCGACCTCGTCGGGTACGAGGTCGAGGCCGCCGACGGCTCGATCGGCAAGGTCGACCGGCACACGGACGACGTCTCCCGCTCCTACCTCGTCGTCGACACCGGCCCCTGGATCTTCGGCCGCAAGGTCGTCATCCCCGCCGGCGTGGTCTCCCGCGTCGACACCGGGACCGGGACCGTGCACCTCGGCTGCACCCGCGACCAGGTCAAGGACTCGCCCGACTACGAGAAGAACGGCCGCCACGAGGACGAGCCCACCTTCGTGCGGCTGATCGAGACCCACTACGCCAACCCGCACATGTGATCATCTCCGGATGACAACGGAAACGACCACCGCAGCCGCGTCCGGAACATGGACCCTCGGCGACCTGAAGGTCAACCGCATCGGCTTCGGGGCCATGCGCCTGCCGCAGAACGGCGCGGCGCTCCAGGCGGCCGCCGCCTCCGGCGACCGCGACCGGGCGATAGCGGTCCTGCGCCGCGCAGTGGAACTCGGCGTGAACCACATCGACACCGCCGCCTTCTACTTCTCCCCGCTCCGCTCCGCCAACGAGCTCATCAACAGCGCCCTCGGCGGCCCCTACCCCGACGACCTCGTCATCGCCACCAAGGTCGGCCCCGCCCGGGACGCCTCCGGGGAGTGGGTCCCCCACGCCGGCCCCGGACAGCTGCGCGGCCAGGTCGAGGAGAACCTGCGCCAGCTCGACCGCGACCACCTCGACGTCGTCAACCTCCGCGTCCTCGGCACCGACTCCCTCGCCGAGCGCTTCGGCGTCCTCGCCGAACTGCGCGAGGCCGGCCTCATCCGTCACCTCGGCGTCTCCAACGTCACCCCCGAACAGCTCGCCGAGGCCCGCTCCATCGCACCGGTCGTCTGCGTGCAGAACATGTACGGCATCGGAGTGCGGCCCGAGCACGACGCGTTCGTACGCTCCTGCGGGGAGCAGGGCATCGCCTTCGTGCCCTTCTACGCCATCGCCGCCGCCGGCCGCGAGGGCGGCGCGACCGGCGGGGAGAGCGGGGAACTGCTCACGGTCGCCCGCGCCCACGGCGCCAGCCCCGCGCAGGTCCGCCTCGCCTGGACGCTGCACCGCGGCCCCCACGTCCTGGCCATCCCCGGCACCGGCAACCCCGGCCACCTCGCCGACAACGTCGCCGCGGGCGACCTGCGCCTCACCGAGGAGGACCTGGCCCTGCTGGAGCGCGTCCACCACGCGCCCGCGGAGTAGGGCGGCACCGGCGGGCGGGCGGCCCCCGCCCGCCCGCGTCCGGCACAATCGGCGGATGAGCGAACAGACCCCCGCCGGCGCCGCCGGCCCGCACGACCACGACCCCTACCTGTGGCTGGAGGACGTGGAAGGAGAGGACGCGCTCTCCTGGGTCCGTGAGCGCAACGCCGAGACCGTCGCCGCGCTGACCACGGACCCCGGCTTCAAGGTGCTGGAGCGCGAGGTGCGCGAGGTCCTCGACGACGACCGCCGCATCCCGTACGTGACCCGGCGCGGCCGCCACCTCTACAACTTCTGGCAGGACGCCGCCCGGCTGCGCGGCGTCTGGCGGCGCACCACCCTGGAGGAGTACCGCACCGGGAACCCGGCCTGGGAGACCCTCCTCGACCTCGACGCCCTCGCCGACGCCGAGGGCGAGAAGTGGGCCTGGGCCGGCAGCGCCGTACTCGGCCCCGAGTACCGCCACGCCCTGGTCATGCTCTCCCGCGACGGCGCCGACGCCTGCGTGGTCCGCGAGTTCGACCTGCACACCCTGGAGTTCGTCCAGGACGGTTTCGCCGTCGACGAGGCCAAGACCCGGGTCGACTGGATCGACGCCGACCACCTCTGGATCGGCACCGACTTCGGCCCCGGCTCCATGTCCTCCTCCGGCTACCCCCTCCAGGTCCGCCGCTGGCGCCGCGGCACCCCCCTCGCCGAAGCCGAGAAGGTCTACGAAGCCGGTCCCGGGGACCTGTCCGCCAGCGGCTGGCACGACGACAGCCCCGGCTTCGAACGGGACTTCGTGACCCGGCAGATCGACTTCTGGAACGGCGAGCTGTACCTGCTCCCCGAGGAGCCCGCCGCCGCCCCCGAGAAGATCGACGTACCGGACGACGCCGGCGCCGGGATCCACCGCCGCTGGCTGACCGTCCAGCCGCGCACCCCCTGGCTCGGCCACCCCGCCGGCAGCCTGCTCGTCTTCGACTTCGAGGACTTCCGCGCGGGCGGCCGCGAGGCGGAGGTCCTGTTCACCCCCGACGAGCACACCTCCCTCGCCGGCTACAGCTGGACCCGCAACCACCTCCTGCTGAGCACCCGCGTCGACGTCTCCTCCCGCCTGGAACTCCTCACCCCCGGTCCGGACGGCTGGACCCGCGCACCCCTGGACGGCGTACCCCCGCTGTCCACGGCCTCGGCCTGGGGCACCGACCCCGACGAGAGCGACGAGTACTTCCTCGACGTCACCGGCTTCCTCCAGCCCTCCACCCTCTCCCGCGGCGAGGCCGGAACCACCGGGACCGAGGTGCTGGGGCAGGCCCCCGCCCTCTTCGACACCGCCGGGCTCCGCGTGAGCCAGCACTTCGCCGCCTCCGCCGACGGCACCCGGATCCCGTACTTCGTCGTCGGCCCCGAGGACCGGCCCGGCCCCGGCCCCACCCTGCTCTACGGCTACGGCGGCTTCGAGGTCTCCATGGTCCCGTACTACAGCGCCGTCAACGGCCGGACCTGGCTCGCGCGCGGGGGCACGTACGTCGTCGCCGGCATCCGAGGCGGCCGCGAGTACGGGCCCGCCTGGCACCAGGCCGCCCTGGGCGCGGGCCGGGTCCGCGCATTCGAGGACTTCGCCGCCGTCGCCCGCGACCTCACCGAGCGCGGCATCACCACCCCCGCCCAGCTCGGCATCGAGGGCGGCAGCAACGGCGGCCTGCTGATGGGCGCCATGCTCACCCGCGACCCCGGACTGTTCGGCGCCGTCGTCTCGCACGTGCCCCTGCTGGACATGCTCCGCTTCCACAAGCTCCTCGCCGGAGCCAGCTGGACCGCCGAGTACGGCAACCCCGACGACCCCGCCGACCGGCCCCACCTCGAACGGATCTCCCCGTACCACCGGATGACCGCCGACGGGCCCGCCTACCCGCCCCTGTTGCTGCTCACCTCCACCCGCGACGACCGCGTCCACCCCGGCCACGCCCGCAAGGCCGCCGCCCGGCTGCGCGAACTGGGCCACCCCGTCCTCTTCCACGAGCACATCGGCGGCGGCCACGCCGGCGCCACCGACCACCAGCAGACGGCCTTCAACGAGGCCCTCGTCGCCACCTTCCTCTGGGAGCGCCTCACCCCCGCCAGGTGACCGTCCGGCGTGCTCCACCGGCCCCGCCGCGCCCGGGCTGGTGCAATGGGGGGACCGGCGGCCCGCAGGGGGCCGCCCGCCGGCCGGAGGAGACGTTTGTCGGACCGCGACGCCCACGCACCGGACCCGGACGGGGCGCTGGAGGCCATCGGCACCACCGACGACGAGCGCACCACCTGCCGGGAACTGGCCGCCTTCCTCTTCCGCACCCTGTGCGACGCGGCGGCCGTCGACCTGACCGCCGACGGCCGTACCGAGCGGGTGGCCGCCGCCGGGGCCACCGGGCTGCTGCGCGCCCCGGGCCCCGCGGTCCGGCCCGCCGTCCTCGCCCTGGACGGCGGCCATCCGCTGCGCAGCTGGACGCTGCGCCCGGGCGGCCCCCCGGTGCACGGCCTCTCCGTCGAGCTGGCCCGGCACGGGACCTCGTACGGCACCCTCCTCGCGGCCCGCACCGGCACCGCCTTCACCGACCGCGAGGCCGCCGCCCTGCACTTCGCGGCGCGCGTCGCCGCCCTGCACATCCGGCACGCCCGGCGGCTCGCCGCCACCGAGTCCGTCGCGCTCGACCTCCAGCGGGCCCTCGTCGCCGACCCCGGCCGGCCGCACCCGAACCTGCTGGTCGCCGGCCGCTACCTGCCGGTCGGCCCGAGCGCACTGGTCGGCGGCGACTGGTTCGAGACGGTCCGGCTGCACTTCGGACGGACCCTCCTGGTGGTCGGCGACGTCATGGGGCACGGCCTGCACGCCGCAGTGGACATGAACGCCTACCGCTCCAGCCTGCGCGAGGTCGCCTCCACCGAGCTCGCCCCGCACCGGGTGCTGCGCCAGCTCGACGCCCTCGTCGCGGAGGACTCCGCCCGCCGCGCCGCCACCTGCCTGCTCGTACGCGTCGACCCGGCGCGCGGCACCGCCCTGTACGCCAGCGCCGGCCACCTGCCGCCCGCCGTGTTCGCGGCGGACGGCACCGGCCGGCTGCTCGACGTGCCGGTGGGGCCGCCGCTGGGCACGGGACTGGGCGGGTACGAGTCGGCGGCCCACCCCCTCGGCCCCGGCGACACCCTGGTCCTCTACACCGACGGGCTGGTCGAGCGGCGCGGCGAGGACATCGACCGCTCCCTCGCCCGGCTCACCGGCCTGCGGCTGCCGGTCTGCGGGACGGCCGAGGAGGCGGTGGACGCCGTGGTGGCGGGCCTCGACGCCCGCCACGCCGAGGACGACGTCGCCGTGCTCGCCGCCCGGATCCGCTCGCGGGGCGTGCCGGGCTGAGGGCCCGGCAGGGGGTTCAGCCGAGGGCGCGGGCGACGAGGAGGGCCACGTCGTCGTGCGTGTCGGGACGGCGCAGCGCCGACAGGAGCAGGTCGCAGGTCTCCTCGATGGGCCGGTGGGGGCCGGCGAGCAGGTCGGTCAGGGTCAGCAGGCGGGTGTCGATGTCCTGGTCGCGCGTCTCGATCAGCCCGTCGGTGTAGAGCACCAGCTCGTCGCCCTCGCCGAGGGTCACGGCGGTGTTCCCGAAGGGGACCCCGCCGACGCCCAGAGGTACCGCCGTCGGCAGCCGCAGCAGCCGGGGCGGGCGGCCGCCGCGCAGGTGCACGGGCGGCAGGTGGCCGGCGCTGGAGATGTGGCACAGCCGGGTGTGGGGGTCGTAGACGGCGTAGACGCAGGTGGCCATGGCCTCGCCGAGGTCGCCGGTCGCCGCGTCGAGGTGGGTGAGCACCGTGGCCGGGTCGAGGCCGAGGCGGCCCAGCGCGCGGGCGGTGGCCCGCAGCTGGCCCATGGTCGCCGCCGCGTTGATGCCGCTGCCCATCACGTCGCCGACGACCAGCGCGGTGCGGTCACCGGTGAGCGGGATGACGTCGAACCAGTCGCCGCCGGTCTCGTCGGCCGCGCCGGCGGGCTGGTAGCGGTAGGCGATGTCCAGGCCGGGGGCCGCGGGCGGGTGCTGGGGCAGCAGGTGGCGCTGGAGGGCGAGGGCCGCGTGGCGCTGGCGCTGGTACCAGCGGGCGTTGTCGATGGACACGGCCGCGTGGGCGGCGAGTTCGGAGGCGAGGAGCACGTCGTCGGGTCCGAAGGGCACCGGGTTGCGGGCCCGCTTGAGGTCGAGGGTGCCCAGGACCTGCCCGCGGGCGATCAGCGGCACCGCCAGGTACGAGTGCACCCCCGCCTCGCCCAGCAGCCGGGCGGCGGCCTCGTCGCGGGCGATGCGGGGCAGGTCCTCGGGCCGCACGTGCGGGACGAGTTCCGGCCGCGCGGTACGGGCGCAGCGGGCCACCAGCCGTTCGGGGCCGTACGAGGCCACGTCGCCGACGGGGTCCGCCGCCGCCTCGGCGGGCGTCCGGTACGCCGATTTCACCGCGAGCGCGCGGAAGCGTACGCCCTGCTCGTCGCCGGCCTCGCCCGGCCGGGGGCCCGTCAGCATGGTGTCGAGGACGTCCACGGCCGCGATGTCGGCGATCTCCGGGACGGCGACGTCGGCCAGCTCCCGGGCGGTGATGTCCAGGTCCAGGGTGGTGCCGATGCGTACGGAGGCGTCGGCGATCAGGGCGAGGCGGCGGCGGGCGTGGGCGGCCGACACGGCCGCGCGGTGCTGCTCGGTCACGTCCACGACCGACACGGCGACGCCGATCACCCGGGCGGACTGGTCCTCCAGCCGGTAGATCGACACCAGCCAGGCCCGCTCACCGGAGTCCTCGGAGATCACGCCGGTGGTGAAGTGGTCCAGCAGGGGCAGGCCGGTCGCCAGCACCTCCCGCATGCCGGCCTCGACCGCCGCCGCGTCCAGGAAGGGCAGGATGTCGGCGATCCGGTGCCCGATGTGGCGTTCGGACGGCACTCCGTTGATGCGTTCCAGGGCCGGGTTGACCAGGACGTACCGCAGGTCGGTGTCGAGGACGGCGAGCCCGATGGGGGACTGGTCGACCATGCGCAGGGACAGGGCCAGGTCCCGTTCGACCCGGCGCAGGGTGGCCTGCTCGGAGGCCAGTCCCAGGGCGTAGAGCCCGCCGTTGGCCGCCTGGAGGCGCATGTTGCGGAACTCCACGAGGACCATGTGGCCGTCCCGGTGGCGCACGGGGAAGGAGCCCGCCCACGCGCCCTGGCCCCACATCACGCGGGCGAACAGCTCCAGGACCTCCTCGCGGTCCCGTTCGTCGACCAGCAGCGTCGCCGCGTACTGTCCGAGGGCCTCCTCGGCGGAGTAGCCGAAGAGGGTCTCGGCCTGGGGGCTCCACAGGCTGATGCGGCCCTCGGCGTCCAGGACCACGGCGGCCACCCCGAGCACGTCGAGCAGGCCGCCGGCTGCCGGAGATCCTGCTCCGGGGCCGCCGGACGGCGGTTCGGGCTGCGCATCGGCCATCACCGGCGCCTCCTCACCCGGGCGGACTCCCACCATGCTGCTGCCCCGGCGCGGCCCCGGCGACCCGGTAGCGGCCATCGGGTGGTGGTGCGTCCCCCGCGCGCGGCACGCCACCGCCGTCCGGAGCGGGCGTCGGTGGCGTGCCGGCGGGCGCGGGCCGGTCAGTGGAAGAGCATGGACGCGCCGCCGGCCGCCGTGGTGACGGATCCCGGGCACAGGAAGCTGCCCGAGCTCTTGGTGGCGGTGAACGCGCGGTTGACGTACTTCCCGGTGGCCGCGTCGCGGTCCCACAGGATGTTGGTGGCCTTGTAGCGGCAGGAGACGAAGCTCTGCTGGCCGGTGATGTCGATCAGGTCGGTGCGGGCGGAGGCGCCGGTGGCGTCGAAGGTGAACGCCGGGTTGTTGTTGAGGGTGGCGGTGATGCCGCCGTCGCAGGCCAGGTTCCCGCCCGGCTTGTTGATGCTGGTGCGGTCGACGGTGAGGGCGCTGGGGGGATTGGCGCTGGTGCGGGCGTTGGTCCAGGTGCAGGTGTTGCCCGCGACGACGATGACGCCGTCGACCTTCTGGTCGGCGGCGGTGGCGAAGGCGGCGGCGCTCGTGACACTGCCGGCCGTGGCCGCGAGGGCCAGTGCGGCGACGGCGAGTTTCGCACGGTGCATCATGTCGCTCCTCTGTGACACGTCCTTGTGGGGGTGTGGTGCGAGGGCGGTGCGGAGTGCGCCACGGAATGTGTCACAGCGGTCTTGAAATGTCATGCACGCGTCATGCATTGGCCGGAATGAGGCCCTGGGGGGAGGGGCGGGGGCGGGGGTGGGGCGGTGGGGTCAGGGGACGTCGGTGTCCGTCGGCTCGGCCTCGTAGACGTGCGGGGCGTCCCCCTGCCACTCGATGAGCGCCTGCCCGCCGCCGAGCACCACCTCGTCGGGGTCCGGGACCTCCGCGCGGCGCAGGAACTCGATCACGTCCGCGTCGGCGTGCGCCGTGCCGAGGGCCGCGTCGCGGTCCTGGACGCGCAGGGTGACCCGGCGGCCGCCCGAGGGGGAGATGCGGTGGACGACGATCGGCGCGTGCTCCATCCCTCCACCCTGGAGCCGGTCCGCCGCCCGCGCATCCGGGCGCGGGCCGCCCCGGTGGTCCACCGGGATGCCGCCCGGGGGCGGCGCCGCCCCCGGACCGAGCCGGAACGATCATGAGATAGTCGCAGCGGGGGCCGGGCCGTCGGCCCACCGAAACGATCAGGGGGACCAGAGCGTGGAGCCGACCGAAGCCGTGCCCGTCGTCGAGATCACCTCCGAGGCCGAACTGCGCGAACTCCTCGGCCCGGTGGCCCCCGTGGCCGCCCGCAAGGAGCGCCGCTCCCTGCACGAGCACCACCGGCAGTGGATCGCCCGTTCCCCGCTCTGCCTGATCGGCACCTCCGCCGCCGACGGCAGCTGCGACGTCTCCCCGAAGGGCGACCCGCCCGGCTTCGTCAAGGTCCTCGACGACACCACCCTCGTCATCCCCGACCGCCCCGGCAACCGCCGCGCGGACGGCTACCGCAACGTCCTGGCCAACCCGCACGTCGGACTGCTCTTCCTGGTCCCCGGCCGCGGCGACACCCTCCGCGTCAACGGCCGGGCCCGGCTGCTGCGGGACGCCCCGTTCTTCGACACGATGACCGTCCAGGGCCACCGGCCCGCGCTCGCCCTGCTCGTGGAGACGGAGGAGGTCTACTTCCACTGCTCCCGCGCATTCCTGCGCTCCGGACTGTGGCGGACGGACACCTGGGACCCGGAGGCGGCGCCCTCCCGGGCGGTCATCTCCAAGGCACTGGAGAAGCCCGAGCAGTCGCTGGAGTACCTGGAGCGCTACTACGGCCCCGACTACGGCCGCGACGACCTGTACGGCTGACACAGCTGACACAGCTGACACACCGGGCCCCGGGCCGCGCCCCCGGGCGCGGGCCGCGTGGCAGGCTGGGGGACATGTGCGGCCGATACGTCTCCACCCGGAGCCCCGAGGACCTGTCGGGCCTCTTCCAGGTCCCCGCTCCCGCCCCCGACCTCGTGCTCCCGCCCAGCTGGAACGTCGCCCCGACGGATCCGGTGTGGGCGGTCCTGGAGCGCGCCGACCGGGAGAGCGGGGTCCTGGAACGGCGGCTGAGGGCGCTGCGGTGGGGCCTCGTGCCGTCCTGGTCGAAGGGGCCGGGCGGCGCGGCCAGGATGATCAACGCCCGGGTCGAGACGGTGGGGGAGAAGCCCGCCTACCGCCGGGCCTTCGCCAAACGCCGCTGCCTGCTGCCCGCCGACGGCTTCTACGAATGGGAGGCCGTCCCCGCCTCCGGGGCCGCGAAGGCGTACAAGCAGCCGTACTTCATCAGCCCCGAGGACGGCACGGTGATGGCGATGGCGGGCCTGTACGAGTTCTGGCGCGACCCCGCCGTCACCGACGCGGACGACCCGGCCGCCTGGTGGGCGACCTGCACCGTCATCACCACCGAGGCCACCGACGCCGCCGGCCGCGTCCACCCCCGGATGCCGCTGGCCCTCGCCCCCGCCGACTACGACGCCTGGCTCGACCCCGCGCACGAGGACGCCGACGCCCTGCGCGCCCTCCTCGCCGCCCCGGCCGGGGGCCGCCTGACGGCCCGCGCGGTGAACACGGCGGTCAACAACGTCCGCAACAACGGCCCCGAGCTCCTCGAAGACGCCCGGCCCTCCTGAACCACCGCCAGCCCACCCCCGACCCCTCACGGACAGGACCCACATGACCCCCGGCACCGCGAACACCGCCTACGAGATCGGCTCCGGCGTCCCCGACGTGCCCACCTACCGCCGGCTGCGCGGCGAGAGCGGGCTCGGCGCCAAGAGCGTGGAGGGCGCCGCGCTCGGACTGCCGAACTCCTGGTACTGCGTCACGGTCCGGCACGGCGCCGAGACCGTCGGCATGGGCCGGATCATCGGCGACGGAGGCTGCTTCCTGCAGATAGTCGACATCTGCGTGCTCCCCGAGCACCAGGGCCGGGGCCTCGGCAAGCAGATCATGGCGGAACTCACCGCCGAGCTGGAACGGCGCGCCCCGCAGGGGACGTACGTGTCCCTGATCGCCGACGGCGACGCCCGGCACCTCTACGCGAAGTACGGCTTCGCCGAGACCGCACCCGCGTCCGTGGGCATGGCCCGCCTGTTCTAGGCGCTATCGGGGGTCCGCGCCGTGGGGCAGCACCACCACCGGCACCCGCTGGACCAGGTTGTTGCCGAAGCCCCCGCGGTTCCAGGGCTGTTCGAGGGGCTGGGTGCGGCCCGCCGCGTCCGTGGCGCGGACCACGAGGGCGTGGCGGCCTGGCACGGCCGTCCACGGGGCGCTCCAGGCCTGCCACGCCCAGCTGCCCGGCTCCCGAGCCGCCACCTCGGCGTCAGCCCACGTACGGCCCCCGTCGCCGCTCACCTCGACCCGGGTCACCGGCCCGTACCCCGACCAGGCGCGTCCCTCCAGCCGTACGGGCCCCGGGCGCACCACCCGGACGCGGGACATGAAGTCGGGGAACCCCGGCGGGACCATCAGGGCCCTCGGCGCGATCCGGGTCACCGGCTCGCCGGGGTCCTCGGCGGTGGCCCGGTACCGGTAGGCCACGGCCTGCTGGAAGCCGGTGAAGGGCTCCTCGGCCAGGGTGACGTCCCGCAGCCACTTCACGTGGGCCATGCCGTACCAGCCCGGTACCACCAGCCGCAGCGGGAAGCCGTGCTGCGGCGGCAGGGGCGCGCCGTTCATCGCGTACGCGAGCAGCACCTCGGGGTCCGAGCCGGTGGCGACCGGCAGGGGCAGGCTGCGCCGGTAGTCCTGCTCCACGCCGCGCTCCACCCCGTGGTCGGCGCCGGTGAACACCGCCTCCACCGCGCCCGGCAGCACCCCCGCCTCCCCGAGCACGGTCCGCAGCGGCACCCCCGTCCAGTCGGCGGTGCCCACCGCCTCGACCAGCCACGGCTGGCTCACCGGCCGGGGCGTCAGCCGGGCCCGCCCGTTGCCCGCGCACTCCATCGTGACCCGCCGGGTGACGGCCGGCAGCGCCCGCAGGGCGGCCAGGTCCAGCGACAGCGGCGTCCGCACCCGGCCGCCGACGCCGAGCCGCCAGCCGCCGGCGCCGGGGTCCGGGCCGGCGTAGGGGATGTCGTAGTGGACCAGCACGTAGTGCAGTCCGGGCGGCGTGACCTCGTACCGCAGCGCCTCCAGCGGCAGCCCGTGGTTGCGCGCGGCGAGGGCCAGTTCCTCGGCGCTGATGCCCTCGCCCTCGCCCGCCACCCGCCCGGGGGCGCTGACGCCGTTCAGGGGCGCTTCGTCCATCCCCTCATGGTCGCGCCCCGGGACGGCCGCCGCCCGCCGTGCGGGCGAGCTCCTCGCGCAGCGCGGCCGCCGAGGTGAAGAGGTGGCCCCGGATGCCGAGCGCGCGGGCGGCGTCGACGTTCTCCTGCCGGTCGTCGACGAACAGGACCCGGCCGGGTTCGGCGTCCAGCGCCCGCAGGCACCACGTGTACGCGCCGGGCGCCGGTTTGGCGTGGCCGATCCGGCAGGACAGGCCCCGCACCTCGAAGTGCCCGAGCCAGGGGTGGTGGCGCTCGTAGTGGGCGGCGAGCTCCTCGGGGATGTTCGACAGCAGCGCGATCCGCCGTCCCGACGCGGCCAGTTCCCCGACCAGGTCCACCATCTCCGGGTCCACGGCGCTCCAGCTCGCGATGTCGGCCGCCACGAGCACGGCGATCCGCTCCGGTCCGAAGGCGGTCCCGAGCGCTTCGGCCACCAGGCGCCAGTACTCCGGTCCGTCCACCGCCCCGCTGTCGTAGGGCGGCCGCAGCGCCCAGTACGCCTCCCAGAACGGGCCCTCGGGCGCCCCGGCCGCCTCGACCAGGCGCGCCCTGCCCCGCGGCGACTGGTGGCGGGCGATGACGCCGAACATGTCGAAGAGCAGGATCGCGTCCATCGCCTCACACCTTCCGTACGGTGACGCCGGCGGCGGCCAGGGCGTCGGACTCGTCCTGCGGCGCCCCCTCGTCGGTGACCACGGCGTGCAGCGCGGAGGCGGGCAGCACGTGCGCGAGGGCGGTGCGCGAGAGCTTCGCGGACTCGGTGACGGCGATGACACGGCGCGCGGAGGCGATCGCGGCGCGCTTGACGGCGGCGTCGGCGAGGTCGTAGGCGGTCAGGCCGTGCTCCGCGCTGAGGCCGCAGCAGCCGATGACGGCGGTGTCGAAGCGCAGGGCGGCGAGGGAGGCCTCGGTCAGCGGCCCGGTGAGGGCGAGCTCGCCCTTGCGGGGCGCCCCGCCCGGCAGCAGCAGCGTCAGCCGGGGCGCGTCGGCGAGGGCGTTGGCGGCGTGCAGGGACAGCGGCATCACGGTGAGCCTGCGGTGGTGCAGGGCGCGGGCCACCTCCAGGCAGGTGGTCCCGCTGTCCAGGACCACCGATTCCCCGTCCGCCAGCAGGTCCGCGACCTCGGCGGCGATGCGCCGCTTGGCCTCCAGCCCGTCGCGGGCGCGCAGCGGGAAGGGCGTCTCCTCCCCGCGCAGGAGCAGGCTCCGGGCCCCGCCCCGGTAGCGCTCCAGCACCCCCTGCTCGGCGAGGGCCTCCAGGTCGCGGCGGACGGTCATCTCCGAGGCGCCGGTGAGCTCCGCGAGCTCCGTGACGCTGCGGCTGCCGCTCGCGCGGACGGCGTCGGTGATCTGCCTCAGGCGGTCTGCACTCATACCCGAATTGAACATTACCGATGTTCGAAAGGCAAGTTTCGAACATCAAGCATGTTTGTTATGTTCGATCGCATGGAGCGAATCGCACACGGAACCGGACCCCAGGGGCCTCCCCCTTCCACTCGCCTGCGGAAGGGACGGCGGGCCACCTTCGCCTGCTTCGCCCTCAACGGCTTCCTCATGGGCATGTGGATCGTGCACATCCCGGTGGTGCGGCACCACGCCGGTGCCGACCACGCCCTCCTCGGCTGGCTCCTGCTCCTCCTCGGCGCCGGGGCCTTCGCCGGCATGCGGCTGGCCGGACCGCTCACCGACCGCTTCGGCGCGCAGGTGACCGTCCCCGCCGGAGCCGCCCTGTGCGCGCTCGCGCTGGTGCCGCCCGCCTGGGCGGCCGACGCGCCCGCGCTCGGCGCCGCGCTGCTGCTGCTCGGCTTCGGCAACGGCTGCCTCGACGTCGGCATGAACGCGCACGCCGTCCAGGTGGAACGCGACTACGGGCGCCCCGTCATGTCCGCCTTCCACGCCGTCTTCTCCGTCGGCGGCGCCCTCGCCGCCCTGACCGGGTCCGCCGCCCTGGGCCTCGGCCTCCCGGCCGCCGCCACCCTCGGGGCCACCGCCCTCGGCGGCCTCCTCCTCGCGCTCCTCGCCGCCCCCGGCCTGCTGGACCCGGACCCTGCGCCGGACCCCGCGGCCGGTCCCGAGCCGCTGCCCGGGCCGACCGGCCCCCGGGCCGGGCGCCCCGCCCGCCGGGCCGCGCCGCGCGTGCGGATGCTCGCCGCACTCGCCTTCCTGCTGATGCTCTGCGAGGGCGTCGCGGCCGACTGGAGCGCGCTCCACCTGGAGGACTCCCTCGGCGCGCCCGCCGCCACCGCTGCCCTCGCCTACGGGGCCTTCGCCACCGCCATGACCGCCGGCCGGTTCCTCGCCGACCGGGTGGCGGCCCGCAGCGGACCGGTCGCCGTCCTGCGCCACGGAGCCTCCCTCGCGGCGGCCGGCCTGGCCCTGGCCGTGGCCGCGCCGGGCGTCCCCGCGGCCCTCGCCGGCTGGACCCTCTTCGGAGCCGGCCTCTCCGGCTGCGTACCGCAGCTCTTCAGCGCGGCGGGCCGCGCGGACCCGGCGGCCGCCGGGTCCAACGTCGCCCGGGTCGCGGGCCTGGGCTACCTCGGCATGCTCGCCGGCCCCGCCCTGATCGGCCCGCTGACCCGCCTCGTGCCGCTCGGCCCGGCCCTCCTGCTGCCGGTGGCCTGCTGCGCCTTCGCGGCCCTCGCCGCCGGCGCGCTGCGGCCGCGGGGTCCGGCCCGGCCTCAGCCGATGGTGTCCGAGAGGTAGCCGCGCAGCGCGCGCTTGAGCTCGCGCGTCATCGCCGCCCGCTCCGCGCCCTCGGCGGCGACCACCAGGGGCACCACGGCCTGGAAGATCCGGATCCCCACGAGGGCCGTGCGCGAGCGCTCCGCCGCGGGCAGCCGCGGCGCGCGGGCGGCGATCACGGCCTCGACCCGGGCCAGCAGCGCCGACTGCACCGGCAGCGCCGCGTCGGCGAGTCCGGCGGGCATGTCCGTACGGGCGAACAGCGCCTTGAAGCCGGGGTTGGCGACGTTGAAGGCGAGGATCGGGTCCACCATCCGGTCCAGCAGCTCCTCCAGGGGCAGCGAGGTGAACCGGGCCTCGTCGAAGGCCTCCTGGTGGGCCGCCCGCAGCTGGGTGACGAAGCGGTCGGCGAGCGCCCGGGCGAGGGCCTCCTTGTTGGAGAAGAACTGGTAGAGCGAGCCGGGCGAGATGCCCGCCTCCGCCGCGATGGCGATCGTGGTCGCCTTCTCGTAGCCGGCGCGGGCGAAGACCACCGCCGAGGCGTCCAGGATCTGCGCCATCCGCTGCTCGCCGCGGGCCTGCCGCCGCCGGGCCGCCGGCCGCGCCTCCGGGGTGGCGGCCGCCTCCTGCGCGGTGTCCGGAGTGCCCGTCGTGCGCGCCTCTCCCGCCATGTGGTCCTCCGTCAGATCTCAGCCCGTGGGCACCGGTTGAAAACACGAATGATCATTCGTAATCTCGCCGCCATCGCGAAAGAACGCGAATCATCATTCGTAAATCTTACCGGTAGGGGGAACCGTGCTCGGCAGGTTCATCGCGGAGCGGGCGAGGTGGATCGTCGTCGCCGGCATCGCCGTCGCGCTCCTCGCCGGCGCCATCGGCGCAGGCACGCTCAATGCGCTCTCGCTCAACCGCTTCGAGGCCCCGGGCTCGGAGTCCATGCGGGTGCGCGACGTACTGGCCCGGGACCACCACACCGGCAGCCCCAACCTGGCGCTGCTGGTGACGGCCCGGCAGGGCACCGTCGACGACGCCCCCGCCGCCCGGGCCGGACGGGAACTCGCCCGGGAACTCGCCGCCCGCCCCGGAGTCGGCCGGGCCTGGTCGTACTGGACCGCCGGCGGCCCCGAGACCCTGCGCGGCACCGACGGCCGCCAGGCCCTCGTCCTGGCCTGGATCCCCGGCGACGCCGACCGCGTGCGCCGCGAGGTCCTGCCCGCACTGGCACCGGAGTTCACCCGCACCACCGACGTCGTCGAGGTCGAGGTCGGCGGCGGGGACGAGGTCTTCCGCCAGGTCATGCAGCAGGCCCGCCAGGACTTCCTGCGCGCCGAACTCGTCATCCTCCCCCTGGTCCTGCTCCTGCTCTGGGTGGTCTACCGCCGGATCTCGGCCGCGCTGCTCACCGTCGGCATCGGACTCTTCGCCGTGCTCGGCTCGCTCGCGCTGCTGCGCGCCGTGGTCGCCTTCACCGACGTGTCCGCCTTCGCCTCCAACATCGCCCTCGTGATGGGCATCGGACTCGGCGTCGACTACGGCCTGTTCGTCGTCTTCCGCCACCGCGAGGAACTGCGGCGCGGCCTCGGCGTCGCGGAGGCCGTGGCCCGCACGGTGCGGGGCGCGGGCCGGACCGTGCTCTTCAGCGGGGCGACGGTCGCCGCCTCCCTGTCGGTGCTCCTTGCCTTCCCCTTCCCCTTCCTGAGCTCCTTCGCCTACGCGGGGGTCGCGGTCGTCCTGGCCGCCGTCGTCGGTGCGACCGTACTGCTGCCCGCCTCCCTGGCCCTCCTCGGACACCGGGTGGAACGGCCCGGACCCGTACGCCCCGAGACCGAGGGCTTCTGGTTCAGGACCGCGACCCGGGTGATGCGCCGCCCGCTGGCCTACGGCGGCGCCGCCCTCGCCCTCCTGCTGCTGCTCGGCGCGCCCTTCCTCGGCGTACGGTTCGGGCTGCCCGACGACCGGGTCCTGCCCGCGTCGGCGCCCGCCCGGCAGACGCACGACCAGGTCCGCGCCGGCTTCACGGCCGAGGAGGCGGACGCCGTCCAGCTCGTCACGGCCGCCGCGGACCCCGCAGCCGTCGCCGGATACGCGGCCGCGCTCTCCCGGATCGACGGCGTCGCCCGCGTCGACTCGTCCGCCGGGTCCTTCCGCGCGGGGAGCCCCGGGGGCCCGGCGCGGGCCGGGGAGTTCACCGCCGCCCGGGGCGGCGGACAGCGGATCAGCGTCGTGCCCGCCTCCGCCCGGCTGGAGTCCGACCCCACGGGCCTGGTGCGCGAGATACGCGCCCTGCCCGCACCCTTCGCCGTGGAGGCCGGCGGTTACCCCGCCGAACTGACCGACTACCGGGACGGGGTGACGGACCGGCTGCCGCTGGTCGCCGCGCTGATCGTGGCGGTGAGCTTCGCCCTCCTCTTCCTGATGACCGGAAGCGTGGTCGCCCCGCTCAAGGCCACCCTGCTCAACCTCCTCAGCCTGTCGGTGATGTTCGGCGTCCTCGTCGCGGTCTTCCAGGAGGGGTTCCTCTCGGACCTGCTCGGCTTCACGCCCACCGGGACGATCGAGCCCAGCGTCCCCATCCTGATGTTCTGCATCGCGTACGGGCTCTCCATGGACTACGAGGTCTTCCTCCTCGCCCGCATCAAGGAGGAGTACGACCGCACCGGTGACGCCCGCGCCTCCGTACCCCTCGGGATCGCCCGCAGCGCACCCCTGGTCACCGCGGCCGCCCTCGTCCTCGCGGCCTCCTTCGCCGCCTACGCCACCGGCCAGGTCGTCTTCCTCAAGCAGCTTGGCGTCGGCACGGCCCTGGCCGTGGCGGTGGACGCGACCCTGATCAGGGGCGTGCTCGTACCCGCCCTGATGCGCCTGGCCGGCCCGGCCAACTGGTGGGCCCCGGCCCCCCTGCGCAGGCTGCACGAACGCATCGGCCTCTCCGAGCACGGGTAGCGGGTCCGCCGGCCGTGTCGCGCCGCCGCGGTGGGGTGGCCGCGGGTCGATAGTGGGGCTGTGAGCGACTCGGTGCGGGAATCCGGGGACCAGGGCGGCGCCGAGGCGGCCGCCTGGTCCGGGAGTGAGGGAGCGCGGGCCTTCGCCGCGCTGGAGGCGGCCACGGACTGGCTGCTCGGCTACCCGTTCGTCTTCCGGGCCCTGGCCCGGGCGCGGATCGGCGCCGGGAAGGTCCTCGTGGACTACGGATGCGGCCCCGGCAAGGTCGCCGGGCACGCCGCCCGGCTGCTGGGGGCGCGGGTGGTCGGGGTCGACACCTCGCCCGAGATGCTGGCCCTGGCCCGCGCCTCGGACACCGGGGCCGCCGAGTACCACCTGGTCGAAGGCGGCCGCGTGACCGCCCTCGCGGACGGCGGCGCGGACGCGGTCATGTGCAGTCACGTGCTGGCCTCGCTGCCGGACGAGGAGGCGGTGCTGGCCGTGTTCCGGGAGGTGCGCCGACTGCTGCGCCCCGGCGGCCCGTTCGTCCTGCTGGCCACCGACCCGGCCTGCACGGGCACGGAGTACGCCTCCCTGCGGATCGGGGAACCGGGCACGGTGTACGCACCGGGCCGGGAGCTGACCGTACGGCTGAGGCGCACCGACGGCTCCTGGCAGGAGGTGCGCAACCACGCCTGGCCCGTCGGCCTCCTTCCCGGACTGCTGGAGCGGGCCGGGTTCCGGGACGTGGCCCAGCACCGGCCGACGGTGGCGGAGGCGGGCGAGGTGTCCGGCGCGGAACTGGTGGGCAGCCGCCCCTGGTCGGCGGAACGGGCGGCCCCGCCGCTGGTGGTCACCACGGCCGTGGCCGCCTGAGGCATCCTGCGGACCCCCGAACCGAGCATACTTACATCAGGCAATAGTTCGACTTTTCGCTTATCAAGCTGAAAGTCAGACAATCCTGTGACTCATATGGCAGCCTGCTGCGCACGGCAGGGGGTGCGAAGGCGCCCGGCCGTGACCGGGGAGGTCACATGCGTGGATCACTGCTGCACAAGTCCCGTGCGGTGCTCGCGGGTTCCCTGATGGCGCTCGGCGTCGTCGGCCTGAGCGCCGCTCCGGCCAGCGCCTGGTCGGGAGGGAACGTCTGGGTCAACTTCGGCAGCTGGAACTGCCCGGCCGGCGGCTCTGTCGTCGGCGTGTACTGGGGGGTGGACGCCTACTCCAGCGGCCCCGCCTCCGGGGACTGGGGCGACAACGTCATCTACCCGGGCGTCCGGGTGGGATCGGGGGCGTACAACACCCTGAGCTACCAGACGATGTGCAAGAAGTGGGGCTGGTACACGTACCGCGGTGTGGTGGGCCAGCGGACGCTGACCCCGTACAAGTCGGGCCTGAGCTACACCTACTGACCGACGGCGGCGCCCCCTCCCGGGGGAGGGGGCGCCGCCGTTCGCCGCGACCGGGCCCGGTCAGCGCCTGAGGATCCGGCGCGAGACGCGGTCGCCCAGGAACTGGGCCGACTGCACCAGCACGATCAGCACCAGTACGGTCACCACCATCACGGACGTGTCGAAGCGCAGGTACCCGTACGTCATGGCCAGGTTGCCCACCCCGCCGCCGCCGACCGTGCCCGCCACCGCGGAGAAGTCGATCAGCGCGACGAGCATGAACGTCAGGCCGAGCACCAGCGGCCCGAGGGCCTCCGGCACCAGCACCGTGAGCAGGATCCGCAGCGGTCCGGCCCCCATCGAACGGGCCGCCTCGACCACGCCCGGTTCCACGGCCAGCAGGTTGGACTCCACGATCCGGGCGATCCCGAAGGTGGCCACGACCGTCATCGGGAAGATCGCGGCATCCGTGCCGATCATCGTGCCGACCACCGCCCGGGTGACGGGAGCGAGGGCCACGATCGCGATGATGAAGGGGATGGGCCGGATGACGTTGATGAACGCGCCGAGCGCGGCGTGCACGACCCGGTTCGGCAGGACGCCGCCCTTGCGCGTGGCGTAGAGGGCGAGCCCGACGGCGAGTCCGCCGACGCTGGAGAGCGCGAGGGTGATCAGCACCATGTAGACGGTCTCGCCGGTGGCGTCGAGGACCTTCGGCCAGAACGTGCTCCAGTCGGCCTTCACCGCACACCCGCCTTCCGGCGGCCGGACGCGGCCAGGCCCGCTTCGACGGCCTCCACCGCCGCCCGGCCGCCCCGCAGCTCGATGGTCACGCTGCCCAGCGGGCGCCCGCGGACCTCGCCGACCCCGCCGTGGACGAAGGAGAAGTCGACGCCGTGCTCGCGCAGCAGCGGCGAGAGCCCCTCCATGGCCGGTACGCCGTCGACGACCGGTACGGTCACGAGCCGCCCCGGATGGCGCACCCGCAGCCGCTCCAGCAGCTCGCCCTCCGGTTCGGCGTGCAGCGCCGAGCGGACGAAGGCGGCCGTGGTGGGGTGCCGCGGGCGCGCGAAGACCTCGTACACCTCGCCGCTCTCCACCACGCGGCCGTCCTCCATCACCGCCACCCGGTCGCAGAGGCTCCGTACGACCTCCATCTCGTGGGTGATCAGCACGATGGTGACGCCCAGTTCGCGGTTGACCCGGCGGAGCAGGGCCAGCACCTCGCCGGTCGTCTGCGGGTCGAGGGCTGACGTGGCCTCGTCGCACAGCAGCACCTTCGGGCGGGTGGCGAGGGCGCGGGCGATGCCGACCCGCTGCCGCTGCCCGCCGGACAGCTGCTCGGGGTAGCGCTTGCCGTGTCCGGAGAGTCCGACGAACTCCAGCGTCTCCTCGGCGCGGGCCCGGGCGGCGGCGCGGTCCAGGCCGGCCAGGCGCAGCGGGTAGAGGACGTTGCCGAGGACGGTGCGGGAGCGGAAGAGGTTGAACTGCTGGAAGATCATGCCGATCTCCCGGCGTACGGGCCGCAGTCCGCGCTCGCCGAGGGCGGCCAGGTCGTGGCCGTCCACCAGGATGCTGCCCGAGGTGGGCTCTTCCAGGCCGTTGAGCAGGCGCAGCAGGGTGGACTTGCCGGCCCCGCTGTGTCCGACGACCCCGAAGACGGTCCCCGGGTCGACGGTCAGGCTGACGTCGTCCACGGCGACGGCCCCGCCGGGGAACTCCTTGCGCGCGGAGCGGAGTTCGACCGCCGGGTGGTGGCCGCCCGCAGGGTTGCCGGCCGGCGGCCGGCCGGAGGCTGCGGCGGTCACTTCGCCAGCTGCTTCGTGATGCGGGCCAGCTCGGCCTGGAGCTCGGCGGCGGGCAGGTCGATGTGGTGGGCGGTGCCGTTGCTGGTGCGGCGGACCTCGTCCTGGACGGCCTGGGAGGCGTACAGCTTCACGATCTTCGCGTAGTCGGGGTCGTCCTTGTGGTCCGCGCGGGCGGCGATGACGTTGAGGTAGGGGACGGACTGCGGGCTCGCCGGGTCGTCCTTGAACAGGGCGGTCTTGGCGTCGATGCCTGCGAGTTCGGCGACCCCGTCGTTGATGATCGCGGCGTCCGCGTCCTTGAGGGTGCGCGGGGTCTGCTGCGCGTTCACCGGGGTGATCTTGATGTGCTTGGGGTTGGCCGTGATGTCGTCGGGGGTGGCGAACAGCCCGGCGTCCTTCTTCAGCTCGATCACCTTGGCCTGTTCCAGGACGCGCAGTCCGCGGCCCTGGTTGGCGGGATCGTTGGGCAGGGTGACCGAGGCGCCGTCGGGGAGGTCGGCCAGCTGCTTGTGCTTGCCGGAGTAGAGGCCGAGCGGTACGACCGTGGTCGCGGCGACCGGGGCGATGTCGGTCTTGTTCTCGGTGTTGGACTGGGCGAGGAAGACCAGGTGCTGGAAGGCGTTGAGCTCGATGTCCCCGGCGCTGAGCGCCTTGTTGGGCAGCGAGTAGTCGTCGAAGACCACCGTCTCGACGGTGAGGCCCTCCTTCTTGGCCTCCTTGGCGAGGACGTCCCACTCGGGGGAGTCCCCCGAGACGCCGACGCGGATGCGCTTGCCCTCCGAGCCGCCGAACCCGCAGCCGGAGACGAGCAGCGCGAGGGCGGTCGCGGTGGTGGTGAGGGCGAGGGCGGTGCGGCGGCGGCGCAGTGGAACAGCAGACATCACGGGATCCAGAGGTAGAAGAACGCGTCAAGCGAGATACCTCTGAACAGTAGGCACGGATCTGGGTTTTCTCTTGATATGAAAGATCGTATTCACGATCCTGCAACGAATGAAAGGTTCAAGGGGTGGGTGGCGGGTAATGCTCGCCGAGCACCGCGCCGAAGAGCGTCGAGACGTCGCGTGCGCTCAGACCCTGCTCGCGGGCCTCGCGCATCCATTCCCCGAGGCCCGTGCGCAGCGGGGACTCCGGTGCCGTCTGCGGGGTGGCCAGCGAGCGGGTGATGAACGTGCCGGAACCCTGGCGCACCTCGACGAGCCCGGACCGCTCCAGCTCGCGGTAGGCCTTGAGCGTGGTGTTCGGGTTGACCTTCGTGGTCGCGGCGACCTGCGCCGCCGTCGGCAGCTTGTCGCCCTCGGCCAGCGCCCCCATCCGCAGGGCCTGCTCCACCTGCTGCACGATCTGGAGGTAGGCGGGCAGGCCGCTGCGGCGTTCGATGCGAAACACGACCACCGTGCCCGCCTCCTTGCTGCTGGTTCCTTGGGTTCCGGGGTGACGTTCCAGCCTAGGCCGTCCACGGGGGTGGTGCGGCTCAGAGCGCCGACTGCCGCGCCCACCGCAGGAACGCACCCACCAGGAGCGCGGTCAGTCCCAGGAACATCCCGGCGGCGGTCCACTGCATGCCCGCCATCTGGTCGGGTCCGAAGTACGCCCAGACCGAGTTGACGATGCCGAGCGAGGCCCGGCAGGCCTCGGGCGAGCTGTCGTGCACGCAGGTGCTCCAGCCGTAGAGCCTGCCGGAGGCCGTCCCGATCCACTGGTCGACCTGCACCACGTGGGTCGAGCGCGGCGGGCTGGGTGGAACCCAGCGGATAGGCGAGGGTCCGGGGCGTGGCGAGCCGCTTCCTGAGCAACCTCCGCGGCGAGGAGGGCGACGTACGAGGCGAAGAACGTGGCCACCATGGCCGGCAGCGGCCGCCGGGCCACCGCCCCGATCCCGATGCCGAAGCGCGGTGCAGAACAGGGCCGAGGCCACCAGGACCGGCCCCGTGCCCCCGAACGCCGGGCCCGGTGAGCCAGTCCCGGGGTGCCACGGGGCCGACGGAGTCCAGCCACCAGGAGTGGAGCAGGCTCAGGACCGTCGTAGGCACCGCCGTCAGCGCCACGGCGAAGCACAGCTTCCACCGCAGCCAGCGGCCGCGCGGGACGGACTGGGTGGCGATCAGCCGGGCCGTCCCCTGCTCCCGGTCGGCGGAGAACAGCGGAGCGCCGAGCAGGACGCCGAACAGCACCGGCAGGAAGACGAGCGTGCTGCCGAAGGACTCCAGGTCGCGGGTGGCCCGGTCCCGGGCGGCCTGGTCGACCTCGCGCGGGGAGGCGGCGGGCCAGCCGGTGGCGTGCAGGGCGTCGAGCATCGCGCCGCGCTGGTAGACGATCCAGGCCGCTCCGACCATCGTCAGGGCGGCGCAGGTGATCAGGGCGGTGCGGTGCCGGCGCGCCAGGAGCCAGGCGAGCCCGCGCAGCCTGCGCGGGCGGGCGGTGGTCGCGGGGGCGGAGGCGGTCGCGGTCGGTGCGCTCATGCCGCGCACTCCTCTCGGTGCAGCGGGGCGGCGGTGGGGGAGAGCAGCGCGGGGGCCCCGGGTGAGCGGAGGTAGGCGAGCAGCACCTCCTCCATGCTCGGCTCCGTCTGCTGCCAGGCCTCGTCCAGCGGGCCCTGACGCCGTACCAGCGCGCTGAAGTGGCGTCCGGAAGTGCGTACTTCGATGACGGTGTGGTCGTTCAGGGCAGCGGGCGGCCCGGTCTCCGTGCCCACCCCGCTGACCAGGGTGTGCATGGGGACCAGCTCGTCCGCCTCCCCGGCCATCCGGACCCGGCCGTCGGAGAGCACGAGTACGTAGTCGCACATCGGCTCGATCTCGCTCAGCAGGTGGGAGGACATCACGACGGTGGTCCCGTGCTCGGCCGCCTCGGACAGCAGCAGGGCGCCCATCTCGTCCCGGGCGACCGGGTCCAGATCGGCCATCGGCTCGTCCAGCAGCAGCAGTTCGGGGCGCTTGCCGAAGGCCAGCGCGAAGGCCACGCGGGTGCGCTGGCCGCCCGACAGGTCGCCCACGCGGGCATCCTGCGGGACCATCCCCGCGCGGACGATCCGCTCGGCCACCGCCTGGTCCCAGCCCGGGTTGAGCTCCTGGCCCAGCCGCAGGGTCTGCGCCACCGTGAACCGCTTGAACAGCGGCTTGTCCTGCGCGAGATAGGCCCACAGCGGCATCGAGGCCCGGGAGCCCGCGGGGGTGCCGAAGATCCTCAGGTCGCCGGCCGAGGGCTGCGCGAGTCCCGCCGCCAGGCTCAGGAGGGTGCTCTTGCCCGCCCCGTTCGGCCCCACCAGTGCGGTGACGCGGCCGGCGGGTATCCGGAAGGAGCAGTCCCGCAGCGCCCAGCCCCGGCGGTACTTCTTGCCCAGCCCGCGCGCCTCCAGGGCCCATCGGCCGTCGGTCGTGCTTCGCACCGGCTTCCTCTTTTCAGTGAATCCACTAGGTGAGTAATGGAATCATGAGGTGAGGGTGCGACCCTGTCAAACGGAGGTGGCGCGCTCAGGAGGAAACCGGCCCCGGGGCGGTCGGAGCCGACACCTGGTGCAGGCGCAGGGCGAGTTGGAGCTCCAGGCAGCGGTCCGGGGACTGCCAGTCGGGGCCGAGGAGACGGCCGATGCGGTCCAGTCGCTGCACCACGGTGTTCACGTGGACGTGCAGGGCCTCCCTCGCCCTCGCCTGGCTCATGCCCGTCGCGAAGTAGACCCGCAGCGTCCCCACGAGGTCGCTGCCGCGCCGGGCGTCGTAGTCCAGCACCGGCCCCAGCACGGTCCGTACGAAGCCCGACAGGTCGGCCCGGTCGCCCAGCAGCACCCCGAGGAACCCGAGGTCCGCCAGGGTGCTCCCGTCACCGGCCCGGCCCAGCGCCCGCAGCGTCGACAGGCAGCGCAGCGCCTCCGCGTGCGCGGAGTGCAGCCCGCCCGGACCCTCGCCGGCCCGCGCCGCACCCACCGTGACGGGCACGCCCACGCTCCGCCCGACCGCCGCGGCCAGCCGGGCCGCGTCGGCACCGGCCGCCTCCGAGGGGGCCAGCAGCACGGCGTGGTCGTGGTGCACCCCCGCCAGCCCCCGGCGCTCGCGGGCGTGGTGCGCGGCGGCCGTGAGCAGGCGCGGCCGCGGCGCGGCGTCGCTGTGCAGGACGAACAGGGCGTGCGGGCGGTCCAGGTCCACGCCCAGCCGGCGGGCCCGCACGGCCAGGCTCCCCGGATCGGCGGACGGGCTCAGCAGGTCCCCGAGCAGCTCCCCGCGGATCCGGTCCTCGGTCTGCGCCACCGAACGGCCCAGGAGCAGCAGCAGGGCCGTGACCGTCGCCGCACGCTCGAACAGGCGCCGCCCGGCCTCGTCCAGGCCGGGACGGCCGGTGAGCGTGATGCTGCCCAGCAGTTCGGGACCCGCCAGCACGGCGCACACCCAGGTGCCGCCCTCCGCGACGGCCCGGCCGCCGGACCGGGAGGCCGCCACGGCCCCGGCCGGCGGCGGGCACGGCCCGGCCTGCGCACGGGCCAGCTCCCTGCCGTCCGGGTCGTGGACCAGGGTGCCGCCCTCCAGCAGCGCGCCGATCGCGGCCGCCACCTCGGCCACGTCACCGCCGCGCAGCACGAGACCGGTCAGCCGGTCGTGCGCCCGCTCGGCCCGGCGCAGCGCGTCGCTGTTCTCCTGGATGGTCCGGGACGCGGCGCCCAGTTCGGCCAGTGCCCGGCGGGTCTCCTCCAGCAGCCGGGCCCCGTCGATGGCGATGGCGGCGTGGTCGGCCAGCGAGGACAGCAGCGCCACCTCGCGCGGGCCGAACCCGCGCGGGCTGCGGTCGGCGGCGAACAGCACCCCGATCACCTTCGGCCCCAGCCGCAGCGGCACGCCCAGGATGGCGTGCAGGTCCTCCTCGCCGACGGCGCTGTCGATGGGGCCGGTGTGCCGGAAGCGCGGGTCGCGCTGGTAGTCCCCGGTGGCGTACGGGCGGGCCGTCTGGGCGACGAGCCCGCCGAGCCCCTCGCCCATCCCCAGCCGCAGCTGCTGGAACGCCGCCGACACCGAACCGTCGGTCACCCGCATGTAGGTGTCGCCCGCCGCCTCGTCGATCAGCGACAGGTACGTGACGTCCGTGTGCAGCAGCTGCTTCGCGCGGTGCGTGATGGCCCGCAGCACCGAGTCCAGGTCGCGGAGCGCGGCCAGGTCCCCGGCGGTGTCGAACAGCGCGGTCAGCTCCGCCTCGCGGGTGCGGTGCCGGCCCAGCGTCCGGTGGACCTCCAGGGCCACCCCCGCCGCCTCGTCCAGGGCGGCCAGTTCGGCCTCGGAGGCCCCGGCGGCACGCGCGGCCGCCGCGGGCCGCGCGAACTCCTCCGCCGGAGCCCCCCGGGCCAGCAGTCCGAGCAGCTCCCGTATGCCTTCCGTCACGGTGGTCACGCCGGTGAGCATACGGGCGCGGCCCCGGTCAGCCCTTGACGGGGACCGGCGCTGCCGTGGGGGAGGAGCGGTCGAGGCTGCGGCCCCGGGTCTCCCGGGCGACGAGCGCGGTCACCGTCGTGATCAGCGCGGCCGCGCAGAGGTAGGCGGAGACCGGCACGGAGGACCCGTACTCCTTCAGCAGCTCCACCGCGATGATCGGGGCCAGGGCGCCGCCGATGATGGAGGCGACCTGCGAGCCCATCGAGGCCCCCGAGTAGCGGACGCGGGTGTCGAACATCTCGGAGATGAACGCCGCCTGGGGTCCGTACATCGCCCCGTGCAGCAGCAGCCCGGCGGTCACCGCGGCGGCGATCACGGGGAAGGAACGCGTGTCCAGCAGCGCGAAGAAGGCGAACGCCCAGCCCGCCATCCCGACCGAGCCCACCAGCGTCACCGCGCGCCGCCCGATCCGGTCCGACAGCGCGCCCCAGAGCGGGATCGTCACGAAGTGCACCGCCGACCCGATCAGCACGGCGTTCAGCGCGTCCCCCTTGGGCAGGTGCAGGTGCACGGTCACGTAGACCAGCAGGAAGGCCGTCAGCACGTAGTAGGAGACGTTCTCCCCGAGCCGCACCCCGATCGCGGTGAGCACCCCGCGCCGGCCCGACCGCAGCACCTCCACCACCGGAGGCCGCTGCCGCACCCCCGCCGCCTCCTCGGCCTCGGCCCGGGCCCGCGCCTCCAGGAAGGCCGGCGACTCCGACACCGAGACCCGTATCCACAGCCCGACCACCACCAGCACCCCCGACAGCAGGAACGGCACGCGCCACCCCCACGCGAGGAACGCCTCGTCGGACTGGACGGCGGCCAGCAGCGCCAGCACCCCGGTCGCCAGCAGGTTCCCGCCGGGCGCACCGGCCTGCGGCCACGACGCCCAGAACCCCCGGCTCCGGTCGTCCCCGTGCTCGGCGACCAGCAGTACCGCCCCGCCCCACTCGCCCCCGAGCGCGAACCCCTGCACCAGCCGCAGCACGGTCAACAACACGGGCGCGGCCCCGCCGACGGCGGCGTGCGTGGGCAGCAACCCGATGGCGAAGGTGGCCCCGCCCATCATCAAGAGGCTCACCACGAGCAGCCGCTTCCGCCCGATCCGGTCCCCGTAGTGCCCGAACACCACCCCGCCGAGCGGCCGCGCGGCGAACCCGACGGCGTAGGTGAGGAACGCGAGGAGGGTCCCGACGAGGGGATCGCTGGAGGGGAAGAACAACGTGTTGAACACGAGGGCGGCGGCGGACCCGTAGAGGAAGAAGTCGTACCACTCGATGGTGGTCCCGACGAGACTGGCGGCGACGATCCTGCGTATGCCGGACGGACTCGTTCTGCTCGCTGCGGGGGAGACCATGTGCACCACTTCCAGGGGGCTTCGGGAACGTCGGGGTGTCGCCACAACGTAGAAGTCCCCAGGTCAGCGGCATATGTGGCAGGCCATCACAATCAGCCGCCAGCTTGTGTGCCGGATCACCACACAACCACCGCTGGCTCATTCCCACCCCCGGAGGAAACCCCTCCGCATCGCGCCGGACTCGCAGGGTTCCGCCCGTTTTGAAGGGGTGGTGCCGGTTACGGAGCGTTGAGCGCCACCCCTTCACCACCTCCGTCATCACGCCGCTTCCCTCCCGCACGTGCGGGGTACCCCCAGGGGTACGGCCCGCGGGGGTGGTCGTCCGTGCAGCAGCGGCGGGAGGGGCTCGTGATGGCTGAAGTGGCCTATCCGGAAGAACCCGAGCTTCTTCGGGGAGTAGCTGACCAGGAGGTTCTTCGTCTGCTGCTGGTACTGCAGTTGCACTCACTCTGACCAGCGCGCACGGCAGTGCGTACCGCTCCTTGGAGGGGGCTGGTCCGGAAATGGTCCGGATCTTGGTCCGTGTGGCCTTCTGGCGGAGGGGCAGGCGCCGCGCGGCGGATTGTGACGACGGCCGCGTCGTCGTCGAGGTGTGCGTGGACGTGGGGCAGCGCGGATCACCCCCCCCAGCCGATGCGCTGCCAGGTGACCACCCCCGGGGCGCCGTTCAGTACGGGCGAGCCTCGTCGGTGGGCTCGTGGTGGGGCAGTACGTGGGCGATGACGAGGGCGACGTCGTCGGCCGCGTCGTGGTGCCGTAGTGCGGTCAGGAGTCGGTCGCAGGTCGCCTCCAGGGGGAGGCCGGGGTCGGTGAGGAGGCTGAGGAGCAGGTCGAGGCGGTCGTCCAGGGCGTCGTCGCGGGTTTCGACGAGGCCGTCGGTGTACAGGACCAGCCGGTCGCCGGGGGCCAGGTCGAGCTCGGTGTTCTCGAAGTCGGTATCGCCGAGGCCGCCCGTGCCGAGCGGCACGCCGGCGGGAAGGTCGACCAGTTCGGGCGCCTGTCCCGACCGTATGACGACGGGTGGCGGGTGGCCGGCGAGGGCGACGCGGCAGCGGGAGAGGTGCGGGTCCCAGGTGGCGTAGACGCAGGTCGCCATCGTTCCGTCCAGTTCGGCGGTGATGTGGTCGAGGTGCCGCAGGACCCGGGCCGGGTCGAGACCGAGGTCCGTCAAGGTGCGGCTGGCCATGCGTAGTTGCCCCATGGTGGCGGCGGCGTGGATGCCGTGTCCCATGACGTCGCCGACCACGAGGGCGGTCTTGTCCCCCGGTTGGGGGATCGCGTCGAACCAGTCGCCGCCGATCCCGCTGGCCGCCGCCGCGGGCTGGTACCGGTAGGCGATCCGGAGGCCGGCGGCCCGGGGCGGCGGGTGCGGCAGGAGGTGGCGTTGCAGGGTCAGGGCGGTGTCGGTGGCGTGCTGGTACCAGCGGGCGTTGTCGACGGCGATGGCGGCGCGGGTGGCCAGTTCGCCGGCCAGGGTGACGTCGTCCTGGTCGAAGGGGAGCGGATTGCGGGTGCGCAGGAGGCCGAGGGCGCCCAGGACCTGGCCGCGGGCGGTCAGCGGTACGGCCAGGTAGGAGTGGGTGCCCTCCTGGGCGAGGAGGTCCGCGGCGGCCCGGTCGCGCGCGATGTGCGCCAGGTCCGGGCCGGTGACGTGCGGCACCAGGACGGGACGCCCGGTGCTCACGCAGCGTGCGACCAGGCGCTCGGCCGGGTACGTGGTGCGCTCGCCCACCGGGTCCGCGGCGCGGACGGCGGCCGTCTCGTAGGACGCCGCCACCGCCAGGGCCATGAAGAGGGCATGTCCGGTCCGGGGGCCGGGCTCCGAGGCCACGCTGCCTTCGAGGACGGAGTCGAGGACGTCGACCGAGGCGATGTCGGCCAGGTCGGCGACGACCAGGTCGGCGAGTTCGCGGGCCGTGCGCTCCAGGTCCAGCGTGGTCCCCACCGTCATCGACGCCTGTGCGACGAGATCGAGACGCCTACGGGATTCGGCGGCCCGTCTGGCCGCGCGGTAGCTGTCGGTGACGTCCACCACCATGAGGGCGACACCGATCACCCGCCCGCCCGGGTCCTCCAGCCGGTAGTACGAGCCCGACCAGGCGTGCTCCTGGTGCGGATCGGCGGGCGTGCGCCCGATGCCGTACTGGTCCAGCAGCGGTACGCCGGTGTCCAGGACCTGGCGCATGGAGGCTTCGATCACGTCCGTGTCCAGGAACGGCAAGGCCTCGCGGGGTGTACGGCCCAGGTGCTCCTCGGCGGGAACGCCGTTGATCCGCTCCAGCGTCGGGTTGACCAGGACGTAGCGCAGGTCGTTGTCCAGCACCGCCAGCCCGAGCGGGGACTGCGCCACCAGCGGCACCGACAGTGCCAGGTCGCGCTCCACGCCCCGCAGCACGGCCTCGTCGCAGGCGATGCCGAGGGCGTACGCGCCGCCGTGTTCGTCCTGCAGCCGCATGTTGCGGAACTCCGCCAGTCGTGTGGAGCCGTCCTTGTGTCGCACGGGGAAGACGCCGGCCCAGGTGCCCCCGCCGGCCATGACCTTGGCGAACAGGTCGAGGACCAGGCCGGCGTACTCGTCGGCGACCAGCAGTTCGGCGGCGTAGCGGCCCAGCGCCTCCTCGGCCGGCCAGCCGAACAGCTCCTGTGCCTGCGGGCTCCACAGGGTGATCCGCCCCTTGGCGTCCAGGACCACCGCGGCCACGCTCAGAACGTCCAGCAGACCGCCCGGCTCGGAGGGGGCGACCCTCACAGGGCCGGGCTCGGCCCGCAATGTCTCGGACGCCGCCATGACCGGACCTCCTTCGCCCACTGCGGCGGACCCGGACCGGATGGTCCGGCCCGACTTGCCTGTCGGCCCCCTCTCATCCTCCTCCCCGTCCACCCCGGGGGCACCCTCCGTCAGTGGCTGCCCGAAGGGCAGGAATGCGTCTTCTCGACGGGTGCGAGGAGCAGTCGTGACTCGGATGAGCGCGTACTGACCGGAATTGCATCTGTGGCTCATTAGGGCGATTCAACAAGCATTTGCAAGGCAAATTACCAATTAGCCCTAGTGGATGCAAGATGCTGATGTGAGGTTGTCGGAATCCGGAGGAGCAGAGGATGACCGCGGGTTCGGAGCACGTGGGCGGCACCCGGCAGTGGCTGCGCGGCCTTGAGGTCTTCGCCGGGCCGCTGCCGGAGTTCGATCCGGAGCGGGCCCCGGCCGATCCGGTGCGCCTGTTCCTGTCCTGGCTGGTCGAGGCCGTGGCGGACGGTGTGCGTGATCCGCATGCGATGACGCTGTCCACGGTCGACTCGGCCGGTGATCCGGACGCGCGCGTGCTGATCCTCAAGGGGGTGGACGGCTCGGGATGGCAGTTCGCCGGGCATGCCTTCAGCCCCAAGGGCGGCCGGCTGAGCTGCCACCCGCGCGCGGCCCTCACCTTCTGCTGGCCGCAGCAGGGGCGGCAGGTCAGGGTCCGGGGCAGCGTGACGCCCGGCTCGGCCGAGGAGAACGCCGCCGACCTCCTGGCCCGCTCCCTCACCGCCCGGGCGGAGTCGCTGCTCGGCCGCCAGAGCCGGCACCTGACCGATACCGCCGACCGGGACCAGGCCCTGGCGAAGGCGCTGACCCTGATCGAGCAGGAACCCTCGCTCGTCGACTCCGCCCGGACCCTCTACACCCTGGCCCCCACCGAGGTGGAGTCCTGGCAGGCCGCGAAGAGCCGCGTCCACACCCGGCTGCGCTACGAACGCGGCGGCGACGGCTGGGAACGGTTCCAGCTCTGGTCATGACCGCGGCAGTCCCGCACCCGCGACGCCGACGCCTCCGGTGAAGGGCGGGCGCATCCCCCTGTTCCTGCTCACGAAGCAAGGTAAGGACCCCATGAACGCACGCACCCAGGACGGCAGTGCCGGAGACGTCGACTACGGCGCCGTCGGCACCGGATACTCCTCCTACCGCAAGCCGGACACCCGCATCGCGCAGTTCATCGCCGAGGCCCTCGACGGCGCGCGGACCGTCCTCAACGTCGGCGCCGGCGCCGGATCGTACGAGAGTGCCGCAGGGGCGGTGACGCCCGTCGAGCCCTCCGAGTCCATGCGCGCCCGGCCCGCCCGAGGCCCGGTCGTCGTGCTGACCTGCGACCCGGAACTCGTGAAGGACTTCTGGCTGTACGAGTACGCCCCGGAGGTACTCGACACCGAAGCCCGCCGGTACCCGCCGATCGAGGAGATGGCGGGCGCCCTCGGCGGCACCGGGACCATCCAGGCCGTCCCTGTCCCGCTCGACTGCACGGACGGCTTCAACGAGGCCTACTACGGGCGCCCGGAGATGCTCCTCGCCCCAGCGGCCCGACAGGCCTGCTCGGCATGGAGCTTCATCGACGACGGTGCTCGTGCGCGCTTCGACGAGGGGCTCCGCCGCGATCTGGAGTCCGGGGCCCGGGACGAACGTTCCGGACACCTGCGCACGCAGGCGACGTACGAAGGGGCGCTCGTCATCGTGCGCGCGACCATCTGAACGGTGGAGGGGGACGACACCATGGCCGTACCCGGCCGCGAGGACGAACAGGGCCGGGGCTCGTCGACGCACAGGGCAAAGCCGAACGACTCTTCGGCCGAGGCGGCGTGACCGGAGAAGGCCGAGGCACGGCCTGTGCCCGGTCGCCGTCGCATCCGCATCCGTTCGACGCCCGTCTTGCGGTGACCCCATGGCTGAGAGGGCGAACACCCCGCCGGTGCGGCACTTGGCGCCGTCGGCCCCAGCGCTCGGCGAACCCACCTCGCAGCCGAGCGGCCGGTGAGTACTGCTGCCACGAGTGGGAGCGACGCCGCCCGCTTCGAGGGTCCGTCGGCTCCGTTCTCGCGCCCACGAGGCCAGTCACCCGCCGCGCCGTCACCGGTCCGACAGGGGTTTCCTGACGGGATTCTGACGGTCCGTTGACGCGATTCCCCGCACCGGCGTCAAGGCGGCGGCAATTCCTCTTCTCGGACTGCGCCGGCAGTAGGACGGTCGGGTAGCTTCCTCCCGTTCCCGCTGCCGGGGGCCCTGATCACCGCATGACGACGGCTGAGGGGCCCATGCCATCCGGCCCCCGGCAGCGGCGCCTTCCGTACGGCCGGCCCGACCAGTCGGCCTCCTCCTGCTTCACGTCAGAAGGTTCGCCTCTCATGTCTTCCGCCGCCACCGCGCAGCACACCCCTCCGGGCCCGGGGAGCCCGCCCCCGTCCCCCGTCTACCGGCCACCGCACCGGCGGCCCGGGCGACGGGCGCGACTGCTGGAGCCGGGGCAGCTGGCGGACGCGGCACGCGAGGCGGTGCGCAAGCTGCACCCGCGCGCTCTGGCGCGCAAACCCGTACTGCTGGTCGTCGCGGTCGGCTCGGTCCTGACCACGCTGTCGGCGGTGATCCACCCCTCGGTGTTCACCTGGGTGATCAGCGGCTGGCTGTGGCTGACCGTGCTGTTCGCCAACCTCGCCGAAGCCGTCGCCGAGGGGCGGGGCCGGGCGCAGGCGGCGTCGCTGCGCAAGGCCCGCACCGACACCGTCGCCCTGCGGATCAAGCACTGGTCCTACGGGACGAACCTGCGCACGGCCGAGACCGAGGCCGTCACCCCGGCCGAACTCCAGCCCATGGACTTCGTCCTGGTCGAGGCGGGCGAGCTGATTCCGGCCGACGGTGACGTGGTCGACGGGGCCGCGATGGTCGACGAGTCCGCCGTCACCGGCGAATCGGCCCCCGTGCTGCGCGAGTCGGGCGGAGACAAGTCCGGTGTGACCGGCGGCACGACGGTCCTGTCGGACTCGATCGTCGTCCGCGTCTCCTCGCGCCCGGGCAACAGCTTCCTCGACCGAATGATCGCCCTGGTCGAGGGCGCCGCCCGGCAGCGGACCCCGAACGAGATCGCCCTCAACATCCTCCTCGCCGCCCTCACGATCATCTTCGTCCTGGTGGTGATCAGCCTGCAGCCGATGGCCGACTACGCGAAGGCGGCCCAGAGCACCGCCGTCCTCGTAGCCCTGCTGGTCACCCTCATCCCCACCACCATCGGCGCGCTGCTCTCCGCGATCGGCATCGCCGGCATGGACCGCCTGGTCCAGCGCAACGTCCTGGCCATGTCCGGCCGGGCGGTCGAGGCGGCCGGCGACGTGGGCACGCTGCTGCTGGACAAGACGGGCACCATCACCCTCGGGAACCGGGAGGCCGCCGCCTTCGTCCCGTTGCCCGGTCAGGACCTGGGCAAGCTCGCGGAAGCCGCCCAGCTGTCCTCGCTCGCCGACGAGACGCCCGAGGGCCGTTCCGTCGTGGCCCTGGCGCGGCAGTACGGCATCCGGCCGCCGGCGGAGGGGGAGTTGAGCAACCCGCGGTTCATGGAGTTCAGCGCGAAGACCCGGATGAGCGGACTCAACCTGAGCTGGCCGAACGGCGCGGGCGTCGCCATCCGCAAGGGCGCGGCGGCCGAGGTCGCGGACTGGGTCGCGCTGCGCGGCGGCACCGTGCGGGGCGAAGCCGTCGCCTGGGCGGACTCGGTGTCCGCCTCCGGCGGCACGCCGCTGCTGGTGGCCGTCCACGACTGGGACGGACCACGGGTGCTGGGCATCATCCACCTGAAGGACGTGGTCAAGGACGGCATCCGCGAACGCTTCGCCGAACTGCGCCGCATGGGCATCCGCACCGTCATGGTGACCGGAGACAACCCGCTGACCGCCCGGGCGATCGCGGCGGAGGCGGGCGTCGACGAGTACCTCGCCCAGGCCACACCGGAGGACAAGCTCGCCCTCATCAAGCGGGAGCAGGAGGGCGGCAAGCTCGTCGCGATGACCGGCGACGGCACCAACGACGCCCCCGCCCTGGCCCAGGCCGACGTGGGCGTCGCGATGAACTCGGGCACCTCGGCCGCCAAGGAGGCCGGGAACATGGTCGACCTGGACTCCAACCCGACCAAGCTGATCGAGATCGTCGAGATCGGCAAGCAGCTCCTGATCACCCGGGGAGCCCTGACCACCTTCTCGATCACGAACGACGTCGCGAAGTACTTCGCGATCATTCCGGCGATGTTCGCCTCGGCCTACCCGGGCCTGGTCGCCCTCAACGTCATGGGCCTGCACAGCCCGCAGTCCGCCATCACCTCGGCGATCATCTTCAACGCGCTGATCATCATCGCCCTGATCCCGCTCGCCCTGCGAGGCGTCCGCTACCGGCCCGCCTCCGCGCACGACCTGCTCCGCCGCAACTTGGCCGTCTACGGCCTCGGCGGGCTGGTCGCCCCCTTCGTCGGCATCAAGCTCATCGACCTCGTGGTGTCCCTGATCCCCGGCATCGGATGAACTCCGTCAGAGCGGCGTCAATGTCTTCGTGCTCTGCCCTGATCCGGCCGTCTTCCACCCGATGATGATCGTCAGCAGCACTCGTGTGCCTCTGCCGGCCGGGGAAGCCCTCCGTGCGGATCGGGGCCGATCTCGGCGTCAGGAGGCGCGTGTCGTGGCGGAGGCGGATACCCGACCCGGAAGGCTGAAGGTCTTTCTCGGGGCGGCCCCCGGTGTGGGCAAGACGTACCGGATGCTCGACGAAGGGCGGCGCCGGGCCGACCGGGGTACCGACGTCGTCGTCGCCTTCGTGGAGTGCCACGGCCGCCGCCACACCGAGGAGAAGCTCGCCGGGCTGGAGGTCCTGCCGCGTACGGAACGCACGTACCGGGGGAGCCGGTTCCCGGAGATGGACCTGGCGGCGGTACTGGAACGGCGGCCCCGGGTCGCGCTCGTCGACGAGCTGGCCCACTCCGTCGTGCCCGGAGGAAGCCCGGCCAAGCGCTGGCAGGAGGTGGAGGCGCTGCTCGCGGCCGGGATCGACGTGGTGACCACCGTGAACGTGCAGCACCTGGAGTCCCTCAACGACGTCGTCGAGAAGATCACCAGGGTGCCGCAGCACGAGACCGTGCCGGACGAAGTCGTGCGCCGGGCCCACGAGATCGAGCTGGTCGACCTGCCGCCCGAGGCGCTGCGGCGGCGGATGGCGCACGGGAACGTCTACGCCCCGGAGAAGGTCGACGCGGCGCTGTCCAACTACTTCCGGGTCGGCAACCTCACCGCCCTGCGCGAGCTGGCCCTGCTGTGGCTGGCCGGGCGGGTGGACGAGGCACTCCAGAAGTACCGCGCCGAGCACGGCATAGGGGGAGTGTGGGAGACCCGGGAACGGGTGGTCGTGGCCATCACCGGCGGTCCCGAGGGCGACACCCTCATCCGGCGCGCCGCCAGGATCGCGGCCCGCTCCGCCGGCGGCGACCTCCTCGCCGTCCACATGGCGCGCAGCGACGGCCTGGCCGCCGGTGCCTCGGCGACCGCACTGGTCCGCCAGAGGGCCCTCGTCGAAAGCCTCGGCGGCAGCTACCACTCCCTGGTCGGGGACGACGTGGCCACGGCGCTCACCGAGTTCGCCCGCTCGCAGAACGCCACGCAGCTGGTCCTCGGCACGAGCCGCCGCGGGCGCGTCGAGCGCTTCCTCACCGGCCGGGGTACTGGCGAGACGATCGTCGGGCTGTCCGAGGACATCGACGTCCACATGGTCACGCACGAACGGGCCGGCGGCGGAAGGCTGTTGCCGTCGACACGGCGGACCCTGCCGACGTCCAGGCTCATCGCCGGACCGGTCCTGGGGCTCGTCCTCCCGCTCGCGCTCACCTTCCTCCTCGACCGCACCAGGGGCAGCCTCAACCTCACCAGTGAGGCCCTCCTGTTCCTCGTGACGGTGGTCGGGGTGGCGTGCGTGGGCGGCGTGCTGTCGGCCCTGGTCGCCTCACTGACGGCCTCCCTGCTGCTGAACTACTGGTTCATCCCGCCGGTCGGCGAGTTCACCATCGCCGAGCCCAACAACATCCTCGCGCTGGTGGTGTTCGCGGTGGTCGCCGGAACCGTCGCCGCGGCCGTCGACCGGTCGCTGCGCCTGTCGCGCCGGGCGGCCCGTGCCACGGCGGAGGCGGAGACGCTCTCCTCCCTCGCCGGCTCCATCGTGCGGGGGGACCAGGCCGTACCCGCACTCCTCGAACGCACGCGGGAGACCTTCGGGATGGACTCGGTCGAGCTCACCGGCGAAGCGGTCGCGGACGACGCCTCCGCCGTACGGGTCCCGGTGGGGCAGGACACGCACCTGGTCCTGCGCGGGCGGCCACTGCCCAGCTCCGACCGCCGGGTCCTGTCCGCCTTCGCCGCGCACGTCACCGTCGCGGTCGAGCGGGCCCGGCTGGCCGAGGCGGCCGCCGAGATCGAACCCGTCAAGGCGGCCGACCGGATGCGCACCGCACTGCTGGCCGCCGTCAGCCACGACCTGCGGACCCCGCTCGCCGCCGGATGGGCCGCCATCGAATCGCTGCGCGCCAGCGACGTGGAGTTCAGCGAGGAGGACCGCGACGCCCTCCTCGCCACCGCGGACGAGTCGATGGCCCGGCTCAACCGACTCGTCGAGAACCTCCTGGACATGAGCCGGCTCCAGGCCGGAGCCCTGAAGCTGGAGCTGCGGCCCACCGACCTGATGGAGGTGGTGCCCGCCGCGCTGGACGGCCTGCCCGCCGACGCTCCCGCCGTGGACACCCGGAGCATCGAGCGGGCCCCGGCCGTCCTGGCCGATCCGCCGCTGCTCGAACGCGTGGTCGCCAACCTGCTGGGCAACGCGGTCCGGCACACCCCGCCCGGACGGCAGGTCCTGCTGACGGCGAGCGCGCTC
The DNA here is from genome assembly GCF_045160885.1 of Streptomyces sp. NBC_00158. Classification (NCBI taxonomy): domain Bacteria; kingdom Bacillati; phylum Actinomycetota; class Actinomycetes; order Kitasatosporales; family Streptomycetaceae; genus Streptomyces; species Streptomyces sp. NBC_00158. The sequence continues at coordinate 7,059,964 of NZ_CP108161.1, forward strand.
GACGACCGTGTCGAGATCCGGGTCGCCGACCGCGGGCCGGGAATCCCGGAGGCGGACCGGGAGAACGCCTTCGTACCCTTCCAGCGGCTGGGCGACACCGACAACAGCACGGGCGTCGGCCTCGGGCTCGCCCTCTCCCGCGGCCTCGCCGAGGCGATGGGCGGCACCCTGACCCCGGAGGACACCCCGGGCGGCGGCCTGACCATGACCCTGTCGCTCCCGGCCGCGACCGCCACGGAGCGTGGCGGTCGCTGAGCGGGACCGGCGCGGGGTCAGGTCGTGGCGTCGGCCGGGAGCTCTGCGGTGACCGGGCGGCCGCCGCCGGCGATGGGCAGGGTGATGACCATCGTCAGGCCGCCGCCGGGGGTGTCCTCGGCGGTCAGGGTGCCTTCCATGGCCTCCAGGAAGCCCCTGGCGACGGCCAGTCCGAGGCCCACGCCGGCGCCCGCGGGGGCGTCGCCGTACCGCTGGAAGGGTTCGAATATGCGGTTCTTGGCCTCGTCGGGGACGCCCGGTCCCCGGTCGACGACGCGCAGTTCGAGACGGTCGGCGAGGGAGCTGGCGGAGACGTGGACGGGCTGGCCGCCGGGGCTGTACTTGACGGCGTTCTCGACGATGTTCGCGACGGCCCGCTCCAGGAGGCCCCGGTCCACGGCGACCATGGGCAGGGTCTCGGGGATGTCGAGTTCGACGCTGTCGTCGGGAACCCCGGCCAGGGCCATGGGGACGACCTCGTCGAGGTCGGTCTCGCGGATGAGCGGGACGACGGTGCCCGTCTGGAGGCGGGACATGTCGAGGAGGTTGCCGATCAGGTGGTCGAGACGGTCGGCGCCGTCCTCGATGCCCTCCAGGAGGTCGGCCCGGTCCTCCTCGGACCATTCCACGTCGGTGGAGCGCAGGGAGGTGACGGAGACCTTGATGCCGGCGAGCGGGGTGCGCAGGTCATGGCTGACGGCGGCCAGCAGCGCGGTCCGGATCTGATTGCCCTCGATCAGGCGGCGGGCTTCCTCGGCCTCGTCGACCAGGCGCTGCCGGTCGAGGACGACGGCGGCCTGGGCGGCGAAGGCGCCGAGCACGCGCCGGTCCTCGGCGGGCAGGACCCGGCCGGTCAGGGCCAGGGCCATGTTCTCGCCGATGGGCATGTCCACGTCTGCGTCCTCGGGACGGGTCACCGGGTTGGGGCCGATGCTGCCCGCCGTGGTCCACGGCTCGACCTCGGTGCCCCGTTCCAGCAGGGCGACGGATTCCATGGCGAAGGTTTCGCGGACGCGCTCCAGGAGTGCGTCGAGGGCGGTTTCGCCGCGCAGGATGCTGCCTGCGAGGAAGGAGAGGATCTCGGACTCGGCGCGCAGGCGGGCGGCCTGGTGGGTGCGCCGGGCGGCCAGGTCGACCACGGACGCCACCGACACGGCGACCCCGACGAAGATCGCGATGGCGACGATGTTCTTGGGGTCGGAGACGGTGAACTCGTGCAGCGGCGGGGTGAAGAAGTAGTTCAGGAGCAGGGATCCGAAGGCCGCCGAGGCCAGGGCGGGGAGGAGCCCGCCGAGGAGTGCCGCCGCCACGGTGAAGGTGAGGAAGAGGAGCATGTCGTTGGCCAGGCCGAGGCCGGGTACGACCTGGCTCAGCAGCACGCTGAGCAGGGCGGGGCCGGCGATGCCGGTGAGCCAGCCCCAGATGACGCGCGAGCGGCTGAGCCGCGCGCCGCGGGCGACGGGCAGGCCGCGGCCCTTGGCGGCCTCGTCGTGGGTGACGATGTGGACGTCGAGGTCGGGTCCGGACTCGCGGGCCACGGTGGCGCTGACGCCGGGGCTGAAGACGGACTGCCAGGAGCGGCGGCGGCTGACACCGAGGACGATCTGGGTGGCGTTGCAGCCGCGGGCGAACTCCAGCAGGGAGTCGGAGACGTCGTCGCCTATGACGTGGTGGAAGGTGCCGCCGAGGTCCTCGACCAGAGTCCGCTGGACGGCCAGTTCCTTGGGCGAGGCGGCGGTCAGGCCGTCGCTGCGGGCGATGTAGACGGCGAGGACCTCGCCGCCCGAGCCCTTCTCGGCGAGGCGGGCGGCACGCCGGATGAGGGTACGGCCCTCGGGTCCGCCGGTGATGCCGACGACGATGCGTTCGCGGGCCTGCCAGGTGGTGCGGATGTTGTGCTCGCCGCGGTACTCCCGAAGGTATTCGTCGACCCGGTCGGCGACCCAGAGCAGCGCGAGTTCGCGCAGGGCGGTGAGGTTGCCGGGGCGGAAGTAGTTCGACAGGGCGGCGTCGACCTTGTCGCTCTTGTAGATGTTGCCGTGGGCCATGCGGCGGCGCAGGGCCTGCGGGGACATGTCGACGAGCTCGATCTGGTCGGCGCGCCGGACGACCTCGTCGGGGACGGTCTCGCGCTGCCGCACGCCGGTGATGGTCTCGACGACGTCGCCGAGGGATTCCAGGTGCTGGATGTTGACGGTGGAGACGACGTCGATGCCGGCCTGGAGCAGTTCCTCGACGTCCTGCCAGCGCTTGGCGTTGCGCGAGCCGGGGACGTTGGTGTGCGCGAGCTCGTCCACGAGCGCGACGGCGGGACGCCGGGCGAGGATCGCGTCGACGTCCATCTCGGTGAACGTGGAGTCCCGGTACTCCAGCTCACGCCGTGGGATCTGCTCCAGCCCGTGCAGCATCACCTCGGTGCGCGGCCGGCTGTGGTGCTCGACGAAGGCGACGACGACGTCCGTGCCGCGTTCCACCCGGCGGTGGCCCTCGGAGAGCATGGCGTACGTCTTGCCGACGCCGGGGGCGGAGCCCAGATAGATGCGAAACTTGCCGCGTCCCATGTTGTACGTCATCCCTCGAAGCGGTAGCCCATGCCGGGCTCGGTGATCAGGTACCTCGGGTGTGAGGGGTCCGCTTCCAGTTTGCGGCGCAGCTGGGCCATGTAGACCCGCAGGTAGTTGGTGTGCTCGGAGTACGTCGGCCCCCAGACGTCGAGCAGCAGCTTGCGCTGGCTGACGAGTCGCCCGGGGTTGGTGATGAGGATCTCCAGCAGGTGCCACTCGGTGGGCGTCAGCCGCACGGTCCGGTCCTCGCGCCTGACCTTCTTCGCGATCAGGTCCACGGTGAAGTCGTCGGTCGTGACCACGGAGGTCTTCGCGGACGGCGCCGGAGTCTCACCCCGGCGGGCGGCTGCCCGCAGCCGGGCCAGGAGCTCGTCCATGCTGAACGGTTTCGTCACGTAGTCGTCGGCGCCGGCGTCCAGGGCCCGGATCTTCTCCTCGGACGTATGTCGGGCGGAGAGCACCAGGATCGGCACGCCGCTCGTCTTCCGCACCTCTGTGATCACGTCGATACCGTCGATGTCCGGCAGTCCGAGATCCAGCACGATGACGTCGGGCTTGCGGGCGAACGCGAGCCTCAGGGCGGCCTTTCCGTCGGAAGCCGTCTCCACCTCGAACTTCCTCGCCTCCAGGTTGATCCTGAGCGCGCGGACGAGCTGGGCGTCGTCTTCCACCACCAGCACCTTGATCATCGGTGTGGGGCCTTCCTCTTTCGGTGGATACGGGTCGGAGCCGGCGGGACGCGGGGTGCCTCCCAGCCGTGGCTGGGGGACCTTCGCGTCCCGTCGGCTCCAGACCCTCGTCGTGTGGACCGTCAGCCCTTGGCCAGTGCCTTGAGCGCGGTGTTGAGTTCGAGCACGTTGACGCGCGGTTCGCCCATGAAGCCGAGGGTGCGGCCGGTGGTGTGGTCGGCGACGAGCTTCTCGACCCGCTTGACGTCGAGCCCGTTCTTCTCGGCGACCCGGTGGACCTGGAGCTTGGCGTACTCCGGGGAGATGTTCGGGTCCAGGCCGGAGCCGGAGGAGGTGACCGCGTCTGCGGGAACGTCTGCGGGCTTGACCTTGTAGGTGGCGGTGGAGTTGTCGCTGATCACGGCGTCCTTGGCGGCGAGGACCTGGGCGCAGAGGCTGCCCTCCTCCGCCTTGTCGGTGCACTTGCCGTCGACGGCGCCGTTGTCGGCGGAGCGGTTGGTGGCTCCGGAGAGGATCAGCGAGTACCGGGTGTTGACGCTGTTGGTGCCGAGGCCGCCAGAGGGGCGGGGCTGGAACCACTTGAGGTCCGGCTTCGCGGCCTCTTCGGCGTCGCTGGGGTCCTTCTTGGGCAGGTCGTAGCGCTGCCCGATGAGGGAGGAGCCGACGACCTGCCCGCTTTTGTCCTTGATCTCGGAGCCGTTGGCCTTGTCGTTGAAGAGGGCCTGGGCGATCCCGGTGACGGCGAGCGGGTAGAGGACCCCGCACACGATCGTGAGGACCAGCAGGGCGCGCAGGCCGGCACCGATCAACCGTGCTGTGTTTCCTACCGAGTTGTTCATGGGAGTCAGCCGATTCCGGGGATGAGGGTGATGAGCATGTCGATGAGCTTGATGCCGATGAACGGGGCGATCAGACCGCCCACGCCGTAGAGCCCCAGATTGCGGCGGAGCATCTTGTCGGCGCTGGTCGGCTTGTACTGGACGCCCTTGAGGGCGAGCGGGACGAGGGCGATGATGATCAGTGCGTTGAAGATGACGGCGGAGAGGATCGCGGACTCGGGGGAGGCCAGGCCCATGATGTTGAGCTTGTCCAGGCCCGGGTAGACCACCGCGAACATGGCGGGGATGATCGCGAAGTACTTGGCGACGTCGTTGGCGATGGAGAAGGTGGTCAGCGCTCCCCGGGTGATCAGGAGCTGCTTGCCGATCTCGACGATCTCGATGAGCTTGGTGGGGTTGGAGTCCAGGTCGACCATGTTCCCGGCCTCCTTGGCGGCCGAGGTGCCGGTGTTCATCGCGACGCCCACGTCGGCCTGGGCCAGGGCGGGGGCGTCGTTGGTGCCGTCGCCGGTCATCGCGACGAGCTTGCCGCCCGCCTGTTCCCGCTTGATGAGGGCCATCTTGTCCTCGGGGGTGGCCTCGGCGAGGAAGTCGTCCACGCCGGCCTCCTGCGCGATCGCCTTCGCGGTCAGCGGGTTGTCGCCGGTGATCATGACGGTTTTGATGCCCATGCGGCGCAGCTCGTCGAACCGCTCGCGCATGCCCTCCTTGACCACGTCCTTGAGGTGGATGACACCCAGGACGCGGGCGCCCTCCTCGTCCTCCACGGCGACCAGCAGTGGCGTACCGCCCGCCTCGGAGATCCGGTTGGCGAGGAGGTCGGCGTCGTCGGAGACCTGGCCGCCCTGCTCCTTGACCCAGGTCATGACCGAACCGGCCGCGCCCTTGCGGGTCTTCTTGCCGTCGACGTCGACACCGGACATGCGGGTCTGGGCGGTGAAGGCGATCCACTCCGCGTGGCTGAGCTCGCCCTGGTGGCGCTCGCGCAGCCCGTACTTCTCCTTCGCGAGGACGACGATGGAGCGGCCCTCGGGGGTCTCGTCGGCGAGGGAGGACAGCTGGGCGGCGTCCGCGAGTTCGGCCTCGGTGGTGCCCTTGACCGGGACGAACTCGGCGGCCTGGCGGTTGCCGAGGGTGATGGTGCCGGTCTTGTCGAGCAGCAGCGTGGACACGTCGCCGGCGGCCTCGACCGCCCGGCCGGACATGGCCAGGACGTTGCGCTGGACCAGGCGGTCCATGCCGGCGATGCCGATGGCGGACAGCAGCGCGCCGATGGTGGTCGGGATCAGGCAGACCAGGAGAGCGGTGAGCACGATCATGGACTGTTTGGCGCCCGCGTAGATGGCGAAGGGCTGGAGGGTGACGACGGCCAGCAGGAAGACGATCGTGAGCGAGGCGAGGAGGATGTTCAGCGCGATCTCGTTCGGCGTCTTCTGCCGGGCCGCGCCCTCGACCAGGGCGATCATGCGGTCGATGAAGGTCTCACCGGGCTTGGTGGTGATTTTGATGACGACCCGGTCGGAGAGCACCTTCGTACCGCCGGTCACGGCCGAGCGGTCGCCGCCGGACTCCCGGATGACGGGAGCGGACTCGCCGGTGATGGCGGACTCGTCGACCGAGGCGACGCCTTCGACGACGTCACCGTCGCCGGGGATGGTGTCGCCGGCCTCGCAGACCACCAGGTCGCCGATCTTGAGGTCGGTACCCGGGACGGACTCCTCCGTGCCGTCCGCCTTCAGACGGCGGGCGACGGAGTCGGTCTTGGCCTTGCGCAGGGTGTCGGCCTGCGCCTTGCCCCGGCCTTCCGCCACGGCCTCGGCGAGGTTGGCGAAGACAGTGGTGAGCCAGAGCCAGGCGGTGATGGCCCAGCCGAACCAGTCGGTCGGGTCCATGACCGCCAGCACGGTGGTGACGACCGAGCCGATCAGGACGACGAACATGACCGGGGACTTGACCATGACGCGCGGGTCGAGCTTGCGGACGGCGTCCGGGAAGGACTTCAGCAGTGCCTTGGGGTCGAAGAGGCCCCCGCCGACGCGGCCGGCGGGCGGCTTGTGGCCGGTGGGCAGGTCGTCGTGCGGAGCACGGGTCGGTGTGGCGGTGCTCATGATGCGAGCCCTTCGGCGAGCGGCCCCAGCGCCAGCGCCGGGAAGTAGGTCAGACCGGTGATGATGAGGATGGTGCCGACGAGCAGGCCCGCGTAGAGCGGCTTGTCGGTACGGAGGGTGCCCGCGGTCTCGGGGACGGGCTTCTGCTCGGCGAGCGAGCCGGCGAGCGCGAGGACGAACACCATGGGCAGGAACCGGCCGAGCAGCATGGCGATGCCGATGGTCGAGTTGAACCACTGCGTGTCGGCGTTCAGGCCCGCGAAGGCGGAGCCGTTGTTGTTGGCGCCCGAGGTGTAGGCGTACAGGATCTCCGAGAACCCGTGTGCACCGCTGTTCGTCATCGAGTTCGCCGGGGTGGGCAGGGCCATCGCGGCGGCGGTGAAGCACAGCACGAGGGCGGGCGTGATGAGGATGTAGCAGGCGGCGAACTTGATCTCGCGGGTGCTGATCTTCTTGCCCAGGTACTCGGGCGTGCGGCCGACCATCAGGCCGGCGATGAACACCGCGATGACCGCCATGACGAGCATGCCGTAGAGGCCGGAGCCGACACCGCCGGGAGCGATCTCGCCGAGCTGCATGCCCAGCAGCTGGATGCCGCCGCCCAGGCCGGTGTAGGAGGAGTGGAAGGAGTTGACCGCGCCGGTGGAGGTCAGCGTGGTGGCGACCGAGAAGATCGCCGAGGCGCCGATGCCGAAGCGGGTCTCCTTGCCCTCCATCGCCCCGCCCGCCGCCTGGAGCGCCGGGCCGTGGTGGGCGAATTCGGTCCACATCATCAGCGCGGTGAACCCGATCCAGATGGTCGCCATCGTCGCCAGGATCGCGTAGCCCTGGCGCAGGCTTCCGACCATCCGGCCGAAGGTCCGCGTGAGGGCGAAGGGGATGACGAGGATCAGGAAGATCTCGAACAGGTTGGAGAACGGGGTGGGGTTCTCGAAGGGGTGGGCGGAGTTGGCGTTGAAGTAGCCGCCGCCGTTCGTTCCGAGTTCCTTGATGACTTCCTGGGAGGCGACCGCGCCGCCGTTCCACTGCTGGGTGCCGCCCGCGAACTGGCCGACCTCGTGGATCCCGGAGAAGTTCTGGATGGCACCGCACGCGACCAGGACCAGGGCCCCGATCACGGAGATCGGGATCAGGATGCGGACGGTGCCGCGCACCAGGTCGGCCCAGAAGTTGCCGAGTTCACCTGTACGGGACCGTGCGAAGCCTCGTACGAGGGCGACGGCGACGGCCATGCCGACGGCGGCGGAGACGAAGTTCTGCACCGCCAGGCCGCCGGTCTGCACGACGTGCCCCATGGCCTGCTCGCCCGCGTACGACTGCCAGTTGGTGTTCGCGACGAAGGACGCGGCGGTGTTGAAGGCCTGGTCGGGGTCGATCGCCTGGAAGCCGAGCGAGCCGGGCAGGACGCCCTGGAGCCGCTGGAGGGCGTAGAGGAACAGGACGCTCACGGCGGAGAAGGCGAGGACGGCGCGCAGGTATGCGGGCCAGCGCATCTCGGCGTTCGGATCGGCGCCGATCGCCTTGTAGATCCACTTCTCCGGCCTGTAGTGCCTCTCGGAGGAGTAGACGCGGGCCATGTAGTCGCCGAGCGGACGGTAGGCCAGCGCGAGCGCGGCCATCAGTGCGAGGAGCTGGAGCACACCAGCGGTTACGGGGCTCATATCGGTGCTCAGAACCTCTCCGGGTACACGAGGGCGAGGACGAGGTATCCGAGCAGGGAGACGGCCACCACCAGGCCGACGATGTTTTCGACGGTCACAGCTTGGTCACCCCCCGGGCGATGAGGGCCACCAGCGCGAACACCGCGACCGTGGTGACGACGAAGGCCAGATCGGCCATCGCGAGCTCCTGAGTGAAGTGGGAAGAAATGAATCAGCCAGATGGCCGATGACGAGATAACCGTGTCTTCAGTCGGGTGTTAAGACACTTTGACGGGCTCCATACGGGCGCGGGGGAACTCCTAACGCCACTCATACGCGGAGCGCCGCCCGCGCGCCCCTGTCAGTCCTGGTGGGACAGCCCGGCCGAGTCCAGTGCGGCTCCCGCCTGGGCGGCCAGGGCGACGGCGACCAGGCGGGATTCCTCGGGCGGCAGGGGCCGGCCCGGGTGCCCCTCGAGGAGGTATCGGCCGTAGTAGTGCCCGCCGCCGGCGACCCGGAGCTCTGCTTCACCGTCCGGCCAGTCGGCGTACTCGGTGATCCGGCCCGGGCGGCGCAGCCACAGGCCGCCGCCGTGCTCCAGCCGGGGCAGGTGCCCGATCAGGGTCCCGTACTCGAAGCGGCAGCCGCGCAGCCCCAGCAGGCTCACGAGCTCCCGGCGCACGTGTTCGACCACCGCCTCCGGGGAAGCCCCGTCCTCGCCCGCGTGCCGAGGACGGCGGCCGCGACCACCACGACGACCATGATCAGTGCCTCGTTCGCCGCGGTGAGACCCGTGCGGAAGGGCACGAGGAGGAGCGCGACGAGGAAGGGGGCCAGGAGGGCCGCGAGCAGGGCGGCCCGGTCGTGAAGCCGGTACCCGGACATGTGGTGCCTCCTGCCCGGAGGGGTCGATCTCGGTTGGGTGCGCCCTTCAGAACTTCTCGGGCTTGATCAGTGCCGTCACGAGGTAGCCGAGCAGTGCCAGGGCGATGAGCAGTCCGACCACGTTCTCCGCGTCCATCGGCGTCTCCTCCTCGTGTCGTCCGGGCCGGCCGGTGCCGCCCGCATCGAGCGTGCCCCATCGCGGAGCCGGGGCCATGCGGGACAGCGCCTCTTGACGGTCCTCTTACGGCGCGACGGCCGGCCCGTATGGATCCGGTGAAAAGTGGCCGGGGCGGCGTATGGAGTTCGACAAGAGTGCTGGTGGTGCCCCCGTACGCCGTCGACGCTGTCCTGACTTTGCTCATTCGGAGGAACAGCGACATGACCCCACACGTAGAGAACCCGACCACGACCGCGCCGGCACCGGGCAGCGAGGAGCCCCCGGATACCGGCGCGGGCGCAGCCGGGGACCGGCACAGGCTGACCGCCCTCCAGGGGCTGGCCGCGCTGTCGCTCGACGCGATGGCCTCCGTCGCGTACGGCCCCGAGTCGATCGTGCTCGTCCTGGCCGCGGCCGGCGCGTACGGCCTCGGGTTCACCCTCCCCGTCACGCTCGCCATCGCCGCGCTGCTGGCTGTGCTGGTGGCCTCGTACCGGCAGGTCATCGCCGCGTTCCCGGACGGCGGAGGATCCTACGCAGTCGCCAAGCGCCACCTGGGCCGGCGTACGAGCCTGGTCGCCGCCGCCTCGCTGATCCTGGACTACGTCCTCAACGTCGCCGTCTCCGTCACCGCCGGAGTGGCCGCCCTGACCTCGGCCTTCCCGGGCCTGCACGGTGAGCGGGTGTGGATCTGCCTCGCCGTGCTGGTGCTGGTCACCGCCGTGAACCTGCGCGGGGTCGTCGACTCCGCCAAGGCCTTCCTCGTCCCGACCGCGCTCTTCGTCGGGTCCATCCTCGCGATGATCGCCGTCGGCCTCTTCCGCGACGGCCCGGTCAGCACCGCTTCCGCGGCCGGGCACGCCTCCGCCCTCGGCGAGGGCGCCACCACGGTCGGCGCCCTGCTGCTGCTCAAGGCCTTCGCCGCCGGCTGCTCCGCCCTCACGGGCGTGGAAGCCGTCGCCAACGCCGTACCCTCCTTCCGAGCCCCTGCCGCCCGGCGGGCCCAGCGCACCGAGGTCGCCCTCGGGGCCCTGCTCGGTGTGATGCTGATAGGCCTGTCCGTCCTGATCGGCCGCTTCCACCTCCAGCCGGTGGAGGGCGTGACCGTCCTCGCCCAGCTCGCGGACGCCTCCTTCGGGCACAACGCGGCCTTCTACGTGGTCCAGTTCGCGACGATGGTGCTGCTGGCGCTCGCCGCGAACACCTCCTTCGGCGGGCTGCCCGTCCTGATGAGCCTGCTGGCCCGCGACAACCACCTGCCGCACGTCTTCGCCCTCAAGGCCGACCGGCAGGTCCACCGCCACGGCGTGGTCTGGCTCGCGCTCGTCTCCGCCCTCCTGCTCGTCTTCTCGGGCGGTGACACCAACACCCTCGTCCCGCTCTTCGCCATCGGTGTCTTCGTCGGCTTCACCATCTGCCAGGTCGGCATGGTCCGGCACTGGTACGGCGAGCGCCCCAAGGGCTGGCAGACGAAGGCCGCCCTCAACGGCTTCGGCGCGCTCCTGACCGGCGTCTCCGCCGTCGTCGTCACCGCCACGAAGTTCACCGAGGGCGCCTGGCTGATCGTCCTGGCCCTGCCGCTGATCGTCCTCGCCTTCGAGAAGGTCCACCGCGCCTACACCGAGATCGGCGAACGCCTCGAACTCGGCCGCGTCCCGCAGGCCCCGCAGCGCTCCCGCTCCCTGGTCGTCGTCCCCGTGTCCGGGCTCTCGCTCCTGACCTGCCGGGCACTGACGGCGGCCCGCTCCCTCGGCGACGAGGTCCTCGCCGTCACCGTCACCCACCCCGCGCCCGAGGACCGGCACGCCGCCGAAGCCCTGCGTCGGGACTGGGAGTTGTGGAAGCCGGGGGTCGAGCTGGTCGAACTCCCCTCGGAGGCCCGCTCGCTGGGCCGCCCGGTGTCGGCCTACGTGCGCAAGCTCGCGCAGACCCACCCGGACGCCCAGGTCACCGTCCTCATCCCGGAGACCGAACCCGCGCACCTGTGGCAGCGGATGCTGCAGAACCAGCGCGGCTCCGTCGTCGCCCACGCGGTGCGCCGCGACACCGACGCCGTCATCTGCCGCCTCCGCTTCCGCATCGAGGCGGAGCCCGGACCGGTACTGCCCGGCGGAGCCTCCACGGCCTCCTGAGCCCTCCGTTCCGGTGGTGGTGTCCTGCCGAAGTCCGTCAGGACCGCATCAGAAGGTCGTAAGCGCCCTTGAGACCCGGTCCCCGGGGCAGTTGGATGGATGACGCGAACACCGGTCGGCGCTCCGGCGGCGTCGGCCGCACGACGCCCGTTGACCCCCGAGTCACCGCCGTATCGGTCGACCCGGGCATCTGCGAGACCGCCCTGAGGCCGCTGTACGGCCCCGGGGGCGTGACGCCCGCCGAAGGCGCCGCATACGTCGCACGGCTCTGCGACCCGGCGTTCGAGATCGTCAACGGCGCCTACCACGACCGCGGTGAGCGGATGGAGCCCGCCGCGGGCGCGACCGCGGAGCGTACGGTCAAGCGCCTGAACGAGCTCGCCGACCAACTCGTGGGCCGCTTCGCCCGACAGGGCCCGCGCGCGTTCCCCGCGGGGGCGGCCCGCTTCCCCGGCCGCCCCCGCTCTCCCTTCCTACCCTGATGTGGCGGTATCCGTCGTGATCGAGCTCGCTTCCACCGGTCTTCCCGCCTCGGCCCGCTGGTTCCCCGGCGGGGCTCCCGGAGTGGCCGCTCTCCCCGAGCACGTCATCGCCACCGGTGGCGGCCGCTGGTGGGCGGACCGTGCTGTGGACCCGAAGGCGGTCGCGGTCTCCAGCGGCGGCCACGTACTGCCGGCCGAGGACGCTCCGGCGGTCGCCGCCCTCGGCCACGGGGTGGCCTGGATCCACCGGTCCTGGGGCGGCCCCGAGCAGCTCGCGTCCTCCGGCCACTGCTGGGGTGCCTTCCACCGGGGCCGCGCCCTGTCGCTGGCCTGCACCTACTTCCTCGGCAGCCGGTACGAGGACGTCGCGGCCCTCGCCGACCCCGGCCACCGCCGTCAGCACCTCGCCCTGGCCTGCGTCACCGCCCTCTGCCGGGACATCGCCGCCCGCGGACGCACACCGAGCTGGACCTGCTCCCGGGACAACCGGCCCAGCCGCCTCCTGGCCTGGTCGGCGGGGTTCCGCCTGGCCCGGGAGTACGTCCACTACGCGACGGGACCCGCCCGGAGCCCCGAGTTCCGCAGGGCGGCAGCGGCCTGAGCCCGTACGCGAACCCGCGGGCCCTCCCACGGGAAGCGAGTACCGAACACGAATGGGGGGTGTCCGGCAGTGATCGGCCGGACACCCCCCGGGGCTCCTGGTGGCTTCGGGCCCAGGTCAGTCCAGACCGGACACCTTGAAGACGGTACGGGCGGTCTCGCCGTCGATGCGCTTGGCCAGCTGGCGCATGGCGGTCGCCCCGCACAGGAGGGTGCCGCGCTGGATGGAGGTCTGGGCGTCGGCGTCGAGGTGCCGCCACATCGCGGGGTTGCGCACGAGGACCCTCGGGTCGATCTCGACCCGGTTGCCGTCCGTGTCGCGGAGGATCATCCGCTGGGACACCCCGTCGGACCAGCGGACCGAGACGAGCGAGTCGGTGCGGACGCTGTGTTCCACCAGGAGGCCGCGGGCGCTCAGCAGACCGGGCCGGGTGGAGACCCGCAGCGGCACCAGGATCACGAAGACGAGGAAGGCGAGACCGGTCCAGAGGGCGCCGCGGGTCGTGTCGAGCCTGCCGGCTCCGGCGTCCAGCCCGAAGAGGGCGGTGAAGAGCAGGGCGGCCACGCCGACCGCCGACCGCCGTTCCCCGGCCCACTGCGAGTCCTGTGCGAGCGCTCCGGCAGCCCCCGCGTCCGCGGCTCCAGTGCCGGTCGAGGGGTGAGTGATACGTCGTCCCATGCGATCGACAGTAGGACGGGCGGGTCCTCCGGCCGAGCACCCTGACGGACTGCTGACGCCGTGCCGACGGCATCTTTACGGGGCCGCTCCGTCGTCGCTCCGAAGCCCCCGTATGAGGGCTGTCAAGGTCCTCCTCCTCGCCGTACGGACGCTGTCAACGCAGGCCGGGACGACCGCGCACCCGCTGTTTCATGGGAGGACGTACGACAGGAAGGCGGCACGCCAATGCCCCGGGCCCTGGGAGCGGGCGCCGACGACCACGTCACCAAGCCCTTCAGCATGCCCGAACTGCTGGCCCGGCTGGGAGCCGTCGCCCGCCGCAGCCTGCCGGAACGCGCGGCCGTCACCGGTGAAGAGGTGCTGGAGAGCGAGGAGTTCACCATCGGCCTGCTCGCCATGAAGGCACGGCGCGGAGGGAAGAGCATCAGGCTCACGGCACCACGAGGGTGCGGCCGCCGCTGAAGCCGTCGCCGGCCCGGCAGGTACTGGGCCACCTCCCCCGGCCGGCTGCGGCTGGCGCGCGCGACGTGCGTCCTGCTCGCCGTCCTGCTCGGGGTCGCGGCGACGGGCGCGTCCGCCACCTGGGACGAGACGGCCGGCCGTGACGCGCCCCGCGCCATCTCCGCGCCCCGGCTGAACCTGGAGCGCGACCGACATGCTCACCGACCGGCTGCTGCCGGAAGCCCGCAGGCTCGTCGACGCGAACGACGCGGTGTACGAGCGCCGGTACGAAGCCGCGCGGGGACCTCCGCGCACAGCGGGCCGCGGAGGCGGTTCTCGGGGTGCTGTTGGTCGGCGCGCTCCTCCTGCTCCAGGTCCAGCTCACCCGTCGTTTCCAGCGGGTCTTCAACCCGGGACTGATCGCCGCCACCCTGTGCGCCGCGGTCGCGGTGGTGTGGGGTGCGCACCAGCTGTACGGGATCGCGGGCGCCGGCCTCGACACCTACGACGCGAAGCTCGGCGAGACCTGGGCCGCGTACCGCGAGGACCACGACGACAAGCGGTTCACCGGCGAGTACCGCCGCGAGCTGGACGACATCACCTTCGCGGGAGAGCGGGAGGCCGCCGAGAGGACCGTCGAGGCGTACGCCGTCTACCAGCGTGACGACCGGACCTTCCGGCGCCTCGTGACCGAGGGGAAGATCCAGGAGGCCACGGTCTTCTGCATCGGCTGGGCCTCCGATGAGGCCGCGACGGCCCGTGGTCTCGGGGTGTCCCCTCACGCGAGGGCGGCCACCCGGGCGGGGTGTTCTTCGACCACGAGGTGGCCGGCGTCGGGAATGACGCGGAGCTCGGTGCCGAGGGCCGCGTGCACCACCGGATGGAGCCGTCGCGGCGGCAGGAAGGTGTCGTGGGCCCCGTGGCGACCAGCCGCGGAACCGCCCGTGCGGGGAGTTCGGCCGGCGGCGGGCGGCCATGGCGTGTTCGGTGAGGGTGGACGGGCCGGGGGTGGCCGTGGGGAACGAGCCGGCGAGGGGAGGGAGCCGGTGGGGAGGCGGGTTGATCATGGTTCTTCCTCGGGCCACGGATGCGGGGCGGCCCTGTTCGGAGGGCCGCCCCGCGGGGTGGTTCGTCGGTCAGCAGGAGGGCTTGCTGCCGTGGTTGGAGCCCTTCTTGCGGCGGGCCCTCTTCTTGCGTGCGCGCTTGGACATGTACTCGTTTCCCTTCAGGCGGTGTGGCCGACGAGGAGGTCGGCGAGCTTGTTGAGGCGCTTGACGGTGCGGTCCTCGGTGGCGGCGGGGGCCGGGGCGACGCGCTCGGAGCGGTCGTAGTAGGCGCCGTTGACGATCTCGGTGGCCGGGTCGCAGAGCCGTACGACGTGCTGGGCGCCTTCGGCGGCGGGTGCGCCCTCGTGCCCGTAGAGCGGGAGGAGGCCGGTCTCGCAGACACCGGGGTTGACGGAGACGGCGGTGACGCGCGGGTCGGCGGCGAAGACGGTCAGCGCGAGCTGTGACTGGGCGTAGGCGGCGAGGCGGGAGTAACGCCTCACTCGCTGCGGGTCGTTCCACTGGATCGCGCCGGAACGGTGGAGGGCGGAGGAGACGTTGACGACGCGCCCGCCGGGGTCGCTGGTGAGGGCGGATGCCAGGAGGTCGGTCAGGAGGTAGTGGGCGAGGAAGTTGACCTGGAAGGAGATCTCGTTGCCGTCGGCGGTGAGGGTGTGGCGCTCGGGTGCGGCGATGGCGGCGTTGTTGACGAGGACGTCCAGGCGCGGGTGCGCGCGCACGACGGCGTGGGCGAGGTTCTCGACCTCCTCCAGGCGGGTGAAGTCGGCTGCGAACGGGCGCACGGCGGCGGCGTTGATGCCGGCCGTGGCGATCAGCCGGTCGGTGGCGGCCTGCGCCTCCTCGGGGGTGCGGCCGTGGAGGAGGACGGTGGCGTCGTGTTCGGCGAGCTGGCGGGCGGTCTCGTAGCCGATGCCGGAGGTGGCGCCGGTGACGAGGACGGTGCGTCCGGACAGGGACGAAGGCATGTCGGATTCCTTGTTGCTTGAAGCGGCATGGCCGATGGGCTCGGAGCCGCGCGAAGGGCGGGCCGGGGTTCGGCTCGTGCGGGTGAAGGTGAAGACGCGTACGGAGCCGGAGGGCCGGAAGGGACGCCAGCGGGTACGCGGATGACGCGCGGCCGGTCTCAGACGGCCGGGCGGACGGCGGGCGCCATCGGCTGCACCGTATTCGGTGGCCGATCGTCGTGGCGCGGACCGCTGTTCATGACCACATCCCAGCGCATCCCGGGCGGGGGGACAAGATTCCGAACGCGTCCCTGACGTTCTTCTGATGCGCGCGGGGTGAAGCGCCTCTGCTTCATCCGTGCAGGTCATCACCACTACGTCAAAGCCCGGACGGTTCACGTGTGCCGCCGTCGACCGAGGATGTCCCGTCAGGACGGTGTCAATTGCCCGTACCGATCCTTGAACACCGCGAGGTCGGGCTGTTCCGATGGATCCGGGGAAACGGTCCGGTGCCCCGGCGGCAGGGTTGCCGCGCCGGTCCCCGAGAGCTTCGGCGCTTCAGATCCCTGCGGACCGGCCGCCTGAGGCATCGCGGCCACGATCAAGCCGGAGATCCGTGAGGCGGCCGGCTCTTCAGCCTGTCCCCACCCCTTCCGCGTGACGGACGAGCCCACGACGTCGTCCCGTGGGAGCGACGCTAGGGCTGTTCGGAGCCTCGGTGCCGGACCCCGATGGATCGCTCACGTCGTGGCGACGGCATCTTGACGGGAGTTCCGGTCTTCTGCCGGTTCAGAGCCACCCGTTGCGCCGGAAGGAGCGGTGGATGGCCACGCACGCGACGCTGATCAGGCTCAGGACGAGGGGATAGCCGTATCGCCATTTCAGCTCGGGCATGTGGTCGGAGTTCATGCCGTACACGCCGCAGACCATGGTCGGTACGGCGACGATCGCCGCCCATGCCGTGATCTTGCGGATGTCCTCGTTCTGGGCGACGGCGACCTGCGCGAGGTGGACCTGGAGGATGGAGTCGAGCAGTGCCCCGAAGGCGGCTATCCGGTCGGTGGCGCGGGCAAGACCGTCGGAAATGCCCCGGAATTAGGGCTGGACGTCCGAGGCGATCGCCGGTGACGGAACGTCGGCCAGGGCCGGCAGGGCCCGTTCCAGCGGGACGACGGCTCGCTTGAGTTCCATCAGCTCGCGCTTGAGCTGGTAGATGCGCCCGGCATCGCCGCGGCCGGCGTGTTCGGACACCACCGAGACCTCCACGGCGTCGACGTCGGCCTCCATGGCATCGGTCACGGCCAGGTAGTCGTCCACGACGTGCTGGGCTATGGCGTGCAGGACGGCCGACGGCCCCTTCGCGAGCTGCTCGGGCGCCGCCTCCAGGGCCTCGCGCAGGGGGCCCAGGGAACCGTGCCGACCTCGGCGGACCGTGACGACGAAGTCGGGTCCGACGAGCGCCGTTCCGTGCAGGTCATCAGGGCCGCGTCAAAGATCGACGGTCATGCGGAAGGAACGCGTCAGGAAGTGTGGCCGAGGCTGCCGGCCGGCCACAGGCTGGTGTTGCGACGGAGCCGGGGTGACGCTCCGGCGGCGCGCGGCTGGAGGGCGGTGACCTGAACTCCGCCGGGACAGCGCAGGGTTCGGCCCGTGGGGGGTCCGTTCCGATGCGACCGCGCGCCGGTCAGCCGTCGCACGACACATGAGCCGTCCGGCATCCGGTGTGGGGGCACCGGAGCCGGGCGGCTCGCGTGTTCCAGCCGTCCGGCGTCCCCGATGGCTGCGGCCACTCGCCTCCGCCGCGCCCCGTGGCCGAGCGACGGCTGACGGCTGACGGTCGAAGGTGTGCTGCAACGGGAGTACGTCCGCTACGCCAGTGGGAGGGTGTGCGTCAGGAGCCGTCGGAATTCGGTCACGAGCGGGCATGGATGATCCGGCTGCGTACCCTGGCCGGCCCGGCCCGGCCGTCGATGGCGGTGGCTGATTCTCTGCCGTACGACGGGAGCTCCTCACGATGGCCACCCCTGCCCGCACGTCGCGCCTGCGCGCGTGGCTGCTGGAAGGCCTGACCGCCCAGACGGGCTCACCGGCGGCCAAGGAGGCGGCGGCCCAGCCGCACGGCAGGCCGTGGTGGCGGGTCATGTGCCTGACGGGCCTGGACTACTTCTCCACCCTCGGCTACCAGCCCGGTATCGCGGCGCTCGCGGCCGGTCTGCTGTCGCCGCTGGCGACGATCGTGCTGGTGCTGCTGACCCTGTTCGGGGCCCTGCCCGTCTACCGGCGGGTGGCCGAGGAGAGTCCGCACGGCGAGGGCTCCATCGCCATGCTGGAGCGTCTGCTGACGTTCTGGAAGGGGAAGCTGTTCGTCCTGACCCTGCTCGGGTTCGCGGCGACGGACTTCCTCATCACCATCACGCTCTCCGCCGCCGACGCGACCGCGCACCTGGTGGAGAACCCGCACCTGACCTCCACCCTGCACGGGCACGAGGTGCTGCTCACCCTGATCATGATCGCGCTCCTGGGAGCCGTCTTCCTCAAGGGGTTCAGCGAGGCCATCGGCGTGGCGGTGATCCTGGTGGCGACCTACCTCGGGCTCAACGTCGTGGTCGTGGCGGTGGGCCTGTGGAAGGTGCTCGGCGAACCGCACGTCGTCACGGACTGGACGCAGGCTCTGACCACGGAGCACGGCAACCCGTTCATGATGATCGCCATCGCACTCGTCGTCTTCCCCAAGCTCGCCCTCGGCCTTTCAGGGTTCGAGACGGGCGTGGCGGTCATGCCGCACGTTCAGGGCGGTCCCGCGGACACCGACGAGAAGCCCGCCGGCCGGATCCGCGGCGCCAAGAAGCTGCTGACGACCGCGGCCGTCATCATGAGCGTCTTCCTGATCTGCTCCAGCTTCATCACCACGCTGCTGATCCCGGCTGACCAGTTCCAGCCGGGCGGCGAGGCCAACGGCCGCGCGCTCGCCTACCTCGCCCACGAGTACCTGGGCTCGGCCTTCGGCACGGTCTACGACGTCTCGACGATCCTGATCCTGTGGTTCGCAGGTTCCTCGGCGATGGCGGGCCTGCTCAACCTGATGCCGCGATACCTGCCCCGCTACGGCATGGCCCCGCAGTGGGCCCGGGCGCTGCGCCCGATGGTCATCGTGTTCACCTTGGTCGCGTTCCTGGTGACGTGGATCTTTGACGCAGACGTGGACGCGCAGGGTGGCGCGTACGCCACCGGTGTCCTGGTGCTGATCACCTCGGCGGCGGTCGCGGTGACCATCGCGGCCCGCCGGGCCGGGGAGCGCGGCTGGACCATCGGCTTCGGCATCATCTCGGCCGTCTTCATCTACACCACGGCCGTGAACGTGGTCGAGCGCCCCGACGGAGTGAAGATCGGTGCCTGCTTCATCGCCGGCATCATGACCCTCTCCCTGCTGTCCCGGCTGGCCCGGGTCTTCGAGCTGCGCGTCACGCACGTCGAGTTCGACGACATGGCGCAGCGGTTCATCCGGGACACCGCCAGCCGCACGATCCGGTTCATCGCCAACGAGCCGGACAACCGGGACCTGGAGGAGTACCGGCAGAAGAAGGCGCAGATCCGAGCGGACAACGACATCCCGGCCGAGGACGACGTGATGTTCGTCGAGGTCACCGTCCTGGACGCGTCCGAGTTCGAGTCCGGCATGCGCGTACGCGGCGAAGTCCTGCACGACCGCTACCGCGTCCTGACCCTGGAGAGCTCCAGCATCCCCAACGCCCTCGCCGCCCTCCTGCTCCACGTACGCGACGAGACCGGCCAACGGCCCCACATCTACTTCGAGTGGACCGAGGGCAACCCGATGGCCAACTTCTTCCGGTTCTTCCTCTTCGGCCAGGGCGAGGTCGCCCCCGTCACCCGCGAGGTCATCCGCGAAGCCGAACCGGACCGCTCCCGCCGCCCCCACGTCCACGCCGGCTGACCCATTCGCGTCAAGACACCGACAGGAATCCCGCCGGCCCCTCGCCATGGCGACGGTCCGGCGGGATTCTCACTCCTGTGACCACTCGCTCGCGCCCTGACCGCGGAATCCGCCGGACCGTACTCGCCCTCGGGACCGCGGGCCTGACCGTCATCGCCATCGGCGCCGTCCTCGACGCCCTGTGGCTGCTCGGCATCGGCGTCTGGGGTGTCATCGCCGCGATGCTGATCGAACTCGTCTACCGGCCCTGACTGCCGACGTTCCGGCTGCGGAAGCCCTCCGGTGTCGCCTTCACGCAGTCCGGGCAGCGATGCCGGGACCTTGACGGCGGCCGGCCGGGTCCATGCGGATCACTGGCGGCCCCGGGTGGGCGGCATCAGGGGTCCGTCATGGTTGGGCGCATCCGCGTGAGGAGGCCGTGCGACGAGTCGTGGTCGGTGCCACGGGCACCCTGGGGAGTCTGACCGCTCTGCACCGGGCGGCGGCAGAGGCCCGTGCACGCGATGCGGAACTGCGGGTCGTTCTCGCCTGGCAGCCGCCCGGCGGTGAACTCGGGAGCCGCAACGGCCTCGGGCCCTCCGCCCTGGCGGAATGCCGCGCCACGGCCGTCGAAAGACTCCGCGAGGTCCTCGACACGGCCTTCGGCGCTGCGAAACCCGGTGTCACCCTCGCGGGCCTCACGGTACGGGGGACCCCGGGCGCGGCCCTCGTGGACACTGCCCGCGAGCCGGACGACCTCCTGGTGGTCGGCACGGGATCCCGCGGCGCGCTGCGACGGCTCGTCCGCCCCTCGGTGGCCCGCTACTGCCTCGCGCACGCCGCCTGCCCCGTCCTCGTGGTGCCCCCGTCCCCGCTCCAGGCCGAACTCGACGTGGCGCACCGCCGCAACCTCTGGCGGATGCCGATGGACCTGCGGGAGCTCGGCGCCGGGTGAATCCGGGGCCGGGCGCCGTCGCCCCGTCGGCGGTCTTTCGCCCGGCGGGCCGACGGGCGGCCCACGCCTGGGCGAGCCACGCGGGCGCGAGCGGGATGACGATGAGGAAGACGAACGCATCGAGGGCCGCGACGACGGCCGGGACCAGCGCGAAGTTCACCACCAGGGTGGCGCCGAGAAGCCGCTGTCACCGCTGTCGTTCTCTTCCGGATACGGGATTCCACGCCGAGATCTGAATTCAGGATTTCCTGGATTCAGGAATCGATGTACTGTCTGAGGGGTGCTGACTGCTGCCTCCGACATCGAAGTGCTGGCCCGCTTCGGCCGCGCGCTCGCCGACCCGATCCGCTGCCGGGTCCTGCTCGCCCTGCGCCGAGCTCCCGCCTTCCCGGCCGACCTGGCTGACGCCCTCGGCATCTCACGGACCCGGCTGTCGAACCACCTCGCCTGCCTGCGCGACTGCGGCCTCGTCGTCACCGTGCCCGACGGCCGCCGCACGCGCTACGAGCTCGCCGACGAACGTCTCGGCCATGCGCTCGACCACCTGCTCGCGACCGTCCTCGCGGTCGAGGCGACACCGACCTGCGCCGAAGCCGACGAGAAGGGCTGCTGCTGACCGTGACCGCGATACCCCTCGGGCCCTCCCCGGCCCGCCGCGGCGCACTCACCCGCCGCATACGCCTCCTGGTCGCCGCGACCATCACGTACAACGTCATCGAGGCGATCGTCGCCCTCACGGCCGGCACCCTCGCCTCCTCCACCGCGCTGATCGGCTTCGGCCTCGACTCCGTCATCGAGGTCTCCTCCGCAGCCGCGGTCGCCTGGCAGTTCTCCGCGCGTGACCACGCCGTCCGGGAAGCACGCGAGAAGACCACGCTGCGGATCATCGCCCTCTCCTTCTTCGCGCTCGCCGCGTACGTCTCCGTCGACGCCGTACGAGCGCTGACCGGCACCGGCGAGGCCGACCGCTCGATCCTCGGCATCGCCGTCGCCGCCCTGTCGCTCGCGGTCATGCCGTTCCTCTCCGCCGCCCAGCGCAGGGCCGGGAGGGAACTCGGCTCCGCCTCCGCGGTCGCGGACTCCAAGCAGACGCTGCTCTGCACCTACCTCTCCGCGGTCCTCCTCGTCGGCCTCGTCCTCAACGCCACCCTCGGCTGGTCCTGGGCCGACCCGATCGCCGCCCTCGTCATCGCCTGCATCGCCGTCAAAGAAGGCCGCGACACCTGGCGCGGCGAGGGATGCTGTGCCGCCCCGTCCGCGACGGCGGCGTCGACCGACACCGCGGCGGACGCCTGCGCGTGCCGGCCGGGATGCGACTGCTGCGACCAGCGGTAGATCCCGAGGCGAGACTTACGACGCGGCGACAGTCGCAGGGCCGGGTGCTGCGAGGATCGTACAGATGTCGTCTTCCGCTTCCGCGCAGGCGGCAGGGTCCGTGGCGGCAGCGCGTCGGGCGAGGGTGCGCAGGGCTTCGCGGGTGGCGGTCAGCTCGGCCAGGCGCCGTTCGATGTCGGCGAGGTGCTGGTCGATCAGGCCGGTGACGTGCGCGCAGGGGGCTCGGCCGCGGTCGCGCAGGGCGAGGACCGACCGGATCTCGGCGAGGGTGAGGCCGGCGGTCTGGGTGTCGCGGATGAAGGCGAGCCGGGCAGCAGCCTGCTCCGGGTGGTCGCGGTAGCCGCCGGAGGTCCGCGGTGGGGCGGGCAGCAGGCCCGTCTGCTCGTAGAAGCGGATGGTCTTGGTGGTCAGCCCGCTGGCTCTGGCGAGGTCGCCGATGCGCATGCCCTCAGACCAGACCTTGACCTTCCAGTGCGCTGGAAGGTCTAGCCTCCGCAGCAGGTCGATGAGTGGAGGACGGCGAGGATGCGGATCACAGTGCTGACGGTGCCGGGGTGCCCGAACGCCCCGCTGGCCATGGAACGGGTCGCCGCCGCGCTGGCGGCCCGGCGGGCGGAGGTGGAACTGGTCGAGGTCCACGACCAGGCCCAGGCCGCCGAGTACGGGATGAACGGCTCGCCGACGATCCTGCTGGACGGGGTGGACCCGTTCGCGCCGCAGGGGGTGGTCCCGAGCGTGTCGTGCCGCCTGTACCGGCACGCGGACGGCACCGTGTCCGGCGCCCCGAGCGTGGCCGCGCTGCGCGAGGCGCTGGACTGCGGAGCGGTCCAGGCGGATCCGTCCGCGCCGGATGACTGCTGCGAGGCGGGAGATCCGCTCGACGCGGTCGGACGCGGCGGCCGGGGGCGCCGCGCTCCGGACGGGAGGGGCCTGCGGGCGGTACAGCAGGCGGTGCTGCGGCACTTCGCCGCAGCCGGCACCGCGCCCCGGCCGGCCGAGCTTGAGCCGGCCGCCGCGCAGGCCGGCAGCACTGCCGGGGAGGTGCTGGCCGAGCTCGCCCGCGAGGACTTCGACCAGGCGCAGGCCGGACGGACCGGCGCACAGACTTTCGGTTCCCAGCTCACCTGATGCCTCCGGTGGCTGCCGGACCCCGTTCGTGCCCGTCGTGACGGTGGTTCAGAGGACCGGATGAATCCTGAGCGGGTGCCCGGTAGCTTCTCCCGAAAATGGGGTCGTGTCATGGCGCGCACGGCTCCTGACCAGCGAGGATGCCCGTCATGATGACCGACAAGGACTTTGCTCCCGCACGTTCGACGCATCCGACGCCCCTGGTGTTCGGTGCGGGAGCGGCCATCGGGGTTCTGGGCGGGATGATCGGATTGGGCGGTGCGGAGTTCCGCCTGCCGCTGCTCATCGGCCTCTTCGGATTCGCCGCGCTCTCGGCAGTCATCCTGAACAAGGCCATGAGCCTGGTCGTGGTCCTGGTCGCGCTGCCCGCCCGGCTGGCGGCGGTCCCGGCCGCCGAAGTGGCCGCACGCTGGCCGGTCGCCGTCAACCTGCTGGCCGGGAGCCTGCTGGGGGCCTGGGCCGGAGCGTCCTGGGCGGTGCGCATGCGCTCCGCCACCCTCTACAAGGTGCTGGCCGCGCTCATGGTGCTCATGGCGGCCGCCCTGCTCGTCACGCACACCACCCCCCTGGGCACGCTCTCACTGCCGCTGTGGGCTCAGGTGCCGTGCGGAGTCGCGGCCGGGTTCGGCATCGGCGTGGTCGCGGCGATCATGGGCGTGGCCGGCGGCGAGCTGCTGATCCCCACGATCGTGTTGCTGTTCGGAGAGGACATCAAGACCGCCGGAAGCCTCTCGCTGCTGGTGTCCCTGCCGACGATGCTGGTGGCCTTCGCCCGCTACAGCCGCGACGGCAGCTTCGCCGTACTCGGCGCCAACCTCCGCTTCACCGCGGTCATGGCCGCGGGCTCGGTCGCCGGCGCCGTACTGGGCGGGCTGCTGCTCGGCGTGTTCCCGGAGCTGGTCCTCATCCCCCTGCTGGCCGTGATCCTGCTCGTGTCCGCGGTCAAGCTCGCCCGTCACGCCTGAACCCGCGCGGGTCGATGCGGACCCGGCGGCGAAGTCGACAGTGTGCGGCTGCCGGTCAACGGGCGCGTGCAGGGAGTGATCGCAATCCCGGCGGAACTCGATGCCGCAGTCCGCGCCTCCCAGGGCCATGTGGCCGCTGTACGCGGCCGGGTCCACCACCGCCTTCGGCGCGCACGGCATCGCCGCCAACCTCGGCGGGTTCTCCGAGGACGCCGTCACCTCGCTGCTCGTCCTGGGCGGCCTGCCGGCGCTGTACGACGGCGCCGAGGTCGTCCTCAAGCCGGGCTTCGGCACGCTGGCCGACCGGATCGGTGCCAAACCGGTCCTGCTCGGCGGAGTCCTGGTCTGGGCGGCCGGGCTGCGCCTGCTGTTCCTGGTCATGGCCGCATGCGGCGCCGCCGTCGCGGTGTGGGCCGTCCTCGCCGTGCCCGCCGCACCGCCGCTGCCCAAGTTCCGGCAGACCGTCGCCGATCTCGTACGTCGCCTCGCCGACTGCTCCTTCCTCGCCCCGACCGGCGCGCCGGCCGCGCCCTTGATATGGGACGTCTGACCACCCGTACCGGCCTCACGGCCGGCTTGCTGATCACCGCCGTCGGCCTTGGCTGCGCGACGCTCCGGGCCTGTTCGGCGTGCTGACCGCAGCCGCCCTGATCGGAGTCGGCACCGGTGTGATCACTCCGCTGGGCTTCGCCGACCTCGTGGCGAGCACCCCGGAGGAACGGATGGGCCAGACCATGGGGTCCGCCGAACTCGGCCGCGAGCTCGGCGACGCCGGAGGACCCCGCCTCGTCGCGGGCTTCGCGACCGTCACCACCCTCACCTACGGCTACGCGGCCTTGGCGGCTCTCATCGGGGTCGGCCCGCTGCTCGCTCTCGCCACCCGGCGCCGAGCCGCCAGGAACTGACGACGACGGAACTGCCCCCGGCCAGCCGGTCTACGTGCTTCAGCCCCGCCAGGCTTCCTCCACGGTCGCACTGAGCCGGCGGCGCGTCATCCGGAGGCTCGGCTGTGCCAGGCGGCCGACCACCC
The DNA here is from genome assembly GCF_045160885.1 of Streptomyces sp. NBC_00158. Taxonomy (NCBI): domain Bacteria; kingdom Bacillati; phylum Actinomycetota; class Actinomycetes; order Kitasatosporales; family Streptomycetaceae; genus Streptomyces; species Streptomyces sp. NBC_00158. The sequence goes on from NZ_CP108161.1 coordinate 7,084,790, forward strand.
GGGCCAGCCAGTCGGGGTCGCCGAGCCGGGGTGTTTCGTCCGCGGCGACGACCTGCGACAGCAGTTCCCCCAGGAGGAAGGTGTCGAGGAGCGGGTAGGCGCGCGCGTGCCGGTCGAAGGTCAGCCTGCGGTCCTCGTAGGGGTGGCGGACCGTCATGTCGAGGTGACCGCCACCACGCCGCTGGAAGGGACCGGGCAGGTTGCCGAGCATCCCCGCCAGCGTGTATTGCCCCGAACGCGGGTACCCGCGCCCGATGTAGACGCTGATCCCGAGCATGGTTCGGGACCACTGGATCAACTCGCCGTTCCCGTCGGACGCCTGCCGGTACAACCCCTCCGCACGGAATTCGATCCACGAACCGCCGGAACGGCCGGAGTCTCCGACCACCCAGAGGTCCCCGGCCAGTTCGAGGGGCCCAGAGCTGTGCGTGTATCCACCATGGGCACGTCCGATCACATGGCCGGGGCCTGCGGCGCTACGGTGCCTCGCTGCTCGTCCATCCGTAGGCGAATCCGTTGAGTACGGCGCTGATGGCGGACATGCCGACTGAGGCGATGCCGAACCCGAGGGCGACCGCAGGGCGGAACTGGCGTTCCTGGAGGGCGGCACGGACGACATCGACCAACGCATTGGTGCGCTGGGCCGGCGAATCGACCGCCTCGACCTGTACTGGTCCGTCGACGTCGCCTACCGCAACGGCGCGGTGGTGAAGACCCTGTGGCCGAAACACCCCCGTGCGCAGCAGGTGAGCCCGATCTACTTCACCGTCCGCGCCCGCCTGAAGGACTCCGATCCGGGCTTGGCGGCGGCGGTGCGGCGCGTCGTGGGATTCGGCACCGCCGAGGAACTCGTCCTCCCCCCTTCAGCCATACAGGAGCTCAGCGTGCACGGCCCCGATTGGCTCCACATCGACGGCGAGAACGCCGAAGTACGGATGACGCCGCTGTCACCCGCGCCGGGCCAGGGGCAGACCGTCGAGCTGACGTTCAGGCCAGCAGGTTCTTCGTCTGCTGGTGGTACAGGGGGGGGCTGCCGCTTACCAGGGGTAACGGCGATGAGTGGGGCGGCCGGCCGGTGGCTGGTCCGTGATGGTCCGGCTCTTGGTCCGTTCTCCGCGAAGCGCTGGCCGGCGTCGCCTGTCGTGATCACGAAGTCGTACCCGATGCTGTCTTCGCCGCGACGTCGCCGAGCCCTGTGGGGAGTTCGACGCGGCGCAGGAACTCGCGTGGGTCCGCCCCGCCGCGCTGGGCCCCGCCCACGATCTTGCCGTCCACGTGGACGGACGCCTGCGGGGTGCTGCACACGGGTGAAGTCAGCGCACGGCGAAGCCCCGCCGCCCGGAACAGGCAAGCGGGGCTACCGCGTCGGCGTCGGCCCTGTCAGGGCGCGTTCAGCCCGAAGACCTGGTTGTTTCTGTTGCTGCCGTTCGGGCTGTTGATGTTGTTGCCGGTGTTGATGTTGTTGAACAGGGTGACGACACCGTTCAAGTTGATCGGCAGGATGGAGCCGCCGCCTCCACCGCCGCCTCCACCGTCGCAGTCGCCGCCGGTGATCGTCGTTGGGTCGCTGTCCGAGAGGATTGGGCTTCCCGCCTCGTCGGCGACCGTGACGGTGTTGGTGACGGAGCACGGTGCGTCGTCGGCGATGCTGACGGAGACGCTGAGTTGGAAAGAAGTGTTGGGCGCGACACTAATGGGACCAGTGCACTGAATCGTCGAACCGCCGTTGGTGACCGTGCACGGCAGAGTGCCGCCGATGTTGGTGACCGTGAGGCCCACGGGGAGGTTGTCCGTTACCTGGGCAACGTTGGCGCCCTCATCGCCGCTGTTGGCCAGCGTGATGGTGTAGACGCCTTGCCCTCCCCGTTCGAAGCTCCCTTCGTGGCTCTTTTCGATGCTCAAGATCGGTTGAGCCTGTGCGGGCGTTGCGGGTAGGGCAAGCGGCAGCGCGATGCCGAACCCCAGTACCGTTGCGAGAGCCGACATGCGCCGCTTCAACCCGTTCGTGGCCGCCATCGCGTCACTCCTGTCCCGTGGGGGTCCTTCGCAGCCGGGGGAGCCGGCCACGGGGAATGTAGCGATGCAGGGCGCCCGGGGAGGCATCCACCGGGCTGGAGCCCCCGAGTTCACCCGATCGCCCTTGCAGGACGCGTCGGGCGCCGCGACGCGGCGAAGCTCCGCCGTCCGAAACGGCTGGAGGGGATTCGCCCGAGTGGCATGCGGCCACACAACCGTTTCGCAGTCCCCAAGGGTTGTCCCGCATTTGCCCCGGGGCAGTGAGCGGCTGACTCGGCCAGGGCCGTACTGTTCGGCGGGTGATCAGTTGCGCCTCTGGTCGAGCCGCGGCCCCTTGTTGATGGCGACGGGCCGTAGGCCGGCTCGATCGGTGGCCAGGCTCATGGAGGTCGATTCCACGTGTGGACCGAAGCTGTAACGGCCCTGCCCGGGACGGCTCTCTTTCAGCCCCCCGCATCGGAGCAGTCGCTGGCCCACTGCGCTACGGTCCTCGGCCATCCACTGCCCGCGGACCTCGCAGCCCTCCTCCAGGAGAGCAACGGCATCGAGGGCGAGTACGGCGACGGGCTCATCTGGTCTGCCGAGCGCATCGTCTCCGAGAACCGGACCCTTCGCGCGGATGCCGAGCTCGCCGCCTTGTACATGCCGTTCGATCCGCTGCTCTTCTTCGCGGACGCGGGGAACGGGGACTTGTTCGCACTCTTGGCCAGTATCGACCGGCCCGACGTCTTCGTCTGGAATCACGAGGACGACAGCCGGACCTGGATTGCGCCCAGCCTCGCCAAGTACCTCGAATGGTGGTTGACGGGGCGGATCGAGCTGTAGTTCCACGTCTCATGACCACCGCGCACGAGATCATGACGCCGGACGCCACCTGCATTGGTGCCGACTCGTTCGTGGCTCCGCAATGGGGCCTGCGGCCTTCGGGGCCGGCATGACTTCCCCCTCTTGTTGATGATCCCGGGGCGGCACCGGGCCCGGAGGACCGAGGTTCTGTACCGGGGCGACAGGGGTGGGGATCGGGGGAAGTGCGAGGCGATCTCTCCACGGCCTGTTCCACCGCCACAGGAACGCCTGCCACGAAGGCGACGTGACCCGATCCCGGTAGGCTCACGCGGCGTTCGACGGTGTCAACTATGCTCAAGTCCAGTACTTGTGCAGCCCGTTGAAGGGCTAGTGCGGCGGGGTCTCTGGCGTGCCCCGGCCTGGGGCCTGGCCGGGGGAGGGGACTGATTCCGGTGACGCCGCTGTGGGCCGGAGGGAGTCGGTCATCGCCGGGAGGCCTTTCGGGCGGAGGCAGTGGGGCGCTTCGCGTAGGGCCGCCAGGTGCGCAGGCGCAGGCTGTTGGCCACGACGAGGAGTGAGCTGGCGGACATCGCGGCTGCTGCCACCATCGGGTTGAGCCACCCCACGGCCGCCAGCGGCACGGTCACCACGTTGTAGCCGAACGCCCAGGCCAGGTTGAGGCGAATGGTGGCCAGCGTGCGCCGGGCGAGGCGGACCGCGTCGGCGACCGCCTCGATGTCACCCCGTACGAGCGTCACGTCGGCGGCGCCGATCGCCACGTCCGTGCCGCCACCCATCGCGATCCCGAGATCGGCCAGGGCCAGGGCGGCGGCGTCGTTCACCCCGTCACCGATGACGGCCACCCGGTGTCCGTCCTGCTTCAGCCGCGTCACCAAGTCCGCCTTGCCTTCGGGCGCGCACCGGGCGTGGACCTCGGCGATGCCGAGTTCCGCTGCGACCGTCCGGGTCGTCGCCTCGTGGTCACCGGTGGCCAGCACGGGTGTCACGCCCAGCCGTCGCAGCCGGTCCACGGCCCGGTGGCTCCCCGGCCGAAGGACGTCCCCGAGGGTGATCAGGGCCTCGTCGCGCCCGTCCACCCGGACCAGTAGCGGAGTGTGCGCCGATGCCTCCGCCTCGGCGAGTGCTCGTGCCAGGGACGGGGGCAGACCCTCGCCCGGGGTGAGCACCTCGACCCTCCGTCCCTCCACGACGCCCTCGACGCCCGATCCGGGAGTGGCCAGGAACCCGGTGACCTCGGGCAGCGGTCGCTCGTGGAGGGTCCGCCGGGCGTACGAGGCGACGGCGCGGCCCAGGGGATGCTCCGAGCCGGGTCTCCACGGCTCCGGCCAGCCGCAGCACCGCCTCGCGGCCCATCCCGCCGGTGGCGTTCGTGACCTGGACGACGCTCATGTGCCCCGTGGTCAGAGTGCCGGTCTTGTCGAGGACGATGGTGTCGACGTGGCGCAGGGCCTCCAACGCTTGAGGCCCGCTGACCAGCACTCCGAGCTGCGCGCCCCGCCCGGTCGCGGCCAGCAGCGCGGTGGGGGTCGCCAGGCCCAGGGCGCACGGGCAGGCGACGACGAGGATCGCGACGGAGGCGGTGACGGCGGCCTGGGGATCCGCACCAGCGCCGAGCCAGAAGCCCAGCACGGTGACCGCCAGGGACAGGACCGCCGGGACGAAGACTCCCGCGACCCGGTCGGCGAGGCGCTGGGCCCGGGCCTTGCCCGTCTGGGCGTCGGTGACCATGCGGGTGATCCGGGCGAGCTGCGTGTCCGCACCGACCGCCGTGGCCCGTACGAGAAGCAGCCCTCCGGAGTTGACGGCACCGCCCACCACCTTCTGGCCGGAACCCACCTCCACGGGATCGCTTTCCCCGGTGACCAGGGACAGGTCCAGGGCGGAGTTGCCCGAGACCACCACGCCGTCGGTGGCGACGCGCTCGCCGGGCCGCACGAGGAACTCCGCTCCCGAAAGGAGTTGCTCGACGGGAACCAGTCGCTCCCTCCCGTCCTCCCGCACGGTGACTTCCTTGACGGCGAGGCCGGCCAACGACCGCAGGGCAGCACCGGTGCTCCGCCTGGCGCGGGCCTCCAGATGGCGGCCGGCCAGGACGAACAGCGGCACTCCGACGGCAGCCTCGAGGTAGACGTGCGCCACCCCCTCGCCCGCGGACGGCAGGAGCGTGAACGGCATCCGCATACCCGGGTCACCGGCACCGCCGAGGAACAGTGCGTACAGCGACCACGAGAACGAGGCGAGAACGCCGAGGGAGACCAGCGTGTCCATGGTGGCTGCCGAATGTCGCAGCCCGCGGGCCGCCCGGACGTGGAAGGGCCACGCGCTCCAGACCGCCACCGGTGCGGCGAGCACGAGGCACAGCCACTGCCAGTTCGGGAACTGCAGGGCGGGCACCATCGACAGCACGAGGACAGGGGCACACAGCAGCGCGGTGATCAAGAGCCGTTCGCGTTCCTGACGCGTACCGTCCGCGGGTGGCTCCGCAGCCGGGGGCTCCGCGGGCGTGGTGGCCGGTGGGGGCGGCAGCTCGGCGGTGTAGCCGGCCCGTTCCACCGCCGCGACCAAGTCCTGGCCGGTCACGGTCGGCGGATGGCTGATCCGCGCAGTTCCGGTGGCGAGGTTGACGGTCGCGCTCACCCCGTCGATCCGGGACAACCGCTTCTCCACCCTGTTCACACATGCCGCGCACGTCATACCGCCGACGATCAGGTCCGTCGTCGTCGCCCCGGTGACGCCCGCCGTGGACGGGGTCACCGCGCACCGCCCGAGCGCATGCCGCCCATTCCCCCGTGACCGGGCGAACCGGATCCGGATCCGGCACCCGCACCGGACGGCCGCATGCCCGGAGCGACCGGCCCGGCCTCCTGCGCCTCGATTTCCCCTGGCGCGGCGGCCTCGCCGCCGACCGCCTCGCGGACACCCTGGCGGGGCTGCCCCGCCTGATCGCGGGACGCTGACACCGAGTTGCCGCCGGGTGGGCGTCACAGCGTGCCACACCCACCCGGCCGGGCAGAACGCGTCCGGCCCGCAACCCGGACTCCGCTCCGGTCAGGTCACTCCGCCGGCAGCCGCGGCGTACGCGGCGGCACCGTCCGCCGGCTGCCGGTCTTCTCGAAGGCCGCGGCGAGGGTGAGCAGGGCGTTGTCGTCGTAGGCGCGGCCCGCGAAGGTCAGCCCGACGGGCATGCCGGTGTCCGCCATGGCGCCCATCGGTACGGTCACGGTCGGGATGCCGAGGTGGCGGGGGACCAGGTTGCCGTTGGCGACCCAGACGCCGTTGCGCCAGCCGAGGTCGGCGGAGGCCTCGGAGACGTCCATGTCGGCGGGGCCGACGTCGGCGACGGCGGGGAAGACCACCGCGTCCAGGCACAGGCCGTCCATCCACAGCTCCAGGTCGACGCGGCGCGTCTCCTCCAGCCCGCGCAGCCCCTGCTCCAGGTGCGGCATGTCGGCCAGGGACGCGTACGGGCGCTCGCGCACGAAGCGCGGGTAGTCGCCGATCGTGTCGTCGAAGCCCTCGTAGCGGTCGGGGAGCTCGCCTTCCTGCTTGGGCCAGATGGTGGTGCCGTCCACGTCGGCCAGGGTGGGGAGCGCCGGGTCGCCGTTGGCCTGCAGGAAGTCGTCCCAGGCCCAGGCGGACAGGTCCTCGATCTCGAAGGTGAGGTACTCGCGGCTGACCAGCCCGCGGGTGAGCAGCGAGGGCGCGCCGGGCCGGTCGGACTCGTAGTTCGACACGACGGGGAAGTCGACCTCGACCACCTCGGCTCCGGCGGCCTCCAGGTCACGGCGGGCGGCCTCCCACAGGGCGATCACCGACGGGCGCGTGTCGATGCGCTGACCGGTCTGGCCGCCGATGCCTCCGTCGGGGTTCGTTCCGGCGGCGGGGTCGGCGTTGACGTACATCCGGGGCACGCCGACGCGCTTGCCGGCGAGCGCGTCGGAAGCGGCCCCGGAGAGGGCCGGGTAGGAGGAGGGGCGTACCTGGGAGGGGGAGGGGAGCGCCACCCACGGCTGTGCGCGCCACAGGTCGCCGCGCGTGTCCGCGTCGTCGGCGACGATGACGTCGAGCAGTTCGAGCAGGTCGGCCATGGTGCGGGTGTGCGGGACCACGACGTCCATGGTCGGCACGAGCGGCCAGTTGCCGCGCACCGAGATCACGCCGCGGCTGGGCGTGTAGGCGCACAGCGCGTTGTTCGAGGCGGGGGCGCGGCCCGAGGACCAGGTCTCCTCGCCGAGGCCGAACGCGCCGAAGGACGCCGCCGTCGCCGTGCCGGAGCCGTTGGAGGAGCCGGATCCGTACGCGCTGGTGAGCCAGTCGGCGCTGTACGGGCTCTCCGCGCGCCCGTACACGCCGCGCTGCATGCCGCCGTTCGCCATCGGCGGCATGTTGGTCAGGCCGATGAGGACGGCCCCGCCCGCGCGCAGCCGCTCGATGGCGAAGGCGTCGCGCTGGGCGACGAGGTGCTCGAAGGCCGGGGAGCCGGACGCGGCCGTCAGGCCCTTCGCGAGGTAGCTGTCCTTCGCGGTGTACGGGATGCCGTCCAGCGGCCCGAGCGTCTCCCCGCGGGCGCGGCGGGCGTCGGAGGCCTCCGCTTCCGCGCGGGCGTCCGGGTTCATCACGACCATCGCGTTCAGAGCGGTGGCCGTGCCGGGCCGGTCGTACGCCTCGATCCGCGCGAGGTAGGCGTCGAGCAGGCCGACCGCGGTGGCCTCGCCCTTCTCCAGCGCCGCGCGCAGGTCGGCGATACAGGTCTCCACGACATCGAATCCGCGCGTCATGAGGGTGTCTCCTGGGTGGTGGGTCCGCCTGACTAGATTTTCAGTCTAGATTAAGAATCTAGACTGTTGGAACCTAGACTTGGGACCTGGATTTCCGTCACCGAAAGTGAGCACATGCCGACGTCAGCGACAGGGCCCGCGCTGCCCGACAGGAAGCGTCAGCCCAGCGGGGACGAGGCGCGGGGGCGGGCGATGCGGGCCGCCATCGCCGTGATCGCCGAGAAGGGCACGGCGGGCCTGCGGATGTCGGACATCGCCGAGCGGGCCGGTATGAGCACCGGGCACATCCTCTACCACTTCGGGAAGAAGGACCGGCTCCTGCTCGAAGTCCTCGCATGGAGCCAGGCGGACCTCTGGACCCGGTTCCGGGAGGCCGCCGACCGGGCGGCGTCGCCCGCCGAGAAGCTGGAGCTGTTCGTCCGCTTCTACCTGCCCCGCCGCCAGGGCGACGAACGCTACGCGCTGTGGACGCAGGTCATGCTCCAGCACCACGACGAAGCGGGCCGCAAGATCCTGACCGATCTGCTGGACGGCTGGGACGAGCGCCTGGAAGCCATCCTGCGCGAGGGCCGGGACCTGGGGCACTTCGCCGACGTGGACCTCCCCGGCTTCACCATCCGGGCCGTGGCCATGCTGAGCGGGCTCGCCGAGGACGTGATGTTCGGACGGTCCCGCTGGCAGCACACCTCCGCGCACGCCTTCGCCCTGTCCGCCCTCGAACGCGAACTGCGTCCCACCACCGGACAGGCCTGACGGACGTCGCCCCTCACGGCTGGGTCGGCACCGTGCCGGGCTTGAAGCGGACCGGCGCCTCGGTGAAGGGCAGGCCGGGCAGGTAGGCGATCGAGCTGTTCGGGTCGAGGGAGAAGGGCCAGAAGGAGAGGTTCAGCAGGAAGCCGAAGAGGTAGCCGGAGACCGCGCCGTAGACGGCGAGCATCGCGACCTCCTTACGGCCGGCGGCTCTCGGGAGGAAGCCGGCGAGCATGCCGACGAAGGCGCAGCCGAACATCTGGTACGGCATCCAGGGCCCGACCCCGCCCGTGATGAGGGCGGAGGCGAAGAGGGAGGTGCAGCCCAGGGTGAAGCCGAAGCCGGGACCGTAGACCCGGCCGGCCAGGACGAGGATGAAGAACACCGTCTCGATTCCCGCCGTGCCCGCGCCCAGCGGTCGGATCGCGGCGTCACCGGCGAGCGCACCGCCGAGGGCTTCTACCGCGTCCGGGGCGGCATGGCCCCGGTCATCGCCCGCGGCCTCGCCTACGCCCCGTACGCCGACCTGATCTGGGTCGAGACCGGCACCCCGGACCTGGAGCAGGCCCGCGAGTTCGCCGAGGCGATCCACGCCCAGTACCCCGGCCGGATGCTGGCCTACAACTGCTCGCCCTCCTTCAACTGGAAGGCGGCCCTGGACGACGACCAGATCGCCAAGTTCCAGCGGGAGCTGGGCGCGATGGGCTACAAGTTCCAGTTCACCACCCTGGCCGGCTTCCACTCCCTCAACCACGGCATGTTCGACCTCGCCCGCGGCTACGCCGAGCACGGCATGACCGCGTACGTCGACCTCCAGGAGCGCGAGTTCGCCGCTCAGAAGCACGGGTTCACCGCCGTCAAGCACCAGCGCGAGGTCGGCACCGGCTACTTCGACCTGGTCTCCACCGCCGTCAACCCCGCCTCCTCCACCACCGCCCTCACCGGCTCCACCGAGGAAGAGCAGTTCCACTAGAACCACTGCTCTTGGTCCGACCGGGCACAGCCCGGCGTTCTGTTGCTCGCCGTCCGACGGCGCCCGAGGGATCTCCCCTCGGGCGCCCGCCGCCCCACGCTGAGGAGAAGAACCTCATGTCACCCACGCCCCTGATCAGCAGCGTCCGGGTGCTCGGAGCGCAGGCCGAGCGCCACGAGGAGATCCTGACGTCCGATGCGCTCGAGTTCATCAGGCGGCTCGACTCCGCCTTCGCGGACCGCCGTCTGGAAGTCCTCAAGGAACGCAGCCGCCGCACCGCCCACCCGGTGTCCGGGACGCCGCTGGACTTCTCCCGCGCCACGGCCGCCGTCCGCGCCGATACCGACTGGCGTGTGGCCCCGCCCGCCCCTGGTCTGACCGACCGTCGAGTGGAGATCACCGGCCCGCCGGAGCGCCGCATGGCGATCAACGCGCTGAACTCCGGGGCCAAGGTCTGGATGGCCGACTTCGAGGACGCCACCGCCCCCACCTGGAACAACGTCATCGGCGGTCAGCTCAACCTGCTCGACGCCATCGAGCGGCGCATCGACTTCACGACGCCCGAGGGCAAGGATTACCGCCTCGGCGCGGAACTCGCGACCATCATGGTCCGCCCGCGCGGCTGGCACCTCCTTGAAGAACACCTGGAGATCGACGGCCGGCCCGTGTCGGCCTCGCTCGTCGACTTCGGCCTGTACTTCTTCCACTGCGCGCAGCGGCAGATCGACGCCGGGCACGGCCCGTACTTCTACCTCCCGAAGCTGGAGAACCGCACAGAGGCACGCCTGTGGAACGACATCTTCGTGTTCGCCCAGGATCTCCTCGGCATCCCCCGCGGCACGGTCCGCGCCACCGTCCTGATCGAGACGATCACGGCCGCGCTCGAGATGGAGGAGGTCCTCTACGAACTGCGCGAGCACAGCGCCGGCCTCAACGCGGGCCGCTGGGACTACCTCTTCAGCCTGATCAAGACCTTCGGCCACCGCACCGACTTCCAGCTGCCCGACCGGGCCAAGGTCACCATGACCGCCCCCTTCATGCGCGCGTACACCGAACTCCTCGTCCGCACGTGCCACCGGCGCGGCGCGCACGCCATCGGCGGCATGGCCGTTCGCAGGATCGCCGCCCCGCCGACCTCCGAGGGCGTCCGCTCCAACGTGGCGGTGGCCCTGCGCTACTTCGAAGCCCGGCTGCGCGGCAGGGGCGCCGTCGGGCTGAACGGCCTGATGGAGGACGCGGCCACCGCCGAGATCGCCCGTGTCCAGATCTGGCAGTGGCTGCGCCACGGCCGGGTGGACCGGAGCACGGTCACCGACCTCCTCGACGCCGAATGCGCGGCCCTGGAGGCCGAGGACCCGCAGGCGTTCGTCCTCGAAGCCCGGGAGGTCTTCGTGGACTCCGCCCTCTCGGTGCAGCTCCCGCTGTTCTTCACGCCCGAGGCCTACACCCGTCACCTGGTCCGCCGCGTCCCCGCGCAGGTGAACGCGTGAACGCCCTCCTGCACCCCGCCGGTATCCGCCGTGTCGGTGTCGTCGGCGGCGGCCAGATGGGCGCGGGCATCGCCGAGGTGTGCGCCCGTGCCGGCCTCGACACCGTCGTTGCCGAGGCGGATGCGACCGCCGCCCGAGCCGCTGGTCAGCGCGTGGCCGTCTCCCTGGAGCGTGCGGTCCAGCGCGGCAAGCTCGACCGCCTCTCCGCCGAGGACGCCCTGGCCCGGCTCGTGTTCACCGGGGACCTGGAAGATCTCGGTGACCGGCAGCTCGTCATCGAGGCCGTCACCGAGGATCCCGAAGCCAAGACGGAGGTCTTCACGGCCCTCGACAAGATCGTCGCGGATCCGGAGGCGATCCTCGCCACGAACACCTCGGCCATCCCGATCATGCGGCTGGGTATGGCCACCGGGCGTGCGGACAGGGTGGTGGGCCTGCACTTCTTCAACCCCGTACCCGTCCTCCCGCTGGTCGAGGTCGTCTCGTCTCTCCACACGTCGGCGGACACCCTCGCCGCGGTCGAGACGTTCGCCCGTGACGCTCTCGGGAAGACCACGGTCCGGTCCCAGGACCGGGCGGGTTTCGTCGTCAACGCGCTGCTGATCCCGTACCTGCTCTCCGCCATCCGTATGGCCGAGTCCGGGTTCGCGAGCGCCGCCGACGTGGACGCCGGCATGGAGCTGGGCTGTGCCCACCCCATGGGCCCGCTCAAGCTGGCCGACCTGATCGGCCTGGACACCGTCGCCGCGATCGCGGAGTCGCTGTACGAGGAATTCAAGGAACCGCTGTACGCCCCGCCCCCGCTGCTCCAGCGCATGGTGCAGGCAGGGCTGCTCGGCCGCAAGAGCGGCGGCGGGTTCCACACGTACGGCCGGGTCCGAGGGCCCGGCACGGCTCCGGGGCCGAGGGTGTGCCGAAGGCCGCGCACGGCCATGGCCGGACGGGCGGTGCGCTCTGTCCCTTCAGTCCTGCGGGCGCTCCGCGTAGCACATGCGCGGCCCCGGAAAAGTGAGATGGCGCAGGACGTGGGGGGCGTGGGTGAGGTGGTGGAGGAGGAGGTCGGGGGCGTGGTCGGCGAGGGGCGGGCCGGTGTAGCCCCACGTGGCGCCGGCCGCGAGGACGCCCCGGCGGCCCGGGCGGCCTGGATGTCGGTGGGGGTGTCGCCGATGAAGCAGGCGTTGGAGGCGGGGACGCCGAGGCGTTCGAGGGCCAGGGTGATACCGGCGCCGGACGGCCCGGGCTCGGCGTCGCCCCAGCCGACGACGGCATCGAGCCTGTGTGACGGTTCGTCGGAGCCGGAAGGGCCGCGGGGCTTCTACTCCGAGCGCCCCGGCGAACCGAGCCGCTACTCGTGAGCGACGGGCGAGGGGTGAGATCAGCTCCGCCCTCCCTGACCGGTCCGGCCGACCTCAGACCACACCGGCTTTGCCCTTGTCGCGGCTCCCCGCTCAGCTCGTTCCCACGCTCGGAGGAGGCCGCTCCGGTTCGCGCCGGAGGGCCTCCGCCACTGCAGGCGTCGTCGCCCGGCTCCGCGACGTCGCCGCGGAGCCTTCAGGCACTGCCTAACCGTTGTGCTTGCGCTCTTCCAGGGTGATGGCTTCCGTGTCGGTGAAGTCGATGCGTGTCTTGGCCTGCGTCGTGTGGGGGTAGACGACGAGGACCGAGCCCGAGCCCGACTCGCCGTTGGATTCCTGCTTCAGCAGGCCCTTGGGCGAGCCGGGGCGGACGATCAGCTCGTCACCCTTCTCCGGCCGTACGTGGGACGGGTCGCCGCCGTCGACCGAGATGTTGGCGCTGACGGAGTCCTTGACGAGGAAGTCGACGGTGTCCTTGCCGCCGCGGGCGAGGACACCGATCCGTTCGGTCTCCGCCGTGGTGATCCGCAGGCCGAGCAGGGTCACGAGCGTCTCCGGCTTGCGGAGCAGCGGCAGGGATTCGACGTGGAGCGTGGTGAACGTGTCCACCACACCGCGGATCCGGTCGCCCCGGGTGGTGCCCACGATGCTGACTTCGTCGTCTCCGCCGTCGGTGCTGATCCCCACGTCACCGGTGACGTTGTAGAAGTTCAGCACTTGCGCGGAGTCCCCGCGCGTCAGCCGGCCGCTGCTGACACCGAGCGGGGTGAAGGTGAGCCGGTCGTCGCCCGTCCCGCCCGTGACTGCCGCGCCGTGCCCGTTCGCGTCCAGGTTGACCACGGGGATCCCCTGGATGCCGACGAAACCGCCCGGGATGCCCGGGTAGCCCGTGACCTGGCCCTGGGCGATGTCGACCAGGACGTCCGACGTGGCACCGGCAAGGCTGAGCGAGTTGTGCGCGATGGTCATCGGGAGGGAGGGGGAGGCCGGGCTCACGTTGCCGGCGAGGTCCTCCAGGAGGACGTCGACCTCGTACCGGCCGTCGCGCAGGGCGGAGCTGACGACCTCGTACTCACCGGCCGGGGTGACGGTGTCCTTGCCGACCACGGCCGTGCCGCCGTCGGCCGGCGTGGCCCGCAGCCGGACCAGCGCGTTCGGCTCGACCGACCAGCCCTGGAACGCGGGCTTGATGATGGTGGTGACGTTGTCGACGTCGCTGCCCGCGCTGTCGCTGGAGGCCAGCAGGTCGGGCGCGGCGGCCGGCCGGGCCGGCGCGGTCGTGTCCAGGGTGATCACGAGTGCGTGCGAGCTCTCCGCGCCCGAACCGGTGACGTGGGTGGTGCCGGGGACCCGGGGGTCGTCGGACGGGTCGACGATGATCACCTCGGCGGTGATCTGGTTCTCGCCCTCCCGCAGGACCGGGTCCAGGTGGATCTGGTAAAGCCCCGGCTTGTTCGTCGGGTCGACCGGAGCGGCGAAGCCGACGCGCTCCCCGTCGCGCTCCACGGCCACCTTGTAGCCGGGGGCGTCGTCGGTGAGGGCGGGGGTGGAGTTCTGCGGGGACAGCGTGATGCCGGCCGCGCGCAGCTCGGCGTCGTTCACGCGCAGGAAGAGGTCCGGTCCGACGGTCTTGGTGATGTCGTCGTTGTCGGAGCGGCCCGAGTCGGACTGCTGCTTGAGGTCCAGGGCGAACGGCTCGGGGGCCGCGCGGTTGACGACGACGAGGTCGTACGTACCCTGCGGCGGGTCGGTCGGTGAGGCGTCTCCGGGCCGCGTCGGGTCGGTCACGCCGGCGGCGCTGACCACGACGTAGTACTGCTCGTCCTGGACGACCGGGATCGCGAGCCGGCCGGTGGAGGTGCCGGCGCGCGTGGTGACGGTGCCGGTGGCGACGCGGTTGCCGAACTTGTCGTACGCCCGCACCGCGAGCGGGGAGATCACCTCGTTGAAGCGGACCTCGGTGGTGAGGTGGCCGGTGTGGCGGGGCGTGACCCTGAAGAAGTCCACGTCGGTCGCGGTGTGCAGGGTGAGTCCGCGCCGGTTGAACTGCTCGTTCGAGCCGAGGTCGGCGGCCACGGCGTGGTCGGTCGACTCGTTGGGTTCGTGGGTGTCGGGGAAGGCTCCGAGCGTGGAGAAGACGTCGAAGTAGGTGTCCTGGTTGCCCGCGGAGGGGGTGGTGGGCGTCGGCGGGGTGGTGTTGCCGGTCCAGGACGCGTAGGCGATCCCGTCCACCGTCCACACACCGTTGTACTCGCCGATCCGGAGGGTCCGCCGGGTCTCGCCGGCGACCCTGTCGTTGGCGGGGCAGTCGGCGAAGTTGCCGAAGCGGCACGGGGCGTTGCGGTCGGGGTCGAAGGGGGAGTCGCTGATGCGGAAGTCCGGCGCCCAGGTCTGGCCGCCGTCCCGGCTGGTGGTGCCGTAGAGCTCCAGCAGGAAGTTGTCGGCGCCGTTCGGTCCGGTGCCGCCGTTGCGCCGGCCGCTGCGGTTGTCGTACCAGGTGACGACGGCGTTGCCGTCCTGGTCGATGTGGGCGTTGGGCATGACGGCGAAGGTCTGGCCCGGCCCGTGGTCGACGCGGCTCCGGGTGAAGTTCAGGCCGTTGTCCGTGGAGCGGGCGATGACGACGTCGGCGTCGTCGCCGTCTCCGTAGTTGTTGTTCGGGTCGTCATTGGCGACGACGTAGACGTTCCCGGCCCGGGCCGGGTCGGGCAGGACGTACGGCTGCACGCTGCCCTGCAGCCAGAAGTCGGTTCCGGGGATCTCGGTGGTCGCGTCGTTCTGCCGGTTGCAGGTGACGCTGGCCTGGCCCGCACCGAAGGGCACGGTGCGCTGGCGGGGAGTGCCGGCGGCGAAGTCGGCGCCGCCGGAGCCGTCCCGGATCAGCTGGATGGTGCCCGCCGTTCCATCCCCCACGCAGGTGTCGGTGTGGTAGGCGACGTAGAGGTCGCCGTTCTGGGCCACGGCCGCGTGCGAGGGCCAGACGAACCCCTCGCCCGCCTGGGAGACGGAGGCCGGCGCGGACCAGGTCGTGCCGCCGTTCGTGGACCGCGAGAACAGGATCCGCGAACCGCCGGCGGCGGGGAGTTCCGTCCAGACGATGTAGAGGTTGCCCACGTACGGGCTGGTGGGGTTGGCATCGACCACCAGCCACGGCTTGTCGTGGTCGATGTTGCCGTTACCGCTCACCTGGACCGGTGTGTAGGTCTGCGTCCCGGGCGTCGTGGTGTCGTTGATCCGGCCGACACCGACCCCGAGCCGGGCGGGCGTCGGGTTGGTGTTCAGGCCGCCGCGCGACAGGTGGGTGACGAAGAGGCGGCCGTCGGCGTCGAAGGTGAGTACCGGGTCGCCGTTGCAGGGGGTGACGGTCGTCGTCCGTGTGATCGGGAAGCCGTCCCGGCCGTAGTTGAGGTCGATGTGGACGGTGCACCCCGACATGACGGCGACCTGTCCGGGCCTTCGCGGATTGGCGGTGGCGTTGTGCGGCTCGTTGTTGCCGGTGCCGATCCGCCGGTCGTCACCCGCCCATGCCGGGGAGGCCGCGGGGCCGAGGATCACGAGCGACTGCAGTACGAGGAGAATGGTGCTGATGATGGTGAAGGCACGCTTCTGAAGGTGATTGCTCAGCATGCGTCCCGCTCTCTTGCTCTGTACATCCCTCTCCTTCCAGCCCTGCGGCCGCACCTGACCTGCGACTCCGCGCGCTGTTCGGGAGGACTGTGGCAGCGGGGCGTCGGCGCCGCCGGGCGTCCGGGACTGCGTCACGGGAATTCACCGGGATCCCTCGAAGAACCACCCGACCGGAGCAAGCCGGAAGGCCCGGTCGGGACTGCGGCGCGCGCTTGGCAGGACGGTCGGCGGGGGAACCGTGGCCGCTCACCTCAGGGCCGGATCCATGACGTTTCCCCGGTTGCCGCTCCCCGGCAGCAGGGTCGACAATGTAGATGAGCTCCGGCTGGAGCGTCTCCGCAGGAACTGTCCCACCACTCCGAGGATCGATGATCGGGGTCGCATGCCCAGGATCCCGCGCGGCGTGGCCGACGGGCCCGCCGGGCGGGCCGTGGTGCACGACCGCCAGGGAACCCTCATCGCGCTGGACCTGGAAACCGGCGCGGTGATGTGGCGTCACGGCCGTGGGCTGCGGCCCTGCTCGATCGTGGACGGGAACGTGGTGGCGTTGCGCGTCGGTGCCCCACCGGCCCCACCGGCCCCGCCGGTTCTGGAAGTCGAGCTGCTCGACCTGGACGGGGGCGCTGGGCGCTGGACTTCGCCCCCAGTGGGGCTGCCCGCGTGGGCCCGGCCGACACTGGACGATTCGCCCGCCTTCACCGTGGACATCGCTGCGGATCGAGACCCGCTCGTGCTCCGGTGGACGGCCAGGGACCTGTACCGGGGCGGCGCTCCGCCCGGCCTCGCTGAGGCGGTGAGCAGGCCCCGCGAGGTGCATGGGGCCCTGCGGGTCGGCGTGGCGACCCCATCGGTGGAGGAGCTGACCACAGTGCCCGTGGAGGCGGAGCCGGAGGTCGCGCCGCAGGCCTCGCCGCTCGCGGGCGACGTGCTGGACTACGGGCAGGTCGGCGACATCCGGCTGGAGCTCACCGTCCGCCGGGACCCCGATGGCGAAGGCGCCGTCGTGCTCCGGGCGGTGGACGTGCCGACAGCCTCGGCCGTCTGGGAGGTGGTACTCGACGAGACGGCCGAGAGCCGTCCCCGCAAGCTCCGCCCGTAGCCGTACCGAACAACACACTCCTCTGCACCCAGAGGTGCACCATGACAGTCTCCGACGAACAACTCGCCCGAGCCAAGGACATCACCGTCGAGCAGGTGCAGCTGCTCCGGAAGAGCCGGGGCGCAACGAACGAGACGCTCGACGGGCTTCCCGTCACGGCGGTGCGGCGGGCACTGCGCCGCCTCGACTACCCCGACCTGCCCAATGCGCGAGTGCAGTTCCGGCTCGAACAGCAGCGTGGAGACGACGGGAGCGTGCCGCCCGATGCCCAGGGGACGGCCCGTGCCCGGATGCGCTCCCTTGCGCGGAGCACCGCCCCGGCCCCGCAGACGGCCGGTGTGCCCACCGGCCGTCACCGCGGCGCGCGTGCGGACCGGCCGTCGCCGACGGCCGGCATGACGCTCACCCAGTGGGAGTGGCTCGGCCCCGGCAACATCGGCGGCCGCACCCGGGCCATCGTGGTCGACCCCGGTCACCCGACCAGGATGTGGGCCGCGAGCGCCGGCGGCGGCGTGTGGATCACCCGCAACGGCGGCGCGAAATGGGCGCCCGTGGACGACTTCCTCGGCAACCTCGCCTGCGCGTGCATGACGATGGACCCCACCGACCCTTCGACGATCTACGTGGGCACCGGCGAGGGATTCTCGAACACCGACGCCCTCCGCGGCAACGGCATCTTCCGCACCACCGACGCGACCACATGGGCACCCCTGCCGGCGACGCAGACCCCCGACTTCCGTGCTGTGAACCGGATCGCGGTGTCCGCTTCGGGCGGGGTCGTCCTCGCGGCCACTGACACCGGCCTCCTCCGCAGTTCCGATCCGGCGCGGGCGGCATGGACGCGGGTGCTGGACATCCCGCTCGGCCAGGTCGCCTTCGAGCCGGGCGGTGACGACCGGGCGGTCGCCGGTGCACTCGACGCGGGCGAGGCGTGGTTCAGCGCCGACGGGGGGCTCACCTGGCAGGCCTCGGCGCACGGTCCGTGGTCTGGCCGGGTGGAACTGGCCTACGCCGTGCAGGATCCGAAGGTCGTGTACGCCTCGGTACAGGCGCAGACCGGCCAGATCTGGCGCTCCACCGACGGAGGCAAGACCTACAAGAGCAGGAAGACCCGGACCCCGAGCGGCCAGGTGGCCGACTACCTGGGCGACCAGGGCTGGTACAGCAACGCGATCTGGGCCGGGGATCCGACGGACGCGGATCTGCTCGTCACGGGTGGTGTCGACCTGTGGCGCAGCACGGACGGCGGCGATCACCTGACCGAGATCAGCACCTGGTGGGACCCGGACTCGGCGCACGCCGATCACCACGCCATCGTTTCGCACCCTTCCTACGACGGGGTGCACAACAGAACGGTGTTCTTCGGCAACGACGGCGGGGTGTTCAAGGCGGCAGACCTCGCGGTGGTCGGTACGGAGCCGAAGGCACCGTTCGTCCTCGGCTGGACCGAGCTGGTCAACAACTACGGCGTCACGCAGTTCTACGGCGGCGCCGGCAACACCACCATCGGAAAGATCATCGGCGGTGCACAGGACAACGGCTCGCTCTGCTTCGATCCCGCGGCCGGGACCGAGGGGTGGAAGGAGTTCCAGGGCGGTGACGGCGGCTGGTGCGCGTGCGATCCGACCGACCCCGACGTCCTCTACGGCGAGTACGTCTTCCTGAACATCCACCGCAACGACGACGGCGGTGCCACCAATGACCCGGACCGGTACATCAGCGGCCAGTTCTGGAACCCCGCGATCCCCGACTGGGACTGGAAACCGCTGCCGTTCCACATCCCCGACGCCAAGAACCAGAAGGCGCTCTTCATCGCACCCTTCGTCATGGATCCCGGAAACCCGCAACGGCTGCTGGCCGGAGGCCTGTCGCTGTGGCGGACGAACAACGCGAAGGCACCGAACACGCCGACCTCGGGGCCCAGCTGGCAGTCGATCAAGCCCAGCGCGGGATCACTGATCACCGCGCTCGCCGTGGCCCCCGCCGACTCCGACGTGGTGTGGGTGGGACACCGGAACGGCATGCTCTTCCACACGGCCAACGGCACGGCTCCGACCCCGACCTGGGACCGCGTCGGAGTGATCGGTCCGAGTCCGCTACGGCCGCAGCGGTACTGCGCGTGCATCACCGCCCACCCGACGGACGTGAAGACCGCCTACGTCGCCTTCGGCGGGTTCGAGCCCGGCAACCTGTGGGTGACGCGTGACGGCGGCGCCCAGTGGACCGACCTCTCCGCCACGCTGCCCGCCGCTCCCGTCCGGGCTCTCGCCGTGCATCCACGGCGCCACGAGTTCCTGTACTGCGGCACCGAAATCGGCCTGTTCGCGAGCGAGGACGCCGGTACGACCTGGTCGCCGACGAACGAGGGCCCGGCCAACTGCTCGGTCGACGACCTGTTCTGGATGGACGAGACCCTCGTATGCGTGACCCACGGCCGCGGCATGTTCCGGATCGATCTCTCGCCGGTCTGACGGCCTCCGATTGCGAAGGTGAGCACGATGATGCACAACGTACGTGCGCGGGGCTGGATCGAGGCGATCGCCGCCGCCCTCAGCGGACTGCTGCTCCTGCTGACCGCCATCTGGCCCGACTGGATCGAGTCGGTCTTCGGAGTCGATCCCGACCAGCACAGCGGGGCGCTCGAGTGGGTCATCGTCGGGGTCGCGCTCTGCGCCACGATCACGTTCTCGCTACTCGCCCGCGCCGAATACCGCAGGGCGCGCGTTGTGCAGACCTGAGGTGCGGCGCGGTATCGGGCGGGAGGCGGTGGTTCGAACGAATCGACCAGACCGGCGTGCTCGCGCACGTGGTCTGTCCAGCCCTCGCTCGTCCAACCGACCGTGACCTGCTGTTCCTTGCCCGTGCCAAGGTCCTTGGCCGTGACGTGCACGATGCCGTCCGCGTCGATGTCGAAGGAGACCTCGATCTGCCGAGCACGGGCCCGGCTCTGCGTGGTGTGGAAGTCTTCAACGTACCGGCCCCTTGGGGATGTCGTGGCACGCCGGCAGGAGGACGACGCAGTCAACACCGCCGCGCAGGGAAAGGTCATCGGACGTCGCACCAGTTCCGGGGCCGTCCCGCGGGTGCCAGCTGGTGATTCCTACGATCGGCCGGTTCGGCTGCGGCCGGGCGGGCGTTCAGGAGGTGGTCGTCCGCGCACCGGTGCGCGTGCGCTGGTAACGGGCGGGGGTGGTGCCGACGTGGCGTGTGAAGTGGCGGTTCAGGTGCGCCTGGTCGTACATGCCCACGGCGGTGGCGACCTCGGCGGGCCGGTGGCCGTCGAGGAGGAGGCGGCGGGCGTGTTCGATGCGCCTGCCGGTGAGGTAGGCGTGTGGCGGCAGGCCGTACGCCTGCTTGAAGCAGCGGATCAGGTGGGTGGGGTGGGCGTGCAGGGTGGCCGCGGCCTCGCGCAGGGACAGGCCGGCGCGGGTCCGTGCGTCGAGTAGCTCCCGCAGCTGGGCGGCGATCCGGTTCGCCTCGCGCCCCGGTGTGCGGGGCTGGAGCGCGGCGAGGTGGAGGTGGAGCCGCTCCCGGATGAACGCGAGGCGCGACTCGGCTTCGAAGCCGTCGCCGGGATGGGCGAGGGCGGTGTGCAACCGGTCGATCCGGCAGCGCAGCTGTTCGTCGTCGAGGACCGGAGTCCCCACCGCCCGGCCGGCCAGATGCCGGGGGAGTACGGAGTCGTCGAGGTAGAGGTTGCGCTTGCGGAACCCGGATTCGGTGACGGTCCGGCCGTCATGGGGGACGCCGGGCGGCAGCAGGAGGACGCCGGCCCTGCCGGTCGCTCCGTGGCGGTGCCGGTCGAGCGTGAAGTCCACGGCGCCGTCGTCGAGGATCATCAGGTCCCACGTGTCGTGGGTGTGCGCCGGGTACGCGTGGTCCGTGAAGTGGGCGTGGAAGACCTCGGCGATCCCGGGGACCGGCGGCCGCCAGGCGGTGACGGACGTGTGGGGGCGGGGGCGGTCAGGGGCCATGCCAGGAACGTACAAGACCCGTGGAGCCGGGGCGCGGCAGGCTCGTCGTACCGGCCGGAGGGCCCGAGAGGCCGCTCCCGGTGTCTGGTTCCGAGAGTGAGGACGCCGTATGTCCATGTCCGCCGTACCCGTCAACCTCGCCGACAGGCTCGCCCGGTTCAGTGAGCTGTGGTCGCAGAAGAAGGTGGCGGTGCTCAACGACTACGAGGTCAAGCTGGCCAAACTGAAAGGGGAGTTCGTCTGGCACACCCACGAGGACACCGATGAACTGATGATGGTCATCAGTGGGCGGCTCACCATCCGGCTCCGCGACGGCGAGGTCGTGCTGGAGCCCGGCGAGCTGTTCGTGGTGCCCCGCGGGGTCGAGCACTGCACCGTGGCCGACGAGGAGACCGCGATCCTGCTGCTGGAACCGGCGGGAACGATGAACACCGGTGACGCGGGAGGGCCGATGACCAAGGCGGCCGAGGTCCTGGGCTGATACGCGACCCCGTGGGCGCGGTGTCCCGGCGCCGGTGACCGCCCGGCTCGAGTGTCACTGGCGTCGGGCCACAACACCCCGGTGAGTCTGGAAGGGTTGGCCCTGCGCACAACCCGCGCCCGAACGCGTACCACCTCCGTAGACCGGGAGAGAAGCATGACCATCAAGGACGTCGGCCCCGAACCGCAGAGTTTCGACCTTGAGCGGGCGACGCTGGAGAACGCCGACTACCGCTCGGTCGCCTGGTCCGGGAAGTACCTCCAGCTCACCCTCATGTCGATTCCGGTGGGCGAGGACATCGGCCTGGAGGCACACCCGGGGACCGACCAGTTCCTCCGGCTGGACGCGGGCCGCGGCCGCGTCCAGATGGGCAGCGCGAAGGACCGCCTCGACTTCGACCAGGAGGTCGAGGACGGCTGGGCGGTCTTCGTACCCGCCGGCACGTGGCACAACGTCACCAACACCGGCGACGAGCCCATGCAGCTCTACGCCGTCTACGCCCCGGTCCACCACGCCCCGGGCAAGGTCCACGCGACCTTCGCCGACGCGGAACGCGACGAGGACTCGGGCAACGACGAACCCCCGGCCTGGTCGGTCCAGCCCGCCCAGCACCCCGCGGACGAGCACGCCTGACCGCCTGTGCCCGGAGTCCGCGCACCCGCTCCTCTCGCCGGCCGGCCGCTCGCGCCGGCGGGGGGAGGCGGCGCGGTCGGATTTTTCCTGCGGGCGACGCGCAACCGTTCCGCCGTGCCGTACGTCACACCGTGCAGGAGCGTCCAACTCCGAAGACCACCAGGGGGAAACAATGAGGTTCACCCGTTCCGTCGTCGCCACCACCGGACTCGCCGCGCTGGCCCTCGGGGCCACGACCGCGCTGGCGGCGCCCGCCACGGCCGCGCCCAACACCACGCCGCAGAAGGTCTGCGGAAGCGCCTACAAGACCGTGAACTCGGCCGCCATCGGCTCGCTGGGCACCGTCTACCTGACGTACAACGCCGCGAACGGCAAGAACTGCGTCGCGACCATCCGCAACAACCCGGGGGCGGCCGTGGACATGGCCCTCTGGATCGAAGTCCCCGGGACCTGGGAGCGGGGCGAGGACTTCGGGCGGTACACGTCGTACGCGGGCCCGGCCTACGTGTACGGCAAGGGCCACTGCGTCGACTGGGGCGGTGGCATCAGCAACGTGCACGTGCAGGTGTACAACTCCAACTGCGGCTCGCTCAAGGAGCACCGGGTCACCGAGGTCCGCTGACCCGGGTCCGGCCCCTCCCTCCGGCTGCGCGGCCGTCCGGCCGCGCAGCCGGAGGTCCACCGGGCCGGCGGCGATTTCGCGTTCGGGGGAGACGCGCCGGGAAAACCTCGTACGCTGCGGGCGTGGGGGTCGGTCGCGGGAGGGGGATCACGTGGGCCTGAGCAAGGGCGCCAACGTGCCGGTGGAAAGTTCCGGCGTTCGGGTGGAGCTGGGATGGCGGGCGGGCCCCGGGGCCCCGGACGTCGACGTGTCCGCCCTGCTGCTGACGTCGGCCGGCAAGGTGCGGTCGGACGACGACTTCGTGTTCTACAACCAGCCCGCGCATCCCAGCGGTGCCGTCCGGCACGAAGGACGGCGCCAGGACGGGACGGACACGGTCGAGACGATCGGTGTCACGCTCTCGGCGGTGGAGCAGGACGTCGCGAGGGTGGTCCTCGCGGCTTCCACCGACAGCACGTTCGGCCGGGTCCAGGGGCTCTACGTGCGCGTGCTGGACGCGGAGAGCGGCGCCGAGGCGGCGCGGTTCGACCCCACGGACGCCACGTCGGAGACCGCGTTCCTGCTCGGCGAACTGTACCGGCGGGGCGGTACGTGGAAGTTCCGTGCGGTGGGCCAGGGCTACGCCTCCGGCCTCGCCGGGCTGGCCACCGACTTCGGCATCACCGTCGACGAACCCGCCACTGCGCCTCCTCCGCCGCCCCCTCCGCCGGTACGGCAGACCCCGGCGGCACCGCCGCAACCGCCGGTGCGGCTGTCGAAGATCACGCTGACGAAGGCCGAGCCCGCGGTGTCGCTGGCCAAGCAGGGCGCCACGACGGGTGCCATGCGGGTCAACCTCTCCTGGAGCGCGCCCAAGCCGCCGCGCGGCTGGATGAGCAAGGGCAAGGACGCCGTCCGGCTGGAGGACGTCGACCTGGACCTCTCCTGTCTGTGGGAGCTGCAGAACGGTACGAAGGGGATCGTCCACCCCATCAACAACCAGTTCGGCTCGTTCGACCAGCCGCCGTACGTCCTCCTGGACCGGGACGACCGGACCGGCGGCAGCGAGGACGGCGAGAACCTCATGATCAATCTCGATCGCACGGCGGAGATCAAACGCCTCCTCGTGTTCGTGGTCATCTACGACGGAGCGTCCAGCTTCGCGGGACTCCACGGTGTCGCCACGCTGTACCCGCCCGCCGGGCCCCCGATCGAGATGCGCCTGGACGAGTGCACCGTCCCTTCGCCGGTCGCGGCGATCGCGTTGATCGAGAACGTGAACGGGGAACTGATCGTGCGGCGGGAGGCGAAGTACCTGGTACTGGCGCCGGGCGTCTTCAAGCAGCAGGCCGCGGACCTCGAGTACGGGTGGGGAATGAGCTGGCAGAGCGCCGCCAAGGACTGACCGGCGCGGCTCAGGCGGAGACCGGCGTACGGGTCAGGGCGGTGCGCAGCGCGAAGAAGCCGAGCAGGCCGCCCGACGCGAACCGCTGAGCGGTCATCACGCGGGGCCGGGCGGCCAGGAAGCCCGACACGCGTGCCGCGCCCAGCATGACCAGGGCGTTCACGGAGAGCCCCACGACGATCTGCACACCACCGAGCTGGAGCAGCTGCGCCCAGTCCGGGCCCGCCTGCGGATCCATGAACTGGGGCAGAAGGGCGGCGTACATGAGGGCGATCTTGGGGTTGAGCAGGTTGGTCAGGAGACCCATCGAGAACAGGCGGGCGTCCGAGACCGGAGCCAGGTCCTGGGCCGGAGCGAAGGGCGAGCGGCCACCGGGCTTGAGCATCCCCCAGGCCAGGTAGGCCAGGTAGGCGGCCCCGGCGAGCTTGACCACCGTGAACGCCAGGGGCACGGCGGCGAACAACGCGGACAGGCCGGCGGCCGCGGCCACCAGGTAGCACAGGAACCCCACCGCGGTCCCGCTCAGGCTGACCAGGCCCGCCCTGCGGCCCTGGGTGATCGCGCGCGAGGCGAGGTGGATCATGTTCGGCCCCGGGGTCAGCGCCATGCCCAGTTCGACCAGGGCTACTCCACCCACTGCGGCCAGACTGATCACTGCGCGACTCCCGGTCGTTCGCCGGGTATCTGGTACCCGGAGTGGGGCGGCGCCCGGCGGCGACGGGCGGCTGCGACGCATCGGCACTGCCGGGGTCGCCGTCCTCAGGATACGGGCCTCCGGTCCGAGGACGGCTCGTGGGGGCGGTGGTCCGCCCAACGCGCGGTCAGTTCCGTCCGGTTGGCGTGGCCGAGCTTGTTGAGGATGCTGCGGACGTGGCTCTCCACCGTACGTTCGGAGATGAACAGGTCGCCGGCGATCTGCCGGTTCGTGCGCGCCTGGACGACGAGCTCGGCGATCTCCCGTTCGCGCGGGGTGAGCGGCCCGGCGCCGTCGCTCCGGGCGGCGGTCTCGGCGATGAGGCGTGCGGCCGCGGCCGCGGGGCCGGGCATGTCCAGTCGGCCGGAGATCGCCAGGGCCTCCCGGGCATGGGCGGTGGCATCGGCGAGGGAGCCCCGGTCGCGCTCCACGGAGGCGAGGTGCAGGCAGGTCAGTGCCACGTACGGGATCGCACCGAGGGACCGGTTGCGGACCAGCGCTTCGCGCAGCAGTTCCTCGGCCTGCGCCGGGCGGCCGGCGGTGAGGGCGAGGCGGCCGAGGTCGCGGCTGACCGTCCCGGAGAAGTACGCCGTGGGCGTGCCGACCGCCCCGGGATACGGCCGGAACGGCGCGAACTGGTCGTACACCAGCCGTGCGGCTTCGGCGTCACCGGCCGGCTCGGCCGACTCGACCAGATCGACCAGGTTGAGCAGTACCGCGGGCCACGTCGGGTTCGCCGTGGGGACCGGAAGCAGCGGGCGCAGCGGGTGGTATGCGTCCCGTGCCTCCTCGGCCCGTCCGGCGGCGAGCAGCGCCCGTGCCCGCATGGACCGGATCAGCGGGTTCGCCGGCGCGCGGTCGAGGTCGTGCCACATCTCCTCGGACAGTTCGGCGGCGTCGCCGCGGAGCAGGGCCAGCTGGATCCGCAGCACGTGACCCATCATGATCGCGTACTGGTCTCCGCCGGCCCGGGCGAGTGCGGTGGCGTCCTCGTTGGCGCGGCGGGCGTCGGCGAACCGCCCCTCCTGCACTGCCCGGGCCGCGCCGACACGGAGCCGGTGCCAGCGGGCCAGCGGCAGCGGCGACCGGTCCGCGACCGCCTCGATGCCGCGGACCGCGTCGTCCACCAGGTCGAGCCGACCGAGCAGGTAGCCGGCTTGTACGCGCCACTGGTGGCCCAGGACCTCGGCCGGCGGGTCACCGAGCCGCCGGGCCCTGGACACGGCCAGCTCGCCCAGGCGCAGTCGTTCGGCGGTGTCGTCGGGATGGGCCAGGAGCATCTGCGACGCGCGGGCGGCGTCGAGTTCGGCGCGTGCGTCACCGGTGGCCCCGGCCAGTTCGATGGCCGCCCGCGCCTGTCCGGCCGCCGCTCCGAGCGAACCGAGGTCGGCGGAGACGGTGGCGAGCTGCGCGAGCACGCGGGCGCGCAGCGCGTCCTGCAGGCCGTCGACGGCCAGGGCCGCCTCGCACAGCCGGGTGATGGCCCGTGAGGCACGCGGGTAGGTGACGCCCTGGAGGACCAGCGCGGCCTCGGCGAGCAGTTCCGGCCGGCTGCGGGCCTCCGCCGCTTCGGAGGCCTCTTCGCAGTGACGCAGGGCGGCGTCGTAGTCCCCGACCAGGTACTCGGCGCGGGCCAGGTCGATCAGCACCGGCGCCCGCAGCGGGTCCGCCGCGTCGAGGACGGCGGCGGCGTCGGCCAGGTGCCGGGCTGAGTCCGCGTAGGCGTGCTGCCGCCGGGCCAGATCCGCCGCCTTCCGGGACCAGTGGGCCGCGGCGGCCCGGTGCGCCGGCTCCGGTCCGGCCTGCCGCCAGTGTGCGGCGACACGGGCCGCGTCGCCCGGGTCCGCGGCCCGCCCGAGTGCCCGGGCGGCGGCCTGGTGCAGCGCACGGCAGGCGGCCGGGCCGGTCCGCCCGACCACCTCCTCGCGGATCAGGTCGTGGATGAAGCGGTGGCCGGGGCCGGTAGCGTTCCCGGTGGTGAGGAGCCCGCCGTGCCAGGCCGCTTCCAGCGCCGCGGTGACGGAGGCGGCGCCGAGCCGCGGCAGGACCGCGGCGAGGAGATCCGTGTCCAGCGGTTCACCGAGGACGGCCGCCGCCCGCACCACGTCCTTCTGCTCGCCGGTCAGGCCGGCCAACAGGCCGCTGACGACGGTACCGAGGCCACCTCCGTGGACGCGGAGCGCGTTGACGAGGAGCGGTAGCCCGCCCGTCCGGCGGTGGCACCGTGCCGCGTCCGCCTCCCCGACGCACCGGGCGACTTCCGCCGGGGTGAACGGCGCCAGGCGCAGCGTCCGGGCACCGTAGCGGCCCAGTTCCGCGAGCGCCCCGGCGGGTTCCTCGGGGGCCGGCTCCCGGAACGTGCCGACGACGAGGAGCCCGCGTTCGGTGATCTGACCGGTCAGCCGGCACAACAGATCGAGGCTGGCCGTGTCGGCCCAGTGCAGGTCCTCCAGCAGGACGACGAGCGGTCGCTCCGCGGCGACCGCGGCCAGTGCCCCGCTCAGGCGGGCCAGTTCCAGGAACCGCGCCGCCGCCGCGTCGGCCGGCTCGGAGTGTCGCGGTGCGGGAAGTCCGAGGGGGACGCCCGCCAGGCGCAGCGCGTGCTGCCACGGCCACAGGGGCGGTGCCACCGAGTCCCGGGGGCAGTGGCCCCGTACGACGGTGATGCGCTCGCGGTCGGCGTGACGGCGCAGCGCCTCGGCCGCGAGCGTGCTCTTGCCGACCCCCGCCGGACCCGCGAGCAGCACCACGGATCCGGAGCCCCGTGCCGCAGCCTCGATCCGTGCCGCGAGGACCGCCAACTCGGACGCCCTGCCGATGAGTTCGCCTTCCACCCCGGCAGTATCCCGCAGCCGGCCCCGGCCGGCGTACGTGGCCGCGGCTGCGTACCCGGTCCAGTGGCGGTACTGATGCCCCGGTTGACCCGCGGGGGCCACCGTTGGCGGCACACCGGTCGCACGTCCTGCGACACGACACCCAGGGAGAGAACATGATGCGAGCACGCCGGGACGCCGTCGCCGCGGCCGTGACGGTGGCGGCCGTAATCGCCCTGACGGGCACGTCATGCGCGCCGCCGGTCCCCGGGCCGGACCGCAGCGGCGCGAGCGGGCGGGCCGGCGCGGGACTCCCCGACCCGGGGCCCTCGGCCGGGTCCGGCCGGAGCGGGGGCACCGGCGGCACCACGAAGCCTCCCTGCCCCACCCCCGGCCCCCTCACCCGCTCCCAGCTGCCCGCCTTCCCGTCGGCGGACGGGGTCGGCAGGATCAGCCAGAACCCCTGCCTGCCCCTCGCCGGGCTGACCGACCGGATCCTCGGCTTCGTCCCGAGGAACGGCGACCCGGAGTACACGAAGTTCCGTAGCGGGGTGGGCCAGTTCGTCGGGAAGCTGGACGCGGCCAACGACCTCGCGCAGTGCGCGTACGAGACCGACCGCCTGGCCGTCGGCGTGTACCAGCACACGGCGACGCCCTGGTCGATCGGCATGGTGGCGGTCGTCCGGAAGGACCTCAAGGGGATCGTCGACATCGGGGCCTGCTGGCTGCCCGGGCGCCTGCCGTTTCCCTTGCGGACGCAGGCCGTCGCACCCCGGGGGATCGAGCCGGCCTACTGCGCCGACTCCGTTACCTCGAAGAGCGGCGGCTACACCTTCACGATCATGTGGATCGGCTCCTCCGACGTGATGTGCGGCAGCCTCGACCACATCTACAAGAAGGCGTCATAGGCCGGGGCGCGTCCGCGGGGGCGGTGGAGGCGGAGCTCGCCGCGTCCCATGATGGTGGCTCTTCTTCTGTTCAGGGTTCGAAGCGGTAGCCCATGCCGGGCTCGGTGATCAGGTATCGGGGGTGCGAAGGGTCCGGTTCCAGTTTTCGCCGGAGCTGGGCCATGTAGACGCGCAGGTAGTTGGTGTTGTCCCCGTAGGTCGGGCCCCAGACCTCCAGCAGCAGCCTGCCCTGGCTGATCAGCCGGCCCGGGTGGGTGATGAGGATCTCCAGCAGGTGCCACTCGGTCGGGGTCAGCCGTACCGTGCGCTCGCCCCGGTACGCTTTCTTCGCCACCAGGTCGACGGTGAACCCGTCGGTCGTGACGATCGAGACCTCGTCGGCCCGCGACGTGTCGGCCGGCTCCTGCCTGCGGGCGGCCGCCCGCAGCCGGGCCAGCAGCTCGTCCATGCTGAACGGTTTCGTCACGTAGTCGTCGGCACCGGCGTCCAGGGCCCGGACCTTGTCCTCCGAGGTGTGGCGGGCGGACAGCACCAGGATGGGCACGCGGCTCCAGCCGCGCACGCCCCTGATCACGTCGACGCCGTCCATGTCGGGCAGCCCGAGGTCGAGCACGATGACGTCCGGCTTGCGCGCGGCCGCGAGCCGCAGGGCCGAGCCGCCGTCCGGGGCCTCTTCGACCTCGAACTTGCGCGCCTGGAGATTGATCTTGAGTGCGCGGACGAGCTGGGGATCGTCCTCCACCACCAGCACCCGGGTCATGTGGTGTGCAGCCCTTCCTTCGTCGGGAGCGGGACGGTGAGGAGCCGGCAGGGCGCGGGCGTCCCGCGCCCTGCCGGCTCCCCGTCCGCGCGATGCGGGACATCAGCCCTCGGTCAGTGCCTTGAGCGCGGTGTTGAGTCCGAGGACGTTGACGCGGGGTTCACCCATGAAACCGAGGGTCCGGCCCCGGGTGTTGTCCTTGACGAGCTTCTCGACCTGCTCGACCGTCAGGCCGTTCTTCTCCGCGACCCGGTGGACCTGGAGGGCGGCGTACGCGGGGGAGATGTCCGGGTCGAGGCCGGAACCGGAGGAGGTGACGGCGTCGGCCGGCACGTCCTGCGCCCCGACCTCGTACGTGGCCGTGGAGTTGTCCGCGATCACGGCCTCCTTGACCTCGGTGACCAGCTTGACGAGGTCGGGGTTGTCGGCGGCCTTGTTGGTGGCTCCGGAGAGGATCAGCGAGTACTGGGTGTTGACGCTGTTGGTGCCGAGGCCGCCAGAGGGGCGGGGCTGGAACCACTTGAGGTCCGGCTTCGCGGCCTCTTCGGCGTCGTCGGGGTCCTTCTTGGGCAGGTCGTAGCGCTGCCCGATGAGGGAGGAGCCGACGACGTTGCCGTTGTGGTCCTTGATCTCGGAGCCGTTGGCCTTGTCGTTGAAGAGGGCCTGGGCGATCCCGGTGACGGCCAGCGGGTAGACGACCCCGCTGATCACGGTCAGGACGAGCAGGGCCCGCAGACCCGCCCCGATCAACCGAGCTGTGCTGCCTACAGAGTTGTTCATGCCGATCAGCCGATCCCGGGGATGAGGGAGATGAGGAGGTCGATGAGCTTGATGCCGATGAACGGGGCGACGAGGCCGCCGAGTCCGTAGACGCCGAGGTTGCGGCGGAGCATCCGGTCGGCGCTGGTCGGCCTGTACCGGACGCCCTTGAGGGCGAGCGGCACGAGCGCCACGATGATCAGCGCGTTGAAGATGACGGCGGAGAGGATCGCGGACTCGGGGGAGGCCAGGCCCATGATGTTGAGCTTGTCCAGGCCCGGGTAGACCACCGCGAACATGGCGGGGATGATCGCGAAGTACTTGGCGACGTCGTTGGCGATGGAGAAGGTGGTCAGGGCTCCCCGGGTGATCAGGAGTTGCTTGCCGATCTCGACGATCTCGATGAGCTTGGTGGGGTTGGAGTCCAGGTCGACCATGTTCCCGGCCTCTTTGGCGGCCGAGGTGCCGGTGTTCATCGCGACGCCCACGTCGGCCTGGGCCAGGGCGGGGGCGTCGTTGGTGCCGTCGCCGGTCATCGCGACGAGCTTGCCGCCCGCCTGTTCCCGCTTGATGAGGGCCATCTTGTCCTCGGGGGTGGCCTCGGCGAGGTAGTCGTCCACGCCGGCCTCCTGCGCGATCGCCTTGGCGGTCAGCGGGTTGTCGCCGGTGATCATGACGGTTTTGATGCCCATGCGGCGCAGTTCTTCGAAGCGCTCGCGCATGCCCTCCTTGACCACGTCCTTGAGGTGGATGACACCCAGGACGCGGGCGCCCTCCTCGTCGTCGACGGCGACGAGGAGCGGCGTGCCGCCGGCCTCGGAGATCCGGTTGGCGAGGAGGTCGGCGTCGTCGGAGACCCGGCCGCCGCGCTCCTTGACCCAGGTGATGACGGATCCGGCCGCACCCTTGCGGGTCTGCCTCCCGTCCACGTCCACGCCGGACATGCGGGTCTGGGCGGTGAAGGCGATCCACTCGGCGTGGGCGAGTTCGCCCTGGTGGCGCTCGCGCAGCCCGTACTTCTCCTTCGCCAGGACGACGATGGAACGGCCCTCGGGCGTCTCGTCCGCGAGGGAGGACAGCTGGGCCGCGTCCGCCAGTTCGGCCGCCGTCGTTCCCGCGACGGGGACGAACTCGGAGGCCTGGCGGTTGCCGAGGGTGATGGTGCCGGTCTTGTCGAGCAGCAGCGTGGACACGTCACCGGCGGCCTCGACCGCCCGGCCGGACATGGCCAGGACGTTGCGCTGGACCAGGCGGTCCATGCCGGCGATGCCGATCGCGGACAGCAGCGCGCCGATGGTGGTCGGGATCAGGCAGACCAGCAGGGCCGTCAGCACGATCATGGACTGCTCGGCGCCCGCGTAGATCGCGAAGGGCTGGAGGGTGACGACGGCCAGCAGGAACACGATCGTGAGCGAGGCGAGGAGGATGTTCAGCGCGATCTCGTTGGGCGTCTTCTGCCGGGCGGCGCCCTCGACCAGGGCGATCATGCGGTCGATGAAGGTCTCACCGGGCTTGGTGGTGATTTTGATGACGACCCGGTCGGAGAGCACCTTCGTACCGCCGGTCACGGCCGAGCGGTCGCCGCCGGACTCCCGGATGACGGGAGCGGACTCGCCGGTGATGGCGGACTCGTCGACCGAGGCGACGCCTTCGACGACGTCACCGTCGCCGGGGATGGTGTCGCCGGCCTCGCAGACCACCAGGTCGCCGATCTTGAGGTCGGTACCCGGGACGGACTC
This sequence comes from Streptomyces sp. NBC_00158, assembly GCF_045160885.1. Taxonomy (NCBI): domain Bacteria; kingdom Bacillati; phylum Actinomycetota; class Actinomycetes; order Kitasatosporales; family Streptomycetaceae; genus Streptomyces; species Streptomyces sp. NBC_00158. The sequence continues at coordinate 7,116,452 of NZ_CP108161.1, forward strand.
CTCCGTGCCGTCCGCCTTCAGACGGCGGGCGACGGAGTCGGTCTTGGCCTTGCGCAGGGTGTCGGCCTGCGCCTTGCCCCGGCCTTCCGCCACGGCCTCGGCGAGGTTGGCGAAGACAGTGGTGAGCCAGAGCCAGGCGGTGATGGCCCAGCCGAACCAGTCGGTCGGGTCCATGACCGCCAGCACGGTGGTGACGACCGAGCCGATCAGGACGACGAACATGACCGGGGACTTGATCATGACGCGCGGGTCGAGCTTGCGGACGGCGTCCGGGAAGGACTTCAGCAGTGCCTTGGGGTCGAAGAGGCCCCCGCCGACGCGGCCGGCGGGCGGCTTGTGGCCGGTGGGCAGGTCGTCGTGCGGAGCACGGGTCGGTGTGGCGGTGCTCATGATGCGAGCCCTTCGGCGAGCGGCCCCAGCGCCAGCGCCGGGAAGTAGGTCAGACCGGTGATGATGAGGATGGTGCCGACGAGCAGGCCCGCGTAGAGGGGCTTGTCGGTACGGAGGGTGCCGGCGGTCTCGGGGACGGGCTTCTGCTCGGCGAGCGAGCCGGCGAGCGCGAGGACGAAGACCATGGGCAGGAAGCGGCCGAGCAGCATGGCGATGCCGATGGTCGAGTTGAACCACTGGGTGTCGGCGTTCAGGCCCGCGAAGGCGGAGCCGTTGTTGTTGGCGCCCGAGGTGTAGGCGTACAGGATCTCCGAGAACCCGTGTGCACCGCTGTTCGTCATCGAGTTCGCCGGGGTGGGCAGGGCCATCGCGGCGGCGGTGAAGCCGAGGACGAGGGCGGGCGTGATGAGGATGTAGCAGGCGGCGAACTTGATCTCGCGGGTGCTGATCTTCTTGCCCAGGTACTCGGGCGTGCGGCCGACCATCAGGCCGGCGATGAACACCGCGATGACCGCCATGACGAGCATGCCGTAGAGGCCGGAGCCGACACCGCCGGGAGCGATCTCGCCGAGCTGCATGCCCAGCAGCTGGATGCCGCCGCCCAGGCCGGTGTAGGAGGAGTGGAAGGAGTTGACCGCGCCGGTGGAGGTCAGCGTGGTGGCGACCGAGAAGATCGCCGAGGCGCCGATGCCGAAGCGGGTCTCCTTGCCCTCCATCGCCCCGCCCGCCGCCTGGAGCGCCGGGCCGTGGTGGGCGAATTCGGTCCACATCATCAGCGCGGTGAACCCGATCCAGATGGTCGCCATCGTCGCCAGGATCGCGTAGCCCTGGCGCAGGCTTCCGACCATGCGGCCGAAGGTCCGCGTGAGGGCGAAGGGGATGACGAGGATCAGGAAGATCTCGAACAGGTTGGAGAACGGGGTGGGGTTCTCGAAGGGGTGGGCGGAGTTGGCGTTGAAGTAGCCGCCGCCGTTCGTTCCGAGTTCCTTGATGACTTCCTGGGAGGCGACCGCGCCGCCGTTCCACTGCTGGGTGCCGCCCGCGAACTGGCCGACCTCGTGGATGCCGGAGAAGTTCTGGATGGCACCGCACGCGACCAGGACCAGGGCCCCGATCACGGAGATCGGGATCAGGATGCGGACGGTGCCGCGCACCAGGTCGGCCCAGAAGTTGCCGAGTTCACCTGTACGGGACCGTGCGAAGCCCCGGACCAGGGCGACGGCGACGGCCATGCCGACGGCGGCGGAGACGAAGTTCTGCACCGCCAGGCCGCCGGTCTGCACGACGTGCCCCATGGCCTGCTCGCCCGCGTACGACTGCCAGTTGGTGTTCGCGACGAAGGACGCGGCGGTGTTGAAGGCCTGGTCGGGGTCGATCGCCTGGAAGCCGAGCGAGCCGGGCAGGACGCCCTGGAGCCGCTGGAGGGCGTAGAGGAACAGGACGCTCACGGCGGAGAAGGCGAGGACACCGCGCAGGTATGCGGGCCAGCGCATCTCGGCGTTCGGATCGGCGCCGATCGCCTTGTAGATCCACTTCTCCGGCTTGTAGTGCCTCTCGGAGGAGTAGACGCGGGCCATGTAGTCGCCGAGCGGACGGTAGGCCAGCGCGAGCGCGGCGATCAGTGCGAGGAGCTGGAGCACACCAGCGGTTACGGGGCTCATATCGGTGCTCAGAACCTCTCCGGGTACACGAGGGCGAGGACGAGGTATCCGAGCAGGGAGACGGCCACCACCAGGCCGACGATGTTTTCGACGGTCACAGCTTGGTCACCCCCCGGGCGATGAGGGCCACCAGCGCGAAGACCGCGACCGTGGTGACGACGAAGGCCAGATCGGCCACCGTGAGCTCCTGGATGAAGAGGGAAGTAATGAACCGGCCACATGGCCGAAGACCACATAACCGCGTCTTCGGCCCGGCAATAGGGCGCCTTGACGGCCTCCATACGGGTGCGGAGCAACTCTTGACGCCTCGCATACGGAATCCCGTGTGCAAGGGCGCGAGCGCCGGGCCGGCCGGGTGTCAAAGGCGCGTGAAGACCGGCCCGGGAGCCGTATGGAGGACGCCAAGAACCCGCTCGCTCGGCCGCCCCCTGCCGGCGTACGTGCGGAGCCGGCGCGGGCCCACCAGGACGCGCAGCTGACCGTCCGGATCCCGGAGACCGAACCGAACCGGCCCGCCTCTGGCAGCGGCTGCTCCAGAACCAGCGAGGCTCCGTCGTCGCCCACGCCGTCCGCCGCGACACCGACGCGGTGATCTGCCGGCTCCGCTGCCGTGTCACGGCCGACGGGGGAGGGCACCCCCGCGCCACCGGAGGGAAGGCGCCGGCGTTAAGAGGGCGTCAGGATTCCGTCCGGCGAGGCCATAGGCGTATCGGCCGGGTTCTCGCTGCGTACGCTGACTCAGCCGTCGACTCCGATGGCCGAATCCACACCGTACGACAGGAGCGCCCGACCATGGCCACCCCTGCCCGCTCCACGCGCCTGCGCGCGTGGATGCTGGAAGGCCTGACCGCCCAGACCAGTTCTCCCGCAGCCAGGGAAGCGGCGGCCCAGCCGCACGGCAGGCCGTGGTGGCGGGTCATGTGCCTGACGGGCCTGGACTACTTCTCCACCCTCGGCTACCAGCCCGGCATCGCCTTCCTCGCGGCCGGCCTGCTCTCGCCGCTGGCCACCATCGTGCTCGTGCTGCTGACCCTCTTCGGCGCGCTGCCCGTCTACCGGCGGGTGGCCGAGGAGAGCCCGCACGGCGAGGGCTCCATCGCCATGCTGGAGAAGCTGCTGACGTTCTGGAAGGGGAAGCTGTTCGTCCTGACCCTGCTCGGGTTCGCGGCGACGGACTTCCTCATCACCATCACGCTCTCCGCCGCCGACGCGACCGCGCACCTGGTGGAGAACCCGCACCTCACCAGCACCCTGCACGGCCACGAGGTACTGATCACCCTGATCCTGATCGCGCTGCTCGGCGGCGTCTTCCTCAAGGGGTTCAGCGAGGCCATCGGCGTCGCCGTGGTCCTGGTGGCCACCTACCTCGCCCTGAACGTCGTCGTCGTGGCTGTCGGGCTGTGGAACGTGTTCACCGAGCCGCAGGTCATCACCGACTGGACGACGGCGCTGACCACCGAGCACGGCAACCCGTTCATGATGATCGCCATCGCCCTCGTCGTGTTCCCCAAGCTCGCGCTCGGCCTCTCCGGGTTCGAGACGGGCGTGGCGGTCATGCCGCACGTCCAGGGCGGTCCCGCGGACACCGGGGAGAGGCCCGCCGGCCGGATCCGCGGCGCCAAGAAGCTGCTGACCACGGCCGCCGTGATCATGAGCGTCTTCCTGATCTGCTCCAGCCTCATCACCACCCTGCTGATCCCGGCCGCCGAGTTCCAGCCCGGCGGCGAGGCCAACGGCCGCGCCCTGGCCTACCTGGCGCACGAGCACCTGGGCTCCGCCTTCGGCACCGTCTACGACGTCTCGACCATCTGCATCCTGTGGTTCGCGGGCGCCTCGGCGATGGCGGGCCTGCTGAACCTGATGCCGCGCTACCTGCCCCGCTACGGCATGGCCCCGCACTGGGCCCGCGCCCTGCGCCCGATGGTGATCGTCTTCACGCTGGTCGCCTTCCTGGTGACCTGGCTCTTCAACGCAGACGTGGACGCCCAGGGCGGCGCCTACGCCACCGGTGTCCTCGTCCTGATCACCTCGGCGGCCGTCGCCGTGACCATCGCCGCCCGCCGGGCCGGGGAGCGTGGCTGGACCATCGGCTTCGGCATCATCTCGGCCGTCTTCATCTACACCACGGGCGTCAACGTCGTGGAGCGGCCGGACGGCGTGAAGATCGGCGCCTGCTTCATCGGCGGCATCATGGCGCTCTCCCTCCTCTCGCGCCTCGCCCGCGTCTTCGAGCTGCGCGTCACGCACATCGAGTTCGACGACATGGCGCAGCGGTTCATCCGGGACACCGCCAACCGCACGATCCGGTTCATAGCCAACGAGCCGGACAACCGGGACCTGGAGGAGTACCGGCAGAAGAAGGCGCAGATCCGCGCGGACAACGACATCCCGGCCGAGGACGACGTCGTGTTCGTCGAGGTCACCGTCCTGGACGCCTCCGAGTTCGAGTCCGGCATGCGCGTACGCGGCGAGGTGCTCCACGACCGCTACCGCGTCCTGACCCTGGAGAGCTCCAGCATCCCCAACGCCCTCGCCGCCCTCCTGCTCCACGTACGCGACGAGACCGGCCAACGGCCCCACATCTACTTCGAGTGGACCGAGGGCAACCCGATGGCCAACTTCTTCCGGTTCTTCCTCTTCGGCCAGGGCGAGGTCGCCCCCGTCACCCGCGAGGTCATCCGCGAAGCCGAACCGGACCGCTCCCGCCGCCCCCACGTCCACGCCGGCTGACCGGCGGCGCGGGGAAGCCGACGGGAATCCCGCCGGACTGCCGCCGGGGCGGACGGACCGACGGGACCGGACGCGTACGTCCTCACCCGCCGATGTCCCGCCGACGGAGGTCGTCCAGGGTCTCGCGCCGGACCAGGAGCCGGGCGGTGCCCCGGTCGACCGCGACCACCGGCGGCCGGCCCACCATGTTGTAGCCGGAGGCCATGGACAGGTGGTACGCGCCCGCCACCGGTACGGCGATCAGGTCGCCCGGCCGCACGTCACCGGGCAGCTCCACCCCGGCCGCGAGCACGTCCCCGGCCTCGCAGTGCCGGCCGACGACGGTAGCCGTACGGGGAGCCGCCCCGGCCCGGCCGATCAGCCGGGGCGCGTACCGGACCCCGTACAGGGCGGGCCGGGGGTTGTCGCTCATACCGCCGTCGACGGCGACGAACACCGTCGCCCCGGTCTGCTTCACGGCCAGCACCCGGTACACGGCCACCCCCGCCGGCCCCACGACGGCCCGGCCCGGCTCGACGGCCAGCCGGGGAACGGGCAGCCCGGCCCCCGCACAGGCCCCGGCCAGCTCGGCGCGCAGCCCGCGCGCGAGGACGGTGACGTCCATGGCCGCTTCACCCGGGCGGTAGGCGATGCCGTGACCGCCGCCCATGTCGAGCTCGGGCAGTACCCGGCCGTGGGCGTCGCGGATGCGGGCCATCAGGTCGACCATGCGGCGCAGCGCGGTGAGGTAGGGCCCCACCTCGGTGATCTGGGAGCCGATGTGGCAGTGCAGCCCGGTCAGCTCCAACTGCGGCTGGGCGAGGATCCGGGCCACGGCGTGGAGTGCGGACCCGTCGCCGACGGCGAGCCCGAACTTCTGCCCGTCGGTACCCGTGCGGATCTTGTGGTGGCCGCCGGCGGAGACGCCCGGGACCACCCGCACCATCACCTTCTGGCGGCCGTCCGGCCCCACGGCGGCGGCGATGCGGGCGATCTCCGACGGGCTGTCGATCACGATCCGCCCGACCCCGAGCCGCAGCGCCGTGCCGAGGTCGTGCGGAGACTTGGCGTTGCCGTGGAGCACGATCCGATCGGGCGGGAACCCCGCCGTGACGGCCAGTTCCAGTTCCCCGGCCGAGCAGACGTCCAGCCCCAGGCCCTCCTCCCGCACCCAGCGCACCACGGCCCGGGAGAGGAACGCCTTGGCCGCGTAGTAGACCTCGGCCTCGGGGAAGGCCTCCTTGTACGTCCGGCAGCGCCCGCGCAGCTCACCCTCGTCCAGGACGTAGACGGGGGTCCCGAAGCGCTCCGCCACCTCGACGAGGTCGACGCCGCCGACGGCCAGGCCGCCGTGCGGGAGCCGGGTGGTCGACGCCGGCCAGACGGAGGGGCCGTCCGTACCCGGTTCCGAGGCCGGAATGACAGCGGTGGTCATCGTACGGTCCCCCTTCTCACGCGGCCGGAGCCGAAGAGGCCCGCCGCGGGTGCGGGGCGGGCACGGGGGACCCACCGGTGACGGAGCGGGTGACCGCGGGTGCGGTGAACGTCGGGTCGACGGTCAGCAGTTCCACCCCGAGGGGCTCCGCCATCGCCCGCAGAGCCTGCTCGGAGAGCCGGATGAAGGGCTGCTCCGCGCCGAACACGGCGGCCAGCAGCCCGGGATCGGTGAAGCCGACGGCGGTACGAGCGCCCAGCGGGGTGCGGAACATGCGTACCGCCACCTCCGCCGCTCCCGGCCGGACGGGGACGTGGAGGAGTCCGGCCGGGACGCGTTCCTCGGGCTCGGGGTCGTCGTCGTACTGGAACAGGCACATGGGGCCCTCCTGGGGAGCCGTGGACGAGTGTCGGGCGCCCCGGGTGCGGGGAGGCGTTCCGGGACGGCCACTCGAAAGCTATCCCCGGCCCGGTACCCCCGCGGCCCACCGCTGACGGCATCTTGACGCGGCGGGCCGGAGTCCATACGGGCTACTGACGGCCGGGCGTACCCTGCCGCAGCCGCGGCCCCCTGTCGTGCGTCACCGCGGAGCGAACGCTTCCCGGGGGGCGTCGCCGGCGGTCCACCAGACCCCGAGCCGCTGCCGGGCCAGCAGCCACCCCTGACCGGGGTCGCGCCGGAACTCCCAGTCGTAGGGGCCGCCCATGGAGTAGGGGGCCGAGGTCCTTCCGGGCTCGGTGACGGCGACGAACCACATGTAGCCGATGCCGGTCGCCGTGTCGCCCGCCACGTCGAAGTGCAGGTTGAGGAGGTGGTGCTGCATGCTCGGGAACGGGGACTCGGCCTCCGCCACCCGGGCGCGGATCGCCTCCTTCCCCCGGACCGGCCCCCACGGGCCGAACTCCAGGACGGCGTCCTCGGCCCAGCAGGCGGCCCAGGCCTCCCAGTCCTTGCGGTCCAGGGCCCGCCAGCCACGGACCATCAGGGCGCGCAGCGCCTCCTTGTCCTCCAGTACCCGCACCCGGCGCGCCAGTCCGTCCGGGTCGCCGTCGGCCGTGCCGCATCCCGCGCAGGGACGCCCGGCCCCCGTCACTGGGCGCTCGCGGACGGGCGGACCACGATCTCGTTGACGTCCACCTCCGGCGGCTGGGAGACGGCGTAGGCGATCGCGTCCGCGATGGCGCCGGCCGGCAGGGCCACCTCGCGGTAGCTGCGCATCGCCTCCCTGGCGGCCGGGTCCGTGATGCCGTCGGCGAGTTCGGACACGGTGACGCCGGGGGAGACGACGGTCACCCGGACGTCGCCGGCGGACTCCTTGCGCAGGCCCTCCGAGATCGCACGGACGGCGAACTTGGTGGCGCAGTAGACGGCGGCCGTGGGGACGACCTCGTACGCCCCGACGGACGCGACGTTCACGACGTGCCCGCCGCCCTGGGCGCGCATCACCGGAAGGGCGGCGGCGATCCCGTGGAGCACCCCCCGCAGGTTCACGTCGATCATCCGGTCCCACTCCCGGGTCCTGAGCTCCTCCAGTGGCGAGAGCGGCATGACGCCCGCGTTGTTGACCATCACGTCCAGGCGCCCGTAGAGGTCGCGGGCAGCCCGGACGAACGCCCGCACGTCGGCGGCGTCGGTGACGTCCAGCCGCCGGGCCGCGGCCGTGCCGCCCAGGGCGGTGATCTCCGAGGCGAGCGCGTCGAGACGCCCGGTGCGGCGTGCTCCGAGGAGCAGGCTGTGCCCGTCGGCGGCGAGCCGGCGGGCGGTCGCCTCACCGATCCCGCTGCTCGCCCCGGTGATGGCGATGACCTTGGTGGTGTGGGTGTTCATTTCCGGCTCCTCGTCTCGGCAGGGCACCGAGTCTGGGCCGGGTCCCGGCCGTCGCCCAGGCCGGGAGGAGCCTGGGTGCGGCGCACCCAGGCGCCCCGCGCGGGCAGCGGCCTAGCCTGGGGCCGTGAGCGAGAACCAACTGGGAGACTTCCTGCGCGCGCGCCGCGCCGCCGTCCGGCCCGGCGACGTCGGCATGGCGAGCCACGGAGTGCGCCGGGTGGCCGGGCTGCGCCGCGAGGAGGTCGCCGTACTGGCCGGGGTGAACGCGGACTACTACACGCGGCTCGAACAGGGGCGCGAGCGCAGGCCCTCGGCGCAGGTGTCGGACGCGCTCGGCCGCGCCCTGCTGCTGGACGCCGACGCCGTGGCGCACCTGCACCGGCTGGCCGGTACGGCGCAGGCCCGTCCGGGCCCGGCTGCCGCGGCCCGGGTGAGTCCCGCCCTGCGCACGCTGATCGACGGGTACCCCGACACCCCCGCGTTCGTCATCGGCCCCGGCCTCGACGTCCTGGCCGCCAACGCCCTCGCCGAAGCCCTGTACTCCCCCTTCGAGCGGGCGGACAACCTGGCCGAGATGGTATTCCTGGACCCGGCGGCCCGCCGCTTCCACGCCCGGTGGGACCGGACGGCCGAGGCCGTCGTGGGCCACCTGCGCGAAGCGGACGGCCGGGACCCCGGCAATCCCCGCCTGCGCACCCTCGTCGGCTCGCTCACCGGACGCAGCCCGGACTTCGCCCGGCTGTGGAGCGCCCACACCGTGCGCGGCAAGACCCGTGCGGCCAAGCGCTTCCTCCACCCGGACGTCGGCGCCCTGGAGTTGACCTACCACGCCTTCGACGTACGCGACGCCCCCGGCCAGCAGCTGATCGTCTACCACGCGGCCCCCGGCAGCCCGAGCGCCGGAGCCCTGCGCCTGCTCGGCTCCGTGCACGCCACGGCGTACGGAGGGCCGGGGCCGGGGCTACCCTGATCCCGGTCCGAACGTCAGGCGGTGGGGATGGCGGGGTTGGGAACGTGACGCTGCGGGACGGTGATCCGCGCAAGATCGGCGGCTACCTGCTGGAGGGCAGGCTCGGCGCCGGCGGGATGGGCGTGGTCTACCGCGCGCGGTCGCTGTCCGGGCGGCAGGTCGCCGTGAAGGTCATCCGGCCCGAGCTGGCCGAAGACCCCTCCTTCCGGCAGCGGTTCCGCCGCGAGGTCACGGCCGCCCGGCAGGTCAGCGGGGCGTTCACCGCGCCGGTGGTGGACGCGGACACCGACGCGGAGGAGCCGTGGCTGGCCACCCTGTTCGTGAGCGGGCCCTCGCTGGCCGAACGGGTCCACGGCCGGGGCCCGTTGCCGGCCGCCGAGGTGTGGCTGCTCGCGGCCGGGCTGGTGGAGGCGCTGCGGGACATCCACCGGGTGGGACTGGTGCACCGGGACCTCAAGCCCGGCAACGTGCTGCTCGCGCAGGACGGTCCCCGGGTCATCGACTTCGGCATCGCGCGGGCGGCGGACGGCTCCGACACGACGGCCCTGACCGGGACCGGGGTGGTGGTCGGCACGCCCCCGTTCATGGCGCCGGAGCAGTTCCGGCGGGGTGAAGTCGGCCCGGCCGCCGACGTGTTCGCCCTCGGCTCGGTCCTGGTCCACGCGGCCACCGGCCACGGCCCGTTCGACGGGGACCACGCCCATGCGGTGGGCTACCGGGTGGTCCACGAGGACCCGGACCTGACGGGCCTGCCCCCGGAACTGGCCCCGCTCGTCGAGTCCTGCCTGGCCAAGGACCCGGAGGACCGGCCGACGGTCCCCGGCCTCCTGACCCTCCTGGCGGCGAGCCCGCCCGTGGTCCCGCCGGCCGGCGTGCCCCTGGCGCCCGCCGGCGTGTTCGGACCCCCTCCCACGGCCGTCGCAGACCCGCCGCCGGTGCCCGACGAGGAGGGCGCGCCCGAGCCGGCGCCGGAGCCCGAGGTGCCCGGTCGAAGGCGGTGGACCAGGCCCGCCGTGGCCCTCGCCGTCCTGGTGGCGCTCGGGGCCGGCGGGATCGCCGCCTGGCAGGGGCTGCGGGACCAGGACAAGGGGGGCCGCGGCTCCGGGGTGGCCTCCGGAGGGGCGAGCCCCGGCGCGAGCGCCCCCGCGTGCGGGCCCGCCGGGGCCGTCAACGCCGCCGGGGCGAGTTCCTTCAAGGCGGCCATGGACCGGTGGGCGGCCCGCTACCAGGACGCCTGCCCCGGTACCGGCACGAACTACTCGCCCACCGGCTCCGGCGCCGGGATCCAGCAGTTCCGGGACGGCTCGGCCGATTTCGCCGTGGTCGACCGGACCCTGACGGCGGCACAGGCCGAGTCCGCCGCCGCCCGCTGCCACGGCGGGAAACCGGTCCACCTGCCGCTCGCCGTGCTGCCCGTCGCCGTCGTCGTCAACCTGCCGGGCGTGGACTCCCTCACCCTGGACGCGGCCACCCTCGCCCGGATCTTCCACGGCCAGGTCACCCGCTGGAACCATGCGGAGATCGCGGCCGTCAACCCCGGCCGGCTGCTGCCCGACACCGCGATCCAGGTGGTCACCCCGACCGACGAGTCCTCCACGACGCTGGCCTTCACCGAGTACCTGTCGAAGGCCGTCCCCACCGGCTGGGGGAGCACTCCCCAGTCCTCGCTGGCAGTCGTCGACGGGGGCCCGGGCGTGTCGAGCGCACTCGTCGCCCAGGCGGTCAAGCAAAGGGCCGGGGCCGTCTCGTTCACCCGGTTCGGCGGCGAGGCCGCGGGCCTGACCACCGTCCGGCTGGCGACCGGCGCGCCCGAGCCGGTCGAGGCCGGCGCGGAGTCGGCCACCAAGGCCGTGGCCACCGCCCGGATCACGGGCACCGGGGCCGATCTCGCCCTGGAACCGGACTTCACCACCAAGGCCGCCGGCGCCTATCCGATCACGCAGATCGGCTACGCCGTCCTGTGCGACCGGGGCAACGACGCCGCCGCCCTGGCCCGTACGCGCCCCTTCCTCGGCTCCGTCGTGGCCGAGGGCGACGGCGCCACCCAGACCGGCTACGGCAAACTACCGCCCGCCCTCGCCCAGAAGGTCCGCCGGAACCTCGCCGCCCTCGGCTGAGCGGCGTGCACCGCGGGGCGTCGGGGGCCGCTGCGGCCGGCCGCGTACGGTGGGCCGCTCCGGGCCGACCGGAACAGGGCGACCCACCCCGTCGGGTGAGCCCGGCGACCCCTACGCGCCGGCCGGCAGGACGTGCTCGCCGGTTCTGTCGGTGCTCAGGCACAGCGAGCAGACGGCCGCGTCGTGGGTGAGGCAGGCGGTGACGTCGGGGCGCTCGTAGGGCTGTCGGCAGACGTGGCAGTCGAGGACGGCCGCGCTCGGGTTGCCGTCGGGGTCCAGCAGGGGCTCGGCGATGCCGTCGTCGCCGCGGCGCAGGTAGTAGCGGCCCCGTGTGACCACGGCCGTCAGCGGGGTGAGGACGAAGGCGATGACGGCCGCCGCCACGGGCGAGTACGGCTGGAGGCCGTCGCCGAGGAGGCCGAAGTACAGGGCGATCGACAGGCCGGAGGCGGCGACGAAGGCGACGACGCCGACGGGGTTGACCGGGTGGAGCATGCCTCGGCGGAACTCCGGCCGGAGCGGGGACAGTTTCAGCACGTACTTGTTGATGCCGATGTCGGTGGCCACGGTGACCACCCAGGCGATCGCGCAGTTCGAGTAGAAGCCCAGGACGCCGCCCAGGAAGCTGAACATGTCGGCTTCCATCAGGGCGAGGGCGAACGCCAGGTTGACCAGGACGAACACCATGCGGCCGGGGTAGTGCCGGGTGACGCGGGTGAAGGCGTTCGTCCAGGCCAGCGACCCGGAGTACGCGTTCGTCACGTTGATCTTGATCTGGCTGATGACGACGAGGGCCACGGCCAGCGGGATGACCGCCCAGCCGGGCATCATCGCCTCGAAGGCGCCCCGGAACTGGCGGATCGGCTCGGGCGCGGCGGCCGGTCCGACCTCGGCGATGATGCGGACGGCCAGGAAGACGCCGATGGCCTGCTTGAGCGCGCCGAGCAGGACCCACCCCGGGCCGGCCATGACCACGGCGGTCCACCACGCGCGCTTGTTCGCCTCCGTCCTGGGCGGCATGAAGCGCAGGTAGTCGATCTGTTCACCGATCTGCGCGATCAGGGACAGGCACACCCCCGCGCCGAGCATGACGGAGGCGGTGTTGACGGCGCCGTCGCCGTCCGTGCCGGCGTAGGCGAGGAAGCGGTCCACCGTGCCGGGGTCCTCGGCGATCAGGTAGACCAGTGGACCGACCATGAGCAGCAGCCAGAGCGGGGTGGTCCACACCTGGAGCTTGCTGAGCGCCTTCATGCCGTAGACGACCAGCGGGATCACCATGAGGGTGGAGACGGCGTAGCCCAGCCACAACGGCAGGCCGAGCCCGAGGCCGAGCCCCTGGGCCATGATGGCGCCTTCGAGGGCGAAGAAGATGAAGGTGAAGCTGGCGAAGATGACGCCGGTGAGGACGGAGCCGTAGTAGCCGAAGCCGGAGCCGCGGGTGATCAGGTCGAGGTCGATGTTGTAGCGCGCGCCGTAGTAGGCCAGGGGGAAGCCGGTGACGAAGATGACGACGGCGGCGACGGCGATGGCCAGCAGGGCGTTGCCGGTGCCGTGGGCGAGGCCGATGCCGGCGCCGATGGAGAAGTCGGCCATGTAGGCGATGCCGCCGAGGGCCGTGGTGGCCACGACCATGGGGGTCCAGCGGCGGTAACTGCGCGGCGCGAACCGGAGGGTGTAGTCCTCCAGCGTCTCCTTGACCGCGTGGCCGCCGGCCGCGACGTCCTCCGTCGCGCCGGCGGTGGTCCGTGGTGACTCGGTGGTGCTCATGCGAGGCCTCCCGGCGGGACTGGGTCCATGTCCGTCCAACGACCGGTCACGCTAGGAACGGGTTGTTACCCCGCGTGCGCGCTGCGGTGAACACCATGTTGCCGCAGCCGAGGGCGATCACACCGACGGGAAGGCGGGGTCGGGGATCTCGCGTCGCAGTACCGGGGCGACGTCCGACTGGAAGAGTTCCAGCGACGCGCGGTGCTCGCCGTCGGTGAGCCCGCCCGGCTCGGCCTGGAGGTGCAGGACCGTGTGGCCGAACTCCGCGTGGTAGCGGTGGACCTTCTCGATCACCTGCTGGGGGCTGCCGATCAGCGCCGAGCTGCGCTCGATGAAGTCCTCCAGTGTCGGGAACACCGGTTCCAGGCCCTGCCGGGCGTGCGCGTCGAGGTACCGGGCGAAGGCCGGCCGGTACGCCAGCGCCGCCCGCTGCGAGGTGGGGGCCGTGTGGAAGCCGGCCGTGCCCGCGCCGACGACCGCGTGCGAGGGATCGTGCCCGTAGTGCTCCCAGCGCTCCCGGTAGTGCCGGATCAGCTCGGCGTAGGGGCCGATGGGATGGGTGACGTTCGCGGAGAAGAGCGGGTCCCCGTGGCGTGCGGCGAGATCGACGGACTCCCGGCTCGTGGCGCTGCCGTGCCAGATCCGGACGGCCCGCTGGTACGGCCTCGGCAGCACCTCGGCCCCGGTCAGGGCGGGGCGGAAGCGGGGCTCGGCGGTCACCTTGTCCTCGCGCCAGATCCGCCGGAACAGTTCGTAGCCCTCGGTGTTGCGCTCCCACTGGTCCTCGGGGGTGACGTCGAAGAGCTCCCGCTGCGCCGTGCCGTTGCCCTTGCCGATCATCAGCTCCAGACGGCCGTCGGAGAGGTGGTCGAGGGTCGCGTAGTCCTCGTACGCCCGCACCGGGTCGAGCAGGCTCAGGGTGGTGACGGCGGTGAACAGCCGGATCCGGCTCGTCAGCGCGGCGATGTGCGAGAGGACCACGGGCGGTGAGGAGGACAGGAACGGCCGTTCGTGGCGCTCGCCCACCCCGAAGCCGTCGAAGCCGAGCGACTCCGCCAGCCGGGCGGCGGCCACGACCTCGCGGAACCGCTCGCGCGTGGGGGTGGGAGCACCCGTCACCGGGTCCGTGGAGTCCGTGATCAGGGTGATGGCCAGGAACTTCACGCGGCCACCAGGGCGGGAGGGATTTCGGACACGGCGGGTTACGCCTTCCTGATCGGCCGTACGGGAAAAGAGGGGCGAAGAGAGAGGGGGAGGGGAAAGGGAAAGGACGAAAGGGGAATGGTGCGGCACAGTGCGGAGAAGATCTTTCCGATGACGCTACGCCCGATCGTGCGGCCGTACGACGACGGGAATGTCAAATGTGTTTGGCGGTTGCGTGGCCCGGGGCCCGGACCGCCATGAAGCGGGGCCGGCGGCGCACCGTGAATCCGATCGACTCGTAGAGCCGGACGGCGCCCGTGTTGGCCGCGGAGGTGTGCAGGAAAGGGGCCTCGCCCCGCTCCCGGATGCCCGCCGCCACGGCGCGCACCAGCCGGGTCGCCAGGCCCCGGCCCCGGTACCCGGGACGGGTGCACACCGCGCTGATCTCGGTCCACCCGGGCGGGCGCAGCCGCTCCCCGGCCATGGCGACCAGTCGGCCCCGGTGCCGTATGCCGAGGTACGTGCCCAGTTCCACGGTGCGGGGCAGGAACGGCCCGGGCTTCGTGAGCCCGATCAGGTCGAGCATCTCCGGTACGTCGGCGGGCCCCAGCCGGACCGCCTCCGGGGCGTGTTCGGCGCGCAGGGAGGTGTCGACGAGCTGGACCCCGTCGACGGAGCCGACGGTCTCCCAGCCCTCGGGCGGGGTCAGCAGACCGGACAGCGCGGCGGTGCGGCCCGGGCCGACCAGCGCGGCCAGATCGGCCCAGGAGCGCGGTTCGGCCGGTTCGGCGAGGGCGGCGAAGGGGGAGACGACCGGGTCGTAGCGGGCGGCGCGCGCGGCTCCGCGCGCCGCTCCGCGCGGGTGCTCGGCGAAGGCGGAGTGCGCACCGCGGAGCGAGGCCCACGCCGCGTTGTCCAGCACGTGCGGGGAGGGTGCGGCCCGTGAACCCGCGACGGGGTCCGCGTCCGTCGTCATGACGCGGCCGGCGGCAGGCCGGGCGGGTTCACCTCGGAGGTGGTGACGGCCTCGTTCGAGAGGTTCCAGGCGGCCAGGAGGCGGGCGTACTGGCCGTTCCCGATGAGGTGGTTGACCGCGTCCGCGAGCGGCTTCGCCAGCCCGCTGTCCTTCTTGGCCGTCGCGGCGATCAGTCCCTGGAGCCCCTCTCCGGCCCCGGAGAACGAACCGGCGTTGCGCGTAGGGGCGTTACCGCTCGCGGTCTGCGTGATGTGGTACGCGATGGAGGGGTTCGGGCCGAAGCTGAGGTCGATCTTCCTGCCGCTGAGGGCCAGGTGGACGCTGTTGGGGTCGGGGAAGTACTTGACCTCGACGTCCTTGCCCTCGGACCGGAGCTTGGCCTGCCACTCCAGGAGGATCTTCTCCTGGTTGGTGCCCTTGCTGACCGACACCGTCCTGCCCGCGAGGGCGCGGTAGTCGCCGCCGAAGTTCCAGGTGCTGTCCTTCAGCACCTCGAAGGCCAGGTTGTCCTGCCGGTAGGAGGCGAACTCGTACTTCTTCTTCCGGTCCTCGGTGACCGTCACGTTGGAGAAGGCCGCGTCGACCTTGCCGCTGTCGATGCCGACGAAGAGGTTCTCCCAGGTGGAGTTCTTGAACACCGGCTTCAGCCCCAGGGTCGCGGCGACCAGGCGGCCGAGGTCCGGTTCCGCGCCCGTGAGCGTCTTCTGGTCGGTGCCCACGTAGGCGAGCGGCGGGAAGCCGGCGGGCAGGGCGCCGACGCCGATGACCAGCTCGCCGCGCTCGCGGACCTCCTTCGGGAGCTGTGCGCGCAGGGACTCGACGACGGGGGCGGACAGTTCGGCCTGCTGGGCGGCGCCGTTGGAGACGGCCCCGATGGTCACCTTGCCCGTCGCGCCGCCGCCGTCGGCCTTCGCGTCGCCGCCGCACGCCGTGAGTCCGGCGGCGAGGGCGGCGGTGGCGGTCGCGGCGCCGAGGCCGCGGACGAATCTGGTGCGCAGGGTGGACTGGCGTCGCATGGGGTTCCTTGTCGAGGGTGCGGGCGGGGTCACGCGGCCGTCTCCTGGCGGAAGCGGAGCCGCAGGTCGCGCAGGCCCTTCCGGGCCCGCTGGAGGAGGGGCGCGGGCACGGCGCGCACGGCGCCGCGGGCGTAGTGCCGCTCGACGTGGTACTGCACGACGGAGACCAGGCTGGTGAGGATCACGTACCAGACGGTCGCCACCAGCAGCAGCGGCACCACGTCGCCGGGATAGGTGGCGGCCAGGCTCTGCACGGAGCCGAACAGGTCGAGGAGCGATACGTAGAAGACGAGCGAGGTGGCCTTGAGCAGGCCGATCAGCTGGTTGACGTAGGAGGGGACGATCGAGCGCAGGGCCTGGGGGAAGACGATCCGGGTGAACTGCCGCCGACGGGGGATCCCGAGGGCGGACGCCGCCTCCTGCTGGCCCTGGTCGACGGAGAGCACGCCGGCCCGGACGACCTCGGCCGCGTACGCCGCCTCGCACATGCCCAGTCCGATCACGGCGACCACGATGTCGGTGGCGAGCCGGGACTCGTCGAAGGTGACGAAGGCGGGCCCGAACGGCACCCCGATGCTGAGCGTGGGATAGAGCGCGCTGAGGTTGTAGAGGAAGAGCAGGACGACGATGAGCGGCACGGAGCGGAACAGCCAGACGTACGTCCAGCTCACCGACCGCACCACCGGGTTGCCCGACAGACGGCCGAGGGCGAGCAGGACACCGCCGGCCAGGCCGAGGACCGCGCTGTACGCGGTGACCTGGAGGGTGATGAGCAGCCCGTCCAGGACGACCGGGCGCAGGAACCAGTACGCGAAGCGGTCCCATTGGTAGAAGGGGTTGGTGATCAGCCCGTGGGCGGCCTGGGAGACCAGCACCAGGACGAGGGCGGCGGTCACCCAGCGGCCGGGGCGGCGGAGCGGGAGGACCCGCTCCGCCGCCCCCGGAGGACCGGAGGGGCTGGAAGGGCCGGGAGGGCCGGCGGGCGGGGAGAGGAGCAGGGATTCGGTCAAGGGAACTCCAGCGGCTTCGGCGAAGCGCAGAATCGAAAGCAGCCTTCATGCCGTGGAGGAGGGACCGCGGATGTGCTGGCTGCGGCGTAAGCTAGGCAGCCCCGATAAGGGGTGTCAACGGCCTCGATAACGGAACGCGCTTTTGCGCGGGCCGATTTCATCCGCCGTACATGTAATGCCTCTTCGTGAAATGAAACGGCCTTCGGCCGGTGCCGGCGGAGCCGTCGCGGGTAACGCCCCGCGCGTAGTACCGCTCCACGTAGTACTGGCCCGCGCTCAGCACGGTGGTGACGGCGACGTACCAGAGCGTCGCCACCAGCAGCAGCGGGATCACCTGGTAGTTCTGGTTGTAGACCAGCTGGACCGAGTACAGCAGGTCGTGCACCGCCAGCACGCTGACGATGCTCGTGCCCTTGAGGGTGCCGATCAGCATGTTCCCGGCGGTCGGCACGATCGACCGCATCGCCTGCGGCACCACGATCCGGCGCAGGGTGCGCGGCCCGCTCAGGCCCAGGGCCTGCGCGGCCTCGGTCTGGCCGGGGTCCACGGACAGGATGCCGCCGCGCACCACCTCGGCGGCGTAGGCGCTCTCGTGCAGGGTCAGGCCTATGACGGCCGTGAGCGTCGGGCCGAGCAGGTTCACCGTCCTGACGCTGAACAGCTCGGGCCCGAAGGGGACCCCGAGTCCCAAAGTCGGGTACAGGGCGCCGATGTTGAACCAGAACAGCAGCTGCACCAGAAGCGGCGTGGAGCGGAAGATCCACACGTAGCCCCAGCTCAGCGTCCGCAGGACCGGGCTCTCGGAGAGCCGCATCACCGCCAGCACGGTGCCGGCCAGGAAGCCGAGCACCATCACCACGCCGGTCAGCCACAGGGTGAGCAGCAGCCCGCTCAGTACCGCGGACGTGGTGAAGTACCGCCCCACCACATCCCATTGGAAGGCGTCGTTGAGGACCACGGAACGCAGTACCAGCGCGAGGACCAGCAGGCCGGCAGCGGCGGACAGCCGGCGGCCCGTGCGCCGCCGCGGCACGATCCGCGGCGGCTCACCACCGGGACCGGGACCGGTGCCCGCGTCGGCCTCCGGCACGGGCTGCGCGGTGGCGGAGGAGAGTTCGGAAGGGACGGTGGCCATGGGAGGCCCTCCAGTCGAGGGGGTGCGGCGTGGACGGGCAGGTGTCCGGGACGGTGTGTCGTCACGCTCGCCGCGTCCCTCAACGCGGCCGGAAGGGCCCGAGCGGGGCGGGGGCCGATCCGCCGCCGATCGTATGCGCCCGCGGCACCGCGCTGTCAACCGGGCCGACGCTCCGGCCGGGCGGGGACCGTCCGGGATCCGTCCGTTGCTTGACGAAGACCATCGCGTACTGCTCAAGTAGTCGCATGAACGCCCATCAGCGCCTCGTCTCGCGCGGCCACATCGACTTCGGTCGGGTGTGGTCCGCCGCGTGTCGCGCCTGATGCGGCAGCGGGCTGCCTGATCGGCCCTTCCCTCCCTCGGTGACCCCGTCGCGGGCCGAGATCTCCTGCGCACCACCCGCCGATGTACGGCGGTGTGCCGTGCGCCCGGACGCGCGCTGCCCCGCCGCCCCGCCGCACCGCAGTCCCCGACGCCCGGCGTCGTCACGCCCGCACCGCCCCCCCCGCGTCCGCGATTCCGTCGGCCGTCTCACGAGCCGACGCCCGCCCCTGCCCGTGTGCGCACCACCGTCCTTCCGAAAGGCCACCACATGCCCGTGGAGTTCCTCGGCATCGCCGCCACCAACGACGGCTCCGAAACCACCGCGCGATCCGGCGCCGCGTTCGACAGGGAGTACACGCTCCGGCTCGCCCGGGCGCACGAGGACCACGGCTGGGACCGGGTGCTGTTCGCCTACGGCTCCGGATCCCCGGACCCCGCGCCGGCCGCCGCCTACGTCGCCGCCCGCCTGGACCGCCTCCAGCTCCTGCTCGCCCACCGGCCCAACGTCTCGTACCCCACCTACGCCGCCAAGACCTTCGCCACCCTCGACCAGATCAGCGGGGGCAGGCTGACGGTCCACTTCATCACCGGGGGCAACGACCACGAACAGGCCCGCGAGGGGGACACCCTCACCAAGGACGAGCGCTACGCCCGCACGCGCGAGTACATCCGTATCGTCAAGAAGATCTGGACCACCCGCGAGCCCTTCGACCACGAGGGCGAGCACTACCGCTTCCACGACTTCGTCAGCGACGTCTTCCCCGCCCGGCAGCCGCGCCCCGACGTCTCGTTCGGCGGGTCCTCACCCGCCGCGTACGCCGCCGGCGGCGCCGAGGCGGACGTCTACTGCCTGTGGGGCGAGCCGCTGGAGAAGACCGCCCAGCAGATCGAGGCCGTGAAGGCGGCGGCGGCAGCCGCGGGCCGGACCGACGTCCCGCGCATCCAGGTCGCCTTCCGCCCCATCATCGCCCCGACGGAGGAACTGGCCTGGGAGAAGGCGCACCGCACCCTGGGCGCCATCCGGCAGCGGCGCCACGCGGCCCCCGCACGGCACCACCGGGGCGGCGTCACGGAGGCCGCGGCCCCGCAGAACACCGGATCGCAGCGGCTGATCGCCATAGCCGAGGCGGGGGAGCGCTACGACCGTGCGCTGTGGACGCCGACCGCCGCCGCCACCGGCGGCGCGGGCAACTCCAACGCCCTGGTCGGCACCCCCGAGACCGTCGCCCAGGCCCTGCTCGACTACCACGACCTCGGAGTCGACGTCCTCTCCGCCCGCGGCTACGAACTGCTGGACGACGCCGTCGACTTCGGCCGGTACGTGATCCCGCTCGTCCGCGAGGAAGTGGCGAAGCGCGACGCCGCGCGGTCCGCGGCCGAACCCGTCCGGACCGCCGCGGCGGTGCGCGCGTGACCCCCGCCGGCCGCACCCTGCGCGGCACCGCGGCGCTGGCCCTCCTGCCCGTCCTGGCACTGACCGCCTGCGGCTCCGGCGGGGGGACCCCGGTGCCCGCGGGCGCCCAGGCACCGGCCGACGACCCGGTGGCCGACGTACGGACCGTGGACGCGGTCGCCTCCCTGCTCCCCGCCGACGTCCGCAGTACGGGCACCCTGAGGGTCGGCAGCTCCACGGGATCCCCACCCTCGGCCTACTACCCGAACGGACCGGACAAACCGCCCGCCGGGCAGGACATCGACATCGCCGACGCGGTGGCCAAGGTCCTCGGGGTGAAGCTGGAGCGGCAGGACGCCTCGTTCGAGACGATCCTGCCCGCCCTCGGCAGCGGCAAGTACGAACTCGGCACGGGCAACTTCGGCGTCACCGCCGAACGCCTGAAGACCGTCGACTTCGTCACCTACGTCAACGACGGTCAGGGCTTCGCGGTCAAGACGGGCAGCACCCGCCTCACCACACGGGTCACCGACCTCGTCCAGCTGTGCGGACTGACCGTCGGCACCGGAGCGGGCACCACCTTCGAGAAGACCCTCACCGAACGCAAGGGCGTCTGCCTCGCCGCCGGGAAGAAGCCGTACGAGGTCAAGGTCTTCTCCGAACCGGGAGCCGTCACCACCGCACTCCGGCAGGGCCGGATCGACGTCGTCATGTCGACGGTCAACGGCCTGCGGCACCAGGCCGCGCAGCCCGCCGCGGAGACCACCTTCCTGGGCGAGTACCACCGCCTCGACGTGGGATTCGCCTTCAAGAAGGGCTCCCCGCTCACCCCGGCCGTCCAGGCCGCCGTCAACGAGCTGATCAGGAACGGCACCTACGCCCGGATCCTGAAGAAGTGGGGCACCGGCGCCTCCGCGATCGGGGCCTCGCAGATCAACCCGGCCGAGCACGCATGAGGAGCGAGCCCGTGAACGACGTCATGGTCGACGTGCGCGGCGTCCACAAGAGCTTCGGACCGCTGGAGGTGCTGCGCGGCGTCGACCTGACCGTCCGGACCGGTGAGGTGACCGTCGTCATCGGCCCCTCCGGCTCGGGGAAGTCCACCCTGCTGCGCACCGTCAACCACCTGGAGAAGGTCGACCGCGGCTGGGTGAGCGTGGACGGCGACCTCATCGGCTACCGCAGGGCCCGCGGCAGGCTGTACGAGCTCAAGGAGAGGGAGGTGCTGAGGCAGCGAACCCGCATCGGGTTCGTCTTCCAGAACTTCAACCTCTTCCCGCACCTCACCGTACTGGAGAACCTGGTCGAGGCCCCCGTCTCCGCGCTGCGGCGCCCGAGGCAGGAGGCGGAGGCGACGGCCCGACGGCTGCTCGACCGGGTCGGCCTCGCCGACAAGGCGGACGCCCGCCCCCGGCAGCTGTCCGGGGGCCAGCAGCAGCGCGTGGCCATCGCCCGGGCCCTCGCCCTCGAACCCAAGGTGCTGCTCTTCGACGAGCCGACCTCGGCGCTCGACCCGGAGCTGGTCGGCGAGGTCCTCGACGTGATCAAGGACCTCGCGCGGGCCGGCACCACCATGATCGTCGTGACGCACGAGATCGGCTTCGCCCGCGAGATCGCCGACACCGTCGTGTTCATGGACGCCGGGACCGTCGTCGAGCAGGGCCCGCCAGCCGCCGTCCTGGACGCCCCGGGCCACCCCCGCACCCGGGCCTTCCTCTCCAAGGCCGTCTGACCCGCCGGAGCGCGCCACGCCCGGCAGGCCGCGGCCGCCCGTCGGCCTCGGCGAGCGCCGGCGCCTCAGCGGCGCATGATCTCGTTCGGGCTCCGCCGCCAGCTCCCGTTCAACCGCCGCGGGACGAAGGCCGCTGCCTGACGGCCGGGGCCGCCGGGCGGATCCTGCGGGGTGGTGACGCCCGCCGCGCACCCGTCCCGTGACGGGCGCGCGGCGGGCGTCACCTCGTCGTGCCCGTCAGGGGGCGTCGACGAGGACCCGTCCGTCGGCCGGCACGGCTGCCGCGAGCCCGTTCGCGTAGGCGGACTGCACGCGGGAGCGCTCCGTCGCGTTCGGCACGGCGTTGGTGCAGGCCGTTCCGGCGCTGGAGCCGGACATCAGCTGGGTGCACGGGCCCGGCTTGGTGTCCGGCAGGCCCAGGCTGTGGCCCAGTTCGTGCGCCGCGATGCGCGTCTTGTCGTACCCCTGGTCCACGGCCTGCGCGCCGAGTTCGACGCGCACCTGCCGCCCCGGACGGACCGGTCCGAGAGTGGCCTGCGGCCAGCCGGTGGTGGCCACGATGACGATCTCGGCCCGGGTGCCGGGTGCGGCCTTCACCAGCCGCACGTTGCTGACGTTCGCGTTCCAGGAGGCGACCCCGGCCGCGATGGCGGCTTCCCAGCCGCCGGCCCGGCTGTCGTCGTAGCGGAGCGTCACTGCCGCCGCGGCGGCGCCGGGTATCGCCGCGGGCGCGGGTGCCGCGGTCGCGGCGGTCGCCGCGGCGAGGACCAGGGCGGCGGCGGAGGTGCCGGCCTTCAGCCAGGTGCCCAGGGACATGACGGTGCTCCTTCACGTGTGGGGGCCCGGCCCCTGGGGCGGAGCCGGGGCGTGGGAGGCGCCGCCACCGCCCGTCGGTGGCCCGGACGTTCGGACGGCCGCCCCTCCGGAAGCTCTAAGAAAGTAGCCCCGGATCACGTGAGTTCGTCATGCACCTGCCAGCCATTTCCAGGGGGTGCTCCAGCCGGTGCCCGGTGAGCGGGCGGCACCTACCAGGAGGACTTGGTCACCCCCGGCAGGAACCCCGCGTGCGCCTGCTCCCGCACGCGGACGCGGGAGAGCCCGAACTTGCGGATGTGGCCGCGGGGACGGCCGTCGACGCCGTCGCGGTTGCGCACCCGGGTGGCGCTGGCGTCGCGCGGCTGCCTGCGCAGCTCCGCGGCGGCGGCCTCGCGTTCGGCCGCCGTGGAGGCCGGGTGGCGGATCGTCCTCTTGAGCTCGGCGCGCCGTGCGGCGTGGCGCTCGACGATCGCCTTGCGCTTCTCGTTCTGCGCGATCTTGCTCCGCTTGGCCATCAGACCTTCCCCCCTCGGGCGCGGATCCGCGCCACCGCGGCCTCGATGCCGATCGCGTCCACCGTCCTGACCGCCCTGGCACTGAGCGTCAGGCGGACGTGACGGCCCTCGCCGGGCAGCCAGTAGCGCTTGTGCTGGATGTTCGGGTCGAAGCGGCGGGAGGTGCGCCGGTGCGAGTGGGAGATGTTGTTGCCGAATCCCGGCTTGGCGCCGGTCAGTTGGCAGTGCGCGGACATGGGTGCTGTCCCTCCCGTCGGGGTCTCGGTGCCGGTCCCCGTGTTGAAAATGGAAACCATTCCCATATAGTGGCCCCCATGGCACGCAACGAGATCCGCCCGGTCGTCAAGCTCCGCTCCACCGAGGGCACCGGGTTCACCTACGTCACCCGCAAGAACCGGCGCAACGACCCCGACCGGCTGGTGCTGCGCAAGTACGACCCGGTCCTGCGGCGTCACGTCGACTTCCGCGAAGAGCGCTGACCCCTCGGCCCCGCCGCCACCCCACCCACCGTCGAAAGGTTCCCGCCGTGAAGCCCGGCATCCACCCCGCCTACGGCCCCGTCGTCTTCCGCGACACCGCCTCCGGCACCGCGTTCCTCACCCGCTCCACCATCACCAGCGACAAGACCGTCGACTGGGAGGACGGCAACACCTACCCCGTGGTCGACGTGGAGATCTCCTCCGCGAGCCACCCCTTCTACACGGGCACCGCCCGCGTCCTCGACACCGCGGGCCGGGTCGAGAAGTTCCAGCGCCGCTACGGAACCCGGTGATGGAACGCGAACACCGGCTCCCCGTCGTGATCGTCGCCGGGATGCACTCCGAGGCGCGTACCGAGGTCGTCGAGGGCCTGCTGCGGTCCGTGCGGGGGAGCGTGGCGCTCCACCACGACCTGGCCGGGGCGTCCGACGGGACCGTGGTCCGGGTGGTCCGCGACGCCTCCGGCACCCTCTCCCGCGACGACACCCCCCTCGTCAACGACTGCGCCTGCTGCGCGCTGCGCGAGGACCTCGTCCCGGAACTGGAACGCATGGCGGACAGCGGTCTGACCCGGCTCGCCGTGGTCGAACTGTGGGACTCGGTCGAGCCGAAGGCCATGGCCGAGGTCATCGCCGGGCACGGCGGGGACCGGCTCGTCCTCACGAACGTGATCACCGCCGTCGACCCGGCGCTCGTCCTGCCCTGTCTCGGCAACGGCGACGACCTGGCCGAAGCCGGCCTCGCGGCGGCCCCCACCGACCGGCGGACCGTCGGGGACACCTGGGCCCGCCAGCTGGAGTACGCCCCGGTCCTCGCCCTCGTGGACGCCGACCGGGCCGACGAGGAGGACCGGGCGCTCCTGGCCCAGCTCCACCCCACCGCCCGCCGGGTACCGGCCGGTTCCGCCGAACTCGTCCGGGCCGCGTTCGCCGGCTTCGACGTCGAGGCCGCGGCGGCCGCCCAGCACCCCGCGTGCGCGCTGCTGCCGCAGGGCGCCGACGAGGACGGCGTCGCCACGCTCGTCTGGCACCGCCGTCGGCCCTTCCACCCCGAACGCCTCTACCGGGCGCTGGAGGAGCTGTGCTGCGCCGCCGTCCGCAGCAGGGGCCGGTTCTGGCTGGCCGACCGGCCCGACACGCTGCTCGCCTGGGACGCGGCGGGCGGAGCCCTGTGCGTGGAGGGCGCCGGCCCCTGGCTGGCGTCGCTGCCGGACGCGGCCTGGGAGCTGGTCCCGCCGGTGCGCCGGGCGGCGGCGGCGCTCGACTGGGACCCCGAACACGGCGACCGCTGCCAGCAGCTGGTCTTCACCTCGCCCGCCCTCGACCGGGACGGGCTGGAGCGGCTCCTCGACTCCTGCCTGCTGACGGAGGCGGAGTACGCGTCGGGGCGCGGGTTCTGGCAGGACTTCCCCACGGCCTTCGACTCCCTCCTCGACCCCGCCTGAGGCGACCACCGCGCCCCACTGCCCTACGCGAGCCGCCCATCGGCCGTGACCGGTCCGGCATCCGCGTCACGGCCTTCGCGGCCGGCCAGAGCGAGCGCGGCGGCCCCGGCCAGGCCCAGGGCTCCGGCGGTGAGGAGCTGCACACGGTGGTCGAGGCCCGCCACCATGGCGGTTCCGATCAGCAGGGCGATCCCGGTGGGCGCGAACATCAGGGTGCCGGCCGTCGCGGCGACCCGGCCGAGCAGTTCGCCGGGGGTCTCCCGCTGAACGGCGGTCATGGCCGCGATGAGCGCGCAGGGCAGGCCCAGCCCGACCAGCAGGCTGCCGCCGAGCACGACCGGCAGCCAGGGAGTGGCGCGCGCGAGGACCCCGAGGGCGAAGAGCGAGAGTCCGGCGGCCGAGAAGACGCGCTCGGGCATCCGGCGCATCAGCGCACCGGCCGCCAGCCCGCTGACCACCGACCCGAGCCCCTGGAGCGCGGTCAGGACGCCCGCGTACGCCGGGGACCGGTGCAGCCCCGTGTCGAGCACGGCGAAGGTGGCCGTACTGCTCAGGCTGGAGAGGGCCATCGCCGTCCCGCCCGCTACGACCAGCGGGCGCAGCACCGGGTGCCGCCAGAGGTGGCGGGCGCCTTCGGCGGTCCGGGCGGTCCATGCCCGCTCCCCGCGGGTGGCGGGGGGCTCCTCGGGTACGCGGATGAACCGGAAGGCGAGTGCGGCCAGTACGAAGCTGACGGCGTCCAGTACCGCCACCGCGGGCCCGCCGAAGGCGGTGAACAGCCAGGCTCCCGCCAGTGGCGCGAGGAGTTTGGTGCTCTCCATCGCGGTGAACACCAGGCCGTTGAAGTCGCCGCGCAGTTCCCGGGGAACGGCGGCGGCCATGAGCGCGGTCTCCGCCGCCTCGGTCAGCACCATGCCCGCCCCCAGCAGGGTCAGTACCGCGAACAGCAGCCAGACGTCCGCCGCGGAGCGCACGGCGATCGGTGCGGTCGCCACGGCGGCCAGGACCAGGTTGGCGGCCACCAGGAGGGGGCGGCGGCGCACCCGGTCGGCCACCGTGCCGATGACCGGACCCGCGAAGGTCGGCAGCCACAGGCAGAACCCGACCAGAGCCGCGAGGCCGTTGGAGCCGGTGAGGGTCTTGACCCAGATGCCGGCGGCCAGCGACATGGCCGAGTCGCCGAACCCGGAGGCGATCACCCCGCCGAGGTAGAGGCCCGCGTTGCGGTCCTTCACGACTTCGAGCGTGCGCCAGTTCATCCGTGTCCCCCTCGCCGTGGTGCGCCTGATCGCGCACCCTACCCCCAAGCATTTGCTTGGCGGTAGGGGAGTGGTCGGCACCGGTTGGGGTTTACTGACCCCGTGACCGATACCGACCCCGTACTCCGCGCCCTCGCCCATCCACTGCGGCTGAGGATGCTCAGCCTCCTGTGGCCGGGGCCCATGTCGGCCGCCGAGCTCGCCCGCGAGCTGGACGTCTCGCACGCGCTGGCCAGCCAGCACCTGCGCCGCCTGGACGCGGTGGGCCTGGTCGAACTGGCCGAGGAGCGCACGCGTCGCGGCGGCAGGGAACGCCGCTACCGCACCGTCCGGGGCACACCGCTGTCCGACCGGCACGACGGAGCCCCGATGCTCGCCGAAACCATGGCGCACGCCCTCCGGGAGCGGGCCGGCCGCCGGCTGGAGGCGAGCGAGGGCGTGACCGTCGACGCCGAACTATGGGTGGAACCCCGGATCTGGGAGGACGCCCGGCGACGGCTCACGGAACTCGCCGTCGAGCTCCACGACGCCGCACAGCGGCCCCACGCGCCCGGCACCGTCCCCCTGGGCATCAGCGTGATGGCCTTCCCCCTCCAGGACCCGGAGCGTCCGGAGAGGAATGAGTAGCGGGTACGGGGCGTCCTGAGTATCCCGACCGTGGCAGCGGGCCGGGGGTGCGGGTTCACTGGGGGGATGTCCACATCGAACTCCGAGCACGAGCAGGGACGTTGGCACGGCGTCAGGTCATGGTCCTGGTCACGCTTCCCGAACGCACGCCGCACCCGGCCCTGCCGCTGGTGCGGCCGGCCGGTTCCCCAGCCCCTTCCGGGCGTGGCCAAACTGACCTGCTCGGCCGACCACTGGCTGCGCGACGTCCGCAACGACTTCTGGCGCAAGTGGTGGAACAGCCTCTGACCGGGACCGGGACCGGGCCCGGGGCCCGCCCGGGCCGCCGCCGCGCTCAGGTCACCAGGCGCAGCGAGGTCTCCGCGATGCCCAGCCGTACGCTCTGACCCCATGTCAGTTCCAGCGCGTCGGCCTCCATCCCGTCGCCGAAGACCACGATCCGGTCCGACTCCACGGTCAGCCGCAGCCCCTGCCCCCGCCCCAGCTCGCCGGTGACCCTCGTCGTGCCGGTCGCCGGCGACGGCCAGGCCTCGCGTACGAACCACAGGAGCCGCCGGTCGCACGGAGCGGGCAGCTCCGCCGTGCTGCCGCGCTCCAGCCACAGGGAGCGCAGCCAGCCGGTGGCTCCCGTGCCGGTGCCCACCAGCACCCCCGAGGAGGCCTGCGGCTCGCCCGGCCCGTCCTCGCCGTCGGGGCCCAGCCGGTAGCGGGCCGTCTGGTGGCCGGGCGGCCCCAGGTAGATCTCGTTCAGGGCGAGGAGGCGCTGGGTGTCGTCGGCGACGGCCTCGACCATCGTCAGCTCCTCCGCCCGGCCCCCGGCGGCGGCCGCCGCGCCCAGCAGGGCGGCCGCGTCGGCGCTGCGGTGCCGGACCAGGATCCCGGGGTTGCGCCCCGGGTCGGTGTCGATGCCCACCACCGGCTGCCCGCGGAGGTACTTCGCGGTGTTGGCGACCAGGCCGTCCTGCCCGACCACGACCACCACGTCCTCCGGGCCGAACAGGAAGCGGTCCAGGTCCGCCCGCTCCACCCGGGTGGAGCGCCAGGTCAGCGGCACCGCCGCCGCCACCTCCCGCAGCGCCTGCAGCGCGCGGTCGTGGCGGCGGGCCACCTCGTCGATCGACCGGCCCCGGCTGGAGAGGAAGAACGCTGCCTGCCCGTGCGTCCCGTGCCGCGCGAGCAGTTCCTCGTACTCGGTCCTGCGGTGCACGAGCACCGCCCGCGGGGCCAGGCTCACTCGCCCGCCCCGCCGTCCGGACGGCCGAGCCGGGAGAGGAGACCGGTGAGCACGTCGGGGGAGAGGGTGACGCTCTCGATCCGCGGCAGGTTCTCCGCCAGCCGGGTCGCCGCCAGGGCGTGCAGGGTGTCCGGGTGGGTTTCGCCGTGCACCCGCAGCCAGGCGGCCTGGGCCTCGGCGCGCGCCGCGCCGGTCTCGCGGGCCGCCTCGGCCTCCGCGCGGGCGAGGCGGACCTTGCGGGCGGCCTCGGCCTCGGTCCGTACGGCGTCCGCCGCCGCCTTCTCCTCCGCTTCGCGGCGGGCGTTGGTGCCGCGCTGGTCGACCAGCTGCTCCTCGCGCCGTGCCAGTTCGATCTGACTGGCCAGCTCGTTCTCGGCGATGGCGCGCTCGCGCTCGACGGCGACGGCCCGCCGTTCGTACGTGGCCCGGTCCGCCTCCTGCTGGATCTGCTCGCGGGCCGGGGTGCGCAGGGCGCGCTCCACCTCGGCCTCGGGGCGGATCGCCACGACCCGTACGGCCACCACGTCGATGCCGGTGGCCGGGAGCCGGGGTTCGTCCGCGAGACCGTCGGCGACCCGCCGCCGCACGGACGCGACGCCGTCGACCAGGGCCGCGGCCAGCGGGGTCCGGGCCAGTACGTCCAGCGTGTGCTGCTGCGCGGTCTCGGTGAGCAGGGTGGCGATCTGCTCCAGGGGCGCGCCGCGCCAGCTCCCGGTGTCCGGGTCGACGGAGAAGTCGAGCCGGTCCGCGGCGGCTGCCGGGTCGCTGATCCGGTAGGTGACGGTGGCCTGCACCGTGACGTCCTGGAAGTCGGCCGTGCGGGCGTGGAAGGCCATGGCCAGCTCCCGGTCGTCGACCGGCACTTCGGAGAGCGCCGCCGAGAGCGACCGGTACCAGAAGCTGAGCCCCCGGCCGTCGTGGACCAGCCGGCCGCGCCTGTGGTGGCGGATGTGGGCGGTGGGCGCGGAGCGCAGATGGCGCCATCCGAGGCGCCGGGTGATGTCGGCCATGACGGCCCCCCTTTATTTCGTCAAAGCGACGATAACGAGGGCGTCGTCATATCGTCAAGGGGACGAAAAGGGGTTTCGCCGCGTCCCGGCGGCGCCGGCCGGAACCGGGGGTGCCCGGATCCCGCCCGGTCAGCGGCGGCACAGCCGGCCGGCCACGGCGTGGCCGATCAGGAGGTAGACCGCGGCGGCGATGCCGTAGCCGACCACCACCTGGATCCATTCGCGGTCGAAGGTGAACAGGTCGTAGGACCAGCCGGCGAGCCGTGTCGCGGCGTCGTGGACGACTTCCACCAGGCCGTTGGCCCGGTTCGCCCCCAACAGGTAGAGCAGGATCCAGAGTCCGATCACGAACGCGAGCACGTCCGCCACCAGTGCCACGGCCCGGCCCGCCCGACCGCTTCCTCTGCTGGGTGCTCGCGCGTGAGTCCTCATGGACCGCGTGTTGCCGCGCGTGCGCGGCGTAAACCCCCGCGGGCCGACACCCCTCGGGCGGCGGGCGTCGGGGACCGGCCGGACAATGGGCGGGAACGCTCGCTGCCGGCCGCCCGCACCGGGCAACCGCGAGTACGCGGCCCTGGCCGGCCTGAGGAGGTCGAGCCCATGAAGCGCAACCTGTACGTCTCCGCGGCCGCGGCCGCGGTCCTGCTCGCCGGCGGCCCCGCGGCCGCGGCCGCGGTCCTGCTCGCCGGCGGCCCCGCGGCCGCCGTCGCGGCAACCGCCGACGCGGTACGCACGGCTCCGGCGGCCGCCACCGCCCCGCTGGCCGACACCACGGCGGAGGGGGCCGCCGCCGCGGCCCTGAAGGACTACCCCGGGGTGATCGAGTCGCTCGACAGGGAAGCCAACGTCTGGCACGTGGACGTGATCACCAAGGACGGCAAGGGCCACGCCGAGCTGAAGGTCGACGCGGCGACCGGGAAGGTGACCCGGGAGAACGTCGACACCGACGGGGACGCGGGCGAGCACAAGGACCTGCTGGCCGCCAAGGTCACCGCCGAGCAGGCCGTCAAGGCCGCCGTCGCCGCCCACCCGGGCGAGGCGTGGACCGTCGAGTGGGACTCCGACGACAACGGCAAGGCGGCGTCCTGGCACGTGGAGGTACGGGGATCCGACGGCAAGACCTGGGACGGCTCCGTGGACGCCGCGACCGGCAAGGTCACCGCCGAGTCCGACCACTCCGACTCGGACGAGGACTACGGCAACGACGACAACGGCTGAACCCGGCCGTGCCGTCACGGGAGCCGCGCCCCTGCCAGGGGCGCGGCTCCCGTCGTGCGCGGGGCGGCGCGGACCGCCCGGCCGGGCGGATCAGCCGACCCGCCCGCGCGCCCCGTCCTCGTGCAGGACCCGGGGTGCCCACCAGGTGACCCGCTCCACGCTTCACCTGTTCGGCGTAGTGTGCCGGTGCCCGCGACCGGGCGGCTGGTTAGCCTCGGAAGCGCGAGGGGGATTCCTGACCAGCCCCAGACGGGAGCCACCGTGAACTCCACCCTGCGTGCCCTAGCCTCCGCCGCCCTCTCCGCGACGCTGCTGGCGGGCGCCGCCGCCACCTCGTACGCCGCCGCGACGCCCACCCCGAAGACGAGCCCGGGCGTGAGCGCCGAACAGGCGGCCATGACCATGACCGTGGACAAGGCGGAAGTGAAGGCCGGGGACAAGGTCCACGTCACCGGCCGCACCAAGGGCCTGCCGATAGGCGGCAAAGTGGTCCTCCAGCACAAGAAGAACGGGAAGTGGAACACGCTCAAGGCGGAGACCGTCGTCAAGAACGGCAGCAGCTACGCCCTGGACGCCAAGCTGAACACCAAGGGCCCGGAGGAACTGCGGGTGCAGTCGGGCGACGTCTTCTCGCCCAGCGTCACCGTCAACGTCCTCTGACGTGTTCACGCCGGATTCATCTCCCGGCGGGATCCTGGGCCGATGGCCCTCAGCAGACGAGCACTACTGGCACGAGCAGCCGCCTCGGCCGCCCCCGCGGCCGCCGCACCCGCGCCCGGTGCCGCCGCGGCAGCGGAACCCGAGCCGGTCACCACCACGACCCTGCGCGGCACGATCCCGCCCGGAGCCCCGGACTTCGTGTACGTGCCGGTGGACGTCCCGCCGGGCGTGCGCGAGTTACGCGTCTCCTACCGGTACGACAAACCGCCCACCCCGCCCGGCACTCCCGGCAACGCCCTCGACATCGGCCTCTTCGACCAGCACGGCACGGCGCTCGGCGGCCGCGGCTTCCGCGGGTGGTCCGGCGGCGCCCGCAGCGAGTTCTTCCTCCGCACGGACGACGCCACCCCCGGCTACCTCCCCGGCCCGCTGGAGCCCGGCCGCTGGTACATCGCCCTCGGCCCCTACACCGTGGCCCCGCAGGGCCTGCCCTACGAGATCACCGTCGGTTTCGTCCACGGACCGCCGGCGCCCCCAGCCCGCGCGGCCTACCCGCCCCGGCGCATACCCGGACGCGGCCGGGCCTGGTACCGCGGGGACTGCCACGTCCACTCCGTGCACTCCGACGGCCGCCGCACCCCGGCCGAGATCATCGCCCTCGCGCGCACCGCGGGCCTGGACTTCATCAACACCTCCGAGCACAACACCCACAGCTCCCACACCGCCTGGGCCGGCGCCGCCGACAGCGGCCTGCTCGTCCTCACCGGCGAGGAGATCACCACGCGCACCGGCCACGTCCTCGCCGTGGGCACCGACCCGGGCACCTTCATCGACTGGCGCTACCGGGCCCGCGACCGCCGCTTCGCGCGCTTCGCCCGCGCGGTCCGGCAGGCGGGCGGCCTCGTCGTGCCCGCCCATCCGCACGCCACCTGCATCGGCTGCGCCTGGAAGTTCGGCTTCGCCGACGCCGACGCCGTCGAAGTGTGGAACGGCCCCTGGACGGCCGACGACGAGCTGTCCCTGGCCTCCTGGGACGCCACCCTGTGCGGGGGCGGCGGCGCGGACGGCGACCGGTGGCTGCCCGCCCTCGCGCACAGCGACTACCACCGCGACCCGGACCGCATCGGCGGACCCCAGACCGTCGTCCTGGCCGACGACCTGTCCCGCGAGGCGATACTGGCCGGGCTGCGCGCCGGACGCGCCTACGCCGCCGAATCCTCCGCCGTCTCCCTGGACTTCACCGCCGTCACCCCAGGGGGTGACCACGCGGGCATCGGGGAGACCCTGACTCCGACCGGTCCGGACACCGAGGTCCTCGTACGGCTCTCGGTGACCGGAGCGGAGGGCTGCGAGCTGCGCCTGGTCACGGACCAGGGCCCGGTGTTCACCGCACCCGGGGCCGCGTCCCTGGAATGGCGTACGACGTCCGCCCGCACCGCGTACGTCCGCGCGGAAGTCCGGCACCCGCCCCAGGCGCCACCCCTCCCCGGCCCGCCGGCCGCCCTCACCAACCCGATCCGGCTGCGTCCCTGACGTCCCCGACGACCCGCGTTGCTCAGAACAGGTCGAGGAGGGCCTTGTGCGTGCCGCCGAAGCCCGCGTGCTCGTCGACGAGGTGGACCTCCAGGAGCCAGTGGGCCTGCCATCCGTCCGGCGTCGTGCGGCGCAGCGGGAGGTCGTTGTCGGGCCAGACGTACGCGTCGGCCCGCGCGCACATCGGGTCCGCGGCCGGGGGTTCGCCCGCCAAGTGTCCGGCATGCCAGCCGCCGAGGGTCCAGCCGGCCTTGGCGGCGAGGGCCCGCAGGTCCTCGTACAGCTGCCGGCCGGTGATCCGCGGGTCCGCGCGGAACGCCTCCCGGCCCGCGGTGAAGAGCTCGGCGAGGTCCTCGCGGAGCTTCAGCCGGGCCGGGTCGTCGCCGAGGACGACGGTGCGGGCGAAGTCGGTGCCCTGCCCGGCGAGCAGCGGGCCGAGGTGGGCGGTGGCCGTGTCGCCGGCGGCGACGATCCGGTCGGCAGGCGGTGCGTCGGCGTACGGGAGCACCGTGTGCGGGCCGGAGCGGACGATCCGCCCGGGCCACCGTACGCGGGTGCCCAGCAGCTCCCTGGCCAGGTCCCCGATCCGGTCGGTCGCCTCGTACTCGCTGGTGCCGACGGCTATCAGCCCGCGCCGGGTGACCTCGGCGAACAGGGCCTCGGCCTTCCGCTGGGCCTCCACCAGGCCGAGGGCCCGCAGCCGCTCGTCCATCCGGTCTGGTATCGCCATCGCGTTCGTTCTCTTTCTCGTTGAGCGCGGGGGGCGCTTCCTCGGGCACGAACGCGGGCAGCGGGCCCGAGAGGACCTCCAGGCCGCGAACCCAGACGGTACATCCTGCATCTGCGGATGGGATTCGACAATCTTCTCGCAAATGCTTGTTCGATCGACTGAACGTCATGGCATTCGAGTGGCGATGATTGGAGCTAGCCACAAACTCCACTCACAACCGCACGCGGTCGAATTCGGCGGCGAACCCGCACCTCTCCGCGATCAGCCGCAGCTGGTCGTCCGGCAGGCCCTCCGGGCCGGCCAGCACGGCGGCCATCCCGTCGGCGGTCAGCCCCAGTTCGGAGACGATGCCCAGGTCCCCGGCCGGGCGCGCGCCCGGCGCGTCCGCGTCGGGCGGGGTGGCGCCCGAGGCGTCCACGGCCTGCGCGGCGAGCGTGTGCCGGTGCGCCGCCCGCGCGTCCGACAGCAGCAGCGCCGTCCCGGCCGGGGTGACCCGCAGGACCAGGAAGAACGACTCGTCCGCGTTGAAGAACCCGAACAGCACGTCCGAGGTCCCCGCGCCGCGGACCGCGGCGACCGCCTCGTCGAGGCCCGTGAGCGCCGTGCGGTCCAGGCGGGTGCACTGCCAACGGCCGTCCTGACGGGCTACGGCGACCGCGTACCGGTGGTTCCTTCGTTCTGTCACGGCCCACACGTGCCCCGTCGGCGCACCCGATAGCCGTACGGCGGCGCGCCGTGGCCCGGACGGAGCAAACACGGGGTGGAGCGGCCGCCGCCCCCGGTGGTGCCCCACGGAGGGCGGCGGCAGCGGGACCTCAGGCCGGCGACGGTGCCGGCGCGGGCCCGGTGTCCTCCAGCAGGCCCATCAGCGTGGTGCGGGCGCGGGCCACGCGGGAGCGGACCGTACCGATGGGGCAGCCCGCGGCGACGGCGGCCTCGGCGTACGGGAGGCCGACCAGCTGGGTCAGGACGAAGGCCTCGCGGCGTTCGGCGGGGACGGCGGCAAGGAGTTCGGCCAGGGCTATCCCGTCGTCGAAGCCGGGGAGGCCGTGCGGCTGGCTCCGTTCGGCGGCCGCCTGCCAGTCGTCGCGGTCAGACAGCCGGGGGCGGGCGGCGGCCCGGCGCACGCTGTCGACGACGGTCCGCCGGGCGATCGACAGGATCCAGGTGCGGGCGGAGGAACGCCCCTCGAACCGGGGCAGCGCGGCGAGTGCACGCAGGAACACGTCCTGGGTGAGGTCGTCGGCCGCCTGCGCGTCCGCGCTGAGGTACGCCACGTACCGCCAGACGTCCCGGTGCAGGGCCCGTACGAGCCGGTCGGCCTTCGCGGGGTCCCCGTCGCGCGCGGCGAGGGCCAGTCGCGTCACCTCGGCGTCGGAATCCGGGGTGTGCCGGGCCGGCCTTCCGCCGGGGGAACGCCGCTGGGTGGGCATGGGGATGGGCATGGGCAGGGCAGTAGTCATCGCCACAGGTCCTTAAGGGCAAGGTGTCCGGCGCCGCGCGCGGGCGGCACCGGTGAAGGGAGTACGGCCGGCCGGAGGGCACGGCCGATGCCCGAGGGGCGACGGGCCGCGGGAAGGGCCGTCAGCGCACGCTCGGGGAACCGGCTGTCACAGGACAGCGGTTCCCGTCGGCGGACCCCGTGAGGTGATGGCGTGGACGAGGAACAGCCGCCGCAGGGTGCGGCGGCGCCGTGCCCTGCGTACGCGGACGCGCGGCGGGACGGGAACCGGGGCGAGGCCGAAGAGCAGGCACAGCGGCGTCCAGAGCCAACCCGCGACGGCGCGCAGGACGCGGAAGGCGCCCCGCTCGCCGTGGGCCAGCCACAGGCCGCAGAGCAGGGCGGCCAGCAGGTGCGCGGCGAGCATGCCCGTCGGGGACATGCCGGCCATGTCGTGGCCGCCCGCCGGAAGGAGGACGCCGGTGGCGGCGGACGCGGCGTCCGCCATGCCCGGAGCGTCGTGCACCTCGTGCATGCCGTGGTGGGCGTGCGCGGCGGCGTCACCGAAGGCGGCGCCCGGCGGCGGCTCGTGCACGAGGGAGCCGAGCCCCGCGTCGTCCACGACCTTCCGCGCCTCCTGGACGGACAGCGCCGACGCCGTGCCCTCCCCGCACATCAGGTACGCGGCCCACTGGCGGGCGAACGAGGTGCCGGACGGCAGGGAGGGGTGCAGGACCGACTGGGCCAGGGAGAAGCCCGAGTGCAGCACGCCCTGGACGGCGACCGTCGCCGCGATCACGGTGAGCAGCCCGCGTTCCCGGCCCGCGAGGCACCAGGCCGTGGCCGCGGTGCCCGCGAACGCGGCGGACATCGCCCACCAGGGCACGGCCATACCGGACATGAGCACGTGGCCGACGCTCGCGAGCAGGACGCAGACGGCCGCGAACATCGCGGCCCGTCCGGCTCGGAAACAGTGACCTGGCGTCATGGCGGGTTCATCCTCGCACCAGCCTTCCGGGCCGTGCAGGGGGGTGCGCGCTTCCTGACAAGTTCTCGACCGTGTCTGTGGCGCGCCTCGAAACCGCACGCCGGTGTGGTGCGGGTCACAGGAGGGGCGGGGAACCCGGGGGCCGGTCCGTCCGACCCCCTGCCCGGTCGTCGTGACGTTCGGCATCGGGGGAGTGGAGGATCCGCGTGGTGGCAGAGGGGACGACGGCGGCCGCGCCCGCCGAGGCGGCGGGCGCGCCGGACCGGGCGGCCCGCCGCCTGACCGCGCTGCTCACCTGCGCCATGGCGTTCTCGATGCTCCAACTGTTCCTGCTCGGGGCGCTGGGACCGCGCATGACGGAGGAACTGGGAATGTCCGAGCCGGTGTTGGGGCTGACGACCACGGTCGGGTTCGGCACGGCCGCCCTGCTGTCCCCGCTCGGCGGGCGGATGGTGGACCGGATCGGGCCCCGCCGCTCGCTGGTGCTCCTGCTCCTCGTCTCCGCCGCCGCGCTCGCCCTGATCGGCGCCGCACCCGGCGCGGGCCCGCTGCTGGGCGCGGTCGCGCTGGGCGGCGTACCGCAGGCCCTGGCCAACCCCGCCACCAACAAGGCGGTCCTGGCCGCGGTCCCGGCCGCCCGGCGGGGTGCGGTGACCGGCCTCAAGCAGTCCGGTGTGCAGCTGGGGGCGTTCGCCGCCGGCCTGCCGCTCGCCGCCCTCGCGGGCGGACTCGGCTGGCGGGGCGCGGTGTGGACGGCCTCCGGCGCCGCCCTCCTCACCGGGGTGTGGGCGCTGCGCGCGCTGCCCGCCGATCCGCCCGTCGCACAGGCGCCGCCCCTCCGGGCCTCGTTCGTGCCGAGGGGGACGGCGGCCTGGCTGGCGGGGTTCTCGCTGTTCCTGGGTGCCGGGATCGCCTCCGTCAACACCTACCTCGCCCTGTACGGGGTGCGCGGCCTCGGGATGGGGCCGACGGTGGCCGGCGCCCTGGTCGCGGTCCTCGGCGTCGCCGGTGTCCTCGGCCGTGTCGGATGGTCGAAGGCCGCACGCCCCGGCCGGGCCGAGTGGCTGCCGGGCCTGCTGGCCTGCGGTGCCGTGGGCGCGGCGGCCCTGCTGGCCGGGGCGTTCCTCGCGCAGCCGCTGGTGTGGGCCGGGGCCGTGGCCGTCGGGGTGTTCGCCGTCTCCGGGAACG
Source organism: Streptomyces sp. NBC_00158 (assembly GCF_045160885.1). Taxonomy (NCBI): domain Bacteria; kingdom Bacillati; phylum Actinomycetota; class Actinomycetes; order Kitasatosporales; family Streptomycetaceae; genus Streptomyces; species Streptomyces sp. NBC_00158. Next base: position 7,153,199 of record NZ_CP108161.1, read on the forward strand.
CCGTCTCGATGGTGCTGGTCATGCAGCGCTCGGCCGCGGGCCGGGCCGGACTGGACTCGGCGCTCGTCGCGGCCGGCTTCTTCGCCGGTTTCGCCGTCGGACCGCCGCTGTTCGGACTCCTCGCGCGGAGCGGGCGGTACGGGTCCGGCTGGCTGCTGGTCGCGGTCGAGTTCGCGGCGGCGGGCGCGGTCGCGTTCCTCTGGGCCGTACGGGACCGGCGGCGCGCGCGGACGGGGGAGCCGGCATGACCACCGAAGACAGGATCTCCGAAGACAGGGTCCCCGACGACATGACCTCCGACGACATGGCCTCCGGCGGCATGGCCTCCGGCGACTGGGCGGGCCGGGCGCTCGCGGCCGTCCTCGACCGGGTGACGGTCACCGAGGCCGAGGTCGGCGACCGGTTCCCGCTGTACGCCGACCCCGCCGACGGGCGGTGGACCACGACCGCCCGCGGCTCCTGGACCGGCGGCTTCTGGGCCGGACTGCTGTGGCTGCGGGCCCGCCGCACCGGAAGCGGGGCGGACCGGGCGGCCGCGGCGCGGTGCACGGCCCGGCTCGCACCGTGGGCCGGAGCCGACACCGCCACCCGGGGGCTCGTCCTCTGGTACGGGACGGCCCTCGCTCCCTCGGACCCCGAAGCCGTCGCGCTGCGGGCGCGGGCGGCACGGGCCTGCCTGGACTCCTACGACCCCGGGGCCGGTGTCGTGCCCTGGGGCGCGGCGCTCGGCGGGCCCCGGCTGCTGGCCCGCGCGGACGCCGTACCGGGGCTGGTCCCCCTCCTGGCGGGAGCCGGTTCCGGCGGCCCGGCCGTGGCGGCCGCCCACCTGCACCGGCACCTGGACCTCTGCCTCGGCGCGGAGGGAGCGGAACGGTACGGACGCCCCCGGCCCGCCTGGCGGTTCGACCCGGCGACGGGCTGGCACCCCTGCGCGGACCCGGAACAGGGCTGGAGCCGCGGCGAGGCCTGGCTGCTCCTGGCCGTGGCCGACGCACTGCTGCACCCCGAGGTGTCCGGCCGCCGGCCCGGCCGGCTCGCCCGCGCGTCCGGGCAACTGCTGCTGGGGACCGGGGTGCTGACGGGCCCGGAAGTCCCGCCCGACCGGGCGTCCCGGCCGCGGGGCCCCCTCGACACCTCGGCCGCCGCGATCACCGCCGTGGCCCTGCTCAAGCTGTCCCGGGCGGCGGTGCCCGGGGCCGAGGCGTGCGCGCGCCGGGCCGAGGCCATCCTGCGCCGACTGGCCGGGACCCACCTCACGGGGCGGGGCGGGGCCGCGGAGCGCCCGGCCGGAATGCTGCTGGACGGCTGCTACGACGCGGCCGAGGGCCTGGCCGTACGCCACGAACTGATCTGGGGAGACTTCTTCCTGGCCCTCGGACTGGCGGCCTTCGACGGCCTCGTCGACATCACCGGCGTGTAGCGGCCCCGGACCCGGAACCTGACGCGGCCCCGGACCCCGCGCCGTAGCCGCGCAGCACCCGGCGGGCCACCGAGGTGATGTGCAGCTCGTCCGGACCGTCGAGGACCCGGGCCGCCCTGCCTCCCCGGAACAGGGCCGGCAGCGCCGTGTCGGGACCGAGCCCGGCGGCCCCGTGGACCTGGATGGCCGAGTCCGCGACCCGCTGGAGCATCCGCGCGGTGGCGACCTTGGCCAGCCCCACTTCCGTACGCGCGTCCCGTCCGGCCGCGATCAGCGCGACCGCCTCGTGCACCAGGGGACGGGTGGTGCGCAGCGCGAGCAGCGCGTCGAACACGTGCTGCTGGACCAGCTGGTGGCCGGCGAGCGGCCCCCGTGACCCGCCGCGCGTCGCGGCGCGCGCGCACATGAGGTCGAAGGCCCGCTGGGCCTGCCCGAGCCAGCGCAGGCAGCGCAGGGTGCGGCCGAGCGCGAGCCGCTCGCCCGCGATGTCCAGGGCGTCGCCGCCCGCGCCGAGGAGGTGGTCGGCGGGCACGGGCACCCGGTCGAGTTCGATCTCGTACTGGCCCGCCGAACCGAGGACGGGCAGTTCCCGTACGACGCGGAACCCGGGCGCACGCGTCGGGACCAGCAGGAGCGACAGCCCCTCCCGGTCGCCGGCCGCCCCGGCCGTACGGGCCATGACGGTGACCAGGTCGGCGCCGGCGGCACCGGAGGTGAACCACTTGCGGCCGCTGACCCGCCAGCCGCCGCCCGGCAGGGCCTCGGCGCGGGTCGCGGTGAGGAACGGGTCGGTGCCCGGCACGTCCGGCTCGGTCATGGCGTAGCAGGTGCGCAACCCGCCCGCCACGAGCGGCTCCAGGTACTCCTCGCGCACCCGGCGGCTGCCGTGCCGGTCCAGCATGGTGACGTCGAGCAGCGGCGCGGAGCCCAGCGCGGCGGGACCGTGGTCGCTGGCGCCCTCCGCCTCGGCGAGCGCCGCGTACTCGCGGAAGGCCAGGCCGCCGCCGCCCAGTCCCGCCGGGAGCGGCAGCGCCCACAGCCCGGCCGCCCGCGCCTCGGCCCGCAACTCCGCGAGCGCGGCGGCCGCACCCTCCCCGCCCGCGTCCAGCACCGGCTCGCACGGGAACACCCGGGTACGGACGAACCCGCCGACCAGCCTCCTCAACTCATCGACATGCAGGCCGGGTTGGGCCGAACCGTCGTGCGCCGCAGCCGAATCCGCCACCGCGTTCCTCCTCATTCCCCGGGAACCCGCGGGAGCCGCCGTCCGACTCCCTGTCCGAGGAACTGGTCGGGTGAACGCCCTTCGGAGTTCCCGCGTTCCGTTCGACCTGGGCGACGGCCACCGCCGCGCCGGGAGAGGAGAGGCATGGCGTCCCCCGCAACCACGCAGACGGTCCGGCCGCTCGGCACACTGGGCTTCACCGTCTCGGGGCCCCCGCAGATCACCGACGTCGTCGCCGAGCACCTGAGCCTGCTCGGCGCGACGCCGTACGGGCCCGCCGCCGACGGCCCTCCGGGAGGCATCACGCTCTCCGGAGGCGGCTTCGAGCCCGCCCGGGCCACCGCCGCCTGGGCGGCCCCGGGCAGCGGGCTCGTCGACGAGGCCACCGTCCAGGCCGCCACCGGCATGATGGCGGTCCACGGCCGCCGCGACGGCGCCCCGCGCGGCCTGGCCGCCGACTACGCGGCGACCGCAACCGCCGTCCTCACCGTCCAGGGACTGCTCGCCGGTCTGGTCGGGCAGGCCCGGGGCGCAGGGCCCGCCCACGTCACCACCGGCGCCGACCGGGCCGGGCTGCTCGCCGTGTCCCAGTACCTCGCCGCGGCCGGCGCCGACGAGGGCGAGGCCGCCGAAGTCGCCCCGGGAGGCCCGCCCTTCACCTCGGCCGAGGGAGTGCTCTTCGAGCTGGAGACCCTCGACCCGGGCGCCTGGGCCGCGTTCTGGCGCGCGCTGGGGGCCCCGGCCGACGCGATGCGCGCCGGATGGCGCCCGTTCCAGTTCCGCTACGCCACCGCCTGCGCCCCCTTCCCGCAGGCCCTGCACGCCGTGACCCGCGCACACCCCCTCCCGCGGATCCGGCAGGCCGCGGCGGCCTCCGGCGCCGAGGTGTGCGTACTGCGCACCCTGGCCGAACGCGCCCTGGAGGCCGACGGCGCCGCGCCCTGGTCGCTGCGGCCCCTGCCGGGCGACCCCGCTGCTCCGCGCCCCCGTACGCCGGCCGGGGCCTCCTCCCGCCGGCCGCTGGCCGGTCTGACGGTCCTGGAGGCGGGCCGCCGCATCCAGGCCCCGCTCGCGGCGCACCTGCTGGGCCTGCTGGGCGCGGAGGTCGTCAGGATCGAGCCGCCGGGCGGCGACCCGCTGCGCGGCATGCCGCCCGCCTGCTCCGGGATCTCGGCGCGCTGGCTCGCCCTCAACCGGGGGAAGCGGGCCGTCGAAATCGACATCAAGGCCGCCGCCGACCGCCGCAGGCTCCGCGAGATGGCCGCGGAGGCGGACGTGTTCCTGCACAACTGGGCGCCGGGCAAGGCCGCCGAGCTGGGCCTGGACGCCGACGACCTGGCACGCGCCAACCCCGCCCTGGTCTACGCGTACACGAGCGGCTGGGCCGGCCGGCTCCGGGACGCCCCCATGGGGACCGACTTCATGGTGCAGGCCCGGACGGGGGTCGGCGAGGCGGTACGCCCCGGGGGCGAGCCCCCGGCACCCTCCCTGATGACCCTGCTCGACGTACTCGGGGGCCTGCACGGCGCCGAGGCCGTCCTCGCGGGGCTGCTGCTGCGCGAACGCACCGGCCGCGGCGTCCGGGTGGACTCCTCGCTCCTCGGCGCCGCCGACACCCTGACCGCACCCGCCCTGCGGAGGGCGGCGCGCGGTCAGGACCCGCGCCGGCGCGCCGGCTTCCGGCACCCCCTGCCGACGGCCGACGGCTGGATCGCCCCCGCCGACCGCGGTGCGGCGGCCGCGGCCGCGTACGACCTGCGCGACCTCCCCACGACCGACGCCCTTGCCCTGCTGACCGCCCACGGCCTCACCGCGACCGCCGTCACCACCGACCTCGCCGACCTGCACCACGACCCGCGCTTCGGCGGCTCGATCAGCCGAGACGCGCACGGCGCCCCCGCCGTCCCCGAACCCTGGAGCTTCGCATGACCGTCGACCTGCACGACCTGCTGCCCGCCGAACTCCGCCGCTCCTGGGCGGCCGACGGCACCTGCCCCGACCTCGACCTCTACAGCCTCTTCCGGGCCCGCCAGATCGCGGACCTGCACCACACGGCCGTCCTGGACGCCAAGGGCACGCTCTGCTACACCGCACTGGACCGCAAGGTGCGATGTCTGGCCACCGGCCTCAGAGACCTCGGCATACGCGAGGGCGACGTGGTCGGCGTACAGCTCCCCGACACCAGGAACGCCGTCATCGCCGACCTCGCCCTCGCCGCCCTCGGCGCCGTCGCCCTGCCCTTCCCCGTGGGACGCGGCATCCTGGAGGCCGAGTGCCTGCTGCGCCGGGCCGAGGCCGTCGCCGTCATCGCCGCGACCGAGCACCGCGGCTTCCACCACGCCGCCGACCTGCGGACGCTGGCACGGGCCCTGCCCGCCCTCCGGCACGTCGTCGCGGTCGGCCCCGGCCCCGCGCCCGCGGGAACGGTCCCCTGGCAGGCCCTCGTGCGCCGCGATCCCGCCGGCTTCGTCCCGGCCCGCCCGGACCCGGACGGCGCGGCCCGGATCCTCGTGTCCTCGGGCTCGGAGGCCGAGCCGAAGATGATCGCCTACTCGCACAACGCGCTGGCCGGCGGGCGGGGGAACTTCCTGGCCTCCCTCATCCCCGACGGCACCCCGCCGCGCTGCCTCTTCCTCGTACCGCTGGCCTCCGCCTTCGGGTCCAACGGGACCGCCGTCACCCTCGCCCGGCACGGCGGAACGCTGGTCCTCCTCGACCACTTCTCGCCCGACGCCGCCCTCGCGGCGGTCCGCGAGCACCGGCCGACCCACGTCCTGGGCGTGCCCACCATGGTCCGCATGATGATCGAACGCCTCGACGCGACGGGGGAGCGGCTGCCCGCGCCGACCGCCCTGGTCCTGGGCGGCGCCCCCCTCGACGAGACGACGGCCGCCGCCGCCGCGGAGGCGTTCGGCTGCCCGGTGGTCAACCTCTACGGGTCCGCCGACGGGGTCAACTGCCATACGGGACTGGCCCAGACGGTCCCCCCGACCGACGCGTCGGGCGTCGTGGCCGGCCACCCGGACCCCAGGGTCGCCGAGATCCGCATCGCCGATCCCGAGACCCGCGCCCCGCTGCCCGACGGCGACATCGGGGAGATCATCTCCCGGGGGCCGATGACACCGCTGTGCTACGTGGGCGCCCCCGACCTGGACGCCCGCTACCGCACGCCCGACGGCTGGGTCCGCACCGGAGACCTCGGCTACCTGGACGCCGACGGCGTCCTGCACGTCGTGGGCCGGCTCAAGGACATCGTGATCCGCGGCGGTGCCAACATCAGCCCGGCCGAGGTCGAACGCGAGCTCAGCTCGCACCCGGAGGTACGCGACGTGGTGTGCGTGGGCGTTCCCGACCCGCTGATGGGGGAGCGGCTGGCGGCCTGCGTGGTGGCCCGGGGCCCGCAGGCCCCGACCCTGGACTCGCTGGGCGAGCACCTGTCCGGGCGGGGCCTGGAGCGCCGCAAGCACCCCGAGCGGCTCCTGGTGCTGGAGGCCGTGCCCCTGACGGCGGCCGGCAAGCCGGACCGGGCGGCCCTGCGCGCACGCCTGACGGGCAGCGGTCCGGGGGCCCTCCACCGGCTGCCCCGGGCGGCGCCCCTCGCCCAGGCCGGATGACCGACGGGCCCGGCAGCCTGGGGCTGCCGGGCCCGTTCCCGTTCCGGTGGGGCGCCCGGGTCAGGAGGCGCCCATGGCCTTCTTCAGCTCGGCCGCCGCGTTGCGGTAGACGGGCAGCAGGTCGAGGTCCTCACCGGGGTAGTTGACGATCTTGACCTGCTTGGCGCCGGAGTCGGGGAGCACGGTTCCGGCGGACATGTGGGCGTTGTCCAGGACGAGCGCGGGCTTCTTCGCCGAGAGCCCGGCCAGTTGCGCCGGGGTGACCGCCTCGGGTCCGTACGTGCCGGCCACGGTGGCACCCGCGAGCTTCGCCGACCAGGCGGTGAAGACCTGGGTGACGACGGAGGGGCTCTTGCCGCCGGGCCAGGCGGCCTGGACCTCCTCGTTCAGCTTCGCGCACTCGGTGTCGAAGCCGGCCTTCCACTTCGTCGCGGCGTCCGCCGTGCCGAAGAGGGCGCCCAGTTTGTCCACCTCGGCCTTCACCTTGTCCGGGTCGTTGTCGAGGTTGACCTCGACCAGCTTCGCCTTGGAGCCCGCGGCCTCCTTGATCTTCGCCGCGTACGGCTCGAACGGCGCGTAGAGCACGAAGTCGGCCTTCGCGACGGCGGCGAGGTCGGAGGGCTTCGGGTCGTAGTCGGGAGCGTGGTGCACCGACTGCGGGACGATGACCTTCACGTCCTCGGCGCCGGCGGCCTTGGCGAAGGCGCCTTCCCAGGTGGTGGTCACCACCACCACGGGCTTGTCCTTCTTCACCTCGCCGCCGCCGCTCTGGGTGGGCACGTCACCGGAAGCGCCTTCGGAAGCCTTGTCGCTGCCGCACGCCGCGGTCAGGAGGAGTGCCGCGCTCAGCGCGACGAGGGCAGGGATACGGACGCGGGTGCGCGCCATGAGCTGATTCTCCGTTCGGGTATGAAATGCACGGCGAGGACGAGGGCCCCCGCCGTCAGGACGAGGACCGGCCCGGGTGGCCAGTCCAGCCACAGGGCCAGGAGGAAACCGGTCAGGTTGACCACGACGCCGATGCCGACGGCCCAGAGCGTGATCGACTTCAGGGAGCTGCCCAGGCGGCGTGCCGCGAGCGCGGGCAGCAGGGTCAGGGCGTCGACCAGCAGCGCACCGGTCAGCTTGATCGCTCCGGCGACGGCGATGGCGACCAGGACGAGCAGGGCGGCGGTCAGGGCCCGGACCGGTACGCCCGAGCACTGGGCGAGCTCACGGTCGTAGAGCAGCAGCCCGATCTCGCGGCGCCGCCACCAGAAGAGGCCCGGCACGGCGACGGCGAGCACGCCGAGGACGATCAGGTCCGGTGTCCCGACCGAGAGGACCGATCCCCAGAGCAGGGCGAAGGCGCCGGACGCGTTGACCCCCGACACCGCCATGAGGAGCAGCGCCGCGGCGATCGCCAGGCTCATCAGCAGCCCCATCGCACCGGACATCCCGTCCGGTGTACGGGCCAGCGGTGCGACGCCCGCACCGGCGAGGGCGCACGCGACGAGCGCGCACAGCATGGGGTCGAGACCGGTCAGCAGACCGACGGCGATGCCGAGCAGGGCGACGTGCATCATCGCGAACCGCACCGGCATGATGTCCAGCCCGACGATGACCACCCCGATCACGGGCAGCCCGACCGCCGCCAGCAGCAGGGCCACGCCGGCCCGCTGAACGGGGACGAGCTGGAGCAGCGCGCCGAGGTCGGCGGTGGCGAGGGTCGCCGTGGTCACCGGACCTCCCGCAACCGGCCCGCGGCCATCTCCAGGACCCGGTCACAGCGGGCGGCCAGCGCCCGGTCGTGCGTGACGACGACCAGGGTGACCGGGAGGGAGGTCAGGACGTCCGCGGCCTCCGCCTGACCGTCGAAGTCGAGGGCGGCGGTGGGCTCGTCCGCCAGCAGCACCTGGGCGCCCGCGGCGACGCAGCCGATGGCCCGGGCCAGGTACATCCGCTGCAACTGCCCGCCGGACAGGGTGTGCAGGGGCCGTTCGACCAGCGCCCCGACCCCCAGCCGGACGGCGGCCTCGGTCGCCGGCCCGGGCGCCGTGCTGCTCGCGAGGAGCTCCCGCCCGAGCAGGGGGAAGCGGCCGGCCGCCGGCTTCTGGGGGATCCACGCGCAGGCGCGGCGGCGCCAGGCCCACTCGGCGGCGGACCCGGTCTCCCGGCCGCCGACCGAGATGGAGCCGGTGGTCCGGCGGTGCAGCCCGAGCACCGCGCGCAGCAGGGTGGTCTTCCCGGACCCGTTGGTCCCGGTGAGCGCCACGCGCTCACCGGCGGCGATCTCCAGATCCACGTCCGAGACCGCCTCCACCCGGCCGTGCCGGCAGGCCACCCCCTTCATGCGCACATCCAGGCCGCCCATCCCGTACCTTCCCGTCGTCCCGCACCGCGTGGAGCGACGGGTGTTCGCCGCCCACGTACGGGTAGTCGGACGGGCAGGGGCGGGAGTTCCCGCGAACCTGCCCCGGCTCAGGTGGCCGCGGTGGTGTCGAGGAGGGCCAGGCCCGCGGGGCTGATGCTGTGCCGGACGTGTCTGCGGTCGCGGGTGACCGTGATGAGGCCGGCCCGGCGCAGGACGGTCGCGTGTTCGCTCGCGCTGGCCGGGGAGACCTTCGAGTGGGCCGCGAGCTCGGTGGTCGTGCACAGGCCGTGGTCGGCGACCGCCGTCAGGACGGTGGCCCTCGTACGGCCGAGGAGCGCGACCAGCGGCGGCGGTACCGCCGCGTTGGTGTGCTGCCCGTACACGGCCCCCGACCAGATGGCGCTCGCGGCGGGGAGGTCCCGTAACGCCGGGTAGATCAGCAGGACCTCCTGCCCCTCGCGACGGGCGAACAGCCGGGGCACCGGCCCGCCGAAGACCGAGGGCGCCAGCACCAGGTCCCGCCCCGCCAGGTGCAGGTCGCCGCCCGCCTGCCAGTGCCGGTACCCGGGGATCTCCAGGACGGGTGCCTTCCACCAGAGCATCGGGTGCAGGTGGCCGAAGAGCGCGGCCACACCGCTGCGGGCGGTGAGCTGTCCCAGCAGCGTCAGTTCGACGTCCAGGTGGTGCCGGATCCGGTCCCAGTACGGGGCCACGGCCACCTCGTGGCACCGCGACAGCGCCCGGGCCATCCTCTCCCGGGCATCGCCGTCGTCCTCCAGGACCCGCCCCAGCCACGGGGCCCGGCGGCGGGCCATGCCGGGGTGGAAGGTGAATTCCTCGGCCAGCTCCCGGCGGGGGACGCTCCGCAGCAGTTCCACGGCTTCGTCGATGCCGACGGCGGGCCCGAGCAGGCTGAACAGGTCGACGAGCCCGCCGGACGGACCGGCCAGGAAGCGGGCCAGATCACGGCCGTCGGCCGGTACACGGGGGCCGGTCCGGGAGCGCCAGTTGCCGAACACGGCACGGCGGTCGCGCAACTGGAGGTTCCACAGCGCCAGTTCCGTCTCCGCGAGCGGCCCCAGCAGGGTGGTGCGGACCCTGGCCAGGTCGGCCGCGGTGAAATGAAGCCGGAGCATCCGCCCTCCTGACGTCGGCGCCGCGATTCTTCCCGTGCCTCCTCGATTCGGGCCAGACCGAAACGAGTCGACGTACCCGGGGCCGCGGCCGAGCCTGGAGGACGAGCGGGCGAAGCGCCCGCGGTCCGAGAACCGGTATCGATCGCAGGAGGATCCATGCGTCTTCACAGCGTCCTGGTCACCGCGGCCCTCGGGGCGACGCTGGCAGCGGGGGTGGCCGTGCCCGCGCAGGCGGCTCCGCCCGGCGAGACCGCCGTCACCTGCGGGAACGCGTACTGGCCGCACCAGAACGTGGACAACGGCTCCGGGACGGTGTCCCAGTCCGGCAGCGCCGCGGTGCACACGGGCCCGTACGGGGCGTGCACCACCGTCGGATACGTGTCCCAGGGCACGAGGGTCTACTACGACTGCTACGCGGTGAACGACTACGGCAACAGGTGGACCTGGGTCCGGGACGCCGGCGGATCCAGCCTCGGGTGGATCTACGGCGCCTACCTCAGCAACGGCGGCGCCACCACCCGCTGTTCCTGAGCCCCGCCGCCCACACCGCACGCAGGGGCCGGCCACCTCCCGGTGGCCGGCCCGCCAGGGGGACGGGGGCCGTCACAAGGTCTTCATGCGCCGTGCATGGTCCTGGCGGGGCCGGGCGCCCATGATCGGCGCACACGACCGGTCCCCGCACCCCCAGAGGAGCACTCCGCCATGCCCAGCCGCCGTACGTTCCTGGCCGGTTCCACCGCCGCGCTCGGCCTCGCCACCACCGCGGCCCGGTCCGCGGCCGCGGAACCGGCGGCCGCCCCCGGCAGTCGGCCGCCCAACCTCGTCGTGGTCCTCGCCGACGACCTCGGCTACGGCGAACTCGGCGCGTACGGGCAGAAGCTGATCGCCACCCCCCGACTGGACCGGCTCGCCACCGAAGGGCTCCGCTTCACCGACGCCTACTCCACCGCCGCCGTCTGCGCCCCCTCGCGCGGTTCCCTCCTCACCGGCCTCCACACCGGCCACGCCACCGTCCGCGCCAACCCCTCCTCCGGCGGCCAGGGCTCCCTCACCGCCGCCGACACCACCTTCGCCCAGGTGCTGAGGGCGCGCGGATACCGGACCGCCGTGATCGGCAAGTGGGGCTTCGGGCCGGAGGCCGCCGGCCAGGACAGTCACCCGGCCGCCCGCGGCTTCGAGGAGTTCTACGGGTACATCGACCACGGCCACGCCCACCAGTACTACCCCGAGTACCTCTGGCACAACGACGCCAAGGAGCCCATCCCCGCCAACACCGGCGGCGCGAAGGCCGTGTACGCCCCCGACCTGCTGGAGCGGCGCGCCCTGGAGTTCATCACCGACAACGCCGGACAGCCGTTCCTGCTCCTGCTCACCCCCAACGTCCCGCACGCCCCCAGTGACGTCCCCGACACCAGCGCCTACGCCGACCGCACCTGGACCGCCGCCAACAAGGGGCACGCCGCCCAGGTGAGCCACTTCGACGCCCTCGTCGGAAAGGTCGTCGACCGGCTGCGCTCCCTCGGCCTGGAGCAGGACACCGTCCTCCTCGTCACCAGCGACAACGGCCCCCACGAGGAGGGCGGGGTCAATCCCGACCTGTTCGACGCCAACGGGCCGCTGCGCGGCTACAAGCGCAACCTCTACGAGGGCGGCGTACGGATCCCCCTCATCGCCTGGGGCCCCGGCCGGGTCCGGCCCGGCACCAGCGACCGCCCCACCCCCCTGACCGACGTCCTGCCCACCCTCGCCGAACTCGGCGGCGCCCCCGCCCCCGCCGACGTGGACGGACTGTCCGCCGCGCCCCTGCTCGCAGGCAGCCCCGACTCGGCCCGCCACGGACACCTGTACTGGTTCCGCGACGAACTGGGCGTCACCAGCCGGGCCAACGCCCAGGACGCCAAGCGCGCCACCTGGCTCGCCGAGGCGGCCCGCCGGGACAACTGGAAGGCCGTGCGCTTCGCACCCGAACGCGACCACGCCCTCCCCGACGCGAAGTGGCAGGTCGAGCTGTACGACCTGGCCGCCGACCCCGGCGAGACCCGCGACCTCGCCGGCACGTACCCGGCCCGGGCCGCGGAGCTGGTGGCGCTGATGCGAGCCTCCTGGAAGGACACCTACCCGCGCACTGCGTTCGGCGCGCGCCTGGCGCTGCCCGCCCTGGCCGTCCCCGGCGAGGCGTTCACCGTGACCGCCACCCTCGACAACGGGTCCTCGCGGGCCTGGACCGCCGCCGCGATCGGGCTGCGCGCCCCCGCCGGATGGGCGGTGACCCCCACCTCCCCGGCTGCCGCGGAGCAGCTCGCCGCGGGCGGCCGGCTCACCGTGTCCTGGCGGGTCACCCCGCCTGCGGACGCCGCCCCCGCGACGGCATGGCCGTTGACCGCGGAAGGCACCGCCACCGCCCCGGGCGGCCCGGTCCGTTACGCGGCCGTGGGCACCGTGCCGACCCCGCCGCCGGCCCCCACCCGCGACTCCTACCTCTCCGACCTCGCCTGGATCAGCGCGGCGAACGGCTGGGGGCCGGTGGAACGCGACGCCTCGAACGGCAAGAACGCCGCCGGGGACGGCCCGCCGATCTCCTTCGGCGGCACCACCTACGCCAAGGGCCTCGGCGTCCACGCCCCCAGCGACATCGCCTACCACCTCGGCGGCGCCGGCGCCCGCTTCACCGCGCTGGTCGGCATCGACGACTTCTCCGCGAAGCAGAGCGCGGCGGGCGCCACCAGGGCCAGGGTTTACGGCGACGGCCGCCTGCTGCTGACCACCCCGACCCTCACGGCGGCCGGTGGTCCGGTGGCGGTCGACCTGGACGTGCGCGGCGTACGCGTCCTGCGGCTGGTGGTGGAGGACGCCAACGACCGCACCTCCTTCGACCACACCTCCTGGGCCCTGGCCCGGGTCACCGTCTCCTGATCCCGGAAGGGGCGTTCCGGGTGGCCCGTGCGGGACCGGCGGCCACCCGGAACCCGATGTTCCCGGTCGAGCTGTCCGGGGTGTTCGAGCTGCGGGCGGCGACCCGGTAGCGGTTGCAGTAGGAGTCGTGGCACAGGTACGAGCCCCCGCGCATCGCCCGCGAGGTCCGCTCGCCGGGGGTGAACCAGTCGGCGCACCACTCCCACACGTTGCCGACCGTGTTGTAGAGGCCGAAGCCGTTGGGCCGGAAGGACTTCACCGGGGCGGTGGACACGTGCCCGTCGGCACCGGTGTTCAGCACCGGGAACTCGCCCTGCCAGATGTTGCACATGTGCCGGCCCCCGGGAGTCAGCTCGTCGCCCCACGGGTAGCGCCGCTGCTCCAGCCCGCCGCGGGCGGCGTACTCCCATTCGGCCTCGGTGGGCAGCCGGGTGCCGGACCAGGCGCAGTAGGCCTGCGCGTCGTTCCAGGAGACGTGGACGACGGGATGGTTCTGCCGGTCGGTCACGTGCGAGCCGGGCCCCTCGGGGCTGCGCCAGGACGCACCTTCCACGGCCCGCCACCACGGAACGCCCGGTACCGGGCGGGACACGGCGGCGACCCCGTCGGCGAGGAACGCGCCGAAGGTGAAGGAGAAGCCGAACCGTTCGGCCTCGGTGGTGTGTCCGGTGGCCTTGACGAAGGTGGCGAACTGGGCGTTCGTCACGGTCGTCGCCGCGATCCGGAACGGCTCCACGACCACCTCCCGGACCGGCCCCTCGGCGTCGGCGGGGAAGCCGTCGGGGTCGTCGGTGCCCATGAGGAAGCGCCCGCCGGGCAGGGCGAGCAGCTGCCGGGCCACCCGCGAGGGCGGGGCCGCGGGGGGCGGCGGCGCGAGGGTGAGCACCGGGGCGTGCTCGTGGCCGGGGGTGCAGCAGGCGGGCATGTCGGCTCCGTGGGGACGATGGGAGGCCGGGCACCGGCGCGTGGTGGCGCGGTGCCCGGCCGATGGTGCGGGTCGGGCGGTGGAGGTCAGGCGGTGCGGTCGGCGTGCAGCTGTGCGGCCAGGGCCGGGATGCCGAGGGCCTGCTCCTGGGCGGGCGTGGCCTGGTACAGCTTGTTGACCAGCTGGAACGGGTCGTCCACCAGGTCGTAGTACTCGCGGAACTTGACCTGTCCGGTGCCCGACACCGTGCCGTTCGCGTCCGTCGTCAGGTCGTAGTACTCGGTGTACTGCTTGTCCTTGGCCACGTACGAGGACCAGGTCGGGGCCCCTCCGGCGCCGGTGCCCTGCTTCCACCACTCCACCAGCAGGTGGTCACGGCTGTGGGAGGAGAGCAGGGAGCGCCCGTCCTGGGACGCGGCCGGGGTGATGCCCGCCGCGTCGAGGATGGTCGGGGCGATGTCGATGTTGGCGACGATCCGGTCGTCCTGGGTGCCCGCTCCCAGGCCCCCGGCCGGCCAGGAGAGGTAGAAGGGAACCTCGTGGGCCGGGCGGTAGGGCACCGACTTGGCGGTCCAGCCGTGGTCGCCCCAGCTGAACCCGTTGTCGCCGATGTAGACGACGAGCGTGTTGTCGAGCTGGCCGAGCGCCTGGAGCCTGTCCTTGAAGGCCTGTACCGCGTCGTCGACGGAGAGCAGGGTGCGCAGCTGCTCGGCGCGGATGGCCTGGCCGTCGGCGAGGGTGCCGGTGGCGTTCCTGATGTACGCCGGCTTGTCGCTGCGGTCCGCCTCGGGGACCGAGGGGCGGCCGTTCCAGGCGGGGACGGCGGTGCCCGCGTACTTCGCCTCGGGGGTCCGCGGGCCGTGGGAGGCGTACGGGGTGACGTAGGCGAACCAGGGCCGGGTGTCGGTGGCGGCCTTGTCGAGGAAGTTCAGGGTGCGGTTCTTGATGACGGTGGTGGTGTAGCCGTTGACGGTCTGGACGGTTCCGTTGATGTTCCACTGCGCGTCGACGTACCCGGGCTGGAGGAGGGCGAACTCCTCGAAGTGCGGCGGATTGTCACCCAGGGTCCAGGAGTTGAGGTACTTGCCGAACAGGCCGGTGCGGTAGCCCGCCTGCTTGAGGTACTTCTGCACGGTGGTGCTCTGGTCGAGCGAGTACGAGGCCTTGTTGTTGCGCACGCCGTGGTTGTGGGCGTGGCGGCCGGAGAAGACGCTGGACCGCGAGGGGGAGCAGAGCGGGGTGGTGACGTGCCCGTTGGTGAACTTCACGCCCTGGCCGGCGAGCCAGGCCACGGTCTTGGGCAGGGCCCACTCGGTGTGCTTGGGCTGGTCGTCGGTGACGATCAGCAGGATGTTCGGACGGCCGGCCGCGGCGGCCGCCGGGCCCGCGGCGGCGAGCTGCGCGGCGGGAAGGGCGGTGGTGGCCGCCACGGCGGCGGCGCCGCCGAGGAAGCCGCGGCGGCTCACCGGGTGTCGTCTGTTCTCGCTCATGCTGTCTGTTCCTCCTGGGTGCGTCGGCGCATGGGCGCACGGCGGCGGGGGCCGCGGTGCGCGGGGGAAGAGACGGGAGTCGGGCGCCGGGCGCCAGGTGGGGATCCCGTAGTAGGGGAAAGGGGCGCGGTCAGCGCGCCGGGGCGGCCGTACACAGGGCGCTGGCCACGAGACCCTGGTCGACGTGGCGGCGCGAGGTGAGGGTTCCTGCTGCCATGGCGACGAGCGTAGGCGCAGCGGAACCCCGGTTCCATGTACGGCGGATGAAATGGGGAACGGCCCCGCCGCCTCGGAAGGCGTACGGGGCCGTTCGGCGTGCTCAGGTCGGTACCGGGTCCGGTCGCTGCCGGGCGGGTCAGCGGTGGGAGGAGCGGACCGGGCCGGTTCCGGGGGACGGGACGTGGCCCGCCCAGTCCACGATCCGCACCGCCGCGCCGGCGGCCTCGCTGCCGCGGCACTGCGCGTGGTGGCGCAGGGCGATGCCCTCCAGGTCGAGGTGGGGTGCGAAGGCGGGGTGGGCCGCCAGCCGCCGGGCGTACGCCCACACGTGCGGGTGGTCGGTGAGCCGGTACACCGCGGCCGCGTCCAGGTGCCAGCGGTGGACCGTGTCCAGCTGTACCAGGGTCACCCACAACTGGACGTCGGCGGCGGTGAGTTCGCTGCCCAGCAGATACGCGGCGGAGGCGAGCCGGCGCTCCAGCGCGCCGAGCGCGCGCAGCAGGGTGGTGAGCGCGCTCTCGCGTACCGCGGGGTCGGTGCCGGACTGGCCGGCGCGCTGCGCCGCCGCGTTGATGCCCTGCTCGCAGAGCCGCCCGACGGCCCCGATCCGCTCGTCGGTACCGGCCGGGTACAGCCGCGGGCTGCCGGTTCCGAAGAGCCTGCCCATGTCCTGGAGGATGTCCGGGGCGTACGTGCTGACGATGCGTCCGGTCCAGCAGTCGGCGAGCACCGGTGCCACGGCCGGCCCGGGGTACCGGTGCGAGCTGGCCTGGAAGAGGGGGCGCAGCGCCAGGTGTCCGCCGTCGGGCGCGTCGGGTACGGCGGGCAGCAGCGTCATCGGGAGGTCGTCCTCCAGGCCGAGCAGGCTGTGGGTGACCGCGATCCGCAGACAGGACGGGCCGGACGGCGAGAGGTGGAGCCGGTAGCGGTGGGGGACGGCGGGGTAGCCGCTGCGGGCGTCACGGCCGATCCTGCTCCGGAAGGACGGGGCGGCTGTCGGGCGAGTGGTGGACATGCTTCTCCCTGGGGTGCTCGGGCGCGGGGCATGCGACGACGACGGCCGGCGGCGGGTTCGGCGCGGCCGGGTGTCCGGAGGGCGAGTGGGCGCGGGTCAGCGGTGGGCGGGCGCGGGGCCGCCGGGGTGCGGGGGATTCGCCGCACTGCACACGCGCAGGAGGTCGATGTGGCGGCGGGAGGTGAGCAGCGGGAGCGCCGGCGCGGCGGCACGGACGGTGCCGTCGGTGCCGCGGTCCAGCGCTGAACAGCCCATGATTCCCTACCGGTTCACCAGGATTCGCCGTTCTGGAGTGTCGGCGCGCGTCGGCGCGGGTGTCAAGACCGCCGTCCTGTCCGCCACGCACGACGGCACCGGCCCCGGGAGGTCGTTGCCTCGGTGGAGCCGGTGCCGCTGTGCGTGGTGTGCCGGGGAGCCTACTTGGCGCCGAGGCCGGCGTCGGAGACCTCGGGCTTGCCGGCGGCCTTGAGGACCTTGTTGAGGAGCGTCAGGTCGTAGATGCCGGCCAGGTCGGGCTTCTCCAGGAGCTTGGCCTTGACGGCCCAGTCCGACTCCGTCTTCAGGGTGCTCGCGAGCGGGTCGTCGGTGACGAGGATGCTCTGCCAGGCCGGGTCGAGGATCTTCGCCTCCAGCTCCTTGCCGCTCTCGGCCTTGAGCTTGGCGTTGGCGGAGGCCTTCGCCTTATCGGGGTTGGCGTTGATCCACTCGTTGGTCTTGACCGTCCCCTTCAGGACGGCCTCGACGACGTCGGCGTGCTCCTTGAGGAACTTCTGGGACACGATGATGTTCGTGATGACGAACTTCTTGTCGGGCCACAGGGAGGTCTCGTCGAGGAGGACGGAGCCGCCGTCGGAGACGAGCTTGGAGGCGGTGGGCTCGGGGACCCAGGCGCCGTCGATGGAGCCCTGCTTGAAGGCGTCCGGGGTGACCTTGTTGTCGGTGCGGACCACGGAGACGTCGCCCTTGCCGGACTCGGGGTCGACCGTCCAGCCCTTCTCCGCGATCCAGTTGAGGAACGCGACGTCCTGCGTGTTCCCCTTCTGCGGGGTGGCGATCTTCTTGCCCTTGAGGTCGTCCAGGGTCTTGATCTTGTCCGGATTCACGACGAGCTTGACGCCGCCGGAGGCGGAGCCGGAGATGATCCGGAGGTTGGAGCCCTTGGACTTGACGTAGCCGTTGATGGACGGCGAGGGGCCGATGAAGCCGATGTCGAGGGAGCCGCCGTTGAGGGCCTCGATCTCGGACGGGCCGGCGTTGAAGGACTGCGGCTTGACCTTGGTGCCGTTCAGTTCCTTCTCGATCAGGCCTTCCTGGAGGCCGACCAGGGCGGTGGCGTGGGTCAGGTTCGGGAAGTACCCGATGCGGACCTCGGACGCCGAGAGCTTCTGACCGCCCTCGGCGGCGGTGGCGCCGGCCGGCTTCTCGTCCTTCTTCTCGGCCTCCGACCCGTAGCCGCAAGCGGTGAGGAGCAGCGGGAGCGTCGCGGTGACGGCGATGGCGCGCAGGGCGGTGAGCGATCTTGCGGCAGACACGGAGGTGTCCTTTCACGGGATGGGTTCAAGAAGGTGAGACGGGCGTCTCAGAAGCCACCGGTACACACGGCACCCGCGCGCGGCGGTCGGTGGCCGGATCACGGTCGGAGGCTGGGGAGCGGCGGGCCGTCGGGCGGCCCGGAGCATCGAGGTCCGGCCGGCGTGACGAGCGGGCGGCGGCACGGCGCCCGGCTGTGCCCTGCCTGTTCGACCAGGCCTGGTGAGGGCCGTCAGGCAGGCTGACAGATGGCGCTGGAAGTGCGGACCAGATCGATGTGCCGGCGGGAGATCAGGGACGGCGTCCGGTGTGCGTGGTGCAGTGCTCGCACGGTTTCACCCTCCCTGGATTCCTAGTTTTCCCACCTGGTTGGTAGGCATCTTGGCAGAACGCGGCACCCGCCCCAAGAGGGAGACCAGATAGTGGACGCCTCAGTCTCGTGATACGAGAAAACGCAGGTCAGGAGCTCATGGATTGGTCCAGGCGCCCGGGGTCCGGGTCAGCTCGGACACCGGGGCGGGCAGCTCCGACGAGGCGACGTCGGCGAGTGACACGCCGTCGAGGATCTCGCGCACGTTCGCCCGCAGCGCGATCCACAGGGGGAGCAGCGACTGGGCCGGGCCGGTGTAGGAGAGGTCGGGCGGGCGGACCCCGCGCACCGAGACGAGCGGCCCGTCCACGACGCGGATGACGTCCGCGATGCTGATGGACCGGGCCGGCCTGGCCAGCCGGTAGCCGCCGTTGCCGCCGCGCTGGCTGAGCACGAGACCGCCCCGGCGCATGTCGTTCAGGATGCCTTCGAGGAACTTGTGCGGGATGTCCTGGGCGTCGGCGATGGCCTCCGCCTTCAGCGGCCCGTCGTCCTGCGACGCGGCAAGCTGCAGTGCGGCACGTACCGCGTAGTCCGCCCTGGCTGAGATCCGCATGCGGACATTATCCCGCACGGCCCCGGCCGGCGTTCCGCGCGGGACCGCAGGTCAGCGGAAGGCCGCCGCCACCGCGCGGTGGGAGCCGTTCAGGTAGTGCTCGCCGATCGAGCGGAGCCGGTGCGCGACCGGACGGTGGGCCGTCAGGACGCGGGCGTTGCGCCAGAACCGGTCCAGGCCCGGGGCGTCCGCGAATTCCAGCACCCTGGCGGTGATGTGCAGGGCGGCCTTCGACGTCACGGTCTCGGCCGTGGCGACCAGCGCGGCGACGCCCGCGGCTTCCTCGGCGTCGAGCCCCTCACCCGCGTCGAGGGCCTGCGCCATCACCTCGGTGGCCCGGTCGACCACGGCGGTGGCCGTCTGGGCGGCGGAGGCGAGCTCCCCGTAGGCGAGGAAGAGGTCCGGGTCCTCCCCGGGCAGCCGGTGCGCGCGGCCGCCCCTGCTGAGGTCGCGCGCCTCGGTGAGCGCTCCCTCGGCGATGCCGAGGGCGACGTGGCACAGGGCGAGCCCGAGCGCCGGCTCGGCGAGCGCGGTGAAGGGCGGGGTCGACTCCTCGTCGTGCGGCCTGCGCCCCAGCACCTGCGCGGGCGTGACCGCGACGCGGTCGAACCCGACCGCGCCCGCGCCCGCGACGCGCTGGCCGAGGCGGTCGGGGGCGGGTTCGAGGCTCACGCCGCGCGCGCCGGGCGGGATCCGTACGACCAGGACGTCACCCGTCACGGCGCAGACGGCGTCCACCACGATCTGGTCGGCGGTGGCCACCGCCGTGTCCACGTCGCGGCGCCCGCTCAGCACGTACCCCGGGCTGCGCGGCCTCAGGGTGAGGTCCGGCCGGCCGGTCTCGCCGCCCGGCGCGGGAGGGCGCACCGCGCCGGTCCACAGCCACTGCTCGCGCGCCGACTCCTCTTCGAGGGCGGCGGCGCGGTGGTCGGCCGCGTAGAACCGTCCGCCCCACGCGTGCACGTAGTGCCGGGCGAGCACCTCGCCGAGCGAGCTGTCCGCCGCGGAGACCTCCCGTATGACGGCGCATCCGGTACGCCAGTCCGCCCCCCGGCCCGGCCGGGGAGGGGTGAGCGCCGCCGGCAGACCGGCCTCGCGCAGCCGGGCGGTCTCGTCGGCCGGCGGCCTGCCCGCCTGCTCACGGGCTATGGAGTCGGCGGCCAGGTCCTCCGCCACGTCACGGGCGGTACGCAGGAGCGCGCGCAGGCGTGCGGCGTCGGACGGCCGGCCCTCGGTGCCCGGCGTCGTCGGCACGGGCGTCACCGACAGGCCCGGTCGCGGTGGCGTGGCGCGGGGGAAGGGTGGAGGGCGCTGCCGGGCGGGCTGTCGGTGGTCATGTCGGCTGCTCCGGGACGTAGTCGGTGGCGCCGGCCGGTTGCCGGGAGGCCTGGGCGCGCGAGGGGCGGGAGCCGGACGGCACCGGATCCCCACTTTTCCCATCGGATTGATAGGAATACTCGCCCCGAAGCGCCGTCCCGGCAAGACCGCGACCGGATCGTGGACATGACGATCTCAGGATGAAAGACGCCGCAGGTCAGGCCCACTGCGGCGCAGTGGCCGCGTACCCGGCAACACGACTGCCAACTTCCCTTAACAGAGCGGTCATTGTGTGGCAGAACAGCCGGACGTAGCGTTTTCGGCGGATATCGAAACAGGAACCGGCCCCTCTTCGTGCCGCCGACCGGAAGGCGCAATTCGACGTGCCCGCACACGCATCCGCATCCGATCCTCGGCCGGAGCCCTCCGGACCGCTGCACCTCGCCGTCGCGCTCGACGGTGCCGGCGCGCACCCCGCCGCCTGGCGCGAACCGGGCGCCCGGCCCGCCGAACTCCTCACCGCCCGCCACTGGGCCGATGCCGTCACCGAAGCGGAAGCCGGACTGCTCGACTTCGTCACCTTCGACGACGCCCTCACCCTCCAGTCCTCCTCCGCGGACGGGCCCGACGGGCGTACGGACCTGGTCCGCGGGCGGCTGGACGCGGTGCTCACCGCCGCCCGCGTCGCACCCCTGACCCGGCACATCGGACTCGTCCCGACCGTGACCGCCACCCACACCGAGCCCTTCCACATATCCAAGGCCATCGCCACCCTGGACCACGTCAGCCGGGGCCGCGCGGGCCTGGACGTCCAGGTGTCACAACCGCCCCACGAACTACGGCACTTCGGACGGCGCGCAACCGCACTGCCCGAGGCGGAGGCGTACGGGGAAGCCGGCGACCACGTCGAAGTGGTCCGGCGGCTGTGGGACAGCTGGGACGACGACGCCGAGATACGGGACGCGGCCACCGGCCGGTTCATCGACCGGGACAAGCTGCACCACATCGACTTCGAGGGCCCCCACTTCAGCGTGCGGGGACCGTCGATCACCCCCCGCCCGCCCCAGGGGCAGCCCCTGGTCACCGCGGCGGGAGCCGCCGTCGCGGCGTACGGCCTCATCGCCCGCTCCACGGACCTCGGGTACCTCCCCGCACACGACGCCGACGGCATCCCGGCCGCGGTCGCGGAGATCCGGCGGGCCCGCGCGGCCGCCGGGCTCCCGGCACGGCCGCCGCACCTCTTCGGGGACCTCACCGTGTTCCTGGACGAGGACGCCCCGGCGGCCGCCGCCCGCAAGGAACGCCTCGACGCCCTCGCGGGCACCCCGTACCGCGGCGACGCAGCCGTCTTCACCGGGACCCCCGCCCAACTGGCGGACCTGCTCCAGGAGCGGCGCACGGCCGGCCTGTCGGGCTTCCGTCTGCGGCCGGGCGTCCTCGCCCACGACCTGCCCGCGATCACCCGGGGACTGGTGCCGGAACTCCAGCGGCGCGGCCTCTTCCGCCGCGCCTACGAGGCGGCCACCCTGCGCGGACTGCTGGGCCTGGAACGCCCGGCCGCCCGGTACGCCGCCCACCCCGCCGCCTGACCCGGCCCCGGACCCGGAAGGACCACCATGAGCACCGAGCCGCTCAAGCAGATCCACCTCGCGGCCCACTTCCCCGGAGTCAACAACACCACCGTCTGGAGCGACCCGGCGGCCGGCAGCCACATCGACTTCGACTCCTTCGTCCACTTCGCGCGGACCGCCGAACGCGCCAAGTTCGACTTCCTCTTCCTCGCCGAGGGGCTGAGACTGCGCGAACAGGGCGGACGGATCTACGACCTGGACGTGGTCGGCAGACCCGACACCTTCACCGTCCTCGCCGCGCTCGCCGCCGTCACCGAACGCCTCGGCCTGACCGGGACCATCAACTCCACCTTCAACGAGCCCTACGAGGTGGCCCGCCAGTTCGCCAGCCTCGACCACCTCTCCGCCGGCCGCGCCGCCTGGAACGTGGTGACCTCCTGGGACGCCTTCACCGGCGAGAACTTCCGCCGGGGAGGGTTCCTGCCCCGCGAGGAGCGCTACTCCCGCGCGAAGGAGTTCCTGGCCACCGCGACCGAGCTGTTCGACTCCTGGGACGGCACCGAGATCGTCGCCGACCCGGCGTCGGGCACCTTCCTGCGGGACGCCCGCGCGGGAGCCTTCACCCACCGCGGACGGCACTTCGACATCGAGGGCCACTTCAACGTGCCGCGCAGCCCGCAGGGCCGGCCCGTGGTCTTCCAGGCCGGCGACTCCGACGAAGGGCGCGAGTTCGCCGCCGCCGGCGCCGACGCGATCTTCGGCCGGTACGGGACCCTCGACGAGGGGCGGGCCTTCTACGCCGACGTCAAGCGCCGCCTGCCCCGGTACGGGCGCACCCCCGACCAGCTGAAGATCCTGCCCGCGGCCACCTTCGTACTCGGGGACACCGACGCCGAGGCGCACGAGAGGGCCCACGAGGTACGCCGCCTCCAGGTCAGCGGACAGACCGCGATCAAGTACCTGGAGCACGTCTGGAACCGCGACCTGTCCGCCTACGACCCCGACGGGCCGCTGCCCGACGTCGACCCCGACCCAGGCGAGAACACCATCGCCCTCGGCCGGGCCAGCGTCCGCCAGTTCCGCGACCCGCTGGCAACCGCCCGGCAGTGGCGCGAGCTCGCCCGTGCCAAGAACCTGTCCATCCGGGAGCTCGTCATCGCGACCACCGCCCGCCAGACCTTCGTGGGCTCCGCCGCGACCGTCGCCCGCACGATCGACGACCTGGTGCAGGCGGACGCCGCCGACGGCTTCGTCCTCGTCCCCCACATCACCCCCGGAGGCCTGGACGACTTCGCCGACACCGTCGTCCCCCTGCTCCAGGAGCGCGGCGTCTTCCGCACCGAGTACGAGGGCACCACCCTGCGCGACCACCTCGGGCTCACCGTTCCCGCCCCCGGCCCCGCCGCCCACCCCGACCTGTAAGGAGCACGGCATGTCCGGCATCCCCCTCGGGGTCCTCGACCTCGTCCCCGTCCCGTCCGGTTCCACCGCCGCCGAGGCCCTGCACCACAGCATCGACCTCGCCCGGCAGACGGAGGCCTTCGGCTACGCCCGCTACTGGTTCGCCGAGCACCACCTCAACCCCGGGGTCGCCGGAACCTCCCCGGCGGTCGTCCTCGCGCTCACCGCCTCCGCCACCACCACCATCCGGCTCGGCTCCGGAGCCGTGCAGCTCGGGCACCGGACCGCCCTCTCCACGGTCGAGGAGTTCGGCCTGATCGACGCGCTGCACCCCGGACGCCTGGACCTCGGCCTCGGCCGCTCCGCGGGCAGGCCCCCGCAGCGCGACCCCGGAGCCCCCGAGCCCTTCGAGGGGTGGACGCCGAACGGGCTGCGCATCCCGCCGCGCTTCTCCTTCGCGCACCTGCTGGACCATCCCCGCGTCGCGCTCCAGCAGCGGCTGCTGAACCTGCCCGGCGCACGGCCGCAGGACTACGCCGAGCAGGTCGACGACGTCCTCGCGCTGCTGCGCGGCGACTACCGCTCCCCGGAGGGGGTGGAGGCGCACGCCGTCCCGGGGGAGGGGGCCGACGTAGAGGTCTGGATCCTGGGCAGCAGCGGCGGGGTCAGCGCGGAGACCGCCGGCCGGTCCGGACTGCGGTTCGCGGCCAACTACCACGTCAGCCCCGCCTCCGTGCTGGAGGCGGCCGACGCCTACCGGGCGGCCTTCAAACCGTCGGCCGGGCTGGACCGGCCGTACCTGACCGTCTCCGCCGACGTCGTCGTCGCCGAGGACGACGCGACCGCCCGCGAGCTGGCCACCGGATACGGGCCCTGGGTGCGCAGCATCCGCACCGCCGAGGGGGCCATCCCCTTCCCCACCCCGGACGAGGCGCGCGCCCTGCCCTGGACCGCGGCGGACCGGGAACTCGTCGCCGACCGGGTGGACACCCAGTTCACCGGCTCCGCGCGGACCGTCGCCGACCACCTGGAGCGGCTCCAGGAGGCTACAGCGGCGGACGAGCTGCTGATCACCACCATCACCCACGACCACGCGGACCGGGTCCGCTCCTACCGCCTGCTCGCCGAGGAGTGGCGGCGCCGGTGAAGAGCTCCCCGGTTCGAGGGATCACTCGCGGGCTCGTAGACTCGACGGTTGTGGCGGACACCCAGTACGAAGACCTCTTGCGGCATGTGCTCACCTCCGGGACGGCGAAGGCCGACCGGACGGGCACCGGTACCCGAAGCGTGTTCGGGCACCAGCTGCGTTACGACCTCTCCCAGGGGTTCCCCCTGGTCACCACCAAGAAGGTGCACCTGAAGTCGATCGTGTACGAGCTGCTGTGGTTCCTGCGCGGCGACTCGAACGTCGGCTGGCTCCAGGAGCACGGCGTCACCATCTGGGACGAGTGGGCCGACGCGGACGGTGAGCTCGGACCGGTCTACGGCGTCCAGTGGCGCTCCTGGCCCACCCCCGACGGCCGGCACGTGGACCAGATCACCGAGGTGCTCGACACGCTGCGGCGCGACCCGGACTCCCGCCGGATGATCGTCTCCGCCTGGAACGTCTCCGAGCTGGAGCGGATGGCGCTCGCCCCCTGCCACGCCTTCTTCCAGTTCTACGTGGCCGACGGCAAGCTCTCCTGCCAGCTGTACCAGCGCAGCGCGGACCTGTTCCTCGGCGTGCCGTTCAACATCGCGAGCTACGCCCTGCTCACGCACATGGTGGCCCAGCAGACCGGCCTCGAACCGGGTGACTTCATCTGGACCGGCGGCGACTGCCACATCTACGACAACCACGTCGCGCAGGTCACCGAGCAGCTCTCGCGCACCCCGTACGACTTCCCCGAACTGCGCCTGCACAAGGCCGACTCGATCTTCGACTACGCCTACGCCGACGTGGAGGTGTTCGACTACCGGCACCACCCGGCGATCAAGGCACCGGTGGCGGTATGACCGTCGGACTGATCTGGGCGCAGACCCTCGACGGGGTCATCGGCGCGGACAACACGATCCCGTGGCGGCTGCCCGAGGACATGGCGCACTTCAAGGCCACCACCCTCGGCCACCCCGTGGTGATGGGCCGCAAGACCTGGGACTCGCTGCCCCCGCGGTTCCGCCCGCTCGCAGGCCGGCGCAACATCGTCGTCACCCGCGACCCGAACTGGGAGGCCGAGGGCGCGCTGCGCGCCGGCTCGGTCGCCGAGGCCCTGGAGCTCGCGGCCGGTGCCGACGAGGCGTGGGTGATCGGCGGCGGCGAGATCTACCGCGCCGCCCTGGAGCACGCCACGGTCCTCTCGGTGACCGAGATCGACGCGTCGGTGGACGGCGACACCCACGCCCCCGTGCCCGGCCCGGAATGGACCGCCGACGGGGACGACGCCTGGCACACCTCGACGTCCGGGCTGCGCTACCGCATCCGCAGGTACACGCGCTAGCGGGACCGCGGGCGCGTCAGCGCCCCTCGTGCCGCGCGGCCTCCTCGTGCCGCGCGGCCTCCTCGTGCCGCGCGGCCTCCTCGCGGAGGGCGCGGACGAGCGCCGTGACGTGCGGCCGGCCGCCGCGGCCGAGCGCGGCGGCCCCGATGTGGCGGACCGGTCCCGGAGCCGCGACCGGGACGGCGACCAGTCCCGGGAGCTCCGGGCCGAGCGCGATGGAGGGGATCAGCGAGACCCCGATGCCCGCGGCGACGAGCGAGCGCGCGAAGAAGTAGTCCGTGGTGGTCCCGCGCACCTCCGGATCGAAGCCGGCGAGCCGGGCGTACCGGCGCAGGTACGCCTCCGTGCGCATGCAGCCGAGCACCCAGGGTTCGCCGGCCAGCTCGGACAGGTCCAGGGGCCCGCGCCCGGCGAACCGGTGCTCCCGCGGCAGGACGACGTACAGCGGATCTTCCATGAGCGGCGTCCACTCCAGCCCGGAACCCGGCCCCGGTCCCGGCCCGACGGGCAGCGGACCGTCGAAGCGGTAGGCGAGGGCGAGGTCCACGGCGCCCTGCCGGACCAGCGGCAGGGTGTCCTCCGGTTCCCCCTCCCTGATGTGGATCACGGTACGGGGGTGCTCCGCCGCCAGCCGGGCCAGCGCGCCCGGAAGCAGCAGCCGGCCGCCGCTGGTGAACGTGGCCACGGTGAGCCGGGTGCGGCCGGTGCCGAGCCGGTCGACCTGCTGCCGCGCGTGTTCGAGCTCCGCCGCGACGGTCTCGGCGGCGCCGACCATGATCTTCCCGGCCGGGGTGAGGGTCACGCCCCGGGTGCTGCGGTCGACCACCCGCGCGCCGAGTCCGCGCTCCAGCGCCGCGATCTGCTGGGAGACGGCCGAGGGCGTGAGCCGCAGGGCCGCGGCCGCGCGGTTGAAGCTGCCGTGCTCCGCCACCGCCCGCAGGACGCGGAGCCGCTGTACGTCGATCAACAGTTTTCCTTAATGCGCGATCAGCAGATCATGACTTCTTCTGATGACGATAGGCCGCCACGATGAGGGCATGCAAAAGATCATCGTCATCGGCGGAAGCCGGTACTTCGGAAGGCTCCTGGTCGAGCGCCTGCACGCCGCGGGGCACCGGGTCACCGTGATCAACCGCGGCTCCACCCCGCCGCCCGAGGGGGTCGAACACCTCGTCGTCGACCGGGACGACGAGGCCGCCCTGAAGGCCGCGCTGGACGGCCGGACCTTCGACGTCGTGGTCGACCAGGTCTGCTACACCCCGGTGCAGGCCGCCGTCGCCGCCCGCGCCTTCGCCGGCCGCACCCGGCGCTACGTGATGACCTCCACGATCGAGGTCTACGACCCCGCGACCGCCGCCCTGCCGGCCGTACCCGCCGGCACTGCGGTGCCCGAGTCTGCCGTGGACCCGGCCGCCTGGCGGGCGGACCCGGACCTCCCCTGGCACGACCCCGCGTACCTGGAGGCGCACTACGCCGAGGGCAAGCGCCAGGCGGAGGCCGTCCTCGGCGCCGCCGGCTTCGAGTTCGCGAGCGTACGCAGCGCCCACGTGCTCGGCGGCGGCGCCCTGGAGTTCACCGGCCGGCTGGAGCACTACACCGGCCGCGTCACCCGGGGCGAGGAGATCACCGTGCACGCCGAGCCGCTGCCCACGGTCTTCATCCACCACGAGGAGCTGGCTGACCTCCTGCTGTGGGCGGCCGCCTCCGACTTCACCGGCCCCGTCAACGCCTGCTCCGACGGCCCCCTCGACGTGCACGGCCTCGTCGCCGCCATCGCCGCGAGGACCGGCCGGGAGCCCGTCCTGCGGACCGTCCCGGCCGGAGCGGACGCCTCGCCGTTCTCCTTCGACCGGCACTACGCCATGAGCAACTCCCGCGCGAAGGAGCTCGGCTTCCGCTTCTCCCGCACCGCCGACTGGCTGCCCCGAGCCGTCGCCGAAGCCCTCACCGCCTGAGAGAACGGAGCCGGCCACCATGCGGTACCGCACCATCGGCCACACCGCCGTCAGCGCCATCGGCCTCGGCGCCATGCCCCTGTCCATCGAGCACCGCCCCGACGAGGCACGGGCCGTCGCCACCGTCCACGCCGCCCTCGACGCCGGCGTCACGCTCATCGACACCGCCGACAGCTACCACTGGCACGCCGGCGAGGAGGGCCACAACGAACGGCTGATCGCCCGCGCCCTCGCCCGCCACGGCGGCGACACCTCGGGCGTCCTGGTCGCCACCAAGGGCGGCCGCGGCCGCCCCGGCGACGGCAGCTGGACCGTGGACGCCACCCCGGCCCGCCTGAGGCGCGCCGCCGAAGCCTCCGCCGGGCGCCTGGGAACCGACGCCATCGGCCTCTACCAGCTGCACAAGCCCGACCCGGCCGTCCCCTGGGCGGAGTCCGTCGGCGCGCTCCGCGAGCTCCTCGACGCCGGCACGATCCGCGCCGCGGGCATCTCCAACGTCACCTGCGACCAGATCCTCCAGGCACACCGCATCCTCGGCGACGGACTCGTCTCCGTACAGAACCGGTACTCGCCGGCCGTCCGCGACAGTGAGGCCGAGCTGCGCCTGAGCGCCCGGCTGGGCCTGGCCTTCCTGCCGTGGAGCCCGCTCGGCGGGATCTCGCGCAGCTCCCTGGACGGCACCTCCGGCGCCACCTCCGCCGGCACCCCGTTCCACCGGGTGGCGGCCGAGCGGGGCGTCAGCCCCCAGCAGGTCGCCCTCGCCTGGCTGCTCGCCCGCTCCGCCAACGTCATCCCGGTACCGGGAGCCGGCCGCCCGGCCTCGATCACCGACTCGGCGGGCGCGGCGGACCTCGACCTGACCGGCGAGGAGCTGGCGCGGCTGGACGCGTTCAGGAGTGCAGCCGCTCCGTCCAGTCCTGCGGGACCCGCTCCGGCGGGCCCGGAGCCGGCTGCGTCGGAGGGTGCTCCGACGGCGGGCTGAGCCGCGGACCGCCCTGGTACAGGGCGTTGGTGGCGTAGTTCCAGAACCAGTCCTCGCCCGGCTCGAAGCTCTGCACCAGGGGATGGCCGGTGGCCTTCCAGTGGGCGGTGGCGTGCTGGGCCGGCGAGGAGTCGCAGCAGCCGATGTGGCCGCACTGGGCGCACCGGCGCAGGTGGAACCACCAGCCGTGCACCTCCTCGCACTCCACGCAGCCGGTGCCGGAGGGCGGCACGCTCGGGTCGATGCCGTCGATCTCGGTCATGCGGTCTCCTCGGGGGTGTCCGGGGCGTCCGGTCCGTCCGGGCCGCCCGGCGGGGGGTCGGGCTGGGTCAGCGGCAGCAGCACCTGGAAGCGGGTGTCGCCGGGCACGGATTCCACCTGGAGGCTGCCGTGGTGCTTGCCGACCACGATCCGCCAGGAGATGTCCAGTCCGAGCCCGGTGCCCTCGCCGACCGGCTTGGTGGTGAAGAAGGGGTCGAAGATGCGGCTGCGGATCTCGGCCGGGACCCCCGGGCCGGTGTCGCGGAACTCGACCAGCAGCCGGTCCCCCTCCCGCGCCGTGCGCACCGTCAGCGTGCCCCCGCCGCCGGTCTCCGCGATGGCGGACACGGCGTTGTCGATCAGGTTCGTCCACACCTGGTTGAGTTCGGCCGGATAGGCGGGCACGTCCGGAACCGAGCGGTCGTACTCCTTGACCACCCGCACCCCGGGCCCGATCTTGCCGGAGAGCATCAGCAGCGTGCTGTCGAGCAGTTCGTGGACGTCCACCACCCGGTGCGGGGCCCGGTCGAGCTGCGAATACTGTTTGGCCGCGTCGACCAGGTGGGAGATGCGGGCCGTGGAGTCCTCGATCTCACTCATCAGCAGCTCGGTCTCGACCGTGTAGCCGAGCCAGCCGATCGCCGCCGGCAGCAGGTCGTCGGCCACGGCCGCCGCGACCTGGTCCAGCCAGTCCGTGTCCAGCCCGGCCTGGACGAAGACCGGCGCGAGCCGCCAGCCCTCCGGGAAGCCGTGGTCCTCCAGCCAGTCGCCCAGCTCGTCCTCCCGGTCGGAGGCCTCCAGCGGGCTCAGCGCCGGGGCCTTCGCCACCCGCTCGACCGTGCGCTCCTGGATCTCGATGAGGTCCGCGATCGCCTCGCGCGAGTACTGGCCCTGGGAGATGTGCGCCAGCTTGTGCCGCATCTTGCCGACCCGCTCGCGCAGCGTCGCCGTGGCCCGGACGGCCGCCGCGGCCGGGTTGTTCAGCTCGTGGGTCAGACCGGCGGACAGCGAACCGAGCGCCAGGAGGCGTTCGCGCTGCCCGATGGCCCGCTGGGTGTTCTTCGAACCGAAGAACAGCCCCTCCAGCAGGTGGGCCGCCATCGGGAACCACTCCCGCATGACGTCCGCGAACGACTGCGCGGGCAGCACGAAGAACCGCGTCGGCTCCGTCACCCGCATCGAGTTGTTGTACGTCTGGGGAACCCGCTCGCCCAGGTAGGCCTGCATGGCGCCCGAGTACACCCCGCGCTGCGAGGTGCGGCTCACCTCGACGTCGTCGCCGCCGACCCGCCGCGACAGCACGACGGTGCCCTCGATCATCACGTAGAAGCAGGTGGCGGGTTCCCCCTCGGTGTACACCGGACCGGCCTCGAAGCGTTCCACCCGCCCCTCGGCGCACAGCCGCCCCAGCTGCTCCGGGGACAGCTCCTCGAACAGGAACAGGGACGCGATCTCGTGCGGCGCGCAGGGGACGACCTGCCCGCCGCCGCCCCGCCCGGTCACGACTGCTCCAGGTAGCGGTGGACGAGCATGACGGCCATGGCTCCCTCTCCGACGGCGGACGCGACGCGCTTCGCGGACTCGGCGCGCGCGTCGCCCGCCACGAACACCCCGGGGACACTGGTCTCCAGGTGGTACGGGAGCCGGTCCGGCTCCCACTCGGGCGGCGGCCGGCCCTCCGGCGTCAGGTCGGGCCCGGCCAGGATGAAGCCGTGCTCGTCGCGCAGCACCGTGCCTTCCAGCCAGTCGGTCAGCGGGGCCGCGCCGATGAACACGAACACGTACTGGGCGTCCACCAGTTCCGTCGCACCGCTGTCCACGTCCCGCAGCGCCAGCCGTTCCAGGTGGCCGTCACCCTGCGCCGCCTCCACGACCGTCCGGGTGCGCACCGTGATGTTCGGGGCCTCCTCGATCTGCTGGACCAGGTAGTACGACATCGACGCCGTCAGCGACTCCCCGCGCACCAGCAGCGTCACCGACTTCGCGCCCCGGGCCAGGTACACCGCCGCCTGCCCGGCCGAGTTGGCGCCGCCGACGACGTACACGTCCTGCCCCGCGCAGGAGGCCGCCTCCGTGAGGGAGGAGCCGTAGTACACGCCCCGGCCGGTCAGCTCGTCGCAGCCGGGCGCCCCCAGCTGCCGGTACGAGACACCGGTCGCCAGGATCACGCTGTGCGCGGCCACCGCCGAACCGTCGGAGAAGCGGACCACCCGCGCCGGACCCCTGACCTCCAGGCCCGTGACCTCGCGGGCCGTGAGGATCTCGGCGCCGAAGCGGGCGGCCTGGCGGCGGGCGCGCTCCGTGAGCTGGGCGCCCGAGACCCCGTCCGGGAAGCCGAGGTAGTTCTCGATGCGGGAGCTCTGGCCGGCCTGCCCGCCGGTCGCCGACCGCTCGACCAGTACGGTGCGCAGCCCCTCGGACGCCCCGTACACCGCCGCGCCGAGCCCGGCCGGGCCGCCGCCGATGACCACCAGGTCGTAGAACTCCGCCGCCGGGGTCGTGGCGAGCCCCACGTGGACGGCCAGCTCGGCCGGCTCCGGCTCGACCAGTGCCGTGCCGTCCGGGGTGACCACCAGCGGCAGGTGCTGCCCGTCGGCCCCGGCCGCCTCCAGCAGCCGCCGTCCCTCGGGCTCGTCGCAGGAGTACCAGCGGTACGGCACCTGGTTGCGGGCCAGGAACTCCCGCACCCGCGAGGACGGCGCCGACCAGCGGTGCCCGACCACCTTGGTGGCGGGCACCGGCCGGTGGTCGCTGGAGCGCCAGGCCGTGAGCAGGTCGTCCAGGACCGGGTAGAGCTTCTCCTCCGGCGGGTCCCAGGGCTTGAGGAGGTAGTGGTCGAGGTCGACCACGTTGATCGCGTCGATCGCCGCGTTCGTGTCCGCGTACGCGGTCAGCAGCACGCGCCGCGCGCCCGGGAAGACGTTCAGGGCCTGCTCGAGGAACTCGATGCCGTTCATCTGCGGCATCCGGTAGTCGGCGAGGATCACGGCCACCGGGTCGCCGCGCAGCTTCAGCTCGCGCAGCGCCTCCAGCGCAGACCCGCCGGACTCGGCGCGCACGATCCGGTACCCGGCTCCGTAGCGGCGCCGCAGGTCACGGGCGATGGCGCGGGAGACGCCCGGATCGTCGTCCACGGTCAGGATGACGGTCCGCGCGGTCTCCTCGGCCGGTGCCATACGCCCCATCGTAGGGTCGGCGGCCCGGGACCGCTCCGGGGCGCGGGCGGGCGCCCGGGGCGGGCGGGGCGGGTCCCCCGATACCCGCCCCGCCCCGGCCCCGGGCGCCCTGGTGCCCCGTCCCGCCCTTCCCCGGCCTCAGGGGCCGGTCGGGCGGGCCGGGGCGGTCTCCGGCCGCACCGCTGTCAGCACCGGTGACCGGCGCCGGGGCGGGCGGGCTCGCAGGAGCGGACGTGCGGGTGGCCGTCATGGCCCGCCCGCGAGGTGGTCAGGACCCGGTCGAGCGCGTTCGCGCCGGGCCCGCCGAGCATCGTCACCAGCAGGGCCGCCGTCGCACCCCCGGAGGCCAGGAACGGTATGCGGACGCGGACGGCGGGAATCGGTCTCACTCACGGCTCCTCGAAAAGGCGACCGGGACCTTCGGGCCCCGGTGGCTGCCGGACTTGACGGTTGGAAGGCTACGGGCGGCCCCGGTGCCAGGGCGTCCGCCGACGGTCTGAGATGCGCGACCGCCCCCGTCAACCGAGGAGTTGACGCGCGGGCGCGCGTCAACCCGGCGGTTGACGTGACCGGCCGCCCGGCCGCCCCGCGGACATCAACCCCACGGTGGACGACGCCCCCGCCGGATCCGCATACCTTCCAGCGATGAGCACCCGGTCCCGCCCCCGACAGGCCCTTCTCGACAGCGCGCTCCCCGTCGTCCTCGCGGTGGGCGGCTGTGTCGCGGGGGAGGAGTACCCGCACGCCGACTGGGCGCCGTTCGACGTCCTGGCGTACCTGCTCACCTGCCTCACCGCACTGCCGCTCGCCGTCCGCAGGGCCCGGCCCGTGACGGCGCTGACCGCCTGCTGCCTCGGGTACGCGCTCTACCTCGCCGCCGGCCACCAGCCCTCGCTGAACTGGTGGGCCGTCGGCGTCGGCCTGGTGAACGCCGCCGCCCGGTGTCCGCTGCGGGTGTCGGCGCCCTGCGGCCTGCTCGTGGCGGCGACCGTGGCGTTCAGCGGGATCGCGGGCGGCCTCAGCCCGCTGCTGGTCCTCGCACAGGCGGTGATGGTCCCGGTCGTCTGCCTGGTCTTCGGGCACGGCAGGCGCCAGGTGGCCCTCCAGAACCTCGAACTGGTCAGGCTCACCGAGGCGCTCGCCCACGAGCAGCGCGAACGGGCCCGGCGCGCGGTGGTCGACGAGCGGATGCACATCGCGCGCGAGCTGCACGACGTGGTCGCCCACCACATGTCGGTGATCTCCGTCCAGGCCGGCCTCGCCGACTACGTCTTCGCCTCGGACCCCGCCACCGCCCGGTCGGCGCTCACCACGATCGCGGGCACCGCCCGCGAAGCGCTGAACGACCTGCGCAGGCTGCTCACGGTGCTCCGGGTCGACCTCGGCCCGGACGGCGACCCGTCGTCCGCGCCGCTCGGCCCGCCGCCGGAACTCAGCCGGGTGGGGGAGCTCGTCCGGCGGGTCGCGGCGGCCGGAGTGGGCGTCGACATACGGACAACCGGCCTGCCCCGGAAACTCGATCCGGGCCTGGAGGTGTGTGCCTACCGGGTGCTCCAGGAGGCCCTCACGAATGTGGTGAAACACGCCCGTCACGCCCGCGTGGAGGTGCGGATCGCCTATCTGGCCGACCGGTTGACCATCCTGGTCCGCGACGACGGGGGCGAGGGGAAACCGGCCATCGCCCCTCCGGCCTCCGGACACGGCTTGATCGGCATGCGGGAACGGGTGAGGATCTGCGGCGGCAGGCTGTCCGCCGGGCCTCTGGGCGAAGGGGGATTCGAGGTCCGTCTCACCCTTCCGACCGGCTCGGAGCCACCGGAGGACGCGTGGCGGCCGGCCGCATCCGGACATGAGGGGGACGGCAGTGACGGACGTGCTCGTTGTCGATGACCAGGACCTGATCCGGGGAGGCATAGCGGCACTCCTGCGTGCCGCGCCCGGGTTCACCCGGGTCGCGGAGGCCTCGGACGGCGAGACCGCGGTGGCCGCCGCACTGGCCGACCGGCCCGACGTGATCCTGATGGACATCCGCCTCCCGGGCATCGACGGCATCACCGCCGCCGAACGCATCCTCGCCGGCCAGCAGGGCACCCGTTCGCGCATCATCGTGCTCACCACCTTCGACGTGGACGAGTACGTGTACGCGGCGCTGCGCGCCGGCGCGAGCGGCTTCCTCCTCAAGGACACCCCGCCCGAGCGGCTGATCTCCGCGGTGACCACGATCGCCGGCGGCGACATGCTGTTCGCGCCCGCCGTGACCCGGCGCCTCATCGAGGCCTACAGCGCGCGCACCGAGGGGCCGTGCGGCGACGACCGCACCCTGTCGCGGCTCACCAGCCGGGAACAGGACGTGCTGCGGCTGGTGGCCAGGGGGCTCGGCAACGACGAGATCGCCGCCGAGCTCGTCGTCACCGAGGCCACCGTCAAGACGCACCTGCACCGCACGATGACCAAACTGGGGCTGCGCAGCCGGGCGCAGGCGGTGGCCGTCGCGTACGAGGCCGGACTGGTGGTACCGGGGAGGTCCGCCGGCCGCCCCCGCTGATCCGGCCGTGCCGAAGCGGAAGGCAGGGGGCGGCCCGCGCCCCGCGCCTTCCTTGATCATCCGGGCGGGAGCGGAAGTCTTCGGTGCGTCAGTTCGCAAGCTCTACAAGCCTGTTGGGGGCCGAGGTCCCCGATCCGAAAGGGCTGCGTTCCTTTGTGTGCACCTCGGTGACATGACCAGCAGATTCGTGCGTTCCGCCAGTACGAAGTCCCCTCGCCCACGGAGCAGACTTCCCGCCGAGGGCCGCGGCTCGTCATGGGAGCCGACGCCACAGAACTAGGGGGAACCACCGCGATGAGTGGTCAGCTGTACGACGGAATCGGCGAAGCGTTCGAAGGCTTCAAGACCCTGCCCATCATCCGCTACGCCGAGGTACCGGGCTTCCTCGGCCTGGTCGGGGACGTCACCGGCAAGTCCGTGCTCGACATCGCCTGCGGCACCGGCTTCTACAGCCGTGAGCTCAAGCGCCGCGGCGCGTCCCGCGTCTTCGGCTTCGACATCTCCGGGGCCATGGTCGACGTGGCCAAGGAGATCGAGGGCGCCGAGCCCCTCGGCGTCGACTACGAGGTCGCCGACACGACCACCCTGCGCGAGTTCGACGAGCCGTTCGACGTCGCCATCGCCGTGCAGGCGTTCAACTACGCGCGCGGTGTCGCCGAGATCGAGCGGATGATGCGCAACATCCGGCGCAGCCTCGCCGACGGCGGCTCCTTCTACCTCTTCGTGCAGGACCCCGGCTACGACTTCGGCGGGCCCTCGCTGGAGAAGTACGGCTTCCTCCTGGAGTCGACCGGCAAGGACAACGAGATCGGCAGCGGCATCCGGCTCACCGCCCTCCTCGACCCGCCGGTCTCCTTCGAGGCGACCACGCCCTCGAAGGAGACGTACGAGCAGACCCTGAAGGCGGCCGGGTTCACCGGGATCGAATGGGTCACCCTGGAGGTCTCGGAGACCGGCCTGGAGAAGTACGGCGAGGAGTACTGGGCGGACTACGCCGCCAACCGCCCGCTGACCATGATCCGCTGCACCGCCTGACCGGGGCAGCAGGACACCGGCCCGGCCCCCGAGGGGGCCGGGCCGGTTTCACCGATGCCGCCCGGGGGAACGCGGCGTTGGTTAGGGTTTTGGCGTGTTTGGAATCCTGCGGAAGAACCTCCGGACGGCGCCCCCGGTGGTGCCGCCCCCGTTGGGCGCGTGGCTCGGGCTGATCGCGTCCCTCGCCGCCCTCGTGGTCCTCGGGCTCGGTGTCCTGTACGCCGACGCCGGCGAGCCCGGAACGGTGGACGAGCGGATCGGGACGGCGGTCTACGGGGTCGGGCCGTCCTTGCGGTACGTGGCCCTGGCCACCGACTTCCTGGGCGAGCCGGTGGGAGCCGCGGTGCTCGTCGGGGCCGCCGTGACGCTCTGCCTGCTGCTCCGGCGTCCCCGCGCGGCGGTGCTCGTGGTGGCCGGCGCCGCCCTGGCCGTGGGGGCGGCGACGCTCCTCAAGTCCGTGGTGGGACGGACCATCCACGGCGACAACCTGTCCTTCCCCAGCGGGCACACCGCCTTCGCCACCGCGCTCGCCCTCGTGGCGGCGCTGCTCGCGACCGGCCGGCTCGGCCTCGGCAGGACGGCCGGCACCTCCCTCGTGCTCGCCGCGGCGCTGGCCGCCGGAGCCGTCATGGGCTGGGCGCAGGTCGCCCTCGGCGCGCACTACCCGACCGACGTCCTGGGCGGCTGGTGCACCGCGCTGGCGGTGGTGCCGGCGGCCGCGTGGCTGGTCGACCGGACGGCCGACGCCGGCCGGCGCGGGCGGAGCTGACGCCGCGCCGCCCCCGCCTGGCCGTCCACGTCGTCCCACCCGTGTCACGCCAGGCGGCGGAACACCGGCTTCACCGGCCGTCCCCCGAGCCAGGGACCGGGATCGCCGGCGTCGAGCGCCTTGCGGTACACCGCGCACGCCTGGGCCACCACGTCGACGGTGCGGTCGATGTCCTCGTCGCTGAGCGCGCCGCTCACCACGAACGACGGGGCCAGTACCCCGCCCGCCAGAAGCCGGCGCAGGAACAGGGTGCGGTATTCCTGCGACGGCTGCCCGTTCTCGTCGAGGGTGGCGAAGACCAGGTTGCTGGCCCGCCCCCGGACGACGACGTGGTCGCCGACGCCCATGCCGGCCGCGGCCTCGCGGACACCGGCGGCCAGCCGCTCGCCGAGCGCGTGCAGCCGTGCCGTGACACCCTCCTCGACGTAGGCGGCCTGCACGGCCATCGCGGCCGCCAGGGAGTGCGTCTCCGCGCCGTGCGTGGTGGACAGCAGGAACACGCGCTCGCCGGAGTGGCGCAGCCCGCCCCGCTCCATCAGGTCGCGGCGCCCGGCCAGCGCGGACACGGCGAACCCGTTGCCCAGCGCCTTGCCGAACGTGGACAGGTCGGGGACCACCCCGTACAGACCCTGCGCGCCCGCCTCCGACCAGCGGAAGCCGGTGATCATCTCGTCGAAGACCAGCACGCAGCCGTGCCGGTCGGCCAGCTCGCGCAGGCCGGCCAGGTAGCCGGGCGGCGGCTCGCTGTGCGTGGCGGGTTCGAGGATCAGACAGGCCACCTCGTCCCGGTACCGGCCCAGGAGCTCCTCCGCGGCGGCCAGGTCCCCGTACGGGAACCTCACGGTGAGCTCGTTGACCTCGTCCGGGATGCCCGCCGACATCGGCGTGGTGCCGATGAACCAGTCGTCCGTGGAGAAGAACGGATGGTCGGCGCAGATCGCCACCCGCCGCCGCCCGGTGGCGGCGCGGGCGAGGCGCACGGCGGCCGTGGTGGCGTCGGAGCCGTTCTTCGCGAACTTCACCATCTCCGCGGTCGGCACCGTGGCGAGGAAGCGCTCGGCCGCCTCGACCTCCACGATCGACGGCCGTACGAAGTTGCCGCCCCGGTCGAGTTCGCGCCGTACGGCCTCGGTCACCCGCGGGTGGGCGTGGCCGAGGCTGACCGACCGCAGGCCGGAGCCGTACTCGACGTAGCGGTTGCCGTCGACGTCCCACACGTGGGCGCCGCGGCCGTGGCTGATGACCGGGGCGAGGTCCTCGGGGTACTGGTCGTCGCCCTTGGCGTAGGTGTGCGCGCCCCCGGGGACCAGGGCGTGCAGCCGCTCGTTCGCCGCCCGCGACAGCGGCAGGACGGGCTCTCGGTTGTCTTCGGTGTCCACGTCGGCCTCAGCTCTCGTTCTGCTTCAGGACCTCGGCGAGGCTCGGCGCCTCCCGGTCCCGCTGGGACATCAAGGTGACCGGCAGCGGCCACGGAATGGCGAGCTCCGGGTCGTCGAAGGCGATCGTCACGTCCTCGGCGGGATCGTGCGGGCGGTCGATCCGGTACGAGGTGTCGGCGGTCGCGGTCAGCGCCTGGAAACCGTGCGCGCACCCGGCGGGGACGTACAGGGTCTTCTGCGTCTCGCCGGACAGCTCGAAGAAGGCCCGGCCCCGGTAGGTGGGGGAGTCCGGCCGCAGGTCCACGACCACGTCGAAGATGCTCCCGTACGAGCACCGCACGAGCTTGGCCTCGCCCGCGCCGGAGCGCAGGTGCAGGCCGCGCAGCACGCCCCGGACCGAACGGGACACGCTGTCCTGGATGAAGACGTCCGGGTCGAGGCCCACCGAGCGGACCACGTCGGCGTCGAAGGTGCGGCAGAAGAAGCCGCGCTCGTCGGCGTACGGCGTCGGCTCGAACAGGTACGCGCCGGCGATCGCCGGGACTTCGGTCGTTTTCATCGGGTCTCCCGCGTGGCGTGTGCGTGGGCGTGGGCGCGGCCCCGGCCCCGGGCGGCGCGGCCGGCCGCCGGGAACAGGGCCGCGGTCAGGGCGGCGAACTGGTCCTTCAGGAGCCGGGACGCGACCAGGTTCCGTTCGGCGAGGGTCTCCCGCAGCTCCTTCGACCGCTCCTCCAGCTGCCGGAACTGCCCGAGCAGCCGGTCGGCGTCGACCTCGCGGGCCGGGTGGCGGAACGCGTCCAGCCCCATCCGGGCCATCAGCGCGTCGCTCTTCGCCGCGTAGCTGAGCGCGAGCGTCGGCGTACCGGCCTTCAGCGCGCAGACCAGGTTGTGGTAGCGGGTCGCCACCACGGCGTCGGCGGCCGCCGCCTCCCTCATCAGGCCGTCCAGCGAGGCCGCCCCGGCGGCGGTGACCAGCGGCGAGTCCACCGCTTCGAGGACCGCCTCGACCACCGGGGCGTCGCACGCGTCGCCGGTGAGCAGCCGGACCGGCCTGCCCTCCTCGGCCAGCGCGCGGACGAACCGGATCGTCCCGTCCAGGTAGCGCCGGTGGATCTCCTCGGCCCGCGCCCGGTCGTCGTTGCCGCCGTGGAAGTCCATGACGCCCACGCACACCACCCCCGGCGCCCCGGAAGGCGTACCCGAGGGCGGCGTCGGCAGGGCGAACGCGAGGTCCGGGTAGACCTCGTCGCGCGAGGTGTCCACGCCCATCGCCCGCATCGCGTCGCGGGACAGGTCGTCGCGGTAGGACCGGTATGCGGCGAGCCGGGCCGACCAGCGCACCAGCGCCCGCGTCGGACGGTCGGCGATCGGGGCCGCGCCCACGCCGACCAGCGCGACCCGGGTGCCGAGCAGCCGCCCGCTCGCGCAGAGCAGCAGCAGCGAGTACGGGAAGCCCCACGGCCGCAGCGGCAGCGTGGCCTCCAGGACGCCCATCCCGGGCACGATCACCACCTCGTGCCGGCGCACCCAGGCGGCGGTGCGGAAGACGTCGACCAGCTTGCCCAGGCCCTTGCCGGCGACCGCGCCCGCACGGGACGCCGTCCGGTACTCCCCGCGGTACCAGTGCAGCCGCGTCGCGGGGATCCCGTACCGGCCCGCGACGACCTCGGGGCCGCCGCACAGGGCGTCCACGGCCGCCTCGGGGTGTGCTTCGCGCAGGTACGCGAGCACCGCCTCCAGCGACCCGTCGTTGCCGAGGTTCCCCGAGCCGAGCAGCCCGAACACCCCGACCCGCACCGGGGCCCCGCCCGTGCGGCTCACGCCCCCCTCTCCTCACGGCCGGCCACGAGCTCGTCCACGGAGACCGCGAGCCGGGCCGGGACCACCGGGGCCCGGTCCTCGACCCGCTCCCCGGCGCCCGGCCGGGCCCGGCTGGCCATCCACACCGCCAGGTGGCGGTAGCAGGCGCGCCGGTCGGCCGCCGACAGCGGCGCCCGCCCGATCGCCCCGAGGAACCCGAGGACGTACTCGGCCAGCAGCCGGGGAGTCGGGTGCAGCGCACCCGCCCGGCGCGGGTCCAGGTTGACGCACCGGGAGCGCTTGCCCGGGTTCGCCCGCTCGGCCCGCGTGGGGTGGTCGCGGCGGAAGTACAGCAGCTCCGGCACCTGGTGGAAGGGGCCGTTCAGGACGATCTCGGCGACGAACGTGCGGTCCGCGTGGTGGTAGCTGTCGTGCGGCTTCACCCGGCGCAGCACGTCGGCCCGCATCACCCCGTAGAAGTCGTCGCCGCCGGGCTCGAACAGGAAGCTGCGGAAGCGCTCCGGCGCGCTCGGCGAGTCGGTGGCGATCCCGTACTCGTACGGGACCTTCACCCGGCCCTCGCCGTCGATGACGGCCTGGCCGCTGTGCGCGAGGATCACGTCCGGCCGCTCGTCCAGCGCCTCCACGCAGCGCTTCAGCAGGTCCCGGGCGTACAGGTCGTCGTGCGAGGCCCACTTGAACAGCTCGCCGCGGCACTCGGTGAACACGTGGTTGTGATTGGGCGCGGCGCCTATGTTGCGCGGCAGCCGCAGGTAGCGGATGCGCGAGTCCCGCGCCGCGTACTTGAGACAGATGTCCCGGGTCCCGTCGGTCGAGGCGTTGTCCGAGATGACCAGCTCGAAGTCCTCGTAGGTCTGGCCGAGGAGGGCTTCGAGCGACTCGGCGAGGTACTCCTCGCCGTTGTAGACGGGCAGGCCGATGCTCAGCCTGGGACGGTCGTTCATGGGGTCCTCACTTCGCGGATCGAATTCGTGCGCTCGCGCAGGGCGGACCGCAGGTGCAGCCACCACACGGCCGAGCCGCAGGCGGTCGCGGCGGCGACGCCCCAGGCCGAGCCGACCGTGCCGGCCAGGGCGGCACCGCCCAGCCCGCCCGCGGCGTAACAGGCGGAGGCGATCAACTGGCTGCGCAGGCTGCGCCGGGCCGCGCCGAGCGCGCGCAGCCCGGCCGCCGCGCCGGTGCCGAGGCCGGCGCCCGCGACGCCGAGCGTGGCCGGCACGATCAGCTGCGAGGCCGCCTCCCAGACGTCACCGAGCACCAGCCCCCCGAGCCGGTCCGGCACCAGCAGCAGGGCCGCGCCCCAGAGCAGCGCGGCGACGGCCTGCACGCCGCCGAGCAGGAAACAGAACGCGCCGAGGCGGTGCGGGGCCCGCCGCAGGACCCGGGCCGCCTCCGCGACCGTGACCAGCGACAGGCCCATCAGCACGGCGAGGAACGGCCCGAGCAGCAGCTCGGCGCCCCGCACCACGCCGACCGCGCCGACCCCGACGATCACGCCGAGCCCGTACGCCCGCAGCTGGCTCGCGCCGCTGACGCAGGTGTTCTCGACCAGGTACCGGTAGCCGAGGTCGCGGTGCTCGCGGACCCACTCGCGGGAACCGGCCAGGCGCGGCCGGATCCCGGACTGGAAGCAGCCGTACGCCGCGGCCACCGCCGCGGACGCGCCCCAGGCGAGCACGAAGGCGGCCACGCTGCCCACGCGGGCGGCGACCACCATGGCCGGGACGAGCGCGACGCCCCACACCACGTCGTTGACGAAGGCCTTGCGCCCGGTCCCGGCGGCGAAGAACGCGTACCGCCAGGCGTCCTGGAGCAGCAGCCCCGGCAGCGCCAGGCCGAGGCAGGCGAACGCGGTCCCCACCTGCCCGCCTAGCACCGTCCCGGCCACCAGGCAGACGGCGCCGATGGCGACGCCGACGCCGAGCGCGGTACCCGACGACCGGGCCACCGCCCCGCGCCAGGACGCCTCCGGCACACCGCTGAAGCGCACCACGAGCGGGTCGGTGGCCAGCCCGCGGGAGACGCTGAGCACCACCCCGTACGTCACCCAGGCCAGGCTGAACACGCCGAACGCGGTCAGCCCCAGCGAGCGCGCCACGTAGATGCCCACCGCGAAGTTGGACACGCTGGAGGCCGCCTGGTCGGCCAGGCCCCAGGACAGCCGGCCGAGGACGGCCCGCTTCGCGGTCCGCGGCGCGGTGTCCGCTTCCGGGGCCGCCGGTGCCTTCGTCGTCTCTTCCCCCTCGGTGGGCACCGCCGTCATTCCTTGATCAGCCCGGCGCCGTGCAGCGCCTCGGCCGCCGCGGCCACGGTGCCGAACGCCAGCCCGGACCGCTCGGCCACGTCCAGCAGGCCGTGCTCCCCGTCGGAGAGGCTGAGCACCCACAGCATGGCCATCTGGGCCTCCTTCGCGTCGCTGCGGCCCCCGAGCGAGTCGTACAGCCCGCGCCGGCCCAGCTGCGGCTCGCCGTACGGGCTGAGGTTCCGGTACCGCCGGTCGCGGTCCAGCACGGAGAACGCCTCCCGGCAGAGGGCGAGCGTGTCCTCCATCGCCTCCGGGGTGACGAAGTCCGGGTTGTCCGCCGAGGTGTGGTACTCGGGGTACCCGGCGTACGGGGTACGGCTGAGCGAGCCCACGCCGAGGTCGAACCCCGGCGAGCAGAACTGCCGCTCGTCATAGCCGTACGGGGTGAACTCCTTGACGCCGTGCGGGCGTCCGGAGGCGGCCAGCACGTGCCGCATCACCCGGTCGATGTCCGCGTCACCGCGCCGGCTCCGCTTGTACGTCAGCTGCCCCCGGTCGCCGGCGCAGGCCAGCACCAGGCCGTGCTTGACCCTGTCGATCCGCTCCGCGTTGCGGGCCAGCCAGGTGATCGCCCCGATGGTGCCGGGGGCGAACAGGAACCGGTAGGTGTAGTAAGGCTTCCGCTCCGCCAGAGCCCGGGCCAGGAAGACCGCCACCGCGATGCCGGCCAGGTTGTCGTTGGCCAGCGACGGGTGGCAGACGTGGCAGGAGACGATCACCTCGTCGGAAACCTGCCCGGGGACCACGTGCTCGGCGTAGGTGAGGTGGCCGTCCGCGAGCGTGGAGTCGACGCGCACCTCGTACTCCCCGTCCGGCAGCGCGTCCAGAGTCTCCTGGGCCAGGCAGAAGCCCCACTCCGGCTTGTAGTAGCTGGTGCGGTACGGCACCCAGGACGGGTGGTCGGGCAGGGTGTGCAGGTGCGGGCGCAGCTCCGACAGCGGCATGGTCGCCGACACCGGCACGCTGTAGCCGAGCACGTGCAGGCTGGACGCGGCGAAGTCGACGACCCGCTTCCCGGACGCGTCGGCGACGTACGCGTCCCGGATGTTCCACTCCTGCGGCACCGTCCAGTCCAGGACCTGCGTCCCGGTCGGCACCTCGTGCACCTCCAGCGGAACGTACTCGCCGACGACGTCCAGGGTCGCGCGCACACCGTCTCCGGTGATGCTCCGGCACAGCGGGTAGAGCCGCTCCACCAGCGCGTGCATCTCCCGGCCGGGCGCGGTCACCGGCGCCACCGCAGGGTGTCGTCGACCGTGCCGGCCTCGGACGCCGCACGCAGCACCGCGAGCCGGGTGAAGCGCTGCTCGAAGGACTCCCGGGTCAGCCCGTGCTCGCGGTACGCGTCGGCGAGTTCGAGCGCGCCCTGCTTCACCGTCCACTCGCACTCGAAGCCGGGCACCGCGGCGCGGAACCGGGAGAAGTCCACCCGGTAGGAGCGCGGATCGGCACCGGTCTCCCCGGTGATCACCACCTTCGAGCCGGCGACCGCGTCGGCGACCTGCCCGGCGATCTCGGCGACGGTGACGTTGTTGCCCTCGCTGCCGATGTTGAACGCCTCGTCGTGCACCGCCTCGCGCGGCGCCTCCAGCGCGGCCGTGAAGGCCCGCGCGATGTCGGCGGCGTGCACCAGCGGCCGCCACGGGGTGCCGTCGGACATCACCAGCACCTCGCCCGACAGCAGGGCGTGGCCCACCAGGTTGTTCACCACGATGTCGGCGCGCAGCCTGGGGGAGTAGCCGAAGGCGGTGGCGTTGCGCATGTACACCGGGCTGAAGTCCCCGTCGGCCAGCTCGTGCAGGTCGTCCTCCACCCGCACCTTGGACTCCGCGTACGGGGTCACCGGGCGCAGCGGGGCGTCCTCGGCCACCAGGGCGCCACCGCCCGCGGCGCCGTAGACCGAGCACGTCGAGGCGTACAGGAAGCGCCGCACCCCGGCGTCCCGGGCCAGCCGGGCCAGGTGCACGGACGCGTGGTGGTTGATGTCGTACGTGAGCTGCGGCGCCAGCGAGCCCAGCGGGTCGTTGGACAGCGCGGCCAGGTGGATCACCGCGTCCACCCCCGCCACGTCCTCGGCCGTGACGTCGCGCAGGTCCACCCGCCGCCCCGGCGGGTCGGCGGGCCGCGGGCCCAGCAGGCAGTCGGCGAACAGGCCGGAGTCCAGGCCGGTGACCTCGTGGCCGGCGGCGGCGAGCACCGGGGCCATCACGGTGCCCAGGTAGCCCTGGTGTCCGGTCAGCAGTACGCGCAAGGTTCAAT
Source organism: Streptomyces sp. NBC_00158 (assembly GCF_045160885.1). Classification (NCBI taxonomy): domain Bacteria; kingdom Bacillati; phylum Actinomycetota; class Actinomycetes; order Kitasatosporales; family Streptomycetaceae; genus Streptomyces; species Streptomyces sp. NBC_00158. Next base: position 7,197,218 of record NZ_CP108161.1, read on the forward strand.
CCCCCAGGTTCAGAGTGAGTTTGGTGACGGCGAACGCCTCGGCGTAGCGCGCGTGGCATTCGATGCCGCGGATCCGGGCCAGCCCGAGGAAGGCCTCCCGGTCGTACCAGGGGCGGTGCCGCTGCGAGGGGTAGTGCTCCTGCAGCAGCCGCACCTTCCGCTCGGCGGTCTCCGGCGACAGCGGCTGGTACGCCGACGGACGGCCGAGGTCGCCGTCCCACTTGACGATCTCGTAGCCGAGGACGAGGTGGTCGCGGAACGCGGTGGGCACCAGTTGCGCGAGGCCCCGGTGGTCCTGGTGCGCGTCGTCGGTGCGCGGGGCGAGGATCAGGTCGGGATCGGTCCGCCCGCGCAGTTCCTCGACCGCGGCCTTGGCCTCGTCCCAGTGGGTGGGCAGCCGGCCGTCGGGCAGCTTGAGCACGGTCAGCCGCAGGTCGGCACCCGGACAGAACGCGGCGAGCGCGGCCCGCTCCTCCTGCTCCCGGTCGCCGCCGCCCCCGGAGAGCACCAGCACGTCCACGCGGACGCCCGGCCGGGCGTCGCACAGGGTCAGCAGGGTGCCGCCGGCGCCGATGGCGATGTCGTCGCAGTGCGCGCCGACCGCGACGACCCGGTCCACGCGCCCCGCACTGAGCTTGATCACGCGGTCCCCGCCCCCGCGCCGTCGCGCTCCCACACGGCCCACGGGCGGTCGCCGCGGGCGTAGGCCTCGTCGAGCGCGGCCCGCTCCTTCACCGTGTCCGTCGGCTTCCAGAAGCCCCGGTGCTGGTGCGCCACCAGCCGGCCGCTCTTGGCCAGCCCGGCGCACCCGTCGGCGACCAGGTCCCCGCCCTCCGGAATGTGGTCGAAGACCTCCTGGCGGAGCACGAAGTAGCCGCCGTTCTCCCACAGCGGCAGCTCGCTCACCGGGGTGATGCCCCCGACCAGACCGTCCTCGCCCAGCTCCACGCAGTGGAACGAGGACTGGGGCGGCACCACCGTCATCGAGGCGCCGGCGTCGCGCTGCGAGAACCGCTCGATCATCTCCGGCAGCGGGGCGTCGGTGAGCACGTCGGCGTAGTTGGCGAGGAACATCTCGTCCCCGTCCAGGTGGTGGCGGACCCGGCGCAGCCGCTCCCCGATGGGGGACTCGACGCCGGTCTGCGCGAAGGTGATCGTCCAGTCGGATATGTCGGTGGACAGCAGCTCGGTCCGCCCGCCGCGCAGGACGAAGTCGTTGGACGTCGTCTCCTCGTAGTTGAGGAAGAAGTCCTTGATGTGGTGGGCGCCGTAGCCCAGGCACAGGATGAACTCCTTGTGCCCGTAGTGCGCGTAGTAGCGCATGACGTGCCAGATCAGCGGCCGCGGACCGACCATCGCCATCGGCTTGGGCACGTCGTCGGCGGCCCCGCTGCGCATCCGCATCCCGTAACCGCCGCAGAACAGTACGACCTTCACGACTTCACCTCGACGATGCTCAGTTCCGGGATGGGGAAGACCAGGCGGCCGCCCCACTCGTGCACGAAGGACAGCTGCTCGACCAGCTCCGCCCGCAGGTTCCACGGGAGGACGAGGACGTAGTCCGGCCGGTCGGCGGCGATCTGCTCGGGCGCCAGGATCGGGATGCGGGTGCCCGGGGTGAACCTGCCGTGCTTGTAGGGGTTGCGGTCGACCGTGTACGCGAGCAGGTCGGGCCGGACTCCGCAGTGGTTGAGCAGGGTGTTGCCCTTGCCGGGGGCGCCGTAGCCGACCACCGTCTCGCCGCGCTCGGCCGCCTCGATGAGGAACCGCAGCAGGTCCCGGCGCACCTTGGCGACCCGGGCGGAGAACTCGGCGTACCCGGACAGCTCCTGGAGCCCGGCCGCCTTCTCCCGGTCCAGCACCTCGGCCACCCGCCGGGTCGGCTCGCCGGCCGCCTCGGCCGGCCGGGCCCACAGCCGGATGGAACCGCCGTGCGTGGGCAGCAGCTCGACGTCCACCAGCGAGAGTCCACCGCTCGCCAGTGCCCGGGCCGCCGACGCGACGGTGTAGTACTGGAAGTGCTCGTGGTAGATCGTGTCGTACTGGTTCTCCTCGATCAGGGTCAGCAGGTGCTGCACCTCGATCGAGACCCAGCCGTCGTCGGCGACCAGGGAGCGCAGCCCCTGGGTGAAGCCGACCACGTCGGGGATGTGCGCGTACACGTTGTTGGCCACGACCAGGTCCGCCGGCCCGTGCTCGGCGCGGACCCCCGCGCCGGTCGCCGGGTCCAGGAACTCGGTGAGCGTGGGCACGCCGGCCTCGCGGGCCGCGGCGCCGACGTTCACCGACGGCTCGATGCCCAGGCAGCGGATCCCCCGGTCCACCACGTGCCGCAGCAGGTACCCGTCGTTGCTCGCGACCTCGACCACGAAGGAGTCCGGGCCCAGCCCCACCCGGTCCACGGCACCGGCGACGAAGGTCCGCGCGTGCTCCACCCAGGAGGTCGAGAAGGAGGAGAAGTACGCGTACTCCTTGAACGTCTCCTCCGGCGTGATCAGCGGCGGGATCTGCGCCAGCCAGCAGTCCGTGCAGACCCGCAGGTGCAGCGGGTACGCGGGCTCCGGCAGGTCCAGCTGGTCCGCGGCGAGGAAGCTCTCGCACGGCGGGGTCGCCCCCAGGTCGACGACGCTCGCCAGCGCCGCCGAACCGCACAGTCGGCATCGTGTCATCTACTGCCCCCATCCCGCCCGCGGCGGATCGCCCCGCCGCGAGCCAGTCCCTTGTTCCCCAACCGGTGGCGGGACCTCCCCGCCACCGGACCGGCCCGCGATCGCGGCCCGGTACTCGTCCAGCAGGCGCTCCAGCCCGACCCGCGGGCTGAACCCCTGCTCGTAACGGCGCCGGCCCGCCCGCCCCATCTCCTGGTTCCGGGCCGGATCAGCCGTGATCCGTCGTATGCACGACGCGAGCGAGGAGGGATCGCCCGGCCGGTGCAGCAGGCCGGTCACCCCGTCCTCGACGAGTTCCACGAAGGCGCCGTGACCGGCGGCGACGGTCGGGACCCCCGCCGCCATCGCCTCCACGACCACCAGTCCGAACGCCTCCAGCCAGGTCGAGGGGGCCACCACGGCCACCGACCGGGCGATGGCCCCGCGGCACTGCTCCGGGTCGTACAGGCCGGCGTAGCGCACGTCCTCCCGGCCCGCCGCCCAGGCGGTCACCTCCGCCTCCAGCGGCCCGGTGCCGGCGATCACGAGCGGTACGCCCGCACCGCCGGCCGCGGCCAGCTCGTCCCACGCGGCCATCAGCAGCCGGACGCCCTTGGCCTCCGCCAGCCGGCCCAGGTAGAGGACCTGCTCGCCGGCGCCCTCCCGGCGGGCGTCGGGGTCCGGCACGAAGTTGTGCTTCACCGACAGCCGCCCGGCCGGCATGCCGGCCCGCACCAGGACGTCGCGCTGGGCGGCGGAGATGCACAGGAACCGCTCCACCCCCGACCACCAGCGCCGCCGGTTGGCCGACAGGCTGACCGCCAGCGGCACCGTGGCCGCCCGGGACCCCCGGTAGCAGCCGTGCCGGACCGCGGGCAGCGGCGTCCCCCCGACGCACGCGGAGCACGGCCGCCCGTCCCGCTGGAGCGTGCCGGGCGGGCACACCTGGGTGTAGTTGTGCAGCGTGGCGACGGCGGGCACACCGGCGTCGGCGCAGGCGGCCAGCACCGCGGGCGACAGGAGCGGGAAGACGTTGTGGACGTGCACCACGTCCGGCCGGTCGGCACGCAGCCGGGCCGCCAGCTCCTTGCGGACCCCCGGGTTCCACGGCACCAGCAGCGGCAGCGCCGCCTTGGCCGGCAGGGACATGGAGCCGATGTCGTCGCTGCGCCGCTCGAACAGCCCGACCCGGTGGCCGGCCCCGCGCAGCAGCTCCACCTCCTGGTCGACGACGTTGTTCTCCCCGCTCGGCTGCGCCGAGGCGTAGCGGTTGTGCACCACGAGCACGTGCATGGTCAGGTCACCTCCCGGTTCGGGGTCCATCGGGGGACACGTCGTACGGGGCCTTCGGCCGCCGGCGGCGGCGCGGCCCCGGCGGGCGCGGCCAGCAGCGAGGCGGCCACGGCCAGGTGCAGCAGGTACGGGGAGGCGTCCCCCAGCCCCGCCTCGGTGTACGAGGCGATCGCGCAGTAGCTGATCAGGAAGATCGCGCAGGCCCGCTGCAGCGACGGCGGCCGCAGCAGCGCGACGCCGCCCAGCACGACGAAGACCGCCGCCACGACCGCGGTGCCGGTCAGGCCCTGCTCGTTGTAGACGGCCAGCCAGCTGTTGTCGATCGGCAGCCCGCCGAAGGACTTGTCGCCCAGACCCATCCCGAACAGCTCCTCCGAGACCGTCCGGGGGGCCGCCAGCAGGGCGTCCCACACCTTGGCCCGGCCGGTGAGGTTGGAGAAGTTCTCCTGGCTCTGCCCGCGCAGGAACCACGACTGCAGCGCGGAGGCGAACCCCACCGCCGCCACCGCGGCGATCAGCACCGCCCAGGCGAAGAACCGGCGGGCGGCGGAGCTGGTCAGCATCAGCGAGCCGATCGCCAGCGTCAGCCCGGCGAACAAGCCGAGCGTCGCCGTCCGGGTGTGGGTCAGGGCGAGCAGCACCAGGGAGGGCACGATGACCACCGCGGCGCTGCGCCGGTCGGTGCTGCGGCCCAGCAGGAGCAGCACCGTGAGCCCGATGATCACCGCGGCGTACTGTCCGATCTGCGGCGGGGTCAGCGGCCACAGCGCGCCGACCAGCCGCCCGCCGTAGAGGTCGGGCATGGCCGCGCCCGGCGAGACGAGCAGCCCCGCGGCCACCGACCCGAGCACCGCCAGGTACATCCGGACGTGGTGCCGGACGAACGTCAGGCCGCCGTCCCACCAGCGGGTGAGCAGCCACAACGTGCAGACGAAGAGGGCCAGCCGGGTGCAGCGGAACAGCGCGCCGAACCCGGACTCCAGATGTGCGCTGGAGATCACGCTCGGCACCAGCAGCAGGGTGAGCAGGAAGACGTAGGCGCTCGGCCGCACCCGCAGCCGGAGGTTGACGGAGAGCGCCAGCACGAAGGCGGCGACCAGGGCGCCCATGGTGGCCATCTGGATGAGGGACCGGGGGAGGGGGATGATGGTCTGCGCGCCGGCCGAGCCGAGGGTGTTGAGGATCAGGAGTCCCCAGGCGATCCCGACGATCCGCTTCTCGCCCATCTCAACCACCGGCCCGCGGGCCGAAGGTGCTGCCCTGGTCCTGCTGGTACGGCGGCGCCTGCCACTGCCCGGAGTCCAGCACCTTGCTCGGGTCGTGGGCGACGAACTTCCACGGTCCGACGTAGACGTTGTCGTGCCAGCGGTTCTGCTGCTTGAGGGAGATCTGCTCGGCCACGCCCTCGCCCTGGTACGGCGACCAGTCCGGGTAGGTTCCGTAGTTGGCCAGCACCGCCATGCGGTCGCACTTCGCGGTGCAGTCGACCACGGAGGTGTCCAGTACGAAGCGGTTGTCGTGGATGTCCACCCGCTGGGTCTTCCACCGGCAGTCGGCGTACAGCGGCGGGCCGGAGATCCCCGGCGCGGCGCAGCGGTCGGCGCGGTCCACCAGCAGGGTGCAGACACCGGACGAGGTGTTCGCCGGGCTGTTGCAGAACCGGTCGGCGTTCTCCCACAGGGTGATCCCGTTCCAGTTGTTCTCCAGTACGTTCCGGTCGACCTCGATCTTGTCCGTACGGGCGCGGACCCGGGGCTCGCCGCCGGACTCGGACAGGTAGACGGTCGCGAACGGGAAGTCGTCGCCGCGCTCGGCGGACCTGCGGCCCTCGACCCAGTTGTTCTTCCGGATCACGTTGTTCCGGATGACCGCGTTGTAACTGATCTCGTAGATCAGCGCCGCGCCGTCGTTGGCCTCCAGCACGTTGTCCTCGATGCGGAAGTCGTTGTTGTTGGTGTCGGCCCACAACCCGGCGCCGCGGTTGTCGTGCACCCAGTTGCCGCGCACGTCGGCACCGTTGACCGCCCAGAACTTGACGCCCCCGGTACAGCCGCAGCCCGGCTTGCGCCGCTCCCAGTCGTCCTTGTTGTTGCCCGTGATCTCGTTGCCCTCGATCACCAGGCCGCCGATGGGACCGCCGCCCTTGTACGCGTTCATCCCGTACTGGCCGTTGCCGCGCAGGCAGCTCGCCCGGACCTGCTGGCGGGCGCCGGCCATCAGCCCCGCCCCGGAGTTGTCCTGGACGGTCGCGTGCTCGATCACCCACCCGTCGGCCGACTCGTGGTTCACCACGCCCTCGTCCTGCGGCGCGACGAAGTTCTGCACGGTCAGGTAGCGGATGGAGACGTCCGGGGCCGCGCCGCCGAACGCGTACTGGTTGGTCTTCCCGCCGTCCAGCACCGCGCCCGGCGCCCCGAGATAGCTGTTCCCCTCCTTCGGGAGCACCTGGGCGAAGCGGTCCGGATCCAGCCGGTGCGTGCCCGGCAGGAGCCAGAACGTGGTCTTCGGGGGGCTGCTCTTGGTCTTCGCCGCGAGATCGCCCGCCACCGCGGGGTCGACCGTCACCGCACCCGCGGGCGCCTGCGCCGGCCCGGCCGCCGGGGCCGCGCACACCCGGGCGGCCGCGGCAGCGGCGGCCGGCGCCCCCGCCGACGCGGACGGCCCGGCGCCCGGCTTGTCCTCGGGGGCGCCCGGCTCACCGTCACAGCCGGCCGCCGCCAGCACGACCAACGCCCAGTTCCGCCACTTCGCCACCGGAACCACCCCCCTTCCCCCTAGACCTCGAACCCGAGCACGGTGGTGAAGGCCTCGCCGCCGTCGGCGAAGCCCGTGCCGACCAGCGTCGTGGCCGGCTCCTTGCGCCCGAAACCTGCCGAGTACCAGCCCAGCGGCGGGCCCGACTCGCCCCGGTGGGCCCGCCAGGAGAGCCGGCCGGGCAGGTCGAGCACCGCGGAGCGGTCCTCGCCGTCCCGGCTCCACGTCAGCACCGCCCGGTCGCCCTCCAGCTCCGCCGTGACCGCCGGCCCGAGGTGGAACGCCAGCCGCACGGCCCGGCGCGGCCCGCTGACCTCGTCGACCACCCGCAGCCCCCGGCCCGCGGTCAGCAGCTCCACCCGGCGCCGGTGCACGGACGGCCGGTAGCCGTCGTGCTCGGCGCACCAGCGCAGCACCCCCGCGTCGGAGGTGTCCGCGACCAGGACGCGGGTCTGGGCGTGCCGGGTCCACAGGAACGGCCCGCCGGAAACGGACTGGTCACCGCCGTCCAGCTGCAGCGTGTTGTGCCCCAGGGTCGACCGGAAGTACTGCCGCCACTCGGGCTGCCCGTGGTAGCAGAACGTCCCCGGGTCGGCGAGCACGTCGACCCCGTCGTGCCGCACCTCCACGGACAGCGCGTCCGCGTGGGCGTGCGCGGCGATCGACAGGAAGCCGTGCGGACCGCCGTCGCAGCGGACCCACAGCTCGCCGGAACCCCCGGGGGCCCGCAGCACCGTCATCCCGGCGTCCGGGAAGTGGACCGGGCGGCTCGCCGGACGGGCCACCGCCGGCGCGCCGGGCCGGACGAGCGCGGCCAGCAGCGTGGTGCGCACGTCGGTGCCGGTCACCTCGGGCCACCAGTCGAGCCGGCCGAACACGGCCTCCCCGGTGGCCAGCAGCGACCCCCAGCGGTCGGTGCCCGCACCGTCCACGACCAGACCGTGCCCGTCGTCCGAGTCCCCCTGGCGAGGCGGCCGCAGCCGGCCGTCCACGACCGCCGCGAGCGCGTCGGTCATCCGCAGCAGGACCAGCCGCACCGGCGCGGGGACCGGCACGCCGGCCGCGTCCGCCTCGGCCAGCGCGGCCAGGCCCAGCTCCAGCACCAGCCCGTGGTACTCGGAGGCCAGCTCGCGGTTGAGGCCGGAGCCGAAGGTGTTGCCGCGCAGGTGCCGGTCCAGCGACCGCAGCGCGTCGTCGCGCCACCGCTCCGAGGAGGGGAACCAGCCGAACGCGCAGGCCGCGGCGAACTGCCCGGCGGCCTCCGCGATGACGTGGTTGTTCGCCGAGGACCCCCGGCTGGGGAACGCGGCCAGCCAGCGCTGGTGGTGCCAGACCTGGTTCCGCGCCACCGGGTTCTCCTCGAACAGCCCGGCCGCCCCCGGCCAGCCGTCGAGCAGCCGGCGCACCCACACCCAGGACAGCAGCCGGATGCCCAGCTCGATGCCGCTGGTCCAGTGCACCCCGCTCAGCGGCGGATTGGCCGCCCACCACGACCGCAGGTGCGCGGCCACCCGCTCGGCGTACCGCTCGTCCCCGGTGACCGCGTACGCGGCGGCGAGGACGGTCAGGTACTGGTGCCGGGACGGCTCCCAGATCTGCTTGACGTCCCCGGAAGCCTCCTCGTCCCGGTACGGCACGTCGAAGGCGTAGCCCTGCGGGGCCCGCCGCCCCGTCTTCGGGTCGAAGAACCAGTCCGGGTCGACCAGGTCGTCGCGGTCCACCCCGAAGAACGTGGCGTGCCCGGCCAGCAGCCGGTCCGCCTCGGCGACCAGCCGCTTGGCCGCGTCCGGCGCCACCGCGTCGACCGTCCCCGCGGGCAGCACCGCGGTGAACCGGGCGCCGCCCGCCTCCGGGGCGTCCGGCGGCGCCGCCCGCCACCGCCGCCTGCGCACCGTGTCGCCGACCCGGCCGCCGACCTCCTGCGGCCCCATCCGGGACAGCCGCCGCAGGTACCAGCCCGCGCTCATGCTCATCGGCCGTCCGCCAGCGTCACGGGCACACCGCCGGCCAGGCCGGCCTGCACGGCGAGGGTGGCCGCGGTGGTGGCGACCAGCGACTCCAGCGGCACCGGCATCGGCCCGCCCGTCCGCACGGCCCGCACGAACGCGGCCAGTTCCGCGAGCTGGCCCTTGTCCCGGGCCTGGGGCAGCCGGGAGCTGACCCACTTCTTGCGCCCGTACACCGAAGCCCGGACGAAGTCGTCCAGGCGCAGCACCTTGCCGTCCGCCACCAGGTCGAGGGTCTCCTTGGGGAAGCCGGCCGCGCCCGTGGTGACGTAGCTGATGGTGGCGGTGGAGCCGTCCGGGTAGCGCAGCAGGACCTGGAGGTCCTCGTTGCCGGAGGTGGCGGTCGCGTACACCGAGACCGGGTCGGCCCCGAGCAGCCAGCTCGCCGTGTCGATGAAGTGCCCGCCCTCGCCCTCGAACCGGGAGCCCTCGGTGCCCTGCTGGAGGTACCAGCTGCCGTGCTGGAGCCGGCCCGCGTTGACCAGGTAGCGCAGGCTCGCCGGACCGGTCCGGGCGCCGAACCGCTTGCGGGCCTCCTGGAGCAGCGGCGAGAACCGGCGGTTGAATCCCACCTGGAGCCGGTCGTTGCCGGACTCCTCCACCGCCGCGAGGACACCGGCCAGTTCGTCCTCGGTGAGGGCGAGGGGCTTCTCCACGAACACCGTCTTGCCGGCCAGCAGCGCCTGCCGGGTCAGTTTGGCGTGGGAACTGTGCCGGGTGACCACGAACACCGCGTCGATCGACTTGTCGCCCAGCACGGCGTCCAGGTCGGTGGTCGCCTCGGCGAAGCCGAACTTCCGCTGGGCGTTGGCCGCGGACAGGGCCGTCGTGGTGACGACCGTCGCGAGCTCGACGCCCTCGCGCTGCACCAGGTGCGGCAGCAGCATCGACGTGGCGTAGTTCCCCGCCCCGACGAACGCCAGGCGCACCGGCGTCCCGGCGGCCCGGGACGGCGCGGACACCCCCTCGCCGGAACGCCTGACCGCGGGCACGGACAGCACCGGCGGCTCCGCCTCCGGCGTCTGTCCGGGGTAGCGGAACAGCACGGCCACGGCCTTCAGGTCGCCGTCCTTCAGGCTCCGGTACGTCTCGACGGCGTCGTCGAAGTCGGCGACGTGGGAGACCAGCGGCTCCACGTCGACCTTGCCGCGGGCGACGAGGTCGAGGAAGCAGGCCAGGTTGCGGCGCTCGGTCCAGCGGACGTAGCCGATCGGGTAGTCCCGCCCGTCGAGTTCGTACTCCGGGTCGTAGCGCCCGGGGCCGTAACTGCGGGAGAACCGGACGTCGAGCTCCTTCTCGTAGTACGCGTTCCACGGCAGGTCCAGACGGCACTTGCCGATGTCGACGACCCGGCCGCGGTCCCGGCAGAGCCGGGCGGCCAGCTCGACGGGCTGGTTGCTGCCGCCGCCGGCGGCCAGGTACACCTGGTCCACGCCGTGCCCGTCCGTGAGCTCGGCGACGGCGGCCTCAACGGCCGCGGACTCCGGGTCCCCGCAGGCCGCGGCGCCCACGCTCTCGGCGAGTTCGCAGCGCGCCGGGTCCGGGTCGACGCCGACCACGCGGACCCCCGAAGCGGTCAGCAGCTGCACCACCAGCTGCCCGATCAGGCCGAGGCCGATGACCAGCGCCACCTCGCCGAGCTGCGGCTCGCCCTGGCGCACGCCCTGCATCGCGATCGACCCGACCGTGCCGAAGGCCGCGTGCCGCGGCGCGAGACCGTCCGGCACCCGGGCGTACAGGTTCTTCGGCACCCAGTTCAACTCGGCGTGCAGCGCGTGCTCGTTGCCCGCGCAGGCCACCACGTCACCCACCGACACGTCGTCGATGCCGGCGCCGACCTGCTCGACCACCCCGCACAGCGAATAGCCCAGCGGCGTGTAGGAGTCCAGCTTGCCCATCACCTTGCGGTACGTGGCGGGCACCCCGTTCACGGCCACGCTCTGCATGACCTTGGCGACCTGGTCCGGCCGCGAACGGGCCTTGCCCAGCATCGACATGCCGGCCTCGGACACCTTCATCATCTCGGTCCCGGTGGAGATCAGCGAGTACGCGGTACGGACCAGCACACCGCCCGGCTTGCACCCCGGCACCGGCACGTCCAGCACCGCCAGCTCGCCGCTCTTGTAGTTCTGTACGACCTGCTTCACCCGAACTCCTCTGAAATTCCTAAGCCGTGAACCGAGCGCTCTGACCGGACCCAGAGGTCGCGCCGCGATACCAGTACTCGAGGGTCAGCACGTGCCATAGATGCTTGGAGAAATCCCGCTGCCCGGCCGCGTCCTCGGCGGCGAGCCGCGCCAGGGCGTCGCGGCGCAGGAACCCGGAACGGACGAGCTCCCCGTCGTTGATGACCTCGCGGACCAGCGGTGCCAGGTCCCGGCTCATCCAGGCCCGCAGCGGGGCGCTGAACAGGCCCTTGGGCCGGTAGACGATCTCCCGGGGCAGGATGGAGGTCGCCGCCTCCTTGAGGACCGCCTTGCCCTGCCGTCCGACGATCTTGCGGTCCCCGGGGAACGTGAACGCGGCCTTGACCACCTCGACGTCCACGTACGGAACGCGCACCTCGGTCGACGCGGCCATGCTGGAACGGTCCGTGTAGGCCAGGTTCAGGCCCGGCAGGAACATCCGGGAGTCGCCCAGGCACATCCGGTTGACGAAGTCGTCGAGGTCGTTGTCCTCGTACACGTCCGCGTGCTCGGTCAGTACGTCGTCGACCGTCCCCGCCAGGTCCGGATCGATCAGGCCGAGCAGCTCGCCGCGATCGTACATCGTGTAGCTGCGCCGGAACGCGGTCTCCTCGGGAAGGTCGGCGAAGGACAGGAACCGCTTCGCGAAGCGCACCGACCGGTACCCCCGGCGGGCCGAGGCGACCGGCAGCCGGTCCACGGCTCCCGACAGACCGCGCCGCACGGGCCCCGGGACGCGCTGGTAGCGCAGCGCGAGCACGTTCGCCAGGTGCTTGCGGTAGCCGGCGAACAGCTCGTCGGCACCCATCCCCGACAGCATCACCTTGACCCCGGCCTCCCGGGCGGCCGAACAGATCAGGAAGGTGTTGATCGCGGCGGGGTCGCCGATCGGCTCGTCCAGGTGGTACGTCATCCGCGGCAGCAGGTCGAGCACGTCCGGGGCGATCTCGATCTCGTGCAGGTCGACGCCGAACCGCTCGGCCACCGTACGGGCGTAGCGCAGGTCGTCCGGCATCGCCTCGAACTTGGCGTCCTCGGCGCGGAACCCGATCGTGTAGGCGGACATCCCGGGCTGGTGGCGGGCCGCCAGCGCGGTCAGGTAGCTGGAGTCGAGGCCGCCCGACAGGAAGGTCGCCACCGGCACGTCGGACAGCAGGTGCCGCCGGGTCGACTCCTCGACGATCGCGGCCAGGTCGGGCAGCTCGCCGGCGCGGGCCCGTTCCCGGCCCTCGGCGGCGACGTCCCTGAGGTTCCAGTACGTGCCGCGCTCCACACTGCCGTCGGGCCGGCACCGCAGCCAGCTCCCCGGCGGCAGCTTCTCCGCCTCGCGGTACGCGCACCGCGAGTCCGGCACCCAGTAGTACAGCAGCGAGGCCACCAGCGCCGCGTGGTCCACCTCCAGCGAACCCCCGGTCGCCGCGGCTAGCGCCTTCAGCTCCGAGGCGAACACCAGGCCCCCGCCGCGCCGGAGCAGGAACAGCGGCTTGACGCCGAGCTGGTCGCGGGCCAGCACCAGCTCGCCGGTCCGCTCGTCGAAGACCCCGAACGCGAACATGCCGCGCAGTCGGGGCAGGCAGTCCGTGCCCCAGCGCCGCCAGGCCTCCAGCAGCACCTCCGTGTCGGAGGTCCCGCGGAAGCGCACCCCGGCGGCGGCCAGCTCGGCCCGCAGCTCGGGCGCGTTGTACAGCTCGCCGTTGTACGTGAGGACGAGCCCGTCCGACACCATCGGCTGGGCGCCGGTCTCCGAAAGGTCGATGATGGCCAGCCGACGGTGCCCCAGCTGCACCTCGCCGTCACCGACGGGGTGGCCGTATCTGCCCGCCCCGTCCGGACCGCGGTGGGCCAGGGTCTCCGTGAGCCGGTCGGTCACGGCCTTCCCGTCCGGCCACCGGTACGTGCCTGCGATGCCACACATGTCCTACCGTGCCTCCTGGTCGCTGTCCGGAACGCGCGCCGCCCACAGGGGCAGCCGTTCCGTCTGCGGTCCGCCCGTGCCGCCTGGCCTGGCGGGCCGCTCGTTCTGGGCGCGCAGCGCGGCGTGCGGCCCGTCCCACAAGGTGCCGTCGGTCCGGTCGCGCGGATCGGGGTCGATCAGCACCACCCCGAGCACCGTGATCCGCTGCTCGGCGAGCTGCCGCGCCACCGTGTGCAGCCACGCCGCGCTGCCCTGTCCGGCGCGCACGACCAGCACGGTCCGGGTGCCGAGGTGCGGCAGTCCGGTCCACGCCGTGCCGGGCGAGACCGATCCGACGCCGAACCGGCGCTCCCCGGGGGCGGCCTCCGGTGCGCCGTCGCCGACCACCGTCAGGTCCGCGGGCTTGCGGCGGTGGTGGGTGAGCCGCAGGCCCGGCAGTCCGTCGACGACGGACACCGGCCCGTCGGCCGCCAGTTCCCCGGCGAGGTCCAGGGCGATCAGCGCCGCCGGCCGGTCGCAGCCCAGCTCCAGCAGCGACACCGGTTCCGCGGAGCCGCGTACCGCGCGGGCCAGGAACGTGGTGAGCCGCTCGCGCGCGCCCCGGGTGCCCTTCCGCTGCAGCCGCCCGGCCGACCGGCGGGGGAGCTCCGCGATGACGGAGGCCCCCAGGTGCGCCGCGATCTCCCGGCGCAGCACGGGACGGTCGGCGACCACCGCTCCGACGGCCGCCACCGCGAGCCCGAGGACCAGTCCGAGGACCAGCCCGACCGCGGCGTTGGTGGCGGCGGTCTTCGGCAGGGAGTGCCGCACCGCGCGCGGCGCGTCCACGACCTGCGTGCCGGCGACGAGCTGGGGCGTGCCGACGCGCGCCTCCGCGGCACGCTGGCCGAAGTCGGTGATCCGGGCGGTGAGTTCGGCCCGTCGGGCGAAGAGCGACTCGGTGTTCGCCGAAGCCTTCGGACCGCTCTCCGGGGTCCCGTTCCCGATCGCCTTGTTGACCTGGTCGAGTTCCTCCCGCAACCGGTCGCGCTGGTCGAGCAGGGTCTTGGACTCGGCCTCCGCGGCCTCCTGGATCCGCCGCACGTGGTCCGCCACGAACGCGTCGGCCAGCGCCTTGGCACGGGCCACGGCCTGCGCGTCGCTCGCACCCGTCACGTCGATCTGGAGCAGGTTGTTGGTCAGGCCGACACCCGCGTAGTCCTTCATGAAGTCCTCCGGCTTGTCCCGGGACTTCAGGGTCTTCAGCGCCTGCTCGGCGATCCGCGTGGTCTGCAGCAGCGCGACGTCGGTGCGGATCAGCGTTCCGGGGTCGTTCGGCTGGTCCTGCTGGTGAGCGACCAGCACCTTGGCCGTCGCCGTCGGCGGTGGCGGCAGCAGCACCGCCACGGCCGCGCCGATGAACAGCCCCAGCAGCGCCAGCGAGCACCAGAGGCGGCGCCGCCTGCGCACCGACACCACGAGCGTCTGCAGGTCCAGCAGCGGAGCGGCCTGCGACGGCTCCGTAGTCGTACTCATGGTCACCCTGAACTTCCCGTCGCGTCGGCGCCGGCCGCGAGTGCCGGTGCGGCGGCCTTGCGGCGACGGCCGTCGGACCCCGCCGGAGCGGCCTGGACCGTGCCGACGAGGACGACGCCGACGATCTCGTGCCCGGCGTCCGCACACGCCTCGGCGATCCCGGAGAGTTCCCCGGCGGTCCGGCTGCCGGGGCTGAGGACGACGACGGCACCGGATTCGCCGTCGCGGTCGGCGACCATCGGCCGGGACACGGAGACCCCGGCCGTCCGCAGCTCGGGACCGCCCTCGGTGAAGGCGGCGAACCGACCGGCGGCCCGCAGGGCGTTCCCGTCGCCCTCCGGTACGAGCAGCAGCAGCCGCCGCGCGCCGGGCAGCCCGTCCCGCAGCCGGGCGTGCACCCGCCGGTAGCGGATCCGTCCGTCGGCCTCGTCACCGGACGGGCGCGGCTCCGGTGCGTCCCACCGGACGTCGAGGCCGAGCAGCCGGCGGATCCCGGCCTTCGGGCCACGCCCGTCCGGCCGGTCCGCGGGCCGTTCGGCGGGCACGTCGACGGTGCCCAGCACCGCCGACCGCAGCGCCGCGGCGACCTCCTCCTCGGTACGCGGCCTGCGGCTCATCCGCGTGGCGGCGAGGTGGCCGACGACCCCGAGCAGGGAGAACAGCCCGGCTCCGGCGACGATGAGCTGCGTCCGCGTGGGCGGTGCCTCACCGGTGGGCCGGGCCGCCGGGCCCATGACGACCATGTTGGCCTTGATGGCCTTGTTCGCGGCGGGGTCGGCCTGGTCCAGCTTGTCGACGGCCTCCTGGAGGGTGGTGCGCAGCTTCGCCAGTTCGGTACGGGTCTGCACGCTCTCCACGGTCTGCCCCCGGCCCGCCGCGTCGGCCAGCTCGGTGATCCGGCGGCTGGTCTGCGTCACCAGCTGCCGCAGCGCCTCGGGCCGCGCCGTCGCCTCGGGATCGGTGCCGGCGCCCGAGATCCGCGCGGCGAACGCGACGAACTGCTGTGCCACCTGGTCGGAGAGCCGCTGCGCGCGCTCCGGGGTGTCGGCCGTGCCCGAGATCTTGATGATGTTGCCGTCCGCGGCCTGGGCGGTCACCCGTTCCCGCAGCTCGACGCGGCTGACCTTGGTCCAGCCGAGCGCGGAGGCCGCGCGGTCGACCACCACCGAACTGGCCGCGATCTCCGCCTGGGTCAGCAGCTCCCGCTCCTCCCACGCCCCCGGCAGCAGCACCGAGGCCGAGGCCGTGTAGCGCGGCGGAAGCAGCAGGGAGGTGCCGTATCCGACGAGCGCGCCCATCACGGCGAGGACGACCAGCAGTCGCCAGCGCCGGCGGAAGATCCGCCCGATGGTGACCAGGCGTATCGTGTCGTCGCTCAACGGCGCGGCCTCTTCCCCGTACCGTCGATGGAGCCCGCCGACGCCGGACGGCGGTCGCGGCAGGCGGCGGCGTAGGCGGCGAGCAGCGCGGCCTGCGAGTTGCGCCAGGAGAGCGGCCCGCCGATCCGCTCCTGGCCGGTCTTGCCCATCAGGGCCCGCTTCTCCGGATCGTCCAGCAGCTGCGCGATGAGCCGGGCGAACTCGCCCTCGTCGTTGGCGGGGGCGTAGACGGCGGCGTCGCCGGCGGAGACCCGCGCCTCCTTGAGGTCGAACGAGACGATGGGCCGGCCCATCACCATGTACTCCAGGACCTTGTTCATGGTCGACACGTCGTTGAGCGGGTTTCGCGGATCGGGGGAGAGGCACACGTCCGCGGTGGACAGGTACCGCGCCAGGTCGGCGTCCGGAACCCGCCCGGTGAACTGCACCCGGTCGGAGAGCCCGAGCTGCCGGGACAGCTCCACCATCGCGTCGAAGGTGTCGCCGCCGCCGACGAACACCGCGTGCCAGTCGTCGCGCCCGACCTCGTCGCGCAGCTTCGCCAGGGCCCGCAGGGCGTAGTCGACGCCGTCCTGCGGCCCCATCACCCCGAGGTAGCAGAGCAGATGGGGCTTGCCGCGCTTCAGCTCGGGTTCGGCCGGCACGGGGTGGAAGCGGTCGGTGTCCGGCGCGCTGCGCACCACGAAGACGTCCGACGGCCGCCGGCGGCCGCGGCGCACCGCGACGTCCCGGTAGCTCTCGTTCGTGGCGATCACGACGTCCGCGGCCCGGTAGGTGAGCCGTTCCAGCCCGCACACGGCCCGGTAGAGCAGGTCCTTGCCGCGGTCGAAGCGGGACAGGTACAGCTCGGGGACCAGGTCGTGCTGGTCGAAGACGAACCGCGCTCCGTGCCGCTTGAGCCACAGGGCGGGCAGGAACAGCAGGTCGGGCGGGTTGCAGGCGTGGACCACGTGGACCGGCCCGACCTTGCGGGCCAGCCGCATGGTGTGCCACAGCGCCGTTCCGTACTCCTTCAGGTAGCCGGCAGGCCCTCCGGTGGCCGCGCGCAACGGGTAGCGGTGGATCCGCACCCCGTCGATCTCGGCCTCCGGCTCCGTGTCCCGCTTGCTGCCCTGGGGGCAGATGACGTCCACCCGCCAGCCGGCGTCGCGCAGGGTCGTGCACTCCTGCCACACGCGCCGGTCGAACGGCACCGACAGGTTCTCCACCAGGACCAGCGCACGCCGGCCGGTGGTGCGGCCGTCGCCGGCCGCACCACGCGTCGTCTCACCAAGCAAGGCCCACGTACCCCGGTTCGGTCCGGCGCTCGTCGGCGTCGGGAAGGTGGATGAGGTCGATGATCACCGGGCCGTCGCCGTGGGGCAGGGCCGACAGCACGTCGGGGTCCCTGGTCCCGGCCAGGCAGACCTCGGCGTGTTCGAGCACCTCGTCGACGGAGTCCGCCAGCAGGTGCGCGAGGTGCGGCAGCCGGTTCTCGATGTACTCGCGGTTCGCGCCGAGGAGCCGGGAGAGGCTCACGTTGGCGTCGTAGATCTTGAGGTCGTACCCCTTGCCGAAGAGCCGCTCCGCCAGCTCGACGAGCGGGCTCTCGCGCAGGTCGTCGGTGCCGGGCTTGAAGGACAGTCCGAACAGGCCGACCCGGCGCTTTCCGGTGCGTTCCACCAGCTCCACCGCGCGTTGCAGGTGGTCGGAGTTGGAGGGCAGCACGTGGGAGAGGATGGGGACCGACACGTCGGCCCGCTGGGCCGCGTGGACCAGGCTGCGCAGGTCCTTGGGCAGGCAGGACCCGCCGAAGGCGAAGCCGGGCCGAAGGTAGGCCGGGCTGATGTTGAGCTTGCGGTCGGCCAGGAACACGTCGATCACCTGGTGGGAGTCCACCCCGAGTGCCCGGCACACCGCGCCCAGCTCGTTCGCGAAGCCGATCTTGAGGCCGTGGAACGCGTTGTCCGCGTACTTGATGGCCTCGGCCACCGGGACCGGGACCCGGAACACCTCGCCGGGCAGGCCCTCGTACAGTGCGGCCACCACGTCGCCACTGGCCTGGTCCAGCTGGCCGATGACGGTCTTCGGCGGGTCGAAGAAGTCCCGCACGCTCGTGCCCTCGCGCAGGAACTCCGGGTTGACCGCGACCCCGACCTCGACCCCGGCCGTGCCGCCGACGGCCTTCTCCAGGATCGGCAGCAGCAGGTTCAGGCAGGTGCCGGGGAGCATGGTGCTGCGGAACACCACGGTGTGCCGCCCGCCCCGTTCGGCCAGCACCGCGCCGATCTGCTCGGTCACCCGCTCCAAGTAGGTGGTGCACAGGCTGCCGTTGGGCTCCGAGGGCGTACCCACGCAGACCAGCGACACCTCACTTTCCATGATCGCTTCACGGACGTCACCGGTGGCGCGTAAGGCCCCCGTCCGCACGACCCCGGCGATGAGCTCGCCGATGCGCTCCTCGACCACCGGCGCCTTGCCGTCGTTGACCAGGTCCACCTTCACCTGGCTGACGTCCACCCCGATGACCTCGTGGCCCATGCTGGCCAGGCACGCGGCCGAGACGCAGCCCACGTAGCCGAGCCCGAAAACGCTGACCCTCATGACTCGTTCCTCCCCCCACGCAGGCCCCCACGGCCTGCGGTCCGCGCGTCTGCCCGACGACGGTTCCCGCGCATCAATAGGCCCCCTGCCCGTAGACCACCGCACGCAGCGTCTTCCACAAGATCACTGTGTCCAGGGCGAGCGACCAGTCCTCCACGTACCGCAGGTCCAGCCGGACCGCCTCCTCCCACGACAGGTCACTGCGTCCGCTGATCTGCCACAGGCCGGTGAGTCCGGGCTTGACCAGCAGCCGCCGCCGGATGTCCGGACCGTACGCTGCGGACTCCTCCGGCAGCGGGGGCCGCGGTCCGACGAGCGACATCGATCCCGTCAACACGTTGAACAGCTGCGGGAGTTCATCGATCGAATACCGCCGCAGCACCGCTCCCACCCGGGTGACCCGCGGGTCCCGACGGAGCTTGAAGAGCAGGCCGGCGCCCTCGTTGCGGTCGGCCAGCTCGGCACGCACCCGGTCGGCGTCGGCGACCATGGTGCGGAACTTGAGGATGGTGAACTCGCGCCCGTCCTTGCCGACCCTGCGCTGCCGGTACACCGCCCCGCCCCGGCTGTCCGCGAGCACGAGCAGCCCGACGAGCACCATCAGCGGAGCGAACAGCATCAGCAGGACCGCCGCGCCCACCCGGTCGACGACCTCTTTGACCGCCCGGCGGCCGCCGGTGAAGATCGGCATGCTGACCCGCAGCAGCGGGATGCCCAGCACCGCGTCCACGTGCAGCCGCGGTCCGGCCACCTCCATCAGTACGGGGGCCACGACCATCTCGGCGTCGCTGCCCTCCAGGTTCCAGGCCAGCCGCTGGAGCCGGTCCGGCGACCAGTGCGGGTCCGGGGTGACCGCGACGACCCGGTAGCCGTCCCGGCGGACGTGGTTGGCGACGTCGGCCAGCCGGCCGACGACCGGTACGCCGTCGAGCTGGTCACCGTCCCCGCCGAGCCCGGTGCCGTCCGTCGTGCAGACCGCTTCCACCCGCCAGCCGAGGTGCGGGAACTTGCGGGTGCGGGTGATCAGGTCCCGCAGGGTGGCGGGGCTCCCGGCGGCCAGCACCGGCCGCAGGCACTGCCCCTCCTTGCGCTGTTTGTGCAGCCAGAGGCGGAGCAGATAACGCGTCGTCATGGTGACGAGCGCGATCGCGGGTATTGCTACGAAGATCCAGAGTTTGATGTTTCGCGAGGCGAGTGCGATCCCGCCCAGCGCCAGTAGGACGGTCGCCGTGAACAACGAGCGGCCGAGCCGGCGGAATTCCTCGGCACCCTGGCCGAGAACCGCCGGAACCCACGACCGGTTGACGGCCAGTGCGGCCAATACCAGAAGTTCGGTGCCGAATGCGAGAATTCCCCATTTCTCGTGCCAGTTGGCCGCGTCCCGAGCCCCGAAGAAGTTGCCGATGGACGCCACCACGAGAGCGGTGGCCACCGTATCGCTGGTGATCACGGTACGTCGGTACCGCTGCTCCCAGTCACTTGCGGGCCGACTGATCGCCCCGTTCGCCAGACGCCCGCGCGCCGACGGGAACGGGCTGACTAATCCCCCTTGCCGCACAGAACCCCCCAAGGTCCCCAGTGGTACGACGTGTTCGCCAATCACTGTGCTCCGCCGGGAGACCCCCGCCTCCCGACCGCGCCGTTCCTCCCCGGGATCCCCCCCCGGCCGTCTGGAACCGCTCGGACAACCACCCCGGCGGCAGCCAACAGCATGCCCCGCCGGTTTTCGGACGTGCGCGAGAACCCGCCTAAACCCCCGGGTGCTCCCCCGCACCCAAGGGCCCGTCCCCGGGCCCCGCCAATTGATCATCCCCCACGCCTCGTACCGGGGGGACGTGATTGCTCGCTTTCCGTAGCGCCTGGCCTTTAGATCGTCTGTAGATCGTTTACTGGTTGCTCGTGTACGAACAGCTGAAGCACGGTCAATCTAGACCATGGCGAGCCGGTATGAAGAGCAGATGTGTGAAATTCGTGTTCAAGCCTTCGGAAGGGTTCCACGGATCGGTGGGCGCCCGGGACTTCGCCCCCGTGCAGCACGCCCTTTCGCCCCAGGTCAAGGCCGCCGAACCGGCCATCCGGGCCGTGCCGCGCAACCGTGCGCCCCCTGCTTCCGGTTTGGCCGGAGCCCCGCGTTCCGCCCCTCGGCGGGCGCGGAGACGGGTCCGCCGCGCTCCCTCCGCCGGCGTGCGGCGGCCGGGCGGGTGTCGAACGGCTCCCCGGCCCGGCGCACACCCGGTGCGCGGGGGCGGGCACATGCGCCCCGCGTGACCCCGGGCCGGGGGCGGCCCGACCCGGAACGGCCCGCTCCGCCTCCCCGCGCGTGCTCTCAGGGCTCGATCAGGCCGGACCGGATGGCGTAGCGGGTGAGTTCGAGGCGGTCGCGCAGCCCCAGCTTCTGCAGCAGGTTGGCGCGGTGGCGCTCGACGGTCTTGGGACTGATGACGAGCAGGTCGCCGATCTCCTTGGAACTGTGGCCCTCGGCGACGAGTTTGAGGATCTCCTCCTCGCGTTCCGTGATGGGCCGGTCCGGCAGCGGTCCCCCGGAGCGGGCGCGGTCGAGGTACGTGCGGATGAGGGTGGTCTCCGCGCCGGGGTAGATGAACGGTTCGTCCCGCAGCGCCGAGCGGCAGGCTTCCACGAGGTCGCGGTCGGCGACCGATTTGAGGACGTAGCCGGAGGCCCCCGCCCGCAGGGCTTCGAAGAAGTACTGCTCGTTGTCGTACATCGTGAGCATCAGGATCCGCAGGTCCGGCCGGACGCGCGCGAGTTCACGGGCCGCCTGCAGACCGGTCCGGCGGGGCATGGCGATGTCGAGGACGGCGAGGTCGACGTCGAGGCCGCGGGCCAGGGCGACGGCCTCGGCCCCGTCGGCCGCCTCCGCGACCACGGTCAGGTCCGGTTCGGAATCCAGGATGAGGCGTACGCCGCGCCGCACGAGGGTGTGGTCGTCGGCGAGCAGGATCCGGGCCGGCCGGGGGAGGGGCCGGGGCGCCCGGGTCATCGCGGCGCCCCCGCGCCGCCGGTGATGTCGAGGCGGACCCGGGTGCCGCCGTGCGGGCCGTCCCCGACCCGGAGTTCGGCTCCGATGAGCAGCGCGCGTTCGCGCATCCCCCGGATGCCGGCCCCCTCGGGCGCCCCGCCGGGCCCGTGGCCGTCGTCGTCCACCAGCAGGCAGACCCCGCCGCGGGGGAGCGGGCGCAGGTGCACCTCGGCGCGGCCGGCACCGGAGTGGCGGGCGGCGTTCGTCAGGCCTTCCTGGGCCACGCGGTAGAGGACGAGTTCGGCGGCCGGGTCGAGGCCGGGCAGGCCCGGCGTGATGTGGGCGGTGACGCCCAGGCGCGCGGTGGTGAACTCGGAGGCCAGGGAACGCAGCGCGCTGTGCAGGCCGAGCTCCTCCAGCACGCCCGGGCGCAGCCGGCGGGCGATGCGCCGGATCTCGTCGAGACTGGCCCGGGTGGTCTCCTGCGCCTGGTGCAGGTCGGAGCGCACCGGTTCGGGAGCGCGGTCGGCCGCGTGCTTGATCTGCAGGAGGACCGCGGTCAGGGTCTGGCCGATCTCGTCGTGGAGCTCCCGGGCGATGCGCTTGCGCTCGGCCTCCAGCGCGGTGAGGACCCGCCCGCTGCTCGTGGCCCGCTCGGCCTCCAGCCGGTCCAGCATCGCGTTGAAGGTCCGGGTGAGCGCGGCGATCTCCCCGTCCCCGGCCACCGCCGGCCGGGCTCCGGGCTGGAGGAGGTCGGCCGTGGCCATGGCCCGGTTCAGCCGGGCGAGCGGGGCCAGGCCGACCCTGAGCAGGACCGCGTTGACGACCAGCATCGCCGCCAACCCGCCGAGCAGGACCAGCGCCTCGCCGAACAGCACCGGCGTGGAGACCGTCACCGGGCCGAGCAGCAGGGCCACCGCGACGGCCAGGACGCCCGCGTTCAGGAGGAAGATCCGCCAGTACAACGACACGGCCACATACCCTTTCCAGCCGGTCCCCCAGCATCAGTCACAGCCCTGCGGCCGCCTCCCGACCACCCCGCTGACCTGCGGCGAAGCCTACTTCCCCGGCCCCATCCTCAGGGGGCGGCAGGCCGCTGTCCATCCGTGCCGGCACCCATATTGCGGGCGCCCGGAAAGTGGCAGGATGTGCGCGCCGACCGGCCCTCCCCCGCCGGGGACCGAGCCCGCAGCGAGTCGGCACCACGTACGGAACGAACACGAGGGGGGACAGCCGTGCCTGCTCCACGGATGAGCACAACGCCGCTGCCCGGCATCGGGGTCCAGTACGACCTCACCACCCGCGAACGCCGGCACCTGTCGGTGATCGCGCACCGGGACGGAACACGGACGGTGAACCTGTACCGGGCCGACGACCCCGACGCGTGCGCGCACTCGCTGCGCCTGACGGGCCCGGAGACCGCCTCGCTGATCGACGCGCTCATGCCCGCCCACCACAGCCCGAACCTCCTGCACACCACCGACCTCGGTCTGGTCGCCGAACGGATCGAGCTGTCGGCCCACTCCCACTGGAACGGCCGCCTCCTGGGGGAGACCCGGATGCGCACCGAGACCGGCGTGTCCATCGTGGCCGTGCTGCGCCGCGCCGAGGCCCGCCCCGCGCCCGCGCCCGACTTCCGCCTCGCCGGCGGGGACACGCTCATCGTCATCGGCACCCGCGAGGGCGTGGACGCCGCCGCGGCCATACTCGGACGGGAGTGAGCGACCCGTGCACTCCGCCGTCTTCCTGATCGAGTTCGGTGCGATCATCCTGGGCCTCGGCCTGCTGGGCAGACTCGCCGGCCGCTTCAGCTTCTCCCCGATACCCCTCTACCTGCTGGCCGGTCTCGCCTTCGGCACCGGCGGACTCCTGCCCATGGGCGCGAGCGAGGAGTTCGTCGCGATCGGCGCCGAGATCGGAGTGATACTGCTCCTGCTGATGCTGGGCCTGGAGTACACCGCCTCCGACCTGGTCTCCAACCTCAAGACCCAGTACCCGGCCGGACTGGTCGACTTCGCCCTGAACGCCGTACCCGGAGCCGTCGCCGCCCTGCTCATGGGCTGGGGCCCGGTCGCCGCCGTGGTCCTGGCCGGGGTCACCTGGATCTCCTCCTCCGGGGTGATCGCCAAGGTCATGGGAGACCTGGGCCGCGTCGGCAACCGCGAGACCCCGGTCATCCTCAGCATCCTGGTCCTCGAAGACCTCGCGATGGCCGTCTACCTGCCGATCATCACCGCCCTCCTCGCCGGCGTCAGCCTGGCCGCGGGCAGCGCCACGCTGGCCATCGCCCTCGGCGTCGCCGGGGCGGTCCTGTTCGTGGCCGTCCGCTACGGACGCCACATCTCCCGCTTCGTCTCCAGCGACGACCCGGAGAAGCTCCTCCTCGTGGTCCTCGGCCTGACCCTGCTCGTGGCGGGCATCGCCCAGCAGCTCCAGGTCTCCGCGGCCGTCGGCGCGTTCCTCGTCGGCATCGCCCTCTCCGGGGAGGTCGCGGAGGGCACGCACAGCCTGCTGAGCCCGCTGCGCGACCTGTTCGCCGCCGTGTTCTTCGTCTTCTTCGGCCTGCACACCGACCCCGCGAGCATCCCGCCCGTCCTGCTGCCCGCGCTGGCCCTCGCCGTGGTCACGGCAGGCACGAAGATCGCGACCGGGTACTGGGCGGCCCGGCGCGCCGGCGTCGGGGTCAAGGGACGCTGGCGGGCCGGCGGCACGCTCGTGGCGCGCGGCGAGTTCTCCATCGTCATCGCCGGCCTCGCCGTCACCGCGGGCGTCGAACCCGCCCTGGGACCGCTCGCCACCGCCTACGTGCTGATCCTCGTGGTCATCGGCCCGCTCACCGCCCGCTACACCGAACCCGCCGCGGCCTGGATCGCCGGACGCCGCACCCGGCCGCGGGGGCCCCGCCCGGCACAACGCCCGCACTCCGGGGCGCCGGAGGGCGCGCGGGAGCCGGCGCAGGACCCGGTCCGTCTCGTCCGCCCGTCCGAATGACGGAATCCGCTCGCCGCTGACGGGACGCTCCGCCTAGGGTGGCGGGTGCAGCTGGTTCGCCCCCGTCCGCCAGGCGGGATGCGTCGTAAGAGGGAACCCGGTGGGAATCCGGGACTGCCCCGCAGCGGTGAGCGGGAACGACCGCCGTCATACGCACTGGGACCGGACGACGGTCCCGGGAAGCGACGGCCAGTAGGAGCCCGCCGGGAGAACCCGGCAGACGTGCCCGCGAGTCCGAAGACCTGCCCGCTGCCCGTACGCGGACCCAACCGCGTACGGACATCCCGGTGACCTCGTGGGCGGGTCGGCGGCAGCGGGCGCCCCGCGCGACCCGCCGCTCCTTCGCGTCCCCGCGTCCCCTCACCGGGACGTTCCCGGACACGTCTCGCGAAGGAGAGACCAGTGACAGCGAAGCCCACAGCCGCGGCGGCGAGCGCCACCGTGTACGGCTACCCCCGCCAGGGCCAGGACCGTGAACTGAAGAAGGCCGTCGAGGGCTACTGGAAGGGCCGCGTCTGTGCCGCCGCCCTCCGGGAGACCGCGGCCGGCCTGCGCCGGTCGAACTGGCGGCAGCTGGCCGAGGCCGGCGTCCACGAGGTCCCGACCGGCGACTTCTCGTACTACGACCACGTCCTCGACACCAGCGTCATGGTCGGCGCCGTCCCCGCACGCCACCGCGCGGCGGTCGACGAGGACCCCCTCGACGGCTACTTCGCGATGGCCCGCGGCAGCGACACCGCCGCCCCGCTGGAGATGACCAAGTGGTTCGACACCAACTACCACTACCTGGTCCCCGAGCTCGGCCCCGACACCGTCTTCACCGCGGACCCCGCCCGGCAGGTCGCCGAGCTGGAGGAGGCACTGGCCCTCGGGCACACCGCCCGCCCGGTCCTCGTCGGCCCGGTCACCTACCTGCTGCTGGCCAAGCCCGCCCCGGGAGTCCCCGCCGGCTTCGACCCGCTGGCCCTGCTCGACCGGCTGCTCCCCGTCTACGCCGAGGTCCTCGCCCGGCTGCGCTCCGCCGGAGCCGAGTGGGTACAGCTCGACGAGCCGGCCCTCGTGCAGGACCGCACCCCCGCGGAACTGAACGCCGCCGCCCGCGCCTACCGCCACCTCGGCGGCGCCGCCGAACGCCCCCGGCTGCTGGTCGCCTCCTACTTCGGCCGGCTCGGCGAGGCGCTCCCGGTCCTCGCCAAGGCCCCGGTGGACGGCCTCGCCCTCGACTTCACCGGACCGGGCGCCGCCAACCTGGCGGACCTCGCGGCGATCGGCGGACTGCCCGGCAAGCGGCTCGTCGCGGGTGTCGTCGACGGCCGCAACGTCTGGATCAACGACTTCGAGAAGTCCCTCACCACCCTGGGAACCCTCCTCGGCCTCGCCGGGCGGGTGGACGTCTCCGCCTCCTGCTCCCTGCTGCACGTACCGCTGGACGCCGACGCCGAGCGTGACGTCGACCCGCAGGTCCGCCGCTGGCTCGCGTTCGCCCGGCAGAAGACCCGGGAGGTCTCCGTCCTGGCCCGCGGACTCGCCCGGGGCACGGACGTCATCGCGGCCGAACTCGCCGCGAACCGGGCCGGCCTGGCCTCCCGCGCCGGATCCGCCCTCACCCGGGACCCGGCCGTCCGGGCCCGCACCGCGGCCGTCACCGACGCGGACGGACGGCGCTCGCAGCCGTACGCGGTGCGCACCGCCGCCCAGCGGACGCGACTGGACCTGCCGCTGCTGCCCACGACCACGATCGGCTCCTTCCCGCAGACCGGCGAACTGCGGGCCGCCCGCGCCGACCTGAGGGCCGGCCGGATCGACGCGGCCGGCTACGAGGCCCGCATCGAGGCGGAGATCGGCGAGGTCATCGCCTTCCAGGAGAAGACCGGCATCGACGTCCTCGTCCACGGCGAACCCGAACGCAACGACATGGTGCAGTACTTCGCCGAGCAGCTCACCGGCTACCTCGCGACCCAGCACGGCTGGGTCCAGTCCTACGGCACCCGCTACGTCCGCCCGCCGGTGCTCGCCGGGGACGTCTCCCGCCCCGGGCCGATGACCGTCCGCTGGACCTCCTACGCCCAGTCCCTGACCTCGAAGCCCGTCAAGGGCATGCTCACCGGCCCGGTCACCATGCTCGCCTGGTCCTTCGTACGCGACGACCAGCCCCTCGGCGAGACCGCCCGCCAGGTCGCCCTCGCCCTGCGCGACGAGGTCGGCGACCTGGAGGCGGCCGGGACGTCCGTGATCCAGGTCGACGAGCCCGCCCTGCGCGAAACCCTCCCGCTGCGCGCAGCCGACCACGCCGCCTACCTCGCCTGGGCCACCGAGTCCTTCCGGCTCACCACCGGCGGCGTCCGGCCGGACACCCAGATCCACACCCACATGTGCTACGCCGAGTTCGGTGACGTCGTCCAGGCCATCGACGAACTCGACGCCGACGTCATCAGCCTGGAAGCCGCCCGCTCCCACATGCAGGTCGCCCGCGAACTCGCCGCCCACGGCTACCCGCGCGAGGCCGGCCCCGGCGTCTGGGACATCCACTCCCCGCGCGTCCCCGGCACCGGGGAAGCGGCAGGCCTGCTGCGCACCGGCCTGGAGGCCATCCCGGCCGAGCGGCTGTGGGTCAACCCCGACTGCGGGCTGAAGACCCGTGGCTGGCCCGAGACCCGGGCGTCCCTGGAGAACCTGGTGGCCGCCGCCCGCGAGGTCCGCGCCGGCCTCGGCGGCGACGACCGCGACTGACCCGCACGAACAGGGCCCTGCCGCTCCGGAAGTCCGGGGCGGCAGGGCCCTGAAGGCGTGCGCGGGGTGCGCGGCGTGCGGTCAGACGAGGGCCGACGCCGGACGCGCGGCCGACGCCTGCGCACCGGCGGCATCGGTGCGGTGGGCCAACAGCCGCTGGGCGAGGACCCCGAAGACGATCCCGAACACGGCCCACAGCACGAGCTGGACCGCGATGGACGCGACCCGGAACTCCCACAGCAGGGCAGCCGGGAACTCCGCCTTGACGGCGTCGGTGTTGTCCGGGAGGACCAGGAAAGCCAGCCCGGTGGCGACGACGAAGCCCGCCCCCGCCGCCAGCGTCGCGTTCCAGTTGCCCAGGCGCGGCGCCAGGCGCCGTCCCAGGACGATCGCGCCCACGCCCAGCAGGACGCTGAGCAGGATCATCAGGAAGAACAGCGTGGTGCGCTGGCCGATGGTGTCCGGGTTCCCGACGGCCGGCGGGGTCGCCGGGTACTTCAGGAACGGCACCAGGTAGACCAGTGCGAACGCGCCGGCGGCGGTGAGGGCGGCGGTGGCCCGGGGGCTGAACCCGCCCACGCGGCCCAGGGCGAAGGAGAACGCGAGGGAGGCGATGCCGCCCAGCGCGACCCCGTAGACCAGCACGCCGGTGGCGAGACCGACGGTGGACTGCACGGGCCGGCTGACGAGTTCCTCTTCTTCCTCCCCGGCGGCGGCCGGTGCGGCGTCGCCACCGTGGGCGTGGCCGGCGGGGGCGGCTTCCTTGGCCGCCGCGGCCTCCTCGACGGCGATGGACCCCCGCACCGGGGGCTCACCGACCACGTAGGCGACGGCGAAGGCGAAGAGTCCGGCGATCAGGCCCGCGAGCATGCCGCGGACCAGCAGACCTCTGACAGTGGAGGCGTACACGGTGCGCGCGCCTCTCAGTGGCAGGGGAAGCCGAGCAGGTGACGGCCGTCGTGCACCCATTCGTGGACGCCCTCGCCGGAGAACACGGCGGTGGCGCCCTGCTCCGCGCCGACGAAGTACAGGGCCACGAGCATCAGCAGGCCGACGAACAGCGCCCAGGGCAGGACCGCCTTGACGGGCAGCGGAGCCGACGGGGAAAGCGCGGGGGTGGGTATGGCAGCGGAAGCGACGGCCTCGGCCATGATGGAACCTCCTCGGGGAACAACGCGTCCCATGTGGTGGTGCAGGACGACGGTCCTCGGGTCTGACTCGCCGTGGCGGCCCCAGGGGGAGTCACCGCAGCACACAGTGGCGCGACCATGCCGGATTCACACCGGACTTCCGTCTCGCCGTCGTCGCTATGTCTTTATGTCGCGCTGACGCTACAACCCCGCGGGCTTCCCCACCAAGCGGATGAGTCGCTGATCACACAGCGCGTCCGGTGGTGTCCGCCGCGCCCCCGCCGTGCTGCCCGGCCGGGGCGGTGCCGGCCGTGGGGCGCGCACGGGTCGTCCTCGTGCCGCGGAGGGCGCCCCCGTGCGCCCTTGGCCGAAACCGTGCGGGCCGTTACGTTCTCCCCGTTCGCATGACAGCGTGCGGAAGTCCGGTGGAACTCCGGCACGGTCGCGCCACTGTGTACCGGGACGGCACCCCTGCGGGGGCGCGGTCGTCGGTGAGTCAGACCCTGCGCTGTCGCAGCAGCTCCACCGAAGGGGACGCGTGTTCCCCAGGGAGGTCTCCGCCGTGCCACCGCCCACCGCAGCCAGCGCTCCCGGTCCCACGGTGCCGGCGGACGAGGCGGCGTTCACCGAACCGGTGTGAGGAACGGGCCGCCGGTCGTGCCCGTCCCGTTGCCGACGGCCGCCGGCTGTTCCGGTCCCGCTGAATGGCGCCCGGCCCCCGTCAGGGGTGCCGCAGGCATGTCCGCAGAACACGGAAGGAAGCCCGATGGAGCACCGCCATGCCCTCGCACTGGCCGGTTCCGTGGTGGCCGTCGGCGTTTCGGCGTCATCGCCCTGACGGCTCTCACCACGCAACCGCCGCCACGCGCGGCGACCGAGGGACCGCCCGGCCCCAGGATCGGGGCCCCCGCCACCCCCGCTCCCGTTCCGGCTCCCGTTCGTCTTCCCGCCCCGCCCGCCGCCCGCGCGCCGTACACGGGACCCCGCCCGCCGAGGCCCGCCCCGCCACCCGGCCGCACCCCACCGGCCACGAGCGCGACGACGTCCGCGGCAGGCCGAAGGAGGACGGACACGAGCGAGCCCGGAAGGCGCCGCACCGTCCGGCCGCAGACGGCAACGGCGGTGTCGCGGACAGCGGTGTGCGGGGCGAGCGTGACGGTGACTCTGCTCCTGATCGCGGCCTTCGCCGGGGCGGAGCGCGCCGAGGAAGCCGAACGGCAGCGGGTGGAGGACGCCTCCCGGCACGGGGGCCGGCAGCGGCCGGGGCGTTCACCCACCCGCACCTCACGAAGGGGAGGACGATGGATCCGCAGCTGTGGTGGTACGTGGCCCGGGCCAGCGGACTGACCGCCTGGTGGCTCCTCTCCGCGGCGGTGCTGTGGGGGCTGCTGCTCTCCACCCGGGTCATGGGCGGACGGCCCGCGCCCGGCCGGCTGCTGGTCCTGCACCGATGGCTGGCCGGTCTGGCGGTGTCCTTCACCGCCCTCCACCTCGCCGCGCTCGTGCTCGAACCCCGCTACGCCTTCGGCCGGACGGAGCTGCTCGTGCCGTTCGCCCGCGCGGCCAACCCGCTGGCGCAGGGCTGTGGTGTGGTCGCGGTCCACCTCCTGGTGGCCGTGCAGGTCACCTCGCTGCTCAGGGCCCGGCTGCCGGACCGGCTGTGGCGCTACCTGCACCGCACCGCCTGCGCGGTGTTCTGCCTGGCCGGGGTCCACACCTTCACCGCGGGCAGTGACGCCGGCGGTCCCCTCGTACGGGTGAGCGGCGGGCTGCTCGCGGCCGCCTTCGTGTTCCTCCTCGTCTACCGGCTCGTGGCCGGCCGCCGGACCGCCCGGACGGGCCCGGCGCCCGCCGCACCACGGACGGCCGCGGAGCAGCCCGCCGTGCCGCCCGGGCGGGGCGGCCCGTACGCGCTCACCATCGTCGAGGTCCGAAGGGAGACGCCCGACGCCGTCTCCGTGCTCTTCCGGGTCCCCGACGAACTCGTCGAGGCTTTCCGCTTCCGGCCCGGCCGGCACCTCACCCTCCACACCGTCCTCGACGGGTCGGAGGTCCGCCGCCCGTACTCGATCTGCAGCGGCCTCACCGACGGCGAACTGCGCGTGGCCGTCAAGGCGCAGCCGGGCGGACGGATGTCCCACTGGGTCAACACCCGCCTCAGGGCCGGTGACCGGGTCACGGCCGGCGTCCCGAACGGGCGGTTCGCCGTCGACCCGAACCCGCTGCGCGAGCGGCACGTGCTGGGCGTCGCCGCCGGCAGCGGCATCACCCCGATCCTCTCGATCGTCAAGAGCGTGCTGGCGGTCGAGCGGCGCAGCCGGTGCACGCTCGTCTACGGCAACCGCGACGCGGCCGGCTCACCGGGAGCACGTTCCGCCGGCCCGCGACGGCCCGCGGCATCACCGACGGCGTGGAATCGGCCTACCTGTGCGGCCCGGCGGACCTGGTCGACGGGATACGCGGGGCCCTCACCGACCTCGGCCTGCCGCCGGAACGCATCCACGGCGAACGCTTCGCGGCCGCCGCCGGAGCCCCGCCGGCGGACGCGGCCGGCCCGGCCGGCACCGGCCGGGTGCAGGCCCCGGCCGGCACCGCCCGGTCGGTCACCGTGATCGTCCGGGGCAGCGAGAGCACCGTCCCCCTCCGGCCCGCCGAAACCGTGCTCGACGCGGGGCTCCGCGCGGGGCTCGACCTCCCCACTCCTGCCGCGCGGGGTTCTGCGGCACCTGCCGGGCCCGCCGCAGCGGGGGCGGGGTCCGGCTCGACGACTGCGAGCTGACCGGGGAGGAGATCACGGAGGGCTTCGTCCTCGCCTGCCGGGCCCGCCCCCTCGCCGACGGGGTCACCATCGACTTCGACCAGGGCCGACGCCCGAGGAGCCGCGCGCCGTCAGTCCTCCAGCAGGCCCGGGACCGGGCGCGGGCGCCCTTCGGCGTCGACGGCGACGAAGCTCAGGCGGGCGTCGGCGACTTCGGTGGCGGGGGTGTTCGCGTTCCAGCGCTCCGCGGTGACCCGTACGGCGACCGTCATGGAGGTCCGCCCGGCGCGGTCCAGGGTGGCGTGGACGGTGAGGAGGTCGCCGGCGCGGGCGGGGGAGCGGAAGGTCATCCGGTCGACCGAGACCGTGACGGCGGGACCGTCGGCATGGCGGCCCGCTGCCGCGGCGGCCGCGTCGTCGATCAGCTTCATGACGACGCCGCCGTGAATGGTCCCGTAGAGGTTGGTGTCGTGGTCGCTCATGATGTGGGCGAGGGTCACACGGGAATCGGCCGGCGCCTTGTGGGCCCGGGTACCTGCGGTGATGTCCGTGGTCACGGATCTCTCCTTCGCGAGTCGTGTCGGGGCGGTCCCGGCGGACGGGTCGCGGACGCGGAGGAGCGGCGGGTCGCGCGGGGCGCCCGCTGCCGCCGACCCGCCCACGAGGTCACCGGGATGTCCGTACGCGGTTGGGTCCGCGTACGGGCAGCGGGCAGGTCTTCGGACTCGCGGGCACGCGGGCCACATGGGGCCGGCTCCTACTGGCCGTCGCTTCCCGGGACCGTCGTCCGGTCCCAGTGCGTATGACGGCGGTCGTTCCCGCTCACCGCTGCGGGGCAGTCCCGGATTCCCACCGGGTTCCCTCTTACGACGCATCCCGCCTGGCGGACGGGGGCGAACCAGCTGCACCCGCCACCCTAGGCCACGGCCCGGCCCGCTCGGGCGGGGCCCGGCCGTGACCCGCACCTCACCTCGCCGGTACCTTGTTGCACATCTATTGCAAGAGCGATTGTTGTGCGAAAGAGGTTGGCGTGGGCGCTCCGGTGGTGCTGGGCATCGAGTCCTCGTGTGATGAGACCGGGGTCGGGATCGTGTCCGGCGGGCGGCTGCTCGCGCACGTCGTCGCGTCCAGCATGGACGAGCACGCCCGGTTCGGCGGGGTCGTGCCGGAGATCGCCGCCCGGGCGCACCTCCAGGCGTTCAACCCGGTCGTCCGCGAGGCCCTGGACCGGGCGGGGCTGCGGGTGCGCGACCTCGATGCCGTCGCCGTCACCACCGGACCCGGGCTGGCGGGCGCGCTCCAGGTGGGGCTCGCCGGGGCCAAGACCCTCGCCTACGCGGCGGGGGTGCCGCTGTACGGGGTGCACCACCTTGCCGGGCACGTCGCCGCCGACACCCTGGAGCACGGGCCGCTGCCCGACCCCTGCGTGGTGCTGATCGTGTCGGGCGGCCACACCTCGCTGCTGCTCGTACGGGACCTCGTGCGCGACCCGATCCTGCACCTCGGGGACACCGTCGACGACGCGGCCGGCGAGTGCTTCGACAAGGTGGCCCGGGTGTTCGGGCTGCCCTACCCCGGCGGGCCCGCGATCGACCGCGCCGCCCGCGCCGGCGACCCGGGGGCGGTGGCCCTCCCGCGCCCGCTGACCGGGCCGCGCGACGACCCGTACGCCTTCTCCTTCTCCGGCCTGAAGACCGCCGCCGCGCGCTGGGCCGAACGCCACCGGCAGAGCGGCGAGGAGATCCCGCTCGCCGACGGGGCCGCCTCGCTCCAGGAGGCCGTCGCGGACGTCCTGACCCGCAAGGCGCTGGCCGCCTGCCGGGAGTACGGCGTAAACACCCTCGTGGTCGTGGGCGGCGTCGCGGCCAACTCGCGGGTACGGGCCCTCGCCGAGGAGCGCTGCGCGGCGGCCGGGATCGAACTGCGGGTGCCGCCGCTCACGCTGTGCACCGACAACGGGGCGATGATCGCCGCCGTCGGCGACCTGCTGGTGCGGGCCGGTGCCGACCCGGCGGGGCTGGACGTGTCCGTCGACCCGTCCGCCCCCCTGGAGTACGCGGCCCTGCACCCCGCGGACCGCCGGGCACCCGCTACGGCGCCCGCGGGTCGAGCCGCTCCGTGAGCGTGCCGTACAGCTCCGGGCGGCGGGTGCTACCCGGGGCGCGACCCCACCCCGGCCGCGGCGGTGGTCTGCGACAACGCCGCCTCCCTCACCGCGCTCCTCGACCACGTGCACGGCCGCGGCGCCCGTGCGCCCGCCCTCCTCGCTCCCGAGGCCACCTCCGCCCGGGCCCGGGCGCTGCGGACCGCCGCCGCCTCCTGGAGCACGGCCCACGGGATCCCCGTCACCGTCCACACGGTGCCCTTCGCCGACCTCGGCCGGACCGTCGGCCGCGACTTCCAGCTCGCCTCCTGCGTGGACGGCGTCGCCGCCCGCAGCTGCGACCCGCCCGTCACCGCCATCGACCTCCGCCCCACCGCGTACGGCAGGACCTGCGCCGACCTGCTGTGCGACGTCCTCGCCGGGCGGACCCCGCCCGACACCGTCCGGCGGCACGACTGGGCGCTCGAATCCCGGGCCTCCACCCGGCTCGGCACCTGACCCCGGCGGTGCGGGAACCCGGGGGCCGCGGCGTCCGACTGCCTTCCCGGACACCACACACACGGGCTGGAGCACCCCATGAACCGAAGGAACCTCCTCAGGGCGACGACCGCGATCGGCGCCACCGGCGCCGTCACGGGACTCACGGGAACAGCGGCCGGAGCCGCGGCGGCGGCCGCCCCGGCCGGACGGCCCGCCAGAACCGACGGCCCCCTGCGCGTGCACGTCGTCATGTTCGACGGGGTGGAGGAGCTCGACTTCGCCGCCCCCTACGAGGTCTTCTCCGCGGCCCGCTTCTTCACCGGCCGGCCCGTCGAGGTCCGCTACGTCACCGCCTCCCGCCCCGGAACCGTCCAGGCCTCGTACGGCACCCGGATCCGCGTCGACCACGGCTGGGCCCCGGACGAGGCGGACCTCATCGTCGTACCGGGCGGCGGCTACGCGCGCCGCGAGGACCCCGGCGTCTGGTCCGAGATCCGGCGGGGCATCCTCCCGCGCGCGCTGGCGGCCGCGCCCCGCCCCGGACTCACGGTCGGCGCACTGTGCACGGGCGTGATGCTGCTGTCCGCCGCGGGACTGACCCGCGGACGGCCCTGCACCACCCACCACAAGGCCCGGCCGGACCTCGAACAGCAGGGCGGCGTACTGAAGAACGCCCGCGTCGTCGACGACGGGGACCTCGTCACCGCCGGGGGCATCACCTCGGGGCTGGAACTCGCCCTGTGGCTCGTACGCCGTGAACTCGGCCCGGACACCGCGAACGCCGTCGAGGCCATGCTCGAATACGAGGCCCGCGGCACGGTCTGGTCCCGCTAGGCCGCCCGGTCCCGCTAGACCACGGCGCCGCGGCACGCGGACACGGGACAGCGCGGACCGTCGGCTCGGCGGTCCGCGCAGCCCCGCGGACGGTCACCCGTCAGCAGTCGTCGCCGTACCCTCCGCCCCAGTCGTCATCGTCGTCGTACCAGCCGTGGCCGTGGTCGTCGTCGTCCCAACCGCCGCCACCGTGGCTCACGTAGGCGACCGTCTGGGTGGGCACCGCCGCGGTGGCCGTACCCGCCGCTCCGATGGCGGCGCCGCCGGCCATCAGGACTCCGATCGCGGACGCCGCGAAGAGCCGCTTCACTCTCAGTGCACGCATGGTTCAAAACCCTTCTCGTGACTGCGCCGCGCATACGGCGCGAAGTGCCTTCGACCTCCTTCCGTCCACAGCACGGAGATCTGTCTTTGCCCGATAAACGTGTGGAGGGCGCATCCGCCGTCAACGCGGCTGTTCGAGCCGCGGACCCATGGGGGCTGGATCGCGCTTTCTCTGGGCCGTTCGAATCACCGCGGGCGAAAGGCCCGTTCCCGCGATGGCGGCCGTCTCCTGACCATGCTAGTCACCTATGTGTGGGTCGTCACCTCGGGACGTCTCCCGGGGCCGCCGGATTTCCCGCGAAGGGCGAAGGGCGAAGGGGTGTGCTGCCGTGGCCGCTGATGTGGAACGCACGACCTGCTGTGTGGTGGGGGGCGGGCCGGCCGGCATGGTGCTCGGGCTGCTGCTCGCCCGGGCCGGGGTCGAGGTGACGGTGCTGGAGAAGCACGGGGACTTCCTGCGCGACTTCCGCGGCGACACCGTGCACCCCTCGACCCTCTCGCTCCTGGACGACATCGGCCTCGCCGAACGCTTCGCCCTGCTGCCGCAGCGCCGGGTGTCCTCGGTCCAACTGCCCCTCGGGCCGGACCGGTCCCTGGTCACCGTCGGGAACATCGCCGCCCTGCCCGGCAAGTACAACTACATCGCGATGGTGCCCCAGTGGGACCTGCTCGACCTGCTCGCCGACGAAGCCGGCAAGGAACCCTCCTTCCGGCTGCGCATGGACACCGGGGCCACCTCCTTCCTGATGGAACGCGGACGGGTCACGGGCGTCCGCTACCGCACCGCCGACGGCCGCACCGGCGAACTGCGGGCCACCCTGACCGTCGCCTGCGACGGCCGCGGCTCGCTGGCCCGGGCCCTGCCCGAACTCGGCCTGGAGGGCTTCCCCTGCCCCATGGACGCCTGGTGGTTCCGCCTGCCGCGCCACGAGGACGACCCCAGCGGGCTCGTCGGCGCCCTGGGCGACCGGTTCTTCACCGCCCTCATCGACCGCGGCGACTACTGGCAGTGCGCGGCGCTCATCCCCAAGGGCACGGACACCGAACGCCGCGCCGAGGGCCTCGAACGCTTCATGACCCGCTTCACCGACGCCGCGCCGTGGCTGGCCGACAGGGCCGGCGCCGTCACCTCCTGGGACGAGGTCAAGCTGCTCGACGTACGGCTCGACCGGCTGCGCCGCTGGCACCGCCCGGGCCTGCTGTGCATCGGCGACGCCGCCCACGCCATGTCGCCCGTCTTCGGCATCGGCATCAACCTGGCCGTCCAGGACGCCGTGGCCGCGGCCCGCCACCTGGTACGGCCACTGCGCGCGGGGACCGTCGGGCTGCACGACGTCCGCCGCGTACAACTGCGCCGCTGGCCCACCACGGTGATGACCCAGGGCCTCCAGCGCCTCGCCCACGCCCAGGTCATCGAACCCCTGCTGGCGGGCGAGACCGCCTTCGGCGACCCCCGCCGCGCCAAGCGCATGACGGAACTGATCACGGAGTCGCGCTGGCTGAACCGCGTCCCGGCCTACTTCATCGGCTACGGAGCCCTGCGCGAGCGGCCCCCGCGGGAATCCCTGCGCTGACCTCTTCCGTAGGAAGCGGAGCTCGCCCCCGGCGAACTCGATGACAACGGCCGGGCCCTCGGACGCGTACGAACCTCTTCCCGTACCTTCTGCACCGTCAAATAGCCCTCGGAACAAGGGCTTCCACGGTGAACGGGCGAGGCGGCCGTTTGATCACGAGGGCCGGCCGGATCCGGCGATCGGCACTTCCTTCGGACCTTCCCCCGGATGCCGGGGCGCCCCCGCCGTCAGGCGGTGCGCAGGCGGGTGGCGGCCGCCTCGGCCTCCCGCACGACGCGCTGGGTGTCGACGTCGACCAGCCGGCCGCCGAGCTTGAGGGCGCGCCCGTCCACGAACACGGCGTCGACGTTCTCGGGCCGCCCGTTGAAGACGATCTGCCCGACCCAGTCGAAGCGCGGGGCGAAGTTCAGCGCGGCCGGGTCGACGACCACCACGTCGGCGCGTTTGCCGGGGGTCAGGGAGCCCACCCGGTCCGAGACGCCGAGGGCCTCGGCGCCGCCCAGCGTGGCCATCCGCAGCACGTCGGGCACCTGGGGGAAGACCTCGGCCCGCGTCGCGCGGACGCGTTGCAGGCCGACGGCCGCCTTCATCAGCGCGTGGAAGTCCGAGCTGTCGTTGGTCCCGCCGTCCAGGCCGAGCCCGACCTTGACGCCCCTGCCCGCCAGGTCGGAGAGCCGCATGATGCCGGAGGCCAGCCGCATGTTGCTGAGCGGGCAGTGTGCGGCGCGCACGTCGTGCTCGGCGACGGCGGCGATCTCCGCGTCCGTCAGGTGGATCGCGTGGTTGATCAGCAGCCGCGGGCCCATGGCACCGATGTCGGTGAGGACCCCGACGGGGTCGTCGCCGCGCTGCTCGGGCCGCTCCAGGACGTGGGAGTTGAGCATCACCCCCAGCTCCTGGGCGGCCTCCCAGTGGGCGCGGTTGTGGGACTCGACGGCCCGCGCCGCGTGCGTGGCGACGTGGAAGGAGCCGAGCGGCGCCGGGTCGACGAGCTCCCGCTTCACCTTGGTGAGCAGTACCGCGTCCGGGGCCGGCGGGTACATGGCGTACGTGAACCGCAGGCCGGTGCCCGCCAGGGCCCGGACGTAGCTCTCGATCAGGTCGTACGAGAAGATGTCCACCCAGTCCACCAGAGTCGTCACGCCCGACTGGACGGCGTCCAGGGCGGCGAGCCGCACGATGCTGTGGAGGGCCGCCGGCGTCAGGCGGCCGCGCTGGGGGTCGGTACACCTCCGGAACCAGCCGAACAAGTCCCGGTCGGTACAGCCGCCCCGGATCGCCGCCTGCCAGAGGTGGTTGTGGGTGTCGACGAACCCGGGCATCACCAGCTTGCCCGCGGCCTCCACCACCCAGGTGCCGGGGGGTGTCCGCAGGGCCGGGCCGACGGCGGCGATGGCGCCGTCCCGCATCAGCACGTCGGCGTTCCCGACGGCGCCGAGCGGGCCGCTGCCGAGGGAGGGGTCCATGGTGAGGACCAGGGAGGCGCCGCGGAGCAGGACCGTCCGGCCGCCCTGGACGGCGGTCCGCGATGTCTGGTCGCGGGGTGCGGGGCGGGGTGCGGCGCCGAGGAAGAGCGGGGCCGCGGCGGCCAGGCCGAGGCCTGCGAGGAGATCGCGGCGGCTGGGGACGGGGGTGTTCGTGGGGGCCGAGTGCATGGAGTGTTGCCTCCCGAGGTCTCAGAACGGAAGGCCCGCCGGGGCGGGACGCCTGGACGGGGGCGCCGGGCCGGGGCGGGAGATTACCGGCAGCATTCCCACCGCACGGCCATTCGATAGACGCCCGTGGAAAACTTTTTCCACCGCCCGGACCTCAGGCGAGTCCCTCCGGCGAGTCCCCCCGGCCCGGACCCCCGGCCCGGACCCCCGGCCCAGGCCCTCGACCCGACCCCCGGCCCGGCCGCGCCTCAGCCCCCGCGGCGGGCCCGGTCACTAGCCTGACCCCATGACTCCCGCCGCCCGCCCCGCCCCCGACCGGTACACCGTCGTCCTCCGCCCCGGCCCGCCCGGCGCCGCACAGGACGCCAAGGGCCACGGCGCGGTCCTGCGCACCGCCCGGGTCGAGGCCACTGGCGCCACCGGCGTCTCCGGCTACCCCCGCTACGAGGGCGAAGGGGTACAGGCGGAGATCGACCCCGAGAGCCGGGCCGTCGAGGCCGTCACCGTGGACGGCGAGGAACTCCCGTACGGCTGGATCGCCCAACTGGCCGACTGAGCCCCGGGGCGGACCCTTGCGGAACCGCTCCACGGGGTCCGTATACGGCGGCTTGACCGATGGACCTGCGGCAACGTAGCTTCTGCCGGACCGGCTCGTGAGTTGACGGAAGGAGGCGAAGTCGGATGTCGACCCCCTCCGCAGTGCTTCGCCTCGCTCACCAGGTCGCCTGGGCCCCGGGCCGTGTAGCACACGGCTGCTGAACGGCCCCTCCTTCCGGCGTGCCCGATTGCGGCCCCGGCTCCCTTTTCGATTTTCTGTCACCGCCTGAGGCACGCCGTCGCGTGCCCATGTGCGCTCTCCGGGTTCTCCGGCCGCGCCACCGAAAACAGAAGGCTCCTGAAATGGCGACTAGGACAAACAGCTCCACCTCGCACCGGAACGGGGACCGGCCGTGGTAGCGGCACGGATCACCGTCAACGGGAAAGAAACCCCGATCGCGCCCGCCACGCCCCACACCACGGTGCTCGACTTCCTCCGCGAGCGAGGCCTCACCGGCACCAAGGAGGGCTGCGCCGAGGGCGAATGCGGCGCCTGCTCCGTCCTCGTGGCCCGCCCCGGCGTCGACAAGCCCACCGACTGGGTGGCGGTCAACGCCTGCCTGGTCCCGGTCGCTGCGCTCGACGGACAGGAGGTCGTCACCTCCGAAGGCCTCGCCACCTCCGGCGCCCCCGGCACCCCGCCCACGCTGCACCCCGTCCAGGAGGAGATGGCCGTCCGCGGCGGCTCCCAATGCGGCTACTGCACACCGGGGTTCGTCTGCAGCATGGCCGCCGAGTACTACCGGCCCGGCCGCTGCGCGCACCCGGAACCGGCCGCGGGGGCCGAGGCCGCAGCCGACGCCGAGCACGGCCCGAACGGCTTCGACCTGCACTCGCTCAGCGGCAACCTGTGCCGCTGCACCGGCTACCGGCCCATCCGCGACGCCGCGTACGCCGTCGGCGCCCCCGCCGAGGACGACCCGCTGGCCCTGCGCCGCGAACAGTCCCCGCCCGACCCGGCCGTCACCGAATACACCCTGGACGACAGCACGTTCCTGCGCCCCGGCACCCTCGCCGAAACCCTCCGGCTGCTGCGCGACCGGCCCGACGCCGTCGTCGTCGCCGGCAGCACCGACTGGGGCGTCGAGGTCAACATCCGCTCCCGCCGCGCCGATTGCGTCGTCGCCGTCGACCGGCTGCCCGAACTGTGGGAACTGCGCGTCGAACCCGACTCCATCGTGATCGGCGCGGCCCGGACCCTCACCGAGATCGAACGCCGCCTGGACGGCACCGTCCCGCTGCTCGCGGAACTCTTCCCGCAGTTCGCGTCCCGGCTCATCCGCAACAGCGCCACCCTCGGCGGCAACCTGGGCACCGGCTCTCCCATCGGCGACAGCCCGCCGGTGCTGCTCGCGCTGGAGGCGTCGGTGCTCCTCGCCGACGCCGACGGCGAACGCGAGATCCCCCTCGCCGACTACTTCACCGGCTACCGGCAGAGCGTCCGCCGGCCCGGCGAGCTGATCCGCGCGGTCCGCGTCCCGCTGCCCCTGTCACCCGTCACCGCCTTCCACAAGATCGCCAAACGGCGCTTCGACGACATCTCCAGCGTCGCCGTCGCCTTCGCCATCGACATCGAGGACGGCGTGGTCCGCAAGGCCCGGATCGGCCTGGGCGGCGTGGCCGCCACCCCGATCCGGGCCCTCGCCACCGAGGCCGCCCTGGAAGGCCGGCCCTGGTCGGAGGAGACCGCCCGGGCCGCCGCCGGCATCCTGCGGGCCCAGGGCACCCCGATGGACGACCACCGCGCCAGCGCCGAGTACCGCTCCGCGATGCTCGGCCAGAGCCTGCTGAAGCTGTACGCACAGACCACCGAGGCGGTGTCGTCATGAGCCAACTGTCCGAACGCCCCCAGAAGCCCGCGGTCGGCCTCCCGCTGCCGCACGAGAGCGCCAGCCTGCACGTCACCGGCGCCGCCCTCTACACCGACGACCTGGTCC
The DNA here is from genome assembly GCF_045160885.1 of Streptomyces sp. NBC_00158. Lineage (NCBI taxonomy): Bacteria > Bacillati > Actinomycetota > Actinomycetes > Kitasatosporales > Streptomycetaceae > Streptomyces > Streptomyces sp. NBC_00158. Next base: position 7,237,591 of record NZ_CP108161.1, read on the forward strand.
ACCGCACCAAGGACGTCCTGCACGCCCACCCCGTCCAGGTCATGAAGGCCCGCGGCCGGATCACCGCCCTGCGCACCGGCGCCGCCCTCTCCGTCCCCGGCGTGGTACGCGTACTGACCGGCGCCGACGTACCCGGCGTCAACGACGCCGGCATGAAGCACGACGAGCCCCTCTTCCCCGACGAGGTCATGTTCCACGGCCACGCCGTGGCCTGGGTCCTCGGCGAAACCCTGGAAGCCGCCCGGCTCGGCGCGGCGGCCGTCGAGGTGGAACTCGACGAACAGCCCTCCGTCGTCACCCTGGAGGAGGCCATCGCGGCCGGCAGCTTCCACGGCGCCCGCCCCGAGATGCTGACCGGCGACGTCGAAGCGGGCTTCGCCGACTCCGCACACGTCTTCACCGGCGAGTTCCGCTTCTCCGACCAGGAACACTTCTACCTGGAGACCCACGCGGCACTCGCCCACATCGACGAGGCCGAGCAGGTGTTCGTCCAGAGCAGCACCCAGCACCCCTCCGAGACGCAGGAGATCGTCGCTCACGTCCTCGGCCTGCACAGCCACGAAGTGACCGTGCAGTGCCTGCGCATGGGCGGAGGCTTCGGCGGCAAGGAGATGCAGCCCCACGGGTTCGCGGCCATCGCCGCGCTCGGCGCCAAGCTGACCGGCCGGCCGGTGCGCCTGCGCCTCACCCGGACCCAGGACCTGACCATGTCCGGCAAGCGCCACGGCTTCCACGCCGAATGGAAGATCGGCTTCGACGCCGAGGGCCGCATCCAGGCCCTGGACGCCACCCTCACCGCCGACGGCGGCTGGAGCCTGGACCTCTCCGAACCGGTCGTGGCCCGCGCCCTGTGCCACATCGACAACACCTACTGGATCCCCAACGCGCACGTCCGCGGCCGCATCGCGAAGACCAACAAGGTCTCCAACACCGCCTTCCGCGGCTTCGGCGGCCCCCAGGGCATGCTCGTGATCGAGGACATCATGGGCCGCTGCGCCCCGCTCCTCGGACTCGACCCCAGGGAACTGCGCGAACGGAACTTCTACCGGCCGGGCCAGGCCACCCCCTACGGGCAGCAGGTCATGCAGCCCGAACGGATCTCCGCCGTCTGGGAGCAGGTCAAGGAGAACGGCCGCCTCGCCGACCGCGAACGCGAGATCGCCGCCTTCAACGCCGCGCACCCGCACACCAAGCGGGCCCTCGCCCTCACCGGCGTCAAGTTCGGCATCTCGTTCAACCTCACCGCTTTCAACCAGGGCGGCGCACTGGTGCTGATCTACAAGGACGGCTCGGTCCTGATCAACCACGGCGGCACCGAGATGGGCCAGGGCCTGCACACCAAGATGCTCCAGGTGGCGGCGACCTCCCTCGGCATCCCGCTGCACAAGGTGCGCCTCGCGCCGACGCGGACCGACAAGGTGCCCAACAGCTCCGCCACGGCGGCCAGCGCCGGGGCCGACCTCAACGGCGCGGCCGTGAAGAACGCCTGCGAGCAGCTGCGCGGACGGCTCCTCCAGGTCGCCGCCACCCAGCTGGGCGCCAACGCCTCCGACGTGCGCATCGTCGACGGGGTCGCGCGCGTGGTCGGCGGTGACCAGGAGTTGGCCTGGGACGACCTGGTGCGCACCGCGTACTTCCAGCGGGTCCAGCTGTCGGCGGCCGGCTTCTACCGGACCGAGGGCCTGCACTGGGACGCGAAGTCGTTCCGGGGATCTCCGTTCAAGTACTTCTCCCACGGCGCCGCCGCGGCCGAGGTCGAGGTCGACGGCTTCACCGGCGCGTACCGGATCCGGCGGGTGGACATCGTGCACGACGTCGGCGACAGCCTGTCCCCGATGATCGACATCGGCCAGGTCGAGGGCGGCTTCGTCCAAGGCGCGGGCTGGCTGACGCTGGAGGACATGCGCTGGGACACCGGTGAAGGCCCGAACCGGGGGCGGCTGCTGACCCAGGCCGCCAGCACCTACAAGCTGCCGAGCTTCTCGGAGATGCCCGAGGAGTTCAACGTCACCCTGCTGGAGAACGCGACCGAGGAAGGCGCGGTCTACGGCTCCAAGGCGGTCGGCGAGCCCCCGCTGATGCTGGCCTTCTGCGTACGGGAGGCCCTGCGGCAGGCCGCCGCGGCGTTCGGGCCCGCGGGAGCGAGCGTGGAACTCGCCTCGCCCGCGACGCCGGAGGCGGTGTACTGGGCGGTCGAGTCCGCCCGCCGCGGGGACGCGCGCGGCGGCAGCGGGGTCCCCGCCGACACGAGCGTCTTGAGCAATGTCTGACATGACCTGGGTGGCCGCGGTCGCGCGGTTGCGGGCCCGCCGGGAACCCGGCGCGCTCGTCACCGTCGCGGCCGTGCGCGGCCACGCACCGCGCCGGGCCGGCGCCAAACTCGTCGTGGGACGGACCGCCACCTGGGGCTCGATCGGCGGCGGCAACATCGAGGCCGTCGCGATCGACCGGGCCCGCGAGGTGATCGGCACCCCGGATCCGGAGCCCGAACTGATGGACTTCGCCCTCAACGACAAGGTGACCGGCCCGCACGGGGTCCAGTGCTGCGGCGGGGCGGTCAGCGTACTGCTCGAACCGCTGCCGGTGGTCCCGGCGGTGGCGGTCTTCGGCGTCGGGCACGTCGGCATGGAACTGGCCCGCATCCTGGCCCGCCACGACCTGGACCTGCACCTGATCGACACCCGCCCGGACCAGCTCACCGACGAACGGCTCGCGGTGCTCTCGGACGCCGTGGCGCAGGTCCACGTGCACCACGTCCCGCTGCTGCCGGAGGAGGTGCTCGGGGAGCTGGCGCCCGGCACGCACGTCCTGATCATGACGCACGACCACGCGGAGGACGCCGCCCTGTGCGACGCCGCCCTGCGCACCCCGGGTCTCGGCTCGATCGGGCTGATCGGCTCGGCCGCCAAGTGGGCGCGGTTCCGCAGCCGCCTGGCGACCGAGGGCGGCCACGACGCGGCCGCCATCGACCGGATCAAGACCCCGATCGGCCTGACCGAGATCACCGGCAAGGAACCCGCCGTCATCGCGGTCGGCGTCGCCGCGGACCTGCTCCGGACCTTCGAACGGGACGGCGGGTGAGGATCACCCCCGCGCGAAGTGGTTCCGCAGCCAGCCGAGCAGGGCCGCGAAGGCGGGGGACATGGCGCCGTCCGACTGTTCGAGCACCGTCGAACGGCTGCCGTCCTCCACCGTGATCGAGTAGCCCTTCGCGTCCCTGGCCCGACCCGTGTCCTGCGGCGGGGGCGCCGCCGCGGCCGCGGCCACCAGCCGTTCCAGCTCGGCGGCGGCGTCCTCGGGCAGGGCGGCAGAGTCCAGCACGTCGGGCGGGCGGCGCAGGCCTGCCGCCGCCAGCCCGCCGTACGACTCAAGGATCACCTTCATGGTCACCTGGAGCCCTTCACCTTGAGGGTGGCCACTTCCTTGGCCAGCCCCGTCACTTTGTCGCCGAGCGTGGCGATCTGCCTGGTCAGGGCCGCCAGGTCGGCATCACGGCCCGCGCCGCCGTGCCCGTTGACCGCGAACGACCGCGGCTGGGCGAGCCCCGGCGGGACCCCGGTGATCTGGACCTCCACCTCGTGCCAGCCCGCCACCACGGCCGCCTGCTCGGGGCTGCCGACGCCGAACAGCCTGCCGGCCTGCTGGAAGGTCATGTCCGCGAAGTCCTGGAACTTGTCCCGGGGGCGGGAGGCCCGCAGCGCCTCGTACCACAGCCTGCCGCTGTGCTCCCAGCCGAAGCCCCCGATCCCCATGGCCGTCGCGTAGAACGCCTTGTTCGGAATGCCGGAGTTGTAGTGCACTCCGCCGTTGTCCCCTCTCGGGGTGTCGGGCAGGTGGACGAACCTGCTCATCCGGTCCGGCTGCGGGTCCTTCCCGACCAGCGGGTTGTCGTACGCCGTTCCCGGGGCCTTCATGGACCGCAGGGCGTCGCCCGCGATACCGGGGGTCCACACGTCGGCGCCGATCAGCCAGTCGGCCTCCTCCACCGTCTGCTTCATCGACCACTGCTTGACCAGCGAGCCGAAGACGTCGGAGAGCGACTCGTTCAGGGCCCCGGACTGGTTGTGGTACTCGAAGTTGGAGGTGTGCTCGGTGACCCCGTGCGTCAGCTCGTGGCCGACCACGTCGAGGGACCCGGTCAGGTTGCTGAACTCGACCCCGTCGCCGTCGCCGAAGAGCATCTCACCGCCGTCCCAGAACGCGTTGTTGATCCTCACACCGAAGTGGACGAATCCGTTCAGGCGCATTCCCTGATCGTCGATCGAATTGCGCTGGTAGATCTCCTTGTAGAAGTCCCGGGTCAGGCCGAGCGCGTCGAACGCCCGGTTCACGGCCTCGTCCGAGGACTCCGGTCCGTCCTCCGACCTGGCCATGACCGCGTCGGAGAGGTCTTCGCTGTGCTCGCAGTCGAAGACGGTGCGCCGGGCGTTGCCGGGCGCGGCGGCAAGGCCGGTGAGACCCCGGCGGACGGACCGCTCGCCCCGCAGGCGAGCGGTGGTCAGCAGGGTGTCCAACGCCGCCTGGCGGACCTCGCCGTCCCCGTTCTCCATGAGCTTTTCGAGGATGTACGGAGGGATGATGCAGTTGATCGGTCGGGTCCTACTCATGGGGTACCTCCTGAGTGAGAGGACCAACGGTTGACGGTTCATCGTCTTCGCCGCAGGATTTGAGGTAACGGTAGCCACAGGGGCCCTTGACAGTTCAACTGACCAGGGGAGGGCGAAGCGTTGGCGCCGGCCAGCCCTGATTCCCGCGGCGGGGCCACGCTGGTACCACCAGTCTCCTGCCGCCCGCAACCGCTGGCAAACGCTCCGGCCCGCCGGCCCTCACCCGAATTCCGGAACGGGACATGCCGGCGGTCCCGGCCACAGGCTGCGGCTACCCGGGTTCCCCGGGCGGAACCCCGGCCGGCGGCGTCACCCGCCGGGGCCGGTGAGGAGCAGGTCCGGGGGGCCCGGGAGGCGCCGGCCGAGCAGGGTGCGCAGCGTCGCGTACGCGGCGGTGTCGCCGGCCAGGACCCCGCCGAGCAGGGTTCCCGCGGTGCCGTCCAGGACGAGCTTCGCGTAGCGGGCCCCGTCCCGGTCGGTGCGGATGAACTCCAGCGCCCCGGCGGTGCGGGCGTGGGCGTCGCCGAAACTGGCGACGTCCACCCCGAGCAGCTTGAGCTTGGCCGACAGGTCGGGGTCGGTGAACTCGGGGCCGGGGTCGCCGGTCAGGTCCCGGGCCACCAGCTCGGCCATGCGGTAGCCGGGCCCGACCAGCCCGTGGCAGCGGCCGTGCACGGCGGCGCAGTCGCCCACGGCCCGGATCCGCGGGTCCGAGGTCCGGCAGCGGCCGTCGACGAGGAAGCCCCCGCGCTCGCCGGTGGCCAGGTCCGCCCCGGCCGCGAGCTCGTCGCGCGGCCGCACCCCGGTGGAGAACACCACGAGGGAGGCGTCGAGGACCTCGCCGTCGGCGAGGGTGACCGAGCGCACGGCGCCGTCCGGTCCCGCGTCGACGGACCGCAGCCCGACCCCGCACCGGGGCCGTACGCCGAGCCCGCCGAGGAGCCGGGCCAGCACCTCTCCGCCGCCCTCGTCCAGTTGCACCGCCATCAGCCACGGAGCGGCCTCCACGACCTGGACCCGCATGCCCAGCGCCGCCAGCGCGCCCGCCGCCTCCAGCCCGAGCAGCCCGCCGCCGACGACCACCGCGGGGCCCCCGGGGCGGGCGGCCGCACGGATGCCGGCCACGTCGTCGAGGGTGCGGTAGACGTGGCAGCCCGCCAGGCCGTGCCCCGGGACCGGCGGCACGAACGGGCGGGCGCCGGTGGCGAGTACGAGGGCGTCGTAGGCGACCCGGGAACCATCGGCGCAGTACACGGCGCCCGCCGCCCGGTCGATCCGCACGGCCGGCTGCGACAGCCTCGCCCCGACGTGCTCGTCCCCGTCGAACGAGGCCCCCTCCAGGGCGAGTTCCCCCGGATCGGCGCCCCGCGCGTACGCGGACAGCGAGATCCGGTCGTACGCGGGCCGGGGCTCCTCCGCGAGGACCACGACCCGCCAGGCGCCGGCCGCGTCGCGTTCGCGGACCTCGCGCACCAGCCGGTGCCCGACCATTCCGTGGCCGACCACCACGAGCACCCGCCTCATCCCGCCTCCTCCTCTCGCGCCCAGGCCTCGCAGCGGGCCCGGAGCTCCTCGCCGCAGCCACCGCAGCCCGTGCCCGCCCGGGTGGCGGACGCCAGCGCCGCGGCCGTACGGGCCCCGGCCCGCCAGGCGGCGGCCAGTGCGTCACCGGTGACGTTGTTGCAGTGGCAGACCAGTGCCGTGCCGGGCGGCGGACCCGCCTCGTAGCAGGGCGGTTCGCCGAGCAGCAGGGCCAGCCGGTCCACCGGCACGGGCTCGCCCCGCTGGTGGAGCCGGACCACCCCGGCGGCCGCCCGGTGGAGCCCGACCAGCACCGCGCCGGTCAGCCTTCCGGAGCGCAGCGACAGGCGGGCGTACCGGCCCGCCGCGGCGTCCCCGAGGACGACGGTCTCGTCGGCGCCGGCCGTCGTGCCGACCCGCAGCAGGTCCAGCTCCGGCGCCTTCAGCCGCAGGACGCCGTGCCCGCCGCGGTGCCGGACCCGGCCGCCCTTGAGCAGCACCGCCAGGGCCTCCGCCTGGTCCCAGGCCGAGCTGAACCCGCCCGAGGGCACCCGCCCGGTGGGCCCCGGCCCGGTACCGGGACCGTGCGCGCCGCCGTCCAGCGGCTCGGCGCAGTCGCCGATCGCGTACACCCGGGCGGCACTGGTGCGCAGCAGGTGGTCGACGAGGACGCCGGTTCGGACCGCGAGCCCGGCGGCGCGGGCCAGCCCGACCCGGGGGCGGGCCCCGATGCACAGCAGCACCTCGCCGGCCTCCACCCGGCTCCCGTCGTCCAGCGTCAGCCCCGCACCGCCGTCGTCGCGGGCGGCGACCGTCCGGCCGAGCCGCAGGTCCACGGCGAGGTTCCGCAGCCGGCCCGCCACGGCCTCGCCCGCCCGCGGGTCCACGTGCCGGTCCAGCGGGTACGGCCCCCGGTGCACCAGTGCCACCGGGCGGCCGCTCCGGCGCAGGGCCAGCGCGGCCTCCACCCCGAGCACCCCGCCGCCCACGACGGCCACCGGGCCGCGCGCCCCCGCGATCCGCTCCCCGTCCGCCAGGGTCCGCAGCGCCCGTACCCCCGGCGCGAGCCGGCCGTCCGGGCCGCGCGTCCACTGCGGCCCGGGCGGCACCGGGGCGGCGCCGGTGGCCAGGACGAGCCTGTCGTACGGGTGGGCGTCCCCGTCGGCGGTGCGCACCAGCCGCCGGCGGGGGTCGAACGAGACGGCCCGCACCCCGAGCCCGAGCACCGTCCCCGGGGGCGGTTCCGGCAGCCGCAGCGCCCCCGCGGACAGGGTGCCGTCCAGAACGGCCGTCAGCAGGGGGCGGTTGTACGCGGGTTCGGGCTCGGCGCCCAGGACGGTGACCCGGCCGTGCGGGCCGTACCGGTACAGTCCCTCGACCAGGCGGTGCGCGGCGGGCCCGTACCCGATGACGACGATCCGCTCCGCCGGCGCGGGACCGGGGGCGCGGCCGGTCGCGCGGCCGGTCACTGGGCCGCCTCGATCCGTACGGCGCACACCTTGAACTCGGGCATCCGGCTGCGCGGGTCGAGCGCCGCACTGGTGAACAGGTTGGCCCGGCCGGAGCCCGGGAAGTGGAACGGGACGAAGACGGTGTCGGTCCGCATCGAGGGGTCGTACCGCACCTCGGCCAGCATGCCGCCCCGCGCCGAGACCACCCGGGCGGACTGACCGTCAGCGAGTCCGGCGCGCGCCGCCGTGTCCGGGTGGACCTGCACGAAGGGCGCGGGGGCGGCCGCCAGCAGCTCGGGGACCCGGCGGGTCTGCGCGCCGGTCTGGTAGTGGGCCAGGATCCGCCCGGTGGTGGCGTACAGCGGGAAGGCCCGCCCGGGCCGTTCGGCGGCGTCCCGGTGTTCGACGGGGGTGAAGCGGGCCCGGCCGTCGGGGTGCGCGAACCGGTCCAGGAACATCCGCGGCGTGCCGTCCCCGCCCTCGGGGCACGGCCAGTGCAGGGCCTCGCCCGCGTCGAGCCGGTCGTAGTCGACGCCGGAGTAGTCGGCGGGCGCGCCCCGGGTCGCGGCGCGCAGCTCCTCGAAGATCTCGCGCGGGCCGTCGGGGTAGCGCTCCGGGGGCTCGCCGAGCCGGACGGCAAGCTCCCGCAGGACGGCCGGATCGGTCCGTACGCCCGGCGGCGGGTCGAGCAGCCGGTGCCGGCGCAGCACCCGGCCCTCCAGGTTCGTCAGGGTGCCCTCCTCCTCCGCCCATTGGGCGACGGGGAGCACGACGTCGGCGGCGAGTGCGGTCTCGGAGGGGACGAAGTCGGCGACGACGAGCAGGTCGAGGGCGGCCAGCCGCTCGGCCGTCCGGGCGGCGTCGGGCGCCGAGACCAGCGGGTTGCAGCCGAACACCAGCAGGGCCTTCGGCCCGCCGGGACTCCCGATGGCGTCGAGCAGTTCGTACGCGCTGATCCCCGCTCCGGGCAGCCGCTCCGGCGGGACCCCCACACGGCGGCGACGTGGGCCCGGGCGACCGGGTCGCCGATCGGGCGGTAGCCGGGCAGCTGGTCGGCCTTCTGGCCGAGTTCGCGGCCGCCCTGGCCGTTGCCCTGCCCGGTGAGGGTGCCGAAGCCGCGCCCCGGGCGGCCCGGCAGGCCCAGGGCGAGCGCCAGGTTGGCGAAGGCGGCGACGGTGTCCGTGCCCTTGCTGTGCTGCTCGGCGCCGCGCCCGGTCAGCACGTAGGCGCTGCGGGCACCGGCCAGCATCCGTACGGCGGTGCGCAGGTCGGCGGCGGACACCCCGGTCACCGTTTCGACGCGCTCGGGCCACCAGGCCGAGGCCCGCGCCCAGGTCTCGTCGAAGCCGGTGGTGCGCCCGTCCACGTACGCCTTGTCGACCAGCCCCTCGGTGACGGCCAGGTGGAGCAGGCCGAGGGCGAGCGCGAGGTCCGTTCCGGGTGCGGGGCGCAGGTGCAGGGCGGCGGCGGCCGCGGTGCGGGTGCGGCGCGGGTCCACGACGACCAGGTCGGCCCCGTCGAGGTGGCGCATGAGGGGCGGCATGGTCTCGGCGGGGTTCGCCCCCGCGAGCAGGATCGTTTCGGCACCGTCGAGGTCGGTCACGGGGAACGGCAGGCCCCGGTCCACCCCGAAGGCGGCGGTCTGGGCGACGGCGGCCGAGGCCATGCAGAAGCGGCCGTTGTAGTCGATGCGGCTGGTGCCGAGGGCGAGCCGGGCGAACTTGCCGAGGAGGTAGGCCTTCTCGTTGGTGAGCGCGCCGCCGCCGAGGACCGCGACGGAGTCCGGTCCGTGGGCCGCGAGCAGGGCGCGCAGCCGGCCGGCGACGAGGTCGAGCGCGGAGTCCCAGCCGGCCGGGGCGAGCGCGCCCGTGGCGTCGCGGACGAGCGGGGTGGTGAGGCGGTCGGCGGCGCCGAGCACGGCGGCGGCGGTCCAGCCCTTGTGGCACAGGCTGCCCCGGTTGGCGGGGAAGGCGGGGTCGGGCCGGGCGACGACCGTGCCGCGCGTCCCGGTGAGCAGGGTCCCGCACTGGAGGGCGCAGTACGGGCAGTGGGTGGCGGTGGCCGGTTCGGGCGAGGGGGGAGGGAGCTCGGGATCGGTCATGGGGGAGGCGCACGTCCGTCCAGGGGTCGCGTAACGGACAAAATATGGACGGAATCGGCATTTCCCCAGGCTGGGTTTGGATACGCCATAGAAAATCCCAAATCGCTGCCAACCGCCTTCCTCAGGCGGGCTGCCAGAGCTCGATCCGGTTGCCCTCGGGGTCGGTGACCCAGCCGAACCGGCCCACGCCGTCCATGTCCTGGGTCTCCTGCGCCACGTCCGCCCCCTTGGCGCGCAACTGGGCGAGCATCGCGTCCAGGTCGCGTACGCGGAAGTTCAGCATGGTCTGCTGGGTGGGGGAGCCGAAGTGGTCGGTCCCGGAATCGAAGGCCGCGAACACGGTCGGCCCCGCCTCCTGGCGCCACAGGCCGTGCTCGTCGGCGTCCAGCCCCAGGCAGTCGCGGTACCACGCGCCGAGCGCCGCCGGATCGCTAGCGCGCAGGAAGTATCCACCGATGCCGAGTGCGCGTTCCATCCGGCCATCCTGCCAGGGCGGCGGCCTGACGGACCGCCACCACGCACGCGGGCCCGGCCCTCCGGATCCGGGAGCCGGCCCTGCCGGGCGGGGCGGGCCCTCGCGCGTGGGCGCCGCCGGCGCTCCGGCGAGCGGGGCGGAGCCGGCCTGAAGCCTGTCTTCCGCCCCGCCCCGCTGCGACGATGGCGCGCATGCAGCTCACGAAGCCCCTCCGCGCCCGCGCGGCCGCAGTCCTGGTGGCCGCCGTCGCGGCCGTGGCCGCCCCCGCGGTCACGGCCCCCAACTTCGCCTCGTGCCCGGCCCCCGCTGCGGCCCCGGCCCCCGACTGGCCCAGCGGCTTCGCGACCTGGCTGCCCGACTGGCCGGGCGGCAGCTCCACGGTCCGGTCGGGCTGGGGGCAGGACTTCCCGGACGCGGTCGGGGGCGACGGCGTGCGGATCTGAGGACCGGTGTGCACCGGCTCGTCCGTACGCCCCGGCATGGAACGGCGGCCTCGGGGCGGGCGCCGGGTGGAGAACGCCCGGGTGTGGCCGGCGACGCCCGGCCTGCGACGTGGCGCCGGTGACGCGGGCCCGGTCGTCACGGTGCGCGTCTTCGCGCTGACCGTGCCGGAGGCCGCCGGCGAGGGCGACGGCGAATGCCCTTGCCGACTGGGCCTGCCGTGACGGCGGCGGGGCCGGTCAGCCCGCCGGTGCGGTGACGTCGGGATGGGGGAGCGTGGCCTCGCCCCCGGCGCGCACGGCCAGCAGCACGGCGTCGTGCAGGGTGCGGCTGGCCTCCTCGCTCGGACAGGGGGCGGGGCTCCCCGCGAGGGTGAGCCACTCCGTCGCGCCGCTGTGCTGGACGGCGACGTGGGCGAGGCCGTCGGCCTCGGTCCAGGTCGTGTGGACGTCGAGCTCGCCGGTCAGGAGGACCGACTCCGCGGTCCTCACCCCGCCGCGTCCTGCGAAGACGCCGCGGGTGGTCCATGATGCCCAGGTCATCGGGCCTCCAGGTGGCCGTCCCGTACCGCTACGGGACCTAGGTGGGTGCGGGCTGGCGTGATACCCGGTCTGAGGGTGATATATGCATGCATATCACCCCATTTTTACTCCGGGGGCTGTTCCGCCGGCCGCTCCACCACCCGGCGGGCCGCCTCGTGCTCGGCGGCGGGCGGGGACAGCTCGTCGAGGGTGTCGAGGTCGGTGTCCCGCTCCAGCTCCGTCTCCCACTCCGCGGCGAGCCGCTCCTGCTCCGCGCGCGGCAGCCCGCCCACGGCCTCCCGGTGGGCCGGGTCGAGAGCGGCCAGGAAGCGTTCCACCACGTCCGAGGACATCCCGTACTCCTTGTCGCTGGGGGGGGAAGGGCCGACTGCACCCCCAGCATGCGCACCCCCGCCCGCCACACCCCGCCGACACGACCCGCCACTGCCCCGAACGGCGCCGAGCCCACCGGCCCGCTACGGCAGACCCACCAGGCCCCAGCCGCGGCGGGCCGCCTCGGCGGTCACGCCGCCCCACTCGCCCAGCAGCGCCGCGGACTCCTCGAAGACCTGCGGACGGCGCGCCCAGCCGACGCACTCGGCGGCGAAGGCCTCCCGCAAGGCCTCCAGCCGCGGCCCGGCCCGCCCCCACGCGGCGGACCGTTCCGCCACCGCGCCGGGCGGGCTGACGAGCAGGACCCCCGAGCGGGCGCCGGCGACCTGCGGGGACACCCCGTCGCCGCCCAGCACAGGGTCCCGCGCCTCGTCCGCACCCCAGAGGAGACCGCCGAGGAAGACGTCCACGTCCTCACGCACGGACGTGTCGACCAGGGGACGCATGTCGCCCCACCCCCGGCCCGCGTCCGAGTGGAAGCTCTCTGCGCCCGTGGTACCGAAGAAGCGGTACTCCGCGTACCACGCCGGCTCCGGACCCGGCGGCCAGTTCCAGCCGTCGACGAGCCGACGCCACTCCGGGTGGTCGTCCTCGGCATCCAGTGGCCACACCGCCTCCCCGAGCGCGTCGGCCTGCTCCCCGACGGGGAAGGCGCCCAGCCGTGCCCAGTCCGCCATGTACAGCGTGAGGTCCAGTCCCATGAGCGGGAGGACAGGCGCGGCAGTGCCCGCGCCCCGCACGGTTCTCCGGTCGCTCAGGCCTCGGCGGCGGCCGGGGTGAGGACCACGAAGTCGGCGTTCCAGGGGTCCAGGCAGACCGCGAGGCGGCCGATGCCGTCCACGTCCTCCGGGCCCGTCTGGATGTTGCCGCCGTGTCCGGTGACCGACGACACCGTCGCGTCGCAGTCGGCGACCGCGAACACGGGGTGCCAGTACGGCCGGCCCCGGGTGAGGCCGAGGTGCTCCGCGTCGAGGCGCAGCAGACCGCCGTGCATGCGCTCCTCCGGGAGGCCCGCCGGGGTGATGAGCGAGTACGTGCCCCCGCCGCCCGGCAGCTCCATGTCGGTGAACCGCCAGCCGAGGACGCCGCCGTAGAACTCCCGCGCGGCCGCGGCGTCGCTCGTGAACAGCTCGGTCCAGCACAGCGAGCCCGGCGCGTCCACCAGCTCGGCGCCCTTGTCCGCACCAGGCTCCCAGACGGCGAACTGGCCGCCCTGGGGGTCGCTGTACTGCGCCATCCGGCCCGCGTCGTCCAGCGTCATCGGGGCCACCCGCACCGTCCCGCCCGCACCCTCCACGGCCCGGGTGGCGGCGTCCGCGTCGGCGACGCTGTAGTAGACCATCCAGGCCGAGCGCGCGCCCTGCTCGGTGAGCCTGCCGAGCCCGGCGACGACCTTCCCGTCCTTGCGGAACATCCCGCCCTCCATGCCGCCCATGGACTCGTACGACCACCCGAACACGGCCCCGTAGAAGGCGGCGGCGGACGGGACGTCGGGGGTGCCGAGGTCGAGCCAGCAGGGGGAGCCGGGGACGTAGTCGGTGGTGATCATGGGGCCGGCCTTTCACGGGTCCGATGGCCCCAGCCTGGCACGGCCGTCAGGCCCCCGCGCGGGCGGCGTACGCGCGGACGTCCGCGTCGGGGTCGGCCGTGGCGGCGGCCAGCGCGGTACGGGCTCCGGGGGCGTCCCGGTGGCGGAGCAGGGACAGCACGGCCGCCTTGCGGACGTCCGCGTTGGCATCGGCCAGGACCTTCGCCAGCGCCGGTACGGCCCGCCCCGGCGCGGCCGCCCGCAAGGCCGTCGCCGCCCCGGCCCGCACCTGCCACGCCGGGTCCCCGAGCCCCGCCCCGGCCAGCGAGGCGTACCCGGGCGGGCAGCCGGTGGCGGCCAGCGCCGCCAGGGCCGCGCCCCGCACCAGCGGGTCGGCGTCGTCGAGCAGCGGGTCCAGCGGGCCCGGCGCGGGGTCGCGGACGGCCGCGAGGCCCCGGGCCACCGCGACCCGGACCTCGCGGGCGGGGTCGGCGGCGGCCGCCGCCAGTTCCACGGCGGCGTCCACCGAGACCAGCGCCCGGACGGCGGTGACGCGGACCTCGATGTCGGACTCCGCGAGGGCGGCCCCGTACGCCGCCGCGTACACCCCGGCGTCGCCCAGCCGCAGCGCCCGCAGCACCTCCAGCGCGGCGGCCCGCACCGCCGGGTCGGCGACCTCCAGCGCCGCCCGCAGCCCGGCCCCGAGCTCCGGCCCGGCGGGCAGCACCTCCACGAGCTCGCGCAGCGCGCCCGCGGCGGCGCTCCGGACCTCCGGGGCGGGGTCCCGCAGGCACCCGGCCAGCGCGGGCCCGGCGCCGTCCGGCACGGTCTCCCCGAGGACGGCCACGGCGGCCGCCCGCACCCCGGGATCGGGATCCGCCAGGAAGGGGCGCAGGACCTCCAGGTCCGGGGACTCCTCGGCCAGGGCGAGCAGCCGCAGCAGCGCGGGGCCGGGCCCGGCCGGAGCCGGAGCCGTCGCCGGAGCCGGCCCTGCGGCCGGGGCCGCCGGACGCGCCGCCGGAGCGGCCTCCCGCGGCCCCGCCGTCGCCACCGGGACCAGCTCGACCTCGCCGAGCCACCGCTCCGGCCCCGCCACCGGCGTGAACTCCGGCACCGCCACCGTGTACGGCTCGACCGGCCGCGCCGTGAACTCCATCGCCCCGGACGCCGACTTGCGCAGGTCCAGGTGGTGCAGCCAGCCCGCGTCGTCCTGCTCCGGGTGGTCCGTCCGCTCGTGGTAGAGGCCCCACCGGGATTCGGTGCGGGCCAGCGAGGCCCGTGCGGCCATCTCCGCGCAGTCCCGGATGAAGGACACCTCGGCGCACCGCATCAGCTCGTGCGCGGTCCGCGCCCCCATCCCGGCGATCTCCCCCGACATCCGGGTGAAGGCCTCCACGGCCAGGGACAGCCTCGCCCCCGACTTCGGCGGTGCCACGTAGTCGTTGACGAACCGCCGCAGCTTGTACTCCACCTGCGGCTGCGGCGGCCCGTCCGGGTTGCGCAGCGGCCGGTAGACCAGCTCGTGGGCGGCGGCGACCTGGTCCCGCGGCAGCTCGCCCCCGTACGCCCGGTACCGCGCCGCGTCCGCGCCGGCCAGGTCCCCGTACACGAACGCGCCGATCATGTAGTTGTGCGGTACGCAGGCCAGGTCGCCTGCCGCGTACAGCCGGGGCACCGTGGTCCGCGCGTGGTCGTCCACCCGTACCCCGGAAGCGGAGTGGCCGCCGCACAGGCCGATCTCCGAGATGTGCATCTCGATGTCGTGCGTGCGGTAGTCGTGGCCGCGGCCCTCGTGGAAGGTGCCGCGGGTGGGCCGCTCCGTGCTGTGCAGGATCGATTCGACGGCGGAGACGGTCTCCTCCGGCAGATGGCTGAGCTTGAGGTACACCGGGCCCCGGTCGGAGGCCAGTTCGGCCGCGAACTCGGACATCATCCGCCCCGACCAGTAGTCCGACTCCACGAACCGCTCGCCGTGCCGGTTGACCTGGTAGCCGCCGAACGGGTTCGCCACGTACGCGCAGGCCGGCCCGTTGTAGTCCTTGATCAGCGGGTTGATCTGGAAGCACTCGATCCCGGTCAGGGCGGCCCCCGCGTGGTACGCCATGGCGTAGCCGTCGCCCGCGTTCGTCGGGTTCTCGTACGTCCCGTACAGGTAGCCGGAGGCCGGCAGGCCGAGCCTGCCGCAGGCCCCGGTGGCGAGGATCACCGCGCCCGCCCGCACGGTGACGAACGCCCCGGTGCGGGTGTCGAACCCGGCCGCCCCGACGGCCCGGCCGTCCTCCGGGTGGGTGAGCACCCGTACCGGCATCACCCGGTTCTCGATCCGGATCCGCTCCCGCATCTCCCGCCGCCGCAGCTGCCGGTAGAGGACCTTCTTGACGTCCTTGCCCTCCGGCATCGGCAGCACGTAGGAGCCGGACCGGTGGACCTGGCGGACCGCGTACTCGCCGTGCTCGTCCTTCTCGAACTTCACCCCGTACGACTCCAGGCGCCTGACCATGTCGAAGCCGCGGGTCGCGGTCTGCCGCACCGTGGACTGGTCGACGATCCCGTCGTTGGCGCGGGTGATCTCGGCGACGTAGTCGTCGGGCTCCGCCCGGCCTGGGATCACCGCGTTGTTGACCCCGTCCATGCCCATGGCGAGGGCGCCGGAGTGCCGTACGTGCGCCTTCTCCAGCAGCAGTACGTCCGCACCGCGTCCGGCGGCGGTCAGCGCCGCCATCGTGCCGGCGGTGCCGCCGCCGATCACGAGGACGTCGCAGGACAGCTCGGTCGCGTCGGCGGGGGCGGGGATGGCCAGGGTGTCCACGGGGGTGCCTTTCAGAGGAATTCGAGGATGCGGCGGCGCAGTTCGGCCGTACCCGGCGCGTGCTGCGCGTCGCGCCGGCGCGGATGCGGGACGTCCAGGACCCGCCCGGAGCCGAGCAGGGCGACCCGGTCGCCGAGGTGCAGCGCCTCGTCCACGTCGTGGGTGACGAAGACGACGGTCGCGCCGGTGCCCGCGAGGATGTCCACCAGGAGGTCCTGCATCCCGGCGCGGGTGCGGGCGTCGAGGGCGCCGAAGGGTTCGTCCATCAGGACCGCGCGGGGCCTCCCGGCCAGCGCGCGGGCCAGCTGGACGCGCTGGCGCTGCCCGCCGGACAACTGGTGCGGCAGCTTGTGGGCGTGCTCGGCCAGCCCGACCCGCTCCAGCCAGTCGGCCGCCGACCGGCGCCGCTCGGCGCGCGGGACCCGCCGGATGGCCAGGGGCAGTTCCACGTTGGCGCGCACGCTGCGCCAGGGCAGCAGCGCGTCGTGCTGGAAGACCAGCGCCCGGTCCGAGGCGGGCCGGGTCACGGGCTCCCCGCCCTGGGTGACCCGCCCGCCGAGCGCGGGCAGCAGCCCGGCGAGGGTGCGCAGCAGCGTGGACTTCCCGCAGCCGGAGGGCCCGACCACGGTCAGCAGCTCGCCCGGGGCGATCCGCAGGCTGACGGTGCCCGGCAGGACCGCGCCGCCGGGATGGCCGAGCCGTACGTCCTCCAGGGCGAGTTCGGTGCCCGCGGGGGCGGGCGGGGCGGCGGGCAGGGTGGTGGTGCTCATGCGGCCGGCTCCTTCCGGGGAACGGCGGTACGGGGTGCCGCCCGGCCGGCGCCGGTGCGTACGGCCGGGCGGGGCAGCCAGGCGGTGGCGCGGCGGCCGAGCAGCTCCACGGCGGTGGAGGTGAGCCAGCCGAGGGCGCCGATGGTGGCCATGCCGACGAACACGCCGGGGTAGTCGACGACCGTGTAGTCCTGCCAGGTGCGGTAGCCCACCCCGTACTCGCCGGAGATCATCTCCGCGGAGATCACACAGATCCACGAGACGCCGATGCCCACCGACAGTCCGCCGAAGATGCCCGGCAGGGCGCCGGGCAGGACCACCGAGAACAGCACCCGAGCCCGTCCGCCGCCCATGGTCAGGACGGCCTCCTCCCAGACGGGGGTGAGGGCGCGGACCGCGTGCCGGGTCGAGACGGCCACCGGGAAGAAGGCGGCGGCGAAGGTGATGAACACGATGCCCTGCTCGTTGGTCGGCAGCAGCAGGATGGCGACCGGCACCAGGGCGATGGCGGGCACCGGCCGCACCACCTCGACCAGCGGGCCCAGCAGGTCGGCCGCCCACCGGGAGCGGGCGACGGCCGTGCCGACCGCCACCCCCAGCACCGCGGCGAGCACGAAGCCCACCCCGATCCGGCGCAGGCTGTGGCCCAGGTCCTGCCAGTACGCTCCGGTGCCGGCCCGCCCGGCGAAGGCGGAGGCCACCTCGCCGACCGTCGGGAACTGCTCGAAGCGCAGCCACAGGTTCACGTCGAGGGAGGTCAGCAGCTGCCACAGCCCGAGGGCCGCGGCCGGCGAGGCGGCCCGCAGCAGCCGGCGGCCCGCGCTCATGAGGCCAGGCCCACGGCGTCCTCGTAGCCGATGACGCGGGCGCCCGGGTGCTGTCCGACGTACCCCTTCGCGCCGGCCGGGGTGACGAAGGCGCGCAGCTCGGCGCCGTCCGCGACCCACACCGCCCTGTCGGCGAACCACAGGGTGCCGGTCACCGCGTCCGGGACGTACGCGGCCCGTACGTCGGCCCCCTTGGCCGCCTTCAGCAGCTCCTTCGGGCTGTCGTAGGACGTGGTGGCGGCCGCGCCCTTCAGCCACAGCTCGGACCTGGCGGCGGCCGCCTTCGGGTACCCCGGCCCCGGTACGGCCCGCTTCAGCGGCGCCGGGTCGACGAAGGCGTCGACGTCGACGTCGCCCACCAGTCCGGCGCCCTTCAGCACCGGCACGTCCTCCTTCAGGGCGGCGATCAGCTCGGGGCGCAGCTCCGGGTCGAAGGTGGCGATGCCGTTCGCACCGTTATAGAGGTAGACCACCTCGGCGGGCAGCCCGGTCTCCTTGCCCACCGCCTCTGCGGACGCCACCGGACGCTCGCGCAGGTGGTCGGTGGCGCGCCGCTGCGCTTTGAGGAAGTCGTCGATCACGCCCGGCCGTTCACCGGCGAACTTCTGCCGGACGGTGACCCCGTGGAAGGTCGGCAGGTTCAGCTCGGCCCCGTCGTACAGGGCCTTCGCCCGGCCCTCGAAGGCCAGCTGGCCGGGCCAGGCCACGAACTGCGAGAGCGCGTCCGCACTGCCGGCCTGGAGGGCCGAAGCGCCCACGCTGGGCTGCTGGTTGAGCTTCTGGATGCCCTTGTCGGGGTCGATTCCGGCGCGCTTGAGGGCCCGGACGAGGGTCCCGTCGGCGGCCGAGCCCACGCTCGTGGACACCTTCTTGCCGCGCAGGTCGGCCAGCGACTCCAGTGTGGAACCGGGCGCGGTCACCACGGTGTTGAGGCCGCCGCGCAGGTTGTAGCCGGTGACGGAGACCAGTGAGGTCGGCTGCTTCAGCTCCTTGCCCCGGGCGGCGTTGAGCAGCAGCGGGAAGTCGCCCATCGAACCGATGTCGATCTTGCCGGCCGTCATCTGCGCGGTGATGGGGGCGCCGGTCGCGTAGTCCTGCCAGTCGACCCGGTACGTCACCCCCTCCGCCCGGCCGCGCGCCGCGAGTTCCTCCTCGAAGTAACCGAGGGAGCGCAGCAGCGTGCCGGCGGTGACCGTGTTGATGGTCTTGGACTGGTAGCCGACGGTCACGGTGACCGTCTTCGACGGGCTGCCGCCCGCCTTGCCGCCGCCCCCGTCGGCGCTGCCGCAGGCGGTGGCCAGGGGGAGGAGCAGGGCGAGCGGGACGGCGGGACTGACGAATCTGCGGCTCATCGGGGCGGGGCCTCTCATCGGAGCAGGTAGGGCATGTTGACGGTCACCGCACCGGTGGGACAGCGCGCGGCGCACGGGCCGCAGTACCAGCACTCGTCCACGTGCATGTACGCCTTGCCGTCGTCCTCGCGGATCGCGAGCGAGTCGAGCGGACACATGTCGACGCAGAGCGTGCAGCCGTCGATGCACTTGGACCCGTCGATGGTCACGGGCACGTCGCCGCGCTGGGGGACGAGGGGCATGGCTTCTCCAAGGAACCGCGAGGGAGCGGGGGAACAGAGGGAGCGGGGGAACAGAGGGAACAGGGGGATACGGGGGACGGGACTCAGAGGGAGCGGCGCAGCACGCCGCTCATGGTGATGCGGTCACCGCGGAAGCGGATGAACTCCAGGTCCACCGGCCGGCCGTCGGGCAGACACGTCAGCCTCTCCAGCATCAGCACGGCGGCCCCGCGCGGGGCCTGGAGCACGGCGGCGGAGTGCGCGTCGGCGTTGACGGCCTCCAGCGTGATCTCCGCGTGGCCCAGCGGGCCGCCGGTGAGCGACTCCAGGAGCCGGAACACGTCCGTGTTCTCCAGGTCGCAGCCGAGCAGTTCACCGCCCACGTCCATGGGCAGGTAGGACAGGTCCAGGGACAGCGGCAGCCCGCCCAGCCGGCGCAGCCGCTCGATGCAGAGCACGTCGGTGTGCTCGGGCAGGCCCAGCCGGTGGGCCACCGGCCCGGGGGCGGTCACGGGCCCGACGGTACGGACCTCGTTGGTGACCCTGCCGTGCTCGTGCAGGGTCTCGGCCAGTCCCTGGAGGCGGTCCAGCCCGTGCGGGTACTTCTCGCACACCACCACCGTGCCGACACCGGGCTGCCGGGCGACGAGCTGCTCGCCGCGCAGCAGGTCCAGGGCCTGCCGGACGGTGTTGCGGCTGGCCCGGTAGTCGGCGGCGATGACGTCCTCCAGGGGCAGCACGCCGGCCGGGAAGCCGCCCGCGAGGATCTGGTGGCGCAGCAGATCGGCGAGCTGCCGGGCCTGGTCCGCACGCAGCCGTCGGCGGCGCGCGGCGGCGACCGGGCGGGCGGCGGGGGCGGGTTCGGCTGGCATGGGGAGGAACGTACCGGGAGAGCCCTCCAGGTGGTGTTGCCGCAGTATTGCGCCACCTGACGCCCCATGCGCAGGGCTCTGACCTGGTGTTTCCTCGGGGCAGTGGCAAGATCCGCCACTACGGCGCCCACCATGTGGACCACACGGCGGCCGCGATGCGAACGGCGGCCCGCCGCCCCTCCCGGCGGGTGCGGGAGGCGGCGGGCGGCGGCTCACCCGCCGGCCGGCACCCGGCCCGCACCGGACTGCGTGAACTCGTGCGCGCACCGCGCGCGTTCCGCGAGCAGCCGGCGGAACCCCGCGGTGGCGTACCGGTCGGCGGTGGCCGACGCGGGGCCGGGCAGGCCCGCGATCCGGGCCATCAGCTCCCGGGGCTGCGCCTGCCAGCCGACGACCAGGACCCGCAGGCCCCGGTCCTCCGCTCGCCGGTGCAGGTCCAGCAGGTGGAGCAGGCCGCACGCGGTCATGAGCGGGACTCCGTGCAGATCGACCATGAGGACCCGCTCGCCGGCCGTGACGTGCTCCAGCGCATGCCGCAGGACCGCACCCGACTCCTCGTCGAGCTCTCCGCCCGCGCTGACGAGGACGGTGGTGCCGCGGTACTGGACGTCCGTGGTGATCAATACGTTCCCCTTTCCATCACCCGCGCGGGCGAGGGGCCCGCGGGGCCCCATCCTGGCGCGGCGCCGGGTGGCGGGGGTAAGAGGCTCGCTGACGTTGCTGCCGCGTTTTGTCAGGTTTCGCTCAGGACGGCCCGGGCGGCGACGCGGCCGCGGACCCGGCCGGTGTCCGCGCGGGGCCTACCGGCCCCCAGGACCGTGGTGCCGGTGCCGGGGCCGCGGACCGAGTCCAGGGCGGAGTCGCGCAGGCGCCTGCTGGCGTACCCGTTCGGGCAGGGGACGGGACTCCCCGCCACCGGCTGCCAGGGTGAGTCGCCGCCCTGGCGTACGGTCACGTACGCCAGGCCGTCGGACCGGTCGGTGCGGACCTCCAGCTCCCCCGTCAGCACACCCGCCTGACCGCGCCGGCGAACGGGGCGTCTGCCGGACCGGTCAGAACCGGTCGCGGTGGGCGGCCAGCCAGGTGGCGAAGTCCTGTAGGGCCGGGTTGATGCGGCGGACGGCGTCCAGGTCCCGGGCGCCGGTGAAGGAGGCCTCGCAGTCCGCGTAGAACTGGAACATGTTGCCCGCCTCGTCGGCGCCGGGGAAGCCGAGCCCCCGGAAGGCGTCCGGGGTCAGGGGCCGGTAGTGGACCGGCCGTCCAAGGGCCCCGGTCATGGCCGCTGCCATGTCGGCGAGCCGCAGGTGTTCGCCGGCGATGCTGATGGTGGCGGCGACGAAGTCCGCACCGCCCTTGAAGACGGCGTGCGCGGTCTTGCCGATGTCGTCGACGGCGATGCCCGAGAGCCTCTTCTCACCCATGGGGAAGATCAGCTCCAGGCCGCCGTCCTCCGCCTCCTGCGGCGCGAAGGCGCCCAGCAGGTTCTCCCAGTAGAAGGTGGTCCGCAGGAAGGTGACGGGCACGCCCGCGTCGAGGAAGTACTGGTCCGCCTCCGCCTTGCCGTCGAAGTGCGGCACCTTGAACCGGCCCTGGAGCGTCGGCATCCGGCCGTCGTCGACCGGAATGCAGTGGCGGGTGTCCTCCAGGGTGGACCAGATCGCGTGCTGCACGCCCGCGTGCCCGGCCGCCCGGGCGAGGGCCGCCGCCTGCCGCTGCTCGTGCGCGGCGTCCATGTCCTCCCAGAAGTTGGTCACCAGGTACGCCCCGTACGCCCCTTCGAGCGCGGGACCCAGGCTGTCCTCGTCGTCCAGGTCGGCCGCCACCACCTCCGCCCCGAGCCGCTCCAGTTCCCGCGCCCGGTCCGAACCGGGGTCGCGCGTCACGGCGCGCACGGCGAACTCGCCGTCCCGGTCCGCCAGGACCGAACGGGCCAGGGAGCCCCCCTGCTGCCCGGTCGCGCCGAACACCGTGATCGTCCGCTTCCCGGTCATCGCCGGTCACCCACTCCCGCACGCGTTCCGCGCCCCCGCGGGGGCGTTTCCGCTGCGAAACCTACGGGTGGCGGGCCGGAGCCGCCGACGCCACACGCCGGGCCCGCCCGTATGGCCGCAGGGGCGGGGTCAGCCGGTGAAGGAGCCGTGCCGGCCCGCCCCGGAGGCGAAGCGCGCCGCCCCGGCGCCGGTCTCGCCCGCCCGCAGCGGCACCATGCCGTGCCGCAGCTCGGCGGCCAGCGCCTCCGGCTCGGCCAGGCCGTGCTGCTCACGTACGGAGAGCCGGTCGTGCCGCAGGCACAGCTGGGGGAACGCGGCGATCTCCCGGGCCAGTTCCTCCGCCGCCTCCCGGGCCCGGCCCGGCGGTACGAGGCGGTTGGCGAGCCCCATCGCGTAAGCCTCGGCGGCGGGCACCGGGCGGCCCGTCAGGATCAGGTCCATCGCCCGGCTCTCGCCGATCAGCCGCGGCAGCCGCACCGTGCCGCCGTCGATCAGCGGCACCCCCCAGCGGCGGCAGAACACCCCGAAGACGGCGTCCTCCTCGGCCACGCGCAGGTCGCACCAGAGCGCCAGCTCCAGCCCGCCGGCCACGGCGTGCCCGGCGACGGCCGCGACGACCGGCTTCGTCAGCCGCAGCCGCGTCGGCCCCATAGGACCGTCCCCGTCGGGCTCCACCCGGTTCCCGCGCTCCGTGCCGACGGCCTTCAGATCGGCGCCCGCGCAGAAGGTGCCGCCCTCGCCCCACAGCACCGCGACGCGGGCCTCCTCATCGGCCTCGAACGCCCGGAACGCGTCGGCCAGCAGGGCCGCGGTCGGCCCGTCGACGGCGTTGCGGGCGGCGGGCCGGGACAGCACCACGGTGGTCACGGGCCCGGCGCGTTCGACGCGGACGGCGGGGGCGGGAGGCGGATTCGTCATGGCGGCATTCTCACGCGCCCGCAGGCGGGCCGACCAGAGCCGATGACGCCAATGAGGACGATGACGCCAATGGTGCTAGTCTCATTGGCACCATGCTGCTGAGACTGAACACCGCCGACGGCCGCCCGCTGCACGAGCAGGTGGCCGGCGCGGTCCGGCGCGCCATCGCCGACGGCGAGTGCGGCCCGGGGGACCGCCTGCCCTCCGCGCGGGAGCTGTCGCTGGCGCTGGGCGTCAACACCAACACGGTCCTGCGCGGCCTGCGCGGCCTGCGCGACGAGGGGGTGCTGGAGTTCCGGCGGGGGCGGGGCGTGACCGTGGCCGCGGGGGCGGACCGGCGGTCGGCGCTGCTCGACCGGGTGCGCGAACTCGTGGGCGACGCGGCGCACCTGGGGTACAGCAGGTCCGATCTCATCGAAATCATCAGGGGGTTGCCGTGAAGGGCGTGCAGAGCGGGAAGGGCGGGAAGGGCGGGAACGGTGTCAACGGGATGAGGGGCCGCCCGCGCTCCGCCGCGATGTGGGTGGCGGGGCCGTCCGCGGTACTCCTCGCAATGCCCTGGGCCGCGAGCGGCCGGCTGCCGGACCGGCTCGCGACCCACTGGAGCCTGGACTCCGCCGCGCCCGACGGCTCGATGCCGCTGTGGGCCGCAGCCGTGTTCCCGGCGCTCGTCTGGGCGGCCCTCGCACTGCTCACCGTCGGCATCGCCCGCTCGCGCGGGGGCGCGGCGCCCTACGCGACCCTGCCGGCCGGGGCCGTCTTCCTCGTCGGCGCGCAGGCCGGCGTCGTCCGGGCGAACCTGGACCTCGCCGACTGGCACCAGGCGCGGTCGGTGAACCTCGCCGTCGCCGTGGCGCTCGCGGTGGCGGCCGCCGCGGGACTCGTCGGCCTGCTGGCGGCCCGGAACGGCTCCGCCCCGGCCCGCCGGCCGGCGGGAGCCGCGCCGGGCATGGAGATACCGGACGGCGAGACCCTCGTATGGCTCTCCCGCACGGCGAACCCCTGGCTGCTCGCCCTCGCGGCCCTGACCGGAGCCGGCGCGGCCGCCGCCGCACTGGCCGCCGCGGCGGGCCTGGTCGCGCCGCCGTGGGCCCTCATCGCACCCCTGGCGATCGCGTCCGTCGCGGTCCTGGCCTGCTCCTCCGTACGGGCCCGCGTCAGCGGGCGCGGCCTCGAAGTGGCCTTCGGCCCGCTGGGCCTGCCGGTGCGCCGCTGGCGCGCCGAGGACATCGAGTCGGCTTACGCGGAGCACCGGACCCCCGCGCAGGTCGGCGGCTGGGGGTACCGGCTCAGCGGCAAGGGGACGACGGTGATGCTCCGGGCCGGCGAATGCCTGGTCGTCCACCCCCGCCGGGGCGCCGACTTCGCCGTCAGCGTCCCGGACGCGGAACGCGGCGCCGCCCTCCTGAACTCCCTGATCGCCCGCACCACCCCGGCCTAGCTCACTGCCCCACCCGCCCGTCCACGCACTCGCGCAGCAGGTCGGCGTGCCCGCAGTGGCGCGCGTACTCCTCGATGCGGTGCACCATCAGCTCCCGGACCGAGATGCCGTCCTTCCCCACGCGCAGCCCCAGGTCCGGGAACGCGGCCAGCGCGGCGTCCATCGCCGTCTGCTCCCGCTCCAGATCGGCGTACGAGGCGTCCACGACGGCCTGATCGGCGACGGCCCCGTGGAAGTCCGCGTCCCGCACGCCGTACAGCTTCGGCAGCGGTTCGCCCTCGACGATCCAGTTCCGCCAGTCCCGCTCCACCTCGGCGAGGTGCCGCACCAGGCCGAGCAGCGACATCGTCGACGGCGGCACCGACCGCCGGGCCAGCTGCCCGGGGTCCAGGCCCTCGCACTTCATCCGCAGGGTCAGGCGGTAGTCCGCCAGGAAGGCCAGCAGCGTGGCGAGTTCCCCGTCCGGGCCGCCCCCTTCCTTGTTCCGGGGGTCGTCGGCCGGGTCCGCCCACATGTCGGGGTAGACGCTCGCCTGGGTCCATCGCGCGGGTCGATCACTCATGTGACCCATGATCACGAACTCCGCCCACCGCCCGCCACCGGGTTACCGGGGCGGGTGAGCCGCGTCTCACCGGAGGGCCCGCACTTGTCTATGCAACGAGTTGCATAAGAGGATCGGGGCATGGCGCTCGACCACGCGATCCTCGTCTCACTCCTGGAGATGCCCGGTTCCGGATACGAACTCGCCCGGCGGTTCGACCGGTCCATCGGGTACTTCTGGACCGCCACCCACCAGCAGATCTACCGCGTACTGGGCCGCATGGAGCGCGACGGGCTGCTCACCGTGCGGGCGGTGGCGCAGCAGGGGCGGCCGGACAAGAAGGAGTACTCCGTCGCCGGTCCCGGCCGGGCGGCGCTCTCGCGGTGGCTGCACGAGCCGATCGAACCCGAGAGCATGCGCCACGACCTCGCCGTCAAGATCCGCGGCGCCGCCTTCGACGACCCGGCCGCGCTGATCCGCGAGGTCGAACGGCACCACCGGGTCCACGGCGAACGCCTCGCGCACTACCTCGCCGGCGAAGCCCGCGACTTCACCGGCCCCGACGCCCCCGCACCGCTCGACGCCGGACAGGAGCTCCAGCACGCCGTGCTGCGCGGCGGCATCGCGTACGAGCGGATGACGATCGCCTGGCTGGACGACGTCCTCGCCACCCTCCACCGCATCGGTGCGACACCGCCACCGACACCGCCACGGGCACAGGCACAGATGCCGGCATCGGAATCGATACCGACCCCGTCCGCGTGAAACACCCACCATCCACTCCCGGAAGGCGACCCCTCATGGCCGACTCCCTGCTCTTCAACCCGCGCACCTACGACCCCGCGCACTTCGACCCCGAGACCCGCCGCCTGCTGCGCGCCACCGTCGACTGGTTCGAGGAGCGCGGCAAGCGCAAGCTGATCGAGGACTACCGCTCCCGCGCCTGGCTCGGGGAGTTCCTCGCCTTCGCCGCCAAGGAGGGCCTGTTCGCCACCTTCCTGACCCCGGCCTCCGCCGCCGGACGGGAGGACCAGCGCTGGGACACCGCCCGGATCGCCGCCCTCAACGAGATCCTCGGCTTCTACGGCCTCGACTACTGGTACGCCTGGCAGGTCACCATCCTCGGCCTCGGCCCCGTCTGGCAGAGCGGGAACGCCGACGCCCGCGCCCGCGCCGCCGAACTCCTCACCCAGGGCGAGGTCTTCGCGTTCGGCCTGTCCGAGCGGACCCACGGCGCCGACATCTACTCCACGGACATGCTGCTGGAGCCCGACGGCGACGGCGGCTTCCGCGCGAGCGGCTCCAAGTACTACATCGGCAACGGCAACGCGGCAGGCCTCGTCTCCGTCTTCGGCCGCCGCACCGACGTCGAGGGCCCCGACGGCTACGTCTTCTTCGCTGCCGACAGCCGGCACCCGGCCTACCACCTGGTGCAGAACGTCGTCGACTCCTCCAAGTACGTCAGCGAGTTCCGCCTGGAGGACTACCCGGTCGCCTCCGAGGACGTCCTGCACACCGGCCGCGCCGCCTTCGACGCCGCCCTCAACACCGTCAACGTCGGCAAGTTCAACCTCTGCACCGCCTCCATCGGCATCTGCGAGCACGCGATGTACGAGGCCGTCACCCACGCGCAGAACCGCATCCTCTACGGCCGCCCCGTCACCGCCTTCCCGCACGTCCGCCGCGAACTGGCCGACGCCTACGTCCGCCTCGTCGGCATGAAGCTCTTCAGCGACCGAGCCGTCGACTACTTCCGCTCCGCCGGCCCCGACGACCGCCGCTACCTCCTCTTCAACCCGATGACGAAGATGAAGGTGACCACCGAGGGCGAGAAGGTCATCGACCTCATGTGGGACGTCATCGCCGCCAAGGGCTTCGAGAAGGACACCTACTTCGCCGAGGCGGCCGTCGAGATCCGCAGCCTGCCCAAGCTGGAGGGCACCGTCCACGTCAACCTCGCGCTGATCCTCAAGTTCATGCGCAACCACCTGCTGGAGCCGGTGGACTACCCGGCCGTGCCCACCCGCCTCGACGCGGCCGACGACGACTTCCTCTTCCGGCAGGGCCCGGCCCGGGGCCTGGGCTCCGTACGCTTCCACGACTGGCGGCCCGCGTTCGACGCGTACGCCGAGGTCGCGAACGTGGCCCGGTTCCGCGAGCAGGCCGACGCCCTGTGCGAGTTCGTCGCCACCATCGCCCCCGACGAGGCGCAGAGCCGCGACCTCGACTTCCTCCTCTCCGTCGGCCAGCTCTTCGCCCTGGTCGTGCACGCCCAGCTGATCCTGGAGCAGGCCCGCCTGACGGACCTGGACCCGGACGTCATCGACGAGCTGTTCTCCGTCCTCGTCCGCGACTTCTCCGGCCACGCCGTCGAACTGCACGGCAAGGACTCCGCCACCGCGGCGCAGCAGGCCTGGGCCCTGGGCGCCGTCCGCCGTCCGGTCGTCGACGAGGACCGCGCGGCCCGGATCTGGCAGCGCGTCGAGGCGCTGTCCGGCGCGTACGAGATGGCGCCGTAGCAGCCGCGCCCCGTACGGGGCCGACCCGCGGCCGGCCGTGCCGGCCGCGGGTCCGGCAGTGGGGAGGCCTGGGGCGGTGGCGGGCCGGGGCGGCGGCCGCGCCCGCCGCCCGCGCGGCCGGTCACACCGTCCAGCGCAGCACCGCCCCCAGCCCGCCCGCCGGACCCGGCATGCCCGCCGGTACGACGAGCACCTCGCAGCCGGCGGCGGCCGCGGAGCGCAGCAGCGCGTCGTCCGCGCGGGCCCTTACGGGCTTCCCGACGCCCATCGCCTGCGCCTGGCCGCGCTGCACCGCGACCTCGTCCACACCGGGACCGATCCACACGTCGCGCCCCGCGTCCGAGCCCTCCGCCCCGAGCAGCAGCGTCGCCACCTGGTGGCTGCGCACGGCGTCCAGCACCGCCGGCATGCCCTCGGCGGCCTGGCCCGGGCCGGTGTCCACGGTGGACTCCCGGTGCTCGCCGGGGCGGCCCCGGCCGGTGCGGAACCGTTCCAGCACGGCTTCCAGCCGCTCCCGGGCGAAGGCCTCGCGCATCCGCGCGACCTCCCGGTCGAGTCCGTCTCCGGAGGCCCCCGGGGAGTGGCCGCCGCCGGCCTCGACGGCGGCCGCCCGGATCCGCTCGGGCAGCCGGCCGAGGACGGCCCGGCGCTCCCGGGCGTCCCCGGCCAGCACCAGCAGGCCGGCGCCGCTGCCGGGCCACTGCCGGGACAGCTCGGCGGCGACGGCATCGGCGACCCCGTTCCAGGCGTTCTCGGTGCGGTTCCGGTAGTGCCACTCCTGCCGGTCGGCCGGTACGCCCCGGTGCCCGTGCTCCGGCTCCCGGCCGCCCCGCACCCGGCCCAGGGACTGGCGGCGGGTGCCGTCGCGCAGCTCCAGATCGGCGCCGCCCCGGTCCACGTACGCCACCAGGCAGGCAGGCTCCTCGCCGCGCAGCCCGGCCAGCGGGGCGATGTGCGGCAGCACCGACCAGGTCGCCTCGGTGGCCGCAGGGGCCTTCGCGAGCGGGACGTCCAGCAGGACCTCGGCGCCCGAGGCGAACAGCGCCCGGCCCGGCGGCGCCCCGCTGACCGGCTCCCCGAGGAGCCGGTTCACCACGGCGCGCACGGTGTAGGCGTCGGCGCCCGCGTCTATCAGCTGTGCGGCGACGGCCCGCTCGCGCAGCGCCCGGATCCGCTGCGCGTCCTCGGTCGCGCGGGTGCCCTCGACGTACACCGAGGCCCAGGGGCCGGGGCGGGAGAAGAGCGGCTTGAGGAAACCCAGTTCCATGACGTCCCCCAAGGGGTTCAGGAAAGCGCGAGGGGTCCTCTTCCAGGATGCGCCGCCCGCCCCTCCCGCGCCCACCGGCCGGCCGGCGGGGTCACGGGAGGGGCGGCCCGGCGTACGGCCCGGCACACGGCCGGGCCGCCGGTCACGCGAGGTCGAACCGGTCGAGGGTCATCACCTTGTCCCACGCCGCCACGAAGTCGCGTACGAACTTCTCGCCCGCGTCCTGCGAGGCGTACACCTCGCACAGGGCCCGCAGCTGGGAGTGCGAGCCGAAGACGAGGTCGACCGCGGTCGCGGTCCACCGGACCTTTCCCGTGGCGCGGTCCCGGCCCTCGAACACGTTCTCGTCCGTGGCCGAAGCCGTCCACTCCGTCCCCATGTCCAGCAGGTTCACGAAGAAGTCGGTGGTCAGCGTCTGCGGCCGGCCGGTGAGGACCCCGTGCGGGGAGCCCTGGAAACCGGCGTCCAGCGCCCGCATGCCGCCCGCCAGCACCGTCATCTCCGGCGCGGTCAGGTTCAGCATGTAGGCCCGGTCCAGCAGGAGGGTCTCCGGCGAGAGCTTCTCGCCCGCCCGGAGGTAGTTGCGGAACCCGTCCGCCCTGGGTTCGAGCACGGAGAACGACTCCACGTCGGTCTGCTCCTGCGAGGCGTCCGTGCGCCCCGGCGCGAACGGGACCGCGACCGGGTGCCCGGCGTCCTTGGCCGCCTTCTCGACGGCCGCGCAGCCGCCCAGGACGATCAGGTCGGCGAGGGACACCTTCTTCCCGCCGGTCTGCGCGGCGTTGAAGTCCTGCCGGATCCGGTCCAGGGCCGCCACCGTCCCCGCCACCTCGGCCCCGGCGTTGACCTCCCAGTCCTTCTGCGGCGCCAGCCGGATCCGGCCGCCGTTGGCACCGCCCCGCATGTCCGTGCCGCGGAAGGACGCGGCCGCGGACCAGGCGGTCGCGGCCAGCTGGGAGACGGACAGCCCCGAGCCGAGGACCCTGGCCTTGAGGTCGGCGATCTCCGCGTCCCCGACCGGCTCGTGACCGGCGGCGGGGACCGGGTCCTGCCACAGCTGCGGCTCGGGGATCCACGGGCCGAGGTAGCGCGAGACCGGCCCCATGTCACGGTGCAGCAGCTTGTACCAGGCGCGGGCGAAGGCGTCCGCGAGCTTGGCCGGGTCCTCGTGGAAGCTCCTCGCGATCGGCCCGTAGACCGGGTCCACCTTCAGCGAGAGGTCCGTCGTCAGCATCATCGGCGCGTGCCGCTTCGACGGGTCGTGGGCGTCGGGCACCGTGCCCTGGGCCGAGGCGTCCGTCGGCGTCCACTGCTGCGCGCCGGCCGGGCTGCGGGTCAGCTCCCAGTCGTACCGGAACAGGTTGTCCAGGTAGCCGTTGTCCCACTTGGTCGGCTCGGTCGTCCAGGCGCCCTCCAGCCCGCTGGTGATCGTGTCGACGCCCACGCCGGTGCCGGACGAGTTCGTCCAGCCGAGGCCCTGCTGCTCGATCGGTCCGGCCTCGGGCTCCGGCCCGACGTACTCGGGGTCGACCGCCCCGTGGCACTTGCCGAAGGTGTGCCCGCCCACGATCAGGGCGACCGTCTCCTCGTCGTTCATCGCCATCCGCCCGAAGGTCTCGCGGATGTCCCTGGCGGCGGCCACGGGGTCCGGGTTCCCGTTCGGCCCCTCCGGATTGACGTAGATGAGCCCCATCTGCACGGCGCCGAACGGGCCGGTCAGCTCCCGGTCGCCGCTGTAGCGCTCGTCCCCGAGCCAGGTGTCCTCGGGACCCCAGAAGATCTCCTCGGGCTCCCAGATGTCCTCCCGGCCGAACCCGAACCCGAACGTCTTGAAGCCCATGGACTCCATCGCGCAGTTCCCGGCGAAGACGAGCAGGTCGGCCCAGGAGACCTTCCGCCCGTACTTCTGCTTGACCGGCCACAGCAGGCGGCGCGCCTTGTCGAGGCTCGCGTTGTCCGGCCAGCTGTTGAGGGGGGCGAAGCGCTGCGCGCCGGAACCGCCGCCGCCGCGGCCGTCGGCGATCCGGTACGTCCCCGCCGCGTGCCAGCTCATCCGGATGAAGAGCGGCCCGTAGTGGCCGTAGTCGGCCGGCCACCAGTCCTGCGAGGCCGTCATGACCTCGAAGACGTCCCGCTTCAGGGCCTCGACGTCCAGGCCCGCGAACTCCTTCGCGTAGTCGAAGTCCTCGCCCATCGGGCTGGACCCGGGCGAGTGCTGGTGGAGAACCTGGAGGTCCAGCTGGTTCGGCCACCAGTCCCGGTTCGTCATCGGGCGGGTCGGCGTGGCGGCCGGGGAGGGGATTGCGGGGTTCTCGCTTTCGCTGCCGGACACGTCCGTCCTTCTTCCTGTCTCGGTGTCTCCACCATGCGGGTGCTTGCTCTCGGCGTCCGTATGGTCGCGCACTGTGACCCGTGTGGCCGACAGAACACGCAGGGCACCTCCCGGAGCCAGGAATACGGGAATCCGGACCCGGACCCGCCAGGGCCGAACGGGTGAGGCCCCGGCCGGGCCGGGCCCGCCCGCCGGTTTGCGGCCGGCCCCACCGGGCAGAAGCTGACCGCCGCCCCGAGGTCTCGAACCCGGGGCGGACCAGCGCCCCGGCCCCGGGCGGAACGGAACCACCGGCGGGGTGCCGGCAGGGCCGCACCTCGTGCATCGGCTCCAGCCACAGCCAGTCGGCGCGCCGGGCCCCTCGGATCCGTGTCCGTGACGGCCATGTCCGCCACCTCCCGGCGGCCTGACGGCGTGCGTGCCCCCCGGCCGGAACCGGCCGGGGGGCACGCCGTAGGGGCGGGGCGGGTCAGGTGCCGTGGCGGCGGCCGCGCAGCGAGTCGCCGACGCCGCGCAGGGTCTGGTCGGCCTTGCCCGCGGCTTCCTCGGCCTTGCCCTTGACCTGGTCCATCTTGCCCTCGGCCTTCATCCGGTCGCTGCCGGACACCTTGCCGATGGCTTCCTTCGCCTTGCCCTTGGCCTGGTCCATCTTGCCCTTGGCCTTCTCAGCCATGGCGCACTCCTTTCGAGAGCCTCGCCCGGCGCCTGCCCAGGTTCCGCCGTCCGAATCCGTCCGGATCCGATCGGGTGGAACCGGGCGGCGACGGGTTGGGAGAAGCCTCCGGCCGGTTAGACGGGAAAGGGGGCGGGTGCGGGGGAGAACCGCGAGGAGAGGCAGGCGCTTCGTCATGGACGGCCAGGAGGCCACGCACTCGCAGGTCACGCTCCACGTCAACGGCGTACGGCACGCACTCGACCTGGACCACCGCACGACCCTGCTCGACGCACTGCGCGAGCGGCTGGACCTCACCGGCGCGAAGAAGGGCTGCGACCACGGCCAGTGCGGGGCCTGCACGGTCCTCGTCGACGGCCGGCGCCTCAACAGCTGCCTGCTGCTCGCCGTCGCCCAGGACGGGACGCGGATCACCACCGTCGAGGGCCTCGCCGGGGAGGACGGGAGCCCGCACCCGCTCCAGGAGGCCTTCGTCGCCCGGGACGCCCTCCAGTGCGGCTTCTGCACGCCCGGCCAGCTCTGCTCCGCCGTCGGGATGCTCGCCGAGCTCGCCGCCGAGGGCGCCGAACCCACCCGGGAGACCGTCGCCGAGCGCCTCAGCGGCAACCTGTGCCGCTGCGGCGCCTACCCGCGGATCGTCGACGCCGTACGGGACGTGATCACGTGAAGCCCTTCCGCTACCTCCGCCCCGCGAGCCTCGCCGAGGCGGCCGAGGCCCACGGCGGCCGGCCAGGCTCCGCCTACCTGGCCGGGGGCACCAACCTCGTCGACCTGATGAAGCTCGGCGTCGAACGGCCCGACACCCTCGTGGACGTCGCCCGCCTGCTCCCCGCCGGCGTCGAGGCCACCGCCGGGGGCGGCGTGCGCGTCGGCGCCGGGGTCCGCGGCACCGACCTCGCCGCCCACCCCCTCGCCGGGGCCCGCTGCCCGGCCCTCGCCCAGGCCCTGCTGTCCGGCGCCTCGGGACAGCTGCGCAACGCCGCGACGACCGGGGGCAACCTGCTCCAGCGCACCCGCTGCGGCTACTTCCAGGACCTGTCCAAGCCCTGCAACAAGCGCGACCCCGGCAGCGGCTGCGCGGCCCTCGAAGGCGCCAACCGCGAACACGCCGTGCTCGGGCACTCCCCGCTCTGCGTGGCCACCCACCCCTCCGACCTCGCGGTGGCGCTGAGCGCGCTGGACGCCGAGGTGGAGATCACCGGCGCCGACGGCGCACGCACCGAGCCCCTCGACGGATTCCTGCGACTGCCCGGGGACCGGCCCGAACGGGACACGACGCTGCGGCACGGCGACCTCGTCACCGCGGTCCTGCTGCCGCCCGGGGCCTTCGCCGCGCCCTCCGCGTACCGCAAGGCCCGCGACCGGGCCTCGTACGCCTTCGCGCTCGCCTCCGTGGCGGCCCTCCTGGAGACCCGCGACGGCCTGGTGTCCCGGATCGCCCTCGCCTTCGGCGGACTGGCGCACCGGCCGTGGCGCGCCCGGACCGCCGAGGAACGCCTGCTGGGCGAGCGCCCCACCCCCGAAGCCGTCCGCGCCGCCGTCGACGCCGAACTCGAAGCGGCCCGCCCGCTGCGCGACAACGCCTTCAAGGTGCTCCTCGCCGGCAACCTGGCCCGCGACGTCCTGGCCGGCCTCGCCCGGCCTGCCGGCCCCGCGCGGGACTGAGCCCCGCCCCCCGGGGCGGGGGAGAAGAGAAAGAGGGAACGCACCATGGAAGGCACCCCCGCGCTCGGCTCGCCCGCCACCCGGAGGGAAGGCCCGCAGAAGGTCACCGGCACCGCCCGCTACGCCGCGGACCACACGCCGCCCGGCTGCCTCTACGCCTGGCCGGTACCCGCCACCGTGGCCGTCGGCCGGGTGGCCGGCGTGGACACCGCCGGGGCCGCGGCGCTGCCCGGCGTCACGGCCGTCATCACCGCCGCCGACGCGCCCCGTCTGGGGCCCACCGAGGACGCCGAGCTGCGGCTGCTCCAGGACGACCTGGTGCCCCACCACGGCTGGTACGTGGCCCTCGCCGTCGCCGACTCCCCCGAGCGCGCCCGCGAGGCCGCCGACGCCGTGTCCGTCACGTACGACACCGGGGGCGCGGCCCCCGACGTCCGGCTGCACGAAGAGCACCCCGGCGGCTACGAGCCCGAGCAGGTCAACGGCGGCTACCCGGCGCGCCGCGAGCGCGGCGACGCCCTCGCCGCGTACGCCGCGGCGCCGGTCCGCCTCGACTGCCGGTACGCGGTGCCCCCGCTGCACAACCACCCCATGGAGCCGCACGCCGCCACCGCCGACTGGGACGCCGCCGCGCAACGGCTGACGGTGTACGACTCCAGTCAGGGCTCCGGGTACGTGCGCACCGTGCTGGCCACCCTGTTCGGGCTGGACGAGGAACGGATCACCGTGCACTCGGAGCACGTGGGCGGCGGCTTCGGCTGCAAGGGCACGCCCCGCCCGCACGTGGTGCTCGCCGTGATGGCGGCCCTGCACACCGGCCGGCCCGTCAAACTCGCCCTGCCCCGCGCCCACCTGCCCGCAGTGGTGGGCCACCGCGCCCCCACCCTGCACCGGGTGCGCCTCGGGGCGCGGCCCGACGGCACCCTCACGGCCCTCGCCCACGAGATCACCACCCACACCTCGCGCATCCGCGAGTTCGTCGAACAGGCGGCCGTCCCCGCGCGGGTCATGTACGCGGCCCCCGGCCTGCTCACCGCACACCGGGTCGTCCCGCTCGACGTCCCCACCCCCTCGTGGATGCGGGCCCCGGGCGAGACACCGGGCATGTACGCGCTGGAGTCCGCGATGGACGAGCTGGCCGACGCCGTGCGCGTGGACCCCGTGGAGCTGCGCGTGCGCAACGAGCCCGCCGCCGAACCGGACAGCGGGCGCCCGTACAGCAGCCGCAACCTGGTCGCCTGCCTGCGCGAGGGCGCGCGGCGCTTCGGCTGGCCGGGAGCCCGCGGACCCCGGATCCGGGACGGCCTGCTGACCGGCGCCGGCGTGGCCGCGTCCACGTACCCGGTGTACCTGGCCCCCTGCCAGGCGCTTGCGCACGCCCTGCCGGACGGCACCTACCGGGTGGAGGTGGCCGCCACCGACATCGGGACCGGGGCGCGGACCGTCCTGGCCCAGGTGGCGGCCGACGCGCTGGGCGTGCCCGCGGACCGGGTGACGACCGTGGTCGGACACTCCGGCCTGCCCCCGGCATCGGTGGCGGGCGGCTCCTCCGGCACCGGCTCCTGGGGCTGGGCGGTGCACGAGGCCTGCCGCGCGCTCGCGCTGAAACTCGCGCGGCGCGACGGACAGGTGCCCGAGGGCGGCCTGTGCGCCTCCGCCGACACCACGGCAGCCGCCAAACAGCGCTCGCCGTACGCCCGGCACGCCTTCGGCGCCCAGTTCGCCGAGGTGTCGGTCGACCCGGTGTCCGGCGAGGTGCGGGTGCTGCGCATGCTGGGCGTCTTCGCGGCCGGCCGGATCCTCAACCCGCTGACGGCCCGCTCCCAGTTCGTCGGCGGCATGGTGATGGGCCTGGGCATGGCGCTCACCGAGCACTCCCCGCTGGACCCGGCGTACGGCGACTTCACCGCCCGGGACCTGGCCTCCTACCACGTGCCGGTGCACGCCGACGTGCCCGACATCGAGGCCCACTGGGTCGAGGAGCACGACAAGCACCTCTCCCCGATCGGCAGCAAGGGGATCGGCGAGATCGGCACGGTGGGCGCGGCCGCCGCCATCGGCAACGCCTTCGCCCGCGCGACCGGCCGCCGGATCCGCGAACTCCCCCTCACCCCCGACCGGGTCCTCACCGCCCTGGCGGCCGCCGGCGGCCCCGGCGGCACCTGACCGGCCGGCGACGGTTGTCCCCGCCCAGCGGGGGTAGCCGCCGGTAAGGAGTCGTCCGGGAGGAAGTCCCATGATCCAGGTTTCGATACCGCTGTTTCCCGCGGACGACGGCGGTCTGCTGATCCCGGCGGACCACGTCACCGCGCTGCTGCGGCAGCTGGCCGAGGACTGGCTGCACGCCACGGAGACGGGCGAGATGCCGGCCGACGAGGAGACGGTGTCCGAACTGGCCGACGTACTGACCGAGCTCGCCGATCAGATCGACGTCGAGTGCATCGGCTGCGCCTCGGAGTAGCCCGTACCCGTACGCACTGGTGCGGGGCGGAGAGGACCAAGGCCTCTCCGCCCCGCACCAGCGCGTACGGGCTCAGGTCTTCAGCAGCCGGTTGAAGAACGACCGGTAGTGCTGGAGCGCCATCCGCAGCTCCTCCGTGGGCACCCGGTCCCCGCGCCGCCACTGGCCCTCCAGGTCCTGCTTGTGCTCGGCGAACGTCCCGGCGAGGTCCTGCATGACCTCGGCCACCAGGCCGTCCGCCGAGGTGACCGCGTCCTTGGGGTCGTCGACGAAGCGGCCCTGGATCTCGGCCCATTGGGTCCGGTACCGCTCGGCGTCCCCGGCGGCGAGCAGCGGCTGTCCGTCGCCGGTGTCCGGCTCCGCGGGCACGGCGGACCCGTCCGGGCCCTCCGCGAGGGCACCGTCCTCCGCACCGACGGGGGTGGTCCCCGCGGCGTCGCCGGACGCCTCGCCCGGGTAGACCGGCGGGCCGAGCCCGCCCGCCCCGCCCGGACGTGCCAGGTCCTCCGTGGTCAGCGGGGTGCGTTCGCCCGCCGTGTTCTCGTCGTGGGTCTCCATGTCACCGGCTCCTCTGGTCCGTGAGCAGTTCGTCGAACAGGGCGCGGTAGTGGACCATCGCGCCGCGCAGTTCCTCCGTCGTCGCCCGGCCGCTCACGCTGCGCGCCTTGACGTCGTGCGCCGCCCGGTAGTGGTCGAGCGTGCGGCCGTGTTCGACCGACAGGTCGCGCACCGCTCCCCGGTACCCCTCGGTGGGGTACCCACGCTCTCGCATCAGCCGCGACACGAGGTCGTCGGCCTCGTCGACGGCGCCCGCGGGGCGGTCGACGAAGTGCTCCTGGACGCCGGTCCACTGCTCCGAGTACTGGCGCCGCCGGTCGGCGGGCAGTTCCTTGATGTCGAGCTTGTCGTGGCGCGCCTCGCGGGCGCGCAGCTCGCGCTCGGCGGCCAGTGCGCCGCCCTTCTCCTCCACGGTGCGTTCGTACTCCGGGCCGAACCGGTCGCGCAGGTGGCGCCGCCGCGCCAGCAGCCACATGATGGCTGCGAGGGCGAGCACGACGACCACGCCTACGGCGATGACGGCGATGAGTGTGCTTGTGGACATCCTGGGCCTCCGTCCTGGGGCCTTTCGCCTGTATGGGCGCGGCTGCCCACCCTCGTGCCCGACAAACCCGGCACGTCATGACACGTGCCGTGGCGAACGGCCGCCGTCGCCCCCGCGTGCGATGCTCGACGTATGGAGGGCGAGTCCGTGCTACCCGGTGCCGGTGACGCCGCGGCCCCCGAGGTGCTGGCTCTGGCCAAGGTCGTGGCCAGACTGCGTGCCGAGGTCGTGGACCTCGAGGGCGTCGCCTCGGTGACGGCCGTCCTCGAACGTGCCAAGGGCATGGTGATGGCCCGGGCCGGAGTCTCGGCGGACGCGGCCTACCAGCTGTTGGTCGACCGCGCCGCAGAGCACCGGCGCAGTGTCCTGGAGGAGTGCTGGATCACCCTGGGCCGCACGGGCCGCAGCCCCGCCCCGGCGCCGTCGGCGCGGCCGGACGGGGCGGGGCCGTCCCCGGTGGCGCCGGGGCATGACGTCGCGGCCTTCCGTACGGGCCGCTTCGTCATCGACGCGGGACGTCCTGCCGGCAACCGGCAGCTCCTCGCCCACCTGGCACGGGAGCTGGCCGGTGTCCGGACCCCGGACGAGATCGCGGAACTGCTCCGCGCGGAGCTCGGCGAGCCGGAGGAGGTGGACGCGGTGATGATCTACACCGTGGCCTCCGCGGGCAGCCTGGAGCTGGTGGGCCACGCGGGTGCCGGAGAGGCGACGGCCGAGCAGTGGAGCCACATCCCGCCGCTCAGCGGGGTCGCCGCGCTGGAGGCCATCGCGGCCGGGGAGGCCGTGTGGCTGGAGGACCCGGAACGGGACGCCCGGCAGTACCTGCTGATCGGGGATCCGCCCGGGCGGTGGCCCTCGCGCGCCTGGCTCCCGGTGCCCTGCACCGGACCTGTGACGACGGTCGTCGGGTTCTTCCGCACCCGGCCGGGCCCCTTCGACGCCCGTACCCGGACCCTGCTGCGGAGGGCCGTCCGGCTCTGTGGGGTGCCCCTGCGCGAGGGCCTGGGTCCGCACGGGCTCGACCCGGCGCCGCACGAGGACGTGGCCTCCGTCCAGGCGGTACTGGACGCCGTCTCCGGACCGGCGGTCCTGCTGACACCGCTGCGGTCCCCGTCGGGGGAGGTCGATGACTACCGGATCGATGCGGCCGCCCCCGGGTCGCTGGACGTGGCGGGACGGCGCGGCAAGGAGTTGGTCGGGCGGCGGATCCTGGAGACCTACCCGACCGTCGCGGCCGGCGCCCTCTGGGAGGGGTACCTGGAAACGCTGGCCACGGGGGCGGTGTACGAGGGCGAGCCCTTCGTCTACGAGGAGGTCACCGCCGGTGTGCCGCAGCAGTCGGTGTACTCCGTCCGGGCGGCCCGCCTGGGGGAGCGGCTGGTGGTGTCGTGGATCCGGCACGACACGAGCGAGCGGGAGACCCGCCGGCTGGCCGACATGCAGCGACTGGGGAACCTGGGCTGGGCGAGCTGGAACCTGGTGACGGACAGCGTCACGTGGTCCGACCAGGTCTACGCGATCTTCGACCGGGATCCGCTGCTGGGCCCGTTGCGGCTGGAGGAGCTTCCCGCGCACCTCCTGGCGGAGGACCTGCCCCGGCTGGCCGCGGCGGTGCGGCGGCTGCTGGGCGACGGCCGGGCGATCGACCAGCCCTTCCGGATCAGCACCGGCCACGGCGTACGGCACCTGCGGATCGTCGCGGAGGGCCAGACGGACGCGGACGGCAACCCGATCGAGGTGCACGGCTTCTTCCAGGACCTGACGGAGCAGCGGGCCACGGAGCAGGCGCTGCTGGACAGCGAACGCGCCAACCTCGTCCAGCGCGGCATGCTGACGGCCGAACGGGCCCTCGCCGCCCGCCTCCAGGACACCCTCCTGCCGATCGCCCAGCAGTCGTTGGAGCTGGCCGGCCTGTGCGTGGACATCGCCTACGTTCCCGCCGACAGCGGGATCAACGTCGGGGGCGACTGGTACTCGGCTATCGAACTCCCCGACAGGAGTGCCCTGTTCGTCGTCGGTGACGTCGCAGGACACGGCCTGGGCGCCGTCGGCACCATGGCCCAGCTGCGGTTCACCACCAAGGGCATGGTGATCACCGGCTCACCCCTCCCGGACGTCCTGCGCCTGCTGAACACCCTTCTGCTGCACACGGCGACGGAGCAGTACGGGCCGACGGCCACGATGGTGATGGGCCGGTACCAGCCCTGGGACCACCGGCTGACCTGGGTGCGCGCCGGCCACCTGCCACCCCTGCTGATCCGGGGCGGCGAGGCCGGCTTCCTGCCACAGCCCGAGGGCAGCCTGCTGGGGGCCGGCTTCGACGCCGCGTACGGTCAGGACACGGTCGACCTGCTGCCGGGGGACCACCTCCTGTTCTACACGGACGGTCTGGTCGAGGACCCCGGCGAGGACATCGAAGAGGGCCTCGGCCGGCTGGCGGAGACGGCACTGCGGCTGCTGAGGGAGGGCCGCGGCGAGACCCTCGCCCGCTCCCTGGCCGAGCTGAGGCCGGGGAACCGCGACGACATCTGCGTCCTCGACATCGGCGTCCCCGACCCGCTCTGACCCGCGCCGCGCGGCCCCGCCGTCGATACCGGGGTGCGGGGCGGCCGAGCGTCCCTCTAGCCTGCACGTCCATGGACACGGAACGCACCGGCCGCCAGCTCCGGCTGATCGCCGAGACGACCGGGATCGCCGCCGCCCTCGGGGTGGAGGTCCGGCTCCGCGGCGGCTGGGCGATGGACTTCCACCTCGGCGGGCCCACGAGGGACCACGAGGACGTCGACTGGTTCGCCTGGAGCGAGGACGCCCCCGCCCTCACCCGTGCGCTGCTCGACTCCGGGTACGAGCCGCTGCCCGGGCCGCCCGCCGGACAGCAGCTCGACTTCGTGAAGGACGGCGAGGAGAGCAGCTTCGCGCTGCTGGCCCGCGGCCCCGGGGGCCGTCCCGTGGTCGCGGGCGGTCCATGGGCCGGGGAACCGTGGCCGCCGGGCATGCTGGACTGCCCGGCGGGCCGCATCGGGGACCTGGTGTGCCCGATCGTCAGCCCCTCGGCCCAGATCGAGATCAAGCGGATGATGCCCGTCTGGGTCCCGGGACGGCCGCGCCGGGAGAAGGACGCGCGGGACATCGCCCGCCTGGAGGAGGCCCTGCGGAGCGGGGGCCCCGGTGATCATGAAATCCGGGTGATGGGGGAGAATTCCGTCCACCGGACATGACCACCGAAGTAGGACAGGAGCACGCCCGTTGAACGAGGAGAGGCGCCAACAGGCCCGGCAGTTCCTCCAGCCGGGAGAGCACCTCATAGCGGCCTGCGCCCACGAACTCGGGCCGGGTGTGCCCACCCCGCCCGAGTCGATGCTGGCGCCCCCGGACCCCTCCGACCTCCAGCGGAGGATCGAGGCGCGGCTGCCCCGCCAGCTGCGCCAGATCGCCAAGTCCCGGGTGCTCGACCCGCGCCGGTCGCGGCCGGCCGCCGTGGCGGACGCGATCGACCGCATGCCCGACGCGCTGGACCAGCTCGGCACGCGCCTGATGCACGGCAAGAACATGGAGGGCGGCTGGCAGAGCGCGGCCGGACACTTCGTCATCGGCCGGGCCAACGTGCGCCGTTCCAACGCCTGCGTACTGGTCCTCACCGACCGGCGCTGGTTCGGGCTCAGCGACGTCTCGCCGCTGTGGCAGTCGACGCCGGTGATGAAGCACTACTGGGAGGTGCCCCGCTCGGCGGTGGCCGCCGTACGCGCCAACCCGTCGGGGGTCCTGCAGAAGGGCCGGATGGACATCGAGTTCACCGACGGCTCCTGGGTCGCCCTCCTCGCCACGGCCCCCCAGCACGCCACCCCCTTCGCCGCCGCCTCCGCCCGCTACCGCTGAACCGGTCCGCCGGGACCCGTCCGGGGCCGGCGCCCCCGCAGGGCCCCGGACGGAAACGGTGGGATAATCCTGTGGGGGGCAGGTGCGGTGCACCCGGTACGCGAAGCTCGGGCGACTCGAAGGAGGCGCGTCGTGGTGAGCACCCCCACCGTTCGCATCGAGGACCTGCTGGAAGGCGTGACCACACCCGCCAACCGGCGGCCCGTACGCAGTCCGACTCCGGCTCCCGCTCCGCAGCCCCGGCCGGATGGTCCAACCGTCAACATCACCGTGGTCTGGGGCGACCTCGTGGAGGTCGCCGCCGATCTGCACGTCACCGGGCACTACCAGTCGGTCGTGCCCTCCGCGGCGGAACTCATGCTGGACCGAGCCATCTCCGACGGCCCCCGCCCGCTGATCACGGAGCACACCCGGCTCGGCTGGATCGACGCCCAGCTCGGCGAGGTCACCTACTTCCCGTGCAAGGAGGGCCCGATCCGGGTGGCCGCCGTCATCGGCATGGGGCCGATGGGCACCCTCAATGAACACCGGGCCGGGCAGATGTACGCCTCCTTGCTGGGCGAAGCCATCGGCATCGGCCACGTGGAGACGATGGCGACCGTCCTCATCGGCGCGGGCGTGGGCAACCTCAGCGTCAACGGAGCGGCCCGCGCCCTCGTCCGCGGCTTCACCACCGCCCTCGCGGCCGTGAGCCCGCTGGCGCCCGTGCCACGGCTCACCGAGGTGCTCGTGGTGGAGGTCGACCGGCTGCGAGCCGAACAGCTCCTGCTGGCGCTGGCCAATGCCGTCGCGAGCCAGTCGCAGCCGCAGCCGCAGTTGCGGATCGGTGCGGAGCTGCGGGAAGAGAGGGGCGGCCGGCTCTTCGCGTCCTCGGCCGCCGTCTACGCGCTGAAGGCCCTGTCCGGACTCGCCCGCCCGGCCCCCGAAGACGGAGCCGACCCCATGGGCGACCCGGAGGCGGCCGCCCGGGAAGAGGCCCTGCGCACGGTGCTGGCCGACTTCGATCCCGGCATTCGCGAGCAGGTCCACGAACAGCTGAGGCACCTCGCCGGGGTGGAACGCACCGACCTGACCCTGAAGTTCAGCGGCCCCGCAGAGTCCCAGGACGACTCCCTTCCCCTGCGTATGTCCGTCCAGTCGCGCGCCGGCGGCGGCCTCAGCTGGGCGGCGCTGACCGGACGGGCGACCGTACCGGAACGGACTGTCCCGGTGGACAGGGACCTGCTGCGCGAGCTCGTGAACCGGCTGATGGAACCCACAGTGGACGACGCACACCGGCTGTCCGGCCTCCTCTCCAGCTTCGTGCCGGGGGAGTTCCAGCGGCTGATCTCCGACGACGCCACGGTGCTGCTGGAACTGGACCGGGACACGGCCTCCGTGCCATGGGAGTTCCTCACCGACGGTCCGTCGGCCGACGACGACCGCAACGATCCCCTGGCGATCCGCACCCAGCTGTCCCGGCAGCTGAGGACCCCGTACTCGCGGGTGATGGCCGAGGTACCCGCCGACGGGCCGCTGCACGCCCTGGTGATCGGCGACCCCGGCGACCCGGAGAAGGGCTTCCACCTGCCGGGCGCCCGCGAGGAGGCCATCGCCGTGGCCACCCAGCTCAAGGAACTGGGGGTCGTCGTCAGCCTCTTCATCGGCGCACCGAACTCCATCCGCCAGCCGGGCGCGGAGCCCGCGCGGCGGCTCGACGTGTGGCGGGCCCTGCTGTGCGGGCGCAACGACATCGTCCACTACTGCGGCCACAGCGCCTACGACCCCTCCGGCACGGGCCGGCGCTCGGGCTGGGTCTTCGCCGACGGCCTGCTGACCGCGCAGGAACTGACCCTGCTGGAGCGGCCCCCGCTGATCGTCGTGGCCAACGCCTGCTACACGGCCCGGCTCGGCGCCGCCGAAGTGCCGGCCGGGGCCGACCAGACCCCCTGGGGGAACCCGCAGGCCGCGCTCGTACCCAGCCTCGCCGACGAGTTCCTGCACATCGGCGTCGGCCACTACATCGGGGCGGCCTGGCGGATCCCCGACGACCACGGGGTCACCTTCGCCAAGGAGCTCTACCGGCACCTGTTCGAGATCGGGTCCGCCGAGGACCCCTCGACGGTGGGGGCAGCCGTCCGCTCCGCGCGCAAGAAGCTCTATGAGGAGGAGCGCGACAAGAACAA
Source organism: Streptomyces sp. NBC_00158 (assembly GCF_045160885.1). Taxonomy (NCBI): domain Bacteria; kingdom Bacillati; phylum Actinomycetota; class Actinomycetes; order Kitasatosporales; family Streptomycetaceae; genus Streptomyces; species Streptomyces sp. NBC_00158. The sequence continues at coordinate 7,280,431 of NZ_CP108161.1, forward strand.
GATGCAGGACGGCGGGCAGGACCAACAGCGGTGGAGCTCCTGGGCGGCCTACCAGCACTACGGGAACGCGGCTCAACCCTTCGTCCGTCCCGAGAACCCGTCCGACAGCCCGCCAGACCCCCAAGGGGGCTAGGAGGTCAGCTCATGGCCAAGGAGCCGATGCCCGACGTCGTCGTACTGCTCCCCGGCATCACCGGCAGCGTACTGGCGCGGAACGGGAAGGACGTGTGGGCCCCCTCGGCCTCGGCGGTCGTGGGCGCCCTGATGAGCCTGGGCCGTTCCCTGCAGGAGCTGGAGCTGCGCGACGGCCAGGACGACTGGAAGGCGGACGACCTCGGCGACGGCATCGTCGCCACCCGGCTGGTGCCCGACCTCCACACCCTGCCCGGCCTGTGGAAGATCGACGGCTACACGGCCATCGAGAGGTTCCTGCTGGACCGGTTCGATCTGACACCCGGCGAGAACTACTTCCCCTTCCCGTACGACTGGCGGCGCGACAACCGGGCCGCCGCGCGGCAACTGGCCGAGCGGAGCGGGAACTGGCTGGCCGCCTGGCGCGAGAAGAGCGGCAACTCGGCGGCCCAGCTCGTGCTGGTCGGGCACTCGATGGGCGGCCTCGTGTCCCGCTACTTCGTCGAGGTGCTCGGTGGCTGGAAGGACACCAGGGCCGTCGTGACCTTCGGCACCCCGTACTACGGCTCCCTCAACGCGGTCGATTTCCTCTGCAACGGCTTCCACAAGCGCATCGGCCCCTTCGAACACGACCTCACCAGGCTCCTGCGCTCCTTCACCGGCCTGCACCAGCTCGCCCCCGTCTACCGGTGCGTGTACGGGCCGGACGGGACGGCGGCCATCCCCGCCAAGGCCGGGCTCCCCGGCTGGCAGCCGCAGTGGAGCAGCCACCTCACCGACTTCCACAAGGAGATGGAGGACGCGGCCGACGCCAACCGGAAGGACCCGGCGTGGGAGTCCAGCCAGGTCGTCTACTACCCGATCGTCGGCACCGACCAGCCCACCCGGCAGTCGGCCAGGATCATCGGCGACAAGGTCGAGACGCTGATGCTCCGCGGCGACGCGGACGAAGGCGGCGACGGCACGGTGCCCCAGCTCTCCGCCGCCCTCTCCGGCTCCGAGGACGCCCGCACCTTCGTCCCGCAGAAGCACGGCAGCCTGCAGAACCACGAGGCCATGCTCGACCACGTGAAGGGCATCCTCCAGTCCCTGCACGACACCCGCATCGCCGACCTCCGCTCCCTGGTGACCTGCTGGTTCACCTACCTCGGCGACGACCTCTACCTCGACGGGGAACCGGTGGTCTGTGAGATCGGCGCCGGCAGTTCACAGAGCGAGAGCGCCCTGCCCGAGGTCCCCGCCCGGATCTCGGTGACCAGCCGGACCACCGGCCTCCCGGTCGTCGACCGCGCCGTCACGGTCCCGCGCGAACGGCAGCGGTTCGACCTCGGTCCGCTGCCCCCCGGCACCTACGACCTGCTGATCAGCGCCAGCGCGGACACCTCGCCGCTGTCCGACGTCTTCGTCGTCGCACCCCCGGAGACCACCGTGGCAGAATGACGGAACGTGACCGAACCCCTCACCTCCGTCCTCATCGTCGACGCGGCGAACGTCGTCGGCTCCGTGCCCGACGGATGGTGGCGCGACCGCAAGGGCGCCGCCGAGCGGCTGCGCGACCGGCTCGCGGAGCGGGACGCCGGCGAGGAGGTCATCCTCGTCGTCGAGGGCGCCGCCCGCGGCATCGCCTCCGTCCCCGGAGTCCGGGTCGACTCCGCTCCCGGCAGCGGCGACGACCGCATCGTGGAACTCGCCGCCGCCCACGCCGGCCGCCCCTGCACGGTGGTCACCGCCGACCGCGCCCTGCGCGAACGGGTGAAGGCGTACGGAGCCCACTGCGCGGGCCCCCGCACCGTGCGACCGTCCTGACAGGACACCGCTTCCGGCCACGCCCGGGCCTTCCCCGGGAAATGCCCCGGCGGCGGACTAGGCTGGTGGGTTGTTCTCCGCCGGACCGGAACAACCCGGGCAGACCCGGGCTCCACCGGCACCCCGGACGTGTCCGGGAGCGAGACGCGAGGGCCTATGGCAGCCACACCCGAACGCGGTGAACTCACCCTGACGGCCGACGGGGCCCTGCCCGACGAGCCGGTGCCCGACGAGGGGGAGCCACCCGGCGATCCCGGCAAGTCCGCCCGGTTCTCCGCCGGGCCCGCCGCCCCCGCCCGTACCCTCCTCGACGTCTTCGAGGCCACCGCACGGGCCCACCCCGACGAACCCGCCCTGGACGACGGCACCTCCCGGCTCACCTACCGGGCCCTGGCCGCCCGGGTCGAACGCCGCCGGCGCGCCCTCGCGGCCGCCGGAGTGGGCCGCGGCGACCGGGTCGGCGTACGCGTCCCCTCCGGCACCAACGAGCTGTACGTGGCCGTCCTCGCCGTCCTCGCCGCGGGCGCCGCCTACGTACCGGTCGACGCCGAGGACCCCGACGAGCGGGCCCGGCTGGTCTTCGGCGAAGCGGGCGTACGGGCGGTCCTGGGCCCCGGCCGGCGCATCGACCACACCGGCCCCGCCGCGAGCCCCGCCCCCGTCCCCGCCGCCCGGCCGGGGCCCGGCGACGACGCCTGGATCATCTTCACCTCCGGCTCCACCGGCCGCCCCAAGGGCGTCGCCGTCAGCCACCGCAGTGCCGCCGCCTTCGTCGACGCCGAGGCCGCCCTGTTCCTCCCCGACGAGCCCATCGGCCCCGGCGACCGGGTCATGGCCGGGCTCTCCGTCGCCTTCGACGCCTCCTGCGAGGAGATGTGGCTCGCCTGGCGCCACGGCGCCTGCCTCGTCCCCGTACCCCGCCACCGCGTCCGCAGCGGCGCGGACCTCGGCCCCTGGCTGGTGGAACAGGAGATCACCGTGGTCTCCACCGTGCCCACCCTGGCCGCCCTCTGGGAACCGGCCGCCCTCGACGAGGTCCGGCTGCTGATCTTCGGCGGCGAGGCCTGCCCGCCCGAACTGGCGGCACGCCTGGTCACCGAGGGCCGCGAGGTCTGGAACACGTACGGCCCCACCGAGGCCACCGTCGTGGCATGCGCCTGCCCGCTGACCGGCGCTGAGCCCATCAGGATCGGCCTCCCGCTCGCCGGCTGGGAACTGGCGGTGGTCGACACCGCCGGCGAACCCGTGCCCATGGGCGGCAGCGGCGAACTCGTCATCGGCGGCGTCGGCCTCGCCCGCTACCTCGACCCCGCCAAGGACGCCGAGAAGTACGCGCCGCTGGACAGCCTCGGCTGGCCGCGCGCCTACCGCAGCGGCGACCTGGTCCGCGCCGAACCGGAAGGCCTCGTCTTCCTCGGCCGCGCAGACGAACAGGTCAAACTCGGCGGCCGGCGCATCGAACTCGGCGAGGTCGACGCCGCGCTCCAGGCCCTGCCCGGCGTCGCCGGCGCGGCCGCCGCCGTACGCACCGCCCGCGGCGGGAACCAGCTCCTCGTCGGCTACCTCGTCACCCAGGACGGCTGGGACCGTACCGCCGCCGTCGAACGGCTGCGCGCCGCACTGCCCGCCGCCCTCGTGCCGCTCCTCGCGCAGGTCGACGCACTGCCCACCCGCACCTCCGGCAAGGTCGACCGCGACGCTCTGCCCTGGCCCCTGCCCGGCCTGGAGACCGCCGGCCCCGCCGAGCCGCTCCAGGGCACCGAGGCCTGGCTCGCCGAACAGTGGAGCGAGACCCTGGGCGTGCCCGTGACCGGCGCCGGCGACGACTTCTTCGCCACCGGCGGCAACAGCCTCGCCGCCGCACAGCTCACCACCCGGCTGCGCACCCGCTACCCCGGCGTGGCCGTCCTCGACGTCTACCAGAACCCGACGCTGCGGAAACTGGCCCGGCTGCTGGAGCGCTCCGTGCGCGAGGACGGCGCCGCCCGCACCGTCGCGCCGGTCCCGGCCCGCGCCAAGGCCGCCCAGTGCCTCCTGCTGCTGCCGCTGTTCACCCTCGTGGGCCTGCGCTGGACCGTCGCCCTGCTGGCCCTCGGCAACCTGCTGCACCACCTCGGACCGTACCCGTGGGCGCCCACCGCCTCCTGGTGGTACGTGGCCGCCGGCGCGGCCCTGCTGTTCAGCCCGCCCGGCCGCCTCGCCGTCGCCGCCGGCGGCGCCCGCCTGCTGCTGCGCGGGGTACGGGCCGGCCGCCACCCGCGCGGCGGCGGCGTGCACCTGCGGCTGTGGACGGCCGAGCGGCTCGCCGAGTGCTCCGGCGCCACCTCCCTCACCGGCCCCTGGCTCCAGCGCTACGCCCGCGCCCTCGGCGCCCGCGTGGGCCCCGACGTCGACCTGCACTCGCTGCCCCCCGTCACCGGCATGCTCAGGCTCGGCCGCGGCTGCGCCGTGGAATCGGAGGTGGACCTAAGCGGCCACTGGCTGGACGGCGACCGCCTGGAGATCGGCCCCGTCCGGATCGGCGCGGGCGCCGTCGTCGGCACCCGCAGCATGCTCTTCCCCGGCGCCCGCGTCGGCAAGCGGGCCGAGGTCGCGCCCGGCTCCGCCGTCGCCGGACAGGTCCCCAGCGGCCAGCGCTGGGGCGGCGCCCCCGCCGTCAGGATCGGCCGGGCCAAGCACAACTGGCCCGGGGAACGCCCGCCCCGCGCCCTCCACTGGCGGGCCATGTACGGGGCCACCGGCTTCTGCCTCACCGCCCTGCCCCTGCTCGCAACCCTCCCCGCGCTGCTCGTCGCGGCCCGGTTCGTACCCGCCGGCGCGGGCCCCGCCGGGGCGCTGCGCGGGGCGCTGCTCGCCGTCGTGCCCGGAGCGCTCGCCTTCGCCCTGGCGTACGCGCTGCTCGTGCTGGCCGCCGTACGCCTGCTCAGCCTCGGACTGCGCACCGGGAACCACCCCACCCACAGCCGCGTCGGCTGGCAGGCCTGGGCGGTCGTCCAGCTGATGGACCTGGCCCGCGGGACGCTCTTCCCGCTGTACGCCGGACTGGTCACCCCCGTGTGGCTGCGGCTGCTGGGCATGCGCGTCGGCCGGGGCGCCGAGGTGTCCACCGTGCTCGCCCTGCCCAGCCTGACCACCGTCGGAGACGGCGCCTTCCTCGCCGACGACACCCTCACCGCCCCCTGCGAACGCGGCGGCGGATGGATGCGCATCGGCCGCTCCGAGATCGGCCGCCGGGCCTTCCTCGGCAACTCCGGGATGACCGCGCCCGGCCGCAGCGTGCCGGACGGCGGTCTGGTCGGCGTCCTGTCCGCCACCCCGAAGAAGGCCAAGAAGGGCAGCTCGTACCTGGGCCTGCCACCGGTGCGGCTGCCCCGGTCCGCGGAGGCCGCCGACGGCAGCCGCACCTACGACCCGCCCGCCCGGCTGCTGTGGGCGCGCGGCCTGGTCGAGGCGTGCCGGCTCGTGCCCGTCTTCTGCTCGGCCGCCGTCGCCGTCCTCGTCCTGGCGGCCCTGTGCGCGCTGGCCGGGACGGACGCGCTGGGCGTCCCGGGCGCCGCCGTGCTGTCCGGGGCGGTCCTGCTCACCGCGGGCGCGGCCGCCTGCGCCGTCACCGTGGCGGCCAAATGGCTGCTGGTCGGCCGGCACCGGCGGGCGGAGCACCCGCTGTGGAGCGGCTTCGTCTGGCGCAACGAGCTGGCCGACACCTTCGTGGAGGTCCTGGCCGTGCCCTGGCTCGCCGGGGCCGTCCCCGGCACCCCGCTGCTCTCCCTGTTCCTGCGCGGGCTCGGGGCCCGCATCGGCCGGGGCGTGTGGTGCGAGAGCTACTGGCTGCCCGAGACGGACCTGGTGACCCTCGGCGACGCGGTCAGCGTCAACCGGGGCTGCGTGTTGCAGACGCACCTCTTCCACGACCGGATCTTGCGGACGGATACTGTGGTCCTCCGCGAGGGCGCCACCCTGGGCCCCGGCGGAATCGTCCTGCCCGGGAGCACGGTCGGGGCACGCAGCACCCTGGGTCCCGCCTCACTCGTGATGGCCGGGGAGTCCGTCCCCGCCGACACCCGCTGGCTGGGCAATCCGATCGAGGCGTGGCGGTCCTGAGCGGACCGGAGCGGGGAGCGGAACCGGCGATGACTGGCCAGAGCACGACGGCGGACCCGTACTTCCCGGACAACGGCGACCCCCGCTACCGGGTGCACCGCTACGAACTCGCCCTGGAGTACCGGCCCGGACCCAACCGCCTGGCCGGCACCGCCCGCCTCAGCGCCATCGCCGGGCCGGCCCCGCTGGCCGAGTTCCACCTGAACCTGGCCGCCTTCCGGATCGGCCGGGTCCTGGTGGACGGCCGGGCCCCGCACTACACCCACCGGGCCGGCCGGCTCCGCGTCCGGCCGGCCAAGGCCCTGCGGGCCGGCGCCGCGTTCACCGTCGAGGTCCACTGGGCGGGCAACCCGAAACCCGTGCGCAGCCCCTGGGGCGGCATCGGCTGGGAGGAGCTGACCGACGGGGCGCTCGTGGCCAGCCAGCCCGTCGGGGCGCCCTCCTGGTACCCGTGCAACGACCGGCCGGCCGACAAAGCCGCCTACCACATCTCGCTGAACACCCCGTCGGCCTACACGGTGGCCGCCGTCGGCCGCCTCCTCACCCGGACCACCCGGGCCAGCACCACCACCTGGGTGTACGAGCAGTCCGCCCCCACCGCCAGCTACCTGGTCGGCCTGGCCATCGGCCAGTACCAGACGGTGCTGCTCGGCGACCCGGGCCTCGGCGGGGTGCCGCAGACCGCCCACGTGCCCGCGCACGTGCTGCCGCGGTTCTCCCGGGACTTCGCCAGGCAGCCCGCCATGATGCGGCTGTTCGAGGAGCTCTTCGGCCCCTACCCCTTCGGCGAGTACGCGGTGGTCGTCGCGGACGAGGAGCTCGACGTCCCCGTGGAGGCCCAGGGGCTGTCGCTGTTCGGCACGAACCACGTGGACGGGGCGCGCGGCTCCGAGCGGCTGGTCGCGCACGAGCTGGCCCACCAGTGGTTCGGCAACAGCGTGGGCATCGCCGACTGGCGCCACATCTGGCTGAACGAGGGCTTCGCCAAGTACGCCGAATGGCTCTGGTCGGAGCGCTCGGGCGGGCGCACCGCGCACGAGCACGCGACCGCCGCGCACCGGCTGCTGGCCGGGCTGCCGCAGGACCTGCGACTGGCCGACCCCGGCCGCAGGCTGATGTTCGACGACCGGCTCTACCAGCGCGGCGGCCTGGCCGTGCACGCCGTCCGCTGCGCCCTGGGCGACCGGGCGTTCTTCCGGATGCTCCGCGACTGGGCGGCCCTGCACCGGCACGGGGTGGTCACCACGGCCGCCTTCACCGCCCACGCGGCGCTGTACGCCGCCGGGCCGCTGGACGGCCTGTTCGCGGCCTGGCTGCACGGCCCGACCCTGCCGCCGCTGCCCCCGCCGCCGGGCGCGGAACCGGCCGCCTGACCGGAACCCGCCGCCCGGCCGGCCCGCCCCGCGGGGCGGGCCGGCCGGGCGGGCCGGGTCACAGTCCGGCGCGGCCGCTCGCCAGGGGCCATTCGCGGTGCAGGGCGCCCAGCGGGACGCGCCGCTCGACGACCGGGGTACCGAACACGGACAGCTGGAGCTGGAGCTGCCCGCTCAGGTCGAAGCCGCCGTACAGCGCCCAGGAGCCGTTCGCCGAGGTCTTCCCGTCACTGGACGCGCTCGCCGAGGCGTCGGCCTCGCCGCGCAGGTAGGGCGCGAAGCCGGCGGTGACGCCGACGGCCCCGTACAGGCCGACGGAGGCCTCGGCGCCGAGGGCGCCCTTGACCCGGCCGGCGGCGGTGACGGCCGCCTTCACCGGGGTGCTGTGCACGGCCGAGGTGCTGACCGGGGTCCAGCCCTTGCCCGTCGCGTAGCCGCCGCCGACGCGGAAGTCGCCCTTGACGTCCTGCCGGACGTCGAGGGTGACCTTGCCGTCTGCCTCCACCTGTACGTAGCAGGTCAGTTCGAGGTTGACGACGACGGGGACCGGGCCGACCTGGAGGACGGGGTTGCTGCGCAGCTTGGCGAACGGGATCCGCTTGGGCGCGCCGGTGCTCGCGGCGGCCCGGCCCTTCAGGGCCCACTGGGAGGACCAGTCGCCGCTCATGCCGAGGAACGCCGCGTCCGGGCCGCGGCCCGCGCCGCCCTTGCCGCCGTCGTAGGAGAACTCGACCTGCGGGGCGAGCTGGACGAAGCCGGTCACCGAGGCGCCGGCCGAGGCGGGGGCGTCCTTGGCGGTGTCCACGGCGGCGTCCACGTCGAGCCGCAGGTTGCCCAGGGGCAGCTTGGCGCCCTGGGGGCCGAACGTGACGCCGGAGCCCTTGGCCCAGGAGAAGGTGACGCCCTTCATCAGGGGTTCGACGACCACCGAGGCCGGGTCGACGGGGACCTTGCCGTCGGCCTTGTCGTCGCCGAGCGCGGCGGCCAGGGTGGTGGGCGCGGTCTTCACCTCGGTGCCGCGGTCGGTCTTGCCGACGACCTCGGTGACCTTGGCGAGGAGGCCGTCGGGGGCGCCGGGCGCCGGGGCGCTGGCGATGACGTCGCCCACCGCGACGGGCCCGGCGGCCGCGGCGGAGGAGCCGGCGGACGGGCCGGCTGAGGGTGCGGCGGACCGCTTCGGCGAGGGGCCGCCGCCCTGCGGGGCCGCGGATATGACGGCGCGTCCGCTGGCCTTGTCGTAGGAGGCGACCTTCAGCGGGGCCTTCTCGGGACCCTGGGCGCCGCGCGTGCGGGCGATGGCCGAGGGCGTGCCCGCTCCCTGCGGCGCGGCGTCCACGTCCAGCCGCTGGGTGCCGTCGGAGGCGGAGGGGAGGGCTGCCGGGCTGCCCGGTCCGGCCGTGTTCACGGGGGCCGGGGAGGAGCAGCCGGCGGTGGTGAGCGCGAGGGCGGTCAGTCCGGGCAGCAGGAGGCGTCTGGCGAGCGTACGCACGTGGGTGTGACCTTCGAATTGGGGGGAAGTCCCGTTACTGGTAGGTAACGTGAAGGTTGATCATGCCACGCGCGCAGGGCGCCGGTCATATCGGGCGGCGGTCAACTCTCCTGCGGAGAAGGGTGGTTGAAGCTTCACTCATGAGGCTCCCCGGCCTGCCAGATCCTCCGGTACGCCTCGCGGTAGCCCGGCGGGTCCCAGGAGTCGGCGCCCCGGCTGTTGCCCGCCGTGGCGATGTGGACGGGTGCCACGTAGCCGCTGGCGGGCTGCCCGGCGAAGGCGCGGTTGAACTCGTCGACGATCTGCCAGCCCTGCTGCGACAGCGGCTCGGGGACGGTGGCCGCCTGGAACTGCCCGCTGTTGACGCGCTGGAAGGCGGACGGGTCGCCGTCGCCCGCGCCGATGTTCAGCGGCGGCCCCCCGCCCGGGCGTCCGGCCGCCCGCAGCGCCGGGGCGGCGTCGGCGAAGTACAGGTCGTTGATGGCCACCGAGTGCGTCCAGTCCTTCCCGAAACGGGCGAGCAGCGAGGAGACCGCCTGCGGGGTGCGGCTGCTCGCGTCCGGGATCGGGATGTTCTCGTACGTCAGGAGCCGTACACCGGAACAGGTGGCCAGCTCCCGTTCGATCAGGTCGGCCTTGTTCCGGGCGAAGGGGATCGAGTCGTCGGTGAACAGGACGACCCCGGCGTCACCCCCGGACCGGGCGATGATCCAGTCCGCGCTGATCCGCGCCACGTCCTCCACCCTGGTGGTGACGTTGGTGAACAGTGCCGGGTCCCCGCTGGGGCCGGGGGAGTCCACCGCGTGCCAGCCGACCACCGGGATGCCCGCGGCGCGGGCCGCCGCCATCTGCCGCGAGGCCGGGCGGGGGTCGAAACCGCCGATGACGATGCCCGAGGGCTTCAGGGTGACCGCCTGGCTGAGCGCCGCCTGGATGCCGGCCGGGGTGCCGTCCCCGTCGATCACCCGGACCGTCCAGCCGATGGCCTTCGCCGCTCCCTCCACGCCCCGGGCCACTCCCGCGACGCCCGGGTTGGTCATCGTCTGCGCGACGTACACGATGCTCTTGCCGGGCACGGCCGCCGGACCGGAGGCGGGCCCGTTCCAGGAGGCGTCCGCGGTCTCGGCCCGCCGGACGGCGGCCTCGGCCCGGGGCAGCGCCTCCGGACAGCCGGCCCCCTTCGACGGCCCGTTGCCGGACGGCGGACCGCCGCCGCAGCCGGCCAGGAGGGCGGCGGCCGCCGCGAGCAGGCACGCGGCCGCGACGGGCGTTCTCGGGGGGATGTGCTTCGGGAACACGGTGCTCCTGGCAGGGGGTGTGGGGCTACGGAGGGCCGTCATGGCCCGCCGTGGGCGGCCGGCGGGAGGCGGCGGTGCCGGCGCGCAGGCGGCGGCGGGCCGCGTAGCCGGCCAGGCCGACGGCGATGAGCAGGGTCCCGCCGTTGAACAGCGGCGTGGCCCAGAACTGGGCGCCGAGCTGGCCGATCCCGGCGAGCCCGACGGCGAGGACGGCCACGGCCACGACCGTGCCGAGGGCGTTGGCGCGGCCGGGCCTGATCGTGGTGGACCCGAGCAGGGCGCCCACGAAGGCCGGAAGCAGGTAGTCCAGCCCGGTGCTCGGGTTGCCGGTCTGCTGCTGCGCGGCGAGCAGCACCCCGGCGAAACCGGTGACCAGGCCCGACCCGGCGAACGCGGCCACGCAGTACGCGCGGGTGGGGACGCCGATCAGGGCGGCGGCGCGCGGGTTCGAGCCGATGACGTACAGGTACCGGCCGGCCGGCAGCCGCTCCAGCACCACCCACAGGACGGCCGCCACGGCCAGCACGTAGAACGCCGGCAGCGGCAGCCCGAGGAACCGGGCGTCGTACAGGGCGGTGAAGCCGGCCGGCAGGCCCTCCGGGCCGGGCACGATCCGGGCGCCGCCGGTCACCCAGCCGGTGACCGCGTACATCATGCTGCCGGTGCCCAGGGTGGCGATGAAGGAGTCGATCTGCCCGAACTCGACGACCACCCCGGTCAGCGCCCCCACCAGCAGGCCCCCGCACACCACCACCAGGCAGGCCAGGGGCCAGGGCCAGCCGTCCGTGACGAGCCGCATCACCATCACGTGCGCGAGCCCCAGTCCGTAGCCGATGGACAGGTCGAACCTGCCCGTGGCGATCGGGACCGTCGCCCCCAGCGCGAGGACGGCCGGGACCGCCTGGTTCGACAGGATCGCGGAGACGTTCTCCCGGGTGGGGAAGGTCTGCGGCAGGAGCAGCGAGAAGACCAGGAAGAGCACGGCGGCCAGGACCGGCAGGCCGAGGCTGCCGATGTGGTGCCCGCGCAGCCGCTCCAGCGGGGACGGGGTCGGCGGGGGAGGGGTCATGGGGCCGTCGCGGGTCCGGTGACGGCCGGCACGGCCGAGGCCGTCCGGGTCAGCCCGGTGACGGTCAGCTCCGGGCCCGCGAGTTCGGCGCCCACCGTCCCGCGGACGAAGACCAGCGCCCGGTGGCAGAGGTCCGCGACCTCCTCGAAGTCGGAGGAGACCAGCAGCACCCCCCCGCCGGCCGCGGCGGCCCCGTCCAGCAGCCGGTGCACCACCGCCTTGGCCCCCACGTCCACACTGGCCGTCGGCTCCTCCAGGACGAGCAGCCGCAGCCCGCCCCGCAGCCACCGGCCGACCATCACCTTCTGCTGGTTGCCGCCGGACAGGGTGGCGATGGGCACCTCACCGTCCGGGGGCCGTACGGAGAACCGGCCGATCAGCTCGGCCGCCTCGGCGCGCTCCCGCCGGGGCGGGGTCCAGCGCCAGGCCGGGACCCCGGCGGCGCCCGGGTTCGCCAGGAAGTTCTCCCGTACCGTCAGTTCCGGGGCGCAGCCCTCCGCCTGACGGTCCCCGGCCACGAAGCCGACCCCGGCCCGGACGGCGTCCCGGACCGTACGAGGCCGGTACGGGCGGCCCCCCAGCAGTACCCGCCCGCCGCGCACCGGCAGGACGCCGGCCAGCGCACGGCCCAGCTCCCGGTGCCCGGCGCCGGTCAGGCCGACCATGCCGAGGATCTCCCCGGCCCGCAGCTCCAGGCCGACCGGTCCGGCGTGCCCGGTCCGCACGCCGTCCAGGCGCAGCAGCGGCGGTCCGGCCGCCGGGGCCGGCGGTACGGCGGGGCGGCGGGTGGCCGGCTCGTGGCCGACCACGGCGCGCACCAGCCGGCCGGGGTCGTACCCGGAGAGCGGGCCGTGCTCCACCACGCGGCCGTCGCGCAGGACGGCGAACGCGTCGGCGACCCGGTACACCTCGTCCAGCCGGTGGCTGACGTAGAGGATGCCGTGCCCCCGGTCGCGCAGGGCGTGCAGTACGCCGAACAGCCGGGCGCAGTCGGCGGCGGGCAGGGTGGCGGTCGGCTCGTCCAGGACGATGACCTCGGCCCGCGCGGCCAGGGCGCGGGCGAGGGCGACCAGCGAGCGCTCGGCGGGGGCGAGGTCGGCGATCCGGGCGTCGGCGTCGAGGTGCCCGGCGACTGTCCCGAGGGCCTCCTCGCACTGCCGGCGGGTCCGCCGCCAGGAGATCAGGCCGGCGCGGCGCGGGTAGCCCGTGCCCAGGGCGATGTTCTCGGCCACCGTCATCCACTCGACGAGTCCGAGGTCCTGGTGGATGAAGGACAGGTGCCGGGCGGTGCCGTGGGAGCCGAGCGGCCGGCCGGCCACCGTCACCTCGCCCGCGTCGGCGTGGTGCACCCCGGCGAGCACCTTGATGAGGGTGGACTTGCCGGCGCCGTTGGCGCCGAGCAGGGCCAGGACGCTGCCGCGGTACAGGTCGAGGTCGACCGAGTCCAGCGCGAGGGTGCCGCCGAAGCGCTTGCGCAGACCGCGCACGCGGACGAGGGGTTCTCCACCGGAACGCGGAGGTGGGCTCATTCCTCGACTCTAGATGACCTTGCCGCCGGGACCGGGTCACGCCGCGTCCAGGGCGCATTCCGCCCATATGACCTTTCCGTCGGGCGTGTAGCGGGTGCCCCAGGCCTGGGCGAGCTGCGCCACGAGGAACAGGCCCCGGCCGCCCTCGTCGGTGTTGGCCGCCTGGCGCATCCGGGGGGCGGTGTTGCTGGAGTCGTACACCTCGCAGATCAGGGTGCGGTCGTGGATCAGGCGCACCCGCACGGGCGCGCCGCCGCCGTACCGGATCCCGTTGGTGACCAGCTCGCTGAGCAGCAGCTCCGCGGCGAAGGAGGACTCCTCCAGGCCCCACCGGCCGAGCTGCTCCATGGCCGCGGCACGGACGTCGCAGACGCGGGCCGGGTCGGCGGGCAGCTCCCAGGCGGCGATCCGGTCCGGGGGAGTGGCGCGGGTGCGGGCGACCAGGAGCGCGATGTCGTCGGCGGGGTGCTCGGGGGCCAGGGCGTCCAGGACGGCCTGGCAGGTGTCCTCGGGGGACCGGCCGGGGTCGGTGGCCAGGGTGTGGTGCAGCTGTTCGAGGGCGAGGTCGATGTCGCGGTGGCGGTCCTCGATGAGCCCGTCGGTGTAGAGGATCAGCCGGCTGTTCTCGGGGAGGTGGACCTCGGCGGACTCGAACGGCAGGCCGCCCAGGCCCAGCGGCGGCCCGGCCGGCAGGTCGGGGAAGGTCACGGTGCCGTCGGGCAGCAGCAGGGCGGGCGGCGGATGGCCGGCGCGGGCCATGGTGCACAGCTGGGTGGTCGGGTCGTAGACCGCGTACAGGCAGGTGGCGCCGACGATCGCGGTGCTGCCGAGGGCCGGGTCGTCCCCGCCCTCCTCGCGGTCCAGGCGCACCATGAGGTTGTCCAGGTGGGTGAGCAGTTCGTCGGGGGCCAGTTCCAGTTCGGCGAAGTTCCGGGCGGCGGTGCGCAGCCTGCCCATGGTCGCCGCCGCGTGCAGTCCGTGGCCGACGACGTCGCCGACGAGGAGGGCGACGCGGGTCCCGGACAGCGGGATGACGTCGAACCAGTCGCCGCCCACCCCGGATTCGGCGGGCAGGTAGCGGTGGGCGACCTCGACGGCGCTCTGCTCCGGCATGCCGTGCGGGAGCAGGCTGCGCTGGAGGCTCAGGGCGAGGGTGTGCTCGCGGGTGTAGCGGCGGGCGTTGTCGACGCACAGGGAGGCGCGGGCGGCGAGTTCCTGGGCGAGGGAGCGGTCGTCGTCCCCGTACGGGGCGGGGTTGCGGGAGCGGTAGAAGCAGGCGACGCCGAGGACGACGCCCCGCGCGAGCAGCGGCACGGTGATCAGCGAGTGGACGCTGTGGGCGAGGAGCAGCTCGGCGTGCTCCGGGTCCTGGGCGATCCAGCCGAACGCCGACTTCAGTTCGGGTTCCAGCACCGGCTGCCCGGTGGCCAGGGAGCGCATGTGGGGCGTGGTCGGGCGGAGCACCAGCCGCTCGCCGACCGGGTAGAAGGGGCAGTCGTCGCGGATGCCGTGCACCACCGTGCGCAGCAGTTCCCCGGTCGGGTCGCCGGACTCCTCGCCGCGCAGCACCGACTCCGGCATGTCCACGGTGACGAAGTCCGCCAGCCGGGGCACCGCGGTCTCGGCCAGCTCCCGGGCGGTGCGGCCCACGTCGAGGGTGGTGCCGATGCGGGTGCTGGCCTCGGCCAGCAGCTCCAGGCGACGGCGTGCGGCGACGGCGTACTTGCCCACCTCCGGCTCGCCGACCAGCACCAGCCCCCGGACCGCGCCGGTGCCCGGGGCGGCAGCGGCGGGCGCGCTCCCGGACGGGGGCGGGGCGGCGTGGGAGTGCAGGGGCGCGTGGGCGGGGGCGGGGGCGGGGGCGTGGTGCTCCTCCTCGTCGGGCAGCAGCGCCTCGACGACGATCCCCTCCACCCCGGCCGGGCTGGTCACGGGCCTGCTGACGAGGGTGACCCGCCGGCCGTGGGACAGGGACACCTCCGCGGCGGCCCGGCGCGCGCCCGACAGCAGCTCGGTGGCCTTCTCCTTGAGGGTCGTGTGGTCGCTCTGCTCCAGTTCGCTCAGCAGCAGCTCGGCCAGGCTCACCGGATGCCCGTCGAGGGCGTCCCCGTGGGCCCGGACGAGGTTCCCGGCCTCCAGGTAGGCCTGGAGCAGCCCGCGTTCGCGTGCCGAACTCTGTTCCATCAGCCGCCGTTCGATGGCCTCGGCGGCCCGGCGGACGACCGCGGCCAGTGCCGGGTCCGCGTCCGTGTAGGGGTAGCCCAGGCACAGGACGCCCTCGATGTGCCCGCTGAGCTGGTCGCGGATGGGCGCGGCGGTGCAGGCGCTCGCCTGGGAGCGTTCGGCGAAGTGTTCGGCGCCGTTGACCTGGACGAGCTGCCGCTCCGCGAGGGTAAGGCCGATCCCGTTCGTGCCCGCGACCCGTTCGGAGAACACGAAGCCGGGCTGGGTCTGGATGGCCGGCAGCCGGCCGGGCAGCGACTTGTCGCCGAAGCGGCGTTCGAGCACGGTGCCGTGGCCGTCGGCGAGGCAGATGTTCATCCGGCTGCCCGCGAAGAGCGAGGCCAGCCGGTCGAGCACGGGTGCGGCGGCGCGGACGACGGGGCCTTCCGCGTCGAAGTCCTCGGTGAACGGGAGCTCGGTCTGGTCCGGCGACAGCCCCAGCAGCACGCTGCGCTGCCACGAACTCAGGATCGGACTGCGCACGCTCCGCACGACCGACTCGGCCGAGCCGCCGTGCAGGAACCGGTCACGGGACTGCACGGGGCCGGTGCGGTCGTCGACGACCCCCATGTGCACCACTTCCCTCGTCGGAGCAGTCTCGATGGCCCGGTTTGAGTATATTCCTCAACATTTATCGGGGCGTGGGGGCGGGACGGCCCTGCCGGGACGGGTCACAGCACCGCGACCGGGTTGACGGGCGAGCCCGTCCCGCCCGGCACGTTCAGCGGGGACACCACGAGCATGAACGCGTGGCGGCCGGCCCCGGCGCAGGCGGCGGCGAGCGCCTCCAGGTCGAGGTTGTCCAGCAGGGGCACCCCCATCGCCGTGATGGCGAGGGTGTGGACGGGGGAGTGCAGCCCCTCCACCGGCGAGGGGCGTACGTCGCTGTCCCCGTCGGCACCGAGCAGGACCACGGCCCGCTCCGCCAGCAGCGGTACGGCGTCCACGTGCCAGCCCGCGCTGCCTGTCGCCGGGTCCCAGGGCCCCAGCTCCCGGCGGCGGCGGAACCGTCCGGAACGCAGCAGGACCGCGTCGCCCTCCCCGATCCGCACGCCGAGCGCCTCCTCGGCGGCCAGGACGTCCCGGGCCCGTACCGCGTGCCCCGGCTCCAGCCAGGGCACCCCCAGCACCGCGGGCAGGTCCAGCAGCACGCCCCGCGTCACCAGCGGGCCGAGGGCCGCCACCGAGCCGAACCGGACGCCCCCGGCGCCGGCCTCCTCGCGCGCCGAGCGGCCGTCGTAGAGTCGCCCCCGGTAGCCGATGTGCGACAGCGCGTCGAGGTGGCTGACCGACTTGCCGTGGTAGTCGGCGCCGAGGAAGTCCTTGTACGCGGACGGCTCCGGTTCCTCCACGTCCCCGAGGTCGGTCATGTGGTGCAGGGCCGGCCGCGCGTTGTCCGGCCCCGGGGCCGTGTCCCAGGGGCGCCCCAGGGGCACGGACGTGCCCGAGCGGACCAGCGCGGCGGCCGCGCGCACGTGGTCCGCCGTCACCGCGTTCCACGCGCCGCGCCCGGCCGTCCCCGCCTCCCACCGTCCCCAGGTGCGGACCGCATCGAACAGGGCGTCGAACTCCCGGCGGGAGACTTCGGCTCCCCCGCCGGAGGCATCGGCGGCGCTGGGGCTCGTGGGGCTCATGGGGCACTCCGGGATCCGTACGTCCGTGGCCCGACCTCTATGCCCGCCGGGGCGGGCCGTCTACCAGGCCCGCATCGGCTCGCCCTCCACCAGCTGCGAGACGAAGCCGCGCGGCCCCCGGGCGGGCTCGCCCAGGACCGTCACGCGGTGCATCACCCGGTCGACGTCCAGGTGGGCGAAGTCGGTGGGCGCGAAGTGGCAGGTGCTGCGGTTGTCCCACAGTGCGATGCTGTTCGGCTCCCAGCGGAACCGGACCGTGTACTCGGCGCTGGTGAGGTGCTGGAACAGCAGCTCCAGCAGGTGGCGGCTCTCCAGCTCGGTGAACCCGGTGATCCGGGTGGTCGAGCCGGGGCTGACGAACAGGGCCTTCTCACCGGTCTCGGGGTGGACCCGGACCACCGGGTGGACGGCCACCTGCGGGTCCTCGCAGTAGATCCCCAGGATCTCGCGGTCGCGCTCGTCGGAGTGGCGCAGGTGCACGGCCGTGAAGAAGGCGTGCTCGGCGGTCAGCCCGTCCACGAACTCGCGCAGCGGTGCCGACAGGCCCTCGTACGCGGCGACCGTGTTGGTCCACTGGGTGTCACCGCCGAAGGCCGGGGTCCGCTCGGCCCGCAGGATGGAGAGGCTGGGCGGGTTGACGGCCTGGGTGAGGTCGCTGTGCCAGCCGGCCAGCGGGGAGGTCCACTTGCGGCGGTAGTGCTCCTCGAAGTCGGACCCGTAGCGCTCGGTGTCCGCCTTCGGGTCGACGGTGAGGATCTCCGGGTGGCCCTCGGGGTGCACGCCGTGCTTCTTGCCCGGCCTGCGGGTCAGCGCGCCGAAGCGGCGGCCGAAGGCTATGTGCTGGGCGTGGGTGATGTCCTGGCCGCGGAAGAAGACGACCCGGTGGGCGAGGACGGCCCGGCGGATCTCGCCCACCACCGCCTCGTCGAGCTCCCGGGTCAGGTCGACCCCGGAGATCTCGGCCCCGATGCGGCCGGCCACCTGCTCGACGGAGATCCTGGTGGACTGCGCGGTCTGCGTCACGGTTGTGCCTTTCCGGAAGATGGGTACGGCTCGGGCCGCCTCAGGACGGACGGGCCACCAGCTGGGTCCACAGCGGGAGCAGCAGCAGGGCGACGACCGAGCTCTTGACGACGAGGGAGGCCGACATGTCGACCCCGACGTCGTAGCGCTGGGCGAAGATGAAGAGGTTCTGGGGCGCGGGCATCGCCGCGATCAGGACGAGGTAGCTCAGCCACTCGCCCTCCACCCCGAAGACGAACCGGCACACGGCGTAGGTGATCAGCGGCAGCGCCACGCACTTGAAGCCGGTGATCCAGACCTCCTCCGCGGTGGTGCCGCGGATCTTGATCCCGCTGCCGCCCAGGTGCAGGCCGAGGGCGAACAGCGCGACGGGCGAGGCGCTGTCGCCGACGAAGGTGAAGCTGTCGAGCACGACCCCGGGCACCGTGACGGGCAGCAGGTTGAGGACGATGCCCGCGTTGCAGGCGATGACGACCGGGGTCATCAGCGAGGCGGCGACGGCCGATCCGAGCCGCCGGAACGGACTCCCGACCCGGTCCGGCCGACCCAGTTCCATGATCGAGATGATGATCAGGGACAGCACGCACACCTGGAACAGCAGCACCGGGAAGATCGGCGCCGCGTTCCCGAACAGCATGATGAACACCGGCACGGCGAAGTAGGCCGTGTTCACCTGGACGGCGGCCATGATGCGCAGCGCCACGCCGCGCGGATCGCGTACGCCCAGGAACCAGGCCAGTACGCCGATCAGCGCGGCCGCGGCGCACGCGGCGGCCGCGTAACCGCCGATGGCCCGCCAGTTGAACAGGGCCCCCAGGTCGCTGCGGTAGATGTTCGCGAAGAGGAAGCAGGGCACGGCGAAGAGGAACGCGTAGTCCGCGAACACCTTGGAACTCTCGGCCGGCACCACCTTCCGCCGTGCCAGGACGACCCCGCAACCGAAGGCCAGCACCACCGGTGCGAGTTTTTCCAGAGCATCCACCGCTCCCATGCACGTGCCCTTGCTCCCGAGGCCCCTCGCAAGGGGCCTGTTTCCCTGTGGTGACGGCTTCCTACCGGACCGGGCCGACGGGGACGCGCAGCTGCGCGCGCCCCTGGACCAGCTCCCGGTAGGCCGCCACGACCTTGCGCGTCACCGTGTTCCCGGCGACGTCGTAGTGATGATCATCCAGGCGGCCGACGGGGAGGATCTCACACGCGGTCCCGCACAGGAACGCGCCGTCGGCCTCCCCCGCGAACGCCGGGGCCAGGTCCGTGACCACGCACTCGATCCCGTCCCGCTCGGCGATGGCCAGCACGCACGCCCGGGTGATCCCGTCGATGGTGCAGCGGGTCGTCGGCGTGTACAGCGCCCCGTCCTTGGTGAAGAACAGGTGCGCCCCGGTCGCCTCGACGAAGTTCCCGCGGTCGTCGAGGAGCAGGGCGTCGTCGAAGCCCGCCCGCAGCGCCTCGTTCTTGCTGACCGTGCCGATCATGTAGTTGCCGGCCGCCTTGCTCTTGACCGGCGCGTACTCCGGCGAGGGCCTGCGGTAGCGGCCCGTGACCAGGGAGATCCCCTGGTCCACGGCGTCCTCCGCCGCGTAGTAGCCCGCCGGGAGCTCCCACGCGGCCACCGAGGTGTGCACGGACGTCTTCAGCGCCGCCGTCTGGATGATCTCCGAGCCCCGCCATGCGTTCATCCGTACGTAGCCCTCGGTGATGCCCGCCTCCGCGACCACCGCGCGGGTGGCCCCGTACAGCACCTCCTCGGTGTGCTCCAGCTCGAAGTCCAGGATCCGGGCCGAGGCGCCGAGCCGAGCGATGTGCTCCCGCAGCATGAACGCCTCGCCGCCGTAGACGCGGACGCCCTCGAAGATGCTGGAGGCGTAGTGCAGTCCGTGGCTGAGCACGTGCAGCCGGGCGTCGCCCCAGTCCACGAGGGCGCCGTCGTACCAGATCTTCCCGCTGCGCTGATCGAAGGGGATCACAGTCGTCCCCCCTCAGAGAGCGAGGTCGAAGAGCTGCCGCGGCAGGTCCCCGACGAGGGCGATGAAACGGCGCTGGTGCTCGGTCAGGCTGCGCACCGACACCCCGTGCAGGGCGAGCGGGTTGATCGGGTAGAGCACCAGGGTGTTGCTCCGGTACGGGACGGTCGTGACCTCCTCGACGTACTGCGGGTCGATGTCGAAGCGGTTGTCACCGTACTCGGAGGCACTGGTGTGGAACTTGTGCGCTCCCGGCCGGTACTTGTAGAGCACCAGGTCGCCGCCGGTCGCGTCGTCCTCGGGCAGGCGCATGTAGAACAGCCCGCCGAACAGCTTGTGCGGCTTGTCCACGTGCGGCCCGCGGTAGGCCGAGGGGCGGCCGGTGACCGCCGAGTTGATGACGGCCGTGCAGTCCAGCAGGATGTCGTGCGTATCGAAGCCGTCCCGGTTGCGGCGGCCGACGCGCAGCTCGCGCAGCGGTCCCACCAGCCGCTCGGCCTCCGGGAGGTTGGCGAGCAGGTCCTCCTGGAAGAGGTCGAGGAACTCCTCGTAGAAGGCCGGGGA
This sequence comes from Streptomyces sp. NBC_00158, assembly GCF_045160885.1. Classification (NCBI taxonomy): domain Bacteria; kingdom Bacillati; phylum Actinomycetota; class Actinomycetes; order Kitasatosporales; family Streptomycetaceae; genus Streptomyces; species Streptomyces sp. NBC_00158. Next base: position 7,300,636 of record NZ_CP108161.1, read on the forward strand.
GGAGTGGTAGGTCACGAAGTCCTTCCACACCCGCGCCATCGTGTCGTCGGCCAGGACCATCTCGGACATGTAGTTGTAGCGCTCGTTCGAGGTGATCGGCTTTCCGATCCGCTCGCCGATGTACTCCGCGGTCGGCATCGACTTCGCCAGGGCGTCGTACAGCTCCTGCGGCAGCGCGTCGCGGATCACGACGTGCGGGAACGGGTCGCGGCGGATGTCGGCCTCGGTGACGCCGGCCAGCAGCGAGGTGATCGCGGGGCGGGACTCGGGCGTGTCGGTCATGTCCTGTCTCGATTCTCGGGGTGGGAGGAGGGGGAGAGGGGCCTAGAGGGGCGCGGGGGCCGGGCCGCGGGCGGAGAGCCAGGTCTCCAGGACCAGGAGGGACCAGAGCAGTTCGGCGGCGTGCGCCCCCGGGCTCTCGGTCTGGGAGCGGAACAGCTCGCGGACGGCGTCCCGGCGGACGTAGTCGCCGCAGCGGGCGCCGGGGCCGAGGAGGAGGTCGCCGACCATGTCGTACAGCGCCTCGCCCGGCCGGATCATCGCGGCCACCGGCAGGGTGAACGGCTGCTTGGGCCGTTCGATGACGCTGCGCGGCACCCACGGCCGGGCCGCCCGCGCCACCGGCGCCTTCACCGTGTCCCCGGCCACCTTCACCGAGGCCGGCAGCGCGTGCGCCAGCCGCACCACCGACGGCTGGAGGAACGGGATCCTCGCCTCCACCGAGTGGGCCATGCTCAGGTGGTCCACGCGGCGCAGGATGTAGTACGGGAACCGCTCCGCCTGGTCGTAGCGCAGCAGCGTCTCCAGCTTCCCGTGCGGCCCCGAGCGCACCCGGCGCGCCAGTTCGTCGCCGCTGAGGTCGCCGAAGTGCCCGCCGGCCGCCCGTACCCGCTCCAGATGGGCCGGCGTGTACAGCCGGCCCAGCGCCGCCGGGCCGGCGACGGCCATGGTGTCCTGGTAGGCCCGGTGCCAGGCGGAGTCGCCGTCCCGGTCCGCCTTGGTGAACCGCGCGTACCCGGCGAACAGCTCGTCCGCCCCGTCACCCGTCAGCGCCACCTTGAACCCGGCCTCGTGCACGGCCTCGAACAGGGCGAAGGTGCTCAGGCTGTGCGGGGCGTTGTTCGGCTGGTCGAGGTGCCGGGTGAAACGCTCCACCAGCTCCGGGAAGCCCGCCGGGTCCAGGAGCACCTGGTGGTGCTCCGTACCGCAGTGGCGGGCCACCTCGGCCGCCCAGTGGCGCTCGTCCGCCGGCCAGTCACCCCGGTAGGCGATGTTGAACGAGGCCACGTCGGACACCAGGTGGGCGGCCAGGGCGGTGGTGTAGCTGGAGTCGAGCCCGCCGCTGGTGATCACGCACACCGGCACGTCCGCGTCGAGCATGCGGCCCATCTCCGTGCGCAGCAGCCCGTCCAGCAGCTCCGCCGCCGCCTCCACGGTCGGCCCGCCGCCGCCCCAGTCGACCTCGGCGGGCTCCAGGGCCGTGCGGGTCAGGGTCTCGCGGCCGTCCGCGAAGCGCAGCACCGAGCCGGGCTCCAGGGTACGGACCCGGGTGTACACGGTCCCCGGCCCCCAGACCGCCTTGCCGCCGAGGTAGCGGTCGACCGCGAGCGGGTCCAGCTCGTCGGGGAAGTCCGGGAACCGGGACAGCGCCCGCAGCTCGGAGGCGAAGCACAGCCGGCGGCCGTCGGCGGACACGTAGTAGTACAGCGACTTCATGCCCGCGTGGTCGGTGAACAGCTTCAGGCAGGGCTCCTCCCGCTCGTCGACCACCGCGATCGCGAACATGCCCTCCAGCCGGCTGGTGAAGGCGTCGCCGTACAGCTCGTACAGCGGCAGCAGCACGTCGCCGTCGCAGTCGCCCTCGAAGGAGTAGCCGTGCGCGGCCAGCTCGGCGCGCAGCTGCCGGTGGTTGTAGATCTCGCCGTTGAACACGCAGCACAGCGCGCCGCGTACGAAGGGCTGGTCGCCGGAGGCGACGCCCTGGATGGCGAGCCGGTTGTTGCCGAGCGCCCAGCCGGCACCGCGCCGGACGGTCTGCGCGTCCGGCCCGCCCTCGAACATCGCCGCCGCGACGGCGTCGAGCACCTCGCGCCCGGCGGGCTCCCCGCCGAAGCAGCCGTGGATGCGGCACATCGCTCACACCTCCGTCCGGCGGCCGGGGGCGGGGACGCTCCCGGCGGCTTCGAGGGCGGGGGCGGCGGAGCCGGCACGGCTCTGCCTGGCCCCGGGGTGGTGCCGGCCGACGAACTCGGTGACCAGCTCGACCTGGCGCAGGATGTCGTCCAGCTGCGCGGGCGACGGGCTGACGCCGTGGCCGTCCAGGGCGCTGTTGCCCGTCTTCAGGTAGACCGGCGCCGCCACCCGGACGATGTCCGGGGCCTCGTAGGTGCGGATGAACCCGCCCGAGCTCCGCGGGTTGTCCACGTGCAGGTCCAGCGGGACCGTCACCGCCTGCCGCAGCGCCGCGATCATCGGCAGCGTCAGGTCCCGCACCGGGTTGAAGCTGTCCGCGCCGAGCATCTCCAGCATCTGCGCCGACGCCGGATTGCCCTGCCCGCAGTGCGCCGACACCTTCAGGTGGATCCCGGCCGGCAGCTCACCGGCGGTGCGCAGCCGCCCCAGCACCCACAGCAGGCCCTCGTCGTAGACGACGAACCCGCGCACGCCCAGACCGATCCCGCGCTTGACGTCCTCGACGGCGCGCACGATCTGCTCCTGGCCGCGCAGCCGGTAGCCGATCCGGGCCCCCTCGGGCGTCTGCGCCCCGGCCCCGATGTCGTTGGTGGCGCGCGGGCCGACCGACATCAGGACCTCGGCGCCGAACTCCTCGCCGAGCGCCACGTACTCGCCGATCTCCCGGGCCGTGTGCCGGTACATCCCGCGGGTCTCGGTGATGCGGTTGACCGTGAAGCCCCGGCGCCGGCTCTCGCGCAGCAGCCGCTCGGCGGCCTCCACCGAGTTCACCGTCGGCACCTCGATGCGGAAGTGCCCGCCGTCGGCGAAGACGGCGTCCGAGTCGGGCGCGAGCTGCGGGTCCCCGTCCGGCAGGCCCAGTCGGGCGAGCTGCCGGCGGGTCTGGTCGAAGAACGCGGTCGTGGTCGTCGTCCTCACCTCGTCACCTCGAAACCGAGCCGCTCGGCCGTGCCGGCGACGACGTCCTCCGCGATGCGTATCGACGTCGCCCGGTCGGGGTGCACCACCTGGACCTCGCCGAAGTTCCCGAGGTTGCCCCGGCAGGGCAGCAGGGTGTCGCCCTCGGGGAAGCGGACCGTGAACGAGTGCAGGGCGTCGCCGTACCGCTCGGCGGCCCAGCCGGAGTCGGGCACCCGCTCCGGGGTGGGCACGGGGTCGGCGGCACCGAACCAGCGGACCGTGGCGTACCCGTCGAACTCCGTCGGACCGCGCTCGACCGTCTCGTCCAGGTGGATCCGGACGAGCAGCTCGAAGATGTCCCCGCCGCCCGCGAGACGGAACAGGTTCGGCAGGCAGGAGCCCATGATGCGGGGGTTGAGCTCGATCAGCCGGGGCGTGCCGTCCGCGCCCAGCATCACCTCCACGTGGAAGACGCCGAGCCGCAGCCCGACCGCGCCGACCACCTCCTCCGCGAACCGCATCACCCGGTCGTGCTCCTCGGCGGAGATGCCCGCCGGGATCGTCGTACCGGTCTCCAGGGCCTCGTGCCGGTGCCAGGTGGAGCGCTCGCTGACCGCCAGCCGCAGGAACCGCCCGCGCGCCAGGCCGATCTCGGCGGAGACGAACCGCCCGCTCAGGTACTCCTCGACGAGGATGCCCGCCGCGTACGCGCCCTCCGGGGCCCCGGCGAGGACACCGGCCAGCTGCTCCTCGTCCGCGACGACGTGGGCGCCCTCGCTCCCGGAGCCCCGGGCCGGTTTGACGACGACGGGGTACCCGCCGGCCGCCGCGAAGGCCGCGGCCTCCTCGAAGCCGCCGACGACCGCGTACCGGGTGCCGTCCACCCCGGCCGCCGCCAGGACCTCCCGGCAGCGGTCCTTCTGCTTGGCGGTCTCGGCCGCGGCGGCGTCGGTGAACGGCACCCCGAGCTCCTCGGCGATCCGCGCGACCGGGACCACCAGCGCGTCGACGGTGGCGACGAAGCCGTCGACCGGGCGCTCCCGGTGGACCTCCCGTACGCACGAGCGCAGCGCCACGGGGTCGGTGGCGTCCTTCAGGACGTGGACCCGGTCGACGAAACGCGCGTACGGGGAGGTGCCGAAGTCGATGTTCTGCGCCTGCTCCATGAGCAGGGAGCGGATGAGCGTCACGTGGTGCCCGAGCCGCTTGGCGGCCTCGAACGCGGGGGCGTTGCCCGCCTTCCAGGTCACGAAGACCACGTGCCGGGCCTCGGGTGCGCAAGGGCGCGGGGGGTGCAGCGGGTGCTGCGGGTGCAGTGGGTCGGTCATCGTGTCTTCCTCGCGAAGCGCTGGCCGATGCGGACGAACCCCGGGACGGCGGTACCGGGGGTGGGGATGAAGGAGATCGAACCGGCGAGGACGTTCTTCTCGGACATCGAGCTGAACCCGCCCGCGCCGGACAGCACCAGGTCGCCCTCGTCGAGGCACAGCCACGCGCCGCCGGGCTGCCGCTCCGAGTACGCGTAGCGCAGGTGCTCCGCGCCGCGCAGCACCTCCAGCCGGTAGCCGTCGGAGGCGTACAGGCCCGCGCAGTCGTCGGGTTCCATCTCGAACGGGCGGCCGGTGCGTATGAGCCCCTCGCCGGTGAGGGACCTCAGCAGGTCCTCGTAGAGGCCGAAGGCCGGGTAGGCGTTGGCGAGCAGCAGCAGGAACGAGCGCTGCCCGGGGAAGATCTGGATGAAGTTGTGGTGGCCGCTGCCGTTGGAGTTGAAGCCGAAGGCGGACGGCCCGAACATCAGCCAGCCCAGGCCCCAGGCGTGCATGAAGTGGTGGCCGGGGACGGGGATCTGGGGCGTGCGCATCTCGCGTGCCAGACCGGCCGAGAGCAGGCGCTCCCCGCCGGGGGCGACGCCGTCGTCGACGGCCAGCATCGCGATCCTCGCCAGTTCGTCCAGGGTGAGGCAGACGGAGAACGAGCCGGCGGCGTCGTCGGCGATGGTCTGCGGCGGCGGGTCGTGGCGCACGTAGCCCTTGACCCGCTCGGTCCACACGTAGCCGGCCGAGACCGTCCCCCCGTAGTGGCCGCCCTCCGTGAGGGTCCCGGGAACCTCCCGTATCCCGAGCGGGGCGAGCAGCAGCTCGTTGACCGCGCGCCGCCACGGGACGCCGAGCAGCTTCTCGATCAGCGCGGCGACGATCGAGGTCCCCACCGCCGAGTACGCGAACACCTCGCCCGGCTCGAACAGCTGGCCGTAGCCGGGCAGGGTGGCGATGTAGGAGTCCAGGTCGGGCAGGCCGGTGTCGTGCCACACCTCGTACGAGTCGTCGACCCCGCTGGTGTGCGACAGGAGGTGCCGCAGCGTCACCTTCACGGTGCCCCCGTCGCGGCGCCGGAACGCCTGCGGCAGCAGCCCGTCCAGCGGCTCGTCCAGCCCCAGCAGGCCCCGGTCCACCAGGCGCAGCGCGACGAAGGCCAGCATCGGCTTGGTGACGCAGGTGACGCGCTGGCGGGTGTCCGGCCCGTACGCGGCACCGGAGACGGTGTCGGTGACGCCGTGGTAGGTCAGCTCCAGCTCCCCGTCCAGGAACACGGCTGCGCCGGCCCCCGGTACGCCGTGGCCGCGCGCGGACTCGCGCAGGGTGTCGGCGACGGCCCGCCGCCGCTGCGCCGGCCGCGCCGCCGCCTGGACGGCGGCCGCCCGCGCGGCTTCCCCGCGGGTGCGGCGCAGCAGGGCGGCCTGCTCGGCGAGGGTCCGGTTCCGGTAGATCTCCGCCACCCGGACGGACCGGCCGGCCGCGTCGGACAGGCGTGCCGCCAGCAGGGTGGCGAGCAGAGAATGGCCGCCCACGGAGAAGAAGTCCACACCGGGGGAGACCCGGGACAAGCCCAGCAGATCCGACCAGACCCCGGCGACCTCGGCCTCGTCGGGGTCGTCGAAGGCCCCGCCGTCGACGGCCCGCTGCCCCCAGTCGACGTCCCGGGCGGCCAGGGCCTTGCGGTCGACCTTGCCGTTGGGCAGCCGCGGCAGCCGCTCTTCGACGACGATCCGCGCGGGCTGCATGTAGTGGGGCAGCTTGGCCCGCAGGTGCGCGCCCATGGCCTCGACGCCGACCTCTCCCCCAGAATCCGTCCGGGGGGACCCCCAGCCCTCCAGGCCGACGTAGCAGACCAGCCGGGTGTCGCCGTCGCCGGCGCGCACCGCCAGGGCGGCGACGTCCTTGAGGCCCACGACCCCGCGCAGCGCCGCCTCCAGCTCGCCGAGCTCGATGCGGAAGCCGCGCACCTTCACCTGGTTGTCGCGCCGGCCCAGGAAGCGGAGCTCGCCCTCCTCCGTCCACCGGGCCAGGTCGCCGGTCCGGTACAGCCGCCCGCCGGGCACCTCGCCGAGGTGCGCGGGCGCGGCGGTGAACGAGGCCGCGGTGCGCTCGGGGTCGTTGATGTAGCCGGCGGCCAGACCGTCGCCGCCCAGGTGGAGTTCGCCGGTGGCGCCGAGAGGCACGGGCCGGCCGAGCGGGTCCAGGAGGTGGGCGGTGGTGTTGTGGACGGGCACGCCGATGGTGGGCGCGCCGTCGGTGGGGCCGGTGAAGCACTTCCAGGTGGAGTAGGTGGTGTCCTCGGAGGGCCCGTACAGGTTGTAGAGCCGTTCGACGCCGGTGGACGCGAAGGCCTCGTTCACCAGTTCCCGGGACAGCGGTTCGCCGGCCACGTTCAGGACGCGGGTGGAGGAGGGGACCGCGCCGCGCTGGAGCAGCACGTTCAGGGCGCTGGGCACGGTGTTGACGAGGCTCGGGCGCAGCCCCTCGTCCTCGGTGAGCGCGAGGACGTTGTCCACGACGACGACGCAGCCGCCCCGGGTGAGCGGGGCCCACAGCTCGTACACGGACAGGTCGAAGTTGAGGGAGGTGGAGAAGAGCACCCGGCGCAGGTCGGCGTCCGCGTACGTGTCCCGCGCCCAGGCGAGGAGGGCGGTCACGTTGCGGTGGCCGATCACCACGCCTTTGGGCAGGCCGGTGGAGCCGGAGGTGTGGATGAGGTGGGTGGTGTCCTGCGGGCCGACGGTGACGGCCGGGGGCCGCTCGTCCTCCGTCTGCGCCTTCTCCCACAGCTCGCGCCACGGCAGTGCCCGTACGGGCCCGTCGCCGAGCCACCCCGGTGCTCCGTCGCCCTCGTGGACGACGGCGGCCAGATCCGCGGTGGAGGCGATGGCGGCCAGCCGGTCCGCGGGGTAGGCGGGGTCGAGCGGTACGTACGCGCAGCCCGCCTTGTGGACGGCGAGGAGGAGGGCGACGGTGTGGTGCGTGCGGCCCAGGGAGAGGCCGATCCGCGAGCCCGGGGCGATCCCGTGGGAGGCCAGGGCACGGGCCAGCCGGTTGGCCTCCCGGTCGAGCGCCCGGTACGTGAGGACCCTGTCCCGCCATTCGACGGCGGGGGCGTCGGGGGTGCGGGCGGCCTGGGCCTCCACGAGGGCGTGCAGCGGGGTGTCGCGGTCGTAGGGGCGGGCGGTGTCGTTGAAGGCGCGCAGCAGGCGGTGCTCCTCGGGGGACAGCAGGGCCAGTTCGGCCGCGGGCGTCCCGGGGCGGGCGGCCGCGTCGGACAGCAGGGTGTCCAGGTTCGCGGCCATCCGGGCGATCAGCGTCGCGGGGAACAGGGCCCGGTCGTGGTGCAGGGTGAACCGCGGGCCGTCCGGTGCGGGCCGGGCCTCCAGCAGCAGCGCGAAGCCCTCCGGCGCCGGGGTGGTGCCGTCCGACTCCAGGAAGCCCACCCGCAGCCCGCCGCCGAGGTCGGCCTCCGCGCCGGGCACGGAGTCCCGTACGGCCTCCCGGTGGGCGGCGGCGAGTGTCCGCGCGAGGGCGGGGAGGGCCGGCTCCGGCCCGAGCGCGGAGCGGACGGCGACCGGCGTACCGTGCGCGCCGCAGGCGCGGGCCAGCACGATGTCCTCCTGGCCGCTGTAGCGGTGCACGAGCACGGCGAACGCGGCGTGCCACAGGTCGGCGGCGGCGGCGCCGTCCGGCACCGGCGCCGGGCCGGTCCAGGAGTGCGTACCGCTGCCGGCGCCGTCCGGGACGCCGTGCCCGGCGTCCCGGACGGGCAGTTGCAGGGCCTGCGGTGAGTCGGCGGAAATGTCGCCCACAGTGATGGTCCCCTCGTTTGCATTTCGTTCATCTGCCGTGCGGCGGGCATGCCGAATACGCGCACGGCGCACATGTACGGACCCCGCGCGATCGAATTGTGTTGTGGCAGGGAATTCACCACACGGAAAAGGTGCGGCGGCGCGGAAAAACACCGGAACGGGAACAGGGAAATGAATGGCGGAGAATTCGGACGGAAAGGAGGTGCGGGGCGGGGCCCGTCACGCCGCGACGGCGTCCGGGGCGGCTTCCCGGCCCCGCCGGGCCCAGTCGGAGATGCGCGGCATGGCGGCTCCGGCCAGCGCGAACCCGAGGGCCATGACCAGCCAGCCGAGGCTGCCGTGGTCGACGGCGAGCCAGGTCAGCAGCGCCGGGGCGATCATCTTGCCCAGGTCCGAACCCATCGCGTACGTGCCCTGGTACTGCCCCTGGGCGTGCTCGGGCGCCAGCGCGAACGACATCCCCCAGCTGCCCGCGGACTGTCGGATCTCGCCCAGGACGTGGGCCAGGGCCCCGAGCAGCAGCAGTGCCCCGGCGACCGTGGCGGAGACCCCGCCGCTGAAGGAGAAGACCACGCAGGCGACCGCCAGGCACAGCGCCCCGGACCGCGAGGCCCTGGCCGCCGCGCCCGGCTCGTCGGTCCCGCGCGCGGCCCTGACCTGGAGCAGGACCACGGCGACCGTGTTGGTCAGCAGGATCGCCGCGATCATCCAGCGCGGTGCGTTCGTCCGGTGCAGCACCCACAGCGGCAGGACGACGTCGAGCAGCAGGTTGTGCATGGACAGCAGGCCGTCCAGCACCGTGAACGTCAGGTAGGGGCGGTCCCGCAGTACCGTCAGGGCCGGTCCCGGCCGGGCCGGCTGCGCCGCCACCGCGGGCAGCAGCAGGGTGAGCAGCCCCGCGGCCAGGTAGGTGGAGGCGTTGAAGACGACGGCCGCCTCGTAGGCCCGTACCGAGTCGGCGGCGAGCAGCAGGCCGGCCAGGGCCGCGCCCACCGAGACGCTGACGTTGCCGGTGGCCCGCAGGTAGGCGCGGACCGGGACCCGGTCCTGCGGCGGCACGAGCCCTGCGACCATGGCCATGCGGGCGCTGCGGCTGGCGCTGTAGGCGACCGCCTGCGCGCTCACCACCAGCAGGTACGAGGTGAAGCCCTGCACCGCGAGCAGGGCCGCGGTGAGCGGGCCGAGGGCGATGAAGGACCAGATCTGCACGGAGCGCGGGCCGACGCGGTCGGCCAGGTGTCCGGTCGGGGTGCTGACCAGGAGCGCGATACCGGCGGCGACGCCGACGCCGATGGCGAACCGGCCGGGCGAGAGCCCGAGCACGGCCGTCGCGAAGATGGCGTTCAGCGCCATCCAGAGGCCCTGCCCCAGGGTGTGCACCAGGGTGATGCCGGTGAGGACGCGTGCCGGTCCGGCGGGCGGGAGCAGTCGGCTCAGCATCGGCCTGCCGCAACGCGGTCCGGGTGGACGCGAACGTGCTCCGTGATTCTTCCTCTTGCGCACGCCAGGGTCACTGACACGCCCCCACTCCTCGTCAAGCGCCGTTGCCGACGACAGGATTCGGGAAATTCCCCGTGGTCGCGGGCCGAGATCGTCGGCCGCGCAGGCCATATCGAAACTTGATCCACATCGGGCTGTCCAGGAAATGCCCCTGTGACCCCGATCACATGGTCGGAATCCATGGTTCGGGTAAAGGGCGGAGAAAAAGAATGTGCAGGAATGGTCGACGGGCTGAACTTACCGGCCGGTAGGGCATAGAGGGCGTCCGGTTTGTTTCCGGGGCCGGCGCCCCCTCCGGGCGGCCCCGGAGGGGCGGCCGGCCGGGGGAGGGTTGGCCGGCCGTCCCCCGGGCAGGCGCCGGGGTGGACGGAGGAGGGTCGTATGCCGCGACAGAGGTCCGAAGGACGCGACGAGAGCGCGGACGAACGGGCGGACCGGCAGTGGCAGGAGCTGATCCAGGAGATCCGGGTCGCACAGACCGGGGTGCAGATCCTCTTCGGATTCCTGCTCACGGTCGCCTTCACCCCGCACTTCCAGGGACTGGCCGAAACCGACAAGGCGATCTACACCGCCACGGTCGTCCTCGGCTCCCTGGCCACCGGCGCCCTCATCGGCCCCGTCTCCTTCCACCGGATCGTCTCCGGGCGCCGGATCAAGCCGGAGGCGGTGCTCTGGGCCTCGCGCCTCACCTTCACCGGCATCCTCCTGCTGCTGGCCACCTGTACCTCGGCGCTCTTCCTCGTCCTGCGGGTCGCGGCCCCCCACACCCTCGTGCCGTGGCTGGTTTCCGCCGTCGTCGCCTGGTACCTGCTCTGCTGGTACGCGCTGCCCCTGTGGGCCCGGATCCGCTACACCTCCGAGGAGGACGAGGACGCCGGGGACGCCGAAGACACCGAGGAGGCCGCGCAGCCCCGCAAGACGAGGAGCACGACATGAGCGAGCACAGGCAGCACCGCTGGTCACGGACCCCGCCCGCTAGGACGGCGGACGAGGACCCGGACCGCGCGGCCCACCGTCCCGGGGACACCACCCCGGACGCCGATGCCGACGGCCACACCGCGAAGCGGCAGCGCCCCGGCATCGGGCGCGAGGAACAGGTCCGCCCGCACGTGCCCCCGTACCGCCCCCGCCCGGAGCGCGAGAGCGACGGCCGCTGAGCGGAACCGCCGATCCACCAGGTGGCGGGCCCCGGGACCCCCTTACGGGTGACACCACTGCCGGGCTTCGGCCCGCGACGCCGGGCGCGGGCCCACGATCGCCAGCGGCCGTACCCGCACCGCCCGCCGGTCGCGGGGCTCCGGACGCCTGGGAGATCACGTGCACGTCCTGCTCGTCGCGAGCGCCTTCAACAGCCTCACCCAACGGGTCCACGCCGAACTGCGGGACCACGGCCACAGCGTGACGTTCGAACTCGCCCTGCCCGGCACGGACCTCGCCGCCACCGTCCGCCGCCACCACCCGGACCTCGTCGTCGCGCCGATGCTGAAGACCGCCGTACCCCGCGAGGTCTGGTCCGCGTACACCTGCCTGATCGTGCACCCCGGACCCGTCGGCGACCGCGGCCCCTCCTCGCTGGACTGGGCCGTCACCGAGGACCGGACCCGGTGGGGCGTCACCGTCCTGCAGGCCGACGAGGAGATGGACGCCGGCGACGTGTGGGCGAGCGCCGAATGCGCGCTCCCGCCCGTCGGCAAGAGCGACGCCTACCGCGGAGAGGTCTCCGACGCGGCCCTCGCCGCCGTCCTCCTCGCCGTCGAGCGCTTCGCCTCCGGCACCCACGTCCCCACCCCGCAGGGCCCCGCCACCGCCCGCCCCTACCTGCGCCAGCCGCACCGCCGGATCGACTGGGACCACGACACCACCGACACCGTCGTACGCGCCCTGCGCGCCGCCGACTCCCGGCCCGGCGTCCTCGACGACCTCCTCGGCGGCCAGTGGTTCCTGCACGGCGGCCACCCCGAGGACACCCTCCGCGGCGCCCCCGGCCGGCTGCTCGCCACCCGGGCCGGAGCCGTCTGCCGCGCCACCCGCGACGGCGCCGTGTGGATCCCCGAACTGCGCGCCAAACGCGCCCCCGGCGAACCCGCCCCCGTCAAGCTGCCCGCCGTCCTCGCCCTCGGGGACCGGCTGCCCGCCCTCCCCGAGGTCCCCGCCCCGCTCGGCGGCCCCCCGGCGGGCACCCGCACCTGGACCGACATCGGCTACCGGGAACGGGGCGGCGCCGGCTTCCTGACCTTCTCCTTCCCCGGCGGCGCCATGAGCACCGGCCACTGCCGCCGCCTGCTCGCCGCCTACCGCGAGGCCTGCTCCCGCCCCACCTCCGTCCTCGTCCTCGGCGGCACCCGCGACTTCTTCTCCAACGGCATCCACCTCGGCGTCATCGAGGCGGCCCCCGACCCCGCCGCCGAGTCCTGGGCCAACATCACCGCCATGGACGACCTGGTGGAGGCGGTCCTGACCACCACCGACCGGCTCGTCGTCGCCGCCGTCGCGGGCAACGCCGCCGCCGGCGGGGCCATGCTCGCCCTCGCCGCCGACGAGGTCTGGTGCAGGTCCGGCGCCGTCCTGAACCCGCACTACCGCCTCATGGGGCTGTACGGATCCGAGTACTGGACCTACACCCTGCCCCGCCGGACCGGCACCGGCGTGGCCGAACGGCTGATGGCCGACGCCCTGCCGCTCAGCGCCGCCGCCGCCCGCCGCCTCGGCCTGACCGACCGTACCCTCACCTGCGGCCCGCGGGAGTTCGCCGAGGAGACCGCCCGCCTCGCGGTCCGCCTCGCGGCCTCGCCCGCCACCCAGGCCGCCATCGCCCGCAAGAAGGCCCGCCGCGACCGGGACGAGGCCGCCACCCCGCTCGCCGCCCACCGGGAGGCCGAGCTGGCCCGGATGCGGGAGACCTTCCAGGACCCGGCGGCGCCCTACCACGCGCTGCGCCGCGCCTTCGTGCGCAAGGAGCCCGCCGACCGGACCCCGCCGCACCTGGCACGCCCCGTACCCGGCCGGCACACCGCGCCCCTGCCCTCGCGCAGGCCCCCCGTCACTGGACCGGCCCCCTCCGACAGGGCGGCGGGACCGCGGCCCTGCTAGCAAGAAGGGTGGGGCACCTCCCCGGGCCCCGAGCCCATCCCTCCCGCATCCCTCCCCAAGGAGCACTCCCATGGATGCAGCAACGCCCAGCGCGGTAGAGGACCCCCCGATCCACATCCTCTGGATCAACGCCGGCCTCAGCTGCGACGGCGACTCGGTGTCCCTGACCGCCGCGATGCAGCCCAGCATCGAGGAGATCGTCACGGGAGTGCTCCCCGGCCTGCCGAAGATCGCCGTGCACTGGCCGCTGATCGACTTCGAGTGCGGGCCGGTCGGCGGCGCCGACACCTTCATCGAATGGTTCTTCAAGGGCGAGCGCGGGGAGATCGACCCCTTCGTCCTGGTCGTCGAAGGATCGATCCCCAACGAGAAGATCAAGCCCGAGGGCTACTGGTGCGGGTTCGGCGACGACCCGGCGACCGGACAGCCCATCACCACCAGCGAGTGGATCGACCGGCTCGCCCCCAAGGCCCTGGCCGTCGTCGCCATCGGCACCTGCGCCACGTACGGCGGCATCCACGCCATGGAGGGCAACCCCACCGGCGCCATGGGCGTCCCCGACTACCTGGGCTGGGACTGGAAGTCCAAGGCCGGCATCCCGATCGTGTGCGTCCCGGGCTGCCCCATCCAGCCGGACAACTTCTCCGAGACCCTCACCTACCTGCTCTACCAGGCGGCCGGATCCGCCCCGATGATCCCGCTGGACGACAAGCTGCGCCCGACGTGGCTGTTCGGCGCGACCGTCCACGAGGGCTGCGACCGGGCCGGCTACTACGAGCAGGGCGACTTCGCCCACACCTACGACTCGCCCAAGTGCCTGGTCAAGCTCGGCTGCTGGGGCCCGGTCGTCAAGTGCAACGTCCCCAAGCGCGGCTGGATGAACGGCATCGGCGGCTGCCCGAACGTCGGCGGCATCTGCATCGCCTGCACCATGCCCGGCTTCCCCGACAAGTTCATGCCGTTCATGGACCAGCCGCCCGGCGCGACCCTCTCCACCAAGGCCAGCGGCGCCTACGGAGCCGTGATCCGCAGGCTCCGGGCGGTCACCACCCACACCGTGGACAAGGAGCCCAAGTGGCGCCAGAAGGGCCGGCAGCTCACCACCGGCTACCGCCCGCCCTGGTGACGGCCGCCCTGGTGACGGCCGCCCCGGTGACGGCCGCCCCACGCCCGCTCCCCTCCGCTCCGCCGCGACGAACACCCCGCTCCCGCTCACACGAAGGGCCACGGCAGACACGATGACACCGAAGACGAAGGCGGCCGGCGACGGCAGCGGGCTGGTCGAGATGGCCTGGGACCCGATCACCCGGATCGTGGGCAGCCTCGGCATCCACACGAAGATCGACTTCAAGCAGAAGCGGGTCGCGGAGTGCTACAGCACCTCGTCGGTCTTCCGCGGGTACAGCGTCTTCATGCGCGGCAAGGACCCCCGCGACGCGCACTTCATCACCAGCCGCATCTGCGGGATCTGCGGTGACAACCACGCCACCTGCTCCGTGTACGCGCAGAACATGGCCTACGGCGTGAAGCCGCCGCACCTCGGCGAGTGGATCATCAACCTCGGCGAATCCGCCGAGTACATGTTCGACCACAACATCTTCCAGGAGAACCTGGTCGGGGTCGACTACTGCGAGAAGATGGTCCGCGAGACCAACCCCGGCGTCCTCGAACTCGCCGAACGCACCGAGTCCCCGCACGCCGCCGAGCACGGCTACCGCACCATCGCCGACATCATGCGCTCCCTCAACCCCATCGAGGGCGAGTTCTACCGCGAGGCCCTCCAGGTCAGCCGCTACACCCGGGAGATGTTCTGCCTGATGGAGGGCCGCCACGTGCACCCCTCCACCCTCTACCCGGGCGGCGTCGGCACCGTCGCCTCGGTCCAGCTCTTCACGGACTACATGAGCCGCCTCATGCGGTACGTCGAGTTCATGAAGAAGGTCGTCCCCCTCCACGACGACCTCTTCGACTTCTTCTACGAGGCCCTGCCCGGCTACGAGGAGGTCGGCCGCCGCCGCGTCCTCCTCGGCTGCTGGGGCGCCCTCAACGACCCCGAGTACTGCGACTTCACCTACGCCAACATGACCGACTGGGGACGGAAGATGTTCGTCACCCCGGGCGTGGTCGTCGACGGCAAGCTGGTCACCAACGACCTCACGCAGATCAACCTCGGCATCCGCATCCTCCTCGGCAGCTCCTACTACGACGACTGGGAGGGCCAGGAGCAGTTCGTCACCCACGACCCCCTCGGCAATCCCGTCGACCCCCGCCACCCCTGGAACCAGCACACCATCCCCGCCCCGCAGAAGCGCGCCTTCGACGACAAGTACAGCTGGGTGATGTCCCCCCGCTGGTTCGACGGCAAGGACCACCTCGCCCTCGACACCGGCGGCGGCCCCATCGCCCGCCTCTGGTCCACCGCCCTGTCCGGACTGGTCGACGTCGGCTACGTCAAGGCCACCGGGCACAGCGTGGTCATCAACCTGCCCCGCACCATGACCAAGCCGGAGACCACCTTCGAGTGGCGGATCCCCAAGTGGAGCAACGCCCTCGAACGCAACCGGGCCCGCACCTACTTCCAGGCGTACGCCGCCGGAATCGCCCTGCACTGCGCCGAGAAGGGCCTGGCCGAGGTCCGCGCAGGACGCAGCCAGACCTGGGAGAAGTTCGAGGTCCCGGACGAGTCCATCGGCTGCGGCTTCACCGAGGCGGTGCGCGGGGTCCTCTCCCACCACATGGTCATCCGCGACGGGAAGATCGCCAACTACCACCCCTACCCGCCGACCCCCTGGAACGCCAGCGTCCGCGACAGCTACGGCACACCCGGCCCCTACGAGGACGCCGTCCAGAACACCCCCATCTTCGAGGAGAACCCCCCGGAGAACTTCAAGGGCATCGACATCATGCGCGCCGTCCGCAGCTTCGACCCCTGTCTGCCCTGCGGCGTCCACATGTACGTCGGCGGCGGCAAGACCGTGAAGTCCATGCACGTCCCCACCGGCCTGAGCGGACTGGGCGGATGAGCGCCGCCGCCGCCGACGGGCTCCGGGCCGGCCGCCGGATCGAAGAGGTGCTCGACCGGCTCGCCGCCACCGGCGACCGGCAGACCCACGAGGCCGCCGAGGAACTGGTCCGCGTACTCATGGACTTCTACGGAGCCGGCCTCGGCCGCATCGTGGAACGGCTCACCGCACTCGCACCCGGCGCCGACCCCCTCGCCGCGCTCCTGGAGGACGAGCACACCGCGAGCCTGCTGACCCTCCACGACCTCCACCCCGAGGACGTCCACACCCGCATCGCCCGCGCCCTGGACTCCCTGCCCGAAGCCGAACTCGCCGGCTACGACCAGGACGACGGCACCCTGCGCCTGCGCACCGCCCCCGATACGGGCTGCGGCTGCGGCAGCGGCGCCGAGGACACCCTGCGGCGCATCGAGGACGTCGTGGCCGCCTTCGCCCCCGAGGTCACCTCCGTGGAACTGGCCCCCGCCGCACCGGCGCCCCCGCTGCTCCAGATCACCACCCGGCCCCACGCCCCGGCGCGCGTCCCGTGAGCCCCGACCCGCGGCGGCCCGCCCCCGCACAGGGGCTGCGCCGCTTCACCCGCCCCCGCGCCCCCCGCCCCGAGACCTGCGAACTGTGCGGCACGGCGGTGGCCCCGGACCACCGCCACCTCGTGGAGACCGACCGGCGCGCCCTCGTCTGCGCCTGCACCCCCTGCTCCCTGCTCTTCGACCGGCCCGGCGCGGGCGCGGGCCGCTTCCGCACCGTCCCCGACCGCTACCTGACCGACCCCGGCCACCGCTGGGACGACGAGGCCTGGGACCTCCTCCAGATCCCCGTCGGCGTCGCCTTCTTCTTCCGCAACGCCGCCCTCGACCGGCTCGTCGCCCTCTACCCCAGCCCGGCCGGAGCCACCGAGAGCGAACTCGACCCCGCCACCTGGCAGCGCGTCCTCGACGCCGGACCGCTCGCCGCCCTCCTCCTGCCCGACGTCGAAGCACTGCTGCTGCGCCGCACCCACGGCCGCACCGCCTGCTATCTCGTCCCCATCGACATCTGCTACGAACTGGTGGGCCGCATGAGACTGCTGTGGCAGGGCTTCGACGGCGGGGCGGAAGCCCGCGCCGCCCTCGACGCCTTCTTCGCCGAGGTCGAACGCCGCGCCGTACCCGCCGGCCGGCAGCCCGCCACCGCACCGGCAGGGGAGCCGCGGCCATGACCGACCTCACCTTCACCTGCACCGGGGTGCGCGCCGACCCGTACGCGGCCGGACCCACCCTCCTGCTGCGGCTGCGCGTCTGCGCCCCCGGCGCCACCCGCGTCCACGCCCTCGCCCTGCGCTGCCAGCTGCGCATCGAACCGGCCCGGCGCGGCTACGGCCCCGGCGAGGCCGCCGCGCTCCAGGACCTGTTCGGCGAACGCTCCCGCTGGGGCACCACCCTCCAGCCCGTCCAGTTCGCCCAGGTCGCCGTCATGGTCCCGAGCTTCACCGGGGAGACCGAGACCGAGGTGCCCGTGCCCTGCACCTACGACATGGACATCGCCGCCACCCGCTACTTCGACGCCCTGGAGGACGGCGACGTACCGCTGCTCATGCTGTTCTCCGGCACGGCCTTCACCGGCTCCGGCGGCTTCCGCGTCGAACCCGTCCCCTGGGACCGGGAGGCCACGTACCGGATGCCCGTCTCCGTGTGGCGGGAGATGATCGAACAGCACTTCCCCGGCTGCGGATGGCTGCGGCTGCCCCGCGACACCATGGACGAGCTCCTCGCCTTCCGCTCGCGGCACGCCCTCGCCTCCTGGGAGTCGACCGTACGCACCCTCCTGGACGCCGCCGCGACCCCGCCGTCCCCCACCGACGGGCCGGAACCCCTCCGGGCCGCCGGACTGCTCGACCGGCTGGCCGGGAGGACCGCCCCGTGACCACCACCTCCCCGCCGGACACCCGCTTCGCGGCCGCCCGGCAGCTGGCCGACGCCGTCCTCTTCGAGGGGTACGTGCTGTACCCCTACCGGGCCTCCGCCGCCAAGAACCGGATGCGCTGGCAGTTCGGCGTCCTCGTGCCGCCCGCCTGGGGCCCCGCGCACGGCGAACACTCCTTCCAGCGCACCGAGCTGGTGATGGAACCCAGGGGCGAGGCCGTCCTCCACCTCGAACTCCGCTTCCTGCGGGCCTGGCGGCGCACCGTCGAACAGGCCCTCGCCGACGGCTCGTTCGCGCCCGTACCCGAACTGCACCTGCCCGACCGGGTCCTCGTCCCCTGGGACGAGGGCACCGAGGAACAGGCCGAGCTGGCCGTGCCCGTCGCCCAGCTGGCGGCCGGCGAGGTGACCCTGCCCCTGGTCCGCCCCGCCCAGGAGGAGACCGAACCCGTCCTCGACGCCGACGGCCGCGAAGCCGGCCGCCTCGTCCGGCGCGCCGAACGGATCGACGCCGAGGTCCGGCTGCGGGCCGAGGAACTCGACGTGCCCTACCGGGCCTTGAGGCTCACCGCCGTGGTCGAGAACACCGGTACGTGGACCCCCGCGCCCGGCGCCGGCCGCGACAGCGCCCTGCCCCGGTCCCTGGTCGCCGCCCACCTCCTGCTGGGGCTCAGCGCCGGCTCCTTCCTCTCCATGACCGACCCGCCCGAATGGGCCCGGCCCGCCGTCCGCGGCTGCGACAACCGCCACACCTGGCCCGTCCTCGCCGGGGAGGAGGGCCGCGCCGACGTGGTCCTGTCCTCCCCGATCATCCTGGAGGACCACGCCGCGATCGCCCCCGAGAGCGCCGGCGCCATGTACGACGCCCTGGAGATCGACGAGATCCTCGCCCTGCGCACCGCCGCCCTCACCGACCAGGAGAAGCGCGAGGCCCGCGGC
Organism: Streptomyces sp. NBC_00158; assembly: GCF_045160885.1. Lineage (NCBI taxonomy): Bacteria > Bacillati > Actinomycetota > Actinomycetes > Kitasatosporales > Streptomycetaceae > Streptomyces > Streptomyces sp. NBC_00158. The sequence goes on from NZ_CP108161.1 coordinate 7,319,313, forward strand.
ACCGACCCGCGCGCCGCCGCCGTCGTCGACCTCGCCGACTCCATGCCCCCCGAGGTACTGGAACGCCTGCACGGAGCCGTCCGGGCCCTGCGCGAGATCACCCACCCGGAGCCGGACCGCGCCGGCGTCCCCGAGGACGTGTTCACCCCGGACACCCCCTGGTGGGACCCGGCCCACGGGGCAGCCGCCGAACCCGCACCGGAACGGATCACCGTCGACGGCCGCTCCGTCGGCCCCGGCAGCCGCGTCCTGCTGCGGCCGGGCCTGCGCCGCACCGACGCCCAGGACCTGTTCCTGCGCGGCCGCGCCGCACGCGTCGAAGCCGTCCTGCACGACGTCGACGGCGGAGTGCACCTCGCCGTCACCGTCGACGGGGACCCCGGCGCGGACATCCGCCGCGAACAGGGCCGGTTCCTGTACTTCCAGCCCGACGAGGTCAGCCCGCTGGAGGACGAGTGAACGGCCGGACCCTGGTCGCCGGCATCGGCAACGTCTTCCTCGGCGACGACGGCTTCGGCGTCGAGACCGTCCGCGCCCTGGCCGCGCAGCCGCTGCCCGAGGGGGTGGAGGCCGTCGACTTCGGCGTCCGCGGCGTCCACCTCGCCTACCGGCTCCTCGACGGCTACGACACCCTCGTCCTCGTCGACGCGACCGCCCGGGGCTCCGCACCCGGCACCCTCCACCTCATCGAGGCCGACGGCACCGGCCCCCTCGACCCCGGCGACGCGGTGCTCGACGGCCACGACATGTCCCCCGACACCGTCCTCGCCCTCCTCGACACCCTCTGCGCGGGCACCGGCGCCACCCCGCCCCGGCGCACCCTCGTCGTCGGCTGCGAACCCGCCACCGTCGAGGAGGGCATCGGCCTCAGCCCGCCCGTGGCCGCCGCCGTACCGCACGCCGTACGCATGGTCCAGGAACTGCTCCCGAGGAGAACCCCATGAAGAAGGCCATCGCGTTCACCATGGCCGCCGTACTGGGCGCCGTACTGGTGACCGTCCTCCCCGACCTCAAGCGCTACCTGCGCATCCGGCGCATGTGACCGCCGGGTCCGCGCCGCCCGAACGGCGTACGGGTCCCCGGTGCGTCGGCGCGCCCGTCCGCCGGGCACCCGGCCCGCCGGTCTAATGAGGCGCGGCAGGACGGAGTCCGATGCACGAGATGTCGATCGCCATGGCCGTCGTGGACCAGGTGGCGGAGGCGGCCCAGGCCGGAGCGGCACGCTCCGTGAGCCGCGTGGAGCTGGAGATCGGGGAACTGGCCGGTGTCGTCCCCGACGCGCTGGCCTTCTCCTTCGGCCTCGCCTGCACCGCGACGCCCCTCGAAGGCGCCGAGCTCGTCACCCGCACCGTGACGGCCCGCGCCCGATGCGCGTCCTGCACGGGGGAGTGGGCCGTCGGCATGCCCCCCGACCTGCGCTGCCCCGACTGCGGGAAGGCCACCGCCGTGGAGCTCCTGACGGGGCGCGAACTGCGGATCCTCCGCGTGGTCTGGGAGGACGCCCCCGTACCGATCCCCGAGGAGGCCTGAGCCGTGTGCCGAGTGGTCGACCTGCGACAGGCGGTGCTCGCCAAGAACGACGGGGCCGCCCAGGCCCTGCGTGACGAACTCACCGCCCGCGGAACGGCGGTGGTCAACCTGCTCTCCAGCCCGGGCAGCGGGAAGACGGCCCTGCTGGAACGCGAACTGACCCTCGCCCGGGAGCGGGGCGTGCCGGTGGCCGCGCTGACGGCCGACCTGGCGACGGAGAACGACGCGGTACGGCTGGCCCGTTCGGGCGTGCCGGTCAAGCAGGTCCTCACCGACGGCCTCTGCCACCTGGAGGCCCACATGCTGGGCCGCCACCTCGACGGCTGGCTCCCCGAGGACACCCGGCTGCTCTTCGTCGAGAACGTCGGCAACCTGGTGTGCCCCGCCTCGTACGACCTCGGGGAGTCCCTCCGCGTGGTGCTCGCCTCGGTGACCGAGGGCGAGGACAAGCCGCTGAAGTACCCGACCGCCTTCGGGCTCGCGCAGCTGGTGGTCATCACCAAGACGGACATCGCGGAGGCGGTGGAGTTCGACGAGGCGGCCTTCCGCGCCAACGTCCAGCGGGTCAACCCCGGGGTGGAGGTCCTCCGCACCTCGTCCCGCTCGGCCGAGGGCCTGGGCCTCCTCCTCTCCCATGGCCTCCGCACCGCCGAAGGCACTCCACCCCACACCCCGGTGATGTCCCGCCAACCGCACACCCACGGCGGTCACACCCACACCCACGGCCCGGGGCACGAGCACGGCCCGGCCCACACCCACGCCCCTGGGCAGGCCCACGCTCACGGGCCGGGCCACACCCACCCCGGCCCCGGCCACAGCCCCGCGCACACCCACGGCCCCGGGCACGTCCACGGTCCGGGCGCCGGGTACGTCCACGACCACACGGGGTCCGGGGCAGAGCCCCTGGGGGCACCCCCAGCGGTAGCTGGGGGAGGAACGGTGGAAGGGAGGGTAGGGGACAGCCCCGCAGGGCCCCCCACCCCGGCCACCGCCTCGCCGCACGCGTCCCCGGAACCCCGCTGATGGACGCGGCCGCGGAACGCCGCCGCGTCACCGTGCGCGGCGTCGTACAGGGCGTCGGCTTCCGCCCCTACGTGTACACCCGCGCCACCGGACTCGGCCTGGCCGGCCACGTCACCAACACCCCCGACGGGGTGGTCGCCGAGGTCGAGGGCGCCCCCGCCGCCGTCGCCGCGTTCTGCGAACGCCTCGCCGCCGAGGCCCCTCCGCTCGCCGTCGTGGACACCGTCGACCACCACGCACTGCCCCCGGCCGGGGGAGCCGGCTTCAGCATCATCCCCTCCCGCTCCGGCGGCCCGGCCCGCACCCTCGTCTCCCCGGACGTCGCCACCTGCGCCGACTGCCTCGCCGAACTCGCGGACCCGGCCGACCGCCGCCACCGCCACCCGTTCGTCAACTGCACCCACTGCGGGCCCCGCTTCACCATCGTCACCGGGCTCCCGTACGACCGGGCCCACACCACCATGGCCCGCTTCCCGATGTGCCCCGACTGCGCCCGCGAGTACGCCGACCCCGCCGACCGGCGCTTCCACGCCCAGCCCGTGGCCTGCCCGGCCTGCGGGCCCCGGCTGCGCCTGCTCACCGGCGCGCCGCCCCGCGCGGACGACACCGCCGACCCCGTCGCCGGGGCCCGCCGGCTCCTCGCCGCGGGAGCGGTACTCGCCGTGAAGGGCCTCGGCGGCTACCACCTCGCCTGCGACGCCGCCCGGCCCACGGCCGTCGCCGAACTGCGCCGCCGCAAGGACCGAGGGGACAAGCCCTTCGCCCTGATGGCCCGCTCCCTCGCGGACGTCGAACACCTCGCCGTGATCGGCCCCGCCGAACGGGCCCTGCTCACCGGCCCCGAGCGGCCCATCGTGCTGCTCCGCCGCCGCCCCGCGGCGGCCTCGGCACTCGCCGCCGAAGTCGCCCCGCGCAGCCCCGACCTGGGCGTGATGCTCCCGTACACCCCGATCCACCACCTGCTGCTGGGCCTGCCGGGCGACCCGCCCGGGCCGCGGCTGCTCGTGATGACCAGCGGCAACCTCTCCGGCGAGCCCATCGTCACCGACGACGCCGAGGCCCTGGAGCGCCTCGGCCACCTCGCCGACGCCTGGCTCACCCACGACCGCCCCATCCACGTGCCCTGCGACGACTCGGTGGTGCGCGTCTGCGACGGCGAGCCGCTGACCGTACGCCGCTCCCGGGGCCACGCCCCCCTGCCGGTCGCACTGCCGCTGCCCGTGCCGCCCACGCTCGCCGCCGGGGGAGACCTGAAGAACGCCTTCTGCCTCGGCGAGGGCCGCAGGGCCTGGCTGTCCGCGCACATCGGCGACATGGACGACCTGGCCACCCAGGCGGCCTTCGAACGCGCCGAGCGGCAGCTGGAGTCCATCACCGGAGTGGCACCCGTCCTGTTCGCCGCAGACCGCCACCCCGGCTACCGCTCCACCGCCTGGACGGGCCGCCACGCAGGCGCCCGCCCCCTGGTCCGCGTCCAGCACCACCACGCGCACGTCGCCTCCGCCATGGCCGAACACGGACTGGACGGCGCGCGCCGCGTCATCGGCATCGCCTTCGACGGCACCGGCTACGGGGACGACGGCGCGGTCTGGGGCGGCGAGGTGCTGCTCGCCGACTACACCGGCGCCACCCGCTTCGCGCACCTCGCGTACGTCCCGCTCCCCGGCGGCGACGCCGCCGTGCGGCGCCCCTACCGGATGGCCGTGGCCCACCTGTGGTCCGCCGGCCTCGCCCGCACCCCGGACCTGCCCGCGGTGGCCGCCTGCCCGCCCGCCGAACTGCCCGTACTGGAACGCCAGCTGGAGCGCGGCCTGAACTGCGCGCCGACCTCCAGCATGGGACGCCTGTTCGACGCCGTCTCCTCCCTGGCCGGCGTCTGCCACCTCGCCGGGTACGAGGCGCAGGCCGCCGTCGAGCTGGAGGCGGCCGCCCTCGCCGCCCCCGCCGCGGACCCGCACCCCGGCTACCGGTTCGCCCTGCACCCCCCGCCGCCCGGCACCCCGGGCCCGTACACCGCCGACCCGGCGCCCGTCCTGGCCGCCGTCGTCGCCGACGTACGGGCGGGCACCGCGCCGGGAACGGTCGCGGCCCGCTTCCACGCCTCGGTCGCCGCCCTCGTCGCGGACACCTGCCTCGCCGCCCGCGCGGCGCACGGCCTCGACACCGTCGCCCTGACCGGCGGTGTCATGGCCAACACCCTGCTCTCCGCCGCCTGTTCACGGCGGCTGAGGGAACACGGCTTCACCGTACTGCGCCAGCACCGGGTCCCCCCGAACGACGGGGGACTGGCCCTCGGCCAGCTCATGGTGGCGGCGGCCAGGGCCGGCCGCGCCACGGAACAACCACAGCAAGGAGGGGCCCATGTGCCTGGCGGTACCCGGCAGAGTGATTGACATCGGAGAGCGGGACGGCACCCGCATGGCCACCGTCGACTTCGGCGGCGTCGTCAAGGACGTGTGCCTGGAATACCTGCCGGACCTGAGGGTCGGCGAGTACGCCATCGTCCACGTCGGCTTCGCCCTCCAGCGCCTGGACGAGGAGTCCGCGCTCAAGACCCTGGAGCTCTTCGCCGAACTCGGCATGCTCCAGGAGGAGTTCGGCGACCCCTGGGAGCAGGCCGCAGACTTCGGCGGCGCCCCGGATACGGGCACCCCCGACCACGGAGACGTCCCGCGGGAGGCGGCGCAGCAGTGAAGTACATCGACGAGTTCCAGGACCCGGCCCTCGCCCGCCGGCTGCTCGACGACATCCACGCCACCGTCACCCGCCCCTGGGCGCTGATGGAGGTCTGCGGCGGCCAGACCCACACCATCATCCGGCACGGCATCGACCAGCTCCTCCCCGAACAGGTCGAACTGATCCACGGGCCCGGCTGCCCGGTCTGCGTGACCCCGCTCGACGTCATCGACAAGGCCCTGGAGATCGCCTCCCGCCCCGGCGTGATCTTCTGCTCCTTCGGCGACATGCTCCGCGTCCCCGGGACCGGCCGCGACCTCTTCCAGGTGCGCGGCGAGGGCGGCGACGTACGCGTCGTCTACTCCCCGCTCGACGCCCTGCGCATCGCCCGGGAGAACCCGGACCGCCAGGTGGTCTTCTTCGGCATCGGCTTCGAGACCACCGCACCGCCCAACGCCATGACGGTGTACCAGGCGAAGAAGCACGGCATCAACAACTTCAGCCTGCTCGTCTCCCACGTCCGGGTCCCCCCGGCCATCGAGGCGATCATGGACTCGCCGAGCTGCCGGGTGCAGGCCTTCCTCGCCGCCGGGCACGTGTGCAGCGTCATGGGCACCGCCGAGTACCCGGAGCTGGCCGCCCGCCACCGCGTGCCCATCGTGGTCACCGGATTCGAACCGCTCGACATCCTGGAGGGCGTACGCCGGGCCGTGCGCCAGCTGGAGCGCGGCGAGCACACCGTCGACAACGCCTACGCGCGCGCCGTCCGCCCCGAGGGCAACCCGGCCGCCCTCGCCATGCTGGAGGACGTCTTCGAGGTCACCGACCGGGCCTGGCGCGGCATCGGCACCATCCCCGCCAGCGGCTGGCGGCTGTCGCCCCGCTACCGGGACTTCGACGCCGAACACCGCTTCTCGGTGACCGGGATCGACACCCGGGAGCCGGCCGCCTGCCGCAGCGGCGAGGTCCTCCAGGGCCTGATCAAACCGCACCAGTGCGAGGCCTTCGGCAAGACCTGCACCCCGCGCACCCCGCTCGGCGCCACCATGGTCTCCAGCGAGGGCGCGTGCGCCGCGTACTACCTCTACCGGCGCCTGGAGATCCCGACCGCCAAGACGGCACCGCTGGAGGCGACCCCCGTTGTCTGACACCGCACTGGACGTCTCGGGCTGGACCTGTCCGGCCCCCCTGCGCGACCACCCCCGCGTGGTGATGGGCCACGGCGGCGGCGGAGCGCTCTCCGCCGAACTCGTCCGGCACGTCTTCGCCCCCGCCTACGGCGGCGAGGTCCTCGGACAGCTCGGCGACTCCGCGACCCTGACCCTGGGCGGGGCCCGCCTCGCCTTCTCCACCGACTCCTACGTGGTGCGCCCGCTGTTCTTCCCCGGCGGCAGCATCGGCGACCTCGCCGTCAACGGCACCGTCAACGACCTCGCCATGAGCGGGGCCGTGGCCGCGTACCTGTCCTGCGGGTTCATCCTGGAGGAGGGCGTCGAGACCGCAACCGTGGCCCGCGTCGCCGAAGCCCTCGGCGCGGCCGCCCGCGCGGCGGGCGTGGAAGTGGCCACCGGGGACACCAAGGTCGTCGAAGTGGGCCACGGCGACGGCGTGTACATCAACACCTCCGGCATCGGCCTCGTCCCCGAAGGCGTGGACCTGCGCCCGCAACGGGTCGTGCCGGGCGACGTGGTCATCGTCAGCGGGGACATCGGGCTGCACGGGGTGGCCATCATGAGCGTCCGCGAGGGCCTCGGCTTCGAAGCGGACATCGTCAGCGACTGCGCGGCCCTGGGCGGCCTCGTGCGGTCCATGCTCGCCGTCACCCCCGACCTGCACGTCCTGCGCGACCCCACCCGAGGGGGGCTCGCCGCCGCCCTCAACGAGATCGCGGCCGCCTCCGGCACCGGCGTGGTCCTCCAGGAGGGCCGGGTGCCGGTCCCCGAGGCCGTGCGCAACGCCTGCGCGATCCTCGGGCTCGACCCGTTCTACGTGGCCAACGAGGGCAAGCTCGTCGCGTTCGTCCCCCGCGAGCACGCCGACGCCGTCCTCGACGCCATGCGGGCCCACCCGCTGGGCCGGCGGGCGGCGGTGATCGGCGAGGCGGTCGAGGACCACCCCGGCCTGGTCGTCGCCCGTACCGGCCTCGGCGGCACGCGCGTGGTCGACCTGCCGATCGGGGAGCAGCTGCCGAGGATCTGCTGACCCGGACCGCCCGGGGCGGGCGCGGCGGGGTCAGGGCAGCTCGGGGATGAAGGGCAGGTAGTCCTCCGGGCCGTCCCACGGCACCACCGCGTAACTCGCCTCGGGCAGTTCGTTCCACACGCCGGCGAGGTCTCCGAGCGGCTCGGAGACCACCAGCCGCGTCTCGTCGGACACGGCGCGCAGGTACGGCAGCTCCGGGTACAGCTGGCGCACCGTGTCGGCCCGGCTGCTGTAGTACAGCGAACGGGACCTGCCCTGGCTGGAGTAGCGGAAGGCCCACACCCGCTCGCCCTCGCTGACGGCCACCGTCATCTGGAGCGGGTCGGCGACCCCGTGCTCCTTGCCGAGCCGCTCCACCAGGCCCGCCATCCGGGCGACCGCCCCGGGCGGGTCCTGGTCCAGGCCGAAGGTGACGGCGAGGTAGAACATCACCTCGGAGTCCGTCGAACCCTCGATGCAGGGGAACAGCGCCGGGTCCACGGCCATGCACAGGTCGCGTTGGAGCCGGTGGAAGTCGGTGATCGAACCGTTGTGCATCCACAGCCAGCGGCCGTGCCGGAAGGGATGGCAGTTGGTCTGCTGGATCGCCGAACCCGTGGAGGCGCGGACGTGCGCGAAGAACAGCGGCGACCGGACGTGCGAGGCCAGCTCCCGCAGGTTCCGGTTGTTCCAGGCCGGTCCGATGTCACGGAACACGGCGGGCGTACCGTCACCGTCGGTGCTGTACCAGCCGATGCCGAAGCCGTCGCCGTTGGTGGACTCCACGCCCATCCGCGCGTGCAGGCTCTGGTCGATCAGCGAGTGTTCCGGCTGGTACAGGACGGCGTCGAGGAGCATCGGCGAGCCGGAGTAGGCGAGCCATCGACACATGTGCACCATCCCTCTCGTGCGCCACTCCGTCCGAGCCTAACGCGCCATGCGATCGCACCGCCTGCCGTTGCGCCGCGCGGGTGGCACCGCCCGAGTCGGCCGCCGCACCGCCCGCCGGGGCCGCCGGGTGCCGCCAACCTGTCCCCGTCCCGGGAAGGGAGAGGCGGGTGAGGGGCAGGCTGCTGGAGTTCCTCCTGTGGTGGGCGGCGCTGACCGGCGTCACCCTCCTCGCGGTCACCACCCCGGACCCCGCCGAAGTGCTCGTGGCGGTCGTCGGCGCGGCCGGAGCCGGCTGGGTCGCCGGCCGGCTGCGCCGCGCCGCCGGCGTACGGGTGCACGGCACGGCCGGAGCCGCCCGCGCGGTCCTGGCACTGCCTCGCGCCGCCCTCGGGGGCCTCGGGACCCTCCTGCGGCTCCCCGCCTCCCCGCCCGGGGCCCGGCGCGGCCGGATCCGCACCGTACGGCTGCGCGAGGGGGCCGACCCGGGATGGGCCGGGGTGCTGCTGGGCTGGTCCGCCGACACCTGCGTGGTCGACCTGCCCGAGGGCAGCGCACCCGAAGGGGACCGGCCCGGGGGAGACCGGCCCGAGGGAGACCGGCCCGAGGGAGACCGGCCCGAGGGAGACCGGCCCGGGGGAGACCGGCCCGAGGAGCGGCCGAGCGCCGTCGTGCACACCCTCGCACCCACCCCCGGCGGCCCGGAGCGGGCGCTCGGCCGCCGACGGGGCGCGCGGTGAGCCCCGTACCGGCCGCCGGCTGGTCGGCGGCCGCCCTGGTGCTGCTCGCCGCCGTCTGGCCGGCCTGCCTGTGGGCGGCGGCCCGGGGCAGCGCGGTACGCCGCCTGGCCGGACTGTGCCTGGCGGGCACGGCCACCGGAGCCCTCCTCCTGCTGCTGCCCATGGCCTACGGCCGCCCCTCGTACCAGGACCTCGCCCTCGTCTTCGCCGTGCTCTCCCCGGCCGGGGTGCTCGTCTTCACCCGGATCGCCGGCTCCAGCCCGCCCGACGGGGAGGGCTGACATGACCGGGGCCGGGACCGCGCACCTCGCCGCCCACCTCCTGCTCTGGGCCGGAGTGGGCTGCTTCCTCGTCTCCGCGGCCGCCCTGCCCTTCCTGCCCGGGGGCCTCGCCCGGCTGCACGCCCTGGCCCCCGCGGGAGGCCTCGGCACCCCGCTGATCGCCTGCGCCGTCGCCCTGGAACAGGGCGCCGGCCGGGCCGCCGGCAAAACCCTCCTCATCGGCCTGCTCCTCGCCGCCGGATCCACCGTGACCACCATCGCCGTCGCCAAGGCCACCGCCGACGAGGACCGCCACCAGGACCAGGAGCACCCCCCCGGCATGGATGACGCCCTGACCCTGACCTCCCTCCTCCTCGTGGTCGCCGCCGCCACCCTCGCCGTGCTCTGCCGCGAACCCGTACGCCAGGCCGTCGCCCTCGCCGCCCTGGGCCTCGCGCTGACCCTGCTGTTCCTCGTGCTCCAGGCCCCCGACGTGGCACTGTCACAGCTCGCCGTCGGCACCGCGCTCACCCCGCTGCTGATCCTGCTCACCGCCCGCAAGGTCCGCCGCCCGCCCGCGCGGCCCGGCGAACGGGAGGACCGGCCGTGAAGGCGCGCGCCCGGGGCGCCCTCCTCGGCGCGGCCGGCACCGTGCTCGCCGCGTTCTTCACCGCCGCCTGCCTCGACCTCCCCGCCTTCGGCACCGACCACCACCCCTACGGCGACCGCGCCGTCGCCGCCGCCCTCGCCCACCGCACGGCCAACACCGTCTCCGCCGTCAACTTCGACCTCCGGGCCCTCGACACCCTCGGTGAGCAGTCGATCCTCTTCGTCACCGTCCTCGGCTCCACCCTGCTGCTGCGGCTCGCCCGCGACGAACACCGCGAACCGCCCCGCACCGAACGCGCCCTGCCCACCACCCGGCTCTTCGGCGCCGTCCTGCTGCCCGTCGCCCTCGTCACCGGCGTGTACGTGGTGGCACACGGCCAGCTCACCCCCGGCGGCGGCTTCCAGGGCGGAGTGGTCCTCGCCACCGCCCTCCACCTCGCCTACCTCGCCGCCGACTACCGGGTCCTCGAACGGGTCCGGCCGCTCGCCGCCCTCGACACCGCGGACGCCCTCGCCGCGCTCTCCTTCACCGCGCTCGGCCTGGCCGCCCTCGCGGCGGGCGGGGCCTTCCTGGAGAACGTGCTCCCCCTCGGCACCTTCAACACCATCACCTCCGGCGGGACGGTCCCCCTGCTCAACCTCGCCGTGGGCATCGAGGTCGGCTCCGGGCTGATCGTGCTGCTCGCCCACTTCCTCGACCAGGCCGTCGAGATCACCCGACCGGGCGACGGACGGCCCCGCCGCCCGCCCGCCCGCCCCCGACCCTCAGGAGGAACCGCGCTGATGGGTGCCCTGCCGTTCCTGGCCGCCGGATGGGTGCTCCTGACCGCCCTGTACGGCCTGGTCACCAGCCGCGACCTCATCCACGCCGTCGGCTGCCTCGCCGTCGCCCAGACCTCCACCTACCTGATGCTGCTCGGCGTCGGCTACCGGCGCGGCGCCACCGCTCCCGTCTTCGGGGACCTCCCGCCCGGCAGCCGGCCCGTCGTCGACCCCGTCGTCCAAGCCCTGACCCTCACCGACATCGTCGTCGGCGCGACCGTCACCGCCCTGCTCCTCGCCCTCACCATCCAGCTGCGCAAACGCCACGGCACCGTCGACCCCCAGGCGCTCACCGCCCTCCGGGGCTGACCGGTGCCCTCGCCCCAGACCCTCCTGCCGCTCGCCGTCGCCGTCCCGCTGGCCGGTGCCGCCGTCCTCGCCGTGGCCGGACGCCGGCTGCCCACGCTCGGCTGCGACCTGCTCGCCACCACGACCGCCGCCGCCTGCCTCGGCGTACTCGCCCTGCTCTGGCCGCACACCGGACACCGGCCGGGCGGCCGCGGCGGCGGGGGAGGCCGTCGCCACGGCGTGGACCCCGGCCGGCACCGCGCTCGGCCTGGCCTCCGCGGCCCTCGCCTGCCTGCTCGCCGCCACCGCCGTACGCGGCCCCGGCGGGGCCCCGCGCAGGGCCGCGGCCGCACTGCTGCTGCCGCTGCGCCGACTGCACTCGGGGCTGCTCGGCGACTACCTGGCCTGGCTGGCGGTGGGCATGGCCGCGCTCCTGGTCGCCGTCGCCGCCCAGCTGTGAGAACGGAACACCGGACAAATTCCCGGCCGGACAATTCCTAGAGGCGCTCCTCCATCCGGATGGCCGACTCCAGGTCCTCGTGGGCCCTGCCCTCCTTGCCCTCCCGCTCCTCCAGCAGGGCCGCGGCGATCGCGTCGAGCTTGCGCTGGACGGCGCGCTCGGCGCGCCGCTCGGAGTTCTTCAGCAGGGCCAGCATCAGCAGGGACACCGCGCCGATCGAGTCGCCCGCCAGGTGCTGCCACTCCATGGGCAGACCCAGCACGTGCACGACGACCAGACCGGCCACCAGGGCCGCGCACAGCGCGGAGAAGACGGCGGAACTGGTGAAATTGGAGGCGAGCTCGGCCAGCCGCTCGAAGCGGCCGGCCCGCCCGCCGTCCTCGCCCTTCTCCGCCGGATGACGCAAGACCATGGCGTGCGCCTGCCCGCGACGGCCCGCCGCACACCTCCCCGGGGCCGCCCGCCGCCCTGCTACCGGCCGCCGCCGGAGTCGTCCGGCCAGCCGTACCCGGTGCGCGGCGCCTGCGGTACGGCGCCCAGCGCGGCCAGGTCCTTGTCCGCGGCCCGGCCCAGCTGACCGGCCAGGTCCCGCATCGCCCGGCTCGCCGCCAGCTCGTCACCGATCGCGGGGACCTCCACGTCCTGCGGGTTGCACCGCGCCCGGCCCCGCCCGACCAGTGTGTCCCTGCCGGTCTCCAGCACCGCCCGGGCCTTGGTCGTACCGTCCTCCTCGATGAGGTAGACGCCTACCTTCCATTCCTCGGCATGTGACATGGCGTGCCTCCTGAGCTCCCGGAGCCTCCTGCCTCCAGGATCTCACCAGGACACGTACAGCTCCTCCGGCGACCGGTGGATCAGCGTGGGGCGCATGCGCGGCGGCCGCTGCCCGTCCAGCCGCAGCCCCGGCAGCCGGTGCGCGAACAGGTCGAGCGTCAGCCGCAGTTGCTCGCGGGCCAGCCGGGAGCCCGGGCAGCCGTGCGGCCCGTACCCGAAGGCCAGGTGGGGCCGGGCGGCGGCCCCGCGGCCGATGTCGAACACCCCGGCGCGCTCGTGGCGCCGCTCGTCGCGGTTGGCCGACCCGTACGCCACCAGCACCGTCGCCCCGGCCGGCAGCCTGGTCCCGGCCAGCGTCACCGGACGGGTGGTCCTGCGCCGGAAGGCCTGCACCGCCGCGTCGTGGCGGGCGGCCTCCTCCACCGCCGCCGGGACCAGGGACGGGTCCTCGCGGAGCATCCGCCACTGCCGCCGGTCGGAGAGCAGGTGCATCAGGGCGGTGGCGATGAGCGCGCTGGTCGTGAGGAAGCCCGCGATCAGCAGGTTCTGCAGGTTCGCCACCAGCTCGTGGCGCTGCTCGGCGGTCAGCTCGCCGGTCCCCGGGGCCAGGGCCGAGACCATGGCCGAACAGAGGTCGTCCCGGGGCCGCTCGCGCCGGGCGCGCACGTACCCGTCCAGCAGCCGTTGCAGGGCGACCACGTCCTCGGCGGCCGCGACCTGCTCCTGCGGCGACAGCGGCCGGAACAGCAGCTCCTCCGCCCGGTAGCCGCCGCGCACCGCGGCCGGCACGTCCGCCGGGTCCAGTCCGATCAGCCGCCCGATCACCTGCCCCGGCAGCTGCCGGGCGTAGGCCCCGACCAGCTCGACGGGCCCGTGCGCGGGCAGGCCGTCGACCAGCTCCCGCGCGCAGGCGCGGGCGTGCGGGAGCAGCGCCGCCACCCGGGCGGAGGACAGCCCCCGGTTCAGCGGGGCCCGGTGCCGGCGGTGGGCGGCGCCGTCCGAGGAGACGACGGTGGGCCGGGGCCCGAAACCGCCCGCCAGGACCCCGAGGACGGCGTCCGGCAGCGCCACGTCGGGGGTCAGCGAGTTCACCGAGGAGAAGTCCTCCGCGCGCAGCAGCACCTCCCGCACGTCCCGGTCGCGGGCCACCAGCCAGGCGTCGAACGCGGGCAGGTACGTCAGCCCCTCGGTCCGGCGGGCGCGGGCGTACAGCGGGTACGGGTCGCGGTACAGGTCGTCGCGCCGGGCGTGCCGCGGCGTCCGCTCGGGCGGGGTCACACGGGCCTCCCGTGGGGTGCGTGCGCCAGGCGCGCCGGGGCCGGGCCGTCCGGCCGGACGGTGATGCTGTACGCGGCCCCCGCGGGGACGGATTCGAACGCCGGCGCGTGTCGGGGGAGCAGCAGTTCCAGCAGGGCGGTCGACTCGCGCAGGGCGAACTGCGTGCCGAGGCAGGCCCGGGGGCCCATGCCGAAGGGCAGGTAGGCGCCCTGCCGGGAGGGCCGCCCGCCGGGTGTGGTGAACCGGCCCGGGTCGAAGCGCTCGGGGTCCGGCCACAGCTCCGGATCGCGGTGGGTGAGGTACGGGCAGACCAGCAGGTCCGTTCCGGCCGGGACGGCATGGCCGGCGACGGTGTCGGCGACGGCCGCGTGCCGGGGCAGGATCCACGCCGACGGGTAGAGCCGCAGCGTCTCGCTGACCAGCGCCTGCACCGCCTCCCGGCGCCCCGGTGAGCCCTCGGGGCCGGCGGCGAGGGCCTCCTCGCGGGCCGAGGGATGGCGGTCGAGGAGCAGGTACAGCCAGGTCAGGGTGGTGGCGGTGGTCTCGTGCCCGGCGACCAGCAGCGTGACGAGCTCGTCGCGCAGCAGCCGGTCCGTGTACTGCGGGTAGGTGTCCGAGGCCTCCACCAGCACCTGGAGCAGCCCCGGCCCTTCCGGCCCGGGCTCCCGGTTCCGGGCGGCGGCCACGGCCCGCCGGGCGACGGCGTCGATCCGGGCGAGGTCGGCGGCCACCGAGCCCCGGGCCCCGACCTCGTCGGCGGGCAGGCTCGGCAGCGCCGCCACCACGGACGCCACCGCGGTGAGTTCCCCCGCGGTGGCGTCGTCCAGGGCGTGTCCGGTGAGTGCCCGCCAGATGGTGTCCAGGGCGAAGCGGCGCATCTCCTCGCCCACGTCGAAGACCTCCCCGGTGCGCGCGTACCCGGCCCAGCGCTCCGCCGTGGTACGGGCCGCCGCGGCGATCCGCCGTTCGTAGCGGCGCATGCCCGTACCGGTGAACTGCGACTGGAGCAGCCTCCGTTGCCGCTTCCACGCGTCGCCCGTCGCGGCCAGCAGCCCGTCACCGATCAGCAGCCGGGCCCGGTGGGAGCGCTTGACGTACGCGTCGGGGTTGCGGGCGAGGACGTGCTGCACGGCCTCCGGCCCGGTCACCAGCACGGTGGGATCCGGCCCGATCCGCACGGCGGCGAGACCACCGAGCCGCTCCCGCGCGAGGCCCAGCAGCTCGATCAGCTCTCCCCCTCCGGCCCGCCACCGCTCCACGTCGGCGGCGTCGAGCTCGGGCACCGGCAGGGCGGACCGCCCGGTAACGGCGTGTGTGGCCAAGGCTGTTCTCCTGTCCGGCGGACGTCGGGCAGCACGGACTGTACGCGGGCGCGCGCCTGCGTACGAGGGCGCCTTGAGCCGACCTGGCGTGGCCAACACGCCGTGACCGGAACAGAGTTGACCGCGATGAGCGTTTGAGATCATTTCCGGATGAAATCGAGGCCGTCCATGAGACCGCGTGTCCTGGCGTGCGCCGTCGCCGTGCTGTGCGGTGTGGCCCTGGGGATCCTCCCGCCGCTCCTCGCCACCGGCGGCGGGACGGCCGGGCACGCCGTGCACGTCGTACTGTCGGGCGGCTGGACGTGGGCGGCGTTCGCCTTCGCCGTCGGCGCCGCCCGGGGATCGAGGGCGGAGTCCGTGGTCCTCGCCACGGTGTCGCTCTTCGCGGGCGTGGTGGCCTACTACCTCACCAAGTCGGTGCACAACGAGCTGCGGGCCGTCGACCTGGGCGGGGCGGACCCCCGCCTCCTCCAGGAGTCCGTCAACTCCACGGGCGTGCTGATGTGGGGCCTCGCGGCCGCGCTGCTCGGACCGCTGCTGGGGCTGGCGGGCAGCCTGGCCCGGGAGAACGGACCGCGAGGACTCCCCTTCCGCCTGCTGGTACCGGCGATGGCCTTCGCGGAGACCAGCATGCGGCTGCGGGTCGAGGCCTCGTCGCAGGAGCCCGTGGTCGCGCTGACGTGGAGCGCGGTGCGCTGGGCGGCGGTGGCCGCGGCCGTGGTCCTGGCCGGGCTGGCCGCGACCGCCGGGCGGCGGTCGCGGCGCCGGCTCTCCGGCTGAGGCTATTGGGGCGACCAGCGCTGGGAGGCTTTGCCGTCGCAGGAGTTCGTGACCAGGCCGCTGTTCATGCCCAGGTCGAGGCAGCCGCCGTTCCAGTCGTTGCGCAGGGTGCCGCCCGCGCCCGTGCGCCAGGTCCGGGCGATGTCCTGGCCGCAGTCGCCCACGAAGACGGCCTGGCCGAGCATGTTGCCGTAGAGGCAGCCGCCCGTCTGCTGGTTGACCAGCTTGAAGCCGCCGTCGCCCTGGCTGCGCACCGTCCAGCGGGCCGTGGCGTCCGAGCAGCTCCCGTAGTCGGAGGCGCCGAACACCTGGGTGATGCACTGGCCGTTGTCGCCGTTGCTGTAGCGGTGGGTGCCGGAGGTCGGGGGAGGGATGGGTTTCGGCGGGGTGCCGCCACCGCCGGGCGTGCCCGTGGAACCGCCGCCGGAGCCGTTCGGCGTACCGGCCGTGGGCGCCGTGCCCGTACCGGGGGCCGGGCCCGGGCCCGCACCGGTGTTCGCGGCGGGCGGGGCCGGCTGCGCCCCCGGCCCCTGGCCCGGGACGGGGGACTGGGCCCCCGGAGGCGCGGAGGCCGGACCGGACGGGGATCCGCCCGACGCGGACGGCTGCGGTCCCGACGGCGCCGACGACGGGGCCGGGGCCGGGCCCTGTGCCGCGCCCGGAACCGGGGAGGAGACCGAGGGCTGCGCCCCCGCCCGGGACGGCGCGGTCACGTGCGGCAGGTACTGGACGGCGAGGGTGGTCCCGCCGGCCACCACGACGACCGGCAGCACCGCGAGCAGGACCCGGGTCCGGCGTCTGCGCTCGGGCCGGGCCGCGGCGCCGGTCCCGGCCGGGGCCTGCGCCCCCGGGGCGGGCTCTCCGCCGCCCAGCGGGAGCGTCGGCACGTCGATCTCCTGCACCCGGGCCGCGAACGCCGCCCGCTCGGCCAGCCGCTCGGCGACCGCCCCGGGCCACGGCGGGCCCTCGAACGGCCCGTGCCCCGCAGCCCGTTCGAGCAGCTCGGCGGCGGTCGGCCGGTCCCCGGGGTCCTTGGCGAGGCAAGCGGCGACGAGGTCCGCGAGAGCGGCGTCGAGCTCCCGCAGCGGCTCCAGGTCGGGCTCCTCGTGCACGATGCGGTAGAGCACCCCGTGGCCGGACTCCTCGCCGAACGGCGGCCGGCCGCAGGCCGCGTACGCCAGTACCGAGCCCAGCGCGAACACATCGGTGGCACCGCTCAACGCCCGGGCGCCCGAAGCCTGTTCGGGCGCCATGTACGCGGGGGTTCCGACGACCATCCCGGTCCGGGTCAGCTGGCTCTGCTCGGCGGCCCGGGCGACGCCGAAGTCGATGAGGGTGAGCCCGTCGAGGGTCAGCATGACGTTGGACGGCTTCAGGTCCCGGTGCACCATGTCCAGCGCGTGCACCGCCGCCAGACCCTCCGCGGCCTCCCGCAGCAGCAGCCACAGCGCCCGCGCGGGCAGTGGCCCGCCGTGCAGCGCGAGGGCCTCGCGCAGGGTGAGCCCGGGTATGTAGGCCGTGGCGAACCACGGGGGGTTCGCGGTCCGGTCGCTGTCGAGCAGCGGGGCGGTGGCCTCCTCCGGGAGCCGGGCGAGGTTGTCGAGCTCGTGCCCGAAGCGGCGCCGGAAGTCCTCGTCCTCGCCGACGACCGAGGCGAGGAGCTGCTTGACGGCCACGTACCGCCCGTCCAGGACCCCGAGGTACACCCGCCCCATGCCGCCGGCGCCCAGCCGTCCCGCCAGTGCCGTGCGCCCGATCAGCCGCGGGTCGTCCGCCTCCAGCGGCTCGGCCCCGCTTCCCCTCAGCTCTAACACGTGTGCCCCGTAGCCCCGTTGGAAGATTCGAATGAGTCTGCCGGCAAGCTACCCGAAGCGGCCGCATACTTCAGCGGTGATCCCCGACGACTTCCGGCCCATCGGCCGCGACCATCCGGACTTCCCGCCCCTGCCCGAGCCCGTCGACCTGGCCGCGGCCCACCGGCTCGGACCGGCCGCCGCCGTCGAGGCGAAGTGGGAGTGGATGGCCCGCTCCTGGAAGTGGAAGGCCGAGTACGCCGTACTCTGCAGCCCGAGCAGGGTGTACCCGCGCATCGTCGAGCTCATCGCGGCCGCTCGCGCCGTCCCCGGGCTGCGGCGGCTGTACCCGTACACCAGCCACATGATGCTGAAGTTCAGCTCGACGACCACGATCCCCTACGAGGTGCGGCTGCCGTCGGCCGAGCCGCTGGCCGACGGGCGGTTCCGCGTCCGCCACGGCGAAGTGCTCGGCGAGTTCGACAGCACCGGGGAGGCGCTGGCCCTCGTCCTGGCCCGCGCCCCGGCCGGCCTCGGCCCGGCCGTCCGGGGAGAAGACGGCCAGGGGCGCTGAGCAGGGCGCGAGCCCCGGACCGGCCGGCCCGGGGCTCGCGCCGTCATACCGCTGCGCGCTCTCAGACCAGGTCGAACCGGTCCAGGTCCATGACCTTGCTCCACGCGGCGGCGAAGTCCTGCACGAACTTGTGCTCCGCGTCGTCGCTCGCGTACACCTCGGCCACCGCCCGCAGCTCGGAGTTCGAGCCGAAGACCAGGTCGGCACGGGTGCCGGTCCACTTCAGGGCGCCCGTCGAGGCGTCGCGGCCCTCGAAGGTGTTCCGGTCCTCGGAGGCCGGCTTCCACGTCGTGCCCAGGTCGAGCAGGTTGACGAAGAAGTCGTTGGTCAGCGTGCCGGGGGCGTCGGTGAGCACGCCCAGCTTGGACTGCTGGTGGTTCGCGCCGAGGACGCGCAGGCCGCCGACGAGGACGGTCAGCTCGGGGGCGGACAGGTTCAGCAGGTTCGCCCGGTCGACCAGCAGGTACTCGGCCGGCAGGCGGTTGCCCTTGCCGAGGTAGTTGCGGAAGCCGTCGGCGGCCGGTTCCAGCGCCGCGAAGGACTCGACGTCGGTCTGCTCCTGGGAGGCGTCCACGCGGCCCGGGGTGAAGGCCACCTCGACCTCGTGCCCGGCGTCCTTGGCGGCCTGCTCGACGGCGGCGGTGCCGGCGAGGACCACCAGGTCCGCGAGGGAGACCCGCTTGCCGCCGGTCTGGGCGGAGTTGAAGGACTCCTGGACGCCCTCCAGGACGCGCAGCACGGCGGCGAGCTGGTCGGGCTCGTTGACCTCCCACCCGGCCTGCGGCTGGAGGCGGACGCGGGCGCCGTTGGCGCCGCCGCGCTTGTCGCTGCCGCGGAAGGACGAGGCCGACGCCCAGGCCACGGAGACCAGCTGGGACACCGTCAGGTCCGAGCCGAGGATCCGCTCCTTCAGGGAGGCGATGTCCGCGGCGTCGATCACCTCGTGGTCGAGGGCCGGCAGCGGGTCCTGCCACAGCAGGGTCTCGGACGGGACCTCGGGGCCGAGGTAGCGCACGACGGGGCCCAGGTCGCGGTGGGTCAGCTTGAACCAGGCGCGGGCGAAGGCGTCCGCGAACTGGTCCGGGTTCTCCAGGAACCGGCGCGAGATCTGCTCGTACGCCGGGTCGAAGCGCAGCGAGAGGTCCGTCGTCAGCATCGTCGGCGCGTGGCTCTTGGACGGGTCGTGCGCGTCCGGGATGGTGCCGGCGCCCGCGCCGTCCTTCGCGACCCACTGCTGGGCGCCGGCCGGGCTGGTGGTCAGCTCGTACTCGTAGCCGAAGAGGTTCTCGAAGAAGTTGTTGCTCCACCGCGTCGGCGTCGTGGTCCAGGTGACCTCGAGGCCGCTGGTGATGGTGTCGGCGCCCTTGCCGGAGCCGTACGTGCTCAGCCAGCCGAGGCCCTGGGCCTCCAGCGGGGCGGCCTCGGGGTCGGCGCCCACGTGGTCGGCGGGGCCGGCGCCGTGCGCCTTGCCGAAGGTGTGGCCGCCGGCTATCAGCGCGACCGTCTCCTCGTCGTTCATCGCCATCCGGCGGAACGTCTCGCGGATGTCGCGGGCAGCGGCGAGCGGGTCCGGGTTCCCGTTCGGGCCCTCGGGGTTGACGTAGATCAGGCCCATCTGGACGGCGCCGAGCGGGCTTTCGAGCTCGCGGTCACCGGTGTAGCGCTGGTCGTCGAGCCAGGTGGTCTCGGGACCCCAGTAGACGTCCTCGTCGGGCTCCCACACGTCGGCGCGGCCGCCGGCGAAGCCGAAGGTCTCGAAGCCCATCGACTCCAGGGCGACGTTGCCCGTGAGGACGAGGAGGTCGGCCCAGGACAGGCTCTGCCCGTACTTCTTCTTCACGGGCCACAGCAGCCGGCGGGCCTTGTCGAGGTTGGCGTTGTCCGGCCAGCTGTTGAGCGGCGCGAAGCGCTGCTGGCCGGCGCCGGCGCCGCCGCGGCCGTCGCTGATCCGGTAGGTGCCGGCGCTGTGCCAGGCCATGCGGATCATGAACGGGCCGTAGTGGCCGAAGTCGGCCGGCCACCAGTCCTGCGAGGTGGTCAGCACCTCCTCGATGTCCCGCTTCACGGCCGGGAGGTCGAGGGTCTTGAACGCCTCGGCGTAGTCGAACCCCTCGCCGAGCGGGTTCGCCACGGCGGGGTTCTTGGCGAGGATCTTCAGATTGAGGCGCTCGGGCCACCACTGGCGGTTCCCGCCGCCCTGGGTCGGGTGGGGGGCGCGCTCGTGCGCGACCGGGCAGCCGCCCGCACCCTGTGCCTCAACTGCTGCGTCATGGTTCTCAGACATGCAAATCCTTCCGGACCAGGCGGGTCACGCTGTTCAGGAACGGTCGTTCTCAACCCTTGGCTATCAACGCGTCAGATCCTACGATTGACACAGTCCAAGTCAAGAAGCAGACCAAGCCCGGATTTCATCGGATCCCGCCGGAACCTCCCCGTTCCGGGAGGGCCTTCGGGGCCCGGGCGGCCGGTCGAACCTGAGAGGGTGAGCCGACATGAGCGACCTGCTGGAACGGCTGCGCAGGCGCGGCTGGCGGATGACGTCCCAGAGGCGTGTCGTCGCGGAGGTCCTGGACGGCGACCACGTGCACCTCACCGCCGACGAGGTCCACGCCCGCGCCGTGGACCGGCTCCCCGAGATCTCCCGTGCCACCGTATACAACGCCCTGGGCGAACTGGTCGCGCTCGGGGAGGTCGCGGAGGTCTCCACCGACGGCCGGGCCAAGCGCTACGACCCCAACGCGCACCACCCGCACCACCACCTCGTCTGCTCCGGCTGCGGCCTCATCCGCGACGTCCACCCCGCCGGGAACCCCCTGGCCGACCTCCCGGCGGGCGAGCGGTTCGGCTTCTCGGTGTCCGGGGCCGAGATCACCTACCGGGGGCTGTGCCCGTCCTGCGCCGCCTGATCCGGAAGACGCGGCCCGGCCCTCCGGCGGTCCTCCACCAGCACTCCGGCGGAGGACCGCCGGTTCCCTAGCGGTAGGCGGCGAACGCCTTCGTGAAGGCCAGAGGTTCCTGGAGGACGGAGCTGCAGGTGGCGTCGGCGTGGCCCAGGGCGCCCGCGGCGCACTGGCGGTCGCGCGCCGACGACCACATCGCCAGCCGCCCGATCCCCTTCGCCTGGGCGAAGCGCACGAGTTCCGTCGCGTCCGCCACGCCGAAGACCTCGCTCGCCACGTCGTTGACCCCGATCATCGGGGTGACGGACAGGGCCTTCCAGGCCGCCGTGTCGGAGAGCCCGAGCACCCCCTTGAGCTGGGCCTGCGTCGCGGTCGCCGCCTGGACCGCGTACTGGCCCATGTCCCCGGAGTACGCCGGTCCGTAGTCCATCGCCATGATGTTCACCGCGCCGATCCGCACCCCGTTCTTCGCCGCGTCCGCCAGCAGGGCCACGCCCGGCTGGGTCAGCCCCTCCGGCATCACCGGCAGGGTGAACGCCACGTCGAGGCCCGGGTGGGACTTCTGCAGCCGGGCTATCGCCTGGGCGCGGCGGGTGTTGGCGGCGGTGTCCGGCAGGGCGGCGCCCTCGATGTCGAAGTCGACCTTGGTCAGCCGGTGGGCGTCGACCACCTTCCCGTACGCGGCGGCCAGCTCGTCGACGGTGGCGCAGTTCAGGGCCAGCTCCCGCCCCGCGGCGCCGCCGAACGAGACGCGCACGTCGCCGCCCGCCTTGCGCAGCGCCCCGATCTGCGCCGCGACCTTGTCGTCCGCGAGCTGCGTGACCCCGCCCCACTGCGGCGAGCAGCCGCCGCCGGCGGTGACGAAGGCGAGGTGGAACTCCTTGACCCCGGTCCTGGCCGCGGTGTCGAGGAGGTCGTACGCGGGGTAGAGCGAGGTGTCCACGTACGGGGCGAAGCGCGCCCCGCCGACGGGGGCGCCGGTCGGCGCGGCCGTCGGGGCGGGGGAGGGCGGGACCACCGGGGTCGCGGATGCGGTCGGCCCGGCGGTCGCGGTGGCCGTCGGCGCGGCGGTGGGCGTCGCGGTCGGGGCCGTCGTCGGACGGCCGCTCGGCAGCGGCGTGGCGCCCTGGTCCACCGAGCACTTGACGGCGTTGATCAGGCAGTGGGTGGGGTCGCCCGGCGTCCCGCCGCCCGCGCCGCTCGCCACGAACCCGACGGTCACGGACGCGCCCGGGGCCAGCACCCCGTTCCAGGCAGCGGGCTTCACGGTGACGCGCTGCCCCTCGACCGTGTGCGTCCCGTTCCACAGCGAGCCGATCCGCACGCCGGCCGGCAGGTCGAACTGAAGGGTCCAGCCGCCGAGTTCTCGCCCGGTGCCGTTGGTGATGACGTACTGGGCGGTGTAACCACCGCTCCAGGAGCTGGACTTGGTGTACACGGCCCCGACGGACGTGGCCTGCGCCGTCCCGGTGAACGCGAACGCCGCGCCCCCCAGCACCGCCGCCACCACGACCGCCCCCGCCGCCTTCGCCCTGCCGCTCGCCCTGTGCCGGTGTCCGCCCGTGCTGCTGCCCATGGAGTGCCTGCCTTCGTGTGACCGGGAGTTGGGTACGGGGCAGCACGCTAGCCGCCCCGAAACGGACATTCGTTCGCTTCGGGACGCCCTCGGCGAACCTTAGGTTCCGCTTAAGGTGCCGGAAAGGACGACCTCAGGAAAGCCCCCGGAGAGCCTCTTTGACCTGCGCTTCCCCGGTGCGCTACTCCACTGGTCAACTCGCGGGCCCTGGTCGGGGCCCGGGGGACGTGCCGGCTCTCGGGAGGCCCAGGCCATGACCAGAAGGCGATTGCGCACCAGGCTGCTCACCGCGGCGACCACGACGGCCATACTCCTCACCCTCGCCCCGGCGACCGCCGCCGCGCGGCCCGGCGCCGACGGGCCCGCGGACGCCACCGTGCGCCGCGACCCGGCCACGGGGCACGCCCGGATGGTCTTCAAGTCCGGCGGGTACCTCACGGAACCCGCCGCCACCCCGGCCGAGGAGGTCGCACTCGGCTACGTACGCGAACACCGCGACCTCTTCGGCCTGTCGGACGGACAGGCCGGGCAGCTCGTCATCGCCTCCTCCTACCCGACGAAGCACAACGGCGCCCGCCAGGTCACCATCGGCCAGAGCATCGACGGCATGCGCGTCCACGGCGGCCTGCTCACCGCAACCGTCGACGAGCGCGGCCGCCTGGTGATCATCGGCGGTGCCGCGGCCACCGGCGAACCGGCCGGCAGCGTCGAACTGACCGCGCAGGACGCGCTCGACGCGGCGGCCGACGCCCAGGGCGTACGCGCCCGACGGCTGCTGGGGGGCTCCGACAACCGGGACAAGGGCCGGCAGAAGTTCGCCAACCCCTACGCCCGGAATCTGACGAAGCCGAGCGACGTCACCGCCGAACTGGTCTGGTACCCGAGCGGGCCCGGCCGCGAGCTGCGCCCGGCCTGGCTCACCGACATCGAGGCCTCCGGCACCTCCTGGTACCAGACGCTGGTGGACGCCGAGGACGGCGACATCCTCACCCGGGAGAGCCGCTACCACCACGACGGGCCCGAGGGCCGGGTGTTCACCACCCAGCATCCGGACGTCACGGGGGCCACCCGCACGGTCACCCCCTTCACGGGGCGAGACGGATCCTGGGTGGCCGGCCGGCTGACCCGGGGCAACAACGTCAACGCCTACCGGGACGAGGACGGGGACAACGCCGTGCCCGACACCGGCGACGACGGTCTGCGGCCGCAGTCCCCGCCCAGCGGCGACCCCGCGTACCAGCACTTCGACTACGCGTTCGGCGACGTCTGGCGCACCAACGCCGCCGCCACCCAGGCCAACCTCGACGCCGACGCCAACCCCGTCATCACGCAGCTCTTCTACTACAACAACGTGATGCACGAATACCTCTACGGCCTGGGATTCGACGAGGCCTCCCGCAACTTCCAGGCCTCCAACTCCGGCCGCGGCGGCGCGCAGGGCGACCCCGTGCTCGCCGAGGCGCAGGACGGCTGGGACTTGGGCTGCGAGGACGACGCCACACCGCCGAGCCGGATGCGCTGCCTGAACAACGCCAACTTCGGCACGCCCCCGGACGGCGCCAGCCCGCGCATGCAGATGTTCATGTGGCAGCCCGGCTACCCGTGGCGCGACGGCTCCCTCGACGGCGACGTCATCGCCCACGAGTACGGCCACGGCGTGTCCAACCGCCTGGTCGGCGGCGGCAACCTCGGCGGCGGCCCGCAGACCGGGGCGCTCGGCGAGGGCTGGAGCGACACGATCTCCTTCCTCAAGTGGGGCGACGCGGTCGTCGGCGAGTACGTCACCGGCAACACCCGCACCGGCATCCGCTCACAGCGCTACGACACCTCCACCGAGGGCTGGGGCAGCTTCGACCCGGGGCGCGGCGTGCACCGCAACGGCGAGGTCTGGGCCGCCACCGTCTACGACATCCGCGAGGCCAAGGGCATCGCCCACACCCAGCAGCTCGTCATCGACGGCATGAAGAACACCGTCCACCGGCCGAGCTACCTCGACGCCCGCGACGGCATCCTGGCCGCCGACATGACCAACACCGGCGGCGCCGACCAGTGCCTGCTGTGGCGGGTCTTCGCCGGCCGGGGGATGGGAGCGAACGCCGCCTCCAGCACCGACCAGAAGACCGTCACCGCGGACGGCACCGTCCCGGCCGCCTGCCTGCCCACCGCCGACGCGGGCGGGCCGTACACCACCGACGAGGGCACGGACGTCACGCTCGACGCCGCCGCCTCGACCGGGGGGACCGCCCCCTCGGCCGGCGCCCTGACCGCGTACGCCTGGGACCTCGACAACGACGGGCGGTACGACGACGCCACCGGCGTGCGGGTCCCGTTCGCCGGCGTCGGCCGCGACGGGGTCTTCACCGTCGGCCTGCGGGTCACCGACGCCGCCGGCAACACCGACACCGGCTCCACCACGGTCACCGTCCGCAACGTCGAACCGTCGGTCGTCCTCCAGGCCGTCCCCCCGGCCGCGGAGAACACCGGGATCACCCTGACCGGGAAGATCACCGACCCGGGCCGGCTCGACCCGCTCACCTCCACCGTCGACTGGGGTGACGGCAACGGGCCCCAGCCCCTGGAGGGCACGCTGGAGAACACCCGGCCCGACGCGACGCTGACCCTCTCGGCCCCGCACACGTACGGGGACGACGGCACCTTCGGCATCGAGGTGTGCGGCACCGACGACGACACCCGGAGCTGTGCCGTCACCGACGTGGCGATCGGCAACACCGCCCCGACCGCAGTCATCGCCCCCGACGGCCAGACCACCTACAACGGCCAGAAGGCCTACATCGCCCACGCCGGAGGCCCGGTCGAGGTCACCGGCTCCTCCGCCGACCCCGGCAGCGACGACCTGACCCTGACCTGGGACTGGGGCGACGGCTCCGCTGAGGACCTGGTCTCCCTGGTGAACCCTCCGGCCGCCGACCCGGACCCGAGCCCCTCCGTCCAGCCGCGCGCCCTGACCGCGGAGAAGTCGCACGCGTACGCGGCCGCGTGCCTGTCCACCCTCACCTTCACCGGCCGGGACGACGACGGCGGCAGCGGCTCCGACACCGCCGCCGTCATCACCACCGGCAACACCCGGCAGGCCCACGACCAGGCCTACTGGATGAAGCAGTACGACGGCCGCGCACCCGACGACCTCACCCCCGCCCACCAGCAGTGCCTGCTGGACGTGGCCTCGTTCATGAGCACGGTCCACGGCCCGCTCACCCGCGCCCAGGCCTACGCGGTCCTCGCCAACGGCTCGCCCGAGCCGAGGAAGCTGCTGTCCCAGCAACTGCTGGCGGCCTGGCTGAACTTCGCCAACGGGTCGTACGACCTGACCACACGGGTGGACACCGACGGCGACCGGCTCCCGGACTCGGCCTTCGGGCCCGCCGTCGCCGCGGCCGAGGCGGTCTACAACAACCCGGCTGCCACCCGGCTCCAGCTGCGGAAGCAGGTGGACACCCTGCTGCGGTTCAACGTCCGTGACGGCGGTTGACCGCCGCCTGGCCTGCCTCGCCGCCCTGATCCTTGTGGTCGTCTGAGCGGGCAACGGGACGCGGCACGGCGGATCTTGCGCCGTGCCGCGTCCCGTCCCCCTCGCGGTCAGCCGTGCTCAGCCGATCTGGTCGTAGTCGTACTGGCCCTTGTACTGCGGGGCCCACACCTCCGGCCAGGGGGTCGTGGTGCTGCCGCAGGCACCCAGCACCACGGGGGAGCGCCGGCCGGTGTCCCGGATGCACTGCCCGGTGCTCGCCTCGACGATCTCCCAGCGGTTCGGGTAGGCCTCCGTGCCCCGGTACCTCCAGGTGAAGGTGGAGCATCCCCACCCGGTGGCCAGGACCATCGCCGTGCCGGGCGCGGTGCCGCCGCCCTGCGTGCCCAGGCAGTAGACGCCGAACGCGCCGATGGTGAAGTTGCCGTTGCCCGCGTTCTGGAAGTGGAAGCGCTGGTGCAGCGCCTCCTTGCAGTCGAAGGTCTGCATGATCGTCCCTTCCTGGGGACGCCCGCCGCCGCGTATGTCCAGGCACTTCCAGCTGACGGCGGCGTGCAGCTCGTACGTGGCCGCGTCGCGGAAACTCGTCGTGTACCGGATGCCCGGGTTCTCGTCCGCCCGCGCGGCGGACGCCGGCAGCAGCAGGACCAGCAGGCCCACCAGGGCGGCCACCGCACCGTGCCCGCCCAGCCTGCCCAACTTTCGCACCACTCGCTCTCTCCTGTCGTCAGAACGTCCTTGACGCGGAGAACGTAGCGAGATCCGCCGAACCGCCGGTACCCGCCCATTCGGGGGGGTGCCGGGCCCGGGCTCCCGGTCAGGCGGCGGTCCAGCCGCCGTCCATGGGCACCGAGGTACCGGTGACGTGCCCCGTGTGCGGGCCGCAGAGCCACAGGGCGACCGCCGCCACCTCCTCCGGCTCGATCAGCCGCTTGATCGCGGAGCCCCGCAGCAGGACGTCGGAGACCACCCGGGAGGCGGGGATGCCGTGAGCCTGGGCCTGGGCGGCGATCTGCCGCTCCACCAGCGGGGTGCGCACGTAGCCCGGGCTCACGCAGTTGCTCGTCACCCCGTGCGGGGCGCCCTCCAGGGCGGTGACCTTGCTCAGCCCCTCCAGGGCGTGCTTGGCGGTCACGTACGCGGATTTGAAGGCGCTGGCGCGCAGCCCGTGGACGCTGGAGATGTTGACGACGCGGCCCCAGCCGCGCCCGTACATGTACGGCAGGGTCCGCCGCAGCAGCAGGAACGGGGCGGTGACCATGACCCGCTGGATCAGCTCGAACCGCTCGGGCGGGAAGTCCTCGATGGCCGCCACGTGCTGGAGCCCGGCGCTGTTGACGAGGACGTCGGCCTCGGCGGGCAGCCTTCCGACCGCGTCCGGGTCGGCGAGGTCGGCGGCATGGGCCCGCCCGCCGACGAGCGACGCCACCGCCCCGGCGGCCTCCGCGTCCACGTCCACGACGTGCACGAAGGCACCCGCGCCGGCGAGCGCCACCGCGCAGGCCCGCCCGATGCCGCTGCCGCCGCCGGTCACCAGGGCCACGCGTCCCGCCAGGACGGGTGCCGTTCCACCGGATGAGGTGCTGTTCTCGCTGGTCATGCCCCGAACGTTAGGGACGTGCGCGACCCCGTGCCGATGTGCGCCACCGCCACACTCGGCGGCCGCGCTGTGGCGGCGGGCACCACCCGAGGCCGGCCCGGGGCGCGGATGGCGCGCCCCGGGCCGCCCGTCCTACTGGTGGGGGCGCCAGTTCGGCAGGCCGGCCGAGGAAGGCCGCCAGGCCATCACCTGTGCCAGATGGCGCAGGATCTCCTCCGCCTCCCGCCGGACCTGACCGGGTACGTCGCCGCGCTCGCGTACGAGCTGGGCGTAGATCGGCGCATCACTGCTGGTGCTGCTCACTTAGGATTCACTCCCCTGAAGCCGGCACCGCGGGCCGGGCGGCACAAGTGTAGGCGGCGGCCTGGCGGCAGCCGAACAGAGGTCGGTACGGGCGGAGATGGGCGGTCACGAGCACTGGGTCCCGTCCGCCGGAGCGGTGCCGTCGACGAGGAACGCGTCGACTGCCTTGGTGGCGCAGGAGTTCTTCCCGTAGGTGCCGTGCCCCTCGCCCTTCACGGTGAGGCTGACGCCGACGCCCCGGCCGAGCGAGTCCGCCATGCGCTTGGCGCCCTCCACGGGGGTGGCCGGGTCACCGGTGTTGCCGATCACCACGATCGGGGCCGCGCCCTCGGCGGAGACCTGCGGCTTGTCGCTCGTGCCGCGGACCGGCCACTGCGAGCAGCCGAGCAGACCCTCGACCATCTCCGGCCCGAACACCGGGGAGGCCGCGCGGTAGGCGGCTTCCTGCGCCTTCGTCTCCTCGACGGTGTACCGGCGGCTGGTGTCGACGCAGCTGATCGCCGCCTGCGCGGCGTTCGAGTTGTCGTAGTGCCCGTCCTCGCCGCGCCCGGAGTAGGAGTCCGCGAGCGCCAGCAGGAGGTTCCCCGTGCCCAGCTGGCGCAGCTCGCCGAGGCCCTGGACGAGGTACTCCCAGGTCTCCTTGTCGTAGAGGCTGGCGGCGATGCCGGTGAGCGCGAGGTCGGAGGTCAGCTTGCGGCCGCCCTCCGTGGCGGCGGGCTTCGTCTTCAGCTTCTCCAGCAGTTCGCCGATCCGCTTGTTGCCCTCGGCGTCGCTCGGCCCGGTCGGACAGTTGGCGGTGTACTTGTCACGGCAGTACTTCATGGCGTGCTCCAGCGCCAGCTGGAAGCCCTTGGCCTGGCCGAGACCGGACTGGACCTCGTCGGCCGTGGGGTCGACGACGGCGTCGAACACGGTGCGGCCGACGTTCTTCGGGAACAGGTGGGCGTAGACGCCGCCCAGCTGGGTGCCGTACGAGATGCCGAAGTAGTTCAGCTTCTGGTCGCCGAGGACCTGGCGCATCAGGTCCATGTCGCGGGCCGTGTCCGCCGTGCCGACGTGGGGGAGCACCTTCGCGGACTTCTGCTTGCAGGCGTCGGTGAACCTCTTGACGTCCTCCAGGGTGTTGCCCGAGCCCGGGTCCTCGTCGAGGGTCTTGTCGTCCAGGCAGAGTACCGGGGCGCTGTTGCCCACGCCGCGCGGGTCGAAGCTGACCAGGTCGTAGACCGCGCCCAGCTTCTTGTACTCGGACGCCGCCTGCGGGAGCGTGGCGACGCCGGAGCCGCCGGGGCCGCCGAAGTTGTAGACCAGGGAGCCGATCCGCTTGCCCGCGTCAGTGGCCTTCTTGCGGATCAGGGCCACGTCGATGGTCTCGCCGGCCGGCTTGGCGTAGTCCAGCGGGGCCTTCATGCTCGCGCACTCCCAGGCCGCGCCCGGGGCCTTGCCGCCGCCCTGGGCCGCCGACGGCGCCGGGCAGGTCCGCCACTCGGGCTTCTGGCCGGTCAGGGCGGCGGGCAGCGCGGGCAGCGGGGCGGGCGCCGTGCCGGTGGCCGCCCCCGAGGGCTTCGCCTGCGCCGGAGCCTTCGCATCGCTGCCGCAGGCCGCCAGGGCGGGGACCGCCAGCAGGGAGGCGGCGGCCAGGACCGCCGCCCGGACGGGGCGGCGTATGAGGTGGGGCATGCGTGGGCTCCTGCGCGGTTCGGAGGGCATGGGTAAACGAAGGACAAAGTGTAGGGGCGGATTCCGGCCAGCCTTCCCCGGGGTCCGCCGCTCTACCCGGAGGCCGCCCCGCGGGCCCGGTAGCGGCCCGGGGTGGTGCCGAACTCGCGGCTGAAGGCGTGCGACAGGGCGTACGGCGTGCCGTACCCGACCCGGCGCGCCACGGCGGCCAGCGGATCCTCGGTATCGCGCAGCAGGGCGGCGGCGAGGTTCAGCCGCCACCAGGTGAGGTACGCCATCGGGGGCCGCCCCACCAGGGCCGTGAACCGCCGCGCCAGCGTCGCGCGGGACACGCCCGCCTCGGCGGCCAGCAGCTCGTTGGTCCACGCGGCGGCCGGCTCGGCGTGCAGCGCCCGCAGCGCGGCGGCCGCCACCGGGTCCCCCAGCACGGCGGGCCAGCTCCCGGCCGTCCCCGCGGCCGTCAGCCAGGAGCGGACCATGTAGACGAGGAGCAGGTCCAGCAGGCTGGGCACCGCGACACCGGCACCCGGCCGCTGGCCGCCCAGCTCGCTGCCCAGCAGGTCGATCGCGGAGCGCAGCTCGGGATGGCTGCCCACCCGGTTCGGCAGGTGCACCACCGGCGGCAGCTCCGCCATCAGCGGATGCGCCCGGCTGCGGTCGAGCCGGTACTTGCCGCACAGCATCTCCACCACGCCGCCCGCGGCGCCGCCGTCCCGGGGCCCGGTCCCGCGCCACGCCGCCCCGACGGACTCGAAGGGCACCGCCCGCGCCACGGCCCGGGCGTCGGCCGGGGCGTCCGCGATCACGTGGCCCGTGCCGTGCGGGAGCAGCACCGCGTCACCCGCCCCCAGCGACACGGGCGGGCCGCCGTCGGGCAGCAGCCAGCAGCCGCCCTCCAGGACCACGTGGAAGCCGGCGCCGTCGTACGGGGCGAACCGCACGCACCAGCTGCCGTCCACCCGCATCCGGTCGGACGAAGGCCTGCCGACCCTCACGGCCGAGATCGCGTCGCTCACCACATCCACCGCGCCAGCCTACCGAGCAGCCGCTGGTGAGCCGTTCGCGTATTCCGTAGAGCATTCTGCGCATTGAGCCGCTCAGGCGCCCTCCGTACAGTGACGATCATGGAAAACACGAACACGAACACGAACGCGAACACGAACGCCAGCGGGAACATGCTGCTCGGCGACGTCGAGGTCATCCGGGTGATCGAGTGGCAGGGGCCCTTCGCCCCCGTGACGGACCTGGTCCCCGGGGCGGGGGAGCGGATGTGGAAGGACAACGAGCACTGGCTCGCCCCCGACCACATGCGGGCGGACGACGGCCGCGCCGTGATGGCCATGCAGACCTGGGTCCTGCGCAGCGCCGGCACCACCGTCGTGGTCGACACCGGGGTGGGCAACGGGCGCGAACGCCCCAGCGCCCCCCTGTTCCACCACCGGGAGGGCGACTTCCTCGGGGCCATGGCCCGGGCGGGCGTCGACCCCCGGGACGTCGACTACGTCGTCAACACGCACCTGCACGCCGACCACGTCGGCTGGAACACCGTCGACGCCGACGGGGAGTGGACACCCGCCTTCCCCAACGCCCGCTACCTCATCCCCGCCGCCGACGACCACCACTTCGGTCCGCGCGGCGGCTACGCCAAGGGGGCACGGGAGGACGACCGGCTGATCTACGAGGACAGCGTCGCGCCCGTGCACCGGGCCGGCCAGGCCGTGCTCTGGGAGGGGTCCCACCGCATCGACGAGCACCTCACCCTGGAGGCCGCCCCGGGCCACACCCCCGGCTCCTCGGTGCTGCGGCTGGCTTCCGGCACCGACCGGGCCGTCTTCGTCGGCGACCTCCTGCACAGCCCGGTCCAGATCCTCGCCCCCTCCTGCAACAGCTGCTTCTGCGCGGACCCCCGGCAGGCCGCCGCCACACGCCGGCAGGTCCTCGGCCGGGCCGCGGAGCTGCGGGAGCTGGTGGTGCCCGCCCACTTCGGCGGCGGGGGAGCCGTCGAGGTCCACCGGGAGGGGGAGGGCTTCGGCATCAGCAGGTGGGCGTGATCCGAGCCGGATCGCGCAGCCGGATCACGCAGTCGGATCACGCAGTCGGATCACACAGCCGGATTCCCGGGTCGGATCATCGGACTGTTACGGTCCGGGGCATGCCCGAACTGGTCGCCCCCACTCCCCGCCTGTACTCCTCCTGGCTCTCCGCGCAGGAGGAGTGGGGACCCGACGCCCACATGGACGGCTCCGGGCTCGGCTCCGACGACGACGTCACGACCGAGCGGGGCTTCGCCGACTGGACCGAGAGGCTGCGCCGCCGGGCCGACCGCACGGCACCCGTCGAGCAGGGCCGGGTCCACGCCACCCACTGGTGGATCACCGAGGGCGACACCTACCTCGGCGCCATCGACCTGCGGCACTACCTGAACGCCTTCCTGCTCGACGCGGGCGGCCACATCGGCTACGGCGTCCGCCCCTCGGCGCGCGGACGCGGCCTGGCCGGCCGGGCCCTGGCCGAGGTCCTGCACGAGGCGCGGCTGCTCGGCATGGACCGGGTCCTGCTCACCTGCGACCCCGGCAACGGGGCCTCCGCCCGCACCATCGAGCGGGGCGGCGGCGTCCTGGAAGACGTACGGGAGACCCTGGTCGGCCCCAAGCGCCGCTACTGGATCACCCTCTGACGGGCGGGGCGGCCGGCGATCCCTGCGCCAGCCCGGAGAGGCCGAGCGCGCGCAGCATGGCGGGCAGGTCCCAGCGGCCGCAGGAACAGCCGGCGACCACGTCCTCCAGCGCCCCCGGCGTGAGCTCGCGGCGCACGGCGGCGTCCAGCAGCGCCGCCGCGGTCTCCTCGCGCTCCTCGAACGGGGCGCAGCGGCAGCCGTCCCAGGTCCCGTGGAGCAGCAGGTTCAGGAAGTCCGGGCGCTCCGTGAAACGGCTCATCCCGCAGTCCAGGCCGTCGTCGTCCAGGTCCTGCGGATAGGGTGCGCGCGCCCACGTGCCGTCGGCGGACCAGTAGACGCAGCCGAGCTCCCAGCTGCCGGCCAGGTCGCGCAGGGTCTCGTACGGCAGCCAGTCCGGGCCCCCGGCCAGCATGTCCACGGCCGGCTCGTGCCACTTGACGGCGCTCGACTCGTCCTCGCCGTAGAGCACGTACCGGCCCCCTCCCACCGGGGCGAAGGTCCACCAGGTGCAGCCGCAGTCGTCGAGGTGGAGCCCCTCGTCGTCGATCCAGTGCCCGGTGCGGTGGACGCCGAGCCCCTCCGCCTCGGTACTGGCCTCCAGTACCGCGACCAGGGCCCAGTGGGCCCAGAGCACCTCGGCGGGCGGCAGGTCCCCGGGCAGGCCGGGGCGGTGGATGGTCATGGCGGTGGAAACCCCCTGGACGTGACGGCCGTTCACCGCCCGAGCCTAGGCCATGTCTTTCGGATCGTGCCGGGCCGGCTGATCCGGCCCGACCCGAAAGACACGGCCTGGCGCCGCCGCGGGCCGGAGCCCGCGGCGGCCCGCCCTCATCGGGCGTTGCGCTCCGGCAGGTCCACGTCGGCCGGGGCCGGGGCCGGGGTCGCCGCGAAGCCGCGGGCGTTCGCCGTCACCGGCTTCTTGCCGCAGAAGGCCCCTTCGAGGACGCCGCCCAGGGCGGTGTTCGCCGCGCCCTGGTTCGAGGTGTTGGCCATGGCGCTGAGGGTGCGGGCGCCGTCGCGGGTGCTGAAGGCGTACGTGTAGAAGCCCTGCACGGTGCCCGTGTGCCCGTAGACCGACGTACCGCACGACAGGTCGTAGCGGCGCAGGCCCAGCCCGTAGAAGCGGGTGTTGGTCGCGTCGGTGGGCGTCATCGTCAGCATCTGGTCCAGCAGGGCGGGCTTCACCAGCTTCCCGCTCACCAGCGCGGACATGAACGTGCCGAGGTCCGCCGGGTTGGAGATCATCGCACCGGCCGACTGGGCCCACGACACCGTCTGCTCGGTGGAGTCGACCAGCGGGGCGCCCGCCTCGTCAGGGGTGAGGTAGCCGTGCGTGTGCAGGCCCTTGATCTTCGCGTCGGGGTGCACGTACGAGGTGTTGCGCAGCTTCAGCGGCTTGATGATGCGGCGCTCGTACTCCTTGGCCACCGGACGGCCCGTGGCCTTCTCGATGAGCATGCCGACGACCACGAAGTTGGTGTTCGAGTACTTGTACGCGACGCCCGGCTCCGTCGTGCGCGGCTCGGCCAGGGAGAGCTTCACCAGCTCGTCGTAACCGAACACCTTGTTCCGCACGGCCTCGAAGCCGGGCACGGTCTTGTCGAACATGGCGTTCGTGTAGTCGGCCAGCCCGCTGCGGTGGCTCAGCAGGTGGCGGACGGTGATCCGGTCGTCGGGCAGCAGCCCGGGCAGGTAGTGGTTGACCGGCTGGTCCAGCTCGATCTTCTTCTCGTCCACGAGCTGGAGCAGCACCACGGTCGAGAACGTCTTGGTGACGCTGCCGATCCTGAAGCGGGCCTGGGGGTCCATGGCCTGGCCCGTGACCTTGTCCCGCACCCCGACCTTCTCGACCAGGGTCTTCTTCCCGTCGCCGATGCGGGCCAGCGCGCCGGGGGCCCCGGCGGCGGTGGTGTTGCGCAACGCCTGGGCCACGGCCTCCAGATCGGGATCCGGCAGGGTGGCGGCGGCGGCCGTCCCGGCGGACTGCGGGAAGGCGGCGGGCGCGGCCTGGGCGGCGGTGGCGGGCACCACGGCGGCGACGGTGGCCAGCAGGGCGGCGCTGACGGCCAGACGGCGGTTCAGGGGCAGGGACACGATTTTCCTCTTACTCGTTCGGTGCGGTTCCCGGGACCCGGACGCCGCCCGCCCAGGATTCGGGGGCGGCCGGGGCCGAGTCGATCAAGAGCTTACGCAAGATCACGCAAAGCAGGTCATCGCGGTTCCCGGCCGAGGCGCCGTCACCGTCCGGGGTCCGTCGGCCCGTTGGTGTTCCGTATGATCGCCGGGTGACGGCGACCTACGTGCTCGACGGCCGGCGGATCCTCACCCTGGACGACTTCTGGCGGGAGGTCGGCGAGGCCGTCAACGGCCCCGGCGGCTACTTCGGCAAGAACCTCGACGCCTTCAACGACTGCCTGCGCGGGGGGTTCGGCACGCCCGAGGACGGCCGCTTCACGCTGGAGTGGCACGACCACCGGCAGTCCCGGCGGGCCCTGGGCCACGCGGAGACCGCCCGGGTACTGGAGGACCGGCTCGGCCGCTGCCACCCCACCAACCGGGAGGGGGTCGCCCGGGACCTGGCGGCCGCCCGCGAGGGCCGCGGCCCGACGGTCTTCGACTGGCTGGTGGAGATCATCGAGCACCAGGCCCCCGGCGCCCTCCTGCTCCGCTAGGGGGTGTCCTCCTCCGGGACGGGCCCGCACCGGGCACCCGGCGGAATCCGTCCGGCCGAAATATGATGGCCCTGGATCTTCGCGCGGCGGGAGCAGAGGAGACCATGGACATACCCCGGAGGGGTCCGTGACCCCTCGGCGCCAACCGCACCGGCCCGACAGCGCCGACCTGCTGAGCATGCTGGGACGGCTCAGCGCCCAGGCGCGGGAAGGGGCGCGGTTCCAGCACGCACGCGTGGAGCTGGCCGAAGCCCTCCAGCGCGAGATGCTGCCCTCCTCCCTCCCCGTCCTGCCGGGGCTGCGCACCGCCGCCCGCTACGCGCCCGCCCAGCACGGCCTGGAGATCGGCGGCGACTGGTACGACGGGTTCCGGGTGGCCGGGGACGCCCTCGCCTTCTCCATCGGCGACGTGCAGGGGCACGACGTGGCCGCCGCCGCCTTCATGGGACAGGTCAGGGTCTGCCTGCGCGCCGTGGGAGCCGTGGTCGCCGACCCGGGCGAGGTGCTCGGCCGGGCCAACGACGTACTGCTCTCCCTCGACAGCGAGCTGTTCGCCACGTGCAGCCTGCTCCGCTACGACCCGCGCACCGGAGACCTCGCCAGCGCCCGGGCCGGCCACGTGCCCACCGTCTGGGCCACCGCCGCCGGCCGGTACGGCCTCGCCGAGGACGCGGGCGGTCCGCCCCTGGGCACGGTCCCCGGCGCCCGCTACGCCGTCACCCGGCGCCGGCTGACGGAGCCGGGCTCGATCGTCCTGCTGACCGACGGCGTGGTCGAGGGCCCGGCGTTCCCGATCGAGGTGGGCCTGGAACGGGTGCTGCGGATCGTCAGGGAGGCGGCGGGCGGCGACCCCGACGAGCTGGCGGCCGAGGTGATGAAGGTGGCCGACTCCACCGGGCACGCCGACGACGCCGCGGTGCTGGTCCTCAGCCACGACGCGGCGGCGGGGCCCTGAGCCCCGCCGGGCGTGTCACGCCCCGCCCCGGTGGCGGGCCCCTGAAGCCCGCCGGGCGTGTCACGCCCCGTCGCGGCGGCCGGGCTGTTGTCTGATGCTGTGGTGCGCACCGTGCAATGGCGAGGTCCGTCCGAGGCGCTCCTGCGGATCCTCGGGGTCGCCGCCGCCTACTACCTGAGCGGCCGGCTCGGCCTGCTGCGGCAGGTGGTCGTCGAGGGCTCGGTCGTCACACCCCTGTGGCCGCCCACCGGCATCGCCCTCGCCGCCCTGCTCTGGTTCGGACCGCGGGTCTGGCCGGGCATCGCCCTCGGCACCTACCTGGCCATCGAGGGGATCAGCTCGTTCCGCGCCGTCGACCTCGTCATCGTCGCGGGGAACACCCTGGCCCCGCTGTGCGCGTACGCCCTGCTGCGCGGCGCCGGCTTCCGGCCCGAGCTCGACCGGCTGCGGGACGGGCTCGCGCTGGTCTTCGCGGGCGGCCTGCTGCCGACCCTGGTCAGCGCCACCGGCGGCGCCGGGACGCTGCTGTTCACGGGGGACCTGCCGGCGGCGAAGTTCTGGGGCGTCTGGTCGGCCTGGTGGGCCGGGGACACCATGGGCGTACTGCTGGTGACCCCGCTGCTGCTGGTCCTGCGCCGGGCCCGGCGGCCCCGGGACCCCTACCGGGTGGCCGAGGCCCTCGCGCTGATGGCGGCGGCGGGCGTCGTGACGGCGCTCGCCACACGCAGCAGCCTGTCGCTGCTGTTCCTGGTCTTCCCGCTGCTCATCTGGGCCGCCGTCCGCTTCCAGCTGGCCGGCAGCGCGCCCTGTGCCCTGCTGGTGTCCGTGGTGGCCGTGGGGGCGGCGATCGACCAGGCCGGGCCGTTCGCCCACCACAGCCTGCTGGAGGTCATGGTCAACCTCCAGGCCCTCAACGGTTCGGCGGCGCTCACGGGACTGCTGCTGTCGGCCATGGTGACCGAGCAGAACAACATCCGCCTCAAGATCGAGGAGGTGTGCGAGGACCTGGCCGAGGTGGTGGCCCACCTCGCCCCCGGCCGCCGGGACGGGTGACCGGCGGGACGAGCGGCCGCAGCCACGGGCGGCCGCCGGTGCGGGTGATCAGGGCAGCGGAGCGCCCCGGGCGGTCGTCCACAGCTCGTACCACTCCTCGTGCGTGAGGTCGGGCGGGTTCAGGGCCGCGTCGCGG
Organism: Streptomyces sp. NBC_00158; assembly: GCF_045160885.1. Lineage (NCBI taxonomy): Bacteria > Bacillati > Actinomycetota > Actinomycetes > Kitasatosporales > Streptomycetaceae > Streptomyces > Streptomyces sp. NBC_00158. The sequence goes on from NZ_CP108161.1 coordinate 7,356,347, forward strand.
CAGGCGCGGATCCGGTCGGGGCGCGCCGTGCCGATCACCGGCGCGACGCCCGCCGGGTGCCGCGTCAGCCACCACAGCAGCACCGATTCGGGGGTGGTGCCCTTCTTCCGCGCCAGCTCCCCGAGCAGGGCGGCGGTGGCCCGCTCGGCCGGTGTCCGCTGACGGCCCGTGAACCGGCCCTGGGCGAGCGCACCCCAGGCCTGGAGCCGGATGCCGTGGTCGAGGCAGTGCTCCAGCGTCCCGAAGGCGAAGCCGTGGCCGGCGCCCTCGGGGGTGTTGAGCAGCACCCCGGACTCCACCCAGGCGCGGCTGTGCAGGCTCATCTCCAGCTGGTTGGCGACCAGCGGTACGTCCAGGCGCGCCTGGAGGCGGGCGATCTGCGGGGCGCCCATGTTGGACACCCCGAAGGCGCGCACCAGTCCGCGGCCGTGCAGGGACATCAGGGCGGAGGCGATCTCGCCGGGGTCGGCGAGGGGGTCGGGGCGGTGCAGCAGGAGCACGTCGACGGCGTCGGTCCGCAGCCGCCGGAGGCTCTCCTCGACCCGGCGCACGATGCCCGGGCCGCGCAGGTCGTACATGCCGGGGCCGCCGTCGGCGCCGGGGAGGCGGATCCCGCACTTGGTCTGGAGGGTGATGCGCTCCCGCAGCCCCGGCGTCCGCTCCAGTACCTCGCCGAAGACCGCCTCGGACTTGCCGTGCCGGTAGATGTCGGCGTGGTCGAAGACGGTGATCCCGATGTCCAGGGCGGCGTGCACGGCCTCCTCGGCCGCGTCGACGTCCTGCGGGCCGTAGGGGCCCGGGTCCCAGCTGCCGCCCAGCCCCATGCACCCGTACAGCAGCCGCCCGCCGTCGCCCCCGCCCGTCTCCGCGTTCGTCGTCACGGGCCCAGCCTAGGGGGTGTCCGCGAAGCGGCGCCGTCCGCCCGGAGGGCGGGCCGTGCCGGACCCCGCGGGGCAGGCGCGACTTCGCGGACACCCCCTGGGCGGCGGGGTCAGTGGCGCCGCCGGTGGGTGCGGGCCTGGCAGGTCCACCAGGTGGCGGCGCCGGTCAGCCCGCCCAGCCACCACACCAGTACCGCCGGGGCGGCCGCGTACGAGGGCCACATCAGCCACCCCAGCGCCCAGCCGGTGGCGATGACCGCCAGCGGCGGGGCGACCGTGTACGCCCAGCCGGGGGCGCGGCGCACCAGCCGGACGGCGAGGCGGCCGCAGGCGAACGCGGCCAGCGCGAAGCCGTTCAGCAGGAGCAGGCCCACGAGCCCCATGGTCGGTGCCTCCGGATTCGGGATCGGGAGGACGATACGCCACTTCCCGCCGCGACCCCGGACGAGACGCTCGACCACTCCTTGACTCCTCAAGCTTTTCGGTGGATGCTTGAGGAGTCAAGGAGGTAGCAATGAGTGATGCGCTGGATGTGTCCCTGCGCCTGGTGAAGGCCCAGACGGCCCTGGTGCGACGGTTCGACTCCCGGCTGGGGTCGCTGTACGGAGTCAGCCTGGCCGATTTCATGGTCCTGCTCCACCTCGGGCGGGCGGAGGGCGGCCGGATGCGGCGCGTCGACCTCGCCGGGGCGCTGGGGCTGACGGCCTCCGGCGTGACCCGGGGGCTGGGCCCGCTGGAGCGGATCGGCCTGGTGGTGCGCGAGGCCGACGCCCGCGACGCCCGCGTCGCCTACGCGGCCCTGACCGAGGCCGGCCGCGAGCGGCTGGCGGACTGCCTCAAGGCCGCCGACCAGGTCGCCGCCGAGGTCTTCGCGGCGCCCGAGTGGGCCCCGGCCGAAGTCGGGGCCCTCAGTGCCCTGCTCACGCGCATGGGTGGCACCGGACTGCCCGAGGACCGCGGCGCCGGGGTCTGACCGGCACGGTCGGCGGGCGTCGGCGTACGGGCCGGGGGATGGACCCTCCGGCCCGTACCGGCCCGTACGGCTGCTCCGGCGCCGCTACCAGTAATGCCGTCGTCCGCCGATGGCGTGGCCGACGGATCCCAGGATCCACAGGACGAGGCCGACGAGGACCAGGATGATGCCGATGGTCCAGAGGATGGCTATGCCGGCCACGTAGCCGACGATCAGTAGTATGACGCCCAGAATGATCATGGCTTCTCCGATCTCCGGTGGGCGTCTGCCCACTCAGGGCGCCGCAATGCATCGACGCGCGGTCCAACCGGGACCGGAAGGCCGCCCGGCCCCCCGGAGTGACACCGCGACTACTCTGGGGTGAACACGCGGCGCCGCGGCGCCGCGACGCATTCGATTCAGGGGGAATGGAATGGCACTTCAGCCTGCCGTCGTCGATCTGCTGGAACTCAGCCCGGACTTCGTACGGGACCCGTACCCGGTCTACGCGGCGCTGCGGGAGCGGGGACCCGTGCACCGCGTACGGACCCCCGACGGCGAGGACATGTGGCTGGTCGTCGGCCACGAGGCCTGTCGTACGGCCTTCACCGACCCGCGGCTGAGCCGCGACTGGCACCGTTCGGGGGACGTCGGCCAGATCATCAACCTGCAGCAGGACCACCCCGCGCTCGTCCACATGCTGATGGCCGATCCGCCGGACCACACCCGCCTGCGGCGCCTGGTGGTACGGGCGTTCACCCCGCGCCGGATCGAGGCGCTGGCCCCGCGCGTCCAGCAGATCACCGACGACCTCCTGGACGCCATGGAGGCGAACGAGGCCCGCCGGGCCGACCTGGTGGAGGCCTTCGCCTTCCCGCTGCCGATGACGGTCATCTGCGAACTGCTCGGCGTGCCCACCCTGGACCAGGAGGCGTTCCGGGGCTGGTCCAACGAGGCGGTCGCCCGCACCAGCGCCGAAGCCGAGGCCGCCGCGTACGAGGAGATGACCCGGTACCTGACCGGGCTCATCGACGCCAAGCGCGCCGAACCGGGCGACGACCTGCTCAGCGCGATGATCCACGCCGTCGACGAGGGCGGCGACCGGCTCTCGCCGTCCGAGCTGATCGGCATGTGCGTCCTGCTGCTCATCGCCGGGCACGAGACCACCGTGAACATGATCGGCAACGGGATGCGCGCACTGTTCGCCCACCCCGACCAGTACGCCGACCTGCGCGGGGACCTGGGCCTGCTGGACGGAGCCATCGAGGAGATGCTCCGCTACGACGGGCCGGTGGAGACCTCCACCGAGCGACTCGCCCTGGAGGACGTGGAGATGGGCGGGGTGGTGATCCCCAAGGGCTCCGTCGTCCTGATCGGCATGGCCGACGCGGACCGCGACCCGGCGCGCTTCGAGGACCCGGACCGGTTCGACATCCGCCGTGACGCGCGCGGCCACGTCGCCTTCGGCCACGGGCTCCACTACTGCCTCGGCGCTCCGCTGGCCCGGATGGAGGGCCGCATCGCGCTGCGCTCGCTGCTGGAGCGCTTCCCGGACCTGGAGGGCGACGCCGACGCCTCCGAGTTCTCCTGGGTGCACGGCATGCTGATCCGCGGCGTACGGGAACTCCCCGTCCGTTGGTGACGCGGGCGCCCTACTCCGGGGCGCAGAGGTGCCGTTCGGCCGCCAGGACGGCCTCGTGGGTGGTCGGACGGCCCATCAGGACGCACAGGGTGTAGGCCACGTCGTCCATGGCCCGCAGCGTGCCCGGGTCCGTGGGGGCGGCCGCGAGGCGGGCCTGGCAGCCGCGCAGGCGCGACAGGACCTCCTCGGTCCGCGGACGGCTCGGCAGGATCCCTACGGTCCGGAACGCGCCGGGCGGCAGCGGGGTGCGGGCCGCCTGCACCGCCCTGTGCAGGGCCCGTTCCACCCGCCCGGGCACCGGCAGGCCCAGCGACCCGGCGACCATCGCCTCCGCGGCCTGCGGGGCGGTGATCCGGGCCCGGTCGGCCGCCGCCAGCAGGATCTGCTTCGCCTCGCGCGCCGAACACGGGGTCGCGGCCATCACCAGGCCCAGCGCCCACAGCTCGGTCGGCGCCTGCCCGGGGGGCCGTTCCGCGAGGGCCCGCTCCGTGAGGGGTGGGGCCTGTGCCGCGAGGGCGGCGACGGACGGCGGGTCACCAGGAGACGCCACGTGAGGATCCCTTCGGCGGGTCATGTGCCCTCTCACGCTGACACAGCCCCCCGGGATCCGCACGTCCCGTTCCGCGCCGCGGCCGCCCGTCAGAAAGCCGAGTTGGCGAACCAGCGGTCGAGCAGTTCCCCGTCCCCCGCGCTCTCCACGCCCGGCGCCGTGCGGTCCAGCCGGCCGTAGAGCAGGAGCAGGAGGTCCGCGGCGCCCGCCCGGACCTCCGCCTCGGCGGGAGCCGGGAGCCCGTCCGCGTCGAGGTCCGCGTCGAGGCCGAAACCGTCGGGCCGCAGTCGCACCAGCCAGCTCCCGTCGGTGTCGGTGCAGCGGAACCGGACGGCCTCGCCGGATCCGCGCAGGTGGGCGACGCCCGGCGCGAACAGCACGGCGAAGGGCAGGTTGGCCAGGAACTCGTCCACGCCGTCCCGCGCGAGCCCCGGGTCGACGACCGGTGCCAGCCCGAGGGCCCGCTCGGCGTCGACGCGGTGCACCAGCGTCTCGAACAGCATCCGGCGGACCCAGAACCGGGCGTGCCCGTCCGCGCCCCACACCCACATCGGGGCGTCGAGGTCGGTGCCGGCGAACACCTCGGCCGCCTCGGCGGCGCCGGCCCTCAGCCATTCGGCGTAACCGTCCTCCCGCGCGGGCAGCCGCAGGTCCACCTCGCGGCTCGCCGGGGGCTGCTGGATCCGCTGCCGCAGCAGCACCGAGAACCAGCGGTGCACGCCGCCGGCGTGCCGGACCAGGTCGGCCAGCGTCCAGCCGGGGCAGGTGGGTACGGGGACCGTCAGGTCGGCGTCCGCGAGCAGGGCCGCGAAGCGGGCGGTCTCCGCCGCGACCGCCGCCCCGTGGTCGATCCGGTCGGCAGTGTGCATGGTGGGGGAGTCCTTCCGTCCTGTCGTTCGCGCTCCGCCGGAACTCTTTCACAGGCCCGCGGCGTCGTCGTCACCGGCCGCCGGAAGGCCCCTCCCACAGGCCGCGCAGGTGCGCGTGGAGCACCTCCTCGGCCTCCCGGGGGGAGAGGTGCCCGATCAGGACGTGCGTGGTGAGGCCGTCCGCGAGGGCCAGGACGGCACGGGCCTCCCGCTGCGGGTCGAGTTCCGCCGGGCCGTCCGCCGCCTCGCGGGCCTCCGCGATGAGCTGGGCGAACGCCGCCTGCAGGGCCGCGTAGTTCGCCTTCAGCGTCCCGGCCAGCGGCGCGCTGACGGCGGCCTGCGCGACGAAGGCGAGCCAGACCCGGGCCTCGGCCCGGTGCTCCTCGCGCAGCAGTGCGACCTCGGTGGCCGCGTGGCCCAGGCGGGACGCGGCCGACTGGGCGGGGCTGCGGACCAGCCGGGCCCGTACGCGCTCGCCGATCGCCTCGCCGACGTACCCCAGGGCGAAGAGCAGCATCTCCTCCTTGGTGGCGAAGCACCGCTGCACGGCGCCCATCGACACCTGCGCGCGGGCGGCGACGTCGCGCAGCGTGACGCCCTCCAGCCCGCGCTCGTCGGCGAGGCGGCACACGGCCTCGGCGATGAGACGGCGCCGCCCCTCGTGGTCCACCTGTCTGGGCACGCGCACCCGCCTTCCTGTTCCGGCCCGCCGGGCCGCCCGCCGCACGTTCGTACGCCGCCCAGTTTATTCGATGCGGCCGCATCGGTTCCTCGGCTATTGTTCCGATGCAAGCGCATCACATCGCGTTGCGCCGCAGCGCATCAGGAACGAGCAGGGAGCACCCGGACCATGCGGGAAACAGACGAAGCCCTCTGGCGGCGGCCGGCCGCCGAACAGGCGCGGGCCGTACGCGGCGGCGAGGTGTCGGCGGTGGAGCTCGTCCAGAGCCACCTGGAGCGGATCGCCGAGGTCAACCCGGCGGTGAACGCGGTGACCCGGCTCATGGCGGACCGGGCGCTCGAAGCGGCCGCCGCAACGGACCGCCGCCGGGCCGCCGGCGAACCGCTCGGCCCCCTCGCGGGCGTGCCGTTCACCGTGAAGGAGACCACCCCCGTCGAGGGCGCGGCGACCACCTTCGGCGTCGAACGCTTCCGGCACCTCACGGCGGCCGCCGACGCGCCCCCCGTGGCCCGGCTGCGCGCCGCCGGCGCCGTGCCGATCGGGCACTCCAACATGCCCACCCTGGTCCTCGCCGGAATGCACACGCGCAGCGAGCTCTACGGCGACACCGCCAACCCGTGGGACCCCACCCGCACCCCGGGCGGCACCAGCGGCGGCGACGCGGCCGCCGTCGCCACCGGCATGGCGGCGCTCGGACTCGGCAACGATTCCGGCGGCTCCATCCGGATCCCCGCCCAGTTCTGCGCAGTGGCCGGGCTCAAGCCCACCACCGGGCGCTTCCCCGCCGACCACCGCGTCCTCGGCCCCGACGACCCGGGCCCGGCCTCCCAGGCGCTGGTCACCGACGGCCCCCTCGCCCGCCGCGTGGCCGACCTGCGGCTGGCGTACGAGGCACTGGCAGGCACCGACCCGCGCGACCCCCGGGCCGTACCCGTCCCCGCGTACGGGCCCCCGCTCCCCGGCCCCCTGAAGGTCGCGGTGGTGGCCGACCCCGGCGGGCACGGCGTCCACCCGGCGGTCCGCGCGGCCGTCGCCGACGCGGCCGGAGCCCTCCGCGACGCCGGATACGAGGTGCGCGAGGTCCCGGACGTGCCCCGGCTCGACGAGGCCCTCGACGCGTACGACCGGATCACCATCACCGAATTCGCCCCGAACTGGCCGGTGGTGCGCACGCTCCTCGGCGAAGGCGGGGACCGCTACATCCAGATGGCGATGGACCGGACCCCGCCCGCCACCGCCGCCGAGCTCGTCCGGCTGACGGGCGCCTGGCTGGGCATCCGCCGCTCCTGGGCCGAGTTCCTCGACGAGTACCCGCTGTTGCTCGGCCCCTCCTTCACCGAACCGCCCGTGGAGCCGGGGCTGGAGTCCCGCGACCGCGCCGGCCGGGACCGCGTCGCGAGGGCCATGCGGCTGTGCACCGCCACCAGCTTCGTCGGCGTCCCCGCGGTGGCCGTGCCGACCGGGCTGTACGACGGACTGCCCGGCGGGGTCCAGATCGTCGGACGGGCCTTCCGGGAGGACCTCTGCCTGGACGCCGCCCAGGCGGTCGAGGACCGCCTCGGCGTCCTCACCCCGGTCGACCCCCGCCCGGCGGGCTGAGACCGGCGCACCGGCCCGCAAGATCCACCCCTTAGGGTTTGCCCATGGGTTTGACAGCAGGTCACGAACAGGGGGTCCCGCCCGGTCCGACGGCGCCGGCGCAGGGCTGGCAGGCACCGAGCGCGGTCGAGCGGGGGCTGTACGAGGCGCGGACGCGGGGCGACTGGCCCGCGTACTACGACCTCGTCGCCCGCGCGGACCTGTACATGATGGAGTCGCGGGCGGACGTCGACGCGAACCCGGGGAACACCCGCTTCCACCCGTACTGGAACCCGGGGACCCAGACCATGTGCCTGGCCGTCTACACGGGCGGCATGCTGCCGCCGCCCGCCCCCGACCCCGTCTACAACTGCTACGACCTGGGCTGGTTCGCAAAGGTCTGGAACCCGGACGACCCGCCCTACCTCGTCGTCAACCCCGGCAGCCCCTGCGAGGGCGTGCTGCCCGCCGGACCGGAGGGCCGCGCCCTGTGGCAGCGGCACTCCGCACCGGTCGACCGGCCCGGCCTCGCCCGGGACGCCGTCCACACCCTGGAGGTCGGCGGCCCCCGCAGCGGCCAGGTCGCCTTCGGCCTCGCAGTCGGCGCGCACATCAACGTGCGCAACGGCCGCTACTGGAACTCCATGGCCTACCACGGCTGCGGCTACCTCGACGAGAAGCGCACGCTGGAGCGCTGGTGGGGCGTCACCACCCGGGAGGACTGGGTGGACACCGAGGAGCGCCTGCTGGGCGCCGACATGGTCAGCGGCGTCTGGGAGTTCGTCCTGCAACTGCGCCGCTCCATGGCGCTCGACTTCGCGGGCCCCGTCGACGTGGACCACTGGCGCCAGGCCGCGGGCAACGTCGTGCGCCGCCGCGCCGAGGCCGCCGCCGAACCCCGGCTGACGCCCGACGGCGTCAGCCGGGGCCGCACCGTCACCGAGGCGGAGACCGAGGGCCAGGTCGCCGGCGTCCAGCGGCTGATCGGCCGGATCGCCCGTTACGAGGCGCGGTTCCGCGCCGACGGCCTGCTCCCCGAGGGCGGGTTCGTCCGCTCCGTCGAGGCATGGGACTACGGCCGGGCCTCCGCCATGGCCCGCTGGGGACTCGCCGCCCGTCTGTGCTCCCTGCGGGAGGCGGAGGCGGCGGTCGTCCGCGCGGGCCGGCTCGTCCAGGTCAACTACCGCTCGTGGGAGGAGTTCTCGGCCGCCTACGTGCTCGGCCGCTGCCTCCACTTCGACGAGGAGGAGTTCGGGGAGTGGTACGAGACCGCCCTCGGCACCCACCGCGCCCTGGCCACGGACCCGGCCAGCCCCTGGCGCACCCTCCCCTGGACCTGACGCGGGCCGGCGCACGCGCCCGCGCGGGTCCGCACGCGCCCGCGCGGGGCCCGCGCCATGCGGACCGGGCGGGCTCAGCGGCCGGGTTCGGCGCCGCCCGGGACCTCGTAGACCTTCCCGTCGACGCCCGCCCGGTAGAGCCGGCCCGCCGAGAAGCCCCGGTCGCCGTGCCCGTAGGTGATCTGGGTCGAGAGGCGGAGCCCCGATTCCACGGAGCACAGCCGCCCGTCCTCGACCCGCCAGACCTCTCCCGCCGCGTGCGTGGCGATCAGAGGGCGGCCCCGGCCGTCGAGGGTCAGCCCGTCCGGCAGGGCCAGGGCGTCGAGGGCGCCGGCGGAGACCCACAGCCGGGGGTGCCCGGGATCGCCGACGGGTATCCGGTACAGCCCCGGGGCGACCGTGGTCTGCACGACGTACACCTCGCCCCCGTCCGGGGAGGCCGCGATCCCGTTGGGCTGCGGGACGCGCGCCCAGGCCGGGTCCACCCGCCCGTCGGGGGTGACCCGGCCGATGTTCCGGCCGCCGAGGGTCGTGGTGTACACGGTCCCGTCGGGGGCGAGGGCGACCCCGTCGATCCCGCCCAGGCCGGAGGCGTACGTACTGACCGCGCCCGAGTCCGGGTCCACCCGCAGCAGCCGCGAGGTGGGGAACAGGTCACCGGTCAGCGAGTGCGCGAGGTCGTTGCCGGTGCCGACGAGGAGCTGCCCGTCGGAGCGGACGACGATCCCGCCGTTGGCCCCGACGTCCCCGGTCAGCGCCACCGGGGCGCTGCCCGGCGCGTCGATCCGGTAGACCCGGCCGCTGAAGTAGGCGGTGGCGAACATCCGGCCCCGCCCGTCGACGGCGATCGACTCGACCCAGTCGGGGAGTTGCGCCACCTGCACGGGTGCCGCCGCGGGCGACCCGGTCGCGCACCGCTCCGCGGCGTACGCGGGCCCCGCCGCCGCAGCGGCCGTGGCCGCGGCCAGTACGGCCGCGGCCACCAGCCCCGCGCGGGGTCCCCGCCCCCGTAAGACGGTGCGGAACATCCTGTCGAGCCTCATCGCTTCCCCTCCGTGGTCAGACCGGGCTGCCCGTGAAGTATCGGCGCGGCCCGCGGGGCGCACCACCCCGCGCCCCCGCTCAGGTGGGCTTGACGGAGGAGAAGGCGGTGACCGTCGCCTTGTTGTCGCATTCGGCGAAGACGCCGTCGGTCATCGCGATCTGGTGCGAGCCCGCGCCCGGCACGCCGATCACCATGGTCGGGAAGCTGGCGGGAGTGGCGCCGGACACGCAGTAACCGTCCGCCTCGCCCTGGACGTTGACGAAGGTGAGCTTCGTCCAGGCGCGGGCGCCCGGCGCCAGCGTGACCGCCGAGGCCTTCCCGCTCTGGGTGACGGCCAGGGGAACGTTCTTGCCCGGCGAGCCGTTGCCCGCCCCGGCGACCGTCGGGAACCCGCTGAGGGTGCAGGCGTGCTTCGAGGTGTTGGTGACGGAGACGATGGCGGCCCCCGTGCCCGTACCGGGCGGCCGGACCGCGGCCTGCTCGGCGTCCGAGACCTTGACCCCGTCGTCGGCGCAGGGCTTCGCCCCGCCGCCGCCCGGGGCGGACGCCGAGGGCGTCGGCGCGGTGCCGCCCCCGCCGCCCGTGGCGGAGCCCCCCGTGCCCCCGGTGCCGCCCGTGGGCGTCGGCTTCGCCGGCACCGAAGCGGCGGGCGGCGCCGACGGCGTCCCGGCCGCCCCGTCGTCGGTCGGGCCGCAGCCCGTCATCAGGACGGTTGCCGCGGCGGCCGCCACGAGCGCCGCCGCCGTGCGGCGCGGGCCTGCTGTGTACTGCATGGGGTGCTCCTCGATGTCTCCAGGCCGGCCCCGCACCGGCACGTGCAGGTACACGGCACCCCGCCCCGCCGGAGTTCCCGCGCTGCGCCGTTGTGGCAGTCCTGTCACGCAACCATGACGTTTCCCCGAGGGCGTGTCCACGCACCCCGGGCGCCCGGCACCTTCGGGCCGTGAGTGGCTACCCTGCCGACGTGACGGATACGGGGAGGAGCCCTGGACGGCGGGGGCTGATACGGGCCGGGCTCGGTGCGGTCGGCGCGGCGCTCGCCGGGTGTGCGGCGGACGCCGGGCCGGTGCGGCCGCTGCGGCTCGCGACCGGGCCGCGCGGAGGCCCGTACAACGCCTTCGGCCAGGCACTGGCACGGGCCGCCGCCGAAGCGGGCCCGCTGGAGCTGGTGCCCGTGGACACCGCCGCGAGCGTGGACAACCTGCGGCGGCTGGACGAGGGCTCCGCGGACCTGGCCCTGGCCACGGCCGACGTCGCCGAGGACGCGGTGCTCGGCCGGGAGCCGTTCCCCCGGCCGGTCGCGGTGACGGCGCTGGCCCGCGTCTACGTCAACCACACGCACCTGGTGGTCCCCGCCGCCGGACCCGTGCACGCCGTGGCCGACCTCGCCGGACGCGCCGTCGCCGCGGGCGCCGCCGGGTCCGGGGCCCAGGTGGTCGCCGGACGCGTCCTGCGCGCGGCCGGCCTCACCGGCGCCGCCGCCGCCGGCGCGGGCCCGGCCCCGGCGGACGTGCGCCTGATGGGCCTCGCCGAATCGGTCGCCGCCCTGCGCACGGGCGCCGTCGCCGCCTTCTTCTGGTCCGGCGGCGTCCCCACCCCCGCGCTGACGGAACTGGCCCGGGAGCTGCCGCTGCGCTTCCTCCCGCTCGACGGCCACGTGGGCCCGCTGCGCGAACGCCACGGCCCCGTGTACACGGCCGTCGCCCTCCCCGCCGGGGCGTACGGTCTGACCGCGCCGGTCGGCACCGTCGGCGTCGGCAACTACCTCCTCGCCCGGGACACGGTGCCCGCGGACGCCGCGAGCGCCCTGCTGCGCGTGGTGTTCGACCGGTGGCGCGACCTCCTGCGCGAGGTGACCGCGGGGGCACGGCTGGAGCCCCGGTTCGCCATCTCGACCGGACGGGTCCCCCTCCACCCGGGCGCCGCCGCCCACTACCGCTCCGTGTACGGCTGAGCCGTCACGGCGGCGGCAGCCGCAGCTCCACCGCCAGCCCGCGCGGCAGGTTGCCGCCGACACCGAGCCGGCCGCCGCTGGCCCGGGCGATCTCGTCCGCGATGGCCAGCCCCAGCCCGCTGCCGGGCACGTTCTGGTGCGCGGGCGCGCGGGCGAACCGCCTCGGCAGCAGCTCCAGCTGCTCCTCGGGAACGCCCGGCCCGTCGTCGGCGACCCGCACCACCGCCGAGCCGTCCGCGTCCCGCCGGGCGCACACCTCGACCCGGCCGCCGCGCGGGACGAACTTCACCGCGTTGTCCAGGGCCGCGTCCAGGACCCGGCCCGCCGCGTCCGGCAGGGCGCGGGCCGCCAGCTCCCCGGGCGGGCCGCAGACCACCAGCTCCAGACCGGCCGCCCGGAGCACCGGCAGCCACGCGCCGACCCGCTCCCGTACCGCCGACGCCACGTCCTGCTCGCACAGCCCGGGCGCCGCCGACTCCACCCGGGCCAGTGCCAGCAGCCCGTCGAGCAGCTCCTCCAGCCGCTCCGTCTCCTCCAGCGCGCGGGCGTGCTCGGCCCGGCCGGGACCGGCGGCGACGTGCGGCTCGACGTTCTCCAGCTGGAGCACCAGCGTCGCCAGCGGATTGCGCAGCTGGTGCGAGGCGTCGGCGACGAAGTCCCGCTGCCGGCCGATGGATTCGGCCAGGGCCTGCGCCATGGCGTTGAAGTGCCGCCGCAGCCTGCGCAGTTCCGGCGGGCCCGTGTCGGAGGCCGCCCGCGCGCCGAGGCTCCCGGCGGCCAGCCCCTCCACCGCCCGGTCCAGGTCCAGCAGCGGCCGCATCAGCCAGCGCGTGATCCCCGCCGCCACCAGCGCCGCCGCCGCGAAGGCGGCCGCCGCCCCGGCGGCGATCAGCGACCAGCGGACCGCCACGTCCCGCCGGGCGGCGTCCGTCGGCACCGCCAGCAGCACCGCCCCGCTGACCCGCTCGTCCCGCCCCACCGGCTCGGCGAGCAGCACCCGCGCCGGACCCCAGGGCCGCACCGTCGGCAGCCGGTCGGTGGAACGCCCCGTCAGCGCCCGGTCCCGGGCCTCCGCCGCCGAGGCGGCCCCGGGCCCGGTCAGGGCAGTCCGCGCCGTGGCCGAACCGGCCCGCGCCACCGTCGCCCCCGACGGGTCGACGACCACCACCGCGGCCCCGTACAGCTCGGCGTACCGGCCGATCTCGGCCGACAGCTCCGCCCGGTCGGCCTCCGTACCCGCCCGGTCGGCGAGGTCCGCGAACCGCACGGCCTCCGAACGCCGTTGCAGCAGCAGGTGCTCGGTCCGCCCGCGCGCGTACGCGTCCGCCAGGGGAACGCACAGCAGCAGCGCGGCCGCCCCCATGAGCACCATCAGCACCGCGAGGAGCCTGCGCCTCACGCGCCGGAACCCCGGTCCTCGCACCCGGCGGGGGAGCCGAGCTGGTAGCCGAACCCGCGCACCGTGCGCACCAGCCCGGACCGGCCCGTCTTCGCCCTGATGCCCGCGACGTGCACGTCCAGGGAACGCGAGGCGCCGAGGAAGGCGTCGCCCCAGATCCGGTCCAGGATCTCCTCCCGGGAGTGCACCTCGCCGGGCCGCGCGGCAAGGAAGGCCAGCACGTCGAACTCCCGCCGCGTCAGCCGGACTTCGGCGCCGGCCACGGTGACGGTACGGCCCGCGGGGTCCACCTCGACGTCCCCGCTGCGCACCGGCCCGCCGGAGCGGCGCGCGGGTCCGGCTCCCGCGCGTCCGCCCGACCGGCGGCGTACGCTGTCGATCCGCGCCATCAGCTCGGCCATCCGGAACGGCTTGACCACGTAGTCGTCGGCACCCGCCCGCAGCCCCTGCACGACGTCGCGCTCCTCGCAGCGCGCCGTCACCACGATCAGCGGCGCGTCGCAGACCGTACGCAGCCGGCGCAGCAGCTCCAGCCCGTCGAGATCGGGCAGCCCCAGGTCGAGCAGGACGAACTCGGCCTCGCGGGCGTGCCGCAGGGCGTCCGCCGCCCGCGCCGCCCGGCGGACCGTGTGCCCGCGCTGGGCGAGGGCGGTGCCGAGGGCCCGTGCCATGCGGTCGTCGTCCTCGACGAGCAGTGCGTGCACAACGGGCCTCCGGAGGGTTCGAGGGATCAGCGGGCGGCCCCGGCACCGGCCTTCGCCGACGCGGCTCCGCCCCCGGCCGCGCCCGCCCCGGCCGCCTCGGCCCGGCTCAGCGCCGCGTTCCGGGTGTCCGGCATCAGGACGTAGGTCACCAGCGAGACCAGCGCGCAGCCGGACACGTACCAGAAGAACATCTTCTCGTGGCCGCCGCTCTTGAACCACAGGGCCACGTACTCGGCCGTCCCGCCGAACAGCGCGTTGGCGACCGCGTACGGCAGCGCCACGCCCAGGGCGCGCACCCGGGTCGGGAACAGCTCGGCCTTCACCGCCGCGTTGATCGAGGTGTAGCCGGTGACGATCACCAGGGCCAGCAGGGACAGCCCCAGCGCCGACCAGTACGAGTTCGCCGAACCGAGCGCCGTCATGATCGGGTACGTGCCGACCGTGCAGCCCACCGCGAAGGTGATCAGCAGCGGCCGGCGGCCGATCCGGTCGGACAGCATCCCGGCGAAGGGCTGGAGCACGGCGAAGAGGGCGAGGGCGGTGAAACTCACCAGCGTCGCCGTGGTCTTGGCCATGCCCGCGCTGCCGACCAGGTACTTGGTCAGATAGGTGGTGTACGTGTAGTACGCCACGGTTCCGCCGAGGGTCAGCGCCATCACCAGCCCGGCCTGCCGCCGGTGCTCCCACAGCGCCTTCAGCGAGCCGCGCGCGCTGGCGTCATGGGCGCCCTCCCCGGAGGACTCCTCCTTGAACGCGTCGGTCTCCTGGAGCCGCCGCCGCAGCCAGAAGACCACCACCGCGAACAGGGCCCCGAGGACGAACGGGATCCGCCACCCCCAGCTCGACAGCTCGGCCGGGGTCAGCGTGTGCTGCATCGTGATCAGGATGCCGAGGCCCAGCAGCTGTCCGCAGGTCATCGACACGTACTGGAACGACGAGCCCAGCCCGCGCCGGTCGCGGGCCGATGCCTCGGTGAGGTAGGTGGCGCTGGCCGCGTACTCGCCGCCGATGCTCATCCCCTGGAGCAGGCGCGCCAGCAGCAGCACCAGCGCGCCGAAGTACCCGGCCTGGCCGTAGGTCGGCGCGACGGCGATCATCAGGGCCGCCACCGACATCATGGTGACCGTGAGGGTGAGGGCGCTCTTGCGCCCGTGCCGGTCGGCGGCGCGGCCGAGGATCCACCCGCCGACCGGACGCATCAGGAAGCCGACCGCGAAGATGCCCGCCGTGTTCAGCAGCTGGGTGGTCGGATTGTCGCCGGGGAAGAAGGAGTCGGCGAAGTAGATCGCGAAGCTCGCGTAGACGAACCAGTCGTACCACTCCACGAGGTTGCCGAGGGACCCGCCGATCAGGGCGAGGCGGCGCCTGGCGCGCTCCTCCCGGTGCGGCGACGCGGACGTGACGGCGGACGAGGACATGGCGGCTCCAGACGGAAGTCCCTGATGGGGAAGGGGGAACGCCCCGGACGAGGGGGTGCCCAGAGCATGGATCCGGTGCCGGACCCGGACAAGGCCCGGCACCCAGATCTAACGTTCCGCTAAGAAACCCGCGCGTCCCCCGGCCGGACCGGCCGGACCGGCCGGACTACGGCTGGTGGAACCGCACCTCCGGGTACCGCTCGGACGGTCCGTCGAGCAGCGGCGCCGCGCGGCACCCCAGGTGCGTCTCGACGAACGCGGACACGTAGGCGCGGGTGGCGGCATCGACCCGGTCGCCGTCCAGGGGCTGGAAGGAACGGATCCCGAGCTGCTTGGTCAGCACCGCCAGGTCGGTGAAGGACAGGTGCTGGGTGCCGTCGACGCTCAGCCAGCGCTTCCAGCCCGTCGCCGCCTCCCACGTCTTCTGCCAGCTGGCGTCGGGGCCGCCCGGCACGCGCTCCGGCTGTCCCATCATCAGCAGCGGCCGGTCCAGCGGCCGGTCGGGCAGGACGTGGAAGCCGCCGTCCATGTTGACGCCCGCCTTCACGCGCGGGTCGGACAGCATGGCCGGGACCGTGCTGAAGCCGCCGGCCGAGTGCCCGACCATCGCTATCCGGTCCGTGTCGACGGAGGCGCCGTCCTTCCACGCCGCCTCCTTGCCGTCCTGCCCGGTGAGCCGGTCCAGCACGAAGGACACGTCCCGGGCGCGCACGGCCCCCACCTCGGGCCAGGGTGCCTTGCCGCAGGCGTCACAGGTGGTCGTGTGCCCGTCGGGGAAGGCGGTGGCGGTGGACTCGTGGTTGTGCCCGATCCCGGCGACGAGGTACCCGCGGGCGGCCAGCTCCTCGGCGAGTCCGGTCAGCGTGGCGCGGGGCATGCCGAAGCCGGAGGACAGGACCACCAGCGGCAGCCCGCCGCGCACCCGCAGCGGCTTGGCGTCGACGGTCGAGTGCGTCGTCACCCGGGTGAAGGCGTCGTCCGCCAGGACCACCTTGTTGGCGTCCAGGAAGGCCTTGTTCGCCTTCACGTAGAGGGCGGACTCCTGGCCGGTCATGTACGGCGCGGGCACTCCCGAGGGCCGCACCGCCGGATACCAGAGGGAGACCATCAGCTCCCGGCGCTCCCCGGGCACCCACGGGTCGGCCCGGCTCTCGTCCTCCAGGTGGAGCACCGTCCGCCCGACCGGCCGGTGCCCGCCGGGCGCGGGCAGGGCCATCGCGGTGCCCGGCGGTCCGGGGTCGGCCGCGGGCACGGCGGCCAGTGCCGGACCGGTTCCCGTGATCGTGCCCGCCATCAGCAGGGAGACGACCGCCCCCGCCAGGGTCCTGCGCTTCATCGAACTCTCTCCATCCGTCCGTCCGTTGATCCGACGTCCGAATGCTATGAACCCGGGCCGGCCGGGCCATCGGCCCACGGGACGGACATCCGTCAACGCGTACGCCCACGGGCGTAAGCCCCCGGGCCCCCGGTCAGCCGGCCGGGACCGTCGTCGTCGGGGTGTTCCAGCCGGAGACCCGCAGGGCCGGTGCCGCTCCGCGGAGGTCGGCCGTGCGGTAGGCCGCCGTCAGCGTCGCCGACTCGCCGGGCCAGAGGGTGATCTGGTTGTCGCTCCACCGGACGGGCAGCAGCGGCGCGCCCCCCGCGCCCAGCAGGTGCACGTCGGTGAGCAGGGCCGGGGCGCTGCCCGTACCGGTGTGGCGTACCGTCACCGTCGTCGTCGACACCCCCTGGCCGTCGGCCGTGGTGGTCGCCGTCGCCGCCACGGCCGACCGCGGCATCGAGTTCAGGCCCTTGAGGTCGGCGTACGCGGAGGTCGGCGTGTGGTACCAGGTGCTGCGGGAGTAGTCGAGGACGTCGGCGCGGGTCGAGAGCCAGTAGACGTTGCGGCTGACCTCCCGCCCGTCGGCGTCGGTGAGCAGCAGCCGCGCCAGGTGGGTGGTGGCCAGGCCCGGGACCGACGCGGGCAGGGTCAGCGCGGTGCCGCTCGCGCCGCCGCCCGGCACGCTCAGCCCCGTCACCGTCCGGTCGTACCGCTGCGTGCCGTCGGGGTCGAAGAGGGTCACCCGCGCGGTCAGGCCCGAGGCCGCGGACGCGCGGCTGTTGACGACCGACACGGTGCGGTTGTCGTACCCGTACTGGACGTGCAGCGGCTCGTTCGCCTTCTTCGCCCCGAAGTAGGCCCCGCCCTGGTCGAGGTAGCGGTCCACCAGCTGCCAGTGCAGCGAGGTCCATCCGCTGTTGAACATCCAGTACACGACCCCGGTCGACGGCGCGGAGGCGTCCTTCGCGTTGCGGGCGTACGCCTCGAACTGCGCCCGCACGGCCTCGTACTGGGCGAGCTGCGCCTTGCGCACGTAGTCGTCGAGACCCGTCGGCGCGCCGTAACGCCCCGTCAGGGCGGCGTCGTACAGCCTGAGCGTGGCGAACGTGGACGAGGCCGAGCGGTGGTACTGGGCCGCGGCGGGCTCCTTCCACAGGCTTTCCAGCTCCGCCGGAGACATCATCCGGCGCAGCGTGTCGAGGGTCGGCACGTCCGGCCCGGCGCTGGTCTCGGAGTTGAACCCGGTCGCCCCGCCCTCCCGCTTGGCGTACCAGTAGTTCGGCGGGACCCAGTCGTAGGGGCCGGTCATCTTCATCCCGGAGCGCCCGGTGACCGGCGAGGACCGTGCGGAGGCAGAGGGGACCACCGGGGCCGTCCAGTCGGCGGCCTCCAGCGCGTCGAGGTAGCCCTGCTCGATCGTCCGGTTCGGGGCGAAGTCGCTGCCGATGAGGAAGGACGCCACGCTGGGGTGGTCGCGCAGCCGTGCGGCCTCGGCGGCCATGGAGGCCTTCGCGACCGGGTAGTCGGCGCTCTCCCACCGCTCCCCGGCCTCCGAGCCGTTGACCTCCCCTTCCCACTTGTCGCAGCACTCCCATCCGGGCAGGGTGAGGATCCCGTACCGGTCGGCGAGGTCGAAGAACTCGTCGGGCTCGATGTGCCCTTCCAGGCGCAGCGCGTTCAGGCCCAGGTCGACGGCGTACTTCAGCCGGTCCTCGGCGTACCGGGCGTCCCAGCGCAGGAACTCGTCGGGGGACCAGCCGCCGGCCCGGATCAGCAGCGGGCGCCCGTTCACCACGTACTGGCGCGCCCCGTCGGCGTTCAGCGGCGCCCGGACGTCGCGGATGCCGAAGGACCCGTGCGCGGTGTCGGAGGGCAGGCCGTCCACCGACGCGGTCAGGTCGAGGGAGTACAGGGGCTGCCCGCCCATCGCGGCGGGCCACCACACGCGGGGCGACTCCAGCCGCAGGCCCGGGTGGCCGGCGGGGGAGAAGACCACGGTCCGGGTCTCGTGCGGGGCGAGGGTGACGCTCGCGGTGACCGCGGCCGGACCGACCGTCCCGGACACCGTCGTGGTGAGGGCGGCCGACGAGTCGTTGCGCACCCGGGCCTTGACGGTCAGCTCGGCCGAGGCCATCCCGGGCAGCGCCAGGGAGGTCACCACGTGCGCGTCGCGCAGGGCGACGGGGCCGCCCCGGCGCACGGTGACGTCGCGGACGATCCCCATGTTCTCGTCGGGCGGCGGCTGCAGCCAGTCGAGCCAGCCCATGGTGAGGCGGCGCCGCGGGTCGTTCGGCTGGATCCGGAACGCGACCGTATTGGTGCCCGCCCTGACCAGGTCGGTGACGTCGAGTTCGTGCCGGGTGTAGGAGCCGGTGACGGTGCTCGTGCCCGCGACCTGGCGGCCGTTGACGTAGACGTCGGCAGCGGAGATCACCCCGCTGAAGTCCAGGTACGTACGGGCGCTCGTGTCGGCGACGAGGAAGTCGGACCGGTACCACCAGGGCACGGTGAAGTCCGCGGCGGGGATCCGCTTCTGGTTGACGGAGTAGAACGGGTCGGGGTGGACCCCGGCGGCGAGCAGCGCCGCGAGCACGGTGGACCGGGGCCCGGCGGGGTACCAGCCCGTCGCCGGATAGCCGGGGCTGGACACGGCGGCGGCGGTGTCCGCGACCTTCGCCGTCGACTGGACGGCGTACCCGGCCAGGGCCGTCGTGCTCCCGGGCGCCGCCGCGACGGAGGTCGCCCGCGGCGCGGTGGCGGCCGGGGGCGGGGGTGCGGGCGCGGGCGCCGCGGGGGAGGCCCCGGCGGCCAGGACGAGGACCAGGGACCCGGCGGCGAGGGCGGCGGTCCGGGTGTACGCGGGGGCGGGACGGTGCGGCACGGGGGACCTCCCGTGGGGGAACGGAACGGGGGCTCGGGATTCCGCGCGGAGTCTGCCACGCCCGGCCCCGGACACGCCGCTACGGCCCGCGCCCGGCGCGGCGCGGCCGTCGGCCGGGCGGCGCCCCCGCAGGGCCGGGCGGCGCGGCGCGGCCGCCGGCCCCG
Organism: Streptomyces sp. NBC_00158; assembly: GCF_045160885.1. Lineage (NCBI taxonomy): Bacteria > Bacillati > Actinomycetota > Actinomycetes > Kitasatosporales > Streptomycetaceae > Streptomyces > Streptomyces sp. NBC_00158. Next base: position 7,375,727 of record NZ_CP108161.1, read on the forward strand.
GAGCGGATCGGCTGATCCGGCTCGGCCCGGCCCGGCGTGTCCCGGGCCCGGCGGGCGGGGCGCCGGGCGGAGGCTCCTGCGATCTCCGGCGCGTGCTCCCGGCCGTTCGCTCGCCGGCCGGCCCCTTGCGTGTACGAGTACTCCGCCCCGGGTCCGCTCGGCAGGCTCCGCAGGGCCGGCCTGCTCCGGATTCCCCCCGGCATGACCCCCCCCGGTTCACACGGCGCCGGGACGGGAGGTGCCGACGGATCACCGGACGGGCGGGCGGATTCCCCCGGCCGGCTCCGGTCGCCCGGCGGCGGACCGCAGCAGGGAGAGGAAGGCCCCGACCGCCGGGGAGTGGCGTAGGCCGCGTGGAGTGCCCGCGTACACCTTCCGGCAGGGCAGGTCCGCGGGGTCGACCGGTACGAGGACGATGTCCGGCCGCACCGCCCCGGCCGCCAGCTCCGGCAGCACCGTGATGCCGAGCCCGGCGGCGACGAAGCCCTGCTTGGCGGTCCAGTCGTTGACCCGGAACACCACCCGCGGCACGAAGCCCGCCGCCAACGCGGGCGCCAGCAAGGTCCGGTCGGGACGCACGTCCCCCTCGATCCAGTCCTCGTCAGCCAGTTCGGGCAGGTGCAGCACGGCGCGCCCCGCGTACCGGTGGCCGCGCGGCAGTGCCACGTACATCGGCTCGTCCAGCAGGTGGTGCAACTCCGGTCCGGGCAGCGCGATCCCGGCGGGCGTGCTCAGTACGGCCAGGTCGAGACCGCCCTCGGCCAGCAGCGCCGCGTGCTTGGCGGAGGGCCCCTCCGAGTGGACGACGGTCACGCCCGGGTACCGGTCCCCGAAGGCTGCCAGGGCGCGCGGTACCAGGGAGACGTTGGCGGCGGCGAAGGCCCCGATCCGCAGCGTGCCGCCGCCGAGGGAGCGCAGCGAGGCCAGCTCCGCCCGCGCGGCCCGAAGCCGCTCCCGCACGCCCTCGGCGTGCGGGAGCAGGACCCGTCCGGCCTCGGTCAGCCGCACCCCGCGCGGCAGCCGGTCGAACAGGGCGGTTCCCCACTCCTCCTCCAGGGCCTGGACCTGACGGGAGACGGCGGACTGGGTGTACCCGAGGTGCCGGGCGGCGGCGGTGAAGGAACCGTCCCGGGCCACCCGCAGGAACACCTCGTACGAGCCATGTGAATCGGGCATGGCAGCCATGCTAGACATTCGCTTGTCGCATGCCTCGGCGGGTCCTAGCGTCGGGGCCATGCAGAAGATCGCATTCCTCGGCCTCGGCACCATGGGCCTGCCCATGGCCCGTCGCCTGCTCGCCGCCGGCCACCCGCTGACCGTCTGGAACCGCACCCCGTACAAGGCCGGCCCGCTGGTCGCGGAGGGCGCCCGTCTCGCCGACGGCCCGGGGGAGGCGGTCGCCGGGGCCGACGTCGTCATCACGATGCTCGCCGACCCGGCCGCCGCCCGGGCCGTGGCCGGCTCCGTCCTCCCGGCCCTGCGGCCGGGCACCCACTGGATCGACACCTCGACCGTCGGCCCCGACGCGATCGCCGAACTGGCAGCCCGCCTCCCCGAGGGGGTCACGCTGACCGACGCGCCGGTGATGGGCAGCGTGGACCGGGCGGCCGCCGGAGAGCTGTCGATCCTGGCGGGCGGACCGCTCCCCGACCCGGTGCGCGCGGTCCTGGACCGGCTCGGCGAGGTCACCGAATGCGGCGCCCCCGGCTCCGGGGCCGCCCTCAAACTCGTGCTCATCAACGCGGTGATCGGCGGTGTGGCCCTGGTGTCCGACGCCCTCCGCCTCGGTCAGGCCCTCGGTCTCCCCTCCGACCTGGTCCGCGGCCGGCTGGCCGAGGGCCCGCTGGCGGGAGCGGTCGCCCGCACCTTCGCCGCCGGCTCCCACTTCCCGGTGGCGCTGGCGGCCAAGGACGTCGCGCTGGCCCTGGACGGCGCCGGAGCCCGGCTCCCGGTCCTGCACGCCGTCCACGCCGAGCTCACCGCCCGGCCCGAGCTGGCCGGTCAGGACCTGTCCCGGATCCGGCCGCCCGCACTCCTGTGGGACTGACCGGACGCCTGCCTAGGGGGTCAGCAGCCGGGTCCGGAACAGGTCGAGGACGGTGTCCAGCGCCTCCCGCGTGGGCTGTCCCGGCTCGTCGACCAGGTGCTCCGTCAGGACGGAGTGCGGGGGCAGCGCCGCGTCGGGAGCGGCCGCCGAATCCTCCAGCTCGACGGCGACGAACGCGTCACCCAGCTCGCGCCGCAGGTGGGCGAACCGGTCGCCGGGCACCAGCCGGTCTCCCCGGAAGCGCAGGCCGAGCACCTGGAGGCCCTCGCGCTCGCAGCGCCCGCGTACGACCGCCAGCTCCTCCGGGGAGATGTCGATGCGGCCCGCACGGCCGGGGGTGAGGGCCAGCGGCAGTGACGGCTGCGACAGCACGGGGGCGAGCAGGCGCGGGTCGGTGGCCATGGCCAGCGCGAACCCGCCGGTCAGGCACATTCCGACGGCGCCGACCCCGGGGCCGCCGCAGCGCTCGTGCTCGGCGGCGGCCAGTGCGCGCAGCCACGACACCACCCGGGACGAGCGCCCGGTGGCGAGCAGCGTGAACTCCCGGCTCACGCACACCTTCCGCATGGTCGACGCCACGTAACGCCCGGCCTTCGGCCAGCCCGCGGTGCGGGGGTCCGCGTCCCGGCCGGGTTCGCCGAAGAGCACCGGCAGCACGGCGGTGCACCCCGCCTCCGCCACCCGTTCGGCGAACGCCAGGACCTTGGGGGTGATGCCCGGGATCTCCGCCATGACGATCACCGCCGGGCCCGAGCCGCGGCGCAGCAGGCGCCGGGTGGTGCCGTCGTGCGTGAAGGTGCCCTTGGTGAAGCCGGTCAGGTCGTGGTCTGCCACGGGTCTTCCGTTCTCTGCGGTCGAATCCTCCTGGGCGGCCACCAAGTTACCGGGACGTAGGGGCCCGTGGTCAACAGACCCCCCAGGGCCAACCCAAGATCATCAGTGTGCAGAATGACCCCTATGTCGATGACAAACCTGCCGAAGACGGCCACCGTTGACGACGCCCCGTCGATCAGCCGTGCCCTGGCCCGCGCCTTCCACGACGACCCGATGATGAACTGGTTCTTCCCCGCAGGGGACGCGCGCGAGGAGAACCTGACCCGGTACTTCAGCACCATCTACACGCGGCAGTACGTCCGCCACGGCGTGTGCGAGCGCACCGCCGCGGCTGCCGCGTTCTGGGTGTCGCCGGAGGGGCACGAGAAGTCCGTCCCCGACGCGGAGACCATCCGCGAGCTCACCGAGATCCTCGGCGACCGGGCCCACCTGTTCCGCGAGGCCGTCGAGCTGGCCGCGCAGCACGCCCCGCAGGAGCCGCACTGGTACCTGGCGCTGATCGGCGCGGACCCGGCCGGCCAGGGGCAGGGCCACGGCTCGGCACTGCTGCGCTCGGGCCTGGCCAAGGCCGACGCGGGGGGCCTGCCGGTCTACCTGGAGTCCTCCAAGCCGTCCAACCTGCCCGTCTACGAGCACTTCGGCTTCGAGGTCCTGGGCGAGGTGGAGCTCCCGGGCGGCGGCCCGACCCTCTGGGCCATGCGCCGCGCCCCCCGCACCGCGTGACACCCGCGTTCCTCCCCGGCCCGGCGCCGGGCCGGGGAGGGACGGTTCGGCGGATTCGCGGCCGGGCCCCGCTCCCGGCACCCGCCAGCGGGTGCGCGGCGCGGCCGGATGCGGAAAGCTGGGCAGTGCCGCGCCGCCGACGGCGGGACGGACCGGCGAGGAGGGGCTGATGGACGCCATGGAAGCTTCGCGGGAGACCCGGCCCGTACGAGTGCGCCGGTACGGGCCGCGCCGGGCGGCGCTGCTGTGCGCGCTCGCGGCCCTCGCGGCGGCCGCCGTCCCGGCCTCCGCCGCCCACACCCGCGCCGCCCCGGACCCGCTCGTGGTGGTCGACTGCTTCGACAAGCCCCAGGTCCGCCCCGAGGAGTACCTGCTGGCCTGCGGCGACGGCAACAACCGGCTCGTCGGACTGCGCTGGGAGAGCTGGGGGCCGGGCACCGCGACCGCCACCGGGACCGACATGGTCAACGACTGCCGCCCCTACTGCGCGGCGGGCCGCTTCCGCGCCTACCCGGTGACGGTGACCCTGAGCGAGCCGCAGCCCTGGCCCGGGCGCCCCGACGTACGGCGCTTCACCACGATCCGGCTGCTGTACACCGACGGCGCACCGCACCCGGTGCCGAAGGACGTGACCTACAAGCTCGTCTACTGACGGCCCCGGGGACCCCGCCGTGCCCGGCCCCACGCCGAGCGGCTGAAGGGCGCGCGGAACGGGACGGGCCGGTCCCGGCGCCCGCGTGGCGCCGGGACCGGCCCGTCCCGTTCGTGTCGTACCGCCCGCCGGGGGTCAGTCCGTGCCGAACTCCATCGCGGCGCGGTCCAGCATCTCCTCGTCGGCGGAGACCTCACCGCGCGAGGCGATGGCCTCGGCGCCGCCCTCCGGCATCTCCGGCATGGTGCCGATCAGCCCGGTCGCGGCGGCCTGGGCGGCGCCGACGGCGGGGCTGCCGGTCCCGATCAGGCCGAGGACCGCGTACTGCTCCAGCTTGGCGCGGGAGTCGGCGATGTCCAGGTTGCGCATGGTGAGCTGGCCGATCCGGTCCACCGGGCCGAACGCCGAGTCCTCGGTGCGCTCCATGGAGAGCTTGTCCGGGTGGTAGCTGAAGGCCGGGCCACGGGTGTCGAGGATCGAGTAGTCCTCGCCGCGCCGCAGCCGCAGGGTGACCTCGCCGGTGACGGCCGCGCCGACCCAGCGCTGGAGGGACTCCCGGACCATCAGGGCCTGCGGGTCCAGCCACCGGCCCTCGTACATCAGGCGGCCGAGGCGCCGGCCCTCGTTGTGGTACTGGGCGAGGGTGTCCTCGTTGTGGATGGCGTTGACCAGGCGCTCGTACGCGGCGTGCAGCAGCGCCATGCCCGGGGCCTCGTAGATGCCGCGGCTCTTGGCCTCGATGATCCGGTTCTCGATCTGGTCCGACATGCCCATGCCGTGGCGGCCGCCGATGGCGTTGGCCTCCATGACCAGGTCGACGGCGGAGGGGAACTCCTTGCCGTTGATCGTGACGGGGCGGCCCTGGTTGAAGCCGATCGTCACGTCCTCGGTGGCGATCTCGACGGACGGGTCCCAGAACCGGACGCCCATGATCGGGTCGACGGTCTCCACGCCGGTGTCCAGGTGCTCCAGGGTCTTGGCCTCGTGGGTGGCGCCCCAGATGTTGGCGTCGGTGGAGTACGCCTTCTCGGTGCTGTCGCGGTAGGGGAGGTCGTGGGCCAGCAGCCACTCCGACATCTCCTTGCGGCCGCCCAGCTCGGTCACGAAGTCCGCGTCCAGCCAGGGCTTGTAGATGCGCAGGTGCGGGTTGGCGAGCAGACCGTAGCGGTAGAACCGCTCGATGTCGTTGCCCTTGAAGGTGGAGCCGTCGCCCCAGATCTGGACGTTGTCCTCCAGCATGGCCCGCACCAGCAGGGTGCCGGTCACGGCGCGGCCGAGCGGGGTGGTGTTGAAGTAGGCCCGCCCGCCCGAGCGGATGTGGAACGCGCCGCAGGTCAGTGCGGCCAGGCCCTCCTCGACCAGCGCCGCCCGGCAGTCGACCAGGCGCGCGATCTCGGCGCCGTAGGTCTTCGCACGGCCGGGCACCGAGGCGATGTCGGGCTCGTCGTACTGGCCGATGTCGGCGGTGTAGGTGCACGGGACGGCACCCTTGTCGCGCATCCAAGCGACCGCGACGGAGGTGTCGAGGCCGCCCGAGAAGGCGATGCCGACGCGCTCGCCGGCGGGAAGGGAGGTGAGGACCTTAGACATGGGAAGATTATGCATGCCGCCGCATGGTCATGCAATTCCGGATCGGATCGCGGACCGGATCGCGGATCGGATCGCGGACCGGACGCCGGGCCGGATCCCGGATCTGCGGAGTCCCGCGCCCCTCAGTTCCCGCCGCCGAACGCCCAGGACTCGATGTCCCGGTAGTGGATCGGCCCCGGGCCCCGGCCGATGTTGCTGCCGACCAGGTGCAGGCGCTCCGCCTCCCACTCCCGCCCGCTGAACGCGGCGAGCCCGGCGGCGGCCTCCAGTGCGGCGGAGGGATCGCCGCGCCGGGCGCGGGCCAGCGTGAGATGGGGGCGCAGCGGCCGGTCCGCGAAGGTGATGCCGCACTCCTTGACCGCGGCGCGCACCTCGGCGGCCAGTACGTGCAGCTCCTCCAGCTCCCCGCCTATCCCGCTCCACAGCACCCGCTCGTCGAAGTGCCCGCCGCCGCGCAGGGACAGCCGTACGGGCCTGCGTGCCGCCGCCAGCTCCGCGAGCCGGGGCCGCAGCGGCGGGACGGCCGCGACCGGGAGCTCGCCGAGGAACGCCAGGGTGACGTGCCAGTCCTCGATGCGGTTCCACCGCATGCGCGGGTGCGCCTCGTACGCGGGCGCGAGCGCCCGCTCCAGCTCCTCCTTCGCGCCGTCGGGCGGGGCGAGGGCGATGAAGACGCGGACGGTCGCGGAATGGGTGTGTTCCTTCACGTACGCAGTCGTACCGCCTCCCGGCCTCCCCGGTCACCTTCCGCCCCGTCAGGTCCGCCCGGTGCGCCGCCCGGCCTTCTATCTCCAACCTCTGTTGTTCCTAGAATGGCGAGATGGAGGACATCGACGCGATCGCGGTGCTGCAGGACCCCGTGCGCCGCAGGCTGTACGAGTACGTGGTGGCCCAGGGCCGCGAGGTCGGCCGGAACGAGGCCGCCGAGGCGGCCGGCGTGGCCCGCACCCTCGCCGCGCACCATCTGGACAAGCTGGCCGAGGCGGGCCTGCTGGAGAGCGGCAGCCGCCGGCTGACCGGCCGTTCGGGGCCGGGGGCCGGCCGCCCCGCCAAGGTGTACACGCGGGCCCGGACCGAGTGGTCGGTGTCGCTGCCGCCCCGCGACTACCTCACGGCCGCCGAGCTGCTGGCCGAGGCCGCCGAGCGGGCCGGGCTGGACGCGGGCCTGTGCGATGCGGCGCGCCGGCGCGGCGAGGCCCTGCGCGGACCCGCGGCGCCCTGCGGCGGGCTCGAAGAGGCGATGGGGGTGCTGGCCGCCCGCGGCTACGAACCGCACCTGGAGGGGGGCGCGGGGGAGGGGGGTGACGGGGCGCCCGTCGTCCGGATGCGCAACTGCCCCTTCCATGCGGTCGCCGAGCGGTTCCCGCCGCTCGTCTGCGGGATGAACCTCGCCCTGCTGGAGGGGCTGCTCGGCGCGGACGGTCCCGTCCGTGCCCGGATGGACGCCCGGCCGGGAGAGTGCTGCGTCGTGGTCGAGGCCTCTAAAAACAATATTGATTGACATAGAAATCGCCGCCGTGCTGGGATGGGGTCATGACCGCATCCCCGCACGGCCCTGCCGCCGTCCACCTGGCCCAGCTCAACGTCGCGACGTTCCGCTACCCCCTCGACGACCCCCGCGTGGCTCCGTTCGTCGAGGCGCTCGACCCCGTCAACTCCGCGGCCGACGCCGCGCCCGGTTTCGTGTGGCGGCTCAAGGAGGACGGGGCGGACGACGCCACCGCCATGCGGCCCCTGGGCGAGCGCGTCATCGTCAACATGTCGGTGTGGGAGACCAGGGAGGCGCTGTGGGACTTCACCTACCGCAGCGGGCACCTGGAGGTGATGCGCGGGCGCCGTGACTGGTTCGAGCGGCACGTCGAGGCGCACATGGTCCTCTGGTGGGTCCCCGCCGGGCACGCCCCGGGCGTCGAGGAGGCCCTGGATCGGCTCGCGGACATCAGGGCGAACGGCCCGTCCCCGCGCGCGTTCACCTTCGCCTCCTCCTACACCGCCGCCGAGGCCGCCGGGACGAACGCATAACTCGGCCATCGACATATGTCGGCAACCGAGCTATCGTCGTGCTCGTGAACGATCAAGCTCTGCGCGAGCCGACTCTGCTCATCCTCACCGCGATCGCCGATGCCCCCAGGCACGGATACGCGATCGCCCAGGAGGTCGAGAAGATCTCGGAAGGCCGCACGAAGATGCGTACCGGAACGCTGTACGGGGCCCTGGAGCGGCTCCTCGAACAGCAGCTCATCGCCGTCCACGACGAGGAGGTGGTCGACGGCCGCAGGCGGCGCAGCTACGCCCTCGCCCCCCACGGCCGCGAGGTCCTGGCCGCCGAGGCGGCCCGGATCGCCCGCACCGCCCAGGAGGCCACCCGGCGCCTCGGCCTCGGCGCGCGGACCGCGCCCGGCCTGCTCGGCTCCTCCGACGGGACGGTGACCGCGTGACCGCCCTGCTCAGGCTCTACCCGGCCGGATTCCGGCGGGAGTTCGGCGACGAAATAGCCATGGCCTACCACGAGGCCACCCGCGGCGCGGGCCGGGCGGCCCGGACCCGGGAGGCGCTGGACGTCACCGGGCACGCGCTGCGCATGCGCCTCGGACTCGGCTCGGCGGGCCGCCGCGGCCGGCTCGTGGCGGCGGTGGCGCCGTTCACCACCGTCGCGGCGGGCGCGAGCGCGCTCTGGTGGGCCGGGCTGATGGCCCCGGCGGTGAAGGAAACCACCCTGCCCGCGCAGATCGCCGTTCCGTTCATCCTGCTGGCGGTGACCCACCTGGTCATGGTGCTGGGCGCCGCGATCGCCCTGAGCGGTCGCTGGGCGGCAGGCACCTGGACCGTGCTGGCGGCCTGCGCGGCAACCACGGTGGTCGACGTGTTCCGGCTGGGCGGGGGCCTCGACCTCGTGTTCTTCGTGCGGACACCGTTGTTCCTCGCCGCGCTGGCGGCAGTGCTCTGCCCCGCGGACCTGCGCCCGCAACCGCGCGTTCGCACGGCGGCAGGACTGGCCGCCGTCGTGGTGTGGACGGTACTCATGGCCGGCGTGCTCACGTGGGCCCCGCTGCCCGGCGGGTCTTTGGGCGGCCTCCGCTTCGCCGTGCCGGCGGCAGCCGGACTGGCCCTCGCCGGGCGGCCCGCGTTCGCAAAGCTGCGTACGGCACCCGCCGTCCTCCTCGCGGCGCTCCCCCTGTTCGTCCTCGGCGCGCCGTTCTGGACGCGGGACGCCTGCACGGGTCCCCTCGCGCTCGGGCTCCTCGTCGTGGCGGCGGCCACGGTGAGCATCCGCCGGCGCAGCAGCAGGGGCCGGCGCCCGATCGACGGGCTCTGACCCCGGGCTCGCCGCGGACGCCCGGCCCGTACGGTGTACTCCGCACCGCCGCACGACCGGCGGCGGCCGAAGAGGACGACGGGGGAAACGTGTTCGCGGTGATCTACCGGTGGCGGCTGCTGCCGGGCGGGGAAGAACAGTTCCGCGAGGGCTGGCGCCGGGTGACCGAGGCCATCCTGCGGGAGTGCGGCAGCTACGGCTCGCGGCTCCACCGCGGGGACGACGGCACCTGGCTCGCGTACGCCCGCTGGCCGGACGAGGCGAGCCGCGAGCGCTGCGGGGTGCCCGACCCGGAGGGCATCGCGATGATGGCGGGAGCCATCGCGGAGAGGATGCCGGAGACCAGGCTCACCCTCGTCGACGACCTCCTCGCCGAGCCGTACGTTCCGGCGGCGGACGGCAGCTAGGCCGTCTCTTCCGGATCTTGCTCCCCCAGCTACCGCCGGGAGGTGCCCCCAGACCCGCGCCGCCCGGCACCGCGCCTCGCCGCCTTGGCGGGGACCAAGTACGTCGAGTACGGCGGCGCCCCGCCCAGCGGTGGCTGGGGGAGGCTCGGGCCTGACCGGCAAGATCCGAAAGAGACGGCCCAGGCCACGCGCCGGCCGCGCCGGCCCTCCCCGCCCTCCGGTCGCCGGGCGCGGTTCACGCCGCGGCGCCGCCGCCCCCGAGCCCCGACCGCCGGCCGGGCCGTCCGCGGCCCCGCGCATCCGGGGGAGCCGCGGGCCCGCGCATCCAGGCGGACGGCCCGCTTCGCGGATGCGGCCCGGCGGCGGCGTACGGATGCGGAGCGGCCCCGGAGGAGCCCGGCCGGGCTCCTGCGGCACCCGGCCCGCCGACCGGCGGAGCCCCCGGTAGGGTCGGGGCTCCGCCGTCGTGGACGGTGACCGGGGGAACGGAAGGGGCGACGGATGACGGAACGTCACGCGGTGGTGGCCGGGGCCGGGATCGGCGGGCTCACGGCAGCCCTCGCACTCCACCGCAGGGGCTGGCGCGTCACCGTCTGCGAACGCGCCCCCGAGCCCCCCGCCACCGGCGCCGGCATCGGCCTCGCCCCCAACGCCCTGCGTGCACTGGAGGCGATCGGCGTGGAAGCGGCCCACGCCGCGGGCAGCGCCGTACCCGCTCTGATGGGCGTACGCCGCCCCGACGGCCGGTGGCTCACCCGCACCGCGACCGCGGACATGGCGGCCCGCTACGGCGTCCCGCCGATCGCCGTCCCGCGCCCGGTCTTCACCGCCGCCCTCGCCGCCGCCCTCCCTCCGGAAGTCCTCCGCTACGGCACAGCGGTGACCGGCGTCGACCCGGCGAGCCCGGACGGAACCGGCCCGGACGGCACCGGCCCCGCCGGCGGCCGCGCGACCGTCCGCACGGCGGCAGGACCGGACCTCACGGCCGACCTGGTGGTCGCCGCCGACGGCATCAACAGCCCGCTGCGCCGCGCGCACTTCCCCGCCCACCCCGGCCTGCGCTACCTCGGCGAGACCGCCTGGCGCACCATCGTCGACGCCCCCGACCTGGGGATACCGGCCATGAGCGAAACCTGGGGGCGGGGGCAGCGGTTCGGGGTGACCCCGCTGGCAGACGGCCGGTACTACCTCTACGCCACCGCGCGCGTCCCGGCCGGAACCCGCTCGCCCGACCCCCGGGCCGAACTCCGCCGCCGCTTCGGATCCTGGCACGACCCGGTCCCGGCCCTGCTGGACCGCGTCGCCCGCCTCGCCCCCGCCGACGTCCTCCAGAACGACCTGTACGACCTGGCCGCCCCGCTCCCGCGCCTGCACCACGGCCGGACCGTCTGGCTCGGCGACGCCGCCCACGCCATGGCCCCCAACCTCGGCCAGGGCGGCTGCCAGGCCATCGAGGACGCCGTGGTCCTCGCCCACCTGCTCCCCGAGGGGAACGCCGAGCACGGCGAGGGCGGCCGGGACCCCGTCCCGGCCGCCCTCGCCGCCTACACCGCCGCCCGCCGCGCCCGCACCGACGCCGTACGCGTCCGCGCCCGCCGGGTCGGCCGCCTCGGCGCCCTGCGCGGCCCCCTAGCCGCGGCGGCCCGCGACCTCGCGGTCCGCGCCGTCCCCGACCGGCTGGCGCTGCGCGGCATGGACGACCTCTTCAACGGCTTCCGCCTCCCGCAACCCCCGGCCTGACCCACGAGACACGGCCCGGCCCTCAGGCCCGGACGACCTCCGGGCCGCGGCCGGCGATCTCGTCGGCCTGCCCATCGGTCAGGCCGGTGTCCGTGACCAGCACGTCCACCTGCTCCAGGTCGGCGAACCGGGCGAAGTGCCGGGCGCCGTACTTGGAGGAGTCCGCGACCAGCACCACCCGGCGCGCCCCGGCCACCATGGCCCGCTTGACCGCCGCCTCGGCCAGGTCGGGCGTGGTCAGCCCGGCCTCCGCCGAGAACCCGTTGGTCGCGACCACCGCCACGTCCGGCTGCAGTTCGGCGAGGTCCCGCAGCGCCCACGCGTCCACCGCCGCCTGCGTACGGTGCCGCAGCCGGCCGCCGACGATGTGCAGGCGCAGACCCGGGTGCTCGGCGAGCCGGGCGGCCACCGGCAGCGCGTTCGTCACCACGGTGAGGGTGGAGTCGCGGGGGAGCAGTGCGGCCAGCCGGGAGACGGTGGTGCCCGCGTCCAGCAGCAGGCTGCCCTCCTCCGGCAGCAGCGCCAGCGCGGCCCGGGCGATCCGCTCCTTGGCCGCCGCGGCGGTGGAATCGCGCTCGGCGAGCCCCGGCTCCAGCCGGAGCCCGCCGGCGGGCAGCGCGCCGCCGTGCACCCGGCGCAGCAGACCGGCCCGTTCCAGGGCGGTCAGGTCCCGCCTGACCGTCTCCTGGGTGACCCCGAACTCCTCCGCCAGGGCCGGGACCTCGACGCGTCCGAGCTCCTGGGTCAGCTGGACGATCCGGTGCTGACGCTCGGGTGCGTACATGGGGATCGGATCCGTTCCGTATGGGTTGGTCCCTGTCGGTCCTGTCTATGACGGACCCTACTCGCCCTCCCCTCCGGACGGCCTCAGCCCTCCCCGCCCGGGGCGCACGGTGCGAACGGGGCCCAGCCCTTCACCGCGAAGGCCCCCGCGTCCCGCGCGACCTCCAGGGCGCCGTGCGAGCCGAAGTGCGCCGGGACCAGCAGCGCGTTGTGGTCGGCGGCCCAGCCGAGCAGCCGGCGCCGGGTGGCCCGGGACTGCGCGGCGTCCTCGCAGAAGCAGCTGTTCGCGTCCGGCTCCATGACCTGCACCGGGCTGTGCAGCAGATCGCCCACGAACACCGCCCGGTCGCCGCCGGAGGCGAGGGTGAGCACGCTGGACCCGGGGGTGTGCCCGGCGGCGAGGTCCAGCCGCAGATTCGCGTCGATCCGGTGGGAGTCCTCCCACAGCACGACCTGGCCGGCCTCGTGGACCGGCGCCACGCTGTCCTCGAACACGCCGGCGTTGCCGTCGTCGAGGACGGACGGGTGCCCGTTGGCGGGGTTCCAGAACTCGAAGTCGTTCCGGTTGATCAGATAGCGGGCGTTCGGGAAGGTCGGCACCCAGGTGTCCCCGTCCAGCCGGGTGTTCCATCCGACGTGGTCCCCGTGCAGGTGGGTGTTGACGACGAGGTCGACGTCCTCGGGCTTGACCCCGGCCCGGGCCAGCTCGTCCAGGAAGGCCGTCTCCTGGCGGTCCCAGGGAGTGCCCGGCCGTGCCTTGTGGTTGCCGCCGCCGGTGTCGACGAGGACCACCCGGCCCTCGCTGCGCAGCACCCACGTCTGCAGCGCGACCTGGGAGACGGGCGGCTCGCCGTCCGCGAAGTCGGGCCGCAGCCAGCCGGCGTGCGCCGACCAGACGTCCTCGCTGCTCCCGGGGATGAATTCGTGCGGGGTGAGCCCGAGCGGCCCGTAGTACTCGCGGACCCGGGTGACGGCGACGCCGCCCAACTCGATGGTGTCAGTGGTGGTGTTCATGGCCCCAACCCTGCGGCCGGCCCGGCGGGACAGCCACACCCTTCCCTGCCTATCCCCGGCAGGGTGAGGCTGGCCCCCGCGCCGCCCGCGATACTGGGGCGCATGGACGGACAGAGCAGCCTCGGCGCGTTCCTGCAGGCCCGCCGGTCCCGGCTGACGCCGGCGGACATCGGCCTCGACACGTACGGCGAGCGGCGCCGCGTACCGGGCCTGCGCCGCGAGGAACTCGCCCTCCTCGCCGGGGTCAGCGCCTCGTACTACGCACGGCTGGAGCAGGGGCACTCGCACAACGCCTCGCCCGAGGTGCTGGACGCCCTCGCCCGTGCGCTGAACCTGGACGAGGCCGAGCGGCGGCACGTGCACGACCTCGCGGGCCTGGCCGCCCGCCGCCCCGCCGCCCGGCGCCCGCCGGCGGAACGGGTCGACGAGCCGACCCGCCGGCTTCTGGAGTCCATGCCCGAGGTCCCGGCCGTCCTCACCGGCCGCCGGGCCGACATCCTGGCCTGGAACCCCCTGGGGCACGCCCTGTTCGCCGGCCACCTCGACCCCACGGCACCCGACCGGCCCGCGGACCGGCCCAACATGGCCGCGCTGATCTTCCTCGACCCGTACCTGCGCGAGCTCTACGGCACCTGGGAGTCCAAGGCCAGGGCCGCCGTCGCCAACCTGCGGTACGCGGCAGGCCGCCACCCGGACGACGCGCTCCTCGGCGCCCTCGTCGGCGAACTCACCATGAAGAGCGACGAGTTCGCCACCATGTGGGCCGACCACCGGGCCCGCCCCTGCACCGCCGCCGAGCAGCGGATGTGGCATCCGCTGGTGGGGGCCCTCACCGTCACCCAGCAGGCCCTGCGCGTCACCGACGACCAGACGCTGCTGGTGGCCACCGCCCCGGCCGGCTCCGAGGGCCACACGGCCCTCAGGCTCCTCGCCCAGGCCACGGCCGGCTCCCGGGCCTGACCCCGACCCGGATCCGGCCGCCGCCGGTCACGCCCGCGGCTGCGGCGGCCGGACCAGGCGGCGGACGGACTCCACCACCGCCGCGCGGTGCCCGGCCAGCCGCGCCGCCGGCCAGGGCTCGCCCGCGCCGCCCGTCGCCGGGCCTCCCACCGCGCCGGTCCACGCCTGCGCCAGCCCCATGACCAGCGTGAGCACGTCGCCCGGGTCGAGACCCGGATCCACCAGCCCCGCGGCCTGCGCCCGCTCCACCGCCGCGATCTTGCCCCGGTACGACTCCGCCACCGGCCCGGCGGTCTCCGGCCGCTCCAGCTGCTTCCACTGCACCAGGCGCATCAGGTCCGGGTACGCCACGAAGTGGTCGAAGACCGCTCCCGCGTACCCGGGCAGGTCCTCCGCGTCGAACGGCACGGATTCCGAGCCGGTCTCCAGGGCGCGCTGGAGCACGGCGTCGAACAGCTGCTCCTTGTTGCCGTAGTAGACGTAGATGAGCCGCTTGTTCGCCTGGGCGGTGACCGCGATGCGGTCGATCCGGGCGCCGGCGATGCCGTACGCCGCGAACTCGGAGAACGCCGCGTCGAGCAGGCGTGCCTTGGTTGCGCTGGAATCCCTTGCCATGGCGGGCAGCCTAGCAAGTAACTATCCGGTTATTGACATCTGCGGCACCTCGTGTGCAGACTCGAACTATCCAGTTAGTTACTTACCTCTACCCCCACCCCCCTCACCCCCCGGAGGAGACATCATGGAGATCCGCGCACTCGGCGGCCAGGGCCTGGAAGTCGGCGCCGAAGGCCTCGGCCTCATGGGCATGAGCGCCCACTACGGAGCCACCGACGAGACCGAGTCCCTGGCCACCATCGACCGCGCCCTCGCCCTGGGCGTGACCCTCCTCGACACCGCCGAGGGCTACGGCCCCTTCGTCAACGAGCAGCTCCTCGGCAAGGCCCTCCGCGGCCGCCGCGACGCCGCCGTCATCGCCACGAAGACCGGCGTCGAGTTCACCGACGAGGGCGCCTTCCGCGGCCACAACGGCACGCCCGAGTACATCCGCCGCTCCGCCGACCGCTCCCTGCGCCACCTGGGCACCGACCGGATCGACCTCTACTACCTGCACCGCGTCGACCCGGCCGTGCCGATCGAGGAGAGCATCGGCGCCATGTCCGAGCTGGTCGCCGCCGGCAAGGTCGGCCACATCGGGATCTGCGAGGCCGCCGCGAGCACCATCGCCCGCGCCCACGCCGTGCACCCGCTGGCCGCCGTGCAGACCGAGTACAGCCTGTTCGAGCGCGGGATCGAGCACGACGGCGTACGCGAGACCCTGCGCGAGCTCGGCATCGGCCTCGTCGCGTACTCCCCGCTCGGCCGCGGCTTCCTCTCCGGAGCCGTGACCAGCCCGGACGACTTCGCGGCCGACGACTTCCGGCGTACGGACCCCCGCTTCCAGGGCGAGAACTTCGACCGCAACCTCGCCGTCGTCGACCGCGTCCGGGCCCTCGCCGCCGAGAAGGGCGTCACCCCCTCCCAGCTGGCGCTGGCCTGGACCCTGCGCATGGGCGCCGTCCCGATCCCCGGCACCAAGCGCCGCCGCTACCTGGAGGAGAACGTCGCCGCGACCGCGGTCACCCTCACCGACGCCGACCTGGCCTCCATCGACGCCGTCGCACCGCACGGCGTGGTCTCGGGGGACCGGTACGCACCCGAACTCATGGCGTCACTGAACGGCTGAGCCCTCCGCCCCGGTCGGCAGGCCGATGGAGCGGTGCTCCTCCAGCACCGCGAAGCCGGTGCTGTCGTACAGGCCCATCGCGACCTCGTTCCCGCCGAAGACGTTGAACATCATCACCTCGTCACCGCCCTCCCGGGTGGCCCACTCGCCCACGGCCATCGCGGCCCGGCCGTAGCCCCTGCCCCGGTGCTCCTCGTGCACCTCCAGCGAGAACCCGAAGGTGACGCCCGGCAGGAACCCGTGGTTCACCCAGCCGGTGCCGATCACCACACCCTCGGCCTCCATCGCGTAGAAGGCGTGCCCCGGGGTCAGGTACCCCTGCGGGAGGTACCGGGCGAAGTCCTGGTCGGACTTCTCCTGGGCCTGCTCCGGGGTGAGCGCTCCGGCCCGGACGATGTCCGCGATGTACCCGGCCTCCTCGGCGGCGTACCAGGCCGGGTACTCCTCCTCCGTGAGCCGGCGGACCGTCAGCCCCGGCGGCAGCTGCGGCCGTTCGGCCACCGCGCGCATGCGGTTCTGACCCCGCACCGGATAGTCGGCGAAGGCTCCGGGCCCGCCGGTGAGCCGGACCTCCACGCGCTCGGCGCCGCGCTCGGCACACCACCGCTCGGCCCACTCCCGGCCCCGTGCCGCCGTCAGGTCGTGGATCCGGCCCACCACCGCCCCGTTGTCCTCCGTCACCCCGACAGCTATCCAGCCGGTGCCGTCCGTGGCCACCGTCCAGCCGTCGATCCCCTCCACGGCCCGCTCCAGCAGGGCCCGCGCCAGCGGCTCCGAACATCCCGCGGCCCGGTACCCGGCCAGCACCCGCTCCTCGAACCCGCCACGCCACGCGCCCTGTTCGGCGACGATCCCGATCTCGTTCTCGCTCATCCGTCCACCCTAGGGGGCGGCTTGTGGATCAAGCCGGGCTCGGGCGGGCGGGGCCGACCGGATTCGAACCGGCGTCCTCGCGGTTTTGGAGACCGCGCGCGACGACCCCTGCGCTACGGCCCCGCCCGCCCGGCAGCCTACCCGCCGTGGATGATCTGGATCAGGTTGCCGCAGGTGTCGTCCAGGACCGCGGTGGTCACCGGGCCGGTCTCCCTCGGCTCCTGGGTGAACCGCACCCCGAGCCCGCGCAGCCGGGCGAACTCCGCCGCCACGTCGTCCACGGCGAAGGAGGCGGCCGGGATGCCGTCCTTGACCAGCGCCTCCTTGTACGGCCGCACCGCCGGGTGTCCGTCGGGCTCCAGCAGCAGTTCGGTCCCGTCGGGGTCCTCGGGCGAGACCACGGTCAGCCACTTGTCCGCGCCGAGCGGCACCTCGTGCTTCTTCACGAAGCCCAGTACGTCCGTGTAGAAGCGCAGGGCCTTGTCCTGGTCGTCGACGAAGACGTTGGACAGGTGGATCCTCATCGGGTGCTCTCCCTCGTATCGGGCTGCTGCTCGACGACGCTGGTGCCGCTGCCCTCCTGGGACTCCCACGTCCACGTCTCCTCCAGCCGGAGCCGTCCGTCGGGCAGTTCCGTGACGAGGGAGACGCAGTGCCCGGAGGCGGTCGAGCCGTCGTGGCGGAGCTGGACGTAGCGGAAGTCGACGGTGTCGTCCGCCCGGGTGCCGACCAGGTGTCCCCTGGCCACGTCCCCGCCACGGTACTCGGCCCAGACGCGGCCGTCCTGTTCGTGATACTCGAACCGGGTCTGCCGGCCGACCTGGCCCGGCGCCTGGTCGGCGACGGGGACGAAGAAGAGGCCGTCGAGCGAACGCGCCACGGATGCTCCTGAGGGGAAGGGCGGCCGGAGGCACGGGCCCCGGCCGGGCGGATGTCCGGGTCACCCTAGACGCCCTCCCCGAACGGCTTCCCCGAACGGCTCCCCTGAACGGCTCCGCCGCGGCGGCTGATGGGAGCAGTGGGAGCTGCGGATCCGGCGGGAGCGTGGTGGCATCGGTCCCATGAAGGATCCCTTCGGATGTGACGAGCCGGCTGTGCCCGCCCGGGCGGGCACCGTGGACCGGGCCGCCGCCCGCCTCGCGGTCGCCTCGCGTGCCATCGGGGCGGAGGACCTGAAGGCCCTGCTGGACATGATCGGCCTGCGGCCCGAGGACGATCCGCCGCAGGAGCGGCAGCGCGGCCGGCCGGCCGCCGGCTGAGGGAGGGCCGGCCGTACCGCCGTGCTCAGGAACCCTCGTCGCCCCGGCGTTCGCGCTCGTCGCGCCGCCGCCCCTTCTCCTCGGCACGCCTGCTGCGGGCCGGAGTGACGGGTTCGGGGTGGACGGGGTCCTGGCTGGGCGGCTGCGGGCGCCCGCGTTCCTCGCGGGGTTCGCCGGGCTCCTGGCGCTTGTCCTTCGTACCGCCCATGACGGGTGACTCCTCGGTGCCGGGGGTTCGGATGCCTCGTGTTCACCCTGACACGCATCACCGCGGGCCGCGCCCCGTCGGGCGGGGGAGCATGGCGTGGGGGTGATGTGTCCTTTCGGTGCGGATGTGCCGTACGAGGTGTGAGCGTTCCGCGCACGCCGAGGCGCGCACACCCGCTCCGACTTGCGGGGCGGCTCCGGATGCGAACGCGCCACGCCGCCGGAGGGTGTCCGAATCACTCACTTGGCCGCTGTAGGGTGACGTGCGCCCGTCAAGGCGGGCCCTCCTGCTCACTGATTTCAACGGGGTTAGAACGTGAAGCTTCGCCATGTCCGCGCGGTCGCAGTATTCGGTCTCGCCGTCGTCGCACTGACCGGAGCCCGTGGCTCGCACGGTGCCAGCTGTGGCGGTGGCAGCAGCCACAGCTCCAGCTCCAGCTCCAGCTCGGGCGGCTCCAGCAGCACCGGCGGCAGCCACGACGGCAGCAGCACCACCGGCAGTACCGGCACGGGCACCAGCAGCGGTACGAACTCCAGCACCACCACCGGTTCCGTCACGGGCGGTTCGCGGGACAAGGCCGAACGCGACATCCGGATCGACGGGTGCAAGCTGGACAGCAGCGGCAAGAACCTGGTCGCCAAGCTCACCGTCACCAACAACAGCTCGCTGGACTACACGTACAACATCACGATGAAGTTCCGCGGCGACGCGACCTCGACGGCGGTCCCCGCCACGGCCTACGTGAGCAGCCTGAAGGTCAAGGCGGGCGCGTCCCAGCCGGCCGAGGCCACGACCCCGTACTTCGGCAAGACCAACGGCACCGAGTACAAGGAGTGCGTCGTCAGCAGCGCGTCGAAGAACTCCTTCTGACGCGGGACGCGGCTGATCTGCGCGGAGCCCCGCACACCGTCGGGCGGACGGTGTGCGGGGCTCCGCGGTTTCGTGACATGGGACACAGCGGCCCCGGTGGTCCGCCGGGTCCCGCAGGGGTGAACAGCGGGCGTGTATTTCGCGATTTGTCCCCGTTTGGTGTTGACATGCCGCACTCCGCCAGAACCGGAATTGGGGACTCTCATTTCACCTCTCCCAACGTTCCTGATGAGAGGTGGTTCTAGCGGCGCGTCAGTTGTGCCGGGGCGGGTCCGGACGGGGGCATGCACGATCTTCCCGACCTTTCAAGCCGGAGCCCGGAGCACTCGGCCCGCCGGCCCGCGCCGGCTTGCCATGCCCCTGCGGCCCTTCTAAGAATGGCGACTCCTCCGGCGCCCCCAGCGATCCGGCGCCGGGAGCTTCGCGATCACCGAGTGAGGTCCCGCATGAAGAAGCACCGTAAGAAGACCCACCACCGGAAGATAGCCGTCGCCGTCGGGGCGCTGGCCGCCGTGGCAGTCCCCACCGCCGCCATGGCCTGCCTGGACACCCAGGACACCGGCCGCGCCCGTCCCGCCGCGGCGCAGTTGGACGTCCCCTTCGACGCGTCCGGGGCCCCGCTCCCGGAGCAGGCCCCGGTCCCGGCCGCGGCGCCCGCGCGGCCCGAGGCGCCGGCCCCCGTGCGGCCCGCCGCAGAAGAGCCCGCCCAGGAGCCGGCGCAGCAGTCCGCCGAGCCGCCCGTCGAGGCCGCGCCGCCCGCGCGCCCGCAGCCGCAGCAGCCCCGGCCGGAGCGGGCGGAGGCCTCCGCCGCCCCCGCCGCGCCGCAGGCCTCCGGGGCGCTGCCCGCCGCGCAGGCCAAGGTCCTCGAACTCGTCAACCAGGCGCGCGCCGCGGCCGGCTGCCCCGCGCTCACCGTGAACGCGAAGCTCACGAAGGCCGCGCAGGACCACAGCGCCGACATGGCCGCGCACCGCAACATGTCCCACACCGGGTCCGACGGGTCCGACGCCGGCCAGCGCATCACCCGTGCGGGGTACCAGTGGCGGACGTACGGCGAGAACGTCGCCTACGGGTACAGCAGCCCCGAGCAGGTCATGGAGGGCTGGATGAACAGCCCCGGCCACAAGCGGAACATCCTCGACTGCTCGTACAAGGAGATCGGCATCGGCCTCGCCCAGCCGGGCCAGTACTGGACGCAGGACTTCGGCGCGACGCGCTGACCCCGGCCGGCCGCCGCCGGCCCGGGGCGCCCGTCAGCCCGTCAGGGTGACGCGGGGCCCTGGCCCGGCGTCCAGGCGGAGGGCTGGGCGGCGGTGATCAGGGCCGGCGCGAGGCCCTCGTTGCGCATCCGCTGGTCGACGTAGAGCAGGGAGACCACCAGCTGCGGGTATCCGAGCTGGAAGAGCGCGCTGACCACGGTGCCGGCCAGCAGGCAGACCACGTACACGATGATCCCGATGATCATCGTGGCGGGCACCGCGTCGCCGGGGCCCGCGTCCAGCATGGCGGGGAAGAGCGCGAGGATGCCCACGAAGCCGAACGGCATCTGGATGGCGTAACCGCCCGCCAGCCCCACGGCGTACGCGAGCACGCTGACGCCGAAGACGCGCCACCAGCTGCCCTTGACCAGGGCGGCCGACCGCCGCAGCGCGGCCACGGGACGGAGCTCCTCGAACACCGCCACGGCGGGCGCGAGGCTGAACCGGACGGCCAGCCAGGCCGCCACGGGCATCCAGGCCAGCACCGCCAGGATCAGCAGGAACAGGCCGGCCGGCGCCGCGGAGCCGTCCCAGGCCATGATCATCAGCGGGAAGCCGATCGCGTAGATCAGGACGGCCGGCCCGCCCGCGATCAGACCGGTCAGCGAAACGGCGCCGAGCACCGAAGGCAGCCGGGACCGGCTCCGGCGCCACATGTCGCGGAAGGTCGCGGAGCGGCCGAGTACGGCCTCCTGCACCACCGCGGGGCACAGGGCGCCGATCGCCGCGGTGCCCACCAGCATCACGAGCAGCAGGATCAGGCCACCCGGCAGCAGGGCCAGGAACACGGTCGCCACGTCCCCGCTGTCGGCGGGCGAATCCGAGTCGATGGCGAAGACCTCGGAGAAGCTGCTGCTCGCCGCCGCGACACCGATCACGATCGCCGCGGTGACCAGCAGGAACCCGACGCCCTGTACCGCGAGCATCACGCCGACCAGCGGCTTCCAGTACTGGCGGAAGGCCTTGAAGGCGCCGCCGATCATCTCGCCGACGCCCAGCGGCCGCAGGGGTATGACCCCCGGCTGCGGGGGCGGCTGGATCCAGCCGCCTCCCCACTGCGGCCCGTACTGCTGCTGCGGGTGCTGTTCCCATCCCGCGTTGTGCGACATCACTGTTCCCCCTCTTGACCTGGAGGAACACGGTATCCCCCCGCACTCCTGAGCGGAGTGCGAGGGGTCCCGGGGATCAGGTGTTGATGCAGGTGTTGCCGGCGGCCGGGTTGAGTGCGCCGATGACGTTGATGCTGTTGCCGCACAGGTTGATCGGGATGTGGACCGGCACCTGGACGACGTTGCCGGAGAGCACGCCCGGGGAGCCGATGGCGACGCCTTCGGCGTTGGCGTCGGCGACGGCGGCACCGCCGGCACCGAGGATGCCGGCCGCGGCCAGGACGGTGGCGGCGATCGCAGTTCGAATACGCATGTCACTCCAGAGTCGATGACGGAACGTCGAGACGTCGAGACGTCGAAGCAGGATCACACCGCCTCCGGGTGCTCCCCGCCCGGCATTCACCTGACCAACGGCGTGTTCCGGCGCCCGGGGTGACCGGGACCGCCCGAACGGGTGCCGTGGCGGAGGGGGACGGGCACCTGGGACCAAGGCCGTTGTGTCACGTGTCACGTGTGGCGCCTTTGGGTTTCGCACCCGGCCCGCGTCCACGATGGGCCCATGGAGATAGGCATCGCACTGCCCCAGTACGGCACTCACGCGCAGGCCGGCCGCATCGCCGGCTTCGCGCGCGACGCGGAGCGCGCCGGGTTCGACTCCCTCTGGGTGGGGGACCGCTCCCTGACCCCGGTCGAGCCCAGCGACATCTACCCGGGCCACACGCCCGAGAACCCGTACCCGCCCGAGTACCGGACCTTCCTCGACCCGCTCACCGTCCTGACCGTCGCCGCCACCGCCACCCACCGCGTCCGCCTCGGCACGAGCACCCTCAACGCGCCCTGGTACCCGCCCCTGTTGCTCGCGCGCAGCCTCACCTCGCTGGACCAGGTGAGCGGGGGCAGGCTGGACGCGGGGTTCGGGATCGGCTGGCTCCGCGACGAATACACCGCCGTCAACGCCGACTTCGGCCGGCGCGGCGAACGGCTCGACGAGGTCCTCGACGTCCTCCAGGGCATCTGGACCGAGGAGGAGTTCGCGCACGAGGGCCCGCACTGGCGCATCCCGCGCGCCCACGTCGGCCTGCGCCCCGTGCAGCGTCCGCACCCGCCCGTCTACTTGGGCGGCTTCTCGCCCGCCGCGATGCGCCGCGTGGGCCGCCGCGCCGACGGCTGGGTCGGCGCCGTCCTGCCGCCCCCGGTGCTCGCCGGGCTCTGGGACACCGCCCGGCGGGCCGCGGAGGAAGCGGGCCGCGACCCCGGCGCCCTGCGCCGCAACATCCGCTTCAACGCCAAGCCGGGCACCCCGTACGAGGAGATCGCGGCGGTCCTCGCCGGCGTCCGGGACACGGGCGCCGACAGCTGCTTCGTCGACCTCCAGCAGTCCGTCCGCGAACCGGACGAGGCGCTGGAGCTCGGCATCAAGGTCCTGGACCTCGTGCGCGCGGGCTAGGTACGGCCGCGCGGCCGGGCGGTGCGGACCGCCCGGCCGCGTGCCGTATAGTTGATCTCGCACCCGCCGCCGCGGAACACGGCGAACGGGACGATGCGTTGGTGGTCCAAGGAAAGACACCCCACTTCCCGTGGGGGAATGCAGGTGCAAGGCCTGCCCAGCGCTCTGACAAGGCCCCGGCCTCCTCACGGAGACCGGGGCCTTCGTGCATCCGTGCCCGCGGCCCGTGGTCCTCCGCGGCCACGGTCAGACCTCTCCCCGCCAGGCGGGCCTCCCCGTCCACCGTCGTGCACGCGACGCGCCGGTCCGGGAGCTGCTCGGTGATCCGCGCGTCGAACTCGCGCTGCACCCCGTTGACGTTCGTCACCCAGTGGGTGAGGGTGTCCGACCGCTGCTCGACGTGCGACATGTGCACCCCTTCCGTGTCCCCGGCGGCCCCGCACCCCTCGGTGCCGGTCGCTCCGTCAGGACGTCCACGGGCCCGGATACCCGGCTTCGCGGTCCCCATGCGCCGCCCCGCGGCCGGCGGGAGGGTGTCGGTGCTCCTCGTCGGGGCAGGGGCGTGGAGGCCAGGACCGCCGCCGGTCCGCCCGTCCGTCCACACCGCAGAGGAGACGAATTGAACGCCGCCGTCCGCCCGCTGACCGTCCTGGGGGCCGCCGTACTGCTGACCTGCCTGGCCGGCTGGGCCGTCGACCTGCTGCTGCGCCGGGCCGACGCGCGTCACCCCGAGACACCCCTGTGGAACTCGCTGCGCCGCTGCCGGCCGGCCCTCCAGATCGTGCTCCTGGCCGCGCTGCTCCGAGGGGCCCACCGGCAGACCGCGTGGCGCCCGCTCCAGGAGTACGAGGCCGCCGTCGGCCGGGCCCTCTCGCTCGCCCTGATCGGGGCCGGCGCCTGGCTCGTCGTGGGCGTGACCTCGGCCGTCGTCGAGTCCGGGTACGCCCGCTACGCGACCGGCCCCCGCGACCCGGCCCGGGTCCGCCGGGTCCGCACCCAGGTGTCCCTGATCATGCGGGTCGTGACCGCAGTGGTCGCCGTCGTCGCGGCCGCCGCGATGCTCCTCACCTTCCCGAGCTTCCGCGCCCTGGGCACCTCCGTGCTCGCATCCGCCGGGATCATCGGGATCGTCGCGGGCGTCGCCGCGCAGTCGACGCTGGGGAACCTGTTCGCCGGGTTCCAGATCGCCTTCGGGGACATGGTGCGGATCGGGGACACCGTCGTGGTCGCGGGTGAGTGGGGCGTGGTGGAGGACATCACGCTGACGTTCCTCGCCGTCCGGACCTGGGACGAGCGCCGGATCACCATGCCCGTCTCGTACTTCACCACCCGCCCCTTCGAGAACTGGTCCCGGGGCGGCGTCCAGATGACCGGAACCGTCCTCCTCCACTGCGACCACGGCGCCCCCGTCGACCTCATACGGGGCAAGGTGCGCGAGATCCTGGACCGGTGCCCGGAGTGGGACGGGCGCGGCTGGGACGTCGCCGTCACGGAGACGACGCCCTCGGCCATGGTCGTGCGGGCGATCGTCACGGCCAAGGACGCCGACGACCTGTGGACGGTCCGCTGCGCGGTACGGGAGCAGCTGATCGCCTGGCTCTCGGAGGAGCACCCGGAGGCCCTGCCCCGACTGGTCCTCGCACCACCGCCCGGGGCCCCCGGGGCCTGAGCGCGCCCGGACTCAGGCCGGGAAGCCGATCGAGCCCAGCGGCGGGCCGGGGACGAGTGCGTGTCCGACGCCGGGGCGTTCGGTGAAGGCACGGGCCTCGACGGAGCGCCGGCGCCTGGTGTCCCGGTCGTCGGCGTACCGGGCGTCGCGCCGGGCGCCGGCGTAGTCCCAGGTGTCGTCGATGAGACTGAGGGCGTTGTTGCCGGAGGCACGCTGGAACTCCGCCTTCACGGCGGTCCGTTGCAGTGCGGTCTGGGCGGCGGCGAGGTCGATGCGGGTGATCAGGACGCCGGCGGTGTCCGGTTCCCGGGTCGGCAGGGGGGTCTGGGGGAGCAGCGACACCCCGCCGTCGAGGCGGTCGATGTCGTCGACCGTGGCGTCCTGGGCGTCCCTCACCGCCGCCTGCATCTCCCGGTGCAGCCAGTAGAACTCGTCGAGGTCGCCCTCGGTGACGCGTATCCGCTGGTACAGGGCCCGGAAGCGGGGATCGTGGTGCAGCGGGAGCACGGGCCCGGAATGGAGGGCCACGCAGTCGTTGAACCCGGCCGTCACCGCGGCGTCGAGGTGGAAGAGGACCGGCTCCGCCTGCCCGCGGGCGAGGGCCATGCCGGCGAGGCTCGCGTGGCCCGCGGCCACGAGCCAGGCTCCGGCGGGGCCGAGCGCGGTGGCCCGCGCGATGACGTCATGGAGCCCCGCGGCCACGTCGACGCGCTGCGGGGCGCCGAACAGGCTGCCCAGCGAGGACAGGAAGTCCGGCTGCGGCGCCGCCGCGGCTGCGCCGCCGGTCAGGTGCGCCACCAGCAGCTCGTGTACGCGGGCGGCCAGTGAGTTGACGGTGTCGGCCATGGATCTCCTCGGACGTCGGTGGTGAAGATCGGCGCTGTGCGGCTACAGCATTGCCGACGACCCCCGCCGACGGCGACCGGTCCCGGACCCTCCGGTTTCCCGCGCCCTGCCACCTCCCGCACGTCCAGAGTCTGCTGACGGATCGTCATCCAATTCGGCTCAAGGGGCGGCCAGTACCCGGGCGCGCGCTGCGGCCAGCGCCACGGCCACCGCCCGGTCCGCGGTCGCCGCGTCGACCGGCTCGCCGGTGAACACGAGGCGGAAGTAGACCGGCGCGACGAGGGTCTTGAGGAGCTCGGCGGGGTCGGTCTCCGCGGGCAGCTCGCCGCGCCCGACGGCTCTGGTGACCACGGGCTCGGCCCGGCGGAAGCGGTCCTCGAAGAGGGCCCGCTTGATCTCGGCGAGCCGGGGCGTCCGCGCCGCGTCCGAGAGGGCGGTCGTCAGCAGGGCCCGGCCCGCGTCCGTGTTCATGGTCGCGACCAGGGAGCGGGCCAGGGCGCGCAGGTCGCCCTCCACCGTGCCGGTGTCCGGGATCGGGACGTCGGTGGCGAAGTGGTGGGTGAGCGCGTCCGCGACCAGGTCGTCGGGGGTCTTCCAGTTCCGGTAGATCGTCGTCTTGTGCACGCCGGCCCGCTGGGCGACGGCGTCGACGGTCAGCGCTGCGTACCCCGTCTCCGTGAGCTCGCCGATTGCCGCCTCCAGGACGGCGGCGCGCATCCGGCTGCCGCGTCCGACGGCGGGGCCGCGCTTCGGGGCCGGCTCGGGAGAGGTCATTGCAACTCCTAGTTGCGTTATTGGCGATCCATGCGACAGCATCAGCATATTGCAACTCGTGGTTGCGATAGAGCCGCCTCCGCTCCCATGGATCGAGGTTTCCCATGACCCCCATGACCCCCATGACCCCCCGTGCCCCCCGTGTCTGCGCCCCGGGCTCTCCGAGAGACCGGTGGACCCCGGACTCCGTCCCCGGCCAGTCCGGGAAGCTGGCCGTGGTCACCGGCGCCAACAGCGGCATCGGCTACGTCACCGCCCGCGAGCTCGCCCGACGCGGCGCCCACGTCGTCCTGGCCTGCCGCAGCCGCGAACGCGGGGGCGGGGCGATGGAGCGCCTGCGGGCCGAAGTCCCCGGAGCCCGCGCCGAACTGCGCCTGCTCGACCTCGGCGACCTGAAGTCCGTCCGCCGTTTCGCCGAGGACTGGAACCACGACCGCCTCGACCTCCTGGTCAACAACGCCGGCATCGCCATGGTGCCGTTCGCCCGCACCGCCGACGGCTTCGAGTCCCAGTTCGGCGTCAACCACCTCGGCACGTTCGCGCTCACCGGCCTCCTCCTGCCCCACCTGCTGGCCGCCCCGGCCCCGAGGGTGGTCACGGTCAGCAGCGAGGGCCAGCGGTTCGCCCGCTTCGACCTGCGCAACCTCGACGCCGAGCGCGGCTACCGGGCGATGTTCGCGTACCTCCAGTCCAAGCGGGCCAACCTGTACTTCGCCACGGAACTGCAGCGCCGGGCCGACGCCGCCGGGCTGGGACTCCGCAGCATGGCCGTCGCCCCCGGACTCACCCGCTCCAACGTGCTCACCGGAGGCGCCAACAGCACCCGGGGCCGCGCCTACGGCACCCTGATGCGCCTGCTCCTGCGCAGCGCCTTCCGCCCCACCCCGGAGGGCGCCAAGACCTCCCTGTACGCCGCGACCGTCCCGGGCCTGCCGGGCGGGAGCTACGTCGTCCCCGACGGGCCATTCCAACTGCGCGGCGAACCCGTCCTCCGCGGCCGCGAGCGCGCCATCCGGGACACCGCCACCGCCCGCCGGCTGTGGACCCTCTCGGAAGACCTGACCGGCGTCGATTACCTCCCGTGCTCCTGAGGCGGGACGAGCGACGCCCGGGACAGTCAGTCGGGCGACTGGCTCGCCCGCACGGGTGAACGGGCGGCGCGGGGCGGCCCCCGCGCGGCGAGGATCGGGGCATGGGCTTCCTCCTGCCGGTCCTCTTCGCGCTGTTCGCGGCGTTCAGCAACGCCCTCGCGACCGTCCTCCAGCGGAGGGCCTCGCTGACCGTGCCGCAGAGCGACGGCTTCCGGTTCGGGCTCGTCCTCGACCTGCTGCGGCGGCCGCTGTGGATCGGCGGGATCCTCGCGGTGATCGCGGCCGGCGTCGGCCAGGCCCTCGCGCTGGCCACGGGCGCGCTGGCCCTCGTACAGCCCCTCTTCGTGCTGGAGCTGCCGCTCGCCCTGCTGATCGCCTCCCTCCTGGCCCGCAGTCCGCTGCCCGGCACGCTCTGGCTCGCCGTGGCCGGGGTCGTCGCCGGCCTCGGGATCGTGCTGGTGGCCGCCGCGCCCGCCGGGAACCGGACCCACGTCCCGTTCGACCGCTGGGCCCTGGCCCTCGCGGCCTGCGCGGCGGCGGTGGCCGCACTGGCCGCGGCCGGGCTGCGGCGCCCGCCCGGCCGGACGCGGGCCGGCTGCCTCGGCGCGGCCACCGCCGTCTGCTGCGCGCTCACGGCCGCCCTGATGAAATCCGCCGTGCACACCTTCCAGGGCGGCGGCATCGGCGCGTTCCTGACGGCCTGGGAGACGTACGCCTTCGGCGCGAGCGGCATCTGCGCCCTGCTGCTCCTCGAACACGCCATGCAGGGCGGCCCGTTGGTCGCATCACAGCCCGCGCTGACCCTGGGCGACGCCGGCGTCGGCATCGCCCTCGGGGTCCTGCTGTACGAGGAGCACCTGCGCACCCACTGGTGGCTGCTCCCGCAACTCCTGGGGCTGGCGCTGATCTGCGCCGGGGTACTGGCCCTGGCCAGGACCGAGGCCCCGGCGGAGCCCTCCGCGCCCCGGTGAGCCCCCGACCGGGCCCCTCAGTCAACAGTTCAAGATCCGTTAGGGTGCTCGACGTTCGCGGCGGGGCGTGCCCGCCGCGCGAAGCACGCGCAGCACCCGGGGGACGAGAAGTGAGCACGACCAGGCCGCAGACGCAGCGCGAGGAGCCCATAGGCCCCTTCGCCGTGTTGAACGAGTTCTTCCGGGAATGCATGGGCGACCACGCCCCCGGACTGGACGAACGGCCGGACGACCGGCTCATCGGCGCCCTCCAGGTCATCCGCACGCTCCTCGGCATGATCGCCGCCGTGTGGATCGTCCTGGCCTACCCGCTGAGTTCCGGCCGGCAGGACTTCGTCCTCGGCAAGCTCGCCGAACTCGGCCTCGCCTGCGCCGTCCTGCTGGTGGGAAGCATCGTCGGCATCACCGCCTTCCTCATCGCCGGCACCCCGGACCGCCGCCGCGCCTTCGCCCGGCGCCTCATCGGGCCGGTCGTCTACATGCTGGCGCTCGCCCTGGGGCCCGCGGTGATCTGGCTGTCCCTCACCGCCGTCAAGGGCGACCTCGCGAGCGAGTCCGACGTGGTGGACTTCTTCTCCGGCCTCTTCGGCCGGGGCATCTTCTGCTCCCTGGTCAGCTTCATCGTCGCTGCCATCGGCTGGCTGCTCGCCCTGGCCCTGCTGATCGCCTCGATCCCCTACACGGTCCTCGCCGCCTACATCTGCGTGGCCTCCTGCTTCCGGGCGTCCGACGTCCACCAGCTGCTCCCGGCCCTGCTCTCGCCGCTGCTCGTGTGGTCGCTGTTCGCCTTCCAGCTCTTCAACGGCCCCGACGTCGCGGCGCCCCCGGAGGTGCTCTACACCTTCCTCCTCGGCGGCCCGCTCTCGGTGACGGCGCTCTCCGTCTGGGAGGTGTGGCGCCTGCGCAGCCGCTACGGGATCACCCTGCGCGGCGCGCTCGGCCGCTGACCCCGCCGGCCGTCGGACCCCACCGGCCGTCGAGCCGTCCGCCACGCAGCGTCACTCCTCCGCCCGGCCGGGGACAACCGCCCGTTACGGGGCAGACGCCCGGCAGGGAGCGCACCCGCGCTCCGGGACCGGAGAGGTGGCCATGCGGTCGACTACTGAGGAGACCCGGGTCCGGGACGGCGCGCCGCGCACCGGGATCGTGGTCGCGGCCCGGGCGGGACTGGCCACCCGCGGGGTCATGTACGTCCTGGTCGGCGCGATCG
The DNA here is from genome assembly GCF_045160885.1 of Streptomyces sp. NBC_00158. NCBI lineage: Bacteria > Bacillati > Actinomycetota > Actinomycetes > Kitasatosporales > Streptomycetaceae > Streptomyces > Streptomyces sp. NBC_00158. The sequence goes on from NZ_CP108161.1 coordinate 7,405,102, forward strand.
CCCTGCGCATCGCCTTCGGGGAGGACCCCGGGCGGGAGGCCGACCGGCAGGGAGCGCTCGCCGGGCTGGCGGGCGGCCCCCTGGGCCGGGTACTGATCTGGGCCGTCGGCATCGGCCTGGTCGGGATGACCCTGTGGCGGCTGTCGGAGGCGGTCTTCGGCGGGGCCGGACCCGACGGGCACAAGGCCCGCAAACGGCTGGCGGGAGCCTTCCGGGCGGTGTTCTACGCCGCCGTCGCCGCGTCCGTCATCGCCTTCGCGGCAGGCCAGGGCGGCGGCAAGTCCGGCGACGAGCAGTCGCGCGACGCCACCGCGAGCATCCTGGAGTGGCCCGGCGGCCGCTGGCTGGTGGCCCTGGCGGGGCTGGGCGTGGCGGTGGGCGGAGTGGTGATCGCGGTGTCGGCGCTGCGGCGCAAGTTCCGCGACAAACTGGCCCTGCCCTCCCGGCCGGGCTGGCTGAGCGGTGCCGTCGACGTGCTCGGCGTGGCCGGCGGCCTGGCCCGGGGCGCCCTGTTCGCGGCGGCGGGCGGCTGCGCGCTCTACGCGGCGCTGGAGTACGACCCGGCCAAGGCCAAGGGCGTCGACGACACCCTGCGCGCCTTCGCCGACACCCCGGCCGGGCCGTGGCTGCTGGTGGCGGTGGCGGCGGGCCTGGTCCTGTTCGGCCTGTTCTCGTGGGCGGCGGCCGCCTGGCAGCGGGTCTGACACCACCGCGGCGGTGTCGCCCGTACGCCGCCGATCGGCTGCCCGGGCCGTGTCGCCGCGCCCGTCACCGGTCACGGCGTGCAACCGTCTCCCCATGACCGAAGGCCTGACACCTCACCTCTCCCCGGCGCGCATCACCGTCCTGGGCGTCCAGCCCGGAACCCCGCCCTTCCGGATCATCGAGCTCGACGGGGAGTTCGTCGGCCGGGCCCAGTCGATGACGGACGTGCTGCTGGTCGCCGCCGAGGCCGGGATCACCATCCACGACCTCGACGACCTGGACGAGGTCCGCTGGGTGGGCGGCGGCAAGTTCACCTGGACCGTGCACTGACTACGGGCCGGCGGCCGTACGGCGGTCAGGCCCCTTCGCCGAGGACGGCACGGATCAGCTTCCGCTGGTCCTCGGACAGGCACGGGTCCTCCACGTCCAGGACCTCGCCGTCGACGGTGATGCGGTAGTGGTAGCCGTCCGCCACGGACGAGACGGCCCGCCGGGCCAGGTCTTCGAGCCGGGCCGCGTCCTGCCGGCCCGTGGTGTCGAGCTCGCGGAGCTTCTCGGCTCCGGTGAAGCCGCCGGTGCGGGTGACCGTGATCAGCATGACGGTGCCTCCGGTTCCTGTGTGCCGGCGCGGGGTCCGCGCGGGGCGGCGCGTCGCCGCCGTGGGCGCGCGTGCCCCCGATCCCGGCCCGTTCCCCCGCAGCGGCGGGGAACGGCCGGAAAGCGTCGCCGCGGGGTCAGACGCGCGGCGTCGGGCGGCGGCCCCAGGCCGTGAGCATGCCGGGGCCGAGCTCGGCCAGGCCGGGGGAGTCCAGGTAGGCGAGGGCCTCGTCGAAGACGACCGGTTCGAGCCGGCCCGGCGCGAGCAGGTCGGTCCGCATCCGCTGCCAGGTCTCGCGCCAGAAGGCGGCGAGCGGGGTGCCCGGAGTCAGCGGCGGGCAGACCAGCTCCGCGGCGACCTCGGCGAGACCGGCCGCGCGCAGGGCGTGCGGGTAGTCGAGCACGGCTGCGATGTCCGTGCCGATGGTCTCCGCGAGCGCGCGCCACATGGCGTCCAGGGTGCGCCGGTACGCGGAGCGCGTGTCGGCGGGGTCGGGCACGTCCGCGGCGTCGCTGAGGACCAGGTACCCGCCGGGCCGCAGCCGCTTGGCGAGACGGTCGACGAGGGCCCGGCGCTCGCGCAGGTGCATCAGCACGAACCGGGCGTGGACCAGGTCGAAGGAGCCCAGCTCCGCCTCGTCGTCCAGCCGGGTCAGGTCTTCGGTGAGCACCCGCATCCGGGGTCCGGCGAGCGGGGTCAGCCGGCTGGTGTCGCGGTCCAGGGCGACCACCTCGTCCACCCCGGCCTCCTCCGTGAGCCAGCGGGCGACCGTGCCCGTACCGGCACCCACCTCCAGACAGCGCCAGCCGGGGCCGACGCCGAGCGCGAGCAGCCGCTGCCGGGTGAGGGGGTCGTAGACGAGGGCGGCGTGGTCGATGCGCTCGCCCTCACCGGGCGCCTCGGGCCGGAACAGAGCCTCGCCGTACCGTCCCGCGTCTCCGGTGCCTCGTGCGCCTCCCGTGTCACCCGTGATACCCGTGGCTCCCGCGTGTCCCGCGTGCACCGGGTGCTCCTCGGGGGATGCTGCTGCCACCGTGACTCCTTCCGCCGGACGGCCCCGTACCGTCCGGCCTGAAGGATCGCCCGCCGGCCGCCGGGACACCGGCATTGGGCCGGTCGGCGGCGCGCCCCGCCGTCACCCGGCCGCCACCCCGCTCAGGCGGTGCCGCGACGCGCGGTGAGCAGCAGGTACTCCCACTCCATGACACCGTCCCGCAGGGCGCCGCCCGCCAGGTCGGCGAGGGTACCGTCCAGGGCGGCGGTCCGCTCCGGATCGTCGGCGATGTTCCGGTACACCGCGATCGTCGGCCCGTAGGCGGCCTTGAAGAACTCCCGGAACTCCTCGGGCTCCCGGAACGCGTCCACGCGGAGCGCCCGCCTGCGCGCCTCGACGCCGCTGACGCGGTCGCCGAGCAGCGTCCGCACGTGCTCTTCCCGCCCCCACAGCGGCGGCGGTTGCGCTCCCGGCGGGGGCGGCGGCGCGTACGGCTTCATGACGGCGAACATCTGCCCGATGAACCCCTCCGGGGTCCAGCTGAGCAGCCCGATCGTGCCGCCGGGCCGGCAGACCCGCACCAGTTCGTCGGCGGTGGCCTGGTGGTGCGGGGCGAACATGACCCCGACGCAGGACATCACGGTGTCGAAGGTCCCGTCCTCGAACGGCAGGGCCTCCGCGTCCGCCTCCTGCCAGCTCAGCACGGCACCGCGCGCCTCGGCCTCCTTGCGCCCCACGGCCAGCAGCTCGGGCGTCAGGTCGGAGGCCACCACGTCGCCGCCGGCCAGCGCGGCCGGGATCGAGGCGTTGCCGGACCCGGCGGCGACGTCCAGCACCCGGTCCCCGTCCTTCACCCCGCAGGCCTCCACCAGCGCGGGCCCGAGCCCCGCCACGACCTGCGTGGCGACCGCCGGGTAATCGCCGAGCGCCCACATCGTCCGGTGCTTCGCCTTGAGCGCACGGTCGGCCTCGCGCGCGTCCGCCGTCTCCGTCATGCCACCCGCCTCCCTCGTCCGTACGGTGCCGATGGCCGTCCTCCTTCGAGCATAGGAACCCGGCGGACGCCCGGCCCGGCGGGAGCGCCGCGGCTCCGTTCGGGTGGAATCCGGGTGGAGGTCCGGCGCGCCGCGGGGGCCTCCGCATCCGCAGAAACGATCGGGCCTTGGTACGACGGGCGCGTTCCCGTACGACCGAGAGGTGCCCGCCCATGCTCCCCACCCGCAACGCGCCGGAACCGGCGGCGTCCAGGCCGCCCCGGCCCCGCTCCCGCCCCCGCCTCGGCCGCCTCGCGGCGCTGCTCTCCGGCGCCCTGCTGGCCGCCGTCCTGCCCCTGGCCACCGGCGCGCCCCAGGTCCAGGCGGCCGTGAACCTCGTCGAATACCCCCTCACCAACCCGAGCACCCCGGTCGGCATCACCGCCGGCCCGGACGGCAACCTGTGGTTCACCAAGGCGGCCGCCGACAGGATCGGCCGGATGAGCCCGACGGGCACCCTCATCGCCGAGTACTCCGTGCCCCCGTTCAGCACCGTGCACGACATCACCACGGGACCCGACGGGAACGTCTGGTTCACCATGCAGACCTTCGACTCCAGGGTCGGAAAGGTCGCCATGGACGGCACGGTCACCATCTATCCCCTGCCCGAGCAGTTCGTCGAGCCCACCGGCATCACCGCGGGCCCGGACGGCGCCCTGTGGTTCACCGAGCAGAACGCCCACCGGATCGCCCGGATCACCACGACCGGCACCGTCACGGAGTTCCCCCTGCCCGCAGGCTCCGGCCAGCCCTCCTACATCACCACCGGTCCGGACGGGAACCTCTGGTTCACCGAGATCGGCGACAACCTGATCGGCCGCATGACCCCGTCGGGCGTCGTCACCGAGTTCCCGGTCCCCGGAGGCGGCGGCCCCACCGACATCACCACCGGCCCGGACGGGAACCTCTGGTTCACCGTGTTCGGCGGCAACCGGATCGGCCGGATCACCCCCGCCGGCGTCATCACCCAGTTCGACGTCCCGTCGGACGGCGGCTCGCCCCAGCCGCAGGACATCGTCGCCGGCCCGGACGACAGCCTCTGGTTCACCGAACGCAACAGCGGCCGGATCGGGCGGATCAGCACCGCGGGCGTCATCGCCGAGTTCCCCCTGCCCTCCTCGGAGCGCGGCCCCTGGGGCATCACCAAGGGTCCGGACGACACCATCTGGTTCGCCGAGACAGCCGGCTTCATCGGCCGCATCGCCCTGACCGACGCCGACCTCGCCGTCACCAAGTCCGACACGGGCTCCGACCCGGTGGTGGAGGGCCAGAACGTGACGTACACCCTCACCGCGTCCAACGACGGCCCGCAGACGGCCGAGGGCGTCGTCCTCAAGGACACCCTGCCCGCCGGACTCCAGTTCGTCTCCGCCTCCGCGGGCTGCACCGCGGCCGGATCCACGCCGGACGTCGTCACCTGCGCCATCGGCACGCTCACCGCCGGCGCGAGCGCCGCGCGGACCATCACGGCACTGGCCACGACGGAGGACGTCCTCACCGACACGGCGGCCGTGGCCGGCGCGGTCTCCGACCCCGCCCCGGCCAACGACGTCGCGCAGGAGACCACCACCGTCGACGCGACCACCTGCTTCGGCGAGCAGCCGACCATCACCGGCACCCCCGGCAACGACCTGCTCAACGGCACTCCCGGACGCGACGTCATCCTCGCCCGCGGCGGCAACGACACCGTCAACGCCATCGCCGGCGACGACCTCGTCTGCGCGGGCCCCGGGGACGACCGCGTCACCGGCGGCCCCGGCGCGGACCGCATCGCCGGCGGCACGGGCAGCGACATCCTGCACGGCAACCCGGGCAACGACACCCTGACCGGTGGAGACGGCGACGACTTCCTCTTCGGCGACGTCGGCAACGACGACCTCGACGGCGGACCGGGCACCAACACCAACGACGGCGGCCCCGGCACCGACGTCTGCGCCAACCCCGCGACCGGCACCGGCTGCCCCTGAGCCCCCACGGGGTGCCGGACGCTCACGGCGGCGCCGGCACCCCGTACGCCCTCACCCCTGGAGCAGCCGCCACGCCGCCAGCGCCAGCCCGGCCCGGTACAGCCCCGGCGCCCCGGTCAGGTCGAGGTCCAGGACCCGGCCGATCTGCTCGATCCTGCGGGCCACGCTGCTGTGGTGCAGGTGGAGCAGGTCGGCCGCCCGGCGCAGCGAGCCCGTGGCGCAGTACGCGTCCAGCGTCTCCAGGTCCTCGGGGCTGCCGGCCAGCCGGGCCAGCGCCGCGACATCGGCGTTGCCGCGCAGGACCTCCTGCGGCACCTCCGCCAGCAGCGCCAGCGCGCCCAACGCGCGGTAGTCGACGACGGGTTCGCGCGCGGTGGCGAACCGCAGGGCGGTACGGGCCTGACGCCACGCCACGTCGGGCCGCTCGGCGGCGCCGATGCCCGCGTACACGCCCTCGGGGAACCGGTCCGGCTCCAGGGCCGCGGCCAGCACCACCCCGACCCCGGCGACCACAGCCCCCTTCACCGGACGTCCCGGACAGACCAGCCCGCCCACCCGGTCCAGCGCCAGCCGCTCCGACCGCACGGCGGCCACCCGGACCGGCACACCGGCGGCGAAACCCAGCAGCCGCAGCGCCCGGGCCCTGGCCGCCTCGTCCGTACCGGAACCGATCACCAGCTCTACCAGGGCGGGATCCGCCATCGTGGTCCGGGCCGGCCCGTACCGTTCGACGGCGGCCGCGACGGCGATGGCGAGCCGCTCCAGCAGCACCTCGTCCAGCGGCCCGGCCGGACCCGGCCGCTCCAGCCACACCGAGCCGATCTCCTCGTCGTCGAGGACCACCGCCACCGAGCCGGACACCGAGCCGGACGCGGACACCGAGCCGGACGCGCACCCGGGCGACGCCCCCTCCGGAGCCTCGCCGCCGGCGGGCGAGACCCGGATCGTCCGCCCCGTCCCGTACAGCCGGATCCCGCAGACGCACTCGGCCAGCCCCGCCGAGGCCCGGGCGAGCGCCGGGAGGTCCACCCGACGCCGCATCAGGGTGTCGTAGAACGCGACGATGCGCAGCGCCCCGTCCACGTACGGATCGAGTCCCGACAGCCGTACGGCGAGTGCCTCCATGGCGCAAGCATAGGAGCACCGGCCGGACGGCGACGGGCGCCGAACGGCGCGCGATCGGGCCGGTATGCCCGACGGACGGCGGACGACCCGGGACCGCCCGCCCCGTGAGGATGTCCGTCATGGACCCCGAACTCGAAGCATTCGTACCGTTCTTCCCCCGGACCGACCTCGACGACCCGGTCGCCGCCCGCAAGAGCTTCGCCGGGCTCGCCTCCGCCGTACCGGCACCGGACGCCGCGGACATGGAGGTCGAGGACCACACCGTCGCCGCCCGCCCCGACGTGCCCGTACGCGTCTACCGCCCGCACGGGGCCGAGGGCGCCGTCGTGTGGATGCACGGCGGCGGATTCACCATGGGCGACCTCGACACCGAACACCCCTGGGCCAGTCGCATCGCCGCGGGCTCCGGCGCGGTGGTGATCTCGGTGGCCTACCGCCTCGCCCCCGAACACCCCTTCCCCGCCGCCTTCGACGACGCCTACGCCGTCCTCGGCTGGACGGCCGACAACGCCTGCGCCCTCGGCATCGACCCGGCCCGCATCGCGGTCGGCGGCCACAGCGCCGGCGCCAACCTCGCGGCCGCGGTCGCCCTGCGCGCCCGCGACCAGGACGGGCCGGCGATCCGCTTCCAGCTGCTCAACCAGCCGGGCCTCGACGACCGCCAGGACAGCTGGTCGGCCCGGAACTTCACCGACACGCCCTGGTTCTACCGCGACAAGGCCACCGCGGGCTGGCGGCACTACCTGGGCGGCGGCCCGGCGAACCCCTACGCCGCCCCGTCCCGGGCGACCGACCTGTCCGGACTGCCCCCGGCCTACATCTCCACCGCCGAGTTCGACCCGAACCGCGACGAGGGCCTCGACTACGGGCTGCGCCTGCTCCGGGCGGGCGTACCGGTCGAGATACACCAGTGGCCCGGCACCTTCCACGGTTCGCAGGCCCTCCTGTCCGCCGAGGTCTCCCAGCGCCAGAACGCCGAACTCGGCGCCGTCCTGCGCCGCGCCCTCGCCGGCTGAACCGCCCACCACCCCCTGGAAGGAGCACGACCATGCCGATCCGACCGAAGCTCCGCCTCGCCCTCTGCGCGGGCGCGGCCGTACTCACCACCGCCACCACCGCCAACGCCGTACCCGCGGCGGCCGCCCCCGCCCCGTCCGCGACCACGCCCGCCGAGCTGCGGGCGGCCATGGACGCCGTCCACCGGGCGGGCGTACCCGGCGTCTACGGCGAGGTGCGCGCCGACGGCCGGACCTGGCGCGGCGCCTCCGGGGTCGCCGACACCGCGACCGGACGCCCCGTCAGCCCGGACCTGCGCCACCGCGTCGGCAGCATCACCAAGACCTTCACCGCCGTCGCCGTCATGCAGCAGGTCGAGCGGGGCCGCATCCGGCTCGACGCGCCGATCGGCGACCACCTCCCGGACCTGGTCCCGGGGGAGCGCGGCAGGAAGATCACCGTGCGGATGCTCCTCAACCACACCAGCGGCCTCCCCGACTACATCGAGTACGCCTTCCCGTCCCTCCGTTCCGGCTCGCCCGCGAGCCTCGACGACAACCGCTTCCGGCGCTTCCGACCGGCCGAACTGATCGAACTGGGCCTCGCGGCACCGCCCGCGGGCGAGCCCGGCGGTCCGACGGGCGTGTACTCCAACACCAACTACCTGCTCCTCGGCGAGCTCCTGGAGCGGGTCACCGGCACCCCGGCGCAGGAGTACATCACCCGCAACGTCATCCGCCGCGCCGGCCTGCGGCACACCGCCTTCCCGTCCGGCCCCGCCATCGAGGGTCCCCACTCGCGCATGTACGAGGCCGCCTTCGGCCTGCTCGACCCGCCGCGCGACTACAGCGTCTACGACATGTCCTTCGCCGGGACCGGCGCCGCCCTGGTGTCCACCATGGCCGACCTCAACCGCTTCTACGGCCGGCTCCTCGACGGCGGGATCGTCAGCCGCGCCTCCCTCGAACAGATGCAGCGCACGGTCCCCGTCCGCCACCTGGACGGCAAGACCATCCGGTACGGCCTCGGCCTGCACGAGGTCACCGTCCCGGGCTGCGGCACCTTCTGGGGCCACGACGGCTCGGCCTGGGGCGCCGGAACCATCTCCCTGACCCGCGCCGACGGAAGGCGCCAGATGTCCGTGGCCGTCAACCTCCAGCGCTGGACCGCACCGGACCCCACCGGCAGCCGGCCGCCGCACGCCATCGACACCGCCCTGAAGGCGCTGTACGACGAGGCGATGTGCGACGGCACGAACACCGAGCCCACGAACACCGAGCCCACGAACACCGAGCCCACGAACACCGAGGCCACGAACACCGACGGGCACCGCACCCCCTAGCCGGGACACCCGCCCGCGCGGTCAGACGGCCGGTGCCGTCCGGCCGCGCGGGCGGCCGCCCAGCACGGCGTGCCCCAGCTGGAGCACGCTCAGGCCGAACATCAGCACCCCCAACGGGACGTGCACGGACGCCACGTGCGCGATGCCCAGGACGACCTGCGCCGACGCCAGCACCAGCATGCCGACCGCGTACAGGACCGGTCTGACCGACCCGCCGCCCGGCCGCCACCCCAGGACCGCGGCGAGTACGTACAGCATCGACGCGGCGTACATGCCCCGCGCCCCCGCACCGTGCAGTGCCTCCCCGTACTCCGTCGACAGCAGCAACCCCGCGGTGACCGCCTGGAAGAAGACGCCCACGACCTGCAAGGCCGCCGTGATCCGCATGAACTTCCCCAGTGCCGTCTGCTCGGGCATGGTGAGCCCCTCTCGTCTCGTCCGCCGACGGTGTACCGGGAACGCCCCGCCGTCTCGTCATGACGACGACGCAGCCCCCGAAGATGTGAGGTGACCCACCAACCGGCCCTCCACCAGGCCGTTTCGCCGAGGATGGCCCCCATGACCACAGACCTGACCCCGAGCCCGATCACGGGGGAGCGCACCCGGCTGACCAACCTCGCCTACCGGTTCCTCGGCTCCCTGTCCGAGGCCGAGGACGCCGTACAGGAGGCCTACACCCGCTGGTACGCCATGCCCCGGCAGAAGCGGGAGGCCGTGGAGTCGCCCGGCGCCTGGCTGACGACCGTGGCGAGCCGCGTCTGCCTCGACGTGCTCGGCTCCGCCCGCGCCCGGCGCGAGAGCTACGTCGGCCAGTGGGTTCCGGAGCCGCTGCCCGACCGCACCGAGTGGACGGGCAGCGGCTCCGGCGCCGACCCGGCCGACCGGGTCACCCTCGACGAGTCGGTCGACATGGCCTTCCTCGTCGTACTGGAGACGATGACCCCCGCCGAAAGGGTCGCGTTCATCCTCCACGACGTCTTCCGCTACCCCTTCGCCGAAGTCGCCGCCGTCGTCGGCCGCACCCCGGCGGCCTGCCGCCAGCTGGCGTCGTCGGCGCGCCGCCGCGTCGGCACGGCGAGCCCCGACCCGGGCCCGGCCGCCGGACGGGCCGCCGTCATCAGGGACTTCAAGCGGGCCTGGGAGGCCAAGGACGTCGCTGCCCTCGTCGGCCTCCTCGACCCCGGGGCCACGATGATCGCCGACGGCGGGGGCCTGGTGAGCGCCGCGCTGCACCCGCTGGTGGGCGCGGAGCGGATCGCCCGCCACATCACCGACAACGGCGGGAGGTCGACGCCCGGCATGACCCTCCTGGAACGGTCCGTGAACGGCCGCCCCGGCCTGGTGGCCCGGTTCGGCGACACCACGATCACGGTGGCCGCGTTCGGCGTCACGGGCGACCGGATCACCCACATCTGGGCGGTCCGCAACCCGGAGAAGCTGCGCACCTGGAACTGACGCCCACCCGCCCCGCCCGGTCCGCGCACGGATCCGGGCGGGTGCCGCCACCGGCGACCACGGGTTCGAGCCAGACGGTCCCACCCCACCGGAGCGCCTAGTTCCGCAAGGTCCGCGCTTCCGAGATGATGTGCGCCCGTCACCCCGGCCGAAAGGATCGGAGCATGGCCAGCCTGTGGTCAGGGCAGGGCGTACTGCGCCGCAAGCCGATCGAGCACATCGAAGACCCCGAAGGCGCCCCCAGCGAACAGCTCACCCGCACACTCGGCCTCTGGCAGCTCACCGCCATCGGCGTCGGCGGCATCATCGGCGCCGGCATCTTCACCCTCGCCGGCACCGTCGCCAACGGCGTCGCCGGGCCCGCGGTGCTGCTCTCCTTCCTCATCGCCGGCGTGGCCAGCGCCGCGGCGGCGTTCTCCTACGCCGAGTTCGCCGGCCTGATCCCGAAGGCCGGCTCCGCCTACACCTACGGGTACGCCGTCCTCGGCGAGCTGGCCGGCTGGCTCATCGGCTGGGACCTGCTGCTGGAGTACACGGCCATCGTGGCGGTCGTCGCCATCGGCATCTCCGGCTACTTCAACTTCCTCCTGGAGGAGACCGGCGCCTCCCTCCCCACCTGGATGCTCGGCGCCCCGGGCACCGGCGACGGACACCGCTTCGACCTCATCGCGGCGGTCCTTTGCCTGTTCACGGCCTACCTGCTCACCCTCGGCATCAAGAACGCCGCCCGCTTCGAGACGGTCGTGGTCGTCCTCAAGGTGCTGGTCGTCCTCCTGGTGGTCGTCGTCGGCTTCTTCCACATCAAGTCCGACAACTACACGCCGTTCTTCCCGTTCGGCGTGGGCGGGGCCTTCACCGGAGCCGCCACCGTCTTCTTCGCCGTCTTCGGCTACGACGCCATGAGCACGGCGGCGGAGGAGTCCAAGGACGCGCAGCGGCACATGCCCCGCGCGATCCTCTACTCCCTGGCCATCGCCATGGTGCTGTACGTCCTCGCCTGCCTGGTCCTGACGGGCATGCAGAAGTACACCGAGATCGACCCGGAGAGCGGGTTCTCCAGCGCCTTCAAGGCGGCCGGGCTGCCCGTCGTCGCCGACATCATCGCGGTCGGCGCGATCATCGGCATCCTCACCGTCATGTTCACCTTCATGCTCGGCGTGACCCGCGTGTGGTTCTCCATGAGCCGTGACGGACTGCTGCCCCACTGGTTCGCCAAGACCCACCCCACCCGGCACGTCCCCACCCGCGTCACCTGGATCGTCGGCGTGGCCTCGGCGGCCATCGCGGGCTTCGTACCGATCGGCGAGGCGGCGGAGCTCACCAACATCGGCATCCTGCTCGCCTTCGCCGTCGTGTGCACCTCGGTCATCGTGCTCCGCTACAAGCGCCCCGACCTGCCCCGCACCTTCCGCACCCCGCTGATGCCCTTCACCCCCGCCATCGGGGTCATCGCCTCGATCTGGCTCATCACCTACCTCCGCGTGGAGACCTGGCTCCGCTTCGTGGTCTGGTTCCTCATCGGCCTGGCCGTCTACTTCGGCTACTCCTACCGCAACTCCAAGCTCGCGGGACGCACGGCCACCGGCCGGTGAGCGCGCGGCATCGGACGGGCCGTCGCGCTGCGGCTGGCCGCCGAGGGAGCCCGGTACGTGTCCGGGTACGCGACCCTCGGCGAGGGCGGCACCGACGGCGCCGAACGGGACTTCGAAGCGGCCGCCGCCCTGGCCCGGGGCAGCGGCAGCCCCGCCGCCCTCGGCCCCTCCGTACCGGACGCCCTGCGGCTGCTGGGCCTGCCGGAGGAGCTGATCACGGCGGTGGCCGCGCGCTGAGGCGCCCCCGGGACGTGCGCGTCAGCGCAGGCGCCGCCAGAAGGGCGGGACCTCGCCCTCCCGCCGGTTGGGGTGCGGGGTGACCTCACGGGGGGTGAGGGACCAGGCGCTGTCGTAGCTGACGATCAGCAGCCGGGCCCCGCGCGTCAGCGCCACCGTGCTCCGCCCCGGCCACCTGTCACCGCTGTGCAGCGTCCGGCGCGAAGCGCTGCGCCGGAGGGACTCCAGCTCGAACCAGGCGTCGTCCTTGCTGTTTCGGTACCTGACGGCGAGGTCGACGGCGGGACCCGAGTACGCCAGGACGTCGGAGCCGACGCCCTCGACGCGCTCGGAGGCGTCGCGCAGCACCGAGACCGGGCTGACGGTGATCTTCCACTCGCCCCGTGCCTTCACGCGCAGCCGCAGCGGCCCGTTCCCGTCGGGGTCCACGATCCCGCGCCCGGTGAAGTCCTCGTTCCAGCCGCGCAGGGCCGCGGGGGTCTTCTCGCGGTTGCGGTGGTTCAGCGCGTTGACCTCCACGTGGCCGTCCCCCAGGCGGACCAGGTCGACGACCGCGAAGCCGGCCGCCGTGGCCGGCTCCACCCGGACGATGTCCTCCCCCCTGCCCTCCTGCGTGAAGACGGGGAAGTCCGGACCGAAGTCGGTCGGGAGGCTGTTGATCCGCCGGGTGATGGTGCCCAGCAGAGGAGCACCGGACTTGGAGACGGGAATGCCCGCGGGTACGGCGGGGGCCGCGGCCGCCCCGCCGTCGGACGGCACGGAAGCCTCCGGAGCCGGAGCCGGAGCCGGAGCCCGGACCGCCTCCGTCTGCGCAGGGGCCGCCGTCGCCGGGAGCGGCGGGGCGGGCGGCGGAGCCTCGGGCAGTGCCGGTGCGGGCGGCGGACCGGCGTCCGGCTCCTCCGCCGCGGCCTCCGCCTCCGCCTCGTCCTCCACCGAGAACCCGTAGTCCTCGGCCAGCCCCGGCAGCCCGGAGTCGTAGCCCTGCCCGACCGCGCGGAACTTCCAGCCCCCGTCGCGGCGGTAGAACTCGCCCAGCACGTAGGCGGTTTCGGTCGCCGCGTCGTCGTCGTCGACCGAGTACACCACCATCCGCTCGCCCGTGGCGGTGCTGACCGCCTCCAGGTACAGCCCCGGTATCTCGCCGAAGGTCGCGCCCTCGGAGGAGGCCGCGATGACGATGCGTTCCACCTCCGGCTCGACCCGGGCCGGGTCGATCTCCAGCCAGTCGGCCATCCGGCCGTCCTCGCTGCGGGCGTTGCCCAGCAGTTCCACGGCGCTGGTGGCGTGCGACCGCTGGTTGTAGAAGATCAGGTCGCTGCGGCCCCTCACCTTTCCGCTGTCGTCGAGCAGCAGTGCCGCCGGGTCGATCTCGGGCACACCGGGCCCGGCCGCCCGACGGACCACGGCGACCCGCATGGGCTCGCCGGACATGGGCAGATTGCCCCCCTTGATGATCTGCGTCATGACAGCATCGTCGCAGGCCAGTCGGGTGCAAGTCGAGCTCTTGTTCCCCGGTGTGACGATCCGTCGGACAGTTCCTAGCACACTCGGCCCGGCCGGGGGCGGACCTCGGACATGCCCGCCCCCGGAGCCCGGTGCCCTGGCTAACGTGCTCTGGACGGCCGGGCCGGGCGGCGGCGGCCGGGGAGGAGCGGGCGGATGGGCACCACGGTGGTGGGGTTCCGGCTCGGCTGGGACAGGAAGGGCCGGCAGGCCACGGTGGTGCTCACGCAGGCGGGCGTCCTCCACCACAGCAGCGGCCTCCTCGGACTGGCGCCGCGCCCCGCCCGGCCGCAGGCCCCGGCGGGCCCGGACCCGCATCCGGTGCCGCGGCAGGCCGCCACCCTGCGCCGGGTGTACGCGGGGCTGGTCCACCAGGGCTACGGCCGGGAGCTGATCCCACCCTCCTGCGTCCGGCTCGACACCGACGAACGCCCCCTCCACCCCCGCCCGTGGGGCGAACACGCGCCCCGGGCGCATCCGGAGCTGATCGCCGAGTTCACCGGAGCCGCCCCCTCCGGCCCCGGCACGCTCGACGAGGCCCTGACCGCCTTCTACGCCGAGATCGGCCTCCTCCCGCGAGCCCGCACCGCCGCGCTCCCGCCCGCCCCGCCAGGCGCCGTCCCGCCGGCGGTCCGCCGGGCGCTGGGCGCGCTCGCCGAAGGCCGGACCCTCGCCTCCCGTCCGGGGCGCGCCGCCGGATGGAGCGTCACGGGCACGGGTGTACGCCTGCACGCCGGCCCGGCCGGCGAGCAGCTCAGCCACCGCGAAGTGGCCGAGCTCCAGGCGGCCCTGACGGCCTGGCTGCGCCACCACCGGGGCCCGGGTACGGGGGCCGGCGCGCGCTGACCCGTATCGGACGCCCGGCCGCCCCGTCACCCGGAACGCGCAGTCCTCCCGGGCCATCGGTGCGGGAAGGCCCGGCCGTGTGGTTTCCTGGGCCCGCTCCGTACCGTGGCGGAGCGACTACCTGGAGTGAAGGGGATGCTGTCGTGAGCGTTCTGGACATCAAGCTGGACCGGTCGTTCGACGTCTTCGACTCGGACCGCGACGGGCGGCTCGACAAGGCGGACGTCATCGGCCTCTCGGACCGGCTCGCCGAGTCGCTCGGCCTCACCCCGGACGACGTGGCCGGGCTCCGGGACTCGCTGGCGGAGCTCTGGGACACCGTCTTCCAGCGGATGGACCGCAACGACGACGGGGGAGTCGACCGGCAGGAGTTCCGGGCGGCCTTCCGGGCGCGGATCGTCACCGACCAGAACCGGATCTGGGAGCGCATCCGGAACATGAGCAACGCCTGGACCGAGCTCGGCGACCGCGACGGCGACGGCATGCTGAGCCGTGACGAGTACACCTCGCTGCTCCACGGCATGTTCCGGCTGCCCCGGCAGACCTTCGACGAGGCCTTCGACCGGCTGGACGTCGACGGCGACGGGCAGCTCAGCCGCGAGGAGATCAGCTCCGCGATGAAGGAGTACTACACCAGCGAGAACCACGCGGCCCGCGGGAACCAGTTCTTCGGCCGGCTCTGAGGAGCCGCTCCGAGATCCGCCGGGGCGGTGGCGGGCGTCCGCGCCCCCGCTGCCGCCCCGCCGCCCGCACGGCCTCCTCCGCAGCCGGTTCGTATCGCCTCCCCGCTCGTTGACCCGGGCGGAAGCCGATCTTTCGATACTTTTTGGAGGCCCCCGATGGCGGATGCCGCACTGCCGGTGATCGTCCTGTCCGACTCCGATCCGCTGAGCCGGCACGAGACTGCGGAGCTGGTGCAGAGCTGGTACCGGACGTCGTTCCGCGTGCTCCAGGTCGGCGGACCCGCGGAGGTGGTCCGGGCACTGGACTCGCTGGCCGACCGGAAGGTCCCCGTCGCCGCCGTGCTCGCCGACGAGGCCCCCGAGCCCGGAGCCGCTCACCCCGGCGTGCGCTGGGTGCCACTGGCCCGGCGCTCCGACGACCTGCCCGGAGCCGGCGGGGCGGGCGCGGACGGCGCGGCGGGCGGGGCCGGCGGGGCCGGCGGGGAACACCCCGCCGAGCACCTCAGGCTCGCGCTGGACGACTCCCTCTGCACCTGGAACGCCGACTGCCGGGGCGACTTGCCGACCGCCGAAGTGCGCGGCAGCCGCTTCTCGCCCGCCGCCTACGCCGTACGGGACTTCCTCGGCCGCAGCGGCGTGATCTTCCGCTGGCTGCCCGAGGAGGACGGCCGGGACGCCCCGGTGACCGTCCGGCTCGGCGACGGCACCGAACTGGCGGACCCCTCGATCAGCGAACTGGCCGAACGCCTCGGCCTGATCCGCCCGGCCGGGCAGGACCACTACGACGTCGCCGTCATCGGCGGCGGGCCCGGAGGCCTCTCCGCGGCGGTGTACGCGGCGGCCGAGGGCATGAGCGTGGTCGTGATCGAGGACGACGCCCCGGGCGGGCAGGCCGGATCGACCTCGCGGATCGAGAACTACCTCGGCTTCCCCGTCGGCCTGACCGGCGGCGACCTCGCCCAGCGCGCCCTGCAGCAGGCCCGCCGGGCCCGCGTCGAGTGGCAGCCCACCCGGGTGGCCAGCCGGGTGACCCCCACGGGCACGGGCGACCACAGGGTCGAGTTCGTCAAGGCGGGCACCGAGGAGGCGGCCTCGGTGACCGCCGCGGCCGTTGTGGTCGCCACCGGAGTGGACTGGAACCGCCTGACGGCCCCCGGCGTCGACCGGCTCCTCCACTCCGGCGTGTACTACGGCTCCTGCCTCTCCGACGCCCCCTCGACCGCCGGCGAGGACGTGTACATGGTGGGCGCGGGCAACTCCGCCGGTCAGGCCGCCCTCTACTTCGCCCGCTACGCCCGCTCCGTCACCCTGCTGGTGCGCGGCACCGACCTCGGCGCCTCCATGTCGAGCTACCTGGTCCAGCGCATCGAGCGGACCCCGGGCCTGCGGGTGCTGCTGGGCACCGAGGTCGCCGAGTGCCTCGGCGGGGACACCCTCACCGGGCTCAGGCTGCGCGAGCGCGACGGCGGCGAGCGGACCGTCGGCGCGCACTGCCTGTACGTCCTGATCGGCGGCCGCCCGTCGACCGAATGGCTCGGCGGCGCGCTGAAGCTCGACGGGCGCGGGTACGTGCTCACCGGCGGCGCCGGAGCGGGCCCCGACGCGCTCCAGATGGAGACCAGCGTGCCCGGCGTGTTCGCCGTGGGCGACGTCCGGTCCGGATCCGTCAAGCGGGTCGGCGCCGCCGTGGGCGAGGGCGCCGCGGTCGCGCAGTCGCTGGTCGAGTACCGGCGGCGGCACCCCGACCGCTTCCGGGACGCGCGGGCGGCCTGCGGCTTCTGACCCGCACCGGTACCGGCCCCCGCCGCCCGGGCGGCGGGGGCCGGGCGCCGGGTGTCAGGGCCCGGCGTTCAGCTCCGCGACGATCGAGGCGGGAGTGTGCCCGCCGCTGTCGGACAGCCGGTGGAAGTCGACGGATACGAAGTTCGGCGCGCGCCCCCCGGCCGCCGTCCGGCACTGCCCGGAGACGCGGTTCCTGAGCTTGGCCCCGTTGTCCAGGGCCGCGGTGAGGACGGTCGGCACGTTGCGGTGGTGGCTCATGGTGAACAGCCGCCGGAAACCGGGCTCCCGGCGGTCCAGGGGTACGTCGGGCCAGCGGGTGACGCACGAGAGGTCGTCGCCCATGTCGCCCAGGCTCCAGTAGTTGGCGACCGTCCACGACCGGTCGTACATGACGCCCAGCTGCTCCCGGTCGGAGCGGTCGGAGAAGACGAGCAGCCGCTTGCCGGCGGTGACGAGGTCGGCCACCTTCGGCCAGCCGTTCTGCCGCACGCCCCACTGGTCGGGCCGGAACAGGAGCTGGTCGAGCCCCCGGACCCGGCCCAGGGACTGCCGCAGCTGCTCGGCGCTGACGTAGTCCTCCAGGAAGACGGTCACGAACTCCTGGGGATGGGCGGCGAGGAAGTCCACCACGGTCTGCATCGTGCCGTGGAAGGACTGCCGGGGCAGGGCGTACGTGGCCCCGGCGAAGGTCTTGCAGTCGCCGTGGCACAGGTAGACGTCACTGGGGTAGCAGTCGCTGCCGAAGCTGATGACGCACAGCCAGGTGCTGTGCTCGTACCAGTGCGTGTCCAGGCTGAGGCCGCGCACCCCGTTGTCGAGCTGGGCGCGCACCGACTCCGACTGGTTCACCGAACTCCAGCGGGAATCATCGTAGTTGGTGAAGGAGTTGTGGGTGGTGAGGAAGGCGGCCTCGTCGAGCCGGCGGTCGCCCCAGCGGGCCGCGGCGGCTGCCGACGCGGCTGTGGTGGGGGCGGTGTGCGGCGCAGGGGCGGCCGCGGCGCCCGGTGCGCCGAGGAGGGCCGCCAGGAGCAGGCACAGGAGCAGGCGGAGCCCGGTTCTTCGGGCGGGTCGGGCGGCGCGGAGTCCCGCCCGGGGGGCCCTGTAGGGCGTGTCCATGTCAATCATGGGCCGGAGGGTAGCGCTCCGCCCGGCGATGCGCCCGTACGCGGACGGGTTCGGCCGGTTCCCGCCGGCCCGGGGAATACGACGGCCGCACCTGCCGTTCCGGGGTATGGTTGAATCGTAAACAATTGTGGGAAGGGGAGCCATGCAGTTCGGGATCTTCACCGTCGGTGACATCACGCCCGATCCGACGACCGGACGCGCGCCCGGCGAGCACGAGCGGATCAAGGCGATGCTCGCGATCGCGCAGAAGGCCGAGGAGGTCGGCCTCGACGTCTTCGCCACCGGCGAGCACCACAACCCGCCGTTCGTCCCCTCCTCGCCGACGACGATGCTCGGCTACATCGCGGCGCGCACCGAGAACCTGATCCTCTCCACGTCGACGACCCTGATCACCACGAACGACCCGGTGAAGATCGCCGAGGACTTCGCGATGCTCCAGCACGTCGCCGACGGCCGCGTGGACCTCATGATGGGGCGCGGGAACACCGGCCCGGTCTACCCCTGGTTCGGCAAGGACATCCGCGACGGCATCGACCTCGCCATCGAGAACTACGCGCTGCTCCGCCGCCTGTGGGACGAGGACGTGGTCACCTGGAAGGGCAAGTTCCGCACGCCGCTCCAGTCCTTCACCTCCACCCCGCGACCCCTGGACGGCGTCGCGCCCTTCGTGTGGCACGGCTCCATCCGCTCACCCGAGATCGCCGAACAGGCCGCCTACTACGGCGACGGCTTCTTCCACAACAACATCTTCTGGCCGGCCTCCCACACCAGGCAGATGGTGAACCTGTACCGCGAGCGCTACGCCCACTACGGGCACGGCACCCCCGAGCAGGCCGTCGTCGGGCTCGGCGGCCAGGTGTTCATGCGCCGGAACTCGCAGGACGCGGTGCGCGAGTTCCGCCCCTACTTCGACAAGGCCCCGGTGTACGGCCACGGCCCGTCCCTGGAGGAGTTCACCTCCCAGACGCCGCTGACCGTGGGCTCGCCGCAGCAGGTCATCGAGCGGACCCTCTCCTTCCGGGACTACGCGGGCGACTACCAGCGCCAGCTGTTCCTGGTGGACCACGCCGGCCTGCCCCTCAAGACCGTCCTGGAACAGCTCGACCTGCTCGGCGAGGAGGTCGTGCCGGTGCTGCGCAAGGAGTTCGCGAACCTGCGCCCGGCCGGCGTGCCGGACGCGCCGACCCACCGGGCCCGGGTGGCCGCGGCCGCCACGAGCCGGGAGGAGGAGCGGGCATGAACCTCGTCGTCGTATCGGCCGGCCTGAGCTCGCCCTCCTCCACCCGGCTGCTCGCCGACCGCCTCGCGGCCGCGACGCCGGCCCCCGCGGACACCCGGACGGAGGTGATCGAGCTGCGCGACCTGGCGACGGAGATCGCCCAGCACCTCGTCACCGGGTTCCCGCCCGCCCGGCTGGCCGCCGCCCTCGACGCGGTGGCCGCCGCGGACGGACTGATCGCCGTCACGCCGGTGTTCGCGGCCTCCTACAGCGGCCTGTTCAAGTCGTTCTTCGACCTCATCGACAAGGACGCCCTGACCGGGAAGCCGGTGCTCCTCGGGGCGACCGGCGGTACCGCCCGGCACTCCCTGGTCACCGAGCACGCCCTGCGCCCGCTCTTCACCCACCTGCGCGCCCTCGCCCTGCCGACCGCCGTGTACGCGGCCTCGGAGGACTGGGGTGGGGAGGGGCTGGAGCGGCGGATCGCCCGGGCCGGCGCGGAGCTGGCGCGCTTCATGGCGCCCGCCTCCGGGGCGGCGGCCCCGGACGTCGACACCGCCGCCGCGATCGCGCCCCGCTCGCTGACGGGGGCGATCACCTCGGTGGACCCGGCGGACGGCTTCACGGTGGTCCCCTTCGAACAGCGCCTGGCCGCGCTACGGGCCGGCTAGGGGGTGTCCTCGCCCCTGGCGGTCTGTTCGGCGGCGTGGGCGATGTTGCGGGCCATGCCGCCGAACACCGCAGCGTGGAAGGGGCTCACGGCCCACCAGTACAGGTGGCCCAGCAGGCCGCGCGGGTGGAAGAGGGCGCGCTGCCGGTAGCGGGACCGGCCCTCGTGCGCGGGGTCGGGTTCTGCGTACATCTCCAGCCACGCCAGACCCGGCACCCGCATCTCGGCGCGCAGCCGCAGCAGCCGCCCCGGCTCGATCTCCTCGACCCGCCAGAAGTCGAGCGCGTCGCCCACCCGCAGCCGCCCGGCGTCGCGGCGGCCGCGGCGCAGGC
This sequence comes from Streptomyces sp. NBC_00158, assembly GCF_045160885.1. NCBI lineage: Bacteria > Bacillati > Actinomycetota > Actinomycetes > Kitasatosporales > Streptomycetaceae > Streptomyces > Streptomyces sp. NBC_00158. The sequence goes on from NZ_CP108161.1 coordinate 7,425,307, forward strand.
CCACGCCGCCCGCCAGCCGGTCCAGCCAGCCCCGGACGGCCCACGCCAGCGGGAAGGAGTACCAGCCGTGCTCGCCGCCGACGCCCTCCACCACGCGCCACAACGCCGCCGGAGGGGCCGCCACCCCCGTGCTGCGGTGGTCGGTGTACAGGCTGCCGCCGGCCCAGTCGGGATCGGTGGGCAGCGGGTCGCTGGGGGCGCCGGGCAGGGAGGCGGAGGACCACCGGGTGCTCACCTGGGCCTCGCGCACCCGCTGCAGGGCGAAGGCCAGGGCCCGGTCGAAGGCCAGCGGCGCGCCGGGCGGGTCGGGCACCCAGCGGGCGATGTCGTGCTCCGCGCACACCACCTCGTGGCGCAGGGACTCGGCGAGTGGCCGGGCCAGCGCCCGGGGGACCGGGGTGACCAGGCCGATCCAGAGGCTGGAGAGCCCGGGGCTGAGCATGGGCACGCGCAGGATGCGCCGCTGCGGAAGCTCGGCGACCGTCGCGTAGCGGTGCATCATCTCCTCGTACGTGAGCACGTCCGGCCCGCCGATGTCGAAGGCGCGGCTCACCTCGGGCGGCATGGCCGCGCTGCCGACGAGGTACCGCAGCACGTCGCGGACGGCGATGGGCTGCACGCGGGTGCCCACCCAGCTCGGCGTGATCATGACGGGGAGCCGTTCCGTCAGGTAGCGCAGCATCTCGAAGGACGCGGAGCCGGAGCCGATGACCACCGCCGCCCGCAGCACGGTGCAGGGGACCCCCGAGGCCAGCAGGATCTCGCCCACTTCGGCCCGGGAGCGCAGGTGCGGCGAGAGCCGTTCGGGGGGCAGGTCCGCCGGGGTCAGCCCGCCCAGGTAGACGATGCGCGGTACGCCGGCCAGCCGCGCCCGCTCGGCGAAGAGCCGGGCCGCGGCCCGGTCGCGCTCCTCGAAGCCGGGACCCGCGCCGAGGCCGTGCACCAGGTAGTAGGCCACGTCGACCCCGCGCAGGGCCGCGTCCAGCGAGTCCGCGTCGGTGACGTCCCCGCGCACCACCTGGGACCGGGGAGCCCAGGGGTGGTCGCGCAGCCGCTCGGGGGAGCGGGCCATCGCCCGGACCCGGTAGCCGGCGTCGAGCAGCTCGGGCACCAGACGGCCGCCGATGTAGCCGGTGGCGCCGGTGACCAGGCAGAGGTCCCCCGGCCCGGCTCGTCCCCGCTCGTGACCGGCCATGGCTCGCTCCTTTCGGGCGCGACGGGAGCCCCGCACCCTCCGAGCCTGGACCGGCTGGCGGCGCGGGCGCAAAACGCAGCGCTTGCGCATCGCTCCGCCGCCCGGGGGCGACCCTACGCGCCCTCGTCGTCCGGGCGGAGCGCGGCGCGGACACCGGTGATGACCACGGCCAGCAGGCACAGGGCGATGACGGTCTCGGCCCACAGGAAGGCGAACCAGTCCAGCACGCAGCCGATGGGCGGAGTGCCGGGTGCGGTGTTGCGGAACGCGGAGAGGGCGAACAGGGTGGCGGCCATCCAGGCGAGGGCGGGCCACACCAGGCCCTCGCCGCGGGTGGTCAGGTACCAGGCCCCGATCAGCACGGAGGCCGCCAGCGCCCACATCACCCCCATCATGAAGACCGCGAAGACGAGCAGGCTGCCGGACCGTTCCAGCCCCAGGAGCAGGGCGGCCTCCTGCGGGGTGGACGCGGGCGTCGCGTCCACCGCGAAGAGGCTGTCGCTGTTGGAGAACAGCAACCGCACCGGCACCTGCCTGCCGCCCAGCTGGGCCCAGAACTCCACGTCGGTCTCGTACGAGTCGAACGGGTAGTCACTGATCGACCCGCCCGTCAGGGCGACCTGCACGTCCCTGGTGGGGATCCGCTCGTGCGCCTTGAACGCCAGGTCCCCGAGCGTCGCCGCGGAGGTCTGGAGGCTCAGGTCCGCCACCGGAGCGGTGCCGTCCTCCTCGCCGAGGGTTCCGAGCGGGGTGACCCGGACCCGCAGGACCAGCTCCCGGGCCGCGGCGTCGACGCGCTGCACGGTGGCCCGCACGTCCACCCGGTCGGCGGCCTGCGAGCCGACCGCGTGCACCTTGTCGAGCGCCTGCCGCTCGGAGAACTGCAGCCACGACCCCAATCCCACCGCCACCACGATCAGGACCGCGATGGGGAGCAGGACCGGCAGCAGCGACGCTCCGGTCGGACGGGGGTGGCGTGGGTCCCAGGGGGTGGCCATGGTGACTCCGGCGGGAGGGGGAGGGGCGGTGGACCGCGGTGCGATCCTCGTCCACCGGCCCGGCGATCCGCCGCATCCGCCCGGGGCGTGTCGCCGCCCGACCCACGTCGGCCGCCTGCGCCGCCCGACCCACGTCGGCCGCCTGCGCCGCCCGACCCACGTCGGCCGCCTGCGCCGCCCGACCCACGTCGGCCGCCTGCGCCGCCCGCCTCCGTCGACCGTCCCGGCCGACCGCCTCCGCCGGGCGCGCCCGGGCGCGGGTCAGGCCCCCGGCGGCCGGACCGGCAGGCACAGGCCCACGACCGCTCCGCCGCCCTCGGCCGTGCGGGCGAACACGGAACCCCCGTCGGCCGCGACCAGCTCGTGGACGATCGCCAGTCCCAGCCCGGACCCCGGCGTGCCCTGGGTGCCGGGCCCCCGGTGGAAGCGGTCGAACACGGCCCGGTCCTGCCCCGGCGGGATGCCCGGCCCCCGGTCGTGGACGCTGACCCGCGGCCCCTCCACCCGGACCAGGACCGGACTGCCGGGCGGGCTGAACTTCACGGCGTTGCTCAGCAGGTTGTCCAGACAGCGCTGCACCGCGCGCGGCCGGGCGTACACGGTCCCGCCCGGCGCCGCCTCGACGGTGACCTCGCGCCCGCTGCGCCGTCGGCAGCGGTGGGCGGCGTCCCCGGCCGCCTCCGCCAGGTCGACCGCCTCGGGCCGCTCCCCGGTGTGGCGGTCGGTGGCCAGCTCGACGACCTCGCGGACCAGGTCGTCCAGGGCGACGGTCTCGCGGACCAGGGTCGCGAGGATCTGCTCCTCGTCCTCGGGCGAGAGCCGCCCCCGGGCGCGCTGGAGCAGTTCGGCGCTGCCGCGCACCGAGGTCAGCGGGGTGCGCAGCTCGTGTCCGGCGTCCTCGACGAGCTGGCGCTGCTGGGCGCGGGAACGGCGCAGCGCGTCCAGCATGGCCTCGAAGCTGCGGGTGAGCCGGCCGATCTCGTCGCGCCCGGCGGGCGGCAGGTCGGCGGCCAGGTCCTGGGTGGTGCTGATCCGGTGCGCGGCGCCGACCAGGCGGTTCACTGGCCGCAGGATCCGGCCCAGGACCCACCAGCTGAGCAGCGCGGCGACCGCCGTGGCCGCGGCGGTGGTCCAGGTGATCCGCCACATGAACCCCCGGTCGAGGGCTGCGGCGCCGCGGTAGCTCTGCGCCACCGTGACCGCCCCGCCGGCCGGCAGCGGCAGGGTGAGGACGCCGTACTCGGTGCCGTCCACGACCACGTCCTCCCGGCTGCTGCCCGAGCCCGTACGGGCCACCCGCGCGGCTCCCTCCGACACCGGCAGACGGACGGCGGGGCCCGGCCCGGCGGGCGCGGCGCCGGCCGGCGGGCCGCCGGGGAGGACGCTGCCGTCGGCGAGCAGCACCTGCTCGGTCCAACCGGGCCGGGCGGGCGGGGTGCGTCCGGCGTCGAGCAGCGCGACCACGGCCCCGGCCCGGTCCTCCAGGCCGCGTTCGAGCTCGTCCCCGACGAGGAGGCCGATGCCCCGGTAGGAGGTGAACGCGGCGAACAGCATCGCGAGACCCGCGGCCGCGACGACCACGAGGGTGATCTTCGTACGGAGCATCAGGCGGGCCGCACCGTGTACCCGACGTTGCGCACGGTGTGCACGACGCGCGCCGCCCCGCCCTCCTCGGTCTTGCGGCGCAGGTAGCCGATGTAGACGTCGAGGGAGCGCGAGGTGGTGTCGAAGTCGAAGCCCCAGATCCGCTCGTAGATCTGACTGCGGGTCAGTACGGTTCCCTGGTGCGTCAGGAGCAGCTCCAGGACGTCGAACTCCGTCTTCGTCAGGTCCAGCGGCCGCCCCGCCCGCTCGGCGCCCCGGGAGGCCGGGTCCAGCACCAGGTCCCCGGCCGTGAGCAGTCCCGAGCGGGCCGCCTCCGGTTCGGTGCGCCGCAGCAACGCGCGTATCCGGGCGAGGAGTTCCTCGGTGGCGAAGGGCTTGGCGAGGTAGTCGTCGGCGCCCGCGTCCAGGCCGGCCACCCGGTCCCCGACCTGGTCGCGGGCGGTCAGTACCAGGACCGGCAGCCGGTCGCCGCGCCGGCGCAGCGTCCGGCACAGCGACAGCCCGTCCAGCCCGGGCATGACCACGTCCACCAGCGCCAGGTCCGGTTCCTCCCGGTCCAGCGCCGCCAGGCCCTGGACCCCGTCGGCCGCCTGCACCACCCGGTACCCCTCGAAGCGCAGCAGCTGGTCCAGGGTGCTGCGTACGCCCGGGTCGTCCTCGACGACCAGCACCGTGCGGCGGTGCGCCGTGATCGCGTCAGTCATGTGATCATCATCGCGGTCGGCGGGAGCGGTCACGTCGGCGGCCCTTCAGCGCCCGACCGGAGTGACGGAGATCGGCTCGACGCGGCTCGCGCAACCGGTGTCCCCGGTGCGGCCGGTGCGGATGAACCGGGTGGACAGGCCCACCACGCAGCCGCTCTGCTCCATCTCCGGCACGTGCCCGGTGTTGCGGACGGACAGGAACCGGCTGTCGCGGAACTGCCGGGCGGCCAGGCGGCCGTTGGCGTCGGGGGTGTTGTTGTCGAGGTCGCCGGAGAGCACCAGGACGGGCACGTCCGGCATCCGGGGGTGCGTGGGCTGCGGCAGGGCGGTGTTCTCGCGAGGCCAGCCGATGCAGACGTCACCGCCGTCGGTCGGGCCCTCCAGATAGCCGGCGGCACTGAACGCGCCGAACGCGCCCGGACGCTGGGCGGCCGCGCCGAGGGCGGAGCGGTACTGGCGCCACCGCTCCGGCAGTGCGGAGCCGGCGTTCCAGGACTTGCGGTAGTCGTTGCAGACGACGGCGATGTACGGGGCCTGGTCCTCGGCGGAACCGGTGGAGCCCTCCGCGCGCACCAGGTCCAGCAGCGGCCCGCCGTCCCCGGCCGTGAAGCGGTCCAGGGCGTGCGGCAGGCCGCCGAGCAGCGAGGGCGCGCCCGGATCCGCGCCGACCTCCCGGCTCGCCCCCTCGTAGACGAGGTTGGCGAGCTTGCCCTCCGTCAGGCGCATCCGGAACGGCGCGGCGCCCTCCAGCGGGATGTCCACCTCGACCGGCCGCTGGCGCAGGGCGGCGGCGGTGGCGGCCAGGTCCCGGACCGCCTTGTCGCCGTCGCAGGCGGGCCCGCCCCGGGCCTCCGGACGGGCCGCGCTGCGCTCGCAGACCCGGCGCAGGGTCAGTGACACGGCCTCCGCCGCGGGCCGGTTCAGCGGGTCGAAGGCGAGCGGGTACGCCCCGGACAGTACGACGGCGCGGACGTGCCCGGGGTGGCGGGAGGCGTAGACCGGCATCAGGTAGGTGCCGTACGACAGGCCGTAGAGGGTGAGCTCGTCGACGCCGATCCGTGCGCGGATCGCGTCGAGGTCGTCGGCGGTGGCTGCCGTGGTGTAGCCCTGGGCGCGCGGCCCGAGGTTCGCGGCGCAGCGGGTGACGGCGTCACGCTGCTGTTCACGGGTGCCGAACCGGTACTCGGCGTCGGTGACCCCGCAGGGCATCCGCTGGGACCTGCCGGTGCCCCGCGGGTCGACGAGCAGCAGGTCGTGGTCGCCGAGCAGGTCCTTCAGCACCTCGCCGAAGACCGGCGCGCGCTCGATGGCCACCTCGCCGGGACCGCCGGGGTTGACGGCGACCGTCCCCTTGGCGGGACCGGGGGAGCGGTGGCGGACCACCGCGTAGCTCACGTCGACCGTGCCCAGACCGGGGCGGCCGGTGACCAGGGGACGCGTCATCGAGCCGCAGTCCACGCGGTGCCCCTCGACGGTGGGGCACCAGTCCGGCCGGGCCGGGCCGGCCGCCGCCGTGGCCGTCACCGCCGGGAGCACGGAGAGCAGCAGCGCCGCAGCCCCCGCCGCCGGCCCCACCCGTCGCAGCACACCCGTCGCCGTCATGCCCACTTCCACTCCCGCTGTCGTCCGAGGTGGCGGGGCGCCGTACTGCGCCCCGCCGTGGACACGACTGTGCCGGGCGCGTTTCAGGGCCACGGCAGAGCGAAGGCAAAGACGTGTAAGAACGGGTAGCCTGACGGGGCCTGGCCGGGGGACCGGGCTGCTTCGGCGTCCCCGGAACGACCACACACGGGGACCTGACACACACATGCGCGCTGCTTTCTTCCGGCGTTCGGCGTGGGCGGCGGCGGCCGTCCTGACGCTCACCACGCTCTCCGCCTGCTCCGGTGAGTCCACCTGCAAGATGCCCAAGGGCGTCAGAACCTGCCTGACGGTGGAACAGGTCAAGGACATGGACGCCGTGCGCGCCGGCGGCCGGGCCCTGCTGGAGTCACCGGGCCTGGAGTCCGAGGTGCTGCTCACCCCGCCGAAGAACCTCCTCGGCGGCTCCCCGAGCCCGATACCCGGCACCGGCCGGTACCGGGGGGACGCGGCGGAGGCCGCCGTGGGCGGGTCGCTGCACATGGAGTTCACGGAGGACGGGCACACCGACGCCGCCCGGTACACGGGCGGGCACATGTACGTCCGGTACTGGAAGGCGGTCGACGACCGGACGGGCAAGCCGGCCTGGGTGGCCAGGTCGCAGGGGCAGCTCGACAGGAGGGGCGACGAGTGGAACGTCGTGGCCGAGCGGACGCGCGCGGCGAACCCCCTGATGACCGCACGGCTGCTGGCGGCCTTCGTCCCCGAACCGGGCTCGAACGGCCTGACCCGCTCCGGGCCCGACGGGCGCCAACTGCACGTCGAGATGAGCCACCTGTTCATGCCCAAAGCCAGCTACGAAATCCTGGAAGGCGCCTTCCCGGACCACCGTCCGCAGGAGGTCGAGGTGGACCTGCGTCTGGACGAGCAGAAGCGGATCACCTGGTACGAGGCGACCATGAGGCTCACGCACATCAGCGGCACCGACGTCCAAGTGCGGGTCATGCACACCTTCAAGCCCGCCGCCGGCCCCGTCACCCTGGGTCCCCCGGAAGGCGTCCTCAACCCCGTGACGCCCTCCCCGACGGGGAGCTGAACCCGCTCCCGGGCCCGATCTCGTGGAATCGCCGCGCCGCCGCGCGTGTGACCCGGGTGCGCCGCCCGCGAGGGTGTTTGCTGTGCGCAGGCCCGCCGGCCAAGGGCGCGGCCCCGCACCACGGAGGAGCCGGAACCATGAAGTTCGCGCAGATCATCGACTTCGAGACGGAACGCATCGACGAGGTGCGCGAGCTGCTGCGCTCCTACGAGGAGCAGGCCCGCTCGCAGGGGCGCGGCGGCACCCCGGTCGCCCGCACCCTGCTCAAGGACCGCGCCAACCCCAACCGCTACCTCGCCGTGGTGCAGTTCGACTCCCACGACGAGGCCATGGCGAACAGCGCCGCGCCCGAGACGAACGAGCTGGCCCAGGCGCTCTCCGCGCTGATGACCAGGCCGACCGCCTACACCGACTGCGACATCGTGGACCACCAGAGCACCCGCTGACGCCCCCGGCTGGACACGCACCCCCCTGTCGTAACAGAATCGGTTACGACAGGGGGGTGCGCCGCATCCGGGTGGCGGGAGGTCCCATGAGCGCGAGCAGCCGGATGACCGTGGCCACGCACACGCTGACCTGGATGGCGCGGGTCTGCCCCGGGCGGCCCGGCGGCATCGTGACGTCCGAGCAGATCGCCGCCAGCGTCAACACCAACCCCGTCGTCATCCGCCGCACCCTGGGGAGCCTGCGTGACGCCGGGCTGGTGGAGTCGCGGCGCGGACAGGGCGCGGGCTGGCGGCTGGCCCGCGCTCCGGAATCGATCACGCTGAGGGACGTACACCTCGCGGTCGAACCCGAGCCGCTGATCCCCCTGCACGCCTCGCCGCCCAACCGGGAATGCCCCGTCGCGCGGGGCATCCCCGCCGTACTGCGCGAGGTCTACGACCGCGCCGAGGAGGCGATGAGGGCCGAACTGGCGGCCGTCACCGTCGCCGACGTGGCCAGAGCGGCGGTTCCCGGAACCTGAGCGGCCCGAGCTCCGCGCAGGCCGGCCCCACCGGGGCCGGCCTCCCTTTCGGCCGCTGTCGTAACCATTTCAGTTACATCCCGTCGAGACGAAGGACCGTACGCAAGTGATCACCACAGAACGCCTCCGACTGCGCCCGCTCACCGAAGCCGACACCGACTGGTGGGTCGGCCTGCACGCGGACGAGGAGGTCAGCCGGTTCGTCGGCGGCTACACCCCGGACCGGGCCGCCGCCCGGCTGCGCGCCATCCAGGACCAGTGGGACCGGCGCGGCCACGGCCTGTGCGCCGTCGAACTGCGCGAGACCGGCGAGCCGATAGGGCGCAGCGGCCTCAACTGGTGGGAACAGTTCGACGAGACCGAGATCGGCTGGACCTTCGCCCGTGCCCACTGGGGCCGCGGCTACGCCACCGAGGCGGCCGGGGCGGTGCTCGCGTGGGGGTTCGGGACGCTGGAGCTCCCGCGGATCACCGCCATGATCCACCACGGCAACACCGCCTCCACCGCGGTGGCCTCGCGCCTCGGCTTCACGCGCCTGCGCGAGGACACCGTCCTGGACCGCCCCTGCACCGTCTACGCCCTGGACCGGGACGGTTTCCCGCCCCGCTGACCGGCCTACTGGTTCGGGTCGAAGGCGATGCCCGCCGGCTTGGCCTTGGCGAGGTGGGAGGCGAAGGAGCCGTCCTTCAGGCCGAAGTGCGCGCTGCCGAAGTCCGCCTGGACGAGCTTGTCCCGGAGCGTCGCCGGGTAGCCCGACCAGCCGACGAGCGCCGGGAACTGCCAGGTGCCCCGGTGGTTCTCCGGCGGATCGTCATTGGTGTTGGCCGGACGGAAGCAGTGCGTGCCGACACCGTCCTTGTGATAGACGATCTTGGGATGGGTGCCGTCCCAGCGGATCTGGTCGCGGGGGTACGTGTTGAAATCGCCGTGGGCGGAGGTCGAGACGTACTTCGCCTCGTTGTTCTGGATCCACACCACCACGTGCTCCCAGTCGTGGCGGTGGCCGCCGAGGCTGATGCCCGGGATGGCCTGGTCCTTCTCGAAGTAGAGCGCGTACGCCACGGCGCACCAGCCGTTGTTGCAGGTGGCACGGGAATAGCCGTTGGTGTTGGCGAGGTCCGAGGCGTCGCGGCAGTTCCCGTTCAGCGCGCCGGTCGGGTTCAGGCCGCCGTTCAGGACGCCGGTGGGGCCGATGGCGGGCGTCGGGTAGCAGCCGTCGGTGTCGTAGTCGTACGCGGGCTGGAACGCGAGCTCGACGGCGTCGGCGTTCACCGGCAGGGCCGGGGGCGGCGCCGCGAAGGCCACCTGGGGCACGGCGACGACCAGCGCGAGGGCCGCGCCGACGGTGACCGATGTCCGGCGTGAGTTCCGGATGTGACGACTCGTCCGCAAAGCAGCCTCCGGCTGGTCGGGGTTCGGCGTGACGCGGATCCCGGCCGGTCCGGCGGGCGCGCCGGAAGCATCATTCGCGAACCCCGACGGCACGACAAGAGCCGCGGCACCGCCTCTTGGCGGACACCGGCCGGAGCGCGCGCCCGGGAAGTCCCGGGCGCGCGTCCGCCGCGGCTCAGGTCCGGTAGCGGTACAGGATGCGGCCGCGGGTCAGGTCGTACGTGCTGACCTCGACGAGCACCCGGTCGAACGGGAGGATGCGGATGTAGTTCTTGCGGATCTTCCCGCTGATGTGCGCGAGCACGTGGTGCCCGTTCTGGAGCTCCACCTTGAAGGTGGCGTTGCGCAGGCACTCGACGACGGTGCCCTCGACCTCCAGGCCCTTCGATGTCCTTGCCAATGTCCCTCGTCTTTCGGATGGGTGTAAGGGTGTGGGTACGGGTGTGGGGAGGCGGGTCCGGTGCGCCGTCAGCGGCGGACCAGCTCCACGTTGCCGCCGGTCCGGCGGGCCCCGAGGCGCTCGAACAGCGTGATCGCCGCGGTGTTGGACTCGTCGGCCTCGGCCCAGGCAGAGCCGGTTCCGGAGCGGTGCAGCGAGTCCAGCGCGTGCGCCAGCAGCGCCCGCCCGATGCCCCTGCGCCGCTCGCCGGTCCGTACGGCCACCAGCCCGATCCGGGCCCGGCGGGGGACCGGCGCCACGCGCACCAGCCCCACGTACGCGCCGTCCCGGACCGCCACCGTGAACCTCGACGGGTCCAGCGGCAGCGGCCCGTCCGGGCGGGGCAGGACCTCGGCCGGCATGGTGCGCCATCCGGCGGCGGCCTCCACCTCCTCGCGGATCGTCCGGTGCAGGGCGCGCAGCAGACCTTCGTCCGCCTCCGCGCCCGGCAGGATCCGCACACCGGAGGGGGAGCACGACGGGTCCAGTCCGGTCTCGCGCGGGTCGGTGGGCAGGACGTACTCCCGCTCGCGGCGTCCGGGGGTGAATCCGGCGCGCTCCCAGCGGGACCTGAGGCCGGGATCGGCCTCCCCGACCAGGGTGTGCAGGGGGCCCGGAAGGTCCGCCAGCATGGCCGCGGCGAGCCGGTCGAAGGCCGCGTCCCGCCACACGTCGATGCTGACGAAGAGCCGTCCGTCGGGCCGTTGCGAGACATCGCCGTGGCCGACGGTCCGGCCTTCGGCCGTCGCCTGCCAGCGGGTCTCCTCGACCCGGTCGATCGTCACTGTTTCCATGGTTGTCGCCTTTCAGGAGTGCCTGGTTGGGCAGGCGCTCCCGACGACACCTAGGTCAGTCGCACACCGTGACGGAAGTTGGGGAGCACCCACCTCGATACAGCCTTCATGGGTCTCACCTCCTCGCGTCCTGTCACGGTGCTGCGCACACTAGCAACCGGCGGCCGCACGTCTCATCCGATTTATTTCCGGACGGGCATGTCCGGCAGGCTCCCGCCGCGGTCCGGGTCTAGCCTTCGGCCCTGTGCGCTGCGGAGGGAGCGGCTGATGGACAGCACGACCGGATTCGACCTCGGACCGCAGGCGGCCGTCGTGGCCCGCCTGGTCGCCGGTGTCCCCGACGCCCGGCTCGCCGCGCCGACCCCCTGCCCGGCCTATCCGGTCGGCGCGCTGCTGGGGCATCTGGCGGGCCTGGCCGAGGCCTTCCGCGACGCGGCCCGCAAGGACCTCGGCCCCACGACCGACACGGCCCCGGGCACGGCCGGGCCCCCGCTCCCCGAGGACTGGCGCGAGCGGCTTCCGGAGCTCCTCGGCGAACTGGCGCGGGCCTGGCGGGACCCGGCCGCCTGGACCGGCATGACCCGCGCGGGCGGCGTGGACCTGCCCGGAGCCGTCGCCGCCGCGGTGGCCGCCGACGAACTGGTCGTCCACGGCTGGGACCTGGCCCGGGCCACCGGGCAGGAGTACGTACCCGACGGGGCCGCGCTGAGGTCCTCGTACGAGTTCCTGCTCGCGGCCGCCCAGGCGGACGACCGCGGCGGGGGCATCTTCGGCCCCGTCGTGCCGGTGCCGGAGGGCGCCCCGCTGCTGGACCGGACGGTCGGACTGAGCGGCCGGGACCCGGGCTGGACCGCGCCGGCGTCCCCCTGACGCGATCCGCGAGGAGTCACGGCAAGGGCGGGAACGGTTCAGCCGTTGGTCATGACCCGTTCGTATGCGATGTGAAATATCACATGGCATACGGAAGGCCCCGCGCAACACGGGCCCGCCCCATGACCACGAGGAGAAATCCGATGAACCGCTTGGCCCTCCTGGCCGTCGGCGCCGCCGGCCTGACCGCCCTCACCTGCGCCCCCGCCTTCGCCGCCGCCCCCGCGGCCGCCACCGAGACCGTCACCTCCTGCGGCGACGCGGGACTTCAGGCGGGTCTGACCACCCGGGTGTGCGCCGACGTCACCGGCACCACCGTCGAGATCCGCGGCCGGATCGGACTCGCCGGCCCGCCCTCCCCGGGCAGCCCGGCGCCCGGGCCGCGGGAGCTGTTCACGACGCTGACCGTCGAGGTGCTCGGCGGGGCCGCGCCCGTCACCCAGGCGAGGCCCGTCGTCTTCAACTCGTCAACCCTCGAAGTGGGCGGCCCGGCCGGCCCCGTCCCGTGCGGGTCGACCGTCCGCGCCACCTTCGGCGTGGCCTCGTTCCCCTGGACCGCCAGGCCCGTCGTCCACGAGGTCACCGTCAGCTGCTGACCCTCACCTGTCGGCCGTCACCCGCTGAACCTCACCCGTCGGCCGTCACCCGCGCCCCCGCCAGGGCCCGGACGCCGGCGGCGCAACCCTCCCGCAGCGCCGCGAGTTCGGCCGGGGGCAGCCGCAGCGAGGCTCCCCGCCGCCCGGCGTCCAGCCGGGCGGCTCCCGCGTCGAGCCACTCGGGCAGGGGCTCCACACCGATGAAGCCGGCCAGCCTCGCGAGCTCCTCGCGGGGCCGGTCGAGGAGGTCCTCGTAGGAGAGCGTGGTGCGCATCGGCGCGGGAACCGCCCCGAGGTGCGCCACGCCCCGGACGACGATCTCCGACCACAGCGCCGCGAAGCCCCCCACGGGCAGCTCGCGGTCCAGCACCAGCGCGGGATCGAAACGGTCCGCCAGCAGCCGCGACAGCTCCGGCGGCAGCGACCGGAGCTGTTCCCCGGTCAGGTCCTCCACGCGCTCGGCACCCGTCCGGGCGAGGATCTCCCGCATCAGGAAGATCAGCCGGTAGCCCGTGTGCCTGCTCATGGACAGCGCACAGTCCGGCCCGTCCCTGAACAGGTGCACGAAGCGCGCCCGCGGGAACGTCCGGCGCAGCAGCGGCACCCGGTCCGAGGAGTAGCCCGACCGCTCCACGACCGCCGTGGACCCGAACCGCGCGCACAACAGGCCGAACAGCGCCTCGTAGTGCGCGGCGGCGGTGCGGACCGGCCAGCCGCGCACCTGCTTCTCCAACTCGTCGAACAGGCCGTCCGGATCGTCGGTGAGGTGCGGGAGCACCATCAGGGACAGGGCGGGGATGCCGGTGGTGGCGGTCGAGAACCGCCCGGGACGGCGGGTGTAGACGAACTCGGGCATCGGCGCCCCGCTGCGGATCATCCGCTCGAACAGCTGGTTGGGATCCGCCAGCAGCCGCCAGAACCCCTCACCCGTGACCGGGCCCTCGGGGAAGCCGCGGCTCTGCACCGAGGACAGCAGCTCGTTCAGACTGAGCACGTCCGGATGCGCGTTGACGATGCCCGACAGCGCGGTCGACCCGCTGCGGCCCGTACCCACGACGAACGTCAGAGTGCGCATCCCGTCCAACTCCTCCGGCGACGACCCGTACCGATCCCGACCAGCCTTCCCCCGGCGCGGCCTCCCGACGCGGACGGCGGGGCGACCGGACGCTTTTACCACGCAGGGGGCTGGAAGTAAGGTCTCCGTTTATTCGGACTGGCTGGATATGATCGGCATCCTCACCCCGCAGGGCCGTGTCGGCAGTTACCCCATGCCCTCGTCCAGGCCCGTCCCGTCTCCGCCGCTCCCGAGGACCGATGTCTGCGATGGCCCCCGAAGGACAGCCAAGCCCGCCGCCCCCCGCCCGGCGCCGCCGCACCGTACGCCTGCGCACGCTGCTGGTCTGCCTGGCCGTCGTCCCGACCGTGGCGATGGGGGCCCAGGTCACCGTGACCGCGCAGCGGTTGCTGGCCCAGTCGGAGCACCTGCGCGCGGACGTGGAGGCCGGCGAACGGATCGGCGTACCGCTGGTCAGGCTGATGGCGGAGCTGCAGGCCGAGCGCGCGGTGACGGCGGCGCGCTGGGCGGGATCCTCCGTGGCCGACGAGGCCCTGCGCGAGCGGCGGGCCGCGACGGACCGCGCCGCGGCGGAGTTCCGGCGGATCGCGGGCAGCGGCCGCGGCGACGACGCGGGCCACCCCGGGCAGGGCGAGGGACGCCTCGGCGCCGTGAGCGGCCGGCTCGACCTGCTCGCCTCGTACCGCAAGCGCGTGGACGCCCACAACGGCAGCGCCGAACAGGCCGTCGGCTACTACACCGGCGTGATCGACGACATCATCCGCGCCTACCAGGACGAATTCAGCCACGCGGAGGACGCCGAACTCGCCCAGGAGAGCCGGCCCGCCGTGGCCCTGTTCTCCGCCGCCGAGATGGTCGCCCGCGAGGACACCGCCCTCACGCTCGCCGGGCCCTCCCGCGAGCTGGCCGCCACCGGCTTCTCCCAGTTCCTCGACGCCGTCGGCACCCACCGGTACCTGTACGACACCTGGATCGTGCCGTACCTGCCGCCCGCCGAACTGGCCGCGTACGACAAGCTCACCGGCACGGACGCCTGGCAGACCAAGCTCCGCGTCGAGAACGCGGTCATCGCCAACCACAAGGACACCGCGACCGGCGTGAAACTGCCCGCCGACGTCGACGACTGGCCCGCCGCCCACCACACCTTCGCGCCGCGACTGGCCGAACTCAACACCGCCCGGGCAAAGAACGTGCTCGCGCACGCCGACGAGAAGGCCGCGGCGCTCCAGACCGAGGTCTACTGGCTCGTCGGCGCGAGCGGCGGCACCCTGCTGCTGGTCACCGCGGTCGTCGTCCTCACCACGCGGTCGGTCCTGCGCCGCCTCAGCCGCCTGCACACCCGTACGGTCGCCATCGCCGAGGAGACGCTGCCCGAGGTGGTGGCCCGGCTCCAGCGCGGGGAGCCCGTCGACACGCAGGCCCTGCCGGCCGTGCACGGACGCGAGGACGAGGTCGGGCAGATAGCCGACGCCTTCGCCCGGGTGGTCGCCGTGTCCGTCGACGGCCACCGCCAACTCGCCGCGGAACGCCACGGCTTCGGCCTGTTCGCCTCCGGCATCGCCTCGCGCACCGGGAACCTCGTCAGCCGGCAGCTCAGCCTGACCGAGGACCTCCAGGACACCTTCGGCAACGACGAGGCGCTCCTGGCCCAGCTGATGCGGTCCGACCAGCTGACGGTGGGCATGCGGCGCCAGATCGAGAACCTCCTCATCCTCGCCGGCGGCGAGATCCCGGACCCGCACACCGAGCCCATGCGCGTCGCCGACCTGCTGCGCGAGGCCGCGGCCGAGGTCGAGGACTTCCGGCGCATCGAACGGCAGGCCCTCGACGAGGCGAGCGTGCGGCCGCACGTCATCAGCCAGATCAGCCACCTGCTGGCGGAGCTGCTGGACAACGCGACCCGGTTCTCGCCGCCGCGCTCGAAGGTGGTCGTCCGCGCCGAACTCGTCGCGGACGGCCTCTCGGTCGAGATCGAGGACCGCGGGCCGCGGGTCTCGGCCGCCGGCTACGAGGCCATGAACGAGCGCCTGCACTCGGCGCCGCCGTTCTCCGTCCTGGCCGAGAACGCGCACCGGCTCGGCCTCTTCGTCGTCGGCCACCTGGCCGACCAGCTCGCCGCCCGCGTCACCCTGCGCCGCTCGGTGTACGGGGGCACCGCCGCCGTCGTCATCCTGCCGGGCGCGCTGCTGCTGCCCGTCGGGGCGAAGCCCGCGCCGCCGCGGCCGGCGGAGCCGAGGCCGCTGCCCGAGCGCGCCCCGCGACCGGCTCCCGTGCCCGACCCCGTACGCACCCCCGTACGCCGGCCCGAGCCCGAGCCCGCGCGGGAGCCCGCGTGCGAGGCGGCCGCCGAAGCGGAAGAGGCCCCGCCGGCCCCCGCCCTCGCGCCCGCACCGCCGCCGCCCGCCGCCGCGGCGGCCACCGACGCGCGGCCGGCCCTGCCCGAGCGCGTCCCGCAGACCCACCTCACCAGGCAACTCCGGAGCCCCCGCGCCCCGGAACCGACTGCCGACCGGGACCCGGAGACACCCGAAGAGGTGGCCGACGCCTGGGCCGACTACGAAGAGGGGACCAAGAAAGTGGAAGCAGAACTCGGAGCTGACCAGCCATGACCACCACAGCCAGCGACATGATCTACGGCATCCTGGACAACAACCTGAGCAGGATCGCCGGCATCCAGGGAGCCGTCCTCCTGTCCAACGACGGGATCAAGCTCAGCGCCTACCTGCTGGAGCGGGACCAGTCGGAACGCATCGCCGCCGCGTCCTCCGGCATCGCCGCCACCATGAAGGCGATATCCCGGGAGATCGACGGCGGGCGGGTCATCCGCCAGCTCGTGGAGATGGACGACCGCTACCTCTGCGTCGTCGGCTGCGGCGAGGGCAGCACGCTCATCGTCGTGACCTCCCGCAAGGCGCGGCTCGGCGAGCTGGGCGGCGAAGCCGTACGCACCGCCCAGGCGCTCGGCGAATGGCTGGGAACCCCCGAGCGCACCACCCCGCCGACGCCGTAATGCCCGACCAGCCGCCGCGCCGAAGCCCCCGCCGGACCCGGCTGTACGCGCTGACCGACGGCCGTACGGCCGCCGCCCCGCAGACCGTCCTCACCATGGACACCACCATCGAGGCGGCGGCCGTCGCCGACGACGCCCACACCGGACTGGCCACCGAATGGCGGGCCGTCCTCACCATGTGCGCGCGGCCGGGCGGACTGGCCGTCGCCGAGATCGCCGCCCGCATGCACATGCGCCTCACCCCGATGACGCTCCTGCTGGGCGAACTCGCCGACCGCGGGCTGATCCACCACCGGCCGCCCCTGGAGGGCGCCGAGACGACCAACGTCCACCTGCTCATGAAAATCAGGGACAACCTTGCCCGGATATGACACCTCCGACGAACCCACCGCCCGGGCGGCGTCCCCCGTCAAGATTCTCATCGCCGGCGGGTTCGGAGTCGGCAAGACGACCCTGGTCGAGGCGGTCTCCGAGATCGAGCCGCTGCGTACGGAGGAACGCCTCACCAGCGCGGGAGTCGGCGTCGACGACCTCGACGGCATCGAGTCCAAGACCCTGACCACCGTCGCCATGGACTTCGGCCGGATCACCCTCGCCGACGCCGGAGTCGTCCTCTACCTGTTCGGCACGCCCGGCCAGGAGCGGTTCTGGTTCATGTGGGACGACCTGCTGAACGGAGCCCTGGGGGCACTCGTGCTCGTCGACACGCGGCGCCTGGACCGCGGCTTCCCGGCGATCGACTTCTTCGAGAGCCGCGGGCTGCCGTTCGTCGTCGGCGCGAACTGCTTCCACGGCGAACAGGCCTACACCGCCGCGGAGATCGCCGCCGCCCTGCACCTGCGCGACCCGGCCACCCCCGTCCTCATGCTCGACGCCCGCTCCCGCACGGACGCCCGGAACTCCCTGCTGGCCCTGCTCGACGTGGTCATCGCCCGGGCCGGGGCACCCGCCGGCGTCTGACGGGGTGCCGGGCCGGGGGGCGGTCCCCGACGGGCCGGACGACGGCGCTAGCGTGATCACCATGTACACGATCAATGGCGTGACCGCCACGCCGGGCGGGCGGATGTCCGTCCAGTTCCATGACCACGGCTACGCCGCCAAGCAGGAGGGGAGCGACGAATCCCTCGCAGAGAAGCTGTTCGGCGAGGGAGCCGGCTGCGTCACCCTGCTGGTGATGCTCGCGTCGATAGGCCTCTACAGCCTGCTCAAGAAGAACGGGGCACCGGAGGCCGCCGTCACGGCCTGCCTGATGGTGGCGATCGCCTCGGTCTGCTACGGGGCGATCATCGCGCTGCTGCACTGGACCAGCGGGGTGCTCGGGAGCATCTTCCTCTTCCTGTTCGTCGTCGTGAGCTTTCCCCTGCTGCTGTTTCCCGGCTACCGGCGGGTCCTGCGCCGTCGTTGGGGGAGCGGCGGCGGCGACGACAGCGAAGGGGGCTGGGTACCCGCCACCGCCCTCGCGGGGGTCTGGCACCAGCCCGACCCCCGCGGCGGCAGCGTGATCACCGTCCAGCTCACCGACGGAACGGTCACCGCGTACGCGGCCGCGCCCGACGCGGCCCACGACCTGTACGCGCGCTTCGACGCCCTGCTGCGCGGCGCCCGCCCGGCCCAGGCCCCGTACCAGCAGCCGGGCCAGCACCAGCAGCCGCCGCAGTACCAGCAGCCCGGCCAATATCAGCAGCCGGGCCAGTACCAGCACCCCGGGCAGTACCAGCAGCCGCCGCAGTACCAGCAGCCCTGGCAGCAGCAGCCGCCGCGCCGCTGAGCGGCACCCGTCAGGCCCGCACCAGCCGTTCGAGCGCGGCGGCCACGGGGGCGACGCCGTCCTCCGCCGCCAGCCGGCCGGCGAGGTACCGGGCCCGCTCCCGGTAGGACGGGTCGCCCACGGCCTCCCGGAGCGCCGAGGCGAGGGCGGCGGCACCGAGCCGGCGCAGCGGCAGCACACGGGGCGCGGTGCCCGACTCCACCAGGCGGGCCGCCCAGAAGTGGGCGTCGAACTGCACGGGCACCGGTACGCAGGGAACGCCCGCGCGCAGGGCCGCGCCGGTGGTGCCCGCCCCGGCGTGGTGGACCACGGCGGCCATGCGGGGGAACAGCAGGGAGTGCGGGACGTCGCCGATGGTGATCACGTCGTCCTGCGCGGCGGACAGCCCGGCCCACCCCCGCTGGACCACCCCCCGCAGGCCGGCGGCGCGCAGCGCGGCCACGACCTGGGCGCTGACCCGGCCGGGGTCGGGCGTGGTGGCGCTGCCGAGACCCACGTAGACCGGGGCGGGGCCGGCGGCGAGGAAGTCCTCCAGCTCCCGCGGGAGCCGGGCGGCGCCGTCGTGGGGCCACCAGTATCCGGAGACCTCCAGCCCCGGGCGCCAGTCGCGGGGGCGGGGGACCACCAGCTCGCTGAAGCCGTGCCACACGGGCCAGCCCTGCCGCTCTCGGGCGCGGCGGGCGGCGGACAGACGGCTCCGGGGCAGGCCGTGCTCGGCGGCCAGGGCCCGTGCGGCCCGGGTGAAGACGTGGTCGACGGCCGTGACCACGGCCTGCCCGCCGAGCCGGTTGCCCAGGCCGCCCGCGGACCGGGTGCCGAGCATCGGCGGCGGGAACTCCCGCGTGCCGTGCAGGGGTTGCAGGAAGAGGCCCATGCTGGGCCGGTCGAGGCCCTCGGCGATGGCGTACGCCAGCGGAGCGACCGTTCCCCCGGCCAGTACGACGTCCGCGTCGCGCGCGGCCTCCACCAGCGGCTGCGTCATTCCGGGGGCGATGCGCCGCGCCAGCGCGACGGCGCGCAGCAGCTTCACCGCACCGCTCCGGCTCCGGTGCAGCCCGCGCCCGCGCGCCGAGTGCAACTCGGCCCTGGGATCACCGGGAAGGGCGGCGAAGCGCACCCCAGATCCGGCCGACAGCGGCTCGAACACGTCATGCGTCACCAGGGTGACCTCGTGTCCGGCCCGGACCAGCCCGGCCCCCAGCCCCGTGTACGGCGCGACGTCCCCGCGCGACCCCGCTGTCATGACGGCGATCCTCATGCCCGCCAGTGTGGCGGCCGCACCCCGCCCGTGTCGCACGTCCTCGCGGGGCGGCGCGGTACATCTGCGGGCACCCGGTTGACGGGCCGGCCGCGCCGTACGTGGCAGCATGGGGGCGCCCGTACGGTTCACGTCCTCCAGACCCCGGGGTTGTCCCATGGCGGTGGCTGCCGGCGCGGCCCGCAAGCGCCGCGTGCTCGCGGCGATGGGGTGCGCCGGGGGCATGGTGATGCTCGACCAGACCGTCGTGGCGGTCGCCCTCGACCCCATGGCGCGCAGCCTGGGACTGACCGCCTTCGTGATGCACGGCGTGGTGCTCGTCTACGTCCTCGCACTGTCCGCGTTCGCGCCCGTCGGCGGGATGGCGGCCCGCCGCTTCGGCCTGATGAACACCTTCCGGTTGGGCGTCGTGCTCTTCACCGCCGCGTCCGGCGCCTGCGGACTCGCCCCGGCGACGGCCCTCGCGGGGCCGCTCCTGCTGCTGATGAGGGCCCTCCAGGGGGTGGGTGCCGGGCTGATGCTCCCGGTGGCCACGACCGTGATCACCGATGTGTACGGGGAACGCGAGCGCGGCAGGGCCCTGGCGGCGTACGCGGGTCTGGCGCAGGTGTTCTTCGCCCTCGGCCCCGTGGTGGGGGCGGTGCTGACCCAGTACCTGGGATGGCGTTCGGTCTTTCCCGTCAACCTGCCGGTCGCCGCGGCCGCGCTGTGGCTGGCCGCCCGCGCGCGGGTGGCGGAGCACCCGGACGGGACACCCCTGACCGCGGCGCAGCCGCTCGTCGTCATCCCGTCCGTGGCCCTGTTCGTACTCGGGCTCTACCAGTGCGGCGTGGGGAGTCCCACGGACCCGAGGACCTTCGCCGTGCCGGCGGCCGGTGTGCTGGCGCTGGCCCTGGCGGTACGGCTGGTGCTGCGCTCGCCCCGGCCCCTCGTCGACCTGCGGCTGCTGCGCATCGGCCCGTACGCCGTGGCCACGGCGCTCACCTTCCTGGTGCAGGCACCCCAGCTGATCGTGATGGTGCACGGCACGCTGTTCCTGCGCCAGGCCATGCAACTGCCGGCCCTGGCCACCGGCCTCGCCCTGCTGCCCCTGGTCGGCTCGCTGACCGCGGGCACGTACCTGTCCGGGCACCTGGTGGACCGCTTCCGGTCGGCCAGGGTGCCCGTCCTGTTCGGGCTGGCGACGGCCACGGTCGGCGCGGTGTTCTGGACGGCGGCGCTGCCGTCGCGCGAGTACCTCTGGCAGGTCCCCGGGATGGCGCTGGCGGGGATCGGGATGGGCATGCCGGTCCCGGCGCTGAGCGCCGAACTGATGCGCGCGGTGCCCGAGGGGAAGCGGGTCGACGCGTCCGTACTGCGCCAGACGCTCCGCCAGCTGGGCGGCGCGGTGGGCCTGGCAGTGGCGGGGGCGCTGGTCCTGGCCGCGAACGACGACTCCGCCGACGGGGCGGGCGTCATCACCGCCACGGCCGCCCCGGTGGCCTTCGTCGCGGCGAGCGGCTTCCTGTGCGCGGCGCTGCTGCTGGCGGCCTTCGAGCTGCGGGTCCGGGTGCATGGCCGGTTCGAGGCGGTGAATTCCGGCCATTCCGGGCCCGGTTGAGGAATGTGGTTAGGTGAGCCTTGCCTAATGTCGCGTATGGTGTGGACATGACCAAGATCATCCGCATGCTCGCCGCGGCCACCGCGGCCGGGCTCCTGCTGGCCGGCGCCCCCTCGGCCGCCACCGCCGCACCCGCCGCGGCGGGCGACCGGGCCGAAGCCCCCGCGGGTGCCGCCCGCCTGGAACTGCCGCGCCCCACCGGCGCCTTCGCCGTCGGCCGCGACACCCTCCACCTCGTCGACACCGGCCGCAAGGACCCCTGGGTCCCGTCCGCCGACCGCGAACTCCTGGTGTCCCTCTACTACCCCGCCGTCCGGAACACCGGGCGCCCGGCCCCGTACCTGACCGTGGACGAGGCGCGCGCCCTGCTCGCGGACCGCGGGGAACTCGGCCGCCACGCCACCGCCGAACAGGTCGCCGCCGTCCGCACCCACGCCCGCGAGGGCGCGCTGCCGCGCGCCGGCGGCGGCCGGTACCCGCTGGTCGTCCTGTCGCCCGGATTCACCCTGCCCCGCGCCTCGCTCACCGTGCTCGCGGAGGACCTGACCTCGCGCGGCTACGTCGTCGCCGCCGTCGACCACGCCTACGAATCCGACGGCACCACCTTCCCCGGCGGCAGGGTGCTCGGCTGCAAGGCCTGCGAGCAGGTCTTCCCCGACCGGTCGCTGCACCGCGTGTCCGACGCGCGGGCGCGCGACGTGACGTTCCTGCTGGACCGCCTCACCGGAGACCGCCCCGCCTGGCGTCACTCCCGGCTGGTCGACACCCGCCGCATCGGCATGGCCGGACACTCGATCGGCGGTGCCTCCGCCGCCGCGGCCATGGCCGCCGATCCGCGGGTGGCGGCCGGAGTGAACATGGACGGCACCTTCTTCGCCCCGCTGCCCGAGAGCGGCCTCGGTGGCCGGCCGTTCCTGCTGCTCGGCGGCGACCCGGCACTGATCCCGCCCGACATCGAGGACACCAGCTGGGCCGACGCCTGGCCGCGCATGGACGGCTGGAAGCGCTGGCTGACCGTCACCGGCATGGGCCACCCCGGCTTCACCGACTGGCCCGTCCTCGCCGACGCCGCGGGCGCCCCGCACCCGGAGACACCCCTCGCGGGGGGCCGCTCGCAGCAGATCACCCGGGCCTACACCGGCGACTTCTTCGACCGGCACCTCAAGGGCCTGCCCGCGCCGCGCCTGGACGGGCCCACGGCGGCCGACCCCGAGGTGGTCTTCCAGCGCAGCTGACGGGTATGCGCGGATCGTCCCGTGGAGGGTGGGATGTGACTCCTCCCACCCTCCCTTGACCCGGGAGGGAAGGCATACCTAAGTTCGGCCCCATGTCCCCGCACCACTCCACACCCCCCGTCGGCCCGGACGAAGCCCCCGCCGACCTGGTCGACTTCTCCGTCGACCTCACCTCCCAGGAGATGCTCCGGCGCGCGCAGGTGATGGCCGCGCTCGGCCCCGACTGGGATCCGGTCGAGGTGCTGCGGGGCGAGGAGGAGGCGTACGACCTCCTCTACTCCGGCCTCGACGCCGAGCAGCAGCGCGTGTACGACGACCTCGTGGCGGCCGGGGTGCTGCCCGAGCGCGGGGGCGGCCGTGCTGCCGCTTGACCCGCAGGCCGAGATCGGCCGCCGGGCGTGGGTGCCGTGCCCGGGATGCGGGGACACCCGGGACTGCGAGCCGTGCGGCGAGCGCCGGGCCTGCTCCCGGCACTGGCGCTACCTGCTCTCCAACAAGGGCAGCCTGCTCCACCTCCAGTGCCCCGGCTGCACCCACGTCTGGACCCACGAGAGCGGCTTCGGTGCCACCCGCTCCCTGTGGAGCCGCGTGACCAGCGGCCTGCCGCGCCTCTCGTCGTAGGGGTACGGGCGGCCGCTTTCCTTCGATTCGGGGGCCGGGTGTGGCCGGGGTCACCCACCCCAGCGGGTCTGGCCGGCTACCGGGGGTGACATTCGGGGGTCTGGGCGGTGAGGCGGCCCACAGGACCCAGGTCACATCCGGTCCGTCTTAGTAGACGGCCGGGCCGGTCCGGGTACGGCTTCCGGCGCGGGACGTCGGTCCCGGCCTGCGAGGGGGGCTAGTAGACGGGGGGCGTTGCCAGGGCGGCGGGGGGCTGGCTAACTGGTGTTGTCGCCGAGGCGGCCGGGGCGCTCAGCCCCCCGCCGGCAGATCCCCTCCCACCCGTGTGAGTGGCTCACGCATGTCTTCGGCATGTGGCGACCGTCCTTGTTCCCGTCGGAAGGTTCATCCGTGTCCAACGCCGTCATCCGCCGCATCGCCGCTTCGAAGAAGACCCTCGCCGGTACCGTCCTCGCTCTGGGTGTCGCGGGTTCCATGCTCGCCGCCGTGCCCGCGCAGGCCGCTCCGACGGGTGCGAAGGCGATCGCCCAGCAGATGATCAAGGACCCGGCCCAGTTCGCCGCCTTCGACAAGATCGTCACGCACGAGAGCGGCTGGGACTACACCGCCACGAACTCCTCCTCCGGCGCGTACGGCCTGGTCCAGGCCCTGCCGGCGTCGAAGATGTCCTCGGCGGGCTCGGACTGGAAGACCAACCCGGCCACCCAGATCAAGTGGGGCCTGGACTACATGAACGAGCGCTACGGCAGCCCGGTCGAGGCCTGGAACTTCTGGCAGGCCAACCACTGGTACTAAACCACCGGCGGACAACAGCAGACATGCGGAGAGCGCCCGGCCGAGACCCCTCGGCCGGGCGCTCTCGCGCGTCTGCCGACCGAACGCGTCAGGCCTTCAGGATCCGCCCCGACACCGCCAGCGTGAGGCGGCGCGGCGTCAGGGCGGAGGCGACCGCCGAGACGCGGTTGGCGAGGCCCGCCACGATGCTGGGCGGGGTCTTCGCGCGTTCCAGCGCGCGCCGCGTCGCGGTCACCACCTGCTCGGGCGTGGCCATCCGGCCGACGGCCGCGTCCCGGCTGCCGACGACGTCGAAGAACTCGGTGCTGACCGGCCCCGGCGACACGGCGAGCACCCGCAGCGGCGAGTGCCGGGTCTCGTAGCCGACGGCCTCGGTGAAGCTCAGTACGAAGGCCTTGCTGGCGCCGTAGACCGCCATCGCGGGAGTCGGCTGGTACGCCGCCGCGCTCGCGACGGTGACCAGCGCACCCCGGCCGTCGGCCACGAGGTCGGGCAGGAACGCCCGGGTGAGCTCGGTGACGGCCGTGACGTTCAGCTGGATCATCTCGTTGATCTGCGCCATGTCCTGGCGGACGAACGGGCCGTGGCTGCCGAAGCCGGCGTTGTTGACGAGCGAGTGCACCGTGATCCCGCGGGCGTCCAGCTCCGCGCGCAGCGCGGCCGCGGCTCCCGGTCGGGCGAGGTCCGCGGCGATCACGTGGGCGGTGACGCCGTAGCGCTTCTCCAGGTCCACCGCGAGCTCTTCGAGCCGGTCGAGCCGGCGGGCGACCAGGACGAGGTCCGCCCCGCGCTCGGCCCACTGGCGGGCGAACTCGACGCCGAGCCCGGCGCTCGCCCCGGTGATCAGGGTCACGGTCCCCTGGTATGTCATAGGCATCGTCGTCTGCTCCGTTTCCACGCGTTGGACGGTGACGAATGTAGGCGGCGTCATCATTGTAGTCAATGACAACATCAGGAAAGGGGAGCCCGCCTTGACCGAGGGGCCCTACCACCACGGCAACCTCAGGACCGCCCTGCTGGAACGCGCGGAGACCGTCCTCACCGAGTCGGGCGTGGACGGCCTGTCCCTGCGCGCCCTGGCACGCGACCTCGGGGTCAGCCACGCCGCGCCGTCCCGCCACTTCCGCGACCGGCAGGCCCTGCTGGACGCCCTCGCCGTCAGCGGATTCACCCGGCTCAACGCCCGGCTGCGCACCGCCGCCGAAGCACCCGGCCCGGTGCCGGGCCGCCTGGCCCGGCTGGGACGCGCGTACGTCGACTTCGCCGTCACCCACGCACCCCTGCTGAACCTGATGTTCAGCGCCAAGCACGCCGACGACTCCAGCGCGGAACTCAGGGAGCTGGGTCACCGCAGCCTCGACACCACCGCCGGGCTCATCGCGCAGGCCCAGGCCGAGGGACTGGTACGCGACGGGGACCCGGCCCGCCTCGCCCAGGTCGCCTTCTCCACCGTCCACGGCCTGGCGGCCCTGGCCCTCGGCTCCCTCCTCGACGACACCCCGCTGCCCGAGGCGACCGACCTGGCCATCGACGTACTGCTGACCGGCCTGGCACGCCCCGGCCGGTGAGGGGCCGGACGCGCCGCAGCTCAGCCGCTCACCGGCCGGCGCGGGCCGGACCCAGGGCGGCGAGCAGGGCGTCGAGGGGCGCGGGGACGAGGCGGAGGTCGAGGGCCTGGGCGAGGAGGTGGCCGTAGCGGATCTTGCGGCCCTTCTTGGTGCCGAGGAAGCGCCGCATCCGGTGGTGCGGTTCACGGCCCCGTTGCGCGGGCTGGCGGACGAAGGTCTGCCACGGGACCAGGTCCCCCTCGGCCTCGATGATCCCTTCCACTCCCGCCACGCCCAGCGCGCGGATGAGCTCCTCCTCCAGGTCCTCCACGCAGACGAAGACCTCGTGGCCGGGCGCACCGGCCCGCTCGAAGGCGCGGTCGTAGTAGGGCCGCTCCCGTTCGTCGCACAGCCCGGTCAGGCGCAGCCCCAGACCGGACGGACCCAGGAGCCCGGCGTAGCGGCCGACGTTCATCGCCCCGCCCATGGACAGGACGCACACGCCCTCGGCGGACAGGTCCCGGTCCAGGCGTGCCGCCAGGGTCTCGACGGCGGCCAGGTCACTGGGCCCCTCGACGAGCACCACCGCCGTGACGCCCAGCTCCGCGGCCAGCTCCCCGGCCGGCCCGCCGGGGCCGCCCGCCGCCCATTCGGCCACCGCGATCCGGAACACTCCCATGTCTGCCATACGGCGATTCTGCTCCACCCCGGGGCAGCGCCCGCACCCATTTTCCGCTGCTCCCGGGGGCGTTCACGCCGGCACGGGCGGGGAACACCACACCGCATGACCCACAACCAGCCGCCACCGCAGCTGATCGTCCTGCGCGGGAACTCCGGCTCCGGCAAGTCCTCCGTCGCCGCCGAACTGCGCCGCCGCGTCGGCCGGGGGCTCGCCATCGTCGCCCAGGACAACGTCCGCCGCGTCGTCCTGAAGGAGAAGGACGTCGCGGGCGCGGCGAACATCGGACTCATCGACGCCATCGCCCGCTACTCCCTCGCCCACGGCTTCCACACCGTCGTGGAGGGCATCCTGAACGCCTCCCGGTACGGGGACATGCTCGCCCGGCTCCACCGCGACCACCACGGCCGGTCCCACTTCTTCTACCTCGACGTCCCCTTCGAGGAGACCGTCGCCCGGCACGCCACACGCCCCCAGGCCGCGGACTTCGGCCCCGAGGCCATGGCGCGGTGGTACCGCGGCGGGGACCTGCTCGCGGCGGTATCCGAGCAGGTCGTCGGTCCCGACTCCACCCTCGACGACACGGTGCTCCGCGTCCTCGCCGCCGGCGGGATCCCCACCCCGTCCGGGGACTGCGCCCCCTCTTGATCGACTGGCCGCGGCGCGGGCGCCGGAGCAGGCTCGAAGGAGGGAAGAAGGTGGTCGTGTGAACCGGACGGCGTCCTCGCGCACCGCCGCCGGCGCCATGATCCTGGCCGCGGTCGCCGGGGCCGGGACCCCGCAGGCGTACGGCGGCGACGACGACCGCGCGCAGCGCAGTGCCCAGGTCCTTCGGGAACTGGTGCCTTCCCCCGACGGCCCCGGCTGCGCGGCCGCCGTCGGCGAACGCGGCGTGGTCGTCTGGGAGGCGGGGCGGGGGAAGGCCGACCTGGCGACCGGGCGGCCCATCACCCCGGCGACGGTGTTCGACATGGCGTCCAATTCCAAGCAGTTCACCGCGGACGCGGTCCTCCTGCTCGCCGGAAGGCACCGGCTGGCGCTCGGCGACCCGCTGTCCGACCACCTCGACGATCCGCCCGCCTGGACGCGGGACGTCACGCTGGGCGACCTGATGCGCCACACCAGCGGCATCCCCGACTACCAGGACCTGCTGGAGGCGAAGGGCGTCAAGGTGACCGACCCGGCCGGCCAGCAGGACGCACTCGCCGCCATCCTCGCCTCCCGACCGCAGGAGCGGCCCGGCAAGGTCTTCTCCTACTCCAACTCCAACTACGTCCTCCTCGCCCACGTCGTCGAGAGGGTCACCGGCACGCCCTTCCCGGCCTTCCTCCAGCAGGAGTTCTTCACCCCGCTGCACCTGCGCATGACCCTCTCCCCGGCGGTCGACGTCCCCGGCAAGGCGAAGTCGTACGACGAGAAGGACGGCTCCTACACCCCAGACTCCTCGCCCTGGAAGCAGTACGGAGACGGATCCGTACAGACCACCGCCGGAGAACTCGTCCGCTGGGCCGACAACTACCGCACCGGCCGCGTCGGCGGGAAGGAACTCCTCGCCGCGGTCACCGACGGGGCGGTGAGCGTGGGCGACGTCCTGCGCCCCCGCGGCGTCGAGGAGGGCCGCTACGGGGCCGGAATGCTCGTGCTCCCCGACAAGAGCCTGCTGCACCGGGGCGACTGGGAGCAGTTCCACAGCACCTTCAAGGTGAGCCCGGACCGCGGTACCGCCGTCACCGTGGTGTGCAACGCGGATCCGCCCGACAGCTTCCGGGCCGCGAACCGTCTCATGGACATCTGGACGGACCGGCCGGTCAGCCGCTGAAGCCGCCGTCGCTCTTGAGCAACTGCCCGTTGATCCACCGACCCTGCGGTGAGCAGAGGAACCCGACCAGGTCGGCGGTGTCCCGAGGAGTGCCCAGGCGGCCCAGCGGCGTACGGCCGAGCAGGTGCTCCCGGACGCCGTCGGACATCCACCCGGTGTCCACCGGCCCGGGGTTGACCACGTTGGCGGTGATCCCGAGACGGGCGAGCTCGTGGGCGGCGGCCAGCACGATGCGGTCCAGCGCCCCCTTGCTCGCCCCGTAGGGCAGGTTGCCGACGGTGTGGTCGCTGGTCAGGCCGATCACGCGGCCGGTCCCCGCGGCCCCCCGGAACCGGCGGCCGTACTCTCGGATCAGCAGCCAGGTGGCGCGGGCGTTCACCGCGAAGTGCCGGTCGAAGCTTTCGACGGTGGTGTCCAGCAAGCCGGAGTCGACCGACTCGCAGTGGGCCATCACCAGGGCGGTGACACCGCCGAGCCGCCGCTCGACCTCGTCGAAGACGCGTCCGGGAGCGCCGGGATCGGCGAGGTCCGCCTCCACCGCCACCGCCTCGGCGCCCCGCTCCGCCAGGACGCCGGCGATGGCGTCCGCCGCGCCCGCCTCGACGCCCCAGCTCATGCGCGCGTCGTACGGCGTCCAGTAGGTGAAGCCGATGTCCCAGCCGGCCCCGGCCAGCCCGCGGGCGATGCCGGCGCCGATCCCGACGGTACGGCCGACGCCGGTCACCAGGGCGACCGGCCTGCCGCCGGTACCGGACGCGGTCTCCTGTGCAGTCGTCACGGCCGCCATCATTCGCCCTCCGGGGACGCCACGCCAAACCGGGCCGCCGTACGCGGACTTCGGCCCCACGGGTCCCTCAGAGGCCCATCCACGGGACGCGGCAGACGTGGGGGGCCGTGCCCGCCGGGCACATGGCCGCGATCACCGTCTTGCGGACCGCCCGCCACGTGCGCAGGGAGCACTCCAGGTGGACGCGGAGCTCGACGAGCCGCCGTGCGCCGCTGCTCCGGCCGGGATGCTCGATCGCCCACTGCTCCGCCAGCAGGTCGTACATGTCGTCGGTCGTGACCGTGCTGTGGGGGAGGGTGTCCGTCGAGAGGGTCTCACCGGTGATCCGGACCCGGCGGCCGCCCACCGCCTCCGCGACTAGTTCCCGCACCCAGGCCAGTCCCGCTTCGTCCGCGTACAGGCCGAACCTCAGGTCACGCGTCCTCATCGCCCCGGCCCTCCGCCGCCGCACCGCCACCGCTCCCGGCGAACGCCGCGGTGAACCAGGGACGGACCGGCGCGAGGGCCGGCGACGCGGGCCGGCCGTTGACCGCGGCCAGCAGCCGCCAGTAGCGCTCGGCACGGGGATCCGCGGTGGACCGCAGACGGGCGAGGAGCCAGCGCCGCAGACCGCCCTCGTCAGCCCGCCGGAACGCGTCCGCGTAAAGTCCGCCGAGCGGCTCCCCGCCGGCGGAGGCGGGCAGGAGGCCGGCGGCCGCGGCTTCGCCGACGCGTTCGCGCAGCGCCCGGTCGAGGACCTCCTGCAGGGCGACGGCGTCCTCCCCGGCGGGCTCCTGCGCCTGCTCCTGCGCGAGGCGGCGGATCGCGGCACGGAACTCCGCGTCCTGGCAGAGTCCGGCGAGCTCCACCCACGCCTCGACCTGCTCGGGCGTGGGATCGTCCGGGAGTTCGGGCATCGCGGACCGCATCAGGGCCACGAACTCGGGGTTGGCGTCGAGGCCCTCGAAGGCCTCGTCGATGAAGCCGGACACCATCCGGTGCCGTTCGGCCCGGGAGAGTGTGGCGAGTCGGTGCATCAGGTCCATCTCCATGGTGGTGGGTCCGCGTCTGGCGACTGCGCGGAGCACTGCCCGGCGCAGGCGGAGGGTCCGGATCTGCACGTCCAGTGCCCTGGCGTGTGCTTCTGTGACCTCCGGTACGGAAGCCTCCCGGTCCAGCACCCGGCGCACGGTCGCCAGGTCCAGCCCGAGGTCGCGCAGCGTGCGGGCGAGGTCCAGACGGGCGAGCGCTTCGGGGCCGTAGAGCCGGTACCCCGCCGGGCTCCGGTCGGTCGGCGGGACGATGCCCCGGTCGGAGTAGAACCGGATGGTCTTCACCGTCAGGCCGGTCCGGCGGGATAGTTCTCCGATGGAGAAGAGCTCGTCGCTGTCCATGCCCCCAGCCTGACGTCTCCCCCGGGGGGAGACTCAAACGGGCCCGATCGGCCGGGGCGGCGGCAGCGGGCGCGCTCAGCCGGTGACGTGGAACTCGTTGCCGCCGGCGTCCAGGAACTCGCCGGGCTCCCCGCCAGGTCGGGCGGTCTCCAGCCGCAGCCGGTTCCGCCCCGCCTTCGGCGCCGCGGGCGGCCCCATCACCAACGAGACCGGGCCGGTCGGAGTCGGGCGCAGCCGGAAGCCCCAGGGCGCGGACTCCACCGCGCTCCAGCCGGTCCGGGACGGCCAGAAGGCCTCCTGGGCGTGCCGGTCCTCCTCGGAGATGTCGAGGCAGACCGCGACGAGCCCGGAGTCGGCGAGCACGCCGGGATGGCCGGGCCGCAGCACGCAGAACTCGTTGCCCTCGGGATCGGCCAGCACGTCCCACGGAACGTCCCCCTGACCGATGTCGACGCGCGTCGCCCCCAGCGCGAGCAGGCGCGCCACCTCCGCCTCCCACTGCGGACCCCCGGCCAGATCGAGGTGGAGCCGGTTCTTGCCCGCCTTCGGGACGGCCGTCGGCACGAACCGCAGCCGCAGACCGCCGGTCCGGCCGCGCGTCGCCTCCTGCCAGAAGAGCTCCAGCCGTACGACGTCCAGCGCGTCGAACACGATCCCGGTCAGCATCCGTTCCCCCAAGCCGTCGAAACAAGATCAGCAGGCACCCGGGACACCCTGCCCACCGAGCCCGCCGAGCACAAGGGGGCCCGGCCCGGCGGGCGTTGGTCTCACACCGTCAGGCCGGTCAGCCCCGGCGCGGCCGGCCGCGCGTGAAGCCGGATGAAGTACTCGGTGCCCATGACGCGGTCCCGCGGCCCGGCCGGGAGCCGCGCCAGGATCCCGGACAGCGCCCGCTCCCGCGCGACCTCGCTGCGGGGCGCGAGGCCGGCGGCGGCGGAGTGCGGGTGGGTGGCCGCGGACAGCGCCTCGGGCTGCCAGGGGGCACCCGCCTCCGGGTAGAGGTGTTCCAGCCCTGTGGGGCTCCGTCGCCGACCCCACCCGCCTCGGCCTCGGCCGCGACCTCCACGTCTTCCAGGCCCCCGAGTCCGTACCCTGGCGTCATGCGTACGCGCCCCACCCTGAGCTGGACCCCGGCCGAGGAGCCGCCGCCCGGCAGCACCGACCTCGGCCCGGTCGCCGACGTGCTCGCCGCGGGCGGTGTGCTGGTGCTCACCGGAGCGGGCATCTCCACCGAGTCGGGCATCCCCGCCTACCGCGGCGAGGGCGGGAGCCTGACCCGGCACACCCCGATGACCTACCAGGACTTCACCGCCGGCGCCCCGGCCCGCCGCCGGTACTGGGCGCGCAGCCACCTCGGCTGGCGCACCTTCGGCCGGGCCCGGCCCAACGCCGGTCACCGGGCCGTCGCGGCGTTCGGGCGGCACGGCCTGCTCGCCGGGGTCATCACCCAGAACGTCGACGGCCTGCACCAGGCCGCCGGCAGCGACCCGGTGGTGGAGCTCCACGGCAGCCTCGCCCGCGTCGTCTGCCTCTCCTGCGGTGCCTCCGGGCCGCGCGGCGAACTCGCCCGCAGACTGGAGGAGGCAAACCCGGGGTTCGAGCCGGTGGCCGCCGCGATGAACCCCGACGGCGACGCCGACCTCACGGACGAGCAGGTCGCGGACTTCCGCGTGGTGCCCTGCACGCGATGCGGCGGCGTCCTCAAACCCGACGTGGTGTTCTTCGGCGAATCCGTCCCGCCGCAGCGGGTCGAGCACTGCCGCGCACTCGTCGAGGAGGCGGCCTCACTCCTGGTCCTGGGCTCCTCGCTGACCGTGATGTCCGGGCTCCGCTTCGTCCGCGAGGCGGACCGGGCCGGGAAACCGGTACTGATCGTAAACCAGGACCCCACCCGCGGCGACCGCCACGCCGCCACCCGCGTCGCCCTCCCCCTGGGCGCGGCCCTCACCACCGTGGCCACCCGCCTCGGCATCCCGGTACCCGCCGCCGACACCCCGTCCTAGGAGCAGGGCCCGGGCCCGGGGCCCGGCGTACGGTGGCGGGGTGCACACCGCCCCGGCCCAGGTGCAGGCCGTCCTGGAGGCCCTGCCGCGCGCCGCCATCGTCCAGAGCGGGGACGAGCAGGTGATCGCCGTGAACCGCCGCTTCACCGACATGTTCGGCCTCGACGCCGCGGGCGTCGCCCACACCCCCGGCGCCCCCCTCGGCCCCGTGGTCGCGGCCGTCTGCGCGACCTTCGCCGAACGCCCCGCCTGGGTGGTCGACACCGCGCACGCGATCGCCGCCCGCCGGGTCCACCGCACCGCCGAGATCCTCCTGACGGACGGCCGGACCATCCGCCGCGACGTGGAGCCCCTCTACGACGCCGACCGCAACCTGCTCGGCTCCCTGTGGACCGCCGAGGACGTCACCGAGGAGAAGCGCCGTGCGCACGCCCTCGAACGCGACAACCGCACCCTCGCCGAACTCGCCAGCCAGCGCAACGAGTTCGTCGCCCTCGCCTCGCACAGCCTGCGCACCCCGCTCGCCTCGGTCATCAGCTTCTGCGAACTCCTGGCCGACCCGGTCTCCGGCCCGCTCACCGCCGAGCAGCGGGAGTTCCTCGACGCCGTCCACCGCAACGCCCGCCGCATGGAACGCGTGATCACCACCCTGATGGAGACCACCGTGATGCGCGCCCCCCAGCTGAACCTGGAGTTCGGCGCGGTCGACGTCCCGCGGATGCTCACCCACGCGGTCCTGGACCGGATCGCGACCACCGAGGCCGCCGGGGTGTTCGTCGTCCTCGACGCCTCCCCGGGCCCGCCGCTCCACGGCGACGAGCTCCGCCTCGAACACGTCCTCGCCAACCTGCTGGAGAACGCGGCCAAGTTCACCCCGCCCGGCGGCACCGTCACCGTCACCGCGGCTCCCGACGGCGACCACTGGACCGTGGACGTGGCCGACACCGGCATCGGCGTACCCGAGGACTACCGCGAGGAGATCTTCTCCGGCTTCGTCCGCGCCCCCAACGCCGAGAACGGCGGATTCGCCGGTACCGGCCTCGGCCTGGCGCTGAGCCGCGACATCGTACGGCGCCACGGCGGCGACCTGACCGTCGCCGACGCTCCGGACGGCGAGGGCGGCGCCGTGTTCACCGTACGGCTGCCCGTCACCGGCCCCCACCCCGCACCCGCCCCCTCCCCGGGGGCCGCTGCCCCGTGACCCGCATCCTCCTCGTCGAGGACGACCCCGACCTCGCCACCGCCCTGCGCGCCCTCCTCGGCCGCGCCGGGTACGAGGTCCGGCACGCCCCCGACGGCAGGGAGGCCCTGCGCCGCCTGTTCGCGGACCGGCCGGACCTGATGGTCCTCGACATCGGCCTGCCGGAGCTCGACGGCTGGCAGGTCCTGGAGCGCACCCGGGACCTCACCGACCTCCCGGTCCTGCTGCTCACCGCCCGGGGCGCGGAGGCGGACCGGGTGCGGGGGCTGCGCGCCGGCGCCGACGACTACCTGCCCAAACCCTTCGGGCAGGAGGAGCTGCTCGCCCGGATCGAGGCCCTCCTGCGCCGCGCCGGACGCCCGGACTGGGCCGGGGACCGGCAGGACTCCGCACTGCACCTGGTCCCCGAACGCCGCGCCGTCCTGTGGCACGGCGCAGAGATCCGCCTCAGCGACATCGAGTACCGGCTGCTGCAGACGCTCGTGCGCAACCGCGGCCGGGTCGTCACCACGGACCAGCTGCTCGTCCAGGTGTGGGACGACCCGGCCGGCGTCGGCCGCGACCGGGTCAAGTTCGCCGTACTGCGGGTCCGGCGCAAGATCCAGCAGACGGCCGGCCGCCACGCCGAGGACCCCATCGAGGCGGTCCGCGGACTCGGCTACCGCTACCAGGGCGACGAGCGCGACGAGCCGTAGGACTCCCGCGGCCCGCCGGGACGTAGGGCCCGCCCCCGGCGGGGACCCAGGGCCCCCGGCGGCCAGGGCCGAAGGTCCCGAACCGCCCCCCGTTCATGATCGCAACCGTCCGGCAACCGGTACGGCGGCGTACGACAACCCCCGGCCCCCACGCTCCGGATGTCCCGCCCCGTCCGGCCGCAAGGAGCCTCCGCATGACCGGCCTGCCCCCGCGCAGCATCGCCGTCGTCCTCGGGACCCGTCCCGAACTGGTGAAGCTGACCGAGCTGACCCGGCTGCTCGGCCCCGCCGCCCGGCTGGTGCACACGGGGCAGCACTACGACGAGGACATGTCCGGCCGCTTCCTCGGCGAACTGGGCCTCCCCGAGCCGACGTACCTGACCGGCATCGGCGGCCGGCCGCGCGCCGTGCAGATCTCGGCCGGCCTCGCCCAGCTCGACGCGCTCTTCACCCGGCACCGGCCCCGCGCGGTCGTCGTCCAGGGCGACACCAACGCCGCCCTGGCCGGCGCCCTCGCGGCCAACGCCCGCGACCTCCCCCTCGTCCACGTGGAGGCGGGGCTGCGCAGCCACGACCGCGCCATGCCGGAGGAACACAACCGGGTGCTGATCGACCGGCTCGCCGACGTGCTGTGCGCGGCGACCCCCGAGAACCGGGAGAACCTCCTGGCCGAGGGGCTGCCCGCCGACCGGATCGAGCTCACCGGCAACACGGTCGTCGAGGCCGTCCGCGCCCACCTGCCCGGTGCGCGGGACCGCGACGCCCTCCTCGCCCCGCTCGGCGTGCACCCCGACGGGTACGTCCTCGCCACCGTGCACCGGCCCGAGAACACCGACGACCCGGCCGCGCTGCGCGCCGTGCTCGGCGAACTGGCCGGCCTGGCCCGCACCCTCCCCGTCGTCCTCCCGCTCCACCCCCGCACCCGGGCCCGGATCGAAGCCGCGGGTCTCACCGGGGCCCTGGACGCCCTGCGGGTCACCGCGCCGCTGGGCTACGCGGAGTTCCTGGGGCTGGCCCGGCACGCCGCCCTGCTGGTCTCCGACTCCGGCGGGGTGCAGGAGGAGGCGACCGTACTGGGCCGCCCGCTGGTCGTGGTCCGCAACTCCACCGAGCGCCCCGAAGCCATGGCCGACTTCGCGACCCTCGTACGCCCGGGCCCGGAGCTGGGCGCCGCCGCCCGCGAGCGGATCGACCAGGGCGTGGCCCTGCGCGAGCGGCTCGCCGCGCTGCCGAGCCCGTTCGGCGACGGCCTGGCCTCCCGGCGGATCGCCGGCCTGCTGGTCCGTACGGCCGCCCCCGCTCCCGCCGCCCGGCCCGTCGCCGCCTGAGGACCCCCGTGCCGAACACCGACCACCTCCTCCTGTTCCTGTTCCCCTTCGTCCTCCTCGCCGGGTTCCTCGTCCACGCCGCCGGATCCCGGCACGCCTACCGCCACCGCCCGGAGACCGGACCGGGCGACCCGGCCGCCTTCGACTGGCACTTCTTCGTCCCCTGCCGCGACGAGGAGGCCGTGGTCGCCGCCACCGTCGCCCGGCTCCGCGCCGACTTCCCGTACGCCCGCGTGTGGGTGGTCGACGACGCCAGCGACGACCGCACCGGAGCGATCGTCACCGCCCTCGCCGAGGACGACGCACGGCTGCACCTGGTGAGCCGGGTCCGGCCCGAGGCGCGTACCGGGAAGGGGGCCGCACTCAACGCCGCGTACCGCGAACTCGGCGCCCTGCTGGGCCCCGACGCCGACCGGGAGCGCG
The DNA here is from genome assembly GCF_045160885.1 of Streptomyces sp. NBC_00158. Taxonomy (NCBI): domain Bacteria; kingdom Bacillati; phylum Actinomycetota; class Actinomycetes; order Kitasatosporales; family Streptomycetaceae; genus Streptomyces; species Streptomyces sp. NBC_00158. The sequence goes on from NZ_CP108161.1 coordinate 7,460,761, forward strand.
TGGTCGTCTGCGTCGTCGACGCCGACGGCCGGCTCGACCCCGCCGCGCTGTCGCTGGTCAGCGGCCCCCAGGGGTTCGGCGACCCGGACACCGGGGGAGTGCAGGTCAGCGTGCGGATGCGGAACGTGGACGACCCGCGGCCGCTGCCGGACCGCGGCCGTACCGCGAACGCCCTCGCCCGCCTGCTGGTCCGCGTCCAGGACATGGAGTTCGCCGTCTCCAACGCCGGCATGCAACTGCTGCGCGCCCGCACCGGATCGGTCGGGCTCGGCGGCAACGGCCAGTTCACCCGGCTGTCCGCACTGGACCGGATCGCCGAGGCCGAGCGCCGCCCCTGGCGCGAGGCCGCCCTCCTGGAGGACTACGAACTCGGCCTCCACATGATCCTCGGCGGCGACCGGATCAGCCACGTGGCCGACACCTGGGTCTCGCAGGAAGGCCTGCCGCACGCCCGGCGCCTGCTCGCCCAGCGCACCCGATGGGCGCAGGGCAACCTCCAGTGCGTCCGCTACGCCCCGCGCATCCTCTCCTCGCGGCACTACACCGGCGGCGGGGTCCTGGAGACCCTGTACACCTTCGGCCAGCCGCTGGCCCACCTGTTCTCCCTGGTGCTCTCCGGGATCCTGCTGGTGGTCCTCGCCCTGAACGGCTTCACGGGCGCCCTCGCCTGGTGGCCCCTGGCGCTCTGCCTGGCCGTGCTCTCGGTGGTGCCGTTCCTGCTGTGGGGCCCGGTCTACCGGCGGGACTTCGCCCCCGACGCCTCCCGGGCCGAGGCGCTCCTGTGGGGCCTGGCCCTGTGGCTGTACGCCTACCACCTCTTCCCCGTCTCCGCCCGCGCCTTCGTCCGCATCCTCCGCGGCCGCACCGGCTGGTCGAAGACCCGCCGCAATGCCGACCCGGTATCCGCCGGTCCGGCCGCCGTGGAGTACTAGGCCGTCTCCCTCGGGTCACGGGCGCGCGTAGCGGGCGGCGAGCGCGGCGGCGCGCTCGTGCAGGGAGGCGCGCAAGGGCTGCGGGGACAGGGCCTCCGCGTCCGCGCCGAGCTGCCACAGCGCCCATTCGGCGTGCCGCGAGTCCTGGAAGGTCACCTCCAGCCGCACCCAGCCGTCGTCCCCGTCGGGCTCCTCGGCGCGGACGGCCAGCGCGGTGTCCAGCAGTTCCTCCCGCCGTGCCGGGTCCACCCGTACCAGCACGGTGAGGTGGTCGCCGCCGGAGAGGAACCGCGCGGAGCGCTCCCGCCAGATCCGGTCCAGGTCGACCCGGTTCGGCCGCTCCGCCGCCTCGGGGAGCGCCTCGGCCGCCAGCACCCGCGACAGCCGGTAGGTGCGGTCCGCGCCGGCCCTCGTGGCCAGCAGGTACCCCCGGTCGCGTACGGTGACCAGGCCGATCGGGTCGACCGTGCGCCACTGTGCCGCCTCGCCCGTGGCCGCGTAGTGGATCCGCAGCTTGTGGCCCGTCAGCACCGCCCGCCGGACCTCCGTCACCGCGGTCGCCGACATCTCCTCGGCGGACAGCCGGCGCGAGAGCAGATCGCTCTCGGGATCGACCAGGAACCGCTGGGCCGCGTCGCTCGCGACGGCCCGGTGCCCCTCGGGCAGCGCGTCGACGACCTTGCGCATGGCCGAGGCGAGGGCCGAGCCGAGACCGAACACCAGCTCGCCGCGCCCCGATCCGGCGGTCAGCAGGGCGAGGGCCTCGTCGTGGTTCAGCCCGGTGAGCTCGGTCCGGAAGCCGGGCAGCAGGGAGAAGCCGCCGTGCCGGCCGCGTTCGGCGTAGACGGGGACACCGGCCGAGGAGAGCGCCTCGATGTCGCGGAGCACGGTGCGGGTGGACACGTCCAGCTCGCGGGCCAGGGCGTCCGCGGTCAGCCGGCCGCGCTGCCGCAGCAGGAGCACCAGCGAAACCAGCCGATCGGCGCGCATGCCGGAACCCTAACGGAATACATGACCGAGGATGTCGTGATTCATTGCGAGGCTCTTCCCGTACGCACCCACCCCATCCCGATGGATCGAACGGAGCTGACGTGGCAATGGAACGAACGGCGGTCAACCCGGTGCAGTGGTCGACGGAATTCGGATTCAACCAGGGCGAGTTGGTCGCCGGACACACCCGGACCCTGTACATCTCGGGGCAGACGGCGATGAGCGCCGACGGCAAGCCGCAGCACGAGGACGACATGGGGGCGCAGCTGGCGCTCAGCGTCGACAACCTGGAGGCCGTGCTCGCCGAGGCCGGCATGTCCCTGGCCAACCTCGTCCGGCTCAACGTCTACACGACCGACGTCGAACTCCTCTACCGGCACTACGGAGTGCTGGCGGCGCGGCTGGGCGCCGCCAGCGTGGCGCCGGCCAGCACGATGCTCGGGGTGACACGGCTGGCGATCCCCGGCCTGATGGTGGAACTGGAGGGGACCGCCGTCGCGTGACGCACCGGGACCCGGGGGCCCTCAGGCCGTCGGGTCCCAGTCGCGGAGCTTGTCGAACAGCTCGGCGTCCCCGTCGATCCGCACGTCGTCCGCCGTGATCCGGTCGTAGATGAAGAGGATCAGCTCGCTGGCCGTGCCCAGGACGCTGACCCCGGCCGGTTCCGCGTCCGGTGCCGGCACCGTGATCCGTGCGCCGGAACCGTCGACCGTGAGGCGGTGGACGGTGCCCTCGACGGCGCGGAAGTCGAGGGTGGCGGGCTTGTGCGGCCAGGGGCTGGCGGTCGCGACGCAGGTGGTCAGGAACTCCGCCATGCCGTCGGCCGCCACCTCGTCCGGCAGCGGCTGCGGGGCGCCCAGGGCGAGTTGGGCGTCGTAGGTGTGGACCGCGCTCTCCTGGACCCGGTGCCGGGCGACGGTCCCGGCGGTCAGCGGGGACTGCACGTCCTCCCACCACGCCCAGCAGCCGGCGTCCGGGCCGGCCGCCCGCAGCGCGTCGAGCAGCTGCCGCGTCGACTCCTCCAGCCACGCCGCGAGGGCCTCGCGCTCCCGCGGCGGGTCCAGGGCGGCGCGGGCCTCGGCGGCCCCGGCCGGGGGACCCTCGGCGGGGCCCGCGGCGACGATGGCGGCCCAGAAGCGGTCGCCGCCGCCGAGGTGCCGGAGGAGGTCGAACAGCGTCCACTCGGGACAGCTGGGCACGCGTACGTCGAGATCGGGCGCGGAGGTGACCACGGCACGGAAGGCGGTCGACTGTTCGTCTATGAGCCGCAGGAGGTCGGTGAACTCAGGAGTGTTTTGCACGCAGCCTGTCTACCAGCATGATCAGTTGATCGGACACTGATTATTCACGGGGGCGGAGTGCAACAGCAGAGTGGACCGGGGACGGGTCCCGGGCCGAGGGACGCCGCCGCGCTCCTGCTGGACAAGATCCAGCAGGGCAACGAGTACGCCCGGGGCAAGAAGAAGCGGTTCGGGCGGAGCGCTTCCGCAACCAAGGTCGCGACGCTGGTGCTGTCCGCGGCGTCCACCGTCATCCTGGGCCTGCAGAACCTCGACCCGTGGGCCGGCCTGGCCCTGGCGTGCGTGGCGCTGGTGACGCTGCTCGGGGCGGTCGAACCGTTCTTCAACTGGCGTTCCCGGTCGGTCCTGATGGAGGAGGCGCAGTACCGCTTCCGGCGGCTCGCCGACGACCTCGAATACCTCCTGGCCACGACCCCCGCCGACGAGCTAACCTTCGACCGGCTCGACGAGGTCTTCGGCCGGTACCAGACGATCTGGGACGACCTCGGCCGCACCTGGCTGGAGCACCGCCGGGAACCCGGGACGGCGGTCGGCGGCTGACGGGCACGGCCCCTTCCGATGCGGCCGTCCGCCGCGGCCCGGGCCGCTACCGTGGGGGTACGACCCGCCTGGAGGAGCCCGTGAGCGCACAGCCCGAGCACGCACCCGCCGCGCCCGGGGCCCCCGCGCCGGCGGCCGGTGCTCCGGCCGAGCTCCTCGCGGCGCTGCGCGCCGACCGCCGGGCCGACCGCTGGGTGCCGGCTTTCGAGGCGGAGTGGGCGGTGGCGTTGGAGGAGTCCCGCCGCACGTTCTCCCTGGCCTGCCCGTACGAGGTCGTCAACGCCTGGCGGGCCCGGCTCGCCTCCGCCCCGCGGGTCGACGGGTTCCTCGCCGCCGGCCGCGACGACACCGCGTTCGCCGGCCCCGAGGAGCTCCGGGGCCGGCGCCGCCGACCCGCGCCCGGCGCATCCTCTGGGTAGCGCGACCCGTTGGGTCTGAGTAGGACGACTCAGGCGGGCCGGGCGCGCGTTGACGACCCTGGGAGCAGTCGCCGCAGTCGTCGTCTCCGTCACGAACGGGAAAGAACGCCATGCTCAGCCGCCTCGCCCAGCTCCTCGTCCCCACCTTCGGGCACGTCCGCGTCACCACCGAGCCCGACGCCCACGTGCCGCCCGGCAGCGTCATCGTCGCCAACCACACCTCCCTCGCCGACCCCGCCGTGGTCCTCGCCGCCCTGCGCCGCTGCGGGGTCGAACCCGTCGTCATGGCGGCCGCCGGCCTGTGGCGCGCCCCGGTCCTGGGCCGCCTGCTCGTCCGCGAGGGCCACATCCCCGTCCACCGGGGCGACCGGCGGGCCGCCGAGGCACTCGACCACGCCGCGTCCGCCCTCGCCGCGGGACGCTCGGTGCTCATGTACGCCGAAGGCGGCATCCCCTCCCGCCGTGACGCCGCCGAGGAAGCACCCCTCGCCTTCCGCAGCGGCCTCGCCCGGCTCGTCACGCGCACCGGGGCGCCCGTCGTACCCGTGGGCCAGGCCGGGGCCAGGCGCATCACCTCCGGAGGCACCGCCAAGCAGGTCGCCGGCCTCGTCACCGCCCCGCTGCGACGGCCCCGGCTGCACGTCCACGTCGGACGCCCGCTGGAGCTGACCGGCGACACCGCCGCCCGCACCCTCCAGGCGCACGCCGCCGTCACCGACGCCTGGCGCACGGCCGCGGCACGTCTGCGCGAGCCCGCCGCGCACGCCGGGTGACAGGGGCGGAATCCGGCCAATTCCGTTGATCCCGCCAGCCGGAGCCGCGCGATCGGTAGCGTCCCGGTACGGAAGATCCGTGCCGCTCCCGGCACACGACACCAGCGGAGGACAGCCATGGCGAACGTGGAAGTGTCACTGAAGGAAGCGATGACCTCGATCGAAGGGGCCCTGGGGGTGGCGCTGGTCGACTACGCCAGCGGAATGGCCCTGGGCACGCTCGGCGGGGGCAAGGACCTGGACCTGACGGTGGCCGCCGCCGGGAACACCGACGTCATCCGGGCCAAGATGCGCACGATGGACATGCTCGGCATGCAGGACGACATCGAGGACATGCTGATCACCCTCGGCGGTCAGTACCACCTGATCCGGATCCGCCGCAGCCGCTCGGGCGGCGGTCTGTTCCTCTACCTGGTCCTGGACCGGGGCAGGTCGAACCTGGCGATGGCCCGCCACCAGCTGAGCCGCATCGAGGCGGAGCTGGAGGTCTAGCAGCGGCGTCCGTCGGGCCCACGCATGCCCATGAGTTGAAGAACTCTTCAACTCGGAACATGTGAAACCGGTCATCATCGGTTCCGCGTGGGCCGACAGGACGCGACGATGGGCGGAGGTGGTCGTCCCCGCCCGAGCCGGAGTCCGTTCGAAGAGGAACAGGAGCGTCGTGGGAATGCAGGTCCCGCTGTACCAGGCCAAGGCAGAGTTCTTCCGGATGCTCGGTCACCCGGTGCGCATCCGCGTCCTGGAGCTCCTCCAGGACGGCCCCATGCCCGTACGGGACCTGCTGGCCGAGATCGACGTCGAGGCGTCCAACCTGTCGCAGCAGCTGGCCGTCCTGCGCCGCTCGGGCATCGTCGTCTCCACCCGCGAGGGCTCGACCGTCACGTACGCCCTCGCCGGCGGCGACGTAGCCGAACTCCTGCGCGCCGCGCGCCGGATCCTCACGGAGATGCTGGCCGGCCGCAACGCCCTGATCGCCGAGCTGAACGACTCCGACCCCGCCCCCGCCCGCATGTAGCGGACGCCACCGGCCGAGCGCCCGTCTAGGGTGGGGCCGTTGACGAACGGGACAGGGGTGGGAAGAGTGAGCGCCGAGAACGGGATCGTGGTCGCCCAGACCGTGCTGGACGACGAATCGCTGGCCTACGACATCGCGCAGGGCGCGGTGGAGGCCCGGCTCGCGGCCGGTGCGCACGTGGACGCGCGGATGACCACCTTCACCCGGTGGAAGGAGACGGTGCGTCACGAGCGCCAGTACCGGGTCTCCTTCCAGACCACGCCGGAACGCGTGGCCGAGCTGAGGGAATGGGTGCACGCCCGCCACACCGGCGAGGCGCCCCAGTGGTTCCTCGTCCCGGTGACCGGGCCCACGGAGACCTACCTGGACTGGACGCGGACGAGCACCGTCCGCTAGGCCCGGGCGGGCACGTTTTGTGCGTGCCGCCTCACGTTGGGTAGCTTTCCCGGGTGTTCCTCTTCCTGACCGGGCTGGCGGCCTCCGCGGCCGCGACGGTCCTGCTGTCGCTGCCGCACCCCGGGCCGGCCCTCGGCGGGGTGCCCGCGGCGTGCGTGCCCTCCGGCCACGACTCGCGCGGGCGGTCCTCCGTGGACCACGGGGTGATCGCCTGGGAGGACGACACCGTCTTCGACGACGCCCGCGCCTACGCCGTCGGCCAGTGGACCGGCGGCGGTCTGCGGAAGGTCCGCTTCCGTCCGGACACCGTCTCCGAGGTCGCCGACCTTGAGTGGAACGACACCCGTTCGAGCGGCGGCGACTGGAAGAACGTCCTCGCCCGCTGGACCGGCCTCCCGGGCACGGACAGCATCACGATGAACCGCCACTACCTCGACGACGGGGGCTCGCGCGGCACCACCGCGCACCGGCGCCGCGTCGCCACGCACGAACTGGGCCACGCGCTCGGGTTCTGCCACAAGAGCACGAAGTCGGGCTCCGTCATGTGGGCCGACAACGCGGAAGCCGCCCGCTCCGGCATCGACCGGGTCACCGCCGACGACCGCGCCCACTACCACCGGCTCTGGGGATGACCGTGAACAAGCTCCTCCTCGCGGCCGCCGTCCCGGCCGCCGCCACCGCGGTGCTGGCCGGCGGGGCCTGGATCGGCTGGGAGCGGTACCGCGAAGCGCACTCCGCCGGCGAGGTCGTCCACGCCTTCGACACCACCGACCCGGTCCTCGTCGCCCCGGAGGCCACCGCGGTCTTCGCCGGCACCGTCGTCGAGGACCTCGGCCGCCGCACCGTCGAGGGGCTGCCGTCCGATGCCTACCGGGTCCGCGTGGAGCGCGTCCTCAAGGGCAGCGCCACGGGGGAGATGCTGGTCAGCCAGAGCGACGAGTCCGCCCGGAAGTACCTGGTGGGGGAGACGTACGTCTGGGCCACCAACCCCGCCACCCGCCCCGAGGAAGGCGTGGCCCAGCTCTACGACGCCGAACCCCGCCCGGCCACCCCCGCGGACCTCGCCCTCTGGACGGCGGCCGTGGAACGGACGCGGTAGGGCCCGGGGGGCCTCCTCACGGGCGGCGGACCGCGAGGCCGTCCAGGGTGAGGTCGAGCAGGCGTTCCGCCCGCCGGCGGTCTCCGGCCCCCGCCGAGGTGAGGGCGATGCCTTCGAGGGCGGCGCCGATGTCGGCGGCGCTGATGTCGGTACGGATCGTCCCGGCGGCCGCGCACGCGTCCATCAGCGCGGCGATGGCGGCCCGGATCATCTCCCGGCTGTGGCCGTAGGGGTCGCCCCCCGTCGCCGCGATGGCGCGCAGGGCGTCGATCATGCCGTACTTGGCGGTGACGTAGTCCAGGAAGAGGCGGCTCCAGGCGCGCAGGGCCTCGTCGGGCGGCTTCCGCGCGAGCAGGGCGGGGGCCGCGTCGCAGAGCCGGGCCACCTCGTTGCGGTAGACGGCCTCGACCAGGGCCTCCCGGGTGGGGAAGTTGCGGTACAGCGTCGCGCTGCCCACGCCCGCCTCCTTGGCGATGTGCTCCATCCGGGCGGCCAGCCCCTGCGCCGTGAACACGCGCACCGCCGCGGCGAGGATGCTCTCCCTGTTGCGCCGCGCGTCGGCCCGCAGCGGTCGTCCTGCTCCGTCGGCCATCACCGTTCGCCGTCCCTTCCCGAGCCCCTCGCGGCCCTTCGACGTTGTGAAACGGGGAACCCCCCACTTAGTCTGAACCCAAGTGGGGAACTCCCCACTTGGGCCGCGGGGCCACCCTACCGGCCCGCGCGGCGGCAACCCGCCTACGGAAGGCCGCAGATGTCGGGGATTCGGAACAAGGTCGTCGCGATCACGGGCGCCAGCAGCGGTATCGGCGAGGCGACCGCGGTCCACCTCGCCGAAAGGGGCGCCCGGCTCGTGCTCGGCGCCCGCCGGGAGGACCGGCTGGGGGCGGTCGTCGACCGCATCACGGCCACGGGCGGTACCGCCGTCGGCGTCGCCGTCGACGTCACGCGCCGCGAGGACCTCCGGCGTCTGACGGACACGGCGGTCGAGGGGTTCGGCCGGCTCGACGTCCTCGTCTCCAACGCGGGCACCATGGCCGTCTCCCCGTTCGACGACCTGCGCCAGGACGACTGGGACGCCATGGTCGCCACCCACGTCACCGGCCTGCTCAACGGCATCGGGGCGGCCCTGCCCGTGTTCCGCCGGCAGCGCTCCGGCCAGTTCGTCAACGTCGGCTCCACCGCCGCGTACGCCGTCAAGTCCCCGCAGGCCGTCTACGCGGCCACCAAGACGGCGGTGAAGGTCCTCACCGAGGGGCTGCGCCAGGAAGCCGGCCCCGATCTGCGCGTCACCCTCGTCTCGCCCGGCTTCACCGACACCGAGGGCATCGGCAAGGGGGCCGGCCCCGAGATCGCGGCCGCCATGATCGAGCAGCGTGACCGGATCGCCATGCCGCCGTCCGCCATCGCCTCGGCCATCGGCTACGCCATCGAACAGCCCGACGGCGTCGACGTCGGCGAGATCGTCGTACGGCCCACCGCCCAGGCCTGACCGCGGCCGGGGGGCCCGGGGGGTGCTCCCCGGGTCACTGGTCGCAGCCGTCCACCGGCTCCCGGCAGGCGGCCGTGACGGCCGACATCCAGGCGAGGGCGGCCTCCCGCTGCCCCGGGTCCAGCCCCTCCTCGAGCGCGGCCTCCCGGCGCGCGACGGCCGGGAGCGCCTCTTCGTAGCGGGCGGCCCCGAGGCCGGTCACGTGCAGCTGGTGCGTCCTGCGGTCGGTGGGGTGCGGGGAACGGGTGATCAGGCCGTCGCGCTCCAGGGCCGCGAGCATCTCGTTCGCCGCCTGGCGGGTGCTCCCCACCGAGCGGGCGAGCTGCGCCACGGACATCCCCGGGGACGACCTGACGATCATCAGAGTCGCGAACTGCGGCACGGTCAGACCGAATTCCGCCAGTTCGGCCCCTATCGACGCCCGCATGCCGAGCCAGGTCTGACGGACCAGGAAGCTCAGCACCCGGCCCTGTGTCTGCTCGCCCATCGGCGGCCTCCAAGGATTCGTGATTGACAGGTACTTGACGGCTTGTCACGATGAACCAGCCGTCAGGTACTTGACGATAATACGACGCGGCCGTGCCGAACCCGCCCCGATCCGAAGGCAGTCACGCATGTCATCCGCCACACCCCCGACACCGACACCGGCACCGACACCGGCATTGACACCGACACCGAGGCCGGTCTCCGCTCCCGCAGCGGCCCGGACCCCCCTCCCGCAGGCCCGGCGCCGCCTCATCCTCGGCGTCCTCGTCTTCTCCCAGCTCCTCATCTGGCTCGACGGAACCATCCTGTCCACGGCCTTCGAGACCCTGTCCGACCCCGTCCGGGGACTGGGCGCCACTCCCGGCCAGCTCCAGTGGGCCACCGGCGCCTACACGCTGGCCTTCGCCTGCCTGATGTTCACCGGCGGCGCCCTCGGTGACCGCTTCGGCCACCGCAGCACCCTGCTGGCAGGCATGGCCCTGTTCGGCGCCGCCTCCGTCCTCGCCGCCTACGCCGCCACCCCCGCCCAGCTCATCGCCGGCCGCGCCGTGATGGGAGTCGGCGCCGCGCTGCTCGTCCCGGCCACCATGGCGGTGGTCGGCTGGACCTTCGAGCCCGCCGAACGCCCGGCCGCCTTCGGCACGCTGTCGTCCTTCGCCGGCGTCGGCCTCGCCGCCGGCCCGATCCTGGCCGGAGCGCTGCTGGCGGTGTTCTGGTGGGGGTCGGTGTTCCTGGTCAACGTACCGGTGGTCCTCGTCGGGCTCTGGTTCGTCGCGCGGTACGTGCCCAACTTCCGCAGCCCGCAGGTCCGGCCCCTCGACCCGGCCGGGCTGGTCCTGTCCACGGGCGGCCTCGGCCTCCTCGCCTACGGCCTGATCCGGGCCGGCCAGGACGCCTCCTTCGCCCACCCGGGAGTCTGGGGCTGCACCACGGCCGGCATCGCCCTGATCGGGGCGTTCGTGGCCGCGGAGCTGCGGATCGCCCACCCGGGCTTCGACCCCCGGCTGCTGGCGCAGCGCCGGTTCGCCGCCGGGAACCTCACCCTGATGCTGGTCTTCCTGGCCCTGACGTCCGGATCCTTCTACCTCGCCTTCTACCTGCAAGGCGCCCGCCACTACTCGGCGTTCGAGGCCGCGCTCCTCGGACTCCCGGCCGCCCTCGGGGTGGTCGTCGGCTCGCCGGTCGCCGTCCGGCTGGCCCGGCGTACGTCGGTACGGCTCGTCTCGTCCGTCTCCCTCGCCGTCGCGGCGCTGGCGATGGGGGCCGTGGCCCTCTTCGGGGCGACCACGCCGATCGCCTGGTACTCGGTGGTCATGGTGGTCCAGGGCACCGCGATCGGCATGGTCATCGCACCCGTCACCGGCGCGGTACTGGGCTCCCTGCCGCTGGAACGGTCCGGCGCGGGCAGCGCGGTCAACAGCACCCTGCGCCAGACCGGCAGCGTCCTGGGCATCGCGGCTGGCGGCACGATCACCTCGATCGTCTACCGGCGCGCGGTCGACGGCTCCCTCACCGGCCTCCCTGACGAGGTACGGGTCCAGGCCCGGGTCTCCGCGGAGCTCGCCCGGCACGTGGCGGCCGCCACGCACGACGCCGGGCTCGCCCGGGCGGCCGACGCAGCGTTCTTCCACGCCATGCACGTCGGGGCGCTCTGGACGGCCGGGTTCGCCCTCGCCGGAGCGGTGGTCCTGGCCGTCGGGTTCCGGCCGGACCGCCGCCGCCCCGCGCCGGCCGCGGACTGAGCGGCGGGCGCCGGCGGGAGGGCGCCCGGACAACGGGCGCGCTCCCGCCTCGCCGTGTGGTCCCGCTGCTCCGGACGGCCCACCCCTGCGGCACGGCCCCCGCCGATCGAGCCCGCCCTGTGCTCGGGTGTCTGCGCCACGTGTCCCACGGCTCCGGACGGTCACCCGCGGCCGGCGGCCCTCCCATCGGCAGGAGAACGCGATGAACCCCCTACGCTCACGCTGCGCGGCGGCCCTCGGCACGCTGCTCGCCTCGGTGGCCCTCGGCTCCCTCGCCCCCTCGTCCGCCGCGTCGCAGCCGCGCGAACTCGTGGTGCCCTCGGCGGCGTACCCGACGGTCCAGTCCGCCGTGGACGCCGCGCACCCCGGGGACCGCATCGCGCTGCGCCCCGGTGTCTACCGGGAGCAGGTGACGATCCACAAGAACCTCACCCTCACCGGCGCGGGCGCCGGCAAGACCACCATCCTCGCCCCCGAACAGCTGGCGGCCGGCTCCGACGGGCTCAACTCGATCCTCTCCCTCGACAACGCGGCGTCCGTGAAGATCTCCCGCCTCACGGTGAGCGGGCCCGGATCCGGCACCTGCGCGCAGGGCGCGCTCGGAGCCGGCATCCGCGTCCTGGGCGGGGCGCACCTGGACCTCAGCCACGCGGCGGTGACCCACATCAAGGACACCCCGATGGCCCCCTGCTTCCGCAGCGCCAACTCCATCCTCATCGGGGACTTCCCCACCGGAGCGGGATCGGCGGACATCCGGGACTCCAAGATCACGGACTACCAGGGCTCCGGCATCGTCGTCCTCAGCTCGGACTCGAAGGCCAACCTGCTGCGCAACGTCGTCACCGGCCAGAAGACCATTTCCACCGACGGCATCGAGTTCGTCGAGGCGACCGGCCGGGCCGAGCGGAACACCGTGAGCGACAACGCCTGCCGCGAACCGGACCCGGGCTGCGGCCCCGACTTCTTCTCCGACATCCAGCACGCGGGGATCCTCGCCAACACGGGCGTCGCGGTGACCGAGAACCGCCTCGTCGGCAACCAGCTGGGCCTCTACGCCTTCGGCTCCCTGGAGACCAGCCGGAACACCTTCATCGACAACGAGTACTTCGCGATGGCCTTCCAGGACGGCACGTTCACCGCGGTCAAGGACACCGTCCGGGGCGGCGGGGGAGGGGTCGCGGCCATCGCCGCGTTCACCGACACCACCGTACGGCTGGACCAGGTGAAGATCACGAAGGTCACGGGGGACCGCATCCGCACCTTCGAACAGAACGGCTTCACCGCCACGGTCACCGGCGGGCACCGCTAGCCCGTCCCCCTCGCTCCGCCCCCCTCCCGGCCCGGACGCCCGCTGATCGAGACTGATCGAGACGCGGGCGTCTTGGCATGTTCACCTCTGAGAAGATGACCGCTCGGAACGCAGAGGTGCGGGTCGCGGCGGAGTGCCGCCGGATCCGGGGAAAGGCGAGATGAGAATGCGTACGTGGACGCGCGCCGCGTCGGCAGCGGCCGGTGCCCTGACGGCGGCCGCCGTACTGACCGGATGCAACGGCCTGCCGCAGGCGAAGGGCGGCGGCGCGGCTTCGCCGAATGCCGGTGCGAACGCCAAGAAGACGGTGTTCCGGCTGGGCGAGGAGGGACCGCTCAAGGAGAGCCAGAAGCTGGACTCGCAGGACGCGAAGTTCACGGTGACCCCGCTGGACGTGCGCGTCGGCACCGAGACGGACATGGAGAACTCCGGCCTCAAGAAGGACGAGAAGGACGAGAAGGACGGCCCGCAGATCCCCGTCTTCGTCCGGTCGGCCCTCAACCACAAGAGCGGCACGCCCATGAAGCTCGGCGACATGGACGGCGACCTGATGATCAGGACGGAGTCGGGCATGCGGACCCGCGCCCTGATCGTCATGATGGGCCGGGCGAAGTGGCCCGACTGCCCCGAGACGGAGGGCGAGAAGAAGCTGGGCCCGGGCCAGTCGGAGAAGATCTGCACCGCGTTCCTGATCCCGGCGGGCCAGAAGCCGGCCGCGGTCGAGCTCTTCCGCGGCTTCAACGCCACTCCGGCGCAGTGGCCCCTGGGCACCTGATCCGGGCGGTTGGTGACAGTCCGTCGGAATCGGGTCCGTTCCGGGGCGCGTAGCATGATGCGCCAACCAGCCCCCGACTGACCGGAGTCGACCGGATGAGCACCGTCGTGACGATCGGCTCCAGGGCGAGCAGGCTCGCCAGGACCCAGGTATCCGAGTGGCTGGAGCCCCTGGCGGTGCGGTTCCCCGGAGTGCGGTTCCGCAGGGAGACCATCCTGGAGGGCGGCGACCAGGACCGCGTCACGCCGACGCTCGCCGAGGTGGCGAAGACCGCCGGTGGGTCCGCGTTCTCCACCAACCAGGAGCAGGCCCTAGTTCGGGGCGCGGTCGACGTCGTCGTCCACTCCCTCAAGGACCTCCCCACCGCGGTGCACGAGGACACCGTCCTGCTGACCACGCCCGGCCCGCGCGAGGACGTACGGGACGTGCTGTGCGGCGCGACGCTCGACGGGCTGCCCCGCGGGGCGCGGGTCGGTACGGGAGCCCCGCGGCGGGTCGCGCAGCTCCTGGCGCTGCGGCCGGACCTGGAGGTGGTGCCGATCCGGGGCAACGTCCCGGGTCGTCTGGCCCGCCTCCGGGGCCGGGACCGGCTGGACGCGGTGGTGCTCGCGGCGGCTGGGCTCAACCGGCTCGGAGCGGTGCCCGAACTCCACGAGGTGCTCGACCCCGAGGTCTTCCCGCCGTCGCCCGGCCAGGGCGCGCTCGGCGTCCAGGTCCGTACCGGCTCAGCGGCGGCCGCTCTCCTCGCCGGAACCGGAGACCCCGGAGTGGACGCCTGCGTACGGGCCGAACGGGCGCTGCTGGCCGAACTGCACGGCGGCTGTTCCGTCCCGGTGGGGGCGTGGGGAAGGATCCAGGAGGACGGCCGGCTGCTCCTCTCGGCGGCCGTCACCTCGCTGGACGGCACGCGGCAGGTGACCGCGGCCGGCGCGGGCCCCGCCGACTCCCCGGAGAAGCTCGGCGCGTGCCTGGCGGCCGAACTCCTGGAGCGGGGCGCGGCAGCCGTCCTGGCCGGGATCAGGGGACGCTGACCGCCCGGAAGGTGAAGGCCGCCCCCGGGGCGGCGTCCGCCGGAACGAACGGGTGCGTACGGGCCGATCGCCCGTGCCATGTCCTCGACGACGTGGCCGACGTGGCGGATGCGGGCGGTGTCGTGTCCCGTGGGCGCCACCGCAGGCATCGTCCGATCACCGGTCGACGCGCCGCGGGAGCACCGGTCTCACAGCCCGAGTGCCTCGAAGGCGGCGTCGAGGAAGCCCTCCGGCAGGCCCTTCCCCGTCCAGGTCCAGCCGAGCGGACTCACCGCCTCGGCGGCCTCCTCGACCGCGTCTCCCGACTCCGAGGGGTGTTCCGCGGGCAGACCCAGCGCGACCACCGCCCAGGACGCCAGCTCTGCGACGCCCAGGTACTGCCACCATTCGGCGTTGTCCCATCCCAGGCGCTCGGTGGCCTGGTCGGTCCAGGCCGTGCGGTACAGCGAGGAGAGCGCGGCGCGCGGATCGCCGGAGGAGGCCTCGACGGCGCACCGCACGGCCCTCAGGCCGGCCAGCTGCGCTGCCCAGGGATGCCGTGCGAAGGACTCCAGGTTCTGGCGGAGGGGGGGGCCGGAACGCCCGCCCCCTGCCGTGGAACCCGTGCCCGGCCGGCTCCCACAGGCCACCCGGGCCCGCGCCCAGTCCCGCGGCCCGCGCGTCCGCCGCGACGTCGCCGAGCACCGCGTCGCGCCAGCCGAGACGGTAGGCCTCCCGCGCGGCGACGATCGCGTGGACCTGCTCGTCCGTGGCCGGCGCGTCGAGCAGCGCGTCGTCGCAGCCGTCCCACAGCAGGGTGACGGCCGCGGTCACCGCCTCCAGGGAGCGGGCGTGCAGATCGCCCGCGGGTACGCGGGTCCAGGGCAGCAGGGCCAGGTGGGTCCTGTCCCACAGCGCCCGCACGGTCGTGTTCGTCGGCATGATCCCGTCAAGGTATCGAACGGTCCCCGTACGGATGCGTGACACCCCCTTCCTGCTTAGTTTTGCTTTGCGTAACGAAACATCCCGTACGCCCGTTCTGTCCCTGCCAGGAAGGTCTCCCATGAAGCGGATCCCCGTGATCGGCGTGCTCTGCGTCAGCGCGGTGTTCGGACTTGCCGCCTGCTCCGACAACAACGACGACAATTCGGCCGCCGAGCAGGCCACCAAGGCCGCTGCCGACCTCTGCACGGACCTGAACGCCCTGAAGTCGGACAACGCGAAGCTGAAGGCCCTCAGCCCTTCGTCCGCGACCAAGGACCAGGTCAAGGAGGCCTACGACGCCGTCCAGAAGGACTGGGGCAACGTCAAGGACAACCTCGCCAAGCTCAAGCAGGCGGAGCAGGACGCGGTCAAGGAAGCCGCCGAGGGCCTGAAGAAGGGCTACGAGGACCTGCCGGGCGACACCACCGGCAAGGACGCCCTCACCAAGCTCCAGCCGCAGATCCAGAAGCTGGACGAGGCCTCGGCGGCCGCCTCCACCGGACTCAAGTGCTGACGGCGCGCTGACCCCCGACGCGGCCGACGCGGCCCGGTCCGGCACACGAGGTGCCGGACCGGGCCGCGTCCGGCGTTCGCACGTCCCGGCTCCGGTTTCGGCTCCGGTTTCGGCTCCGCGCGCCGGGGCGGCCCCGGCTCGCGCGGTGGCTAGGGAGCCGGCTCCGCCGTCTCCCACGCCGCCATCTGCTCCCGGAACTTCGGACACCTGACGATGTCCTCCTCACCGCACCGCAGGGCGTGCGTCAGCAGCTGGTGGGCGTGGTCGAGGTCGACCATCCGCTGCTCGATCTCGCTGATCTTCGCGCGGATCATCGCCTCCCGGTGCGGCTGCTCCCGCTGGAACTCGCCGATCTCCACCAGGGTCAGCCCGGCCCGCTGGCACTTGCGCAGCACCGTGATCCGCTCGGCGGCCTCCGGCGGGTAGCGCCGCTGCCCGCCCACCCGCTCCGGTTCCGGCAGCAGGCCGTGGCGCTCCCAGTACCGGATGGCCGAAGCCGGGACCCCGGTCACCTCCGCCAGCCGGCCGATCGTCATGCGCACGTGGTGCTCCTCCTCGGGCTGCGGCCCGCCCGCCGTCCCCGGCATTTGACTTGAACCTTAGTTCAAGTTGAAGAGTGGTCCGCACGTGGACAGCGGCGAACGAGCGCCCGCTGGCAGCACACTTGGAGATGCCCCATGAGCGACACGCACGTACGCGACGAACGCGCCGGACAGCTGGCGCGGGCAGCCGAGCAACTCTTCGCGGCCGGGGTGATGTCCCACTCCGGACACGCCAACCTCAGCGCCCGGCTCGACGGCGAACGCCTCCTGCTGACGCCGGGGTTCGTCCGCGGCCTGCGCCCCGAGCAGCTGGCCACCGTCGGCTTCGACGGACAGGTCCTCGACGGCGAGCTCCAGTCCGTCAGCGCCGAGATCATCGCCATGCACAGCGCCGTGTACCGGGCCCGCCCCCACGTCGGCGCCGTCATCCACACCCACTCGCCCTCCGCGACCGCCTTCGCCGTGGCCCACCGGCCGCTGCCCTGCCGCACCGAGCCCATGCTGCGCTTCGGACAGGCCGAGGAGATCCCCGTGGTCCCCTGGGGACCCCGCGGATCGGACGTGTCCGTCCGCGGCATCGCCGAGGCGCTGGAACACCGCCCGACCACGGCCGCCGTCCTGCTGGCCAACCACGGCCTCCTGGTGTTCGGCCCGGATGCGGCGGCCACCGCCCACCTCGTGGTGGCCATCGAGGAGAGCGCCGAGGCGGAGATCGCCGCCGCCGCCATCGGAGGGGCCGTGGACTTCCCCCCGGGCGCCCAGGAAGCCGTCCGGGCCGCGATCGCCCGGGCCGCCTCGTGACACCGGACGACCGGGCCTCGCGTACCGAGGCCGTACGCGACCGCTACCGCTCCACCCTCGCAGCCGTGCCCGCCGGCGTCCAGGACCGGCTGCGCCTCGCCGAGGAGTTCGGCCGGCTGCCCACCGAGGAGGCCCTCGCGGCCCTGCGCCACATCGTGCTGACGGACAGTCCGCTCGGCGCACGGGTGCAGCAGCTCGTCCACTTCGGCCAGCTGCTGGCCCTCGGCCGGGCCCACCCCGCCCGCATCCACGCCGAGGGCGCACTCCACGCCGGAGCCGCCATGGCCGACCTCGTCGGCGTCGCCGAGACCGCGCTCATCACGGCGGGCGTCCCGGCGTACGCCCTCGGCACCGAGATCATCGCCGGACTCCGGGCGCGCGAGGACCACCCGGACGTCCCGGACACCCCGGTCCGCCCCTGAGGTGCGGGGCCGGCACGCCCGGGCCCGCACCGCCGAGGTCACCGCTCCCGCCCGGGGAGCACGGCGCTCTGCCGTCCCCGGGCGGTCGCGGGCCGGTCCGCCGTAGCCGCGACTAGCCGGTCACCTGGACTGCGTGGACAGGCTGACGCCGCTGAAGTCCTGCGCGGCGGCGAGGCTGAAGTACACCCAGCCGGAGGGCGGGTTGTCGATCGTCAGGGTCTCCCCGTTGCCGGCGTTGGTGGACTTCGCCTGGTAGCTGCCGGTGGTGGCCCAGTTGCCGCCGCCGTAGTACAGGTCGGCGTTGCCGGTACCGCCGCTGCTGGTGATGGTCAGCTGCTTGACGCCGGCCGGCAGGTACACGAAGTGGTAGCTGTAGTTGCCGGCCGCCGCCGCGAGGCCGTCCCGGCGGCAGTTCCCGTCGAACTGGCGGGGGTCGCCGATGGTGCACGGCGGGATCGCCGGCACCGCGTCGGGCAGCGGGCCGCAGCCGTCGGTGGCGCAGGCCGTCGTCAGCCAGGTGGCGAAGCCGGCGTCGTAGCCGGTGCCGATGGTCTGCTTCAGGAAGGCGCGGGCACCGTTCCAGTCGCCGGCCCGGTACTTGCCGAGGACGGTCCGGACGTCGGCGGGGTGGGCCTGGAGCATGTAGCGGACCGCGAGGAAGCCCCAGCGGTAGACCCGGTTCGAGTTGACCTGGGGGTCCTCGTCCTGGCCGTAGACGGTGTCGAACAGCTCGCTGAGCTTGTACGTCTTCTTGCCGGCCTCGGCTACCGCGTCGGCGTTGCGCTCGCCCCGGTAGCCGAACGAGATGTTCTCGGCGATGCCCTCGACCCACCAGATGGTCGGCGTGGTCATGCCGGCGTCGAAGTCGCCGGCCATGTTGAAGCGGCCGTCGAGGTAGTGGGTGTACTCGTGGTTGAGGTTCCAGATCTGGAACTCCGGACGCAGCCAGTGGGCCTCGTGGGCGATGAAGCGGGCCTGGTTGCCGGCGGCCGCCGGGTTGCCCTCCTCGTACATGCCGCCGTTGTCGACGTCGATGTTGTAGATGGCCCAGGCGTACAGCGAGTAGTTGGTGTAGTCGTCGAAGACGACGACCTCCAGGTTGGTGTTCAGGTCACCGGGGACCGGGCCCTTGTCGCCGATGATCCGGTGGAAGTAGGCGTCCTGGTTGACCAGGCTGGTGCAGGTGCCGGCCAGCTGGCCGGGGGACATGTCCTGGGCGCGGATCTTCAGGCCCGGGGTGCAGGTGTGCTGGGTCGGCAGGACCGCAGGCAGGACGCGCTCGCCCAGGTCGCAGATGGCGTAGGCCGCGCAGTTGCCCCTGTCGTACTGGCGGGTGTACCAGCCCAGGTTCATGGTGATCGGTGCGGTGGGGCCGACGTTGGGGTAGCGGTTGATCAGGTCCTTCAGCAGCGGCCGGAGCCGTTCCCTGAGCTCCGGGACGTCGAGGGCGTTGCCGAGGTGGCGGCCGACGTTGCTGACGACGTCCAGGCGGTTCAGCTGCGCGCCGTTGCGCGTGATGAAGCCGGCCCAGGTGTCGAGGATGGCGGGGTCGGCCTTGAGGGCGGCCCGCCAGCCGCGGCCGTCGTTCTTGGCCTTGAAGCCGTTCTCGACGACCCACTCCACGTGCTGCATGGCGAGGTCCATCTGGCCGGGCCAGGTGGCGTCGTAGCCGCCGAGCATCCACTTGACGACGCCCGCGTACCGGCCGGCCGTGTGGGTGCTGTCGATCAGCGTGACGACCTCGTTGAGGATCTCGCCGTTGGCGTCGGTGACGTCCTTGCTGCGCGGGGAGGCGAAGAAGGCGTCCAGTGCGCCGCGGGCGGCGCCGTCCAGCGCCGTGCCGTACTCGCCGACGACGTCGGCGTGGTTGTCCTGCACGTAGTAGCCGGCGCGCAGGAACAGCACCAACTGTCCGACGGCGGCGCGGTTGTCGCCCGTGTAGCCGGCGGAGGCGTCGCGCAGTGCGTTCGCGACCGTCACCATCTGGGCCTCGCGGAAGGCCTTGCGCGCGTCCTCCCCGGTGAGGCCGAACAGCGGGTAGGTACAGGTGATCTGGGGCAGGGCCTTGAGCTGCTGGACCAGCGCGGAGCCCGTGGCGTTGATCACCCCGGAGAGGTCGCCGCACTCGTTCCCCGCGGCGGACGGGGACTGCCGCTCGCCCTTCGCGGGCTTGGCGGGCCTGACGGCGGGGGCGGGGGCCGGGGCGGACTCCTCGGGGCTGTCCTGGGAGGAGATCCGGAGGCGGGAGCCGTTGGTCATGGCGTCCGGCGACTTGGGGACCGGGATCGACCGGGGCGCCGGGGCCGCGGCGGCGCCCGAGTGCGCGGCGGCCGGGGTGGTGGCGCGGAGGGGCGCGGCGTGGCCCTGCGGGGTGAGCAGGCCGAGCGCGATGAAGGCGGCTGCACCGAGCGCGGGAAGTCTGCGCCCTGCCTTCGATATCCGGAAGGGATGCATCTGTGGGGGCCTCCGGGGCCGTTGGGGCCGTGTGCTGGGGACACCGGCGATTGACATGTGACATGTAAAATTGCACAGGTCGGGCCGCTGCGGAAGACTTCCGGCGCGATTCCCTGCCGGTGGGGTCGAAGTGCGGGCGGGGGTGTCGGTGTTGGCCGGATGTGGGCGCCCGACTTGGGCTTGTGGATCTTCGGTCGCTAACCTCCCACTAGTTGCTCCAGTCAACCAATGGAGATGGAGATGGAGATGGGGACGGACATGGACGCCACCACCGGACACTTCCGCAGCCACGTGGAAGAGATCCTCGACGCCCTCGGCGAGGAACCCGGCCGGGAGGCCTTAGTGCACGGGGACCGGCGCCTGACCGCGGGTGAACTGCGCGGCCTCGTGCACCGCATGGCCCGCGCGCTCCGGGCCCGTGGGGTGGAACGCGGCGAAACGGTCACCCTGCTCGCCGGAAACCTCCCCGAGACGCTCGCGGTCCGCTACGCCGCCGGCCTCCTCGGCTGCGCCGTCAACCACCTCTACGCGGGGCTTTCGGCCGATGTGCACGCCGACATCCTCCGCGACGTCGAGACCCGGACCCTGGTGGCGGACCCCGCCCACCGCGACCGCGCCGCCGGGCTGGCCCGGCGGGTGCCGCTCGAACGCGTACTCGTCCTCGGCGCCGCAGCCGCCGCCGGCACTGCCGACGGCGGCACCCACCCGGACCGGGCCCCGGGCCGGACCCCGGACCTCGTGGAACTCGCCGCCCGCGAGTCCGACGAAGCGCTGCCGGGCTCGGCGCGCCCGCAGGACATCTGCGCCATCCGCCACACCGGCGGGACCACGGGCCATCCCAAAGCCATATGCACGACCTTCGAGCAGTGGGTCTCGGCCGGACCCCTCTGGTCCGACGAGGAGCCGGTCAGGACCCTGGTGTGCACCACCCTCGCGCACGCGGCGGGCCTCATGGCCGACGCGACGCTGCACCACGGCGGCACCGTCGTCCTGCTCGACGGGTTCGAAGCCGGATCCGTACTCGCCGCCGTCGAGCGCGAGCGCATCACCCACACCTTCCTGCTGCCGCCGCTCCTCTACCAGCTGATGGACCACCCCGACGTCGACCGCACCGACACCTCCAGCCTGCGCCTGCTCACCTACGGCGGCTGCGCCTCCTCCCCGGCCCGCCTCGCGGCGGCGGTCCGCCGCTTCGGCCCCGTGCTGAACCAGTTCTACGGCCAGAACGAGGCGGGCGGAATCAGCATGCTCTCCCCGCAGGACCACGATCCGGCCCGCCCGGAACTGCTGCGCACCGCCGGGAAGATCCTGGACGGCGTAGAGGTCGCCGTACGCGCCGCCGACGGACGGGACCTGCCCGCCGGGGAGCACGGCGAGATCTGCGTACGCTCCCCGCAGGTGATGCGGGGCTACTGGAAGCAGCCCGAACTCACCGCCCGGGTACTGCGGGACGGCTGGCTGCACACCGGCGACATCGGCTTCGTGGACGCGGACGGCTACATCACCATCGTCGACCGGCTGAAGGACATGATCGTGGTGGTGGGCGGACACGTGTACACGGTGGAACTGGAGGACGTCCTGAACTCCCATCCGCAGGTACGGGAGAGCGCCGTGCTAGGGGTCCCCGACGCCAACCTCATGGAGCGGGTCCACGCGGTCGTCGTCCGGTCGCCGGGCGCCGACGTCGGCGAAGCGGAGCTGCGCGCCCTGGTGCGGGAGCGGAAGGGAGCCATGTACGAGCCCGCCCGCGTCGTCTTCGTGGACGCGCTGCCCCTGACCGACGTGGGCAAGCCGGACAAGAAGCTGCTCCGCGGCCGCGCCGTCGCGTCGGCCGGGACCTCCTGAACGGTGCCGGCGGGCCGGCGGCGGGGGAGCGGTTGATACCTTGATCACCATGGATCAGGGACGGGTACTGGAAGCCTTCCGCCTCGAAGCCGAGGAACTCTCGCGGGCGGTCACAGGGCTGTCGGAGGCGGAGTGGGACCTTCCGACACGATGTGAACCCTGGTCCGTACGCGAGCTGTTGAGCCACGTACGCGTGGTGATCGCCTGGCTGCCGGCCATGCTGGACGCGCCGCGGCCCGACAGGGCCGAGGTGTCCGCGGTGCGGTACTACCGGCCCGACGAGCGCTTCGCCCCGACGACCAACACCGCCCGCATCGCCCTGGCCCGGGACCACGCGAACGGGCACGTCGACGGGACCGCGCTCGCCGAGGACTTCGCCGCGACCTGGCGCGGGGCCGACCTGCTGTGCCGGGCCGAGCCCGCGGACCGCGTCGTGCGCACCCGTCACGGGGACGCGATGCTCCTGTCGGAGTTCCTGGTCACCCGGGTGGTCGAGGTCGCCGTCCACGGCCTGGACCTGGCCGAAGGGCTGGGCCGCGAGCCGTGGCTGACCCCGGGGGCCGCGGACGTGGTGCTGGAACTGCTGCTCGGCCCCGACCGCTCGGCCGCGGTCCGCGCGCTCGGCTGGGACCGGCTCACCTTCCTGCGCAAGGCCACCGGCCGCGAGCCGCTCGACGCGGCGGAGACCGAACGGGTCGAACGGCTCGGCATCCGGTGGCTCACCCTCGGCTGACGCCGCGGCAGGGCCCCTCAGCCGCACAGCGCCGCCGCCTGGGTCTTCGGCAGCCCCGTACCCAGGGGGAAGGGGACCCGGTCCTTCCGCACGTCCGCGCCGATGTCGTAGACGTTGACGGCGAAGACCAGCTGCCGTTCGCCGTCGACGGTGGTGAGCGCCATGCTCATGAATCCCGGTCCGGTGCCGTCCGTCGTCCAGACGGGGACCCGCTCGGCGTCCGGCCCCGTCCCGCACTCCACCTCCCCGCGCTGCACGCCGAGTCCGTACGCCGGCGCGCCCTCGACCTCCACCGTGGTCAGGAGTTCCCGCTGCTGCGCGGGACGCAGCAGCCCGCCGGCGAACAGGGCGCGGTGGAAGCGGGCCAGGTCGTCGACGGTGGAGATCATGGCGCCGGCGGTCCAGTCGTAGGAGGGGCTGAACCGGGTGACGTCGCGCCCCGCGAGGTCGTAGCCGTGCAGATGGGGCCCGTGGACGGCCGGGTCGGTCACCGGGAAGGAGGTGTCCTTCAGGCCGAGCGGGGCGAGGACGCGCCGCTGGATCTCGGAGGGCGCGCTGTGGCGGGTGACCGCCTCGATCACCAGGCCGGCGAGCAGGTAGTTGGTGTTGGAGTACTTCCACTTCTCGGTGTCGGTGCCGGGGGTGAAGTCGGGCTCGTGCGCCACCGCCCGCGCGATCACCTCCCGGGGGGTGTAGACGTGGTCCCGGTCGTTGCGCTCCAGGTAGGGGGCGAAGAACTCCGGTTCCCTGGTGGGGTCGTAGACGCCCGAGGTGTGGTTGAGCAGCTGCCGGACGGTGATGGCCCGGCCGTCGTTGCGGTTCCCGCGGACCATGCCGGGCAGCCACTTGTCCACGCTGTCGTCGAGCGAGAGCCTTCCTTCGCCCTCCAGTTGCAGGAGCACCGTCGACACGAACGCCTTGGTGTTGCTGGCGATCCGGAACCGCTGGTCCGGCCGGGCCCGTTCACCGCTCGCCGTGTTCGCGACCCCGGCCGCCATCCGGGACTCCCGCGCGCCGTTCCTGGCGTATGCGACGACCCCCGGGAACCCGTCCGCGACCGTCTGCGCGAGGGCCTCCCGCAGGCCCGCCGGCTCCGCGCCCGGCGCCCGCCCCGCGGCGGCCGCCGGAACCACGCCCGTCACCGCCACCGCGCACATCCCCGCCAGCAGCGCCGCGGCCCGCACACGTGCCTTCACCCGTCACACTCCAGCTCAACTCGCCGATCCCGTACCCGCCCACCCTCCCGTCCCGCCGCACCGCAGGCCCATCCGGCTGCCACCCGATCCGGTACGGGGGCTGTCCCCCCTGCCTCCTGCCCCTTCACCGCAGCCGCTCGGCGAACGCGCGGGCGGCGGCCAGGTCCCCGGCGTCCGGGCGCTGCCTGTTGATGCCGCCGACGAGCCCGAAGGGCCCCCAGGTGTCCAACGCCCGGCAGGTGAAGCTCCCGTCGACCCGGAACCCCTTGCCCGCGAGGCGCCGGACCAGAGCCCGGGTGGCGGGCGCCGCGGACAGCCCGGGGAGCCCGCTGGTGGCGAACACGAAGGCCCGGCCGCGCGCTCGGGGCAGTGCCCGGACCAGGGCGGCCAGGCCGGGGTGGAGCCTGCCGTAGAAGACGCCCGAGCCGAACCCCACGAGGTCGGCGGCGGCCAGCTCCGCGAGGTCGGCCTCACCGGGGGAGAGGACCTGGGCACCCAGGACCCGGGCCATGGCGTCGGCGACCCGACGCGTATTGCCGTGAGACACCGACGCACAGACGATGAAGGACTTCATGAGGGACGGCCCCTTCTCTCGTTTCGCTCGATCCACTCGCTTCCGTAGAGGGGACAGTCCAGCGACCCCGGATGTGACACCGGCCCGCAAGGGGTGCCCGGCTGCGCAGCCGGCACGCTCGTGGACGGCTGCCGAGCCCCGGTGCAACCCTTTCGGGTATGACGACGCGACGACGGAGCCAGGCCGAACGGGACGCGCTCACGGTGGAGATCGGCTACGCGCTGCTGAGCGCGTGCTTCCTCGGCGCCGTCGTCTTCGCGGTGATCGCAGGGCCCGCCGCTGTCTGGCAGTTGCCTCCCGCGGCCGAGAGGACCCTCGCGGTCGCCGGGGCGGCGATCGCCGGAGTGCTGGCGGTGGCGCGCGTGATCCACGTCCTCTGGCGGTTCGGGCGCCACCGCCGGCGCCACCGCTAGCGCCACGGTCCAGCCGGCGGGCGGCCGTCGCCGAGTCAGCGGAAGGCGTCGGCGTGTTCGCGGGCCCAGTCGTCGTAGGTGCGCGGGGGGCGGCCGGTGACGTCCTGTACGGACGGCCGCTGGTCGTGCGTCCACTGGAGGAGCTCGGCGTACCGGGCGCCGTACTCCGCCAGGGCGTACAGCGTGACCTCGATGGCGCCGTCGGGCCAGCCGAGGCCCTGCCAGACCGTCCGGCTCTCCTCGGGGGCGAGTTCGGTCGCGGTGATGTCGCGGCCGAGGGCGGCCGCGAGGCTCCGTACGCGGGAACGCGTGCTCAGCGGCGGGCCCACCGCCTCGATGACCTTCCCGGTGTGGCCGTCGCCCGTCAGGGCCGCGACCGCCACGGCGGCGAGGTCCTCCTCGTGGACGAAGGGATAGTGGCCCTGCGAGAGGAAGGCCTCCCGTACGACCCCCTCGGCGCGGACGGTGTCGGGCCAGTCCGCCCCCGTCGCCGGATAGGTGCCCTCGATGACCGAACCCATCACCGCCGACGGCCGGATGTGCGTCCAGGCGATGCCGGATCCCTCCACCGCCTTCTCGATCGCCAGCCAGAACCACGTCTCCGGGGGATTCGCCGCCTCGTACTCCGGCCCGTGGGAGGACAGTACGACGACCCGGCCGGCACCGGCGTCCCGCAGCAGCGCCAGTGCGTCCCGCACCGTGGAGGGAAGGGCGCCGGCGAGGAACGCGGCCCCGACGCCGGCGAAGGCGTGGGCGCACTCCAGCGGGCGGGTGACGGAACCCTCCACCACCTCGACCGCGTCGGGCCAGCCGCCGAGCCGGTCCGGCTCCGCGAGTACTCGCACCCGCCGCCCCGCGGCGAGGAGTTGCCGGGCCAGACACCTGCCGACGATCCCGGTCGGGCTGTTGCCCTCGTCCTTGCGCGGGCTGACGGCGGTCAGCAGGCAGACGTCCCCGTAAGAAGGTTCCACGACAAGACCTTTCCACGTGTGAGCGGAGATCTTGCACCTGCCCCGGAGAGGGGAACGAGGCTGCGGATCGAGAGCCGACAGGCTATCAGCGCACCCGCCCGCGCCGCGGGATCAGGCGCGGAACCGCAGCGGATGGTCGGCCGGAACCTCCACGACGGCGATCCGCACGCCGTCGGGGTCGGCGAGCCACATCTCGACGAGCCCCCACGGCTCCCGCTGCGGCGGCCGCAGCACCTCGGCGCGCCGGCCGCGCAGCTCCTCGTACGCGGCCCGGACGTCCGCGACCTGGAGCCACAGGCGCAGCCCGGGCGCCGGCGGTTCCTCGGCGCGCCCCGACACCTCCAGGAACCCGCCGCCGAGGAAGTACACCGTGCCGCGGTCCGGACCCGTGCCGAATTCGCGGTAGACGGCCAGACCCAGCGTGTCTCCGTAGAAGACGCGCGAACGCTCCGGGTCCGTGGGGCGCAGCAGGACCCTGCTGCCCAGTACGTGAACCATGCTCCCCGCTCTCCCCCGGCCGCCGCCCGCACCGACGGCCGACGGCTGCGACCCTACGCCCCCGGAGCGGTCCGGGCCCGCAGGCCCGCGGGAGGTCAGGCCGGGCGCGGGACGTACGCCAGCCCGTGGGCGCCGGCTTCGCCGAGCTTGGCGATGTCCAGCCGGCCGAGCGTCTCCAGGGTATCCAGGTCGACGATCTCGACGGTGGAGGAGATCACGCAGGACACGTACGCGAGCCGGCCGTCGGGGGAGGAGGTGATGGTCAGCGGGAAGAGCCCGACCTCGGCCTCGCCCACCCGCTCGCGGGTGCCTGCGTCGAACACCGTGAGCCGGCCCGGGGCGTGGCGGCCCAGCTGCGACCCCGGATCGGCCGCCATCCGCAGCTCGCCCGCGAGCAGCCGGCCCGTGGAGGTGAGGTGCACCGGGAGGACCACGTTCTCGGTGGGCAGGGTGTCCACGACGGACGCCGTACGCGCGTCGATGACCCGCAGACCGGTGGGCGGCCGCTCACCGGCACCGCCGGTGAAGCTGCCGTACGGCGCGGCGACGTAGACGTACGCGCCGTCGGGGGAGACGGCCAGCCCCTCGCTGCCCGGCACCTCGACCTTCGCGGTGAGCACGCCCCGCTCCAGGTCGACGACCGACACGAACGGCGCCTCCTTGTTGGTGGCGTAACCCGTCCGCCCGGCCGGGTCGATGGCGAACCAGTGCGGGCCGGGCGCGTCCGTGTCGATCCTGCCGATCGGCCGCCGGGTGGCCGTGTCGATCACCACGACACCGCCGGGCCGGTCGTCGCCGCTCTCCACGCTGACGTACAGCCGCCCGAGCCCCGCGTCCAGGGCCAGCCCGTGCGGCCCGTGCTCGGGAGCGACGTCGACGATCTCGACGATGCGGCGGGTGTCGGGGTCGATGACGGCCAGCTCCGTGCGCCGGCCGGCGTTCGCGTGGTAGTAGCCCGAGTGGTACGTCAGCGTGCACCACAGCAGGCGCCGCGTCGCGTCGAAGCACAGCTCGTGGGGCTCGGCGGGGACGTGCACGTCGCCGAGGTGCCGGTCGGAGGCGGCGTCGAAGAACGAGACCGTCGGTCCGCTCTGGCTGACGACGGCCAGCACGTCGCCTTCTCGACCGGCACGGGGGGACTGCAGCACAGCGGCTCCTTCAACGGGGTGGAAACGGGAACGCCACGCGTTTCGCGGGGCACCCCCACCCTCCGCGCCGAAGGGGTCCGGCAGCAATGCAAAGATTGACACCCAATCATTGCCCCATATGCAAAACCGCAGTTCAAGAAAGGGACGGCGATGGACCTGAACCTGCTGCGCGTCCTGGACGCCCTGCTCCAGGAGAACAGCGTGACCCGGGCCGCCGAGCGCCTCGGCACCTCACCCGCGGCCGTCAGCCGCACCCTGGCCCGGCTCCGCCGCACCGTCGGAGACCCGCTCCTCGTCCGGGCCGGCCAGGGGCTGGTCCCCACCCCGCGCGCCGCGGAACTCCGGGAGGAGGTCGGCGCGCTGCTGCGCGGCTGCGAGAACGTACTGCGGCCCGGCGCCGGCTTCGACGCCGTGCACCTCCAGCGCAGCTTCACCGTGCAGGCCACCGACCTGCTGCTCGTGGGCCTGGCCGGCAGCCTGACCGAGCGGATCCACGCGGAGGCCCCGCAGGTGGACGTGGTCTTCCTGCCGGAGGCGGTGGAGGGAGGCCCCGGCCTGCGACAGGGCTGGGTGGACGTCGAACTGGGCGTCCTGGGACACCTGGACCCGGAGATCCGGACCCGGCCGCTCACCCGGATGCCGCTGGTCGGCATCGCCCGCGGCGGCCACCCCCTCTTCGACGGGCCGATCGACGCCCGCCGCTTCGCCGCGGCCGACCACATCGGCATCTCCCGCCTCGGCAAACGCCTCGGGCCCATCGACAGCGCGCTCGCGGAGCTCGGCCTGCGGCGCCGGACCGCGGTCGTCGTGCCCAGCCACACCAGCGCGATGATGCTCGCCCGCGACACCGACCTCGTCGCCCTCAGCCTCGCCGGCTGGCTCCCCGACACCATCGAGGCCATGGGACTGCGCACGTTCCCCGTCCCCCTCGACCTGGAACCCCTGGACCTCGGCATGGCCTGGCACCCCCGCAACTCGGCCGACCCGGGCCACCGCTGGTTCCGCGAACACCTGGCGGCCGCCGTCCTGGCCCCGGCGCACCGGCAAATCCAGGGGCGTTCCGACGGCGTCTGCGAAACAATCACGGAATGATCGGCCGAAGGACCACCCATCGCACCGCGGACGGCGTCCGCATACCCGGCACCTGGCGGCACGCCTTCATCCGCAACGGCGGCTACCACCTGACCGAGCTCTTCATCTACGCCGACGGGCTCATCGACTGCTGGGGCCTGGTCACCATCGAGGAGTTCGAGGAGAAGCTCCGGTCCGGATGGGTCGCCACGACCCTGCCGGAGGGCGGCGAGGCAACCGCCTTCGACATGATGGCGGGCTGGAAGTTCGGCGAGCCCCGGACCCGGCTCACCCCCGAACTGCTGGTCGCCGAGATCCGCGACACCATTGACCAGCTCAACAGGCGCCCCGACTCCACCGGCCGCTGCCTGGCCGCCGTCGACGCCTTCCTCGCCGAGCGGACGGAGGAGAAGCGGGAGGCGGCACGCGCCGCGTTCCTCGCGATCCCCAGCTCGCGACGCCGGTACGCGCTGGGCGACATGGACCGCAAGGACGGGCCGCTGCGGGTGCTGGTGGCCGGGCCCGGCGGCCGGACCTACCTCCCCACCGAACCGCCGGTCACGCAGGAGTCCTACGACAGGGCACTCGCGTACTTCGAGGAACGGGAACGCTGGAACGCCCGGCACGAGACCCGCGTCAAGGCCGACGGGCCCACGACCCCGCGCGCCCCCGCGGTCCACATCCACCAGTGGTTCCCGAAGGGGCCCGTGGAAGACCCCGGCCTCCTCGGCCTGCGCCACGACTACCCCGCCCCCATCACGGTGGGGGAGGCCGAGTACCCCTCGGCCGCCCACGCCTACTGGGCGCTGTCGGTCGCCCGGCCCGAGGACCGCGCCCGGATCGTGGCCGCGGAGACCGGAACCGAGGCGCGCGGCATCGCGGGAGGGGCACCGGGGCGCGAGGGCTGGGAGCACACCCGCACCGCCGTCATGACCCGCCTGCTGCGCGCCAAGTACGACCAGCACCCCGGTCTCGCCGAGATCCTGCTGGCGACGGACGACGCCACGCTGGTCTACGAAGACGTGGACTCGGCCTTCTGGGGCGACAGCGCCGGCCGCGGCCGCAACTGGAGCGGCCGCCTCCTTGAACTCGTCCGCTCGGAGGCCCACATGCGGCGGTCGCCGATCGCCGGACTGTAGCCGGGCGTACGGGGAGGGGGCGCCCAACGGCTGCCCCCTCCTTCGGTCCTTCGGTCTGCCGGAGCGGAGTCGCCTAGCGGCCGGCCCCGAAGGTCCACACGGCACGGTCGCCCGGGCCGACCACGAGGGTCGAACGGCCGATCCGTTCCTCGTGGCGGGTGAACACCGGGTGGTTGAGGGACATCTCGACCTGACGCAGACCCGCCTGCTCGCGCGTCACCGTGTCCAGACGGATGGTGGTGCCGCCGCCCAGGGCCAGGACGCTGCCGCCGGGGAGCTCCCGTACGGTGAAGCCGCCCGCCCGGAGCAGGGGCACCGTGTTGGCCAGGTCGCCCGCCGTGACGCCGAGGCGGATCGAGGTCACGTCCTTCATGAGGCGGTCGCGGTAGCCGTCGGACAGGTACCGCTCGCGGCCGACGTCACCCGGGTAGGAGGCCGGCTCGGTGTTGCCGCGGGGGTCGGCGAAGTACTCCGGCAGGTACTCCATGCCCCAGGCGCCGAAGGCGTCGTACGTGCCGCTGGTGAAGACCGCGTCGAACCAGGGCACCGGCACCCCGTCGCCGAAGTCGCGGGTCTGGCGGAAGGACACCGGGTTCGGTACGCCCTGCTCGCGCAGGCGCGCGGTGACCGTGGCGAGGTCCCCGGCCCGTTCCGCGGACAGTCCAAGCCCGCCGGCGCCGAGCGTCCCGTCCGGGCCGGGGACGTCCCCCACGCCGAACAGTTCGAGGTAGGTCTCGCGGCCCATCAGGTACCGGCCGGTCCAGGTCTCGCCGCCGGAGCCGGTCGTGGTGCGGACCTGGAAGTTGGCGAAGTCCCGCAGGTAGGCGGAGTGCTCGATGGCATCGGCGGTTTCCCGGTCGAGCACCCCGTAGGCGTGGTTGTAGAACAGCAACTGGCGTCCTGCCGGAGGCGCTTCCTCCTGCGCGGATGCGATTCCCGTGGCGCCGGTGACCCATCCGGTCAGTGCCACGACGAGGACCATTAAGACGTTCAGTACACGACGATGCGACATGCGGGCGATCGTAGGCGGCGGCGTCCGCATCCGCCGCCCATTAACCGGCGGCCGCTTTCCTTCGGTGCGGGGGCCGGGTGTGGCCGGGGTCACCCATCCCAGCGGGTCTGGCCGGCTACCGGGGGTGACATTCGGGGGTCTGGGCGGTGAGGCGGCCCACAGGACCCAGGTCACATCCGGCCCGCCTTAGTAGACGGCCGGGCCGGTCCTCGCACGGCTTCCGGCGCGGGACGTCGGTCCCGGCCTGCGAGGGGGGCTAGTAGACGGGGGGCGTTGCCAGGGCGGCGGGGGGCTGGCTAACTGGTGTTGTCGCCGAGGCGGCCGGGGCGCTCAGCCCCCCGCCGGCAGATCCCCTCCCACCTGTGTGAGTGGCTCACGCATGTCTTCGGCATGTGGCGACCGTCCTTGTTCCCGTCGGAAGGTTCATCCGTGTCCAACGCCGTCATCCGCCGCATCGCCGCTTCGAAGAAGACCCTCGCCGGTACCGTCCTCGCTCTGGGTGTCGCGGGTTCCATGCTCGCCGCCGTGCCCGCGCAGGCCGCTCCGACGGGTGCGAAGGCGATCGCCCAGCAGATGATCAAGGACCCGGCCCAGTTCGCCGCCTTCGACAAGATCGTCACGCACGAGAGCGGCTGGGACTACACCGCCACGAACTCCTCCTCCGGCGCGTACGGCCTGGTCCAGGCCCTGCCGGCGTCGAAGATGTCCTCGGCGGGCTCGGACTGGAAGACCAACCCGGCCACCCAGATCAAGTGGGGCCTGGACTACATGAACGAGCGCTACGGCAGCCCGGTCGACGCCTGGAACTTCTGGCAGGCCAACCACTGGTACTAAACCACCGGCGGACAACAGCAGACATTCCGGAGAGCGCCCGGCCGAGACCCCTCGGCCGGGCGCTCTTCCGGCATGCGCCCCGTGCCCGCCGTACCCGCCCGCACCCCGGTGGGGGCGCACCCGCGCCCGCCCCTAGAGTGTGCGCGTGACCGAGCAGAACTCCGACCTCATCGCCGGGCGCTACCAGCTGCTCGAACGCATCGGCCAGGGCGGCATGGGCCGCGTCTGGCGCGGCGTCGACCGGCAGCTCTTCGGGCGCGAGGTCGCCGTCAAGGAGATCCTCTTCCCGCCCGGACTGGAGGACGGCGACCGCGCCGGCCTGCTGGCCCGGTTCACCGCCGAGGCCCGCGCGGCGGTCACGATCAGCCACCCCGGGATCATCACGGTCCACGACGTCGTGGAACACCGGGGCGCGCCCGTCATCGTCATGGAGTTCATCCGGGGCGAGTCCCTCGCCGCGGCCATCCGCCGCCAGGGCCGGCTGCCGGTGGAACGGGTGGCGGAGATCGGCTCCGCCCTCCTCGACGCACTCGCCGAAGCGCACGGGGCCCGGATCGTCCACCGGGACATCAAGCCCGACAACGTCCTCCTGACCAAGGACCGCGTAGTCCTCACCGACTTCGGCATCGCCCACCTCGCGGACGCCACCACCAAGCTGAGCCACAGCGGGATCGTCATCGGCACCCCGCAGTACATGGCGCCCGAGCAGCTGGAGGGCAGGCGCCCGACCGCCGCGAACGACCTGTGGGCGCTCGGCGCCACCCTCTACCACGCGGTCGAGGGACGGCCCCCGTTCGAAGCCGACGGGCTGCACGCCCTCGCCGTCGCCGTCTTCACCCGGCCCCACCGGCAGCCCGTCCACGCGGGCCCGCTGGCCCCCGTACTGGACGCCCTCCTCACCAAGGACCCGGGGCAGCGCGCCGGCCTCGCCGAGGCGTCAGGGCTCCTCGCCTCGGTGGTGCGGGCCGCCCGGCCCGCGGCGGGCACGGACGGACCGGACGCGCCGACCCCCGCCCCGACCCCGACGAAGCGCGAGGAGCCGCCGCCCACACCCCCGGCCGAGGACCTGGTCACCCTCGGCCGGACGGAGCGCGGCGGGCCCGGCGGTCAGGCGCCGGCCCGCCGGCGCGTCCTCACCCGGCGCGGCGCCGTCTGGGGCCTGGCCCTGGCCACCCTCGCCGCGGGCTCCGTCCTCACCTGGACGCTCGACCGCGACGACCCGTCCGGCCCCGGCGGGACCGGCGGGACCGGAGCGACCGGCGGCGGTTCCGCCACCGCCCCCGTCACCGTGGTGATCGGAGTGGAGGCACCGCTCAGCGGCGAACTGTCCTCCTTCGGCGCCGGCATCAGGAACTCCGCCGACCTCGCGGCCCGGACCGCCAACCGGACCCGTCACGTCCCCGGTGTGAACTTCGAGATCAAGGCGCTGGACGACGAGGGCCTGCCCGCCAAGGGCGCCCCGAACGCCGCCCGGTTCACCGCCGACGAGAAGGTCCTCGGCGTGGTCGGCCCGTTCACCTCGGCCGCCGCCCGGACCTTCGTGGCACCCCTCGCCGGGGCGAACCTGGTCAACGTGTCCCCGTCGAACACCGACCCGGCCCTCACCCTGGGCCCCCACTGGGCCGACGGCGCCCCGTCCCGCCCGTACGACACCTACTTCCGCACCGTCGCCACGGACGTCGACCAGGGGCCGTTCGCCGCCCGCCACCTCCACGACGAGGCAGGGAAGAGCAGGCTCTACGTCATCGACGACGCCGGTGAGTACGGCGCCGGCCTCGCCGCCGGAGTGGCGGCCGAGTTCCGCAAGCTCGGCGGCAGCCTCGTCGGCACCGACCACGTCGATCCCGCGCAGGGCGGTTTCTCCGAACTCGCCTCGAAGGTCCGGGCCTCCGGCGCCGACGCCGTGTACTTCGGCGGCTACCACACCACCGCCGCGCCGCTGTCCCGGCAGCTGAAGGAAGCGGGCGTGACCGCGCCGCTGATGGGCGGCGACGGCATCTTCGACCAGCAGTTCCTCACGGCCAACACCAGGGCCGAAGGCGACCTCGCCACCAACCCCGGCGAACCCGCGGAGCGACTCGCACGCGGAGCGGGCTTCCTCGCCGAGTACCGCGCGGCGGGCTACCCGGAAGCGGCGGGCGCCTACGGCCCCTACGCGTACGACGCCGCCTGGGCCCTCGTCGAGGCGGTGAAGGCCGTGGTCGCGGCCAACGGCGGCACCCTCCCGGCGGACGCCCGGGCGAGGATGGCGCGGGCGGTGGCGGGCCTCGGGTTCGACGGGGTCACCGGCCGGGTGGCCTTCGACGAGTACGGCGACACGCGCAACCGCCGGCTGACGGTGTACCGGGTCACGGGCGGTACGTGGACGACCGTGACGAGCGGCTCCCGCAGCCGCTGACCCCGCCGGCCGACCGCGACCCGCCCTCACCGCAGTACGGCCGCCAGCAGGTCGGTCCCCAGCGCCGTCAGCTCCGACAGGTCGAGGCTGTAGCGCACGTACCGCCCCTCCCGCCGGGCCGTGAGGAGCCCCGCCCGCCGCAGCAGGGCCACGTGCCGGGACACCTCCGGGGGCGTCAGGTCCCAGGCGTGGGCCAGCTCGCCGTTGGTGTGCGGGCCCCTGGCCAGGGTACGGAGCAGCCGCAGCCGCGCCGGATGGGCGAGGGCCTCCAGGCGCAGGCCGACCGTCTCCAGGGAGACCGGATCCGACGGCCCCGGCCCGTCCACCGGGTACTGGACCACCGGCTGCCAGCCGGGCGCGTGGACCATCGCCAGGTGCGGCCGGCCGAAGACGCTCGGGATGAAGGTGACGCCGCTGCCCCGGGCGGTCGTCGCCTTGTCCAGCAGCTTGTCCACGAGGATGGCGTCGCCGTCCGGAGCCAGCGTCACCGCACCCGAGACCGAGGCCAGGGCCGCACCCAGGCCCTGGCGCCGCAGCAGGTCGTTCTTCAGCCGCAGGTCCGTCGCCAGCCGGACGGCGGCATCGGCCCAGGCCGCGTCGAAGAAGGCCTCGGCGCACGCCTCCAGGGTGTCGCGGACGCGTGCCCGTACCCCCGCGGGGTCCGCGAGCAGCCGCTCCGCGAACGCCTCCTGGCGGGTACCCCGGGCCTGGGCCAGGTCGAGGGCCAGGTCGCGCGCGGCGGCATCGGTGAGCGGCGACGGGGAGGTGAAGTGGACCCGGTTCCCGCAGGTGGTGACCAGCGCTGCCGACACGTACCGCTCGTCGTCGATCCGGTCGACGTCGTCCAGTTCCTCCCCGAGGGTGGCCCGGGGCCGGGCCGGGAACATGAAGTCGGCCTGGGACGTGCGCCAGAGGAACTCCGCCTCCCGCAGCCGCTCGGCCAGCCCCGGCCGCAGCCCGGCCCACACCTCGGCGGCCCACGCGCCGAACTCCGGATGGTGCTCCGGTTCGGCCAGCACGTGCAGCATCGCGGTGAGCTCCGCCAGGGGGGAGGCGGCGAACCTCAGCCCCTCGGACGGCATGCCGGCGATGTCGATCCTCAACGTCATCCGCACATCATCCCCGCCCCGCCGGACGGCGCCGCCGACTGTTGACGATCTCCGTCAACCGACGTGCCCGGCCGGGCCGGTGAACCCACCGTTCACCCCATGACAGCCACCAGCACCCCCGCCCCCACCAGCACCCCCGCCCCCACCTCCGCCCCCGCCCCCACCTCCGCACCGACCCGCAAGGTGCGGCCCCGCGCCCTCCTGCGCGCCTGCGGCGGCCCCCGCTACGCCGTCGCCCTGGCCGTCGACGCCCTGGGCACCGGCCTGCTGAGACCCTTCCTCCTCCTCTACGGGGTGACGGTGCTCGGCCTGTCCGCGTCGGCCACCGGCCTCGCCATGACGGCCGGCATCGTCACCGGCCTGCTGTCCACGCCCGCCGTCGGGAGATGGCTGGACCGGGGCGCCCGCAGCACCGTCGTCGCCGCGTCGATGCTGGTACGCGTACTGGGCGTGGCCGTACTCGTGGCGACCCCCGCCGGACACGTCTGGCCGTTCGCGGCCGCCGCCCTCCTCCTCGGCATCGGCAACCAGGCCTGGCCGGCCGCCCACGCCGCGCTCGTCGCCACCCTCTCCCACGGGCGGGAACGCGACACCGCCCTCGCGGCCGGCCGCGCCCTGCGCAACGCCGGGCTGGGGGTGGGGGCGCTCCTCGCCATGGCCTGCCTGGCGGGCGGCACCTCCGCCCTGCGGGCACTGGCGGCCGCCACCGGCATCGCGTACCTGGCGGCCGCCGCCCTGGCGTGGTCGGTCCGCGTACGCGCCCACCGCGACCGCGACGGCGACCGCGATCCGGCACGGTCCGGCACACCGGCCGGGCACGAGGCCGCCCCGCCCCGCATGCGCGCCCTGCTGGCCGCCAACGTCGTCTACGTCTTCTGCCTCAACGTCCCCGAGATCGCCCTCCCGCTGGTCCTGCTCACACAGCTGGACGCCCCACCGGTGTGGTCGGCGGCGATCTTCGTGGCCAACACGGTGCTGGTGGTCACCCTCCAGGTCCCGGTCACCGTCCTGATGTCCCGCTACGCCCGGCGCACCGCCCTGGCCGCCGCCGGCGCGGTCCTCGCGGCCTCGTACGCCGGCTTCCTCGCGGTGACCTCCCTGGGAGCCGGCGAGGGCGGCGGTTGGGCCGCCCCCGCCGTCGCCGCCGTCTCCGTCGTCTGCACCCTCGGCGAGATCGTCTACGCCGGCAGCGCCACCGCCCTCGTGACGGCCCTCGCCCCGTCCGGAGCCCTGGGACGCACCCTCGCCCGCTTCGAGCTCTCCACCGGCTTCGGCCTCGCCGTCTCCCCGGCCGCCATCACCGCCCTCGCCCCCCACGGACCGGCCGCCCTGTGGGGGACGCTCGCCGGAGCCACCCTGCTGTCCGCCGCGGCCGTCGCCACCGAGCGGGACTCCGAAAAGCAGCCTCAGGGAGTCCAGTAGTGCGAGAGGGCCCCCTCCCGGTAGGGGGCGGGGCTCACGCTGAGGTCACCGGCGAACGGGCGGTCCAGGACGAACACCAGCAGCAGGCTGAAGCCGACGAGCCCGGCCACCGAGGCGACGAACAGGATCTGCACCCGCAGCTTGCGCAGCCCGTAGAGGAACGTCAGCGGGATCAGGACCACAGCACCGCCGAACGCCAGGGCCTGGAGCAGCGGGGGCAGCTCCCGGCGCGCCATGGTGATGCGGGCGCGGCGCTGGGCGGCCACCTCGTCGAGGTGGCCGACGGCCTGCTCGTAGAAGACCTGCTCCGACTGGCCCTGCGGGTCGTACGTCTGGAGAACCCGGAACGCGTCCTGCAGATGGGCCTCCGTCGCCCCGTAGCTGGGGTTCCCCGCGCGCATCCGGGGCCACTGGTCCTCGACGACGGAGTGCACGTAGCCGCTCATGGCCGCGTCGAGACGGGTCCGTACCGGCTCCGGGAAAGCGGCGGCGTCCCGGCTGATGAGGGCCGCGCTGGTCGCCTCGGAAGCCACGATGGTCTGGGTGTCCTCCAGCTGCGTCCACAGGGTGACGATCACGAACGCGAGGATGATCCCGTAGATGGCGCCGAACATCCCCAGCGTCACACCGACCATGTCGTTGTGCTCCCCGCGGGCCAGCGACGGGTGTCTGCGGCGCAGCAGCACACTCCCGGCGACGGCCAGGAGGACGGTCCCGCCGACGGAGACGACGGCCAGTGTGAAGGTGCTGAAGTGGTTGAGGAGCCATAGCGACATGTGCGGGGAGTCTAGGCCGGACGCGCGACGCCCGGACCGCTCGTCCAAGGGCCCCGGCGGGTCGGCGCGGGGACGTTCACGCGACCGGGTGAAGCCGCGGCCGGACCGGCCGCGGCCCTCCCGCTCCTCGGCTACGACTGCGCCCCGTCCCTCCCCGTCGCCGCCAGCACCGTTCCCGTCCGGTACAGCTCGACCAGCAGGGGCCGCAGGGCGAGGCCGGACGCGGTCAGCCCGTAGCGGGTCCGGACGGGGAAGCCGGCCAGCCGCTCACGGACCGCCAGACCCTGTTCCTCCAGCGTGCGCAGGCGTTCGGTGAGCACCTTCGGGCTGATGCCGGGCAGCCGGGCCGACAGCGCCCCGAACGACAGGGGGCCGCCCATCAGTTCGCGCAGGACCAGGGTGGTCCAGCGCCCGGCCACCGCCGCGAGCGCCAGTTCCACGGGGCAGTGCGGCTCCGGCCGCAGGGTCCGCCCGCCGTCGTCGGGGACCAGCTCGGCGTCCCAATGGGGCGCGTGGCTTTCCGTTTGGTGACCCATTCCGGACTCGGCTTGGCTGTCGCCATGGACATCGAACGCGATCATGAGCCCACTGTCGCCCTGACCACCGACCCCCGGCAACACCCGGCCGTCTTCGCCGCGGCCTTCAACACCGGCGACCCGGCGGAGGTGGCCCGGGTGTACGAGCCGGACGCCGTCTTCGTCCCCAGCCCCGGGACCCCGCTGACGGGCACGGCACGCGCCTCCGCGACGGCGGAGTTCCTCTCACTGGGGCTGCCGATCGACGTGCGCCCCCGCCACACGTACGCGACGGGCGGCCTCGCGCTGCTGATCGTCGACTGGACCATCGAGGGCACCGGCCCGGGCGGCGAGCCCGTCAGCCTGGCCGGCACCGCCACGGACGTCGCCCGCCGCGGCCCCGACGGGCTGTGGCGCTACGCCGTCGACAACCCCTTCGGGACCGCGCCCGCAGGGCCGCCGCGACCGCCGGTGTGATCCGTTCCGTGCCGCGCGTGCGAGGATCCGCTCCATGGGGAGCGGAAACACGTGGTGGGCGGGGCCTTCCGGCAAGACCGAGGGGCGCGAGGCCCTGCTGCGCATGATGAGACGGGGCGGTGAGCACGCCGAGCCCGCGCTCGTCGTATGCCGGTGGTGCGGCGCGGACGAGTTCGAGGTGGTGGCGCGCGAGTGCTTCTGCGTCGGCTGCTGCCTGCCGCTGGGCGTACCGAACGGCTGGGAGGACGGCTTCCCCGGACAGTTCCCCTGGAGGCTCGAACCCACGGCCGCCCCGCTCCCGCCCGCCACCCCGGGCCCGCGGATCCGGCGGGAGGAGGTCTGCTGGTGCCCGGGGGGCCACGGTGTGTTCGAGACGGCCGTCGCGTACGCCCTCGAAGACGGCCGCGTCCGCGGCCTCACGGTGGGTTTGCGGTGCCCCGAGGACGGGACGATGCACCTGTACATCGACGACGCGCGCGTGGTGCCGGTCCCGAGCTGACGGATCCGGCACCCGGGCACGCTGCCCGTCGGTCAGCGGTATTCGCAGAGGTAGGCGGTCTCGACCGCCACCTTGAGCTGGAACCTGCTGTCGCCCGGCACCTTGAAGTGGCTGCCGGAGGAGAAGGTCTCCCACTCGGCGGCGCCGGGGAGCCTGACGGTCAGGGCGCCGCTGACGACGTGCATGACCTCCGGGGCGGCCGTGCCGAACTCGTACTCGCCGGGAGCCATGACGCCGATGGTCGCCGGGCCCTGCTCCTGGTTGAAGGCGATCGACTTGACCGTGCCGTCGAAGTATTCGTTGACCTTGAACATGTGCGTGGTGTCCTTCGGGGGAACGAGCGGAATCGGATGGCCGGCTCGTCGCGCCCCGCTGACCGGCGAGGGGAAGGTTACCGGTAGCGGACCGGGACCAGGGCACCGGACGCCACCCGTTCACGTTGGCCCGACGCGGCCGCGGCTACCGGAAGAGCCGGTCCCCGGGGGCGGCCATGCGGTGCGTGCCGCCGTGGCGGTTCACCCAGTCACGGACGAGGCCGACGGAGTTGGCGCACTGCCAGCCGTCGTCGTACTCGCGCACCCCGGTGAAGGCGCCGTAGCCGGCGATGATGCCGTCCACCCGCCCCTCGCCCAGCAGCTTGTCCACGTACCACGGGTCGTTGTACGTCGTCGTCCAGGACAGGGTGGCCGCCAGCCGCCCGGCGTCCCGGTCCCCGGCGCCCTTCTCGAGCTCCGCGCACGTGTAGTAGGTCGCTTCGGTGCAGTTGCCGAACCCCTTGGTGATGTCGCTGTCGCCGTAGTCCATCACCCGGCGCCCGGACGGGAATCCGTTGCCGGACCGGTCGAACGCGCCCTGGACCCGGTCGCGCGAACCGGTCGTCGTGATGCCCTCCAGCGGGCCGAGCCTGCCCTCCAGGCTCTTCCAGCCCCTGCCGCCGACGTCCGGGGTGCTGCCGCCGTGGTACTCGTAGAACCCGTAGAGCACCTGGATCCCGGCGGCGGTCAGCCGCTGCGCCTTGTCGCGCAGTCCGGCGACGCTGCACCCGCGGTTCTCCCGCTCCCCGCAGTAGTCGGAGTCCTTGATGTCCAGCCAGACCAGCGACAGCCGGCGCCCGGCACCGGCGTTGGAGAGGATGCGGTCGATCATGCTGTCGAAGCCGGGGCCCAGCCGGTTGTCACCGGCGGAGGAACAGTCGTGGTAGGCACGCCATTCGTTCGGGTTCCACCACGCGCAGACGTCGATCTCGATGCCGTTGGCGCCGTGCTTGAGCGCGGCGTCCACACCGTCCAGGGTGTCGACGCGGTGCGCGATGGCGTAGACCGGGCGGCGCTGGTCGGCCGCCGCCGCGGGGGCCGCGCCGAGCGCGGTGACGCCGACGACCGCGCAGAGGGCCGTGAGCAGCGCCGGTAATGACCGTCGGCCCGCACCGGGCCGGAAGTGGGCGGTCAAGAACGTACTCCTTCGAAGTCGGAGGTACTCCGGCGAGCGATCTCGCCGCCCACATGCTGGCACGCGGTACGTGCATGATGAATCGGATTCGGACGCTAGGACAGCACCTTCCGCAGGGCGGCCAGCGCGGTCTCCAGCTCCCCCTCCGTGATGGTCAGCGGCGGGGCGAGCCGGATCGTGGAGCCGTGGGTGTCCTTGACCAGTACGCCCTCGGCGAGCAGCCGTTCGCTGATCTCCCGCCCCGTGCCGAGCGCGGGATCGACGTCCACGCCCGCCCACAACCCCCGGGCCCGGTAGCCCGTCAGGGCGCCGCCCGCGCCGGCGATCCCGGCGAGGCCGCGGTCGAGCACGGCTCCCAGTTCGGCGGCCCGACGCTGGTACTCACCGGTGGCCAGCAGGTCCAGGACCGCCGAACCGACGGCCGCCGACAGGGGGTTGCCGCCGAACGTCGACCCGTGCTCGCCCGGCCGCAGCACGCCGAGCACCTCGCGGCGGGCGACGACCGCGGAGACCGGGACGATGCCGCCGCCCAGGGCCTTGCCCAGCAGCAGGACGTCCGGCACGACCGACTCGTGGTCGACGGCCAGGGTGCGGCCCGTGCGCCCCAGACCCGACTGGATCTCGTCGGCGATGAACAGGCACCCGGCCCGCCGGGTCAGTTCCCGGACCCCGGTGAGGTATCCGTCGTCGGGGACGAGGACACCGGCCTCGCCCTGGATCGGCTCGATCAGCACGGCCGCCGTCGTCTCGTCCACGGCCGCCTCCAGCGCGGCCAGGTCGTTGTAGGGCACGACGCGGAAGCCGGGGGTGAAGGGGCCGAAGCCGGAGCGGGCCGTCGCGTCGGTCGAGAAGCTCACGATCGTCGTCGTACGTCCGTGGAAGTTGCCGTCCGCCACGACGATCGTCGCCCGGTCCGGCGCGACGCCCTTGACCTCGTACGCCCATTTGCGGGCCACCTTGACGGCGCTCTCCACGGCCTCGGCGCCCGTGTTCATCGGCAGCACCATGTCGAGGCCGGTCAGCTCGGCGAGGCGCTCGGCGAAGTCGGCCAGCCGGTCGCTGTGGAAGGCGCGGGAGGTGAGCGTGACCCGGTCGAGCTGGCGGTGCGCGGCCTCGACGAGCGCGGGGTGGCGGTGCCCGAAGTTCAGGGCCGAGTAGCCGGCCAGCATGTCGAGGTAGCGGCGGCCCTCGACGTCCTCCACCCAGCTGCCCTCGGCACGCGCCACGACCACGGGCAGCGGGTGGTAGTTGTGCGCGAGCACGGGTGCCTCGGCGCGGATCAGCTGCGCCGACGAGCGCGTCGCGCGGGGGGAGGCGGGGACGGCGGAGGAGGTGGTGGCGGTGGTGGCGGTGGTGGTGCCGGTCATGAGCGGATCTCCAGGGTGCAGCACTTGATTCCCCCGCCGGCCTTGCGGAACTCCGAAAGGTCGACGGGGACGGGGACGTATCCACGGTCGGCGAGCCGGCCGACCAGAGCGTGGGCCTGCGGAGCGACGAAGACGTTGCGGCCGTCCGACACGGAGTTGAGGCCGAAGGCGAGGGCGTCCTCCTCGGTGGCGATCACCGCCCGCGGATAGAGCCACCGGAGCACTTCGCGGCTGCCGGGGGAGAACGCCTCCGGGTAGTAGGCGACGTTCCCCCCACCGGTCCCGTCGTCCTCGGGGCCCTCCTCGCCGAGGAAGAAGAGCGCGGTGTCCAGGTGGTAGAAGCGGGGGTCGACCAGTTCGAGGGCGACCACCGGCCGGCCGAGGAACTCCTGCACCTCGCGGTGCGCGGCCCGCTGGGTACGGAAGCCCGTGCCGGCCAGTACGAACCGGCCCGCGGGAACGAGGTCCCCCTCGCCCTCGCAGACCGCCTCCGAGCGGTGGACCTCGTACCCGGCCGCCTTGAACCACGCCTCGTACTCGGCGGATTCCGGCCGGCGCTCGGCCGCGTGGAAGGACGACCCGAAGACCCGGCCGCCCGACACCAGGGCGGCGTTCGCCGCGAACACCATGTCGGGCAGGCCCTCCACGGGCGCGACCGTCTCCACCGCGTGGCCGTGGCCCCGGTACGCGTCGACCAGGGCCCGCCACTGCTCACCGGCCAGCTCCCGGTCGACCGGTGTGCGGACGTCCATCCACGGG
This sequence comes from Streptomyces sp. NBC_00158, assembly GCF_045160885.1. Lineage (NCBI taxonomy): Bacteria > Bacillati > Actinomycetota > Actinomycetes > Kitasatosporales > Streptomycetaceae > Streptomyces > Streptomyces sp. NBC_00158. Next base: position 7,502,959 of record NZ_CP108161.1, read on the forward strand.
TTGATGGCGTAGCGCACGTCGAAGTAACGGGGCTCGCACATCACGTAGCGCCTCGGGCGCCGGGTTCCTGCGGGTGCTGCGGGTCCTGCGGGCACAGAGGTTCCTCCGCTTCCTGCGTGACGACTGGGGGAGTGGCCCAACCGTAGGAAGCGGCAGGTCAGCGGGACAAGAACGAACCGCTGCGCGTCCACGCAGGAATCCTGCGCAGTCAGACCCTTCAGAGCAGGATTGCTGCGCCGTCCGCCGCGCGGGCGGCGGCCTCGGCCGGCGCGGAAGCGCTCGCCCCCGCCTCCGGGCTCTCCGGCAGCAGGTGCGACAGCACCATGTAACTGATCGTCTTGCGGATGAACGGCTCGCTGCGGATCCGCTCCAGCACCTCCTCGAAGTGCTCCACGTCGGCCGCCCTCACGTGCAGCAGCGCGTCGGCGGCGCCGGTCACCGTCATCGCCGCCGCGATCTCCGGGTACTTGCGCGCGACCTCCGCGAGGCGCCGGGGCGGCGCCGCACTGTCGCAGTACACCTCGATGTACGCCTCGGTACGCCAGCCCAGTGCGGACGGCCGGACCGTGGCCCTGAACCCGGTGATCACATCGGCCCTGCGCAGCCGGTCCACCCGCCGCTTCACGGCGGTGGCCGACAGGCCGACGGCCGCCCCGATCTCCGCGAAACTCGCCCGGGCGTTGTCCATCAGGGTGGCGACGATCCGCCGGTCGAGTTCGTCGAAGGGGGTGGACTGGCTGCTCATGCGGGTGACCTTCTCCTCGTGCCGCCCCGGACGGGGGACTTCCGCGCCCACTCTGCCGCAGCCGCGGCCCCGACGCGCGACGGCCCTGGCGAGCCGCCGGTGTTCAGTGCCCGGCGGAGGCCTTCACCAGGGCCACGGCCAGCCCGATCGCGGCGTCCAGGGCCCCGGCCAGGAGCGCGGCGACCACGCCCCCGCCCATGCGCACGCCGCCGTAGCAGCCCCAGACGAACAGGCCGGTGACGCTGACGACCGCCGCTGCGAGCAGCGCCGTGCCGACGCTCATCACGCCCAGCGCGGCCGCGCCGACCAGCACCAGCGGGCCGACGGCGGACAGCAGCAGCGGGCTGCTCACCGCCAGGATCCCGCGCAGCTCGCGGCCGCCCGCGAGCCGGCCGTGCACCACCCGGTGGGCCTGCTGGTCGGCCACGATCGCCGCCAGCCACAGCCCTACCGCGGTGGTGGCCAGCGCCGAGGCCGCACCCGCCGGGCCCACGTGCGCGGCGGACCGCAGTCCGATGACCACCGAGATGATCGTGATCGTCGCGTAGATGCGCTCCTTGAGACGCGCGGCCGCGAACTGCGGGTCCCCCGCCGTCCCCGGCCCACCGGTACGTCCCTCGTCCGCTCCGGCAGAGCCCTCGTGGTCCATGGGGGCACCCTAGACGAGGGCCCGTCAGGGGGTCGGGATCCCGGCGGGGCGGCGCGGTGGCGGACCGAACCGGACCGGGACCCCGGGCGACCAGAGCACGCTGGCCGGCGGTCCGGTCGGAGCGGGCAGGCCGGCGGCGGCCACCAGGCCCTCGTCGCAGCGCAGGAGTTCGGCACGGTGCAGCGGCCAGCGCGGGTGGCTGTTCGGGAGGTACAGGGACCGCCCGAAGAACGCGGTGTGCATGCCCCAGCGGGCGGTGAGGAAGTGCTCCAGGGCGGTCGGCTCGGTGACCTGCCCGCCGACCCGCACGGTGATCCGGCTGCAGGCACCGCGCGCGCCGGGCCGGCGCCGGCGGCTGGTGTACGTGACGGTGCCGCCGCTGCCGTGGCGGACCGTCATGCGCGACCAGACGTACGGGAGGCGGAACGCGGCCCGGCCGACGGCCACCGGGATCAGCCGGGAGGCGTCCAGGGAGCGGAACACCACACCGCGGCGGCCGTGCGAGTCGACCGAGTAGAGGCGGACGTTGGTCTCCGGGAAGGAGCCGAGGTAGGGGACTCCGGGCAGCCGGAACCAGCCGACCCGGTGCATCCGGAACGCCACCAGGCCGACGTACGTGACCCCGTCGAGGGTGTCCGGCACGGTGCCGGCCGGCAGCAGCGGGGCGACGTCGGCGGGATCTACGGCCCAGTGCAGGAAGGCGAGGTCCAGCCACGACTGGGTGAGGAGGGGGCGTTCGGGGGTGTGCGGAGGGTCGGCGGTTATCGGCTCCGGGACGGCGGCGACTGGCGGCGACTGCGACATCGCGCCAGTATCCCCGACCGGGCCCGGTCGGGCCGGGCACGGTCGGACCGTTCGGCTCGGGCGGCGGTCGCGCCGGCTCAGGGCAGCGGGGTGCGGTGCAGGCTGATCAGCAGCCGCCAGACCCGCCCGGTGATCTCGGCGGGCGTCGCCTCGATCGCACCGTGCAGCCAGTCGGCGAGCACTCCGCTGAAGGTCGCGGCCACGGCCGAGGCGACCAGGTCCGGTTCCGGGGCCCCGGCCAGCGCGCGCTCGCTGCGGCTGCGCGCGCGCAGGTCCCGGTGGAGGACCTGGCCGAGCGGCCCGCCGCCGCCCGGCCGGAGCAACTCGCGGTACAGGGGGCCGTGCCGGGGGAGCCGTTCGAAGAACTCCAGCAGGGCGGACGGGGGGTTCGCCGGGTCGGGGACACCGCGCCAGGCGTGCAGGGCGTCCACCGCCTCGCGGACGATCTCGGCGCAGGCGTCCACGGCGAGCGCCTCCAGTCCGGCGTAGTGGAGGTAGAACGTGGCCCGGCCCACCCCGGCCCGGCGCGCCAGGGCGGCGACACCCACCTTCTCCAGAGGGCCGCTGGCGCACTCCTCCAGCAGGGCCTCGCGCAGCCTGGCCCGGGTCCGCTCGGTACGGGGGTCTTCCGGCACGGACGTCACCCGGCCAGCAGGACGGCGCCGAGGGCCAGCGCTCCGGGCAGGGCCTGGGCGATCAGGATGCGCCGGTTGGCTGTGAGGCCGCCGTAGATCCCGGCGATCACCACGCAGGCGAGGAAGAAGACCCGGACGCGGAAGCCCGTCGGGTCCCCGGCGAACAGGCTCCACACCAGACCGGCCGCCAGGAAGCCGTTGTACAGGCCCTGGTTCGCGGCGAGCGGAGCGGTGGCGCGGGCGAGGTCCGCGTCGAAGCCGGAGAGCCCCCGCCCGGGCGCCCGCTCCCACAGGAACATCTCCAGCACCAGGATGTACACGTGCAGCGCGGCCACCAGCGCCACCAGCACCATCGCGGTCGATTCCATCGGCTTGCCCACTCTCTCCGGCATTTCCTGGTCAGGTGTCCAGAATATCTGTACACCTGACCAGGAAGTCAACCGGCCGCCTCGGCAGGGAGGGCCCTGAGCCGACTCGGGTAGCCTCGGGTTCTCCCCACACCTCCCGTCCGAACGGCACATCACCTGTGAGCACACCCGCCAGCACCGAAGACCCGACGGAACGGGCAAAGGGGCCCGGGGAGGCGGGACGGCAGCCGGGCGGCGCCCGCCCGAGCCGCCGAATACCCCCACAGGGGGTCGTCGACCTCAGGGGCCGGACCGACGTGGACATCAGGCTGTCCTATCCCTCCAACGCGGCCGTCGTCGTCGCCGGACTCCCCGGCAGCGGCAAGAGCACCCTGCTGAGCGCGTGGTCCCCCGCCGCCGAGGTCGTCGATCCCCGCGCCACCCGCACGGCCTACGAATCGCGGCTGCCCGACTGGCTGCCCTACGCCGCGTACCGGCCGTGGGCGCGACTGGCCCACATGCGGTGGACGCGCGCCCGGATGGGTCTCGGCCACCCGCTCCTCATACACGACTGCGGCTCCAGGACGTGGATGCGCCGCTGGCTCGCGTACACGGCCGGGCGCGGCGGACGCCCCCTGCACATGGTCGTGCTCGACGTGGGCCCCCGCGAAGCACTGTCCGGACAGCACGCCCGGCGCCGGCTCGCCTCACCCAGGGTCTTCGGGATCCACCAGCGGGGACTCGCGCGGCTGCTGGCGCGCATCGCACGCGACGGCCTGCCCGCCGGCCAGGGCATCGCCTCCATGGTCCTGATCGACCGCCACCAACGCGACCGCGGCGCCGCCTCGGTGGACTTCGACGACCGCCCCGGACGCGCCCGGCCGGCACCGTCGTCCGACGGGACCTCCCCGTGAAGTCCACCCGGATCCTCGCGGAGCTGGAAGCGCGGATGGCGGAGCTCTCCACGCCGAACCGGGTGTACGTGGCCGTCGGGCGGTTCACCGAGCCGGACCCCGACCTGCCGGAGCTGGCGGACAGGATCCGCGTGCTGCTGGCCGGAGCCACGGCCGACGAGGCCTGGCAGCGCTGCGTCCCCGGGTACGCCCCGCCGCCCGTCCCGCGGCTCTGCGCGGCCCTGGAACCGCTGGAGCCGCACGAGGCGGCCGCCTTCCTGGCCCGGCTCGCCGGTGTGGACCTGCTGTGGCCCTCCCACCGGCACCTGCCCGCGGACACCGCGGAGCGCGCGGCGGCCCGGGCGGTGTCCCTGCTCGGACCGGACGGCAGCTGGTGGACCAACCACGACGCGGCGGGAGGCGCCGTGAACGGCCTCACCCCGCTGTTCGACAGCCTCCTCGCCGGGACGGACGGGGAGCACTACGCACTGGCCCTGCAGCTCACCGACGACTGAACACCCTCGCCGGCCCGCTGCGCCGAAACGTTCTCGGGGTGAAAGGCGGCAGCCGGACGGGTGAGCCTCCGGACCGAGGACCGGGCCGGCACGGTGAGCGCCGCTACAAACGGGCTGTGAACACGCAGACGCTCCGCTTCCTCCCCGCCGTCCTGTCGGCCCTGGCAGCCTGCGCCGCACCGGCCGCGGCCGCCCCCGCCCCCGCCCCGCCCGACCCGGTGGTCTTCGTACACGGCTGGAACAGCGACGGCACGGCCTGGAACACCATGGCCGCCCGGTTCCGTTCGGACGGCTGGCCGGCCGACCGCCTGCACCAGTGGACCTACCCCACCGCACAGTCCAACGCCACGACGGCCGAGCAGCTCGCCGCCGTCGTCGACCGCGTCCTGGCCTCCAGCGGAGCCTCCAGGGTGGACCTGGTCACCCACTCCATGGGCTCGCTGTCCTCCCGCCACTACCTCAAGAATCTCGGCGGCGACGCGAAGGTGGACGCCTGGGTGTCCCTCGCGGGCCCCAACCACGGCACCGGCACCGCTCGTTGGTGCGGCGGCACCTCCTGCGTCGAGATGCGTCCGGGCTCCGCGTTCCTGGGCGCGCTGAACGCGGGCGACGAGACGCCGGGACCCGTCCGCTACGCCACCTGGTGGTCCTCCTGCGACATGATCAACCAGCCGGCCGGCACCGTGGCCCTCGACGGCGCCGTGAACACGCGGGCCCCGTGCCTGCAGCACACCGCCTTCACCGACGACGCCGGCGTCTACCGGGAGGTGCGGGACCACATCGGCGGCGCCGCGCCACGGGCGGGTTCCTGAGCGGCGGCGCGCCGCCGCTCATGCCTTCCCGGTACGGGCCCGCTTGCGGTAGCCGTCCAGGACGTCCTGGCGGAGCAGGAAGCCGAAGCCGGCCGATTCGAGCCGCAGCCCCAACTGGTGCGCGTCGATGCCGAGACCGGCCGCCGTGTCCGGCAGGTGCCAGTCGTGGGCGGCGAGCCTGTCCAGCAGGTGACCGCGCCGCACCTGGCTCTCCGAGAGCCGGAACGTCTTGAGGTAGGCGGTCCGGCCGCCCTCGTCGGTGATGGCCTCACCGATGTGGTTCTCCTCCTTGGGCCGGAACCGCGGCCGGAAGCGCGCGAGCGTGAAGCGCCCCATCCGGTGGACGGACTGCCAGGTGTACGCGTCCTCGTGCCCCGGCAGTCCGGCGGCCATGGTCGTGTCGTGGAACCGGGTCCAGGCCTCCTCCTGCCCGGCGGCCGCCGTGCGCAGGTCCTCCAGGGAGCCGATCCGCGCGTCGGTGATCCGGGCACGGAAGTCCGCCACCGGGAGCATCAGCGTGGCGTAGTGGTGGATCAGTTCGCCGTACAGGTCCTGCAGGAGCGTCGGGTGCAGTACGCGGTAGTCGTCGGGATGCGGGACCACGAACGCGGCGGCGAGCGCATCGGCGACGTACACCATCACACCGCACTGGCCGGGGTGGATCTCGAAGACGCGCAGCGCGTCGGCGAGCCCGCGTACCTCGGAACCGACGTAGGCCTCCTCGACCCGGGGGGTGAGCCCCTGGGCGACCGCGCGCTGCGACCACTCCTGCCAGGCGATCGTGGGACCGCCGGAATGCAGGGCCAGGTAGCCCTCCAGCGACAGGTGCAGGGGGAGGAACCGCAGCCGGTCCTTGGCCTGGCGGCGGGCCATCCGACGGTGGAAGCGCAGGCCCATCGTGGCGGCGGGGGCCGGGGCGCCGCCGTCGGAGAGCTGGGTGCCGTAGGCGGCGGCCGGTGTGCCGTCACCGGTCCACGTGGCGACGAACCCGTGCGGCACGTAGGACAGGTAGGCCCGGCGCGGGCCGACCTCGACCAGGCCGGCCGCGTCCCCGTACAGCTCCGGGTGCAGACGCAGGTCCTCGACGGGCTCGTCGCGCACGAGCGGGACCAGGCGGACGGCGCCCCAGACCTGGGAGGGGCGGGCGGTGAGACCGGTCAGGTCCGGAGCGGTGGTCGTCATCGTTCCCGTTCCCGGTCGTGTCCGGCCGTCATACGGGCCGCACGGGTGTCCATGTACGCGGTGAGTTCGGCCAGTCCGGTCCGGCCCTCCGCGAACTGGGCGAGCTCCACCAGGGCCGGGAGGTCCTCGGCGTCACGGATGCCCGCCGTGGGCACCGAGGGGGACAGCCGGCGGACGTCGAAACCGGCCGCGTCGTACACGGGGTTGAGGTGCACGACGGCGGTGCGACGCCCCGGGTCGAGCCGGGTGCGCCAGACGCGCAGCACCTCGCCGGCCAGGCCGGGGGGCGCGTTGTCCCATCCGTCGGAGACGATCACCAGCCGTGCCGGGGCGGTCTCCAGCGCGTCGAGGATCCGCCGGCCCAGGGGCGTCGGCCCGTACGGACGCGCCAGCAGCGCGTCCGTACGCCCGGACGTCCACAGCGCGGTGTACTCGCCGGCGAGGGCCGCGAGCAGGTGGTGGCAGGCCAGCGCCACCGCCAGCGGGCGGCGGCGCTTGTGGACCGACCCGAAGGAGGAGAAGCTGTCGTCCAGGACGGCGGTGACCGCGCCCCAGCTTCCCCGGTGGGGGCCGGCCACCCGGCCGGCGGCGGACTCCAGGGCGCCGGTCAGCTCGGCACGCCGGCGCAGGCGGTCCTCGGCCGGCAGGGACAGCACGTAGGCCGCCAGGCGGGTCAGCGGCATCCCGGCCAGGTCGGCCCGTACGCCCGTGGCCCCGCGCGCGTGCGCGGACGCCTGCAGCCGCAGGGTCTCCAGGCGGGTCATGCGCGGGGCCATGCGCTCCAGGAAGACCGCCCGGGCGATGCCGTGCTTGGCGGCGAAGCCCTCGGCGGCCGTGTACGGCAGCTCGTACAGCGCCGCCTGCTCGTAGTGCGCCCGGCGCCACGACTCCAGCAGGGGCGTCGCGTAGCGCGCGCGGGTGTGCGGGGCGAACAGGAACGTGCCCAGTTCCTCCGGTGCGTTGGCCGGCGTGAGGTGCGTGTGGCGCAGGACGCGCTTGAGGCCGCTGCGGTACTTCACGGCGTCGAAGGCCAGGTCCTTGCGGGAGGCCAGCCAGTCGCGCACGATCGCCCGGGTGCGGCGGTTGTTCACCCCGGCCCGGCGCAGGGCGTCGAAGAGCCCGTACACGCGCTGCGGCGGCAGCGCCGTCAGCCGCGAGGCGATCAGGGCGCCCTCGCTGCGGCGCTGCTCGGCCGTGGCCTCCCCGGCGGTCTCCAGGAGCCGCCGGATCACGAGGACCGCGTTGTGGTCGTTGATGTCGAGGGCGAGCACCCCGGCATACAGGTCGCGGTAGTTGCCCAGCATGTACGCGTGGAGGAAATCCAGGGACAGGCGCTGCCCGTCCGCGTCGTCGTGGAACTCCCGCTGGCCGGTGGAGGTGATCGCCGCGTTGACGAAGAGCAGTACGTCCTCGGCCGCGACGAGGTCCCCGTACGAATCCATATCCGTTCTTCCCCCGAGGTGGATGCCGGCCGGGGCGTGGGGGCACGAGCTGCGAATCATTGCTTCAGAGGCAGGTTCCGGAAGTCGCGCCGGAGTCCCGCGGCCGGCGACAGGACCGTAACAGAGCGGGCCGTGAGCGTTCCACCGACTTCCCGGACGGCCCGGCCCAGGGCGTACGCGAGCGTGTGTGCCCGCCTCCGCGCGCCCGGCGCGTACCACCGCCGGAGGCTTCCGGGGCCGCTTCCGCCGCGTCAGTACGGGCCGGACCGGTTAAGCCTGATTGTCACTCTATTCCCGCTAAGGGATGGCTGGCGTAGGTTGGTTGAAGTTCGCATGCTTATGCTTCACCCGCTATGACGGACAGCCCACATCGCGCTTTACGCGCCTCAGCCGACGTGATCGTCCTCGGTGCAGGACCCGCCGGCCTCGTCCTCGGAAACCTCCTGCTCGCCGCCGGGATCGACTGCGTCATCCTGGAACGCGCCTCCTCCTCCCGCGTCCGCACCCGCGCCCGCGCCGGGTTCCTCGCCCCGGACACGGTGCGGATCCTGGACGGCCACGGCCTCGCCGACGGCCTGCACCAGTACGGCCGCCCTCACGGCACCTGCGAATTCCGCACGGGGGAAGGGCGGTTCCGCCTCGACTACGGGGCACTCGGACGCGGCGGACGGCACCACGTCTACCCGCAGCAGAACCTCGTCACGGACCTCCTGCGGCACTACCTCGCCCGCGGCGGACGGATCCGCTTCCGGACCGAGGCGCTCGCGGTCCACGACATCGACGGCACCCGCCCCTCCGTGACGGCGCGCGACCCCGACGGCCGTTCCGTCCGCTGGACGGCGCGCTACGTCGCCGGCTGCGACGGGCGGCACGGCGCGGCCCGCCGCTGCCTGCCACCCGACGCCGTCCACCCCCACGACCACGGCGTCACCTGGCTCGGCCTGCTCGCGCTGGCCCCGCCGAGCCTGGACGCCGTCGGCTACGCGATCCACGACCGGGGCTTCGCCGGACACATGGCCCGCACCCCGGACGTGACCCGCTACTACCTCCAGTGGCGGCGCGGCGTCGCCGCCGACGCCTGGTCCGAGCAGCGGATCTGGGACGAACTCGACGCCCGGATGCGCGCACCGCAATACGGCCCGCTCCACCGCGGCACCCTCATGGAACGCGGGCTCTTCGACCTCACCTGCGACGTCGTCGAACCGCTGCGCCACGGCCCGCTGTTCCTGGCCGGCGACGCGGCGAGCGCCTTCGCCCCCGCCGCCGCGAAGGGCGCCAACCTCGCCGTCCTGGAGGCCGAGATCCTCGCCGAGGCCCTCGTCGACGCCCTCACCCGCGGCGACACCAGGGGGCTCGACGCCTACTCGGACCGCTGCCTGGCGCACATCTGGAGGGCGCAGGAGTTCACCGGCTGGATGACCCGGCTGCTGCACGCCGCACCCGAAGGCGACCCGGATGCCGGATCGTTCTTCCAGGCCGCCCGGCGACGCTCCCGCATCGACTCGCTGCGCACCTCGCGCATCCACCAGGAATGGTTCGCCGAGAGCTACGTCGGCATCTGACGCCGCCGCGCCCCGGCCCTTCCTCCCCCCAGGCTCCCCCCCCGCTCCGCAGCGCCCTGCCCGGTTCAGCCCTGCCCTGCCCTGCCCCGCCCTCATCACTACCGGCCCGAGGACATTCCACGATGACGACGACGCTCGCCGACGAAACGATGCTGCCCGGCGAAACGCCGATCCTTGACGAAACGATGCTCCCGGACGACACGGCCCGCCTCCGCGCGGCCGCCGCGTTCGTCCGCGAGCACGACAGCACAACCCTGCTGCCGCTCCTCCTGCCCGGCCTCGACGGCCCCGACCTGCGGACACTGGCCGGACGCTGCCGCTTCGCCCACGCGGGGATGCTGCTCTTCCCGCCCGACGCGCAGACCCTGCGGGCCCAGTTCGCCGCGTGCGGGCTGGCGGCGGACACCCCGTCCCACCCCAGCGTCGTGGTCCGCGAGCGCCTCGCCCGCCGCCACCGGCGCGAGCCGGCCGAGCTCGACGTCCGCATCCTGCGCCCCCGGGTGACCGGCACCCGCGGAGAACCCCGCGCGGTCGAGGTGTTCGCCCTGACCGTGCCCCCGCACTCCGCCCTGGAGCACGTCGCGGCCTACGAACGGACCCGCCGGCACGAGGCGCACCTCGCCTTCGAGATCGAGCACCCCGACCCGCTGGTCCTGCGCGGCCTGTGCGCGACCCTCGCCCGGCACGGAGCACGCCCCGACGGAGGCGGGTACAACCCGCACGAGGACGGGACGGTCCTGTACTTCACCACCCCCGCCGACGCCGCCTGCGGCTACCGGCGGCTGGAGCTCTACGCCCACGGCGACCACCGGGGCGTCCTCGCCGACCACCTCGGTCACCGCGGCGAAAGGCAGCCGGCCGAAACGCTCCTCCACCTGCTGACGGGAGCGTGGACCACGCAGGCCCTCGCCTCCTTCGCCCGGCTGGGCCTGCCCGACGCCATGGACACGCGCACCGCGTGCCGGACAGAGGACCTCGCCCGCCTGACCCGCACCCACCCCCGCGGCCTCGGCACCCTGCTGCGGTACCTCGCGATGCTCGGCGCCGTCACCCACGAGGCGGTTCCGGGCCAGCAGGAAGGATTCCGCCTCACCGAGCTCGGCGCCCTGCTCCGCACCGACGAGCCCGCCTCGATGCGCCCCCTGGCCCTGATGTACGGCGGCCCGTTCTACCGCTCCTTCGGCGGCCTCGACCACGCCGTACGGACCGGACTGCCAGCCTTCGACCACCTCTTCGGCGAGAACCACTTCGACCACTTCGCCCGCGACCCCGAACTCGCCGACCTCTTCGACCGCTCCATGGCCGCGAGCGCGCGCATGTTCCGCCCGCTCCCCGCCCACCCGGTCATCGCCGCCGCGGCCGGGGCGCCCGCGTCCGCCACCGTCGTCGACGTCGCGGGCGGCAACGGAGAGCTCCTCGGCCAGATCCTCACCGCGCACCCGGGCCTGCGCGGCGTCCTCCTCGAACGACCCCACGCCGTCGAGGCGGCCCGCCGCCACCTCGACGCCGCGGGCTGCGGCACGCGCTGCGCCTACCGGGCGGGCGACTTCGCCGACGTACCGGCCGGAGGGGACGTCTACCTCCTCTCCCGCGTCCTGCACGACTGGGACGACGACCGCTGCCGGGAGATCCTGCGCCACTGCGCCCGCGCGATGCCCGCCGACGCCGACCTGCTCATCGTCGAACGGCTCCTGCCCGCGGACGGTTCCCCCTCCCTGGCCACCCCCTGGGACCTGCACATGCTCTGCAACGTCGGGGGCCGCGAACGCGAAGCAGCCCACTACGCCCGCCTCCTGTCGGACGCCGGCCTCCACCTCCAGGGCCAGGCCCCCCTGCCCCTGGACGCGTACGTCCTGCACGCCCGCAAGACCCCGCCGCGCCCCTGACCCGCCGCCCCGGCTAGCGCGCGGCGACGACCCGGTCCGCGTACGCCGCCAGCTGGGCCCGCAGCCGCTCGCGCGGCACGCCCTCGTGGCCGGCCAGCCGCTCGACGAGGTCGGCCCGGACGGCGGCGAGCAGGGCGTGCGCCGTGAAGTCCGGGTCGGCCAGGCCGGGGACCTGCTCCAGCACGGACCGGAGCAGGCCGTGCCACCCCTCGTAGTGCCCGGCCCGGTACGGGCTGCTGCTCCCGGTCTCCTCCAGGGCCAGTGCCAGCGGGCGGTTGTCGAGCTTGAAGCACAGGATCGCGTCGAGCAGGGCGGGCACGCGCTCCTGCGGGGGAGTGGCCGGCCCGAGCGGCGCGGGTCCCGACTCCACGGCCGCGCGGACCGGTTCGAGCCGTGCCTCGTACAGCGCCCGGAGGAGTCCGGCCCGGTCGCCGAAGGCCCGGAAGAGGGTGCCCTTGCCGACGCCGGCCGCCGCCGCGATGTCGGCCATCGTGAGTTCCTCGGGGCTCCCGGAGCCGGCGAAGAGGGCGTCGGCGGCCTCCAGCACGGCCTGCCGGTTGCGGGCGGCGTCCTTGCGGGTCCGGCGTTCGGGCTCGGGCGGCGGGGTCACCGGTACCTCCGATTGAAAAGCGGACCACGGGTCCGTATTGTTGAAGCGGACCAATGGTCCGCATTTTCTTGAGTGGAGGATACCCATGTCCCTGCCCGTACCGCCTTCTCCGGCGGCCCTGTACCGCCACGGCCTGAGGCTCCTGCTCGACAAGGACACCGACGGCTGGGTCCGCCTGTGGGCCGAGGACGGGGTGATGGAGTTCCCCTTCGCGCCCCCGGGCCGGCCCCGGCGGCTGGACGGCCGGCGGGCGATCGCCGACTACATGCGCCCCTACCCCGACCACATCGACCTGCACGACTTCCCCGAAGCCGACCTGCGGATCCACGAGACGACCGATCCGCGGACCGCCGTCATCGAGATGCGCGGCGTCGGCAGGTGGGTGGCGGACGACCGCCCGTTCGACATGGCGTACATAGCGGTCGTCACCGTCGATGACGGCCGGTTCACCTCCTACCGCGACTACTGGAACCCCCTCGCCGTCCCCGCCGGGAGCGCCCGATGACCACCGCGAACGCCACCCCGAACGCCGCCACGCTCGTCATCGGCGCCACCGGGACCACCGGCAGCCGCACCTGCGCCCAACTGGTCGCCGCCGGTCACGCGGTCAGGGCGGCCGGCCGCAGGGCCACCCCGGTCCCGGGCGCCGAGGCGGTCGCCTTCGACTGGTACGACCCCGCCACCCACCCCGCCGCCCTCTCCGGCGTCGACCGCGTCTACGTGGTCCCGCCCGTGGGTGACCCGGACCCGGCCGCCGCGGTCCTGCCCTTCCTCCGCCGGGCCCGCGCCGCCGGAGTGCGGCGCGCCGTCCTGCTCAGCGCCTCCTCCATCCCCGAGGGCGGCCCGGCGGCCGGCCGGGTGCACGCGGCCCTGCCGGGCATCTTCGACGAGTGGGCGGTGCTGCGGCCGTCCTGGTTCATGCAGAACTTCACCGGCGGCCACGTGCACGCGCGGAGCATCCGAGAGGAAGGCGTCATCCGCACCGCCACCGGCACCGGCCGGGTCGGCTTCGTCGACGCCGAGGACATCGCCGCCGTGGCCGCCCGCGCCCTGACCGGCGTACGGGCCCCCAACACCGACCTCGTGCTCACCGGCCCCGAGGCGCTCGGCTACGACGACGTCGCCGCGATCGTCGCCGAGGTCACCGGGAACCCCGTGACCCACCGGCCGCTGTCCCACGCGGAACTGCGCGACCGGCTCGCCGTACTGATGCCGGAGGAGTTCGCCACGATGCTCGCCGACATGGACCGCACCGTCGCGGCCGGCGCCGAAGACCGCGTCACCGACTCCGTCCACCGCCTCACCGGCCGCCCGGCCACCGGGTTCCGCTCCGTCGTGCGACGGGAGCTGGCGCGCTGAGCGGGGTGCGGGGTGCGGGTTCAGGCGGGCAGGGCGTCGGCCAGGCCCGCGCCGAGGAGGTGGAAGGCCCGGTCGGCGGCGGCCACCGCCTCGGGGTAGACCTCGTCGGCAGGGCGGCCCGCCTGCACCTGGGCGCTGTTGCGGACGGCGAGCGTACGCAGGACGGTGACGACCTGCACCGCCGCCAGCCGCGCGGTGAGCTCGTCGGCCCCGGCCTCCTCCAGCGCCTCGGCGAGGGCCGCGACGCTGCGGGCCGCGTACCGTACGAGCCGCTCGCCCAGGCTCGCCGTCGTGCTCAGCAGCCGGGCGAAGGCGATGGCGTCGGGATCGGCGGCGAGCCCGGTGTTCGGATCCCGCCGGGCCAGGGCGTCGAGCTCGTGCGCGTGCAGGGCGGCCAGCGGGCTCGTGCCGGCCGGGCGGGCGCGCACCACGCGGGCCGACTCGTCCTCGTGGTCGGCGAAGACGTGCAGGACCAGGTCTTCCTTGGTCGGGAAGTAGGTGAACAGCGTGCGCTTGGAGACCTCGGCGGCCTCGGCGATCTCCGCGATCGAGACCTCGTCGAAGCCGCGGCTCAGGAACAGCCGCAGCGCCTCCTCGAAGATCGTCTGCCGCGTGCGCAGCTTCTTGCGTTCCCGGAGTCCAAGTTGCTCAGCCATGAGCCCACGATAGCAATGGGGTACCCAGGCGAAAGTTGCACCTGGTATAGTTGTCGACCAGGTGAAGGAATCTTCCTGGGAGGCTCCATGAACACGCAGGTCACTGACGTCATCGTGGTGGGCGCGGGCGGCGCCGGACTCACGCTCGCCACCGAGCTCGCACTCGCCGGCGTACCCGCCGTCGTGCTGGACCGGCTGCCCGGCCGCAACCTCCAGTCCCGCGCCGGGGCGATCCAGCCCCGGACCGCCGAGATGCTCGCGCTGCGCGGTCTGCTCGACGGCGCTCTGGAGCGGTCGATCGACTACCGGCTCGCCGGCGGCCACTTCGCCGGCCTGCCCGTCCCGCTGGACTACACGGCGTGGGACACCCGCTACCCGCACCCCGTCCTGCTCCCGCAGGACCAGCTCGAAGCGGTGCTGGAGGACCGGCTCACCGAGCTCGGCGGCCGGGTGCTCCGGGAGCACCGGCTGACCGGCCTCCACCAGGACGCCGACGGGGTCACGATCACCATGGCCGCACCCGACGGAGACGGCTCGCTCCGGGGCCGCTACCTCGTCGCCTGCGACGGCGCCCACAGCAGCGTGCGCAAGATCATCGGAGCCTCCTTCCCCGGCCGGGCGGCCACCGTCCGCATGGCCACCGCCGACCTGGTGCTCACCGGCGATGTGGACCACAGCACCGCCGGGCACATCAGCTCGCGGATACACACCTCACCCGAGGGCCACTTCGCCATGATCACGCCCCTGGCGAACGGGCTCCACAAGCTCATCTTCAGCGGCCCGCGGACCCTGCTGGCCGAGCGCGACGCCCCCGTGACGCCCGATGAGGTCCGCGAGGTCCTGCACGCCACCCACGGCGGGAAGCTCGACGTCGCCGAGATCCGCTACGCCTCCCGCTTCAGCGACGCCAGCAGGCAGCTGGACCACTACCGACACGGCCGGGTGTTCTTCGCCGGAGACTCCGCCCACATCCATTCCCCGGCCGGGGGCCAGGGGCTCAACCTGGGCGTCCAGGACGCGTTCAACCTCGGCTGGAAGCTCACCGCCGTCCTGCGCGGCGAGGTGGGCGAGGAACTCCTCGACACTTACCAGACCGAGCGCCACCCCGTCGCCGCGCGGGTGCTCGCCCTCACCCGGGCCCAGGGAGCGGTCATGGGGCCGCAGCAGGACGGCGGCCTGGCCGAGCTGCGCGACGTGCTCACCGACCTGCTCCGCCTGCCCGACGCCAACCGGTACATGGCGGGCGTGATGGCCGGGCTCGACCTCTGCCTCCCGTCCCCCGACGCCGCCGCCCACCCGCTGCTGGGCCTGCGCATGCCCGACGTGGAACTCGACCTCGGCGACGGCGGGCGGGTCCGGTTCAGCGACCTGACACGGACCGGGCGCGGCATCCTGCTCGACCTCGCCGACGCGCCCCTCGCCGCGGCGGCTCCCTGGAGCGACCGGATCACCCACGTGCGCGCCCGGGCGGAATCCGGCGCGGCCGAAGCCGAGGCCATACTCGTCCGCCCGGACGGATACGTCTGCTGGGCCGGAGGCGCAGGCCTCACCGAGACCCTCACCCGCTGGTTCGGCCCGGCCGGCCTCGCGGGCGACGGCACGCCGGGCTGAGTCCCCTACGGTTCGCCGCGGGAGCCGACCCGGCGGCCGCCCCCCGGGGACATGCCCACCGGGGGCGTTCCCACGGGAAAGGTGCCCACGGGGGAGGTGCTCAGGACTCCTCGGCCGCAGCGGCCCCGGAAGGCACGGCCGCGGCCCTCCTCCTGCGGTACACCACCACCGCGCACACCGCGGCGACGAGGACGGCGACGGCGGACACCCCGAGGGCCGTCTGCCTGGCGAAGAGCCTTCCCAGCAATTCGAGGACGCCGAGCCCCGCGGTCGCGTAGATCAGGGCCCAGGCCGCTCCCCCCAGGAACAGCGCGGGGAGATAGCGCGGCAACGGCATGCGCATGCTGCCCGCGAGGAAGTTGGCGGCGGTCTGGAAGCCGACGGTCAGGAAGGAGACGGCCACCACGGGCGCGCCCCACCGCTGGATCGCCCGCTCGGCACGCTGGAACCGCGCCGAGGAGACCCGCCCGGCGAACCGGCTGCGCCGGGCGCCGGCACCGGCGAGCCACCCGACGGCGAACGTCCCTCCGGCGCGGAGCAGGACGATGGCGTACAGGGCTCCGGCCGTGACCAGGACCTTATCCACGACGCCCGCTCCCTGCCTCTGCCCGTTCCGTTCCATGCCCCTTCACCTGCACGCTCGCAGGTCAGGGAAGGCAAGCCTAACCGCACATGGGTGTGGGGCATAGGGGTGGTCCGGCGGTCGGGCCGGGCCCGGGCGGCCTGTCCGGCGTGGCGTGAATCGTGATTTATGCTTCAAGGCGGCCGCGGGGCGGTGGCTCTTCTGTGCGGCAAACCACACAACTCTCGAACGGGCTCAGAGCCCTGTGGCGTTGATCATGAAGTTCGTGGGGCATCGGGTGACCACCTACGTGCGTCTACAGGGGTATGGGGTGCCGGCCACTCCTCCCACCCGCGAACGGAAACCCCCAGGGAGAAGTGAGGTATGTCGGTGATCTGCGTCGGAGGCATGATCGGAATCGGCAAGACGAGCGTGGCCGAACTGATCGCCAAGGAGCTGGGGAGCGAGGTCTTCTACGAGAGCGTGGAGGACAACCCGATCCTCCCGCTCTTCTACACGGCGAGCCCGGAGGAGATCCAGGCGAAGCGCTACCCCTTCCTCCTCCAGCTCTACTTCCTGCAGACCCGGTTCGCCGCCATCAAGGCCGCGTACAAGGAGGGCGACAACGTCCTCGACCGGTCCATCTACGAGGACTGGTACTTCGCCAAGGTCAACCACGACCTGGGCCGGATCAGCTCCCTCGAGATGCAGGTGTACGAGGGGCTGCTCGACGAGATGATGCGCGAGATCGACGGCCTGCCGTACCGCAAGGCGCCCGACCTCATGGTCTACCTCAAGGCGGACTTCGAGACGGTGCTGTACCGCATCGGGCTGCGCGGCCGCGACTTCGAACAGGACGACAGCCTCGTCGAGTACTACCGGACCCTGTGGTCCGGCTACGACGACTGGGTCTACAAGCACTACTCGGCCAGCGAGGTGCTCGTCATCGACATGAACAACACGGACGTGGTGAACAACCCCGACGACGCGGCCCGCGTGGCGCGGACCGTCAGGGAAGCCGTGGCCGAGGCCAGGGCCAAGGCCGGAGCAGCCGCCCGCGGCTGACCGGCGCAGACCCGGGCCGCGCCGGCCGCCGCCGCGGAAGGGGCTCACCACCCCCTCCGCGGCGTGATCGTCAACGGCAGTCGCGGGCCGGGTCGTCCTGGGTCATCGCGCACGCCATGAGCTGCCCGCGGGCGGTTCCGTAACGGGCGATGAGGGAGCTGCGGAAGCCGTCCCACTGGGAGCGGGTGTCGGCGATGGCCGTCTGGACGGCGGCGTTGAAGTTGCCGGCGACCAGCCCCCTGGAGGTGGTCGGCGAGGTCGCCTTCCCCGTGACCGGGTCGATCATCCCGTTGTCCTTGTTCAGGACGCCGTGGGTGATGCGCTTGCCGCAGCCCCACGGCATGAGGCTGAAGCAGCCCGTCGTGAGGTCGGCGGGGATGTCCGACGCCGAGGGCGCCGCGGCGGCCAGCCGGAGGAAGGGCGCCGGACCGGTACGGTTCAGGCCCGGCGGATTGCCGACGCCGATGGCGGACCGGCTGTCCGCCTGATCGGCCCAGTTGCTGTGCGAGTAGAAGTCCTCGGTGCCGTGCAGCGCCCGGCCGAAGCCCTCGATGGCGTTGCACTTGCCGCGCCCGGCGACACCCAGCACGAAGGTGCAGTCGGAGGAGAGGTCGGTGTCGGAGGCGCTGACGGCGCCCGCGGCGTTCACGAGCACGTCCGCCTTCGCCACCCCGCGGTCGAACTCGCCCTTGAGGTGCGCGACGCAGGACAGCAGCGCCGACGTGGCCTGCGCCCGGGACCGGGGGTAGCCGGCCGCGTTCAGGTAGTCGGCGCCGTCGCAGTGCGCGGCTTCGGTGAACACCTGGTCCGCGTCCGGCGCGCCGATGGCCCCCATCGTTCCGTTCGCGCCCGCCAGCTGCCGGATGGAGGCCGGCTGGAAGCAGGCACCGGCCGCACCCGGAGTGGCGCCGGGCGCGCAGGCCAGGGCCGCACGGGTGATCCGTTCGTGCTCGGTGTTCTGACCGAAGCCGTCGATGGTGCCGAAGTTCTGGATCGGCGGTACCTCGCGCAGGGGCTTCACCGCCGCCGGTCCGCCCTTCCCCGGGTCCGGGAGCGGAGCCGCCTCGGCCGAAGCGGCGAACCCCAGGAAGAGGGCGGTGGTGACGATCCCCGCCGAAAGCGTCGCGAGCACTGGCCTGCCGCGACGGTATGTCATCGTCATCGAGACGTTCCCCCATGGTTGTGGCCCGTGCACCCCTCTCGGGCGCGCGGGCCGGTCAAGACATAACTACCACTGGGTAGTTACGGGGAACTACGGCGGGTCGGTCAGATGGCGAACGGCGACTGGGAGGCGAACTCCTGGGTGCGCCTGCCCGTCTGCAGCATGTTGGGCGTCTGGTAGAAGGGCATGCTCTCGACGACCTGGCGGTGGAGCGCCGTGTAGCTTCCCCGGAACGCCCCGTTCTTCCAGGTCTTGAGGAGGACTTCGGTGAACAGGCCGTTGGGCCCCACGCCGTCGCTGGAGGTCTGGTTGTCCTGGCAGCCGGAGAGCAGCAGGACGTCGGCCTGGATGTCCTGGAGGTCCAGCGCGGGCACGGAACGCTGGATCCCGTCGTACAGCTCCTGGTCACGCTGGTAGTTGCGGAACTGGGCGTCCTGCGGCAGGGCGCGGATGCGGGCGCGGACCTCGGACGGGTCGCTGGTGTCGAAGGCGCGCACCAGCTCCGCGTCGTCGAGGAAGTGCGAGACGTCGCGCGAGACGGTGCCGCTGTGGCAGCTGTCGGAGAGCAGCAGGATGCGCACGCCGGGGGCGAAGGCGGCGAAGTGGGCGTACAGCTCGTCGTCGATGAACTGCCGGTCGTAGAGCACCCAGGTCTCGTCGCGGCGGTCGGGCTCGTCCCCGTTCTTGTCGGGGACCTGGGACCCGTGGCCGGCGTAGGTGAGCAGCAGCAGGTCGCCGGCGGTGAGCCGGGCGGCGGCCGTCTCAAGGACGGAGGTGACCTTCTCGCTGGTGGCGTCCTTGGTGAGCAGGGTCGCGAGGGTGTCGAACCCGTTGGCCCCGGCGAGGTCCCGCATCGTCAGGGCGTCGTTCTCGGGGTTCTTCAGCTCGCCCTTGGTCCCGTAGCGGGCCTCGTCGATCTCGTTGATGCCGATGTGGATGGACAGTCCTTGGGGCATGGCCGTTCCTTGGTCGTCGAGTCCGTGGGGGCGATACCCGAGCCCCGTTCGACGTTACGGAAAGTGACGGACCGTTGCCACGGCGACGCGCAGGTGCCACACGAAGGGGCGATCCGCGGGCCGCAGGCTGACGCGGGTGTCCGGCCGTCAGGGGCGGTGGCCGGCCACCGACCGGCGTGCGACGGGGAAGTCGAAGTAGGTGTCGGGGAACAGCTCGGGCTTGTGCGTGAAGTGCCACCACTCCTCGGGCAGGTTGACGAACCCCTCCGCGGCCAGCGCCGTCTTCAGCAGCCGGCGGTTCTCGCGCTGAGCGCCCTGGACGCGCGGGTCGTCGGTGTGCGACAGGGTGTCGAAGCAGTCGAAGCCGGTGCCCATGTCCACGGAGTTGTCCGAATACCGTTCCGCTTGCGGCGCGTAACAGGGAACGGACTCCTGCCCCGGCCGCGGCGGGGGAGCGGGGACGGCGGGGAGCGGGACGATCGTGAGGTCCATGGTGCTGCCGCGGCTGTGACCGGACTTCTCGGCGATGTAGCCGTCCTCGAACAGGCGCGACTTGTCGACCCTCGGGTAGAACTCCGCCTTGCGCCGTTCGTCGGAGAGGTCCTTGGCCCACCGTACGAAGTGGTCCACGGCCCGCTGCGGGCGGTAGCAGTCGTACACCTTGAGCGAGTAGCCCTGCCGCAGGAGGCGCTTCTGTGCCCGGTGCAGGGCCTCGGCCGCAGGACGCGTCAGGATGCAGACCGGCTGCCGGTAGCCGTCGATGCGCTCGCCGATGAAGTTGTGGGCCGAAACGTAGCGCATCTCCTGGACGATCGTGGGGTCGACGGAGTTCAGCGCGACGAACTCCCGCGGCGCATTGGGCTCCGGGGGCCGGGCGGCGGCGCTCAGGGTCGAGGTCGCCGTGAACAGGGTCGTGAAACCCACGGTCACGGCGAGACGGGCCATCGTCGACATGGTCATCGCTTTCTCCCTGCGCCTGAGCCGGTGAGCCGGTGAAACGGGGCCGGCCGGCGAACCGGTCTGCCCGCGGACGGTGGGTCCCCCCCCCGTGTACTGGCCCGCTCCCGCGCCAGGTATGCCCCGGCTCTCCGGTCTGTCCAGCGGAACGCCCGGAATGGCGGATACCGCTACCACCGCACGGCATCGCACCGTGAGCCCGCGTACACAACAATTCGCCTGGGGCCGAAGCGATGAGGCACCCTGGAGTCATGGACCACCACGACGTACCCGCTCCCGGCCCGGCGGATTCCCCCGCTCCTGCCGCCCGGCTCGCCTCCCTCGCCGCCGCCCTGGCCGACGAGACCCGCGCCGCCATCTGCATGACCCTGCTGGAGGGGCGCGCCTGGACCGCGGGCGAACTGGCCCGTACCACCGGGGTCGCCCCGTCCACCGTCAGCGGGCACCTGAACCGGCTCCTCGAAGCGGGGATCTGCGTGACGGAGAAGCAGGGCCGGCACAGCTACGTGCGCATCGCCGACGCCGCGACCGCCCGCCTGGTGGACGCCCTGGCCTCCTACGCCGTCCCGGGCCGGGACGCGGCGCACACCGTTCCGGTGGTCGCCGCGCCCGATCCGCTGGCCCGGGCCCGCACCTGCTACGACCACTTCGCGGGCCGGCTCGGCATGGCCGTGACCGACGCCATGCGGGACCGGGGCCTGCTGGCCACCGACGCGGTGTTCGCGCTGACCGGGGCGGGCCTCGACTGGTGCGCGGGGGCGGGCGTCGACGTGGCGGGCGCGGGGCGCAGGCCGCTGGTGAGCTCATGCCTGGACTGGACCGAGCGCCGCCGCCACCTCGGCGGCCTGGTCGGCGCCAGGCTGTGCAAGCGCGCCCTGGCCGAGGGCTGGGTGGTCCGCCCGGAGGACGGTGGACGGGGCCTGCTGGTGACGGGGGCGGGGGAGGAGGCCCTCGGTGAACTGCTGGGCCTCACTCCGGCGGCGTGGAGCTGAACATCCGGCAGCCCAGTAAAAATACTTCGGTACTCACCGAAATGTTGAGTGTAGGGTGGGGAAGCATGAAGACCCCTCCCCGTGCCCCTGCGCCCCCTCTCCTCACCCTCGGTGCCGTCTGCTTCACGGTGTTCGCCTGGGCGTCCGCCTTCGTCTCCGTCCGCAGCGCCGGAGCCGCCTACTCGCCGGGGGCGCTGGCCCTCGGCAGGCTCCTCGCCGCCTCGCTGGTCCTCGTGGCGCTGCTCCTCCTGCGCCGCGAGGGCCTGCCCCCGCGCGGTGCCCGGCGCGGCATCCTGCTGTCCGGCCTCGTCTGGTTCGCCGGCTACACGCTCGCGCTGAACTGGGGCGAGCGCCTCGTCGACGCGGGCACCGCCTCCCTCCTCGTGAACACCGGGCCGATCCTGATGGCGCTCCTGGCCGCGCGCCTCCTCGGCGAGGCCCTGCCGCCGCGGCTCGTGACCGGGATGGCGGTCTCCTTCGCCGGAGCCGTGGTCGTCGGCCTGTCTATGTCGTCCGGCGGCGACGGCTCGACCTCGGTCCTCGGAGTGGTGCTGTGCCTGCTCGCGGCGGTGGCGTACGCGACCGGCGTCGTCGCCCAGAAGCCGGCGCTCTCGTACGGGACGCCGCTGCAGATCACCACGTACAGCTGCCTCACCGGAACCGCGGCCTGCCTGCCCTTCGCCGGACAGCTGCTGGCCGAGGTCCCGCGGGCCCCGCTCTCCGCGACCCTGAACATGGTCTACCTCGGCGTGGTCCCGACCGCCCTCGCCTTCACCACCTGGACCTACGCCCTCGCCCGGATGCCGGCCGGCAAGCTCGGCGCGACGACGTACGCCGTGCCGGCCATCGTCGTCCTCCTGAGCTGGATCCTCCTCGGCGAGGTGCCCGCCTGGCTCACCCTCCTCGGCGGACTGCTCTGCCTGGCCGGAGTGGCCGTCTCCCGCTACCGCCCGCGCCCCGACGCGCATGCCCGCCCCCGTGCCGGGTACGAGCCCTCCGGTACGCCGAGTCGAGAGGGAGTCTGAAGTGATCCGGAAGCTACAGGCGATCGCACTGGACTGCGCCGACCCGGCAGGGCTCGCGCGGTTCTACGCGGACCTGCTCGGCGGCCGCGTCGTAGCGGACCCCGACGACCCCGACTGGGTCGAGGTGCACGGCTTCGAGGGGACACCGCTCGCCTGTCAGCGTGTGGACGGCTACCAGCCGCCGCAGTGGCCCGGTCGGCGGCGTCCCCAACAGCTCCACCTGGACTTCGACGTGGACGACCTCGAAGGGGAGGAGGAGCGGGCGCTGGCGCTCGGCGCGACCGTACTGGAGCGGACCGACCGGCTCCGCCCGGACGCCAACTGGCGCGTCTACGCGGACCCGGCCGGCCACCCCTTCTGCCTCTGCCTCCACTGAGCCCGGCGCCTCAGGAGCCGCCGGCCAGCTGGAGCACCGCGATCCCCGCCAGGACGGCGGCGCTGGCGGCGATCCGCCGGCTGCCGAGCCGCTCGCGGAACACCACCGCACCGATCAGGGCCCCGAAGACGATGCTGGTCTCCCGCAGCGCGGCGATGGTGGACAGGTCGCCCCGCGACTGCGCCCACACCACGAGGCCGTACGCCAGGAGCGAGAGCAGCCCGCCCGCCAGGCCCCGGCCCCACAGCGGGCGCAGTGCCGTGAACAGGGCGCGGCCCCGGCGGGCACCGGCCAGCAGCGGGAGGACCAGCCCCTGGCAGAGGAACAGCCAGGCGACGTAACCGAGGACGCTGCCGGAGACGCGGACACCACTGCCGTCGACCAGGGTGTACGAGGCGATCATCACCCCGGTGCCGACCGCGGCGGCCAGCGCCGGCAGCTGTGCGCGGCCGGGGATCCCGTCGGCGAGGGCGAGCCCGGCCAGTCCGCAGGCGATCACCGCGATGCCGAGGGCCTGCCCGGCGGCCAGGGAGTGGCCGAGGAGGGTGGTGGACACCAGGGCCACCACCACGGGCGAGGTGCCCCGGGCGGTCGGGTACATCTGGCCGAAGTCCCCGAGCTGATAGGCGCGCAGCAGTAGGAGCTGGTACGCGGCCTGCAGCGCGGCCGAGGCCGCGATGTACGGCCAGGCCGTCGGCGCGGGGGCCGGGGCGAGGCAGGCGAGCACGGCTCCGCAGCCCGCGGAGACGAGGCCGATCAGGGTGAACCCGGCGAGCTTGTCCCGCAGGCCGTGGGTGAGGCCGTTCCAGACGGCGTGCAGCACGGCCGAGGCGAGGACGACGGCGGGCACGGCGGCGGCACCCGTCACGGACGGCAGGCTGGCGGACACGGGGCCCTCCCCACGATCAGGCTATGGAACAGAATTCCCTGCTAGCGTAAACGCATGGAAATCCATTCCACGTCCCCGGGCGGGCTCGCCGCCCACATCCGGGCCCGCCTCCCCGAGCTGCGCGACACCGAGGCACGGGTGGCGCGGGTCGTCCTGGACAAGGGCGCCGAGCTGGTCCGGCTCAGCGTCAGCGACGTCGCGGCCCTGGCCGGCACCGCGCCGTCCTCCGTCGTACGGGCCTGCCAGCGGCTGGGGTTCCGCGGATACCAGGAGCTGAAGATCGTCGCTGCCGGGCAGGCACCCGCCCCGGAGCCCTCCCGGGAGACCGACCCCGCCGCCCGCGCCCTGGCCGACACGATCCGCGCCGGCCGGGAGGCCCTGGACGGGGTCGCGGCGACCGTGACCCCCCAGGACCTGCGGGCGGCGGCCGCACTGATCGACGCGGCCCCCCGCACCGTGGTCGTCGGCGCGGGCCTGTCCGGCGCGGTCGCACTGGACACCGCCTACCGGCTGCGCGCCCTGGGCTGCGCGGTCGACGCCCCGGCCGACCCGCTGACCGCGCAGCTGGCCGCCTCGCAGCTGACGCCCGCCGGCGTCTGCCTGGCCATCAGCCACACCGGCGCCACCCGCAGCACCGTGGACGCCGCCCGGCGCGCCCGTCAGGCCGGGGCCCGGGTCGTCGCCGTCACCAGCTACGCCCGCTCGCCGCTCAGCGAGACCGCCGACCGCACCCTCGTCGCCGGCGGCCAGGACCTGGTGTTCGGCCTCGAAACCGTCGCCAGCCGCCTGGCCCACCTCACGGTGATCGACGCCCTGGCCCTCACCCTCCTGGGCCTGCGCGGAGCACCGGCCGAAGCAGCCCTGCGCCTCTCCGCCGACGTCACCGTCGACCACTCCTACTGACCCCGTACCGACCCCCGTGCTCCCCGTGTCAGGGACGGTGTAGAAAGAGACCTCGAACGACCGGCGACCACAGCCCGGTCGGACTCACTTCCGGGGGGATCCCACCATGCGCACCCGCGCGCTCCGCAGAACCTTCGTGTCCCTGCTCGTCCTCGCAGCCTCGGCGACCCTGGTCCCGGCCACCGCCGGTCCCGCCGCGGCCGCGCCGGCCCAGTGCAGCGGACCCAAGAGCGGCGTCCTCGCGACGCTCTACCCGGGCCAGCGCCTGGAGCCGGGGGCCCGCCTGGCGGACACGGTGAGCACCACCGAGCTCGTCATGCAGCCCGACGGCAATCTGGTGCTCTACGCACTCGGCACCCCGGGCGGCTACAAGCTTCCCCTGTGGGCCAGCGG
Source organism: Streptomyces sp. NBC_00158 (assembly GCF_045160885.1). Taxonomy (NCBI): domain Bacteria; kingdom Bacillati; phylum Actinomycetota; class Actinomycetes; order Kitasatosporales; family Streptomycetaceae; genus Streptomyces; species Streptomyces sp. NBC_00158. Next base: position 7,527,947 of record NZ_CP108161.1, read on the forward strand.
CACCCACGGCAACACCGGCGCGTACGCCACGATGCAGGAGGACGGCAACTTCGTCGTCTACAAGAAGGACGGCGGCCCCGCCACCGGCGGAGCCCTGTGGCACACGGCGACGTACGGCAGCGGGGGCACGGGCAGCGTCAAGGCATCGCTCCTCGGCGGCGAGTTCCTCGTCGAGGGCCGCAGCACCACCAGGTGGTCCACCCGCAGCTCGGAGCGGCAGGCCTGGTTCTGCTCCGAGTTCGCCACGGCCGCCGAGGGCTGGTGGACGGGCAACTGGGCCCAGTCCGCGACCGTCTGGCTGGTGCTCCAGCAGGACAACAACCTCGTCATGTACCGCAAGCGGGACGGCCAGGCCATCTGGAACAGCGGCACCTACGGCGGCAGCCGCCGGGTGACCCTGCAGATGGCGCCCAAGGACAACGGGGACCTGACGCTCGTCGAGGAAGGCCGCACCACGCCCCGCTGGCGGACCGGCACGGGCAACAACCCCGGCGCGTACGCCCTGCTCCAGGACGACGGCAACCTCGTCGTCTACAAGAAGGACGGCGGCCCCGGCAAGGGCGGTGCCCTCTGGTACACCGCGACCTACAACAAGGTCTGACCGGGCCGCGAGGCGCTGATCTCGGGGGCGGGGGCCGCACGCGACCCCCGCCCCCGTACGCTGGCGGCCGTCCACGGGGGAGGCCGAATGCTCGAAGACCGTCCGTACGCGTCACTGTCCGCCGTCGAGATCGCCGGCCTGGTCAACCGCGGGCGGGTGACCGCCCGGGACGTCGTCGACACCGCCCTCGCGCTGACCGCCGAACGCGACGGTGACCTGCGCGCCTTCACGGCCGTCTGGGCGGACGCCGCCCGCGCCGCGGCGGCGGCCGTCGACGCCGCGGTGGCCGGTGGGGCCCGTCTGCCGCTGGCCGGGGTGCCGATCGGGGTCAAGGCGAGCGAGGGCCCGGGCTCGTTCCAGAACGAGAGGCTGGCCGCCGCCGGGTGCGTACCGATCGGGGCGACCTCCGTCCCCGGCGCCGGTACCGGCTGGCAGACCTACGGTTCCACCGACCGCGGACCCACCCTCAACCCCCTCGACCCCTCCTGGTCGCCGGGCGGCTCGTCGGCCGGTTCCGCCGCCGCGGTCGCCGCCGGCCTCGTACCGCTCGCCACCGGATCCGACGGCGCCGGATCGGTCCGCATCCCCGCCGCCTGGTGCGGCGTCATCGGCCTCAAGCCGACCAACGGGCTCCTGCCCTCCCGGGACCGCGCCGGACTCAACACCCCCGGCGTGCTGACCCGCACCGCGCACGACGCCGCCGCCTACCTCCGCGCCGTCGCCACCACGACCACACCCCCGCTTCCCACGAGGCCGAAGGTGGCCTGGACAGCCACCCTCGGGTTCGCCGCGACCGACCCGGACGTCGCCCACACCGCCCGGCGCGCCCTGGACCGGATCGCCCGCGCCGGCCTGTGCGAACTCCTCGCCCTCCCGGTGGAGCTCCAGGACCCCGCCCCCGCATGGACCGCTCTGCGCGCCGACGCCCGCGACCCCGGAGCCGAAGCGCTGGTCTCGGCGAACAACGCGCGCCTGCGACGGACCTTCGACGCGTGCGACGTCATCGCCACCCCCACCACACCACACCCCCCGCACGGCCACGACGGCCCCGGAACCCGCATGAGCGTGGCCCTCACCTGGGCCTTCAACATCTCCGGACACCCGGCGCTCACCCTGCCCGCCGGAACCACACCCGGCGGCGAGCCCGTGGGACTCCAACTGGTCGCCCGCCACGGCGCCGACACCCTGCTCCTCCACACGGCCGTCACCGCCGGTTTCGGAATCCCGAACCCCGTGGACGGTGTCCCGGCACCGCCGTGGCAGCACGGCTGAGGGACGCCCTCACCCCTCCCGGTCGCGGTGCGGGGCGTCCCGCAGCCGGGCCGCCCGGGTCACCAGCCGCGAGCGCCCGGCCCGGGCCGCGACGGCGTCGAGCCCGGCGGGCGGCTCGGCCGCCGCGGTGCGTCGGGTCACGCCCACCGGCCGCCCGGCCCCGCCGACCGGGCCCCTTCCTCAGAGGCGCTGCCAGAGCGCCGGGACGTTCGGCGGCTCCCAGCCGACGACCGCGGTGTGCGCCTGCAGGCAGCGGTACGAGGATCCCGCGTACGTGACCCCGTCGCCCGCCCGGTACGCCCGGCCCGGAGTCCAGGTGCCCGTGGGCGGAGTCGTCGGCGGGGGAGTGGTCGGCGGGGTGGTCGGGTCCTGGGGCACGTCCAGGACGAAGTCGAAGGTGCCCTCCTGCCCGGGCCCCGCCTGGCGCAGGTTCATCAGCAGGCGGCTGTCGAAGAGGCTGTCGGTGCTGTTGCGCGGCTCGCCGGGGAAGTACAGCTGGGTGGTGACCACGCGGCGTCCGGGCGCCTGGAGCTTGACGTGGAGGTGGCGGGTGCGTCCCGGGTAGAGCCCGGGAACGACGGTGGTCAGGCTGAACGAGCCCCGGGCCGTGCTGAACTGGTGCCCGCGGAAGCGGTAGCCGCTGTTGTCGTACGCGCCGTTGTGGTCCGCCTGCCAGAAATCGAGCAGCACGCCGGGGATCGGGCGGCAGCCCCGTCCGAAGACGTAACCGGTGACGGTGAGCCGGGTGCCGGGCGTACCGCTCGTGATCAGGGAGTCCCGCAGCGGGGAGTTGGGCTTGAAGTACGGGCCTTCCATCTGCTCCACGGTCGGCTCGTCGCCGTCGTGGCAGTCCGGGGTCGGGGCGAGGGTGGCGGCGCCGGTGGCCGTCTGCTCGCGGGCGAGCGCGACCCGCCCGCCGATCAGCAGCGGGGCGGCGCCGAGCGCGGCGGCCGCGCGCAGGACGGTCTTGCGGCTGACCCTGCTGCCGCCTCCCGCGGGTTCGGGTATTGCGGTGGGTTCCTCCGGTACGGGCATCGAGGCCTCCTCGCGTGGACGGGGGTGGGGGGTGGGGGCGCGAAGGGGGAGGGGCGGATCCTGGCGGGGATCAGCCCCGGACGGTACCGGTCCGTTCGCGACCAGCAGTCAACCTACGGGCCGTCCGGGTGCGCGGCGATGGACTCGATCCGGGGATCGTGGTGATTTCGACCGGCCCAGTTCCGGAACTCGCCCGGCGACATTCCCGTCTCCCTCCTGAAGAACCGGCAGAAGTACGCCGGGTCCGAGAATCCGCCCAGGTGCGCTATCTGGCGGACGGTCATGTCCGTCCCGGACAGCAGCCTCTTCGCCTCCAGCGTCTGCTGCTGCCGGATCAGGCTGCCGGGCGAACGTCCCGTGGCCCGCCTCACCAGCGTCTGGAAGTGCCCGGCGGACACGCCGAGCTCCCGGGCGTACCAGCCGACCGGCCGCTGCGCCCCGCCGGGCTCGCAGAGCAGCCGCCCGAAGGCTGAGGCCAGCTCCCCGGCCCGGTCGCGCGCCGGAGCCGACGCGTCCGCGGCGTCCGATGCGGCGCCGTCGCGGCCGAGGGTCCGTGAGGCCCGGGCGATGAGGATGTGCAGGCAGGCGCGCAGTACGTTCTGGTACCCGGACCGCAGGCCCCGGTACTCGCGGCCCATGTCGGCCAGCAGGGCGGCGATCGCCGCGGCCTGGTCGCCGGCCGGGTGCCCGGGCCGGCCGGCCAGCATCCGCAGGGCGGAGGCGTCGTCCGCGTGGGGCAGCAGGAAGTCCTCGTTGAAGAGCACCACGTGCCCGGTGAGTCCGTCCGCCTCGGCCCAGTGGTGGACCTGCCCGGGGGTGATCACGCACAACTGCGGGGGCTCCACCGGCCGCCGGACCAGGTCCAGCACGTGTGCGCCGCTCCCGCCGGTCACGTAGACGATCTCGTAGAAGGTGTGCCGGTGGGGGAAGGCGGCGCGCGACAGCGGGCCGATGGTGTCGAAGGTCCCGATCGCGAAGGGCAGCAGGTGGGGGAGTGGCACCTCCAGGCGGTGCAGGGGCAGATCGGGGAGGCGGGTGTTCGAAAGCCGGTCCATCCCCGAAGTTTCCGGCCAACCCCCCAGTAGGTACAGACCAATCACGGCCGTCAGGAGTCGCGGGAGGCCCCGATCGGGCGAGCGGCGTGAGCGCCCCCGCGACCGGGGAAGGCCGTAACGTGAGTCGCGCAGGCGGGGAACCCGACGGCGAGAGGGATCGGCATGCGGACCGGCATCGTCATGGCTGCGCGCCCGGGTCTGGAGCACCTGGCCGCCCGCGCGGAAGAGCTCGGCTTCAGCAGCTTCTGGGTCTACGACACGCCGATGGTCCACGGTGATCCGTTCGTCAGCCTCGCGCTCTGCGCCAAGGCGACCACCCGGATCGGACTCGGCATCGGGGTCACCTCGCCGGCGCTGCGTTCCGCACCCGCCGCGGCGGCGGCCCTCGCCAGCCTCAACGCCCTCGCCCCCGGCCGCATCATCTGCGGCGTCGGCACCGGCAACACCGCGCGCCGAACCCTGGGCATGCGGCCCGCGAAGACGGCGGAGCTGGAGTCGTTCACGGCCGCCCTGCGGGATCTCACCGCCGGCCGCGAGACGGGCTACCGCGAGGGAACCGGGACCAGCAGGGTCCGCTTCCTGCACGCCGACGGCCACGTCAACACCGAGGACCCGGTGGAGTTCGTCGTGGCCGCGTTCGGCCCGAAGGCCGCCGCCGTGGCGGGCCGACTGGACACAGGACTCATCTCCTTCGCGCTGCACGCCCCCGAGGCCTGGTCCGCGCTGGGCCGGGCCCGCCGGGCGGCGGCACGGGCCGTCGGCAACAACGGGAAGACGCACTCGTACCTGATCTCCTCCCTCCACGTCCTCGCCGACGGCGAAGACCGGTACGGCGACGCCGTCAAGGACGCGATCGGGCACATCGCCGTGAGCGCACTCGTCCTCGCGGTGGAGAACCCGGCCTTCCGGGAGGCCCTGCCCCAGGAGGAGGCCGCCGCCGTCGACCGACTGCTCCGGCTGCGCGGCACCACCGCCACCGCCCCCGACCGCCACCACGCGCTCTACCGGAACTACCTCGGCCGGCTGTCCCCCGAGGAGCGCGACCTCGTCGTGCCGTCCCTGGTGGACACGTTCGGTCTCGTCGGTACCGGGGACGAGATCAGACGGCAGATCGGCGCACTGGAGCGGTCAGGGGTCGACGAACTCGTCATCCAGCCCGTGGCGCACCCCGAAGCGGAAATGGACCGACTGGCCCGGCTCCTCCCCTGACCGCGCGGTCGCGGACGCCCAACTGCCGCTGCGACGGCGGGGTTCGTTAGGCTCACCGGGATGGAAGCCCGCACCCCGCCCGTACTCCTCCTGTCCGCACCCCGCAGCTCGACCGCCGAACTCATCGCGAAGGCGGCGGCGTGGCGCGGCTACGACACGACCGACCGGGCGGCGCTCGCCGTGGGCCGCCGGGCGCACTGGTACGGCGGCCCCCTCGCGGCAGCACGCCTGGCGGGCCCCCTGGGCCTCGGGCTCCTCGAACCGGCCGACGACTGGCTGACCCGCCTGCCGCACGCCCTCCTGCGGCGCTCCGTCCGACTCACCGACCTCGCCGAGGCCCGCGCGCTGCGGGAGCGGGCCTTCGTCAAACCGCCCTCGGCCAAGATCGACCTGCTGCCCGCCGCCGTGCACGAGGACGGGACGACCCTGCCGGGCGGGCTCGACGGATCCACGCCGGTCCTGGTGAGCGGGGTGGTGGAGTTCACCGCCGAATACCGGCTGTTCGTCCTCGACGGCGAAGCCGTCACCGGAAGCCGGTACGCCGTCCACGGCCACCTCGACCCGGCGCCACTGGACGCGGGCAGCCGTGCCTTCGCCCGCGCCGTCCTCGACGCCACGGCCGCCGGCCTGCCCAGCGCCGTGTGCCTGGACATCGGCCGCCTCGCCGACGGGAGCTGGGCGGTCGTCGAGGCCAACATGGCCTGGTTCGCGCACTGCTACGCCGCCGAACCGGACCGCGTCCTCGACGTGGTCCTCCGCGCCGCCGGCCCGATGGACGCGGTCGCCGCGCGCGACCGACCGCACCTGAGCGGCGTTGTCGGTCCCCGGTGTTAGCGTCACCGACATGGCGAACCGTTCATACCTCTACTCCGCGGACTCGATGCCGAACGAGGCAGAGATCCCCAAGCCGATCCGGTGCATATCCGAGCACAACTGGGACATCCCGCTCGCGCACAAGCTCATGGTGGGGCGCGGGACGACCGTCGTCCCGTCCATGATCTGGAACCCTCCGATCGGCATCGCCGCGGACTATGCGGGCGGGGCGGCCCTGCTCCGCGACCTCCTGAGTGCGGTCGGCAAGGGCCTGGAGGACGACGCCGAGTTCGCCGAATGCGTCGCCAGGACCACGGCTCACCTGCAGAAGCAGCAGGCCGAGTACTTCCTCCTCGAGACCGGCGAGATCGTCTCGATGTCGGGCGACGATCCGGCAGAGAGCGTCCGGCGCCTGGTGTCCGAGGACGTCCCCGCCGCCGTCGCACGGGCCGAGGCGGCGATCGCCGGCCAGGACGACGACTGGCTGGCATCGGTCCGGGCCGACTGGCAGACGCACTTCGCGTCCTTCTACGCCGACGCGCTCTACTTCTCCTTCCCCGACTGACGGTCAACACCCCCGGCCCGCCCCTTTGACCTGCCCGAACACCTCGTCGAGGACCGGAACACGCCGAACCCCCGGGCGAGTGGAGACCGCCGCCTTCACCGCCGCCGAAGGCCCCGGCTCGGGGACGAGAGCCTGGTCGCCGGCCGCAGACCACCCGCGGGAGCCCGCCCGAGTGACGCGGCGGCGTCCCCTCAGCTCGCCTCGATGGCGGTCAGCGCCTCCCGCACGGCCCGGAGCAGCTCCTCGTCCCCCGGGATGCTGCTCCCGTAGCGGCGGGGCGACGCGGCGACCTCGTGCAGTACGGGCAGGGCCGCCGCCGCCGGACCGCCGATCGCACCGAGAACCCGTACGGTCCGCACCACCAGCGGCGTCACCGCGTGCCGGGCCAACGGTGCCAGCTCCGGCAGCAGGGCCGCAACGGCCGGTTCCGCGTCGCCCGTGATCCGCCACCACGCCTCGGCCGCGCCCACCCGGCTCCACTCTCCGGGGCACGTCAGCAACGGCCGTACCGCATCGGCATACCGGGCCGCCAGCGGACCCAGGTCGGCAAGATGGCGCAGCACCGGCTGCCCGAGGCCGGCCCGGGCCGCCGCCCCGCACACCCGCAGGGCGGGTTCCGGGTCTCCCGTGACGCGCCAGTACGCCCACGCGGCGGTCTGGGCACCGCCGTGCCACGGATGCCTGCCCGGTCCGGGAGCGGCGGCAACGAGTGCGGCGAGCGGGCGGGCCGCCTTCCCGGCCGCGGCGGCCGTGCCGATCGAGCCCAACGCCTCGGCCGCCGTACGGGCGAGGGGGGAGTCCAACAGCCCGACCAGCTCGGGCACCGCCGGCGCGGCCACCGGACCCCAGTCGCCGAGCGTACGCAGGATCCTGGGGACGGCGTGGCCCCCGATGCCGTCGGTGCCGTCGCCGGCGAGCCGTCGGCGGAAGACCGGCAGCAGTCGCGGGGCCCAGCGGGCGGGCAGCGGGGCGACATCCAGCCAGTGGCTCCCGAGACGTGCGGCGTACCAGTCGGCGGCCCTGTCGTCACCCATGCCGACCAGGGCCCGCACCGCCGGATCGGCGTTCGCCGCGCAGCCGACGCCACCGGAGTGCTCGACATGACGGACCAGCGGGTCCGCGCACGGGGCCGCCGCCGTGCCGCCCGCGGCGAGGACCTCGACCGACGCGGAGGCCACGTCGGGCTCGTCGTCGAGTCCGGCCGCGACCGCCGCCCAGAGTTCCGGCGCCGGGCCGCGCCAGTACCGCAGCCGCGCACCGGCGGTGACCACGGCCGCGCGGCGGAGATCCCCGTGCCGGTGGCCGGCCAACGCTTCGAACAGGGCCGCGGACTCGTACGGGTAAGGCGCCGACAGCTCCGCGAAGCGCCGGACCGGCTCGTAGCCGAGGGGCCACCACGGTACTTCGGCGAGGCGCTCCCCTCCGGCGGCCGCCAGCCCACGGGCGACGGCACGGCCCGCGGCACCGTCCGCGGCGTCCCCGTCGCCCGATGCCAGCACGCCCCGCGCGGCGGCCAGGGCGACCATCGGATTCCCGTGGTCCAGCCAGGGGAGCAACCACTCCTTCTCCTGCGACGGCTGCCCGACCGCCATCAGCTGGGCAACGAGCGCCGTCGGATCGTCCTCCACGGCGGCAGCCCGCCGCAGCGCGTCGAGCGCGGCCGGCTCCGCGCAGCGGATCGAGCGCAGGACCCAGGCCGCGCCGGTCCTCACGCCCGCCGCCCGATGCGGCACCAGGGGCAGCACGTGGGGCCAGGCGTTCGTGAACAGCTCGTACGCCCTGCGGTGCACGCCGACGGAGCTGTCGCAGGCGCCGTGGCCGCGCCGGGCCAGGAAGTCGAGCACCTGCACCAGCCGACGCTCGTCGAGCTGCGGGAGCAGGGCGAGGAGGTGCTCGACGGCGTGCGCGAAGAGCGGGGTGTCCCTCTGCCAGCCGAGCCTGTCCGCCAACCGGAGCCACGACTTCTGGCGTTGCCCGAAAGTCACCAGCCCGCGCAGCAGACCCGGCACCTCCTCCCGGCCCGCCGGCACCCCTTCCAGCACGTGCCAGGCCACCGGCCCGGCCCCCCGTTCGTCCATGCCGCGGATCCTAGACCGTGGTGTCCCGATGCCCTCGCCGGGGTCCCGCCGCGCGAGTCCGATCAGACGCAGGTCCGATGCCGCGGCCCTGAACACCCTGGTCGGGTCGGACCGTGGTCCGATGCCAGGAGCGGACCGTGCTCCGATGCCCGGGGAACCCGTCGGGCGGGATCCTTCTCGGCATGACGACGACAGCGAGCACGCAGCCCGTACACGACACCCCCACCCCGGCGCGGGCCCGGCCGCTGCCGGTGGAGTGGTCCGGCGACGCACCCTTCCCCGGCCGCTGGGTGGGCGGGGTCTCGCTCGTGGCCGCCCCACTGCTGCTGGGCACGGGGGTCCTCCTCCGACTGCCCTTCCACTTCTTCTTCCCCGACCAGCTCGCCGCCCGGGTCGCCCACCCCGGTCTGATCGCGGCGGCCTACGGGGCCTTCGCCGCCGGAACCCTCCTGCTGTGGCCCGCCGTTGCCACGCTCGCGGCCCGGATCGGCCGACGGCGACCGGGACCGGCCCTGTGGGGCGGGGTGTTCGCCGTACTCGGGCTCTTCGCCCGCACCTTCCACGCCGGGGTGGACCACCTCGCCTTCCAACTCGCCGACCGGCAGGGCGCCGAGGAGGCGACACGGTTCGTCGCCCAGACGTACGGCGCCTTCCACGTCTTCAGCGCCCTCAACATCGCGATCACGGGCGGCTGGCTGCTCCTCGCGGCCGGCGCCTGGCGGGCCCGCGTACTCGGCCCGGTCCGGGCCCTCGCGCTCGCGGCGACCGCCGCGCTGCCGCTCGGTGTCCTCAAGGGCACCAGCCCGGCATCGGTGGTGGCCGTCGCCGGACTCTGCCTCGCCCTCGTCCCGCTGGGCGTCACGGTCCTGCGCGACGGTCGGGCCCCCCGCCGCGCCTCCGTGCTGCGCTGGAGCGCCGTGATCATCGGCACCGGCGTGCTCATGACCCTGATCGGGCGGGCCGGTTGACGATGTACGGTCGGATCATGCGCTTCCCCCGGCGACCGCACGACAGCCACCTCCTCGCGCTGGACCTGGCCGCCGCGCTCCTGGTGACCGCCGCCTACGCGGGCTTCGCCGGCATGCCCGGCAGCGGCACCCAGCCCGCCTACACCGGACCGGTGTGGGCGGGCGTCCTCGTCGCCGCGGTGGCCGGCCTCCCGGTCGCGGTGCGCCGGCGGTGGCCCGTACCGGCGGCGGGGGCCGCCCTCGCCGGAGCCGTCGCCGCCACCCTGCTGGACATCACGCGCGAGCCGTGGACCGCGGTCGGCCTCACCCTCTACACGGTCGCCCTCACCACGCCCGCGCGGCGGGCGGTACCGGTTCTCGCCGCCGCGCTCGCCACCGCCGCGGCCGCGGTCCTGACCGGGGAAGCCGTGCTCACTCCGGCCGAGACCTGGAGCGGGGCGGCCGGCGTGACCGCCATCGTCTGGCTGGTCCTCGGCGGCGGCTGGGCGGCGGGCGTCGCCGTACGCGGCCGCCGGAACCGGGAAGCAGACCGGGAGCGGCGCCGCACGGACGCGGCCATCACCGAGGAACGTCTGCGCATCGCAAGGGAGTTGCACGACATCGTCTCGCACGGCCTCAGCCTGATCGCGGTGAAGGCCGGCGTCGCCGGACACGTCGCCGAGCGCCGCCCGCAGGAGGCGGTCGAGGCGCTGCGCGTCATCGAGGACACCAGCCGCGCGGCCATGACCGAGATGCGCCGCGCCCTGGGCGTCCTGCGCACCGGCACGGCCGCCGCCCCGCTGGATCCGGCGCCGGGACTCGCCGCACTGGACCTGCTGGCCGAGCGGGCGCGACAGGGCGGCGTGGACGTCGAGCTGACGGTCCGGGTCCCGGACGCGGGCCTGCCGGCCGGAATCGCCCTCGCCGTGCACCGGATCGTCCAGGAATCCCTCACCAACACGGTCAAGCACGCGGCCCCCGCACGGTGCCGGGTGACGGTCGAGGCCGACCCCCGCGAGGTGCGCGTCGACGTCACGGACGACGGCGCACGGGACACCGGCCGCGAACGGCCGGGCGGGCACGGCCTGCTCGGCATGCGGGAGCGGGCGACGGCGTTCGGCGGCACGTTCAGCGCGGGCCCGCGCCCCGAAGGGGGCTTCGCGGTCTCGGCCCGCCTGCCGCAGGACGGAACGGGGCGCACCGCATGACCGGCGACATCCGCGTCCTCGTCGTCGACGACCAGGCGCTGCTGCGGGGCTCGTTCCGGATCCTCGTCGACAACGAGCCCGGCATGGTCGCCGTCGGAGAGGCGGGGGACGGAGCCGAAGCCGTCGAACTCACCCGGACGCACCGGCCGGACGTGGTCCTGATGGACATCCGCATGCCCGGCACGGACGGCATCGAGGCGACCTCGCAGATCTGCGGGGCCCCGGAGACCGCTGGGGCGAGGGTGCTGATCCTGACCACCTTCGACCTCGACGAGTACGTCTACGCCGCCCTCCGCGCCGGCGCGGCGGGCTTCCTCCTCAAGGACGCCCCGCCCGCGGAGCTCCTGGCCGCGATCCGCGTCGTCGCCGCGGGCGACTCCCTGCTGGCCCCGTCGGTGACCCGCCGCCTCATCCAGGACTTCACCAGCCGCCCCGCCCCCGCCCCGCACCGGGCCCCGGCCACGCTGACGGGGGTCACGCAGCGGGAGCTGGAGGTGCTGCGACTGATCGCACGAGGCCTGTCGAACGACGAGATCACCGCCCGCCTGCACCTGAGCATGGGCACGGTGAAGACCCACATCGGCCGTCTGCTGGCCAAACTGGCGGCCCGCGACCGCGCCCAACTGGTGATCGCGGCCTACGAAGCCGGAGTCGTCTCGACGGGCAGCGCCGGCGACGCCCCGCCCAGCTGACCCTGCCTGATGGGCGGAGGCAAGGAGCCGTCCCCGACGGCAGTCACCCGTTCGGCCCGCGCGGACGGGGCCGCGGGCGGCGGTGATGGGAGGCTGGGCGGGTGAGGAGGCGCGTGCGGTGGCATTCATGGACTCCCTGGTGCTGTTCGCCCCGTTCTTCGTGCCCGTGGTCAGCGGCCTGGTGGGCGGGGTCAGCCTCCTCGTCCGGGACCGGCGCGAGGCGCGGAGCGCCGACCACCACTACCGTCGGCAGCTGGAGAAGGCGCAGCTGGAGATCCAGTTCATCACCGGCTGGATCCAGGCCAGGGAGCAGGCGGGCAGCAGTGGCCCGGACGCGGCCCCGGACCAGGACCGGGACCCGGACTCGGATCCGGGCCGCTGGCTGGACGACTGCTACGCATCCGTCCGCCGCGCCAAATCGGATACGGGCACCCGCCACCGGACGGGGCCGGTAACGCTGCGGCGTCTGCTCCTGCTGGGGGAGCTGAGCGGCCCCGCGAAGGGCATGCGGGTCGTGTACTGGATCTCCCTGGCCCTCTTCAACGTGGCGCTCGCGTGGTGGGTGAACGCACTCGTCTCCGGCGTACCGGGCTTCATGCACGAGGAGGGCGTCGACGAGTCCGAGGAGATCGGTTCGTACCTGCTCGCGGCGTGCGTCCTCTTCGTGGCGTCGGCCGTCATGTGGGTCTGGACGGTCCACCTGGGTGCGGCGGAACCGGAGCAGGTCTACCGCAAGCGCATCGACTCGGACGCCTGGGCGGAGCAGGAGCGCGGGAGGCGCGAAGCGGCCCTGGCGAAGGCGGAGCGTCCCGGGGCCCCTGGCTGACCGGCACGAGCCGGCGGCCGCGCACGATCATCCAGTGCCGGCGCGACCAGGGCAGCCGGTCCAGCCGCGCCGGGACCTTCGTGGTCACGGTCTTCGCGTCCCGCTCGGCCATGCCCGCGCTGCGGCCCCGCGTCCGTACGGCCCAAACTCCGCATCAGCCGTACGGACGAAGGGGATCCGGCTCAGCGCTTGAGCGTGAAGGCGAAGTCGCCCGACAGCCGGCCGCCCAGCCGGACCGCGGAGACGATCCGCCCGTCGGCGGCCAGCCGCTCCGCCTCCGCTCGCGAGAGGCCGCAGCCCTCGGCGATCAGCCGAAGGGGCCGGACGGGGATCCGCGTCGTGAAGCGGACCTGGACGTCGATGGCTTCGGCGTCAGGGGGCACGGGCGCTCCGGTGTCGAGGCGCCAGGCGTCGCCCCAGTCGAGGGCGATGCGGTTGCGGCGCAGCAGGACCGGATCGCGCAGCAGCTCGGCCGCCAGGCCGGGGTCGTTGCCGTGCAGCCGGTCCAGCAGCCCGGGCCGGACGGAACGTACGTTCGTCCGCTCCAGGAACGTGGTTCGTGGGCACGCTACCGGCGGGCGACGGCCCCGTTCCACGGTCTTTGGCCCGCGCGCCCCGGACGCACGGCCGTCGAGCCGGGGCGGGGCCGACCGGGCGGTGGGAGTGCCCCATGCGGGGGACCGGCCGGTGTCCCGCGGCGCCCCATAGAAGCGATATGCATATTTTGCGAACCATGCTCAAGGTCAAGCTCACCGCCCTCGCGGGCGCTGCGGGGGCCCTGGCGGCGCTCGTCGCCCTGCCCACCCCCGCCCAGGCTCACATCCCGCTGCCCGTCCCCTGTAGCGCGACAGCCCTGCGCACCGCCATCAACCAGGCCAACACCTTCCCCGGCCCGGACACCCTCTTCCTCGCCCTCGGCTGCACCTACAACCTCACGGCCGCCGACCACCCCGGCAACGGCCTCCCCGCGATCACCAGCGACATCAACGTCATCGGCAACGGCAGCACGATCCGCCGCCAGTCCGCCGCCGCCTTCCGCATCCTCCAAGTCACCGGGCCCGGCGGCCGGCTCACCCTGAACAACCTCACCGTCAGCGAGGGCCTCGCATTCAACGCCGGTGGCGGCGGCATCGCAGCGAACAGCGGCACCACCCTCACCCTCAACTCCACCACCGTCACCAAGAACAGGGGCGGTAGCGGAACCGACGGCGGAGGCATCGTCAGCGGAGGCACACTCATCGTCCGCAACAGCACCGTGACCTACAACTACTCCTCGGAAAACGGCGGCGGCATCCAGTCGTACGGCACAGCCACCATCTCCGGCTCCACCATCGCAGGCAACACCGCCCGATCGGACGGCGGAGGCATCGACGGCAGCAACGCAACCCTGACCGTGACCAACAGCAACATCACAGACAACGCCGCCCAGTTCGACGCCGGCGGCATCAACGCCTACAACCTCACCGGAACCGTCACCGACACCCTCATCCGAGGCAACGTGTCAGCCGACGGCGCCGGCGGCGGCGTCACGACCCGCGGCAGCAGCAACCTCACCCTGCTGCGCACCACCGTCTTCGCCAACCGCTCCTTCGGCGACGGAGGCGGCGGTCTCGCCAACCGCGGCGCCACCCTGACCGTCCGCGACAGTCCGGTGACCCGCAACTCCGCCCCCGTCAACACCCCCGGCGGCATCTTCAACGAAAGCGGGACCGTCAACCTCACCGGCACCACCACCGTCACCGACAACATCTTCACCAACTGCGCCCCGACGCCCATCGGCACCTGCACGGACTGACACCTCGTACCACCGCTGCCGCAAGGGTGCTGAACAGCCGGGCGGGGTCAGGGGCGGCGCAGGCGGGGGGCGAGGGCTGCCATGGCAGCCATCAGCGCGGGCAGCACCAGCATCGCCCACCGCAGGGTCGTCGCCTCCGCCAGCGCGCCGATGACCGGGGGGCCCGCCAGGAAGCCGACGTAGCCCACCGCCGAGACGGCGGCGATGGAGGAGCCGGCGCGTTCGGGCCGCAGGGCGGCCGCGTGGGCGAAGACGAGGGGGATGACCGCGGCCAGACCCAGGCCCAGCAGGGCGTAGCCGACGAAGCCGGCCGTCGTCGTCGCGTCGACGATCGGGACGAGGGCTCCGGCGCCGGCCGCCACCGCGCACAGGAGCGTGAAGCGGGCCGTGCCGAGGCGGGCGCGCAGCCGGTCGGCGGTGAGGCGGCCGACGACCATGCCGGCGGAGAAGACGGCGTAGCCCAGGCCCGCGGCGCCGGGTGAAGCCCCGGTCTCCTCCTTCAGGTACACCGCGCCCCAGTCGTTGACCACGCCCTCGCCCATCAGGGCGCAGAACGCCACGAGCCCGGGGACCCACAGGCCCGGGCCGGGCAGGGCCAGCAGGGGCCCCGCCCGGGAGGGGCCCTCGGCCGGCGGTGGTTCGGGGGCCAGGGCCGTGGCCGCCACCCCCGCCACCACCAGCAGGACGAGCGCCGTCACCGTGAAGTGCGCCCGGATGCCGATTCCGGCGGAGGCCGCCAGGCCCCCCGCCGTGGCACCGGTGATGCCGCCGAGGCTGAACATGGCGTGGAAGCCGCCGAGGACCGGACGGCCGTAGGCGCGTTCGACGAGGACGCCCTGGGTGTTCATCGCGACGTCGACGGCCGTGTTGCCGCACGCGAACACGGCCAGGGCCCCCGTCAGCACGGTCAGGTTCGGGACGTGGGGCAGGCTCGCGAGGGCGCCCAGGTAGGCGGCCATGCCGGTGCGCAGGACCGTACGGCTGCCGTACCTGGCCACCAGGCCGCCCACGAGCGGCAGCCCGAGGAAGGCGCCGCCGCTCAGGCCGACGAGCGCCACGGCCAGTTCCCCGGCGGACAGGTCCAGCCGGCTCTGGACGGCGGGTACCCGGGCCGCCCAGGTGGCGAAGGCGGCTCCGGTGACGAAGAAGACCGCGCAGACGGCCAGCCGCATCGTCCGCGGACTCCGGCTCCGGCGCGGACTCCGGCTCCGGTGACGGACGGACTGCGAAGCCGCTCGTCCGCCCCCGGCCACGGCCCCGGCCCCCGCATCGGTTCCGGGATCGGGCTCGTCGCGCATCTACGTCCGTCCCCTTGTCACTGGCGCCCTGCCGAGGCGGCCGTCCGCCGGGTCAGGGCGATCAGCCCCTCCCGTTCCTCGACAAGGACCTTGTACAGGACTTCGGCGTAGCGGTGCATCGTCCGCACGTCGTTGGGCGGGCCGAAAGAGCTGAAGCTCTGCCCCAGCACCAGGCGGCGGAGGCAGACCTCCTCGCTCACCGGGTACTGCGCCGGATCGTAGTGGTGTCCGGGACGGGCGTGCCCGCAGCTCCAGGGGCACCCCCGGCCGTAGCCGCGCAGCTCCTGGAACAGGGTCTGACCGGGTACCGGCTGCGGCTGCCAGCGCATGATGTTCAGGCCTTCGGCGTTCACCGCCCGGGCGAGCGCGTCGCGGAAGGCGGCGACGGGCAGGCCGTCGAGGCCGAGTTCCTCGGGCATGACGAGCAGCGGATAGAAGAAGTAGACGTGCGTGCGGTCCTCGGGCACGACCGGCGTGCGGATGCCCGGTACCTCGGCGAGGGCCCGGGTGAGCGTCGCGCCGTTGGCCTGCCGGACCAGGGACATCTCCGACAGGCGGGTGAGCTGGGAGCGGGCGAACGCGGCGGCCAGGACGTCGATGCGGTAGTTCCAGCCCATGATGCGGGCGTTGTAGTCCCGGCTCTGGTCCGGCAGTTCCTCGCCGAACATCAGCACGCGCCGCGCCAGCCGGTGCTGCTCCTCGTCGCGGGCCGCGAACAGGCCGCCCTCGCCGAGGGCGGACAGGGTCTTGGACCCGTTGAGGCTGGCTCCGCTCAGTGGGGCGAGGGAGCCGACCGGACGGCCCCGGTAGGTGGCGCCGTGGGCCTGGGAGGCGTCCTCGATGAGGACGAGGCCGTGCCGGTCGGTGATCGCCCGCAGTGCGTCGTAGTCTGCGGGCAGGCCGTTGAGGTCGACGGAGACGACGGCCCGGGTGCGGTCGGTGATCCGTTCCTCGATCCGGGCCGGGTCGAGGTTGAACGTCGCGAGGTCGGTGTCCACGAACACCGGAATCGCGTTGGCCTGGAGCACGCAGGAGGCCGAGGCGAGGAAGGTGTCGGCCGGTACGAGCACCTCGTCGCCGGGCTCCACGCCGGCGGCCGCGATCGCCATGTGCAGGGCGGCCGTACCGGAGTTGGCGGCCAGCACGTGGGGCATGCCGGTGAACCCGGCCCAGGCGTCCTCCAGGTCGCGCACCGTACGCATGGGCCAGTGCCAGGGGGTCGCCCCTTCCATCGCGTCGAGCACGGCCTTGCGGTCGGCGTCGACGATGTGCGGCCAGGGCGCCACCTCGTCCTCGGCGAGCAGCGGGGAACCTCCGTCGACGGCTAGCACGTCCGGGCCTCCTCACCGGCCCCGACGGAGGCCGTCAGCGTCAGGCTCCGGCGGGCCGGCGGCTCGCGGCGGAACAACGCCTTGGCGGAGGGGAGTTCGGGGAAGGGGCCGAGCAGGCCGGCCAGGCGCGCCAGGCCCTCGGTCAGGGTGACCCGGGGGGTGAACCCCAGCCCTTCCAGACGGGTGACGTCGGCGAGGAGGGTGAAGCTGTCCGCCAGGCTGGAGGTGTCGGCGTCCAGCAGCGCCGGGCGCCCGGTCGCGGCCCCCACCGCCCCGGCCAGCTCGCGCATCGAGACGGCGGTGCCGGTGCCCAGGTTGTAGGTCCCGCCGTCGGCGCCGCCGCCGGCCAGGGCCATCAGGGCCCGGCACAGGTCCTCGACGTGGATGAAGTCGCGGCGCTTGCGGTCGATGTCGCCGACCACCGGGATGGGCTGCTCGTTGAGGTGCCAGCGCAGGAACTGCGAGACCTCGCCGCCTGCCCTGCGCGGGTCCTCGCCCGGGCCGTAGACGACGAAGGACCGGCCGATGACGACGGGCAGTCCGGCCGTCGCGTGCAGGCTGCGCAGGGTCAGTTCGCCGGAGAGCTTCGAGGCGCCGTACGGCAGGAAGGGCTGCGTGGGATGGTCCTCACGGATCGGGCTGCGGCGCGGGGTGCCGTACACGATGGCGGAGGAGAGGTAGACGAGCCGGCGCGCGCCCAGTTCCAGGCAGGCGTTGCCGACGTTGCAGGTCCCGAGGGCGTTGAGGTGGAAGTCGTGCCGGGGATTGACCACGGACTCGGTGCCGCTGGCGTTCCCGGCGAGGTGGAACACGACGTCGGCGCTCTGCAGCGCCAATAAGGTCTCACCGTAGTCGCGCAGGTCGGCGCGGACGTAGGAGACGCCGGGCAGGGCCGCGAGGTCCGGGGGGAGGGGGGCCTGGTCGACGACGGTGACCGTCTGGGACAACAGGCTGAGGGCGGTCACGAGATGCCGGCCGACGAAGCCGGCTCCGCCGGTGACGGCCACTCGCTCAAAGTGTGTTTCGGGCATGTCGGAGCCGTGGTGCACGATCACTCCATCCAGGACGCAAGGCGGGGAAAGGCAGGCGGGGGCGGACACTGACCGGTGGTGGCCCGGGGCGCACACGCCTGCCGCCGCGCACTCGGCGCTGCGCTCGAAACGCGGTGCTCTTCAACCCTGGCCCGGACGCGCCGCAGTACCGCTCACGCATCTGATCGGTTACGGCTCAACCAGTTCACCACGGGGCCTCCCCGCCGGCGCAAGGGGTGTCGGGGAGAGTGGCCGAGACCGCGTCCCGCCCGGCGGCGCGGCGGGCAGCGGAGCGGAGCTGGTCCGATTCCGCGCTGATCGAGGCGGACGCGGCCGCCGCGCCCAACCGGAAGCCGAAAGGGCGCCCCTCCGCGACGGCGCAGGGATGGCCGGTTAGGCGGACTTGACTTCCCGCCCTCGGAGGGACGCTCGAAGGGCCTGACCCCTCAGGGGCGGCCCGAGTGGAGGGCCGCCAGGCCGCGGGCGTGGTCGAACGCCGCCGCGGCGTCCCGTGCGTCGGTCCAGGGGGCGGCTCCGCACCAGCCGCCGATGAGCCGGAACTGCGCCATGGCCTCCGAGTACCGCCCCGTCTTCACGAGTACGGCCGCGTACAGGTGCCGTACCGCGGGGAGCCGGCGGTCCCCCGGAGCGGCCTGCGCCAGGTCGGCCTGGACGCGGGCGAGCACGGGCTTGGTGACCCAGGTGCGGTAGGCCGCGTCTCCGTCCTGGAGGGTGGCTTCGTACACGGCGTGCAGGTAGACGGCGGAGAGCAGGCTCCCGGCCGGAGCGGACACCGCGGCCTGCTTGGCGAACTCGAACATCAGCCGGTGGGAGCCGTGCCACTTCGCGCACCAGTACTGCAGGGCGTGCCAGTGCGCGTCGTAGTGATGCGGCGCACGGCTCGTGACCTCGCTCCACAGACCGCGGAACTCCTCGTGGGGCAGCCCGAGTCCCCGCGCGGCGGCGACCATCGTGACCCACGGGGACGGATCGGCCGGTGCCAGCCTGGCCGCCTCCTGGGCCGCGTACACGGCCGTCGGCAGCAGCTCCCTGAACAGCGCCACCTGCTCGGCGGAGGTCTGGTCGATGGTCTCCTCGCCGCGCGCCGCCCAGGCGCGGAGCAGCAGGGCGTGGGCGTGGACCACGACGGGGTCCGCGTCCTGCGGCCGCTTGGCGCGCCAGATCCGCAGCCAGCGCTCGTCCTCCACGGCCAGGTCCGCGAACGCCTCGACGAGCCGCCAGCGCTCCGCCCAGTCCCGGCGTTCCGCGGTGTCCGCGAGGAGCCCGGCCGCGGGCTCCCACTCGCCGTGAAGGGCGGCCTCGACGGCGCCGCGCAGCGCGGGCTCGTCGCTGGGCGGGCCGGAGCGACGGCTGTCGAGCCGATCGCGCGGGACGAGGCCGTAGGCGGCGGCGTCGAAGCCCCGGGCTTTCCGGTTGCGAACGGCTATGCGGGTGGTGTGGACGATCGCCCAGAGGAGGACGACCAGACCGACGGCAGTGATGATGTTCGTGAGCACGAGGAGTCATCATCCCTGGTCGGGATCACGGTGGGCGAACGCTGAGGCAAAGTACCGGACTCGTTTCGGTCTCGGTTCGCGCAGCCCCGGGCCCGTGCCTCCCGGCACCGGACCGTATGCGGGGTTGCCCTTGCGGTTCACCGCATACCGGTGTCACCCGCCGAGGACGCTGTCGCTCCACTGGCCGGCGGCACCCTGCATCAGGGCCTCGTCGCTCAGGATCTGGGTGCCCGTCAGGGACGCCGCGCCCAGGTCGCCGGCCGGCGCCGTGCCGTTGTGGGAGCCGACCGTGTTGTCGCGGCCGGCGTTGAACACGTCGTCCCCCGCGATCTGGGACAGGTCGCCGAAGACGATCGAGTACGTGTTGTCGATCGGGGCGTAGACGAAGAAGCCGTCATCGGCCGAGGCGGCGGACGCGCCCGCCAGGAGGATGCCGCCGACGGCGAGAGCGGTCAGGGCGCAGCGCGGCGATCGCACGGGTTCTGCCTTTCGTGGAGGGCGGGGGCAGTGCGAACGTAGGCGGCTACGCGCGCCAGGACCCGGCACCGTGCCCCGTACGGCACGATTCCATCCGTACGGCGCAGCCTGCGCCGCCCCTGCGCCGACGCCCGGGACGGTCAGGACGCGGGCGGATGGCCGAGGGCGGTGTCGAGTGCGTCGAAGAGCCGGTCGACGTCGTGGGCGGTGGTGTGGAGGTGGGGGCTGATCCGCAGGGCGTTGCCGCGGGCTCCGACGAACACGCCGGATCGTTCCAGGGCGCGGGCGGTGGCCTGCTGGAGGCGGGCGGGGAGGGTGATGCCGAGCATGTGCGGGCCGTGCGGGCCCGGGACGTGCAGACCGCGCCGCCGGGCGTGCTGCGCGATGAGGGCGGTGGTGGTCTCCAGGGTGGCCGCGATGCGGGGGACGGTCCAGGCGGTGAGCTGCCGCAGAGCGGCGATCGCCATGGGAGTCAGCTCGAAAGCGGTGCGCGCCCCGACGTCGAAGCGGCGTGCGCCGGGCTGGTACGCGGTGCGGTAGTCGACGAGGGCGGCGAAGTCCTGGGAGTCCTGCCGCAGGATCCAGTTCTCCTCCAGCGGCCGCCCGTCCTGGTGCGCGGGAGCGGCGTAGAGGTAGCCGAGACCGAAGGGCCCCAGCAGCCACTTGTACCCGACGCTGACCAGGAAGTCGGGCCGTAGCACCCCGACGTCCAGCGGGACGGCGCCGGCGGACTGGCTCGCGTCGACGACCAGCGCCGCCCCCGTGCCGCGGGCGGCCTCGGCGATGCGTTCCAGCTCCAGCCACGTCCCGTCGGTCCAGTGCACCTGGGGAACCGACACGACGGCCACCGAATCGTCGAGGGCCGCCAGCACCGCCTCGGTCCAGCTCTGGCCGGCCTCGCGCCGTACGGTCAGCATGCGAGCGCCGGTGCGCTCGGTGAAGCGCCACCACGTGTAGATCCCTGACGGGTACTCGTCGGCGAGGACCAGCACCCGGCTGCCCGGCGCCGCGTCCAGGTTCGCCGCGGCCACCGCCATCCCGTAACTGGTCGCCGGCACCAGCGCGATGTCGTCCGCACCCGCCCCGATCAGCGCGGCGAACAGCCCCCGCCGCTCCTCGGCCGCACCGAACCAGTCACCGGCCCCGATCCGCCACGGCTGCGCCCGCCACCGGAGTGCAGCGGTGCCGGCGTCCAGCCCGGCACGCAGGGTCGGAGCCAGGCTGGCGGTGTTGAAATAGGCGACGTCCTCGGGAACGTCGAACAGTTCCCGGGCCGGAGCGAGCGGTTCCGGGCGGTGGTGGGGTGCGGACATCAGGAAGCCTCCCGCGAAGGGCCGTACCACTCCGGGCCCGGCCAGGACCGTGCGGCGCACAGGGCGCCCATGCTGCCAGCATGAGCCCGTTCCGGGCGGCCGCGAGCGATCGGCACACCCCGATCGGTGCGAGGCTGTGCGGGTGAACGAAGCCCTTTCCGCTGCCCGGCAGCGTGCGTCCGCCCACCAGCGCCGGTTCGAAGCCCGCTTCGCGGCCTACTTCGACTCCCTGACCGACCCCGAGGGCGGTGCGTTCGAGCTGCCGCGGCACGGCGCCTTCCCCGCCCGCGCCCTCGACCTGGTGCGCGACATGTCGCTGCGCGGCGGCAAACGGCTGCGCGTCATCCTCCTGCACGAGGCCGCCGCGCTGGTGACCGACCAGGACGTACCGGGACTGGACGAAGCGGCGATCAGCATCGAACTGCTGCAGACCCACGGCCTGATCCACGACGACATCATCGACGACGCCCCCGTACGCCGCGGCGGCCCCTCCACCTACTACGCCTACCGCCAGGAGTTTCCCGACGGGCCCGAAACCGCCCTCGCCCTCGCCCTGCTCGCCGGCGACCTCGCGGCCTTCCTCTCCACGCGCGCCCTGCTCACCAGCCCCCTGCCCGCCGACCGTGTCCTCGCGATGGCCGCCGTCCACGCCGACACCGCGGCCGCCACGATCACGGGGCAGATGATCGACCTGGAACGCGACTTCCGCACCGCCCCCGACACCGAGTTCCTGCACGAGGTCACCGAGTACAAGTCCACCCGCTACTCCGTCCTCGCCCCGCTGCGCCTCGGCCTGCTGGCCGCCGGCGGCGACCTCGCCCCGTACGACGGCGAACTGCGCACCTACGCCACCGCGCTGGGGATCGCCAACCAGATCCACGACGACTGGCTCGACCTGTTCGGAGACCCGGAATCCCTCGGCAAGCCGGTCGGCTCCGACATCCGTTCCGGCCGCCGCAGCTACGCCGTCCGCGCCCTCCTCACCGTCTGCGACGAGACCGAGCGCAAGCTGCTGAACGCGGCCCTGGGCGACCCGGGCTGCGACGACGACACCCTCTACCGCATACGCGGCATCGCGCGAGCCCACGGCATCGACCGACAGCTGCGCGCCGACGCCGCCGACCACGCACACCGGGCCGCGGCCCGGGCCGCCACCTGGCGGGACCGCTGGCGTCCCGACGCCGTGGCGTTCTTCGAGCACATGCCGCCCTGGAGCATCGCCCGCGACCGGTAGCAGCCGTCCACCGAGGTGCCCGCCGCCCGCCGTCAGGCGGGCAGCCAGGTCTGCCAGGTGGCCCGGTTCTCCTTCACCCAGCGGGCCGCCGCCTCCTGCGGGGGCAGCTTCTCCTCCGCGATCA
Organism: Streptomyces sp. NBC_00158; assembly: GCF_045160885.1. Classification (NCBI taxonomy): domain Bacteria; kingdom Bacillati; phylum Actinomycetota; class Actinomycetes; order Kitasatosporales; family Streptomycetaceae; genus Streptomyces; species Streptomyces sp. NBC_00158. The sequence continues at coordinate 7,550,368 of NZ_CP108161.1, forward strand.
TCAGGGCGACGTCGTTCTGCATCTCCTTCGTCCAGCGGAACCTCTTCAGGAAGGCGGCCGCGTCACCGCCGTCCTTCGCGAACCGGGCGTTGAAGAACTTCTGCAGCGGCGTGTGCGGATACGCGCAGGCCACCTTCTCCGGATCGGCGTCGCAGCCCTTCTCGTACGCGGGCAGCTCCACCTCCGTCATGGGCACCTTCTCGAACAGCCACTGCGGCTCGTACCAGTAGGTCAGGAAGGGTTTCCCCTCCTTGGCGAACTGCTTGATCTGCGTGATCTGCGCCGCCTCGGAGCCCGCGAAGACCACCTGGAGGTCCAGGCCCAGGTTCTTCACGAGCGCCTTGTCGTTGGTGACGTACGACGGGGAGCCGTCGAGGAGCTGCCCCTTGCCGCCGCTCTCCGCGGTGCGCAGCTCGGCGGCGTACTTGTCCAGGTTCCTCCAGTCGGTGACGTCCGGGTGCCGCTCGGCGAAGTACGTCGGCACGAACCAGCCGATGTGCCCGGTGACCCCCAGGTCGCCGCCGCGGACGATGGTGCCCTTGCCGTCGACGTACCGCTCCTCCTGCTCCGGGTGCCCCCAGTCCTCCAGGATGGCGTCCACCCGGCCCTGGCTGAGCGCGTCCCAGGCGGGTACCTCGTCGATCTGCACGGTGTCCACGCGGTAGCCGAGTTCGTGTTCCAGCAGGTACTGGGCGACGGCGACGTCGGCCTGCGCGCCCACCCAGGACTGCACGGACAGCGTCACCGTCCGAGCCCCCTCGGTGTCCGCGAACGGGGAGGACTGGCGGGTCATGTCGGCGGCGCCGCAGCCGGTGAGGCCGGCCCCGACGGCCAGGGCCGCGACGGCGGCCACGGCGGCGGTGATGCGGGTGCGAGCCATCTCAGGCCCCCTTTCCGGTGTGGGTGCGGCGTTCCGTGGGCTGGGTGACGCGGTCGAGCACCAGGCCCAGGCAGACGATCGCGGCACCGGCGACGAGTCCGGTCGCCAGGTCGCCCTGGGCGAGACCGAACACGGCGTCGTAGCCGAGCGCCCCGCCGCCCACCAGGCCTCCGATCACCACCACGGCCAGGACCAGGACCACGCCCTGGTTGACGGCCAGCAGCAGCGCCGGCCGGGCCAGCGGCAGCCTGACCTGGAGCAGCTGCTGGCGCCCCGTCGCCCCGAGGGACCGCGCGGACTCCACCGCGCCCGGGTCGACGGCCCGCAGGCCCTGCGCGGTGATGCGCACCACCGCGGGCAGCGCGTACACCACGGCCGCTGCCACGGCGGGGGCGCGGCCGACGCCGAACAGCGCGACCACCGGGATCAGGTACACGAACTGGGGCATCGTCTGGAACACGTCGAGGACGGGCCGCAGCAGACGCTCAGGGCGGCCGCCGCGCGCGGCGGCCGCGCCGAGTACGAAGCCGAGCAGCAGGGTCACGGCGACCGCGGCCAGCACCTGGGAGAGGGTGTCGAGGGCGGGCCGCCACACTCCGAGGACACCGATCGCGGCCATCGCCAGGACCGCGGTGGCGGCGGTCCGCCAGGTGCCGATGAGCAGGGCGAGCGCGCCGACCGCCAGCAGGACCGACCACCAGGGAAGCCACTGCAGGCCGGAGCGGAGCGGGTTGAGGACCCCGGTGGTGAAGTGGGAGGCCCAGTCGGCGGTGCCGCCGACGACGGGCACCCCGGAGTACAGGTGCGCGGTCATCCAGTCCACGGCCCGGTTGACGGGCCCGGCGGTGTCCACCGTCCAGGCCCGCGGCCAGCCGAGCCGGCCGGTGAGGTGACCGGCCGCCGCTATCCCGGCGATCGCCGCGGCCAGGGCGGCCGGGGCCAGGGCCGCGGTGCGGCCGGGCCCGGCCGGGCCCGGGGCCGGCGCGGACCCGAGCCGGGCGCCCGCGGCGGCGGTGACCCGGTCCAGGACCACGGCGAGCAGCACGATCGGCACGCCCGCGGCGAGCGCCGCACCGACGTCCACGGACGCCAGCGCTTGGTAGACCCGGTCGCCGAGACCGCCCGCGCCGATCACCGAGGCGATCACGGCCATGCCGAGCGCCATCATGATCGACTGGTTCAGGCCGAGCAGCAGTTCCTTCCGGGCCAGCGGCAGCCGGGCCGTCAGCAGCCGCTGCCGGCCGGTCGCCCCGAGGGAGGCGGCGGCTTCCATGACCCCGGCGTCCGCGCCGCGCAGCCCGAGCGCGGTGAGGCGGGCCATCGGCGGGGCGGCGTACACCACGGTCGCCAGGACCGCGGCCGGCACGCCGATGCCGAACACCAGCACCACCGGCAGCAGATAGGCGAAGGCGGGCAGCACCTGCATGGTGTCGAGCACCGGGCGCAGCACGCGGTCCATCCGCCCGGACAGGCCCGCGGCCAGCCCGAGGAGCGCACCGAGCACCACGGACGCGAGGACCGCCACCACCATCAGGGCGAGGGTCTGCAGGGTGGGGACCCACATGCCGAGCAGCCCGCACGCGGCGAACGCGGCGACGGAGACCAGCGCGAGGCGCACCCCCGCGAGCCGCCAGGCCACCAGCCCGGCCGCCGCGGTCACCCCGGCCCAGCCGAGGCCGAGCAGCAGCAGGTACACCCCGCGGACGCAGACGACGACGGCGTTGCTGACGTGCCCGAGGAAGTAGAGGAAGAGCGGATGGCCGTCGCGGTTGTCGATGATCCAGTCGCCGGCGCGGTCCAGCGGCGCCGAGACGTCCACCGTCAGCCCGCCCGGCCAGCTGCCGCCGCCGAGCAGGACGGCGCCCAGGCCGAGCAGGAGCGCCGCGCCGGCACCGATCAGCCGGCCGCGGCGGCGCCGCAGCAGGGCCCTCGCGCCACCGGAACCGGCGCTCGCACCGGACCCGGCCCGCGGAGGGCCGCCGCCGGAACCACGGCGCCCGGCCGTGGCGGCAGGGGCGTACATCAGGCCACCGCCTTCCGCTCCGCGGCGGTGACCCCCGCGACCACACCCAGCAGCGCCGACTGGTCCACCACCCCCAGGCACCGCCCGTTCTCGACGACCCGCGCGTTCTCCCCGGTGCGGGCGACCGCCTCGATGGCCTCGTGGACGGTCGCGGTCGGCGCCAGCGCCGGTCCGGCCCCGGTCTCCTCGGCCCGCGCCGGGCGCATCGCCGAGCGGACCGTCAGCACCTGCTCGCGCGGCACGTCCCGTACGAAGTCGCGGACGTAGTCGTCGGCGGGGGAGCCGACGATCTCCTCGGGCGTGCCCAGCTGCACGATGCGGCCGTCCCGCATCAGCGCGATCCGGTCGCCGAGCCGCAGGGCCTCGCCGAGGTCGTGGGTGATGAAGACCATGGTGCGTCCCTCCTCGCGGTGCAGCCGGACGACCTCCTCCTGCATGTCGCGGCGGATCAGCGGGTCGAGCGCGCTGAACGGCTCGTCGAAGAGCAGCACCTCGGGGTCCACCGCGAGTGCGCGGGCCAGCCCCACCCGCTGCTGCTGACCGCCGGAGAGCTGCCCGGGCCGACGCCCCTCCAGGCCCTCCAGACCGACCTTCGCCACGAACGCCGCCGCGCGCTCGCGCCGTTCGCCGCGGCCGACCCCCTGGACCTCCAGGCCGTAGGCAACGTTGTCGAGCACGGTGCGGTGCGGCAGCAGACCGAAGTGCTGGAAGACCATCGAGGCCCGGTGCCGGCGCAGATCGCGCAGCCGGGCCGGGTCCATGGCGAGGACGTCCTCACCGTCGAAGCGCAGGCTGCCCGAGGTCGGCTCGATGAGCCGGGTCAGGCAGCGGACCAGCGTCGACTTTCCGGAACCCGACAGGCCCATCACCACGAACACCTCGCCCTCGCGCACGTCGAAGGAGACGTCGCGGACGGCGGCCGTGCAGCCGGTCAGCTCGCGCAGCGCGGCGGCGTCCAGCGACGCCAGTTCCGGGTCGGCCGGGACCCGTCCGGCCTTCGGCCCGAAGACCTTCCACAGGTTCCGCACGGCGAAGACGGACCCGGACCGGGACCCGGCCCCGGACCCTGAGCCGGGCCCGGACCCCGCCGGTCCGCCCGGCCCCTCGCGGCGAGTCCCCGTACCGTTCGCATTCGGGCTCATCGGGCTCATCGGGCGGTACCTCCCAGCAGTTCGGCGCATTTCTCCCCGACCATCAGCACCCCGATCATCGGGTTCACGGCGGTCATGGTCGGGAAGACGGACGCGTCGGCGACCCGGATGCCGGACAGCCCCCGGATCCTCAGGTCGGGCGTCACCACGGCGAGCGGATCGTCCTCGGCGCCCATCCGGCAGGTTCCGGCCGGGTGGTACACGGTGTGCGCGACCTGCCGGGCGTACGCGCCGAGCTCCTCGTCGGAGGTGACCTCCGGGCCCGGGCAGACCTCGCGCTTCAGCCAGCTGGCCAGCGGCTCGGCGGCCGCGATCCGCCGGGCGATCCGGATGCCGTCGACCAGGGTCCGGCCGTCGTAGTCGTCCTCGTCGGTGAAGTACCGGAAGTCCAGGGCCGGCTTTACCCCGGGGTCGGCGCTGGTCAGGTAGAGCCGGCCGCGGCTGCGCGGCTTGGGGATGTTCGGGGTCAACGACACGCCGTGGGCGGGGCGTTCGTAGCCCAGCCGCTCCGGGTTGTCGGTGAACGGCACCTGGTAGAAGTGGAACATCAGGTCCGGTCCTTCGGCCGCCGGATCCCGGCGGACGAACAGCCCGGCGTCCGAGTCCATCGCCGAGTTCTCCGGTATCGGACCGTTCGTCTCCCACACGATGACCGACTCCGGGTGGTCGAGCAGGTTCTCGCCGACTCCCGGCAGGTCGTGCACGACCGGGATGCCCAGTTCCTCCAGGTCCGCCCGCGGTCCGATCCCCGAGTGCAGCAGCAGCCGCGGCGAGTCCACGGCGCCGGCGCACACCAGCACCTCCCGCCGGGCCCGCACCACGCGCTCGGCGCCGTCGGCGGTGCGCACGTGCACCCCGGTGGCCCGGGTCCCCTCCAGCTCCAGCCGGAACGCCCACGTCTCCAGGGCGATGTGGAGGTTCGGCCGGTCCAGGAAGGGGTGCAGGTAGGCGACCGAGGCCGAGGACCGCTTGTTGTCCTCCGGGTGGTACGCCAGGTCGAAGAAGCCGGCCCCCTCGTGGAAGGGGCCCTCGTTGAACCCGTCGACCCGCGGAACGCCGAGAGCCTCCTGCGCCGCCTCCACGAAGTCCCGGGCGATGGCGTTCCGGTCGTCCTCGTGGACGGGGACGATGTTGTTGCGGAGCCGGTCGAAGTACGGGTCCATGGAGGCCGCGTCCCAGCCCTCGGCCCCGGCCCCGGCCCACTCGTCCCAGTCGGAGGGGAGCGGCTTGAACGAGATGAGCGTGTTGTGCGAGGAACAGCCGCCCAGCACCCGCGCCCGGCTGTGCCGGATGTGGGAGTTGCCGCGGGGCTGCCGGGTGGTGGGGTAGTCGTAGTCCAGTTCGCCGCCGAGCAGCCCCATCCACCGGCGCAGGGTGAGGACGTCCTCGCGGCCGACGTCGCTGGGTCCGCCCTCGATGACGGCCACGCTGACCGAGGGGTCCTCGGTCAGCCTCGACGCGATCACGGAACCGGCGGTCCCGCCGCCGACGACGACGTAGTCGTACACCTGCTGCTCGTGCTGCTCGTGCTGGTGGCTCATGCCCGGTCCTCCTGGTGCCCGCCGCGTACGCCGTCGTCCTGTCCGCCGGCGAACCACCGGACGGGGCGCGGAGAGAGGTTCCGGTAGACGTGCTTGGCCTCGCGGTACTCGGCGAGGCCGGTGGGGCCCAGTTCGCGGCCGATGCCGGACTTGCCGAAGCCGCCCCATTCGGCCTGCGGCAGGTAGGGGTGGAAGTCGTTGATCCACACCGTGCCGTGGCGCAGCAGCCCGGCCACCCGCCCGGCCCGCTCCTCGTCGGCGGTCCACACGGCTCCGGCCAGGCCGTACTCGGTGTCGTTGCCGAGGGCGACGGCCTCCTCCTCGGTGTGGAAGGTCTCCACGGTGAGGACCGGTCCGAAGACCTCCTCGCGCACCACGCGCATCCCGCGGTGGCACCGGTCGAGGACGGTCGGCCGGTAGAAGAAGCCCGGCCCCTCCGGCCGCACCCCGCCGGCCCGCAGCACCGCGCCCTCGGCCAGGGCGCAGGCCACGTACTCCTCGGACCGCTCCCGCTGCGCCGCCGACACCAGCGGCCCGCACTCGACGCCGGGGTCGGTGCCGCGGCCCAGCCGGATCAGGTCGGCCCGCCGGGCCAGTTCGGCGACGAACCGGTCCCGCAGCGACTCCTCGACGATGAGCCGGGAGCCCGCCGAGCAGACCTGGCCGCTGTGCATGAACGCGGCGTTCAGGGCCTGGTCCACGGCGGTGTCGAAGCCCTCGGGGGTGGCACAGGCGTCCGCGAAGACGATGTTCGGGTTCTTGCCGCCCAGTTCGAGCGCGACCTTCTTGACGCTGTCGGCCGCCGCCCGCGCGACCTCGGTCCCGCTGACGAGCCCGCCGGTGAACGAGACCAGGTCGACGCCGGGGTGCTCGGCGAGCCGCGCGCCCACGGTGTGCCCGGGACCGGTGACGATGTTGGCGGCGCCGAGCGGGAGCCCGGCCTCCAGCAGCAGTTCCACCAGGGCGACCGTGCTCAGCGGGGTGATCTCGCTGGGCTTGATCACGAAGGTGTTTCCCGCGGCGAGGGCCGGCGCGATCTTCCAGCTGGCCTGGAGGAGCGGATAGTTCCACGGGGTGATCAGCGCACAGACGCCCACCGGCTCGTGGACGACCACGCTGCGCACGTCCGGCGAACCGGCGTCGACGACCCGCTCCGCGCTCTCCTTCTCCACCAGGTCGGCGAAGTAGCGGAAGGCGTCGCGCACGCAGTCGACGTCGGTGCGGCCCTCCTCCAGCGTCTTGCCCGCGTCCCGGCTCTCCAGGGCGCCGATCCGCTCCCGGTCCCGTTCCAGCCGGTCGGCGACCCGGCGCAGCAGGGCGGCACGCTCGGCGACCGGCGTACGGGGCCACGAGCCCGCGTCGAACGCGGCGCGGGCGGCGGCCACCGCGTCGTCGGCGTCCCGGAACCCGCCCTCCGCGACGACCGCGAAGGCGGTGGCGTCGACGGGGTCGATGATCTGGCGGGTCTCTCCGGAGAGTGACGCCCGCCACTCGCCGCCCACGTGGATGGTCTGTTGTGCTGCGCTCACGTCGGGTACTGCCTTTCGTTCCTTCAGGCCCCCCGCTGGTCGTCCGGAGAGCCGGGGCGGCCTGCGGGCCGCCCGGGAGGGCGGGTGCCCCCGACTCCCGGAAGCATGTGAAAGACGCGGCGGAGAGTGATCCGCTTCACGAGACGCATCCGACCAAAAAGTGACAATAAGGACTAATAGGTGCAGTGGCGGCCCCACGCGTCGAGCCCGCCGTAGACGTGGGCTTCAAGGCATCGTGGAGCTCCAAGGCCCACGGCCTCGCCCCGGTACACCGCGATGAGCGAGTCCTCGCCCCGCCACCAGGTGTCAGTGACGCCTTGCACTTCGGGTACCGGCTCATGCCCGTCGAGGTCCAGGGTGTCGACGGCTTCGCCCGTGATCCGTGTGACGGTCGTGGCCCAGCGCCGGGCATGGGCGGCGAGCGCCAACGACTCCACCCATCCGTCCGTACTGGCATGCAGGGGCGTCCAGCGGTCGGCGTCGATCCCGAACGCCCCGTCCGGGCCGATCGCGAATCCGTAGGCCATGGACACCCGGCATTCCCCGGCGTCGAACGACCAGCCCTCCGCGGCCGACCCCTGGGGGCACGCGGCCTCCAGGACGCGCGGGCCGCCTTCGTGGAACGGCGCCGGCGGAAGTGCGAGACCTCCCCAGCGGTCCTGGAACGCCGCAGCCCGGTCGGCCTCCGCGGCGGGAATCCCGTGCGCGATCCACACCTCGCGGTGCCGCCGGAGGTCCTGCCGCTCGACGCGGATGCCGTCCGCCTCGACGAAGCTCCGGGCCCTGCGACTCAGACCGGCGGGGCAGACCGGGGCGGTCTGTATCGGGCTGCCGACCGTCACGGCCGTTCGCCGCCGGCGTGGAGCACGGCCGCCGCGATCTCCCGTACGCGGTCCAGTGTGATTCCGGTGCGCTGTTCGACGGCGAGGGGGTGGTCGGTGGGCTCGAGCTCGACGAAGGGGCGCTCTCCGACCGGGCGGGTGTGGACGTACGTCTTCAGGTTGAGGGTGGTGGACGGGTAGATCTTCAGGTCGGTGGTGAGCCAGCCGAAGGAGGGCGGCTCTGGTCATGGTGTCGGAGCCTAGCTACGGCGAACGGTGCCGAGGGAGCGGGTGCGCGTTCCGGCCCCGCCCCCGCCAGGTCCCGCGCGGGGACAAGAGCGGCAACGGTTCGCCGGGGTTCGCCGGGCGGCCTTCGGACAGCCAGAAGAGGTAGTGGCGGAGGTCCTGCGCGAGACCTCCGTCGATGTACGCGACGTACTCCCGGGCCCCGCCGGCCGCCTCGCGTTCGTCCTCCCGGTACGAGACCGACCACTTGCGGTCCAGGGCCGCAGCCCAGTCCCGTACCCGGCCCCGCTCCTCCCACCAGTCGCGGACGAGCTGCGGGGTCCAGTGGTCGTCACCGTCGCAGGCGTACCCGGCCATCGGGTCCTGGGCGACCGCGCCCAGCAGCGCGAGCGCCTGAGCCCGGCCACGGGGCTGGCGGTAGACGAACTCGCCGCCCCACTCGTCTTCGTAGAGCACGTTCGCGGGGGCGATCAGCCGGCCCATCCAGCAACTGTCCGTCCCGGCCGCGTAGAACGGCCCCGGCACGTTGCGCCAGTCGCGCTCCGCCCAGCGTTCGGGGCGGGTGTTCCACCAGTCGCCGCGGTACTCCCGGGCAGGCAGCCACGTGCCGCCGTCCGGCGCGGTCAGGGGCCCGCTCTCCGCGGCCCGGACCGCTGGCAGTGGGTCCCAGTAGCTCATGATCGACATCTTGTCAGAGGCCGTGCGCCGGCGAGGTGCGGTGCGCGGGTGGGTGCGCGGGTGGCCCAGCCGCGCGGCGCCTGAGGCGGAGATCCGGCGCTCGGCCGTACCTGCGCGCACGGCCGGCGTGTAGGTTCGTGATCATGAAACCGTCAAACGGCAGCATCGCCGACCAGGCGCCGGCCGATCCGACCGCCACGGACGACGTGTTGGCCAGTCAGCCCATCGGCTACTGGGCCGGTCTCGTCCACGAGGCCGTGACGCGGCGTCTGCGCGACGCCATGGCCAGGATCGACGCCACCCAGCCGCAGTACTGGGTACTCAACCGAGTATCCGGCGGGCCCACGGCACCCAGCCGCGAAGAGGTGGTCACCCAGCTGACCCCCCTTGCGGCCGGACAGCACGAAATCCCGCGCGTGATCGATCAGTTGCTCCACCGCGGCTGGCTGCGTACCGACGCCGGACAGGCCCTGCACCTCACCGATGCCGGCGAGTCCGCCAGGCTCCGGCTGCGGAGCCTGGCCACGGAACTACGGGCAGAGGTCCACCAGGGCATCGGGGACGAGGAGTACGCGGCCGCGCTCAAGGTGTTGCGCACGATGATCGCCAACATCGAGGGCCAGGCCCTTCCCAGCCGCTGAGGAAGTGTCAGGCGCAGGCCCCGCATCCGACGACCCTGGCGGCGACGGGGCACCGGCGGGCGCGGGGCGGCCCGACGGTCAGCCCTTGACGATGCAGAACGGATGTCCGGCCGGATCGGTGAGCACCCGCCACCTGTCCTCGTGCGGCTGGTGGCCCGACTTGCCCGCGCCCAGCTCCAGCAGCCGGGCCTCCGCCCCGTCCAGGTCCATGACGTCGAAGCAGAGGTGGAGCTGCTGCGGCACCGCCTGGTCGGGCCAGCTGGGTGCGCGGTAGTCGTCGACCCGTTGAAATCCGATGAGGAGCCCGTCCTCACGGTTGAGAGCGGCGAACTCGGTGTCCGACTTCGGGTGGGGTTCAAGTCCGGTGGCCTGCTGGTAGAACGCAGCCAGCGCCAGTGGGTCAGGGCAGTCGAGCGTTATCGCGCTCAACTTCATCGGCGGGGTCATGGCACCTCCGGGGCGATCGACGGGCTTTCCGGTGCACACACTAGGAGCTGCTGCCCAGGCCGGCTGACGCCTTCGTCAGCGGATGTCATGGTCCGGGTGGGCCCGGTCGTACGCGTGCCGTGCTTCGGCGATGGCGGTGCGGTGGGTGAGTGACCAGTCGGCGAGTGCCTTGACCAGGTGGGTCAGACCGGCTCCCGTCCGGGTCAGGCGGTAGTCGACCTGGGCCGGGACGGTCGGGTACACGGTGCGCAGGACGAGGCCGTCGCGTTCGAGCCTGCGCACGGTGAGGGTGAGCATGCGCTGGGAGATGCCGTCGATGGCGCGCTGCAGTTCGCGGAACCGGCGGGGCCCGCCCGCGAGCTCGACGATCACGAGCACCGACCACTTGTCGCCGATGCGGTCCAGGACGTCGCGGATGCCGCAGTCGGGGTGGTCTTCGCGACCGCAGGGGTCGAGGGCGGCGGGGGTGGTTACCCCGGTGTGCGTGAGTGACATGGAACTGCCTCCTTGTGGCCGGTGGGCGCGCGGTCAAGGATCAAGGGTAGTTACTGATGAGAACCACGATGGAAGACTGTGATTGACATGATCTTGGTGACGGGCGCGAACGGGAACCTCGGTTCGGCCACCCTCGCGGCGCTGCGCGCCGGCGGCGCCGCTGCGACGGGCGGCAGCCGCACGCCGGGGGAGGGGATCCGGCACCTCGACTTCGACGACCGCGGGAGCCTCGATCTCACCGGCGTCTCCACGCTGGTGCTGATCTCCGCCGGTTACGGCGAGGACGACCAGGTCGTCGGGCGGCACGCGGCGGTCCTGGACGCCGCCCGGCGCGACGGCGTCGGCCACGTCGTCTACACGAGCCTGACCACGGCGGGCGACCATCTCGGCTTCGCGCTGGCCCACCGTGCCACCGAGCGCCTCGTGCGGGCGAGCGGACTGCCGTGGACGATCCTGCGCAACGGCCTGTACGCCGAACTCTTCGGCGGCCTGCTGATGTGGTCCGACAGCGGTGTGGAGTCCGCGTTCGGGGACGGCGCCCTGGCGGCGGTCGCTCGGGAGGACCTCGCCGAAGCGGCGGCGACCGTCGCGGCGGATCCGCTCCGACACCGGGGACGGGTGTACGACCTGGTCGGCACGCCGATCACGGCGGGCCAGGTGGCCGACCGGCTCGGAGCGCCGCACCGCACCGTCGGGCTGGGTGAGTACCGGCGCAGGCTCCTCGACGAGACCCCGGGCCTCCTGCCGTTCCAGCCGCCCATGCTCGTTTCGATCGCCGCGGGCATCCGGCACGGCTTCCTGAACGGCACCGCTTCCGACCTGACGGATCTCCTCGGCCGCCCGGCCCGTGACCCTCTGGCCACGGCTGTTGCGGCCGCGTCCGCCACACGGCCGCAAGCGCGCCCTTGACGTCGGTTCCCGTCGGTCGGTGAGGACTACGCGGGGGATGCGGCGGGGTGGTCGTCGGGTCGGAGCGTGCGGCCTTCGTGGAAGGCCGTGGTGTGGGCCTCCTCGCCCAGGGCTTCGAGGGCGAGGGCCGTGATGCGGTCGACGTCGCCGCGTTCCGGTCCGGGGAGCGGGGCGCCGGCCGATGCGCGCAGGGTGTCGGCGGTGCCGAGGAGACGGGCGGCGGCAGCGTGACGGCCCGCGCACGCCTCCGCGCCGGCCAGGCCTTCCAGGGCGAGCGCGACGGCCCGCGGGTCGCCGGTGCGCTCGGCCGCGGCCAGACCCTGCCGGTGGAGTTCGCGCGCCTGGGCGGTATGGCCGCGCTGCTCGGCGATGAAGCCGAGTTCGGCGAGGATCAGGGCCGCTCCGGAGTCCACCCCGAGTCTGCGGTTCCAGTCCAGCCACGGGCGCAGGTACTCCTCGGCGGCGTCGAGGCGGCCCTGCCGGCGGGCGGTGAGGGCGAGGCCGGTCGTGGCGAACTGCTCGGCGGGACCGTGGGACTGGCCGGCGGCGAGCTGCCGGGCGCGCCGGTGGAGCTCGTCGGCGGCCCTGTGGTCCCCGGTGAGCAGGGCGATCCGGCCCAGTCGGGAGAGGCGGAAGGAGAGGTCCGTCCAGAGCTGGAGCTCTTCGGCGATGGCGGCGCCTTCGCGGTGCAGGCGGCCGGCTTCTTCGTAGTCGCCCGCGATCTCGGCCAGTACGCCGAGTTGTTCGGCTGCCTGGAGCCTGCCCCACCCGTCGCCGACGTCGGCGAAGCGGGCCGCGCTGTCGGTGGCGTACCGCCGCAGGTCGCCGAGGCCGCCGCGGTAGACGGCCTGGGTGGCGAGGGTGCTCATGGTCGCGGCGATGCCCCAGCGGTCGTCGCGGGCGCGGAACTCGGACAGGAGGGTGTCGGCGCGGTCCGGGCCGGGCGGGTCGCCGAAGCCGGACCGGGTGAAGGTGAGGAACCAGCGGGCTCTGACGTCGGCACCCTCGAACAGCTCGTCCGGAGCCTCCGGGCCGCCCTGTTGCGTGCGTTCCCCGGTGAGGAGGGCGAATCCCGCCCGGCGGGCGCGGGCGGAGGCGTCGCCGGGGTGGGGGCCGGTGGCGGACAGGGCCGTGTCGAGGGAGCGGCGCGCCTCGGTGAGGCGCCCGCGCAGGAACCAGTACCAGGAGAGGGCGTTGACCTGGCGCAGCGCCAGGTCCGGCGCGGCGTCGCCGGCCGCCTCACCGGTCCCGGCGGCATCGGCCAGCGCGCGGCGGAGGTTGGCGCCGTCGGCGTCCAGCAGCCGCAGCCGGCGGCGTTGGTCCGGTCCGTGCAGGCAGGGCTCGGCCCGTTCGGCGAGTTCGGTGTAGTGGAGGCGGTGGAGACGGCGGGTGGTCCTGGTCGCGCCCGCCTCGTGGAGGCGTTCGAGGGCGTAGGCGGCCACCGATTCCAGCAGGCGGTAGCGCGGCCCGTCCTGGCCGTCCACGACGGTGACGAGGGAGCGGTCGACCAGGCGGGTGATCACGTCGAGCACGGTGTCGCCGGGGGCCTCGGGCGCGGCGCAGACCTCTTCGGCGGCGGCGAGGGTGCAGCCGTCGGCGAACACGGCCAGGCGGCTCAGTACGGCGCGCTCCGGGTTGGTCAGCAGTCCCCAGCTCCAGTCGATCACGGCGCGGAGGGTCTGCTGGCGGGCGGGTGCGTCCCGGCGGCCCGCGGTCAGCAGGCGGAACCGGTCCCCGAGGCGCTCCGCGAGCCCGTGGACGCCGAGGGCCCGGACCCGGGCGGCGGCGAGTTCGAGCGCCAGCGGGATCCCGTCGAGGCGCGCGCAGATCCGTGCCACGGCGTCGGCGTTGGCGGGGCCGAGGGCGAACCCCGGGGCGGCCGCCGCCGCGCGGGCCGTGAAGAGGCGTACGGCGTCGGACTCGGGCAGCGGGCCGACCGCGTGCAGCGTCTCGCCGGACAGGGCCAGGGGTTCCCGGCTGGTGGCGAGGACGGACAGGCCGGGACAGAGGCGCAGGAGGTGCTCGACGAGTTCGGCGACCGGCTGGACGAGGTGCTCGCAGTTGTCCAGGACGAGCAGGACACGGCGGTCGCCGAGAGCCCGGACGATCCGGTCGGCGGTGTGGCGCGGGGAGGGCTCCTCGGCATCGGCGGCCGTGTTGGCGCCGACGGGGTGCTCGCGCAGCCCGAGGGCCTCGGCCACGGCTTCCGCCGTACGGGCGCTCGCGCCGGGCCCCGTCGTGGCGGTGGTGCCGGCGGTCGCGGGTGCGGCATCGGGCCGCTCGGCGGCCAGTTCGACGAGCCGGACCCCGTCCGGGAACGACTCCGCCGCCGTCGCGGCGGTTTCCAGGGCGATCCTGGTCTTGCCCACGCCGCCGGGCCCGGTGAGGGTGACCAGGCGGCCGGAAGCGATCAGGCCGCGCACCCGGCCGACGTCCTGTTGCCGGCCGATCAGCGGAGTCAGCGCACCCGGCAGGTCGGTGCGCGGCACGTCCGTGTGCGGCGCCGGGGGAGCGGCAGGCGCAGAGGCGGCACGGGCGGGAGCGGGAAGGGCAGGAGCGGGAAGCGCCGGGGTCGGGGCGGCGGCCAGCACCGGATCCTGGCGCAGGATCGCCCGATGGAGTTCGACCAGTTCGGGACCCGGGTCGAGCCCCAGCTCACCGGCCAGGTGTTCCGTCAGTTCGCGGTAGCTCTCCAGCGCGTCCGCCTGTCGGCCCGAGCGGTAGAGGGCGCGCATGTACACGCCCCGGAGGGCTTCGCGCAGCGGATGCCGTCGCACCGCCTCACCCAACTCCGCTGCGAGCAGGCGGTGTTCCCCGAGCGCCAGACGTATCCCCGAAAGCTCCTCCAGGGTGGACAGGCGCTGCTCGTCCAGGCGGGCGGCGGCCGCCCGGGCGAAGTCCTCGTCGCGGAACTCGGCGAAGGCCGGGCCGCGCCACAGCGCCAGGGCGTCCGTCAGCAGCGCCGCCCGGTCCCGCGGGCCCCCCGTCCGCCGGGCATGCTCCGTCATTGCCGTGAAGCGGGCGGAGTCGACGGCGTCTTCAGGAACGTGCAGCAGATAGCCGGCCGGGCGGCGCACGACCAGTCCGCGGCCGCCGGGCTCCGCCAGCTCCAGCGCCCGGCGCAGCTGCGAGACCTTGGTCTGGAGCGTGTTGGCCGCGTTCCCCGGTACCGCCTCGCCCCACAGGTCGTCCACCAGCCGGTCCGGCGAGACCGGCTGCCCGTGGTGGACCAGAAGGTCGGCCAACAGGGCGCGGACCTTCGGTTCGCGGACGGTCACCGCAGACCCGTCGTCCGTACGGACCTGGAGCGGGCCGAGCACTTCGAAACGCATGATCACACGTTAACTCCCGCCGGCTTCCCGGCCGGCGGGTACCCACGTGCCGGTCCGTGCGGGTCAGTGCGCGGATCGTCAGAGAACCGTGCGCGGCCCTCGGCAGAGTCGTCCCCGTAGCCGAGAACACCACCGGAACGGGAAAGAGGAAGTCCACGATGAACGACACCACACCCACCACACCCACCACACCCACCATCGGCACCTCCGGGCTGGTCTCCGCCGAGGTCCGGCTCGCCTCCCGGCCGCTCGGCGAGCCCACCGCGGAGAACTTCCAGCTGGTCCGCACTCCGGTGCCGGAGCCCGCCGAAGGGCAGATCGTCGTCCGGAACACCTGGATGTCGGTGGACCCCTACATGCGGGGCCGGATGGACGACGTACCGTCCTACATCCCGCCGTTCCCGCTCGGCGCCGCCCTTGAGGGCAGCGCGGTCGGCGTGGTGGTGGCGTCCCGTTCGGAGGCCGTGCCCGTCGGTGCGACGGTGTCGCACTTCCTGGGGTGGCGCGAGTACGCCGTACTGGACGCCGGCGCGGCGACCGCCGTCGACACGGACGCCGCCCCGCCGGAGGCGTACCTGGGGGTGCTGGGCACCACGGGCCTGACGGCGTACGCGGCGCTGACGCGGACCGCACCGGTGCGCGAGGGCGACGTGGTGTTCGTCTCGGCCGCGGCCGGCGCGGTGGGCAGCGTCGCCGGCCAGCTGGCCCGCAGGCTGGGGGCGGCCAGGGTGATCGGCTCGGCCGGCGGTCCGCGGAAGGCGGAGCGGCTGGTGACGGACTTCGGGTACGACGCCGCCATCGACTACCGCGCCGGCTCGCTCGACGCGCAGCTGGCCGAAGCGGCCCCGCAGGGAGTGGACGTGTACCTCGACAGCGTGGGCGGCGACCACCTGCGGGCGGCGATCGGCGCGATGCGCACGGGCGGACGGATCGCGCTGGTCGGCGCGATCAGCGGCTACAACGCCGCCGAGGGGGCCGCCGGGCCCGGCAACCTGTTCCAGGCGGCGGCCAGGGAGGTGACCCTGCGCGGCATGCTGGTCAGCAGCCACTTCGACCTGTTCCCCGAGTGGACCGGGCGGGCCGCGGGCTGGCTCGCCGACGGGTCGCTGCGCACGGAGCACACGGTGGCCGAGGGCATCGAGAAGGCCCCGGAGGCCTTCCTCGGCATGATGCGCGGTGCCAACACCGGCAAGATGCTCGTCCGGCTGGGCGGGTGACGGCCGTGGCGGCGCACGCCCTGCTGGTCCTCGCCCACCCGCGCACGGACTCCCTCACGGCGGAGATCGCCCGGCGGGCCCGGGAACGCCTGGCGGCCGACGGGTACGCCGTCGACGTGCTCGACCTGTACGCCGAGGGCTTCGACCCCCGGACCGGGCCCGAGGACGAGCCGGACTGGACCGACCGCGACAAGACGTACTCGCCGGAAGTACGGGCACACATGGCACGGATCGCGCGGGCCGACAGCATCGTCGTGGTCTTCCCCGTCTGGTGGTTCGGGCTGCCGGCGATCCTCAAGGGCTGGATCGACCGGGTGTGGAACTACGGATTCGCCTACGGCCGCAGCAGGCCCCGGCTGGCGGGCCCGGCGGATGCTCTGGCTCGGGCTGTCCAGCTACCCGAGGGAAAAGTTCGCCGAGCTGGGCTGGGACTCCGTGATGGACCGCCAACTCCGCGTAGGAATCTCCGAGTTCTGCGGCATCACGGACGCCCGCGTGGAGTTCGTGCACGACAGCCTCGCCCCCGCCGCACCGGGCCGCGCGGCCGCGGACGCCGCGCTGGCCCGATTCCTGACCGGCCCCGCCGACACCCAGGCCCGGCCGGTCCCGGAAACGACAGACGCAGCACACCAACCCACGAGAAGGGGCAGCAACTCCTCATGAGCGACCACCGCACCCTCGTCAACCCGAGCGGACTCCACGACCCGTCCCCGTTCGGCTACGGACACGCCGCTTCCGCGCCCGGAGAGCCGGTGTTCATCGCCGGGCAGTACGCCTCCGACGGCACCGGCGAGGTCGTGCCGGGCGACTTCGCCGCCCAGGTGGCGACGGCCTTCGCCAACCTGCGGGCCGCCCTCGCCGGCGTGGGCCTCGGCTTCGAGCACGTCGTACGGCTCGGCACGTACGTCGTCGACCACGACCCGGAGAAGCTGGCCGTACTCGGCAAGGCCCTGCACGACGGCTGGCCCGACGGACGGCTGCCCGCCCAGACCCTGAGCGGGGTCGCCTCGCTGGCACTGCCCGGGATGCTCTTCGAAGTGGACGCCGTGGCCGTCCGCCCCCCGGGCCCGCCCAACTGAGCCACCGCCCGTCCGCGCGCCCCGCGCCAGGCCGCAGAGGCCGGGCGGACGCTTGCAGCCCGCAGGGGATCAGAATCGGTGGACCGGGGCGGTGGCGTCCGTCCAGTGCCAGTCGACCGGTGCGTGCTGCCGCTTCAGCGCGTTGCGCCCGGGGCCGTAGCCCTTCAGGGCGGCCCGCACCGCGTCCTCCAGGTCGCCGAGGTCCTCCGGCACCGGTACCCGGAGCAGCAGGTTCTGCTTCTGGTGCACGAGGAGCAGCTCGCCCGCGGGGGAGCAGCCCATCAGGAGGAAGTGGGTGAGCGCCGTGAACGGGGCGTCCGAGGTGGGGATCCGGGAGAGCATCCGCCCCTCGGCGTCCCATGCGTACAGGCCGTAGCGGTTGAGGTGGAAGGCCCGCGCCCGGTACGGATCGCCGACGACCGTCCAGTGGGCGCCGGTGAACGGACTGTCCTCGTACCGGTGCATTCCCTCCAGCTTCCCGCGCTCCGTGCCCTGCCCGTCGATCAGCAGGAACGAGAACACCTGTCCGCGGCTGCCCGACCGGTAGGTCTTCCCGAAGACGGGGACGACGAACAGGTCGTCTCCCATCGCCGCGGGGCGGGCCATCCGGCAGCCCGTGTAGTCGTAGCGGGTCCGGTCGTCCGTGGACACCATCTCGGTGAGCGAAGGGGACGGCCGGTTCGTGCCGGCGACGGGGGCGCCGCCGTACACGACGTGCGGGTACCGGTCGGCCTCCGTCTGCCGGTCGGATCGCGCGTCGTGCGTCGCGATGGCCCGCAGGGTGGCCTTCGCGCCGGGGCCGAGCGTGCTGCCCGGCTCGGAGAGCGCGACGAGGTTGGGTACCTTTCCGGCCCAGTTGCTCACCCCGTACTCGGCCACCGCGCACAGCAGCCGCCCGGACGGCGTGACGTCGATCGACATGGCGTACGGATCGCCCGTCCGTTCCTTCTCCTCCTGCCATCCCCAGGGCGACTGCCAGGACTCCACGAGCCGGCTCAGATCGGCGGAGAACAGGTGGGTGTTCCCCGGCTTGGAACTGACCGCCACCGTCCCGTCCGGGAGGACGGCCAGGTTGAACTCCGATCCCTTGGCGAGCCCGGTCGCGACGTTGCCCCGCGTGCCCCCGCCGTACAGGGCCGTTGCGGTGGGTGTCCCGTCCTGGTCGTACCGGGTGATCACGTGGTACGTGAAGTTCTGCTGGAACGGGTCGCAGGACGCGTCGTCCCGCGCCCGGTAGCGAACCGCCCCGGACAGCGCGTACGTCTCTCCGGCCGCGTTCGCGGCGACGTCGTACGTCGTGAACGCCCACCCCTCGGAGTGCTTGGCGGTCAGGTCGACACGGTGCTCGCCCACGACGACGGAGGGCAGGATCAGGGGAAGGAGCGCAGACATGACCACCATCCTCCCCCGGGCCACTGACAACGGTGGGGAGGGGTGTGACGTCCAGCCCGGCCGCGCGGCGAGCGGCCCGCGCTCGCCGGCCGGTCGCGGTCGGCCGGCCGGCGCCGGGACGGCCGGCCGCGGACCGGCCTCCGGGCCCCGTCCCGGCCCTCCGTCACTTCCCGGGCGACAGGTGCGCGTTGGGCGCCCGGCCCGCCTCCGCGTACTCGGGCACCTCCACCACCGTGATGCCCCCCGCCCGGAGCCGCTCGGTGCCGTCCGCGCCCGGCACGAAGGTGTCGGGCTCCCGCCAGGCCGTGACCACGCGCCGGATCCCGGCCCCGGCGATCAGCTCCGCGCAGGGGTGCGGGTACGAGGCGCGGTGGCCGCAGGGCTCCAGACTGCTGTAGACGGTGGCTCCGGCCAGAGCGGGGTTCCCGCGCACCTTGGCGAGCGCGGCCTGCTCCGCGTGCACGCGCGCGTCGCCCCCTTCGCGGGAGTGGCCCCGCGCGAGCTCGCGGCCGTCGGCGCCGACGACGATCGCCCCGACGGAGAAGGCCGTGGTGGAGGGCGGGCAGGCCGCCGCGAGCGCGCAGGCCTCCCCGAGCCAGGCCGCGTCGGCCGCGGTGGCCCGCCCCTCCGCTCCCGGACGGCGGTGGGTGGCGTAGCGCAGCAGGGTCACGTCACCGATCCTCCGGGTAGCGGCGAGCGCCAGCCGGTGCTCGGGGCCGCCCGGATAGTTCCCGGGCCCGAACATCCGGGGTGCGTCCGGCCGGCCCACGACGACCGGGGCGATGACGAGCTGGAGCTCGTCCGCCAGTTCCTGCCGCAGGAACTGGGTGTGGATCCGGCCACCGCCCTCGACCATCAGCCGGCGCACGCCGAGGCCGTGCAGGTGGTCGAGGACCTGCGGCCACACGTCCTCCTCCGCCACCTGGTGGACGGTCGCCAGCCCGCCGAGGGCCGCCACGGCCCTGTCCCGGGCGGCGCGGCCCACCGCGTACACGACCTTGGCGCCTCCGTGGTGCCAGAACCGCAGCTCCGGGTCGAGGTCGCCAGTGCGCGTGACGGTGGCCTTCGCGGGGTGCGGGGGGAGCCCGGCGTCGACGCGGGCAGCGCGCCGGGCGGCGGAGCCCACCCGGACGCGGGGATCGTCGGCGCGCAGCGTGCCGGCTCCGAGCAGGATCGCGTCGCAGGAGGCGCGCACGGAGTCGACGCGGTCGAAGTCCTCCTCGTTGGAGAGCAGCAGCCGCGGCTCCCCGGGAGGGGTGTCGAGGCAGCCGTCCAGGGAGACGGCGGCCGAGAGCAGGACGTAAGGACGGGGCATGGGGAGGCTCCTCGGAGCTGGTGCGAGGGGTACGGATAAAGGGCGGATCGGGGCGAACTCGTGTCCCGAAGAACAGGGTTGGCCAGACGCCGGGCGATTGGTACAGTCCAATGTGCGCCGTCGATCTTGGAGCCAACCGGTCTCGACGGCCGTTGCGAACTGCGTGTCCGCCCGCTGCGGAACCTTCCACCGGACACGATCCGGTGCACCGTCGGACCAACCTACAGCTGGAACTGACAGTCATTCACGGAGGAGTCGCCTTGTCCCGGTCGAGAAGGAAGAAGATCGAACGCTTAGCCCCGTCGCTGCCCGCGCCGAGGCTCCGATGACCGACATCCTGGTTCCCACCTGGCCGTTGTGCCCGTACGCCGCCCCGCCGCCCCCTCCCGACTGGCGGCCCACCCGCCGGCTCACCCTCCTGATGCCGTTCCACCGCGAGACCGGGGCGACGCTCGCCCGCTCGGCGCGTGCCGTGGCCGCGCTGGACTACCCCCCGGAGCTGCTCCAGGTGCTGTGGCTCGTCGCCGACGGCCCTGAGCACGCACGGGAGGCCGAGCAGGCCGAGGACGCCCGGGCCGCCGCCGGCCGGCCCGAACTGGACTGGCGGATCCTGCGCCTGCCGAGCATGCGGCCCAAGGGAGCCGCCCTGAACCACGCCTTCCCCCATGCCGAGGGCGAGATCGTCGCCGTGGTCGACGCCGATGTCGTGCCCGATCCCGGCCAGCCGGCCGAAGCGGTGTGGGCCCTGGAACACGGCTACGCGCTCGTCCAGGCAGAGGAGATCGGCGAGCCGGGCCCGCGGCTCACCTCGCGCGTGAAGACCGCCGAGGACACGGTCTGGCACGCCTCGGTGCGGGGCCTGGCCCGCGCCGCCGGGGTGCACGTCGTCGCGGGGAGCTCGGTCTACGCCTGGAGCGCGACCTGGGACGGAGTGCGCCCGATCCGCTCGGACGACGTGGAGGAGTCCTACCACTGGTCCCTGCGGCTCATGGGCGAGGGCGCCACCACCGGCTTCCTGCGCAGTCCGTCGCGGGTCAGCTCGACCGACCGTACGGGAGCGGCCCTGCGCCAGCGCGCCCGCTGGGCCCGGGGGCAGCTGCGGGCCGTGGCCGTCACCTGGCCCGAACTCCCCCCGCGCGGACGCCTGCTGGGGGCGGTCACGGTGGGCAGCATGGCGGCCAGGGCCGCGATGCCGGCCCTCCTCGCGGCCGCGGTCGTCTCTCCCCGGGCGCGCAAGGCGGCGGCCGTGGTGGTGGCGGCGGACGTGGCCTGCGTCCTGGGCGCCCGGCGCAGTCCCGAGTACCGCGACCGGGTCGACGGCCTGGCCTGGGCCCTGGTCGTGCCCTGGCACCTGGTCGGCGCCGTGGCCGTCTACCGCGCCGTGTGGGAGTGGGCACGGGGTGACCGCGGCTGGCACAGCGTCCGCGACACGGCCGACGCCGCCCCCGGAACCGGGCAGGGGGCGTCCCGTTGAGCGCCGGGACCGGCACCGGCACCCCGCCCGTGATCAGCGCCGCGGTCATGGCCCATCCCCGCCGCCTCGACGAAGCCGGCCGGCTCGCGGACGCCCTGCGGCCCTGGCAGGCGGAGATCGCCGTCGACCCGGATCCGAACGGGCCGCCCACCACCTTGCGCACCGCCCGCGCGGCCTGGTCCCGGATCGGCGCCGGAGCCACCCACCACCTCGTGCTCCAGGACGACGTCGAGCCGTGCCGGGACTTCGTCCGGCGCGTGGAGGCGGCCGTCGCGGAGCATCCGGACGCGCCGCTCGCCTTCTACGCCAACTGGAACTCGTGGAACGGGGCCGCCACCCGGGCCGCCGCCCTCCAGGGCGCCTCCTGGGTGCCCGCCGTACCGGGGGAGTGGATCCCCACCCTGGCGCTGCTGCTGCCACGGAACGACGTGACGGCGCTGCTGTCGGCGGTGCCCGAGGAGGACGCCCAGCCGGAACCCGACGACGTGGTCGTGGCCCGCGAGCTGGCCGCGCGCGGCCGCAGGGTGCTGATCTCGGTCCCGCACCTGGTGGAGCACGTCGGATCGACCAGCATCATGGGCAACGACCGCTTCGGGCCCCGGCATTCGGCCTGTTTCGCGGACGACGTCCAGGACGCGGCGGCCGGGCGGCCGGGCGCCGCCGGCACCCTGCCGGAAACCCCGCGGGTACTCGTCCACCGCCCGCACGGACACGCCCACGTGGTACTCGCCGCGCCGGACGGCGGCGACGGCGAGCCGCTGTTCCTGTCCCGCGAGGCCTACCTGCGCGGCACTCCCGTCGCCGAGCGCGCGCGAGAGCGGTGGACGCGGGCCCGCGCCGGGCTGTCGGGACTGCGCGTACCCGACGAACTGCTGTGGCTGTGCGAGGAGATCTGGCACGGCGGCCACCTGCTGGGCCTGCACACCCCGCCCACCGACCTCCCCCCGTCCCCCGCCCTGGTCCGAGTCGCCCTGCGCAGCTGGATCCTCGGCGGCACCGCCGGCAGCCCCGAGCACCGGCTGTGGATCGAACAACGGGTGGCCCGCCTCACCGGCCTCGCCGAGCAGGCCTTCGCGGCCGGACGGGACGACCGCCGCGTCCACGGACCGCTGCCCGCCCTCCCCAAGGAGCGGCTGGCCGAGCTGCCCGCGGGCCGGCACATCTGGCGACACCCCGAACTCGCCCTCTCCACCTGAGCCGACCGCACCGACCCCGAACCCCGTCCTCCGGTCCCCGGCCCCGCCAGCACGCCTGCGGCGCGGCCCGGTCGAGCATGCCCCCACGGAACCACACGGCACGAACCGTAAGAAGGGTGTTGAATACTGATGGCCACGGCCTCTTCCGTAGACGAGAACCCCGAGAACGACATCCCCCGCTGCGAGATCCGCGCGGAGGTCCCCGTACCGATCGAGGCGGGCGGACGTACCGTCACGGCCCGCATGGTCACGTTCTCCGGCCTGATCGACGGCCGCGAACACCTCGCGCTCGTCTTCGGCGAGGAGATCGCCCCCGTACCCCTGGTACGCCTGCACTCGGAGTGCCTCACCGGCGACGTGTTCGGTTCGGCCCGCTGTGACTGCGGACCCCAACTCCAGGAAGCCACCGACCGGTTGGCCGAAGGTGGCGTCCTGCTGTACCTACGGCAGGAAGGCCGCGGCATCGGCCTCTACAACAAGCTGGACGCGTACGTGCTCCAGGACCAGGGTCTCGACACCTTCGAGGCGAACCGCAGGCTGAGCTTCGCCGACGACGAGCGCGACTACCGGGTGGCCGCGCAGATGCTCCGCGCCCTCGGCGTCGACGGCATCCGCCTCCTCACCAACAACCCCGACAAGGCAGCCCAGTTGGCGACCTCCGGCATCAAGGTGCACGACTCGGTGAGCACCGGGGTGTTCCTCGGCGCCGGCAACCGGCGGTACATCGAGGCCAAGGTCCTGCACGCCGGCCACCGGATCGCCCTGACGGAGGTGGCACCGGCGTGAGCGGGCCCACGCCGGCGGCTCCGGCGGCACCGGCGCGGTGGCGCCGCGCCCTGGGGGTTCCCGACCTGTCGGGTCAGGGCAGGATCGTGGCCGCCACCGCGCTGGACACCTTCGGCGCGGGCATGTTCACCCCGCTGTCCTTCCTCTTCTTCCTGATGACCACCGACCTGACGGTCGCACAGGTCGGGCTCGGGACGAGCGTGGCGACGCTGCTGTCCATCCCGCTGACCCCGATCGCGGGCATGGCCGTCGACCGGTGGGGCCCCAGGGCGTCGCTGATCTCCAACAACCTGCTCGCCGCCGCCGGGTTCCTCTGCTACCTCCTCGTCGACTCGCTCCCCACCCTGGTGGCGAGCATGCTCGTGGTCCTCTGCGCGGACCGCATGTACTGGGCGGCCTGGCCCGCCTTCGTCGCCGACCTCGCCGAGGGAGCCGAGCTCGACCGCTGGTACGCGTTCACGGCGGCGGGCAAGAACGCCAGCGTGGCCGTCGGAGGGGTCGCCGGCGGGCTGCTGCTGGCCAGCGGCTGGTCCGGCGCCGCCATGCTCATCGTCGTCGTCAACGCCTCCACCAGCGTGCTGACCGCCGTGCTGTTCTGGAAGCCGGTCCGGAAGACGACGCCGACGCGGTCCCCGGCGCCGGACGGCGAGGCAGCGGCGCAACCGGAACCGGAACCAGAACCGGAACCTGGAACGGGAGCGGACCGGGCGAAGGCGCCCGATCCGCAGCCGGCAACGGGCCGGTCCGGATGGCGGGCCGTCTTCGCCGACCGGATCCTGCTCTGCGTCCTCGCCTCCCAGACCGCGCTGACCTTCGGCTGGCTGATCCCCACCCTCATCCTCCCGGTCTACCTCGTGGAGGTGCAGGACCTGCCGGCCTGGCTGCCGTCGACCGCGCTCACCGTGAACGCGCTCCTCATCGTCGCCGCGCAGTCCACCCTCACCGCCCGGCTCGGCACCTTCGCCCGCAGCCGCGTGATCTCCTGGGCGGCGGTGCTGATCCTCGCCGCCGTGGGCCTGCTCGCCCTCGTCCCGCTCACCGGCGGAGGGGTCCCGATCGCCCTCGTACTGGGCGCCGTACTCCTCTTCACCACCGGGCAGATGACCGCCACTCCGGCCATCGTCGCCCTCTCCGCGACCCTCGCCCCGGCAGGGGCCCGGGGCCGGTTCCTGTCCCTGTTCAACCTCACCTGGACGGTGTCCGCGACGACCGGGCCCGCACTCGTCGGCGCGCTCATCGAGCGGCAGGCCGCGCTCCTGTGGGTGCTGCTCGCCGCTCTCGTGGCCCTCGGCGGCCTCGGCTACCGGTTCACCGGCGGCCTGGCACCCCACCGGCTCGGCAGCCCGAGCCCGCAGCCCGCCGAGGCCTGACACACCGGCGCCCGCAGGGCCCCGACAGCGCCCCGCCCACGTACGCATCCAGCCACCCCCACCTCCACCACCCCGCACCGCACACCGAGGGAGACACTCACGTGATCCGCCACTACGGCCCCATCAGCGGCGTCGCCGCCCACGGCACCCGGTACGTCGCCACCGCCGGCTACGACAACCAGCTGATCCTCTGGGACGCCGCCGACAAGCAGGCCGTCGCCCGCGCCACCCACGACCACCTGAGCAACCAGACGGCGTTCAGCCCCGACGGCCGCCACCTCGTCAGCTCCTCCAGCGACTACTCGGCCCGCCTCTGGTCGGTCCCCGACCTCCGGCTGGTCGCCGTACTCGCCGACCACAAGGACGACGTCGAGATGTCCGTCTTCCACCCCACCGAGCAGCTGATCGCCACCGCCTCACGCGACCACCACGTACGGGTCTTCGACTTCACCGGCGCGCTCCGGGCCACCTTCACCGGACACACGGCGGACGTCATCTCCGTCGAGTGGGTGGGCGGGAGCGACGAGCTGGTCTCCTCCAGCGACGACGGCACCATCAAGCGGTGGTCCCTGGAGACGGGCGGCATGCTCGCCGAGATCGACCTCGACGGCGTGGAGACCGACACGGTCGCCATCACCCGCTCCGGCGCCATCTACGCGGGCAACGACGAGGGCGAGATCATCGCCATCGCCGACGGCGCCACGACCACCCACCCGGCACACGAGGCGGGCATCAAGCGGCTCGTCTACAACGCCGACCGGGAACTGCTGGTCAGCCTCAGCTACGACCGCACCCTGCGCGTGTGGGACACCTCCGGCCCGCTCACCCCGGTGGCCACGTCCTCGCTCCCGCCCGAGGTCTGGCCGCGCTCCTGCGCCTTCCTCGACAGCGACACCCTGGCCTTCGCCACCTTCGGGTCCTCGTACGCCACCTACCGCATCGCGGCCCAGGAGTGGAACCTCGACGGCATCGAAGGCACCCCCTGCGTGAACGCGGTGCTCGTGGACGCGGACCGCACCCTGACCATCGGCGACGCCGGAGTGCTCTGGGCCGACGGCACCCCGCACGCCGAGACCGGCAGCCTGTGCAACTTCCTCACCCCCGTCGGCGGACGCGTCGTCACCGGCGGCCAGATGGGCAAGGTCTTCGACGCCCTGACCGGCGAAGTGCTCCACCAGCACCGCTCGCCCCTCAACTGCGGCGCCGCCTTCGAACGCGACGGCCTCCCGCACGTGATCGTCGGGGCCTACACGGGCGAGGGCATCGTCTTCTCCGTGGCCGCGGACGGCACCTTCCGGCACGAGACGACCCTCCAGCTCCACGGCAACGCCGTCAAGGGCCTCGCCGTGTCGGGCGACCGGATCTTCTCCGTCTGCGCCGACGGCAGCGCCACCTGGTTCTCCGTGGAGACCCTCACCGAACTCCACCACCTCGACGAGGCCCACGACCGCATCGCCAACGGCTGCGCGGCCCTCCCCGACGGCGACTTCGCCAGCGTCAGCCGCGACTACAAGCTGCGGCTGTGGCGCGGCTTCGAACCCACCGTCGTCACCACCCCGCACGACCACTCGATCAAGTCCGTCGCCGCGACCCCCGACGGGCGGTTCGTCGCCACCGGCTCCTACCACGGGCTGGTCGCCGTCCACGACGTGACCCTCGGCACCTGGACCACGACCCGGGTGACGACCGCCGGCATCTCCTCCCTCACCTACGACACAGGGACGGGCCGCTTCCTCGCCGGCTCGTACGACGGCCGTGTGTACCCCGTCTCCCACTGACGCCCCACCCCACCGCCACGGAGGACGCGTGTCCACGACCACCGGCACCTACGGCTACGGCCCCGACTTCTACGACGACGAACAGGTCTTCCCCCGCTACCAGGAAGCCCGGGCGGCCACCGACGAAGGGAACGCCACCCTGGAGGAGCCCTACGTCACGGACTTCGCCGGCGACCTGCGCGGCAGGTCCGTGCTGGACCTCGGCTGCGGCGACGGACGGTTCGGCGCGTCCGCGCTCGCCGCCGGGGCCCGCCGCTACCACGGCGTCGACGGCAGCGCCCGGATGCTCGCCCTGGCCGCCACCCGCCTGGACCCGGGCACGCTGGAGAAGGCCGACCTCACCACCTGGAAGACCGCTGAACCCGGCGTCTGGGACGTCGTCACCGCCCGCATGGTCGTGCACTACCTCGACGACCTGCCCGCGCTGCTCGACGAGGTCCACCGCTGCCTCACCCCCGGCGGAACCCTGGTCGTCTCGGTCGAACACCCCGTGGTCACCTGCGCCTACGACGGCGACTGGCACGACGGGGTGCCGTCCGAGATGCGGGTGCGCGGCTACTTCGACGAGGGCCCGCGCGACTGCGAATGGCTCGGAGCCTCCGTACGCAAGGTCCACCGCACCGTCGAGACGTACGTCGGAGCCCTCGCCGGGGCCGGGCTGCCGCTGACCGCCCTGTCCGAAGGCCGGCCCCGGCCCGAGAACTTCCGCGACCGGCGGACCGGGACGGCCCGCCGGGCCGTCCCGACCTACCTCGTGCTCCAAGCCCGCAAACCGACCGCCTGAACCCAAGAGAGGAACGACGTGCCACGACGTCTGCGACATGCCGCGGCCCTCCTCGCCTGCCTCCTCCTGCTGAGCCCGGCGACCGCCGCCCACGCCGCCGGCCGCGGATCCGCCCCGGCGGCCCGGGAACTCACCGTCTGGCTGATGTGGGGATCCGTCCCCCAGCCGGAACTGGAACGGCTCACCGGGGAGTTCGAGCAGGCCCACCCCGGCGTCACCGTGAACGTGCGGATGCAGGGATGGCCGGGGATCGACCAACGGCTGGAAGCGGCCCTGAACTCCGACGAGGCACCGGACGTCGTGGAGACCGGGACCACCACGACGCCGTACTTCGCCGCCGAGGGCCTGCTGAAGGACCTCTCCGACCAGTCCGACCGGCTCGGCGCGGGGGAGTGGATCCCCTCCCTGCGCGAATCGGGGAACTGGCGGGGGCGCCAGTACGGCATCCCGCTGTACGCCGCCTCCCGCGTGGTGATCTACCGCAAGGACCTCTTCGAACAGGCCGGACTCACGCAGCCGCGGGACCAGGAGGAATGGCTGCACACCACCCGGCGCCTGGCGCGGGCCCACCGTGCGGAGCCCGGATTCCAGGCGATCCACCTCCCGGGCCAGAACTGGTACGTGCTGTCCGGACTCCTCCACGACCGCGGCGGGCGGATCGCCGAGTACGACGGCACGCGGTGGCGGGGCGGCCTGAGCACACGGCCCGCCGCCGAGGCCCTGAGGTACTACCGAGCGCTCCAGTCGTTCTCCCAGGCCCCCAAGGACCAGGACGAGGCCCACCCCTTCCAGTACGAGGTGCTGGCGAAGGGACAGACCGGCCAGATGATCGGCCTGCCCTGGGAACTCGCCGACGCCGAACGCATCAACCCCGAACTGCGCGGCAAGCTCGGCATGTTCCCCGTCCCGGGAACCACCCCCGACCGCCCCGGCAGCGTCTTCCTCGGCGGATCGCACGTGGCCGTCGCGCAGCGCGGCCGACAGCCCGAGCTCGCGGCGGACTGGGTCGCCCGGCTGACCGGACCCGCCTACCAGGAGCGCCTCGCGATCGCGAACGGGGTGCTCCCCAACCGGCTCGCCCTCGCCCAGAAGATCGACCACCCGGGGGTCCGGGTACAGGCGCAGGCCGCGGCCAACGGCCACACCACCCCGGTCGACCCCCGCTGGCCCACCGTCGAGGCCGCGCCCAACCCCGTCAAGACCCTGCTCACCGACGTACTGACCGGCCAGTCACCCCGTACGGCCGGCCGCCGGGCCGACACCGTCCTGGAACAGCGCCTCAACGCCGGCGCCGGGGACCCGCGCCCGTAGGGCGATCGGCACGGCCGAACCGCGGGCGGTGCGGGCCCGGCCACCCGGGCCCGCACCGCCCGCGCCCACCACCCACCCGACCGACCACCTCCCCCTCTCTCCACAAGGACCCCCATGCCGGACCAGCGCCACCCCGAACTCACCCGCCTCGCCAACTCCGTGCTCCAGCCGGGCTTCGTGGGCACCTCCGCACCCGACTGGGTGCTCCGCAGGATCGCCGACGGCCTGACCTCCGTCGTCCTGTTCGGACGCAACATCCACAGCCTGGAACAAGTCGCCGCGCTCACCGCCCAGTTGCGCGCCGAGAACCCGGACCTCATCGTCGCCGTCGACGAGGAGGCCGGCGACGTCACCCGCCTGGAGCGGCACACCGGATCCTCCCGGCCCGGCAACCTGGCCCTGGGCACCGTCGACGACCCCGACCTGACCTTCCAGGTGGCCCACGGCCTCGGACGCGAACTGCGCTCGGCCGGCGTCTCCCTGAACTACGCGCCGAGCGCCGACGTGAACTCCAACCCGCTGAACCCGGTCATCGGTGTCCGCTCCTTCGGCGCGGACACCGAGACCGTGGCCCGCCACACCGCCGCCTGGATCCGGGGCCTGCAGTC
Organism: Streptomyces sp. NBC_00158; assembly: GCF_045160885.1. Classification (NCBI taxonomy): domain Bacteria; kingdom Bacillati; phylum Actinomycetota; class Actinomycetes; order Kitasatosporales; family Streptomycetaceae; genus Streptomyces; species Streptomyces sp. NBC_00158. Next base: position 7,579,371 of record NZ_CP108161.1, read on the forward strand.
CGCCGGCGTCGCCGCGTGCGCCAAACACTTCCCCGGCCACGGCGACACCACCGTCGACTCCCACCACGGCCTGCCGCGGCTGGACGCCGACGCCGAGACGATCGCCCGCGTCGCCCTGCCGCCGTTCCGGGCGGCCATCGAGGCGGGCGTGCGCACCGTGATGACCGCCCACATGCTCATCCCGGCGTACGACGAAGAGCTGCCGGCCACGCTCAGCCCCAGGATCGTGGGCGACCTCCTGCGCGGCGAACTCGGGTTCACCGGCCTGGTCATCACCGACGGCATCGAGATGGGCGCCGTGTCCGGCCCCTACGGAATCGCCGGCGCGACGGTCAAGGCCGTCGCCGCGGGCGCGGACGCGGTGTGCGTCGGAGGCGAGAGCGCCGACGAGGCCACCACCGCCGCACTCGCGGACGCCCTGGCGCACGCGGTCCGGTCGGGGGCCCTGCCGGAGGAACGGCTCATCGAGGCCTCCGCCCGCGTCACCGACTTCGCCGGCTGGTCACGACGGCTCCCGCAGGCCGCGCACGAACCGGACGGCGGCCGCGACACCGGCCTGACGGCGGCCCGGCGCGCGGTCCGGGTCCACCGGAAGCCGGGCGCCCGCACCACCCTGCCGCTGGTCGGCGCCCCCCACGTCGTCGAGCTGTCACCCGCGACCCACCTCGCCATCGACGGCGGCACCCCCTGGGGTGTCGCCGACCCGCTGCGCGCACTGCGCCCGGACACCACCTCCGTACGCCTCGGCGAATCGGACCTGGCGCACCACGAGGCCCTCGACCGGGCGGCGCTGGCCCCCGCCGAGGGCCGCGCCCTGGTCGTCGTGGTGCGCGACGCGGCCCGGCACGCCTGGATGGAGCGGGCCCTGGACGGCCTGGTGCGCAGCCGTCCCGACGCGGTGGTCGTCGAGATGGGCGTCCCGTCGGACGCCGCACCCGCCGCCGTGCACCTGAACACGCACGGAGCGACGCGCGTCTGCGGAATCGCCGCGGCCGAGGTGCTGCTCGGCGCCGTCTGACCCGAACCCGAGAGAAGCGACCGACGAAACGGCACGGAACACCGGGGTGAGCCGCACCTGCGCCCACCCCGGACCGTGCGGAGCCTGGAGCGTGGCATGTCGACCCTCGACGCCCTCGAACACCCCGTCCGACCCGAACGTCCCGACCACCTGTACCGCGCGGCCTCGGACCTCCCCTACTTCAGCGCGGACGGCGAGAGCTACCTCTCGCCGGTCCGGTTACGGGACCTGCGCAAGACCCTCCCCTTACGCGTGCTGTCCGAGCAGGACTTCGCCGCCTGGCAGACGGACGGCTACGTGATCGTCAGGAACGCCATATCCCCCGACGCGGCGCGGCGCCTCCTGGACTTCGCGTGGGAGTTCCAGGGCCTGGACCCCGGCCGGCCGCAGGAGTGGTACCCGGAGCGGGAGTTCCGCTCAGAACTGGACCAGCACCTCTACATCTACGGATTCGTCGAGGCCTACCACCACCAGCTCATCTGGGACAGCCGGCAGACACAGCGCGTCTACGACGCGTTCGTCGACGTCTGGGACTGCGAGGAGCTGTGGGTGACCCTCGACCGGCTCAACCTCAACCCGCCCAACGTCGGGAACCGCGACCGGGCCCTCATCGAACCGACCGACCGGGGCTTCGACATCGACCTCCACTGGGACGTGGACAGCACCCTCGGCGTACCGCCCCAGCGGGTCCAGGGAATCATCGCCCTCGACGACACGCACCCGGAGACCGGCGGATTCCAGTGCGCGCCGGAGCTGTTCAGGCGGTTCGACCAGTGGAAGGCCGGCCAGCCGGCCGACCGCGACCCGATCAGGCCCGCGATCGACCGTGCCGAGTACCCGGTGATCCGGCCCGAACTCGCCGCCGGCGACCTGCTCATCTTCAACGGACACCTGGCACACGGCGTCGCACCCAACACCTCCGCGCACCGCGTCAGAGCCGTCCAGTACCTCTCCATGATGCCCGCGCTGGAGGAACACTCCCGGCTGCGGCGCTCCCGCACCGATTCCTGGCGCCGGCTCGCCACCCCCGACTGGAACGCGACCCTGGTCGGCGACGCCACCCGGCACGAATCCCTCCGCTACGGCAGGGCCGCCCTGAACGACCTCGGCAGCAGGCTGCTGGGGCTCCGGTCCTGGGACGCCGAGCGGACCCCGGCGCGGTGAACAGGAGGAACGACGTGCACAAGATCTGCCTGACCCTTCCCACCAACCGGGCCTGCGCCGACACGATCGAAGCGATCGGCCGCGAGGCCGCGTACGCCGCACACCACTTCGGTGTCGAGGTGCACCTGCTGGTCCTCGACTCCGCCGACCGGCCCGCGTACGCACGGCACGCACGGGCCGTCCGCGAGGCCGGGCTCGCACCGGGCGTCGTCGCGCACCACCTGGACGAGGCGGAACAAGAGGTCTTCCTGCGCGCGGCGATCGAGCGGGCCGGCCTCGCCGATCCCGGCCGCGTGCTCGACCTCATGCTGCCGTCCGCGGTCTCGTACGGAGCCTGCACCAACCGCGCCTTCCTCATCGCCGCCGCCCTCGGCTGCCGTTCGGTGCACCGCCGGGACTCCGACAGCCGCTACCAGGAGCACGACGGCGAGCCCGTCTTCCCCGTCCGCCACGAACTGGCCTTCCTGGGGAAGAGCGCGCGCGAAGCGGCCGCCGCCGTCACCGAGGACGCGCTCGCCGCGGAGCACGCGCGGCACGCCGAGCACGCCGAGCACGCGGACTACGCCGACCGGCCGGTGGTCATGGTCGGTGGCTCCTTCGTGGGCGTACCGTCCGTCGACCTGGACGACCTCCGGCGACGCGCCCCCGACGTCCACCGCGAGGTCGTCGGCCTGTGGGCCCCCTCCGCCTGGTCCGACCAGGAGCGGGCGGCCATGGTCGAGGAGTCCTTCAAGGGCGCCGGCACCGAACCGTTCACCCGGGACCACACGGTGCTCGCCCTCGTCGACCCCATGCGGGTCGACATGTGCAACATCGCCTTCGACCGGGAGGTCCACGAGCGGGTCCCGCTGCCCCCGGCGACCGACACCATCGGGAGCGACTACTTCCTCTTCCACCTGGTGCACAACGCCGGCCTGCCCGGCGTCCTGCACAACCGGCACATCGTGAACTTCCACACCGACGAACGCAAGACCGCCGAGGGCTTCACGGCCTACCAGACCCGCTACGCGAAGTTCCTGCTGTCCATGCTCCACTTCCGGTTCCTCCACGACCGCATGGCGCAGGAGGGCGCCTCACTCCTCGACGGACACCACCGGGTCCGGGCCGGCCGGGTGGCCGGACTCGTCCGGGAGAGCGTCGGGCTCGACGACGCGGAGAACGTCCGGCGCCTGGACACCCTCACCCGCTCCTACCGCACCCTGGGCGGCGCCTACGCCGAATTCGCCGAACTCCTGCTCATGAAGGGCCCGGACCTCCGCGACCGGGCGCGCGCGGACATGGAGGACTTCGCGCACCTCGTCGACGCGTGGGCGGCCCTGGTACGGGCGTGCCGGGCCACACCGCTCCGCCCGCCGCACCACGGGGAGGCGTAGCCCATGGCAGCCGAGACACGGATGCGCGGCATCTCCGCGGCCGACTGGGACGCCGTCGCGGAGCTGGAGGCCGCGGTGTACGGCCCCCTGGGGCTCTCCGAGGGGCGGACCGCCCTGGAATCGAGGGGCAGGCCCTCGCCGGGCACCTGCTTCACCCTCCACCACGAAGGGCGAGTGGCCGGATACGTACTCGCCTTCCCCTACCCGGCGAGCCGCTGCCCGGACCTCCTGCGACCGGAACGCACCGTCCACCGCTCGCGCAACCTGCACCTGCACGACATCGTCGTCGCCGAGGACCTCCGCGGCAGGGGATACGGCAGGAACCTCCTGCACCACCTCTCCGCCACGGCGCGGACGGCGGGATACCAGCGGATCTCCCTCGTCGCCGTCTACGGCATGGAGACCTTCTGGGCCGCCCACGGCTACCGCCCCCAGGACGAGGTCACCCCACCACCGCACTACGGCGGGAACGCCGTCTACATGTCCAAGCCGATCCGGGAAGCCGCCCCCGCCACATGACAGCCACACCCACGCCCACGCCCGCCCTGATCCCCTTCCACCGCGCACAGCTCGCCATCGCGTCGGTGTTCTGCCTCCTCGGATTCCAGTACGCCACCTGGGCGTCCAGGCTCCCCGCCCTCACCGCGCGGCTCGACCTCTCCGAGGCACGGCTCGGCATCCTCCTCATGGCCTGCGGCGCGAGCGCGGCAGCCTCCTTCCCGCTCGTCACCGCCCTGATGCGACGACTCGGCTCCCGGCGCCTCGTACTCCTGTCGGCCCCGGTCCTGGCGCTGCTCCTGCCCGTCCTCGCGCTGGCCCCGAACTACCCGACCGCCCTGGTGGTCATGTGCTGCGACGGCCTCGCGGTGGGCTGTCTGAACGTCGCCATGAACGCGCAGGGAGCCGCCCTGGAGGCCGCCCACGGCCGCACCGCCATGGCGCGTCTGCACGCGGCGTTCAGCGGCGGAGCCCTGGGCGCGGCCCTCCTCGCCTCCGGCGTCACCGCCCTGACGCCGAACCTGACGGCGCACTTCGGCCTGGCCGGCGCCCTCCTCCTGCTGTCACTGGCCTGGGCCCGGCCCCGGCTGCTGCCGGACGAATCCCACCGCGGTGCGGAGAAGACCCCCCGGTCCCGGACCGTGCTGTCCGCGGCGGCCCTGTGGATGGGCGCCGCGATGGCCTTCGCGACCGTGACCGAGGGCGCCATGAACGACTGGTCGGCGCTCTACCTGGACACGGTGGCCGGAGCCTCCGAGCAGATCGCCCCGCTGGGCATCGCCGTAGTCTCCGTGACGATGGTGATCGCACGGCTCTTCGCCGACGGCCTGCGCAGCCGCTGGGGCGACGCACGCGTCGTCCGGGCCGGAAGCGCCCTCGCCGGCACGGGGCTGGCGCTCGGTCTGCTGGCGGGCGGAACGGCGCCGGCCCTGATCGGATTCGCCTGCGTCGGCCTCGGAGCCGCCGCCGTGACCCCGTGCGTGTACGTGGCCGCCGCGCGCAGCGGCCCGGACGCGCTCGCCCTGGTCGCCACCATGGGAACCACCGGCCTGCTGGCCGGCCCGGCGCTGATCGGCTTCATCGCGAGCGCCGCCGGCCTGGCCTGGGGCATGGCGGCGGTGGCCGCGTCGGCCCTCCTCGTGACCCTGTGCGCCACCCGCATCACCTGGCAGCGCCCCACCGCCACAGGTCCGGCCTAGGCGGCGTCCTTCGGTTCACGGCGGGCGGGCCGACTCGGGGGCCCGCCCCCGTACCACCGGGGCGGTCCCGTTCCTCAGACGACCAGGACCCGGCGCCCCCGGGTGTGCCCGGCGCGGCTGTCGGTGTGCGCGGCCGCCGCGTCGGTGAGCGGGTACGCCTTCTCGACCGGGATGTGGAGCATGCCCCGGGTGATGAGGCCGACGGCCTCGGCGAGTGCGTCCGGTACGCTCCCGGCCACGCCGGAGAACCGGACGCCCAGCCGTGGCGCACCGAGGTCGGCGATCGAGACGACCTTGCCCGGGTCCCCGGTCAGGCCCACGAGTTCGCGGATCACGCCCGTGCCGGCCAGGTCGAGGGCCGCGTCGACACGGCCCAGTCGCCGCACCCGTTCGACCCAGCCCTCGTGATAGGTCGTGGCGAGGGCGCCCAGGCCGCGCAGATAGTCCTGGTTCGCGGCCCCGGCCGTGCCGATCACCGTGATGCCCCGCGCGCGGGCGATCTGCAGGACCGCCGACCCGACGCCGCCCGACGCGCCGCTGACCAGCAGGCTCTGCCCGGGCCGTACGCCGACCTCGCGGATGATGCGCAGGGCGGTCTCCACCACCGACGGGTACCCGGCCGCCTCCTCGAAGGACAGCCCCCCGGGCATCCGCGCCCAGGCGGACAGCACGGCGAACTCGGCGTACGTGTCGGAGCCTTCGCCGAACACGCGGTCCCCGACCTCGACCCCCTCGACGCCCTCGCCGACCTCGTCCACCACCCCCGCCGCGTCCAGTCCGACCCCGGCGGGCAGTTCGACGGGATGGGCGCCCAGGACCTGGCCCTCCCGGATCCTCCAGTCGACCGGGTTGACCCCCGCCGCCCGTACGGCGATGCGTATCCGGCCGGGACCCGCGTGGGGCTCCTCGGCTTCCACCAGTTGCAGGACCTCGGGGCCGCCGAACTCGGCGAAGCTGATTTTCCTCATGCGGTCGAAGCTAACCCTAACCGTTAGTGTTTAACAACGGTTACGTATTCATACCTGGTAGTGTCAGGTCATGACCGAGCCGCCCGGACGCCGCGAACGCAAGAAGGCCGCGACCCGTCAGAAGATCGCCGACACCGCGCTGCGCCTCTTCCTCGAACGTGGGTACGACGCAGTGGGCATCCGTGAGGTGGCGGCCGAGGCCGACGTGGCCGTCACCACCGTCTTCGCCCACTTCGCCTCGAAGGAGGCCCTGGTCTTCGAACGGGACCAGGACTTCCAGCAGCGCCTCACGCGGGCCGTGACCGACCGGGCTCCGCACGAGCCGCTCATCGCGGCCCTGCACCGCGAGGTCCGGGCCCTGGTACGGCACTGCACGGCGGAGGGCGGCGCCCCCGTACGACGCATGATCGACGGATCGCCCGCCCTGCGGGAGTACGAGGAGTCGATGAGCCTGCGTCACGGACAGGCACTGGCCGAGGCGCTGGCCGCCGACCCCCGCCTCTCCCGGAGCACGACGGCCTGCCGGGCGACCGCGCGGTTCACCATCGACGCCTACTCGCTGGCCCGCCGGGCGGACGATCCCGGGGCCACGGTGGACGAGGTCTTCCGGATGATCGACGCGGCCTGGGAAGCCACCGCACCCTGAGCCCGGTCAGGCGGGAAGCTTCATCACGAGGAGGGGCGCGGTGGTGGGCCGGGGGGAGCCGCCCGCTGGTTCGAGGGTGAGTCCGACGGCGCCGGCGTCGGCGGGACTCCCGGAGAGGATGACCGTGCCGTCGTGGTCGATGAGTCCGGCAGGGCGCATGGCGCCGTCGTGTTCGAGCCACAGCTGGTAGGTCCTGCCCGCTCCGGCCGGCGGCAGGTTGGCGGCGGTGAAGACGGCCCTGTTCTGCCGGCCGGAGGAAACCACCGTGGTCAGCGCGCCGTTCGCAGCCCTCCCGTGGACGGTACGCGCGTCCGGGGCGGCCAGGACGGCGCCCACCGCGTCGAGTTGCTGCTGGGCCCGGCGGGCCTGGGCCCTGAGGTCCTGTTCGTTCTGCGTCTGCCACACGGCGACCCCGCCGAGTACGGCGGCCGCGACGCCGGCCGCCAGCGCCATGGGCACGGCCCGGCGGTGCAGGAAGCCGCCGAACGCGGGCGCCGTCGACGTGGGGGCGGGTACGCGCGGCGGCAGCTGGCGCACCCCGTCGATGGCGGCCATGACCTGCGCCTTGGCGGCGGCGGGCGGCGGCTGGGCAACGGCTGCCGCCAGGCGGGCGGCGGTCGCCCCGAACTCGGCGGCTTCCTGCCGGCAGGCCTCACATGCCCGCAGGTGTCCTTCGAAGGCTTGCCGTTCGCCGTCCTCCAGGGCGCCGAGGGCATAGGCGGCGGCAAGGGCGTGGGCGTCGTTGGCGTGGTGTTTCATGTGGTCACCCCCATGCAGTCGCGGAGCCGGATGAGCCCGTCGCGCATGCGTGTCTTGATGGTGGGAAGAGGAGTGCGCAGGGCTTCGGCGACTTCACGGTAGGTCAGCCCCTGGTAGTAGGCCAGGGTCACCGCCTGGCGCTGGAGCTCGGTGAGACCCCGCATGCAGCGGCGGATCTGCTCGGACTCCAGGCGGATCTCGACCTGTTCGGCGACCTCGTCGAACGCGGTCGTGTGCTCGCGGGCGGCCCGGGCGTGCTCACGGTCGGTCGCGGCCTGGGCGGAGCGGACCCGGTCCACGGCCCGCCGGTGCGCGATCGTCGCCGCCCACGTCGTGACGGCTCCGGCCTCGGGCCGGTAGCGCGCGGCCTGCCGCCACAGGTCGATCATGACCTCTTGCGCGACTTCCTCGGACTGCGCCCGGTCACGTACGACCTTGACCACGATTCCGAACACCATGGGTGCGAGGGCGTCGTAGAGGACGGAGAAGGCCTGTTTGTCGCCGTGGGCGACCTTGTGCATGACATCGGAGAGTTCCTGGCGGGCAGGGTCGCCGGGGCGGCCGGCGCTGAGGGGGATCGGTCGGTTCACCTGAGGGGCTCCGGCCTTGGTGAGGAGGCGAAGGGGCGGCCTGGGGCGGCCATCGGGGGGAGGGGCGTCCATCGCATGCCGGTCCTCGTGTCGTCGCTGGTGCGGGACCGGACCGCCCCCGGGGACGCTCCGGTCTTGGGAAACCTGTGTGTTCTGCCTGTCCTTCGTAGCCGAAGGCCCTGCGGATGGGAGGCCGCTTCGTCCGGCGGGCGCGACCGTGTCGTCCGCCGCGCGGCAGCGAGCCGTTCACTCGATCGGGGGTAGGACCAATCCGCCGGGCGGCGGCTGCCGAACCCCGGGTGTGAGCAGCTTCCGCAGCATCCCCTCCCGCGCCGCACGCGGCGCACTGGCCGGAGTCCTGGCCGCGTTCACGGCTCTGTCCGCGGCCGACCTCGTCGCCGGACTCGTGCGGCCCGCGGCCGGGCCCTTGACGGTCGTCGGGGGAGCGGTGGTCGACCGGACGCCCGCCGCGGTGAAGGACTTCGCGATCCGTACCTTCGGCGAGAACGACAAGACCGTCCTGCGATTCGGAATCCTCGCGGTCCTCGCCGTCCTCGCCGTGGGCCTGGGCGTCCTCGCCCTCTCCCACCGGAGGGCCGCAGCCGCGGGCGTGCTGCTGCTCGGGACGGCGGGCGCCGCCGCGGCCCTGGACCGCCCGGACTCCACCGGCATCGGCGACGCACTGCCCTCGATCGTCGGGGCCCTCGCCGGAGCCGTCGCCCTGTACCTCCTGGCGTCGAAAGCCGTCCCCGCACCCGTACCCGTACCGGCCCCCGCTGGTGCGCAGGGCCGGGGGGACACCGGGGGATGGAGCAGGCGCGGTTTCCTCGCCACGGCCGGCCTCACAGCCGTGGCGGCCGCCTCGGCCGGCGCCCTGGGCCGGCTCTTCACCGGCCGACAGGGCCGGGGCGCCGTCGCCTCCCGCGACGGCCTGGTCCTGCCCGCTCCCGCCTCACCGGCACCCCCGGTCCCGGCCGGCGTCCAGCTGAAGGCGGCCGGGGTCAGCCCCTTCACCACCCCCAACTCCGACTTCTACCGCGTCGACACCGCCCTGACCGTTCCCAGGGTCGACGCGGGCACCTGGCGGCTGCGCATCCACGGCAAAGGCGTCACCCGGCCCCGTACCTACACCCTCGACCAGCTCCTGGCGCGGCCCCTCATCGAACGTGACATCACCCTGACCTGCGTCTCCAACGAGGTCGGCGGCCCCTACACCGGTACCGCCCGCTGGCTCGGAGTCCCCCTCGGTGAACTCCTCACCGAGGCCGGTGTCCGCCCGCCGTCCCAGGGCGGGAAGGCCGATCAGCTGGTGGCCCGCTCGGTGGACGGGATGACGCTCGGCTCCCCGGTCGAGGACGTGACGGACGGCCGGGACGCGATGCTCGCCGTCGGCATGAACGGCGAACCGCTGCCCTTCGACCACGGCTTCCCCGTACGGATGCTCGTCCCCGGCCTGTACGGGTACGTGTCGGCCTGCAAGTGGATCACCGACATCGAGCTCACCACCTTCGACGCCTACGACCCCTACTGGGTCAAACGGAAGTGGGCCCGGAAGGCGCCGGTCAAGACGCAGGCCCGCATCGACACCCCCAAGCCCTTCGCCCGCCCCGCCGCCGGCACCGTCACCATCGCAGGCGTCGCCTGGGCCCAGCACCGCGGCATCACCCGCGTCGAGGTACGGGTCGACGACGGCCCCTGGCAGGACGCGGACCTCGCCGCCCAGGCCTCCGCGGACACCTGGCGCCAGTGGTCCCTTCCCTGGAAGGCGACGCCCGGCGGTCACACGGTCACCGTCCGCGCCACCGACGGAACCGGTCAGACCCAGACCGAACAGCGTGCCCGCACCATCCCCGACGGAGCGAGCGGCTGGCACAGCGTCTTCGTCACCGTCCCCTAGACCACCCGGCCAACTCAACACCCCGTGTAAACGCCCCCGAGGAGCGATCGATCATGAACAGTCCCAAGATCCGCCGTACCGCCGTCGCCGTCGCGGCAGCCGCGCTGCTGCCCTTCTCCCTGGCCGCGTGCTCCGACTCCGGCAGCGGCACCGAGGCGGCTCCCACCGCGACCGCGGGTGACCGGGCCAGGACCGGCGAGAGCGCCCCGGCGGGCGACCCGATGACCGGCGACCAGCCCTTCGGCCCGGCCTGCGCGGGCGTGCCCGAGGAAGGCGCGGGTTCGTTCGCCGGCATGGCCAAGGACCCCGTGGCCACCGCCGCGTCCAACAACCCGGCCCTGTCCACCCTGGTCGCCGCGGTCAAGAAGGCCGGGCTCGTGGACACCCTCAACAACGCGCAGGGCATCACGGTCTTCGCCCCGACCAACGACGCCTTCGCGAAGATCCCGAAGGCCGACCTCGACAAGGTCCTCGCGGACAAGGCGACCCTGACGAAGATCCTCACCTACCACGTCGTCGGCCAGGAGCTCACCCCCGGGCAGCTGGAGAACGGCTCCTTCGAGACCCTCCAGAAGGGCAGGGTGACCACCATGGGCTCCGGCGAGTCCTACAAGGTCAACGGCACCTCCAACGTGGTCTGCGGCAACGTCAGGACCGCCAACGCCAACGTGTACATCGTCGACACCGTCCTGATGCCCAGGTAGCCGGCGGAGGCCTTCGTGCGTCCCTGCCCCTGTTCCACAGCCCCACGGCGAAGACGGCCCCCGAGGCGGCGAACAGGCAGGCGGTGATCAGCAGCCATCGCCCCAGGAACACGTCTGCCGGCAGGCCCGTGCTGGTCGTGTAGTGGCCGACCCGCCCGAGTACCAGCGGCCAGTACACGAGCAGCAGGACGCCGGAGACGAAGGCGGGCACCCGGACGTGGTTGACGCCGGCCCGCGGCGTGCGCGCCGCGTCCGCCGCACCGTGCCCGAGGAGCCGCTGGACGGCCAGGTCGGTGACCGCGTACAGGGGCAGGAGGACGAGGTCGTGCAGGACCGCGGCGCCGACGAACCACAGGGCCACGCCGAAGGCGTCCCCGTCCAGCAGGCGCAGGCCCGCGTAGCAGGCCAGGGCGAAGGAGGCGAGGACGAGGAGCAGATGGAGCGGGGAGGCGCCGTAGCGGCGCCGGAAGGCGGTCGCGACGCGGTCGGCGGCGTCGGCGGGGGGCGGCTTCACGAGGGTCCTCCGAAGGTGAGGCGGGTGACCCATTTGGTGTTGTGGACGCCCGGGGCCCCGGGGACGATCACCCGGGCCGGGTAGCCGTGGTCGGGGGAGAGGGCGGCCCCGTTGACCCGTACGGCCAGCAGCGAGCGCCGGTCCCGGACCTGGCCGTGGCCGAGGACGACCGAGCCGAACGAACCGCCCCGCTGGACGGACTCGACCAGGACCTGCGGGGGGTTGGTGCCCAGGCCCACGAGTGCGGCCAGGTCGGCGAGGCGGACACCGCTCCAGTGCTGGTCGGAGGTCGACCAGCCCTCCACGCAGGCGATGGGCAGCAGCGCTTCGTTCTGCGGCAGGCCGAGCAGCTGGGCGTGGGTGAGGTCGATCTGGCGGCCCGCGCCGCGCACGGTCAGCCGCCAGGCCGGACCGATGTCACTCGGGCGGATGCCGACGGAGGCGGCGGTCTTGTTGATCTGGAAGCCGTTGGGGCCGGAACCCGGTTCCTGGCCGTGCGGGGCCAGCAGCGCCGTCCCGCGGAACCGGCCGCCCACGCTCTGCCCCGCGGTCACGACGAGCAGTGCGAGGGAGCCCAGGCCCACCATGCCCAGCGCGCCCCGCCGGGAGATGGTGGGAGCGGCCGGGTTCGGCGAGACCAGACCGGCCGCCTCCTCGCTGTCCGGGGCCGGCTGCCGAGGCCCGGCGCGCAGGGCCCGTACGGCCCGCTTCAGCCGGAGGGCCACATGGACGGCGAAGGCGCCGATGAACACCCAGGCCCCGTAGAAGTGGAGCGTGTAGAAGGAGCCCGGGAAGACGTAGTGGAGCTGCGTGTTCAGGATGCCGGTGGCGAACTCGAACCCGGCGCCCCCCACCAGCAGGAGCAGGGAGAGCCGCTCGACGGCCTGGGCGGCCGACCGGACCGGGGGCCGGGCGAAGAGCTTCGGGATCACCGACCACAGCTTGGCCAGGAGCACGGGCACGAGCACGACGCCGAGCGTGACGTGCACGCCCTGGGTGACCCGGTAGAGCCAGTACGGAGAGGTCGGCCAGGGGAAGAGGTAGAAGCCGAGCCACCCCTTGTCCGGGGTCTGGTCGTTGACCGGCGAGAGGTCCGGTTCGTACGCGGCGTACGACAGCAGGCCCGTGACGAAGAGGACCGTGGTGCCGAGGAGCAGGACGATCCCGAACACGGCGGTCAGCCAAGGGCCGCGCAGCGGGCTGCGCCAGAACTCCGGGCGGCTGTTCTTCGCGGTCATGGGGTTCCTCCTCGGGTTGCGCGTGCGTGGGTTCACCGGAGCCCTCCCGGTCGGGGTGACGGCTCCGGCACGGGGGTCGCCCGCTCGGGTGCCGCCGGTCGCCCGCGTGCCGCCCAGCCGCAGAGGACGGCCAGCGCGGCGGCGGCGTACACGGCCGTTCCGGCATCCGGGACGAGACGTCCCGTCAGGTAGGCGGCAGCGCCCGCGACCGCGACACCGAGCCATTCCCAGCGGCCGTCGAGCGCCACCAGGGCGATCAGGAGGAGGGCGTACCAGGAGTAGCCGGGAGTGGTCAGGAGGAACGCGGTCCCGGTGACCAGGAGGGCGCCGCTCCACGGCCGTTCGCGGTCGCCCCGCCGGATCACGTGGAGGCTGACGGCGAGCATGCCCGCGACGACGGCGGGCACGGCCCAGGAGTCGGGGAGCAGCAGGCGCAGGAGGGCGTAGCGGTTGCCGGCCGAGGCGTCCTGGTAGCCCTCCTCGTCGGCGTAGCCGCCGAGGTAGCCGAGGACGGAGGAGCGGGAGAGCAGGACGTACGGCAGGTAGAGGGCGGTGAGGACGGCGGCGGCGGGGAGCAGGGTGGCGGCGGCGTCGCGGCCACGGCGTACGCCCGACAGGGCGCCGGGCAGAAGGACTGCGGGCAGGAGTTTGGCCGCGGTGGCCAGGCCCAGCAGTGCGCCTCCCCAGGCCCGGTGGCGGACCGTCAGCCCCAGGGCCGCCACGGACAGCAGGACGGCGAGGACGTCGGCGTGGGCGTTGTTGACGGCTTCGACGGCGACGGCGGGGCACCAGGCCCAGTACGCCGCGGTGCGCGGGTCACCGCGCCGGCGGAGGACGCGCAGCAGTGCCAGGGTGGTGGTGACGGCGAGTACGGCGCCCCCGGCCTGGAAGGCCTTGTGGCGGGCTCCGTCGGGTGAGACGGCGTGGACGAGGAGGAAGTAGAGCTCGCCGGCCGGCGGGTAGACGGTGTGGACGCGGGGGCGGTTGATGCGGGTGCAGACGCCTTCGGACACCGCGGCGAGGTCCGGCCGTCCGCACGCCTCGCCGGTGGGGAACAGCCATGCGTCGCGGTACGGCAGGAGGGCGGCGTCGGCCGGGGCGTGGTCGTAGGGCGAGACGCCCGCCGCCTGCACGCGGCCGTCCCAGGCGTAGCGGTAGGAGTCGGTGCTGGTGCGGGGCGGGGCGACCAGGCCGGTCAGGGCGACGGCGACACCGCCGGCGAGGACGAGGGCGGCGGCGTGCCGGGCGGGTACCCGCCGCAGGGACCACACGGCCGCAGCGAACAGGGCCCAGCAGGCGCCGTACAGCCAGGACAGGCCGGCCGGGTCCGCGAAGTAGCCGTCCTTGCGCACGCTGAGGACGAGCGCCGCGACCAGGGCGGTCACGAGGGCGGCGGTGGCGGCGGTGGCCCGCGGGCCGGCGGTGCGCGGCCGGGTCACGACGCTGCTCCGCCGGGGCCGGGGACCGCCGTGCCGCGGGGCGGTCCGGGCACGAGTTCGGCGAAGTGCCGGCCGTCCACCGTCCAGCCGCCGACGGTGCGCCAGCCGGTGGCCCCGGCGTGCCGCAGCAGGGCCCGGCGGCCGGCCCGGGCCCACGGGAAGGGGGTGCCGAGCGTGCCGCGGCCGTCGTCGAGGCGCACCTCGCACCGCTCGTCCACCTCGACGGGCGCGGCCTCGGCGACCAGGCGTCCTCCGGGGGCGAGCAGCTGCGCGGTGCGCTCCAGGAGCGCGGCGGGATCTCCGCCGATGCCGATGTTCCCGTCGACCAGCAGGGCGGTGTCCCAGCGGCCTTCGCCGGGCAGGGGCTCGAAGACCGAGCGGCACAGGGCCGTGCCGCCCCGGTGCACGGTCCGTGTCACGGCGGCCGGGGTCACGTCGATGCCGAGGGCGCGGTGGCCCCGTACGGCCAGCGCCGCGACGAGCCGGCCGGGGCCGCAGCCGATGTCGAGGACGCTTCCGCGGCAGCGCGAGAGCACGCTCTCGTCGGCGGCGTCGGTCCCGGCGCACCAGCGTTCGACCTCCAGCGGCAGCAGCCAGCCGTCCGTCCTGCGCAGGAAGAGCGGGCCCCGCCCGGTGCGCAGGGCCAGGGCGTACGGGTCGGCCCGCCAGGCCGGGCCGGGGGCGGTGGCGGGCGGCGCGGAGGCGGTGCGGGCGTTCACCGTGCCACCGGTGTCCGGGTGCTGAACCGCCGGTGGAGCGCGGCGAACCGGCCGCCCGGTGCCAGGGCGGCCACCTCGGCGGCGTCGGCGGCGGTGTCCACGTCGCGCAGCCGCGGCAGCAGGCCGGTGCGCAGCCCGGCCCCGCGGAGCCGCTCGTACTGCACCGCCCCGGTCTCGGGGACGGACATGGGCACGCCGAGCAGCAGCGCCGGGTCCGCCGCCGCCAGGCCCAGGGCCCAGAACCCGCCGTCGGCGGCCGGCCCGAACCAGGCGTCGTACGCGTCGAAGTCCAGGGCGGGCGCCAGCAGTTCCGGGGTGACCTGCGGGGTGTCCATGCCGATCAGCAGTGCCGGGCCGGTACGGGCGGCGAAGGCGGCGGCGAGCCGTTCGTCGAGGCCCCCGCCGCACTGCGGCACGACCTCGAAGCCGGGCGGCAGCCACGGCCCCGGGGCGCCGTCCAGGACCAGTACGTGCCGGTCGGCCGGGGTGGCCATGACGGCGGCCAGGGTGTCGGCGAGCGCGGCCTCGGCCAGGCCCGCCGCCTGCTCGGGAGTGAACGGCGGGGTGAGACGGGTCTTGGCCCGGCCGGGCACGGGCTCCTTGGCGATCACGAGCAGGCTGGTCACCGCGCACCCCCGGAACGCTCGACCCGGCCGTCGGCAGCGGGGACGTACGGGGGCTCGGCGAGCACCGCCCGCATGTCGCGGACCGCGTGCCACGTGCCCCGCCAGGTGCCGGTGACCTTGGACCTGCCGCTGCGCGGCAGGTAGGGCACGTCCTCCTCGCGCACCCGCCAGCCCGCGTCGGCCGCCCGGACGACCATCTGCAGCGGGTAGCCGGAGCGCCGGTCGGTCAGCCCCAGGCCCACGAGGCCCTCCCTGCGCATCGCCCGCAGCGGGCCGAGGTCGTGCAGGCGCAGGCCGGTGCGGCGGCGCAGCATCCGGGAGAGCACGAGGTTCCCCGCCCGGGCGTGCGCCGGCCACGCGCCCCGGCCCTGCGGACGGCGGCGGCCGAGCACGAGGTCGGCCTCGCCCGTGGCCACGGCGCGGACGAATCCGCTCAGCAGGCCGGGGTCGAGGGAGGCGTCGCAGTCGCAGAAGCAGACGTACTCGGCCTCGGCGGCCATGAGCCCGGCGTGGCAGGCGGCACCGAAGCCGCGCCGGGACTCCGGTACGACGGTGGCGCCCAGGGAGCGGGCGATGTCGGCGGATCCGTCGGTGGACCCGTTGTCCACGACCAGGGCCCGCCAGCCCGCGGGGATGCGGGCGAGCACCCAGGGCAGGGCCTCGGCCTCGTTCAGACAGGGCAGGACGACGTCCACGGAGTTTTCGGTCACGACTGCCACCGTAGGAACTCCCCGGGGACATAGCGGACATCGACTCCTTACGAAACGCGGACGTCGGCCGCCCGGGGGCGGCCCGCCGGAGACGGCGGGGGCCCGCCGGTGGGAGGCTTGCCGTCATGAGCACGGCCACGAACACGCACCCGCCCGCCCCGCCCGCCCGGGTCCTCGTCGTCGACGACGACCCCACGGTCGCCGAGGTCGTCACCGGCTACCTCCGCCTGGCCGGCCACCACGTCGAGCAGGCGGCCGACGGCCCCGCCGCCCTGGACTCGGCCGCCCGCCACGACCCGGACCTGGTCGTCCTCGACCTCATGCTGCCCGGCATCGACGGGCTGGAGGTGTGCCGGCGGCTGCGTGCCGAGCGTCCCGTCCCGGTGATCATGCTGACGGCCCGGGGCGACGAGGACGACCGGATCGCCGGCCTGGAGCTCGGCGCGGACGACTACGTCACCAAGCCCTTCAGCCCGCGCGAGCTGGTCCTGCGCGTCGAGTCCGTCCTGCGCCGCAGCCGGGCCGCGGCGCCGCGGGCCGCCGGACGGGGGCTGCTGACCGGCGCCGGGATCCGCCTCGATCCGGCGACCCGCCGGGCCACCAGGAACGGACGGGAGCTGATGCTCACCCTGCGGGAGTTCGACCTCCTCGCCCACTTCCTCGGCCATCCGGGCCGGGCCCACGGGCGCGAGGAGCTGATGCGGGACGTGTGGGGCTGGGACTTCGGCGACCTGTCCACCGTCACCGTCCACGTACGCCGCCTGCGCGCCAAGATCGAGGACGACCCGGCCGCACCCCGGCTCATCCAGACCGTCTGGGGCGTCGGGTACCGCTTCGAGACGCGCGGAGAGGAGAGCACCCGGTGAAGGACGTCCTGCTGATCGCGGCGTTCGCGTTCGGCGGCGCGGCCTGCGCCGGCCTGCTCGGCGCGGTCGCGCTCCGCCTGCTGCGGCACCGGTCCGTCGCCGTATCCCTGATCGTCGTCGCCGCGGTCGCCGTCACGGCCATGCTCGCCGGCACCCTCGCCGTCGCCCGCGCCATGTTCCTCTCCCCCACGACCTCAGCGTCGTCACCCTGGTCGCCGCCATGGCCGCCGTCGTATCCCTGGCCACCGCGCTGCTGCTCGGGCGATGGGTCGTGGCCCGCGGCCGCGAACTCGCCCTCGCAGCACGGGACTTCGGCGAGGGCGGCAGCTTCGCCGCACCCACGGCCCGCGCCACGGCGGAACTCGCTGCCGTCACCCGTGAACTGGCCGCCACCAGCGCCAGACTCACCGCCTCCCGAGAGCGTGAGCGAGCCCTGGAAGCCTCCCGCCGCGAGCTCGTCGCCTGGATCTCCCACGACCTGCGCACCCCGCTCGCCGGGCTGCGGGCCATGGCCGAGGCACTGGAGGACGGAGTGGCCGCCGACCCCGCCCGCTACCACCGGCAGATCCGTACGGAAGTCGAACGTCTCGACACCATGGTCGGCGACCTCTTCGAACTCTCCCGCATCCACGCCGGCGCCCTCGAACTCACCACCGGCCGCGTCTCCCTCCAGGACCTGGCGGCCGACGCCCTCCTGGGCGCCGACCCGCTCGCCCGCGAGCGCGGAGTACGGCTGTGCGACGACGGCATCGCCCACGTCCCGGTCGAGGTGGACGGCGGGGAGATGACCCGGGTCCTGGCCAACCTCCTCGTCAACGCCATCCGCCACACCCCGGCCGACGGCACCGTGGCCGTACGCGTCGACCGGCAGGGGGGCAGCGCCGTGCTGTCCGTCACCGACGGCTGCGGCGGCATCCCCGAGGAGGACCTGCCGAAGGTCTTCGACACCGGCTGGCGCGGCAACCCCGCCCGCACGCCCCCCGCCGGCGCCGGCCTCGGGCTGGCGATCGTACGGGGCATCGTCGAGGCCCACTCGGGACGGGCACGGGTGGACAACGTGCCCGGCGGCTGCCGCTTCGAGATCACCCTGCCGCTCGCCGGCGCGAACCCCTGACCGGGCGCCCGCCCCGCCGGCGCGGGCCCCGGCCGGCTACCCGACCCGGGCCGAGGCCCGCTGTCCGGCCCGCGCGAACTCGGCCATGCCCTCGGCGAACCCCACCTCGGGCCGCCAGCCCAGCTCACGGCGCAGCCGCGACGAGTCCGCCGTGATGTGCCGGACGTCGCCCAGCCGGAACTCCCCGGTCACCACGGGCGCCGGGCCGCCGTGCCCGGCCGCGAGCGCGGCGGCCATTTCCCCCACGGTGCGCGGATCGCCGCTGCCCACGTTGTACGCCGTGTGGCCGCCGCCCGGCAGCTGCTCCAGGCCGGCCAGGGCCGTCGCGTTCGCCCGCGCCACGTCCCGTACGTGGACGAAGTCCCGCCGCTGCGCACCGTCCTCGAAGACCCGCGGTGCCTCCCCGCGGGCCAGCGCGGACCGGAAGAAGGACGCGACACCCGCGTAGGGGGTGTCCCGGGGCATGCCCGGCCCGTACACGTTGTGGTACCGCAGCGACACGGCCGTACCGCCGGCCGAGCGCGCCCAGGCGGCGGCCAGGTGCTCCTGCGCGAGCTTCGTCGTCGCGTACACGTTCCGCGGATCCGTCGGCGCGTCCTCGTCCACCAGACCGGGGACGAGCCCTGCCCCGCAGCGCGGGCAGCGCGGCTCGAACAGACCCGCCTCCAGATCCGCGACCGCCCGCGGCCCCGGCCGCACCACCCCGTGTTCGCGGCACTCGTACCTACCCTCGCCGTACACCACCATCGACCCCGCCTGCACGAACCGCCGCACCCCGGCCTCCGCCATCCCGGCCAGCAGCACCGCCGTACCCAGGTCGTTGCAGGCGACGTACTCCGGCGCGTCCGCGAAGTCCTTCCCCAGGCCCACCATCGCGGCCTGATGACACACGGCGTCCACCCCGCGCAGCACCCGCCTCACCGTCTCCGCGTCCCGGACGTCGCCCCGGACGAACTCGGCATCCGGCACCCCGGGGGCGGCCTGCGGATGAGCGGCCGGCAGCAGCGCGTCCAGCACCACCGGCGCATGTCCCTCGGCGGCCAGCACGGCCACCACCTGTGAGCCGATGAACCCGGCTCCTCCTGTCACGAGAACTCGCATGCCCGGCACGCTACGGAACCCCACCCTCCGACGCCGCCTCCCACGCGGGCCCGTAAGACTTCCGTCATGGCCTCGACCGGCCGGGGTCGAACGGGCGAGCCGACCGCCGTGGTCAGCCCGCGGTCCGGGACGTCAGCCGCTCGCGCAGGGCCCGCTTCGCGTCGGGCCACTCCGGCCGTGTGAGGGCGAAGACGACCGTGTCGCGGACGTGGCCGTCGCGCATCACCATGTGGTGGCGCAAGACGCCCTCCTCGGTCGCGCCGAGCCGGGCGATCGCGGCCCGCGAAGCGGTGTTGCGCACGTCGGTGAGCAGCTCGACCCGGTTCATCCCGAGGTCTTCGAAGGCGTGGGTGAGCATCAGCAGCTTCGCTTCGGCGTTGACTCCCGTGCGCTGCCAGGTCCGGCCGAGGAAGGTCCAGCCGATCTCCAGCCGCCGGTGCACCGTGTTGATCATCATCAGGCGGGTCGAGCCGGCTACCTGGCCCGTGGCGATGTCCACCGTCGCGTACGCGAGCTCCCGGCCGGCCTCGCGCGCCGTGACGGCGTCCGCGATGAATCCGCGTACGTCCTTCGGGTGCGGTACCAGGGTCACGGCGAGCTCCCACAGGTTCCCGTCGCGCACCGCTTCGCACAGCCCGTCGTGGTGCCGCTGCTCCAGGGGCTCCAGCCGCACCCGCCCGCCCACCAGCTCCATGTCCGACCTGCCCGCTCCCCAAGATCCACTATTGCCGGTCGGACTCTACGCGCCCCCCTGCGCGCCGTGCACCGGAGTCTCACGAACCGGACCCGGCCGCCGACGGACCACCCCGGCGACCGGCTCAGGGCCAGTCGACGGCGAAGGCCCGCCGCGTATCCGGCGGCGTCGGGCAGCCCGACGGGCTCGCAGCCCATCCGCCGGGCGGTGGCGTCGCCGTACACGTACGGGGGCAGGTTCCACATCCTGGCCACGTCGATCGCCGCCGTGACCTCGGCCCGTGCCCGCTCCAGCTCCCGGCCGGACAGCCTCGTCACCCAAGGCCCCAACTTCAGCGGGGCATGGCCGCGATGGCGGCGCGTGCGATCCTCTGGGCCTCCGGCTTGCAGGCCGAGGCCGGATGTCCTTCCCCGCCCAGAGCCACGCGGACCACGAGATTGGCGTCGCGGGCGTACAGGCTGCAGTGTTCCTCGGGATCGGGATGGGTCTCGTACGGCGCGCTCCAGAACGCCTCGTCGCCGAAGCCGAGGTCTGTCGCCCGGGTTTCCTTCGCCGCCTTCTCCCGGAATCCCGTGCGCTGCCGCTCGGCTTCGTCGGTGTCGCGCTTCAGCTCCCAGCTGACGAACGCGTGGACGCCGTCGACCAGGCCGGCGAGCCTGACCTTCGTGGTGTCGCCGGACGACTTCCCCCAAGCGCAGCCGGTCGAGGCGCCTTGGTACCCCTCGTCGTAGCGGTCGAGCTCCTCTGCCCTTGCAGGCAGCGGCAGTTGCGGTGCCGCCTCGGAGCAGACCGGCGCCTTCGCGTAACGCAGCGGGACCGGTTCGCCCCGGTCCCTCAGTACGTACGCCCCGGTTCCGACGCCGACGCAGACGGCGGCGAGCACACAGCCCGCGACCAGAGCGGTGGTCTTCCCCTTGCGCCGACGGGGCCGGGGCAGGAGCGCCGTGGGAACGAGCGTCCGTCCCGGTGTGACCGTTCCCGCGTCCGGCGAGGCGGAGGCCGGGAGCGCACGCGGCACGAGTGTGCGGTCCGTGTCGCCGAGCAGCCGGTCGATGTCGGCCCGCTGGGCGGCGATCGTCCGGTGCACGGCGGGCGGCCACGGCCGGTCGGCGGGCGCGACCGGCCCCAGGAGGGTGAGGAGCCGCTCCGGAGCGGGACGGGCCGTCGGGTCCTTGGCCAGGCAGGGCCCGATGACGGTGCGCAGCCGCGGCGTCAGGGCGGACAGGTCGGGTTCGAGGTGCACGACGTTGTAGAGGGTTCCCGCCATCGACGTACCCGCGAAGGGACTGTCGCCCGTGGCGGCCATCACCAGGACCGTGCCGAGCGAGAACACGTCGCTGGCCGGCGTCAGTTCGCGGCCTTCGGCCTGTTCCGGTGACATGAACGCGGGGGAGCCGAGCACCCACCCGGTCTGCGTCAGCTCAGTCCCTTCCAGGCCTTCCGTCAGGCGCGCGATGCCGAAGTCGATGACCCGTACGCCGTCCTCGGCGAGCAGGACGTTGTCGGGCTTGAGGTCGCGGTGGATCAGCCCCGTCCGGTGCATTTCGGTCAGCGCGGTGGCGAGTCCGGCGGCGAGGCGGCGTACGGACGCCTCGGAAAGGGGGCCCGTCTTCTCCACGGCCGCGCCGAGCGAGGGGCCGTTGACGAAGACCGAAGCGAGCCACGGTGTGGGGGCGTCCGCGTCGGCGTCCATCACGGCCGCCGTGTAGGCGCCGGACACCCGTTGCGAGGCGGTGACCTCGCGCCGGAAGCGGGCCCGGAAGCCGGCGTCAGCGGCGAACCGTGCGTGGACCTGCTTGACGGCGACGAGCCTTCCGTCCGGCGCCGAGCCGAGCAGCACCCGCCCCATCCCGCCCCTGCCCAGCTCGGCCAGGAGGCGGTAGGACCCGGCGGTGGCCGGATCGGCCGTTCCCAGCGGCCTCATCGGGCGGACTCCGCCAGCTTCAGGGCCGACGCCCCTGCGGCCTTCGCGATGTTCCTGGCCTCCTCCTCGGAGTAGCGGGTGCTGTCCACGACGACGTTGAGCCTCATGTTGACGTCCCGGGCGTACAGGTTGGCCGTGCTCCGTTGCCAGTGCGCCTCTTCGCCGACGCCGACGTCAACGCGTTCGTACGACTGACGGGCGGAGGCGTAGCCGGTCTCGTACCTCTCCTTCGCCAGCTCCGCTCCTGTCTTGCCGCCGCCTTCCGAGAGGTGACGGTCCCACGAGACGAAGATCCTGCCTCCGTACCGGTCGCTCCAGAAGCACTGGTTCGACTCCTGTGGTGTCTCACCGACGGCCTCGAGGTTGCCGCTCGGATCCCCGTACCCCGCCGGCACGTCCACCTTCCCCTTGGCCTCCTTGCACGACGGCACCCGCTGCGCGTACTTGTCGGGGACCTTCGACAGCGGCGTCGTGCCGGGGGTCGGGACGGCTTCACTTCCGCTCGCTGCCTCGGCGTCCGCCTTTCGCGCCGTCCGGCCGCCGCCCTCTCCACCGTTGCCGTCCGGCAGGAAGCTCAGGGCCGTCACCGCGGCCGCCACCACCACTGCGGCGACCCCGGCCGACCACCAGGCGCGGTTGCGACGGGCTGCGGCGACAGGCGGTACGGACGGTGCGGGCGCGGCCGGAGTCCGGGCGGGCGCGGCGATGCCGGAAGCATCGGCGACTGCCGGGCCGGCGGCCGCGAGGTCGACGTCCGCTCGCTGCTCGGCCGTGAGCCGGTGTACCGCCTCGGGCCACGGGCGGGACGCCGGCGTCACCGTGCCGATCGCCGCCAGGAGTTCCAGCGGCGACGGACGCTCCGCCGGGTCCTTGGCCAGGCACGACTCGATGAACGGACGCAGCGCCGGCGGTACCGCGCTCAGGTCCGGCTCCGAGTGCGCGACGTTGTAGAGCACGCCCGGCACCGACGCACCGGCGAACGGCGGCCTGCCGGTGCAGGCCATGACGAGGGTCGAGCCGAGCGAGAACACGTCGGCGGCGCCGGTCAGCGGGAGGCCCCGTACCTGTTCGGGCGACATGAAGGGCGGCGATCCCACCATGGCCCCGGTGTGGGTGAGCTTCGTGTGCCCCTCGGCGGCCCGCGCGATGCCGAAGTCGATGACCCGTACGCCGTCCTCGGCGAGCAGCACGTTGGACGGCTTGAGGTCGCGATGCACCAGGCCCGCCCGGTGCACGTCGATCAGCGCCTGCGCGAGGCCCGCAGCGAGGAGCCTCACCGCCTCCTCGGGTAACGGGCCCGCGGTGTCGAGGGCCCGGCTCAGCGTGGGACCAGGTACGAAAACGGAGGCCAGCCAGGGCTCCTGGGCCTCCGTATCGGCGTCGATCACGGCCGCCGTGTAGGCGCCCGACACCCTTCGCGAGGCGCTGACCTCGCGCCGGAACCGGGCCCGGAACCCGGCGTCCTCCGCCAGTTCGGGGTGTACCTGCTTGACCGCGACGAGACGGCCGTCGGGGGCGACGGCGAGCACGACGCGTCCCATGCCGCCCTTCCCGAGCTCTGCCACCACCCGGAACGGACCTATGTGCGAAGGCCCGGACAGCCCTGTTGCATCCATGACGCCCTGCCCCTCCCGTCGGAGGACCTCCCGGTCCTGAAGCGAAAGGATCATACAGACATTCGCTTCGCCTCCGAGGGGAACCCTGACCGGTCATGATTCTGGGCCGCGATCACCGGTCCGACGCCGCGGCCGGTCGAGGCAGCAGCCGCCGGACGGAACTCAGGGGGTCACCGGTTCGAGCCGTAGCGTCAGGCTCGGCCACGGCGGTGGCTGCGCCGCGCCGAACCAGACCCTGACGTCCAGCCCGGTGCGGACCGGCAGGCGCGGGTAGTCGTTCTCGGCGCGCTCCGTGCGGTGCAGGGCGTGGCCCGGGCTCAGGTGCCTGGCGGCGTACCTGTCGAAGGCGGTCGTCCCGGACGGATGACATACGGTCGCGAGCACCTCACGAGCACCGGGCGCGGGCGTGAAGCCGGGCCCGCGCAGCAGCAGGACGTCGTCGCTGTCGATCATGGTGGCGTTGGCTGCCTCCCTGTGTTCCCGCCAGACCGGGCCGGTGTAGAAGGACTCCAATGAGCGCCGACGGCGCGCCATGTCGGGGAACGAGCGCAGCCAGACGAAGCGGTTCGGGTCGTCCAGGTCACGGAACCGCCCGCCGACGGTGATGCCGACCGCCTGCTGGCCGGTCACGAACTCGTGCTCGAACAGCTCGATCAGCGTTTCCCGTGCTCCGGGACGCAGGGTGTACTGCCGGAGTTCGACGATGCGGCGGTTGTCCGGCCAGGAGCCGTGCGGGAAGTCGAAGTCGTTCATGCGTCGCAGGTTAGGGACGGTCCCCTGACATCTCCTGTCAGTGGATGTGGATACTGGGCGGCATGCGCGCGAGCCGGCTCGTCACCCTCCTCCTCCTGCTCCAGAACCGGGGCCGGATGACCGCCCGGGAACTGGCCGAGGAGCTGGAGGTCTCCGTCCGTACGGTCTACCGGGACGTCGAGGCGCTCGGCGCCGCCGGCATCCCGCTGTACGGCTCCGCCGGACATGCGGGCGGCTACCGGCTGGTCGGCGGTTACCGGACCCGGCTCACCGGACTCACGGCGGACGAGGCGCAGGCCGCGTTCCTCGCCGCGCTCCCCGCCGCCGCCGCCGACCTGGGGCTGGGGGAGGCGCTCGCCACCGCTCAACTCAAGTTGCGCGCCGCCCTGCCGCCGGAGCTGCGCGAGCAAGCCGAACACATCCGCGAACGCTTCCTGCTGGACGCCCTCGGGTGGTACAGCGACGCCGACCACACGCCCCATCTGGCCCCGGCCGCCGCCGCGGTGTGGGAGCGTCGGGCAGCGGTGCTGCGGTACCGGCGCTGGCGGGCGCCGGAGGAGATCGAGCGCCGGGTGGAGCCGTACGGGCTCGTACTGAAGGCGGGGCGCTGGTACCTGGTCGCCGGCGGACAGTCCGGTATGCGCACCTACCGGGTCGATCAGATCCTCGGCATCCGACCGCTGGAGGAATTCACCGCTCCGGAGGGGTTCGACCTGGCCGCCTACTGGGACGGCTACCTGGCCGACTTCCGGGCCCGGCTGCACAAGGGGAAGGCGCTGGTGCGGCTCACTCCCCGGGGCGCCCGCCGTCTCGCCGTGCGGCCCGTGGGTGACGGCTGGACGGAAGCCTGGGTGCCGATCGAGTCGATCGACCACGCCTACGAGGAGTTCCTGCGGCTGGGCACGGACATCGAGGTGGTGGCGCCGGCCGAACTCCGCGACCGTATCGCCGCGACCGTGCGCGCCCTGGCAGCCCGATACGAACCGTGACCCCGGGCAGACGGGGGAGGCCATGACGGCTTCCCCGGCGGACCCACGTCCCCCACGGTTCCCCAGGCCGTGCGTTCGACAGGAGGCTCAGCAGGCTCAGGATGCCGGTCACTCCGCAGTGGTGAACACGTGCTCGGCCGGCGGCCCGACCAGCAGTCCCGGACCTGCCGCGAGCGCCTCGGTCAGGTGCGGGCTCGACAGGTGAGCCTCGAACGCCGCACGGTCCTCCCACTCCTCGAACACCAGCCACGCACTGGGGTCTTCGGGGTGGACGTACGCCTGGTAGCTGATGTTGCCCGGCTCGGCCCGCGACGGCGCGACCAAGGACAGGGCCTGCTCACGGACCTTGCCCTCGGCGCCAGGGGCGGCCTTGAGCAGGGCGATCGCGGTGACCTTGGGCATGGTTGCGCTCCGTTCGACGCGTACTTCCGGGACGCGCGAGTCTATGTCCGCGCACCGCACGCCACAACGCGCCGCCGTCCGTACCCGCGCCGCCGGCCCAGCCGCCACAGCGAGCCCGCGCCCGGAGGTGCGCTGCAGGGCGTGACTTTCCGGATGGGGAATCGTTCCTCCTGGTGTCGCACGGCATGCATACCGCTCCCCCGCGGTAGCGCGACGCCGGCCCGGGAAGCCGTCCCCCGACTTCCCGGGCCCAGCGCGGGGTGTGCCCGCCTTACCTCGTGCAGTCGGAAAACGCCTACGCGAGGCCGGTGAAGAGGTCGTCCAGCTCCTTGCGTCCCACGGCGCTGCGCCACGCTCACCGGCTCGGTGCGCGAGGCCGGGGCATACTGCTGCTGCCCGCTACTCGGTCGTTCGCCTGAGAGGCAGTGCGGGCTGTCGGCAAGGTTTTGCCGACATCAAGTCGGACTGCCAGAAGAAGCCTCCCGCCGGAGCAGCCGCTCCCGACCCGAACTGGGAGAAGGGTTACACGGCAGGTGCTGCGGCCGCGACCGCCCGGTTCTGCTGAGCACGCGGAACCCAGCCCGCGCCCGGGAGCGTACCGGCGGTCGGCGCTTCCCCGCCGGGGCGACTCTGCGGGGCGCCGGGCCGCGGCGCCGGGCCGAATCGGGGAGGCCCGTCTGGGTCGGCGTCCATGTCGGCGCGGGGTGACAGCACCAATCCCGGCCCGCGTGACGCACGGGCGCGGGCAACAGGCTGGCGGGGAAGGCGGTTGAGGGCCAGTCTGGTGGCAACCGGGAGGGGGGTGGTCCGTGGTGGAGGTCGGCGCGGTGTCGGTCGGAGCCGCGTGGTTCCTGTTGCTGGTCGCTGCCGTGCTTCGCCTTCGCCCCCGCGTGGGGCCGGTGCCCGATCCGCTCGGCCGACGGCTGACTCCCGTCGAGACGGGCCTGCTGCGCGGCGGCAGCCGGGGGGCGGCGCAGACGGGGCTGGTCGAACTGTATCTGGCCGGCTCGGTGGAGGCCGGGTGGCGGCGGACCGTCCGGCCCGGTGGGGCCGGTCTGCCGCGCGGCTGTTCGGCGGTCGCCCGCGCCATGTACTACGCGCTGTTCGGTTCCCTCCACCCACGCCGTCTGTACGGCCTGGACCGGGTACGGGACGCCGTCCGGGACGTGGCCCCCGAACTGGAGCAGGCGCGGCTGGTGGTGTCGGGGCGACGGGTACGGGTCGTACGGGGCCTGCTGCTCCCGGTCTTCGCCGCCGCGCCCCTCGGGGCCACCGCGGGCGGGCAGACGGCGGGGTGGCTGCTGTTCGGTCTCCTCGCCGACGCCGGGGCGGTGGCCCTGTGGGTCTGGCCCCGCCGGACCCTGCGCGGTGCGGCTCACCTCGCCCGGCTGCGCCGGTGTCACGCGGAGGTCCGCCGCGCGACGGAACGCCGCCCGGACGCCCTGCTGCTGAGCGTCGCACTGTTCGGCGCCCCGGCGCTCCGCGCCCAGCTCCCCCGGTTCACCGAGGAGAGCGGGCTGCTGACCCGCCCGCCGAGGGTGCCCATGGACCGGGGCGGCGGCTCCGGCGAGGCGTTCGCGAGCTGCGGGGGCTGACGGGCTCCGGGGGCCGCCGCAGTGGAGGGCTCCGCCTCCGCTGAGATCGTTCATTGACCTCACGTCGCTGCGGATCGCTCGCCGGTGGGGAAAATGCGGTGCGTGCCGGCACCACACTGGTCAGACTCGCTGACATGACTGAGAAGATCACCCGCATCAACCCCGAGCAACTGCATGAGACACCCGGCTACCACCACATCACCGTGGTGGAGGCAGGCCGTACCGCCTATCTGGCGGGGCAGTGCCCGCTTGATCGGAATGGCGGCCTCGTCGGTTCCGGTTCCCTCGAAACACAGGTCGACCAGGTGGTCGCGAACGCGCTCACTGCCCTGGCAGCGGTGAGTGCCCAGCCTGAACATGTGGTGCGGTCAGTGATCTACGTACGGAGCGATGAGAGGGACGTTCTCGCAGCCGCATGGCGTCGGCTCACCGAGTCTGCCCTGGGCCAGGCGTTCACCACCGCCAGCACGCTCCTGGGCGTCACCCAGCTGGGTTTTCCGGGACAACTCGTCGAGGTGGATCTCACCGTGGCACTGCCCGACTGACTTCGAACGGCATATCGAACCGGGTAGCCCGGCTGGGCGTTCGAGGGACGCTGGGACGGCGCGTTCAGACGCGCCGTGTTCGCCGGAGCGGCTGTTCTGCCACGTCTATGGCCGGGCCAAGACGGCTTCGGAGCCTTCGGCTGAGGGCGGCGCGCGGCCGTTCGGGTCTGTGCCGGGGCTGCGCGGGACCCGGGGCGATGGCGGCGAGATCACTGGGGAACGTGGGGGACGGGATCCACTGCCGCAGCCGGCTCCCGATCGCTGCCGCCCCGCGCGGTGAGCAGCCGTCCCAGAAGCCGGGTTCCCGGCCCGATCCGTCCGCCCGGACCGGGCAGTTGCGTCGTATCGGCCAACGTGAGCGGCTCCCGGCAAGAGTCGCAGGCCACGACCGGCGTGGCCAGATGCCCACAGGCGTTGTGGCGTATCAGGGCGGGCGGTCCAGCGGGCTCGCCGTACCACTTGTCGCCCCAGGCCATCAGCGCCAGCAGGACGGGATAGAGCTCGCGGCCCTTCTCCGTGGCCACGTACTCCTCGCGGGGCGGGGACGCCTGGTAGCGCTCCCGCGCCAGAACACCCTCTTCGACCAGCCGGGCCAGTCGCGCGGCGAGGGTCTTGCGGGACAGGCCGAGGTCCTCCGCCAGGTCATCGAAGCGGCGGATTCCGACGAGGACGTCGCGCATGATCAGGGCCGTCCAGGCGTCGCCGAACAGATCGGTCGCGCGGGCGATCGAGCAGGCGACGCCGGAGAGCGGAGTGCGGGCCACGCGACCACCCTATCGCCGTCGGGTTCCCTGAAGAAACTCCCCAATGCTAGGTTCACTCAGGGAACTTGACCCGACGAGTCGAGGGAGCCTGCCATGGCCACCGCCCCGCACATCGCACTCGACACGGCCGGACCCGCGGCCGTCGACGGCCGCCACATCCGGGCCCTGACCTTCCAGTCCGTACGACTCGAATACCTGCGGCTCGTGCTCTCGCAGACGGGCCTCGCGGCGGCCGGCAGCCGGGCGCTCGTCGTCGGCAGCGGTCGCGGCTTGCTGGCGCGCGGTCTCGCCAGACTCGGTTTCGAGGTCGTCGCCACCGACGCGTCCCCCGCCGCGACGGCCCTCGCACAGGCGGCCGACGACGGGCAGGGCGTCACCTACCTGACGACACCCGCGGAGCAACTGGACCTGCCGGACGGCTCCTTCGACCTCCTGTACTGCGCCGACACCCTTGAGACCACCGAACGGCCGGACGCGGTCCTCGCGGAGGCGGCGCGCGTGCTGCGTCCCCGCGGGGCCTTCGTCTACGACACGGTCAACCGCACCCCGGTGTCCCGCCTGATCTACCTCGGCGCCTTCCAGGCCTTCCCGGGCACACGGATCATGCCCCGCGGCCGCTACGCCGCACACCGGCTGCGCCGCCCGGCGGAGATTGCCGAGGCCCTGGACCGGGTGGGGCTGTCCGCGCGGGACGTATCGGCGTTCAAGCCGCGCGACGTCCGCAGCCTGGTGCGGGCGACCCGCGGGCGCAGGCGTGGAACGCTGACCGACGAGCAGCTGCCGGAGCTGGTCGACATGGCGCTCGAACCGGCGGGCAGCCCGGTGGTGACGTACCTGGGGTACGCCGTCCACCAGACCTGAACAGGAGGGGGTCAGTCCGAGGCGATGCCGGTCAGGACGGCGAGGACGGCGAGACGGATGCGGTTGTCCCGGCCCGTCTTCGCCATCAGGCTGGCCACGTGCGTCTTCACCGTGGTGACCCCCAGGTGCAGCCGGTCGGCGATCTCCTTGTTGGACAGGCCCACGCCCAGCAGTCCGAGGACCTCCCGCTCGCGCGGTGTGATGCCCGCGACCGGAGCGTCCCCGGGGACTTCCGGCGCGGAACGGGAGTGCAGGGCCTGGGCGACGAGGCGGTCGAGGACGTCCCGGCTGAAGGGGGTCTCTCCGCCGGCGGCCCGGCGCACGGCCTCCAGGAGTTCGGCGGGCGGGGTGTCCTTCACCAGGAACCCGCAGGCCCCGGCGGCCAGCGCCGGATACAGGTGGTCGTCGTCGTCGAACGTGGTGAGGGCGACGACCCGGGTGGCGGGGCGCGCGGCCAGGATGCGGCGGGTGGCCGTGATGCCGTCCGTCCCGGGCATCCGCAGGTCCATCAGGACGACGTCGGGCGCCAGGCGTTCGGCCAGCCGCACCGCCTCCGCGCCGTTGTCCGCCTCGCCCTGGATCTCGATGTCCGGAGTCTGCTCGAAGAGCATGCGCAGCCCCATGCGGACGAGGTGCTGGTCGTCGACGACGAGGATGCGGATCACGGGCGGGACTCCATATCGGGTGCGGAGAAGGGCAGTTCGGCCGCGAGCCGCCAGCCCTCGGCCGAGGGGCCCGCGTCCAGCCGGCCGCCGAGCAGGTCCACCCGCTCGCGCATGCCGATCAAGCCGTGTCCCGAAGGGTACGTCCGCGTCCGGGCCCTGCCGGCCCCGTCGTCCTGGATCGTCACGTGCACGGCGTCCTCGGCCACCCGCACGGTCAGCTCGGCGTGTGCGCCGGGCCCACCGTGCCTGGCCGCGTTGGCCAGGCCCTCCTGGGCCAGGCGGAGGACGGCCAGTCCGCGTACCGCGTCGAGCCCCGCGACACGGGGGTCCACGGAGGGCGTCACGGTCAGGCCGGTCTGGCGTACGTGTTCCACCACCGACTCCAGCGCCGCGGGCAGTGCCCCGGGCGTGACCAGGGAGCCGGTCTCCGTACCGCTCCGGCCGGGGGCCCGCAGTACGGCCACCAGGCGCCGCAGATCGGCCAGTGCCGCTCCGGCACTGGCGTGCAGGTCGTCGAGGACGTCGGTGATCCGCGGGTCGGTGGTGCCGGTCGCGGCGGTCACGTGCCGGGCGACACCGACCCGCAGCACCATGGAGGAGACGT
This sequence comes from Streptomyces sp. NBC_00158, assembly GCF_045160885.1. NCBI lineage: Bacteria > Bacillati > Actinomycetota > Actinomycetes > Kitasatosporales > Streptomycetaceae > Streptomyces > Streptomyces sp. NBC_00158. The sequence continues at coordinate 7,609,926 of NZ_CP108161.1, forward strand.
GATGGGCGACCAGGTCGTGCAGCTCCCGCGCGATGGCGGTGCGCTCCGCCGTACGGCCGGCCAGGAGCTGCTGCTCCGCCCGGAGCTCCTGCTGCCGCGCGTACTCCCGCGCCTGCAGGGCGGCTTCGCGGGTCACGCGTACGTAGGAGCCCAGGAGCAGCGGCACCCCGGCGACCATCGCCATCTTGTACAGCACCGGCAGGGCACCGCCGGGCAGCTCGCCGAAGCGGTGCACGGCGACGGTGAGCGCCAGTGCCCCCGCCCCGGCGGCGAGGGGGCGTCCGGAGCGCTGGACCGCCAGCTCGAAGAGGGTGACGGCGGCCAGCACCTTCAACGACGAAGCCGTGCCCGCGCCCAGCGCGTGCGCGGCCATGAGCAGGACCGACTGCGCCAGCAGTGCGCCGAACACCCACTTCCCCGCGACCAGGCACAGCACGAACCCGGCCGCGGCGAAGCCCCAGTCCCTCGCCCCGGACGGCCGCTGCAGCAGCAGGAAGTACCCGACGAGTACGCCGGCGAGCGCCAGGATCCGTATGCCGGCGAACCTCCGGTCGAACGCGAGCTCGATCCAAGACCGGTTCATGGCGCCCACGATAGGGCGGGCGCCCCCGCGCGGGGGTCCTCCCGTGGGAGGAGGCGCCTCCTCCCACCGGCCGCGATGTCCGGCCGGTGGACGGAACCGGCGGTCCGGGGCGGGCGGCGAGGATGATCGTCATGGACACCAAGGCGAACAACACGGACACGAAGGCCGACGCGGGATCCGCTGCCGTGGGGCGGCGTTCCCTCCTCGGCGGAGCGGCCGCCCTGGGACTGGGGAGCGTGGCCTTCGGAGCCACCGCACAGGCGGCCGGCGCCCCGTCGGGGGCCCGCCCCGAGGGCGGCCGCTTCCAGGGCAAGTCGGTACTCGTCACCGGTGGCACGTCCGGTATCGGCAGGGCGGCCGCGAAGGCGTTCGCCCGCGAGGGGGCACACGTCGGATTCTGCGGCAGGCGGGCCGAACTGGGGCGCCAGGTGGAACGGGAGATCCGGGACGCGGGCGGCGAAGCCGCGTACCTGCAGGCCGACGTACGCGTGGACGCGCAGGTACGAGCCTTCGTGGACCGGGTCGCGAGCCGCTACGGCGGCATCGACGTGGCCTTCAACAACGCCGGCATCGGCGGCGGCAAACTGCCCCACGAGATGAGCGTCGAGGAGTGGGACGACGTCCAGGCCACCAACGCCCGCGGAGTGTTCCTCTCGGTCAAGTACGAGATTCCGTACATGCTCAGGGCGCAGCGCGGAGTCATCATCTGCACCTCGTCGTCGGCGGCCGAACAGGCCCGGCCGAACGGGGCCGCGTACACCGCGAGCAAGCGGGCGGTCCAGGGCCTGGTGAAGTCCGCGGCGCTCGCCTACGGCCCCAAGGGGATCCGGATCAACGCCCTGCTGCCCGGCACCACCGACACCGCCTTCGTCCGCCCGCCGGGAATCCCGGACGCGGACTGGGCTCGGTACAAGCAGGCGTGGGGGCCGCTCAACGTCGACGGTCTCGAACGGATGGCCGACGCCGAGGAGATCGCGCGCGCCGTGCTCGGACTCGCCTCCGACGACTTCCCGTACATGACCGGTGCGTCCATCACCGTGGACGGCGGGAGCACCGCCGGCCGCAAGATGGTCCAGCCGAACACCACCTGAAACGCGCCGCCACCCCGGCGCTCCGCCCCCCTGCCCCGAGGTACCCCACATGCACATGCACAAGCACATGCGCGTCCGACTCGTCACGGGTCTCGCCCTGCTGTCCACCGGCGCCCTCGCGGGCGCGTTCGGCTACGGCGCGGCCAACCTCGTCCCCACGTTCGACGCGGTGCCGCTCCAGATGCGGCTGTCCTTCCACGCCCGGCTGATGGAGATGAACGGGATCACCGTGCAGGGCGCGATGGCGCTGTCCGCGCTCAGCTCCGCGACGCTGACCGTCATGACCCGCGGCACCCCGCGGCGACTGGCCGGCGGAGCCGGGCTGCTGGTACTGGCGTCCTTCCTGATAACCCGCCTCGGCAACGTTCCCATCAACGCCCGGATCAAGCAGTGGGCCGTCACCTCGGCGCCCCTCGACCACGCGGAGGTCCTGGACCGCTGGGAGGCGTTCAACCACGCCCGCACGGCCACCGCGTTCGCCGCCTTCACCCTGCTGATCCTGCTGGCCCTGCGCCGTCAGGGGGCAGGCGGCGCGCTGGATGCGGATGCCGGCGGCGGTGGGCGGCCGGTACCGGCCTGATGCGGGATTCCCGGATGTCCGCCCCGATCAGGCCGCGCCCCGCTGCTTCAGTCGAAGATGTCCAGGACGTCGAGCCAGGAGCCGTCGTTGGCGTCGGCGGTGCGGCGGGGTCGCGTCGGGTGCGGCTCCGGGTAGGTCTCCGCCGCGGCCCTCGCGCGGACGATGTCCGGCCCGCCGCACGCCTCGACCGCGAACGCGCCGAGCACCTTGGCGAACGCGGCCGGGTCGCGGAACTCCACGCCGAACGCCCGGCCGTCCCACAGCGGCACCCACACCAACCGCTCGGACCGGGCCCATTCCGCCACCGGCTCGCCGCCGTCCGCGGTCGACCGCCCCTCCAGCCACAGCCGTGCCACGTGCAGCAGGTTCACCTTCTCCATCGGCAGCCGCTTGCGCCGTACCCGCAGCTCACGTGTCGTGAGCACGACCTTCTGGTCCTTCTTCGGGTACCAGACGACACCGATCCCGAACGGCACCCACAGCAGGATTCCGATCATCGGCCAGACCAGGGCGTCGCCCCACGACCGGAGCAGCCCGCCGTCCAGCAGGGCCAGGGCCCCGAAGAACAGGGCCCACTTCGCCGTCATCCGCCAGAACCCGCTGCCCTGCCGGTACAGGACCCGCCGCTTTTCCGTCATCGCCATGCCCGCACGCTATCCGCCGCCCCGCAGCTCATCTCGGGCGCCCCTTCGGTGAGCTGCGGGGGTGCCCAGCGTGCCGCCGGGCGGGCGGGCCGGTCAGAAGTGCGGGTTGAGCAGCGAGCCGATCGTGTGGGTGCCCTTGTCCAGTCCGAATTCGGACGGGTCGACGAGGTAGGCGGTCTCTGAACCGGGCTTGTACAGGAGGGAGTACTGCTTGTAGTGGCCCTCCTCGGGGCGGAGGCAGTCCTTCCACGTGTACGTGCCCATGGCCAGGTAGAGGTCGCGGGTCGGCCAGCGGTACCCGTCGAGGATCTGCGTCCACGTGTGGTTGCCGGAGGCCAGGTACATGCTCCGGGTGGTGCACGCCTCGTCCTGACCCTGCCTCGGGGCTCCGTCGACCCAGACGCTCCGCGTGTTGAGGGCTATGTCCCCCGCGCTCGCGGGCGTCCCCGCCAGCGTCACGACCGCCGTCGCCGCGGCCGCCACGGCCGCGAACCTGCCCAACTTTCCAGACTTTCCACGCATGAGGTGCCTCCCCCTTGATGACGTTGTCGTCGATGGCCGTTCGGGCAGTGAGGAGTCACAGGACCCCGTTCGGGCTGGAGTCCGGCGGCCGTCACCCGGAGGTGAATCTAGGCGTGGGTGCCGCGTGGTGGTGTTCGTGGCGTGCCTGGTTCCTGTGCTCTGCGCGCCGTGCGACGTCCAGGGAGAACGGCCTCCGGAGCGGGCATGGAGTGCGGATGCGTACGGCAGGCTTGCGGCGCCGCCACCCGGAAGCCCTGGTGCCCCGACCACGGGACCGCCACGTCGAGGGCACGCCGTTGCGGGTGCCCGCGCGGGAGGCGGCAGGCTGCGGAGCTCACCACGCGCGTGAGCAGCGGCTCGGCGCGGCGTACGGACACCTGCCCGAAGCCTGGGCAGGGGCCGACTCCATCACCGGCTCCGGGCCGACCAGCTCGCCACCGGCAGCCGCCCGTGCCGATATGGCGTGCCCGGGTGAGGCCTGGTGTCCAGCGTCCAGTGCGTTTCTGGGGGCAGTACCACCAGGCGGCCCTGCACCCGCAACACCCGCTCCAGCGCCGCGCGTACGACGTCCCCGGTCGTCAACACCTGCGCAGCGCTCCGCTCCCGTTCGGCGAGTGCCTCGGGCGGTGCCCCGGAACGCTCGGCGGCGGGGCCGGCGCCCCAACGGTCGCTCCAGGCATGGAGGGCTTGTAGGCGGGGTTGGTCGGTCCAGTAGAGCCCGCGGACGAGCGGCGCTCACAGCGCCTCGGGCACCGCGGTCACCGCCGAGGAATTCGAGGAGACCCGCCTTCACGAGCCGGCCGACCGCCGGAGCTTGCGGCCGACACCGCGGAAGGGGCACCCCGAGCGCCTCGGTCAGCCGGTCCGCCGCCCACCTCGCCGTCGGCTTCGGCCTCGGGCAGCAGTTCGGCGGCCGCTTCGGCATCAAGGTCGCGCGCTGACGCGGCCCGCGTTCCGGCCCGCCCGCCCGCCGGTCGGCCTGTCGGTCGGCCGGAACGGTTCTTCGTGGGGTGTGGCCACTCACGCGGGTGAACTTCGGCTCGGGGCCCGGCGGGTCGTGCGGTGGGGGAGGACCGTGGGGTGCACCGCCACCCGACAGGAGCCTCGCCGTGGAGCCTCTCTTCCGCCTCTCCCTGCTGCGGCCCGCGGTCGCCCAGGACGCCGACCACCCGAGCATCGAGTTGGCCCAGCAGACGTCCTTCCAGCAGGAGTTGGCCGCCGCGCTGGGGGTGACCGACCCACGTGCCGCGCTGCGGCGGGTGGTGGGCGCGTACGTCGCCGGCCCGCTGTTCGTCGCCCGGCCCGAGCAGGCTCCGCTGGCCGCGCAGACGGCGAGGTTCGTGGCGGCGCTGGAGCGGATGCCGGCCCTCGCCTCCGCCCGGGCGGCGGAGGACGCCGACGGGGCGCGGGCCGACGGGGCGGCGCCCTTCCCGCCCACGCTGCGGGACACGGTGATTTCCGCCGTGCGGGAGGCGTACGGGGCGGCGCCGGCCGAACTCGTGCAGGGGGCACCGTACAAGGACGCCGTGGCGCGCCTGCGGGACAGCGTGCTGGCGATCAAGTACCTGCCCAGCGAGCACACCCGGCCGCTGGAGGACCTCGTGCGCGCGCTGCGCCACCTGGAGATCGTCGCCCGCCTGGTCTCGCAGCCCGCGTTCCCCGCGACCGCGCGGGACCTGCGGGAGGCTCGTCGGCGTCCACTGCGGCTGCCGGGCGTGACGGGCCTCGAACCGGTGACGTCCACCATCGAGGCCGAGCGCGAGCAGCGGCGCAAGCAGGCCGAGGCGGCCCGGTTGCGGCGCGAGCGCGCGGAGCAACTGCTGGCGGAGTTCAAGAAGCTGGGCACGGCCATCGCCGAGCTCACCGAGCTCAGCGGCGAGCACTTCAACATCACCCGGCAGAACTCGTCCGACCAGGAGCTGCCGCCGGCCGAGCACACCCCGCCCGCCGAACTGACCCGGCAGATCAACTTCCACAGCCGCCTGTCGGAGGCGAACCTGGCCGCCCTGTCCGGACGCACCGGACCCCCTCCGCCCGGCGCCGCCGCGGATCCCGAGCCCACTCCCCAGAACCCCACCATCGTCTCCGGCGCCGCGCAGCTCGCCGGGCAGGTCTTCGGCTCCAGGCCGGACCTCCTCGCGGGCAGCCCCGGGTTCACCCCGGCCAAGCTGCAGGACCTCAGCTTCCGGCTCGATCCGACGGCGGTGCGGAACCTGTCGGAGATCACCCGGGCGGTGCTCACCGCCCGCGGCATCGAGGTGGCGGCCCAGCCGCTGGACCGCGTCGTCACCCTCCTGCAGAACGAGGCCGACCGTACGGCCGGGCAGTTGGAGCAGCTGTACGGCACGCCGGTCGCGCGCAGCGTGCGGCGGATCGGCGGCACGCTGGTGACCACGTCCACCCCCCTGCCGTCCGTGTGGAACGCGATCACCATCGGCGACCTGGACCCCATCGACGACATCCCGCTGGAGGCGGGCCGCATCCCTGCCACCCGGGGCAGCGTGAAGCCGTCCGGCGTCGCCGACCTCCTCGTGGTGCGCCAGCAGCTGATCGGCTACGAGGGCGCCGACGTCGCGCACATCGAGAACGTCCTCAAGGGCGAGACCAAGCACCGCGAGCACACCCGGCGGGAGGAGACCGAGCGGATCACGCTGACGGAGACGGAGACGATCACCACCGAGGAACGGGAGCTGGAGTCGACCGACCGCTTCGAGATGAGCAGGGAGACCAGCGCCGTCATCAAGGAGGACGCGGCGCTCAAGGCCGGGCTGACGGTCACCGGCAAGTACGGCCCGACGGTGGAGTTCTCCGCGTCCGTCGAGGGTTCGGTCTCCCGGTCGAAGGAGGAGGCGACGAAGTCGGCGTCCACCTTCTCCCAGGACGTCACCCAGCGCAGCGCGAGCAAGGTCTCCGAACGGGTGCTGTCCCGTACCAGTCTGCGGATCACCACCGAGGTCACCGACAAGAACACCCACACGCTGGACAACAGCCCCGGCATCGGGCACATCTCCGGCATCTACCAGTGGGTGAACAAGGTCTACCGGGCGCAGATGTTCAACTACGGGCTGCGGACCATGTTCGACTTCATGATCCCGGAGCCCGCCGCGTTCCTCATCCACACCCTTCAGTCGGCGCACGGCAGCGCCGTCCACGTGGACAAGCCGCCCGCCTTCACCCTCAAGGCCCACAAGATCACCGAGACGAACTACCACTACTGGGTGCAGCAGTACAAGGCGACGGACGTGGTACCGCCGCCCGAGCGCTACCTGACCAAGTCCTTCGACTTCAAGGCGGGTGGCGGGGACAGCAGGACCAACTACAACCACTCCGGTCAGATCACCATCGACGAGGGCTACGAGGCGTTCCAGGGCTCGGTCGCCTACATCTGCAACATCTGGGAGGGCAAGCACTTCCTGGACGTCGCCGTGGGCCGCCGGACCCACCGGTTCGCCCCGGCCGACAACTGGGTGTGGATCACCATGCTGGACGGGGAGACGAGTTCGATCCCGGTCGCCGTCGACACCTTCCGCCTCTCCCAGGTTGCGGTCGCCGTCGAGGTCAAGTGCCGTCGTACCGAGCGCGCGATGGAGAAGTGGCGGGCGGAGACCCACGGCAAGCTGATGACGGCGTACAGCGCGCGCCTGGCGGAGTACGAGGAGAAGGTCGCCGCGCTGACCCTGGAGGCCGGTGTCGCCATCGAGGGCCGCAACCCGGCGGCCAACCAGGAGCTGATCGCGCACGAGCTGCGCAAGAACTGCGTCAGCATCCTGACCAAGCAGCACTTCGACCTCTTCGATGCCACGTACGCCCCGCCCGGACAGATCCCGCAGATCGACGTGGACGAGGCCGAGGCGGAGGGCGCCTACGTCCGCTTCTTCGAGCAGGCCTTCGAGTGGGAGCACCTGACGTGGGTGGCGTATCCGTACTTCTGGGGCCGCAAGGACCAGTGGGACGAGCGTCTGGCGTACGACGACCCCGACCCGCTGTTCAACCAGTTCCTCAAGGCGGGGTTCTGCCGGGTCACGGTCCCGGCCCGCCTCGGTTTCGAAGGCGCCATCGACCACTTCATGAACTTCGGCGAACTGTGGAAGGGCGGGCCCCTGCCCACCGTGTCCAGCCCGCTCTACCTGCCGATCGCCGACGAGATCGCCGAACGGCTGGACCGACCCGGTGACGAGATCCCCCAGGGCGATCCGTGGACCGTGCGCATCCCCACCAACCTGGTCCGGCTGCGCGCGGACGACCGGTTGCCGCGCTGGGTGCAGAACGCCGACGGCGAGTGGGTCGAGGCACCGGGTCTGTGAAGCACTTCATCCTGGTGGCCGGCTACCCGCAGCCGCCCAAGAGCCTGCCGTTCCGGGCGTACTGCGAGAACCGCGTCCGGCAACACCTCGCGGCCAACAGGGCCAAGGAGGACCTGGTCTTCCAGATCCTCGACGTGGGGAACGGGGAGAACGTCGTCCGCACCTTCACCTACCCGGGCGGCAACCGGACCGAGACCCGCGCTGCGCTGCGCACGCATGTGCGGGTCACCCGTGCCCACTACGACGGCAATGCCTTCAAGGACGGTCAGGTCGGCGTGATGTCGGCGTTGGACGTCTACGCGGCGGTACGGGAGATCGGGATCCGGAAGCCCGGAACCCTCATGGAGCTGAGCTTCTTCTCCCACGGCCACGCCGGAGGACCGGTCCTGGTGAACAGCTGGGACGACAGCCAGTACGAGGTCCCCAACGCCCCTCCCGCGACCCGCACCCGCTTCCTGGGCGCCGATCTGCGCGACCCCGACGACATGGACCCCCGGCCGAAGGACTTCAGGGCGGCGAACATGGAGCCGGAGGCACTCGCCGCCTTCCGGGCGGCCTACCACCCCGACGCCGTCAACTGGAGTTGGGGGTGCGCGTCCGCCCCCGACGTCAACGAGGTCCTCCACAGCCTGGAGCACCACCCCGACTACCGGTCCTCGGGCCTCCCCGACGACAAGGTCCTGGTCTTCCGCACCCTCAGCCCGGCCAACGTCGCCGACCTGGAGCTGATGCTGCGGCTGAAGTTCACCGACCACCGGAAGGTGGAGCTGCCCTTCGGCGCGCTGAAGCAGTACGTCCGCAGGCACCTGCTGGGCTCCTACGCCCACGCCCTCGCGGTCGCCTCCGGCCGGACCACGTTCGGCGCGCTGATCGGCACGTTCGCGGAACCCGACCCGGCCGGCGCCCGCCCGCTGATGCGCGTCAACCCCCGATTCACCCGGCACTTCACCTTCTACCGGAACTACTTCGGCTTCACCTTCGACCCCGAGCGGCGGTGGTACGGGGCCTTCCGCCCGACCTTCACCTGAACGGTGCAGTGGGCAGCACCGGCCCGGGCCGCAGGCGCTCACCCGCCCCGTCCCGATATCCGCCGGCGTCCGGATGCGCTACCTCGTAAGCCAGAACCAGGGCTCCACCAGGGCCGTGACCGCCCTGCTCGGTATCGCGCAGCGCACGGTCGAGCAGTAAGTGAAGGCCCGGATCCGCCGCCCGGAGCCGGACCTGTGATCGAGCCCCGTGCCCGGTTCGGATTCACCGCGGCGCCGGGGACGACGGACGAAGGCCGGAGGCGGCGTATCGCCCAGCACCTGCCGCCGCAGTTCGACGGCCGGCTGCTGGCGGAGTTCACCGACATCGACTACCTCGACGTGACCCCCGAACCGCACCTGGCACCGGCGGCATCGGGCGGTTGGCGCTCCACAGGTCCAGGCCCTGCCCGGTGCTTGGGGGAGGGCCGGTGGCGATCCCGGCCTCCCGCTCAACGTCCTCGGCGAGCCGGGTGAGGACCTTGTCGACGGGGGCACGGTGGTTTGGGGCCTGCTTCCGCGGACGCGCTGCCCTGGGGCGGTGGCGGAACCGCCGTGCCTGCGGCCGCGCCGCCGCGGTCGGCCGCCCGTCCCGTCTACGGGCTCGTCCTAGGGCCCGCCGACGCGGACGACGGCGGGCCGCGCCGGGTCGAGTGGGCGTTCGGGGCTTGGCGGCAGCACGGACATCCGGATCAGCCTCCGTACAGCGCCCGACGCTGCTCGCGGCAAGGCTCGCAGAAGGGGTTGGCCGGGGCTCTATATCGCACACCCGTTCGGTGGCGACGGGCGCGGGGGTGGTCACGTATGACTGAGCACCAGAGGTGGCGGATGAGGACTTGATCTGGCGGGCTGGGCACGCTGGTGCGCCAGCCCTGAGGCCAGCCAGGTCGATCCGAAGTCGTCATGGGGGCCGTGCGGCGAAAGAGTTTGTCACGAGGTGGGACGTCGACAATGATCACTTCATGACAACCAGAAAGGGCCATGCCGTTTAGGCGCCCCGCTCCCCTCTCTACCGCGCGCGCCGCCGCCCGCCGCTCACCGCAGTGCCCGATGGCCGTGACCGCCCACGCAGGAGAGCCCGCCCGTGCAGACGACCGCCCTCACTCCCTACGCTCACCTCCCCCGAGCTCACCACGACCGCCACGTCCTGACCAGCACCGTCGACGTATTCGGTGTCGCCCACTGGCTGCTCGCCGAACATGCCCCGCAGCCCGGCGGCGATGCCCGGGTCTTCGATGCCCTGGTCGTGTCCGTCTATCCGGACGGCGCCGTAGAACTTACCGAGCTGAGCGCGGTGCGGGCCCGCTGGCCGCATCTGGACCGCCTGCCCGACGGCGGATTCGTCGTCGCTGCGTCTCGCGCCCGTCGGTACGAGGACGGGAACCAGGTCCAGCTCTTCGACGGACTCGGCCAGGAGACCTCGTCCTTCTCCGTCGGAGACGCCATCGAGCACCTGCTCGTGGATGAGGCCGGCCTCATCTGGGTCGGGCACTTCGACGAGAACCCGTCCGGAATCCGCCGCTGGAGCACCACAGGCCACCCCATGTGGGCGTCGGACAGTGCCGACATCCCCGGTCTCTTCGACTGCTACGCCCTGAACGTGTCGGGCACCACCGCCTGGGCCTGCACCTACACGGACTTCCCGCTCGCTGAGATACGCCCCAACCAACGCGAACAGCCCGTGAGGGTCTGGACGAACCAGATACGGGGCGCCAAGGCAGTGGCTGTCCACGGAGATCAGGTGGTCTTCTACGGCGGCTACGGCGAGGAGCAGGACCGACTCGCTCACGGCAAGCTCACCGAATCATCGATCGAGCCAACGGACGTCGGCCGGCTCACCCTCCCTGATGGCACCGCCCCCGGCCGCCGACGGGTCGTCGGCCGGGGAAGCAGGATCTACGTCCAGGCCGAGCCGTTCACCGCGTGGGGCATGCTCGACCTCAGCAGCTGATACCCGACGCTGGCGGGGCCCATCAGCGAGGGGCAGGAGGCCTTCGACCGGTTGATCGAAATCTCCGATGCGCAGGCGCCAGGCGCTCCTGTGCTGCGCTGGGTCCCCGACGCAGTAGCGGGGCCGCGGCCGAGGCACCGTTCTGCTGGTCGACACGAGCAGGCGGGCCAGCCTGCGCTCGGCATCACCGTCGGGCCGATTCTGCCGGGCTCCAGTAAACGGGGCAGATCTGGCCTTGTTCGCGGGCGGCCCGTTCGACATCCGGGCTGTGGTGGCGGCCATCGAGCCGGGGGCGGTCGACGGAGCCGTGGTCGACGACGCTTCCTGGGGGAACTTCCCTGACGGGGAGAGGGTTCGGGAGGCTGTTCGCCTGCTGCTCTTGGGAGACGGTTGCGCACGTAACGCGATGCGTGTGCTGCTTGGCATGTGCGCCGACGACAGCCGGGCCGCTGTCGCTCTTGCCGTGCCGTTCCTGATCCGGATCGCCGCCGACCCCCACCATCCGCACCGCGCCGCCGTTCTCGGCGGTCTCGCCGCCCCGGCTCGCGCCCGTTACTTCGGTGTCGCCTCTCGTGACGAACTCCTCCTCCACCGCTCAGGCCCGCAGCACGAGGTCCTCGACGGCTACGACGAATACGGCGTCGAGGTGACCGGCTACCCGGCGGGCTGGTCGGTGGCCGCCGCCCGGGCTGCGATCACCGCCGGAGCCCCCTTGCTCCTGCCTCTCCTCGACGACTCCGACCCCGCCGTCCGCATCGACGCCTCCTACGCTCTCGCCACGGCGGCCGACCCCGGCCACACGCTCCGAGCCGCGTTCGCTACCCGGTTCGCCAAAGAGCAGGGCCCCATGGCCCTGGCCGCCTTGGTCCTCGCCACCGCAGAGTCCACACGTGCCCACCCGCACCGACCGGCCACCGCGTGGATCCGCGACCTCTGGCAGGACTGGGCACAGGTCCCCGAAGTCCGCCTTGCAGCCGCGATCGGATGGCTCTGCCTCACCGACGAACCCGCCCCCGACACCCTGCACACCACCGTCGACGCCCAGGCCACCGAACAACGCGCCCGCGCCATGGAGCCCCTGCCCTGGATGGCCGCCGTCGGTGGCAACGAGCCGGGGCTCCTGCGCTGCGTCCGCTGCATGCTCCACCCGGAAGAGCCCGAACCGTACAGCGAAGACCCGTGGGCTTCAGGGTCCTGAGTAACGAGTGGCCGGCCCTCGACCACGTCGCCCACACACCTGCATGAGTTTCGTGCATCGCAGTTGTCCGTCGAGGCCACCTATCGCGCTCAGTCACATGATCGGAGTGCGATTCATGGCGCGTTCGGTGCTGGAGCAGGACGACGAGAGCCAGGCTGCGGGCCGTCTGCTGTGACTGAGCATCAGAGATGGCGGATGAGCACTCGATCTGGCGGGCTGTGCATTCGGGATGGCGAGCTTCCACCCAGGGTGTCGTGGTCGAACCATGGCGGGCGACCGGGCCTGTCAGAGGCGGCTCCTAGGCTTGGTTCATGATCGGCGGGTGGCGTGCCCGCGTTGAGGGGGGCTGAAGTGGGCTGGTGGCGCAGGAAGCCGGAGGACCGTCCGCGCTGGGTGCTGGATCCGTTGGTGGGGGTGGGTCCGCTGCGGTTCGGGATGGACTCCGACGCGGTGAAGGCGGCCCTGGGCGGACCGCTCGCCGGCAACGGGCAGGTCGCAGCCGACGGGACGTACTGGCAGGACTACCAGAAGACGGGCCTGACCTGTCTCTACGACCGGGGAAGGACGCTGGTCGCCGTGGTGGTCGATGCCCAGGAAGGCCCCCTGCTCAGGGTCGGGGAGGTCGAACTGATCGGCCGGGTTCCCTCCGAGCTCCACGCCGAGATCCACGAGTCCGCCCGCTCGGAGGGAGTTACGGTGCGGGTGAACTGGAGCGGGGACCCGGAAGTCGCGGCGTGGGGGGGGGCCTGGGCGCCCGGCAGGAACTGGGACTGGCCGTCGGGGGCTGGCTGGAACAGAAGGACACGATGGTCACCTCCGCCCTGCTCGTCGGGCCCGAGCTGGCCCACGACCCCTACGCGACCGGCCCCGTCCTGCACTGGTGCGACGTCCGCGAGCAGGCCCGGAACGCCGGGGTTTGGCCGGTGGTGCCCGACCATGAGCGCCCGCTCTGGGAGTGGGTGCCGCTGGAGCGGGTCGGGCCGCTCCGGTTCGGGATGAGCCCGCCCGAGGTGGCGGCCGCCCTCGACGGCGAGACGCCGGCGGGCCGGATCGGCCAGTTTCCGTTCTGGTCGTTCGCTAAGGCTGGGCCGTGGAATCTCAGCGAGGACTGGTTCGAGAAGGCCGGGGTGAGCGCGCACTACTGGCGGCATCCGGACGGCGTTCCCCGCCTCGGCGCCGTGACCTCCTACGGCCGCACCGGCCCGCAGGTCATCCACGCCGGCATCCCGCTCGTCGGCGTGACCCCCTCCGCACTCGACGCGGCCATCATCCAGCACGTAGAGGACCACGAACTCGGCCTACTCTTCTGCCCCAACGCGGCCGCCGTCTGGGCTGGACTCCAGCTGGTCCTCGACACGACGCGGGCTGGGGACGCCGCCATCAGCGAACCCATGTTCTGCACGGAAGAATGGGAGATGTAGGGGCCTACGCCACCAGGCGCGCCAGGCACGGAACGTGCACCATTGAGCATCGAAGTTGTCGAGGCCCGCCATCTGCCGTGCTCGGTCACAGCGGACGTGCCGCAGATTACATCGGGGCCGGTTTCGAGGCTTGGGGTCCTGTGGTGTAGCGCGTGCGCGAATCCTGCTCGCACAGGCTCTGACCTGCTGCTTTCGTAGATTTGTGGGGCGAACCCTTCGGTGCCCCAGAGTGCGGAGTGATCTGTCATGAGCATGCCGTAAATGGGCGGCGAGTCGACCGGCGAGGAATCGGGCCGGGAGTCGGCCGGGCGCTCCGGGGAGCCGGCCCGCCCCGTCGGCGGCCGGCCGCCCGCCGGTGGGCTGGGTGGCGGAGGGGTTCGCGGTTGAGGCGCTGCGGGCGGCGGCCTCAGCCGCCGGGGGAGGGCCCCTGTTCACCCGTCCGGGTGATGTGAGTGCCTCGCGTACGCGTACGCGGCTTGTGCGGCGCGCCCCCAAGCCGCCCTGAAATCAGGGCTATTAACGGTACATGGGATTGTCTGTCATGTTTCGGGCGCGGCCCGGCGGTCGGGCCGCGTCGTTGTGGGACTGGGGTGTGGTTCGTGATGGCTGTGGTGCGGCGTGAGGTCTACGAGGAGGGGCAGGCGGCGGGCTGGCTGCGGGTGCCGGTGGCTGCATGGCGGTGGGCGGCCGGTACCGGGCTGGTTCCGGCGGCGGACGTGGGACCGGGCCGGTGGTCGCGGGCGCCGACGCGGAGGCGGTCCGTGCGGCGCTGCGGGGCCGGTGGTTGCGGGGTGGGCGGCGGAGCGGCTGCCCGAAGCACTCGGGGTCCCGCTTCCCCGTTGCCGGCCGCGGGTGACCGCCTCGTCGGTTGGCTCCCTCGTCAAGGCCGGTCTGCTGGTCTACCTGGGTGGGGAGGTGGAGTTCCCCGACGTGCACCCCGATCAGGTCGCCGCGCTGGGCCGGCGTCGGGACCGGCCTGTGCTCGTGGACCGGCACGTCCGGCTGGGCCCGGACCAGGCCGCCCGCCGGCTCGGCGTCCGCCGCGTCGACTTCGACGCCGCCGTACGCGCAGGCCTGCTCCGGCCGGTCGGGGTGGTCGACGTCGACTACAAGAAGCAGGGCGGGGTGACCGCGGTGCCCCTCTTCGATGCCGAAGAAGTCGCCCTGCTCCCGAGGACGCGCCCGGAGGCCGACTGGCGGGCGGTCCGCCGCACCGCCCCCGGCCGCCGCTCCCTGCTCTCCGGGTTGCCGCTGGTCGTGCCGGGTGCGGACGAGGTGTCGTTGGCGGGGGCCGCCCGGACACCGGGGTGCGCCGTGCGACGGTGGCGGGCTGGCGCCGGTCCCTGCCCGGGTTCCCGGCCCCGGCACAAGGCTCCGGTGTGGGGGCGGTGTTCGACCGGGCCCACGTGGTGGCATGGCTGCGCGTAGTCGGGAAGCTGGCCGTCCCCACCGGCCTGCCGGCGGGGGCGCTGGTGCTGCGCGGGGGTGGGCCGCGGTCGTGGACGGTCCGGTTCGAGGATCCGGCGCTGGTCCTGGCCGAGGACGCCGTCGGGGAAGACAGCTTCTCCGGCTGGCCCCCCGAGGAAGCCGACGAGCTCGCCGGGCTGCTCGACGGGAACACGACGGTGGGGGTGGGGCGGCTGACGGTGCCCAGAGCGCGGCCGTTGGCGGTCCTGGGCTCCCTGCGGATCGCCGCCCGGGAGCGGCCGGGAGCGGCCGGGAGCGGCTGGGAGCGGGTCGGCCTGCTGATGGAGCTGGTCTGGCCCGCCGTCCTGCGGGGGACGTCGGCCCGCTTCGGGGGAGTGGCCCACCACTCCGTGCCGTACTCCGGCGTCGGCGCGGGGCGCGGGTGCGTATGGCACGACCGTGGCGACGTCACCCCGCAGGCCTTGGTGCCCCGACCACGGCACGTCCGGTGGCTGTCCTACCTGATGTTCGCGGCGAGACCGTATTCCGGCAGTGCGATGTCCCTGGCCTTGGCGAACTGTGCGGCGAGCAGGTTCCGCATCGGCCGGCGGGTCATCTGCCGCATGGACAGGTCCCGCAGGCGGATGCCGAGTCGGCTCGACGGTGCGTACCCGGCGGCTCCGCCGGGCGGCAGCTCCTGCGCCCGGCTCACGTACGGGCGCATCACCGAGTCGTAGCGGCCGAAGGCGACACCGTGGTGGCCCTCGGCGGCTGCGAGTTCACCGGCCAGGACGTACGCGCCGACCAGGGCAAGACTGGTCCCGAGGCCGGTCAGCGGGGTCGCGCAGTAGCCGGCGTCGCCCAGCAGCGCCACGCGGCCGCGCGACCAGCTGTCGAGGCGGACCTGGCCCATGGAGTCGAGGAAGAAGTCCGGGGCGGTGCGCATCGCCCGCAGCAGGCGCGGGGTCTCCCAGCCGACGTGGGCGAAGCGCCGGGCCACGAGCTCCTGTTGGGCGGCTACATCGCGGCGGTCGTAGGCGAGCGGTGGCGAGCGGAAGCTGAAACCGGCCTTGATTTCGCCGGGGAGGCGGCCGGGCCGGGCCGAGACGACCAGGCCGCCGGGCGCGTTGTGCATCAGGAACCAGCCGTCGAGGTCCAGTTCGTCGAGGGCGGTGAACCAGGCCGTGTAGAGGTCGATCGGGCGGACGAAGTCCCGTTCCGGGCCGAAGGCCAGCGAGCGCACGACCGAGTGCGGCCCGTCCGCACCGATGACGAGCGCGAACCGGCGCGGCGCGGCCTTCTCGAAGGTGACGCTGACCCCGTCCGGGTCCTGATCGATCCCGGTGATGGTGTCGTCGAAGAAGTACTCCGTGTCCGGCAGTGTGGCCTCGTAGAGCAGTCGGGCGAGGTCGCCGCGGAGGATCTCGATCTCGGAGACGATCCCCTCGCCGCCGAAGCTGTCGGCGGACAGCCGGGCGGTGATCCGGCCGGCGCTGTCGACCAGGGCGAGGCCGTGCTGGTCCACGCTCTCCGCCCTGGCCCGGTCCATCAGGCCCATCCGTTCGATCACAGTGCGGCCGGCGCCGCGCAGATCCACGGTCTGTCCGCCCGGCCGGGGTTCCGGCGCGCGCTCCACGACCGTGACCGCGAAGCCCCCCTTGCGTAGCCAGTACGCCAGCGCGGGCCCTGCGATACCGGCACCGCAGACGAGTATCTCGTTGTTCGGCATGATGCGAACGTACGCCGTACGCAAGGTAGTGCGCAAGTGTGAAATCGCTTCTCAGCATGAGGTGTTGGGCGGTGCTGCACTAGTGCGGAGAGGTGCGGAATTTGCTCGTACGCGGGGATCGCACAGCCTTGGCGGCTAGGATGGCGCCCATCCAGGTGCACTAGTGCGGAAGGGGTGTAGATGGGCGGACAAGAGGTACCGCGCTACAGCCAGATCGTCGCCGAACTGCGGCAGCGGATCGAGACGGGCGAACTGGCGCAGGGCGATCGCGTGCCCTCAACCCGCGAAATCACCCGGCAGTGGGGCGTCGCCATGGCAACCGCGACCAAGGTGCTCACCGAACTGCGCCGCGAGGGCACGGTCCGCACCATCCCGGGCGTCGGGACTGTCGTGGCGGCCCCGAGCCGACCGGTCCGGGCGTCCCGACCCTCTGCCGCCGCACGAGCGGGCGGGCCGTCCGAAGCTTCCTCGGTCCAGGGGGCGCTCACGCTCGGACGGATCGTCGGGGCCGCCGTCACGGTCGCCGACACGGAGGGGCTGGCTGCGGTCTCGATGCGCCGGGTGGCCGCCGAGCTCGGGGTGGCGACCATGTCGCTGTACAGGCACGTGGCCGACAAGGACGACCTGCTGACGCAGATGATGGACGGCGTCATGGCCGAGCACCCGCTGCCTGCCGAACCTCCGGAGGGCTGGCGGAAGGCGATCGAACTGGCGGCCCGGCAACTCTGGGACCTTTTCCGCCGCCACCCGTGGCTCGCGCCGGCCCTGTCGGTGACCCGCCCTCAGATGATCACCTCGGCACTGCCGTACAGCGAATGGATGCTCGCCACCCTGCACACGCACGGACTCGACCTGCGGTCCGCCTTCACCGCGCACCTCACCCTGCTCAACTACGCCCGTGGTATCGCCGTCAATCTGGAGGCGGAACGGGAGGCCGAGGCGCACAGCGGCCTCGACAGCGAGGAGTGGATGGACACCCAGGAGCCCGCGCTCCTGGCGATTTTGGGCACCGGCCGGTTCCCCGTGCTCTCCCGCCTCGCCACGGCCGGTTACGACCTTGACCTCGATGCCCTCTTCGAGTTCGGCCTCCAGCGCCTCCTCGACGGTCTCGCCGCACTCCTGAACGAGAACTCCGCCGACTGAACGGAGAGCTCGAAAGGCCTCGACCACCGAGACCAAACGATCGCGCAGCTGCTGGACGGGACGGTGGGGGTGGAGCGGGCGACCGTTCCTGGGGCGCGGCCGTAGCCGCCCTCGGGGCTCTGCGGATCGCTGCCCAGGAGCGGGCGGGCGCGGGCGGGCCGTGGCTGGAGTTGGAGCCGGCCTGGCCCGCCGCCCTGCGGGGAACGGCGGCCCGCTACGGGGCAGCGGTCCACCACTCCGTGCTGTACTACGGCGTCGGCGTCACCGCGAGGCCCTGGTGCCCCGACCGCGGCACGGCCGCGGGCCGGGCGGCGGAGGACCACATCGAGGGCGGGATCCTACGGCGCCGGGGTCCCGCCTGGTACGGAGGAAGCTGTCTGCCGTGGGTTCGCGGATGCCTACGGCCTTCCGGACGTCTTCCGGACGTCTTCCGGGAGGCGATCGAGCTGGGCGCGTACCTGGTGGAGGTCCCCGACCCGACGGCGGCAGCAGAGCGTCAGTGCGAGGAGCGGCAGACCTGGTACAGGCACTGGCTGGCGACGGGCGAGGTGGAGTGAGCGGACTGCGGAACCACCGTCCGCTGCCAGAACCTGGAGACGCTGCCTGCCCACCACCGCACCCAGCGGCAGAGAGCCCGCCGCTTGTCCTCGGGGCGCGCGACCTGGAGACGCCGGCTCCTGGCCTGCTCCCGCCAGCGGCCTCTGCTCACTGCCCGCATGGACCGGATCCGTGACCAGGGAGGCCCCGGCTTCCTTGCCGCGCAACTGGCCCGTCTGGGCGTGAGCACCACCTGGAAGGGCGGCCGGGCCTTCGTTCCGGCCGGTCGACTCGTGGGCGCGATGCTGCACTGCGCGACGAGACCGCGCTCCACCCCGGCTGCCCCGGTGCTCCGTGTCCGGGTCTTTCCGGCGGTGGGCGGCGGGGCACAACGCCAACACCGGCGATCCGTTCGCCGAAGCCGCGCCGCAGGGCCCGCCAGCCGTCGGTTTCAACTGGCCACCCTCGCCGCGTACGCCGACGGCCCGGCCTGCTGACACACCTTGGCCCCGGACGCCCGTGTCGGCCAGGCCGTCGCCGCCCTCCTGGCCCGGCAGGGTGCTGCCGTACCGGGATGCGTTTCTGCCCCGACGGCCGGGGTTGCCGCTGCGCCGCCGCGGGCTGAGCGCCACCGGGCTCGTGGCCGTGTTCCGGAAGATGACGTTCTGAGCCCCGTGCGTTGCCGCAGCGCTAGTCTCTGCTGTCACGTCGTCAGCTGGCGGCTGGGTGGAGGTGTCATGGACGTCGAAGTGCTTCGCGTACGCGACTTGGTTCGGGACGTGGTGACCGAGGTTGCCCCGGAGGAACTGCCGCTGCTGGCAGGTCTCGCCGGGTTCGACGACGCCACGGCCGTGCAGCGGCTGGGCGGTGGGGTCCGGCGGCGGGAGCCCCTGGGCTTCGGGCTTGGTGAGGTCGCCGCGCTGGTGACCCCGGTGGTGTGGCTGGCGGTGGATCAGGCGACCCAGCAGATCGTGGGGACCTGGGTGGAGAAGCGGATCGCCTGGACCGGCACCGTCTTGCGCAGGATCTTCCGCAGGTCGGCCACCGAGCCGGTCGTCATCCTGCCGCTGACGCGTGAGCAGCTCGCGCTTGTACGGCGGTCGGTGCTGACGATGGCTGCGCAGCGCGGGCTGGAACCGGCGCGCGCGGCGGTCATCGCCGACGCGGTGGTGACCCGGCTCGTACTGGACGAGCCCGAGCCGGATCCGGAGCCCGAGCCCGGGGCGCTGGCCCCAGCAGAGGCCGAGCCCGACGGCCCACCCGAACTACCGGCCCCGCACACACCGGCCCGCCCGAACGGGCCCGCGCTGCCGGACGCACCGGTACGACCGGACGAATCCGCAGGGCGGGACGGCGGACCGGAGGGGCCGGAACGGCCGGACGAACACACCGGGCCGGTCGGGGCCTGATGGTCGCCTTATCCGCCGGCGCCCCCGACGCAGCCTCCGGCTTAGGGGCCGCCGAGCAGCCCGCCGGCGCCGCCACGCCCGATGAGCGGGTCCTGGTGGCCGGCACCACCTTACGTTTCGCACTGCTCCTGGCCCTGCTGGCTGCGGCTGGCGCAACCATGATCCCGCGGACCGTCTGGCATCTTCTCGCCTCACCGGCGAAGGCCGATCTGGAGGCGGCCTGTTTTCTGGCGGCGGGGATCGACCCGAGCGTGTCGGCGAACGCGAGCTTCGTCCAGTCCAGGCGTCAGCCCGCCGCGCTGGCGGAGTGCATGGCGCGTTTCACGCAGGACTTCACCACCGTGTCCGTGGGTGTCGGGCTTGTGGCGCTCGCCGCGGCATTCGCCGTCTACCGGCTGCTGCCGCTGTGGCGGACCCGGCGCACCAGGGTGGTTCCCCTGGACATCGTGGACGTGCACGGCCGCCTCCGGCCGCTGTTGGACGAGATGGTGACCGTTGCCGGACTCGACCGCAAGCCCCGCTTCGTCGTCGATCCGGCTTCGAGGGCGACCGGTGCCGTCGCGTTCGGCCGCTCGCGCCGGCCCGTGATCCGCCTGGACGGCGGCCTGGTGGTCACCGCCGACAGCGAACAGGAGCGGTTCCGTGCCGTGGTGCTGCACGAGCTGGCACACCTGCACCACAAGGACATCGGCATCACCTACGCCACCGTAGCCCTGTGGCGGGTGTTCCTCGTGTTGGTGCTGCTGCCGTGGACGGCCGTCGGCCTGGACGTCCTCCTCCTGCGCGGCTCGGCGGAGGTCCGGGGCGTGTACGCCCCGTTCAACACGCACGCCCAAGTACTCGGCGGCCTGCTGGCCCTGGCGGTCTACCTCTCCCGGCTGGAGATCCTGCGCCACCGCGAGATCTACGCCGACCTCATGGCCGTCCGCTGGGGTGCGAGCGCGCAGCCGTGGCAGGACAGCGCCGTCCGCCGGCACGCCGGGAACGGGTGGCGGAAACCGTTCGGCCGGATTGCGGCCCTCTGGGACACGCACCCGTCGCCGGCCCTGCGCAGCGCCTCCCTGGCCGACCCGAGGGCGCTGTTCGCGCTGCGGGCGCTGCCTCTTCTCCTCACGGGGCTGGCGGCCGACATCCTGGTCTGGCACCTGGGCGCGCTGCTGCGCGAGGTCCTGTGGCTCGGTGCCGTGCTCGTTGCGGGTCTGGTCGTCGGCATCGGGGGCGTCGCGCTGTGGCGTGCCGTGCTGTACGCGCTGCGAGCGGGGCGCACGGTCCCCTCGGGGTGGTCCGCCGGCCTGTGGCTGGGGCTCGGCGTGGTGGTGGGAGAGCTGAGCGGGCCGCGCGCCGCGATGAACCGATGGCTGCCCGCCCACCCCGAGGCGCTGCTGATTCTGGTGGCCGCGCTGGTCCTGCTGATGACGTGGACCGCGCAGAACGCCGAGTGGTGGCTGCGGGCCCGGAGGGAACGTGCGCCGGCGCCGGCCATGCTCGCGGGCCTGGCGGTGCCCGCGCTCGCGTACGCCTCGGTCCTGTACTGGTGGTGGTCGGTGGGCGAGGTCCTCACGGAGGGCTGGCCGTTCACGACGGCCGGGGTGCTGGCCTCGTACGGACTGCCCGGGCTGCCGCCCCCGCCCTCGGACCTCGGGCCGCTGTGGGACGTCGTCGCGGTGCTGGGCCTGCTGCCCGGCGCGCTCAGGGGTGCCGGGAGTCTGTGGTGGGGGCAGGTGCTGCTCTGGGCGCTGCCCGTGCTCGCGTTGGTCAGCGCCTCCCGCCCTGGCGGTGGACGGGTCGGCGGACGGGGAGGGTCACCAGGCGTCTGGCTGGCTGGCGGACTGACAGGCGCAATCGTCTGTTCGGCCGGGCTGGCCGTCGCGCTGGCCCGGTTGCGGGACGCGGAGCTCGGAGCCCCGGGGGCGGGCGGGCCGCTCCGCCTGGCGCAGATGATGGTGCCCGTCCTGGTCATCTCCGCCGCGATGGCCCTGACCGCCGCCGTCGTCGCCGCGCTCACCGACTCGGGGTGGCTGACAGCCGCACTGGTGGCGGCGGGGATCACCGCGCTGCTGGGCGTGGCGGCCGCGCACGTCCTGGTCCGGGCGGACGCGGGCAGCGGGCCGGCGGCTGTGGCCTGGTCGCTCTCGCGGAGGGTCCACCTCCCTTACGCCGTGGCCCTGGGCACGCCGGTGGCAGGCCTGGCCGCCTTCGCGGGCCGCGGCGCCGGGCTCTCGGGTCGGGGCGCCGCGCTGCTCGTGCGTCGGGTGACCACCGGGCGCAGGGCCGGGCCGCACCCGCACGTGCGGCCTGCGCCGGTCGCGGAGCGGCCGCTCCGTCCGCAGTGGCGGCGTCCTGTCCGTGTGGCGGCGGTCGGAGCCGTCGTGGTCTGGGTCGGAGCGACAGCACTCGCCGTGGACGTGTCCGCGGCGCCCGGACGGGCCTCCACGCCGGCCCCGGTGCCGGACCGGGCGGCGCCCCCGCCCTCCGCCGCGGTATCCCGCCTCCAGCACCAGGCGTGGGCGGCGGCGGGCGGCCTGGAACGCATGGAGGCCCTGCGGGCCGCGGGGCTCGGGTACGGCGCCGCTTCCACGGCCGTGGGCGAGGCCACCGATGACGCCGGTTTCCGCCGGGCGATGGACCGCGTCACGAACGCCTGTGCGGTGATGGGCCGGGCGACGCGGCGGGCGGGTTCCTACCTCGACGTGCCCTCCACGACGGGACAGCGGATGTGGACGCTGGTGCTGACTCGGCACCGGGAGATGACCGATGCCTGTCTGGCCCTGGCCACGCGGCCGGACCTCACGACGGCCGAGGCGGCGGACACCGCGCGCCGCAACGCGATCGACTCGGTCGACGCGATGTCCTACTGGCTCGCCGAAAAGGGGGCGATCCGCCCGAAGTGAATCCGCAGGTACCGGAGTCGACCCTGACGGCCCGACACCTGGGTCCATCGACCCACTCCACCTCACAGACCCCACCGGAGGGCGCACACATGACGATCACTCCCACCACGTCGCGGCGGCGGCGCATCGCGGTCCTGCTGCTGAGCGGCGCACTCGCACTGACCGCGTGCGGCGGAGGCGGCGACAAGGGCGCGGACAAGGGCACCAGCGCCCCGGACAAGAAACCGGGCGAACACCACACCGTCGTCCTGGAGGTCACCTCCGACTACGGGCGGCCGGTCGCGATCAACTACTTCGGGCACTTCGCCGGCCCCGACGGCCCGCAGCTGTTAGGGCAGAAGGAGGGGAAACTGTCGGCCCGGTCGCCGTGGAAGACCACGCTCACGGTGGACGGCAAGGACCTGTGGGTCAGTCTGATGGCCAACGGAACCGGATGTCTCGGCCGCGCGACCGGCGGCGACTCCTGCGAGACCGGGGCCATCCCGAACCGCGAGGACTTCGAAGGAACCGGCACGACCACCTGCCGCATCACCATCGACGGCAAGACCGTCGCGGAGAGGTCGTACACCTGGCCCACCATCATCCCGGTCACCTGTCTCACTCCGCTCAACGGCAAGGAAGGTGACGGACAGTGACCGAGACGGTTTCCTCCCCCACGCCCGGTCCGGCGCCGGACCCAGACGCGCGCCGCCGCTCGCGGCGGCGGACCTTGCTGCTCGCACTGCTTCTCCTCCTCCTCGCCGTCACCGGCCTGCTCCTGTGGATCTTCATCGGCCCGGACGGCGACGACGGGGCGGACGACGCCCGCGGCTCGTCACCACGCGCCGAGCTGAGGCGTGCCGCCGCCCTCCTGCGTGACCTCCCGGCGCTGCACTACACGGGCACCATGGGCATCAAAGGAGTTGCGGGCGGCGAGGGCACGAAGCTGGACCTGATCGTCAGCAACCCCGCCGACGCGCTGGGCACGTTGGCGGTGCCCGGCAGTCCGGCCCTCGACTACACGGGCATCGGCGGCAAGTCGTTCCTGCACGGAGAGGCCGAGGCATGGCGGGGGCTCGGCATGGCCGAGAAGTCGGAGGTGCTCGCCAAGCAGCCCTCGATGGTACAGCCGGGGATGTTCTTCTCCCAGGACCTCGCCACCACCCTGGCGCCCCCGGCGCTGGCGAAGACCGTACGCGCGGAGGACGTCCCGGACGAGAAGATCACCGTCGGCAAGCCCATCACCGTGGGCGACCACACCTGCACCCCGTACCACGTCGGCGACACCACCGTCTGCTTGAGCAGCCGGCAGGCGGACGGCGCCCGGTTCGTCGACCGGATCAGCTTCGGTGACACGGTCGTGCTCGACGTCGAAGTGCCGTCCCGGCCTCAGGTGGAGCGGTTCTCCGCCGACTTCCGCGCGAAACTGCCCAAGATCCGCGAATCGGTGGATCCCCGGATCGACGTGGCCACCCAGATCCTGCGCGACTACAAGGGCCAGTGCGCACCCACGGCCTGCGTCTTCACCGCCCGGGTGACCGTCACCTACCTGGGATCCGCCTCGGAACCAGACGCCTCCAAGGCCGTCCCGGTGACCTACTCGTGGGTCGTCGACCGGGATGGGACGCCGGTGAAGCTGGACCCGGAGTGCTCGGGCGCCTTCACGATCAAGCCGGGCGAGTCGAAGGACCTGTCGTGCACCGCGACCGGCCCCTCCGTCGGAGAGGCGACCCGGGGGCAGTACCACGGTGAGATCCACACCTCCGACCTGGCCCTCACCGAGGAGGAGTACCAGCGCCTGGTACGCCTGGCCGCGGACAACAGCGTGAAGATCGCCGCGCTCCCCGATCCGCCGACGCCCCGCTGAGGAGCGGCCGGACGTCGCAAGTACCGGCCCGACCGCCCTGGCCGACGGTTCGGCCGGAGCAGTGGGGTCGGGCCGCGGGGTTGTCAGGGCCTTCACGTGAAGCGATCTTGTCGGGTTCCAACCGGTGAGGCCGAGGAGGCCAGAGGCCGACGGTGGTCGCGGGCCGCATGGTCGGCCAGATCCTGCGCGCCGTGGGGAAGCTGACTGTTCCCGCCGGGCTGCCGTCGGGGGTGTTGGTGCTGCGCGGGAGTGGGTCGCGGTCGCGGACGGTCCGGTTCGAGGATGTGGAGTTGGTCCTGGCCGAGGATGCAGCCGGGGAAGACCGCCTCTCCGGCCGGGAGCGGCCGGGGCGGGCGGGCTGTTGGCGGAGCTGGTCTGGCCCGCCGGCCTGAGGGGCACGGAGGACCGCAACGGGGGAGTGGGCCGGCGCTCCGTGCTGTACTCCGGCGCGGGCACGGGGTGTGGGTGTGTCGGCACGCCTGCGGCGGTGTCACCCCGAGGCATAGGCCCTGGTGCCCCGACCAGGGCACGGCCATCGGCCGCACGACGCAGGATCACATCGTGTGCGGCTCTGTTGCATGCAGCGCGTCGCTGGGTGCAGGACGGCGCCCGTCTGCGGGTGAGCGGCGGGTGCACCGTGGGGAGGGAATGTCCGGGGCCGCTACCGGGTCCGGGGTCGGGGCGTTGTGCCGGGTATGGGACGGATGAACCCGGGGCGTACGCGCCGGGCGAGGCTGGAGTGCCGGCGCTGCGGTACGTGACTACGCGGACGAGATCGACGGGGTACGCGTCATTTACCTCATCGGCCGCTGCGGATCTCGTCGATGCGCTTCGCCAGAGCCTGTGTTTCCGCGACCATCCGCCCGTGCGCCTTCTTCTGCTCCTCGGCACCCTGGGCGCTGAACGCCCCGCTGAAGTGGGGTTGGAGCTGGGTCCACCAGCCGTAGTCCAGCATTGCCCACGCCTGTGGGCAGAGGGGGGCGCGGGTTTTCGGGAGATAGCCGCTGTCGACCAGGGACCGCTGGTACTTCTTCGGGTCGCTGCCCTCCAGGTTGCACAGGAAGTTGAAGGCCCGCTGCTGGGTGACGGGGTGGTTGCTCGACATGCCCTCCAGGGTCGGCGTGCCTTCCTTGCGTGCGATCTCGTCGAAGAGGATCGCGGCGGCCAGCGACGGGCCCGGCCCGACCTCGTTGAGGGTGTAGAAGGACGCGAAGCCGTCCGCCGCGTCCTCTTCGAGACCGAGGTTGGCCAGGAGGAGCTGGCGCTGCAGGGCATGGCCCATCTCGTGGCCGAAGATGAATTCGGTCGACAGCACGGTCAGGTCGTCGGTGTTGTACTCGGACGCGGGGAACGGGGCGGGCCGTTCGATGGTCTTCACGACGTCGGCGAGGGCCTTCTCGATCTCGGTCAGGAACGGTGGCGGGACGAAGATCGTCCTGCCGTCGGGCTGGGTGACGGCGTCGGTGACGCCGGGCGGGACGGCGGCGGTGACCTTCACGACCATGTCGTGCGGGAGGGTGAGTGATCTGTTCACCCAGTCGGCCGTGCGCTCCAGCACGTGGGAGTTCCGGATCAGTGCCACGGTCTCCCGGTCCTCCGGTTTGACCGTTTGGGCCTCGTAGACGACGGTGACCCTGCCGGAGCGCGCCGCCTGGGGGCGGGGCCCTGCTCCAGGCCCCTGCCTGGCGTCGCGGGTCTCGCCGCCACACCCGGTCGAGACGACCCCGGCGAGGACCAGCACACCCGACAGGACGATGCGCGCTCTCTTCGAACGACCGGCGGTGTTCGGCATCCTTGATCGGCTCCCGTCGCGTGTCCCCGCACTGATCCTCCGGCCGTCCGCAGGCGCGTGCCCGTCGAGCCGCCCGTACGGGGGACCGTGTAGCCCTCGCCCGCGCCGCCGGGCGTCTCTGACTGGCACTTCAGGCCGCCATCCCTCGGGACGGCGGCCTTCTTCGTGTGCCTGCGGCGCCCGGCGTCCGGTGGTGGCCCGGGCGCTGCCGATATGCCCCGCAGGGGTGAACTTCCGCCTCGCGCATGCGTAGGCGGCTTGTGCCGCGCGCCCCCAACTCGCCTCAGAATAAGGGCTAATATCAACAAGTGGGATCTTTCGACATGCTTTCGGCGCGGCCCGGTGGTCGGGCCGCCGATGTGTGATCGGAGTGCGATTCGTGGCGCGTTCGGTGCTGGAGCAGTACGACGAGGGGCAGGCGGCGGGCCGGTTGCGGGTGCCGGTGGGCGACGAGTACCGGGCTGGTTCCGGCAGCGGACGCGGAGCCGGGCCGGTGGTCGCGGGTGGTGGTGGTGGAGGAGGCCGCCGACCCCGAGGCTGTGTGCCCTGCGCTGCGGGGCCCGATCGGCGCCGGGGTGGCGGCGGACCGGCTGACGGCAGCCCCTGGGGGTGCAGCTCCCGATCTTCCGGCCGAGGGTGACCGCGGCGGCGGTCGGCCACCTCGTCCGCGCCGGCTTACTGGTCTACCTCGGCGGCGAGGCGCAGTTCCCTGACGTCCACCCGGACCAGACGGCAGCCCTCGCCCGCCGCCGGGACCTACCCGCCCTCCTCGACCGGCGCGTACCACTGGGCCCGGACCAGGCCGCCCGCCGGCTCGGGGTGCGCCGCACCGATATCGACCAGGTGGTGCGCCTGGGGTGGCTGTCCCCGGTCGGCTCCGTGGACGTCGACTACGAGCGGCAGGGCGGGGTGACGACGGTTCCGCCGTACTCCGCCGAGGACGTCGCGCTCCTGGAGGTGGTCCGTCCTTCGGTGGACCGGAGGGCGGTCCGCCGCACCGCCCCGGGCGGGCTCTCCCTCCTCGCCGCCCTCCTCCCCCCCCCCCGGCGGTCCCCGGTGCGGACACGGTCTCGTTGGCGGAGGCCGCCCGGATCGCCGGGGTGAGCCGTGCGACGGTGGAGGGCTGGCGCCAACCCCTGCCCGGGTTGCCGGCCCCGGCGCAGGGTACCGGCGCGGGTGCGGTGGTTCGACTGGGGCGCGGTGGTGGCATGGCTGCGCGCCGTCGGGAAGCTGACTGTCCCCGCCGGTCTGCGGTCGCTGGTCCTGGCCGACGCCTCGCAGACGGGGCCTGCGTTCAGCGGCCCAGGGCGGAGCGAAGGGTGATTCCGTACCGGCTTCGCAGGCGCCGTACCTCCCACACGGACAGGGCCGTCACGGACACGGGTCCGCCGAGGAGGAAGGCGGTGAGGACGACCGCAGGGGCGGCGACGTCGGCGTCGTCGAAGAACTGGAGCACGGCGAGCGACCACACGAGCAGGGGCGAGATGAACGCGGGCAGCAGCTCGTGCACATCGGCGGTGCGGAAGCACGAGTTGAGGCCGGTGACAAGGGCGAACAGCGTGAAGCACAGCGCCGCGACGAGACCGACGGCACACGCGACGCCACCCACGATGAGGATCAGGGCGAAGACGAGGCCGCTGATGATCGTGCCGCCGATCTTCCCGAACAGGCCGAACGTGATGTCATGCCCGCCCAGCCACTGCCCCACCGGAATGTCCCCGCGCAGGAAGGCCAGCATCAGCCAGGCTGTCCCCGCCCCCAGGAAGATCACGCCCAACGCGCGCAGCGGCCATATGAGTCGGGACGCGTACAGGCGACCCAAGGGGGCACGGGCACCGAGGATGAAGGCGGCAACCCCCACGACCCCGGCCACCAGCACGATCGCGCACCCGAGCAAGAGGTCTTCCAGCTTGCCGAGGACGAAGTCCTCGCGCCCCGTCTTCAGGGGATAGGCGAACACCAGCCACAACGTGGCCCCCAGACCGAGCGCCGTGCGCAGGATCCGCATAAGGCCGATGACCGGGTCCTCAACCATGCCCGGTCGTCCTTGGCCCGTGAGCGCGAGCGCGAGTGTGACTGGCGCGGAGACGGCGGAACGCACTGATCGTGGGTCTTGCTGAGTGGTCAAGTTTCATTCCCCGGGAGCAGTTCGATTGCGCCAGCCACCCTAACCGGATACATCGTCACGCGCGTGATCAGGATGCCCTGAACCAGCGTGAGTACGGCATGACCCCGCTCCACGGTGAGCATCGTGCCGGAGCAGGTCCGGCGGCCGGGCGAGCTGAGCGGGTAGAAGCCTTGGACGGGGCCCTTGCAGGTGACCGGGTCCTCGTCGGAGGCGCCCTGGAGGTCGCCTGGGTGCAGAAGTCGTTCTGGACCCGGAAGTCGCCGATGGCGCCTCCAGCGCGGGCCGTCCACCACACCCGGTGGCGGCCCGCGCTGTGGTGTGTCCGGGGTGGCCCGTCGGGCCCCCGCAGGGGTGAATTCTCCCCTCGCGTACGGGTGCGCGGCTTGATCACGGCTTCCGGCGACCTTGGCGATCGAGATAGTCGACCAGCTTCGCTTCGCTGCGGCGCAGTCGAACAGACTCGTCCTCAGGCAGGGACCCCAGCGTGTCGGCGAGGACGCGTGTTCGGGAAACGTAGACCAGCGCACTGGAGTAGATCCGGCACTCGGAGCACCATGCCAAGCCGACGCATCGCTCAAACATGGAGGACTCGGGCGGATAGAGACGGAACTGATAGGAGAGGACCGCTGTCCCGCAGGCAGCACAGATTCGGCGGTCACCGTCCTCGACCGTGGCCCAGGTCGCCACCCTGACCCAGTGCCACCGCCTTGCCGGTGCTCTTCAAGTCGTCATGCGCAGCATTCTCGCTCATGGCCCATCAGCCCACCTCGACAGCCCCACGACCGCCACGGCCGACTCTGCCGAGACCGGAACCCGGAGCCACTTCAGGGTTCTGGCTCAAGTTCTGTGGTCCGTGACTGTGGGTCACTGATTAGATCTCGAAGAGGGCTTCCTCTTGTGGCGGGATCGGAGGGTCAAGGACGTCGCGGAGGCGGGTGATGTCCTTGTGCCACTTCGACCAGTTCGCAGCTTCGGCCCACTGCTCGGCGAGTTCAGACCGGTTGGAGACCACTTGGTCCAGGGCGTCGACGGCGAGCATTCGAAGGTCTGCAGGCAACTCCGGTAGCGGCTCTGATGGGCCATAGTTCGAGCATGTCGGATTGCCGTCAGGATGCTGGGCGCCGACCAGGGCAGCTGCGGCCACTGCACGCTCGCCGTCGTAGATACCCAGGAAGTCCGGAGGCGCGGCGGCGCGCTTGAGCACGCCCCGGATCATGGCTTCGCGTTCTTCCAGTGCTGCTTCGTCCAGTTCACCGGCGAAATCGGCGGCGGTGTCGTTGTCGAAGGGGCCAATGTCCCAGGTGCCCATGTCTCTCCTCGCGTGGCCGTCTGGGGATCCTCGCACTGGCCACCGACAGCGAGGTCAGGAGGCAAGCAGTACGCGCTTGCGCACGAGCTTGAAGCCAGCGCGTCCGTACATCTGCCGTTTGAGCAACTTGATCCGGTTGACTGCTCCTTCCACGGGTCCGGAGTTCCAGTGGGTGGTCATCCTTGCGGTGACGGCGGCGAAATCTGTTCTGAGGCCGACCGCGAAGGTGCTGATGCCGGGAAGTGCGGCTGCGGTGGCGTTGGTGATCCACGCTGGGTTCTGGCCCAACTTCTGTGGAGCTCTCACGCTCTGTAACCTGCCGGGACTGGATGGCCCTTCGTGACTCGTTGACAGACCTGTTTGGGATCATGCCCACATGGACTTCGACCTCGCCCCACCGACCGGCGTTGGCCCGTTGCGGATCGGTATGACTCGGCACGCGGCCAACACGGCGCTGGACTCGCTCCGCGATCTCTCTGCGGTCTCGGAGTCTGATCGGCCGGGGCAGCACGTCTTCCGTCCCAGCGGGCTGATGATCAGCATCCACTGCATGCGAGACATGCTTGAAGCCATCGAGTTGGGAAGGCCGTCGTCCCAGACGGACCGAGTGTTGTTTCAGGGTGTGGACGTGTTCGAGCTTCCGGCCCGCGAGGTTGTCCAGCGCATGGGCGAGTTCACCTCGATTGAGGAAGATCCTGACGACGATGCTTCATTCATTGCCCCGGACTTGCTGCTGAGCTTCTGGCGTCCGCTCGCAGCCGATGATGAGCCCGAGGAAGAGCAGGGCTACCACTTCAGCTCGGTCCTGCTGGCACGGCCTGGCTACTACGACACCCCTGCTCAGGCTGCGGAGCGGCTCCAGCAGAGCTCGTAACGGGCCCGTCAGGACGCCAGCAGGACTCGTTTCCGCAAGAGGCCGAAGCCGGCCCGGCCGTACATCTGGCGCTTGATCATTTTGATCCGGTTGACGTGGCCTTCGACGACGCCGGAGCTCCACGGCAGTGTGAGGCCTGCGGTGACGCTACGAGATCGCGTTCGAGGCCGTTGACGAAGGTGCGGAGGCTGGGTAGGTCGTCGGCGCGGACCGCCTTGATCCATTGCGGGAGCTGGTCGCCCTGGAGCTGGGTGAGCATCTTCCCGAACGCGCGGACATGCCCCGTTAGGGCATCCAGTTCGGGGCAGCCGGCGAGGACGGCTTTGAGCTTCGGGCGCTCGCTCTCCGGCAGGGTATCGGGGTGGGTCAGGATCCAGCTGGTGACCGTGCGTGGGGAGGGCGGGCGGGCTGATGGTGCGGTCGGGGTTGTGCGGAACGGCTGGAGGTAGGCGCGGACGGCTCCGTAGCTGCCGGTGTAGCTGTTAGCCTTGATCTCTTCCCAGAGGGTCCAGTCGTTCGTGCAGCCTTCGGCCCATCGCTTGTGCAGGTAGGGCTTGAAGTCGTCAGGGTCTGCCGCACGATCGGGTGACATCTGAACTGGCTTGCCCTGTCGGGCGGGTGGGAAGGATGTCGCTGTGCCGAAGCCTTATCCGGAAGAGTTCCGTCAGGACGTCGTGCGGGTCGCGCGCAATCGTGGCCCGGGTGTGCCGGTCGAGCAGGTCGCCACCGACTTCGGTGTCCACCCGATGACCTTGTGGAAGTGGATGCGCCGGGCGGACATCGACGACGGGGCCAAGCCGGGAACCTCCAGCCAGGAGAACGCAGAGCTACGAGAAGCACGCCGGCGGATCAAGCTGCTGGAGCAGGAGAACGAGGTCCTGCGGCGGGCCGCGGCCTACCTGTCGCAGGCGCATCTGCCGGGAAAAGGATCTACCCGCTCGTGAAGGAGCTGGCCGCGGACGGGACGCCCGTCTCGGTGACGTGCCGGGTGCTCGAGCTCGCCAGGCAGCCGTACTACCGCTGGCTCGACCAGCCGGTGGCCGACGCCGTCCTCACCCAGGCGCATCGTGCGAACGCGCTCTTCGACGCCCACCGCGAGGACCCGGAGTTCGGCTACCGGTTCCTGGCCGACGAGGCACGCGGTGCCGGGGCCCGGATGGCGGACCGGACCGCGTGGCGGATCTGCCGGGACAACCGCTGGTGGAGCGTGTTCGGCAAGAAACGTGGCCGCGGTAAGAAGGCCGGCCCGCCGGTGCACGACGATCTCGTCCGTCGTGACTTCACCGCGGCCGGCCCGAACCGGTTGTGGCTCGCCGACATCACCGAGCACGCCACCGGCGACGGCAAGCTGTACCTCTGCGCGATCAAGGATGTTTTCAGCAACAGGATCGTTGGCTACTCCATCGACGCGCGGATGAAGTCCCGCCTGGCCGTGACCGCCCTGGACAACGCCGTGGCCCGGCGCGGACGCGTCGACGGATGCATCCTGCACACCGATCGAGGATCGCAATTTCGATCAAGGAAATTCGTCCGGGCACTCGACCGCCACCGCATGGCCGGATCGATAGGGAGAGTGGGAGCAGCCGGCGACAACGCGGCCATGGAGTCCTTCTTCAGCCTGCTGCAGAAGGACGTCCTCGACCGCCGCAGCTGGACCACTCGCGAGGAACTGCGGATCGCCATCGTGACCTGGATCGAGCGGACCTACCACCGACGCCGCAGACAAGCCGCACTCGGCCGCCTGACCCCCATCGAATACGAGACCGTCATGACCACACCGGCCCTCCGGGCCGCGTGACTGAACCTGTCACCCGAACCTGCACCAGACCCGCCATGCGTGGTGTGCGGGCAGGTGCTGGTGCGCCGTGATGAGGGACGGCTGGAGTACGTCCTGTGCTCGCCAGCGTGCCGCACGTCCCGTACGCGGATCCGTAACGGGGGGCGGGTCGGGTGTGCGAGGGCCGATGTGGCCGCCTTGTTGCGGCTGGGCGTGCGGATATCCGGTACTGGGGTTCGGTGTGCAGGCAGCGTGCTTACCACCGTCGCAAGGCCGAGGAAGTGCACGCTGAGCCGTAACGAGGGCCCGGCCGATGGTGGGCCCCCAGTACGACCTCGCCACCGCACCCGCTCCTCGCTGAGGTGGGCGAGGGATTCGATCTAGGGATGCGGGTACTGCCCCATGCGGTATATCCCAGAGCTGATCCGTGACTCACTTTGAAGCAGGAAGGTCCCTGACTGGTGAAGGCGCCGTTCGGGTGGTGGTTGCGGAGTCGGCGGGATTTGAACCCGCGGACCGGGGGAGGCAAGCCCGCCCAGTACCCGGTCAGTCGGACGAGAGGAGGGCCTTCCTCACGCCGATCGCAATTGGCCGCTCTGCCACGACTCCGCAACCAGTGGGGAACTGCCGCGCCCCACTGCGAAGACGGTAGGAGAACCTTCACGACAGTGCGAACCCTTTTCGGGCTAAGCCCATGGCAGGAGCTCCGCAGTCCCACAAAGCAGAAGCGCCCTACTCTGGCTGCCAGAGCCCGTGAAGCGGGCTGGTCCTGGAGGCGAAGCAGGAAGGACCCGGGCAGGGCTGTGGAGCGGACCGCCCAATGGGCCGTAGGCCAGGGCCCGGTGAAACGGGGTCCCCCCCGGTGTGTACCCGGGCTCACCCTGCGCGAGTCCCTCGCGCTGCACGGCGGGCCACTGCCCGGCGTGTGTGTAGCGCGGGAGTACGGGGAAGGGCCTGTGTGGAGTGTTGGCCTGGTTGTCGTCTCCGGTGAGGGCTTGTATTCGTCGGTTATCCGGGAGGCTTGCTGGGGAGGTTGATCAGGTCTAGTGGTACGTGGAAGAAGGAGAGACGTCATGGCTGACGAAGAAGAGGTCGAGGCCACCCCCGAGCAGGTTCCGGTGGAGAAGCCGACCGTTGTGGCGGGGCATCAGAAGCTGGAGACGAAGCACATCCAGGGGCAGGTCATCACGCATACGATCGTCAAGCCTCTGCCCGTCGATACCCAGGACTGACCTGTCCTGCCCGGAGGGGCGACGCTGGCACCGGACGGTCGATGACGCAAGCTGGTAGCAACCCGCCTGGGGTGGAGCGAAGCGGAACCCCGAACCTGTCCGCAGCGTAGCGCAGGACACCGGCCCGGAGGGCCGGCTCTGGCCCGGCGGAGCCGGGCCCGCCGAGCACAGCGAGGCGGTTCCCTTCCTGAGCGCGCAGCGCTCAGGAACCCGTAGCGAAGCGGAGGGTTAGCCGCCGAAGGCGGCTCAGGGGCGCGAAGCGCCCCCGTTCTCTCCTGGGCGCGCAGCGC
>NZ_CP108162.1:0-497602 GCF_045160885.1 Streptomyces sp. NBC_00158
GAGAACCAGCCCTTCGAGCATCAGGGCGACACTTGAACCTGCAAACCCGGGAACGTGGCTACAACATCGTTGATATCGGTGAACTGGATGTCTGACGAGCACCGGTAGGTACCACTATACGGACTTGAGCACGTGCGGTTACCACTACCGCCGTGAATTATCCCGAGGGCAACAACTTCGGAGCCATTCCCCGTGGAGAACACAGGTCCACCACTGTCTCCCTGCCCAGCTGCTGTATAGCCATTGACCTGTTCCCCGACCCAGACGTTGTAGGTCTTGCCATCGGCACCTACGGCGTTCTCAACGCGGCCACGAACACGAATACCACACATAGCACCTGTGATGGCGCCAGATGTACAGACCATTTCCCCTGGCGTATTCGGGCTCACTGCAGAGACCATCTTCGAGAATTGACCAGCCCGGTTCGCTCCAGGCCCATCATAGATGGCGTTGCCCGAAGAAGTCACATTGATGAAGAGGCCGTCCTGTGCATCAGGCGTGGCTCCCTCTGCCTTGCCGATACCGATGTTCTGGCCGTTAGCCCAGTAGCTACCGACGGTCCCGCAGTGCTTGGCAGTTACAAGATACCTCTTGCCGATACTGGGCCACACAAGAGAGAAACCCGAAGAGCAAATCGCATTCGACGACCGCACAACGGCACCGCCGAACATGGCTCCTGAGTCGTTCTCACGAGCATAGGGGACATGGCGATCAACGCTAATCGGCTTGACGTCTACTCCCGCTACCTGCCTGGCACGGTCAGAGCCCGAGTGCTGCGGTGTAACCAATGCCTTGGCATCTGCTCTGGCGGTGGCAATCTCGAGACCGCTGCCGTCGTAAAGAGGCATTACCCTGACAACCCCGGCCGCTCGCGAATCCGGATCTGCGCTCACACGCCGGGCTGCTTCCAACAGCTGCTTCTGCGTAAACTTCGCAGGCTTTACGACAATCTGCACTCCACCCTTGCGGATCTCGGTGACAGCTGTCGCGACAGGCCCTGTGAAGTCGCCCTTCCAATAAATGGTCAAATTATTGTTGGGCGCATCCATCCACGTTCCGGCGTAGCCGGAATTCTGATCAGAATTAACAGCAGTCGTGATCTTCTTCTGCGCCTCGACAAGAGGGACCTGACGGGCCATTATCTCATACTCCGAAGCAACACCCGAAGAAAACTTCGGATGAACCAGCGTCGGATCATCGGCGTAGGCATTAGACGACGACGCGAAAATTCCGGCTATCGCAAATAAGGCAGCATACTTGCTCAGACGCACTTGTTAATCCCCCCGCAAAGTATCGAGCTCCGCTATCACTTCAACGTGATCTTGGGAGTATCGCCCGTATCATACACGGCAGCCCGGCTAGAAGTCTTGCAGATTGAGGGAGTTGTGAGCGTCCCGTCTGTGTGCGGTACTACCTTGGCTCGGCTGCTCTTGCTGCATCAGTTTCATGTCCGGATAAAGACCTGGCTCAGCGCTCCGTCCCTCCTCAGGCCGGTCAGGCAGTAGCTGCCGAGGATCAGCGGAACTGCGCAGTACTCAAAACCAGACCCCAAGCTCAAGACTCCGCAGGTCAGACATCCGGCAACCCCGGACACTACGCAGATCCAGCAGGCGAACACAGTCACCAACCCGCTCAATCAACCTGCACAACACCAGGTCAGAAGCATGACAACTGCTCAGATCCACTGACCAGCGGCATCAGGGAATCACCGCAGGTCAGAAGACTCCCAGAGCTCAAGAGTGGCCGGAAGTAGACATCGCCGCGCCGTCGGCCGACAGCGCGGCAAGAGGCGATGAGCAACCGGAGCAGCGCGAGCTGCTGCCGCCAACGTGGACCATACGGGCTCCCTCATGCGCGACCATCAGGACGCCGAGGAACGATGGCTGGCCAAGGAGGCCGAGCGCGAGGAACTCGCCCTGCTCCGGGGCGCGCAGCGCCGCGCAGCTCAGGCCCGGATCCGTGCCAGGCGGTACGAGCGGCAGGAGTCCGGGCTGCACCGCCCGACGCGGGCGCTCGTGCTGGCGCCGGGCCTGCGCGCCGAGATGCAGCACCGCGGGCTGCTGAAGGAGTGGGAGCCGGTCCCGGCCGAGGCGCCGAAGGCCGGGCAGACCCTCGGCGGGACCGGGCCGCACGCCGGGGCGGGGCTGACGGGCCGGCTGATCGTCGCCCTGCCCGAGACGCTATCCGTGCCGCTCGAACGCGGGGTCTGCTGGAACAACCAGCCCCACGTCCAGGCCCTCCAGGCCTGGACCGACCGATGGGGGCCGGGACCGGCCGCCGGCCGCTCGGCGGCGCCGCCCGAGGCGCTCGCCGAACGCGAACGCAGCACCGCCCTCGTGATGACGACCGGGGACGTCGTCCGGGCGGGACTGGAGCGGGTGTTGCAGGAGTAGGGCGGCCCGGTGGTACTGCTTCCCAATGCAGCAGTCAAGCGGCCGCAGCAGAGGCCGCGTCTTCGGAACTTGCCCAACCTGCACACCAGGGACCAGTACCGTCACCAGGATGACTTCGATATCCTCCGACGTCCTGTCCCGTGCCCTTGAAGCCCCGACGGAGCCGTCCCTGCGGCCGCTGCCGCCCGTAGTCGCAGAGCTGCTGCGCTCCCTGGAGGCCCCGCCCCGGTTGGTGGCGCACCTCCGCGCGGTCCACGACGTCGCTGCCGAGCTGGCCGACTGGGTGGCAGACCGGTACCCGGGCCTGGGAGTGGACCGCGACGCGGTTCTCATCGGTGCGGCAACCCATGACGTGGGCAAGACCTTGCACCCTGGAGAGCTCTCCGGGCCGGGATCAGCCCACGAGGTAGCCGGCCGGAATCTCCTTCTGGAGCACGGCTTCGCGCCCGGCCTGGCCAGGTTCGCCGCCACCCACGCGACCTGGGACGGCCCCGACGTAACGATCGAGGACCTCCTCGTCAGCACAGCCGACAAGATCTGGAAGGACAAACGCGTCCCCGACCTGGAGGAGCGGCTCCTGCAGATGCTGGCCGCGGCCACGGGGCGGGAGCCCTGGGAGGAGTACCTCGCCCTCGACGACCTCCTCACCCGTCTCGGCGCAAACGCCGCACATCGACTCGCCTTCCAGGCAGCCTTCCCCATCGGCCAATGACCTGTCCATATCCGGTCCCCAACCGCTGGGAGCGGTCTCCGTGCCGACGCCGCCCCGCACGGCACGAGGGACGTCGGCCTATGTCGCCGGGGCCACGACGGTGTAGCAGCGTCGGTCTCGCAGCAGAGCCCAGAGGACGTTGACACGTCGTCGGGCCAGGGCAAGCACTGCCTGGACATGTCGTTTGCCTTCGGCGCGCTTGCGGTCGTAGAAGGCTCGTGAATTGGGGTCGCGCTGGATGCCGAAAAGCGCTGACGCGTAGAAGACGCGTTGCAGGCCGCGGTGATAGCGCTTCGGCCGGTGGAGGTTCCCGCTGATCTTGCCTGAGTCCCGCTCCAGGCGAAGCTCAGGGAGTTCGAGCACATTGAAAAGTACGCCGACAAGTGCTGGCACGTGCCCTTGAAGAAGATGCTCCCGCCAGCAGGTTGTCGGTGGGTGCCCTTATGCTCGCCCCCGTGAACGTGGACGATCTTGAATGGCAGGCGAGCCACTTCGGCGGCCTTCCGCCGCGAATAGTGAAGTTACTGCTGGAACACAACCACCTGGACCTGGTGATCCAGGCGGCGGCGGAACGCGGTGAGTGGTTCTGCGCGCAGGGCGCGGCGCAGGCGCTGTGCCGGGCGGGAGAGTTCGGCCGGGCGCTGCGGGTGATGGAGCCCTTCGTCGCGACCGGGTGGCGCGACGCCCTGTGGGCGCGGGCCGTCATCCTGCTTCAGGCGGGCCGGACACAGGAGGCCCGGGATCTGGTCCGTCCAGACGAGGCGGGCCGCGCGTCGGCGACCGGATGCCGCGCGTTCGCCGAGCTGCTCGCCACAGCGGGACGTGTCGACGAGGCCGTCGACCTGCTCCTCCCGCACCTGGACGAGTCGTGGATCCTATCGGCCCTGGTGGAGATCACCGAGGGCCGAGGCCGTGACGAGCGGATGCTCGAGCTGATCGCCCCGCACGCGGAAGGCGCGCGGAGGGCCCGCGGCCAAGGTCGGCGGGACCACCCGTTCTCGGGGGCGCAGGAGCTGGAGGCCCGGGTGCTGGAGCGCGCGGGCCGGGCCGAGGAGGCGATCCGGATTCTCGGCCGCGACATAGCCGGGCGTCACTTCCTCTTCCAGAACACCCTCACCGCCTACGCCGAGCTGCTGGCACGCCACGGCCGGCTCGACGCACTGCGCGAGCTGGCCGTCGGACGGGACGCGCACGTCGTCCTGGACGTCTACGCTCAAGCCCTGCGCGACCACGGCCGGGCCGATGAGGCCGAGGCCGTGATGCGTGAGGCCATCGCGGCCGACGACTGGGTCGGCTACCGCGCCTGGCTCTCCGCGACCCTGCTGGGCGACGGCCGACTGGACGACGCGATCGCCGTGGCCGAACCCGGCTTCGGCTGGTACGACTGCTCCAACCTCC
This sequence comes from Streptomyces sp. NBC_00158, assembly GCF_045160885.1. NCBI lineage: Bacteria > Bacillati > Actinomycetota > Actinomycetes > Kitasatosporales > Streptomycetaceae > Streptomyces > Streptomyces sp. NBC_00158. The sequence continues at coordinate 4,504 of NZ_CP108162.1, forward strand.
TGGCACCGCTCGTCTCGCTCCTCGACGATCCCAAGGACGTGCTCTACCTGGTCGAGCACCCCAGCGTCGTGCCCCACCACGATCACGAGGAGTTCCAGCACCAGTGGCGGGCCTGGGCCCTCGCCGGCCTCGGCCGCGTCGACGAGGCAATCGCCCTGGCCGAAGCCCACCCAGCCCAGCAGACCGACCCCCGCATCATCAAGGCCGGACTCCTCGACACCGCCGGCCGCCTGGACGACGCCGCCGCCGAACTCCGGGCCCTCGGCACGGTCAAGGCACGCGAAGAACTCTCCGAAGTCCTGATCCGGCAGGGCCGGCCGGCCGAAGCGATCGCCGTCCACCCCACAGTGGTCGAACAGCGCGCCGCCCGACCGAAGCCCGCCCCTGTCCCCCGGGACGAGAACGGCTACTCCCTGGAACCCCCGTTCTGAGCAAGCCCGGGACCGGCTACCAGCCCGTTCGACCCCTCCCGCCCCATCCCGTATCCGGGCGGAGACCTCTACGCCGCCAGAGCACCGAAGAGGACACCCCTTCATGAACCGCAGCAGGCAGGCGATCCGTCTCGCCGAGCACCTGTCCCAGATCACCGCCGTCCCCGTCGAGCTGGCCCACGACAGTGGCGCACGGTGGGTCCTCCAATGGGACGACGGCCCGCACTGTGAGGAGATGCGGGCACACCTCGACGCAGCCCTCGCCGACGGCGACCGCTACGCCGCCATGCGTAACCGCACGATCGGCTGCTCGCGCCTCCAGACGCTGCGGGCCTGGGCTGTCCTGGCTGCTGCCGCTCGTCGCGAGGGCGTACTCGCGTCGGCCGTGGCCGAGATCACCGTAACCAAGGACGAAGAGGAAGCCGATGAGGCGGGCGACCTGTGGCGGTTCGTGCGGCAGCTGTGGGAGACGACCTCCTACCCGGAACGGGTCGGCGCCCCCGAAGACGTTCCTCTCATCGAGCAACTCGTCGCCGCCAGTCGCCGGGACCATCCCTCAGGACGGTCCAGCACGACCAGCGAGCTGTACATGGCACAGGCACTCCTGGAGGAGTGACGGGGCGCTCCGCCTGTGCGGCGCAGTACCGGCTACGGCCCACGTGATGTGCTGGGGTGGATGCCGACTGCTCGGGAGGCGCGCTGCTACTGGATGCTGGTGAGGTGTGGGTGTTCCGGGTCGGCGGGGCAGGCGAAGACGTTCAGTTTGCCCCAGCGGCCCACCGTAACCTCGGTGGGCTCGGAGCCCCCGCGGACGGCTGGGTCGCCTTCCTCCAGGGGCTTCCAGCTGTGGCTGCCGCCGTCCCATTCCGAGCTGGCGATGGTCAGCAGCAGTTCCATCGGGGCCACGCAGGCCGGGCAGACCAGGGTGGCGGCGTCGGTCAGGTTCCATGACGCGTAGCCCCCGGCCCGCCAGCCGGGCGGGATGGACAGGTCGAACTGGTACGTCGGCCAGTCCCATTCCTCCACGCCGGCTTCCTCGGCCTCCTCTTCTAGGGCCTCCTCCCTGGCCTCGATCCGGGCGCACAGCTCTTCGGGCAGCAGCCCGGCAAAGGGGTACGTGACCACCTGCTCGGGGTGCAGCACGCAGGGCTCGGGTACGTAGCCCTCGAAGCCCACCACCTCCGGCTCGGGCGGCTGCGCCATCGATGCGGAGACCTCCCACGATCGGCGCCAGCGCAGGTCCAGCAGCATGCCGGTCCGGTTCTCGCCGTGCGCGTCGAAGGGGCACCAGAACACCTGGAGCAGGTCGCAGTCCTCCGGCCCCGCGAGCAGGTCGGGAACGTCCCTGCGGTACAGCTGTGCCAGGCCGATCATCGGGAGCGGATCCGTCTCGCCGCTCTCCCCCGCCGTCCGGTGTCTGGTCCTGAGCTCCTCCAGGAGCCGCCGCTCCTCGTCCGTGGGTCCGGAGTCCGGGTCCCGGGCCCATGCGGCAGCCAGGAGCCGCCGTTCCCGGTGGATGTCCGCGGGGCGCCGGCCGCGCCCGTGGGGGTGCGGATCGGTGCACACCGGCCACGGCTCGTCCGCCGGCCAGAGCAACGGCCCGCCCACGGAGCTCGCTGACGCGCCGGGGCTACCCGGCCTCGGGTGCAGCCGGGTGGTCGTTCCCCGGTGGGCCGAGAGTCCGGGAAAGAGTCCTTCGACGTCAAGCGGGCGCGGGGGCGTGGTCCTCGTCATGATCCCGAACCCTAAGGCCGCGGCCGGCTTGGCCCTCAACCGGCCGGTCGCTGGGCCGAGGAGCCGGCCCCGATGGCAGGGATGTGTTCCTACCTTTCACTGACATCCCGGGTATCGGTGACCACGAGACGTTCCTGTACGCCGCAAACAACCGTTCCCGGAGATGGGGGCTCTGGTCCACTTCTTGGGCTCTGTCGCAGATTTGGGGGTTGCGGTCTCTTGATCATGGTGAGAGCAGGATGCGGCGCCGCAGGAGATCGAAGTCTGCGCGGCCATACATTTGTCTCTTCAGCAGCTTGATCCTGGTGACGCTGCCCTCGACGGCCCCGGAGGTGTAGGTCGTGTTCAGGGCTGCCTGGATGGCCGCGTGGTCGCGCCGCATGCCGTTGGCCAGGGTGCGGAGTTCGCGTTGACCGTCGAGGCGGACGTCGGCGATCCAGACGTCGAGGGCCAGATGCTCGTTGCGGCGTTCGCGGATCATGAGTGCCAGGCGGCGTGATGGCGCACGTTGAAACCGGCCAGCCGGTGCTCGGGGTTGACCGCAGACCTGCTCGGTGTTGACCGTAGACCTGCTCGGTCTGATTCCCCACCTACGTGCTAACCAAAGGGCGCCATGTCCCGAGCCGAGGGGCTCGGTCATACTGACGCGCGTACCGCAAGGGGAGGCGTGCAGCGTATGGCATTCGGGGTGGAACGGCCGGGGCGTATCGGTGTGTACGCCGTGGAGCGGGAACTGGGCGCCGGAGGCATGGGGACGGTTTATCTGGCACGATCGCGCGGTGGTCGCGCCGTGGCCGTCAAGGTGGCCCGCCCCGAGCTGGCCGCTGATCCTCATTTTCGTGAGCGGTTTCGTGCCGAGGTTGCTGCCGCCCGCAAGGTCGGCGGTTTCCACACGGCCCCGGTCGTGGACGCCGACCCGGACGCGGAAGCGCCCTGGCTGGCCACGGCGTACATCCCCGGGCCCACCCTGTCCGGGCTGCTCGCGGACCAGGGACCGATGGACGAACACCGGCTGAGGCTGCTGGGTGCCGCTCTGGCGGAGGCGCTACAGGCCATCCACGCCTGCGGCCTCGTCCACCGCGACCTCAAGCCAGCCAACATCATCATGGCTGAGGACGGCCCGCGGGTCCTCGACTTCGGTATCGCACGTGCCGTGGAGTCCACCCGGCTGACGTCCACCGGAACGGCGTTCGGCACCCCCGGGTTCCTGGCGCCCGAGCAGGCGCAGGGCCTCGAAGTCGGCGGTGGGGCCGATGTGTTCGCCCTCGGTGCGGTGCTGGTTTCCGCAGCTGGCGGCAGCGCGTTCGGCTCAGGTACTCCGATGGGGCTGATGTATCGCTCGGTGCACGAGCCCGCGGATCTGTCCGCGGTGCCGGCGGGGTCGCGCCCCGTGGTCGCCGCCTGTCTGTCGAAGGACCCGGCTGACCGGCCGAGCCCGGCCCGGCTGCTAGACCTGTTCGTGCCCGGCTCCGCCCCATACACGCCCACCCTCATCGCCCCTTCGGACCATCGTCCGACTGTGCCTCCAGCCTCCCAGGCCGGGGCGCAGACCGAGAGGGGAGGCCAGCCGGACGATCTTGAGGTGCCCTCCACCGCTGCGGACACCCCGAGCGGTACCGCGATGCCCGACGACGGTCTTGCGAATGACTCCAGCAGTCACTTCATCCAGCTCGCCGGGAATGCGATCAGCACCAACGGCCCCGCCTGGCCTGCCCCCACCAAGCCTCCACGCAGGCGCACGATCTCCATCGTGCTTGTGGCCGCAGCCGTGATCAGTGCGCTCGTCGGCGGCGCGATCGCCCTCACGACTAAGAACGATTCCCCTAACACCAAAACTCCTTCCGCCTCCGCGTCGGGATCAACACCAGCGTCGTCGGCCGCCCCCAAACCCAACCCCGGCGACAGCGGGACCACCAACACCCCCAAGGACAAGGTCACGGTCCTGATCAGCGGCAAAGACGGAACGAGCTGGATCTCAGCCAAGGACGCCAATGGTCGACTTCTCTTCGACGGAACGCTCAAACAGGACCAGACCAAGACCTTCACGGACGAGGAGCGCATCGACCTCGTCCTCGGCGACGCCGGCGCCGTCCAGCTCGTCGTCAACGGTAAGGCAGTCGAAAGCGGCCTGCCCGGTGAGGTCGTGCGGAAGACGTATACGAAGAGCGACTAGCCATGTCATGCGAATCGCCGTATAGACGGTCGCCCTTCACCAGCCTGAAGACCACGGAATCGGCAACAGACACGGCGGTGTCACCAGCCCACGAACCAGCGGGACGGTAAGGGCCGCCCCTTCGGCCGTTCATCGCCAGCGTCCTGGGGCCGCGTGGTAGCCAGACCGCCCCTCGGACTAGGTTCTGTCCGGCGGATGTTGTGACTGTCTGCTTGTCTGGTCGTTAGGTTGGGTATGGGGCGGGGTGATCTGACGAATGCGGAGTGGGTGCGGCTTGAGCTGCATCTGCCTGCTGCCGGGCTGCGGGGCGGACGCTGGTGTGACCATCGGCAGGTGGTCAACGGGATCCTGTTACGGGTCCGGACCGGGATCCCGTGGCGGGATCTTCCCGAGCGGTATGGCAGCTGGAAGACGGTCTACGAACGTCATCGGCGCTGGTCCGCCGACGGCACATGGGACCGGATCCGGCGGGCGGTCCAGGCCGACACCGATCTGGCGGGCCGGCTCGACTGGAGCATGGTGGGCGTCGACTCGACCACGTGCCGGGCCCACCAGCACGCGGCCGGGGCCCGCAAGACCGCCCCGAGGGTCCCGAAAGAAGAACGACGCCTCGAAACCACCGCCCCGACGAGGGACTCGGCCGGTCCCGGGGCGGCCTGACCTGCAAGATCCACCTTGCCGGCGAGGGCGGCTGCCGCCCGCTCGCCCTTCTGATCACCCCGGGTCAGTGGGGCGACGCACCGCAGTTCACGGAAGTCCTCGCCCGGATCCGCGTCGCCCGGCCTGGCGGCGGGCACCCCCGAACCAGGCCGGACCACGTCAGCGGCGACAAGGCGTACAGCTCACGCCGCAACCGCAGCCACCTGCGAAGACGCCAGATCAAGCACACGATCCCCGAACCAAAGGACCAGCGGGCCAACCGCAGACGCCGTCGCAGCATGGGCGGCCGGCCCACCGGCTTCGACAGCGAGCTCTACAAGCGCCGCAACGAAGTCGAACGGACCATCAACCGGCTCAAGCACCACCGGGCCGTCGCCACCCGCTACGACAAACGCGCCTACGTCTTCCACGGCACCATCACCACAGCAGCCATCAGACTCTGGCTCCGCGAATGATCCGCCGGACAGAACCTAGTGGACGGACTCCCCGCACAGCGAGCACCGGCGGACGGTGTGCGATCCACGCGAGTCCGATCCAGCCGCCGGCCTTCAGTACACAGGTTGATCAAGGTTCTGGCTCACCGCCGGCTGTTACCGGGGGCCAGAAGGCTGGTCAGCTCGGCGATGGCCGCCGGTGAGGGCTTGAAGTGACGTCGGAGGTTCTCCGACTTCTTGTGACAGCAGTGCGACTACACCCCCGCAAAGGAGCTCCGCGTCAACGGCAGGAAGTGCCTGACCGCCGACACCGGAGCCAACGCCGGCGAGTGCCTGAATGTCCAGGGCCAAGCAACTGGCAACGGATCCGCGCTCGGCCTGGGAGACTGCAACGTCAGCGCCATCACCAAGTGGAAGCGCCCGTAACACCCCTACTCCTCTGGCCGGGGCCGACCCGCACACGCGGACCGGCCCCGGCCCAGCACACGGGCCCCACCCACCAGAGGCACGATGCTGATGCCGCTTCTGCTCCACCGCCGGTAGCCCGCAGCACTCAGGACCCGGCTGCCCCCCGGGCGGTCGGGTCCACAGGCCCGGCCCTGCGCACGACGAAAGACCGCCAAGGGGACCACGGCCCTTCAACACACCTGCTCTACGGGGCGGGGGTGAACTCCACCGCCGTGTCCCCGCAGCCGACTGCGATGTTCCACAGCCGCTGCTGCTCGGCCCTGTAGACCGCCAGGCCCCAGCGGAGCTTGGTCGCGGTCCACTCCGCGCCGTACCGGCACAGCGCCTCCGGCGACGGCGGCAGCCACCCGGATGGGGCACGGTCCGCCTTCGCCCTGTTCGAGCGTGCCGTCACCGCAATCAGCGACGCCGCCTGGCCCTGGTCGTGCTACCGGCTCATGGCAGCCTGCGGGTCACCCCGTGCCAGCCATCACAGAGCCTGGAACCGTCCCGTAACCAGGACAAAGAACCGTCATCCCCCGCTGACGCCCGACACCCGCCACCACTCCCCCAACGGGGGGGGTGGCTGTCGGGCATGCGTCGGGGCTTGGCATGATCACCTGAGGTGACGACGGAGAAGAGAGGGTGGCAGTCATGAACGGCAAGCCATCGCTGCGCGAGTACATCGACCGCTACGCAGCCGGTGAGATCCCCCGCGACGAGGCCCTGGCGACCATCGCGGCCTGGGACTTCGAAGAGGAGTGGTTCGACCCCGCCCACACGGCGCCGACGCATCAGGACAACACCCTGGCGGTCGTCGACCAGGCTCGCGGGCTCGGAAAGCTCGCGCCCGAGGACATCGAGGTGATCCGGGAGCGCCTCAAGCGCCGCGGGTTCTGAGCCCAGAACGTCGAAGTCGAGTAGGAGTCGAGTAGGAGAGGAACCGCGCGTGCCCGTGACGGGGGAGTACGAGCCGCTCTACCAGGAGCTCCAGCAACGGATGGGCCCCGGCGGGGACCTGGCGGTGGCCGGGATGTTCGACACCACGAACCGCCATCAGGCCGGGGGGCTGTGGACTCCCGAGCGCGCGCTGCTGCACGACGCTCTGATCGACCGGTTCAAGAGGCAGTGCCAGGGGAAACCGCGCGACGGACATGCCGTGCTGTTCACGGGCGGGGCGCCCGGGTCGGGCAAGGGCAGGGCGCAGCGCAGTCTGCCGCAGTGGCAGGCGCAGGACTCCGCGCTCGGTGACGAGCTGCGTCGCGTGCACGGCGTGGACCTCGACGACTACGTCGTCCTCGATCCGGACGAGTTCAAGATTGCGCTCTTCGAGCACGGCGGTGCACCGGAGCTTCCCGCGGCCCTCGACCGCCTGTCCGACGGCCGGCCGCTGTCCCCGTCGGAGAAGGCCTCGCTGGTCCACCGGGAGTCCGGCCACATCCAGAACGTGATCGAGAGGTGGGCCCGCGGCGAGGGCTACAACCTGCTGTACGACCAGTCCCTGCGGGCCATGGGGTGGACCTCGAACCTCCTGGCGGACCTTCAACGCGAGGGCTACGACAAGCGCGTGCTGCTGTCGGTCGAGGTCCCCGAACGGCAGTGCCTGGAGCAGAACGCCGACCGCTGGCTGGCCGGTCGCCGCGAGTTCGACGCCGGGCGTGACTGGTACGGCGGACGCATGGCGCCCGAGGGCTTCATCAAGAGCCTGTACGCGGACAGCACCACGGGTCGCGGCTACTCCATCGGCCGGGAGAACGCCGAAATGCTTGCGGAGCAGGGCCTGGCCACCGGGCTGATCACCACCGACAGGGGCGACTTCGGTCCGCAGCCCCAGTCTGACGCGGCGGTCGCCGTTCCGGCCGCGGCCCTGGCCGTCCAGCAGGGCGACACCACGGTGCGGGTCCGCAGGGGGGCCGGGTTCCTGGCCGGTGTGAACCTCCGGCCCACCCTGGTCCCGCCCACCCGAAGCGCGGCCACCTCGGCCGTGCCCCCGCCGCCCGGACCCGGCCTTTCACGAGACGGCGGCGTCGGCCTGTAACCCCGCCCGGTCGAGACCGCCGGGACCGTCGTTTCGCTGACGGTGTGACGCGTCGGCTGGGACGTCCCCGTCAGGCGAAGAGTTGCCGTCAAGTGCACCGTCCCCGTCGGCACCGCCCCTCGAATCGCCGAACTCCTCCACGGGGTGTCGCAGGCCGGTGACCTCGTCGAGGTCGCCTGGAACCCCGAGTTCCTCCGAGCGTCGTACGCGATCGAGGCCACCCTCCGGCCCGGCCTCGGCTTCGGCGGCGGCTGCCTGCCCAAGGACCTCGGCGGCTTCATCACCCGCGCCGACGAACTCGAAGCCGGCGACGCCTTCGGCATGCTCCGCGAGGCCGCTGCCGTCAACGGGCGCCGCCGTCACCGTCACCGACCCCAAGGCCCTCGACAACGCCCGCAAGGTCCACCCCGAACTCGACTACGTCGATGACCCGATCACCGCCGTTGACGACACGGACCTGCTGCTGCACCTCACCGAGTGGCACCACTACTCCCACATCGACCCGAAGCGCCTCGCCAGCCGCCCCAAGACCCCGAAGGTCATCGACGCACGCGGAACCCTCAACACCGACCAATGGCGTGAGGCCGGCTGGATCACCCGCACCCTTGGCCGTCCGTGATCAAGCGCGGCTCGAAGCACGAGGCTGAGCGTCCACCACTCACAGGAACGCCGCCAGCAGCACCGTCTCGAACGGTGTTGCTGGCGGCGTTTCCCATGGGTGAGCGGCAGAGCAGTCACCCTCGCCCGAGCCGCCGCCAGCCTCGCCGATACCCTCCTCGCCGACCTGATCCTCGCCCACGGTCCGGCGTCTGCCTCCAGCCCTTCATGAACCAGCGGATGTGGAACAGCCCCTGCGGCACGCTGGGGGCCGCGGGCATGGCGCTGGAGCTCGCGCTCGTGGAGGGCCCGTACGGGCTGCCGGTGTGCGTGGCCTACCTCTGGTCGCAACCCCGCTTCGTTCGGCACCACGCCGTTTCGTCCGGCCAGGGCCACGGGACCCGCGCCGTGGCCGGGGGCGACGGACCACTTCGCCGCGGCTGGCGGTGGCTTTGCCGAGCAGGCCCTGGCCGTCGCACGGCGGGTAGCGGAGGTCACCGGGCACGAGCCGGTGGCTTTGGACCTGTCCGACCCGGCCGGTCCCGTCCACGCCGTGCAGGTCGTCTGCCCCGGCACCCACTCACGGATCAGGAGGTCGATGCCCCGATGAACCCCGCCAACACGGCGGCGCCGCCGTCGCCCGGCGTCGGGCGTTCCGCCCAGTACGACGCCTTCCACGCCGCCCGCGCCCGCACAGGGCTGGTCGCCCGCCTGTACGCCGAGGCGAGGGGAGAGGACTACCCCACCGAGGTCGCCGCCTCCAGTTCCTGCGGCTGGCCCCTGCTGGGGCTGATGACCGCGCGGCTGCGGATGCGGCCCGGTCAGCTCCTGGTGGACGCGGGCTGCGGCACCGGCGGCATCGGCCTGTGGCTGGCCCGCGCTCTGGCCCTCCGCCTGGAGGGGTTCGACCTGTCCCCGGTGGCCGTCGCCCAGGCCGCCGAACGCCTCCCCTGCCTCTTCGCCGTCGACCGGGCGGTGTTCCGTGTCGCCGAGCTGGAGAACACCGGTCTGCCCGACGGCTGCGCCGACGGCGTCGTGTGCGTGGATGCCCTCGGGCGGGCCGCGGGCAAGGGCGCGGCCGTGCGCGAGCTCGGCCGCCTTCTGGTCCCGGGCGGCCGGCTGGTGATGACCCGGCACCATCCCCGCCTGGACGGAGCAGGCCCGCGCCGCCGGCCTCACGGTGGAGCACGTGGGCGAGCGGCCCGCGGAGCCCGCGCTGTGGGAGCGGTTCTACCGGCTGTGGATCGCCCACGCCGACGAGCTGCGCAGCGAGCTGGGCGAGGAGCGGGCGCAGAACATGCTGCGCGAGGCGCACCAGGTGCTGCCCGAGCTGCCGGGCCGCGGCGCGGTCCTGCTGACCCTGCGGCGCCCCGAGAACGCTCCGGCCGGTCCCGGCACGGCCGATACGATGACCGGGCCTGACCACCTCGTTGAGAGGACCCAGCAGTGACCCAGCACCGTTCCGCCCGTGCTGCGGTGTTCTCGGCCGGGTCCTGGGGCACCGCCGTCGCCAAGATCCTGGCCGACGCCGGCACCAGCGTCGTCGTGCACGCCCGCCGCGGCGAGATCGCCGACGCGATCGACTCGACGCACCGCAACCCCGGCTACTTCCCGGACGTCGAGCTGCCCGTCTCCGCGACGGCCACGACCGACCCGGCCGCCGCTCTGGACGGCGCGGACTTCCTCCTGCTGTCCATCCCCGCACAGTCCCTGCGGGGCAGCCTTGCCGCGTGGGCGCCGCACATCGGGCCCGACACGGTGATCGTGTCGCTGATGAAGGGCGTCGAGCTGGGCAGCCACCTGCGGGCGAGTGAGGTCATCACCGAGGTGACCGGCGTGAGCGCGGACCGGGTCGCGGTGCTGTCCGGCCCGAACCTCGCCCGCGAGATCGTGGACGGCCAGCCCGCCGCCGCAACCGTCGCCTGCCCCGACGAGGACGCCGCCCGCCGCTTCCAGCAGGCGTGCCACACCCCGTACTTCCGGCCCTACACCAGCACCGACGTGATCGGCTGCGAGCTGGGCGGCGCGGTGAAGAACGTCATCGCCCTGGCGGTCGGCATCGCCGCGGGCATGGGCCCGGGCGACAACGCCACGGCCATGCTCATCACCCGCGGACTCGCAGAAGCCACCCGGCTGGCGGTGGCCATGGGCGCCGACCCGGCCACCCTCGCCGGCCTGTCCGGCGTCGGCGACCTCGTGGCCACCTGCTCCTCCCCGCTCTCCCGCAACCGCACCTTCGGCACCCACCTCGGCCACGGCCCGAGCGTCGAGCAGGCGACGGCAGCCACCCGGCAGACCACCGAGGGCGTCAAGTCCGCCGAGGCGATCCTCGCCCTCGCCCGCGCCCACGACATCGAGATGCCGATCACGGAAGTGATCTCCGCCCTGCTGCACGAGAAGGTCACCCTCGACGAGGCCGCGGCCGCGCTGATGCAGCGGCCCCCCAAGCCCGAGCGCTGACCCCCGGAGCCCCGCCTCGCGGGGCCGCCCGCCAACACCTTCACCTCCCCACCCGGAGGCTCCCGCCATGCACATGTCCGTGCTGCCCGCTGCCCAGACCGCCCTCACCCTCGCCTTGGCCCTCTGGACGGCCACCGGCTTCACCCGCCTGCCCGGCCGCTGGCTGCGCTGGAGGATGTTCTGCCGCGCCACCTTCCCCATCGTCACGCTCACCGGCACCAAGGACGGCCGCACCGAGCCGCTGAACGTCTACGACCACCTCTCCCCCGGCTCCTTCATCCTCGGCCCGCCCCAGCTCCTGGCCATCTCACCGGTCACCAGGACCCGCAGGTCGTTCCTCAGGGCCAGGGCGGCACGCCACACGGCCCGCTCGTCGTCGAAACCACTTCGCTCCACCGCGGCCCGGTCGGCACCCGTTGATCGGTTGTATATCGCCCGCTGATCCAATGGCCGTGATCCGCCGGTGCCGGGGCGGCGTCGGCACGAACGCTCGAACCCATGATGCAGGGAACGGAATGCCCCACGATCACATACGGTCAAGGCCTGCGGACAGGCCTGCGATACCCCCGCTCCACCCAGTGACCCGGACGGCGAGGGTCGCGGTCGCGTTGACACTGACCCTGCTCGCCTCGCTCGTCCAGGCCTTGCCGATGTTTGCGCCGTCGGCGTCCGCCGCCGTGTCCGAGCACGAGGTGGTCACGTGGAACATCCAGAAGAGCGGGAAGCACTGGCCAACCGCGAAGAACCTGCTGGCAGGCCGCGTGGCGGTGGCTCTCCAGGAAGCCCCGGACAGTATCAAGGCCCCTCGCGGCTACGAACTCTGGTCACCGGCTTCGACGGACGACCGGGATGACTGCGGCACGTTCGACCGGTCCGAGGGAATGGACGCGAGCGGGCGGCAAGTCCGCAACGAGTACACCGTCTGCAAGCACGAATGGCGGGTCAAGGGCCGCGGCAGCTCGAACGCCGACAGCATCTACGTCTACTACCTCAACACGGGTTCCACCAACACGAACCTCGCTTTCCTCACGCACAAGGACCTCGACGTCCATGAGAACCGGGGAGAGGTCGATGTGATCGGCCGGCGGGCCTCCTTCAACAAGAGGGGGTACTACCCGAAGCCGATGCTCGGGCTCAAGCTCGGGGACACCTGGTTCTACGACGCGCACCCGCTGAACGGCGGCCTCGACGCGGCGGCTCTGGTCGAGGCCGTCAAAGCGGCTCGGAACAGCGAGCGTTGGGCGGTCATGGCCGACTTCAACATACGTCCCGCCGGCCTCTCCAGGGCGACCGGAATCTCCCTCCTCGCCGGTCAGAGCAGGATCGTGGCGAGCGGCCAGGTCACCCGACCCGCGAGCGCAGCAGAGCTCGACTACATGGTCGCCTCCGATCCCGGCAACGTACCAGCGGAGTACGCCGCCTTCGTGCAGGGAGCCGTCACAGGTTCCGACCACCTGCCGGTCGTGTTCCGCGTCGAGCCGGATCCCGCGAAGCGAAAGGACGGGCGGGATCACTGTCCGCCGGGTGCGCAGAACCCCACCACCGCCCGCGTCGCGCTCGCGGCGGTCGACGGCGGCACTGGGAACGCCGCTGCCGACAAGCCCGCTTCCCCCGGACCGGAGCCCCAGCACGGCAAGGTGTCCGTCCTGACCGCCGCCTCCGGGAACGTGGTCGCCGAGGCGGACTCCGCGACCCCCGCCCCCGGTACCGACGCGGCCGTCCGGGCCAACGCGCCGAGCTGCGGCGACCGGCAGTCCTGGGCGACCTGGCAGAAGCCAGACGACACCTGGGTGATCGAGACCGGCCTGACCAACGGCACCACCGCCGAGGGCCAGGGCAGCGTCCTCAGTCTGGCGGCGTACGGACAGCAGGTGACGGTCCGGCCGATCGAGAACGACGTGACGACCGGCAAGCCGGACGGCAGCCCCGGGCAACGGTGGCGGTTCGTGGCACAGGGCGACGGCTGGTACCGCGTCCAGAGCGCCTCGTCCCCGAACGGCCCGTGTCTCACCGCCCCCGCCGACGGCGCTCCCGCTGCCGGATCCACGTCCGGCGCCGCCGCCGGTCTGGCCGTCGCCGACTGCGACGGCTCACAGCGGCAGCTGTGGCGTCTGGCCGCCCCGTGCACCGGGCCGAACCGCGCCGTGCCGGGATTCCCCGGCCTGCCCTGGCCGACCGTGACCGAGCGACCTGAGCTGCCTTGGCCCTCACTGCCCGGCTACCCGGCCATTGCGTGGCCGTCCGTGCCCGGCCACCCGGGTGTGCCGATGCCCGGCCACCCTGACCTGCCCGAACTGCACTGGCCCGGTTTCCCGGACCTCCCCGCGGCTCCGTGGCCGGTGATCGGCGGCCATCCCGGCGCGAAGTGGCCCGCCGTCCCGGGGCTCCCGACCGTCCCGTGGCCGGCCATGCCCGGGCACCCGGATGTGCCGTGGCCGGTGCTGCCGCTGCCGGGCAACGGACCCGCAGCCGGCGGCGACGGTGGCAAGGCCCCGCTCGTACCCGGCCTGCCCGAGCCCGCCGCCCCGCGGATCCCCGGGCACCCGGACCTCGCGTGGCCGACCGTGCCCGGCTTCCCCGACGTGAAGTGGCCCTCGGTTCCGGGGTCCCCGGACGTGCCGTGGCCGGGCCATCCCGCCATGCCGGCCGTCTCGTGGCCGGGCGCTCCCTCGTTCCCGGCCGTCCCCTGGCCCAAGCTGCCGGACCTGCCGTCATGGGGCTGGCCGTCGGTCCCCGGCTTCCCGCTGGTCCCGTGGCCGTCACTGCCCGGCCTGCCGAACGTCCCGTGGCCGACGACCTCCGGCTTCCCGAACGACCCGTCCGCGTCCGCCAACCCGCCCGCGGAGCCGGAACCGTCCGACACCTGTGAGCCGGCCGACACCAACCACCCCGCTCCCGACGACGACCCCACCCCGGGGAACGACAGTGACGACAGCGGCCCCAGCCTGCCGGTACCCGAGCTGCCGGGCATCAGGCTGCCCGGATTCCCGCCGCTGCCCGCCTTCCCGCCGATCTTCGCCCTTCCGGGAGGTCCCGGCGGTCCTGGAGGTCCCGGCGGCGGGCCGGGTGGCGATGCCGGGTCCGGCGGCTACCTCCAGCCCGGCACCGGGGAGGCCCTCGTGCCCGACGTCAGAGGCGGCAACGCCGTGGCGGGCAATACCGTCCAGGCCTTCGAGCCGAACGGCACCGACTCCCAGAAATGGGTGTTCTGGGACCGCGGAAACGGCAACTGGGCGATCGAGACGCGGCTGACGTACAACCGTGCCGGCGCCGCCGAGCGCATGCTGCTGGCCCACGAAACCGGCCGACACGAGAGCGTGCTCGCGCCCGCCGCGACCGACCAGCCCGGCCGGTTGTGGCAGTTCAGGGACGCCGGGGGCGGTTGGACGAACATCGTCAGCGCGGCCGGCGGCTGCCTGACCCTGCGGGGCGCCCGCGAGGCTCTGGCCGTACGGGACTGCGATGGCGGCCCGCAGCAGAAGTGGAAGCTCTCCGGCACCACGCCGTCCGGTGGCGACTCCGGTGGCCGGCCGCCGTTGGGCGAGGGCGGCGCGCAGCCCGCGCACAACCGCTCGGTGGTGCTGCAGTCCGGCAACACCGGCCTGGTGGCCGACCTCGACGGCGCGGGCACGGCCCCCGGGACCCGGATCAAGGCGCGGGGCCGGGGCGGCGCCAACGCCCAGAAGTGGACGCTCTGGCAGAAGCCGAACGGCCAGTGGCTGATCGAGACGAAGCTCGGCGGCGCCATGGTGATGGATCACAACCCCGGCACCCACCGCACCCACCTCACCGGCGCGCAGGACGGCAACGCCAACCAGCTCTGGCGCTTCACCGACGCCGGGGGCGGCTGGTTCACGATCGTCAGCTCCGCTGATAACGGGTGTCTGACCGCCACCGCCGACGGCGAGGACCTGGCGATCCAGGGCTGCGACAACACGAACGCCCAGAAGTGGCGCCTGACCGAGACGGCCGACAACCCACCGACCACCGATCCCGGCAGCGACAGCGACAGCGACAGCGACAGCGACAACGGCAACGGCAACGGCAACGGCAACGGCAACAATGGCGCCGGCTCCCTCGTCGTCCATTCCGCGTTCCCCGGCAAGTGCCTGGACGTCGCCGGCGGCAACAGCGCCGACAACGCTCCGGTCGATCTCTACGACTGCAACAGCACCGCCTCACAGCGGTGGATCCCGTCCGCGAGTGGCGGCGTGTTCACCCTCAAGGCGTTCGGCAAGTGCCTGGACGTCGCCCGGGGCGCCACCGCCAACGGCACCCGGGTCGGCCTGTACACCTGCAACGGCAGCGCCGCGCAGGACTGGCGGCAGGGACCGGACCACTCGCTGGTCAACCCGGGTTCCAGCAGGTGCCTGGACGTGTCCGGCGGTAACTCCGCCAACGGCACACCCCTCCAGCTCTGGGACTGCAACCGGAGCGACTCCCAGCGCTGGGGCCTGGGCACCGTCCCGCCCCGGGAGGAGAAGCCGCCGGCCCCGCAGCCGGGCACCACGCAGGTGGTGAGCCCCGGCATCGGCTCCTCCCAGGTAGCCACCCTGCGCTCGGCGAACAACGGTCTGGTGGCGGACCTGGACCGGGCGAACACCGCCGCCGGCACGTCGATCAAGGCGCTCGGCGCCAACGGCAACGACGCGCAACGCTGGGCGTTCTGGGCCACCGCGAACGGGCGCTGGATCATCGAGACCCTGCTCACCGACGGGAAGACGGCAGCCGGTCAGGGCATGGTGATGGACCACGATCCGGGCAGACACCGCGCCCACCTGATTCGGGTCGCGGACGGCAACGCCAACCAGCACTGGGCGTTCCGCGACGCCGGCGGCGGGTGGTTCTGGATCACCAGCGACACCGACAACGGCTGTCTGACCGCCGCCAACAGCGGTGACCAGCTCGGCATCTGGGCCTGCGACGGCTCGGACCGGCAGCGCTGGCGGCTCGACGACGTCCGGAACGGTCCGCCCCAGGGCGGCGGTTCGGGCGGCTCGACCGGCGGTGGTTCCACGGGTGGCGGCTCGACGGGTGGCGGCGCCGTCCCCGGGGGCAGCGCGGGCAGTCCCGGCTCCCCGCAGGCCCCCGGTGGCAGCGACCCCCGGCACGGCATGACCGCGGCCCTGACCTCCGGCAACAACGGGATGGTCGCCGATCTCGACCACGGCTCCACCGCCGCCGGGACCCGGATCAAGTCCCTCGGCGCCAACGGCAGCACCGCCCAGCAGTGGATGCTCTGGCAGAAGCCGAGCGGCCAGTGGCTGATCGAGACCAAGGCGGGCGGCGCCATGGTGATGGACCACAACCCCGGCACCCACCGCACCCACCTTGCCTCGGCCCAGGACGGCAACACCAACCAGTTGTGGCGCTTCCAGGAGGGCTCGCGCGGTTGGTACCGGATCATCTCCGCCACGGACGGCGGCTGCCTCACCGCCGTCAACAACGGCGAGGACCTCGCCATCTGGAGTTGCGCGAACACCACCGCCCAGTGGTGGAAGCTCGACGACTGGCCCTTCTCCGGCGGAGGCGGCACTGGAGGCGGCACCGGCGGTGGCTCGGACGGCGGGATCCGCGGCCCCGACTCCCTCCCCCTCCCCCTCCCCGTGCCGCTCCCCGGCTGCCGGGACATCCCGAACGGTCCCAGAGACACCTGGGACGGAGGAATCGATCACCTGGACAACGGCCGCTGCCTGCGCCCCGGCCAGCACATCGACTCCCCCATCAAGTTCAGCGACACCGGTCTGCTCGGCCTCTCCACCAAGTCGGAGGGCTGGAAGCTGGAGTACCGGACCGACGGCGACCTGGTCCTGTCCCACTGGGAGGAGATCATCCCGCCCTGCATGAGCGGTACCTGCCAGGCGACCACGACCACGACCGACAAGGTCTGGTCCTCGAACACCGGCGGTACCCGCCCCGGCCTGGCGATCGTCCAGGCGGACGGCAATCTCGTCGTCTACAACGCCGACGGCCATTCCGTCTGGAGCTCCGGAACCTCCGCCTGCCAGAACATGTACGTCTGGGCGCGAGTCCAGCAGGACGGCAACCTCGTCCTCTACAAGGGCCACGCCGCCGGCGAGGGCGAGGACCGCTGGAAGGCCATCTGGTCCACCAGGTTCGGCCGCACCGCCGAGCCCTGCTGAGACCCGAACACGTCCCGACGCCCCGGCACCCGGCGCACGCGCGCCGAGTGCCGGGGCGTTTCGTTCGCGACACCGCTACTGACCACCGACGGACACCACACCCTGCAAAGCACACCGACCACCATCCTCACCAGCAACAACCCCACCAGCGGGGTAGGAGCCATCCCCGGAACCGTCCTCGCCACCGCAGAAGCGCACCGCCGGAAGCGAAGGAGCTAGGGCTTGTCCGCAATGTCAGGTCGGGAGCCATAGCCGCAGGCAGGTGAGGGTGACCAGGGCTTGGTAGTGGCGGGCTCGTTTGTCGTAGCGGGTGGCGAGGGCCTTGTTCTGCTTGAGCCTGTTGAAACAGCGTTCGACAACGTTGCGGCGACGGTAGACGGCACGGTCGAGGCGGCAGAGGATCTCGCCGCGTCGTCGGCGTCCGTTGATCTGGTCGATGCGTTCGGGGATGGTGCAGGCGATGCAGCGTCCGCTGAGGTAGGCGCGGATCTTCCGGGACGAGTAGCCCTTGTCGCCGACCACCCGCAGAGGCCGGGTGCGGGGCCGGCCGGGCCCACACCGATTGACGCAGATGCGGGCCATGAGCCGGCTCGAACTGCGTGCAGTCGTTGACGTTCCCGCCGGTGACGGTGAACCCCAGCGGCCGCCCTCGGCCGTCGCAGGCGAGGTGGATCTCCGTGCTCAGTCCGCCACGGGACCGGCCGAGTGCCTCACCGGTCCAGAGCCCCCTTTTCGGGCCCCGGCCGCGTGCTGGTGGGCCCGCACGATGTTCGAGTCGGCGCAGACGACGGACCAGTCGACCTCGCCGATCGCGTCGGAGTGCTGCTGGACGTGGGCCAGTAGCCGGTCCCAGGTTCCGTCCACCGACCAGCGGCGGAACCGTTCGTAGACCGTCTTCCACGGACCGTAGCGCTCGGGCAGGTTCCGCCAGGCCGCCCCGGTGGACGGCTTCCACAGGATCCCGTTGAGGACCTGCCGCCGGTCCCGCACCGGACGGCCCATCCGGGGGACGGAGCCAGCAGCGGCTCGATCACCGTCCAGGCCCGATCAGTCAGTTCATGACGCCGCACCACGAACGGAGTAACGGCCACCCGACCTTGCGGACACGGCCTAGCCTTGCCCGGCTTCGGCTTGCGGGCTGCGGTCGTCTTGCCCGGCTTCGGCTTCGGGGGCGGCGCCGTCGTCTTGCCCGGGTCCGGGGTCGGTACCTTCGTCCCGCCCGGGTCCGGAGCGCGAACGGAAAGAGACAGCCTCGGTGGAGGCAGGCACTTCCGGCCCAAAGCCGGAGATCACGGTGCTGCGCCGTATCCGTGCCGCGTCCTGCTGGACCGGGCACGCGGGCAGCCGGAAGCAGGTGTTCCCGAGATCCGTCAGCCCGCGAGCCGCCGCAGTTCCGGCAGGACCGGGGCGTCCGTGCCCGCCAAGGCGCGCAGCGCGATGCGCCAGTGCTCCCGAGCCGCCGGCTCCTCCCCCGCCTCGCGCAGGACGTGTCCGTACTCGTGTTCCGCCAGACCCGTCGCGTACGTGTCGCCTCGCTGCCGAGCGCGCTCCAGCAGCACTTCACACGCCAGCCGCGCCGCTTCGAGGCGCCCGAGCTGCCGCAGCGCCCGGGCCCTTCCCCGGTGCATCTCCCGCTCGGCGTTCCAGTGCGAGGCACCCGTGGCGGTGGCGGCGAGGCCCGCGTCGAAGCGCGACAGGGCGACTCCGGGCTCGTCCAGTGCCAAGTGGGTGTGGCCGATGTTGGACAGCGCCACCAGTCGGACCACCGGCGCGCCGATCCGCGTCGCGAGGTCCAGGCTCTGGAGGTGGTAGGAGATCGCCAGGCGCGCGTCGGCCGGCTCCGTCACGTACCCCTGGAACCCCAGGAGTAGGGCCTGATGGAAGTCGGAGACGGGCTCGGGGCGGAGCGACAGGCATTCTGCCAGGGCCGCCCGGGCCTCGGCCAACCGCCCCAGCGCTCTCAGAACGGCCGCTGTGTTGCCGAGCGTGAGCATCCGGGAGATGCCGTCCCGGCCCGCCCCCATCGTGCTGGACTCCTCCAACAGGCCCAGCGCCTCGTTCATGAACCCGTCGGAGTACCGGGCGACTGCCAGGCTGCGCAGGGCAGCGGACTGCGCCTCCGTGTCGCCGCTTTCCCGGGCCAGGCGGATCGACCGGTGCGTCAGCCGCTTCCTCGCCTGCGTGAGACCGCGGTCGTGGAGGTAGAGGTAGAGCGTCTCGATGAGCTCGACGACCTGCCGGCGGCCCAGTCTGCCGCCGTCCTTCTGCTCTGCCAGGAAGATCAGGTTCTCCGCCTCCCGATCCGCCCACGCGAGGGCTTCCGCCGAATCGTGGAAGGACGGACTGTCCGCAGAGGCGGGGTGAACGGCGTCCACGGCCGTAGGCGCAGGACGTGCCGACGGCTTGCCGGGGCGCAGGGCCTCGGCGCATGCCGCTGCCCGGCGCAGGTACCACCACAGCGCACCCTCGTCCAGCCCTGAGTGGCGTGATCGCGAGGGGTGCGAATGTGCCAGCTCCCGGGCGAACTCCCGCACGAGATCGTGGGGCGCGTACCGGCCGGCGCACGGCTCGTCCAGCAGCGCGACCTCGGCCAGCCGCTCGAGTGCCAGATCGGCGCGGCTCTCGGACACGTCCATGAGCCGCGCCATGATGCCGGCGGAGTACTCGGGGAGGTCCAGGGAACCGAGACGCGCGAGCGCGTACGCCGCGTCGAGGTCCCGTCGCCCTTGCGACGAGGCGAGGGCCTCATGGGCCACGGCCAGCGACCTGCGGACGCTCAGGTCGTCCAGTTCGAGGTGGTCCAGCCGGGCCCCCCGGGCCGCGAGCCGCTCGGAAAGCGCTTCCACGGTCAGGGTCTTGCGGGCCGCCAGCCGGGCGCCGGTGATCCGCAGCGCGAGGGGAAGCCCGCCGCACAGGGCGACGAGACCGTCCACCGGGTCCGAGTCCGGGTCTCCCGCCCGCAGCGAACGGCCCGATGCCCTGGTCAGCAGAAGCCTGCTCGACGCCGGTGACAGGGGTGCCAACCGGATGTGCCTGCCCGAATCCAGCGTCGCCAGCGGAAGCCGACTCGTGACCAGCACGGCGCACCCGGGTCCGGCCGGCAGGGCAGGCCTGATCTGCCCCGCCGAGGACACGTCGTCCAGGACCAGGAGGACACGCTTGTCCGCCAGCGTGGACCTCAGCAGCGCCGACGCCTCCGCGCTGCCGTCCGGGACCCGCCGGGGGTCCACGCCCATGCCCTCCAGGAGCATCGCGACCGCCCGGCAGGACTCCAGAGGCGGAACCCCGGGAGTCGCCGCGTGCAGGTTGAGGAACAGCTGCCCGTCGGGAAAGGCGTCGTGCAGCCCCTGGGCGACGTGCAGGGCCAGGCCGGTCTTCCCCACGCCCGCCATGCCGCTGATCACGGCGACGGCCGGGTGCGAACGTGGTGCGAGCAGGACCGTGCGGATCGTTTCGACGTCCTCGGCGCGGCCCACGAAGTGCACCGGAGGCGCGGGGAGCTGGGCCGGCCGGGCGGCAGCGGGGACGACGCCGGCCCCTTCTTCGGGAGCCGGCCGGCCCGCCCCCGACAGGATGAGCTGATGTGCCTGCCTTGCCGCGGGGCCCGGTTCCACGCCGAGTTCGTCGACGAGCATGCTCCGCAGGCTCTGGTACCGGGACAGCGCTTCGGCCTGCCGGTCCGTACGGTCGAGGACGAGCATCAGCTGGCGGTGTAAGGACTCGCGCAGCGGATGCTCCGAGACCAGCAGGGCGAGCTCGGCGGACAGGCCGTCGAGTTCTCCGAGGCGGAGCAGGGCCTCGAAGCGGCACTCCAGGGTCTGGAGCCTGCGCTCCTCGAAGTAGACGATCCTGGGGTGATCCGGCAGCACCGTCGACGCCGAGACCGTGTCGGCCAGGGGCGTACCCCGCCACAGTCCCAGTGCGGCCTCGGCTTCCCGCTGCGCCTCACGCCACTGTTCCAGACGCAGTGCCTCCTGGGCGCGGTCACTGTGCCGCGTGAAGGCATCACAGTCGGCCTCCCCCTCTGCGACCTGCAACAGGAACCCCTGGCCGACCGTACGGAGACGGGCCCCGCCCTCCGGGCCGAGGTCCTTGCGGAGCCGTGCCACGTGGTTGTGCAGGGAGGCGACCGCGGAGGCCGGCCGGGCATCACCCCACAGCGCGGTCATCACCGCACCGAACGCGACGACGTGGTTCGCCTCGAGGAGAAGGGCGGCGAGCACGGCCCGGGACTTCGGCCGTGCGACGGGGCAGGGCCGGCCCGCACCGTCGTGCACCGTCAGCGGACCCAATATCCCGAACCTCATCAGCCGCCCCCCGAAGTCTGATCTGCGGGACATTGTCGTCCAGCGACAGGAGTCGATCAACATCCGGCCGGGGTCCGGTTCCGGTCTCCCGGCCTCCTGGTCTTCAAGGGGTGAACGGCCCCTGCAGGCTCTGCCGGCAGGGGCCGTTCACCATGCCGTACTTCAGGCGCGGCTCAGTTCCAGACCTTTCCGTAGAAGAACCCGCCGCTACCGCGCTCGTAGTAGTTCTGCCCGTACAGACCGCCCACGCACTGGGTCTTGTTCCCCCATCCGTTGGTGGGGAACGAGGCGACCATCACGTTGGTGTCGGCGTCCCAGAGCTCGGCGCGCCCCCAGTACGCGAGGGCCGTGTGCTTGCCGGAGAAGCAGACCTCGTGGTTGCCGTTGGCGGGCACGCTTCCGCTGGTGCACGTGTATCCCTCGCAGACGGAGGAGGCCGCGCTCGCGGGACCGGCGGCGACCAGCCCGAAGGTGGCTATCGCGGTAGCCGTCATGATTGCCTGAACAATCCTCTTCTTCACGGTATCTCCATGTTCCCAAGAAAGGTTGACTGGACGTCGCGTGCGTTCTGCCCGGCTTCGCCCGAGGTGCTGCTCGGTGGGGAGCGCACGGACAGAACTGTGCTGGCCCGTACCAACAACCCGCCAACACGACGCCAACCGCACGGGACGGACGAGCCGCCGGTACCGGGCTCACCGGCCGGCTCGGCGTCGCCCTCCCCGAGACGCTCTGGGCGCCGCTCGTCCGGGGCGTCCACTGGACCGACCAGCCCCACGGACAGGCCCTCAGGACCTGGACCGGCCGACGGCGATCCCGGTGCTCGCTCAGAGGTCCATGTCCGGGGTGCCGCGAACCGCATACGCCGGCAGGCGGGCCTTCTCCAGGTAGGCCGGGGAGAGCGAGAGGTCGAACCGCTGCTCGATGATGCCGAGGGTGCGCCGGTAGGTATCCGCGTAGTGCTCGTCTTCGGGGGCGATGAGCGTTTCCCCATCGGGCTGCAGCACGTGCCCGCTGACGAGGTCGGGAAGCAGCAGGTCAGGCTCCCGGCCCCAGCGCCACGCTTCCTCGCCCAGTCCGAAGCCACACAGCTCCACGCCGTCCCGGGCGTAGAAGACCGTGGCCGGCGGGTGCTCCTGCATCGGCACGTAGTGGACGGCTTCGACGCCCTTCCGGGAGATCTCTGCCAAACGCTCCCCGCCGGTCGAGTCCCCGTACTCCAGAGCGAACGCCCAACCCTCCTGCTCTCCGACGCGTACGACACCGTCGCCTTCCTCGCCCGGCCGGTACCACTCGCCGAGGTCCCAGGCTTCGGCGTCGGTGATCGGCTCGGTCGCGCCGTCCCGGTCGCCTCCCATGCGCACCGCCAGTTCCTGCGCGGATATCCCCCGTGCGAACACCACGCTGGACATCCAGTGCTCCGGATCGACCAGCCATCGAATCCCGTCGCGCATGTCGTCGCCCCCACCCATAAGACGGTGATCATCGGGTGCACCCTATGCCGCGCCACCGACACGACGAGGTCGTCCGGTACGACCCGGCGACGCCGACGGGTCAATGATCAGCCGCCCCCGAAAGGCTCGCCTCCTGCGCGTCGATCAGCTCGTCCCAGTGCTCCCGCGTCCACTCGCAGGCCGCGTCCAGCGGGCCCGGTAGACCCCGGCCGAGCGAGGTCAGGGCGTACTCGACACGGCGCTCGGTGCCCTCGAACTCCTCCCGCACGACGAAACCGTCCCGCTCCAGCCTGCGCAGGGACTGGCTCAGCGATTTGGCGGTGACGCCACGCAGCGGGACCTTGAGCTCCGAGAAACGTCGCGGGCCGTCCTGCAGGCAGCGCAGGATCAGCGCGGCCCACTTGCCGCCCACGCGGAACGGCACCAGAGGGGACGGGCAGACGGGGTCGAACGTCTCGGGATCCAAGGGGGTCCGTTCGGCCTGCGGCTTCGTCATGATCCACCCAGCACGGTCTCCAGCAGCCCGGCCAGACGGGCGGGCCGGTGGTCGAAGCCGATGGCCCGGCCGTACGCGCCCGCGGCGAGTTGCTCGGCCAGGACGCCGACGTCGTGCGTCGCGGCCGCGCCGAGCCAGTCGACCGGCGCCTGGGGGCCGCAGTGGAGTTCGGCGAGTTCGTCGAGCTGGGAGAGGGCGAGCTCGTTCATGCCCGCGAGGTGGGCCGGGACGGCGAGGCGGCAGGCCCAGCGCAGCACGACCGTACGCCGGTGGCCCAGCAGGTGCAGGCCGGCCCGCGCGTTCTCCGGCTGCCAGGTGGTGAGCAGACCCGTAGGCACGGCGATGTCATTTCACCTGCATCAACGTGCGGTTGTCCGCGTCGGTCCGTACGACGCCGAGGGCGCTCTCCACCGGGTGGGCGCCGTCCTCGGCACCGGCCGGGCTGATGTCGCCGCTGCCGGTGACGGGATGTGCACGATCACCAGGGCACTGCGCCGGCGTCGTCGAAGAACCGGCCGGTCGGGCCGTCGTCGGGCAGGGTCGCGAGTTCGATGGCGATCGCCGCGCCCTGTTCGGGGGTGCGCACGCCGCGGAAGCCGTTGAGGTCGGTGGCGACGTAGCCGGGGCAGGCGGCGTTGATCAGGATGTTCGTGCCGCTCAGCTCCCGGGCGTACTGGAGGGTGACTGCGTTCAGGAACGTCTTGGACGGCGAGTACGCCACGGCCACCGGACCCGCCGTCTGCTCGGCGGCGGTTCCTGACTGCCGGGTGAGGGAGCCGACGCTGCTGGACATGTTCACGATCCGCGGTGAAGCGGACCGGCGCAGCAGCGGCATCATCGCGTTGGTGACGCGGATGACGCCGATCACGTTGGTCTCCACGACCGTCCGGATGATGGCGGGATCGACCCGGGTGGGCTCCTGCGGCATGGCGCCGGCGATGCCGGCGTTGTTGACGAGCACGTCGAGGCGCCCCGCCCGTTCCTCGATCAGCCGTGCGGCGGCGGTCGCGCTCGCGTCGTCGGTCACGTCCAGTGGTACTTCGAACGCGTCGACGCCGGCCGCGCGCAGTCCCTCCACCGCGGCCTTCCGGCGCCGATCGTCGCGGGCGCCGACGCCGACGCTCCAGTCGAGGGCGCCCAGGCCCGCGGCGATCTCGTAGCCGATTCCCTTGTTCGCGCCGGTGACCAGCGCAATCGTTCGTTCGCTCATGGGGATCATGCTGTCCTCGGACTCCTGCCGGGGTCCAAGACCGATCGGGTGGGCGACGATACCGTCCGGGTATTGATCCGGGGTAGCGTGGCCGGATGGAGACCCGGGAACTGCGCTACTTCGTCGCGGTCGCCGAGGAGTTGCACTTCGGGCGTGCCGCGCAGCGGCTCGGGATCGCGCAGCCGCCCCTGTCGCGGGCGATCCAGCAGCTCGAACGCAGGCTCGGGGCGGTGCTGCTGGACCGGACCAGCCGCACCGTCACGCTGACCGAGGCCGGTTCGGTGCTGCTGGCCGAGGGCCGGGCGGCCCTCGGCGCGGTCGACGCCGCCGAGCGCCGGACCCGCCGCGCCGCCCTTTCCGCGACCGGGCGTCCCGGCCTGGTGCTGGTGACGAAGGCCAGCGCGTCCCGCGAACTGCTGGCGGAGCTGCTCGACGCGTACGCCGCCGAACCCGGCGCGGTCGACGTCGACGTCATCCTGTGCGGCCCGGCCGAGCAGGGACGGCTCCTGCGCGAGGGCCGGGCCGACGTGGCGCTGCTGCACCGGCCGTTCGACTCGACGGACGGGTTCGACACCGAAGAGCTCGGCACGGAGGGCCAGGTCGCGGTCCTGCCGGCCGGGCATCCGCTCACTGGCCGGGCCCATGTGCACATGGCCGACATCACCGGGCTGCCGGGCCTTCCCCTGCCACGCTGGCCCGGCCCCGACGGCACCTACCCGCCCGGCCCCGGCCCGCGGGTCCGCGACCACGCGCAGCTGTTGCAGCTCGTCGCGCTCGGCCGGGCCTGCGCGGTCTCACCGGAGTCGTGCCGGGCCCAACTGCCCGGTGACCTCGCCGCCGTGCCCGTGCTGGACGCGCCGGACGTCACCACCGTGATCGCCTGGCCCCCGCACAGCCGGTCCAGAGCCGTCGCCGACCTCGTCCGCACCGCGACCCGTCTCCAGTAGTTCCGACATCCCCGGCCGGGTTCCACCTGTCGTGGCCGTGCTACTCCGGTGCCGGGGCCCGAGCCGGTCGTCAGGCGTCCACTTCGCCGGCCCAGCCGAACTCCAGGAGTTCCTTGGGGAGATACTCGGACTCGACCCTGATCTCCATACCCGCGTCACGGGCCAGGCAGGCAAGGGCGAGCGGGCCGAGCGCGACCAGGCCTTCGCCGCTCCTCGAACGGGCCTCGGTTGCGGTCCAGTACTCCTTGTGCCACGTGAGCGCTCCTGCCAGGGCCTCGTTGAACTGCTCCTCGTTCCGTGTCGCGTACCTGTGGAAGAGGTTGAGCGGCGGGTAGAGGATCTTCAGCATCGGCTCCTGGCCGGCGGTGCCAGAGCACGGGTACGACGGGCGGGTCGAGCACGACGGGGTCACCCTGGTCTTCAACTGCGACGGCGCAGGAACCGCCCGGCCGACCGGCACCCACACCGTATGCGTCGACGTCCGCAAGGCCGGGGACTCACCGGGCCACGCCGCCTGGCCGGCCGAGCGGGGCCGCTCGGGCATCGGCCCGCCGTACGCCGAGGACCCGTTCCCGGGGGTCAGAGGGTGGTGAAGGTGCCGGTTCCGGGCTGGTAGCGGGTGGTCGTTCCGGTGGTTAGGTCGTGGTACCAGCCGTGCAGGCGCAGTTGCCTGGCGGCTCGGCGGGCTTCGACGGTGGGGTGGCCGCCCAGGGCGGCGAGTTGCCGGGCTACCAGGCTGTGTCCGTCCGCCCGCCGCGGGTCGGGGTCCGTGGCTTCGCAGTCGGAGTGGCCCATCACCACGACGTCCCTGAGCGAGGGGAAGGCCAGGGCCCGGGTGAGGACGGGCGCGCCGGCCGGCTCTACGGTGGCGCCCGGGGTGCGGAGTTCGAGGATCTGGCCGGGGAGGGACCCGGTGATGAGGCCGGGGTGCAGGCGCGGGGCCGAGCAGCAGATGAGGAGTACGTCGGGCCGTGGGCGGCGGGACAGGCCCGGACCCGGTGGCGCCGCTCACGCCAGGGCAAAGAGACCTCCGCGCCTCCGCTACGGCGGCTGAACGTGACGGTGCCGACGCAGACACCGTCCGCGCGGCCCGGGTCTGCGAGCTGTGTGTCCAGGTCGTAGCCACGATAAAGTCCGCTCGATGGTTCGAAGCCTTCCGGTCTGCCGGAAGGCTTCTCGCGTTCTCGAGGAGGATCAGATGGCAGACTTCGTTGTCCGCAGAGCGGGCACCGAGGACCGCGACGTCCTGGAACGACTCTGGCCGCTTTTCCTGCACGACCTGTCGGAGTTCTGGGGCATCCTGCCGAACCCGGACGGAACATACCGCCGCGAGTGGCTAGAGTCGGCGATCGGCGATCCCGCCTGGTCGGCCTATCTCATACGGTCTGGTGACCGGCCGGTCGGCTTTGCGTTCGTACGCGCGCTGGACAGCGATGCGCACGTGCTGAACAGCTTCTTCGTGGTGCGTGGGGCACGCCGGTCGGGCCTCGGGTTGCGAGCGGTGCGGGCCGTCCTGGCCGCGCACCCTGGCCGATGGGAGATCGCTTTTCAGGAGAAGAACGCGGGCGCGGCACGCTTCTGGCGTCACGTCGCTTCCGAAGTCGCGGGCGAGGCCTGGACCGAGGAGCGGCGACCGGTGCCTGGGAAGCCTGAGCTGCCGGGGAACACATGGGTTGCCTTCGATGCGCGTTAGTCCTCCTTCGCCTTAGTTCGTGAAGGCGTGTTGGTCAGGCCGGCCGGTCACCGAGGTACGAGCTGGTGGACGTGCTCTTCATCCGCCTCGACGTCGCCGCGGTCGAGGCCCACGCCCACGCCCAATACAGCACATTGGAAGGAGAGCCCATCGGCGAGGTCTCACCCAATAGACCAACCCGAGCCGGCAGCAGCGGCCGGCCCCTGGCCGAAGGATGGAACGCCCTCCACCGTGACGCCCGGACGCAGCCATGGGAACCGGACCGGGTGCCGGCGGATCCCGCCCCGGTCGACCGCCCGGTCGGCGCTGATTTCCGCCACGACCGCCGGCCGCATCAGCACCGCGTCCAGGGCATCACGCGGTCCCCGCGCGGCCGCGAACCGTACCCCGGACCACGGATCCCCGGGGCCGGCGGCGGTGAGGTGCTCGCCGACCCGCCGGGCCTGATCCGGGCGCAGTCGCACCGTACGCCCGACCGCGCGCAGCCGCCACTGCCCCACCACCGCCCGCCTTCGACCTGTGGGACGAGACGGTCGAGGCCAGCCTGCACCTGCCCGACGGCGACATCTTCCTCATCGACGCCCACGACCACACACCTTTCCCGTCCCTGGCCGACCATGTCGAAACCATCGGCCGCTGACCGCCCGCCAGCCCCCCACTGCAGCCGCGGCGAAGCGCATGGGGTGCTGCCGAGCAGGGCACAGGCCGTGCGGGCCGGAGGAGGAATCACGGCGGGGACGGTCGTGGTGGGGCAGCCGTTCCGGGACCTGGCGCCCGACATGAGAGCACGGGACCGGCGGCTGCGGGCCTCCGCAAAC
Source organism: Streptomyces sp. NBC_00158 (assembly GCF_045160885.1). NCBI lineage: Bacteria > Bacillati > Actinomycetota > Actinomycetes > Kitasatosporales > Streptomycetaceae > Streptomyces > Streptomyces sp. NBC_00158. The sequence goes on from NZ_CP108162.1 coordinate 32,543, forward strand.
CCGTTGGCGGACCACCGGTGACCACTGCTACTTTTCCGGAGGCCGTGCAAGAGAGCGAGGAGGTGGTACCCGTGAACGTATCGACATGGGTGCTCCCCTCCGGGGTCACGGTCGGGCGATAGGTCGTCCGGGAGCGCCGTTCTGTGGCACTCCCGAAAGGCACGACCGTGCACTTCACTTCTGAACAGCGTCTCGACGACGGTGTCGTCGAGCGCGAATTCATCCTCGGTGGGATCCCCGGCATCCTGTGGACGCCCGGATCCGCGTCCGCGTCCACACCGGCGCCGCTGATCCTGCTCGGGCCCCCTCCCCTCGGCCTGCGCCAGGTCTACCCCCGGCTGGTGGCCCGAGCCCGGCACTCCGCGGCGGACGGCTTCGCCACGGCCACCATCGAGCTCCCCGGGAAGGGCGACCGGCCCCGTTGGCCCGCCGCTGAGCAGGCCGGCGCCGACCTGCGCCGGGCGTTGGAGGACGGCGAGCCCGTCAGCGACGAGGTCATCGACGCCCTCGTCCTCCCGCTGGTCGACAAGGCGGTCCCGGAGTGGCGGGCCGCCCTGGACGCCCTCCTGTCCCTGCCCGAGATCGGTGGCCCGGTCGGGTACTCGGGGGGAGTGATCTCCATCGCGACCCGGCTGGCGGTGGTCGAGCCGCGCATCTCGGCCGCGGTTCTGTTCGCAGGGAGCTTCGTGCCTCGCGCCGTGTTCGAGGAGGCCCGCCAGGTCACCATTCCGCTGCACGTCCTGCTGCAGTGGGACGACGAAGGCAACGACCGACAGGCTGCCCTCGACCTGTTCGACGCCTTCGGCTCCAACGAGAAGACCCTGCACGCCAACATGGGCGGGCACACCGGCGTCCCGCAGTTCGAGGGGGACGCCGCCGCCCGGTTCTTCACGCGGCACCTGAAGTGAGACCCGGCCGTCAGGCTGCTCGCGTCCGGCATGACGGACGAAGCGGCCGGCAAGCGCCTCGGGGTTTCGCTGCGCACCGTCCGACGTCAGGTGGCCGCTCTGATGGAGCGCCTGGACGCCACGAGCCGGTTCGAAGCGGGCCTGAAGGCGGCCCAGCGCGGCTGGTTCTGAACTGGCGTCCTCACCGGCCCGTCCGTGCACGGCATCGCGTCGGTCAGCTCAAGGGCTTCGTGACGTGTGCGGTCTGAAACGCATGGAGTCGTTCCGGCGGAGGGGGAGGGGGAGGGGGAGGGGGAGGGGGAGGGGGAGGGGGAGGGGAGGCAAGTGAAGACATGGCAGAAGGGCCGCGGCGTGCCGGGGCCGGACGTCCCCTGGAACGAGGTCGTGCCAGGACTGTGGATGGGCGGGCACCAGCGGACCGACGCTCCGGGGGAAAGCCGTCCGGTGGTCGTCGGAAAGGAGTTCGGCCTGGTCATCAGCTCGTACACCCGCCCCGGGCCGCGAGAGCCTGGACGGCGCCACCCTCTACCCGCTGATGGCCACCCCCGAGCAATGGCCCGACCGTGGTTCGAGCCCTGGGAGCCCGCCGCGCCCGTCGGCTGTGGGCTACGGCCGTCAGATGCCGTGCCCATCGGCCGGATATGGCCCCGAGGCGCTCTTGCGGACCGGTCCTACGCTGGAAGCATGGCCACCGATCCCATGCTGAGACAAAGCCCCGACTCGACGGATCTGGTCCTGCGAGTCGGTCCGGCCGGGCCGACGTGGAACGTGCTGACCTCGGCGGGGCCGGCGCTGTTCGCTCCGCTCGCTCTGGGCGTGCTGACACTGCTCGTCGCCTTCGCGATGGCGCTGGCCGGGGCGCGGGCGTCGACCGTCTTCGTCGTGGTGGGGGTGATCGCCGGGCTGGAATACCTGATCGGCTGGCTGGCGACGGCCTCTTCCCGGGCCCGGGACATCCTCCGGGTGGAGTTCGCGCCGGCCGGGGTGCCCGCGTCTGTGCGGTTGGTCCGAGGTGCCGGGCCGGATGACTGGCTGCCCGTCAATACCCTGCGCGAGGTGCGGCTGACGCACAAGGTGGTGGAGCCGTACCAGGGGGACTACAAGCCGGCCGTCTCCACGCTCGCGCTGGAACTCGACCTGCGGGGCGTCCGGGAGCGGCTCGCGCTCCCGTTCAGCGGCGACCCGCAGCTGCTCGCCGACGCGCTGAAGGCCCTGCTCGGCCCGGCTGGGGTCGTGGTCTACCTGCGCACCGAGCGCAGCACGCGCGATCGGCCGCAGCCCAACTCCCGCTGGACTTCCGGTGGTTCGGCCTCGGCCAACTCGGGTGGCGGCTGACCCCGGGCTGCCCGTGGCGCTCCCCGGTCGGGCGTGTTGAGCCGCCGGGTCGACTCGGCCGCAGCCGGGTCCTGCGGCCGCGGATGGCGGGGGTAGCGGCCGCGGAGCTCGGCCCGCACGACGCGGTGGCCCTGGCGCCAGAACGACGCGAGGTCGCCGGTGACGGCGGCCGGGTGCCCGGCCGGGGAGAGCAGGTGGACCCCGGCGAGTGTCGGCGTACACGCCGCCGTGCCCAGGTAGGTGCGCACGAACGTGCTCACCGCGTCGCACCCGTTGACGCTCCTGGGCCCCGCCTTCTTGGCCGTTGAAACCGGACCACCGTCCTACGGCTCCGACGGTGTGGTCGGCGCGGGAAGGTCGAGAAGACGGGCGAGGGCGGCTGTGACGCGAGCGCGGTGGCCCGGGAGGTGTGTGGAGGCCCAGTCGGCTGCCAGTGCGAGGAAGTCGGCCAGGTCGCGCTCGGCCCCGACGAGCAGGTGGCGGAGCTCGGTGACGGACAGCTCGATCACCGGGCTGTCGCTCCGGTCAGCGTTGGCGGTGAGCCGGACGGTGTCGCCGAAGCGCTCCGCAACCGGTGACACGGGGTCGTGACCGAAGCCGAGCAGGCTGCCGGCGTCGGCGAACTGGTGCCAGTCACGCCAGTCCTCCAGTCCATCGCAGCAGCCGGGCAGGAACGTCACACCTGTGGAGTTGTCGGTGACCCGTAGACCGCCGGCCGCGAAGAGGCAGTCGAAGGTCAGCAGCCCGTGGAGGAACGAGCCGAGTGCGTCGGCCGGACGAGGCGGGCGGTCGCCGTCGGGGTCGACGTCGTTGCAACCCGCGATGCGCATCACCGCCGTTCCGACCTGAGCGGGTGAGAGCTCACCGCTGAGAGGGAGGAAGCCGAACGGCTCGATCTCGGCGACGGGCCAGAGGTCGAAACCGTCAGGGGTGTAGATCTCCAGGACGGGATGCATCACGATCACTCGGGGAGTGTGCCGCATCCCCGCCCGTGCCGCCGGCGCGGACCGGCTGTGGATCGTGGACGGCACCCCCATCCCGGTCCGCGACCGGAAGGCCGCTTGGACGCGGCCCTGTGCGCCAAGCGCCGCCAGTGACCCGAGTCAGAGGTGAGGTGGCAGTACGGGAACGCCCCGGCCGAGGCGCGGCCGGGGCGTTCGGGCCGGGTCAGTGGACGCTGACGACCTGGAAGTCACCCCAGCTCTGGGTGGTGTTGATCCAGGCGGTGCGGGTGTAGAAGCGGCCGCCGCCGCAGTTGTTGTAGGTGTAGGCGGTGACCTCGACGTTGCCCTTCCACCACCAGCCGCCCAGCGGCGTGGACGAGTCCCGGGTGATGTTGAAGCACTTGCCGACGGTGCTGCCGTTCTGGTTGGGACCCTTGATGTAGACGGACTGGGCCCTGCCGGACGCGTCGTCGATCTGGATCTGCTGGCCGTTGTTCCCGGCGAACGCCGTCCCCGTCCCGGCGACGAGGCCGGTACCGGCCACGGCGAGCGTCACTGCGGCGGTGGCGAGCTTCCTGCGGATCTGCACGGTCTTCCCCCTGAGTCGTGGTGCTTGCGGGCACCAAAAGTTGATCTTGGTTCGGAAGAAACCTTCTCCCGGGGGCCCCGTGCGGAGCAAGCCGCTCCGTCGACAGGAGCGTTCCGATTTCGTCCCGTTTCGTCGACAGCCATTCGATCCGGCCCGGGGGCAGGTTTCTGGTCTTCCCGGATGGGAAGCCGGGCCAACACCCGGCGCCCACGGCGGGTCAGGCCAGGCCCGAGGTGATGGCGCGGCGGACGGCGTCGGCGCGGTCGCGGATTCCGGCCTTGGCGAACAGGTTGTTGATGTGCGTCTTGACCGTGGCCTCGCTGATGAAGAGCTGCTCGGCGATGCCCCGGTTGGGCAGGCCCTGGCCGATCAGCGCGAGGACCTCGCGTTCGCGGCGGGTGAGGTCCTCGGGCAGGGGCAGGGGCCTGCCGGGCGGGGGCGCCTGGGTCTTGACGGTGGCGAGGAGGCGGGCCTGCACCTCGCGGTCGAGTACGGACTGGCCGGCGGCCGCGGCCCGGATCGCGCGGGTGATGTCCTGGCGTCCGGCGTTCTTGGTCAGGTAGCCGCGCGCTCCCGCGCCCAGGGCGCCGAGGATCGAGTCGTCGTCGGCGAAGGTGGTCAGGACGACCACCGCGACCTCCGGGTGCTCCCCGGTCAGCCGGCGGGTGGTCTCGATGCCGTCCATGACGGGCATCCTCAGGTCCATCAGCACCACGTCCACCGGGCCGGCGGCGACGGCCGCCAGTACCTCGGTGCCGTTCGCCGCGGCCGCGACGACCTCGATGCCCCCGGCCAGGGCGAGGACGGCGGCGAGGGGCTCGCGGACGGCGGCCTGGTCGTCGGCGACGACCACCTTCAGCGGCGGTTGGGGCGGCTGCTGCTGCGGCTGTTGTTGCGGCTGTTGTGCTTCGGGTGCGGTCATTGCGGGATCACTGCCTCCACTTGCCAGTCGCCCTGGTGCGGGCCTTCGGTGACCGGGCCCGCGGTGAGCGTGCCCCCCAGCAGGGCGACGCGTTCGCGCATGCCGATCAGTCCCATCCCGCTGCCCGCGCCCGGGACCGCCGGGCGGGTGCCGGGGCGGTTGCGGATCCTCAGCGCCGTCGACGCCGGGGCGAACGCCAGCTCCACGGCGACGGCTCCGCCGGGAGCGTGCCGGGCCGCGTTGGTCAGGGCCTCCTGGGCGATCCGCAGCAGGTTCTGGACCGCCCGGGCGGGCACCTCGCGCACGGTCCCGGTGACGGTGAGGGCGTCCGGGTGGCCCGAGGACGCGAGCATCGAGGCCAGGGTCTCGCGCAGCGGCAGCGCGTCCTCGCGCAGGGCGTGCACCGTCCACTGCGCCTGCTTCAGGCTCTCCTTGACGAGGCCGTGGGCCTTGGCGTTCGCCTCCCGGACCTTCTCCAGGTCCCCCGTGTCGATCAGCGCGTCCGCCAGCTCCAGCTGCATGTTGATCCCGGCGAGGGAATGCGCCAGGACGTCGTGCACGTCCCGGGCGATCCGGCCGCGTTCCGTCAGGACGGCGGTGCGCGCCTCGGCGCGGGCGGCGCGTTCGGCCGACTCCGCCGCGTCGATCGCCGCCCGTACGGCCTGCCGCTGGGTGCGGTTGACGATGCCGACCAGGACCGGGGTGCCGGTGGTGAGGCCGAACACCCACGGCAGCGCCTCGTGACCCGGTCCGAGGCGCAGGTACAGCACGGCACCGCAGAGCAGGCTGCAGAACCCGGCCAGGACGAGGGCGGGCCTGGTCTCCAGGCGGTAACCGATGTGGCCGGCGAGGAAGAAGGCGAAGAGGTAGGCCGTCCCGCTGCTGCTCAGGCCGATCAGGGCGGCCGCCGCGACGACCCCGAGCGTCAGCCAGACAAGGGCGAGGCGCGGCGGGACCTTGTGCTCGGGCAGCCGACGGGCCAGCAGGGCGGCGGAGTTGACCGCGAACAGGACGGCCACGGCCAGGCCCCGGCCGCTCGGCCCCATGGGACGGATCGTCAGGAGCCCCACGACGACGACCGCGACGGAGACCGCCCACTGCACGCGCGGGTCCTGCCCCGGTACGGGACGCGCGCCCGCATCCCGGCCGGTGTCGACGCCGGGGTGCGGGGCGATCTGGTCTGCGGGCACAGGCCGAAGATACGGCACGGTCAGACCGTTGTGCCGAGGACGGGCAGGGTGGCGGCGCCGCGCACCGTCCGGCTGCGTACGTAGATCGTGGCCACCCGCGTGACGACCTCGGTGAGCGCCATCAGGACGAAGGCCGCGACCCAGGCCTGCTGGCTCGTGATGTGGTGCGCGAGGCTGAACCGGGCGACGTCGTCGGCGCCGCCGCCGTGCTCCACCCAGGTCTGGAACCCCATCCGGGCCCCCATGCCCGCGATCCAGAGGACCGCCGACACGGCGCCCGCCTTGATCAGGAGCTGCCCGTCGAGGGCGCGGATGCGGGTGTAGACCCCTCCGGCGATGCCCAGCGCGGCGCCGACCGCCGTGAGGGCCCCGATCAGGACGAGGTCGTTGCCGGCGGTGGGGACGGAGTCCAGGTACGAGTACCCCACGAAGGCCACGATCCCCAGCGGGAGCAGGAAGGTCCTGTGGTCGAGACGGCCCTCCCGCAGTTGCCGGAAGACGATCAGGACGAGGGCGATGTCGGTGATCCACTCGGTTGCTGTCATGCCCTCAAGACTGCTGCGGCGCCGCTCGCCGCGCCTGGACCCGGGGGTGGAGAAGGGGGTGGAGATCCGCCGCACACCACCCCGCCTGGACCGCCGTCGGAGGGGCCGCGTAAACATGGATCATGCCGGAAGAGCCTCCCTCCCCCGAATCCCCGCTGGAACCCCCGCCGGAAGCCCCGTTGGAACCCCCGCTGATACGGAGTCTGCGCACCGCCGTGGCCGCCGCCCCCGGGGACGTTCCCCTGCGGTTGCACCTCGCCGAACTGCTGCTGTCCGCCGGGCTGCACGACGCCGCGGTGACGGAGGCCGCGGCCGCCCTGCAGCACGCGCCGGGCGACGGAGCGGCGCGGGAGCTGATGATGCGGGCCATGGGGATGCCGTCCGCCCCGGCCGCTCCCCCGGCCGCTCCCCCGGCACCGTCGGAGTCCGCGGGCGGCGCCGCCGGCGAGCCGTCCCGCCCCGCCGGGTTCGACTGGCGGGCCGCCGAGCAGGAGGTCGACGGCATCGTAGAACCCCGCTTCGTCGAGCCCCCGCTCAGCGCCGACGGCGTCGGCGACCCCGGGGACGCCGACGCCCGGGAGGTGTCCGCGCCCGGCGTCGTGCGGCTCGCGGACGTCGGCGGCATGCGGGAGGTCAAGGACCGCCTGGAAGCCGCGTTCCTCGCACCGATGCGCAACCCCGAACTGCGCAGGCTGTACGGCAAGAGCCTGCGCGGCGGGCTCCTGCTCTACGGGCCGCCCGGCTGCGGCAAGACCTTCATCGCCCGGGCCGTCGCCGGCGAGCTCGGCGCGAACTTCCTGTCCGTGTCCGTCAACGACGTCCTCGACATGTGGATCGGCAACTCCGAACGCAACATGCACGAGGTCTTCGAGACCGCCCGCGGTCAGGCGCCCTGCGTCGTCTTCCTCGACGAACTGGACGCGCTCGGCGCCAAGCGCAGCCGTACGCAGCACAGCGGCATGCGCAACACCGTCAACCAGCTCCTCACCGAGCTCGACGGCATCGACTCCGCCGCCAACGAGGGCGTGTTCGTCCTGGCCGCCACCAACGTCCCCTGGGACGTGGACATCGCGCTGCGGCGGCCGGGACGGCTCGACCGCACCCTGCTCGTGCTGCCGCCCGACGCCGCCGCCCGCGAGGCGATCCTCCGCTACCACCTGCGCGAACGCCCCATCGAGGCGGTCGACCTGGGGCGTCTCGTCAAGGCGACGGACGGCCTCTCGGGCGCCGACCTCGCCCATGTCTGCGAGTCGGCGGCCGAGAGCGCGCTGCTCGACTCGGCGCGCACCGGCGTGATCCGCATGATCGGCACGAAGGACCTGCTCGACGCGGCGAAGTCGGTGGTCCCCTCGACGGAACCGTGGTTCGCGGCGGCGCGGAACGTGGCGATGTTCGCCAACGAGGGCGGCATGTACGACGACCTGGTGACGTACCTGAAGAAGAGGCGGAAGCTGTGAGCATGGACGCGGTGGTGGCGCGTGCCGTCGCGCTGCAGTCGGCGGGCCGGTACGAGGAGTGCAAGGCCGTGCTGGCCCCCCGCCTCGCCGAGGCGCCGGACGACGAGCTGGCCTGGCAGGTGCTCACCGTCGCCCACGAGAAGCTCGGCGAGTACGAGCTCGCGGAGCGGGCGGCCGGCGAGATGCTCCGGATCTCGCCCGGACACGTCGGCGGCCTCATCCAGCTGTCCCGGGTGCTGCTCCGGCTGGACAAGCGGTCCGAGGCCCGGGCGGCGGCAGAGGAGGCCGTCCGCAGGTCGCCCGGGGTGTGGACCACGCACTTCGTGCTGTCCGAGGTGCTCGTCGCCCATGCGGCGGCCCTGCCCGCCGATCACGAACGGGCCTACGAGGCGGCCCTGGAGGCCGTACGCCTCGCCCCGGAGGAGCCCGAGGCGCACCAGGCGGTGTGCTTCACGGCCGTGCGCACGCAGCGCCAGGACGTCGCGAAGCGGGCCCTGGTGGAATGGCTGCGCCTGGACCCGTCCAACCAGACGGCGCAGGCCATGTACACCGACGCGATGGCCGACTCCCCGAACGTCACGGCCGCCCGGTCGGCGGAGATGTACTCCGCCGGCCTGGCGGGCGCGCCCCAGTCCGCGATGCTGCGCAACGGCCTCGACCGCGCCACGTACCGCCTGCTGCGGGGCACGCGCTGGCTCGCGATCGTCTGCGTGGTGTCCGCGGGCATGATGGTCGACCTCTTCACCACGTCCAGGCACCCGGTCCTGCGGGAGCTGCCCGTACCGCTGGGCAACCGGCTCTGGGTGCTGACGGTCATGGCCGCGATCTGGGGCTTCGGCGCGCTGTGGCGCTACCGCCGGATGCGCACCGGGGTGCGGCTCAACATCCGCTCCCTCGTACGGCGCGGCCGCTGGTCCCGGATCGTGCTGGCGCAGGCGGTGTGGGCCATGCTCTGCGCCCTGCTGATATCCCAGGTCCCGTGGACCGACCGGGGCGTGCCCGGGGTGCTGTTCTGGGCGGGCCTGCTGGTGCCGCTGTCGACCATGGTGTACGACCGCAGGAAGGCGGGGTGACCGGGTGACTGCGTGACCTGGTGGTCCGCCGCGGTCACCGGACCCCGGACCCCTGGGGCCCGGGGACGACGGTGAGGCGGGTCCAGACCAGCCAGTCCTGGGTGGAGTCGCCGTCGGCGTCCACCTCCACGTACAGGGTGCGGGCGGCGGCCCCGGTGAAGCGGGAGAGGTCGACGGTCAGGGTGTCCAGGCTCCCGGTGTAGCGCTTGGCGACCTCGGTGAGCAGGACGCCGTCGCAGCCGACCCTGATGAGCACGCCGTTGGTCTGGGGTGGGCCCACGGGACTGAAGAAGCCGTACTCGGCTTCGAGCCGGGTGCCGGCCGCGACCCCGGGCAGGTGGAACTCACCGCGGATCCAGCCGTCGTCCGTCCACCGGGGGTGGGTCTCCAGCACGCGCTCGCGGCGCGATCCGTCCTCCAGCATCAGACGGGGGACGGGGTGGATGGCGAAGCCGCGCGGGTCGTTGCGTGATCCGCCGAAGGGGAGGCGGCCCGCACCGCTGGACCACACGGCACGGGGGGCTTCCTCGATCAGGTCGAGGTCCGGGGCAGGTGTGGGGGCAGGGGGCCGGTTCGGCTTCATCACGGGGTCAGGCCTCCGGGGGATCCGTGGTGAGGAGCAACGTGTAGCCGCCCGCCGGGCCGTCCCGGCGGCCTTCGACCAGCAGGGTGCACTCCCCCGCCGGGGGGAGGTCGACGGGGCCGACGCGGCACCGGCGTCCCTCCGGGAACCGGCCGGCCGCCAGGACCTCGCCGCCCGGGCCGCGGAGGGTGGCCGTGGGGTCGAGGTCGATGCCGCCGGCGACGACGTCGATCGTGGCGCGGCCGCCCCCGCCGTCGATCCGCCACTCCCGGGAGCGCCCGGCCTGTACCGCGTCGAAGGTGCGCACGCCGGGCGGCAGGCGGGGCGGGCCGCCGACGCGGGCGGGGAGCCGCGCGGAGGCCGCCGGGGGAAGGGCGGAGCGGGTCAGGGGTACGACGGTCGGGGGGCCTCCCCCAGACTCCGTCCGGGGGGACCCCCACTCCGGCGGCGGATTGCCGAGCGGGTCGCAGCCGGGCTCGATCAGCAGCGCCGACCGCTCGGCGCAGGTGAACCGGTGGATCCGCCGGTTCTCGTACGCCCACGCCACGAGCTCCGCCGTGCCGTGCAGGCGCCGCAGCCGGATCCCTCCCCCGGCGGAGGCGGACACGACGGCCATGCCCGAGGCGTCGGCACAGCAGGCGAGGGCGGTCACCGCCCCGGCCCCGTCGCCGAATTCGCGTACGACCTGACCGGTGGCCACGTCCCAGACGAGCACAGCGCCGTGGTCGTCGCCGGAGACGGCGAACCGGCCGTCCGGCGAGAAGGCGACCGTGCGGACGCCGGCCGTGTGCCCGACGAGGACGCTGCGGCTGCCGTCATCCGGACGGCAGAGGGCCACCGTGCCGTCGGCGGTGCCCACGGCGGCGGTCCGGGCGTCGGGGCCGAGCGCGATGGCGAGCACCGCCGACTCGTGCCCGAAGCGCCGTAGGACCGCGCCCGTCCCGGTGTCCCAGACGATGCTGCTGGCGTCCTGCGAACCGGACACCGCCAGCCGTCCGTCGTCGCTGACGGCGACGGCGTCGACGGTGTGGTTGTGGGCTTCCAGGCTGCGTACGAACTCCCCCGCGGCCACGTCCCACAGGATCACCCGGTGATCGGCCGAGCCGGAGACCGCGACCGTGCCGTCGGGGGTGAGGGCCACGCAGCGTACGGCCTCGGTGTGTCCGCTGAGCAGCCGGGCCTCGCCGGTGCGCAGTTCCCACACGGTCAGCGGGAGGACATCGGTGGCGCAGACCGCCAGGCCTCCGTCGGCGCTGACCGCCAGGCCGTTGGCGTCCTCGTAGCCGCGCCACCGTGCGGTCGCGGTACCGCCGTCGAGGTCCCAGAGGGTCATGGCCCCGTCTTCGCCGCCCGTCAGGGCGGACCGCCCGTCCCGGGTCGCGGCCAGCGCGCGGGTACCGCCCGCCGTGGGCAGGACGCGCACCACGTCGCCCCTGCCCGCGTCCCACACCCCTGGCTCGGCGTTGCCCGCGGCCGTCCAGGCGCGGCGTCCGTCGGCGCTGAGCGCGGCGGCGGTGGCGGGCCTGCCCCGTCCGCCGAGGTGATGGACCTCACCGGTGGGGAGGTCCCAGGTGAGGGTGGCGCCGTCGCGGGTACTCAGCAGCGCCCTGCTCCCGTCGTCGGAGAGGGCCACGGCCCGTACGTCGAGTCCGGCGCCCTCCAGCGGCTCGTCCCGTTCGCCCGAGGGGAGGTCCCACAGGACGACCGTGCCCTCGTCGTCGGCCGACAGCGCGGTCCGCCCGTCGCCGCTGACCGCGACGGACCGGACGCGGGCCGGGTGTGGGCCCAGGCGGCGGTGCCGACGGCCCGGGCCGGTCCAGAGGTGGAGTTGCCCGTCCCCGTCGCCCGCCAGCAGCGTCGTCCCGGTGGTGTCGACGGCCAGGCAGGTGGCGCCGCCCCGGTGGATCCGGCGCCACTGCGGGACGCCGACGGGTGGGCCGGCGCAGACCTCGCCTGCGGCGGTGGCGACCAGGGCGGTGGTCCCGTCCCCGCTCAGGGCGGCCGCGACGACGGTGGCGGGGTGGACGCGCCCGCCCGGGTCCGGGGCGCCGGGGCCGGCGGGGTGTCTGCTGAGCACGCCGGCGGCGGACAGGGCCAGCGCCGTGCGGCCGTCGCGGCTCAGCATCACGTCGGCGACGGGCCCGCGCCGCCCGCCGGGGTCCGCGAGGCGGCTCGGCGTCCTGTCGGCGGCGTCCCACAGGAACAGGGCGCCGTCCGTGCAGCCGACGAGGGCGAGGCCCGCGTCGCCGCTGAGCGCGAGGGCGGCCGCCGGGGCACCGTGGCCGCCCAGGTCCGACAGGGAGCGGCCGGAGCCGGTACGCCACGCGGAGACGCTGTGGTCGTCGCCGGCGCACAGGACCGTCTCCCCGGTGTCGTCGAAGCCCACCCCGTTGACCGCACGGCCCACCTCGAACCGGTGGAGGAGGCGCTGCCCGTCCGTGTCCCAGACGGCCACGGTACGGTCCGCCGCACCGGACACCACTCGGCGCCCGTCGGGGCTGAAGGCCACGCTCCAGACGCTCGCGGTGTGCCCCGGCCCCGGCCGGGACGGCCCTTCGGCCCGGCCGGTGCGCAGGTCCCAGACGCGTACGTCCCGGTCGGCGGAGGCGGAGGCCGCGCGGCGGCCCGCCTCGTCGACGGCCACCGCCCGGACCGGGCCCCGGTGGCCGGTCAGGGTGCGGATCGGCCGTCCGGTGGCCGTGTCCCAGATCCGGACGGTGCCGTCCGCGGAACACGTGGCGGTCACCTCCCCGTGACCGCCGACCGCCACTCCGGCCACCACGTCGCGGTGCCCGACGAGCCGGTGCAGGACCCGGCCGGTCCCGGTGTCCCGGACGAGTGCCGTGCCGTCGGCGGAGGCCGAGACGGCCAGCAGGCCGTCCGGGGTGAGGGCGACCGCGAGGACGGCGTCCTGGTGGCCCTCGTACCGGCCGAGGATCCGGCCGGTCGCGACGTCCCAGCGGATGACGGTGCGATCGTCGGAGCAGGACACCGCGGTGCTCGCGTCGGCGGACAGCGCCAGTCCGCGCACCGGGCCGCTGTGTCCGCGCAGCGTCCGTACGACGCGCCGCGCGGCCGCGTCCCAGACGAGTACGTCGTGGTCGCTCCCGGCGGAGAGGAGGAGCCCGGCGCGCTGGGTGACGGCCAGGACGGGGGCGGTGTGGCCGTGGCGCAGCTCGTCGCGGAGGCCGGGCCGGTACGCGACCTCGGCCAGCGTGCGCAGGGCCGTGCCCGACGGGTGTTCCAGCCGTGCGGCGGTGATTGCGAGGGCCAGGGCGGTGGTGGGCTCGTCGTGCCGGACGGCGCGGGTGGCCCACAGGATGCTGCGGGACTCGTCCGCGTTGCGCCGGGCGTGCCAGGCCTCCTCCTGCGCGCGGTCGAGCCGTTCGGCGCTGGCCCGTACGTATTCCAGGGCGGGTCCGGCCATGAGGGCGGGGCGCTGCACGCACCAGGCGCGGGCGGCTTCGGTGATCGACTTGGGCAGCAGGAACTCCTCTCGGCGGTCGTGGCCGGTCCAGAGCTGGAACGCCGGTGCGAAGTCGGCCGCGTACCAGTCCGAGAAGGCCCGGTGGTGGCGGACCCAGTCGGTGAGGCGGGGCCAGGCCTCGATGAGCGCCTCGTGGGCGATCTCCACGGCGGGGCGGCCGCTGACCGGGTCGCCGCGCAGGACGAGGAGCCGCTCGCGTACGAAGGTGGCGACCACGGAGCGTGCGACGGGGTCCCATTCACCGAGCCAGGCGCGCCGGGCTGTGAGGGCGGAGGCCGAGGCGTCGCCGATCTGCTCGGCGGCGACGAGGCGGACGAAGACGGCCGGGGCCGCGTCCCGTTCCTCGTCGGTGAGCTTGTCGCTCCAGGTCTCCTCGGCGGCCCGGTACACGGCCCCGGCGACCCCCTGCGCGGGGTTCACCTCCGCCGAGCCGTCCTCGCGGCCGGGGCCTGCGGCTCCCCCGCTCCCCAGGGCGAGATAGCCGTCGAGGCTGAGCACGCCGGTGTCGGCCTCGGTCTTCCAGAGCTGTTTGAGCGTCAGTTCCAGCAGGGGCAGCGCGCCGGGCCGTCCCCGTACGTCGGCGATCAGGCGGTCGGCCAGCTCCCGCTGCACCCGGCGCAGCTGGAGGCGGGCGGGTTCGACGATGGCCTGGCGGAGCTCCTCCGCGGTCATGGGCAGGACGGTGACCTGGCCGCGGGTGAGGGCGTCGGCGAGGCCCGCGTGGCGCAGGGCCCGGCCGTAGAAGTCGGCGCGCAGCGCGATGACGACGACGGCGCCGTGGTCACGCAGCGCGAGGAGGACGTCGGTGAAGTGGTCCGCGGTCCGCTCGTCGGTAGCGGCGTACAGGCGCTCGAACTGGTCGACGAGGACCAGCAGTCCGGCGGGTACGGCCCGGGAGAGCGCGGCGGCGGCCTCGCCGGGCGGCATGCCGCTCAGCCGCTCCGGGACGGCCTCCGGCGGCAGTGGACGGGGCTCCTGCGGCGGGCCGGGGTCCGGCGGGCAACCCGGGCCGAGCGCCGCGGCCAGGCGCGCGAGGGCGGCCCGTCCCTCGGCCGTCACGGCGCCGGGGGTCCGCCCGTCCCGGGGTTCCGAGGCGGGGCGGCCGGCGGCGAGGGACCGGACGAGCGCGGGCAGGGGGTCGGTGCCCGCCACCACGTCGCAGCGCAGCCGGCGGCCGAGGTCGCCCGAGGTGCCGGTGAGGGCCTTGGCCAGTCCGGCGTGGAGCAGGGAGGACTTGCCGGAGCCGGAGTTCCCCACGAGGACGGCCCTGCGCTCGCGGGCCAGCGTCCGGGTCAGGCGGCGTACGGCGTCGTCGCGGCCGAAGTAGAAGCGGGGGTCCTCGAAGGCGTCCAGCCCGAGGTACGGGACGTCCTCGGGCAGTCCCAGTTCGGGACACCGGGCACGGATGGTGGTGACGGGCCCCATGAACGCCGTACGGGTCAGCCGGATGCCGGGGTCGGCCGGCACCGCGAAGCGCCCCCTGTCGCCCGCTCCCGCGACGACGCGGCGGACCCCGATGATGCTGGTGACCATGCCCACGGCCACTTCGTGTTCGTCGTCCCAGACGGGTGCGCCGCTGAAGCCGAAGGTCACCTGGTCGCTTTCCAGCACGTGAACGGGGTGTCCGTTCTCCGTGGTGGAGCCCGGCACGACGAGGCACCGGCCCGAGAGGCCCTCGACGGGCTTCGCCGCGGGGAACCCGAAGGTGCGCAGCTGCCGGTCGGCGGCCGTGTCGAGGGCGCCGAGCAACAGGGCCGCTTCGGCGGGGGCTTCGGGGACGCGGAGCACGGCGACGTCCTCGCCCTCCGGCTCGCCCCACCACTCCTCGACGACGGTCCCCCGCCAGCGCGCCCCGTCGGCGTGCCGGACGAGTGCGACCTCCCGGCCGGGACCGGACCCGGCGTCCACGACCACGTGGGCGCAGGTGACGACGAGCCCGGCGGCCGCGATGAAGCCGGCGCCGCAGGTGGCGCCGTCGTCGCCGACCACGCGGACGATGCCCTCCCGGAGCCGGTCGGTCATGCTGGTCCCCTCCCTCCGCCGGGTCGCCGTGCTACGCCGTGTCCGGTGCTTCGCCTCCGGGTCCCCGCTGCTGTCCGGGATCGGTTCCGGGAGCGGGAGCGGAATCGGTTCCGGGATCGAGAGCGGGATCGGGATCGGGAGCGGAATCGGGAGCGGTTTCGGCTCCGGGGTCCGGGACGGGGCCGGCGGTATGCCCGTCGCCGCGCGTGCCGACCGCGTTCCAGACCAGCCTGACGCCGTAGTTCATCTCGCCTGCCACCTTGGTGATGACGAAGTTCCCCGCCTCCCCGCTGGCTTTGAGCCCGAAGGTGATCTCCGCCTGGTCCGGGGGCACCTCCAGTCCCCGGACGGCGTTGACGAACACCCGGGCGTGCACGGCGAGGACCTGGCCGACGGCCCGCTCGAAGGAGTCCTGGGCGACGGCGACCCCGTCCTGCAGCCGCCCCCTGAGGCCGACCTTCTGGACACCGGAGAACCCCGACAGGTCCTCCTTCTCGCTCTCCAGGAACACGGTGGTCCCGTCGGAGTCCTCGAACCGCAGATAACTGGCCATCGGCTCCCCCTGTCAGCGGTGGGACCATGCTATGAACGCCGGGGCGGCCGGGGCAGGGTCCCCGAGGTTCGGCCGGCCGGCGCGCGGTGGTGCAACGGCGCGCAGCGGGGGCGCGCACGGAGCCGGGAATTCGCGATCACACAAGACTGCCGCGGATGGCCCCGAGCCGGAACCGCCGGCGAGAGTGATCACCCGGGACGCTCGCGTCCGGCGGGGCATCCGTCACCCCGAATACGGCTTCCACCCGGGCGTGGGGCGGGTGGTTGACGGAGAAATCTTCGGACGTCCTCGCATCTCCCCCGACGCCCTAACCTCCCTGTGTCATCGCTTACTTGAACACTCCACTATGCGTCCCGAGCGGATGCGCCCCCGGTACGGCGGTGGTTCAGTGGAGGTGGGGAAACAATCCGCAATCAGGACTCGGGGCGATGGAGACGACCGAGGGAGGCCGTGGCCATGAACACCTTCAAGCTGGGTGAACCTCTGGACCAGAGCGGTGAGGGCTTCCACAACATGGCCCCGCCCGTGGTGTTCAGCACCCAGGCGACCGGATTCGTGGAACTGAAGACCCCTGAGGAGCTGCGCGCCTGGGAGGTGGCCCTGCGCACCACCACCGGCATGGAGATCTCCGCCGAGGCGCTGGCCGGCCACACCTGTGAGACGGGGTGCGGGCCCAACTGCTGCTGCGACAAGTGCGACGCGGCATGATCCTGGCCCTGTCGTACCACGAGGACCTGCACGCCATCGCCGTCCAGCTCGCCGTCCGCGCCCGTGGCGAGGAGTTCCACATCGTGGAATGCGACTCGGTGAGCGGCAGGCCGGGCCTGTCGTGGGAGCTGGCCGGAGTGCTACCGGAAGACGGCACGGGCTCCGGCTC
The DNA here is from genome assembly GCF_045160885.1 of Streptomyces sp. NBC_00158. NCBI lineage: Bacteria > Bacillati > Actinomycetota > Actinomycetes > Kitasatosporales > Streptomycetaceae > Streptomyces > Streptomyces sp. NBC_00158. The sequence continues at coordinate 49,028 of NZ_CP108162.1, forward strand.
CTCGGCCACCGTGCTGACGTCGGAGGGCCGGACGGTGGCCCCCGGTGAGGCGGAGCTGCTGTGGTGGCGCCGCGCACGGGCGGACCAGCTCACCATGTCCGGCGTGACGTCGGGTGACGGGGAGGTCGGTGCGCAGCAGGTCACCCTGGTGAACAACGACTGCCGTGGAGCGCTGGCGGGCATACTGGCCGCCTCGTTCCGCGGCGAGTGGATCTCCCCGCCGGAGGCGACCGACCGGGCGGGGGACAAGGTCTACCAGCTGTGGGTGGCCCAGCAGGCCGGATTCCGCGTGCCGCGGACACTGATCACGCAGTCGCGTGACGAGGTCGTCGACTTCACGCGCGAGGTCGGGCGGGTCATCGTCAAGCCCGTCGTGGGTGCGCCGGGCCCTTCCCTCCTCACCCAGTGGATCGACGACCCGCTGTCGCTGCCCCCGGAGTCCTTCGCGGTGTGCCCGGCGACCTACCAGGAGTACGTTCCGGGGCGGCACCACATCCGGCTCAACTGCTTCGGCGACCGGATGTTCGCGGCGCTGATCGAGACGGAGGAACTGGACTGGCGGCCCGACCTCCGCGTCCCGATCAGGCGCTGGCCGGTCCCCGAGTACCTGGCCCGGCTGGTCCGCACGACCCTCGACCGGCTGGAGCTCCCGATGGGGGTGATCGACCTGAAGCTCACCCCCGAGGGCGAGCCCGTCTGGCTTGAGGTCAACCCGCAGGGGCAGTTCCTGTTCCTGGAGCCGATCACCGGCGAGCCGCTGACGGAGCACTTCGCGGACTATCTGGTCGACACCGCAGCGAAGACCGCAGGGGCTGCGACGCCTGTGGCGGACGCGCCCCCCACAGCGGCTGCGACGCCCGTGGCGGCGGGCGGCGGTCGCTACTGATCAGCGCCCGCACAACACGCGTCAGGGCCTGCCACGACATCGTGAACGGTTGACGGGCGGCCCCCGCGGGGAGCCGAGAGGAACGATGGCCCACCGAGCAGACCGGGCGAGAGCAGCCTGGCCTGTTCCGCGGCACCGAGCACCGGGCAAGGCCTTGGGTGACCAGGTCAGCCCGCGGCAAGCCGCCGAAGGTGAGGCGGTCGTCGATGGCTGCGGAGAGCCGGGGCCGGTGGAGGTCTTGGTCCAGACGGAGAAGGACTCGTTGGCGGCGATGGCGACACGGTTCTCCTCCTCGCGTTCGGTCGGGACCTGGACGAGGAGTTCGGCGCCGCGGCGGGCGAGTTCCATGTAGCCGTCGACCTCGCCGCCCTCCCCGCCGGGGCCCTGTTCCGCCTCGAAGACGACGCCGCCGTCCGGCTCACCGGGTGGCGCGACCCCTGCGTACGAATCGACAGCGTCCGGCCGCGGCTGATCGAACAACCGCGTACTCGCACCGCGGCGACGTTGAGCCGAGCCCCGATTGCACCGACCCGGTCGCTCGGGACGGCCGGGGCCGCGCGGGCAAGCGCGACAGCTGTCTCCCGAGCGTGGGGTGTTCTGCTCCCTCGACGCCCTCAGTACCGCACTCGAAGACCGGATCTGACGTTGACGCCCACTCCTCCCCGAACCAGATCGTCAGCCGTGTTCGGGGGGCGAGACGAACACGCACTCCGGAGTGACGCCCTCGTCGTAGCCCGCCGCGCTCATGATCATGAACTGGAATCCGTCCGCGTCCGGGTGCCGCTCGTTCGTACGCGTACGGAGCCAGTCCCGCAGGATCCCGTACGCCGGCTTCTCGGCCGGGTCGGGCAGGCCCTGCGCCGCGTGGAAGGACAGTTCGCGGCACAGGTCGAGGACGGCCTTCTGCTCACGCCGCTCGGGAAACCAGACCATGTGCCGGGCCCTCCGTTCCGCGATGCGCGAGACGATCTCCCAGTCGGAAGCGCTCCCCCGCCTCGTCGGGCGGTACAGGAGGTGGAGGTCGTGCATGACCGGGACCGGGGCGAACAGCCGCCAGTCGGGCAGGATCAGGCCGGTCCGGTCCAGGGCACGGAGCCGGTCGAAGACGCGCAGCGGGTGCTGGCTCAGGGCGGTGGCGGCCAGGGCCGCCCCCAGGACCACTTCCACCGCCAGGGCGATGTGGGGCCGTGTCCTGGTGGCGGTCCCGCCTCCGCGGTGGAACATCTGGCTCATCGCGGCAAGTCTCCGTCCGGGAGGCCCGCGCAGAACGCGGTGATGATGGATGCCGCCCGCGTCGCGCTCTCGCGCGACAGCAGCAGGTGTCCGGGCCGGGCGCCCGGCACGACGTGCCCTGCCACGGAGCCGGGCAGCGGGAGCCGGGGCGTGCCGGCGGCGGAGACCAGACAGACCGGGGCCGCGGAGCGGGCCAGCACCGCGGGGGTGACCGTGCCCAGCTCGCCCATGGTGGTGCTCTCGTGCCTCCCCGTCCGCCACGTGCGCTGGTCGCGGTACTGGTCCTCGCACCGGGCGCGGACGTTCTCCGGCAGGCCCGCCACCCAGTCCGGGGTGGTGAGGAGCCCTCCCCACCCCAGGCGCAGCGACCACAGGACCAGTGGGGAGATGCCGCCGTGTCCGCTCCCGTCGGTGGACGCCACCCCGTCGGGCCGCATCACGGGTTCCAGGAGGACGACGCCGGCGACCCGGCCGGTGAGGCGTTCGGCGGCCCGCACGGCCAGACCCGCCCCCAGGGCATGGCCGACCAGAACCAGCCGGCGCTCGCCACAAACGTGTCCCACGAGGTCGACGAGGTCCTCGACGGCTCGGGCGGTACGGGGCGTGCCGCCGCGGGCCGGGCGACTGCGTCCGTAGCCGGCCCGGTCGTAGAGCAGGTGTGGCGCCATGCTGCCGGCCGAGGTCAGCGCGGGGGCCAGCCAGGCCCAGTGCTCCATGGTGGCCAGCGAGCCGGTCGCGAACACGAACACCGGTGACCGCGGGTTCGCCGGGTTCTCGGGTGGCGTGTCGGCGAAGCGGTACGCGAGTTCGTTGCCCGATCGCACCGTCACCAGGTGTTCGTCACCGCGCCCGGTGAGGATCCGGCGGCGGCGGGCGGCGCGATCGGCGAACCCGGCCAGCGCGGCCGCTCCGATGCCGCCGGCCGCGATCCGGACGACCCTGGCCTCAGCAGACATCGCCGGACCTCGCCGAGATCCGACGCGCGGTGTAGAGGATCGCCGGATAGGTGGCGACGAAGGCGAAGAGGAAGCGGCCCAGGCCCATGGCGCGCGCGTTGACCAGGTGGAACAACGTACCGGCCGAGACGAACACCGGGGCGTACCTGCCCCGGCCGAGGAAGTAGAGGAGCCCGAAGCCGCACTCGCCCAGCACCACCGCCGCGCCGGCCGTACGCGCGGTACGCGGATGCGTGCGGACCAGCTCGAAGGCCTTCCGGTCGCCGTACGTCTCGGTGCGCAGCACGCCGGGCAGGGCCTCGCCGGATCGCCACTCGGCGCCCGCGAGCTTCGAGTAGCCGGCGACGGTGTACGCCAGGGTCGACTGGGCGGCGATGTACCAGAGGCAGGCGTCCGTGACCCGGGGGCCGCCGCCCGCGAGGCTTGCCAGCGCTGACGCGGCCTGGACCTGGAAGAGCAGTTGCTCCGAACCGTCCGACTGGACGGTGTGGTGCCGGTGGGTGACCGCCGAGGACACCGCGAGGAGGGCCAGCGCCGCCGAGCGCGTCGTCCGGCCGGGTCTTGCCACGAGCAGGGTCACGGAAGCGGCCAGCCGGACCGTTTCCAGGAGCTGTTCCGTACGGCGTCCCGATGAGGCCTTGACCAGCGCAGAGAGGAGCTTCGCGTCCACGGGGATCCGCCGGCTCATGAGATCGCCGCGCAGGACCGTGCCGTCGCGGTGATCGGCGCGTGCCGATACGAGGGCTTCGAGGGAGCCGACGACTGCGGCGGCGGCCGCCAGGCGGTCCGTCAGCCCCAGTGCCGTCTCGGGGCGGGTCGTGCTCGCGGCGTACGCGGCCCTGAGCGCTCGGAACATGTTCACCTCGTCGGTCGGAGTCTTCCTCGGCAGTGCGGCAATGACGAAGCGGCTGCCCGCACGGTGCGTGCGGGCAGCCGCCGTGCGGGCGTCAGACGCAGCAGGGGAACTTGTTCACGACCAGGTCGCCGCCCGCCGCGGAGCGGTCGCCGGACGCCTGCACCGCGTAAGAGGCGCCTTCGGTCTGCTCGGTCCGCTCCGCCGCGGCGGCGGGACCAGCGGCCAGGACGCCGACCGTGAGAACGCCGCCGGCGATGGCGAGAATGCGGGATCGGTCCATTTTCATGCTCCATTCTGAGGCTTGTTCAACGCGAACAAGAACGGGGTTCGGCAGACGCACGCAATTGGCGCGAGAATTCACCGAAGAAGAGGAATCCCACGCGGATCCGGACTTGATGCCCCGACGGGACAGATCGAGTCACCGGCAGGAACCCCGGTCCGCTACGGCAGCCACAGTACGCGTCCGACGAGGGCGTTGTTAATGACCGGAGAGTAACTTGAGGTAGATCTGAGGCTCACCTGAGGTTCTCACAAATGCGCAGGTCAGAGGTGTGAAAGAATTCGGAATTCTCAGTTCCGGCGAAATAATCAACCCAACCCAGAGTAATCTCTGCACGGAATGAAGGATTCAAGATCCCGGATCCTCAACTCTTGCTCAAATGAATTGAGCCAGCCCCGATCCATGAACAAGACTCGAATCCAGAACGACCCGGGGAAAAACTTCTCCGGGGTCGCACCATCAAGAGGAGAATTGTCATGGCTGTCGCCACCCTCATGCCCGCCACCGCTGCCGACCTTTCCGACTTCGACCTCGAGCTCGACCTCGCGGTCTCCGCGGAGCTCGACGCCTCCCTGCAGCCGATGGCGGGCTTCACCAAGATCACCTGTGGTTCGAAGTCGGCGACCTCCACGATCATCAGCTGTGTGGACGAGCTCGGCCCGACCTGCTGCGCCTGACGCCGAACACGTACCGGGGCCAGCAGTGACGGGGCGCCGCACCCGGCAGGGTCGCGGCGCCCCGGCGCTCTCCCCCCTCACACCCCACTTCCCGGAGGCACCTCGCCATGGCATCGCAACCGGACTTCTCCGCCACGGGCCCGATGCTGCTTCGGCTGGCCGCCCTGGAACGCGGAGCCCTCGACGTTCCGCTGCCGCGCCCCGACGCAGCAGGTTCCTTCGCCGACGAGGACCTGACCTCCTACCTGCGCGCGCTCGCGGCCCACCCCGTCTTCCGTGAGACCGTCGAGGTCTCCAGTGGCTCTCTCGCCGCCCTGCTCCGCAAGGTCGAGTCGGGTGCGCGGGTCGAGCGCAAGCACCTGCTGAAGGCCTGCCTGTCCATGTCGCGCTACGCGCTGCGCGTCACCGGCAGACCGACCCCCTTCGGGCTGAGTGCCGGTGTAACGGCGCTCCGCAGTGCGGACCGCGCACGTGCCGTCATCGACGGCCCCGGGGACAAGCACGTCAGCCTCGACGCGGGCTGGTTCGCCGCACAGGCCAGGACCTGGCTCGAAGAGCCGCGCCTGCGCCATGCCGCCGACGTACTGGTCAACGACCTGTGTTTCCTGCGGGGAGACCGGCTGGTGCTCGGGTGCGGCCGTGACGACTACCGCGGCCGCGAGGTGACGGTGCGCGCCACCGCCTTCGTCCGCTGGGTACTGGACGAGGCCGCCTCACGCCCCGTCAAGTGGGCGGCTCTGCTCGACAAGGCGGCCTCGGCCCATCCGGCCGTGGACCGGGAACGGCTGGACGCGGTCCTGCTCCAGATGGCACGCACCGAATTCCTGCTGACCACGCTCGCCCCGGAGTCCCTGGACGAGAAGGCCCTGGCCCATGTCCTGGACCTGCTGGGCGAGGACGGTGCCGAGGGCCGTCGGCTCACCAAGGTCCTCGGCGCCCTCGAGGAATTCCGGAAGGCTCCCCCGGGCGGCGGCGCCGGCCTGTGGCACGCCGTCCACCTGGCCGCCGGTGTGACGGGCCCCGACGCTTCCGTGGCACAGGTCGACCTCGCCATGACGGCTGACGTCGCGGTCCCGCCCGCCGTCACCGAGGAAGTGGAGAGGTACGCCTCCGCGCTGTGGAACATGACCCCGCAGACCGAGGTCTACGCCCACATGCGCGAGTACCGCGAAGCCTTCATGGACAAGTACGGCGAAGCGGGAGCCGTGCCGCTCCCCGAGCTGATCGACCCTCACACCGGGCTGGGCTTCCCCCGGGGCTACAGCAGCCCGCCGGTCTCCCGCGACGCGCGCCTCGCCGCGTACGAGGGGAACAAGGACGACACGCGGGACGGCCGCCGCCTCGAGGTGCTCGGCCGGCTGATCCAGCGCGGAATGCTCAGCCCCGACCGGGAGATCAACCTCAGCCCCGCGGATGTCAGGGCCCTGACCGCCGGCCACGGAACGCCGCCCCCGCCGGCCCTCGAACTCACCTTCCAGCTGCTGGCGGACCGCACCGGCAGCCTGGACCGCGGTGACTTCACGCTGGTCGCCGCCCCGATGATCGGCTCGGCCACCGCCGGAGCCTCGATGGGCCGCTTCGCCGCCATCGCGGGCATCGAGCAGCCGCTGGGCACCCTTCTGCGCGCACCGGCCCTTGAGGGCATCACGGCGCAACTGGTGTTCAAGCCGCTGAACTCCCGGGCCGGCAACGTCACCCAGGCCGGCCGGCTCGTCCCGTACGAGATCGTCGTGGGCGGGATGCCCGATACCGGCTCCCCCGCCTCCCTCGACTGGCGCGACCTCCTCGTGGCCGCCGACGGTGAGCGGCTCCTGCTCGTGCACGCGCCCACCGGGCAGGAAGTGCACCCCGTGGTCCCCAGCATGCTCAACCTGGAGACCCACGCGCCCAATCTCGTCAGGCTGCTCGCGGAGATGAAGCACTCCGGCGCCGCCCGCATCCTCCAGATCTGGGACTGGTCCGGCTTCGGCGCCGCTCCCTGGCTCCCCCGGGTCCGCCTGGGCAAGGCCGTGATCTCGCCCCTGCGCTGGCGCCCCAGCCTGGCGATGCGCGATGGCGCCCACTCCCCCGGAGCCTTCCTGACAGCGCTGGAGGAATGGCGGGAGGAGCTCGGCGTGCCCGACCGGGTGTGTGTCTCCCAGGCCGACAACAGCTACGAGATCGACCTGCGCGAGCCGTTCCACCAGGAGCTCCTGCGCAGGGACGTCACCAAGGCCCAGGTGAGGATCACCGAGACGATGCGTGCGCTCGGGTCCTACGGCTGGGCCGGCGGACGGGCGAACGAGATCACGGTCCCGCTGGTCGCCCGCCCGCGGCCCGGCACGACCCGCACGGCGCCGCCGCCCAGCCCGGTGCCGGCCGTGCACCACTCACCCGGCGGAGAGTGGTTCTACGCCGAACTGTCTGCCGTACCGGAGACGCACGACGAGTTGATCTGCACCCTCGACGAGATGCTCCGGCCCCTGCACGGACAGCTGGACAGCTGGCACTACGTGCGCTTCCTCCACCCGGAGCCGCACGTACGCCTACGGGTCCGCTCGTCGGATCCGGGTATCGCCGCAAGCCTCCAGGCACAACTGGAGCAGCTGCGTGTCCGCAGGCTGATCAGGGCGTTCCGAGTGTGCCCGTACGAGCCGGAAACGGCCCGGTACGGCGGTCCGGACGTGATGGGCGACGCCGAGTCCGTGTTCTGCCTCGACAGCCAGACGGCGGCAGCGGAACTGCGGCTGCTGCGGAACGGGCGGGGACCGTCTCGGGAGCAGCTGGCCGTGGCCAACTACGGCCTCATGCTCGACGCCCTCGTACCCGGGGAATGGCCCGAGTGGATCGGGGCGCTGTTCCCCAAGTCCACCGACGGTTCGCTGCCCCGGCGGCTGATCTCGGACACCGCGCGCCTGGTCGTCCCGGGGGCGACCGCCCGCAACCTCGGACAGGCCCTCGCCGCGCCGGGCCTCGGCGAGGCCTGGCGGACGGCGCCGGCCCTGGAAGCGGTGGCGACGAAACTGGACGCCACCGCGCGCCGGACCGGCAGCCAGGCCGCCCGGCGCCGGGCGGTCCTCAGCTTCCTGCACATGCAGCACAACAGGCTCGTCGGCATCGACCGGCCGGCCGAGCTGCGCACCCTGACCCTGCTCGCGCACATCGCGCGGGCACACACCGACCGTCTCAAGCACCACGGGGGACAGCGATGAGCGAGCAGACCCGCCTGACGGCACGGGCGGTGGCGGACGCCCTCGCCGACCGCCTCGCCGACCCCCGGGCGATCCCGGTCGGCGACCTTCCCGGAGAGTCCCGCCACGTCAACGTCTCGGAGGTCGAGGCCGGGACGCTGGGCCGCGGCCATTCGGGCATCTCGCTGCTCTTCAGCAGCCGGGCCACGGGAAACTCCGCCGCCGCGGCCCACGGGCACCTCCAGCGCTGTTCGCAGCTCCTGCGCAAGCTGCCGCAGCCCGGGATCGGCATGCAGGCCCACCTCACGGGGCTGGGGTTCGCCATGCTCGCGGCCCGCACCGCCACCGGCGGCTACGGCCAGGCCCTGGCGCAGCTGGACGGACACATATGCCGGGCGGCCGAGGTGCTGTGCGCCCCTGCCACAGCCGGGTCACGCGAGCTCGACCGGTTCGACGCCATCAGCGGCCTCACCGGCATCGGCCGCTACCTGCTGCTGCGCGGCGAACCGGTCGTACGGACGACGGAGAAGGTGCTGGACCGCCTAACCTCCATGGCCCTCGAAGGGACGGGCCCTTCCGCTTCCGCCGGCGGGGACCTCCCCGCGTTCTGGGCGGACGAACCCCCCTCCCCCTACTTCGCGGCCGACTCCGACGTGGCGCGGCACGGCCATCTCAACCTCGGGCTGGCCCACGGGATCCCGGGACCCCTCGTACTGCTCTCGCTCGCCCACGCACAGGGCATCCGCCGGCCGGGGCTCCCGGAGGCGGTGGAGCGGCTGTCGGGCTTGCTGGTCGACTGGGTCCAGTACGACGCGTACGGCCCTTTCTGGCCCGGTTACCTCTCCCGGAGCGAGTTCCTGACGGGCACCCTCGCCGCACCGCGCACGCGCCAGTTCCGCTGGTGCTACGACGTCCCCGGCGTGGCCAGGGCCCTGCAGATCGCCGGCCGGGCCACGGACCGGTCCGACTGGACCGCCCTCGCCGGCGAAGCGGTGGCCGCGGCACTCTCCGTACCCGTCGAAGAATGGGGGGAGACGGGCATGGGCGTGTGCCACGGCTGGGCCGGTGTCCTCCACCTCCTGGGCCACTTCACGGACGGCCCCCACGCCACGGCCGTCAGGGCCGCCCGGGACGACATCGCGACGCGCATCACGGACGGCTTCGACGAGGCCTTCCGCTTCGGCTACCGCCCCGCCCACGCGGACAACCCGCACGGCGGCGACTACCCGGGACTGCTGGACGGTGCGGCCGGGATCGCCCTGGCACTGGATTCCTACGCGGACGAGGGAAGGCAGGCGTTCCCCTGGGACGCCGCCTTCCTGGCCGCCTGACCCGGCGAGGAGCTGGCACAGCATGAGCGCACAGCACACGTTCGACCCCTGCGCCCTGCGGATCGGGCCGCACGCGGAGCCCTTGCCGGGGTTCCTCCGGAGGGCCGCCGACGAACTGGAAGGACACGGCACCCACGACCCGCTCCTGGTCGAGGCGATCGAGGCCCTCCTGGCCGGCGGTCTGGACGCGGTGCACGAGAGGCCGGGCCGGCCGCAGTGGGCGGAGTACCGGTTGCGCCTGCCCGCCGCCACGGGCGAACCGGATCTGTACGCGGCCCTCGGCGACCTCGCACGGCAACTGCTGTCCACGGAGCACGCCGAGGACTTCTTCTTCATGCACAAGGAACCGGGCATGCGGGTCCGGTTCCGGTTGCCCGCATCCGGCGGGAAGCCGGAGGAGACGGTCGGGGTCCTCGACGCGGCCATGGCCGAATGGCAGCACCGGGGGCTGACCGAGGCCTGGTCACGCGCGGTGTACGAACCGGAGCAGCACCTCTTCGGCGGGCCGGTGTCCATGGCGAGCGTGCACCGCCTCTTCACCGCGGACTCCCTCGCCTGGGCCGAGCACTGGGCCCACCGGCCCGAGGACCGCAGGCCCGCCTGGGCGATCTCCCTGGTGATGATCGAGGCCCTGCTCGACGGGCTCAGGATCGTGGGATGGGAAGACCGCGACGTCTGGGACCGCCTGCGCCGACAGGCCGGGCGGAGCCTCGCAGGCGATGAACCGGAAGGCTGGGGCGAGACCATCGCGAAGATCCACCGCGTGTGGTCCGAACCCGGAAGGCTGGCATCCACCACCCGGCCCTGGAACCTGCCGTACCCCGAAGCGTTCGCGCGTGCCGCCCGGACGGAATGCCCGCGCTGGCTCGCGGAGTACTTCGCCTCCCCCGAGGCGTACGTCGGGCCGCGGGAGGCCGCCGCCTTCTTCATCGTCTACCACTGGAACCGCGCGGCACTCCCGTTCAGCTGGCAGTGCGCGATCGTAGAGGCGCTGCTCCGGTGACCGACCGTCAGGGAGTGAGAATGACCGTCACCGCCGACGCCGCAAGCGGTGCGCCCGGAGCGGGGAAGGCCCCGCCTTCCGGCGCGTCGCCCGCACGCCGGGTGGCGAGGCTCTTCCGGCCCCACCGCGGGAGGATCCTCCTGATCGTCGCGCTGGTCGTGGTGGACACGGCCGCGTCGGCCGGCTGGCCCTTCCTGCTCAGGGAGATCCTCGACGCCGCCCTGCCACAGGGCGACATCGGCCTGCTGACGCTCCTGGCGGCGGGGATGGTGCTCGCCGCGGTGGTGGCGAACGCTTCCGGGGTGTTCCAGAACATGTTGTCGAACCGCGCCGGCCACGAGGTGATGCACGAGCTGCGTTCCAGGACGTACGAGCACGTCCAGGGCCTGCCGGTGAGCTTCTTCACCGCAGCCCGCTCGGGCGACCTCCAGTCCCGCCTCACGAGCGACATCGCCGGCATGGAGACCACCCTCACCTCGACGCTGACCTCCGTGCTGTCCAACGGTGCGAGCGTCCTCGCGACCCTGACGGCAATGCTGCTGCTCGACTGGCGCATGACCCTGTTCGTCCTGCCGCTCCTGGCCGCGTTCGTGGCCGTGAGCCGGTGGGTGGGTGCCGAGCAGCGGAGCCTGACGGACGACCGGCAGCAGCGCGTGGCGGACATGACCGGGATGATCGAGGAGTCGCTCTCCGTCTCCGGGGTGCTGCTCCGGCGCAGCATGGGGCGCGGCAGCTCGACGGCCGCCCGGTTCCGCGAGGCATCGAGGCGGCTGGCGGCGGTGTCCTTGAAGACAGGGCTCTCGGGACAGTGGCGGATGTCGGCACTGGGCATCCTGATGGCCAGCGCCCCGCCCCTGTTGTACTGGGGGGCCGGTGTCATCGCGCGGGCCGAGGGGTCCCTCCCCTCCACGGGAACCCTCGTCGCCTTCGTCGCCCTCCAGCAGGCACTGGTGTGGCCGGCCACGCAGCTGCTGTCGACGGGGGTACGGCTCCAGGCCTCGATGTCCTACTTCAAGCGCATCTTCGAGTACCTCGACGTGGAGAACGACATCGTCGAGAGCGAACGGCCGGTGGTCCTGCGGGAGACGCGGGGCGAGGTCCGATTCGACGGTGTCGGTTTCGGCTACGCGGCCGGGGGCGCCTGCCTGTCCGAGGTGGACCTGGTGGTCCCGGCCGGCAGCCATCTGGCGGTCGTCGGCGCCACCGGCTCGGGCAAGACGACCCTGGGCCATCTCGTTTCGAGGATGTACGACGTGCGGGAGGGGACGGTCCGCATCGACGGTGTCGACGTACGGGACGTCTCCTTCGCCTCGCTGGCCAACACGGTGGGTGTGGTCGCGCAGGAGCCGTTCTTCTTCAACGAATCCGTCCGGCGGAACCTGCTCTACGCCAAGCCGGACGCGGACGAGCAGGAGCTGTACGCCGCGGCACGGACGGCCCGGATCCACGAGGTGATCCTCGCACTCCCTGAGGGCTACGACACGGTCCTCGGCGAGCGCGGGCACCGGCTGTCGGGCGGCGAACGGCAACGGCTCGCCCTGGCCCGGACGCTGCTGCGCAGACCGCCGGTCCTGGTCCTCGACGAGGCCACCAGTGCCCTCGACGTGGAAACGGAGGCCGCGGTCATGGCGAGCCTGGAGAGCGCCGCGCGCCGGGTCACCCGCATCACCATCGCGCACCGCCTGTCGACCGTGCGCAACGCCGACCGGATCATCGTCCTCGAACACGGCCGGATCGTCGAGAGCGGCCGTCACGAGGAACTGACGGACCGGGGCGGCCGCTACGCGGAGCTCGTCGCGGCCCACGAGAACGGAGCCCTCGCATGGACCCGGTGACCTTGGCCGACGAGCGGCTGGTCCTGAGGCCGATGCGCCCGTCCGACGCCGGGCACGTGCTCGCCGGATGGCAGGACGAGACGGTGCGCCGGTGGACCGAGGTGCCGGCCGAGCCCACGCTCCGGCACGCGCGGGCGTTCGTGGAGGTGGTGTGCGCCCAGGGCTGGCAGGACGCGACCAACCTGATCTTCGCCGCCGAGCTGAAGCGGACCGGCGATTTCGTCGGCTCGCTGGGCGTGTTCGGCCTGAGCTGGGCCGGCCTGTCCGAGCAGCTGGCGTGGGTGGGCTACTGGACCGCGGCCGGCCAGCGGGGTCGTGGCCACACGTCGGCGGCCCTGCGCATGATGTCCGCCTGGGCGTTCGGCGCCCTCGGCGTCGACCGGCTGGAGGCGGTGGTGGAGGTGGGCAACCACGCCTCCCTGGCCTGCGCGGAGCGGGCGGGCTACGTCCTGGAGGGAACCCACCGGGCCCGCACCGTCCAGGGCGGCTCCCGCCGCGACGCCTGGGTCGCGGCCTTGCTCCCGCAGGATCTGGACCGGCCCTCGTCCGTCCCGTACCCGTGCGCTGCGCCCGGGCCGCCGCATCCTGTCGGCCAGTGGCCGGCGCGCATCGGCCCGGTGGCCGGCGCTGTTGGCGACAGCCCGCCCGGAACGGGCACGGTCCGGGTCACCGGATAGGCCGGTCGCGCGGCGGCTTGCGCCATCGGCCGGGCTCCTCAGCGGGGCAGGGCCGTGATCGCGGCGCGGGCGATCGCCCTGGTCTCCGCCGATCGCCCTGGTCTCCGCCGCACAGGTGGAGGCGGGCTTTCCCTTGCCGCCCGGGGCCACGCGGACCCCGAGGTGGCGCTCCAGTACGCCTCCTCACCGAAGCCGGGGCCCGTCGCCGGGGTGTCCTGGGCGGACTCCGGAGCGGGCGCTCGGGCCCAGCCACACCTGGCGCCGGGCGTGGTGGCCCTGCTGGCCGCAGACGAGGACGAGTGGGTGCGGCGCACATCGGCCGAGTCGTGCGAGGACGCGCCGCACGAGCTGCTCGTGGGGCTGTACGCCAAGGTGCGGGACCGGTACTGGCCGGGATACCGCAACCACCGCAACTTCGCCCGGCCCGGGTTGGCCCGGTTCGCCGACGACCCCAACCCGCGGCTGCGGCACGCCGCGTTGGACGACCCGGAGGCCGGGCCGGAGCTGGTCCTGCGGCTCGCCGACGACCCTGAGGTGGGTGGCTGGGCGGTGCGCGACCCCAGGCTGCCCTCCGACGAACTGCTCCAGCGGCTCACCCTGCCGGCACATGCCGCGGCCGCCGCAGGCAATCCGGCACTGCCGGTGGCGGTCATGCACCACCTGCTGGACCTCGCCCGAGCACGCCGGCCCCAGGTGAGCGGCTGACGCACGGCTTGCAGGGCGGCCAGCCTGCCGTCCAGCGAGAGCCCTACCACCTCGGCCAGCGCCGTCAGGGCCGTCAGGGCCGTCAGGCCGACGCAGCGTCACAAGATCCGCGACAGAGCCGGATCCCGTGGACGTCCGCGCCCTTACGACAGACCTCCCAGGGCGAACCCCAGCCCCGTCGCGACGAACAACGCGCCCATCGCGCTGAACAGCCACCAGAAGCCGGTGCCCTCGGCCGGGAGGGTCCAGCGCGACGGGTCCGCCTGGTCGTACCGGACCTCGACGCGGGCACCGACGGGAAGGGTCCTGTCCTTGGGCCGAGCGATGCTCGTCCTGGTTTCCATCGCGCGGCCGTCGCCCGTGCTCCAGGTGATGACCGGGTAGTACACGGTGGTTCCGACGCTCCGGCTGGTGCTGACGGCGTCCGAGGCCGGCGCGATCCGGGTCTCCTCGAGGCGTGTCACCACGCCCTGCGCGGTGCTGCCCTCCCTCAGCAGGAACCGGACGCGTCGGATCTTGAGGGAGGCGACGACGCCGATGACCGACCCCGCGGCGGTGAAGAGCGATGCGAAGAGCCAGAGGATCTGGGAAGGGGACACGGGGTCGTCTCGATTCTGGAGCCGGAGGACTCCTGACAGCATGCCAGTGCGGCGGTCTCCTCCCGTAGGAGGAGGCCGGACCGGGCCGTAGGTCCCGGACCAGGAGTGGATGGGACCGGGGTCCTCGTGCCCTTGGGCGATGTGCCGTACCAGGGCGGGTTCCTAGCCTCGGGGCATGCGATCACACGAAGCGGACGATGCTCAAGGAGACCCCGTGACCCATGTCAGCCCCGCCGCACGCCGTGCCTTGGCCGTGGGCCTCGCCCTCGCCGCCTGCCTCACGTCCTCCCCCGTCCTGGCCACGGCCGCCGAGCCCCCCGCCCAGGACAGCTCCGGGGCCGGACTGGACCGGTACTACCGCCAGCACCTGGGCTGGGGCAGCTGCGTCAAGGGCCCCGACGACACCACGGGCCGCGATCTGGACCGGGCAGGCGTGCAGTGCGCGGACGTGACCGTGCCCCTGGACTACGCCGACCCCCGGGGACGCACGATCACCGTGGCGATCTCCCGGCTCAAGGCCACCGACACCCGCCACCGCATCGGCGCGATCCTCCTCAACAACGGCGGTCCGGGCGGCCCCGCGCTCCAGTCCCCGCCGCAGGCCCGCGCGTCGATGAAGGAGGTCGGCGCGCGCTACGACATCGTCGGCTTCGACCCGCGCTTCATCGGGCGCAGCACCCCGCTGGACTGCGGCTTGCCCGTCGGCATGACCTGGCTGTCCGCCGGCACCGGCCGGGCGGGCTTCGACCGCCAGGTCGCCCTGCAGAAGAGCCTGGCCGACAAGTGCCGGGCCACCGACGCCGCGGTGCTCCCGCACGTCACCACCCGCAACACGGCCCGCGACATGGACGTCATCCGCGGCACGCTCGGCGAACGGAAGATCTCCTTCCTGGGCTACTCGTACGGCACCTACCTGGGCACGGTCTACACGCAGATGTTCCCCGGCCGCCACGACCGGATGGTGCTGGACGGGGCGATCGACCCGAGCGACTACCGCCCCCGGCTGCTGAAGGGCACCGAGCGCGAGAACGAGAAGGCGCTGTCCGACTGGGCGGCCTGGGCCGCGGAGCGCCACGACGCCTACGGCCTCGGCCGCAGCCGCGCCGAGGTGCTCGCCGCCGTCGACCGCATCGTCGCGGCGGCCGCGCGCGGTCCGCTGACCATCGGCGCCGGCTCCGATGCCTTCCGGATCGACGACAGCCAGGTGCCGCTCCTCGTCTTCTCGGGCATCGCGGACGACACCGCCCCGGCGCGGGCGTCGTTCGGCGAGCTGATTTCCGTTCTGGCCGAAGCCGCGGAGGGCCGGCCGACGACGGTGCCGCCGGCGCTCGTCCCGGAGCTCCGGTACGTGCTGCGCGGTGAGGGCGAGCCCACCGGCGCGCAGTCCGCCGTCATCTGCGGGGACGTGGCCGCCGAACGCGATCCCGAGCTCTACTGGCGGGACATCGAGCGCAGCCGCGCCGCGCACCCGCTGTTCGGCGCGCTGACCAACAACATCAACCCGTGTGCCTTCTGGGACTCGCCGCGCGAGGAGCCCACCAGGGTGCGGCACGATGCCCCCGCGCTGATCGTCGCCGCCACCGGTGACCCGCGTACGACGTACAAGGGAAGCGTCGCGCTGCACGAGCAGCTGCCGAGCTCCAGGCTGGTCACCCTGGAGGGCGCCAACCGGCACGCCCTCTTCGGGCGGTACGGGAACGCGTGCGTGGACGACCAGGTGAACCGGTACCTGGCCACGGGCAAGCTGCCGGCGAGGGACCGGACCTGCGTCAAGCAGGCGGGGTAGCGGCCCGCGGTTCACGTTCCGAGTGCGCGGGCGCGGGCGCGGGCCAGCAGCACTCTGCGGTCGTTCGTCGCGGGCTTCGCGAACACCGGCTTGAGGTGGTCCCGCACGGTGTGCTCGGAGACGGACATCCGGCGGGCCACCGTGTGGCCGGCCCGCCCTTCGCCGGGCCCCGCGGGGGCGTTCCCCCGTCGCGGATCGGGCCCATGGCCCCGCGGCACGGCCGGAGGACCGAGCGCCGTCCTCAGCCCGCGGCCCCGGCCGAGCCCTGGCCGAAGGGCGGAACGTCGTCCACCATCCCGTCCAGGCGCAGCCGCTTGAACCGCGACGACCGTGCACAGCCGGCCGTGCTCGTCGTGGCGGCCGAGGAGCAGCCAGCCCCACCTCCAGGCCCTCCAGGCCCAACAGTGAAACCAGTCACGTGTCGCCCAGGAAACCCGGATCGGACGGCCCCATCTGCCGGGCGAAGTCCGCTGCGACTCCGAGTACCTCGCGCATCGGCACAGGTCGCCGGCTGGTGGCCGCGAGATCGGCGTGTGCTTCCTCGGACCACAGGAACGGATACACGGAAAGACCTTGCTCAAATGCCAGTGCCGCGGCCTCCTCGCGCCAGCCGGGCCAGCGCAGTCCGTCGTAGAACGTCTCCAGCCTGCCCGAGAGCAGCCAGGAGACCCACCCGGAGTGGCCCATCTCCATCTCCTCCCACTCCAGGGTGTCGGGAGCGAAGTACGTCATCTGACCGGGTGCCCCAGGGCGGCCCGCTGCCGAGGGATCGCCACCGTTCAACGCGAAGACCCCTCCGACGATGTCGTGGCCGACGACAAGACCCGTCACGGGATGCCAGCCAGGATCGAAGTCCGTGGGGAAGCGGTTGACCTGCGCCAGACTCAGGAGCCGCCCATCCGCAACCGAACCAGAACCCCCGCCGAACACTCGTAGCCACCCGTCGTCCACGAGCAATCCGCCGGTGTGCAACGCCAGTGCACCCAGCACCGATCGCCCGGTGACCTGCATCTGCAGGAGGCACCGGCGGCCCTCGTCGATGTCTCCGGGCAGCACTTGAACCGGTACTGAGCTCGCCCTGAGAACCCCCTGCAGCTCCGGCCACGCCGGATCGTCCACATTGACCAGCTCATCGATGCCTCGCATCCGACGATGGTCGCACCTTCCGGTATCACCTCATCGTGTGGGCTGGACCGCGCTCACGCGAAGGCCGGGGCGCCGGGCCGGGCCGCGATTGTCTGCACTTGGCGCCTCATGGGCGTGGTCGTCGTTCCTGTCGCTCCTGGATGAGCCGTTCCGTTCGCGTGGCGGCTGTTTCTGCTAGCGGCGGCTCTGTGGGGAAGGCGATCGATTCATGGAACGGGGTGCGCGCCAGGAGGCGATGGTGGAGCTGGCCGAGCATCCGGTCGGGCGACGTCTGCCGGAGGCCCGCGTGATCGGAGCCGAGCCGGTGTACGCCTTCGGCCTTCCCGCTGTGGCGAACCGGCTCCTGTCGTCACCGATCTCGCCCAGAACGCGGGCACCGACCTGAGGGCCGATCCCGGGAAAGCTCAGCATGATCACGGCGTCCGGGTGTGAACGAAAGGCCTCCTCGGTGGCCCGCACCAGGTCATCAACCGCCTGACAGGCAGCGTCCTGCCGGAGCAGCCGACCGGACCACGCACGTCCTGCCCTGGGCCGGACAACGCCGCCCCGCAGCGATGGTCGTCACTCCGCAGCCTTTCGCGTCCACGGTGGCCGATTCACCAATGGATCTTGCTTCGATCGCGGGGCCTGAGTCCTGCTCCACCCAGTTCGCCGCACAGGGCCTGCCGCGGGCGTCCGCCTCAGGCGGCAAGCGGTTCGGCCTCGGCGTACGGGCTGAGCATGGTGTCGAAGTAGCCCTCCGGCGCTCCCTCCAGGAAGGTCGACAGGTTTTCCAGGAAGGCGCGCAGCGGGGGCGTCGCGTTGTGCCGGTCCAGGTCTTCCTGGGAACGCCAGACCTCGTACAGGAAGAAGCGGCCGTCCTCGTGCTCGTGGAGGTGGTACTGCAGGTTGCCGGGCTCTTGACGGGTGGGTTCCACGAAAGAGGAGAGGATGCGCCGGACCTCGTCCGCACGCTCCGGCCTGGGTCGCAGGAAACCGCAGAGGGCTATGGGGCGATCTGTGTTCGTCATGCCCCTCACGCTAAGATCTCACACCGATGTGAGGTTCAAGGGGTTGTGAGGAGCACCACATGAAGATTGGCGAGCTCGCCGCCGCGACCGGCACATCCGTCCGACTGCTGCGCTACTACGAGGAGCAGGGCCTCCTGGAGTCCTACCGCCTCGACAGCGGCCACCGCCGCTACGACGACAGCGCCCCCGCCGTGGTCCGGCGCATTCGCGCGTTGCTGGACGCCGGCCTTCCGAGTCGGGTCATCCGCGACCTGCAGCCGTGCATCGGCCAAGACGGCACGGTCGCCGGATGCAAGCTGGCGACCCTCCAAGAGCACCTCCGGGGTCTGGACGACCGGATCTCCGCATTGTCGGAAACCCGCACCTCCCTGGCCGGGCTGATCTCCGCCACCCAGGCCCGCGAGTCGACGCTCGCGTAGGACGCCACCACTACTGCCGTCCGCGGCGGCGCCGAGCATCGACTTGGCCTGGGCGAACCGTCGCTGTCACAGCGGCTGGCGGGTGCCGTCGGTGCGGACCGGGTGGAGGGCGACGGCGTCGTCCATGACCGGGTGGGGGGCGGCCGGAGCGGGTCCCGGCCCAGCCGGTGCGGCGTTCGTCGATGACGAGCAGCAGGTGCCGCCGGCCCCGAGCTGGAGGAGATGTCGCTGGACAACGTCCCGGCCGACTACGCGGCCGCGATGCGCCAGGCCTGGCGTCCCCAGGTGCGGTACGGGGTACAGCTCGACGTGCGCGGCGCACGCTCCGATCACTTCGGAACCGGCTCCTCCGGACGCCCTTTTCCGGCCCAGGTGCCTCGGCGTCCCTCCAGGTCAGGCGAAGCGGCCGCTGCGCACGGGGCCCGAGGACCTGACGGGGTCCCGTGGCCCGTCCGCCCACAGCCCGGCCGCGCGTGCGGCGAACGCGGCCAGTGCCGCGTCGGGGTCGTCCGGTGTCCCGCCGTCGCCCTCCGCCGGGGCGGGATCCGCCGCCAGGATCGCCTCCGCGAGCTCCTCGGCGCTCCGGCCGTCGGGCTCCCCCCGCTCCGCCCGGCCGTCTTCGGTGAGCCGCAGGCCGGGCTCCCAGGGAGCGGTCACGTTCTGCACCAGCAGGGTGCAGAGGTCGGCCGTGGCTCCCGGCGTCTCGGTCCAGCAGGTGGCGTGCTCGAACAGCAGCTCGCCCGGCGCCCGCTCCCCGAGCGCGGCCACCGTGCCGGGGTCGCACGCGGTCAGGTCGTACGCGACGACCAGCGCGTCCGGAGTACCGGGCCGGTACGGGGAGGCCGGGACGCCCAGCAGGCGTGCGGCCGCCAGACCGAGCGCCCGGCTGCCGCGGTCGGGCAGCAGAGCGACGGACGCGGGCGTGCGGCCGGTGGCCTCCAGGACCGTGCGCAGCCGGTGCAGGCCGTGCCGGCAGGAGTCGAAGTCGTCCTGCAGGTACGCCCAGCGGCCGGTCATGCCCTCCTCGAACCCGTGCGGGGAGAGGGTGAGGAGCAGGCCACCGGTCAGCACGTAGTGCCAGCCGCGCAGGTCCTGGAGGCCGGTCGGCGGCAGGGCCGCGGCACGGTCGAGCATCCGCCCGGCCCGTCGGCCCGGTCCCGCCCAGACCCCCTCTGGCGCCGACAGGCCGCCGAACACCTCCCGGGCCGTGTCGGTCCGGCCGGCCATCAGCGCGTTGTAGACCGCCAGATAGCGGTCCGGCCAGTCGGCCAGGAGGGAATCGTGTTCCCGCAGCAGCGCCAGCGCGTCGGCGTGCCGCTCGACCCGCTCCAACGCGGTCACCAGCTCCAGGAGCACCCGCCGCGGCCCGAGCCCCGTCCCGGCCCTCGCCTTGGGCCTGCGGCGGAACAGCCCGGTACGTCCGGGCGCGGCCGCCGGCTCCAAGGTCAGGCCGAACGCCGCCCGCAGCGCGGGAACGGCCAGCGCGGGAAGCCCCCGTTCGACGCAGGCGTAGCCGAACCCGTACAGCCGCTCGGCCTCCGCGGGCCGTGCCGCCAGCTCTGCCGAGGCCTCGGCGAGATCCGTGTACCCGGCGCCTTCGGCCAGTCCGGCCACCAGCGGGGCGATCTCTTCGGACGTGAGCTCTTCGGCGACGGGCAGCAGGGTCCGCATCGACCCCTGGGGGTCGCCGGATTCGAAGAGTTCCCAGGCCTTGGACAGTTCGGTGGTCATGTGTCTCCGGTGATCGGGGGCAAAATCCCCAGGATGATCGCTGCTGTCGGCCCGGACGGGCAACCCGTTTTGCACGTGCCCCTCGAATCCATCGTCAATAAATCCGAGCGGTGGACGGCGGCTTCGTCGTCATACTCGACACGTCCGCGAACAAGGAGGACCTGGCGAAGAAGTACGGAGGCCGGCTGGAGCGCTCGTACGGCTCCTCCGTCAACGGCTTCTCCGCCTCCGGACTCACCGAGAAGGAGGCCAAGCAGCTCGCCGCCGACCCCGCAGTCGGCACGGTCGCGCAGAACAAGCGCTTCACCGTCAACGAGACCCAGCCCCCCGTCCTGGGGCTCGACCGGATCGACCAGACCGGGACGGCCGGGGACAAGAAGTACACCTACCCCGACAACGGCGGTGCGGGAGTGACCGCCTACGTCATCGACACCGGCGTCAGGATCTCGCACCAGGACTTCGGCGGCCGGGCCGCCCGCGGCTTCGACGCCGTCGACAACGACGACAGCGCCGACGACGGCAACGGGCACGGGACCCACGTGGCGGGCACCATCGCCGGCACGGCGCACGGGGTCGCCAAGAAGGCCAAGGTCGTCGCCGTGCGGGTGCTCGACGACAAGGGGTCCGGCACCACGGAGCAGGTCGTGGCGGGCATCGACTGGGTGACGGAGCACCACTCCGGCCTGTCGATGGCCGCTCCGCACGTCGCGGGCGCCGCGGCCGTCCACCTCGGCGGGCACCCTTCGGCGACCCCCGCCGAGACCGCCGGGGCGCTGACCGGGAAGGCGACGCCCGGGGCGATCAAGAACCCGTCCGCGGGCACCGCCAACAAGCTGCTGAAGGTGGCGCCGGCGCCGTAACGGCCGACCGCACCGTGCGCGGGGCCCCTCGCCCGTCCCTCACCGGGACGCGGCGGGGGGGTCCGCCCTCATCCCGCGGCGCCGCGCGCGGCCGTCGCACCATGAAGACGTCGACCGGGTCCTGGACTTCCACGGTGAACCCGTGGCGCTCGTAGAGCCGCCGGGCGTCGCTGCCCTGGAGGACGTTCAGACGGACGGGTGCGGCATCGGCGTCAATCCGTTGCAGCAGCCGCTCCAGCACGGCCGATCCGAGGCCCCGCCCCTGGTGGGCCGGAGCGAGGTAGAAGTGCTCCAGCCACCACCCCTCCCCGTCCGGGCGCACGGTGACGCAGCCCGCGAAGGAACCTTCGGCCGTGATGACCGAGGTGTGCCGGGGGGAGAAGGAGTCCCGCAGCCGCTGCCGGACCCGGTGCTCGTCGTACCGTCCCAGCCGTTCCAGGTCCGGGCGCATCACCGCTGCCCGCAATTCCGCGATCGCCTCGACGTCCGAGGGCTCCGCGGGGCGCAGCGCCCACTCCACGGGACGCCTCCCCCCGGCCCCGGGCGCCGGAACCCCGCCCGGCGGAATCCGGTCCGCCCGCGTACCCGCCCTCGTATCCATGGCCGGAGTATCTCAACGGCCCCGTGACCGGCCGCGCGCACCTCGTCGTACTCGTTGCCGGTGTGGTGTGAACGCAGGTGTGCGACATCGTCCTTGTGACGCGAGGGTGATGTCGCAGGCCTGCCAGCCCCCACCGCCCGGTGCCTGTTGAACTGATCACGCAACCACAGGCCCTGCACGGGACGGAATCCATGCCCTCGACGAACACCACCGCGCGTCACTCCGGCGAAGCCGGCTTACCGGCTCGGTCACCCCTGAGCGGGTGGCCGGCCGTGACTGCGGTCACGCTGGGGATCTTCTCCATCGTCACGACCGAGATCCTGCCGATCGGCCTGCTCACCACGATCGGCTCCGGCTTCGCCGTCTCCGACGGGACGGCCGGGCTGATGATCACCATGCCCGGACTTCTCGCGGCCGTCTCCGCACCCGTGGTCACCGTGGCGACCTCGCACGTCGACCGCCGTCTGATGCTGTGCGTGTTCACGCTCCTGCTGGCCATGGCGAACTTCCTGGCCGCTGCGGCATCCGACTACTGGCTGGTCCTGGTCTCCCGCGTCATCGTCGGCATCGTCATCGGGGGCTTCTGGTCGATCGGCGCCGGACTGGCCGAGCGTCTGGTGCCCGCGGCGTCGGTCGGCCGCGCCACGTCCGTGATCTTCTCCGCAGTACCGCTGGGCTCCGTGCTCGGCGTACCGGCCGGCACGTCCGTCGGAAGCCTGGCCGGCTGGCGCACGGCCTTCGTCGTCATGGGGGTCCTCGCAGTCGGCGTACTGGTCATGCTGCTCCTGGTCATGCCGTCGCTGCCGCCCGACCGGACGACCCGTCCGAGCGTGCTGCGCAGCACGCTCAGGGGTGTCAACACGCGTTTCGCGCTGCTGTTGACCTTCCTCGCCGTGCTGGCGCACTTCGGGACCTACACCTACGTCACTCCGTTCCTGGAGCACGTCACCGGTGCCGGCTCGCGACTGATCACCGTCTCCCTGTTGGTCTACGGTGCCGCGGGAATCGCCGGCAACTTCCTGGGCGGAGCGGTGGTCACCCGCCACCCCCGGGCCACCTTCGGTCTCGCCGCCGGCATGATCGCGGCCGTCACCCTGCTGCTGCCGGTCCTGGGGCGTTGGCAGATCGGAGCCGTCGCCCTGTTGGCCGTCTGGGGCGTTGCCTACGGCGCCGTCCCCGTCTCCTCCCGGACGTGGTTCGCCAAAGCGGCCCCCGACGCGCCCGAGGCGGCGTCGGTGCTGTTCACCGCTTCCTTCCAGATGACGATCTCACTCGGCGCGGTGGCCGGTGGTGCCGTCGTGGACCGGACCTCCCCCTCCACGGTCATGACCCTCGGCGGTCTCGTCGCCGTGCTCGTGATCGTGGCCGCATGGGCGCACTCCGCCCGCCGTCTGACATGGCCGGACAACGCCTGACGGCCCGCGGAGGCCCCGAGCGCTCGTTCCAGCGGGCGGCTCGTGCGTTGATGCCCCTTCCCGGGTGGGGTCGAGGCCGGTTCAGGCATCCTGTCCTGCTCGGCCCGGCGGGTTCCTCAACATCTGACGGGGATCCGATCCCCCGGAGAAGGGAAGCTCCGCGGTGCGGCGCCGGTACGCGTCGCACACGGCCGACAGGAGTGCTCCGTCCCGGTACCCGAGACCGTGGAGGAACCTGCGCACGGCGGCGGACGCGTCGCCCACGCGCAGGCCCGTCCTGCCGAAGAAGACCGCGTTCGCCGCCCAGATCCGGGAGCCCAGGTCACGGACCTCGGCCGGGGGGATGGAGGCCCGTGAGGTGAGATCGACGAAGGGCGGCAGATATGGCGCCCGGGTGATGACACCGTCTGCTTGCTGGACCACCAGCCCGCTGTCGTCGGCGCCCACGAGGAGGTCTCTCAGGTCGATGAGATCCACCGGCCGGGGGGCGTCCGGCGTGATCTCGGACATCAGGGAGATGGTGCGCTCCACCTCTATCCCGGCCTGTTCGAGCAGCGCCGAGGCGTACTCCATGCTGGCGCCCGTCCAGATGTCGTCGTCCATCAGGACGACCGATTTCGCCGAGATCTTCGCCACCTGTTCGCTCGGGGCGGGCCATCCCGGGCGCGCCACCATCGCGTGCGGGCGCAGTTGGCCGTCGGAGGGGAAGAACAGGCGCGATATCCCGAGCCGGTGGGTCGCGGGGGTCGACGGGTCCAGCGAGACGACGGTGTTCTCGGCGCAGAGCCGCGCGGCCACGTCCCGCTGCTCCTCGTGGTCGAGGAGATCGACACGGACGGGTCGGCCTCCCGGGCCGTTGAGGGCGGCCCTTATGCCCGTGAGGACGCCGTCCCTGAACTCGGCCAGGGCGGGTTCGAGGATTTCCGCGGGAACGGACGCACGCCAACGCCGGGCGGCCCAGGCCAGGTCGTCCCGCACCGCGTACCGGCGCGTGGCCCGGGAGCCGGCGTCGGCACCGGGTCGGCCGGAGGGACCGCCCGTGGTGGGGGCGGCTGCCGCGGCACGGAGTTTCGTGGAGGACATGAAGGCCGATCCCGGAAGGCCGGGACTGGTGAGCACCCTTTTCGTGCGCAGGGCGGGTGCCATCCCGGGGTCGTCGAGGACTGCTGCCACCCGGGTTTCGTGGCCTCCTCGTGCGACGATCACGCACCGGCCGCGCCGGGCGAAGCATCGCGCGAACTCGGAGTTGTCGGCCCCGACGACGAGCGCGACGTCGCACGCTCGGTCCCATGTCCGGCGGAGGTGGTTCTGCAGGCGGAGGAGGACCGTCGTGAAGTTGACCGGGTTGGCCACCCACTGGGATTCCCAGGGGCAGGCCGTGATCCAGTCGTACGAGGTCGTCTGCCGGCGGATGAGTGCGAGCCGCTCGTCCGCGGGCAGCGCTTCACGGCCCAGCTTGGCCGAGACGTAACGGTCGTGACTGGGTGAAAGGTAGGCTCCGGCGACGTGGTCTCCGTTCGCTTCGAGCGCGCGGCGTGCGCTCAGGAGCATGTCCAGGTGCCCCTGGTGGAGCGGCGAGAACGCTCCGGTGGCCAGCAGGACCACGGGGCGGGAATGGTCCGGACTCCTGGTCAGCTTGTGGGTGGGCGTGCAGAAGAAGGGGGTGCCGGTCGTCTCGTGCAGGTCCGCCCGGGTCGATCCGTCATCGAAGTAGCCGGTGATCCGCAGCATCGATTCGCCCCACTCCGTGATCACGTCCCGGTAGAAGGGGTCGCGCCGTGCGCGAGCGGCTTCCTCGGACACGGTCATCGGCGGTGGGAGCACCACGCACGGTCGTTCTCTTGTGCTATTGGGCGTCTGTCGGTTCATAGAGCACATCGGTTCTGAGGATGGTCTTCGTGCCTTCGGCCAGGGGGGCCGAGTCGTGGAGCGTGCGGTGCCAGAAGAGGAGCGCGTCGCCCGGTTCGGGACGGTGGGCGGCCAGTACCTCGTCGGGCTCGGCGGTTCGGGACCAGTCCGCGAAGTCGCGCTGCGCGAAGGGCAGGTCCTTCTGCCGGTCCGCGATGAACCGCGTCTCGCCGCCGGTCCCCCGGTAGGACAGGTAGAGGACGACGGACAGGAGTGTTCGCGTCCCGTCCGGGGCGAAGTAGGGCGCATCGTAGTGCGGTACGAGGAGCCCGCCACGCTCGTACCTGATGAACCTCATGCGCGGGTTCACCGCGACCGGGCGCCATGCCCTTCCTTCCGTATCGGTCGGATCGTCGGGGCCCGCTTCGAGCGCCAGGCACGACTTCAGCCGCCGGTAGAGCTCTGCCGCCAGGGCGCCGGAGTCCGCTGTGGCGCGGAGGGAGCCGATCGGATCGCCCTGCGCGTAGTGCGCGAGGATTCCGTCACGGCCCGTGGGTACGAAGCGCTGGGCGGCGAGCTCGGCCGTGAGGAGCCCGGTCTCGGACGGGGTGAGGAAGTTCTTGATCACCTTGGCGGGGGTTCGGGGAACCTCCGATACCTCAGGAGTCCACGAGTCGTCGGCGGTGATGCCGCGCACCGTGCCCCGGGAGAGAGTGAAGGGGTTGACCGCCGTTCCGCTCATCGTCGGCCCTCCGTCCGGGCGGATTCGGTGCCGTGGGTCCAGCCGCCCGGAACGGCGGCGGGCAGTACGTTGAGGTGTACGGCCGGGCTGCCGGCCTTGTACTTGTGCGCGTTGAAGGAGTGGAGGCGTTCCAGGCGCGCGGCCAGCTCGTCGAATTCGAGGCGGGCGGCCTCGGGCCATTGGGCTTGCCGTGATTCCCTCCGGGCGGCCGGGGTCGTGAGCCAGTCGAGGTAGAGCTCGACGAAGTCGTACGAGGTCCCGAAGACCGCTTCGTCGGGGCGCCCGTCGAACATGTCGCCCGTGGGAACGGCGTCGATGACGGAGCGGGGCAGTCCGAGGTGGCGGGCCACCGCGTACACCTCACTCTTGTGCAGGTCGCTGATGACCTGGACGTCGACCATGGCGTCGGACGCCTTGCCGAAGAAGCCCAGGTAGGCGCCTTCGTCACGATTGGTGGTTCCCAGCACGACCGGGGAATGGCCGAGCTCGGAGAGCGTGCTGGCGGTGTAGTAGAAGGCCGGAGTCCGTATGTAGCTGGCCAGCTGTCCCGAGGCCCAGTTCGCGCCGGGTCGTTGCAGGTCCGCGTCCACTGCGCTCTTGAGCGTGGCATGCGCCGCGGTCAGGTCCACCACCACGGGAGTGAGGTCCAGGGAATCGCACACCTCGCGGCCGCGGGCCATTCCCTCGGTCTGCCCGGTGGCCGCGGAGGTGTCGTTGATCGGAGCGAGGACCGGAACGATCTTCACCAGCGGCGAGTCCGTGCTCCTGCGGGCAGCTTCGGCGACGGCCAGCACGACTGCCGAGTCGATGCCGCCGGACATGCCCACGACCACGGCGTCGAGGCCGTTCCGCTGCAAGTAGCCGTTCAGGACGCGGCACTTCTCGCCGACGTACGCCGCCGCGTCGAACGCCCGGAGGGAGCGGACCTCGGACAGGTGGGCGGAGAGGGCGGGGTGCAGGACGGAGGACGGGGGCGGCGGACTGGCGTGGCGCATGGGACGTTCCTAGCGGGGCGGGTGGGGTGGGGAATGGGTCGTGATCGCGTCATATCCGCACGGCCTGCTGCGGGTTGGAACGCCCGGCGCCGCCCGGTGAGTGGAGGGCGCGAGGACGAAGTGCGATTATCGTCATCATGACGAGAATAAACGGAGGGGCACCTCAAGGCAAGCGGCGTCCCGCCGGCCGGACCGTCTTCAGACCTCCGCGCGCCACGGGGAACGACGCAATCACCGGATCGTCGGTTCGACTCCGCCGCGGTGGAATGCCGAGCAGTGGTCCGCCGAGGCGCACCGGGCCCCAGTGGACCGCGGCGGCCCCGAAGGTCCCGGAGGGGTAAGCCCCAGGCGGGCGCGGCGAGGTGGAGGTGGAGGTGGAGGTGGAAGCGCAGTCGTTCCCGGTCCGGGGTGATGCCGTAGCCCTCGGCGAACGCCGTGCCTGCGGCCCGCGCCCGCCCCTCGTCCGTCCACGTCTCGCGCGCATCGACCAGCAGCAGCGCCAGGTCGGCGCAACGGCCGCGAGGGCGCGGATGAGACCGTCGGCGCGGGCGCGGCGCTCAGCCGCGGCCGCGGTAGCCGGGGTGGACCCCCGGCGTCAGCTCCTGCTGCGCGGCGACGCGTTCGAGGAGGCCGGCGAGGAGCGTGCGCTGCTCCGGGTCGAGGGCGGCGAGCAGGGCGTCCTCGTGGGCCGCGGCCGCGCGGGAGACGGCGCCGAGCGTGCGCCTGCCCTCCGCCGTGAGGTGGAGTTCGTGGTTGCGGCGGTCCTCGGCGCTGCGCCGCCGTTCGACGAGGTCCTTGCCCTCCAGGCCGTCGATCAGTGCGACGACGCGGCTCGGCACGACGCCCAGGTCCTCGGCGAGGGCCCGCTGGCTGCGCCCCGGCTGACCGGCGACCATGCGCAGCAGTCCGACGTCGGCCGGGGTCAGTCCCAGGTGGCCGACGCGTTCGGCGAAGCGCCCGGCGGCGTGCGCGCCGATCTGGGCGAGGAGGAACGCGGCTCCGCGCGGCCCGGTGGCCGGGGCGGGATCCGTCGAACGTGGTTGCCGCGGGCTGTTCACCCGCCTATCGTAAGCCACGAGAAATGATTCTCCACAGTGAACGATTCTCATCAGAGAACGGATTGTGCCGTGACTGCCACCACCACCGCCCCGCAGACCCGCAACCGCCGCGACCCGCAGGCCGGGCCGCCGCCCGGCATCCTCGCCGTGGTGTTCACCGCCCTCTTCCTCGCCGGACTCGTGCTCAGCACCCTCCTCGCGGACGGGGACACCTTCCCCTCGCCCTTCGGCCCCGCCGCGACGGCGACCGCCTACTTCCGAGACCACAGCGGTGCGGTCCGCGCCTCCGGCGCCCTGCAGTTCGCGGCCTCGGTGCCCCTCGCCATCTACGCCGCGACCGTCTCGGCGCGGCTGCACAAGCTCGGGGTCCGCGCCCCCGGCGCCACCATCGCCCTCGCCGGTGGCGTCCTCGCCTCGGCCTTCCTCGCCTGCTCCGGCCTGGTCACCTGGGTACTGTCCCGCCCGGAGGCGGCGGGCAGCGCCGAGGCCGTACGGGTCCTGCAGTACGTGGCCTTCGGGCTCGGCGGACCCGCCCACGTGGTCCTGCTGGGGCTGCTGATCGCCGGGATCGCCGTACCGGGGCTGCTCGCCGGCCTGCTCCCGCGCACCCTGGCCGTGACGGGCCTGGCCATCGCGGCGGTGGCCGAGCTGTCGACGCTGGTCCTGCTGGCCGACGGCGCCGCCCCGCTGCTGCCGGTCGCCCGGTTCGCCGGTCTGCTGTGGCTGATCGCGGCCGGGTTCCTGCTGCCGCGCCGACGCGTCCGTACGGAGGGCTGACCGCCATGACGAACTCCTCCTCCAGCGCCCCCGCCCCCGCCCAGGACCCGGCGGAACGAATGCTCCGCTTCCACCAGCCCGAGAAGGTCCTGCGCCACCTCGGCCCGGCCCCCGACGAGGCCGCGCTCGCGGCCCTGTTCGGCCTCGACCCGGCCGGCTACCGGACGCGCCTGGACCGGTTCGAGGAGCGCAACCGGGAGGCCGCCGCCGCCCTCGTGGCCGCGCCGGGGGCCGCCGCGCGCCTGGCCGCACTGCCGTTCCGGCCCGGCGAACACGTCGTGGCCGTCGGGGAGAGCACCACCGCCGACCGGCTCTCCTGGTTCGAGATCCTGCGGCACCTGGTCCCGCAGGGCGTCCGCTGCACCAACCTGGCCGTATCCGGTAGTACGACGGCCCAAGCCCTGGCCGGCCTCCCGCAGCTCACGTTCCAACGGCCCGACTGGGTGCTCTGCATGCTGGGGGCGAACGACGCCCAGCGGCTGGACGGGATCCCGCTGGTGGCCGCCGCGGAGACCCGCCGCGCCCTGCGGTCCCTGCGCGACCTGACGGTCCGCCGGACCGGGGCGCGGTGGATCTGGCTCACCCCGCCCGGGGTCGACCCCGGGCGCGTCGCGCGGTACGTGCACTTCCGGCGGGCGGGGCTCGGCTGGGATGCGGCCGACCTCGACGCCGTCGCCGAACTCCTGCTCGCGGAACCCGAGGTCACGGTCGACACCCGGGCCGCCGCGCACGGCCACACGGAGGAGGACGGCGTCCACCTCACCCCCGTCGGCCAACAGCGCGTCACGGCGGCCGTGCTCGACGCACTGGGGCCGGGCGGGCCTGATGCCGTAGAGGCCGCGCAGTGAGTCGGCCGGCACCTCCAGGACCGTGGCCGGGGGCCTGGGCAAGCCGTCCTCCCACGGGTGGCCCGCCCAGGTTGCCCTGGGCTTGCCCGGCCGCTCAGGCTTGGACGGCGGCCGGCTCGTCCCACACGGACGCAGCCGCCCACCTCGCAGCCCGGTCAGGCCCTCTGCTACTTCAGCAGGGTGCGGAACTCTTCGAAGTCGAGGACCCCGTCGTGGTTCACGTCGGCCGCCATGGCCTTCTTGACCTCTTCGGCGAGGTGCCCCTGGGCGCCCTCGGCCTTGAACCCCTGCGCCAGCTCGACGATGCTGATCCGCCCGTCGCCGTCCGTGTCGATCTCGGCGAACAGCGCCCTGAGCTCGGCCTCGTTCATGACATACCTCTCTCGCGTTCACGGGCCCCGAAGGCCCACATGCCCCACCACCCTGCCACACCGTCAACATCACGCTGACGGGCGGGCGACGGGCCGCCGAGGCTGCGGAGTCCGGGCGGGCCCCGGGCGGGACAGGCCCGTACGTTGGAACGCGTGCTGAGGGTCAGGGCTGCCCGGAGGCCGAGCGCCCCGTCCGCGGCGTCGGTGCCGTGGGGAGGACGACCGTCACGCGGGGGAGGAAGTAGCCGATCAAGGGGCCCAGGAGCAGGGCGACGAGGACGGTGCCGACGCCGACCGTGCCGCCCAGGAGCCAGCCCACCGCCGCGACGCAGACCTCGATGGCGGTGCGCACCACGGCGATCGGCCGGCCGGTGAGGCGTACGAGGCCGGTCATGATGCCGTCCCGCGGCCCCGAACCGAACTGCGCGCCGAGGTAGAGGGCGTCGAAGAAGGCGAGGGCGACGAGGCCGAGGGCGAGGTAGCCGGCCTGGGCGGGCAGTCCGTGCGGGCTGGGCAGCACGGCGGCGGTGGCGTCCGCCGCGAAGCCGACGACGGCGACGTTGAGGAGCGTGCCGGGGCCGGGCATCTCCCGCATGGGTATCCAGGCGAGGAGCACGAGGACCGCGATCAGGTTGGTGGCCCAGCCGAAGGAGATGCCGAGTGTCCGTGCGGTGCCCTCCGTGAGGACGTTCCAGCTGGCCGCGCCGAGTCCGGACTGGACGAGCAGCATGACGGAGGCCCCGTATCCGGCCAGGCCGACCAGGAGCTGCGGGATGCGACGGGCTTTGCGTCCCGCGCGGATCCGATCCGTGAAACCCATCCGTGGGGAGGCCGGTCTTGGGGAAGCGAGGGGAGGAGCTGAAGGTGCCATGCGGCAACCTTCGTGGCCTCTGGACCTGGATTCCATAGCCAGATTGACTAGGCTGGCTCGGGTGAAGACCAGTTCGCACGCGACCGCCCGCATGCTGGGGACCTGGCAGGAGGGGGCCGGGCCCGCGCACCAGCGCCTCTCCGACCGGCTCCGGCTGCTCGTTCTGGACGGCCGCCTCTCCCTCGGCACCGCCCTGCCGAGCGAACGCGACCTCGCCGCCGCGCTCGGCACCAGCAGGACCACGGTGGGCGCCGCGTACCGCACGCTGGTCGAGGACGGCTACCTCGCCACGCGGGCCCGCGCCAGGGCGACCGTACGGCTGCCCGACGACACACCGCCCGAGGAGGTCGCACGTACCGGCGCCGGCACGGACCCGGCGGTCATCGACCTGTCGATCGCGGCCCCGCCCGCACCCGTCGAGATCCTCCACGCCGCCTTCGCGACCGCGCTCGAACAGCTGCCCAGGCACCTGGACAGGCACGGATACGACCGGTACGGAACCGCGGAGCTGCGCGAAGCCGTCGCCCGCTGGTACGAGCGGCGCGGCCTGCCCACGGCGCCCGACCACGTCCTGATCACCAACGGGGCGCAGCACGCGGTCGCCCTGCTGACCCGTGCCCTCGTCTCGCCCCGCGACAAGGTGCTGATCGAGCACCCGACCTACCCGCACGCGATCAAGGCGTTCACCGAGGCGCGCGCCCGCCTGCTCCCCGTGTCCGTCGTACCGTCCGGCTGGGACGTCGAGCAGTTCCTGGCGGCGGGCCGCACCGCGCGTCTCGCCTACCTGATCCCCGACTTCCACAACCCCACCGGGTCGTGCATGCCCACGGCGGTGCGCCGCGGTCTCAGGCTGGCCTGTCCCACCGTCGTCGACGAGACCCTGACCGACCTCGTCCTGGACGGAGGACCGGGCCCGGAGCCGTTCGCGATGCACACTCCCATGCCCGGGCCCACGGTCATCTGCGTCGGCTCCGTGTCCAAGAGCATCTGGGGCGGCCTGCGCATCGGCTGGATCCGTGCGGTCCCGTCCCTCCTGAAGCGCATCGAGCAGATCCGGCCGGCGACGGACCTCGGCACCCCGGTGGTGGAGCAACTCGCCACAGCCGTGCTGCTCAACGGGCGCCAGACCCGGCGCTCCGGCGGGCTCGCGCGGCTCGCCACCCAACGGGACGCCCTGCGTGAGGCGCTCGCCGAGCACCTGCCCGAGGTCCACGTACCCCGGGCCGCAGGCGGCGTGACGCTCTGGGCGACCTTCCCCGAGCCCCTCAGCTCGCGGCTCGCAGCCGTCGCGCCCGACCACGGAGTGGTCATCGCGGCCGGCCCGCGGTTCGGGGTCGGCGGCGCGTTCGAACGCAACGTCCGGCTGCCCTACACACTCCCCGCCGACCAACTGGCCGAGGGGGTACGCAGGCTCGCACAGGCCGCACAGGCCCTCGGGCGCGGCAGTACGGGGGCCCACGCACCGGCGCCGGTTGCCTAGGAGCGCTCGCCCCGCGCGGGTGAGCTCGCACGGCGGTGGGCTCGGGCCACTGGGACCGTCCCCCTCGTGTGCCGGTGCGCGTACCGCTGCCTCCGCCGTCCGATGGGCCGACAGCCCCAGGACCTCAAGGTCCCGCCGGCGGATCCTCACAGCGGCGAGGCAGGCAGGTCCTGAGCACACAGGGTCCTCAACGGCTGCTCCCGACCGGCACGGTGACCGCGTTCAGGGCGTACATGCTCCCGTCGCTGCCGCCGACGTACACCTTCAGCCGCCTCACGCTTGCCATCGTGCTCCCGTCGAGCAGTTCGCCGAGCGCGTCTGCGTCCTCGGGGGTGGTACAGCCGGGGGCGCGGTCTTCCCCGGCCGGGTCCTCGGCCAGGTCCGGCGCCACGTCCTCGAACCGGACCGTCCGGGACCGGGACCCTGCAGACACTCCCAGCCGTGTGTCACCCGATCGGGCCGGCTCCCGTTCCCGCCGCCGGTCATGGACTTGCGGCACTGTCCGTCTCGGGCAACGGACCGTTCGTGAGAGATGACGACGGCATTCCTTCGGTGTCCGCGACGACGGTCAATCGGTAGGCAAGTCGGCGGCACGCCTGTGCGAGTTCGGGTGGGTGGAGGTCGGTGAGTTCGGTGTCGAAGGTGGCGAGGATCCCGGCGATGCCGGCCCAGGACCAGGCGCCGAGTGTGAGCCGGCAGTGCTCGGTGTCGAGGTGTTCGACGACCGAGCCGCTCGGTGCCCAGCGGGCGACGATGCCGGCCGGCAAGTTGAGTCGGGCACTGCCGGTGCACTCCCAGGCGGCGGGGGCGTCCCCGCGCTCGTGACTGCTCATGACGAAGTGAGCGAGGTCGAGCCGCACTACGTGAGACGCCAACGCATCCGAGCGATCTTCGTGCGTACGATCCGCTGCTGACCAGCAGCAAGGACTGGGCGGGCACGCCAGCATTGCGCCCGCCCAGCCCGTTCTCCATACCCACGCACATGATGAGAAGGAAGTCCTCTTGAGCACTGTCGGCTCCGGGCGGGTTCTGTCTGCCCGCCCCGGTGACCCGTCCCGGGTCGGGCCCTACCGCATCATCGGCCGTCTCGGCACGGGCGGCATGGGTGTCGTCCACGCCGGTCTCGATCCCTCCGGGGTGCGGGTCGCGGTCAAGGTCATCCACGCGGCGCAGGCCGAAGACCCGGAGTTCCGGGCCCGGTTCCGGCGCGAGGTCGCCCTCTCGGCCCGAGTGCAAGGGCCATGTCTGATACCGCTGCTGGCCGCCGACCCCGAGGCCGCCTCCCCCTGGCTCGCGACCGAGTACGCACCCGGCCCCACCCTGAACCAGCACCTGGCCGGCCGAGGCCCCCTCACGGGAGGGATGCTGTACGCGTTCGCGACCGGCACCGCGCATGCCCTGGCAGCCATCCACCGGGCAGGGGTCGTGCACCGCGATGTGAAGCCGCAGAACGTCATCCTCACCCCGGCCGGTCCCCGAGTCCTGGACTTCGGCATCGCCCACGCTGCCGACGGCACCTCCGTCACCCGCACCGGCATGATGACCGGCACCCCCGGATGGATCAGCCCCGAGCACTACCGCACCGGCAGCGCAGGCCCCCCGGGCGACGTGTTCGCCTGGGCTGCGCTCACCGCGTACGCCACCACCGGCCGCCTCCCCTTCGGCAACGGAGCACCCGACGTCCTCGCCTTCCGGATCATGTCCGCAGACGCCGACCTCGAAGGAATCCCCGACGCGCTCGCCGACATCCTGAAGCGCGCCCTGGTCAAGGACCCCGCCGAACGCATCACGGCGGCCGGAGCGGCAGAGTTGTGCCTGCCGCTCCTGGCGTCCCAGGCCACGCAGGTCGTCCGTGCCGGGCACGTCCCCATGACGCGCATCGGTGACCTCATGGCCGACAACTGGGACATGCCCACCTCGGACGATCCCGCCTGGAGCCTGCCCGCCCGATCCCGCAAGCGTGTGACCGGCATGGTCGCCGGGGCCGCCGCGCTCATCGGCGCGACGACCGGCGCGACGCTCGCCTACCTTCCTGCCGACGCCAAGCCCACGGCAGGCACCGCCATACCCGGCAAGACACCCATTGCGAGCAGCACGGGCAGCGGCAGCGGCAGCGGCAGCGGTGAAGGCGGCAGTACAGGCGGCCGGAACACTCCTGCCGCGCCCGCAGGGACCGGCGGAACTGGTGATGCGAGCATTCAGGATCCCAGCTACACGGGCGCGGGCAGCGCGTTCACGAAGCGAGAGAACACCTTCGGCGACGCCAGCATGTACACCGCGACCCGGCCCGCATCCACGGCGGCCGAGAAGAAGGCAGCCGAGGACATCAGTACCAGGACGGCCGCCTACTTCACCACGAAGGGCTGGACAGACCGGGGTGTCAGCGTGCAGTTCAGCGCCAACGCCCAAGGCGTCGTGATCAGCCCGGCCCCGGCACGCAAGTGGGAGTACGGCGAGCTCCAGTTCTTCCAGTCCGCCGCGAAGAGAGCCACGTGCACGGTGCTGGCGGGGCGCATCAACGGCGACAAGAGCTGGCCGTACGGCAGATACGTGGTGACCGCCGACCGCAACGGCGGAAACGCGGGCGACGTGCAGGGGTTCGGCGACGACACAAGCGACTGTGCCGGGCTGGAGAAGTTCGGCGGTGACATCGAAGGGTTCTCCGCAGCGACGATCCCCTCGGTGCCGGGCGATGAGATCCGGGTGGCGGACCGTACGGCGAAGGGCATTCGTGACTCGTGGACGAAGGGCGGCGGGTATGCCGTGCCGGAGGACTTCATGACGGCGGGTTTCGACCCGGTGTCCAAGACCATGTACATCTGGACGCATGACGACACGTGGGCACTGAAGTACAAGGAAAGCTTCAAGAGCGTGGCCGGTGTGGTGGCGTGCCGTGAGTGGAAGGGCGTCAACTACGGCGAGTGGCCGTACACCCGGTACGTGGTGGCCACGGTGCGTGGCGCGAATGGCGGTCCGGAGTTCCTCGGGTCCGGCACCTGTACCGAGGACTGACACCCTCGAGCCCGCAAACTGAACCGGCTGCCGAGTCGGTCTGACGGTGGACCGGGCTCGATGTGCTGATCCTCGCGGACGACGGACTCACAGTCCTC
Source organism: Streptomyces sp. NBC_00158 (assembly GCF_045160885.1). Classification (NCBI taxonomy): domain Bacteria; kingdom Bacillati; phylum Actinomycetota; class Actinomycetes; order Kitasatosporales; family Streptomycetaceae; genus Streptomyces; species Streptomyces sp. NBC_00158. Next base: position 84,304 of record NZ_CP108162.1, read on the forward strand.
CCGCCGGACATCGGGCAGCTCCACCGGCTGAAGACCCTGGACCTGGGGCACAGCACACTGCTTGCGGGCGTCGCTCCCTCCCTGGGCCGAGATCAGTCGCCGGAGCAACCGGCTCAGGCCGTCTGCTGCTGCCGTGGCAGCATCGATGCCGCCAGCGCGCCGACCAGCACCCCGAACGTGACGAGCAGCGCGGTCACGAAGATGGCGTGCGCAGAGGAACCGGGCGGCTGGCCGTCGGCCGCGCCGAGGTACACGCTGCCGTACGCCGCGACGCCGAGGACCTGCGCGATCTGCGCCGCGGTCGTCATCACGCCGCTCGCGTCCGCCGCGTCGGCCGGCTCGACCTGAGCCAGCGCCACGGTGAGCAGGGGGCTGGTGACGTAGCCCATCCCGATGCCGACGACCAACTGCAGCGCCGGGAGCTCGATGCCGCCGTGGCCGCCCGAGCGCATGTCGAAGCCGATGGCCGCGTAGCCGACGGCGGCGAACACACACGCGGTGGCGATCATCCGCCGGCGGAGCCGCTCGGGCACTTTCTGCCAGGTGAGACTGCCGGTCGCGACGCCGATGGCGAGCGGCGCGAACGTCAGACCGGTACGGGTCGCGGACTCGCCGAGTCCTGACTGCATGTGCTGCGAGAAGGCGAACAGGAAGCCCGCGTACCCGCCCATCGCGAAGAAGTTCGCGGACGCTGCCGTCACCAGGCCGGGCGTCCTCAGAACCCGGCCCGGCACCAGCGGCACCCCGCCGCGGCGCGCGACGGCACGCTCGACGAGGGTGAACACCACGAGCGCGGGCACCGAGGCGAGCAAGGAGATCCTCATCCACAGCGGCCAGTTCCGCTCGTGGCCCATGACCAGCGGCACGACCAGCAGCAGGAGCGCCGCGGTCAGTGTGATCAGACCGGGAACGTCCAGGCCCTTGGGCTTCGGTGGCTTCCCCCGCGGCAGCAGCCGCAGTCCGGCGATCGCCAGTACCACTCCCACCGGCACGTTGATCAGGAACACCGGACGCCAGCCGGTGCCGAAGAGATCCGCACTGACCAGGAGGCCACCGGCGACTTGCCCCGTTACGACGCCGAGTCCGATGACCGCCGCGTACAGGCTCAGCGCGCGGGCCCGCGCGGCCCCTTCGAAGCTCAGCTGGATCAGGCTGTAGATCTGCGGCATCATCGTCGCCGCGCCGGCGCCCTGCACCACGCGGGCGCCGATCAGGGTCGCCGGGCCGGGTGCCAGACCGCAGGCGAGGGAGGCCGCGGTGAAGGTGACGAGTCCGAAGAGGAACATGGCCCGGAAACCGTTGCGGGCCCCCAGACGGGCGCCGGTCACCAGCAGCGTGGCGTACGCGACGGTGTAGCCGGAGACGATGAGCTGCAGCGCCGAGCCGGTGGTGCCGAAGTCGGAGCGGATGGCCGGTGTCGCGACGTTGACGATGGTCGAGTCGAGCAGGGCCATGAAGACGGCGCCCAGCATGACGACCAGCATGCGGTTGTTCCGGCGCCGCCGTACAGCGGGGTCGGGGGCCGGTGGCACGCTGCCCTGAGATGGGGGTGTGACGGTCCGGGTCTGTTTCGTCTGACTCATGCCGGTGATGATCCTGGCGGTCCCATGGGCGTGCCAGACATCCAGTGATCCCGGTACCAGGAGTATCCGGCTGCGCTGTTCGGCCGTCCTGCACACTGGGGTGGTGATGCCCGACGACACCGACTCCGTGAACGGTCCCACCAGCGGTCCCACCAGCGTTTCCGCAGCCGACGAGGCCCAGCGGCGCTCCGAGCTGGGCGCCTTCCTCAGGCTGCGCCGGGAGCGCACCGCCCCGGAGGAAGCGGGTATTTCGCACGGCACGAGGCGGCGCACGCCCGGCCTGCGCCGCGAGGAGGTCGCCCAGCTCTCGGGCATCGGGGTCGCCTGGTACACGTGGCTGGAGCAGGGGCGCCGTATCAACCCCAGCGTCCAGGTCCTCGACGCGATCGGCCGGACGCTGCGGCTCGACCGGACCGAGCAGGACCATCTCTACCGGCTCGCGAACATTCCCAGCGTGCCCCCCGACGAGTCGGCGCGGCAGCCCCAGGCGCCGGAGCACCAGACCATCCTCGATGCCCTGGCCCCGCTTCCGGCGTGCATCGTGACCGCCCGCTACGACGTGCTCGCCTTCAACGACGCGTACGCGGCCCTCGATCCGGGGCTGGTACTGCTGCCGGCGGCGGACCGCAATGTGCTGTGGCATCTGTTCACCTGCGAGGAGCATCTGCAGCCGCTCGTCGAGTGGGAGCGCGAAGTCTCCCTCATGGTGGCCCAGTTGCGGGTCGAGGCGGGCCGCCGGCTGGGCGACCCGTACTGGACCGGGTTCATCCGGCGGTTCTCCGAGGCGAACGGACGCTTCGCCGAGATGTGGGCCAGGCACGACGTCGCCTCGGGCGTCACGCGGCGCAAGTCGTTCCGGACCGTCGACGGGGACGAGATCAGCGTGACCGCGAGCGGCTTCGCGATGGCCTCCGCCCCTGACATCAAAATGTGGATCTACACACCCGGCGATGCAAGGTCGCAGCGGCTGCTCGATCAGCTCGTCGGCCGCTACCAGCGGCTGGGCCCTGCCGAGCTGCTGAGGCAGGGTGCCCGCACCGGCCGGGGTGGTCGGCATCCCGCCACCGCTCAATGACCGGCGCTGTTCAAGGGCCCGCGTCCGGGGCTGCGGCCGCGTCCGTCCCGTGGGCATCCCGTTCCTCGACGGGAAGTTCGATGCCGTGTTCGAGCAGGGCCTTCACCGCGCACAGGGAGCGCAGCTCGGCCCCGGCCACCACGGGTCCCCTGCTCTTGCCGTACCAGAACCGGGACGTGGCCGCCGGATCGGCAAAGGCCCGGAACGCCTCCGCCGCGGGCCTGCGCACCACCATGCAGGCATGTGCGGCGGGAGCGTGTGTCAGGCGCCGGTTCTCCATGGACGTGATCGTGCTCCTCTACGAGGTCCGGTCGGCTCGCGATTCCCGCTCCGCCGCCTCGGCGATGCGCTTGACGTGTGCCAGGCGCCGGTCCCAGTCGGCGGCGAGCGAGGCCATCCACCGCGCCGTCGCATCGAGCGCCGTCGGCCGCACCGTGTAGCGCACCTCGCGCCCGACGCGGCCGCCGCTCACCAGCCCGGCGGCGTCCAGGACGGCGAGGTGCTTGACCACGGCCTGGCGCGAGACGGGAAGGTGCTGGGCGAGCACCGTCGCGGTGGCCGCGCCCTGCGCGGCGAGCACTTCGAGCAGCCGGCGTCGCGTCGGGTCGGCCAGGGCGGCGAGAACGGTGTCGACCGCCTCCACCGCGCCGCGGGGTTCGTCGGTCACGCGGCGGGCTGCTCGGCGCGCGCCTTGAGTGCGTCGAGCTCCTGCCGCCAGCCGCCGGTGTTGTCCTCGACCGCCTTGCCGCGCAGTTCCTCGGACCCGGCCAGCGCCGCGAACCCGCTCTCGGTCACGCGCAGCCTCGTCCTGCCGCCTTCGGGCGTGAGGGTGAACTCCACGAGGGTGCTGTTGCCCTCGCGCAGTTCTTCGCCGGGGAACGCGCTGGCCCAGCGGTAGGCCAGATAGGTCGGCGGTTCGACCTTCTCCACACGCACCGGGAAGTCGCCGTACTCCGGGTTCTTCGCCACCATCTCCTCGCCTTCCCTGGCCACCGTGCCGGGCAGGCTCGCCTTGTCCGCCACCCAGAAACCGGGCTCGGCCACCAGCGACCAGACCCTCTCCGGGGATGCCTCGATCAGGGTTTCGCGTTCGATCCGGTCCTCGCTCATGGGGGACTCCTCTCATCACCGTCATTTGACGCAACTCCAGGGTTGCACGTCAGGACGCTGGCCGCAACCTCAGGGTTGCACCTCGCTGGGCCGGGGGTCGGCCGGCCAGAGGCTGTCGGGGAAGGCGGCGTCGTCGGAGTCGGTGTCGGTGGTGCCGGGCAGCGGGGCGTTGATCCGGATCCCCTTGGGGCCGTAGGCGAGCGCCGCGGACTTCACCACGCTCCGGTCGCGGGCATCACCCCGCGCGAGCGGGAGGTCCTCGGGCTGCCGGGCGTGGGCCCGTCCAACGAGGAGATCGCCGACCGGCTGCACCTGGGGGTCACCACGGTGAAGACGCACGCGGCCGGCCTGATGGCGAAGACGGGCCGGGACAACCGCATCCGTCTCGCCGTCCTCGCCGTCCTCGCCGGCATCACCTCGGACTGACCGGCCCGCCCTGAGGTCGCGGGTGTACCGCATCGCCACCAGCGTCTGCCTGGACGCTGCTGCCTCGGGCAAGCGGCGGGCGCTTGGGCAGCGGGGTCGTCACCGACGCCCGGTTGGCAGACGTGCCGTCACCGCCGGCGAGCGTCGCCGGAGTCCCGACTGAAGTCGCGGAATCTGCTGACCCGGCAGATCTGCCCGTCCGACCAGCCTTCCCGGCCGTCGGTCCGGTCCGTCACCGTGATCCCGACCGCGGTCTCCCGCACGCGGAACCGGACGATCCCCGCTGCCAGGTCACTGTCCCACTCGACGTACGGGTCGAGCGCGCGTCCTGCCGCCTCGATACCGGCCCGCACCGGCGCGAACACGGCGGGTCCTGACACCACCCCGTAGGCCGCCGAGATGCGCGGCGGAACCTCAGAGGGGGTGAGTCCGGGCCGGTCCACGCGGATGACGAATCCGAAAGGCCGCCAGGTTCCGTCCTCCTCGCCGCGCAGGTGGTGCACCTCGATCAGCCCGTAGTCCTGCACCAGCCCCATGGCCGTCTCACCCACCCACAGCGGCGCGCCGCCCAGACGTACCTGCCACTCCTGCGGGGAGAGCTCCGCGTCGACGCCCGGAACGCCACCGGTCGTAGCCACATCGATCAGGAACTCGTTGATCACCGCCCCACCCTCCCTTCCTCCGGGGAAACCCAGGTGCCGGGCGTCAACCGTGAGCGCGGCCGGCTCGGTCCGGACGATGTCCGCGGGCGGGTGCAGCGCGGACGCCCGCCTGGGCAGGGCGTCAGAGGACTCGAAACGGGAAAGTCGGTCACGGGGCTGTGGTGGTCGCTGTCTGCCTGCGGAAGATGCCCTACGCCCGGCGGCCCTTGGGCCGGCCGACCCGGGTCTCCAGCAGCACGCCCATCAGCTCTGCCTCGCCGGCCCCGGCGAGCAGCCGCTTGGGCACGATCACCAGTCCGGCCTTCCAGCCGAGGCGGCCTGTCACGACGTACACCCGCTCCGTCTCGTAGGAGCGGTGCATGCTGCGCCACGGCACCCTCATGAGTTCGTCATCGCCGCGGAGGATGACGAAGCCGACGGCGTCGATGGTTGCCTGCTTCTCTCCCTTGGCCTGGTCGGCACGGAACGCCCGGCTGGTGAGCAGCGGGGGCAGGAACAGGCCGAGCACCCCGTAGACCACGGCAAGGGTCAGCAGGCCTCCGTTGACCGGGCCGCCATCGGGCAGGGGCCTCAGGCTCAAGGCCGCCATCAGCACGGCAGCCACCCCGATGAGCCACCGGATGCGCCGGAACATCCCGGTGGCCGCAACCGCCTCGTCGAACTCCTCCCGCGTCAGGGTCCCGCTGAAGGTGATGGTTGCCCGTCGTATGTCGTCCACGAGCGCGGATCCTACCGCCGCGCCCGCAGCGAAGAGGCCGGATCTCCGCCGCCGTCTCCGGGCTCACCAGCACCGCGTCCCGGACGTCGCGGTGAACGGGTGCTCGGCGTCGGTCCCCAGACGCAGTGCGCCTGACCGCCGGCCATGAGGTTCGGGAACTCCTTCTCCTCCCACGTGTTGCCGTCGCGGACGCAGGTGCCCTTGAAGAAACCGACTCCCGGAGGCCTCGTCTCGGCGATCTCCCGGGACGCGGCCATGGTCGTGCGGGAGGCGGGTTCAAGCGTTTCGATACGGTCATCCTGGCGGTGCCGGGCGGGCCGACCGAGCCCCCGCCGCTGCCGGAACACCTCCGCGCCCTGTCCGTCCGCACCGAAGGCCGGCGCCGGTTCCGTGCTCGGGGCAGCGGGACGTGAGGGCGGCGTCGCCGCCCGCGTGCCGGGCGCGACCTGACGCGGCAGCGCGCCTCACCACCCTTGCCGTGCAAGGCGGTTGAAAGGATGATCGGCCCCTTGCCGCAGGGATCTTCGGCGCCCGGCACGAGACCGCACCACGTCGGACGGCGCATACGGCTACGACGACATCGCGGCCGAGGACGCCGAGAACCGGCAGAACAAGAAGGCGATCCTCTCCTCCATCGGCGGAGTCGTGATCCTCGGCGCCCTCGGCTTCGCCTTACGCGCCGGGGCCGAGGACCTGCGGTACGCCGGCGAACGGCGCAGGGCGGACGCCCGGCACCGGGCCCTCGCCGCCCAGGACGAGTGGGACCGGCCGGCGGACCCCGGCCGGTTCGAGGACCGCTCGCAGGAGCTTGCGGGCGGGGCCGGGTCGAGCTGTACACCCACGCGCTGTGCTACAAGCCCGGCACGGGCTCCCCGTCCCGTTCCGCCTCCGGCGAGAAATGGGCGCGGTGGGAACGGGTCACCGGGGTCGAGGACGACCGGACCCGTCTGCAGCGCTCCGACGTCAACGACTACACCCTCTGGATCCAGGTGGAGGGGAACGTCGAGCCCCTGACGATCGACGGCTTCACCGGCGACCAGGAGTTCGTCTCGAAGGTCGCCCGGATCGCCGTGGAAGCGGCGAAGCCGAAGGTGTACGCGGCACTGAACGACACGGGCGCGTTCCACCTGGCCCCCCCCCCACCACGGACCTCAGCGAGTTCCTGAGCCCGGGCGGCGGCAGCCTGAGCCCGCAGCCCGAACTGCTGCTGACCGCGTTCGGCATCGTCCGGGTGGAGGCGGGCGGGAACCGCCTCGTCCCCTGGGCCCAGATCACCGGTATCAGCAAGCGGAAGCAGAGCATGGGCCACCCCCTCGCGATCATCACCCGCCGCGGCGCCGATCCGGTTCACTTCGCCCTCGCCACCACCGCGCACCTCGCCGCGTTCGCACTCGCTCAGGACCTGTGGAATCGCGCACGGAACGCATGAGACGGGTACTTCGAGCCGGAAGGCGCGCCGCGGGTCGTACGACCGGCGAACCCTGGACGCCTCACGCCCTCTCGGCTCGTGGACCCGTTGCATGGGCCAGCGGCGGCGCGATCGCCCGTACGTCCGCCCGCTCCGCCACCCACAGCCCGATGAACAGCGCGGCGGTCGCCTCCAGCAGTCCTGCGCGGTCCAGCCCGCCCGCGGCCACCGGCTCGCAGCCCATGTCCCGCACCAACGTGCGTGCCAGCGCGAGTGCCGCTTCATCGTCCCCGCACATCGGAACGGACAGGGGCTGACCGTCGAAGACCGGCGGGGTCATCCGCCACACGCTCTCGTGGCAGAGGTTGAACGCCTTGACGACGTGCGCGCCCGGTGCCGCCGCAGCCAGCCGGAGCGCCGCCGAGGGGCCGCCTTCCGTCAGCAGCCGGAAGCCGGGCCCGACCGGATTGCCGCAGTCGAGCAGAGCCTTCCCCTCCAGCGTCGGCCGGAGCTCCCCGACGACGTCCGCTCCCGCGCCGTACGGCAGCGCGGCCAGCACCGCCTCGCCGAAGCCGGCTGCCGCCGGCAGGCTCCCGTGCCCCGCACCGCCTCCGATGCGCGTCGCGAGCCGCTGGGCCTGCTGTTCGTCGCGGCCCCCGACGAACACCTCGTGCCCGGCTCGCACCCACTGCGTGGCCAGTGCGTCCGCCATGTTTCCCGTTCCCAGCACACCGATCTTCATCGATACGCCCCCTCTCCGTATCCGCTCCAACCGCTTTCGGGACGACACTAGGGAACCCGTCAGGCACCATTTGGTACGTGACGACCGACGCCCACCTCGCCGACTGCCGCGCCCGCCTCGCCTTCGACCTCCTCTCCAACACCTGGAACGCCGTGCTGATCTGGGCCCTGCGGGAGGGTCCCAGGCGCCCCGGCGAATTGCGCGAGCGCATCGGCGGCATCAGCCCGAAGGTCCTCACCGAGACGCTGCGGCGGCTGGAGTCCAACGGGCTGGTGACACGGAACGCCCATGCGGAAGCGCCGCCCCGGGTCGAGTACGAACTCACCGCTTTGGGGCGGACGTTGCTCGGCCCGATCGACGCATTCGGTGCGTGGGCCTTCGAGCACGGCGATGAGGTGATGGCCGCCCAGGAACGGATGGGCAGGTGAGTCAGCCGCCCGTGACCCCGGAAGGCAGGGGCGGCGTCGCCCACCGGATGACCGCGGTCACGGCGCGGCCGCCCTGCTTCGCCAGGGGCGTCAGCAGGCGTGTCGTGAGCGGCAGGTCGAGTTGGGCTCGGGCCCACCCGGGCAGCAGGTCCGACGCCGCGGCCGCCAGGAGCGCGTAGGGGATGCGCAGGGGGCGCGGCAGCGGAGGACGCGACAGCAGGTAGCGGGCGGTCGCGCGCGACTCGGCGGTCGGCCCGAGTTCCGTACGGAACGCCTCCAGGCGGGCGGCCAGCGCCTCTCGGTCCTCCGGAGGGTCTTCGACACCCAGCTGCCGCCCGACGTAGGCCATGTCCGCCACGTAGCCGTCCTGTCCCGCGCGGTCCAGGGGCCGGCGGCCGTACAGCTGGTAGGCGCGCAGGAAGCACTCCGTTTCGGCGGTGTGGACCCAGGCCAGCAGATGCGGATCACTGGCCCGGTACGCCGTGCCGTCGGTGGTGGCACCGGCGATCCGCTCGTGGACACCCCGTACCCGGAGCACCGCCCGCTCGGCGTCCTGGTCCGTGCCGAAGGTGGTGACGGCCAGGAAGGCGCTGGTGCGCTGGAGGCGGCCCCAGGGATCCCCCCTGAACCCGGAGTGGGCCCAGACGGCCGTCATCGCGACGGGGTGCAGCGACTGCATCAGCAGGGCGGCGAGGCCGCCGACGTACATGGAGGCGTCCGCGTGCACGGTCCGTATCGGGCGGCCGGGGCGGAACCAGCGCGGGCCGGGAGTCGCATGGATGCGGGTACGGCGCCGGCGCGCCTGCGGCCCGGCGATCCGGAGCAGCAGTTGCTCTCCGGCCCGGGATTGGAGCCCGCGGATGACGGCCTGTGGCCACGGCATGGGCCCAGCATCCCTCCCTTCGGGCTCGCGTGCGGGCAGCAGGGCGAAAACCGGCCGCCCGGGCGGCGGGTGCCGGGCCGCGGGCTACCAGCCGGCGAGGCGGACGACGAAGAAGGCGGCCACCCTATCGCCGCAGCCGGCCTCCTCAGCGTCAGCCCGATGCGTTCGAGCGGCCTGTCCCGGTGCGGACCAGGAAGACTTCGTCGGTGTAGCACCAGGCCCAGTCCTCGTCGGGGGCCAGCGAGAAGACCACCGGGTGTCCGGTCCGGGCGTGGTGGTCGTGGGCGTGACGTCCTCGGGAGCTGTCGCAGCATCCGACGTGCCCGCACGTGGTGCACCATCGCAGCCGGCTCCAGGTCCAGCCGCGGGCGCGGCAGGGGGCGCACACGCGGAGGACGGGTTCCGGCGCTGCGGGCAGGGCCGCCAGATGCGAGCAGGTACGCCCTTCGGGGCGCCCTCCGTCGGGTGCGACCGTCCAGGAGGAGCCGTCGGGTGTCACCGGAGGCCCGCTCCGCCGCAGTGAGCCGTGACACGGGGCACCTCGGCGGCGACGGCGTCGGCGAGCCGGGCGACTTCCCTGCGGAGGAACGGGGCCGCCAGGCGGGCGATGCCCTTGAACGCGAAGGTCGCGGCGTAGGTCAGTCGTGTCGACTCGGCGGACGCCGGCGTGAAGCTGAGGTCGTCCGTGACGAGGACCGTGCCGTTCTCGCCGGTGAACACGAGGTGGTCGGCCCGTCGGACGTCGAGCCGGTACTCCAGTTCGCTGGTGCGCCCGCGGAAGCGCGAGAGGTTGCGCCAGCGCGCGCCCGGCTCCACGGGTCCCCGGTCCAGGCGGATGCAGGAGACGGTCGCGGGATCCCACTCCTGTGTGCGGGCGAAGTCCGCGAAGTAGCCGACCGCGTCCTCGATCGGGCGGGGAACGAGCATCGTGCGCGTCACGTGGATCATGTCGTCTCCTCGGCAGGCAGTGGCGTTCCTGCCAGGTCTTCCGCCGTGGGCGGCCTCCCGGATGCGGCTGCGGTCGCCCGACTCGCAGCGATTGTGCGTCGTACCATGGAGGCATGTCCGGAACGGGTCTCGGTGTCACGACGGGCGCGGTGGCACGGCGTCTGGGGGTCTCGCCCACGACGGTGCGTTCCTGGGAGCAGCGGTACGGCATCGGGCCGGCTGTCCGGGAGGGCGGGAGGCACCGGCGCTGGATGCCCGGCGACATCGCGATGCTCGAGGAGATGTGCCGGCTCACCTCTTCCGGTATCCCGCCGGCCGAGGCAGCCCGCGCGGCGTTGGCCGTGCGCGGCCGGCCCGCTCCGGATGTCCGCGCGGGTTCTTCGCCGCCCGTGGCGGAGGAAGGTGTCGGGCCGCCGCCGGGCGGACGCGGGCGGAGCCGTCCGGGTGGTCCGGGTGGTGGGCTGCCGCTGGGTGAGGTGCGTCAGGAGTGCCGCGGGCTGGCGCGTGCCGCGGTCCGGCTCGACGGTCCGGCCATGGAGGCCCTGCTGCGGCAGACGATGGAGGCCCACGGTCTGGTGGTCGCGTGGGAGGAGGTGATGGTGCCGACCCTGCACGCGGTGGGCCGCAAGTGGGAGTCCACGGACGACCGCTACGTCGAGGTGGAGCACTTGCTGTCGTGGTACGTGTCGACCGTGCTGCGGCGGGCGGCCGTCAGTGATCGCGGGGTGCCGGCCCGCGCGGCGCCGGTGGTGCTGGCCTGTCTTCCCGGTGAGCAGCACACGCTGCCCCTGGAGGCGCTGGCCGCGGGCCTGGCCGAGCGGGGGGTGCCGACCCGGATGTTCGGTGCGGCCGTGCCGGCGGAGGCCCTGCGGGCGGCCGTGGCCCGGTCGGGGCCGAGGGCCGTGGTGCTGTGGTCGCAGTCCCGCTCCACGGCGGACGGCGTGCTGGCCCGGCAGGTGGCGTCGACGGCGTTCGGCCTCAAGGGGGCGAGGACCGCTCCCCTGGTGCTCCTGGCCGGTCCGGGCTGGTCCGTACGGGCCGCCGTCGGCGGTATGCGGCGTCCGCGCGGGCTGCGGGAGGCCTTGGACGCGGTTTCCGCCCTCTACCGGGACGCGCGCGCCGAGGCGGTTCCCTCATCGCGGTGAGAGGAGGCGTTCCACGATCTCGGAGGTGTGCCGGTGCCAGGAGCGGCTGCCGCGCAGCATGGTGTGGCCGCCCGCCTCCATGCGGACGGCGACGGCAGAGGCGCCGGCGGCTCGTGCCCGGCGTACGAAGTCCCAGGACTGCCGGGCGGAGGTGACCCGGTCCCGCTCGTCGTGCAGCACGTACACCTCGCGGCCCGCGAGATGGCCGACGGGTTCCTCCGGCGGGCACCAGGGGGCCAGGGCGATCACTCCTCGTACGCAGGGGTGGCCGGCGGCCCGCAGGGCGGCGCGGCCGCCCATGGAATGGCCGATGAGGACGACGGGGATGTCGCCGTGGTGTGCGTGGAGCCGGTCGAGCGCGGCGACGGCGTCCCGGGCGGGGTCGGCGCGCGGGCCGTTCCACCCCCGGCGGCGGTAGCGGAGGGTGGTGATGAGGACGTCACGTCCGCTCAGGGCCCGTGCGAGAGCGGCGGAGAGGAAGCGCATGCGCCAGGCGGGCGGGTTCAGCAGCGGTGGGGGCCGCAGGTCCTCGGCGCGTCCGCCGTGCAGCAGGAGCACCGCGGCGGAGGGGGCCCGGGGTGAGGAGCCGGGAGGCGGGCGTGGGGACCGGGTGGCCCGGAGGAAGGTCGCGGTCTTCATCGTGGCCGGTCCCCGGAGCGTGGCGGCCGGGGGAAGAAGCCGCTGGTGCGGGCCAGGTACGCGGCGTAGCCGGGGCGGCCGGCCATGTGGGCCTCCAGCAGGCGCTTGCCGCTGCCCTTGATCAGCAGGGCGCTCATCAGGAGCGGGGAGACGACGGTGGCCAGGGCGGTCTGCCAGGTGGCGCAGGCCGTCAGGTACAGGCCCCACCAGACGAGGAAGTCGCCGAAGTAGTTGGGGTGCCGGGTCCAGGACCACAGGCCGCGGTCCATGATGCGGCCCTTGTTCGCCGGGTCGGTCTTGAACCGGGCGAGCTGGTGGTCCCCGACGGCCTCGAAGAACAGGCCGACGGCCCACAGGGCGAGCCCCAGTACGGCCGCGGCGTCCGGGGACCGGGGCAGCAGCACGGCCACCTGGACGGGGAGGGAGACGAGCCAGACCAGGGATCCCTGGAGGAGGTAGATGGTGCGGAGGGCGTAGAGGGCCCTGCTGCCGGGTGCCCGCGCGAGCATGCGCTCGTACCGGGGGTCTTCTCCGTGGCCGCGTCCGCGCCGGGCGATGTGCACCGCGAGGCGCAGCCCCCACACGACGGTGGCGAGGGCCACCACGGTCCTTCGCGCGGGGTCGCCGTGGCCGGCCGAGAGGAACCAGGCGACCACGGCGACGGCGGCGAAGGCCAGCCCCCAGGCGCTGTCGACGATCCGGTGCACCCCCTTGGCCGTGGCCGCGGCGAAGGTGAGCAGCATGACGGCGAGCGCCGTACCCGCCGATGCGGCGAGGACGGTGGCGAGGGCTCCGGTGTCGATGGTGCTCACGTGCCCGGTCCGTTCGCGTCGTGCGCCGTGTCCCGGCCGGTGAGGACGAGCTGGCGCACGTCGAGGTAGCGGGAGCGGAAGCCGGCCTCGGAGTAGGCGAGGTAGAGCTCCCACATCCGCAGGAAGGCGCGGTCGAAGCCGAGGGCGGACACGGCGGCGGACCGGTGCAGGAACCGCTCGCGCCACAGCCGCAGCGTTTGCGCGTAGTGGTCGCCGTAACCGGTGTCGTGGACGACGGACAGCCCGGCGGCCGCGCTCTGTCGGGCGACGGCCTCCCTGGAGGGGATGAGTCCGCCGGGGAAGACGTACTTGCTGATCCAGGTGTGGGTGCGTGCCGTGTGCAGCATCCGGTCGTGGGGCATGGTGATGGCCTGGAGCACGGCACGGCCGCCGGGGGCCAGCAGCCGGTGCAGTGCGCTGAAGTAGGCGGGCCAGTAGGCGGCTCCCACGGCTTCGATCATCTCGACGCTGACGACGGCGTCGTACCTGCCTTCGACGCGGCGGTAGTCGCACAGCTCGACGGTGACCCGGTCGGCGACCCCGGCGTCCGCGATCCGGGTGAGGGCGAGGTCGCGCTGTTCCCGGGACAGGGTGATGGTGCGTACGCGGGCGCCGCGCCGGGCGGCCCGGACGGCGAGTTCGCCCCAGCCCGTACCGATCTCCAGGAGGCTGGTGCCCGGTCCGGTCCCGGCGAGGTCGAGGAGCCGGTCGATCTTGCGGTGCTGTGCCGCGGTCAGGTCCTCGGCGCCGGCCGGGAGCGAGGTGAAGACGGCCGAGGAGTAGGTGAGGGTGGGGTCGAGGAAGGTGGCGAAGAGGTCGTTGGAGAGGTCGTAGTGCCGGTGGACGTTGCGGCGGGCCCCGTCGACGGTGTTCAGGTCCGCGACGGGCCTGCGGCGGACCCAGAGGCTGCGCAACTGGCGCAGGGCCTGCGGTACGAGGTCGTCCACGTGCCGGGCCAGGACGGTCAGGAGCCCGGCGAGGTCGTCGCTGTCCCATTCGCCGGCCGTGTAGGACTCGCCGAAGCCGATCAGGCCGTCGGCGCCGATCCGCCGGTAGAACGCCTCGGGATCGTGCAGGGTCAGGGTCGGCAGGCCGTCCCGTGTTCCGTCGGGCTGCCGGGGGATCCGCGTCCCGGCGCCGGCGGTCCGCACCCGCAACGGCAGGCGGCCGAAGGCGCGTCGCACGATCCGGCGGGCGAGCGCGGTGCGCAGGGGCGAGGCGTGCGGCAGGCGGGCCACGTCGGGCCACAGGCCGGCGTCGACCAGGTGGCGGCCGGTGCGGGTGCCGCCCTGGGGGGCAGGGGGGAGGGCGAGGGTCACAGCGCGTCTTCCTGGACGGGACGGGCCGGGCGGGTGGGCCGCGGCTGGACGGGCAGGCCTTTGAGGTAGAGGCGGATTCCGTGCCGGCGGATGCCGAGCGACACTCCGGCGGTCGGCCACGGGTTGCGCAGCAGGGCCGCGAGCAGTGCGCGGGTCCCGGCGGGGCGGTGCGTTCCGCGGACGGTGGCGGTCAAGGGGCGTGAGCCGTCGGGGTGGCGGAGCTGGACGGTCAGGTCGAGGCGGTCACCGGGCAGGGGCAGCCTCATCCGGTAGCCGCCCTCGACGCCGAAGAACGGGGAGACGTAGAAGTCCTTGGCCACCTCGGCACGGCCGCGGTCGTCGGGGCGCAGGAGGTAGCAGTGCCGCCCGCCGTAGGTGTTGTGGACCTCCGCGACGACGCAGACGAGGCCGCCGGAGCGGTCGTGGCACCAGTACAGGGTCAGGGGGTTGAAGACGTGTCCCAGCACGCGGGCGTGCGCCAGCATGAGGACCCGGCCGTCGGCGCCGTGGACGCCCTGGGCGGCGAGGTGGGCGTCGAGGCCGGCGCGCAGGGTGGGGGCACGGCCGGAGAAGTGGTCGCGGGCGTCGAAGCGGGCGAACGGGCGCAGGGCGCGGGGCAGGACGGGAAGGTCGTCCACGTCGACCAGCCACATGTACGTCCGGTGCGCGACGGCGTACCGGAAGGGCTGGGAGCGGGTGTGCCGCACCTCGGTCGCGTACAGGGCCGGCACGTGTGGAGCGGGGCCGGAGGGGGCGCCGGTCACCAGGTCACTCCGAGGGATGCGGCGGCCCGGGCGCCGGAGCGGCAGCCGTCCTCGTGGAATCCCCATCCGTGGTAGGCGCCCGCGTAGGCGGTGACGCCGTCGTCGAGGGTGGGCAGCAGGCGTTGCGCCGCGACCGACTCGGCCGTGTAGACCGGGTGTTCGTAGGTCATGCGGGCCAGGACGGTGCTCTCGTCGATCCGGTCGCCGGGGTTGAGGGTGACGATGTGCGGCGCGTGGCCGGCGGGTAGCCGGTGGAGCCGGTTCATGTCGTAGCTGACCTGCACCGTTCCCGGGCGGGCGGAGCAGGAGGGCAGCCAGTAGTTCCATGCCGCCCGTGCGTGGCCGCTCCGGGGCAGGAGCGAGGTGTCGCGGTGCAGCACGGTCGGATTGCGGGAGTAGGTGAAGGCGCCGAGGACGCGTCGTTCCTGCTCGGTGGGGTCGGCGAGGAGTCGCAGTGCCTGGTCGGGGTGGACGGCGATGACGACGGCGGCGTGTTCGGCCGTCTCGCCGTCGTCCGTGACGAGGCGTACGCGGCCGGCGCCGCGCACGACCTTGCGGACCGGTGTGGAGGTCAGGACGCGGGCCGGGGCCTTGGCGGCCCGCTCGACGTAGGCCTTGGATCCTCCGGTGACGGTCTTCCAGCGCGGGGATCCGGTGACCGAGAGCAGTCCGTGGTGGTCGAGGAAGCGGAAGAGGTAGGCGGCCGGGTACCGCAGTGCGGTGGCCGGTGCGCAGGACCACACGGCGGCGACCAGGGGGATGGCGAAGTGGCTGACGAAGTAGGGCGGGAAACGGTTCTCGTGCAGGAAGCCGGCCAGGGTGCGGGCCGTGTCGCCGTCGGCGAGCAGCCGTCGTGCGGCGCGGTGGAACCGGGGGACGTCGGCGAGCATCAGCAGGTGGCGGCCGCGCAGCAGGTTCCCGCCGCCCAGAAGTCCGTACGGGCCGCGGGCGCCCGCGTATTCGAGGCGGCAGCCGTCGCACCGGACCGACATGCTCATCTCGGAGTCCTGCGTGGCCACGCCCAGTTCGCGGAAGAGCCGCAGGAGGTGGGGGTAGGTCCGTTCGTTGTGGACGATGAAGCCGGTGTCGACGGCGACCGTTCCCCCGCCGGCGGCCGGCAGCTCATGGGTGTGCGCGTGGCCCCCGAGGCGTCCGTCCGCCTCGTAGAGGACCACGTCGTGCGCGCGGGACAGGATGTGCGCGGCCGTGAGCCCGGCCACCCCCGACCCCACCACCGCGATGCTCTTGCGGTCCATCGCTCCACCCCGTGCTGTCTGGGGGCCCGGGGGACGCTGCCGCCGGCCCCGTGGTCCCGGTTCTCGTCTGTCGTCTCGTCCGTCGTCGGTCTGTCGTCTCGCCCGTCGATTCGGTGCGGCGCCCCTGCCGGATGGGCGGGTTTTCAGCCGGGACGCGATGCAGTCAAGGGTCACCGGGTCCCACTGGCCGATCAACTTGCAGCGATTCCGCGTCGAATAGGGTGCAGGCGGTCGGTGAGGAAGGTGAGGATCTCGTCGCGTGCCCGGACCGTGGGGTGGCCCGCCTCGTCGACGAGGTGGGCGGTGACGACGCTGTGCGGGGTGCCGACCAGGTCGGCGAAGAAGGGCGGCGGCGCCGGGTTGGCGGCGGTGTCCGGGAGGACGCGGCCGTCGAAGGCCTCGCCCAGCAGGGCCCGGTAGGCGGCGAAGCGCTGCCCCGTGCACCAGCGGTCGCCCTCGAAGCGGTAGGCGAGGACGGTGAGCCCGTCGCGGTCGAGGCGGTCGCGCACCGCTCGGGCGTCCGCCGGGTCGAGTTCGATTCCGCCGGGGTCGTCGAGCGGCAGCGACGGGTGGTTGACCACCGGGGCGATCACGGCGGGCTCCAGGGCCATGGTGAGGGCGAAGTTCCCCGTGAAGCACAGCCCGATCGCCCCCACGCCCGGCCCGCCGCACTCCGAGTGGGCCTGGCGCGCCAGGCCGCGCAGCCAGAGCGTCACCGGGCTGGTGCCGCCCCCGGCGAAGGCGCGGAACTCCGCGCTGACGCATGCGCGGCGGACGACCTCCCGGCCGCCGTCGACGGTGGGGAAGGCGCCGTCCGTCCCGAAGAGGGAGGGCACGTGGACGGTGAAACCCGCGTCCCGCACCCACCGCGCGAGCCGCAGGACGTCGGGGCTGATGCCCGGCATCTCGGGCAGCACCACGACCGCGGGACCGGTCCCGGCCACGTACACGGTCTTCGCCACCCCCTCCACGGCCATGGTCCGGCGGGTGAAGTCGGTGAGGGCGTCGTCTTGGGTCATGGGGTCAGCCTGACGCGGAACCGGCCGCCGGGTGAGGGGCGGGATCGCCGGGGCCGGAGGCGATCTCGCCATATCCTGTGCGGAGGCGGGACGGGGTGCGGGGCGGCAGGGGGTACGGGTGAGGGCGGAGGACGGGCAGCCGGCGGCGGGCGGCGACGGGCCGGGGGAACTGCGGGTCGGGGTCCTGGCGTACCCGGGCTGCTTCGCGTCCGAAGTGTTCGGCGTGCCGGACCTGTTGACGATGGCCGGGCACGTCGCCGGGCCGGAGGCGCCCGGCTGCCGGGTGTCGGTCGTCTCGCCCCGCCGCCGGGTCACGGCTTCGGGCGGCGCGAGCCTGGAGGTGCGGCCCCTGCGCGAGGTCGACGTCCTCGTGGTCCCCGGCTTCGAGCTGCGTCCGGGCACGGACCTCGACGCCCTGCTCGGCCGCCTCGCCCCGGAGACCGCGGCGATCCGGGCGCAGGCCGCGGCCGGCACCGCCGTCGTCTCCCTGTGCGTCGGCGCGTTCCTGCTCGCCGAGGCGGGCCTCCTCGACCGGCGCCGGGCCACCACCTCGTGGCTGCACGCCGGGGAACTGGCCCGGCGCTGTCCCGGAGCGGAAGTGCAGCCCCGGCAGCTGGTCGTCACCGACGGGGGCGTGACGACCACGGCCGCCTTCAGCGCGATGTACGACTTCGCCCTGGACCTGATCCGCCGGCACCACGGCGCCCGGGTGGCCCGGGCCACCGCCCGTGTCGCGCTCCTCGACGACGCGCGGGCCTCCCAGGCCCCGTACGTCGATCCCCGGCTCCTGCCCCAGCCCGGCCGGGAGTTCTCCCAGCGGGTCATGCGGCGTCTCGACCAGAACCTCGCCGAGCGTTACGACCTCGCCGCCCTCGCGGAAGCCTTCCAGGTCAGCACCCGTACGCTGCTGCGCCGCTTCGCCGGGGAGACCGGGCACAGCCCGCTGGTCCATCTCCAGGGCGCCCGGGTCCGCCGGGCCCGCCATCTGCTGGAGTCCACCGACCGCACCGTCGCCGCGGTCGCGGCGGCCGTCGGATACCAGGACCCCGGCACCTTCGCCGCGCTCTTCGCCCGCCACACCGGCCGGCGCCCGAGCGCCTACCGGGCCGCGTTCCGCCGGGGGCCCGAGCCCGTCGGGTCCGCAGGTGCAAGGCCGGACGGGCCCACCGCTTCCGACCGCGGGTGAGGTAGCCGGGGAGAGCGGGCCCGCATGCCGTCCGCTGGTGAAGGCGCGGCTCGGGGATCCGGTCGGCGGGGAGGTCGGTGCCGCCGGGGGGGGGAAGGGGGCCGGAGCGCTGGGCCGTCGGCCGCGCCGAACTGCGGCGGAAGCGCATGCGGGATATCAAGGAGCGTGAGGGTGCGCGTGATAGCCGGTGGTCGCGCCCATGGCCGAGGAGTGCGTCCCGTGGAGTTCGAGGTCAACGGTGCCCGGCGCGTGGTGGACGTGGACGACGACCCGGCCGCCGTGGAGGTGGTGCGCGACCGGCTCGGATTGACCGGCACCAAGCTGGTCTGCGGGGGCGGGGTGTGCGGGGCGTGCACGATCCAGGTCGACGGTGATCCCCGGGTGTCCTGCGTGACGCCGGCCGTCCTGCTGGCCGGTCGCCGGGTGACGACGGTGGAGGGCCTGTCCGGCCACCCGGTGGCCCGTGCCTTCGCGGCCGGGGACGCCCTCCAGTGCGGCTACTGCACCCCGGGGTTCGTGGTCGAGGCAGCGGCGTTCTTCGAACGGTGGCGGGCCGCGAACGGACGCGTCCGCCCGGGGCGGGAGCGGATCTCCGAGGCGCTGGCGGGCCACCTGTGCCGGTGCGGCGCGTACGAGGCGATCATCGGCGCGGTGGCCGCGGCCTGTGCGGGCGACTACGACACGGCGCCGGCCGCCGGGCGGGAGCCCGCGCTCCCGCGCGTCGAGGCACCGGAGAAGGTCGACGGGTCGGCCCGCTACACGACGGACCAGCGCCCCGAGGGACTGCTGCAGGGGATGATCATCCGGTCTCCGCACGCGCACGCGCACGTACGCTCCCTGGAGGCCGGGGACGTGCCGGTGGTGCCGCTGCTGCCTCCCGACGGCGTCGTGCGCTACGTCGGCCAGCCGGTGGCGGCGGTCGCGGCGCCGGACCGGGCCGGCGTACTGGCGGCGGCCGCGCGGGTGCGGGTGGACTACGAAGTGCTGCCCGCGGCGCTGGACGCCCGGCAGGCCCGGGCGGGTGAGGGGCCGCTCGTCTACGAGGACAAGGCCGCGCGCGGCCGGGCGCCCGGATCGGGTGAGACTCCCCAGCTCGTGCCCGCGCGCTGGCGCGGGAACCTGCGGGGCCCGTCCGCCATGAGCAGGCGTCCCGCCACCGCCGTGCGCCGCATCCTGGAAGCCCGTACCCGCAGCCCCGAACGGCTGGTGGAGGGCGTGTTCACGACCGCCGCGCAGACGCACACCCCGCTGGAACCGCACGCCTGCCTGGCCCGGTGGGTGGACGGGACCCTCCATCTGGAGGTGTCCACGCAGTCGGTGAAGGAGGTCGCCGTGCTCGCCGCCGAGCGGTTCGGCGTACCCGCCGACCGGGTGGTGGCGAAGGCCGTCCACGTGGGCGGTGGCTTCGGCTGCAAGATGGGGCTGACCGCCGATGTCGTCGCGGCCGTCGAGCTGGCCCGGCTGCACGACGCACCCGTCCGGGTGGTGCTGGACCGGGACGAGGAGCTGGTCGACGGCGGGTACCGGCCCGGCACCCGGATCCGGCTGGCGATGGCCGCGGACGCCGGCGGCGGGCTGAGCGCGCTGGCCGTGGACGTCGACACCGACGGCGGGATCGCGGTCGGCGGCACCGTCGCCGCCCTGGCCCGGTTCGTGTACGGCAGGGCCCCGCGCCGGCTGCGCGACTTCGACACGGTCACCCACCGGCCGCCGGGCGCCCCCTTCCGCGGCCCGGGCGGGCCCACGATGTGCTGGGCCCTGGAACAGGCCGTCGACGAGATGGCCCACCGCCTCGGCGAGGACCCGATCGCCCTGCGGCGCCGCTGGGACGGCAATCCCAAGCGGCACGCCCTGTACGACTGGGCCGCCGCCCTGCCCGTCTGGTCGTCGGGGCCGCGCGGCGGCACCGGGCGGTTCCGCCGGGGGGTCGGCGTCGCGGCGGCCAACTGGCTCTACTTCCTCGACCCCGCCACCGAGGTCGAGCTCACCGTCGAGGACGGGGTCGTCGTCGCCCGCTGCGCGGTGCAGGACATGGGCACGGGATCGCGGACCGTGCTGCACCGGGCCGTCGCCGAGGGCCTCGGCGTTCCGGAGGCCCGGGTGCGCGCGGAGGTCGGCCACAGCGCCGCCGTGCACGGTCCGACCTCCGGCGGCAGCCGTACGACGCCCTCCGTCGTGCCCGCCGCCGCGGACGCCGCCCGGCGGCTGCGCGAGGCCCTCGGCGGCGGTGACGTCACCGCCCGGCTGGACGCGGCGCACGGCCTGCGGGTGACGGGCCGCCGCACCCGCGACCGCCGGGGCTTCGTCACCCCGTTCGGCCTCACCATGGGCAGCGTGGCGATCGGACGGGGATTCACCGGATCGGTGCAGGTCGCCGAGGTGGAGGTGGACACGCGTCTCGGCCGGATCCGTCCGCTGCGGGTGTGGAGCGGCATCGCCGCGGGGCGCATCCACGAAGAGCGGCTGGCCCGCAGCCAGTGCGAGGGCGCCGTCGTCCAGGGCATCGGATACGCCCTGTACGAGGAGCGCCGCACCGACCCGGCCACCGGCCGGGTGCTGACGGAGAACCTGGAGGACTACCGCATCCCCGGCATCGGCGACACCCCCGAGATCACCGTCCATTTCCATCAGGAGGGCTTCGGCCACGTCCCCGGCGGCGGTGTCGGCCTCGGCGAGATCGCGACCCTGCCGACGGCGGCGTGCCTGGCCAACGCGGTCCACGACGCGACCGGCAGGCGCCCGTACGACATGCCCATCCGGCCCGACCGGATCCTGGAAGGACCGGCCGCATGAGCGACGAGCCCGGCTCCGAGTCCGCCCTGTCCGACCTTTCGGCCGCCGTCCTGGCCCGCGGCGGGGAGCTGCGCGCCGGCGGGACCGACACCACCGCCCGGCAGCGCACCGGCATCTCCCCCGGCCCCTTCACCGATCTCGGCGGTGCCGGGCAGCTGCGGGGCATCACCGCGCTGCCCGGGGGCGGGCTGCGGATCGGCGCCCTGACCACCCTGGCCGCGCTGGCCGCCGACCCGCGCGTGCGCGACGGCTGGCCGGCGCTGGCGCCGGCGGCCGGGACCGCGGCCACCCCGCAGATCCGGGCCGCCGGGACCCTCGGCGGCAACCTCCTCCAGCGCAACCGCTGCTGGTACTACCGCAATCCGCACGTCGGCTGCTTCCAGAAGGGCGGGACGGAATGCCCCGCCCGCCGGGGCGACCACCTGTTCGGGGTGGTGTGCGGCGACGGCCCCTGCGTCACCCCGCACCCGTCGACCCTGGCGGTGGCCCTGCTCACCTACGACGCGCAGGCCGAGGTCCACGGCGAATCCCCGCGCGACGTGGCCGCGCTGTACGGGGACGGCGACCGCCTCTTCCGCACCGACCACCTGCTCGGCCCGGGGCAGATCCTCACGGCGGTGCGCCTGCCCGCCCCGTGGCCCGGCGAACGCCCCGGCTACCACCGGTCCATCAGCCGGGCCCACGCCGAGTGGCCCCTGGTCGAGGCCTCGGTACGGCTGGTGCTCGACGGCGCCACCGTCACGCACGCCGCCGTCGCGGCGGGCGGGGTGGCGCGCGTACCGCTGCGGCTGCCGGAGGTGGAGGCCTCCCTGATCGGCCGGGACGCCCGCCCCGAGGTCCTCGCCGCGGCCGCCGCGACGGTGCTCGCCCGGTGCAGGCCCCTGCCGCAGACCGGGTACAAGGCCGCGTTGTTCCGGGACACGGTCCTGGAAGCACTGGAACGGGCCGCCGCGGGCGGGGGCCGGGGCGCGGGGGCGGGCTGACCACCGGGGGCGTGCCCGCGTGGGTCCCGCGTGGGTCCCGCGTGCGTGCCCACGTGCGTGCCCGCGTGCGTGCCCGCGTGCGTGCCCGCGTGCGTGCCCGCGTGGGGCGTGCGGTCAGTCCTCCGCGTACATCCCCGTCAGTTCGGCACCCGTCCGGGCCAGCCACTGCCGTACCTCCGGCGGCTCCAGCACCTCGACCCGCGCTCCCAGCCCGGCCAGATGCCCCGCCAGGGCCTTCGCGGCCGGGCCGTCGACCCACACCTCGGTCCAGCCGTCGGGCAGGGTCCCGCCGACGCGCACGCGGCCGCCGAGGAACCGTTGCAGCAGGGCCAGCGCGTCCGGGCGGACGCGGGCACGGGCGGTCACCGCGTGCATGCCGTCCTGGAAGGCCCCGGACAGCTCCCGCCATGCCGTGGCGAGGTCGAAGTCGGGCGGCCGTACGACCGGTTCGCCGGTCGGCTCGACGGAGGTGACCCGGCTGAGCCGGAAGGTGCGGGGGCCCTTGTCGGTACCGGCGACGAGGTAGTCCACCCCGGCCTTGGCCACGAGTCCGAGGGGGTCCACCGTACGTTCGCCGGGCGGTTTGCCGACGCCCGCGTAACCGAGGCGGACGCGGTTCCCGTCCACGACGGCGTCCTGGAGCGCGGAGCGGTGGGCGGCGTCGGCGGTGACGGCGTTGCGGGACCAGTCCGTGGCGTCGACGACCCCTGCGCGGGTCGCGGCCTGGGCCTGCTCCCTCAGGGGCGGCGGCAGGGCCCGGACCAGTTTGCGCAGGGTGGTGCGCAGTTCGGGGGTGGCCGACAGCGGGCCGGTGACGAGGAACAGGGCCCGGATCTCGTCGGCGGTCAGGCCGGTGAGGTTCGTACGGGCCCCGCCGACGAGGGACCAGCCGCCGCCGCGTCCGCGCTGGGAGTAGACCGGGATGCCGGACGCGGCCAGGGCCTCCAGGTCCCGGCGCGCGGTGCGCTCGGACACCTCCAGTTCGGCGGCCACTTCGGGGACGGTGACGCGGCCTCGCTCCTGGAGGAAGAGCAGGGTCGCCACCAGCCGGTCGGCTCTCACGTGTCCGGTTCCTCCTGCGCGGGCGTCCTCGTCGTCGGTCGCTTTCCATTGTCTTCGGAAAACTGGCCAGAAGGTGGCCACTTCTGCTTCCAGGATGAACGCATGAACACGAACACGAACACGAACAAGACCGAGCAGCTCTCCTCCTTCGATCCGCGGGACGACCTCGCCGCCGCCGTCGAACTGGCCGGCCGTACGCTGGCCGCCGTCCGGCCCGGGCAGTACGACGCCCCGACCCCTTGCGAGGAGTTCGACGTACGGCGGCTGTCGAGCCACCTGGTCGCCGTCGTCCGGCGGATCTCGGTGATCGGGCGTGGCGAGGACCCGTTCAGCGTCCCGTCCTTCGCCGACGAGGTCGCCGACGGCGGATGGGCGGCGGCCTGGGAGCCGGGCGCCCGCGAGGTCGCGGAGGTGTGGGCGGATCCGGGCGTCCTCGGCCGGCAGCTGCGCCTGCCGATGGGAGTCCTGCCGGGCGCGGCCGCCGCGGCGGTCTACACCCACGAACTCACCGTGCACACCTGGGACCTGGCGAAGGCGACCGGTCAGGACCCGGACTGGGACGCGGCCCTCATCGAGCGGGTGATCGACGTCGTCCGCCGCGCGCTGCCGGCCGAACCCCGCGGCGGGCGGATCCCCTTCGCCGAGGTGGTGGCCGTGGAGCCCGGGGCGCGGGCCATCGACCGTCTGGTGGCGTGGACGGGGCGCACGCCCTGAGGGTGCGCGTGGACGCCGGGTTGTCAGTGCCCTTTGGCAGCATGGACCCATGAGCAAGGTAGTGAACTACAGCATGGCGAACCCCGGCGAGATCACGCGCTTCGTGCCCGCCCTGGACCTCAGCGCCGACGAAACAGAACGCCTGGACACCATGCGCGCCAGTGCGAAGGCCCATCAGGACAGCCTCGACCGCCAGGGCGTGGACTGGGGGCTGTCGGTCCCCGACGCCCTGGAAGAGCTCTTCTCCGGCCGTGCCGACTCCGCCGCCGATTACGCCGGCTGCGCCTACTACACCGCCCTCCAGATCGTCATCGACCACAACGGCAGCGACGGCTCGACCCTGGCGAGCTACCGGAGCCCCGTCACCTACTTCTCCGCCCTGGACGACGCCCTCAGCTCGGTGGGCGTACCGGCCGACCTGCTGCCCTACCAGTACCTGTTCAGCGGCCCGCCCTCGCAGATCGGATTCCGCATACCTTCTCCCCTGGAGGGTTCACCGGAGATCGGGTGCTGGCCCCTGGCGAAGGCCGTCCCCGCGGTGGAGGCCTACCGCGCGGTGCTGGACCGCGTCGACACCGATTTCCGGTACGACCTCGCGGAGCTCATCGAGGCACTCGACAGCTGGGCCTCGGAGTGGAAGGAGGGCGAGGGCGCCTGGTGGTGGGCCGAGGACGGCTTGATCGTCTTCTCGATCACCGGCTGACCTCCGCAGTTCCGGTTCTCCGGTCGCGTGCCCGAGAATGGCGGCGTGGACAGTGGGATTCCGCCGGTGCAAGGGTCTTTCGTAGGGCGAACGGGTGAGGTCGCCGAACTGATGACCGGGCTGCGGACGCGCCGCCTGGTCACCTTGGTCGGGGGTGGCGGTGTCGGCAAGTCCCGGCTGGCCGACCACACGGCACGGCGAGCGCCCGGTGAGCCCTACGAGGCCGTGTACTGGGCCCCGTTGTGGTCGCTGTCCGGCCGGCCGCTGTTCGCGGCGGCGGTGGCGGATGCCTGCGGGCTCGCCGACCATTCGACCCGGGACCCGGGAGAGGCGCTCGGCAGCTGGATCGGCGAGCGCCGGGTGCTGCTCGTGCTGGACTCCTGCGAACACGTGCGGGAGGAGTGCGCCGCGCTGGTGGAGTACCTGCTGGCCCGCTGTCCCCGCCTGGTGGTGCTCGCCACCAGTCGCGAACCCCTGGGGTTGCGGGGCGAACGGGTGCAGGGGGTCGACCCGTTGGACCCCGAGACCGACGGACTGGCGCTGTTCACCGAGCGCGCCGACGCCGTCGGTGCGCGGTGGACGGGGCCCGGAGACCGGGCAGCGGCCGCGGCCGTGTGCCGGTGGCTGGAGGGCGTCCCGCTGGCCCTGGAACTGGCCGCCGGGCTCCTGCGGGAGCACGATGTGAGTGCACTTGCCGCGGGCCTGGGCCGCCGGCTGGAACTGGGCGGGAGCCGGGACGTCTGCGTGGGTCCGGCGCGGCACCGGGCTCTGGTGACCACCATCGGCTGGAGCCACGAGCTGTGCAGTCCCGCCGAGCGCCTGTTGTGGGCACGGATGTCGGTCTTCCGGTCCCGCCCCACACCGGAAGCGGTGCTCCAGGTGTGCGGCGGGGGCCCGTTGGATCCGGCGGCGCTCACCAGCGCCCTGGCCGGACTGCAGAACAAGAGCATCGTCGCACTCGGGGACGGCCGGGTACGGATGCTCGACACGGTCCGCGAGTACGGTGCGATGTGGCTGGCGGAGATCGGCGAGCGCGAGGCCGTGGCCGACCGGCACGCCGGCTACTTCAGCCGTACGACGGCCGCCGCCGACGAGGCGTGGTGGGGCCGGGGCCAGCAACGGGCCTACGCCGGGCTCGCCCGCTCCCACGACGATCTCTGCGCGGCACTGGAGCACTTGCTGCTGACCGCCCCCGAGGAGGCCGTGGCGATGGCCGGCCGGGTCGGGTTCTTCTGGGCGTGCTGCGGCCATCTGCACGAGGCGGGCCACTACCTGGGCGAGTTCCTGCAACTGGTGAAGGCACCGGCCGTGGTCCAGGCGAAGGCGCTGTGGTCCCTGGGTGTGGTGCGCTGCCTGCAGGGGAGCTACGACCTCGCGCAGCGGCTCAGCCGCGAAGCCAGGGTCGCCGCCGAGGCCGCCGGGGACGGAGCGCTGGTCGCGGACGCGGCGTACCTGCACGGACTGGTCCTGCTCCTGCGCGGCAAGCCGCTGACCGCCCTCCACGAAGCGGACCGGGTGTTGTCCGCCTCGATCGCCGGACCCGCCTCACTGGCCCGCTGCCGGCTGCTGCGGGTCTTCGGCCTGACCGGATCCGGATTCCTGGAGCAGGCGCGTACCGAGGCGGAGGCGCTGCGGGCGGACTCGGTGGCCGTGGGCGAGTACTGGGCCCGCTCCTACGCCGACTACCAGCTGGCGGTGATCGCGCTCTACGGGGAGCGGGCGGCCGACGCTGCCGGGCACGCCCGGTCCATGCTGCGCGGCAAGCAGACGATCGGGGACGCCTTCGGTCTCGCCCTGGGGCTGGACCTGCTGGCGGTGGCCTTCGCCGCCCAGGGCCGGGGCGAGCTGTCGGCGTGCGCGTACGGCCTCGGACACCGGTTCTGGCACATGGTGGGCCACCCGCAGCGCGGCACCCCCGAGCTGGGTGCCCTCAGGGAGCAGGGTGAGCGGGAGGCCCGCGCACAGGTCGGCGATGCCGCGTACGACCGGGCGTACCGGCGCGCCACCGCGGCGGACCCCCACCGGACTCTGGACGACATGCTCGCCGACTCCGTCGGCGAACGCGGCCGCCGAACGTAGCGGCACCGCCCCTCCTGACCTCGGCGTTCCGTGCCGCCGCCCGGTCGGAATCAGGACCGGCCGGATGCCGCTACTGCTCGTAGGCGACGCTGAGCCCCCGAACCGTCTCGTCGTACCGCTTCAGCTGGTCGCCGAGCACGGGGGCAGCCAGTGGTACGTGGCGTTCCAACTCGGCCCATCGGACGAAGCGCAGTCGTCCGGGCATCTCGACGAGGCCGGTGGCCGCATCCCAGAACGCGTCCCAGTTCATGCCGTAGAACGGCGGGAAGCCGAGCTCCCGCTTCAGCACCTCGTGGAGATCACGCTCGCTGCGCGCCGAGCCGACGTCGATCACCACCTCGCGGTTCGGATCGTGCGGCGGCTCTTCGGGGGCTCCCCGGAAGGAGGGGAGCCACCAGCACAGGGCCGACCCGTCATCAGGCCAAGGACGGTGGTCTCCGCCCGCGAGCTCCTCGAACTCCTCGAACTCCTCGAACACGTCGGTGGCCGGGTCGATCGGTCGCCACGCCGGGTCGAGAGGTTCGTCATCCGCCGGGGGCCGGACGAACCGCCGCCCCCGCTGGTCGCAGGCGCCATAGGCCAGGAAGTTCTGCTGAGCCTCGGCGAGCGACCATTGGTTGGCGCCACCCGGCCTGAACGGCCGGCGGAACTGCACCGGGTCGTCTTCCCACGAGCAGACCGGGCATATGAGAGAAGAACCGGGCCACCCGTCTTCGACATCGAAGACCAGATGACCACAGCAGGGGCAGGGGCGACGCGTATCCACCGGGCCAGTCTGGTCGGTGCCGCGAACGGCGGCGACCCGGTTTTCCCGGGAGCGATCACGTCCGGGCCCGCGTCGGGTCACGGACGCCTCGCAGGCCCCGCCCGGCAGGTGCGGGCGGTTCAGCGGAAGGCGTCGGCGTTCTCCTCGGCCCACTGGCGGAACGGGCGGGCGGGCGTTCCGGTACCTGTGCGACCGTGTCGCGGACCATCAGGAGCTCGTCGTTCACGTCTCCGCCCGTGACGTCGAGCAGCGCGTCCGCGGCCTCCGCGCCGAAGACCGCGGCCATTTGTGCGTGGGCCTGCCGGCGGCTGGTCTCGGCGAACGGGACCTCCCGGCCCAGTGCTGCCCCGATGGCCTCGGCCTGCTGCCGGGCGGTCACCGGCTCGGGACCGGTCAGGGCGTACGTGCGCCCGTGGTGGCCGGGCTCGGTCAGTGCCACCCGGGCCACCGCCGCGATGTCCGCGGGGTGGATCGTCGGCAGCACGGTCTGCGCGTACGGCGCGCGGACGGTCTCGTGGCCACGGTGGAAGCCGCCCACATCAGGGTGTTCGACGCGAACTGCGTCGGTCGCAGGACCGTCCAGGCCATGCCGCTCGCCTTGAGCAGCTGCTCCACCGCCAGGTTCTCGGCGGCGGGGCCCAGGTGCGGGTGGGTCTGGACGGTGATGGACGACACCAGTACGACGTGCTCCACACCCGCCTGACGGGCGGCTTCGAGTATGTCGGCGTCCGGGCCCAGCCGCGATACGAGGAACAGCGATCGCAGCATCGACGTCTCCGCGGTGTCGCCGTGCTCGGCCAGGAGGTACAGCTGCCGGGGCCCTCAACCCCCTTGCGACAGCCCATGGTTCAATGCCGAGCGTGACAGAGTCCATACGCCCTGATGGAACCCGGAGTTCCGCGGCCGAGCCTCTTCGCCCGGGCGATCCGCGGGCCGTCGGCCCCTACCGCCTGGAGGGACGGCTGGGCGAGGGCGGCATGGGGCAGGTCTTCCTCGGTGCCTCGGCGAGCGGCCGCCGGGTCGCGGTGAAGCTGATCCGGCCGGAGCTGGCCGGCACCGCGCGGTTCCGGGAGCGGTTCGCGCGGGAGGCCGCCGCCGCGCGGCAGGTCGGCGGGTTCCACACGGCGCAGGTCGTGGACGCCGGTCCGGCGGCGGAACCGCCTTGGCTGGCCACCGCGTTCGTACCGGGTCCGACGCTGCAGCGGCTGGTCGACGCCGAGGGGCCCCTCGATCCGGCGGCCGTGCTGCGGCTCGGCGCCGGGATCGCCGAAGGGCTGGCCGCGATCCACCGGTGCGGGCTGGTGCACCGGGACCTCAAGCCCGGCAACGTGATCATGGCCGGGGACGGGCCGCGCATCATCGACTTCGGGATCGCCCACGAGTCGGGCGCGGACGCGATGACCCGCACCGGACCGGTCATGGGGACGTACGCCTACATGTCACCGGAGCAGGTGCGGGGCGAGGCGCTCTCGCCCGCCGGGGACGTGTTCGCCTTCGGCTCGGTGCTCGCTTTCGCGGCGACCGGCCGCAGCCCGTTCGACGCGACGACCGTGCCGGCCATCGTGCACCGGGTCGTCAGCGAGGCGCCCCGGCTCGACGGACTGGCCGTCCCCTTGCGCGAGCTGGTCGGGGCGTGCCTCGCCAAGGATCCCGCCCAGCGCCCCGGCATGGACGAGGTGCTGGCCCGGCTCTCGGTCACCGGGCCGGGGCCGGCCGCGGGCGGGGCGCCCGGCGGTGCCGCCGGGGCCGCGCCCGGTGTGGAGTTCCATGGCCTGCCGACGCAGCCGGCCGCGGCACCACCGGGCCTGCCGGGCCTGCCGGGTGAGCCCACCGCACCCGCTCCCGCCAGGGCCTTGTCCCGTCGTACGCTGCTCCTCGGCGGGACGGTCGGAGCCGCGACGGCCGCCGTCGCCGTACCCGCGTACCTGTTGCGGGACTCCTGGCCGGGATCGGCGTCGGAGCAGGACCGGACCCGTCCCGTGGCCCGGCTCGAAGGACACCCCCAGTCGCTGCTGTGTCTCGCCTTCAGTCCGGACGGCCGGACCCTGGCCGCCGGTGGGTCCGGTGGTGAGCTGTGGCTGTGGGACACCGTCACCCGCCGCACGATCACCAAGTTCGCCGGAGAGCCCCCGCACGTCAACGGCCTGGCCTTCAGCCCGGACGGCCGGACGCTGGTGGGTGACTGCCAGGACGGAACCCTGCGGCGCTGGGACGTGCGGAGCCGGGCGCCGCTGCCCGCGCTCACCGGGTTCGAGACGCTCTCGGTGCCGACTCCGCACTCCCTCGCGGTCAGTCCGGACGGCGCGGTCCTCGCCGCGGCCGGCGGAGGCACGCTCCAGCTCTTCGACCTGGCGGGCGGGCGCCGCCTGAAGAAGCTCGAAGCAGGTGAGCCGTCGGGCGTGCTGTTCACCCCGGACGGCAAGGCGGTGGCCACCGCTTCCCGAAAGCGGGTGCTGCTCTGGGAGGTCGACGGCGGGGAAGAGCCCCGGACGTTCACCGACGAGTCCGTCGAGTTCCGCTTCAACAGGGTGCTGATCAGCCCGGACGGCAAGACCATCGGCGGTGCGGGGCCCGGCGTCCATCTGTGGGACCGGGTGACCGGGCGGCCCGCCGCCACCCTCACCTCGCCGCACCGGCGCCTTGAGGAAGCCGCGTACCGGCCGGGCCGTGCGATGATCGCCGGCGGCGGCTTCGGGCTCGGTCCGGAGGACGACGTCAAGGACAAGGCCAGAGCCGCCACGGGCGGCACGATCAGCCTGTGGGACCTGAGGACCGGGCGGGTCGCCCTGACCCTCACCGCCGACCTGGAGGAGTCGACCGCCGCTCCTCTGCTCGCCGCCCTGGCGTTCAGTCCGGACGGCAAGACCCTCGCGGCGGCCTTCAGTTCCCGGGACAGCACGATCCAGCTCTGGCACCTCGCCTGACCATCTGCCCCTCTCCTCATCCCAACGGATCGATCGATCAACGGACGGTACTGCTCATGGACGCGTTGTTGCCCCACGATCCGCGGTGGGTCGGCCCCTACCGCCTGGAGGGACGGCTGGGCGAGGGCGGCATGGGCCAGGTCTTCCTCGGTACCTCGCCGGGCGGCCGCCCGGTCGCGGTGAAGCTGATCCGCGCGGAGCTGGCCGGCACCGCGCAGTTCCGGGAGCGGTTCGCGCGGGAGGTGGAGGCCGCGCGGCAGGTCGGCGGGTTCCACACGGCGCAGGTCGTGGACGCGGACCCGGCGGCCGAATCCCCCTGGCTGGTCACCGCGTTCATCCCGGGCCCCACCCTCCACCGGGCGGTCGCCGAGGACGGGCCGCTCGATCCGGCGGCGGCGCTGCGGCTCGGGGCGGGGCTCGCCGAAGGGGTCGCGGCGATCCACCGGTGCGGGCTCGTGCACCGGGACCTCAAGCCGGGCAACGTGATCATGGCCGAGGACGGGCCGCGCGTCATCGACTTCGGCATCGCGCGGGCCGTGGACGCGAGTTCGCTGACCGCGACCGGGTCGGTCATCGGGACCTACGCCTACATGTCGCCGGAGCAGATCCGCGCCGACCGGGCCGGGCCCGCCAGCGACGTGTTCGCCCTCGGCTCGGTGCTCGCCTTCGCCGCGACGGGCCGCGGCCCGTTCGACGCGCCCTCCCTGCCGGGCGTCGTCCAGCGGATCCTGGACGAAGCGCCCGTCCTCGACGGGATCGACGGTGATCTCCGGGCCATCCTCAGCGAGTGCCTGGCCAAGGACCCGGCCGACCGTCCCGCCGTCGAGGGCCTGCCCGCCCGGTTCGCGGACGCGGCGCGGCTCCACCCGCCGCGCCACGAACCGACCGTGGTGACGGCCCCCTCCGGACAGCCCCCGCGGACCCCCGGGGCGGCGCCCACGGAACGCGCCCGGGCCGCGGGCCCGGGTCAGGACCCGCGCGCCCTGTCCGCCGCGGTGACGCGGACCCACGCGCCGCCGGCGGGCCCCGCCGCACCGGGCCGCGCCGCACCGGGCCGCGGCGCTGCCGTACCCGGCGCCGGCCCCGACAGCCCCGTGCCCGGGCGGCCGACCAGCCCCGTACCCGGGCCGGCCGGCCGTGGGCCCTCGCGGCGCGCTCTGCTCATCGGCGGCGCCTCGGTCGCCGCGGCCGCCGCGATCGGGGTCCCCGCCTACCTGCTGCTGCGCAAGAGCGGGGCCCTCGACGGTCCGAGGAGCACCTACGAGCTCGCCTTCAGTGCCGACGGGAAGACGCTGGCCGCCGCCGGAGGGGGCGGCGAGATCTGGCGCTGGTCGCTGCCGGGCAAGGAGAGCAGCAACACCCGGATCAGCATCGCCCCGTACATCCAGCCGCACGTCTTCAGCCAGGACCTCAAGACGCTCTACCGGGCGGAGGAACACAAGATCCTGAAGTGGGACGTCGCCACGGGCCGCACGGTCGGGACGTTCACCGGAGAAACCACGGGCGAGCTCCAGGACGGGTTCGTGCACGAGCTGGGGCTCAGCCCCGACGGAAGGACGCTGGCCGCCAGCAGCGGCCGGGGCCTGTACTTGTGGGACACCGGTTCCGGATCCCGGCTCGCCCTGCTCCAGGACGTCAAGAACGGCCCGGCCGTCTACAGTCCGGACGGGGCGATGCTGGCCGCCGGATCGCCGGTCCAGCTGCGCAAGGGCTCGGCCGACACCGTCCTCGCCGCCCTCGATGCCACGGTCGCGACCGGCGCGGTCTTCAGCCCCGACGGCCAGCTCCTGGCCTTCGGCGACCAGGGCGACGGGGTGCGCCTGTGGAACACCGCCACCCGGCAGGACGTCACCACCCTGGAGGGCCACGGCTCCCCGGTCCAGGCAGTCGCCTTCCACCCGGACGGGAGCAGGCTGGCCAGCGGTGACCGGGACGGCAAGGTGATCGTCTGGTCCACCGCCTCCGGCACCTCCACCTCGGCCCACGAGCCCGGCGCCTCCGTCGAGGCGCTGGCCTTCAGCCCGGACGGGAAGTCGCTGGCCGCGGGGTGCAGCGGCGGCACGAGTACCGGGAGCAACGACACGGTGTGGCTGTGGGAGCTCGGGTGAGACCTCGCCGAAGGGCGCCCGAGATGAGCTGCGGGGCGGCGGATGGCGTGCGGGCATGGCGATGACGGAAAAGCGGCGGGTCCTGTACCGGCAGGGCAGCGGGTTCTGGCGGATGACGGCGAAGTGGGCCCTGTTCTTCGGGGCCCTGGCCCTGCTGGACGGCGGGCTGCTCCGGTCGTGGGGCGACGCCCTGGTCTGGCCGATGATCGGAATCCTGCTGTGGGTGCCGTTCGGGATCGGTGTCGTCTGGTACCCGAAGAAGGACCAGAAGGTCGTGCTCACGACACGTGAGCTGCGGGTACGGCGCAAGCGGCTGCCGATGGAGAAGGTGAACCTGCTGCACGTGGCACGGCTGTGGCTGGAGGGGCGGTCGACCGCGGACGGCGGCGAGCCGGTGGCGGAATGGGCCCGGTCCGAGCGGTTGGTGTGGGTGCCGCTGTGGGACGGCCGGGCGTTCGGCGTGGAGTTCCGCGACCCGGCCGCGTTCGCCAAGGTGTTCGGCGCGTTCGCGGTCGAGGCGTGCGGCGGGCCGGACATCGTCCGCGCGAGGGCCGCGGCGGAGACCTACCCGGAGCCGCACCCGACGCGACCCCGCCGCACCGCCGACGCCAACGACGGCTCCTGGCTCGACGTCCTGGACATCTTCGACTGAAGCAGCGGGGCGCGGCCCTGGAAACAGGGGCACTCAGCAGGTCGCGGACCGGGCCCGGATCGACCAGCCAGTCGATGCCCGGCTGGTGCAGCGCCCCGTAGTGGAGCCCGGGGCGTGATCCGGTCGGGAGGTGCCGCTGAGGGACAGACCGCGTACGGCCGCGAGCCGATCGGTGTTTCAGAGGGCGAGCGGAGGCGGTGACCACGGGTCGGTGCGGGGTTTGGTGGAGGTGACGCCGTAGTCGGGCTTGAGTTCCTCGGGGATGGCGTACTGCATGACCCGGCCCCGGGTGAGGGAGCTCAGTTCGAGGCGGGTCGTGAGTTCGCCCAGGCGGTCCAGGGCCCAGGCCCCCAGGGGGGAGGCGTCCTCGATGCGTTCCAGGAGGCCGAGGAGCGTGGGGGTCAGGGTGACGGCGCGGTCCCAGGCGGACCGGGGGACCTGGAGCCAGTCGGCGCTGGTGTCGCCGATCAGGAAGCGGATCAGGGCGGCCACGACCGGGTCGAAGAGGGTTCCGGGGACGACCTCCTCGTACAGATCGATGAGCTGCCTGGTGAGGAGCGCGCCCTCCTCGGAGGGCCCCATGTGCCGGGCCATGTAGCGGTCGGAGAACTCCCGGGCCTCGTCCAGGTCGGCCGGCATGTCCGGCAGTTCGATCCCGAGGATGGCCCCGACCACCCGCCAGGCGTAGAAGTAGGCTTCGGCGCCCTCGTTGGACATGTGGATGCCCATCCGGTGCAGGGCGTCGAGCACCTGCACGGAGAACATCATCTGTCCCCCGATCATGTCCTCCTGGCAGATCGGCACACCGAGCGCCGCCT
The DNA here is from genome assembly GCF_045160885.1 of Streptomyces sp. NBC_00158. NCBI lineage: Bacteria > Bacillati > Actinomycetota > Actinomycetes > Kitasatosporales > Streptomycetaceae > Streptomyces > Streptomyces sp. NBC_00158. Next base: position 118,029 of record NZ_CP108162.1, read on the forward strand.
CGTCCCAGCGCCCTTCCCGCCGCAGGTGGTGGCGGATCGAGGCGTGCAGCAGCCTGACCTTCTGGGCTCCGGGGAGGAAGCGGCCGCCTTCCTCGAAGGCGTCCGGGCGCATCAGGTAGAGGGTGAACTGCCCGGTCTCGGCCATCCGCTTCGACGGGTAGGCCAGTGAGTGCGTCGCGCTGAGCAGTTTGGCGATGTGCGGGACGACGTAGCAGGCGGGCATGGAGGCGAAGGACAGCGCGGTGGAGATGTGCACGTTGTTGTCGATGAAGAAGAGCCGGGCCTTCTCCATCTGGTCCCAGTCCACCCAGGAGGGCGGTGTCGCCGTTGCCTCCAGGTAAGCGCGGGCCTCGGCGGGGACGTCGTCCGGCAGTGGCCGGCCGCTCTGGGCGAACCACCGCATCAGGGTGTTGAACTTGCCGACCTCGCCGCGTTCGAAGAGTGTGGCGACCACGGAGTCGGCGAGCGGGTCGCCGAGCAGCCGCAGGGCATCCATCCGCTCGGGGGTGTACGTCATCGGGTCCTCAATCGACGGAGGGGCTGGAGGGGCTGGAGGGTCAGGAAGTCCGTGCGGTGACGGCGGTGACCAGGTCGCCCAGAGCGGCGGCGGCCTGCGCGGGGAGCGCGGCCCGGGCCAGGGCGCCGCGGGCGGCGGCGGCGCGTTCCTCGATCAGCTCCTCGACCCGGGACCGGGCACCGGAACGGGTCAGCAGGGCGCGCAGTTCGTCCAGTCGGTCGGCGCCGGGGCCTGGGTGGCTCAGCAGTTCGTGCAGCCTGGCCCGGTCGGTGGGGCCGGATCGGGCCAGGGCGAGGGCGAGCAGGGCGGTGGGCTTGGCGCCGACCAGGTCGTCCAGGTTGGACTTGCCCGTGCGGGCCGGGTCGCCGAACACGCCGAGCAGGTCGTCACGGAGCTGGAAGGCCTCGCCGAGGGGCAGTCCGTACGCCGTGAGCGCGTCGAGCAGCTCCGGGGGCGCGCCGGCCAGCAGGGCGCCGAGGTGCAGCGGGTGCTCGACGGTGTACTTGGCCGTCTTGTAGCGGACGATCTCCAGCGAGCCGGTCTCCGAGGGGGCGGCCCGGGTCCGCAGCACCTCCAGGCATTCGCCGGCGATCAGCTCCCGGGCCAGGGTGGCCCAGAGCGGGCGGGCCCGGGCCAGGTAGCCGGCGGGCAGGCCACAGGAGGCGAAGAGCTGGCCGGACCAGGCCGTCAGCAGGTCACCGACCAGCATGGCGAGGGCCCGGCCCGCGGCCTCCCGGCCGGGGCCCTCGGGCACGGCCCCGCGGAGTGCGAGGTGCGCCGTGGGCAGGCCCCGGCGGACGGGGCTCTCGTCGATCAGGTCGTCGTGGACCACGGCCGCCGCGTGCACCAGTTCCATCGCGGTGGCGGCCCGCACCATGGCCTCGCTGTCGGGCTGACCGGCCGCTCGCCAGCCCCAGTAGGCGAAGGCCGCCCGGAGCCGCTTGCCGTCTGCCACCACGGCGCTCAGTTGCTCGGCGACCGGCCCCAGTTCAGGGTCGATGGCGACCAGCAGGGCCGTCTCCTCGGCGACGAAGCCGTGGAGCGCGCCATCGACGCGGACCTTGAGGCCGCCGTCCCAGGCTGTCCCGCCCTCGGCCGCCCTCACCCGCCCGCGGCCCTCTGGTAGGCCACCGAGCGGCGGGCCACCGATTCCATGTGGGGTTCGGAGCCGTTGGCCAGGCGGCCGAGCAGCAGCTCGCCCCGGGCCCTGAGGTCTTCCTGGCCGTCGGCCACCATTTCGTGCAGGTCGGACCTGCCCAGGGTGCCGCGCAGCCGCCGTAACAGGCCCTCGGCCTGCTCCAGCCCCAGGTCCACCACTCCTGCGAGGAGTTGGACCGCGTCCGCCCCGCGATCGACCGGCCTTCCCTTGCCGTCGGCTGTCACCACGCCGCTGTCTCCGTCCACTTCGGCAGGGCAGGATGCGCCCGCGAACGGAGCCAGCGTGTCAGCCCGGCCGGGGCAACCGGAAACGACCTTGACCGTTCCAGGTGAGGGCGGGGCGAAGCCCCGGCGCGGCTCGGCACCGGCGTGCTAGGGCCGCTCCGATCGTGCTGTTCGAGCAGGGGCCGTAGCGGGTTCGGTCAGCGTCGGTGCAGGGTCTGGAGTGCCTCGATGAGGATCTTCGGGTCGTGCCGGCCCTTGTAGACGGGCGGGGGCCGTCTGTCGAGCCCCAGCAGTTGGGCGACGGCGGTCCAGGCGGTGCGTACGGAGTACTCGACGGTGAAGACCACGTCGTCGGGAACCTCGGCGTACTGGCCGATGAAGGCCAGGTTGGTGGAGCCAGCGGGTACGACCCGGGGGCGGTCGCCGGCCTTGCGGACCAGGAACTGGCTGGTGATGTAGGGCATCTTCGCGGGGATCACGAGGGAGCCGTCCAGGATGCGCTCGCTCTCGGTGAACGGCAGGTGCCGCAGTACCTCGTCGAGGATCTCCCGGCCGGTGCACTCGGACATGGGCTTGTTGACGAAGTCGCCCCGCCGGTCGGGGAACAGTGCGTACCCCCACCACACGAACGTGTCCTCGGGCTGGTCCCGGAAGTGCGGCTGGTGGTTGAGCACGATGGTCAGCAGCCAGCTGGAGTCCTTGAATGTGATCAGGCCGCCCTTGCCCGCCCCGCTCCCGCTGAACTCCTCCATCAGTTTGAAGAAGAGCGGGTCCTTGGTGGTGACGGTGAACGACTCCCAGGTGGAGTCCTCGATGTGGGAGCCGAACACCTTCGGGTCGCCCAGTCCGGGGCGCTTGGCGGCGAGTGTCTCCCACAGCTGCCAGGCGCCGCTGGAGGAGGTGGTGTCCAGGGCGGGGACGGCATCGGTGGAGCCCAGGGTGGAGTTCGCCGTCATGGAGCCGTTGGTCACCATCACGAGGTCGTCCGGGCCGACGGCCGTCCGGCCGGACTTCCCGCCGCGTTCCCAGACGAGGGCCTCGACGGTCAGCGCGTCGCCGTCGGCCAGGCGCAGGTCCGTGACACGGGTGCCGAGCTGGAGGGTGACGCCCTGAGCGGTCAGCCACGCCAGGAGGGGCCGCACGATCGAGTCGAACTGGTTGAACCGGGTGCGGTAGATGCCCGACATGGTGTCGAAGGTCTTGAAGAGGTGGACGAAGCGGTTGAGGTAGCGGCGGAACTCGATCGCGCTGTGCCAGGGTTCGAACGCGAACGTGGTGCACCACATCGCCCAGAAGTTGGTGGTGAAGAACTCCTCGTGGAACAGGTCCGAGATCCGCTTGCCGTCCAGCAGCCCCTCGGGCGTGGCCACGCACTTCACGAGTTCGAGGCGGTCCCGTTCGGAGAACGTCATCGCGTGCGCGTCGATGATGCTCCCGTCGGCGTCGACGAGGCGGGCGTGGTCGTCCCAGGCGAAGTCCTGGTGGAACGCGAACGTGTCCTCCGTGACCGACTTGGCCGGGTCGTCCAGCGACGGAACGGAAGACAGCAGGTCGTAGGTGCAGTCGAAGTGGATCTCGAACATGCGGCCGCCGCGCATGGTGTACCCGGTGTCGGGGGACCCCGCCGCGTCCAGGCTCCCGCCCTCGCGTTCCTGTTCCTCCAGGATCGCGATGTCCTTCCCCGAGAACCCGCCTTCGCGGATCAGGAACGCCGCCGCCGCGAGCGATGCGATCCCACTGCCCACCAGATAGGCCTTCGGCACTGCCGTCCCTCCGTCCGACGCCCGCCGCCGTGCCGGGTCCGCGGGAATGCGGTCGTCTCGGGCGGATGAGCCCTCCATGGGTTCCCTGGCGCGCCCGGCGCGACACCGGGGCAGCCTCCGGGTCCCCGGTTCGGCCCAGCGCACGCCCTGCCCCGCGCCACCTGCGAGGACCCGGTCCATGCGGTCTACAGCCGCCGCTGACTCCAACAACTCACCTTATTTCACGGGCCGTTGTAAGATCCGGCCGTGAGTGGACGACGGAGCCTCGCCGACGGTCGGTACGTGCTGGAGACCGAGCCGATCGGCACGGGCGGGATGGGCTCCGTCTGGCGAGGGTACGACCGCAAGCTGCACCGTACGGTCGCGGTCAAGGCGCTCCACCTGCCGAGCGGCCTGGGCGCCGAGGAGCAGGCCGGACTGCGCAGGCGTGCGCTGCGCGAGGCCAGGGCCATCGCCCGCCTCGAACACCCGGGCATCGTCGCGGTGCACGACGTCCTGGAGGAGGACGGCCAGCCGTGGATCGTCATGCGCTTCGTCGCCGGGCGCACGCTCGACCAGGAGGTCGCGGCCAACGGCCCGCTGAGTCCGCAGCGGACGGCCGAATTCGGTGAGCGGTTACTCGACGCGCTGTCGGCAGCGCACGACGACGGTGTTCTGCATCTCGACATCAAGCCGCAGAACATACTGCTCGACGACAAGGGCCGACCGGTGCTCACCGACTTCGGAATCGCGTCGGTCACCCACGCCACCGCGCCCCAGACGGCGGCTCTGCGGGGCACCGTCGGCTATGTCGCCCCGGAGCGGCTGGCCGGATCCGAGCCGGGTCCGGCCGCGGATCTGTGGTCCCTGGGCGCCACGCTCTACTTCGCGGTCGAGGGCCGGCCGGCGTTCGCCGCCGACAACGTGGCGGCCGCGCTCGCGGCGGTCATGACCCGTGACCCGGAGCCGATGACGCGCGCCGGGGTGCTGGCACCGACGATCGCGGGCCTGCTGACGCGCGATCCCGAGCTGCGCCTGGACGCGGCCGGCGCCGGTACGGGGCTGCGCGCCGCCGGTGCCACGACCGAGATCGCGCCGCCCGAGGACGGCCCGCGGACGAGGGACCTGCCCCCTGGGGCGGCCGGCCCGCCGCGCGGATCGGCCTGGAAGCGCAGGAGGGTCGTGCTCTTGGCGGCCCTCTTCCTGCTCGCAGCGGTCGCCGCCGTCCCGTTCGCGCTCCGGCACGGCCGCGGGAGCGGCGGACAGCAGCCGAGCCGGGCGGATTCCCCTGCCGCGCCCTCCGCGACTCCCGGCACGAGCGCCACCCCGAGCCCGACCCCCAGCCCGACGCCGACGCCGACGCCGGCGGTCACCGTGCGGTACGACAAGATCCCCGACATCTGCGCCAAGGTGGGCAGCAGGGCCACCACGGTCATTCCCAGTATGGACACCGGCAGGGACGACGCATCGGCGCCCGGCGCCAGCCTCCTGGCCGGCATCGCAGAGTCACGTGACTGCCGGTGGAGCACGGAGGGCTACTGGTCCAACCACCCCTGGGCCGCCGACGTCAGCGTCACGACGCTGCGGTTCTCGTCCGGCGCCTTCGGATCGGCGGCCTTCGAAAAGGAGCGCACGGGCTCCTTCTACAAGAACGCCGTGCGGCTGCACGACTTCGCGGACGAACTCTGCTTGTCGAACCCGACCGGCACCGACTACGGGTACGCGCACGTGATGTTCCGCATCGACAACCTGCTCGTGAAGGTGTCCTACGAGATGGTGACCACCACGGGCTCGCCCGCGCCCGCCGTGGCGAAACCGCGCGGAACGGACATGGCGAAGTACATCTACGAGGTATTGACGGCCAGCCCCTAGGGAACACCGCCACCCGCCACTGAAACGGGACATGCGACCCCGTCTCGTTGGTGTCGGCGTCCCCGGCCCTTTGACGGTCCTCGGTCGTTTGTCAGACCCGTCTGTGATGCTGCCCGTACGGGGCGGTGGCGGGAGCCGGCCGGATGCACCGCGGAGGGGGGCGGGCGCGCGGCTCGTCGCCGCACTGGCAGACGTCCACTACGAGGGCACGGGTCTTGCGTGCGTGGCCGGGATCGATGCCGAAGAGGCGATTCGCCGCCTGGAGGCGACCCCCGCCGACAGCAGGGAACCGGAGCAGCTGCGCGAAGAGCCCTGGGCGCACGACTTCGACGCGAGCCTGCAGATCGTGGGCGTGACCACCGTGCGCGGTGGTTGCGTCGTCACCCAGCCATGGGGCTACGCCCCGTCGACGCCGGGTGTCGTGACCCGCCTGTCCGCCGGAACCCTCTGTTACGGCCTCTACGCCAACCCCAAGAGCGGCAACCAGGGCAGGCCGGCCCGTAACGGCAGCCTCGAAGGCTCGGACCTCCACCCGGGCGGCTCGCCCGAACCCGGCGACGGTCCCGAAGAAGTCCTGGCCTCCTACCTCTACCGGCACAACGCGGCGGCCTTCGCGTGTGGCTTCCCCGGACTGCGACTGACCGACGCACGCGCCGTCACCGGCCCGCCTGACGTATGGGTCGAACTGCCGCAGCGCGACTACTGGGAGCAATGACGCCGCACCACGACCACCATGCGGGGTCAAGGGGAGGAGGACGCCCGTCTCAGCAGGGCGACCGGCTGGTCGGCCGAGGTCTGCAGGGTCTTCATCCCGTACGGTTCCTGTTGCGCGTCGCTGAGCCGCTCCTGGCTGTCGGCGTCCCGGGCGATGTGGACGCTCATGTAGGGGGTCGCACCGTCTTCCTTGGGGATCACCCACCACATGGCCGCCCAGTCCGGGGGCTGGGTGATGCGCATGATCGCGCTGCTGCGGTAGATCCGCGCCCGGTACCGGAAGAACTCGTCCTCTGGTCTGGCGAGCCAGCCGGGCGGGTTGAGACGGTGCTCGTGGGCCTCCGATTCGGTGTCCCAGGAGTACTGCACGGAGTCGCGGTAGCTGTTGGCCAGCTTGCCCCGGTCGGCCCGGATGAAGGAGGTGATGGCGTAGATCTCGACGCGGCCGTCGGCTCCCGCCTTCAGCGGTACCTCGACGATCGCCTCCTTGGAGAAGTCGTCTCCCGGATCGAGCCGGTCACCGGGCCCCGTGATCGTTCCCGCCGCCAGGACGCTCGACGTGCCCGTGAAGCGTTCATGGCGGTAGCTGTCGAAGCCCGATCCCAGTTCGCCCTCCCACGTGCCGAAGTCGGTTCCCGGCCCGGTGTACGTCGAAGGCCACAACGTCGCCGACCAGAGCGTTCCCACGACATGGATGCTGGCAGGCCCGTCGTTCTTGAACGTGAGACGGACCGGTACGTACAGGGAAGTGTGCGCGGCGTTGAGCGTCGGCTTGCCGAACGAAGCGCCGAAGGGCACCTGCGGCGGGGCGATGTACGGGCTGTACATCGAGGAGTACGCCAGGCTGGCGGCGCCCACCACCCCCGACCCGGCCACGCCGAGGGCGAAGCGCCTCGGGTGCGGGAGTCCTTGCCAGGCCTTCTGGCGGGTCAGCTCCCACCCGGCCCAGCAGCACCACACCGCCAGGGCGGCCCACAGCCACAGCCAGCCATGGCGGTATCCGCCCTCCCATTGGAGTACCAGCAGCATCAGGCTCGTCACCGCGGCGACGACGCCCAGGACCACGGCCGGCCCGCAATGGCGCACTCGCCGTTTGCCCCAGAAGTCCACCGCGGCGACCGCTGCGGCGACCTCCGCCAGCGCACCGGCCAGGAACACCGCCCCCATGACCCGGCCGCCGAACGTCAGCGCCCCCATCACGTCCCACAGACCGACCCGGGCCAGCACGGCCGCGGACACCAGCAGTCCGGCGGCCATGCAACTGCCGCCCGCCCGCCGCGCCCACGCCTTGTCGGGCCACAAGCCCGGATCCGCACGCCACCGCACCACGCCCGGGTTGCCGAGGTCGACATCGGGCCCGATGTCCGCCCTCCGCAGTACCCTGCGCAGATCCCGCATCGACCAGGCGCGGCCCACCGTCCGCCCCGCGACGGTGACCTCCCGCGCCCCCCGGCCGTCCGGAGGATGCACGATCACCTGCGGCTGGGTCATGCCGACAGCATCGGCGAACCGCCGAACGGCCCGCCTGCGGCACGCCGCCCCCTCCCTCCCGCACCACCCGGGCGCCCCCGTGATGCCGCCGCGGGGGGTCCCGGTCGACGTGATGTCCCCGGCTCGCCGGACGCATCGACCCCGCCAAGGTCGCCCTCGCCGGACACTCGCTCGGCGGCTTCACCGCCGCCCTCCTGCTGGGCGCCGGACTCACCGACCCCGACACCGGGAACGTGGTGCACCTGGCCGAACCCCGGATCAAGGCGGGCGTACTGCTCGCCCCGCCGGGCAGGGGCGGCGAGGTCTTCAACGGGCCCATGGCCGAGCAGTGGCCGGTCATCGGGGCCGTGGACTTCTCCACCATGACCGCACCCGCGCTGGTCGTCGTCGGCGACGAGGACGACCCCCGGCACGTCACCGACATGGGGCCGGACTGGCACGCCGACCCCTACACCCTCGCCCCGGCCCCAAGGCCCTGCTCACCCTGTTCGGCGCGGAACACGGGCTCGGCGGGATCGCCGGATACGACGCCGCCGAGACCACCGACGAGGACCCGGAGCGGGTCGCCGCCCTCGCCCGGCTCACCGCGGCGTATCTGCGCACCCGGCTCCACCGGGGCGACGACGCCTGGCCGGCCGCCTGCGAGGCACTGAGGACCGGTGCCAACCCCGCAGGACGGGTCGAGACCAAGCAGGCGGACGCCGCACGCGTCCTGCGCGCTCCGTCCGCCGCCCGTCAGCGGGCGAGCGAGACGGCGAACGGCTCGAAGCCGCGCCGGCGCAGGACGTGGGGGACGATCAGGACCATGGCCTCGGTGGCGCGGGCCGTGGTGATGTCGCCCAGGTCCTCGATCTGTTCGGATCCCCAGCCCAGGTCGCCGAGCAGGCCGGTGACGGTCCGCTTCGCCTGTTCGTCGTTGCCCGAGAGGTACGCGGTCGGGGGGACGGCCAGGGTTTCGGGGGCGGTCATGACCGTGAACAGCATGGTGTTGAGGGTCTTGACCACGCGGGTGCCGGGCAGCGCGGCCTGCAGCTTCTCGGCGAGGCTGCTGCCGGGATGGCAGAGTTCGCCGGGCAGGCCGTCGGCGGCGTCGCGGGTGGCGTTGGAGACGTCGATGAGGATCTTGCCGGTGAGTTCGGTGCGCAGGTCGGTGAGGCGCTCCAGGGAGCCGTCGCCGGGCGTCGCGTTGATCACGATGTCCGCGGTGCGAGCGGTCACGCGGTGGTCGGCGAAGGTGACCCGCGGCGTGGGCGCGGGGGTGGTGGTGCGGGCGTCGGTGTCGTGCGGGTCGCGGCCGCCGAGGGTGAGGAGGTGCCCGGCTGCGGCGAGCTTGCGCGCGAGGCTGGTGCCTACGCGGCCGGTACCCAGAATGCCGATGTGGGTCATGCGTTGCTGCTCCTTGCGGTGTGGGGCGGGGGTGTGGGGCGGGGTGGTCCGGCGGGGCGTCCGGTCAGGCGAGCGGGGCGAGGACCTCGCGGGCGGCGCCGTGGATGCCGGGGGCCGCGGCCAGGAAGTCGCGGCTGGCGGTGTTCCAGGCCTCGCCCGCCAGGTCGGTGACGGTGCCTCCGGCCTCGGAGACCAGCAGGGCGCCGGCGACGAGGCCGGAGCGGACGTCGGAGAACTGCCAGAACGCGTCCATGCGTCCGGCGGCGACGTGGATGAGCTGCATCGTGGCGGGTACGGAGACGCGCACGACCAGGCCGTTGACGAGCATGGCGGTGACGGAACCACCGATCCGGCGGAAGGTGCGCTCGTCCTCCCCGGGCCTGGCCTGGCCGGTTCCGGTCAGGGCCGCACCGAGGTCGGTCTTGACGGACACCTTCAGGGGCCGGCCGTTCAGGCGCGCGCCGCCGCCGGCCACGGCCGTGTAGGTGTCGCCGGTCAGCGGCAGGTGGACGACGGTGAGTACCGGCTGGTTGTCGCGGACCAGGGTGGCGGTGACGGCCCAGTCCTCCATGCCGTGGACGTGGTTGATGTTGCCCTCGGCGGGGTCGACGACCCACCACTCCCCGGGCGGGAGCGCGCCGCCGGCCAGCTCGTCCTCGGCCCACTGCGAGCCCGGCCGGGCCCGCAGCAGGGGCTCCCGCAGCACGGCGAGCACCGCGTCGTCGTTGGCGTGGATCTCGCCGACGACCTCGTCCAGGCTCGCGCCCCGGGCGTGCGGGGCGTAGCGGTCGCGCAGCGTGGCGCCGGCGGTCTTCACCGCGGCCGTCACGTCGGGCAGGAGCGTCGTACCGGCGTCGAAAGGCGTGGCTGTGCTCATGGCGGGCTCCTCGGGGGTGGTGGGAGCGGGGCGCTCGCGCTGCCCCGCACTTCGAAGGTAGGCCGCCCGATCATTAACAACAAGTGCATGCTTTTCACTCGTAGAGTTACTCCCATGCAACTGGATCTGAACCTGCTCACCGCCCTGAACGCCCTGCTGGAAGAGGGCAGCGTCGCCGGCGCCGCAGCACGCCTGCACGTCACCGCGCCGGCGATGAGCCGCTCCCTGGGCCGCATCCGCAAGGCCACCGGCGACCAGATCCTGGTCCGCACGGGCCGCAGCATGGTCCCCACCACCCGCGCGCTGGCCATGCGCGCCCAGGTCCACGCCCTCGTGCAGGGGGCCCACCAACTCCTTTCCGCGCAGGGGGAACTGGACCTGGAGGGCCTGGACCGGGTGTTCACCGTGCGTTGGCACGACGCCCTGACCGCAGCCTGCGGCGCCGCACTGGTCACCGCCGTCCGCCATCAGGCGCCCGGCGTCCGGCTGCGCCTGTCCGCCGAAGCCGGCACGGACGACGCCGAGCTGCGCCGGGGCGAGGTCGACCTCGAATCAAGTGCCGGCGTTCCGACGCTGCCCGACATCCGCCACCGCCTCGTCGGCCGGGACCGGCTGGTCGTCGCCGTCCGCCCGGGCCACCCGCTCGCGGAAGGCCCGCTGAGTCCCGAGCGTTACGCCGCGGCCGAACACCTCACCGTTTCGCGGCGCGGACGGCTGCGCGACCGGATCGACGAGGTCCTGACCACGCAGGGCCTCGAACGACGCGTCGTCGCCGCCGGGCCCACCACCGCCTTCGCCCTGCAACTCGCCCTCGACACCGACCTGGTCGTCACCCTCCCCGACGCCGTCACCCGCACGGCCCGGGACCGGCTGGGCATGATCACGTTGGCGCTGCCGCTGCCGCTGCCCGACGTCCCCCTGTACCTGCTGTGGCACCAGCGCTACGACGACGACCGCGCCCACACCTGGCTGCGCGACCTCGCCACCGGAACCGTCCGTACGCTGTTCGCACCGGCGACGGCCTCTTGACGGACCGTCATCCACGAGCGGGGGAGGTCGGGCACCCGGCTCTGGCTCACGCCCGTGGATCTCTCCCGGATCTAGTAGCCGGTCTTGCCGTCGAGCAGCTCGCGCAGGATGTCGAGGTGGCCGTTGTGGCGGGCCGTTTCCTCGGTGAGGTGGAGGAGGATCCAGCGCAGGTCGACGTGGAGGCCGTTGCGGATGGTTCCCCGGGCCCGCTTGTCCAGGTCGTTGCCGGCGACCAGTTCGCGGTAGCGGGCGCTCTGCTCGGCGTACTCGTCCAGCAGCTGCGTGAGCGGGAAGTCGACGGCGATGCGCATCTCGCGGTCGGGGTCCTCCTCGGTCCACGGGCCCCGGTCCTCCTCGCCCAGGAAGACCATCTGGAACCAGTAGTACTCGACCCAGCGGAGGTGGTTGATCACTCCGCTCATGGTCATCAGCGGTGAGCCCGGCAGGAGCGACTTGCGGGCGTTCTCCGCGGAGACGCCTTCGCACTTGGCGCGGGCGGTGCCACGTGCGTAGTCGAGGAACGTGGTGAGCTGGGTGCGCTCGTCCCACGCGGGCGGTGTGTCATCGATTCTCGTCATCGCGCGTAGCGTCCCTGATCACCGGACCCTTGTCGAGGGATTTATCGACGGCCAGCGTGCCGTAGGGCCGGAGGGTGTCGGCCGGGTCGCCGGGGCCGCCTCGCAGGGTGGCGTCCAGGAAGGCGAGGGTGGCCGCGGCCACGACGCGCGGGCTCTCGGTGCGGCCCAGGGTGCCGACGATCGAGGGCACCGGGGGCAGGTAGAGCGGACCGTCCATGAAGGTGAGGTGCCCGGCGCCGGGGACGGTGAGCCGGTAGCTCGTCGCGGTGTTGTGCGCGAGGGCCTCGGTGAGCCGGGGCAGGTAGCGCGGGTCGGTGCCGGCGGTGATCTCCTGGGTGAGCGCGAGCGCCGGCTGTTCGAGGGCGGGGGTGGTGGGGCCGTGGGGGTAGCCGTCCAGGTCGACGACGGCGTCGAACCGGCGGTCCTGCCGGGCCGCTTGAAGGGCGGCGGCTCCGCCCAGGGAGTGGCCGGCCGCCGCTGCGCGGCCGGTGTCGAGGCGTCCGGTCAGCGGGTCGGCGGTCTCGCCTCGGTCCAGTCGCTCCAGCCGGGTGAGGACGAAGCCGAGGTCGGCGGCCCGTACCGCGGTCCAGCCGACGGCCAGCTCCTCGTCCCTGTCGCGGTCCCCGGAGGAGGCGGTGGTGGCGCGGATCGTACGGCCGTCGGCGAGGACGACGACGGTGGAGTCGTACGGGTGGTCGAGGGCGGCGACCAGGTAGCCGTGGCTGGCCAGTTCCTCCGCCCAGGCGGTGTTCTGCGTCCGTACGCCGCCCGACCCCGGGGAGAACAGGACGACCGGGAACCGCTCTCCCCCGCCGGCCACCGGAGCGCCGACGACCGCGCGGCTGCGGGCCCTCGGGACGCCGTCGACCAGGAATCCGGGCAGGCCGACCCCGTCGGCGAGGGCCTCGGAGACGGTCCGCGCCTCGTCCTGCGTACGTCCCAGGTACTGGGACCGGGGGGCGTTCGGCGGGCTCTTCTGCGCCGGGTACCAGAGCTGGACCACGACCGTGCGCCGGTCGTCCGGGTCGGTGGTGAAGCTCTCGGGGCGGAGGGGGTCGGTCCACTGGACCACCCGGGTGCCGACCGCGAAGTCGCCCGTCGGGTCGGGGAAGACGGGTACGGGGAAGGCCCAGGCGGCAACCGGGCCGGTGGCGACCAGGCCGGCGCAGGCCAGTGTTCCCGGCAGGGCCAGCCACCAGCGGGCCCGCCGCGCCGGTCGGCCGGTACGGCGCCGCAGCAGGGGCGGGGGGGCGAACGCCGAGGCGACGGCGGCTCCGGCCAGGGCCGGCAGCATCTGCCAGCGGATCCCGACGACGCCCAGCACGATCGCCGACGGTACGAGGACCGCCCCGGCCGCGACGGTGCCGGGCCGGCGGGCGGCAGAGGGGAGCCAGCGTGCCAACAGCAGCGCGACGGCGCCCAGCAGGACGAGGACTTCCGGAAGGGACAGGGGCAGGGGTAGGGGTGAGGACAGGGATAGGGGCAGGGGCAGGGACAGGGACGCGGACGGCCCCGGGGTGGTTTCGGTCACCCGGCCATGCTCGGCGCCGGGCCGGCGCCGCCGCATCGGCCTCCGGGGCGCCGCCCACTGCGACCGGAATGGCAAGCGGGGCGGGCCGCGGTGCGACCGGGGTGGCAACCGGGCACCGCGGACCGGCGGCCGGACTGCGACCGCGGGAGGGGGCGGGGATCATCCTCCGGTCGTACTCCTGCCCGCCGCGCTCCGACGCCGGGCTCATGTGCGGCGCGGGCCCGCGGCCTAGGCTTCGGCTGTACGCGGTGGCGGCCCCGGCCGGGCCGCCGCGACGACCGATCGGCGGGGGGATGTGACGGTGCGCCACCGGGACCGGGTACCGCCCCTGGTGTGGGAATCGGTGCTGCCGGCGCTGCTCCTGCTCCACGTCGTGACCACGTACCCGGCCCGGGAGCTGCCGGTGGCGGCGGCGCTCACCGCCGCCCTGGCGCTGCCCCTGGCGTGGCGGCGCCGCGCCCCGCTCGCGGTGTTCGCCGCCGTGGTGGCCGCGGCCTTCGTCCAGTGGCTGGCGGACGTCCAACTGCCCGCGGACGTCGCCCTGCTGGTGGCCCTGTACACGGCGGCCGCGCACACGGGCCGGCGCGGCACGCTGCTCGCCGCCGCCGTCGTGGAGTGCGGGGCCGTGCTGGCCTGCTCGCGCTGGGCCACGAACGGCACGTTCCTGGCACCGTTCGTCGCGCTCTCCGCGACGGTGGTCGCCGCTGCCGTCCTCGGGGTGAACGTGCGGACCGGCCGGGCCTACCTCGCCGCCGTGCGGGAGCGGGCCGACCGGCTGGCGCTGCACCAGGAGCAGCAGGCGCTGCTGGCCGTCGCCGAGGAGCGGGCCCGGATCACCCGCGAGATGCACGACATCGTCACCCACAACCTGTCCGTCATGGTCGCGCTCACCGACGCCGCCGTCTACGCGCAGCACCGGTCCCCGGACCGGGCCACCGCCGCCATGCTGCAGATCTCCGAGACGGGTCGGCAGGCCCTCACCGACATGCGGCGTTCGCTGGGCGTCCTGCGGGCCGACGAACCGGACGCCGAGCGCCACCCGCTGCCCGGCATCGCCCAGCTGTCGGCGCTCGCCGACCAGATGGCCGCCGCCGGGCTGCCGACCGGCCTGGAGGTCCGGGGCGGCCACGCCCATGTGCCGGCCACCGCACAACTCACCGTCTACCGCCTGGTGCAGGAAGCGTTGACCAACACCCTCAAGCACGCCCCCGCTGGCACCCGCGCGACGGTCCTGGTCGAGTGCTCGGCCGACGGCGTCGGCGTGGAGGTCACGGACGGCGGCCCCCGGCCGGCGGCCCCTTCCGCCGCCGCTCCGTCGTCCGGCCACGGCATCCCCGGCATGCGCGAGCGCGCGGCCGCGTACGGGGGGACGCTGCGGGCGGGTCCGCTTCCGGGTGGCGGCTGGGGTGTGCGGACGCGGCTCCTGCTGGGCGGCGGCGGGACGGGTGCCGCATGACGATCCGCATCGTGATCGCCGACGACGAGGCGCTGCTCCGGATGGCCTTCGGCACGGTCCTGGAGGCCCAGCCCGACATGGCGCCGGTCGGCGAGGCCGCGGACGGCGCCGAGGCCGTCCGCCTCGCCCGTGAGCTGCGTCCCGACGTGGTGCTGATGGACGTCCGGATGCCCGGGACGGACGGGATCGAAGCGACCCGGCAGGTCGTCGAGGTCTCGCCGGGAAGCAGGGTCCTGATCCTGACCACCTTCGACCTGGACGTGTACGCCTTCGCCGCGCTCGCCGCCGGGGCCTCGGGCTTCCTGCTGAAGAACACCCGGCCCGAGGAGCTGCTCACCGCGATCCGCAACCTCGCGGCCGGCGACGCGGTGCTCTCCCCGCGGATCACCCGGCGCCTGCTGGAGGACTTCCGTCCGCACCTGGCCGACCGGGGCACCGCCGTGCGCGACGAGCGGCTGGACCGGCTCAGCGGCCGGGAGCGAGAGGTGCTCGTCGAGGTCGGCCGCGGCCTGTCCAACGCCGAGATCGCGGCCGCCCTGTGCCTCGCGGAGGCGACCGTGAAGTCCCATCTGGGGCGGATCCTGCTCAAGCTGGAACTCCGCGACCGGATCCGGGCCGTGGTCTTCGCCCACGAGAACCGCCTGGTCCCCCCGGCCTGAGGCAGGGCGGCCGGACAGCGGCCTGACCACCGCCCGTGGTGGTGCGGTTGTGGTGCTGCGCAACTGCCGTACGGCCGGCCCCGTGTCGGCCCGGGGCGGCCGCGTGGGTCAGTAGCGGACCCAGAGGGTGATGACGCCCGGGTGGCTGGGGCCGAAGGGCTCGCAGAAGAAGATGGGGCCCCAGATGTTGTAGCCGGCCCGGCCGGCGGCCACGCATTCGGTCTGCGAGGCGTGGTTGCTGCGGGCGTAGAAGCCGGGGCCGGGGGCGGCCTCGGCGGCGCCCGCGGCGCCGAGCGTGAGGGCTCCGGCAGCGACGGCGGTGGCGAGAGCGGCTGCTGTGCGGCGGTACATGGCATGTCCTCCTGAAAATGCCGGGGATGCCCGGCAGAGTGCCCGACGATGCGATGTGGTGCGGTACGTGCAGGCTGCGCAGCCGGACATGAACGTACCGTCGAGATCCGGACCGCACAATAGGTCTAGGCCAATGCGTCGTGTTCCCGTCAGCGATCTCGTCGGTCAGGTGGTTCGGGTGGCGGTCAGGAGCCAGGCTGTGCTGCGGAGCCGGACCGCGCCGTCGGTCTCGTGGGCAGCGAGGTGTTCGGTCAGGCGGTGGCGCGCAAGGGCTCGGGTGGCGGGATCGGCCGCGCTGAGGAGGTGTCGGCCGGGGCCGGAGTCGAGGAGGAAGTCCGCCGCCTCCCGGGCGGTTCTGCCCCAGGTCCCGTACGCCCGGACGTGTTCGGCACGCACGTTCCGCAGGCCTGCCGCGCGGAGCAGGCCGGTCGCGGTGTCGGGGTCGGCGAGGGAGAACATGCCCGGTCCGCCGGGTGCTCCGAAGCCGCCGATCGGCAGGATGTCCTGGAGGGCGGTGAGCGCCGTCAGCCAGTCGTTCCCTTCGGGTTCCGCCGCGCTCAGAAAGGCGACGCGTCCGCCCGGGCGCAGGGCGGTGGCGATGTTGGCGAACGCGGCGGCGGGGTCGGCGAAGAACATGATGCCGAAGCGGCTGATGGCGACGTCGAAGGCGGCTCGGGGCAGGTCGTGGACCTGGGCGTCGCCGTGCGTGAAGGAGATGTTCGTGATGCCCTCTTCGGCGGCGGCGGTTCGGGCTCGGTCGAGCATGGGGCCGGAGAGGTCGAGGCCGGTGGCGCGGCCCCGTTCCGCCGCGCGGGCGGCCAGACGCGTGGTCGCGCCCGCACCGCAGCCGATGTCGAGAACGTGGTCTGCGGGGCGCACCGACGCGGCCGTGAGCAGCGGCTCGTCGAAGCCGGCGTTGACGGCGTTCCAGCGGTCGTGGTGGGCGGCCCAGTGCGTGCCTTCGTAGCCGTTCCATGCCTGTGCCTGGGCGGTGTTGGCGGTCTGCTGCATGCGGAATGACCTCCGGTCGGTCGGGTGGCGAGAGCCGGCGAGAGCCCTAGAATGGGCGTACGCCCAAAGAGTATGGGCGCTTGCCCATACCTGCAATGCCCTTTTCCCAGGAGGATGTTGATGTCACCGCGCGGAGTCGCCATCGAAGGCCTGCGGGAGCGGTTGTTCGCGGCAGCGGAGCGCGTCCTGGCCCGGGACGGGGCCGCGGCGCTGACGAGCCGCGCCGTCACCGAGGAGGCCGAGTGCGCCAAGGGGGTGCTGCACACGCACTTCGCCGGGCTGGACGAGTTCGTCGCCGAACTCGTCCTGTACCGGTTCAGGACGGCCGCCGCGCTGTCGGAGAACCTCCCCTCCAGAGCGGGTACCGGTTCGGTGGGAGAGAACCTCGCCGACGTGGCGGCGACGGTACTGTCCCTGGATCCGGGGCTGGTGGGGCTGGCGGTGACCAGGCCGCTGGCGGCCCGGCGGGTCCGTGAGGCCTGGCAGGCCGGCGCCCCGGGGTTCACCGCGATCCAGGAGGCGGTCAGCGGCTACCTCCGGGCCGAGCAGGAGCTCGGCAGGGTCGCGAAGTCGCTGGACGTGGAGCCGGTGGCGCTCGCGCTCGTGGGGACGCTGCACCACCTCCTGATGACCGGCTCGGCCGACGCGGCGCCGGGTTCCCGGGCACAGGTCGAGCGGCTCGTCCACGCGTTGGTCCGTACGGTGTGACAGCCGGCGGCCCAGGGAATTCGTGGGCGAACGAGTCGGGTACCACCGGGTGTCGGGCCAGGGCGGGGAGGCCGACGATGCGCCACCGGCGAGAATGGGGTGCGTGAACGGGTTTCCACAGGCACTCCGCGCCTGGTTCGCCGACAACGAAGCAGTCCTGCGAGCAGGCGGAGTCACCGCCGCATCGCAGCGATCACCCGAGGACGGGCGAACCAAGAACAGCGCCTGGCTCACCGTGGAGACCGGTGACCGCTTCGCCGTGCTCATCGTCTGGAGCAGCGGTGAAGCCGAGCTGGAGTACGGGAACTTCGACAGCGGACGGACGCATCGGGAACACCGCGGTCTCCGGAACGGGGAGGACCTCCTGGACTCCGTCCGGACCCTTCTCCGATGGGTGGGGCCCCACGCGCCGACGAGCGTGACCGGCCCTCCCCCAGCCCAGGAGGGCAGCGCAGGGTCGCCGTCGGCAACGCGCTGATCGCCCCCGGCGTCACCGCACGCGAGCGGGAGGTCCTCACGCTCGTCGGACGCGGCCGCTCCAACCACGAGCTGGCCGACGACCTCGGCGTCAGCCCCGGTACCGCCAGGGCGCACGTCGCGAACCTGCTCACCAAACTCGGCGTCCGCGACCGCGTCCACCTCGTCATCGCCGCGTATGACGCGGGCCTGGTGATCCCTGGCTGAACAGGCCCCGGAATCAGTAACTCCAGCTGGCGTAGACGGTGACCTTCTCGCCGTTGTCCGTGGCTCCGACGCACACGTCACGCCAGTCGAGCAGCCAGCCGCTGGCGCGGCAGCTCTCCTGCTGGAGGCCGAGTTCGCGGATGATGTCCGGGCGGGACAGGCCGTCCCCGCTGGTGACCGTCGCGGCGCGCCAGCAGCCGCCGGAACCGCAGCTGGTGCCTTCGTCAACGATGCTGATGCCCGGCGGCAATGGGGGGAGGGCCTTGGACGGCGGGGCGTCCGAGCCTTCGCTGATCAGCAGCGCGTACAGGAGTCCGACCACGAGGGTGAGGGCGAACTGCGTCCCCAGGAAGCCGATCGCTGCGTTGCGGCGGGAGGTCCATTCCGGGGGAGGAGGGTTCCCGTGCCGTCCTTCCAGTCCCGCGCCGCAGGCGATGAGCAGGGGCGCGAGAACCGTGAACACGAGATGGGCGTCGGGTCCGGGGGCGTCGATCCAGCCCCGCTGGACGCCGATCAGCAGACCGGCCCCGGCGAGCAGCGTGCCGCCGATCGCGAAGCCGACGGGGCGGGTGCGGGCGATCGTCGTCCAGACGACGACGGGCGCGACGGCGAAGAGTGTCCCCAGGACGATCAGCATGTACGGGAGGACGGCGGCTCCGAGTACCCGGTTCCACCCGGCCGGGGTTCACCTCGGGCCCGCAGGCCGGTCGTTTTCGCGGAAGGGCGGCGTCCACGGCTCGCCGACGCACCGGCCCTCCCTGCTCGGACCGGGCCGGACGCTGCTCCCGCAGCGACCGGGCCAGGCGGCGGCGCGACCCGGGGCGGCGGGCCTATGAGGGGGCGGGGGCGGTGGGCAGCCCTTCGGCGGCCGCCGGATCGTGCGGCGGTTCGCCGAGCTGGTCGCGCAGGTAGTTCCAGACGACGGCGACGAGGGCGGCGGCCGGTACGGCCAGCAGGCTGCCCACGACGCCGGCCAGGCTGCCGCCCAGCGTGACGGCCAGCAGGACGACCGCCGCGTGCAGTCCGAGACCGCGGCTCTGGATCATGGGCTGGAACACGTTGCCCTCCAGCTGCTGCACCGCGACGATGATCGCCAGCACGATCAGCGCGTCCGTCAGGCCGTTCGACACCAGCGCGATGAGCACCGCCACCAGACCGGCGAACAGCGCGCCCACGATCGGCACGAACGCGGACACGAAGGTCAGGACCGCCAGCGGCAGCACCAGGGGTACGCCGACGATCCACAGGCCCAGGCCGATGAACACGGCGTCCAGCAGGCCGACGAAGGCCTGGGACCGGACGAACGAGCCCAGGGTCTGCCAGCCGCGCGCGGCCACCTCCGGAACGTCGGTGGCGAGCCGGCCGGGGAGCTGGCGGGTGAGCCACGGCAGGAAGCGGGGGCCGTCCTTCAGGAAGAAGAACATCAGGAAGACCGCCAGCACGGCGGTGACCAGGCCGTTGAAGACGGTGCTCACTCCCGTGGCCACGGTGGACACCGCGCTGCCGACGCTGTTCTGGAGCCGGGCCACAGCGGCGTCGAAGGCGCCGGTGATCTGGTCGTTGCCGATGTTCAGCGGCGGCCCCGCCGCCCACTCGCGCAGCTGCTGGATGCCCGCGGCCACGCCGTCGACCAGTTCCCCCGACTGGGAGGCGACGGGAACCGCGATGAGCGCCACGATGCCGGCGGCCGCCAGGAGGAAGAGCACGGTCACCACGGAGGCGGCCAGGGCGGGCGGCCATCCGCGCCGGCGCAGGAAGGCGGCCAGGGGCCAGGTCAGGGTGGTGAGGAGCAGGGCCACGACGAGCGGCCAGATGACCGACCACATCCGGCCCAGAACCCACAGCACCGCCGCCGCCATGACCAGGACCACCAGCAACTCGGCGGACACCCGGGCCGAACGCCGGAGTGCGGCAGCGGCTTTCGTGGAGCTCAAGGTGACAGACATGGGCTCACCCTATGCACACGGCGTCCGGCCCCGGGCACCCCCGTCGACGGCCGGTGGGCCCGTCCCGGGACGGAGCCCGCGGCGCCGTGGGCCGCTGTCTGCCATCGGTGAACACCGCCCCGCGCGGGCGGGGCGGTCACTACCGTCCGGTCGCATGACGACGGTGACAACCCGTACGGTCGAATACCCGGCCGACGACCTGACGATGATCGGACACCTCGCCCTTCCGGCCGGTGCCGAGCGCCGGCCCGCGGTCCTGATCGGACCCGAGGGAATGGGGCTCAGCGACGTCGAGCGCAGGCGGGCCGAGGCTCTGGCCGAACTGGGCTACGTGGCGCTGGCCTTCGACCTCCACGGCGGACGCTATCTGGAAGACCCGCAGGAGATGCTGGCCCGTTGCATGCCGCTGCTCGCCGATCCCGACCGCATGCGGGGAATCGGTCACGCCGCGCTCGACGTGCTGCGTGCCGAACCGCGGGCCGACCCCGACCGGACCGCCGCCATCGGCTACGGCACCGGGGGCGCGGTCGCCCTGGAACTCGGTCGCGCCGGCGTCGACCTGCGCGCGATCGCGACGGTCAACGCCCTGACCACCGGCCGACCGGGCGAGGCGGCACGCATCCGCTGCCCGGTATGGGCCGGGGTCGGGTCGGAGGATCCGATCATGCCGCCCGCGCAACGGGAGGCGTTCACCGCGGAGATGCAGGCCGCGGGCGTGGACTGGCGGCTCGTGGTCTACGGAGGCGCCCTGCACGCCTTCCACCACCCACCGGTCGACCACACCACGCCTCCCGGCGTCGGCCACCACCCGCGGCACGCGCAGCGGGCCTGGCGCGAGATCGTCGCCCTGCTCACCGAGTGCCTGCCCGTCACGGACTGAACGGCGCGCGGCCTCGGAAGCGGGTGCGGCGGTGGGCGCCGGGCGGGTCCGGGCCGTCGGACGGCAGGCCGGCGGCGGGCGGCGGGCGGCGGGAGCGGGCGGCGCGTCGGCACGGAAGGGCAGGTCCAGGCCAATCGGCCGGGCGCCGGCCGGCGCCGTGTCCAGGAGGCTCAAAACAGTGCTGCCGGACGGTCTGTGAGCTGGTGAAGTGGTCCACCGGGCCCCGACGGGGCATACGTGACCGAACGCCAGAAGGAGAACCGTGCCCGTTCCCACGAAACTCACCACCCTGCTCGCGGTCGGCCTCCTCGCCGCGGGAACCCTCGGCGGTGCCGCTTCCACCGCAGCCGCCGCGACGTCCCGGCCGGCCGGGGTGGCGCCGGCGGCCGCCGCGTCCTGCATCAGCGGGGCATGGCGGTACGACGGATACCGGTTCGCCCCCGAGGGCGACGGCTACTACGTCACCACCAACCGGTGCGCGGACATCCAGGTCCAGCCGGACCGGGAGACGGTGCTGAGGCTGTGCTACCTGAAGGACCGGGACGAGGACAGGAAGGTCTGCAAGGGCTGGCTCACGGCCAAGCCCGGCAAGTGGACCGTCCTCGGCACGGACTTCGGGGACGGCACCTACTTCTACATCGACTTCCCCAACTCCGACACCCTCAAGACGGGGCTGGTCGCGGCCTGACGGAACCCGGCCCCGACGGGCGTCAGCGGCTCCCGACCGGGTCGAGGAGGCCCGGCGGGAGGTACTCCGCGAGGGACCGGGCGGCGGCTTCCGGGTTCGCGGACCAGTCGACGGGCAGGTTCACCGGCCAGCGCGGCAGGCCCACCGGCTGGGTGCTCCCCAGCCTCCGTGCCACGTCCTGGCGCAGCCGCGGCAGCATCGCGTAGAGCCGGTCGCCGGGACACGCGGTGCTGTTGAAGTCCCGGTGGCCGTAGATCTCGGAGGGGGCGACGTCGTACTGGCGGCAGACGTGGGCGCACAGGTCGGCGAGGGCGGAGAACTGCGCCTCGGGAGGCTCCACGGCCGTGTACGTGCCCTCGTTCTCGATGCCGACGGCCACGTTGTTCTGGCCCACGCAGTGGGCGCCCCGGACCAGCCGGTCCCCCGATTCCAGCGCGGCCAGGCTGTGGTGGCGCCCTTCGAGGACGAAGGCGCCCCGGCTGACGGTGAAGTGCTGGCCGGTGTCGATCCAGCCCTGCGTGTCCATGTGGTACCTCTGGACCGCCCGGGCCAGCGCGTGGGCCCGCTCCCGCGAGTAGTCGGTCACGTTGGCCGACGCCGTGTGGTGGACGATGATCCGCTGGGGGCGCGTGTCGAGGACCACCACGTCCTCGGACGGTTCGCGGGCGCTCCAGCCTTCGCAGTCCGTGATCGGGGGTGCCGTGGCTCCGTCCCGCCCCCCGGACCGCCGGGAGCCGGTCGCGGCGCGGGCCGCGCCCGAAGCGGCGGCGGGCAGGACGGTGGCGGCTCCGAGCACGAGCGCGGCGGAGAACACGCTGCGGCGGGAGGGCCGGCGGGGGTGGGACGTCATGGCGCTGCCTGTTCCGGTGGGGTGCCGTGGGCAACCCATCGAAGGGGAGCCGGTCGCACAAGGCACACAGGCGCGCCGAGGGGGTACTCGGTTGCGTCCCTTCCGGAGCCGGGCGGGCGTCCCGGCCGGCCGGTGTCCGGACGCGCTACGAGGGCGTGGCGCCCCGGTCGGGCAGGTGCCAGCGGTAGGGGGCGACGAGGGCTTCGATGCCGGCCGGGCCCCAGCTGCCGGGGGCGTACGGTTCGACCGGCGGGGGCGCGTCGAGCAGGGGGGCGGCGACCTCCCAGAGGCGTTCGACGCCGTCGGAACGGGTGAACAGGGCCTGGTTGCCCCGCATGGCCTCCAGGAGGAGGTGCTCGTACCCCTCCAGGGAGTTCTGCGCGGCGAAGGAGGTGGCGTAGTCGAACACCATGGCGGCGTCGGCGAGCCGCATCGACGGCCCGGGTTCCTTGGCCAGGAAGCGGGCGGTGATCGAGCCGGGGTCGCCGAAGTCGATGACCAGCTCGTTGCTCCGGCCGCCGGCGGTGGCCCGGGCGTCCAGCGGGAACATCCGCAGGACCGGCTCGCGCAGGCCGAGCGTCACCACGTGCCGGCCTTCGGCGAGGGCCTTGCCCGTGCGGAGGTGGAAGGGGACCCCCGCCCACCGCCAGTTGTCGATGCCGACGCGCAGCGCCGCGAAGGTCTCGGTGTCGGAGGCCGGGTCGACGCCCTGCTCCTCGCGGTAGCCGGTGTACTGGCCCCGGACGACGTCGGCGGGGGCCAGCGGGCGCATGCTGTGGAAGACCTTGGCCTGTTCGTCGCGCAGCGCGTCCCCTTCCAGGGCGACGGGGGGTTCCATGGCGATGAAGCCGAGCAGCTGGAACAGGTGGGTGACGACCATGTCGCGGAAGGTGCCGGTGCCCTCGAAGAAGCGGGCGCGGCCCTGGATGTCGATGTGCTCGGGCACGTCGATCTGTACGTGGCTGATGTGCTCGCGGTTCCACAGCGGTTCGAAGAGGCCGTTGGCGAAGCGGAGCGCGAGGACGTTGTCGACGGCCTCCTTCCCGAGGAAGTGGTCGATCCGGAACACCCGTGACTCGTCGAAGACGGCGTGGATGGCGGCGTTGAGCGCGCGGGCGGAGGCGAGGTCGGTGCCGAAGGGCTTCTCCACGATCACCCGTCCTCCCTCGGCGAGCCCCGTGTCGCCCAGCAGGGCGATGACCGAGCCGAACGCGACGGGCGGCACGGCCAGGTGGAAGAGCCGGCGCGGGCTGCCGCCGAGGGCGGTCTCGGCCTCCCGCACCGCCGCCAGCAGGGGCTCCGCGGCTCCCGTGTCGGCCGCGCCGAAGGACAGGGCGGCTTCGAAATCCGCCCATTGCGGGCCCTCGGGGCGGGAGAGGCCGAACTCCGCGACGGCCTGCCGCGCGTGGTCGCGGAACTCCGCGCCGGTGGGGGCGCCGGCGGCCGGGGCGGTGCCGACGATCCGGTAGCGCGGGGGCATCAGCCCGGCCCGTGCCAGGTGGAACAGGCCGGGCAGCAGCTTGCGCCGCGCGAGGTCGCCGGTGGCGCCGAACAGCACGATGACGTGGTCCGGGGGAGGCTCGTCGCCGGAGCGTGGGGACTGGACGGGCGGCTGGGTCATGGGGGGGTCCTCACTCGTCCGCGCCCGGGCTCTGCGCTGCACGCCGCACACTGCGCCCGGCACGAGCCCGGCCCCTGCCGTTCTCCGCCCCGGGGCGGCGGCCGTGCGTCCTTCGGACCCACTCTGCGCACTCCCGGCCGATCCGGCACCCCGGGCCCGTCCGATCCGGTGGCGCGCCCGGGGCCGTACTGCGGTCGGGACTGTGGGCGTACGGCGTCCGTTGCGGATCCCCCAGGCGGATCAGGCCGGTACGACCTCGACGGGGAGGCCGGCGGCGCGTGCCGCGGCGACCGTGTCCGCGGTGCCGCCCGGGCGGCCCGGCAGGCCGTTCCACACCGCGACCAGCAGGTCGGCCCGGCCCAGGAGCACGCGGTTGGCGGCGCTGTAGGCCCGCCTGGAGGCCTGCCGGTACGGGAGGACCGTCACCGCGGCCGCGGCGTCGTGCAGACGGTCGAAGTGCGCGGCGTAGTGCGGGGCGACCATCCTCGCGCGGTAGTCGTGCGAGGGCAGGACGACCTCCAGCCGGCCGCCGGCTTCCAGGACGAGGTCCGCGAACAGGGCGTCGGCCCCCTCGGCCAGGCAGGAGAGGCCGGTCAGCCCGCCGGCGGACGAGCGCGCGAGGACGGCGCGCAGGGAGTCCGCGATGGCGGCCGACCTGTCGGGGTCGATGCGCGTGTGCCCGGTGACGGCGACCGTCGTCACGTCCCACCCCCGAGGAGCCTCGTCCCAGCCGTTCGTTTTCCGGCCGAAAGATAGCCGGTGCGACGCGGATGCGGGTGGAGGGGCCGACGGGCGGACGGACCGACGGGCGGGGGGCCGGGCCCGGCGTCCGGGGGCCGGGACGCTCCCGGTACAGTCCCCATTCGATCTTGATCAACTCGGGGGACGGGGACGCCGGATGGCACGGCAGGACGGGTACGGCGGGCGGCCGGGCGGCTGGTCTCCGGCTGGGCGGACCCACGCCCCGCCGTACGGGAGGCGGCCGGCGGACCGGGAGCGGACGCGGCGCCACGGCTGTGTGACGGCACTGATGGCCCCCTTCGTCGCGGCCGCCCGTTTCCAGCGCCCGGGACGCGAGGACCGGCTGGCGGACCCCGCCATCTCCGGGGCCCAGGTGGCCCGTACGTGCATAGGCGTGGGAGCCACGGCCTGGCTGTTCTACGCGTACTCGCTGCGCCAGGGGGCCAAGGACGTGATCGACGACAAGATCACCGAGATGCTGCTCGCCGCCGCCGTACTGATGGTCGTGGGACCGCTGGTGGTGGGCGCCTTCGTGGTCGCCGCCCGGCCGCCGCTGCGCAGCCGGTACCGCCGGCGGCTGCCGGGCCCGCTGACGGCTTTCGGCGTGCTCTTCGGGGCGGCGGCCCTGCTGGCCTTCGCCTTCCGGCGCGACCTGCACGACAGCCTGTTCGGCGGAATCGGGGACGTCGGCTTCGTCCTGAGCCTTCTCATCGGACTGACCTCCCTGTTCCTGCTGCCCTTCGTCCTGGCCTCCTCGGTGCTGTGCGTCCACCATTCCTTCCGCACCGCCGACGTCCACGAGGTGCTGCCGCCCCTGCTGTCTCCGGTCGTCGTCGTGGCGATGTCCGTCCTCCAGGCCGTCGACGGGCCGCCGGTCAACGCCCCGCAGGGCGTGTGGCTCCTCTTCCTCGCGGGGGCGCCCCTGTCGGTGACCGCCCTGTCCGTCTGGGAGCTGCGCCGGCTGCGCACCCGGTACGGGATCACCGTGCGCGGCGCCCTGGGCCGGTAGGCGGCCGCGCGTCGCGCGACGCATCCGTGTCCCTCACCCCGCTCCCCCACCCCGCCCCTTCGGCGCCTTCGACGGCCGTGGCCGCCCGTCGGGGCGCAGGCCCGCCCGCCTCAGCGCGACCTCGGACAGGGCGGCGACCACCTGCCGGTCGCCGCGGCGCCAGGCGTCCGCGAGGCCGCCCGGCGGGGCGGGGACCGCGCCGAGATCGGCCAGGGGTCCGGTGAGGGCGCGCAGGGCGAGGAGGTCGGCGCCGCCGGGTGCGTCGGCCAGGCGCCGGACGGCGGCACCGCGCCGGATCCAGCGCAGGCGCGGGGGAAGCCACAGCAGGAGGACGAAGGCCACGGGGACGACGATCAGGCCCACCGCGGCCAGGGTGGCCAACTGGCCGACGGCGTCCTGCAGGGACTGTCCGGCGTCGGCGAGCCCGGTGCCGGCGTCGGCCGCGGACTGGAACGGCTTCTTCAGGAGGCCGCCGACCAACGGCACGTCCGAGGCCGTCTCGCCGGCGTCGTCGAGGGCGCTCGCGAAGCCTTCGCCCGCGCTCTCCACCTTCCGTCCCGGCTCGGCCAGCCGCATGATCGCGTCGTGGACGGCCAGCGCGAACCACACCGCGCAGGCGATCACGGCCACGGCGATCAGGTCCGCGAGGATCTGGCGGTTCCGCCGTGCTGGGGTCTGGGCGTAGAGAAGCATCGGCTGCTCCGCTCCTGTTCCGGTCATGGCGACGGGGGCCGGCTGCGGGGCCCGGCCCGTGGTTCGACCGTACGTCGGCCCGGCCGCTTCCACCGGTGTTCCCGGAACTCGCCCTTTCACGGCTGTCCCTGAAGCCCGCCCCGCGGGGAAGGCCGGGCTCGGTAGGGTGACCGCCATGGACGATCACTCGGAAGCCCGCGTCGTGTCACCGGCACTGCTCGGCGCGGGCGGCGACTGGCTGCCCGTCACCACCGGTGAGTCGGGGGCCTTCGTCTTCCGCAGCGCGGACGCCGGCCGGTATGCCAAGTGCGTCCCCGTGGCGGATGCGGCGGACCTGGCGGCGGAGCGCGACCGGATCGCATGGCTGGGCGCCCGGGCGGTACCGGGTCCGGCCGTCCTCGACTGGTACGACACCGACGCGGGAGCCTGCCTGGTCACCAGTGCCGTCCAGGGCGTTCCCGCCGATCAGGTGTCGGCCGCGGATCTGCGGGGCTCCTGGGGCCGCATAGCGGACGCGGTCCGTCGTCTGCACGAAGTGCCCGTGTCGCAGTGTCCGTTCCACCGGGGCCTGGACACCATGGTCACCCTGGCACGCGACGTCGTCGCCCGGGACGCCGTGAACCCCGAGTTCCTCCCCGTCGAGCAGCAGCACACCCCTCCCGCCGACCTGCTGGACCGCCTGACCCCGCAGGTCCCCCGGCGGCGGGACCAGGAGGCCGGTGACGCGGTCGTCTGCCACGGGGACCTGTGCCTGCCCAACATCGTGCTCGATCCGCAGACCCTGGACGTGTCCGGCTTCATCGACCTGGGCCGCCTCGGACGGGCCGACCGCCACGCCGATCTGGCGCTGCTCCTGGCCAACGCACGGGAGACGTGGGCGGACGAGGAGCGGGCACGGGCCGCGGACGTGGCGTTCGCCGAGGAGTACGGCATCGCCCTCGACCACGAACGCCTGCGCTTCTACCTCCACCTCGACCCGCTCACCTGGGGCTGACCCCTCGGTCCGGCCGCGTTCCGTCGGGGTGCCGCGCCGGGCCGGGTCCGCCAACCTGGACGGGGACGAAGGAGGCGGGTGCGCGGCGTGCTGTGGGCATCGTGGTGGCGGACCCGCTCGCGGGAGCTGGCGGAGACCGGACGGCGGATCCGGTACCGCAGCGAGGTCCGCTTTCCCGTGATCACCCATCTGGCGGAGCGCATGATCGCGGTGAACATCTTCGACTCGGCGACCCGGGTGGCCGCACAGGTCCTCCTGACGGTCGTTCCCCTGCTCTTCGTCGTCGCCTCGCTCGCCCCGCAGGCCCTCCAGGAGCAGCTGACCTCGTCGCTGCGCGCCCTCTTCGGCCTCACCGGCGCGTCCGGCGAGCAGCTCGACGAGTTCTTCGCCGGGACGGACGAGGACGTGCAGAACGCGGTGGGTGTGGTGGGGTCGGTGATGGTGCTGCTGTCGGCGACCGCGGTGAGCCGAGCGGTCCAGCGGCTGTGCAAGCGCGCGTGGGGGATCCCGCGGGGCGCGGCCCGGATCGCGGTCTGGCGCTGGGTCGTGTGGATCGCCGTCTGGACGGGCCTGCTGGTGGTGCAGGGGCCGGTGCGCGACGGGTTCGGCACCGGACTGTGGCTGGGCGTCCCCCTCACCTTCCTCCTCCAGACGGCGGCGTGGTGGTGGACGCAGCACCTGCTGCTCGGCGGTGCGGTCGGCTGGTGGCCGCTGCTGCCCGGGGCGCTGCTCAGCGCCGCGGCCGTCACCGTGCTGTCGCTCGGCGCGCGCCTGTACATGCCGCTCGCCCTCAACCGGGTGCTGGGCGAGTACGGGGCGTTCGGGTCGGTCTTCGTACTGCTGTCGTGGCTGATCGTGCTGTGCGTGGCCATCGCGGTCGGCCTGAGCACGGGCGCCGTGCTGGCGCAGGAACCGTACCTGGCGGGTCGTCTGGGCACTCCGGTCCGGGACCCTGGGAGCGGGTAGCCCTGACCGGCGTACGTCCGGGTGGGCCCCCGCCGCGCGGGGCGCATGCTGGAAGCGCACGGGCCCGGGTTCCACGAGCCGAGGAGGTTCGCATGACGCCGATGCACGGGACGACCGCGGCCGGTGGCGGGCCCTGGCTGTCCCCCGAGGAACGGGCCGCCCGTGGCAGGGCCGCGCGGAAGAGGGCGCCGAGGTCCGGTCACGAGGAGTTCTCCGCCTCCGCCCGACGGGACCCGGTGGCCGTGATCGAGCGGCAGTCCGCCACCCGTCTGGCCGAGCTGGTCCCGGTCCGCTACGGGCGGATGATCGAGTCGCCGTTCCGCTTCTACCGGGGCGCGGCCGCGGTCATGGCCGCCGATCTGGCCGGCACGGCGGACTCCGGCCTGCGGGTCCAGTTGTGCGGCGACGCGCACGTACTGAACTTCAGGTTGCTGGGATCCCCGGAGCGCAACCTCCTCTTCGACCTCAACGACTTCGACGAGACCTTGCCCGGTCCGTGGGAGTGGGACGTCAAGCGGCTGGCCGCCAGTCTCGTCATCGCGGCACGGGAGAACGGCTTCGACGAAGCCGAGCGCGCCCGGATCGTGCGCTCCACGGTGCGCTCGTACCGGGAGTGGATGCGCCGCTTCGCCCTCATGCGCAACCTGGACGTCTGGTACGCGCGCGTGGACGCCGACCGGCTCCGGACGGTGGCGGCCGGGGCCCTGCGCGCGCGGGGGCGGCGGCGCGTCGCCGACACCCTGGAGAAGGCGCGCGGCCGCGACAGCCTCCAGGCCTTCGGGAGGCTCACCGAGGTGGTCCGCGGCGAGCGGCGCTTCACCGCCGTGCCGTACCTGATCACCCCGGTCGCCGATCTGCTTCCCGACCGGGAACGGGGGGTCCTCGAACAGGAGATCCGTGACCTGATCGACCGGTACGGACGCACCCTGCCGCCGGAGCGGCGCCACCTGCTGAAGCAGTTCACCGTCGTCGACATGGCCCGCAAGGTGGTCGGCGTCGGCAGTGTCGGCACCCGCTGCTGGATCGTGCTGCTCACCGGCCGCGACGGGCGGGACCCGCTGATCCTCCAGGCCAAGGAGGCCGGCGAATCGGTGCTCGCCGCGCACGTCGGCGCGAGCGGGCACGCCACCCAGGGCGAGCGGGTGGTCGCCGGGCAGCGGCTGATGCAGGCCGCCGGGGACATCTTCCTCGGCTGGACCCGCGAGGAGGGCATCGACGGCCGCGAGCGGGACTTCTACCTGCGGCAGCTGCGCGACTGGAAGGCGATCGCCGACCCCGCGGACATGGTGCCGCGCGGCATGAGGGTGTTCGGGGAGCTGTGCGGGGAGACCCTCGCGCGGGCGCACGCGCGCTCCGGGGACCGGATCGCGATCGCCGCGTACCTGGGCGGGGGCGATGTCTTCGACCGGGCCGTGGAGCGGTTCGCGGAGAACTACGCCGACCGCAACGAGCGGGACCACCAGGCCCTGCTGGAGGCGGTCGCGGACGGCCGGCTGCCGGCGGTGCCGGCCTAGCCGACCCGGGTCGGGGATCCGCGCCGCCCTGCACGGGGCCCGGCTGCGTGCCGGACGCCAGGCGTCAGGCCTGCTGGTTCCGGCTTCCGGCGTCCGGCTCCTCGGCGAGGAACCGGGCCACCGCGAGGGCGAAGAGGAGTGCCAGGGCGCAGCCCACGACCACCCAGCCGGTCGGGTGGGGCCAGACGACGTACGCGACGACCGCGCCCGCCACGAGGATCCAGGTGGTCCCGGTCCGGTGGCGGCGGAGGAACGGACCGAGCGGGCCGGTGCGCAGTCCCAGCCGGTCTGCCGTGCCCCGGGTGGCGGTGATGCCGGAACGCCACACCGCCCGGACCGCACCGGCCCCGCGTCCCGGCCCCGTCAGCCAGGCCGCGAGGGCGACGACCGCCCCCAGCACCACGACGGTGCGCACGGCCAGCCGCAGGAGGTGGACCATCGCGTCGTAGACGGAGCCGGCGGCCGCCTGGGAGACCGTGTCGGGCAGGGCGTTCAGGTACACCGTGCGGAAGACCGTCAGCGTGATGCCGAGGACCAGCGCCGCCGCCGCGAAACCGAGGGCCGCCGCGATGAGCGCCCTGCGCCGGCGGGCGCGGAGCAGGACGCCCCCGGCGGCGAGGAGGACGGCGAGTACGGGCAGCCACGTCCCGGCGAGCTGGAGGAGCCGGAAGCCGGTCCTGACCCGGCCGATGTCCTGCGACTGCACGAGGGTGAAGTCGGTGTGGATCTCGGGGATCTTCTTCGCCGCTCCCAGCCCGGAGCGCACGAGCCGCTGCTCGACCTGTTCGATCACCGGGGCGAGGTCGAGGGTCACCGCGTCGTTCTTGATCCGGACGGCGCCCTCTTCGCTGCCGGTCAGAGCCCGTACGAGCGACGTGTGGACCGCGCGGTTGGCGTCCGCCCACACCGTCGCGAAGGCGTCCGAGGCGACGACCTCCCTCGCCTTCTCCCGGACGAAGCTGCTGAGCGCGTCTTCGAGCGAGCCGCCGAGCCCGCCCAGTGCCTTCTCCAGCAGCGGCCGCTGGTCGGGGGCCGCGTCCTCCAGCAGCGCCGGGAGGTCGATGTGCTCCATGACCGCGCCGGTGACCCGGTTCGCCACCGCCGCCTGTACGTCGGGGTCGGAGGCGAGGGGCGCGACGGTCTTGACGTAGCGGTCGGTGTCCCCGGCGATGTCGGAGGTCCAGGAGGCCAGGATGCCCAGGGGGGCGAGTACGCAGCCCAGCACGATCAGGACGGCGCCCAGGAGGGAGCGCGCGCGGTGCCGGCGCGGGGGTCGCGCGGCGGCCTCCTCCTCCAGCGCGAGCACGCGCGCCCTCAGCGCGGCCAGTTCCTCCCGGCCCCCGTCCTGCGGCCGGTCGTGCTGTGGCCGGTCGTGCTGTGGCCGGTCGTGCTGTGGCTGGTCGTCCTGCGGCATCACCGGCCTCCTGAGGGTCCGGCTCCAGCCAACCAGCGCCCGACGGGTGCGCGCGAGACGGGAGGGCCGGTCAGCCCTGTTCGCGGACGCCCCACGGGGAGCCGTACGCGGTCAGCAGGTCCAGGAACGGGCGCGGCGGGAGGGCCTCCGGGCCGAGTACGCCGGACTCCGCCCACACTCCGCCTGCGAGGAGTTCGAGCGCCACGACCGGGTTGACCGCGGTCTGCCACACCACGGCCTGCGAACCGTACTCGCTCATCGACCACTGGTTGTCCACCACGTGGTAGAGGTACACCTCGCGCGGCCGGCCGTCCTTGGTCCCCTTCACCCAGGTCCCCGCGCAGGTCTTGCCCGACATCCGCTCGCCCAGCGTGGCCGGGTCGGGCAGGCACGCCGCCACCACGTCGCGCGGCGAGACCCGTACGGGGGTGCCGTCCGCACCGCGGACCGTGACCGGTTCGGTCGAGTCGAGGCCCAGCGCGTGCAGGGTCTTCAGCTTGCCGATGAAGTCCTCGCCCAGGCCGTACTTGAAGGTGACCCGCCGGGCGTCGACCCAGCGCGGGACCAGCAGCACCTCCTCGTGCTCGACGTTGACGCACTCGACCGGGCCGATGCCCTCCGGGAAGTCGAAGACCTCCGGCTCGCTGAAGGGCTCGGTGGTGAACCATCCGCGTTCCCGCTCGTAGACCACCGGCGGGTTCAGGCACTCCTCGATCGTCGTCCAGATGTTGAAGGACGGGGCGAAGTCGTGGCCCTCCACCGTCAGGTTCGCCCCGTCGCGGATGCCTATCTCGTCGATCACGTCGAAGAGTTCGTCGGCCGCGTACCGGGCGAAGACGTCCGACAGGCCCGGCTCCACGCCCATCCCGACCAGGGCCAGCCGGCCCGACTTCTCCCAGGCCGCGGCCCGTTCGAACTGCTCGTCGCCGAGCTTGACGCCGCACTCCGCGTAGGGACGGCCGGGGTGCGGCCGGGACAGGGACATGGCCATGTCCACGTAGTGGCTGTCCGCCGCGAGGGCCGCCTCGAACAGCGGCATCACGAACCGCGGGTCCGTGGCGTTCAGCAGTACGTCGCACCGCTCCTCGGTGAGGAGCGCGGCCACCGCCGCCCGGTCGGAGGCGTCGACGCGGCGCGCGTGGAACCGGCCGCCGGCTCCGCCGAGCGCGGTCACGGCCGCCTCGGCGCGGGCCAGGTCGTAGTCGGCGACCACGAAGCGGTCGAAGAAGTCCCGTCGGGCCGCGATCCGGGTGATCGCGGTACCGACGCCACCGGCGCCCACTAGCAGAACACGCATGACGAAACCCTCTCTCGGTGAGGTCCACGGAGATCCGCGCCTCGTGGGAGGGATGAAAGCCGGGATCGCAAGATAAGGTCAATGGTGTTGGCGTAAGGAAGGGGAGGTGTCCGATGGCGAAGCCCGTGGTTCCCGAGGAAGCCCGTCGGCGGCGACGTCCCACCCGGCAGGGCGTGGTCCTGTCCGAGCGGCTGATCGTCGAGACCGCCCTGCGCATGCTGCGGGAACACGGCAGCGCCGGCCTGTCCGCCCGGCGGCTCGGCGCCGCCCTCGGAGCCGATCCCAGCACCCTCTACCGGTACTTCGAGGGCATGGACGCCCTCACCCTCGCCATCGGCGAGGAGCTCATCGGGCGGGCCCTGGACGGGTGGGCCGCCACCGGCCAGTGGCGTCACGACCTGCGCGAACTCGGGCTGCGGATCCACGGTGCCTACCTCGCGCACCCGCAGGCGGCCGTACTGACCGCGGGCCGCGTGACCGGACGGCCCCGTGAGATCGCCGCCGACGAGGCCGTGCTGGGCATCCTGCGCACCGCGGGGTTCCCCGACCCGGAGGCGGTCGTGATCTACCACGCCTTCATCGACCAGAGCCTGGCCTTCGCGGCCCTGGACGCCGGATCCCTAGCCCTGTCCGAGCCGTCCCGGACCTCCGACGAGGGGCAGTGGGAGTCCACGTACGCCCGGCTGCCGGCCGACGAGTACCCGCACATCAACGCCACCCGGCGGCTGCTCGTCGCCCGCATGAACCACAGCGCCTACCCGGTCGCCCTGGACATGCTGCTCGCGAGCGCGCAGTCACGGCTCCAGGCCCTGCGGAGCGGCTGACGCGGCCGCCGCCGCGGCCGTCCCGCAGCCTTCGTTGGTCCTTCGCGGGGCCTTCGTTGGGCCTTCCCGGGGCCCTTATGCCAACACCATTGACCCCTCCCCTCCCGCGCGGGTTTCCTCTTCGCAGTTCACCCCCCCGTTCACACCGCGCCCACCACGGCGCGGCCCGCACACCGCACCAGTACAGCGAGGGACGATGGCCGCAGACACCCCGCCGGAAACCACCCCCCGTGCCGCCACGGCCACGGCCACCGCCACAGCCACGGCCCCCGCCGCGCCCGCGGTACCGGGCGGGAACGGCACGCCGACGGGACAGGCCCCGGCAGGCGCCCTCAAACCGGACGCGATCGGCTTCCTCGACTCCCTCGCCATCGGCCTCAACGCCACCTCCCCCGCGTACTCGCTGGCCGCCGTCATCGGCCCCCTCGTCGCCCTGGTCGGCGTACACGCCCCCGGAGTGATGCTGGCGTCCTTCGTCCCCATGCTGCTGATCGCCTCCGCCTTCCACTACCTCAACCGGGCCGATCCCGACTGCGGCACGACCTTCTCCTGGGTCACCCGCGCCCTCGGCCCCACCACCGGATGGCTGGGCGGCTGGGCCATCGCGATGACCGGAGTGCTCGTCGTCGGCTCGCTCGCCGACGTCGCCGTCGGCTTCGGACTGCTCGCCGTCGGGGCCGACGGCCTGGCCGGCAACAACCTGGTCCGCGAGGCCCTCACCGTCCTGGTGATCCTCCTGATGTCCTGGCTCTGCGTACGCGGCACCGAGGTGTCGGCCCGCTTCCAGAACGCGCTCGTGCTGGTCCAGGTCCTCTGCCTCGTCGTGTTCGCGGGCGTGGCCCTGTGGCGCGTGTACGCCGGCACGGGATCCCTGGACGCCGTCCGCCCGGCCGCCGGCTGGCTCGACCCCTTCGGAGCCGGCGGCTCCGCGCTCACCGGCGGCCTGCTGCTCGGCGTCTTCGCGTACTGGGGCTGGGAATCCGCCGTCAACCTGACGGAGGAGACCAAGGACTCCGCCGACACCCCCGGCCGGGCGGGCATCTGGTCGACGGTGGTCCTGCTGGCGACCTACGTGGCCGTGGCCTTCGCGGTCGTCGCCTACGCCGGCACCGCCTACCTCGCCGGACAGGCCGACGCGGAGGAGGACGTCTTCGCCGCGCTCGCGCGCGAGGTGCTCGGCGGCTGGGACTGGATCCTGCTCCTCGCCGTGGCCACCTCCGCCCTCGCATCGACCCAGACGACCATCATCCCGGCCTCCCGCACCGCCCTGTCCATGGCCCGCCGCAAGGCACTGCCCGCCGGGTTCGCCCACATAGACGCCCGCCGCGGCACACCGGGCACCAGCACCTGGTGGGTCACCGGGACGGCGATCGTCTGGTACGTCGTGATCCACCGGATCAGCGAGAACGCCCTCGCCGACTCCCTGACGGCCCTGTCGTTGCTCATCGCCTTCTACTACGCCCTCACCGGCATCGCCTGCGCCGTCTGGTACCGGCGCCGGCTGCTGCGGGGGCCGGGCCCCTTCCTGCTGCTCGGCGCGGGCCCGCTGCTCGGTGCGGCCATGCTGATCTGGCTGCTGGCCGAGTCCGTCGCCGACATGGCCGACCCGGCCAACGCCTCCAGTTCGACCGCCTGGTTCGGGCTGGGCGCACCGCTGGTGATCGCGCTCTTCCTGGCCGGCGCGGGAGTGGTGCTGATGCTGCTGCTGCGCCGCGGCGGGTCCGGAGCCTTCTGGCGCGAACGGCCCGGCGTGGCTCCCGAGACGCCCTGAAGGGTGTCGCGGAACGGCCGTGCCGTCAGGCCCGTCGGGGCGTGGTGGCGGGTCGGGTCGGGTCGGGTCGGGTCCAGTGTTCGAGGTCGCTCAGGGCCTCGGTGAAGGAGCCGAGCATCGGGCGCAGGTGGTCCGCGTCGAGCGGGACGAGGCCGTCGGTGTGGCCGGGCGGTGTCGCCCAGTTCGATCAGACGGTCTTGGCCGCACCGCCCGCCGCCTCGTCCTCGCGGTCGGCCGGCTGCCCGGCGCAGGGGGCTCGCGCCGGCCGCACCGGGCTCCCCCGGGTGGGGGAGACGTATCCGTCCGGCGGGTGACGCGGGCGGCCCGGTCCGGCCGGAGGCTGTAACTCCTGCCGGTGGAAGGGGAGTTCGGGTGGGTCGCTGGGATCGGGTCGGGCGGGCCGCGGCGTACGGGGCCGCGCTGGCGTTGTCGCCGTACTTGCTGATCAAGGTCTCGTGGGTGGTCGGCTCCCTCGTGGGGGTGCTGCCCGTCGGCGAGGGGTTCGGGACGGCGGAGTGGGTGGTGCTCAACACCGTCACGGCCGGCATGGCGGTGATCGGGATCGCTCTGGCGCTCGCGCTGGTGCGGCCGTGGGGGATGCGGATACCGGGGGCCCTGGTCGCCTTCTGTTCCTGGGTGGGGTCGGGGTTCCTCGTCTCGGTGCTGCCTTTCGGCCTGCTCAGTGCGCTCCTGGACGCGGGCGGCGACTCGCGGGGCGGCGGCGGTGACGACCCGGCCATGCCGGTCTGGGAGGGAGTGCTGGTCGAGTTCGGTTTCGTGGGCATGGGGCTGGGGCTGGCGCTCGCCGTCCCGGCGTACCTGCGGCGCCGCTGGCCGGACGTGTTCACCGGACGCGTCGGTGACGGGCCGCGTACGGCGCCGCCGTGGGCGGCCGCCGTCGGTGCCGCGGTCGGTGCCGCGGTCGGGCTGGTCTGGCTCTACTGGGCGGCCGGAGGCACCCTGGGAATCGCCCACCCGGTCCAGCGCAGCGGCGACTGGCACGTCCTGGCCGCGGTGGGGGGATTCTGGGCACTGGCCGGATCCGCCGCCACCTGGACGGTGGCCCGGGCGCGTCCTGCCGGGCTGCCGCGCCTGCTCCCGCTGGCCTTCGGGTGGATCGGGTCGGGCTCATTGTTCGCGTGGAGCGCCTGGAAGCTGCCGCTGGTGCTGTACGTGGCGCTGGCGGAACCGGCCGGTGCCACACCGCCGGAGGACATCACCGTCGCGGCGGTACTGCACCTGTCCGCCGTGACGGCGGGGGCCGTGATGATGCGGACCCTGGTCCGCGCGCGCCTTCGTCACGCCGAGTCCGATGCCCTGCGCGGGGTTGACCATCGTTCCGGGCAGGCCGGGGCGGCGGGGCGGCCTTGAGCGCCCCGTACGATCTCGCGTACCCCCACTGCCACGGTGCGGGCGCCCGGTACCCCGAGCCGGAGAGCCGGGCGCGTACGGACGGTCCGGGCGCACCGTCCGGGGCCGTGCCGTTGCCGCGTCAGGTGGTGATGGCGATCTTCTCGTTGGTGGGGGCCGGGTCGGGGGTGGGGGCCGGCTTGGTGGTGGTGAGGGTCTTGAGGAGCTGGGGGAGGTCGACTCCCGTGGTGGAGCCGAGGAGTTCCATGCCCTGGGCGACGTTGTCGGCGACCGTGCGGGACAGCTTGCTCGCGCCGTCCGTGGAGATCACCGTCATCTTGTCGATGGCGCCCAGCGGTTCGGCGGCCTTGGCGACCACCTGCGGGAGCACCTCCACCAGCATCTGGACCATCGCGGCGTCGCCGTAGTTCTGGAAGGCGTCGGCCTTCTTCCGCATCGCCTCGGCCTCGGCCGCGCCCTTGGCCGCGATGGCGGCGGCCTCGGCGTCGCCCTCCAGGCGGACGGCCTCGGCGATCGCCGCGCGGCGGGCGCGTTCGGCCTCGCCGCGCTTGGCGCCCTCGACCGCCTCGGCCTCCGCGAGGGCGGAGCGGCGCTGCTTCTCCCCCTCACCGGTCAGCCGGGCCCGCTCGGCCTCCGCCTGGGCGCCGGCGATGGCGGCCAGCCGCTCCGCCTCGGCCTGCTTGACCCGGGCCACGCGCTTGGCCTCGGCCTCCTGTTCGGCCTGGTAGCGGCGGGCGTCGGCGGGCTTGCGGACCTCGGTGTCGAGCTGGCGGTCGGTCAGCGCCGCCTGCCGTTCGGCGACCTTCTCCTGCTCCGCCAGGATCTGCTGCTGCCGGTCGGCGTCGGCCAGCGGACCCGCGGCGTTCGCCTGGGCCGCGGCCGCGTCGGTCTCGGCCTTGATCTCGGCCTGGCGCAGGTACAGGGTGCGCTCCGCGACCGCGATCTCCTCCTCGGCCTTCAGGCGGGCCCGTTCGGCGGCCTGGCGGGCGTTGGCCTCGGCGATGTCGGCCTCCTGCTTGGCCCGGGCGGCCTCCGGGCGGCCGAGGTCCTCCAGGTAGGAGCCGTCGGTGGAGATGTCCTGGATCTGGAAGGCGTCCAGGACCAGGCCCTGCCCGGACAGGCTGGCCTCGGCCTCCTCCGCGACCTGGCCGGCGAACGCGGCGCGGTCGCGGATGACGTCCTCCACCGACATCCGGCCGACGATGGCGCGCAGCGCGCCGGAGAGCACTTCCTGGGTGAACCCGACGATGCCCTCCTGCTGTTGCAGGAAGCGCTGGGCGGCGGCGCGGATGGCGTCCTCGTTGCCGCCGACCTTGACGATCGCGACGCCTTCGAGGTGGGCCTTGATGCCGCGCAGCGTGACCGCGCCGCGGACGGCGACCGGGATGTGGCGGCTGGAGAGGTCGAGGGTGTACCGCTGCTGGACGAAGGGGACGACGAACACCCCGCCGCCGACCACGACCTTCTGGCCGCTGTTGTCGGTGACGACCTGGCCGGTGGCCGGATCGGTGGACTTCTTCCCGCGCCGTCCCGTGATGATGAACGCCTCGTTGGGCCCGGCGACCTTGTACCGGGTGACGACGACGAGGGCGAGCAGGACGAGGAGTACGACGACTCCCACGACCGCTGTCATGACCGGGTTCATGCTGGATCTCCCCTGCCCCTCAGGGGCATTTCGGTGGTGGATGCGGGCGGACGCCCGGCGGGCGTCAGCGTTCGACGGCGCGCACGCTGACCAAGGTGGACGACGGCGTCCCCGTCACCCACACCTCCGCACCCGTCGCGAGCGGGCCCTCGGCGATGGCCGCGTACTTGACCGGCTGCCCGCCCAGCCGCAGCAGGACCTCGCCGTACCCGCCCGCCGGGACGGCGGTGACCACGAAGCCCGCGGAGCCGACGAGTCCGCTCGTGCGCGGGGCGGCTCCGCCGTCGTCGCGGGCCAGCGCCCGGCACACCCGGTACGTCAGCCCGCCCGCGCCGGCCCCGGCCAGGGCCCCCGCTGCGGCCGCCGCTCCGGGCCCGAGACCCGTGGTCCCGAGCACGATCGCCCCCGTGAAGCCGAGCATCGAGACGAAGCCCGCGATCACCGGGAGCGACAGCCACCCGTCGAACAGTCCGTCGAGGGCGCCTTCGAGCAGCCCGTCGAACGCCAGCGAGAAGGCCAGCAGGACGATCCCCGCCATGCCGAGACCGAGAAACGGGCCCATGAGCACTTCTCCTCGCAGTCGGCGTTCTCGCTGGACAAGAGGAGTGTTTCAAGGCGGTTCAGGGCCCCGCATTGCCTGGCCTCGGCAATCTTTACGCCGTTTTAACGCACGGCGGCGGGAGCAGCGGCCTCGGCTCCGGGCCAGCCCAGCAGCCGTGCGCCGATCACGGCGGTCTGGAGCATGTACCGGCTCCGCGGCTGGGCGGGGTCCGCACCGCTGAGCTTGTGGATCCGGTCCAGCCGGTACGTGAAGGCCCGTACGCTCAGCGACAGGCGGCGGCTCGCCTCCATCGCCACGCATCCGCTGTCGAAGTACGCGGTCAGGGTGTCCAGCAGCGGCTGGGCTCCTCCCCGGGCCCCGCGGAGCGGGCCCAGGACGCTCTCCACCAGGTCCGCCATCGCCTGCCGGTCGCGCGTGAGGACGGGGTAGACGAGCAGGTCCGCGGCGTGCAGTACCGGCCCCTCCAGTCCCATGCGGTCGGCGAGTTCGAGGGCGTTGAGCGCTTCCTCGTACGAGTGGACGACCCCGCCCGGCCCGGGATGGCTGCGGCCGATCGCGGCCCGGCCGCCGTCCGTGGCCGCGTGCGCCCGCTCCGCGAAGTAGGCGAGGACCTCGGGCTGGTCGCCGGAGGCCACGCAGACGAGCCGGCCGTCCTTCGTCGCGATGAGGACCTGCCGGTTCCCGAACCGGCCCAGCACCGCCTGCTCGATGCGGCGGGCCACGGGGTAGCCGTCGCCGTACGGCTCGCGCCCGGCCGCCACCGCCACCGCGTGGGCCTGCGAGAGCCGCAGCCCGAACCGCTCGGCCCGCTCCGCGAGCCTCCCCAGCCCGCCGCGCCCGAACAGCAGGTCGTCGATGAACTCCCGCCGGGCCGCCTCCTCCTGCCGTACGGCTTGCCGCTGGGCCAGCTCGTAGCCCTCCACGAACGCGTCCACGGCCTGCTCGACCGCGGCCAGCAGCGGCCCCGCGCGCCGGGCCGGCGCGGCTTCCCGGGCCACGGCCAGGTGATCGCGTATCAGTTCCCGCAGGGGCAGCCCCGCCTCGGCGGCCCGCTCCCCCTCGGCCCGGCGGGCCTCGGCCTCGGCACGGGTGAGCCTGCGCCCCGTGGCGCCGGCTTCGCGGAGGATCTCGGCGTATCCCGCCAGGTGGCCCTCCAGAGGTTCCCGGTCCGCCACGTCACTCCCTCGATGTCGATGTCGATGTCGATGTCGATGTCGATGTCGATGTCGATGTCGATGTCGATGTCACTGCTGGTGCACATGCAGGCGTCCTGGACGCGAGGACCAGCCTGGCACGTACACGGGATCGCACCGTCACGGGCGTGGCGGGGAGGGTGCCGCGTACGGGGTCAGCCGCCGGCGGGGTCTGTCTTGAACTCGACGGGGCCGGTGCCCATGCGGAACTTCCCGTTGGAGTAGAGCGTCGGCCGTGCCTCGACGTCGCGTCCGCTGTACTGCTCCACGTGCCCGATGCGGACGCCTTCCCCGGTGGTGAAGTCGACCATGGCGATGGCCACCCAGTAGGCACGGGCCCGGGTGCTGAACAGGGGCACGGTGACCGTGGAGCCGCAGTTGTCGGTGACGACCACGTGCGCTCCGTACGACCGGAAGGATCCGACGCCGTTCTCGACCGCGCTGTAGGCGCACAGCAGGACGTAGCCCTGGAGGTCGGGGCGGGCGATGGAGACGGTCTCGCGTCCCGGCGCCCGGGCGTCGCCGTCGAGGGCGAGGAACGGCGGGCCGGTGAGCGAGCCGAGGCGGCGGTAGTAGACGGCCAGGTCGGTCGCCTTCGGCCGCTGCCGCCCCGCGGTCACGAGGTGCCTCGGGACGGACAGGGCGTACAGGTCGAGGTCCGCCCCCGCCTGGCGGCGCCGCGTGCTCCCGCCGTCCCACTGGAGCGTCGCGGTGACGACGACGCGGGGATCGTCCTTGCGCAGCGACAGCACGTCCGTACCGGACTTGGTGAGGACGACGTGCCGCGCGGCGGCGGCCGGCGGGGTGGTCGGCCGGGCCTGGGCGGGGGCGGCCGGGACGGGGGCGGTCCGCCGGGTGGCCGGGGCCTGGGCGGGCGCGAGCGCGGCGGCCGGAGCGGGCGCGGCGGTCGGAGCGGGCGCGGCGGTCGGGGCCGGGCCGGGGTCGTCGACGGCCACGCCGAAGTCCGTCGCCAGTCCGGCGAGGCCGGTGGCCCAGCCCTGTCCGACGGCCCGCACCTTCCACGTACCCGCCCGCCGGTACAGCTCGACCACCAGGGCCGCCGTCTCCCCGCCCGTCAGCGGCGGCGGCTCGAAGACGATCCGCGTCCCGCCGCACTCGACCGCGGCCCCCGGCGTGCTCCCGGCGTCGAAGGAGGCGGGTCCGCCCGCTCCGGCGTCGAGCGCGGCGACGATCGCGACGCGCTCGACCGGTGCGGGGACGGCCGCCAGGTCCGCCGTGATCGTGTCGTCGGCCAGCTCCACGCCGCTCTCCACCGGATGGTTGAAGAAGACCAGGTCCTCGTCCCCGCGCACCTTGCCGTCGGCTCCGAGCAGCACGGCGCACACGTCGATCTCCGCGCCGGGCGACGTGAGCCGGACCCGGCACGAGGGCGCCGGCAGCGGGGTGTTCGCGCCCTTGGCGAGTCTGATGTCCATCGGTGGCCTCTCGTCGTGTTCCCGTACGTACGGTCAGCGTCCCGTGGCGATGAAGCCCGCCCAGGCGCTCAGGTCGTGGGGTGCGATGCGCCGCAGCAGCCGCGCCAGCCCGTCGGGTGCGTGCGGAGGCAGGGACCTGCCCGGGTCCGCCATCCAGCGCTGCGCCAGCCGCAGGGCCTCGGCGGGCTCGCGCCCCTCGGCCCGCAGGTGGTGGTGGGTCATGAACATCAGCAGGGAGGTGGCCTCGTCGGGCACCGGCCACAGCGAGCCGACCACCGACCGTGCTCCGGCCGTGAGGAACGCCGTGGCGAGGGTGTAGGCCTCGTTGGTCCCGCGCCCGGAGACGTGGCTGCGGCAAGCCGCCAGCACCACCAGGTCCGGGTGGCCGGTGTCCGCGTCGCCGTCGGGGGACTCCGTGAGCTCCTCCGCCGCCAAGTTCCCGCCGTGCAACAGCAGTGCCGCGCTGTGCCGTTCGTTCTCCAGCACCGTGGCGTGGCAGGCCAGGTGGAGCGTGCCGCCCCGGCCGGCGCCGGACCGCAGCCACCCCAGGACCTCCTCCGGGCGGCCCGGCCCGGCGGGCGCGGGGAGGCCGTCGGCGCCGGCGCGTCCGAGGAAGACGGCCCGTGGGTAGTAGGCGTCGCGCACGGCCGCCGCCTCCTGGCCGGCGAAGGGCAGGTCCCCGGTCGGGTCGCCGACGATGAGCGCCGCGTCCGTGCGGTGCCGCGCCGGGCGCTCGGCCACCTCGCACAGCAGCCGGGCCGAGGCGGCGTAGGTGAACTCCGCCGTGTCCAGGGCGTACTGGCGCCCGCCGCCGGCCGTGGCGGTCCAGGCGGCGTGCCAGGGCACGGCCGACAGGTCCCCCATGGGTACGAGGACCAGCCGGGGCGGCCGGCCGGCCGGCGTGACCCGTACGTCCTGCCGCAGTCCGCGCGCCAGGGGTTCCGCCACCGCGTGCCAGGCCCAGGCGCACAGCCGGTCGAGCCGCTGGGACAGCGGCCGGACGCGCGGGACGTGGCTGCCGGGCCCGGCGCCCATGTCCCGCCGCGCGCCCCGTCCGGGCCGCCCGGCCCGCCCGGTGGCTGAGGCGGTGGCGGTGGCGGTGGCGAGGTGGTCGAACGCGGCGACCGGATCGAAGCCGTCGGCCGTGGCGGAGCCCGCGCCCCGGAGCGGCCCGCCGTCCGGCCGGACGAGGTACTGGCGCACCGGCTCCGCGTCCTCGTGCAGCAGGGGCAGGGCCACGACGCCGGTCCGGCCGTCGGCCGTCACCACGAGTGCGGCGCCGGCGTCCTCACCGGCGGAACCCGCCGGCCCGGCGGGGAGCAGGTAGACCAGGGCGTCGCGCCCGAGCGTCCGCAGGGCGGCGGCGATCCGCGGTACGTCCGGCGGGGAGAGCAGCCGGTCGGCCGCGCCGCCGTCCAGGGCAAGCAGGACGTCCAGGACCTCGCGGCGCAGGGCGCTCGCCGGCGGGGCGCCGGAGGCGAGGACCCGCGCCCACCGGCCGGCCAGCGCGCCGTACCCGGCGTCGGTCAGGCGTCGTTCCACGGTCCGGGCCGTCGTCGCCGCGTGCAGGACGAGGCCGCGGCAGGCGTCGAGCGTGGCGGCGGCCTCGGCCGGCTCCCCGTCCGCCAGACACCAGCGGGCCACGGTCAGCGCGGTGGTGGTCGCCCCGGCGGCGGCCGCCGCGGCGTCGGCCGTACCGGACTGGAGGAGCACGCCGTACGCGGTGGCCCGCAGGGCGTCCGCGGCGATGCGCCGGCCCGCCCGCCGGTCGCCCGCGGCCCGGTCGTCGCGCAGGCGCAGGGCCTTGGCGAGGAGGAATCCGCCGCGGGCGCGCAGGGGGTGCTCGGGGCCCCCGGTTTCCCGGTACGTCTCTTCCAGGACCCCGATGGCTCCGTCGAGCCGCCGGCGCCGCGACCAGGGGCGGCCCAGTACCGCTTCGGCGCAGTCCAGGAAGCCGATGAGCATGCCGGTCCCGAGCCACAGGTCGTCGCCGCGGGCGGACGCGTCCCGGGCCGCGCCCAGCACGGCGGCGGCGTCGCGCAGGGCGGAGCGGTCCCCGCGGTCGTGGGCGCGGGCCGCGCGTGCGGCGCCGATCGCGCCCAGCAGTGCGGCGCGCTGGAGCGGCGGCATACCGGCCGTGGAGCGGACGAGCTCGTGCGCGGCGCCGCCGCCGCTCGCCGGTCCGCCGCCGCTCGCCGGTGCGTCGCCGCTCGCCGGTGCGTCGGCGGTCCGGGCCAGCTCGGGCTTCAGGGCCGCCCAGACCGGATGGCCGGGGTCCAGACCGAGGTCCTCGGCGCGCAGGGCGGCGAGCGCCCGGTCCCGTCGTCCGGCGGGTCCCGGGGACAGGAGGGCCGAGAGGACGGAATGGGCGGCCTTGAGGAGAGCGAGGTCCGGCAGGCGCGCGCGCTCGCCCTCGGTCATCGCCTCCATGCCCTGGATCACGTCCCGCATCGCCCGCTCGCCCGCAGCGATGTCGTCGAGGCCGCCGTTCACCACTCCGTCGAGCATCCTGAGGACGGCTCCCATGCCGGCCATGACGTCCGTGTGCCCGGCGGCCGGCCCGTCCGCGCCGGGGGCGCCGGCTCCGGTCGCCGCCGCCACCGCGGCGGCCTCGGCCGCGAGGCCCAGCAGCGGGCCGGCGCGCAGCGCCCCGTAGTGGCCCTGCGCGACGCTGACGACCGTGCTCGGCATCCGGCCGACCGGCTCCCCCGC
The DNA here is from genome assembly GCF_045160885.1 of Streptomyces sp. NBC_00158. Classification (NCBI taxonomy): domain Bacteria; kingdom Bacillati; phylum Actinomycetota; class Actinomycetes; order Kitasatosporales; family Streptomycetaceae; genus Streptomyces; species Streptomyces sp. NBC_00158. Next base: position 162,145 of record NZ_CP108162.1, read on the forward strand.
GGGTGCGACCGTCTCCAGCAGGGCGTGGAGACCGTCGGGGGTGAGCCGTGTCCGGTCGGGGTCGAGCAGGGGGGAGTGCCGCAGCAGGAACATCGCGTGGGCCACGTGGTCCGGATCCCGGCCGGCCCCTCGGCGCCAGCGCCGCAGCAGTTCCCCGACGTTCTCGGTGGGGCCGACGAGCCGGTCGACGGTCCCGGTCCACCGCTCCGGATCCGTCGGTGTGTCCGGGCCCGCCGCCGCGGCGGCCGCGCGGAAGCCGGCCGCGCCCGGGTCGGCGGTGCTCCCCCCGCCGTCGAGCAACTGCGCCCGGACGACGGCCCGTATCAGGAGCGCCGACAGGACCGGATTCGGCTCCGCGGTCCGGTCGAGGACGACGGCGGCGGCCCGGGCGGCGGCCAGCAGCTCCGCCGGCCGGTCGCGGGACAGCTCCAGGCGGTACGCCGCCAGCTTCAGGTACGGGACGTGCGTCGGGCCGTGTTCCGGCCGCCAGAGGCGGGCGGCCTCCTCCAGCAGCCGCAGGGCCCGCTCCTGCTCCGCCGGGTCCGTGTCGGCCGCGGGGAGGTCGAGGAGGAACCAGGCCAGCGCGACGAGCACGTTGGGGACGGCCGTGCCGGTGTGCGCGGGGGAACCGGTGACGTCCCGGACGCGGGAGGCGAGGGCGCCCGGCGGGGCGGCGGCTCCGCTCACCCGCCAGGCCTGTACCGCGGCGCAGACGGCGAGGGTCTCGGCGCGCTGCGCGCGGTCGGCCCAGAAGGCCTCCTCGGCGGACGCGGACTCCGCTGCGGAGGCTGCCTGCCGGGCCCTGGCCGCCCCGCCCGACTCGGTGAAGGCGGCTTCCGCCTCGCGCAGCAGCCCGGCGTCCGACGTCAGGACCCCCTGGTCGAAGAGGGCGAACCCCCGGCCGCCCGCGAGGAGCGACACGTCGATGTCGACGTCGTCGGCGTCGGCATCGGCATCGGCGTTCGAGACCCGGGCTCCTGCCGCCCGGGCTTCGGCGAAGTGGCGGGCCGCCTCGGCGAGGCCGGGTGCGTCGCCGTCCGCCGAGGCCCGTTCGTACAGCAGCCGGGCCAGGGCCTCCTGCGTCGCCGCGCGGTCCGCGGCTGCCAGGGCGGGTTCACCGTCTTCGCCTTCCTCACCGTCCAGGAGCGCCCGGTAGCCCGCCACGGCCGGGGCGTGGTCGGCGGGCGCGCCGGTGCGCGACCAGCGCGAGGCGGCGATGTCGGGCAGGCGCAGGCGCGCCCAGCGGGCCGCGTCGGCGTCGGCGGTGCCCGGCGGGAGGCCGGCCACGGCGGCGACCAGCGCCTCGGCGCGGTCCAGGGCGGTGGGCGCCGGGTGTCCGTCGTCCTCCGCGAGGAGCAGCCGGGCCAGGTACAGGTACCCGCGGGCGCGGAGTTCCGCGGTCCCGCCGTCCGCCGCCAGGCCCCGTTCCAGCGCGGCCCTGGCCAGTTCGCGGTCGTACGGGGCCTGTTCGGGGTCGTCGCCGTCCTCCGCCCGCTCGGCACAGAGCAGGCCGAGCCGCAGCCACGCGCCGGCCGCCTCCGGGGACCCGGGGGCGGCCTGCCGGGCCTCCCCCAGCAGGAGGTCGCGGTCCCAGCGGGAGGCGTCGTACGACCGGCTCTCCCACGGGGGCGGCAGCGGGTGGGCGGGGTCGAAGCCGGGGCGGGAGCCGGTCATCGTGGGTTCCCCTCGGGGTGCCCCGCGCCGGTGCGGGCGGCGGGCGGTCGGGCGGCGGCGGCAGCGCTGCTGTGTGCGGTGTCCCCGTTCAGGGCCGCAGGACCACGCCGTGCCGGGTCGTCAGCCGGTGGACCTCCCACCACGTCACGGCGGTGACCGTGAGCGGGCCGCCGAGCACGAACAGCAGGGCGAGCGGTACCGGTCCGGGCGGCATCCCCGACGTCAGGAGGCCGACGGGGACGAACTCCCACACCAGGAGGGCGGTCAGCGGGCCGGGCAGGGCCTTGTGGATCTGGCCGGTCCCGAACCCGGCGCGCACCACGAGGGTGGAGGAGAACAAGGTGAACGCCGCGGCCCACACCATCAGGCCGACGATCACGACGGCGACCGCGAAGGAGATGTACGGGCGGTCCACCAGGGAGTTCAGCACCGGGATGGTCGCCAGCGTCAGCAGCGGTACGGACGTCAGCGCGCCCACGTACTTGGCCACGGTGACGAGCGGTACGCGCAGCCGGCTCCTCATCCGGGCGTGCTCGCTCACGGACGCCCATCTCATGAGCAGGTAGACGAGCAGCGGAGCGGTCAGCACCAGCAGCCACGGCGCGACCATCATGCGCACGGCGCCGTCCGTCAGGGCGTTCTCGATGTCGTTCTGCGCCCCGTAGACGAGGAGGAAGACGGACGAGGCCAGCACGGCGAGCACCGCGCGCGCCTTCTTCACGCGCGAGAGCGGGGGGTCGACGACCGGGTCGCGCTCCAGCCGGAAGACCCGGTGCGCGCGGTTGCGGGCCGACCGGGCCAGCGAGTACATGATCAGGAGCGGGATCGTCCCCGGTACCAGCAGGACGAAGGCGCTGAAGCAGCCGGGTACGGACTGCGCGAGTTCTCCCACCGACCGCCACTCGCGGAAGCCGTCGGACTCCTCCGGTACGGCGGCGGGACCCCAGGCCTCGGGGTTCTGCTGGCCGTCGCCCCAGCCCTGCCCGGGATGGGGGGCCGGGTACCCCCAGCCCGGGGCGGGGTGCTGTCCGGGTATGTATCCGGGCCCGTACGGACCGCCGGGGCCGCCGGGCGGCGTCGTGTTCGGGGTGGTGTCGGTCATGGTGTCCCCCTTGCGCCGGGGTCCCCCGAGAGGGCGGCGCGGTGCTGCGGAGCGGATCGGGCGGAGGCGTCCGGGCGACGGCGCGGGCGTACGGGCCGTACGGGCGGTGCGAAATGCGGGTGCTGGAACGGACGGAACGGGCGGAACGGGCGTGCGGACCGGTACGGACGGATGCGGGGTCGTGTGCGGGCAGGCCGGCTGACGGTGACGTGCGTGCCCGAACGCCGTCACGGCCCGGCCCCGAGCCCGCGCGCCGGGCGGGTGCCGACCCCAAGTGAACCCCAACCGGCCGCGCCAGGGGGCGGTTTCGCCGTCTGCGCCCCGAAGACGACCCGGATCCGCCCGGCGGGCGGCCCGGCCCCTCTTGCCGGGCCGGCCGCACGGGCCGGCCGCCGGGGCGGGCTCCGCCGGGGCGGGCGACCGCTGCGGGATCACCGGCAAGGACACCGTCCGTTTGATCGTGCGCGGACTGGAGGCCGAGCGCTGGATCACCAAGACCCAGGACGGCGGCGGACGGCTCGGCGCCCGCTACGAGGTACACCCTGCGCCCCTCCCCGATGCGGCTACACCTACCGCCCCCGAAACAGCTACGGACCCCCACACCGATCCGGCTGCGCAGAACACCGCTCTGGGAACGCACCCCTCGGAACAAGCGCACCAGGTCTCCTGTGGTTCCGCCGGTACGGCGTCTCCCGCAGTAGCGCGAGGCCCTGTGGAAGACCCAGCCGTCACAACGTTCAGGCAGTCAGTGGCCAGGCGGGGACGGCTTCGCCGGAACGGCAGCCGCAGGCTTCCACCACGGTCTCGGCGGCGGAGTACCGCGTGCTACGGCCTGTTCCGCTGGAGTTCGCCCCCGCCCCGGCATCCAGTCGGCCAGCGGGGGCTTCGTCATTTCCCGGGCTCAGCCTAGGAACGTCTGACGCCACTCCAGCGGCGACATGGTCAGCGCGGCCCCGGCCAGCTCTCGGGCGGACGCCGTCTTGAGACTGTTCAGGGAGGTGTCGATCCAGTCCTGTACGAGCGTGTTGCCCTGAGCCCGGTACTCCACTGCCTGCACCAGACACTCCAGTTTGTCCGCGTCCTTGGCCACGATCGCCTCGGGGCTGTCGTTGGCCTCGTACTCCTCGACCACCCGCTGAACACCACTGCGGACGGCAGGGTGCGCGCGGGCCACCTGGTCGGCGGTGACGGTCTGGTTCGAAGCGGCGTCGATGTACCGGCGGCCGATGTGCGGGATGTCGCCGATCCGGGTCTCCTGCGTGTCGTGGAAGAGGCACATCAGGGCGACCTTCGCGGGGTCCACGCCCTCCATCATGGCCAGCACGGCGCCGACGATGCCGACGCGGAACGAGTGCTCGGCGATCGACTCCGGGTTGTTGTTCCCGGTGAACCACCATCCGGTCCGCTTCGCGTTCTTGAGCACGCCCATCTCGAAGAGGAACCCGGCCGTGCCCTGGGCGGTCGCCGTGTCGTCTGCCATCGCTGACCTCCGGTCTCAGTCTCGATCACGAAGAACGTAATGCACGCCGGTGAGTTCGCGCCGGGATCTCTCGGAGATACCGCCCCCGTCCAACAGCCGCTCGGTACGCTCCGCCAGGTCCCGCACCAGCAGGCCCGACGCCTGCGGCAGCCACGGGTGAGCGGTCAGCAGGGCCCACATCGTGTGGACGTACAGGTCGACGTACCCCGGGGCGTGGTGCAGTCCGTACGTCAGCCCCCGCAGAAGGGTGACGGGATCCCAGCCGGTGAGCTGACGGTCCCGCATGAACATGTCGTCGGACTGGGGCAAGGGGGTTCCGCCCAGCCAGTAAGCCCAGTAGTTCAGGTTCGCGGCCTCGCCCGCGTCGTCGTCGACCATGGCCCGCTCGATGAAGTCGAGCAGCGGCACCGCGTCTCCCAGCCTCGCGAGCGCGGTGGCCGTCGAACGCGCCTCGGCCCATTGCGGCGTCCATCCCCGCTGGGCCAGCAGACCGCGCCGGGCGTGCAGGGCCTGCGCCGTCCAGGCCACCGCCCCGGGGCTCTTGTCGTACGAGGTCAGATACAGCGCCTGGCGGTGCAGCAGCACCCCCTGGGCGTCGGTCCGCGGGGCCGCCTCCGCCGTGGTCCGCAGCCGCTCGAAGAACGCCGTCCGGTCCGGCTCAGGCAGGAGCGGAGAAGCCGCCGCCGGCCCTCTCAGGCGCGGGGACGGGATGCCCGCAAGGGAGGGCGGCCGAATCCCGGTGAGCGCCCAGGCGAGCATGTGGGCGGTGTCCCGGGTGTGCACCCACTCCGCGAGAGGATGCGCGCCGGCGGCGGGCCGGAGCGTGGCCGTGATGATCCGGTCCGCGTCCATCGCCGCGTCCAACAGGGCGACGACCGCAGCGTCCGCACCGAGCCCGGCCAGCCTCCTCCGCAGCCCGAGCAGATCCACCGCCCTCATGTTCGCGACCGGGCGCCGGCCCGACTCCCACCCCTGCACCGTGGCCAGGTCCACGCCCAGAGCCTCCGCCATCCCCGCCTGCGTGAGCGGAACCGACTCCCGCGCCGTACGCAGCACAAAGCCCGCGATGGTGCCGGTGATTGGTCTCGTGGCCATCGCGCGCTCCCCGGTGCGGCCCCTGCCCGTAACACGTACCCGCAGTCAGTCCTACCGCACGGAGCGCGACCGTACGTTCATCTCGCGGGATCGACCAGCCCCAGCGCCTGGGCCCCAGGTTGACGCCGCACCCCCCCGGCAGCGGGGTGCACATACCTCCCCGGTCCCTGCGTCCCGCTGCAACCCCTCGGAGAGGAGCGCTCGATGCCCGGCCCCGAACTCCCCCGCCGTACTCCCCTGGCCCGACAGCTCGAAGACCAGCCCGCCGAACGCATCCCGACACCGGAGCCAAGCTCTCCGAGTCCCTGATCCGCGCAGGACGCGCGGCGCCGCCCGAAGGCGCCGAACCCTGGATGCCCGACACCCGGAACCGGCCCGGCTCGTTGGCCGAGTACGCCGAGCAGTTGCTGGTGCCGGCCGACGTCCTCTTCGCCGACCCCCGGCACTTCTTCCGCTCGTACTCGGCCGCCGAGACCGGCCGCATGATGACGACCACGACAGGGAGCCGCCTTCGAGGCCCTCCTGGACGGCGAGGGGCCGGAGAAGGTCGACCCCTCCGCCGGCCGCGAGCAGCAACTCGACAACATCAGCGCCATCTACGGGCCCGAGAAGGAAGCCCTGGGCGCCCTGGCGATCGAGATCAAGCTGCTCTGACACCCCGCAGACTCCCGCTCCGCAGCCTACGGCCATGGGCGGGAATCACCACCCCCTGCACCACTCGAAAGGCAATCGAGAGGAGCACGACATGACCGAGATGCTGACCAGGCCGGTCACCCCGGCCGCCGGCCAGTACCGCAACCCCCGCGACTTCGTGAAGCCCGAGGTCTGGGACCGCGAGATCACCCTGCTCATGCGCGACTACCCCTTCGACGAGGTGATGGCGACCCGCCTGTTCCACGCCGCGGTCTCCTACCTCATCACCGCGATGGAGAGGTGGGACGAGCCGGTCCCCCTGGAGATCTGCTGCGGCCGGATCGTCGACATCGCCGTGCACGTCTTCATCCTCGACACCCAGAACTACCGCGAGTTCTGCCACGAGCACTTCGGCGGCCGGTTCCTGGAGCACATCCCCGAGATCGCGTTCAAGTACGACGGCTCCGTGGAGCGCACCGCGCAGATCATCCACGACAACGGGTTCGAGGTGGACTGGAAGCTGTGGGAGGCCGACTACGCCAAGTGCGGCCCCTGTGCGCCGGGGCAGAAGTGCCACTGACCCCGTAGGGCCTTAAGCCCGCCCACGCCCGGAGGTGCGATCATGCGCCTCCGGGCTCGATTTATGCCCATATGCGCGAGTTTCCAGTTTTCGCCCGCGTCCCGGGACCCCCACCGGTAGCGTCTCGCGCACCGAAACCGAGAACCTCCCGAGGAGCCTCATGTCCAGCGCCCCCACCACCCCCGCCGAGTACTGGGACAAGTACCGCCCTGCCGTCCAGCAGCGCCCGGCCGCCGACCGTTTCGACTGGACGGGCCTGCCCGGCGTGGGCCCCGGCGCGGAGATCCTCGGCACGCCGAAGACCGCCCTGGACCTCGGGCCGGCGGAAGGAGAGAACGCCGTCTTCCTCGCCCGCTCCGGTGTCGAGGTCGTCGCGGTGGACTTCTCCGCCGTCCAGACCGAACGCGCCCGCGGCTTCTGGAACGACGTCCCGAACCTGGAGTTCGTCCACGCCGAGGTCTGCGCCTTCCTCGACCAGGACGTGCGGCTATGGGACGTCGTCTACTCGACGTGGGGTGCCGTCTGGTTCACCGACCCCGACAAGCTGTTCCCCCGCGTCGCCCGCAGCCTCGCCCCCGGCGGCCTCTTCGCCTTCGCCCACCGCGAGCCGATCGTGGGCCAGTACGGCGCCCAGGAGATGGGCGGGAAGTGGCTGGATGGCCGGGAGCCCGAGCTGACCGTGCTGCGCTGGCAGCACACCCCCGAGCAGTGGAGCGACCTCCTCAAGCGGCACGGCTTCACCGACATCCGAGCCGAAGTCATCCCCGCCCCCGACGGCGCCCTCGGCACCCTGCTGGTCACCGCGACGGCCGCCTGACCCCGCACACGACGACACCCTCGTCTCCGAGCGCCAGGAGCACGGGGGCATCGTCATGTCCGCGCCTACTCGTCCCGGCGCCACCACGAGACCGACGACAGCGGCAGCCGGGCGGGGGCCCCTGCGTCAGGAGGGACGGGCCGAGGAGCCGTTCGGGCGGGCGGCCGCGAGCGCCGCCTCCTGGGCGTCCAGGAGCTCGTCCCAGTGCTCCCGCGTCCACGCGCACGCCGCGTCCAGGGGCCCGAGGAGGCCCCGCCCGAGCGGGGTGAGGGCGTACTCGACGCGCCGCGTCGGGGTCCCGTACTCCGTGCGCGCCACGAAGCCGTCCCGCTCCAGCCCGCGCAGGGACTGGGTCAGGGACTTGGCCGTGATCTCGCGCAGCGGGACCTTGAGTTCGGAGAAGCGGCGGGGGCCGTCCTGGAGGCAGCGCAGGATCAGCGTGGCCCACTTGTCGCCGATCCGGAAGGGCACCAGCGGCGAGGGGCAGACGGGGTCGAACATCTCCGGGTCCAGGGGCGGCGGGCTCTGCGGCGGCGGGCTCTGCGGCGGCGTGCTCTGCGGCGGCGTGCTCTGCGGCGGCGTGCTCTGCGGCGGCGGGTTCATGATCACGATCGTAGGCCGGTATCCGATCGGTAACCAGGGCATTCCATAGGGTCCGGAACATGACGAACCAGGGGAACGAGCAGGACCAGAGCAATCGGAAGATCGTCGTCTTCGGCGCCCGCGGCCGCGTCGGCCGGGCCGTCGTCGCCGAGGCGCGGGCGCGGGGCCTGGAGGTCACCGAGGCGGGACGCGGTGACGGTGACGTCACCTCGGCGGCGGACGTCGCCCGCCTCGCGGCCGGGCACGGCCTGGCGGTGGCGGCCGTGTACGACACGGCCGCGGACCCGGGGGAGTTCTTCCCCGCCGCCGCCCGCGCCCTCGCGGCGGGCCTGTCCGAGGCCGGGGTGCGGCGCCTGGTGTCCGTCGGGCTGGCCTCCGTACTGCCCACCGGGGCCGGGCCGCTGCTGATGGACACACCGGGGTATCCGCAGGAGTGGCGGGCGTTCTACGTCGGCCACGGCGCCGGGACCGCGGCCCTGCGGGCGGCCGCGCCCGAGGGCCTCGACTGGGCCGTCCTGAGCCCGTCGGGCGACTTCGCCGCCACCGGGTCCACGGGCGGCTACGCGTTCGGCCCCGCCGACGGCGACGACCGGATCACGCACGCGGACTTCGCGCGGGCGGTCCTCGACGAGGCGACGGCCCCGACCGTGCACGCCGCGCACGCGGGGGTGCGGACGGCATGACGCAGGCGCAGCCGACGGACAGTCCGAACCCGTGGGTCGCCGGGCACATCCGCCGCTTCGAGGAGACCGGCGGTGTGCCGCGCCCCGGAATCCGGGACCTGCTGCTGACCACGCGGGGGCGCCGCTCGGGGGTGCTCCGGCGCACGGCGCTCGCGTACGTACGGGACGGGGAGGCGTACGTCCTGACGGCCTCGAACGCGGGGGCCGCGCACCATCCGGCCTGGTACCTGAACCTGACGGCCGACCCGGCCGTCACCCTCCAGGTCGGCACCGGGACCTTCGCGGCCGTCGCCCGCCGGGCCACGCCCGCGGAGGCGGAGCGGCTGTGGCCCGTAGTGGTCGCGGCCATGCCCTCGTACGAGGCCTACCGCGCCTCCGCGGGCCGCGAGGTCCCGCTGGTCCTGGTCACCCCTGCCGGCGGGGCGGAACGAGGCGGTCCGGCTGATCGAGGTGGAAGGGGGATCCGGGGTTCCGGGGCCTCCAGCCTTCGGTGAGGGCGGTGCGGCCCTGGTCGTAGGTCGGACGTCCGCGGAGTCGCCACCGGTAGGTGACGCCGTCCACTGTGATGAGCCGCGATCCCTTTCTGACCAGTGCCATACCGCGTCCTTTCCGGTGTTCAGGAACGCTGCTCCCGGACGGCACCCCGTCGCGGGCGCCCTGCGGGTGACCCGGGCATGCCACGATTCGGTAACCGATCAACCGAACACCGGGTCCGGCCGGCCTGCCGGCGCACACCATTCCCCCATGACCAGTACCGAGGACATCAGCGAGAACATCCGCCTGGAGGACGGTTCCACCGTCCGGTTCCTGCTCTCGGACGCCTCCGGGGCGGCCCCCGCGGCCGGTGACGGCCTCGGTCGCGTCGTCCCGGTCGGCAGGCGGGCCGACGCGGTCGCCGCCTTCGCCACCGACGCGCTGCGCTCCACCCTGAAGCCCCTCGGCGCCCTCGTCCGCGAGGTCCACTCCTCGATGACCTCCGTACCCGTGCCGCCCAGCGAGATCACCGTCACCTTCGGCATCCAGCTCACGCAGGACCTGCAGTTGGGCATCGTCAACGGCAACAACCAGGCACACCTGACCGTCACCGCCAGCTGGAGCCCGCCCGCGGGCGCCTGACCGCCCGGTCACGGCGCGGCAGCCACGGCTTCCGCGCCCGCGTCCAGCAGGCGCCGGAGGACGGGGACCGGGATCGACGGGTTGGTGACCGCCGCGCCCGCCGTGTCGCGGTCGTGGAGCAGCCCGGCGAGGACGCGGGCCGGCAGCCGCGGGCTGCGCACCGCGCTCGCGCGGACGGTGGCCTCCGGGTCGTTCAGCAGCCGCACCGCGTCGGACGGTGACAGCCGGGGGTCCTCGGCCGCGCGTCGGCGCACCTCGGCTTCCGGGTCGCGGGCGAGGCGTGCGACGTCGGCGGGCGTGGACAGCGGATCGTCCAGGGCCAGGCGGCGCATCCGCCCGGCGGGGTCGCCGGCGTAGTGCAGGAGGCCGGTACGGGGGAAGTTGGGGTGGCTGCGGGGGCGGTCGGGGTGGCTGAAGCTGCCGTCCCACCAGCTCCAGACCTCCAGCAGCAGTTCGGCCGGAGCGTCGTCGCAGGATTCGGCGAGGAACAGGCGGACGGGCTCGTCCTCGTCCCGCGCCAGGCGTTCCACGACGTCCGGTGGCAGGTGGCGGGCACGGGCCACGCTGCGGCGGACGAGCGGGTGGGAGGACCCGGCGAGGCGGCGCATCGCGTCGGCGTCCCCGTGCAGGCGCTCGACCCAGGGCAGGGCGTACGACAGCAGCGACGGGTCGAAGGCGTGGCGGACCGCGGCTCGCCGCTCCTCGTCGAGGTCGGGCCGCAGTGCCACCTCCGAGCGGACGTCCTCGTCCGGGTCCTGCGCCAGGACGGCGACGCCGAGTGGACCGAGCCCCGGGTTGGCGGCCAGCGCCCGGCGTTGCTCCGCGGTCCCGTTCCGGACCAGCTCCGCCTCCAGTCCGGGCGCCAGCCGGCACGCTTCGAGCGCGCGCCGGGGCTCGGGCAGCGCCTCGTAGACCTCGCGGGGCATGGGGACGCCGGTGTGGTGGGCGAGCAGCGCCGCCGTACGCACCTGGTCGTCGGTGTCGGCCAGCAGCCGGTCCCGCAGCGGCGCGGCGAGTTCCTCCCACCGGGTGCAGGCGGCGGCCCGCACCCGGGGGTCGGCGTCGGCCGCGAGGCCCGGAACGCGGTGGGCGGGGAGCCCGGGGAGTTCGGCGGCCGAGGCGCGGGAGGGGCCGGCGAGGAGCTCGTCGTACAGGTCGTCGGGGAGTTCGGCGCCCCAGACGAGGGCGCGTTCGGCGCGCAGCACGCGGCGCGCGGCCGACGGTTCGGCGCGGACCAGGCGGACCCACTGGTCGGAGGTGAGCTTGGGGCGGAAGGCACCGGCGGGCCTGGACCGCACCCCCGGATCGGGGTGTGAGACGGCGGCGTCGAGGACGGAGGGCCGGTCGCACCCGAGCAGGAAGCCGTCGTCCACGTCCAGCAGCCGGATCAGCAGGTCGTCCGGGGCGGCCGGGTTGGACCCGATCCGGTCCACCCAGTGCAGCGGCCACGCGGGCCGGCCGGGCACCGCCGCCCACACCTCGGCGCGCTCGGCCTCCGTCTCGCGTCCGGCGGCCGCGGCGGCCTCCTCCAGCCGCTCCGGCAGCCGGTCGAGGGCCGTCACCCGGGGCCCGTCGGCGCCGGGCACCTGAGCCAGGAGCACCTGGCCGTCGAGGGAGAGCGCCACGAAGCCGGGGTCGGCGGTCAGCCGCGGCACACCGCCGTCGGCGGGGCGGACGCGGGTCCACCAGGAGTCGTTGCCGCCGATCCGGTAGCCGAGCACGGCCACCAGGAACTCGCCGTCGGCGTCCGTGAGGCGGCGCCACCACGCGGCGTCGAGCGCCTTCGGCGCGGGGCGGTCGGGCGCCGCGGTCCCGCGCGCGACGCGCCAGGCGGCCTCCGGCGGGAAGAGGCTGCCGGGTGGCACGTCCTCGACGACGGTGAGTCCGGTGCGCGGGAGGAAGGCGTGGAGTGGTTCTCGGCGGGGCACCCGGTCATGATTCCCGGCGCCTCGTGAAGGGGCAACCGGCACCCGCGGATTTCTCATGGGCCCGGCTATGGTCGGACCGGTCGCCGCCGCCCGCGGAGTGCCCCTCGGCCGCGCCGCCGTGCTCCCCCTGCTCGCCGTGGTCGCCGCGGTCGGCCCGCTGCTCGTCAGGGAGGTGCGGCAGCCGGCCGAGTGGGCGGGACGGCACCCGGAGCCGACCGGACGCCCCGCACGACCACCGAGGAGACCCGAATGCCCGACCTCACGCCCGCCCCCGCCCCGATGGCCGACCCCCGTGCCGCGGCCGTCCCGGTCGCCCCGCTGCGGCCCGTCCGCCACGAGGTGCCGTACTTCGCGCAGTGGGAGTCGCCCGAGCTGGTCTCGGAGTTCGTCACCGGCCGTCTGGACGCCGTCGACGACCCCCGCTGGCGGGCCTCCGGCGCCGACTCCCCCGAGGAGTACGCCTTCTGGTCCTGGCGGGTGTGCGGCATGGCCTGCCTGCGGATGGCGCTGGCCCACTGGGGCCTCGAAGCGCCCCCGAGCGTCACCCTCGGCAAGGAGTACCTCGAAGCGGGCGCGTACGTGCCGAAGGACGGGGGCCTGCACGGGCTGATCTACGAGCCGTTCGCCCGCCACACCCGGGACCGCTTCGGCCTCCGCGCCGAGTCCCGCCCCGAGCTCCCGCTGGAGGAGATCGCCGGGCAGCTGCACGCCGGCCGTCTCGTGATGCTGTCCGTCCACCCGGGCGTCCGCAGCGGGGACACCGAGCCGCCCCACCGGGGCGGGCACCTGGTGCTGGCCGTGGGCGCGGACCGGGACGCGGTCACGATCCACAACCCGTCGGGCTGGCACGGCACCTCGCAGGAGTTCGCGGTCGTCCCCTGGCCGGTGATGCACCGCTACTACGCGGGCCGCGGCGTCCTCCTCGGCCGTCCGCCGGCCGCCTGACCCCGCGGCCCCTCCTCAGCGGTCGAGGGGCTTGTGGGCGCTCTCCGGCAGCCGCAGGTACACCGCCGAGGAGCACAGGCAGAGCACGGCGACGTACCAGGGGAACAGGTCCGGCGTGCCCCGTTCTTGCAGCAGGGTGCCGACGTACGGGGCCGTGCCGCCGAAGAGCGCCACCGTCAGCGAGTACGGGAAGCCGATGCCCGCCGCGCGCACCCGGGCCGGGAAGACCTCCGCGTTCACGGCCGCCGAGATCGAGGTGAAGCCGGTGAGCAGCACCATGCCGGCGCCCTGGACGAGCAGGAGGGAGAGGAACGAGCCGTCGAGGGCCCGCAGCAGCGGTACGACGAGCAGGGCGAAGCCGAGTCCGAAGAAGAGCAGGGACGGCTTGCGTCCGAAGCGGTCGGACAGCAGTCCGCCGATGGGCTGCAGCAGGGCGAAGAACGCCAGGGACAGCGTCCCGGCGAGCAGCGCGTCGCCCTTGGCCATGCCGGTCCGGAGTTCGGCGTAGGTCGGCAGGTACGAGGTCCACGTGTAGTAGGCGAGGGTTCCTCCGGCCGTGATGCCGCCGATCAGCAGCGAGGCGCGGGGGTGGTGGCGGAGCGCGTCGAACAGCCCGGGGCGGGGGGCCGCGGCGGGGCGGGCGGCGAGGGTCTCCTCGGCGCCCCGCCGGATCCAGAACCCGGCGAGGCTGAGGACGGCGCCGAGCAGGAAGGGCACGCGCCATCCCCAGCCGTTCATGGCGTCCTCGGGGAGCACGGTCACGAGCAGTGCGGCGATGCCGGAGGCGGCGAGTTGGCCGATGGAGGTGGAGACGTACTGGAACGACGAGAAGAGACCCCTGCGTCCGGGCCCGGCGGACTCCACGAGGAAGGTGGTCGACGCGGCGAACTCCCCGCCGACGGAGAGGCCCTGGAGCAGCCGGGCGGTCACGAGGACGACCGGGGAGAGCAGGCCGACGGCCGCGTAGGCCGGGGTGAGGCCGACCAGCAGGCTGCTGGCGCCCATGAGCAGGATGGTGGCGGTGAGCGCGGTGCGCCGGCCCCGCCGGTCGGCTATCGCGCCCATCAGGAGCCCGCCGACCGGGCGCATGAAGAAGCCGACGGCGAAGACGGCGAAGGTGGAGAGCAGCGGGACCAGGGAGTCGCCGGCGCCGGGTGGGAAGACCTGCCGTGCGATGTGGGTGGCCAGGAAGGTGTACGCGTACCAGTCGTACCACTCCACGGCGTTGCCGACGGACGCGGCCAGGAGCTGGCGTAACGGGCGGCGCGGCGGGGCGGAGGTGTGCGTGTCGGTCTCTGTCATGATCACGCTCTGCCCGTCGGGGGCCGTCCTCACGCCACGCACCCGGCCGCGTACCCGGCGACGTACCCCCCGCCTACCCCACCGCGGGCAGCGGCTCGCGGGCCGCGTGCCAGGCGGGCGGGAGGGCCGCGACACCCGTGCGGGCGGCTATGACCCCGCCCGCGATGGCGCACGTGGTGTCGATGTCCCCGCGCCCTTCGACGGTGGACCACAGGCCCTCGTGCAGGTCGTCGAGGTGGGTGGCCGCGCACCAGAGGGCGTAGGGCACGGTGTCGGGCCCGGACATCCGGTAGCCGGAGCCCAGGACCTCCGAGGCGTGCCGGACCGAGGTGTGATCCGGCATCCTGGCCGCGATCCGCACTCCGGCCCGGACGTCGCCGACGGGGAGGCGTTCGGCGACGGCGTGGAGGAAGTCCGGCCGTGTGGGAGCGGCACCGCCCCGGCTGCGGGCGGCCAGCGCAGCGGCCACGGCGACGGCCACCGCTCCGGCGACGGCCTCCGGATGGTGGTGCGAGACCTCGCTCTGCCGGGCGGCCTGCTCGGCGACGGCCTCCAGGTCGGCGGCGAGCCAGGCCCCGAGCGGGGCGACCCGCATGGCGGCGCCGTTGCCCCAGGAGCCCTGGCCGCCGAACTGTCCGGCGACCACCTCCCGCCAGGCCTCGCCCGCGCCGATCCGGCGGAGCACGTCGTGCATCGAAGCTCCGTAGCCGCGGTGCGTGTCCTCGGCGTAGGTCTCGGCGAGGCGCAGGGCCAGCCGGTCCTGGTCGACGGTTCCACCGCTCTCGGCGAGTTCCCGCAGGAGCACGATCGCCTGGGCGGTGTCGTCGCTCCACTGCCACAGCGGCTCCGGGGGCGGGACCCGCGCCTCCAGGGCTGCCGGGCCTTCGCGGCGCAGGATGCCGAACCAGCGGTCGCCGAAGGCATCACCAAAGGCGAGCCCGGCCAGCGAGTCCCGCGCCGCGGGAGGCGGTGTGATCATCGCCCCATTGTCACAGGGCACCGGCACCCCCGGCACCGCGTTTTCGACGTGGTGCCGGGGGTGCGGCCCGGGCTTCAGACCAGGCTCGTCAGGAGGTCCGCGAAGATCTGCGGCCGGCTGAAGTAGCCGACGTGCGAGGCGTCGAGGGCGTGCACGTCGAAGGGATGGTGCGGGGTCAGTGCGTCCGCCTCGCGGATCATCCGGTCCTGGACCGCCGGGGGGAGGCTCCGGTCGGCGGTGAGCCGAACGTAGGTGTGCGGCACCCGCCCCCACGCGTCGGCCCGGACCAGCGCGCCCGGCTCCATCGCCACGTAGGTCTCGTCCGGGTCCAGGGAGTCGAGCAGCAGCCGGAACTGGTGGTCGGTCGAGTCGGCCATGATGGCGGCCTTCAGCGCGGCGAACGTGTCCGGATCGGCGTGGGCGGCCCGCCAGTTGAGCCGGACCACGCCCGGATCGCGTACGCCCGGCACGGCGATCCGGGCCACCGCGGCGTCCAGCAGGCCGCCGTCGTCCGCGCCCCACCCCTCGGTGAGCACGGCCGGATCGCTGAGGCAGAGCGCGGAGAGGTAGACCACCCGGTCGAGCAGCTCCGGGGCGGCGTTGGCGACGGCGGTGATCGTGAGTCCGCCGAGGCTGTTGCCGACCAGGACGACCGGCCCGGACGCGGCGAGCCGCCGCAGGGTGGCCACCACGTGGCGCACGTTGTCCTCCAACGTGACACCGCGCAGGGGGGAGGGCGCGGCGGCGAGTGCCGTGACGTCCTGGGGCCGGCGGTAGTAGGCGGCGGGGGTGTCGGCGAGATCGCCGTGACCGGGCAGGTCGACGGCGTGCGAACGGTGGCCGCGCAGGGCCAGCTCGTTCTGCAGCGGGCCCCAGGCCCGGGCATTGCTGGATCCGCCGTGGACCAGTACGAAAGTGGGGCGCGGGTCTGCGCGCATGGTGGAGATCCTCGTCATCCTGAGGTGAAGGGTGAACAGCGGGTGGACGTGGACCCGGTGCGGGCGAGCGCCGACACCGACGGTCAGCGCGTCGACCGGATGCGCAGGGCCTGCCGGTTGTGGATGACGGAACACATGCGGACGACCGTAGCGGTCACCCCCGCACCGCGCACGCGGTTTTCGGGGTGGGGGCCGCCCGGCCGGTGGGGTCGGGGCCGTGGGGTCGGGGCCGTGGGGCCGGGGCAGCGGGGCCCTGGGCAGCGGTCGGTGTCGTAGCGGTGCCCTACGGTCGGGCGGCATGACCACTCTGATCGTTTACGCGGGCGAGGGCAGACCCGGCGCTTCGCTCACCCGGATCGGCGGCGTGCCGTTGGGCGTGCCCGGGGCGGCATGGCCGACGTGCCGCGAATGCGGTGGCCCGCTGAAGTTCCTCGCGCAGTTCCGGCTGGACGAGTCCGGGTCGGCCGTCGCCGGTGCCGGCCGACCGCGGTCGCACGCCCACCTGCTGGCGCTGTACGCCTGCCAGAACCGTCCCGGCTCCTGCCAGGACTGGAGCGCCACCTCCGGCGCCAATGCCGCGCTGCTGCTGCCCGCGCGGGGCCTGCGCCGCATCGCACGGCCCCGGGGCCGGTCCGTCGACGTCGACATCGAGAAGCTGTACCTCGGGGCGACCCACGCCGCCGAGCCGTACGTGTCCGCCGAACCGGACTACGACAGCGCCTGTGCGGCCTGGGCGGCCGAGACCGGGCGGCCCCGCAAGCACGTACTCGGGCAGCTGGGCGGCACACCGGCCTGGCTCCAGTACGACCGGACCCCCACCTGCCCGGACTGCGCCGCGCCGATGCGGCCGGCCGTCCAGCTGCAGGAGGGGCCCGATCCGATCACCGCCATGAACTTCGGCACGGGCCGCGGCTACGCGTTCACGTGCCTGCCCTGCGGCGGGGCGGCGTTCCTCTGGCAGTGCTGACCGCCCGCCACCGGTTCGGCCCTGACGCCGAAGGCCATCGCATCCGAGGGGGAAATGGTCCGGGGAAAAGGTCTTGCGCAATGGTCAAGAAACGTTGACCATTGAGCCATGCCCACCGATGATCTTCCTGAGACGTTCCACGTCACCACCGACGAACAGCTGCGCGCCGTTTCCAATCTGACGCGCCACCGCATCATGGCCGTGCTCCGCTTCGAGCCCGCGACGATCACGCAGATCGCCGAGCGCGTGGGCCTCGCGAAGGGGAGTTCCAGCTACCACGTACGGCTCCTGGAGCGGGCCGGTTTGGTGAAGGTGGTGCGGACCCGGAAGGTCCGGGGGGTCACCGAGCGGTACTACGCGATGGCCGCCCGGTCGATCGTGCTCCCGGATCCCGGCGAAGGCGGGCCGGACGTGCTGATGCGGCACGCGGTGGCCGACCTGGAGGCGGCGCCGGCGGACGCCGAGCGGCACGTACGCATGGCCCACCTGCGGCTCACCGAGGAGCAGTTCGCGGAGCTGGGGGCGCGGCTGGAGGCGCTGGCGGACGAGTACCGCGCGCTGTCCGACCCCTCGCTGCCGGACACCTCGCTCGTCTTCGCACTGTTCCACCCGGCATCGCGCGCCCAGGCCACCGAGGAGACCGAATGACCTCCGACGTACGCAAGCTGCCGGCCGTGTTCGGACGGCTGTGGACCGCCCAGACCGTCTCCTCTCTCGGTGACGGGGTATCGCACGCCGCGCTGCCGCTGCTCGCACTGGCGTTGACGCGGGATCCGATGGCGCTCGCCGTCGTCTCGGCCGCCGGGACGCTGCCGTGGCTGCTCTTCGGAGTGCTCGGCGGAGCGCTGGTGGACCGGTGGGACCGCCGGCGCACGATGTGGGTCACGGACGCCGCGCGTGCGGTGCTCCTCGCGGTGACGGCGGCAGCGGCAGCGCTCGACGCGCTGAGCATTCCGCTGCTCGCGGCCGTCGCCTTCCTCCTCGCCCTCGGCGGGCTCTTCTTCGACACCGCCGCCACCGCCTACCTGCCGGACCTCCTCGGCCGGGACACCGCGCTCCTGGAGCGTGCCAACTCCCGCCTGCGCGGCACCCAGACCGCCGCGTCCGGCTTCGCCGGGCCGCCCGCGGGCAGTGCCCTGCTCGCGCTCGGCCGGGCGGTCCCGCTGCTCGCCGACGCGGTCTCGTTCGCCCTGTGCGCAGTGCTCGTACGTTCGTTGCCCGCCGCGCCGCGGCCCGCTCCGCAGGCGCGCGAGTCGCTGCTGCGGCAGGCGCGGGCCGGTGCCTCGTACGTGTTCCGGGACCGGCTGCTGCTGGGACTCGCGCTGCGTCCGGCGGTCGGGAACATCGCCTTCGTCGGCGTGGAGACCGTACTGGCCCTCTTCGCGCACGACCGTCTCGGCGTCGGCGCCTTCGGCTTCGGCCTGCTCCTCACGGCGGAGGCCGCCGGCGGTCTGCTCGGCGCGGGCATCGCCTCCTTCCTCGGCCGGCGGCTCGGCACGGGCACCGCGCTGACCTGCACGGCCGCCGTCGAGGGGCTCGCCGTCCTGGGCCTCGCCGCAGCCCCGAACGCGTACGTCGCCGGCCTCGCGCTCGCCCTCTGCGGGGCGGGCATGGGCGCGACGATGGTGCTCGCCCCTTCCCTGAGGCAGTCGATCGTCCCCTCCCACCTGATGGGCCGGGTCACCTCCACCTCCCGCATGCTCGCCATGTGCGCCGCCCCGTTCGGCGCCTTCCTCGCGGGCTGGCTGGCCACCGCCCACGACGTGCGCACCCCGCTCTACGTCGCCGCGGGCCTGCTGCTCACCATGACCGCCGTCACCGCGACGATGACAAGCAACCGCCGGGTCGAGGCGGCCCTGGCCACCGTCGCGGTCGGCTGAGCGCAAGGAACCCGGCTCGGCCCGGCCCGGGCGTAATTCGGTTGACCCGGCCGCGGGGCGGCGCTGCACTGTGGCGGGGCACCGCGAGCGGTGGTGCCGGCTTCCGGGGAGGGCAGCGGCGCGCATGGAGATCCGTCAGACGACCGAAGAGGAGTTCGGCGTCTTCGTCGACACGATGCTCGCCGCGTTCGGGTTCTACCCGGAACCCCCGGTCGACGGCGGCGGGCAGTGGTGGTCGGCGCTCGAAACGGACCGGTGCCTGTTCGCCGTGACGGCGGACGGGAAGCCCGTCGGCACCGCCGGCGCGTACCCCTTCGAGCTCACCCTGCCCGGTGGGGCCCTCGTCCCCGTCTCCGGGGTGACCGCCGTCGGCGTCCTGCCCTCCCACCGGCGCCGGGGCGCGCTCGGTGCGCTGATGCGGCACCAGCTCGCCGAGCTGCGCGCCCGCGGGGAGTTCCTCTCCGTACTGCTGGCCTCCGAGGCCCTGATCTACCGCAGGTTCGGCTACGGACCGGCGACGTACACGGCGGGGCTGACGGTGTCCCGCCATCGCGCCGCCCCCGCCGTTCCCCGGGCACGCGGGGGCCGGAACGGCGAACCGGCCACGGGCACGGGCACGGGCGCGGCAACGGCCACGGGCACGGCGGGCGGTTCGATCGAGGTGGTGCGGAGCAGTGACTGCGGCGAGGTCCTGGAGGAGGTCTACGACCGGTACCGCCGCGCACAGCCCGGCGCACTGTCCCGCCCGCACCGCTGGTGGTCCCTGCGCGCGGGACAGCCCCCGATCTCCCCCGCACCGCGTTACGTCGCCGTCCACCGGGACGCCCACGGCGTCCCGGACGGGTACGCGAGCTACACGATCGAGCCCGGCGGGTCGAGGACGATGAAGGTCGACGAGATCGTCACCGCCGGCGAGGCCGCCGACGCCGTCCACACGGCCCTGGCCCGGTTCCTGCTCGAACACGACCTCGTCGCCCAGGTCTCCATCAAGCACGTCCCGACCGACCACCCGCTGCGCTGGCAGCTGGAGGACTTCCGGGGCGGCGAGGTGACGGGGGTCGGCGACTGGCTGTGGGTGCGGCTGCTCGACATCCCTGGGGCGCTGACCGCGCGCGGCTGGTCCGCGGACGGCGAGATCGTCCTCGACGTCGAGGACCGGTTCCTCGGCGAGCACGGCCGCCACCTGCTGACCGTCCGGGACGGCAAGGCCGACTGCGTCCCGACGGACCGGCAGCCGGACCTGTCCCTGGACGTCAGCGACCTGGCCTCGCTGTACCTCGGCGGCACCGCCCCCAGCACCCTCGTACGCGCCGGGCACATCAGCGCCCACCACCCCGGCGCGGCCGCCCTCGCCGACGCCCTGTTCCGGACCGAGCGCTCCCCGCACTGCCTGCACTGGTTCTGAACGGGCCCGGGCGGTCAGATCTGGCCGGGGTCCAGGTGTCCCGGCGGGGCGAGGTGCTCGGACTGGCCGTCGACCGCGGCGACGTGCTGCTGCTGCGGATCGAGGTGCTCGAAGTTCCCGTCCGAGGCGGTGTCCGACCCCACGCCCACGTAGTTGGCGTAGGGGGTCTTGCCCGCGAGGCTCACACCCGCGGCCGGCCCCGGCAGGGCGAGCGCCGCCAGGGCTGCGAGGGCGAGGGCTGCTCTGATTCTGGTGTCCACGGCGTGTTCCCCCGGTCCGGTCCGGCCCCGCGCGGGGCCCGCATCCGGCCAGGCTGCCGGCACGCGCCCGGCCGGGCAAGGGATCAACGGCCGCCGGCCGCACTCCTCGCCCCGCGCTCCTCGCCCCGCACTCCTCGCCCCGCGCTCCTCACTCGGACGGAGCGGTCGCGTGGGACAGTGCCACGCCGCCGATGATCAGGGCGAGGGCGAGGAGGCGGCCCGGGGTGACCGGATCCTTGTGGAGCACGACGCCCAGGGTGATGGCGCCGGCCGCGCCGATCCCGGTGAAGACGGCGTAGGCGGTGCCGACCGGCAGGCCCTTCATCGCCAGGGACAGCAGGTACACGGCAACGGCGGCAAGGACGAAGCAGAGCAGGGTGGGCAGCGGGCGGGTGAACCCGGCCGTCGGTTTGATGCTCTGCGACCAGGCGACCTCCACCAGCCCGGCGGCGACGAGGAGGAGCCAGCTCACGGGGCCCCTCCCGTCTTCCGGGCGGCGACGGCGTCGCCGGCCTCTCGGCCGTGCAGCGGCGTGGTCATGACGGGACCCCCTCGTAAAGGACCGGCGCCTCTAACCGGACACGGCGTCCAGTTATACCGGATGGGAGCCTCAACCGGACAGGTCGTCCACTTATTCCGGTAGGCTGGGGTGCCATGGGGACGACTGAACGCGCGGACGCCGCCCGCAACCGGGCCAAGGCGCTCTCCGCCGCGGCCGGGCTGTTCGCCGCCGGTGATCCGCGGTCGGTGACGATGGAGGACATCGCCCGGGCGGCCGACATCGGCCGCGGCACGCTCTACCGCCGCTACCCGGACGTCACGTCCATCGCGGCGGCCCTCCTCGACGAGCACGAACGCCGCCTGCAGGAAGAGCTGTTGCGCGGGGCTCCGCCACTCGGCCCCGGCGCGCCGCCGCTCGAACGCCTCACCGCCTTCTACGCCGCCATGGTCGACCTGCTGGACACCCACGGCCACCTGGTGCTGGGCGCCGAGACCGGCGAGAAGCGCTTCACCGTCGGGGCGTACGGCTTCTGGCGCACCCACGTCCTCGTCCTGCTGCGCGAGTCCGCCGTCCCCGACCCGGAGGCCCTGGTGGACGCCCTGCTCGCGCCCCTGGCCCCGGAGGTCTTCCTCCAGCAGCGCGCGAAGGGAGTGACGCCGGACCGGCTCAAGGCAGCCCTGGCCCGGCTGGCGAGCGGGCTGCGCGCCGGCTGAACGGGACCCCGGCATCCCCGGCGCCCCGCCCGGTGGTTCTCGGGGGCGGGGCGCCGGTCCGGGCCGGGGGCTACAGGAGGGCGATCGAGCTCGCCCGGTCGTTCAGTGCGTCCCCGACGTACGAGGTCGACTGCCGGTACTCCTGGTGGAAGCCGGAGGTGTTGGGGGCGTCCCACAGCTCCAGCCAGCAGCCGTTGCCGCTCCGGCAGCCGCTCGCGCCCGTCAAGACGAGGGCGTTGCCCCCGTAGTTCGAGTCCGCGGGGTGCGCGGCGTACCGAGTGCCGTTCGCTGACCTGGCGCGACTCGTCGCACGGGCCATCGACGGCAACCCGGGGAAGGCGCCCGGGAACGCGACGCGAACTGTTCGCGGGCGCAGCCCCGTTGGCGGAGGTCCCCGGCCGGGACCGGGGCGGCTACTCCCCGCGTCCCATGGCTTCCCCCTGGGCCACCACCGAGCGGACCCGGGACTCGTCGGCCGTGTCGCCGACGAGGGCGTAGTTGTCCGCGGCGATGCGCATGGCCCCCAGGGCCTCCGCCAGGCGTTCCTCTTGGAGGAGGAAGGTGGCGATCATCTCCATCGTCCGGGCCGCTTCACGGCTCTCGCCGAGGTCCGCGAAGTCCTGGGCCGCGCGGGCCAGGGCGCGGCTTCCCTCCTCCCGGCCTTCGGGGCCGGCCAGCAGGGCCGAGCCGAGGTTGCGCACCGCGAGGGCGGCGGCGTGGGCGTGCGGGGTCCGCGTCAGGATCCCGGCGGCCCGGCGGCCGGCGGTCACCGCCTCCGCCACCCGGCCCTGCTGCAGGAGCAGGAGCGCGTGGTTCGACAGCACTTCTCCCTCGCCCGCCCGGTTGCCGGTGTTCCGCAGCAGGGCCAGGGCCTCCGTGGAGGCGGCGACGGCCTCGTCGAAACGGCCTGCGGTGGCCAGGGCGGCGGAGCGGTGGCCGAGCAGCACGGCCCGCTCCTGCGCACTGTCCTCCCCCGCCCCCTCTTCGTGACGGGCGAAGGCCTCGTCGAGGACCCGCTCGGCCTCCTCCTGCGCGCCGGTGCGTTCGAGGGCCACGGCGAGGCAGCTCAGCAGCCGGGCCTCCAGCGTGGTGTCGCCGAGGCTCCGGGCCGCGGCGACGGCGAGCCGTGCTCCCTCGACGCAGTCCTCGAAGCGGCCGGTCCGGATCACGTACGTCCAGGTGTTCTGGAACAGGACCGGCACGCTGTCGTACCGCCCGAGCTCCGTGGCCAGCGGCAGCAGGCCGAGCAGCGCGGTGCACTCCAGCGTCATGAAGTCGCCGGCTTCCGCGGTGCTGTGGAACAGGGTGACGCCGTAGGGGCCGGGCCCGTGCGACTCGCCCCGCATCCCGCGGTCCGCCTCCGTGCTGAGCACCTCGTACGCGTCGAGCAGCCGGCCCGCGGCCTCGTCCCGCCCGTCCTCGCGGGCGTGCCGTCGGCCGGCTTCGGCGGCGAACAGCCGGACCAGATCGTGCATCCGCCAGCGGTCGGAGCCCACCGGCTGCTCCGTGAGCAGCCCGGCCCGGGCGAGTGCGGCGAGCTGTTCCCGGGTGCCGTGCAGGTCGGGCTCGTCCTCGGTCTGCTCGTCGGCCGCCGCCACCATCAGGCTGACCAGCAGCGTGTGCGCGTCCTCCCCCGGGACGAGGGTCAACAGCCGCAGCAGCCGGGCCTCTTCCGCCGGGAGGCGGTCGTACGAGAGGTCCAGGGCCGCGGCCACACCGGTGGGGATGCGGTCCCGCCCGACGCGCGGGCTCAGCGTCCGCAGCCGGGTCCGGGCGTCGGCCAGCCGTCGGGCCAGCACGCCGAGGGGCAGACCCGGATCGCCGGCCGCCAGCGCGGCGGCGACGGTCAGGGCGATCGGGAGGCAGCCGCAGTGCGCGGCGATCTCCCAGGGCGCGTCCGGCTCCTTGCCTGGCCGCGGGTCTTCGGGCCGGGTCGCCCAGATGCGGGTGGTCAGCAGCTCGACCGCCGGACCGGCCGGCAGCTCCGCCAGGGAGACGACCAGCGGGGTGAAGTCCGGGGTCACGAGCACGTCCCGGGAGGTCACGAGCAGCCGGTGCGCCTCCCCGCCCGGCGGCACCAGGGGCAGCAACTGCCCGGCGTCCCCGGCGTCGTCGGCGACGATGAGGACCCGCTCGGCGGCCGCCGCGCGCTCGGCGAGCTCGGACCTGTAGCGGGCCAGCCGGGCGTCGGCGGTGGCGGGCAGGTCCGCCTGCCGTACGCCCAGCTGTTCCAGCAGCGCGATGACGCCCTCCTCGGGCCCCGCGCCGCCGTCCGGGGCGTAGCCGCGCAGGGAGACGTACAGCGCCCCGCCGGTGAACGTCCCCGCGGCGAGCGCCCGGTGGGCGACGGCGTGCGCGAGGGCGCTCTTGCCCACGCCCGCCAGCCCGGCCACGACCACGGTGCGGGCGCCGCCGGGGGCCAGCAGGCCGAGCAGCCGGGCGGCTTCCTCGTCCCGGCCGACCAGGAGGGGCGGGGGGCCGGGCACTCCGCGCGCCGCGACCCCGGCGTGCGGGGGCCGGTCGGCGTAGTAGTCGCCGGCCACCTGGATCTGGGTGATCCTCGCCTGGCCCGCCGCCCGGGCCCGCTGTTCGTTCTCGGCGCTCATGCGCGTCCCCCGTCCCCGGGCCCCGTCCCCCGTCCCCCCGCCCCGTGCACTGCCCCCACGATGGCAGCTCCGGAACCCGCTCGTCCCGGAAACCCCCACCCGCCGACCGTGGCCATCCGGGTCCGGCGGGACGATGCCCGGGCGGCCGGCTCCGGAACCAGGGGCTCGTCCGCGACTTCGGCGCGGAACGCGGTGTGGGTCCGGTGCGGGGCGGGGGTGCGGTTCGGGGCGGGGGTGCGGCGGGGGTACGCTCGCCGTTCATCTGGCCCCGGTGGGAAGTGGTGGTGGTCGTGGTCCGGCCGCGTGTGGGTGTCGCCGTGCTGACGATGGGCGACCGGATGCCCGAGCTGCTGGCCCTGCTGGCGTCGGTGGCCGGGCAGGACGAGCCGGCGGCCCGGGTCGTGGTCGTCGGCAACGGCACCGCCCTGTCGGGTCTGCCCGCGGACGTGACGCAGGTGGAGCTGGAGGAGAACCTGGGGGTGTCCGGTGGCCGGAACGTCGCCTGGCGCCGCTTGCGGGACTTCGGGGACGTCGATGTCCTGGTGGACTTGGACGACGACGGCCTCCTGATCGAGGCGGGCGTCTTCCGGCGGATCGCCGACCTGTACGAGGCGGACCGGCGGCTGGGCATCGTCTCGTTCCGGATCGCGGACGAGACCGGCCACACACAACGGCGGCACGTGCCCCGGCTGCGGGCGGGTGACCCGATGCGGCGCGGGCTGGTGACGACGTTCCTCGGCGGCGGGCACGCCCTGTCGATGCCGATGCTGGAGGAGACCGGCGGCTGGCCGGACGCCTTCTTCTTCACGCACGAGGAGACCGACCTGGCCTGGCGGGCGATCGACCGCGGCTGGGACGTCCTGTACGAGCCCGACCTGGTGCTCCGGCACCCGAGGACGTCCCCGGCCCGTCATGCGGTCTACTACCGGATGACGGCCCGCAACCGGGTCTGGCTGGCCAAGCGGCACCTGCCCGCCCCGCTGGTACCCGTCTACCTCGGGGTGTGGGTGGTGCTGACCGTGGTCCGTGCCCGTTCTCTGGTGGGGCTGCGGGCCTGGTTCGAAGGGTTCGCCGAGGGCATCCGGACATCCGGCGGCACCCGGCGCCCGATGCGCTGGCGGACGGTCCGGCGGCTGACCCGGCTGGGCCGCCCGCCGGTCGTCTGAGCCGTGGGCGGGCTCCCGCCGGTCGTCTGAGCCGTGGGCGGGCTCCTGCCGGAAGCTGTCCGTATCCCGTCAGGCCATGTCGCCCAGGTACTGCGTCTGCCAGGTCCCGGCGGCGGCCCGGGCAGCGACGTCGGTGAGCCGGTCGCGCAGGTACAGGGGGATCATCCGCAGCCCGGCGACCTCGTCGAGCGGTACCCGCTCGACTTGCCCCTGACGAGCAGGACGTGGCCGTCACGGACGACCAGGCCGGTCGCGGCTGTGCGGATGCGGCTCATGCGGGCATGCCCTCCTGCAGGTAGACGGCGCGGCCGTCCAGGGCTGCGGTGTGCAGCGCGATGAGCGTCCGGCGGTGCGCTGCGAGGGTGTCCGGAAGGCCGTCGGGGTGGTGGAAGGCGTGGCGGTCGTGTTCGGGGCTGAGCCGGATCCGTTGCCGGGCCGTGGCGAGCCGTGCCGCGAAGTAGTAGTCCACGACGGGGCCGGTGCCGAGTACGTCGGCCCTGTGGTCGATGCCGATGAGGCGGGGTTCCGGGTCCAGCGTGAGGCCGGTTTCCTCGCCCGTCTCCCGACGGGCCGCGGGCCACGGGTTCTCGCCGTCGTCGACCATGCCGCCGGGCAGCCACCACTTGCCGCTGGCCTCTCCCTGGCCGGGGCCGTACCGGAGCAGAAGCATCCGGTCTTGGTCGTCCAGCATCACGACGCATGACGCCACGAGTGCCTGGGACTGCGTCTTCACCCACTCCTCGCGGGGGATCCAGCCGCCCACTCACGCCTCCTCTTCGGTGGTCGGTGGTCGCCGGTCCGGGCCCGACGTGCCGGGGACGGGCCGGCCGTGCTTCCAACGACGGCATGCCGGAAGGCCGAAGGTGGCATCCGCCGTACGGCCGAGTGTGCCAGGAAACGCAGGGCCGCCCGCGGAAAAACCGGATGCCGGTCCGGGCGCGGTGTGACCACACTGGCCGCGTCACACACCACCCCCACCCCGGAGGACGTCCCACCCGTGCAGGCTGCCGTCACCGTCACCCCCGCCCAGATCCCCGAACTGCTGCTCGGCCTCGCCACCGTGCGGCCCGTTTTCCTCTGGGGGGCGCCCGGCATCGGGAAGTCCTCGCTCGTGCGGAAGTTCGCCGACTCCCTGGGCCTGGAGTGCGTCAGCCTCCTCGGCACGCAGCTCGCCCCCGAGGACCTGATCGGCGTACCTCAGATCCGCGACGGCCGGTCCGTGTTCTGCCCGCCCGAGGCCATCGCCCGCGACGAGCCGTACTGCCTCTTCCTCGACGAGCTCAACGCCGCGAGCCCCGACGTGCAGAAGGCCTTCTACTCGCTGATCCTCGACCGCCGGATCGGCTCCTACGAACTGCCCGCCGGCTCCATCGTCATCGGCGCGGGCAACCGCGCCACGGACAACGCCCTCGCACGGCCCATCGCCTCCGCCCTCGTCAACCGCCTCACCCACGTCCACCTCCGGGCGTCCGCGCAGGACTGGCTGGTGTGGGCCGGCGAGCACGGCATCCACCCGTGGGTCACCGACTACCTCACCGACCGCCCCGACCACCTCTGGTCGCAGCCGCCGAAGACCGAGGAGCCCTTCTCCACCCCCCGCTCCTGGCACATGCTCTCCGACGCCCTGCACTCCTTCGGCGCGGAACTGGACGAGCAGACCCTCAAGGTGGTCGCCCACGGCACCCTCACCCCCGCGCACGCCGTCTCCTTCTGCGGCTACGCCAAGATCGTCCGTCACACCTTCGGCATCGAGGCCATCCTGAAGGGCGACGCCTCCTGGCCCGCCCGGCTCCAGGACCGCGACCTGCTCTACTACCTCGCGGAAGCGTTCCGGGGCCGCCTGCTCAAGGAGCTCCCCGCGCAGAAGGAACACGTCTCGCCCGCGCTGCGCCAGCACACCCACCGCTTCAAGTCGCTCCTCGTCCAGCTCGCCGAGATCTCCGTCGAGGTCGCGCAGACCGTCATCGCCGACGACGCCGACGGACTGCCCGTGCTTCCCGGCTGGTTCCTGATCGAGGCCGCCCGCGACATGCCCCGGCTGGTCGAGGCCCGCCGGTGAGCCGGAACGGCAAGGCCCGGGCGAAGGCCGCCGCCGAGGCCGGTACCAAGCCCGACCCGGCCGCGCAGGCCTTCGCCGAGGGACTCGCCCTGGTCAAGCAGAACCCGGCCCTCGCCGCCCTGAACGGCAAGTTCTGCCGCGAGGCCGGCTGCAAGGAGTCCCCGGACGGGGGCCTGGCCGCCGTCACCTCCAACGGCATCGTCCACGTCCACCCCACCCGGCGGGCCGAACCCGCCGAGTGGGCGTGGGCGCTGGCCCACGCCCTGCTCCACCTCGGCTTCGGCCACG
Organism: Streptomyces sp. NBC_00158; assembly: GCF_045160885.1. Taxonomy (NCBI): domain Bacteria; kingdom Bacillati; phylum Actinomycetota; class Actinomycetes; order Kitasatosporales; family Streptomycetaceae; genus Streptomyces; species Streptomyces sp. NBC_00158. Next base: position 189,866 of record NZ_CP108162.1, read on the forward strand.
TACCCGCCGCCGCCGACGACCGGACCCAGCCGGACCCGTTCGACCTCGCCGCCCGCTGCGTGGTCGTCAACCGCTTCCTGCAGACCTTCCCCGTCGGCCGCGCCCCCGACCACCTGCCCGCCGACCACCCCGGCGGCGACGAGGCCGAACTCGCCGCCCGCTGGCGCCGCGACGGCATCCCGCCCGCGTACGAGCACTGCGGCACCGCCGGGCGCGGCCCCGACCAGGTCCTGACCACCTGGCGGGCCCGGGGCGGCGCCGCCGTCCCCGACTGGCAGGCCGCCTTCGCCGCCGCCCTGACCCGCAGCGTCTCCGCCGCCATGGAGGTGGCCGGCGGCCGCCGCGACCGGACCACCGGTGAGCGGGTCGCCCAGCGCCCCTGGGACCGGGCCCTGAACTGGTTCGTGTCCTCGTACCCGCTGCTCGGCGGGCTCGCCGCCGGCCTGACCGTCGTAGCCGACGCCGAACTGGCCCGCGCCCAGGACATCTCCGTCGCCGCCGTCAGCGCCACCGCCGGCGAGATCTACGTCAACCCGCTGCGCACCTTCGAGGACGACGAGTGGCGGTTCATCCTCGCCCACGAGATGCTGCACGCCGCCCTGCGCCACGGTGAGCGCCGCGGCGGCCGCGACCCGTACCTGCACAACGTCGCCGCGGACTACGTCGTCAACGACTGGCTGGTGGAGATGCGGATCGGCAGCATGCCCGAGGGGCTGCTGCACGACCCGGCGCTGCGCGGGCTCTCCGTCGAGGAGGTGTACGACCGGATCGCCACCGACCTGCGGCGGATGCGGCGGCTCGCCACCCTGCGCGGCAAGGGCGCCGGGGACATCCTGGGCGAGCCCCTCGCGCACGGCGCGGGGCGCCCGTACGCGGATCTCGACGAGTTCTACCGGCGCGGCCTCGTCCAGGGCTTCGACCTGCACGTCCGCGAGGGGCGCGGCCTGCTGCCGGCCGGGCTGGTCCAGGAGATCCGGGCCCTGGCCCACCCGCCGGTGCCCTGGGACGCCCGGCTCGCCCGCTGGTTCGACGAGTACGTGCCGAGGCCGGAGGCCGTACGGTCCTACGCGCGCCCGGCGCGCCGCCAGGCCTCGACCCCGGACATCCCGCGCGCGGGCCGGTACTTCCCGCCGGAGGAGACGGCCCGCTGCACCTTCGGCGTGGTGCTCGACACCTCGGGGTCGATGAACGCCGCCCTGCTCGGCAAGGCGCTGGGCGCGATCGCCTCGTACGCCGAGGCCCGTGACGTACCGGCGGCGCGGGTCGTGTTCTGCGACGCGGCGGCGTACGACGCGGGCTACGTCCCGCCGACCGAGATCGCGGGCCGGGTCCGGGTCCGCGGCAGGGGCGGCACGGTCCTCCAGCCGGGCATAGACCTGCTCCAGCGCGCCGAGGACTTCCCGCCCGCGGCGCCGCTCCTGGTCATCACCGACGGCTGGTGCGACACCCTGCGCGTCCGCCGCGAACACGCCTACCTGATCCCGCAGGGCGCGTCCCTCCCCTTCACCCCGAGGGGCCCGGTCTTCCGCCTGACCTGACCACCGCAGGGCGACGGTGAGGAGCCGCCGGACCCCTGATTCGGGCAGGGGTCCGGCCGCTGTCATCCGAAGGTGAATCTAGGCGCGGGCGGAGCGTCGTGGTGTTCGTGGCGTGCCGGGTTCCTGTGCTCTGCGTGCGATGCGTGCGCTGCGGCGGCCGGCGGGGACGCGCGGTGCTCGGTGGGCGTGGTTCCGTAGGCTTCGCGGAACGCCCGGCTGAACCCGGTGGCGCTGGCGAAACCCCAGCGGGCCGCGATCGCCTGGACGGGATGGCCGCCCAGCTCCGCGCGTACGAGGTCGGCGCGGGCGCGCTCCAGCCGGGCCCGCCGGATGTGCGCCGCGACGGTCAGGGGCTGATCGCCGAAGAGGGCGTGGAGACGCCGCAGCGAGATGTTGTGGCGGTCCGCGACCGTCCGGGGGGTCAGGTCCGGGTCGCCGAGGTTGTTCTCGATGAAGCGGTGGATCCGCTGGAGCATCTCCCGCGCACGGGCCTCGGCGGGTGTCGCGCCGGGGTCCGCGAGCTGCCGGGCGAGGAACGCGGTGGCCAGGTCGAGGGTGACGGCCCCCAGCCCGCGCAGCTCCTCCGGGTCGCAGTGCCGGGCCTGTCCGAGCAGCGACCTCATGAAGTCGGCGAGGATCGCTCCCGACCCGGTACCCGCGGGCAGGTTCCGGGCGAGGAGGCCGTCAAGGCGGTCCGGGTCGAGCGCCAGAGCCCGACGGGGAATCTGCACGACCACCGACGCGAGCGTCTCGTCCGCGCACGCCGCCTCGCTCGGCCGTGAGGTGTCCGTGAGCACGAGCCCGCCCGAGACCACCGATTCGTTGCCCCGCTGGGAGATCCGGACGCCGCCCCGGGTGAGGAGCGCCAGCTGCAGGTGCTCGGGATCGCCCTGCCGGACATGGGTCGGGGTGCGGCGCGAGCGCACCGGTGAGCAGGTCACGGCGGACAGGCGCACCACGCCGAGGTCCAGCTCCGTGATGTGCGCCCGGAAATCGGCCGCGTGTCGGCTGCTGAGCAGGATGGGCATCACATGGCTCGCGATGGTCTCGCAGAACCAGTCGAACCTGTCCTCGCGCGCCCCGACGACCTCTGACGCGACCAGCGTTCCCAAGCAGTCCCCCCGCACGTCGACCTGACAGAACCCCACTCCGACGGGCCCGGGTCCCTCAGTCCGTCATGCCGCCCAGGCTAAAGGGTGTGGCAGAAGGGTTCTCCTGGTCCTGCGGGGCCTACGCGTGAGTGGCGACGAAGTGGCGCAGTTCCACGCGGGGATCGGGGCCCTCGCCGCCGCGCCGGATCCGGTTGACCCTTTCCCCTGCGGGGATGCCGCGGAGCAGCATGTCCCGCATGGCCGCGACGGCCGTGGCCCGGGCGCGCAGGGTCCGTTCACGGCCGTCGGCGGTGCCGTCGCCGTCGGCCAGGGCGGTGGCCAGTGCGCGCTCCCAAGAAGGGGGGACGGGCCGACCTGGCAAGCGCCCGACCGGAGCCCACGGCGCGCCGGTCCGTGGAGGTGGGCGGGGCGGCGGGGCCGGGGGGTGGGGGCTAGCGTGGGGGCGTGGAGCTGCTGCTGTTGTCGGACACGCACGTTCCCGCGCGGGCCCGGGTGCTGCCGGCGGAGCTGCTCGGACGCGTCCCGCGCGCGGACGTCGTGATCCATGCCGGCGACTGGACCGACGAGGCCACCCTCGACCTGCTCCAGGAGCGGGCACGCCGCCTGGTCGGCGTGTACGGGAACAACGACGGGCCCCGGCTGCGCGCCCGGCTGCCCGAGGTCGCGTACGCGGAGCTCGGCGGGCTGCGGTTCGCCGTGGTGCACGAGACCGGCCCGGCACAGGGGCGCGAGCAGCGCTGCGCCGCGCGGTTCCCGGACGTGGACGTGCTGGTCTTCGGGCACAGCCACATCCCGTGGGACACCACGGCGGGAGACCGGCTGCGGCTGCTGAACCCGGGTTCCCCGACGGACCGGCGCCGCCAGCCGTACTGCACGTACATGACGGCCCGGGTCTCGGACGGCCGGCTCACCGAGGTCGGCCTGCACCGGCTCACCCGTCCACCCCGGCCTTGAGGATCGTCCCGGCCGGCCGAGGCCTGACGTCTTCTCGGTTCGCCGCCCGATCCGATCCGATCTGCGCCGCGCCTCGCCTCGCCTCGCCTCGCCTCGCCTCGGACGACTAGCCCATCAGCGGCGAGTTCGTGAGCTGCCAGGTGAAGGGTCCCTTGGTGTCGCCCGCGATGTCGTACACGACGGTCGCGCCGGCGGACCACTGCTTCTTCGGGTAGAGTGCGGCCGACGGAGTCAGGCAGTCCAGGATGCCGGAATCGGTCGAGTTGATGCGGGTCGTGACGTCACAGGTCCTGCTGGTGACCACGGTGCCGGTACCGCCCGGAACCCGGCTCTCCAGCCGGACGGTCACCTTGAACGAGCTGAAGCGCTTGCTGCGGTCGATCTCGCCGTCCTGGGTGAAGCTCCAGTTGACGTCGGCCCTTCCCCGGACCTTGCCGCCCGGCGCCGCCTCGATGCAGGTCGGTACGTACATCACCGCCTCGGGGATGCCGCCGGGCATCGACTGGATCCGGTCGTTTCCGATCGTCGTGCACGTCTCCGCCGCGCTGGCGGACTGCGAAACGGAGATGACTCCGGAGAAGGCGACTACGGCAGCGCCGACTGCGGAGGCTCGAAAGAGGATACGGTTCATGGCTTGATTTCCCCCATGGAAGTACGGAATAGCGGCTGTACGCCTCGCAAGAAAGCGAATGCGCCCCCCAGCGGAGTTGATCTTAGGTGGTGACACGGTCTTCGCCCGGTGAAATCGGCCCATTTCCGTGGGGAGCGGGATCGCCGATCACCGATCGCCGCGATTCATGTCCTGGGCCATTCCTTCGGCAACCGGGATTTCGGCCATGTCGACGGGTGGAGAATTGGACGATTCGCGGCGGGTCAGGGCCGGCCGGGCGGTGGGGTCTGGAAGTCGTAGGTGACTCCGGTGAGCTCCTCCGACAGGTCCCACAGGCGGCGGGCGGTCTCGGGATTCTTGGCGGATTCGGTCGGCTGCACGAAGGTGGGGTGGCCCTTGGACTCGTTGCGGCCGTCGGGTCCGATGAACTGGCCGCCCTGGGCGTCGGGGGACGCGGCCGCGTAGAGCTGGTTGAGCACGCCCATGCGGACGTCCTGGGCGACGAGGCGGTTGGTGACCTTGAGGATCGACTTGAGGAGCCCGGTCGGTCCGGAGGACTGGAGGTTCGTGGCCGAGTAGCCGGGGTGCGCGAGGATGCTGTGCACCGGGGCGCCGCTCGCGCGCAGCCGTCGGTCCAGTTCCAGGCCGAACAGCACGTTGGCGTACTTGGACTGGGCGTAGAAGCCGCGCGGCGAGTACGAGCGGGCGCCGTCGAGGTCGTCGAAGTGGATGGCGCCGTTCTTGTGCAGGGTCGAGGTGACCGTCACGACGCGCGGGTCCCGCCCGGCCCGCAGCCGGTCCAGCAGGAGGCCGGTGAGTGCGAAGTGGCCCAGGTGGTTGGTGCCGAACTGGGACTCGAAGCCCTGCCGGGTGAGGGAGCGCGGCGGCATCATGATCCCCGCGTTGTTGACGAGTACGTCCACGGGCGTGTCGAGGGCGTCGGCGAAGGCGCGGACCGAGTCCAGGTCGGCGAGGTCCAGCGGGCGCAGCTCCGCGGAGGCTTCCGGGAGTTCGCCGCGGAGGCCGTTCAGCGCGGCCCTGCCCTTGTCGGCGTTCCTCGCGGTGAGGATGACGTGCGCGCCGCGGCGGGCGAGTTCCCGGGCGGTGACGTAGCCCAGGCCGCTGTTGGCGCCGGTCACCAGGACCGTACGGCCGGTCTGGTCCGGGATGTCGTCGGCCGTCCAGCGGCCGGCGGTGGTCGGGACCGTGGTCCGGGCGGTGGTCATCGTGCGTCTCCTTGCTGCTGCGGGGTGTGGAGCAGGTCGTCGACGCTCGCCGCCAGCAGGCGGTGCAGGTGGGCGCGGTCGACGGGGAGCTTGCGGATCGAGTGCAGGGCGGCGAGGCCGTGCGCGGTGGCCCAGATGCGGGCGATGCGGTCGTCGTAGGGGTCCGTGACCCCCAGGGCGTCCGCGATCACCGCGCCGACGGCGTCTCCCTCGGTGACGGTCTCGGCGGCGGACACGTGGACGCCGCCCAGCCCGTACATCACCTGGTAGACGTCCGGCTCGTCGAGCGCGAAGTCCAGGTAGGCGGCCGCCGCGGCGTGGACGGACGTCCCGCCGGCGCGCATGCCGGCGGCGAGCCGGACGAAGCCGTCCTTGACGAAGGCCAGCAGGATGTCGTCGCGGCCCTTGAAGTAGCGGTAGGCGTAGTTGGCGGAGTAGCCGATCCGGTCGGCCAGGCGGCGCATGCTCACCGCCTCCCAGCCCTCGGCCTTGGCCAGGTCACGCGCGGCCTGCAGGATCTCGGCGCGGGCGGCGGCGCGTTCGCGCTCGCGGCGCAGCTGGGAGGCGGACGGGCCGCGCTCCTGGGGTGAGGGGGTCACAGCGCCTCGCCACCCGTCGGCGCGGCGGCCGGCTGCTGGGCGGCGGCCGGCGCGTCGGGCATGCCCGTCAGTTCGAGCAGGCCGAGCTGGGCGAAGAACTCAAGGGTGTTGAGCTCGTCCCAGTGCTCCACCGCCATGCCGTCGCGGACCCGCCAGATGTCCAGCGAGCGCATCTCCACCGCCCGCCCGGTGGGCTCCTCCCCGAGCAGCGACCCGAGGTGGGTGGCGCGGTAGGTGAACCTCCCCACCACGCGGTCGCCGTCGGTCAGGACGTCCTCCAGGGTCACCCGGGTGTCCGGGAAGGCGGCGAACCAGCGCCCCCAGAAAGCCCGGTTGGCCTCGCGGCCGTCCTCGACGTAGGGGTTGTGGTTGACGTAGTCCTCGGCCACGAAACCGTCCACGGCGTCGGGGTCGTGACCGTTCATCAGTGCGGCGAAGGCGTGGGCAACGGTCGGGTGGGACATCTGTTCCTCCGATCAGCGATGTGGTTACACCGTACACGGTGTGTACGGTGTAACCAATACTGAACGGGGTTTGTTTCAGCGGGAGATGGGCTCGGCGCCGGTCGCGGCGAGGGACAGGTCCCAGAGCCGGGCGGCCGCGTCCGGTGCGACGGCGTACGGGCGTACGCCGCCGTCGTCCATCGGGGTGTCCGGGGCGCAGACCCGCGCGATCTCGCAGTCTTCGAGGTAGAGCCCGCCGCGCCCGGCGAGGAGCGGGGACGTGGCTGCCCACAGGCCCGTGGCGGCGCCCTGGGAGGGCGACTTGAAGCCCTCGCCGATCACGTTCCCGTGCGCGTCCACCCATCCGCGTTCGATCTGCTCCCGGAGCGTCATCTCGCGCTGGAGACCGGTGATGATCTTCCCGGGGTGGAGGGCGAACGCCCGGACGCCCGCCTCGCGCCCGAGGGCGTCGAGGTGGACGGCGAAGAGGGAGTTGGCGGTCTTCGCCTGACCGTAGGCGAGCCACTTGTCGTAGCCGGTGCGGAAGTGCGGGTCGTGCCACCGGATGTCGGTCAGGGCGTGCCCGGCCGAGCTGTTGACGACGACGCGCGCGCCGTCCGCCGCGGCCAGGAGCGGGTACAGCTCGCAGGCGAGCGTGAAGTGCCCGAAGTGGGCGGCGGCCAGCTGGCTCTCCCAGCCGGGTCCGACGTGGCGCTCCGGGGTGGCCATGACCCCGGCCACGGCCATGAGCAGGTCGAGCCGGGTGAGGGACCGCGCGATCCGGGCCGCGGCGGCGCGCACGCTGTCGAGGTCCTCCAGGTCCATGGGCACGACCTCGCAGCCCTCCACGCCGGCGAGGGCGGCGCGGGCGAACTCGGGACGTCGCGCCGGGACGACGACGCGGGCCCCGGCGGCGGCCAGGGCCCGGGTGGTCTCCAGGCCGAGTCCGGAGTAGCCGCCGGTCACGACGGCGCTCGCGCCGCGGAGGTCGACGCCGGCCATGACGGCCTCGGCGGTGCTGGTGGCGGAGAAGGGCGAGCCGAGCGGCTGCTGGACGAGGTCGAGGTCAAGATCGTGGTCGAGATCGAGGCTGTTCATGCCGGCGACGCTATGAGCTGGAGCCGGGTCTAGATCAACTCCCGGAGCCTGCGGCCCGCCCGGCCGTCCGCCCGCGACTTAGGTGATGACCACCGACGCGTGGCCGGGGGCCGCACGGCCAGGGTGGGGGCATGAGCGGCGAACTGGATCACATGGAGATCGGATTGTGGGTGCGGGACGGCGGCGGGCGGTGGTCGCGGCGGACGGTGTGGGTGGTGGTGGTCGACGGGGAGGCGTACGTCCGCTCCGCGTTCGGGCGGCGCAGTGCCTGGTACCGCCGGGTCCTGCGGCGGGCCGACACGGAGGTGGAGGTGGAGGCCGGGGTGCGGGTTGGGGTGGTGCCGCGGCCGGTGGCGGACGCCGCGCTCGTCGAGCGGGTGTCCGCCGGCTACCGGGCCAAGTACGGGCTGCACTGGCCCGGTCCGGTGGAGTCGATGAACGGGGAGGAGGCCGCGGCCACCACCCTGTGGCTAGCGGATGTCGGGAAGGTCGCGCAGCTGCCTGCGTGAGGTGAGTCCGAGTTTGCGGAAGATGTTGCGCAGGTGCGCGTCGACCGTCCGGGGGCTGAGGAAGAGTCTGGCCGCCACCTCCTTGGAGGTGGCGCCGTCGGCGACCAGGCGTGCGATGTGCAGCTCCTGCAGGGTCAGCTGGTCCGAGGCCTTCGAGGTGCGGCTGCGTGCCTGCTCCCCGGTGGCGCGCAGCTCGCCCGCGGCGCGCTCGGCGAAGGCCTCGGCGCCGAGGTCGGACAGCGGCTCGTGCGCCCGGCGCAGTGCCGTACGGGCGTCGCGGCGTCGGCCCTGGCGGCGCAGCCACTCCCCGTACAGCAGGTGGGCCCTGGCGCGGTAGACGGCCAGGGTGCCGTCTTCGAGGTGGTCGATGGCCTCCCGGTAGGCGTCCTCGTCCTCGGTCACGAGGGCGCGGGCGTACGCCTCGACGCCCAGGCCCCACGCGTGGCCGCCGGCGCGGGTGCGTGCCTGGAGCAGGGCCAGGGCTTCGGTGGCGGTCTCGTGCTCGCCGCAGCGCACCGCCGCCTCGACGAGCTCTGGGAGGGCGAGGCCCGCGGTGCCGACGGCCCCGTACTCGACCGCCCGCCGGGCCGCCTCCAGCGCGGCCGGGTAGTCGGCCAGGCCGTTGCCGAGGACGGCCGTCGCCCACTGCGCGCTCAGGCTCATCCGGTGGTCCACGGAAGCGAACAGGTCGAGGGCTTCGGCGCGGCGTCCGCGCATCGCGGCCAGGTGCAGGCGCGGGTAGACGAGGGGGGCGGCGCCGGTGGCGTCGGCCAGCGCCTCCTCCTCGGAGATGAGCTCCGCCGCGGCGGCGAAGTCGCCGGTGTGGGCGGTGGTGGTGGCCTGCATGGCCAGGCCGATGGGCAGGGCGTGGAAGGAGCCCGACCGGCGGCCGGCCGCGACGGTCCGGGCGGCTATGCCGTGCATGGTGTCGAAGTTCCAGAACTCGGCGGCCAGCAGGTAGCCCAGCGAAGGGCGTACGGCCCAGATCCCGTCGTCGGGGTCGGAGAGGACGGGCCCGAGGAGCTCTCCCGCCGCCCGGTGCCCCTCGCCGGCGACCAGTGCGGTCACACCGGCCAGGACCCTCGCCGCGGGGGTCGCGGGGGCCGTCGGGCCGTCCGCCGGCGGGGCGTTCCGCGCCGCCTCCACCACCTGGTCGAGGCCGCCCAGGAGGACGCCCATCTCGACGGCGTCCAGGTAGCACTCCCGGGACCGGGCGGGGTCGGTGGCCGCCAGCCGGGCGGCGGCGCGCAGGAGGTGGGCGGTGGGGCCCTCGTCGCCCCGGCGTCGGACGAACGACAGTTTGCCGCGCAGCAGGTCGGCGCGGGCGGCCCGGCCGGGGTCGTCGCCGGGCACGGTGGTGAGCAGACCGGCCGCCGCGTCGAAGTCCCCGACGGAGAGCTTGGCCTGGGCGGCGGCGAGGGTCCGTTCGGCGCGTCGGCCCGGGTCGGGGGTGAGGGCCGCCGCGCGTTCCAGGAAGGCGGCGGCCGCCGCGACGCCGCCGCGTTCCTGGGCGCGGCCGGCCGAGGTTTCGAGCGCTGCGGCGACCTGTTCGTCGGGGCCCGCACTGGCCTGGGCGCGGTGCCACGCCCGCCGGTCGGGGTCGGCCACCGGGTCGGTGGCGGCGGCCAGCGCCTCGTGCGCCCGGCGCCGGTCCTCGGGGGCGGCGGCCCGGTAGGCGGCGGAGCGGGCGAGGGGGTGGCTGAAGCGGATGCGGGTGCCGAACTCGACCAGCGGCACGGAACCCGCGACGGCCGGCCCGTCGATGCCCAGGAGTTCGGCGGCGCGCCACAGCAGACCGGGGTCCCCGATCGGGTCGGCGGCGGCGACGGTCACCAGCAGCCGGGCGGGCGGCGCGAGGAGTTCCAGCCGGGTGCGGAAGCTCTGCTCGATCACGGCGGGGACCGAGGCGGGCTGGTCGAATCCGCCCGCCATCCCGGCGAGTCCGGCGGTCCGGGGCAGCTCGACCAGTGCGAGGGGGTTGCCGCGTGCCTCGGCCAGGATCCGGTCGCGTACCCGCTCGTCAAGGGGTGCGCGGACGGCCGTGCCCAGCAGCGCGCGGGCGTCCGGTTCGCCGAGGCCTCGGAGGGGGTGGGTGGGCAGCCCGGCCAGTTCGGGCGTGCCGCCCGCCTCGCGGGCGGCGAAGACGAGGGCGATCGGCTCGGCCGCGACGCGGCGGGCCAGGAAGGCCAGCGCCTTGGCGGACGCGCGGTCCAGCCACTGTGCGTCGTCGACGAGGCACAGGACCGGGCGTTCGGCCGAGGTCTCCGCGAGCAGGCCCAGGGAGCCGACGCCGACCAGGAAGGGGTCGGGGGTGCCGGTGTCGAGGCCCAGGGCGATCCGGAGCGCGGTGCGGTGGGGTGCGGGCAGCTCCGTCAGCCGGCCGGTGACCGGCGCCAGCAGCTGGTGCAGCGCGGCGAAGGGCAGTTCCATCTCGAACTCCGCGCCGGACGCCCTCATGACGAGGAATCCGCTCGCGCGGTGGTGGAGGTGGTCCAGCAGCGTGCTCTTGCCGATGCCCGGCTCGCCGCGCAGCAGCAGGGCGCCGCCCCGGCCCTTGCGGGCCGCGTCGAGCAGGGCGTCGAGGCGGCGGATCTCGTCCCGGCGGCCGATCAGGGCGTCGGCTTCCGGGTTCGGGTCCTTGTCCGGGTGCGGGTGCGGGTCCGTGTGCGGGTGCGGGTCCGCGTTCGGTGAGGGGTTCGTTGCGGGCATGATCGCCAACCTAGGCGGTCGCACGCCCCGGGGGAATCATGGAACCGCACCCTCCGCTCCGGTCGCCTTCCGGGCGCCAACTACCGGGCCCGCGAAGCGCATTACCCATAGGTGATGACTACCGACGCGAGCGATGGTCGCCCGCCGCGAAGGTTGAGCCATGAACCGCACCGCACCGATGCAGGCCGGCACCGACCCGGCACCGCGGACCGTCACCGGCTGGACACCGCTGGCGGTCCTGGCCACCGCCCAGTTCCTGGTGGTACTGAGCGCCTCGATCGTGAACGTCGCCCTCCCCCCGATCCGGGCCGGGCTCGGGCTGTCGGACGCGGGCCAGGCCTGGACGGTCAACGCCTACGTCCTGGCGTTCGGCGCGCTGCTCCTCGCCGGCGGGCGCGCGGGGGACGCGTACGGGCTGCGCCGCGTGTTCCTGACCGGCACCGGCCTGTTCGCCGTCTCCTCCCTCGGGGCGGCCCTGGCCCCCTCGGCGGCCGTACTGATCGCCTGCCGGGCGGTGCAGGGCGTCGGCGCCGCGCTGCTGGCGCCCACGGCACTGGCACTCGTACTCACGCTCCATCCCACCGGCAGGGCCCGCGGCACCGCGCTCGGAGTGTGGGGCGCGGTCTCCGGGGCCGGCGGGGCGGCGGGCGTCCTGCTCGGCGGGGTGCTCACCGCCTCGTACGGGTGGCGTGCGGTGTTCGCGGTGCTGGTGCCCCTGGCCCTGACCGTGCTGGTGGCGACCCGGCTGCTGGTCGGTGCCGACCGGCCGCGCGGCGGGAGCATGGACGTGCCGGGTGCGGTGACGGTGACGGCGGGGCTGGTCGCCCTCACGTACGGCCTGTCGGGCCCCTGGGCGTTCGCCCTGTTCGGGCTGGCACTGCTGGCGGTGTTCGCGGTGCTCCAGCGCCGGTCCGCCGAGCCCCTGCTGCCGGCCCGCATGAAGGCGGTCGCGGTCCCGGGGCTGCTGATGGCCCTGCTGGGCGCGGTCTGGCTCGGCCTGTTCTACTTCCTCCCCCTCTACCAGCAGCGCGTCCTCGGCTACTCGCCCTTGGCGGCGGGGCTGACGCAGCTGCCCCTCGCCCTCGTGATCAGCCTGTCCTCCTGGGCCACCGGCAGGCTCTCCGGCCGCACCGTGCTCCCCGTGGGGCTGCTGGTCCTCGCGGCCGGGCTGGCCTGGCTGTCACGGACCCCGGCCGACGGCAGCTTCCCGGTGGACCTGCTCGGCCCCACGCTCCTGATCGGCACCGGCCTCGGGGTGGCCTTCGTACGGCTCACCGCGCTGTCCTCGGCCGGTGTCGCCCCGTCGGACAACGGCCTGGCGGGCGGGCTGGCCAACGCCACCCGGCAGATCGGCGGGGCCGTCGGCCTGTCCTTCCTGACCCTGCTCCCTTCCTACGGCGCGGCGTTCCTGGCCTGCGCCGGCCTGACCCTCGTGATCTCCCTCCTCTCCGCCCTCCCGGCGCGGTCCACGCGAAAGGCATGACCATGACGACGAACACGACCACGAACACGAACACGACGACGAACGCGACGACGAGCACGACCGTGAACACGGCCCTCGACAAGCCCTACCTCAGCGGCCACTTCGCCCCCGTCACCGACGAGATCACCGGCCTCGGCCTGAAGGTGCGCGGCACCCTCCCGCCCGAGCTGAACGGCCGCTACTTCCGCAACGGCCACAACCCCAAGCCGGGCATCACGCCCAGCCACTGGTTCCGGGGCGAGGGGATGATCCACGGCATCCGGCTGAAGGACGGCCGGGCCGAGTGGTACCGCAACCGGTGGGTGCGCACTCCCTTCCTGGACGGCGTGCCGTTCACCGGGACCGAGCTCGACGTCAGCGCCGCCGCCACCAACATCATCTTCCACGGGGGCCGCTACCTGGCCCTGCAGGAGGCCAACCTGCCCTACGAGGTCAGCGCCGAGCTCGAAACGATCGGCGTCCACGACTTCGGCGGGAAGCTCACCGGTGCGATGACCGCCCACCCCAAGGAGGACCCGGTCACCGGCGAGCTGCACTTCTTCGGCTACGGCCCCTTCCCGCCCTACCTGACCTACTACGTGGCCGACGCCTCCGGCGCCGTCGTCCGGTCGCAGGTCGTCGAGGGCGCCGGCCCCTCCCTCATGCACGACTTCGCCATCACCCGCGAACACGTCGTCTTCATCGCCTCGCCGGTCGTCTTCGACCACGCGGAACACTCCGGCATCCCCTACCGCTGGCACGACGAGGTGCCGCTGCGCCTCGGTGTCGTACCGCGCGCCGGGGGTCCGGCCCGCTGGTTCGAGGTGCCCGACCCGGCCGCGCTGCTGCACGTCGCCAACGCCTACACCGACGCGCAGGGCCGGATCGTCCTCGAAGCGCCCTCCTTCGACCGCTCCGCCTGGGAGAGCTCGTGGAAGTGGTGGGTCGGCGCCCCCGGTTTCGGCACCAGCCCGGCCACCGGTTCGACGTTCCACCGGTGGGTCATCGACCCGGTGAAGGGGAAGGTCACGTCCGAGCCCCTGAACGGCCTGGTCACCGAGTTCCCGTCGATCAACGACGCCCGCACCGGCGCCGATTACCGCTACAGCTACGCGATCGCCTTCCCCGGGGCGGGCCTGTCGGGCTACCACACCGTCAAGTTCGACACCCGGACCGGCCGGGAGACGCTGCTGGCGCACGGCGAGGGCCGGATGCCGGGCGAGGCGGTCTTCGCACCGGCCGCGGGGGGCACCGCGGAGGACGACGGCTACCTGCTGACCATCGTCAGCGACCTGACCGCCGACGCCTCGGAGCTGCTGGTCCTGGACGCGGGCGACCTGAGCACCGTGGCCGCCGTCGAACTCCCCCGCCGGGTCCCGGCCGGCATCCACGGCCACTGGATCCCCGACACCGACCAGCCCGCCTGACCGCGGCGGCCCCGGCCGCCCCGGCCGGCCCCCAGCCGACCGGACCGCCGCCGCTTCCCCCGCGGCGGCGGTCCGGGCCCCGCACCCACGCACACGCACACGCACACGCACACCACACCCACACCCACGCCCACACCGAGGAGTCGTCATGACCTACCCCACCACCATCGACGAGAACGCGCCCGTGATCGCCGACCACACCATCCGCATCGCCGCCCCCCTCGCGCGGGTCTGGGAGCTGCACACCCGCATCGGCCTCTGGCCCGACTGGCAGCCCGCCATCACCGAGGCCCGGCTCGACGGCCCCGTCGCACCCGGCACCACCTTCCACTGGGAGACGGCGGGGCTCTCCATCGACTCCACCGTCTACGAGGCCGACGAGGCCCGGCACCGCATCCTGTGGGGCGGCCCCGCGCACGGCATCACTGGCGTGCACGAGTGGACGTTCACCGAGGACGGCGACGAAGTCGTGGTCCGCACCCGGGAGTCCTGGGCGGGCGCACCGGTCGAGGCCGACCGGGACCACCTCGCGGCGGCGCTCGACGACTCGCTCGTCTCCTGGCTGGACGCCCTGAAGAAGGCCGCGGAGTAGGCGCCGCGGCACACTTCCCACTCTGCCCCGCGGGCCGTGACGGCCCGTGGGGCAGAGTGGGGGCATGTCGACATACGAGACGATGCCGTTCCACCTCGAAACCGAGCGGCTGATACTGAGGCCGTGGGCCGAGTCGGACGCCGAGGAGTTCTGCGCCCTGCTCGCCGAACGCGGCAAGGGGACGCCCCCGGTCGAACGCATCCGGACCGCCATCGCGGACCTGCTCGCCGCGACGGAGAGCACCGGAATCGCCCTGCTGCCCATCCAGCGCCGCGACGAAGGCGACTTCATCGGCTACTGCGGGCTGATCATCGGCCGCGCCACCCTGGAGGAGCCCGAAATCGCCTACGAGCTGTTCCAGCACGCGCACGGCCGCGGCTACGCCACCGAGGCGGCCCGCGCGGTGCTCGACGCCGCCATCGCGACCGGACGCGAGCGGCTCTGGTCGACCGTCGGCACGTGGAACGCGCCGTCGCTCCGCGTCCTCGAAAAGCTCGGGTTCGAGCGGGACCGCGTCTCCATGGAGGAGAACGGCGAAGTGGCCTGGCTCACGCGCTCGCTGCCCTGAGGGCAATACCCGGCTGACAGATCATCCGGGACGTGCCTATGATGCGGCCGATGAAGAACTTCACCCTTAGCGGATTGGGGGAATCGTCCACGCAAGGTGAGTGCTGATGGCACTTCACTTCGCGGAACCGATTCCCGCCCGCCTGTTGATGTGGCAGCGCGTACGCGAGTACGCCGTGCCACCGTCCATGATCGAAAGCGCGACCGCCCGCCGTGCGGCCGGTGACTGGGCGGCAGCCTGCGCTGTCGCCCGGGTCGACGTCGATCTCGATCTGCGCGCCGTGCGCGTCCGCCACGGCACGGAACTCGCCGCCCGCCTCCGGGCGGATCTGCGCCGGCTCGCGCCGGACCTGCTGCGCTGGCACATGCCCCGGATCGCCCCCGACGGGCGGCTCCGGCCCGGCCTCACCGTGTCGTTGGCACGCTACGGGGAACCGGGCACCGCGGCACCGCACCTGGTCGTGCGGACACCGCCGGCCTGGGCCGACGCGGGCCAGCGGATGTCCCTGGCGCTCTGGGAGGAGTCCCGGACGGACGCTCCCCGGCACCATCCGCACCCCCACCCCGACCGGCGCTTCCGCCTCGACCTGCACCGTCACCTCTGGGACGGCACGCGCAGCGCCGAACTGGCGCGGCGGTGCGGCGCGGAGGCGACGGACCGGTGGGCGGCGGAGGCGGAGCTGCTGCTGCGGGACGAGGGCCGCCCGCGCGGCGCCCTGACCGTACGGCTCGACGCGCGCACCCGTGCCGTGCTCGAACTCGCCGCCCCCGACGACAGCCACGCCCCGGTGCTTCGGCCCGTACGGGAGGAACTGCCGCCGCAGCGGATCGCGGAACTCCCGGTACTGCCGGAGGCCGCGGCACGCACGCTTCCGGACCTGGAGCTCCTGCGTACCGGGCTGGTCCGCGCGGAGCGGCTCCACCCGCTGGTCGCGGCGGCGCTGCCGCCGTCCGCGTCGGCGTACTCCTCGCCGTCGCCGGACGCCGGGCCCGGCCAGGACGCGGACCCGCACCGGGTCGAGTGCCTGGGGGAGGTGCACCGGATCGCGCTGCGGGACGGGGTGCTGGCGGCCGTCGACCACGACCCGGCCCAGCTGGCGCGGGAAGACCTGCTCATGGCGCTCGGCGGTCCGGGGCTGCCCTGCCTGCGGGCGATCGACGCGGTGCACCGCAGCCCCGAGGCGCTTCCCGCGGTCCGCGAACGGCTCCGCCACGGTGACGTGACCGGGGCCCTGGCCGCGGTCGAGGGCCTGCTCGGTCCCGGCGCGGTCCTGCGCGAGGGGCCCCTGCGGGACGCCCTCGCGGGTGCGGTGGCCGGCCGCCTGGACCACGGGCTCTTCCGCTCGGGGCTGGTACCCGTGCACCCCGCCGCGGACGTGGCGGGGGACGACGGCCACCGGCCGCGGCCCGACCGCCATCTGCCGCACCACTTCGACCGCAAGCGCGGCAGCCGTACCCGGCCGCGGACCGCTTCGTACGCCTGAAGTTCCGCCGGGCCGGTGCCCGGCGCACCGCTCCGGCCCCCCGGTGCGTACACCGCGCCGCACGCCGCTCCACGCCTCCACCGCTCCATGGCGACGGGTCTCCCGTCCACGAATCCACCCAGGTGATGCCCATGACTTCCAGTTCCGTCCTCCCCCTGCCCGTACCCGTGCCCGTGCCCGTGCCCGTACCCGTACCCGTACCCGTGCCCGCGGCGGCCGACCGGCCACAGCTCGGCCTCGCCGAGGACCTCCTGACGCTCCTGCGGACGACCACCACCGAGCCGCGCCCCGACGAGCAGTTGGAGGCGCTGGCCCTCTCCGTCGCGGCGGACCTGCCCGTACTCCTCTGGGGCGAGCCCGGCATCGGCAAGACGGCCGCGCTGACCCAGCTCGCCACCTCCCTCGACCTGCCGCTGACCACGGTGATCGCCAGCGTCCACGAGCCGACCGACTTCTCCGGGCTGCCGATCGTGGGCGAGGACCCGGCGGTGAACGGGGTGCCGATGGCCCCGCCCCAGTGGGCCGTGGAGCTGGTGCGCGCCGGGCGGGGGCTGCTCTTCCTCGACGAGCTGTCCACCGCCACCCCCGCCGTGCAGGCCGCGCTGCTGCGCGTGGTCCTGGAACGGAGGGTCGGCGCGCTGCAACTGCCGCCCGGCGTACGGATCGTCGCCGCCGCCAACCCCCGGGCGTCGGCCGCCGACGGCTGGGAGCTGAGCCCGCCGCTGGCGAACCGGTTCGTGCACCTGTACTGGGTGCACGACCGGGAGGTGGTGGTGCGCGGTCTCGGCGGGGTCTGGCCGCGCGCGGAGCTGCCCCGGCTGGACCCGGCGGGGCTGCCGGACGCGGTGGCGTTCGCCCGTCGTGCGGTGTGCGACTTCCTGAACACCCGGCCGACGCTGATCCACCGGCTGCCGACCACCGAGACCCGGCGCGGCGGTGCCTGGCCCTCGCCCCGCAGCTGGGAGGCCGCGATGACGCTGCTCGCCTTCGGCACCGCCGCCTCCGTCTCCCGGGACGTGCTGGCGCTGCTGGTCCGGGGTGCGGTCGGGGACGGGCCCGGCCTCGAACTGCTCGCCCACATCGACCGGATGGAGCTGCCCGACCCGGACGTGCTGCTGGCCGACCCGGCCACGGCCGAACTGCCCGAGCGCGGCGACCTGCGTCAGGCCGCCCTGGAGGGGGTGGTGGCCGCCGTCGGCGCGCGCCCGGAGCGGGAGCGCTGGGAGGCGGCCTGGGCGGTGCTGGTCAGGGCGATGGAGACCGGGACGCCGGACCTGCTGGTCGGCCCGGCGAAGGCGCTGGCCGCGCTGCGGCGCGAGGGCTGGGAGGTGCCGGAAGCGGTGGAGCGCCTCTCGTCGGTGGTGGGCCTGTCCCGGCGGGCGGAGAGCTCGGTGGCCCGGACCGCGGCGGCCGCCGGCGCGGGTCGCGCGGCGGGCGGGCGCGCATGACGGGGGCCGTGAGGCAGCCGGCGCGGCGCCCGGCGGCCGGGTCGGGACGTCCGGTGCCGCGCCCGATGGCCCCGCCCCCGCCGCCGCGGCCGGTGGGGGCCGCCGTGCCCGGCCCGCCGCCGGGATCCGCCGTCCCCCTGGACACGGAGAAGCTGCTGGCCGCCCGGCTGTACGCGGTCGCGGTCCGCCCGTACCTCGCCAGTGCGCTCTTCGCGCTGCACGTGGTGGAGGACCGGTCGGTGCCGACGATGGCGGTGGACGCGTACTGGCGCTGCTACGTCTCCCCGCTGTTCGTGGCGCGCACCCCGCTGGAGGAGCTGGCGGGCGTATGGGTGCACGAGGTCTCCCACCTGCTCCGGGACCACCACGGGCGGAGCGAGCGGTACGCGCGGGAGCACGGCGAGCGGGTGTCCGGGCAGCGGCTGCGGCAGAACATCGCCGCGGACTTCGAGATCAACGACGACATCTACGGCGACGGCCTGCCGATGCCGACGGGGGCGGTACGGCCGTCGATGCTCGGTCTGCCGGACGGGCTGCTGATGGAGGAGTACCTGCAGACGGCCTCGATGTCGGGCAGCACCACGCCGCTGGACTGGCTCGACTGCGGCAGTGGCGCGGACGGGCGCGCGAGGCCCTGGGAGCTGGGGCCGGACGGGGCGAACGCACTGAGCCGGCAGCAGCGGGACGCGGTGCGCTTCCGGGTGTCCGAGGCGATCACCGCCCGGCCGGGGGACGCGCCGGACGGGTGGCGCCGGTGGGCGGACGAGGCGTTCCACCCGCCGCAGCCGTGGCGGCAGTTGCTCGGTGCGGCGGTACGCGCGGCCGCGGGCGCGCCGGGGGCGGGCGAGGACCACAGCTACCGGCGCCCGTCCCGGCGCTCGGCGGGCGTCCCCGGCGTCGTGCTGCCGAGCCTGCGCCGGATGCCGCCGCGGGTCTGCGTCGTGATCGACACCTCCGCCTCGGTGACGGACGCGGAGCTGGGCGGCGCGCTGCTGGAGGTGGCGGCGATCTCCCGGGCGGTGGGCGGGCGGCGCGACCTGGTCTCGGTGATCTCCTGTGACGCTGCGGCGGGGGTCGCCGTACCGCTGTGCCGCGCCGAGAACCTCGAACTGATCGGTGGCGGCGGTACGGACCTGCGGTCCGGCTTCGCCCGGGCGCTGCGCTCCCGGCCCCGCCCGGACGTGATCGTGGCCCTGACGGACGGCCAGACGCCGTGGCCCTCCGCACAACCGCCCTGCCGCACGGTCGTCGGCCTCTTCCCGCGCCCCGCCGCCGCCGTGGACGAGGACGACCCGGACTACGTCCCCGACACCCCGCCCGCCTGGGCACGTGTCGTACGCATCGGGTAGCGGGGCGGGCGGGGCGGCGCGGTGCGGTCAGCGGTCGTCGAGGAGGGCGAAGGCCTCGGCGAAGTCCGCGTGCGCGGGTTCGAAGGACCGTGCCGCGACGAGGAACAACGACCGGTCGGTGAGGGCTCGGGCGAGGCGTGCGGGGTCGTCGGGGAGGCTGCGGGCGAGCGTCACGCCCTCGTCGAAGTACGGGGTGAACCGCTCCTGGAACAGGTGGGGGTGGTCGCCCTCGCGGACGGCCGCGCGGATGGCGATCCTGCGCCGGACGTCGGCCAGCTCGGTCAGCCGGCCGGCCCCGCGCAGTTCCGCCGCCTCCGCTTCGAGGCCCGGCAGCATGCCGAGGAAGCCCTCCCGCACGTCGCGCGACCAGCCGTGCTGCGTGCCGAACGGCGGCATCGGGTTCCCGGGGCTCGCGGCGGGTTCGGCCGCCCGGCCCGAGAGGACGAAGAGCGTCCGCCACCAGCCGAGGATGCAGCTCCAGTTCTCGGGCTCGCCCTTGGCCGCGAGTTCCTCCAGGACGCCCAGTGCCTCCCGCCGGGCGGCCGCGGCACCCTCCCCGTCCCCGGCGGTCTCCCTCATCCGGGAGAAGTGGACCAGCTCCCAGGTGCGTATCGCCAGCGCGGTGCGCCCTTCGGCCGCCTCGCGCCGGGTCTCCGCGAGCAGTTCGCCGAAGACGGCCGATGCCGCGTCGTGCAGCCCGGCGCCCTCCAGGTTCGCCGCCCACCGCACCTTGTTCCAAAAGGAGTGCTCCGGGATCGCGTTCTGCCTGGCCTCCTCGTCGAGGTCCGCGGCTTCCTCGAAGCGCCCCTCCTCGGCCAGGACCCGGACCAGGGGTCCGCTCCAGCCGGCCCCGGCCAGCTCCTCGCAGACCGCCCGCCCTTCCGCCCTGCGCCCGAGGGCGAACAGGGAGGCCTGCTGGGCGTCCAGGGCCCCGCACAACCGCTCCGCCCGGTTCGGAGTGCCGGCCTCCATCGCGCGGGCGGCCCGGGAGGCCTCGGCCGCCAGCGCGAGCTCCACCTCCGGATCCCTGCTCTCGTAGCGCAGCGAGAGCAGGGCGTCCACCAGCTTCGGCACGTACGCCTTCGGACTCACCCCGGCCAGTACCCGGTACGCCCCGACCAGCTCGGCCCGGCTCGGCCGGCCGGACCCCAGCAGCAGCACTCGGGCCCGAAGCACCGCATCGTGATCGATCGTCACCATTTCCCCCTGTCTCCGGATGACGCAAGAAGGAGATTCTGTGAGATGGGGAACGGACCGGACAAGGCTCGCGAACTGTGCGTTCCGTCCTACGAAAAACGGCTCTGACCTGTCATGATGTACACGTCTTCACCCTGAACCGGCTCAGGTGCGGGGCTCCATGGCCCCCAGGCCCAGGGTCCGGAGCGTGTGCTCGGCCATCCGGAGGTGGCCGACCGCGTTGGGGTGGGCCGGGTCGTCGAGCCAGGCGATGGGGTCGGCGCCGCCGAAGTGCCCGTTCCAGTACGCCTCGTGGTCGACCAGCAGCGCACCGGTTTCCTTCGCGATGTCCCGTACGGCCTGCGCGTACGCGGGGAGCGCGCCGCGGGCCTCACGGCCGGCGATGCTGACGAGCACCGGGGTGTGGAGGACGATCTGGGTGTCCGTCCCCGTACGGCCGATGAGCCGGTGCATGGCGTCGTGGAACTCCGGCAGCCCGGCCAGGCCGGCGCGCGCGTCGTTCGTGCCGAGCGATATGGAAAGGACGTCGGGCGCGAAGCGTCCGACGAGGTGCTCGTAGGAACCGAGGACGTCCACGGCACGCCAGCCGGAGACACCGGTGTTGACGACGATGTCGGTCAGCCGGTCCATCTGCCACCGGACCCGTTCCTGCAGGTGTTCCACCCAGCCGCGTGCGCCGTGGGTGTGCAGTACGGCCTGGGTGATGCTGTCGCCGGTGGCGACCCAGGTCATCGGTGTCGCAGAGAGGCGGATCATGCGGTTCTCCTCAGGTGTGGGGATGCCCGGGGTCGTCCCGGGCCGGGGCCGGTCAGGCCCTATTCAAGATCAGGGACATGGCGCCGGGCCGACCGGGTCCAGGCGGTGAGTGCGGCCGCGCGGTCCGGGCGGTCCCGGCGGCCTCAGCGGCCTCGGCCCGCGACCGCGTAGGACCGCCGGTCCGCGGTGAACCGGTCGGCTAGGTTTCCGTCATGACGACTACGGAGCCCCGTCCCCGCCCCCGCCCCGACCTGCGGCCCCCGGGCCTGAACGCCGACGAGAAGACCACCCTGCTGGCCTTCCTGGACTACCTGCGCGAGTCCGTCCTGGCGAAGGCGGCCGGCGTCCCGGAGCCCGCGGTCCGTACGGCCGGCGTCCCGTCCGGGACCAGCCTGCTCGGCCTGCTCAAGCACCTGACGGCCGTCGAGCTCAACTGGTTCGTCTGGGCCTACGCGGGCGCCGGTGACGAGCCGTGGGACGACGAGGAGGCGGTCGCCGCCGGCGAGACCGCGGCGGACCTGGCGGACGCCTACCGCCGGGCGGTCACCCGGGCCAACGAAGTCGTCCTGGCCTGCACCGACCTGGACCTCCCCGGCGCCCGCTCACTGCGGGAGACCCCGGCGCCCTCGATGCGCTGGGTACTGGTCCACATGATCGAGGAGACCGCCCGGCACGCCGGTCACGCCGACATCCTGCGCGAGCGGATCGACGGCGCGACCGGGAGGTGATCGGGGTGCCGTGAACAGGTGCCGCCGGTCGACCACTCGGGCCGGGCCGGGCCGGCCCGGATTGGACGGGCGGGAGGGAGGCTAAGGTCGTGGTCATGGGGGAAGGGCCGACGCGAGTGAAGCAGTGCAAACAGTGCCGGACGCCGCTCGACGAGCGCCGCCGGGGACGCCCGAAGCGTTTCTGCAGCCGGTGGCACCGGGTGAGGTACTGGCTGGAGGAACTGGGGGAACTCGTGCTGAGCTGAACGAGCCGGGCAACGCCCAGGTTTCCTCCTGCTGCCGGTGGCCATCAGCGTACGGCCGCCGCGGCCAGAGTGCCTCCGCCGGCAGCACGTGCGTGACCTTGCAACCCGAGCAGCGCGTACGGCGTGGCCGCGGAAACAGCCGCCCGGCGGCCCCGCCGGAAGACAACCCCACCCGCCACCCTGCCGTCATCAGGCAGCAGCGATGATGCCCCCGTGGCGACAAACCTTGAACTTTTCGCGGACTACTTCCAGATCCACATCCTGGACGAGGCCTCCGACGCCGACTTCAGCGATGTGTGGACTGCGCAGACGGTGTTGGACGGACTCGGAGTCGCTGAAGGCGGTCTGGCTATCGGCACTGACGTCAACTTCACCGTGTCAGTTGCCGTCCATCTCCTCGCAGACCAGCCCGACGAGGACAGCGACGACTTCGACCACGTCGTCGAGGCAAGCCTCAACCTGGCCTCGGGACGACTCGTAGTGCTCGGCTGCACTGACGACGTCGACGCCGCAGCTCGCTTCGACGTGGCCGCCGGGTGGACCCGCATCCGGGCTTCCAGGCGCGGCCTCGCCGCTGCGGCCCTCCCCGACCTCGACTGCGAGGACGAGCCCGAAGACACAGAGGAAATCCGGCTACAAGCATGGCCGGCCCCGTACTCCGAGCCGCACATCGTCAAACGATGGGCACGTCCCGACGCGGAACCGGTCTCGTGAACGGGACGCCCCACCGGACCAGGCCGCGCGCCTTGAAGCGCAGCTGACCGCCGGCAATCCCCGTGCCACGGCCGAGGTGCGGGGAGGGGTATCCGCCGCGCGCGCCGTCGCCTACTCCAGCAGGCGTTCCGCGTCTTCCGGAACCCACGGGAAGGGAACGTCCGGCCACCGTGCGGCAGCCCAGGCATCGAGGTCGACGGCGAGGACGGCGTCGACGAAGACCTGCGGCGGCCGGTAGCCGTGAACGGTGACGTAGTGCGAGATCAGGAACGGCGCGGCGTAGGCGGTGCCGGCCTCGCCCGGGATCCGTATCTCCCCGTTCCCCTCCGGGGCCTGTGCCTCGGGACACAGGTCGCACTCGTGGACGCCGAGGCAGACGTTCATCCACTGGACCCGCTGGACGGCCCCCAGCTTCTCCACGAAGGCGGCGGGCACGGCTCCCGTCGGGTACGGCTCGTCGGCCTCCAGCCATCCGACGTTCAGGCGGACGTACTCGGGCCGGTACCAGAGCTCGCGGAACGACTCCCCGTCCCCGAAGGCGTCCTCGTCCCGGTAGGTGTACTCGCTGAGATCTTCGTAGAACACCCGCACATCATCGCCGCCGCCCGCCCGCCGTGTCGTCGAGGATCAGCCCGCGCGGACGGTTGTCGTACCGGGGCGGCACAATCGGCGCATGTCTGCTGAGATCTTCGTCGACCTGGGGAAAGTAGATGCGCCGTCGGGTGCGCTGGTCCTGGGCATGGCCACTTGGATCGACCAGTGGCGCCATGCGGGCCGGCCCCTGTCCGAGCGTGCCGGGGCCGCTGCGGCGGCGGGCGGAGGCCACCTTCGTGAGGGGCTGTGCGAGGCGGTCGCTGTTCCGGCAGCCCACGACCGGGCTCTGACGGTGCGGGCGACCACCTCGCCGTCTCCGTTCGACGGGGAGCCTGCGATATCGACCTTGGAGGTCGGACTGGGTCTGCCGTGGTCCGAGACCGCGGACCCGTCGGTTCCGGTTCCGCTCGGGGACCTGCCCGTCGACCGGGTGCGGCATGGTCGTCGGCGACGCCTCCGCGCTGGACGCGTGGACCGGGATGGACGACGAGCCGGCCGACGGGCTCGCCGACGTCTTCTACTGGGGCCTGCACGCCGACGACGCACACGCACGGTTCGGCGGTGCGCGGATCGCCCAGCACGGCGGTACCGGGCCGCACGGGTGGCTGGACGTACCGGTGGCCGAGGCGGCCGCACGTGCGGCCGGACTCACCGCCTGGCGTGACTGTCTCCACGGCATCGGCCTCATGGTCGCGGTCGACGCGCACACCGACTTCCACCGCTTCCGGCGAGCCGGGTGGAACCATCCCCTGCGCGCTGGTGTGATCGACGTCGCCGGTTGCCGGGTGCTCGGCATCGAATGGGACCAGGGCGACCACTCGATCAGGCACCGCGGCGAGCGGGCCGCCGGTCAGGTCTACCCGGTCACGCTGCATGCCGACGGGGCGGGGATGACGGTGCTGCGGTGGACCATCCCGCCCTACGCCCTCGGGGACGCGCACGCGGAGCCCGAGCGCGCTCCCTAGAGCGGCGGCGGCTCGGCGGAGGTCCCGGCCGCACCGGCGCTGTCAGGGGCGTTGAGTACGGTCTACCCATGGACCGTCAGAGGGCTGGAGACGCACGGCAGGCGTGGGGGCGGGTGACCGCATGGCTCGAACGTCATGCCCCCGATGTGTTCGCTGCTCTCGGCAGCGCGGGGAGTGCGGCGGCCGTCCACGAAGCCGAACGGCGCATGGGCCTGGAACTGCCGGAACAGCTACGGCAGTGGCTTCTGGCTCACGACGTCGAGGCGGGCCGGCAGACTCGCACCGGATCGGATCTGGTGGCGTTGGGGTGCCCGGGCGTCATCCTCAGTGGCGGACTTCTTCTGGGCCTCATGGACGTCGAGCGCGTCTACCACCACCGGATGGCCATGGAGGAAGCGGCACCGTCCGGAGACCCTGACCACCCGTCTTGGCGCAGGGAGTGGGTGCCGATCGTCTCGGAGCGCGACGGCACCCACGGGAAGTTCGTGAACACGGCCACCGGCACGGTGGGGTCCTGGAGCGAGGGGTCGTCCCCTGAAGACGGCGAGTTCGCCTCGCTGTTCGCCTTCTTCGAGCACGTGGCCGACCAGCTTGAGGGGGTCTCTTCGGGTGACCGCGGCGGGCTTGGCAGGGCCCCTGGACCCGCTCCGCGTCCGGAGGATGACAGCGTACGTCTCTGGGCCCGTGCGAACGGCTACCTCGTAAACGACCGCGGCCGTATCCCCGCGGCCATCCGCGAGGCATACGAGGCATCACGGTAAGCCGCCGGGGCCCGCTGCTCGCCTGTGAGATGACCCGTGCCATGGAGCGTGCCCTTCAGCTCTGTCGGGGCGTCAGCAGGGCGCGTGCCCAGTCGGGGTGTCGGGCGGGTGGCTCGCTCGGCAGGTTCTGGGGGGCCATGGGCCGGTGCACGGGGCCGGGTCGAGGGGGGCGCCCTCTCGCGGGACGGTGCGGTCGCACCAGCCGCAGAGCACCGCCGCGCGGACGCCCGCGGCCTCCAGCACGTCGGCCGCGTCCTGGGCGGTTTCGAGCCAGTCGGGTTCCGTGGCCGCCACGGGCGCGCGGTCCAGCAGGAGCTTGCTGTTCCAGAGGCTGAGGCCGGTGACCGTCCGGACCGCACGGACCGCCTCCGTCTTCCGGTCACCCGGCTCCGTGAGCAGGACTCGGAATCCCGGCTCTTCCACACGCCCTCCCTGGCGACACGCGCTCGTCCTGTGCCCGGCAAGTCAACCATCCCCGCGGCCACGGGCGCGGTCCCGCTCCGTCCGGCCGTCCGGCCGGAGATCCGGGCCGGCGGATGTGACATCCTGCGGGGATTCCGGCGGGCCGGCCGTCGGCGGCGGAGAGGAATCCCATGACCCGCAGCGCGCTCCTGGTCGGAGCCACCGGACTGGTCGGCGGGCAGTTGCTGGTGCGGCTGCTGCGCGACCCGCGCTACGAACGCGTCACCGTGCTGGCCCGCCGCCCGCTCGGGCTCGAACACCCGCGGCTGGAAGCCCGGGTGGTGGACTTCGCCAAGCTCGGGGCCGACGACCTGCCGTCCGGGCCGGGCGGCGGGACGGACGTGTACGGCGCGCTGGGCACCACCATCCGGCAGGCGGGCTCGCAGGAGGCCTTCCGCGAGGTGGACCAGCACCACACCGTACGCGTGGCGGGGCTGGCCCGGGAGGCGGGCGCCGAGCGGATCGCGGTCGTGTCCTCGGTCGGCGCCGGTTCCGGCAGCCGGGCCTTCTACCTGCGGGTCAAGGGGGACATGGAAGCGGAGGTGACGGCCCTGGGCTACCGGCAGACCGAGTTCTTCCGGCCCTCCTTCATCCTCGGGCACCGCCCCTCCCACCGCCGCGGCGAGGGGCTCGGCAGCTCCGCCGCGACCGTGCTGGCCCCGCTGCTGGCCGGGCCCGCCCGCCCCTACCGCCCGGTGCCCGCGGGCCGGCTCGCCGCGGCCATGGTCGCCGCGCTGGCCGAGGACCGAGCCGGCGTCCGGGTCCGTACGTACGACGACTTCCTGGCCCTCGCCCCCGAGCCGGCCGCGGTCGCGGTCGCGGCCGGCAAGGGGTAACCGCGTCTACGGCCTGTCGGCGAACGCCTCGGCCAGGATCCCGGCCGTCCGGGACACCAGCTCGTTGTCCGCCTCCGCGTCCTGCGCGGGCTTGGTCGTCAGGACCGCCATGACCAGCGGCGAGCCGTGGGGCCGCCAGGCGATGCCGACGTCGTTGTTCGTGCCGTAGGAGCCGCCGCCCGTCTTGTCGCCCAGCCGCCACTCGGCGGGCAGCCCCTTGCGGAAGCGCGCACTGCTCGTCGTGTTGGCGCACAGCCAGTCGGTCAGCAGCCCGCGGTCGGCGCGGCCGAGGGCGTCGCCGAGGACCAGCCGGGCGTACGTGCGGCCGATCGCCCGCGGGGTGGTGACGTCGGTGAGGCGGTCCGGTTCGGCGGTGTTCAGCTCGGGCTCCCACCGGTCCAGGCGCGTCACCGGGTCGCCCAGGGAGCGGGCGAAGCGGGTGACGGCGGACGGGCCGCCGAGTTCGCGCAGCAGCAGGTTGGCCGCGGTGTTGTCGCTGTAGGTGATGCTCACCTCGCACAGCTCGGCGATCGTCAGGCCGTTGGCGAGGTGGGCCGGCCGCTTGGTCCACTCCGAGTAGCCCGACCGTTCGATGTCCGCCTCGGTGTAGTGGATGCGGCGGGCGAGGACCGAGCCGTCGTGGTCGAGATCGCGCAACACCGCGGCGGCGGCGAGGGTCTTGAACACCGAGCACATGGGGAAGAGCTCGTCCGCCCGGTGGGTGACGGCCCGTCCGGTGTCCGTCTCCAGGGCGTACACCCCGAGGCGTGCGCCGCGCTCGCGTTCGAGCTCGGCCAGGGCCCGGGCGACCCGGGGACCGGCTCCGGCTCGGGTTCCGGAGGAGGCCGAGGCCGAGGCGGCTGGGGCTAAGCCGGTGGTGAGCACGGCACCGGCACCGGCTCCTAGAGCGGTCAGGACCGTGCGGCGAGCGGGAGGCGTGGGCATGGGCATGGGCATGGGCATGGGGAGCCTCGTCTTCCTTCACGTGTTCCCTCAGGGTGGTCCTTCAGGGAACCTTGACGATCAAGACGCACTGGGCGGATGGGGCGGTTCCAGCCCGGTTTGCGGCTCTCCCCGCCCCCCCCGGTCGTGGTCGGCGGGTCCCGGTCGTACGGTGGTGGGAGGGGGGTGGAGCGGGCACCCGCGGCCCTTGTTCCCTCCGAGAGCAGGTGTATCCCCTTGCGCACGTCAAGCCGCACGTCAAGCCGTACGTCCACCCGTACGCCGTCCCGCATCGTCGGCGTCCTCGCCGCCCTCGCCCTCGCCGTCGGCGGAGCGGCGCTCACTGCCCCCGCCGCGCACGCGGACGTGCGGGCCTGCATCAACCAGGTCGAGCGCGAGCTGCGCGGCGGCGAAGCCCCCGAGTACGTCCGTGACGCCTGTTCCGCCGGCCTCGGCGGCGAACACGAGCTGTGCGTGTCCGGCCTGACCAAGGGCGGCGTCACCAACGGGACCGCGGTCAGCGCCTGCCGGGTCGCCCCGTAGCCCGCATCCGGCGCTCTTCGCACGTGCGTGCTGTTGAATGACGCCCATGTGGATCACGGGGGCGTTGGTCGGGACGATCGTCTTCCTGCTCGTGGTGGTGGCACCCGCCGTGGTGGGCCGGCGGCTGCTCGGGGTGCGGGCGGGTGCGGTGCGGGTCGCGGTCGCCGGAATGTGCGGACTCGCGGTGTCCGGGGGGCTGTTCGGGCACCGGCTGGAGGAGTCGGGGGAGCTCGCGCCGCTGCTCTCCCTGATGGTCGGGGTGGGGATGTTCGCCTCGATGGTGGTGCTCGTCGCGCTGGACGTCCTGGTGCCCGTGGGCGCCGTACGGCCGCTCGGCTGGGCGCAGTCGGTCCGGGGGCGGGTCGCGCGGGCGCGCCGGTACTCCGCGGTGGTGCGCATCGCGACCCGGCACGGGCTCGGCCCGTACCTGCGGGGGCGGCGCAGCGCGCCCGGTGTGCGGCACGAGTTGCTGGCGCGGGAGCTGCGGCAGGCGTTGCAGGCCGGCGGGACCACCTTCGTGAAGCTGGGGCAGCTGATGTCGACCCGGCGGGACCTGCTGCCCGAGGCGTACGTCGAGGAGCTCAGCCTGCTCCAGGACCAGGTGCCGCCCGCGCCCTGGGACGAGGTCGAGGCGC
The DNA here is from genome assembly GCF_045160885.1 of Streptomyces sp. NBC_00158. Classification (NCBI taxonomy): domain Bacteria; kingdom Bacillati; phylum Actinomycetota; class Actinomycetes; order Kitasatosporales; family Streptomycetaceae; genus Streptomyces; species Streptomyces sp. NBC_00158. The sequence continues at coordinate 218,371 of NZ_CP108162.1, forward strand.
AGCTCCGGGAGAGCCTGGGGGCACCGGTGCGGGAGGTGTTCGCCGCGTTCGAACGGGTCCCGCTGGCGGCGGCGTCGATCGCGCAGGTGCACGCGGCCGTCCTGCACGACGGCACCGAGGTCATCGTCAAGGTGCAGCGGCCCGGGATACCGGGGCTCGTGGAGCGCGACCTGGACATCGTCGGGCGGCTGGCCGCCGCCCTGAGCGACCGCACCGCCTGGGGGCGCGGTCTCGGGCTGAACGAGCTGGCGCAGGGCTTCGCGGTCGCGCTGCGCGAGGAACTGGACTTCCGAGTCGAGGCACGCAACATGAGCGCGGTGCGCCGGGCCGCCGAAGCCCGCGGTGATGCCGGCGTCGCCATACCCGTCCTGCACGGGCAGTTCAGCACGGAGCGCGTGCTCGTCATGAGCCGGGTCGAGGGCACTTCGCTCGGCAAGGCCGTCCCGGACGACCAGCGGCACGGCACCGAGCTGGCCGAGACCCTGCTGACCACGCTGCTCAACCAGATCACTCTGGACGGCGTCTTCCACGCCGATCCGCACCCCGGCAACATCCTGCTCCAGCCCGACGGCACGGCCGCCCTGCTCGACTTCGGGTCCGTCGGCAGGATCGACTCCGGGCTCCGCGAGGCGATGGGCGGCCTCTTCCTCGCCGTCGACCGCGGCGATCCGGTCGCGCTGCGCGATGCCCTGCTGGAGATCACCGATCGTCCCGAGGACGTCGACGAACAGCGGCTGCTGCGCGCGCTCGGGCAGTTCAGTGCTCGGCACCTGGGGCACGGGGCCGCGCCCGACGTGGAGATGTTCGGCGATCTGTTCCGGCTGGTGGCCGATTTCCGGCTGGCGGTCCTGCCCGAGATCGCGGCGGTGTTCCGGGCCCTGGCCACCCTGGAGGGCACACTCGTACGCCTCTCCCCCGGCTTCAACATGCTGGAGGCGTCCCGTGCGTACGCCTCGGACCGGCTCACCGACCGGCTGGGTCCGCAGGGTGCCCGTGACACGGCCCGCGACGAACTGGTCGCGCTGCTGCCCGTGCTGCGGCGGCTGCCGCGCCGACTCGACCGGGTGGGCGGTGCGCTGGAGGAGGGGCGGCTCGGGGTCAACGTGCGGCTGTTCGCCGATGCCCGCGACCGGCGGGTCGCCGGCGAGCTGGTCGGGCGGGTGGTGCACGCCCTCGTGGGGATCTTCCTCGGGTTCGCCGGTCTCCAGCTCCTGGGGATGAAGGGCGGGCCGCGCGTGAGCGAACACCTGGAGCTGTACGGGCTGATGGGGTGCAACCTCCTGCTGCTCTCCGCCGCCATCCTGCTGCGTACCGTGTACGTCACCAGTCGGCCCATGGAGTGACCCCCTGGGCATCGGCGGCCCGGGAACGGCCTAGGGTCGGTCCATGAGCACGCCAGACGACGACCGCACCGTCTTCGACCACACCGCCTTCGACCACGACCAGGACCACGACCTCGACCTCCTCGACGCCCACCTGGACGACCTGTGGCGAGCGGCCGGCGAACTCTCGCGGGGGAACCCGGCGGCCCTCCCCGAGGCGCCGCGCGAGCCGGCCGGGGTCGCGGCGGACGGTGCGGCGTCGGAGCTGCTGCGGTGGGGGTACGGGGAGCTGGCCGGCATCCCGCGCTCGCCGGCCGACGGGTTCGCCCGGAGCGCCGGAAGCACGCTGATGGAGCTGCGGCGGCGGCGCAGCCCCTGGAACGCGGCGGCGCTGCGGCTGCTGGAGGACCCGTACGTCTTCCTCGCCACCGGTCCGCGCCGGCACGAGGACTGGGCCGAGGACGTGCTCGCCCTGATGCGCCGGGAGGTCCCGGACCCGCGCGGCTGGCTGCGGATCGACTACGACCGCGCCGACGGCGCCACCCGTACCGTGTCGGCGTACCCGTTCGATCCGCCGCCCGCCGCGGGGTTCCGGGACCGGCTGCACGAGCTGGAGCCGGCGGGGGCCGTGACGGCGCTCTCCGTCATGGCGGAGGAGTGGGGCGACGACCGGCCCGTGCGGGACCGGCCGGAACGCGACGCCCTGCTGGCCGACGCCCGGTTGCTGCTGGACCGCTACGGCCCGGACGCCCGGTTCTGGACGAACGCCCTGGACGCGGCCTCGGACCCGGCACGGGACTTCGTACGGGCCGGGCTCAAGGGCACGAGGGCGTACAGGTTCGTCACCGACGAGTACCGGGGCGGCATCGACCTGTTCGAGGAGCTGGGCCTCATCGCCGTGTCCGGCGACGAGGTCGGGGTCTTCTGGTCCTTCGGCGCGTACTGACCTCCCCCGCTCAGGGGCGGACGACGATGTTGCCGGTCTTGCGTCCGCTGTCGACCCGGCGGTGCGCTTCGGCGATGTCGCGCAGGTCGTAGGTCCGGTCGATCACGACGGTGAGCACGCCGTCGGCGACCAGGCGCAGGAGGTACGCGAAGTTCTCGGCGCGTTCGGGCGAGGTGCCCGCGACGACGTCGCCCCGGGCGCGGACGGTTTCTCCGAGGTCCGCGACGGCCAGCAGCAGCACTCCACCGGGGTTCAGCAGCCGCCGGCCCGACGCGATCGAGAGGTTGCCGACGGTGTCGAGGACCACGTCGAACCGGTCGGGGAGGGTGGACAGGTCCTCCCGGGTGTAGTCGATGACCCGCTCCGCTCCCAGGCCGGCGACCAGGGCGGTGTTCGGCGTGCTGGTGACTGCGGTGACGGTCGCGCCGAGGTGCCTGGCCAGCTGGACGGCGTTCGTGCCGATGGCGCCCGACGCGCCGTTGACGCACACGGACGTGCCGGGGCCCAGCGACGCCTTGTCCCGGAGGAAGAACAGCGCCGTCGAGCCGCCGAACAGGACCGCCGCCGCGTCGTCGTGGCTCACGGCGGGCGGCTTCGGTGCGAGCTTCTTCGCCGGCACCACGACGTACTCGGCGTGTGCGCCCATCCTGATCCCGGTCATGCCGCACACCTCGTCGCCCGGTGCCACGTCGCCGACGTGCGGGCCGACGGCCGCGACCTCGCCGGAGAAGGCGCTGCCCAGGACCGGGCGCCGGGGGCGGAAGAGGCCGAAGGCCAGCCGGGCGAACGGGCCGAAGCCCGAGGGGAAGCGGGCCCCGCGGATGCGCGAGTCGGCCGAGGTGACCGCCACCGCCCTGACCCGTACCAGTACCTCGCCCTTGCGGGGCGCGGGCCGGGGAACCTCACCGATGCGTACGACGTCGGGTGCGCCGTACCGGTCGACGACGGCTGCCTGCATGTCTCGCCCTCCCCTTACCTCTCCTTACAGGTGTAAGTCTGCGCTCCACGGTAGCCTTACGGGCGTAAGGCAGCAAGTCTGATGCGAGAGGTTCCCCCATGCCCCGGCGTCCAGCGCTCAGTCACGACCGCATCGTCGAAGCCGCGGTCCGGGTCGCCGACCGCGGCGGCCTCGGCCAGGTGAGCATGCGCAACGTCGGCAAGGAGCTCGGCGTCGAGGCGATGTCGCTCTACCACCACCTCGCCGGCAAGGAGGCGTTGCTGGACGCCCTGGCGAACTGGATCTTCGCGCGGATCGAGCTGCCCGGCGCCGGGCAGCCGTGGCGGCGGGCGATGGCCGACCGCGCGGCGTCGGCCCGCACCACCCTGGCGCGGCACCCCTGGGCCCTCGGCCTCATCGGGTCGCGCCGCGCCCCCGGACCGGCGCTGCTCCGGCACCACGACGCCGTGCTCGGCTGCCTGCGCCGGGGCGGCTTCCCGGTGCGGCTGGCCGCGCACGCGTTCTCCGCGATCGACGCCTACGTCTACGGCTTCGTGCTGACCGAGCTCAACCTGCCCTTCGACCCCGGCGTCGGCGCCCGGGAGTTCGTCGACGAGATCCAGGACCTGCTGTCCCCCGAGTCCTACCCGCACCTGGTCGAACTGATCACCGAGCACGTGGTGCACCAGGACTACGCCTACGCCGACGAGTTCGAGTACGGCCTCGACCTCATCCTCGACAGCCTCGAATCGCGCCTGGCGGACCGGTGACGCGCCGGGCGGCGATCCACGGCGGAAACACGTACCGCGGTGAAGTGTGGTGGGTCGACTTCGACGAGCGCCGCCCGGTCGTTCTGGTGTCGGACGAGGAGCCGTCCGGGTTCCGGGCGGTGCAGGTCGTCGCACCGGCGGGCGTCGACATCAGCGGCCTCGGCGTCGAGGTGGCGGTGGGCCGCCCGGAAGGGCTGCCCTTCGACGGCGTGCTGCGGTTCGCGTTCCCGCGTCCGGGCTTCGCTCCCTGCACGTGGCTGACCACCCTGACCCGGGAGGACCTGGTCGAGCGGGCGGGCGTGCTGTCCTCGGCGAAGCTCGGCGAGGTGGAGGACGCGCTCCGCGCCGCCGGGGAGGGGAGGGAGTGGACACCGGTGGCGGCTGCCGGGTTCCGCGGGATCAGGGACGCCCTCCGTCCAGAGTGACGCGGCCGCCCCGGCCCGGCCGTACGGGTGATTCTCGGCTCCGTTGGCCGATCCGGGGGCGGCGCGGCGGGCGCGCCCCGGTGCGTACCGGCCGAGTGTGAGGGGATCGTCCGCACCTCGCTGCAGGACGCCGTCGCCGAGGGTGTGAGTGCCGTGATCCGTTTCGTGTCCGTCCTGCCAGTCGCCGCCGCCGTGACAGGTGTGCTCGCCGCCCCCGCGGGCGCCGCCGCGGCCGATCCGAGGCCGATCACCTCGCCCTACGTCCAGGCCGCCGCGGACGTCTCGGGCTCCGGGACGCTGCTGCGGGCGAAGAACATCGACTGGGTGCGTCACGTCAACACCGGCAGGTACTGCGTGAACGTCAGCGAGGAGGTCAACCTGGCGTTCAGCGTGGTGCACGTGGAGCTGCCCAATTCCAACCGGCGCAGCTTCAGCACCACGCCCAACGCCACGTGCGGTCCGGACACGGTCACCGTCTTCACGTACGACCTGAACGGCAACTACGTGGACAACCCCTTCACGGTCGCCGTGTTCTGAGGCCGGGTGCGGTCGGCGGCGCGGATCCAGGCCGGGTGCAGGGCCGCGAGGAGCAGGCACGCGCAGGACATGGCGCACCACAGGCCGACGGGTCCGGCGTGCGCGAGCAGTCGTGTGCCGGCGAGCGGGGCGGCGATGGCGCCGATGCCCCAGCTCGTGCCGTAGACCGCCAGGTAGCGGGCCTTGCCGTCGGCGGGGGCCAGTGCGGCGACGAACGCGTACGCGCGGCCCACGAGGAGCAGGTCGCCCGCGCTCCACACCACGGTCGCCACGGTGTGGGCGGCCAGGCCGTCGGCGACCGCGTATCCGGCGAGGCCGAGGGCCAGCAGCAGGTATCCGCCCGCGAAGGCGGCGGGGGCCGGGAGCGCGGCGAGGCGCGGCAGTCGCAGCAGTGGCTGGCCGGCGGCGAGGGTCAGCGCGGACGTGGTGAACAGCAGTCCGGCGTCGCCGGGTCGCAGTCCGCCGCGTTCGAGGGCGAGTGGGAGGCCGGTCATGATCTGGAGGTAGACCACGGCGAACAGCGTGCCCGCCGCGAGCATCACGAGGAGCGAACGGTCCCGCCAGGGGGTGACCGTCGCCGACCGGGGGGCCGTGGCCGGCGCGGCCCTGTGGTCCGGGGGCAGGACGAGGTGCACGGTCAGGGCGCAGAGCAGGCAGGTGAGGGCGTCGGCGACGAAGAGCCACCGCAGGTCCCAGTGGCCGAGGCCGGCCGCCAGGAGGCCCGCGCCCATGCCGGCCACCGCCAGGGCGGCGTTCAGCAGGCCGTAGGCGCGGACCTGTTCGTCGGGTGCCACCACGTCCGCGATCATCGCCTGGCTGGGCGGCTCGTAGATCTCGTAGGCCAGCCCCATCAGTACGGCGAAGCAGGCGGCCGGCACCAGGCCGCGGGACGAGGCGATGCCCAGTTGCGCGAACGCGCACGCGGTCAGCCCGGCCACCATCGTGCGCCGCCGGCCGATGCGGTCGGCCAGGCGGCCGCCGATCAGTCGCGAGGGGATCGTGGCGAGCCCGAAGGCGGCGCTGACGTAGCCGGCGACGACGGGTCCGGCACCGAAGCCCGTCGCGATCAGGACGGTGAGGAAGGCCAGGGAGAACGCCCCGAGCCGGTTCACCGCCCGCGCCACGATCAGCAGCCTTACGGTGCGCGGCAGGTGTTCGCGGCTGTGCGCGGTCTTCACGGCCCCCCTCTCGTGCGGGACCGGCGAAACGCCTGCCGGGTGACTGCCGTTCGGTCGCGCGCGGCGCAGGCTAGAGGTCGCGGGCGTGACCGGTCAAGGCGGGTCGGCCGTGGTCACCGCCCGGCCGTGGTCACCGCCCGGCGGGCACGTCCTCGCAGCGCGGGTTCCGCTCGTCCGCGCCGGCCAGCCGGAAGAAGACCGGCGGAAGGCCGAGCTCGATCACGGTGAGGGCGATCTGGAACCACTGCGGCCGGCCGTGCACGGCGAGCGAGAGCAGCCGGCCCGCGCCGCCCAGCAGGAAGACGCCGGCCAGCCACCGCACCACCCCGGCCGGGACGGGGCGCTGCCGTGCCGCCCAGAGCCAGGCCAGTCCGTAGCCGGCGAAGGCCGCCCCCATGAACCGGCCCCAGCTGTCGACCGTCGCGCCGGCGGAACCGGCGCCGGGGATCGCGGCGTTGCCGAGGGCCACGTGGAAGAGGCCGATCGCCACGCAGGACCAGCCCATCAGCCGTACGAGTGAGCGCAGAGCCTTGCCCATGGCCCCTCCCATGACCCCTCAGCGCCGTCCCGGCAAGGGGTAGTTGACATGCGTCCACTACCCTGGCGCGATAGTAGACACATGTCAACTAGAATGCGTCCATGCCACCCCGCAAGCGCCTCACCCCCGGCGACCGCCGCGCCCAGCTCCTCGCCGTCGGCGCGCGGCTCTTCGCCGCGCGCCCGTACGCCGACGTCCTGATGGAGGAGGTCGCCGAACAGGCCGGCGTCTCCCGCGCCCTGCTCTACCGTCACTTCCCCGGCAAGCAGGAGCTGTTCGCGGCCGTCTACCAGCAGGCGGCCGACCAGCTGCTCGCCGACACCCGGCTCGCCCCCGCCGACTCCCTCGTGGAGCAGCTCGTCCAGGGCATGGACGTGCACCTCGACTACTTCGTGGCGAACCGCAACGCCGTCCTCGCCGCGAACCGGGTCCTCGCGGGCGACCCGGTGATCCAGACGATCATGACGAACGAACTGGACGCGCTGCGCACGCGGCTGCTGGCCGTGCTCCCGCTCGCGGACGAGGACACCCGCGCGGCCGTGTCCGGCGTCCTGAAGAGCTGGCTGGTCTTCGTCCAGGTGCTCTGCGTCGACTGGCTCACCCACGAGACCTGCACCCGCACCCAGCTGCGCGACGCCTGCGTCGGCGCGGCCATCGGCGCCCTCCGGCCCCTGCTCGCCGAGGACCCCGCCCCCGGGCGGCCCGCGTGAGCGGCACGTCGGAGAACGGGCGGCGCGTGCTGGTGGGGATCGACTGGCCGGCGGTCGTCGAAGGGGCCGCGCCCGGCGACCTGCTGAGGTTCCGTCCGGACGCGGCGGCGCGGATCTGGCCCGAGGGAGACGGGGCGCGCTTCGTGACCGCGGTCGGGATCCCGCACTCCCGCGGGCTGTTCCGGATCCTCGGGGAGCTGGCCGACCGGGATCCGGCGAGTCCTGGGACGGCCTTCGCCGGGGACCTGGACGCCCTGCCGGTCGACACCCCGGTCGGGCGGCTCCAGCCGCTGGGCCACCTCTTCCAGGCGGTCGTCCACGTGCACCTCGGCGACGGGACGATCTGGGTCGCGGACCCGGACTCGGAGACCGAGTACGAGCTGGTCCACGGGGACGTTTCCTCGCTCGGCTACCTCGTCTACAAGTTCGAGGTGGAACGGCCGGAACCGCACGAGCGCCCGGACCCCAACGACTGGGCCGCGGTGGAGGAGATCGTCCGGGAGGGCATGGAACGCTGGGACCCGCTGCCGTTCGGGAGCGAGTTCTGGACCACGTTCCTCGACTCCTACCCGATGCTGTGAGGGCAGCGGCCGGGCCCGGCCCCGCCCGTCACGCCGGGTGGGGCTCCGGTGGGGTGTGCAGGAGGTCGAGGCGGCGTTGGGCGGCTTCCGTGGCTCCCGGGCGTCGGCCCGGGACGCGGTGGCGGAGGGCTACCAGGCGGGGGCCCAGCTCTCTGGCCCGGCGGGGGTCCGGGATCTGCTGCCACTGGTGGTGGGCCCGGTCCACGGCGCCCTGCACCGGTGGGGCGTCCGGGGCCTGTCGGCGGCCCAGGCGGGCGTCGGCCGCGGCCATCCACAGTTCGCAGCTGCCCGCCGCGTCGCCGGCGAGGTGGGCGAGGTCGGCCCGTACCTCCAGCCAGTGCACGGCCTCCGCGGAGTGCGGCCCGTACGTGTGGACGGCCCAGCCCTCCCGGTTCGCGGCGAGCGACGCGGCCCGCGCGTGCTGTCCGGCGCGGGCCGCGGCGAGGATCGCGGGGAGCGGGTCCGCGTCCACCGCCGGGGTGGCGTCCGCCGCGAGCAGCAGGGCCGTGCCGTCGTCGGCCTGGGCGGCGGCCTTCGCGTGGAGTTCGGCCAGCGGCGGGGTGAGGCCGCTGCGCCAGATGCCGGCCACGCCCTTCAGGTAGGCGGGGTCCGCGACCCGGTGGCGGGCGGGCGGGAGCGAGACGCGGCCGTAGAGCGAGGTGCCGTGGCCGAGGGAGAGGCCCCCCGCGGAGATCTTCTGCCAGGTGTCGGAGGTGGCGGCGACCAGGTCGACGAGGACGGTCGTGGTGCCGGGGCGGCGCGGCTTCAGCTCGTTCACCAGCCAGGCCCAGGGCAGGCCGGTGTAGCGCAGGTTGGAGGGGGTGCTGCGGGCCAGGGCCAGGTGGATCCCGTACTGCCTGGTGTCGAGGTGGAGTTGCCCCGCCAGGAGGAGGGTGAGCGGGCCCGGCGCGGTGGCGGCGGCCCGGATGCGGGTGAGGACGGTCTGCTGGTCCGTCGGGTCGGCCAGCTCGACGATCGTCCCGGCCGCGGTCCGGGTCAGGGCGCCGTGCGGGCAGGCCGCGAGCGTGGACAGGACGCTGCTGGCGGCGATGAGGCGGCCCTTGCCGACCGGGGCGGCGGCGAGGAGCAGCGCGGTGCCGGGTGGGGTCGTCTCCCCTGTGATCAACACATGAGCACGGTACGCCACCTCTTCGACGCGCCTCAAAGGTTCCCGTCAGCTCGCGGCCCCGGCGGACCAGGTGACGGCCGGTGGGCGGACGGCGGCGCACAGGGGTCTGCCGTGGGCGTCGGTCAGGGCGAGGCGGGCGGTCAGCAGGCCGGTGTCCGCCGCGGCGTCGGCCGTCGAGGGGTCGACGGCGTCGAGCATGAGCTTCGCCCGGCGGAACACCGTACGGACGCCGCTGCCGTCGACGCCGCTCCACGCGAGGTAGACGAACCGCTGTCCGGGGCGGCCCTGGACGAAGGTGCCCGTCACGTCGACGCCCCCGGCGCCCCGGCGCGCGGTGCAGTCCAGCGTCCAGAGCGCCGAGCCGGCGTCGCCGGGGTGCGGGGCCAGGGGTTGCGCGTCGCGTTCGCGCGGCTGGACGGCGACGTGGACGTCGTCGTAGCCGGGGAAGCCGGGGCCGGGCGGGCAGCTGCGGCCCGGTAGGCCGAATCCCTCGATCCGGATCTGCATGGGGCCACTCTGCCGGCCGGATCCGCCCGCCGGGGCCGGGCCCCGCCTCAGCCGGCGCGGGTGAGCCGCACCTCGGGCGCCGGTCCGTTCGTACGGGCTCGGGCCGCGGGGAGGGTGAGGCCGTGGACGGCCGCGGCGAGGGCCCAGAGGAGGAGGGGGAACGCGGCCACGCGCTCCATGCCGCCCATGCCGAGGCCCGCGTAGTGGTGTGAGAGGAAGGCACCGAGGGCCGTGAGGGCCACGAGGCCCAGCAGGGTGGTGGCGCGGCGGAGCAGCGGCGGAACCCGGTCCGCCAGGGCGGAGCCGGCCAGGACGAGGCCGAGGTTGCCCACCGCCATGATGAGCAGGGCGCCCAGGACGTGCGGGTTCTCGTTGACGTCCGCGGGAGCCAGCCCCGCCAGTACGAAGCCCACGCCGGCGCCGGCCAGCAGGATCCGGGCGGTGACGGCCGCCGCGCCCCTGCGCCACAGGGCCGCGCCGGTCAGGGCGAGGCCCACGAGGAGGAGTACCCCCAGGGTGATGAACGCGGTGTTCATCAGGCCGTGTTCGGGCGAGCAGACGTACCGCGGTTCGGGCTCCGGTTGCAGCGCGCAGTGGGCGTTGCCCAGATCGCTGATGTTGTTCCGCGCCCAGCTGTACGGGCTCGCCCAGGCCGACTGGGCGAGCCCGTGGATCACGAAGAACTGCACCACACCCACGAGCCAGGCCAAGTAGCCGATCCGCTCCTTCATTTGTCCGCCTTCCGTCGCGCGAGTCCCTTGGATTCCTTGGGGACAGACGATCACGCGGCGACGGGGGCGGACACGCCGACGAACCCCCTGGGCCGGGGTGGGGCAGGCCCTACCCCGGGGCAGGCCCTACCCCGCTCGGTCCAGGACCGCCGTGACCGCGGCCACGAGCCGGTCCCCCGCGCGGTCGACGCTGCCGTTCTGCGCGCTGATCTGGGCGCCTTCCAGGAGGAAGGTGATCTCCGCGGAGGCGTCGTCGGGCGCGTGCGCACCGGCCAGTTCGCACATGGCCGTGAGGCGGCTCCGCTGGCGGGCCTTGTGGTCCGCGATCAGCTTGCGGGCCGGATGGCCGGGGTCGAGCAGGCCTGCGACGGAGTTCACGAACGGGCAGCCCCGCCGGACGATGTCCGGCAGCCCGTCGGCGACGAAGCGCGCCACGGCGAGCACCTGCGCCCGGCCGTCGCCGGGGTGTTCGGCCTCGACCCGGTCGAAGGCGGCCGCGTACCCGGCGGCGACGATCCTCAGCCACTCCTCGATCAGGGCGTCCTTGGTGGCGAAGTGGCGGTAGAGCGCCATCTTCGTGGTGTTCGCCCGCTCGGCGATGGCCTGGACCCCGACGGCTGGTGACCCTGGGTCGTACGGCCACGCCCGAGTTCGCGTACAGCACCACCACCGAGCCGGTCCTCCACGGCCCCACCCGCAACCCCTGGGACCTCACCCGGACCCCGGGCGGCTCCAGCGGCGGGTCCGCCGCGGCCGTCGCCGCCGGGATCACCCCCCTCGCGCACGCCACCGACGCGGCCGGCTCGATACGGGTACCGGCCGCCGCCACCGGGCTGTTCGGGCTCAAGCCCACGCGCGGCCGGGTCTCCCTGGGGCCGGACGCCGACGAGGTCTTCAACGGCCTGGCGGTGCACGGCGCGCTCAGCCGCACCGTGCGGGACAGCGCCGCCCTGCTCGACCTGATCCAGGGCCCGGAGGCCGGCGACCCGTACTCCGCGCAGCGCCCCCGCCGCCCGTACGGCGAGGAGATCACCAGGGAACCCGGCCGGCTGCGCGTCGGACTGGTCACCACCCCCTGGAACGGGCGCGCCGTGGAACCGGCGGTGCTCAAGGCCGTCTTGGCGGCCGCCCGGCTGCTGGAATCGCTCGGCCACCACGTCGACGTGACCACCGTGGACCTCGGCGTGAGCTGGGAGGCGTTCGTCCTCGCCAACGCCCGCCTGTGGACCACGAACCTGGTGACCTGGATCGACGGCCTCGCCGGGACGTCCGGCCGCCCCGTGGACGCGTCCACCGTCGAGCCCGAGATGCTGGCGAGCTACGCGTGGGGACGTGAGGTGAGCGGCACGGAGTTCGTGCACGCCCTCGACGTGCGCAACCGGGTCGCCCGCGCGGTCGGCGCCCACTTCGCGGCCCAGGACCTGGTGCTGACCCCCACCCTCCCCGAGCTGCCGGTCCCGCTGGGCACCTACGCCCGGGGCGCGGAGGGCGCCGACGGGCGGGGCTGGCTGGAGCACCTGTTCCACCGCTCGCCGTTCACCGCCGCCTTCAACGTCGCGGGCACGCCCGCGATGTCGGTGCCGCTCGCGTCCGACCCGGCCACCGGCATGCCGGTCGGCGTGCAGATCGCCGCGGGTTACGGCCGCGAGGACACGCTGTTCCGGCTCGCCGCGCAGCTGGAGCGGGCCGCGCCCTGGGCCGGGCGCAGGCCCGCCGTGTGGGCGGGGGCGCCCCGGGCGGCCTGACCCGCACGGTCAGCCCGGCCCGCCGTACTCCCGGCCGGCTCCCGCCGGGCCGGGGCGGGTCCCGGTCATGAGCGCCGTGTAGAGCAGCAGGGACGCGGTCAGGCCCACCGCCCAGCCGTAGTCGGCCAGCGGCTTCAGGAAGGGGATCAGGCCTTCTGCGGGGAACGGGCCCTTGCCGGGGGCCGAGTGGGAGCCTCCGACGGCGAGGACCCCGCCGACCGCGAAGGCGGCCAGGGCCCGGAGGTTCCAGCCGCCCGTGTACCAGTACGGGCCGCCCGCCCGGTAGAGGTCGGGCAGCGAGAGCCGGGTGCGGCGGATGATCCAGTAGTCCGCGATGAGCACGCCGGCGACGGTGCCGAGCAGCCCGCCGACCAGGCCGAGCCAGGTGAAGATGTACAGCTCGGGGGTGGAGGTCAGCTTCCACGGCATGATCAGCACGCCGACCACGCCGGTGATCAGCGCGCCCCGGCGGAAGTCGATCAGGCGGGGGGCCAGGTTGGCCAGGTCGTAGGCCGGGGAGACGACGTTGGCCGCGATGTTCACCGAGATCGTCGCGATCAGTACGGTGACCAGGGCGAACAGCAGCCCGAAGACGCTGTCGGCCTTGGCGACGAGCTCCACCGGGTCCCAGATCGGGGCGCCGTACACGGCCTCGGAGCCGGAGGTGACGAACACCGACAGCAGCGCGAAGAGCGTCATCGTCGTAGGGAGCCCAAGGGTCTGTCCCAGGATCTGGGAGCGCTGGCCGGCGCCGAAGCGCGTGAAGTCGGGGATGTTGAGGGAGAGGGTGGACCAGAAGGCGATCATGCCCATGAGGGAGGGGAAGAAGACCGGCCAGAAGTCCGCGCCCCAGCCGAGCCGGGACGGCTGGTCGAGCAGTTCGCCGAAGCCGCCCGCCTTCACCCCGATCCACACCAGCAGGACCAGCGCGCCGACGATGACGAAGGGCGCGGCCCAGTTCTCGAAGCGCCGCAGGGCCTCCATCCCCCGGTAGATGATGGCGAGTTCGAGGGCCCAGAAGACGACGAAGCAGAGCCACAGCGTCCACGGCTCGCCGCCGATCTCCGACGCCCCCGCCCAGCCTCCGAAGATCTTGCCGAGCAGGACGAAGATCCCCGACCCGCCGATCCAGGTCTGGATGCCGAACCAGCAGCAGGCCACGGCGGCCCGGACGAGCGCCGCCATGTTGGCTCCGCGCACCCCGAACGAGGCGCGGGCCAGCACGGGGAAGGGGATCCCGTACTTGGGGCCGGCGTGCCCGGTGAGGAGCATCGGGACGAGCACGACGAGGTTGGCGAGCGCGATGGTGAAGACGGCCTGCTTCCAGTCCATCCCGAGGGCCACCAGCCCGGAGGCGAGGAGCCATGAGGGGATGTTGTGGGCCATGCCGACCCACAGGGCCGTGAAGTTGTACGTGGTCCAGCGCCGGGCCTCCACCGGTACGGGGAGGAGGTCGGGGTTGGCGAAGCGGCCGTCGGAGGGGACTTCGCCGGGGGCGAGCTCGACGCGGTCGCCGGTCCCGGCGGTCGGGTGGTGTTCGGGCACGTACGCACGCCCCTTCGGGTCGGGAGGGGCCTCGGGCGGAGACCCCGGTCAGGACCGGACACCGGTACCTTCCCGTTCCATCGTGTCCCCCCGGGCGCTCCGGGGCGAGGGGCTGTTGGGGTCAAGCCCTCCGACGGGCCGGGAAGAAGAACCGGCGGAGCCGGCCGCCGCCGCGGCGCTCCTCGGCGGGCGGTGGCGGCCAGGGGCCGTGGGATTCGAGTTCGTCGGCCAGCCGGGCCAGGAAGCCCCTGAACTCGGCTTCGCCGAAGGGCTCCTGCCCTTCGTACGGGTCGAACGCGCTCGCCAGCGGCGCGTCCGTGGTCAGCACCGCCCGCAGCGCCGCCACCTGCTCGGCCATCGACCGGTCGCTGAGCGGTTCGGCCTGCATGGCCGTCGCGTACCGGCGCACCATCTCCTCGTCGAGCGCCGCGCCCGCGCCGCCCTCCCGGTACATCGCCTGGTACAGGATGCAATTGACCAGCCCGAACGCCCATGCCTGCACCGCGGCCACCGCCGGCTCCTCCCCCTGACGAACGGATGACGGACGTCACCGGAGGCCATCAAAGCAGCCGTCGTCCGTCCGCGGTGTCCCCTTCGGGGCGTGCTGACGCGCCGCTTAGGGGTGTTCGGCGACAGTGGGGACCGTCACGCCTTGAGGGGGGAGTGCCGATGTCGATCCGTGTCCCGGGCCGCGCCGGGGGCGGGCGGCCCGCGCCGCCGCGGCGTGCCGTCACCCGACTGCGCCTCACCTGCGTCTACGGCGGGGTCTTCATGCTGGCCGGGACGGCACTGCTCACCGTCGTCTTCCTGCTCGCGCGGCAGGCGGTGAACAGGGGGAACGCACCGGTCTTCGAGGTGCGTTCGGCGGACACGATCGTGCTGGCGCCCGCGGGCTGTCCGGCCCCGGTGGACGGCGCCCGTTCCCCCTGTCCGGCCGCCGACCGGCGGCAGCCCCGCGACCCGCTGGCGTCGCCCGCCCTGCTCGCCCTGGCCGCTCTCGGACCCCTGTCGATCGGGGCGGGCTACCTGACGGCGGGATACGCGCTGTCGCCGCTCCGGCGGATCGCCCACGGCGCGCGAACGGCCGCCGACCGCTAGTTCCCCCCTCCCCATCCCCCTCCCTGGCGAGACGGAGCGTCTTGTCATGGCGGAGGTGTTGGCGTACAGTCTGGCGAGACGATACGTCTCGTTGCGACTTTGTCGCGGACAAGGGGGTTGCCCGTGCGTGCTTCAGCTGCTGCCAGTCAGGTCGTGCTGGCCGAGGTCGGCAAGCGGTACGGAACCCGGACGGTGCTGGACCGGGTCGGTTTCTCGGTGCGGCCCGGGGAGCGGGTCGGGGTCGTCGGGGACAACGGGTCGGGGAAGTCGACGCTGCTGCGGCTCCTGGCCCGGCGGGAACGGGCCGACGCGGGCGAGGTCTGCGTACGGGCGCCCGGCGGGGTCGGGTACCTCGCCCAGACCCTCGACCTGCCGGCCGGGGCGCTGGTCGGCGACGCCGTGGACCGCGCGCTGGCCGGGCTGCGGGAACTGGAACGGCGGATCCGGGCGGCCGAGGAGCGGCTGCACCTGGCCGGCCCCGAGGAGGTGGAGGCGTACGGGCGGCTCGTCGCGGAGTACGAGGCGCGGGGCGGACGGGACGCCGACCGGCGGGTGGCCGCCATCCTGCGGCGGCTCGGCGAGCGGAACCCGATCGAGCGGGGGCGTGCGCTCGGGACGCTGTCCGGCGGGCAGCGCTCCCGGCTGGCGCTGGCCGCGGCACTGGCCGCCGAGCCGGAGCTGCTGCTGCTCGACGAGCCCACCAACGACCTGGACGACGAGGCCGTCGGATGGCTGGAGGAGCACCTGGTGCGGCGGACCGGCACGCTCGTGGCCGTCACCCACGACCGGATGTTCCTGGACCGGGTCACCACCGCGATCCTGGAAGTGGACCACGAACGGCTCACCGTGCAGCGGCACGGCAACGGCTACGCCGGCCACCTGGTGGCCCGTGCCGCGGCGCGCGCCCGGTGGGAGCGCGAGTACGAGGAGTGGGTAGAGGAGACTCGGCGCGTGGAGCGGCTCGCCGACGGCAACATCGGGCGGCTCGCCCAGATCCCGCGGAAGGCGCCCGCCGCGTTCAGCGGCGCCGGGGCCTTCCGCGCCCGGTCGCGGGCGCACGGGGCGATGAGCCGCATCCGCAACGCGCGGGAGCGGCTGGCCCGGCTGACGGAGCATCCGGTTCCGCCGCCGCCGCAGCCGCTGCGGTTCACCGGGCGGTTCGGGGCCGACCGGGTGGGGGCCGAGCGGTCGGGGGCTGACCGGGTGGGGGCCGACGGCGGCCCGGCGGCCACCGGGGTGGACGTCCGGGGGCTGGCCGTGCCGGGACGGCTCGGACCGGTGTCGTTCCGGCTGGAGCCGGGTGAGCGGATGCTGGTCACCGGTCCCAACGGGTCGGGGAAGTCGACCCTGCTCCAGGTGCTCGCGGGTCTCGTGCCTGCCGGGGACGGGAGCGTACGGGCGCCGGGGCGGGTCGGGCTGCTGCGGCAGGACGATCCCTGGTCCGGTGACGGCCGCTGCGCGGCGGGCGCGTTCGGGGAGGAGGCCGCGGAGGCCCTCGTACGGTTCGGGCTGCTGGGCGCGGCCGACGTCGGCAGGCCGCTCCGGGAGCTGTCCGCGGGGCAGCGGCGCAAGGCGGAACTGGGCAGGCTCGTCGCGGACGGGCCGTACGACCTGCTCCTCCTCGACGAGCCGACCAACCATCTGGCACCGGGGGTGGTGGAGGACCTGGAGGCGGCCCTGGCGCCGTACGCCGGGACCCTGATCGTGGTCAGCCACGACCGGCGGTTGCGCGCCGGGTTCTCCGGCAGGCGGCTGCCCCTGGGCACGGCGACGGCACCCGCGACGACGGCGCCCCGCCGCGTCCGCCCGGTGACCTCGGGGCCTGCGGGCCTCAGGGCCTGAGGTCACCGGACCTGCGGACCTCCGAGCCTGCTGGGCTCCGGGCCGCGGAGCCTCCGGACCGCCAGGCCTGCGGGCCTGCGGGCCTCTGGGCCGCCGGGCGCCAGGACGCCGGGGGCCAGGACGCCGGGCCTGCGGGCCTCCGGACCTGCGGACCTCGGAACCTGCGGGCTTCTCGGCCTCCGGGCACCAGACCGCCAGGCCGCCGGGCGCCAGGCCGCCGGGGGCCAGGACGCCGGGCCTGCGGGCCTCCGGACCTGCGGACCTCGGAACCTGCGGGCTTCTCGGCCTCCGGGCACCAGACCGCCAGGACGCCGGGCGCCAGGACGCCGGGCGCCAGGACGCCGGGCCTGCGGGCCTCCCGGACCTGCGGACCTCGGAACCTGCGGGCCGCCAGGCCACGGGCCCAGCCGGTCACAGCCAGCCGTTGCGCTGCGCCTGGAGGGCCATCTGGAAGCGGTTCTCGGCGCCCAGCCGGGCCATCAGGATCTGGAGCCTGCGGAAGAAGGTGCGGCGGCTGATGCCCAGTTCGCGGGCGATGACCTCGTCGCTCGCACCCCCGGCGAGGAGGCGGAGCAGGCGGCGGTCGGCCGGGGCCAGACCGGCCGGGCGGGTGGCGCGGCCGTGGAAGGGGAGGGCCTGTTGCCAGGTCTGCTCGAACAGCGCGAGGAGGGCGGACAGCAGGCCGCACGGCTGCACCACCAGCATCGTGTTGTGCACGTCCGCCTCCCTGATCGACAGGGACACCATCGCGTACGCCTCGTCGATGATCACCAGCTTGACCGGTACCGTCGGCGCCACCCGGGCCTGCTCGCCGGCCTCGATGCAGGGCTCGATGGCCGACTCCAGCTGGCCGGGCATCTCCAGCGACGCCCTCGAGTAGACGACCCGCTGCGTCACGCCCCGGGCGAGGGTCCCGAGCGCGTCGTCGAGGGCGCCGACGAGCGGGAAGTAGGGCGGCGAGTCGAGCTGGCGGATCTGCGCGCGGGCGCTGGTCCAGGCCTGGCGCATCCTCGGGCCGATGGCGTCGCCGGTCACGACCTCGACCAGGTCGTCGTTGTACGCGGCGAGCCGCTGGCGGCGGAACGACTCGAACGCCCCGCCCACCGCGATGCGCGACCCCTCCAGCTCGGCCGCCCGGTGCCGGGCGAGGATCTCCAGACCCGCGGCGGGAGGCACCGGCGCCACCACGTCGGCACCCCCGGCGGCGGCGCTGGCGAGCCCGGCGTCGACCAGTTCGCCGTAGGCGCCGGCGAACTCGGCCGCGTCCAGCCCGGCCGCCGCCCCGATCTCGGCGAGCGGGGCCGGGGCCAGCTCCAGGAGTGACAGGTACACGCGGCCCGCCGCGGGGCCGATCCCCAGCATCCGCAGGGCCTCGCCCAGTTTCGCGTTCGCCATGCACCGCATTATCGGCGACCGCACGAGGCCGTGGTGGCCGATCGGTGCCACTGGCACCACGGGCCCTCCGGGGCGGCCCGTCCCGCAGTACGTTCCGGGAGCCGCCGGTGCCCCGGAACGTACTGCGGGCCTCCTGCGGCCGGAAAGCCGAAACCCATCCTGAAGCGGGAAGAAGGAGAACGACGTGGCGAAGGGTCGCAAGAACGGTCTCTACTCGGGGGTCTCCGAGGAACTGTCCGCCCTGATGAGGACGGGCTGGGCGGACACCGAACAGCACGACCTCCCGCTCGACGAGCAGGCCCCGTACGCGGCCCGCCGCCGCGCCGCGCTCTCGGCGCGCTTTCCCGGCGAGCGGCTGGTCGTCCCGTCGGGCAGCCTCAAGGTCCGGTCGAACGACGACACCTACCCGTTCCGCCCGTACTCCGGCTACGTCCACATGACCGGGGACCGGGCCCGCGACTGCGCGCTCGTCCTCGAACCGCGCGCGGACGGCGGCCACGACGCCTACTGCTACCTGCTGCCGCGCGACGGCCGGGACACCGACGAGTTCTGGCTCGGCTACACCGCCGAGCTGTGGATGGGCCGGCGCCGCTCCCTCGCCGAGTCGGAGCGCGTGCTCGGGCTCGCGTGCCGCGACGTCCGCACCGCCGCCGCCGACCTGGCCGCCGCGCCCGACGTGCCCACCCGCATCGTCCGGGGCGTCGATCCGGCGCTGGAGGCCGCGGTCACCACCGACGCCGAGCGCGACGACGAGCTGGAGGAGGCGCTGAGCGGGCTCCGGATCGTCAAGGACGACTGGGAGGTCGGCGAGCTGCGCAAGGCGGTGGACTCCACCGTGCGCGGTTTCACCGACTGCGTCGGCGAGCTGTCGCGGGCGGTCGCGTCCTCCGAGCGGTGGATCGAGGGCACCTTCTTCCGCCGGGCCCGGCTGGAGGGCAACTCCGTGGGCTACGGCTCGATCTGCGCCGCGGGCGAGCACGCCACGATCATGCACTGGACCGACAACGACGGCCCGGTGCGCCCCGGCGACCTGCTCCTGCTGGACGCCGGCGTGGAGACGCACACCCTCTACACCGCCGACGTCACCCGCACCCTGCCGGTCAACGGCACGTTCACGCCGGTGCAGCGCAAGGTGTACGACGCCGTGTACGAGGCCCAGGAGGCGGGCTTCGCGGCGGTGAAGCCGGGGGCCGCGTACCGGGACTTCCACGTGGCGGCGCAGCGGTACATGGCGGAGAAGCTCGTGGAATGGGGCTTCATCGAGGGCCCGGCGGACCGCGCCTACGAGCTCGGCCTGCAGCGCCGCTTCACCATGGCCGGCACCGGCCACATGCTCGGACTGGACGTCCACGACTGCGCGGAGGCCCGCAACGAGGAGTACGTGGACGGCGTGCTGGAGCCGGGCATGGTGCTCACGGTGGAGCCGGGCCTGTACTTCCAGCCGGACGACCTCACGGTGCCCGAGGAGTGGCGCGGCATCGGCGTCCGGATCGAGGACGACCTGCTGGTGACGGAGGACGGCAGCGAGAACCTGTCGGCCGGGCTGCCGCGCTCGGCGGACGAGGTCGAGGCGTGGATGGCCCGCGTGGCGGGCTGACGGCCGCGAGGAGCCGGAATCGGACAGGGGCCGCCACCGGACGACGGGCGGGCGCACCCCGTGCGGCCCGGGACCTCCGGCCCCGGGCCGCACGGAACCGGCCCGTGCCCACCCCGGGCACGAGGTCGTTCGTTGTGGGCGCGGGCCCCTTCCCCTACCTCTGGTCCGCCTGCTGAGCCCCTCGCCCCGAGTCCCCGGGCCCGCTCAGGGCTCGGGGGCCGGGGTGCGGGGTCCGGTGCTCGGGCTTCAGGCCCGGGCCCCGGTGGCCGCCGGGGTGCGGTGGGCGATCCGTATCCGGGACCCGGCGAACTCCACCGTCTCGCCCGGGAGGATCAGCAGCCCGGCCTCGCCCTCGGGATCCGGCCCGTCCGGCCCCGACCCGGCCGGCCGGACCTGGACCGCCCGGCCCAGCCCGCCGGCCATGAACACCATCGGATCGACCTCCCAGCCGTGCCCGGCCAGCCAGCGCTCCAGCGCCTCGCCGTCCGCCGCCTCCGCCCAGCGCGGCCACGCGTACGTCGTCGTGCTCTCCATGCCTACCCCCTGTAGCTGATGGGACCACCGGCCCAGATGGTGCCACCCGCCTCTGACAACGGCTCCCCGGTTTTCGGGCCCGGCAGGGCGGGCCGAGTCGTCTCTCCTTGCGGCCAGAAGCGGACGTCCCGTTTCGTCCTGGGGATCGAAGCACCAGACCCCGCAGGTGCCTTGGAATCCGCGCATGGCGGGTGTGGGCGACACCACTCGAAGGTGGCGGCCGCCCGCGCGGTGGCGCGGGTTCGCGCCAACTCCCCCGTTCGAGGGTCGAGTTGAACCGGTCTGACCTATGTTCGTGGGGCTCTCAGAGGTTCACCGTCCAGGAGGTCCGATTGCAGCCCAGACGCATCCGCGCCCTTGTCCGAGCGTTACGCCGCTCCCCCCTGCTCATCGCCTTCGCCCTCGGCTCGCTGCTCGTCGGGCTCACCCCCTGGCTCGGGGTGGCCAGCACCGGCCCCCGGCCGGCGCCGGGACCCCTGGACCAGCAGGCGGCGAAGCAGTCGCCGCACCACGGCGTGGCCCCGGCGAACGCCATGGAGCCGAGCGCTCCGGTCCTTGACCGGACCGGTTGGACGGCGACGGCGAGCGACGAGGAGACCAGCGGCGAGAACGGCCGCGCGTCCAACGTCCTCGACGGCGACTCCGCCACCATCTGGCACAGCAAGTGGACGGGCACCCCCGCCCCGCTGCCGCACACCATCACCATCGACATGCACCGCACGGCGGTGGTCTCCGCGCTCGTCTACCAGCCCCGCGCGGGCGGGGCCAACGGGCGCGTCGGCGAGTACGGCATCAGCGTGAGCGCCGACGGCCAGAACTGGGGCAGCCCGGTCGCCACCGGCACGCTCGCCGACGACGCCAGTGCCAAGACACTCGGATTCGCCCCGCAGGGCGCCCGGTTCGTCCGGCTCACCGCCGCCACCGAGGCCGGCAACCGCGGCCCGTGGACCTCCGCCGCGGAACTCAACCTGCTCGGCGATCCCGGAACCCCCGCAGCCACCGTCGACCTGCCCCGCACCGGATGGACGGCGACGGCGAGCGACGAGGAGGCCAGCGGCGAGAACGGCCGCGCGTCCAACGTCCTCGACGGCGACTCCGCCACCATCTGGCACAGCAAGTGGTCCGGGACGCCGACCCCGCTGCCGCACAGCATCACCATCGACACGCACCGCACCACCGCCGTCTCCGCCCTGGTCTACCAGCCCCGCAACGACGGCCCCAACGGCCGCGCGGGCGCCTACACCGTCACCACCAGCACCGACGGCACCACCTTCGGCACACCCGTCGCCGCGGGCACCTGGCGCGACGACGACACCGTCAAGACCGCCACCTTCACCCGCACCGAGAACGCCCGCTACGTACGCCTGACCGTGACCGGCGAGGCCGGCAACCGCGGGCCCTGGACCTCGGCCGCCGAGATACGCCTGAGCGGACCGGCCGACCCGGCCGCCCACGGCTCCTGGGACCGGATCACCGGCTTCCCGCTGGTGCCGGTGGCCACCGCCGTCCTGCCCGGGGACAAGCTCCTCGCCTGGTCGGCGTACGCGGTCGACCGCTTCGGCGGCAGCAACGGCTACACCCAGACCGCGATCCTCGACCTGAAGACGGGCAAGGTCACCCAGCGCCGCGTCGACAACACCGGCCACGACATGTTCTGCCCGGGGATAGCCATGCTCGCCGACGGCCGGGTCCTGGTCACCGGCGGCAGCAACGCGGAGAAGGCGAGCGTCTACGACCCGGCCACCGACACCTGGTCCGCGACCACCGCCATGAACACCGCCCGCGGCTACCAGGCCATGACCCTGCTCTCCACCGGCGAGGCCTTCGTCCTCGGCGGGTCCTGGAGCGGGGCCACCGGCGACAAGGCCGGCGAGGTCTGGTCCCCGGACACCCGCACCTGGCGCAGGCTCCCCGGCGTCCCCGCCGCCCCGGCGCTGACGGCCGACCCGGCCGGCGCCTACCGCGCCGACAACCACATGTGGCTGCACGCCACCTCGGGCGGCAAGGTGCTCCAGCTGGGCCCGAGCAAGCAGATGAACTGGATCACGACCGGCGGGAACGGCAGCATCACCTCCGCCGGCAACCGGGCCGACAGCCAGGACGCCATGACCGGCAACGCCGTCGCGTACGACATCGGCAAGCTGCTCACCCTGGGCGGCTCGCCCGCGTACGAGAAGACGCCCGCCACCCGGCGCGCGTACACGGTGAGCGTCGACGGCGGCAGCGGTCAGGTGCAGGCCGCGCGCACGGGCGACATGGGTTACGCCCGCGCCTTCGGCAACAGCGTCGTCATGCCCGACGGCAAGGTCGCCGTGTTCGGCGGGCAGGCGTACCCGGTGCCGTTCAGCGACGCCACGTCCGTACTGACGCCCGAGCTGTGGGACCCGGCGACCGGTAGCTTCACCCCGCTCGCCTCCATGGCCGTACCGCGCAACTACCACAGCGTGGCGAACCTGCTGCCCGACGGGCGGATCTTCTCCGGCGGCGGCGGGCTGTGCGGCGACTGCGCCACCAACCACGCCGACGGGGCCGTGTTCACCCCGCCGTACCTCCTCAACGCGGACGGCTCGCCCAAGCCGCGTCCGGTCATCACCGGCGGGGTGCCGCCCCGGGCCGCCGCGGGCGCCTCGCTCACCGTCGCCGCCGAGGGGCAGGTGGCCTCCTTCGTGCTGATGCGGGCCGCGGCCGCGACCCACTCCACGGACAACGACCAGCGGCGGGTGCCGCTGGTGTCCACGGCCGCGGGGAACGGCACGTACACGGTGTCGGTCCCGGCCGACAAGGGCGTGGTCCTGCCGGGCACCTACATGCTCTTCGCCCTGGACGCCCAGGGGGTGCCGAGCACGGCCAAGTTCATCACCGTCTCCTGACGGGAGCACGGCGGCACGGCAGCACGGCGGTGCCCGCCCCGGCCGGGGCCAACCGGCCGGGGCGGGCACCGCCCGTCACCCCGACTTCGAACATTGCGCGGATCCGGGAACGCCTCGGCGTCGCGCCGGGCTACGGTGGCGCCCACCTCGCACCACCACCAACCGCCCTTTGAAGAAAGGCTGCTTGTGAGCACACGCGACGACGCCTCCCAGCAGGACCTCGCACAGCTGCTGGTCACGGCCCCGGAACTGCCCGCGGCGGGCCTCGGCGACTTCACCGAACTGGCATCGCCCTCCTCCGACGAGGACCCGCCGCCGATGACGGCCGCGACCCCGGAGCTCACGGCCGTGCTGAACCGGGCGTTCGGGGACAAGGCGGCGAGGGAGGTCAGGACCTCGTTCATGAACTCCGACTCCTCGATCGTCGTCGACGAGGGCGTCTCGGAGCGGGTCCCGGGGGCGGCCGCGGCCTGGATGGCCGACATGCGCCGGGTGTACGCCGAGTGCGCCTCGTGGACGATGAGCCTCGGTGACGAGGAGATCACCGTCCAGGTGGTGGACCCGGCCGCGGACCCGGGCGAACCCCTCAAGGTGGAGCAGAGGTTCGGTGACCGGGCCGACGAAGCCCTGATGCGCACGATGCTGGCCGGACCCGCCGGGCAGCGGGCGCAGATCACCACCCTCCTGGTGCGCCACGGCGACCGGGCCCTGGAGCTCACGTTCCGCAGCCTGGCGGGCGACCCGGACGGGCCCGAGGCGGCCCGCCTCGCCACCGGGACGTCGAAGTTCCTCGAACTGGCGCCGGCGAAGTTCCTGGGCCTGCCGCCCCGGTAGCGGTCGAAGGGGGGTGGGGCGGCCTTGGGGGCGGTCCTGGGGGCGGTCCGGGCCGTGCGCAACCAGTCGCGCCCCGGGGCGTTGGTCAGTTCATGCGCCCCCTCCCCCCTCACCCCCTCAAGCGCCGCATCGCGCGCGGCCTCGCGTTCGTCGCGGCCGCCGCCGCCATGGGCCTGGGCCTTGGCCCTGCCTCAGCCGCTCCGCTCCCCGACTCTCCCGTCCTCGACCGGGACTTCGCCGACCCGGACGTCGTCAAGGTCGGCGGCACGTACCACGCGTACGCCACCAACGGCGACGGCAAGCACATCCAGCACGCCACCTCCCGCGACCTGAAGCGGTGGAAGGCCGACAGCCGTGACGTCCTGCCCGTGCTCGGCGGCTGGGCGGCGCCCCGGCGCGACCTGGTGTGGGCGCCGGAGGTGTTCGCCACCGGCGACGGCTTCGCCATGCACTACACGGCGCACGACCGGGCGAGCGACAGGCAGTGCATCGGCGTCGCCCTGTCCTCCTCACCCGACGGGCCGTTCCGGCCGGTCGGGGACGGGCCGCTGGTGTGCCCGGCCGCCGAGGGCGGCGCGATCGACGCGTCGAGCTACACCGAGGGCGGACAGCGCTACCTGCTGTGGAAGAACGACGGCAACTGCTGCGGTACGGACACCTGGCTGCACCTGCAGCCCGTCACGTGGGACGGCACCCGCACCACCGGCGACCCGGTCAGGCTGATCAGGCTGATCAGGCAGGACCCCACCGGGGAAGACGGCGTGGTGGAGGCCCCCACCCTCGTCAAGCGCGCGGGACAGTACGTGCTGTTCTACTCGGCCGGCGACTACCGCGGCGACCACTACCGGACCGGCTACGCGGTGGCGCGGACCCTGACCGGCCCGTACACCAAGGCGGCCAAGCCGCTGATGACGACGGAGACCCTCTCCGGCGCGGTGCACGGCCCCGGCGGGCAGGACGTGGTGACCGGCCCCGACGGCCGGGACCGCATCGTCTTCCACGGCTGGCTCGCCGACCCGCGCCGGCGGGTGATGTACACGGCCGGCCTGGGGTTCGCGAACGGCTACCCCGTCGTGCGCGGCAGCAAGGTCCTCTACCAGGCGGAGAACGCCCTCGTGCACCACGCGGCCGTCCGGGACGCGCCGTCCGCCTCCGACGGCAGGGCGGTCGGCGGCATCGGCCATGCCGACAGCCACGTCGAGTTCACGGTCTTCACGGCGGCGGCGGGGGAACACCGGCTGTCGGTGTGGTTCGGCAACGGCTCCCAGGACGGAGCGGGCTCCCCGGTGGAGGCCACGCACGGCCTCACGGTCAACGGCAGGACAGCGGGCACCGTCCGCTACCGGCACACCGGCTGGGACAGGTGGTCGGTGGTGGACACCGCTCTCGCCCTGAAGGAGGGCTGGAACACGATCCGCCTGTCCAAGGGCGAGTACTACGCCGAGCTGGACGGCGTGGAGGTGGCCTGACCCCGGCGGCGCCGGCCGGGCGCGGCCCCGATTCCTTATTGCGAGTCGCTCGCAACAAGGGCAGGCTGTGCGGTGCCAGGACGATCACTCACCCGGAAAGGGGACGTGCCTGATGGGCACCTCCGTGCTTCCCGACCTCCCCCACGCCCAGGACGCCACGGCCGGGGCCGTGCACGCGTGGGTCCACGGCTGGACCGTCTCGCGCGGCGCCGCCGACCCCGTCCCCACCCCCTGGGGCTTCACCATCGACGTCGGCCTCCCCGGGCACGTAGTGCGCCACGTACTGCCGACCGCCGACGAGGCGGCCGTCCGCAAGATCACCGAGAACCCGGCCGCCCCCGGCACGTGGGTGAAGGCACCCGCGCCGCCGGAGGAGTTCGAGTCCTGGCTGGGTCCCGGCTGGTCCCTGGCCGGCGGACCCGGCTTCCTGATGACCGCCCCGCCGCACGCCGCCCGGGCCGGGGCCGGCCCGGCGATAGCCGCCGGCTACCGGCTGGACACCTGGACCCGGGGCGGCGTCGCCCGCGCCCTGGTCCGCACCGCCGAGGGAGCCTTCGCCGCACGCGGCCAGGCCGGCATCGCCGGCCCCGCCTTCGCCGTCGACCAGGTCGAAACCGACCCCGCCCACCAACGCCGCGGCCTGGGCCGCGTGGTGATGCACGCCCTCGCCGCCGGTCAGGGTGCCCGGGAGGGCGTACTGGTGGCGACCCCGGAGGGACGGGCCCTGTACGAGAGGATGGGCTGGCAGCTCCTGGCCCCGCTGACCGGCGCCGTACGCAACTGAGCCCGGCGGCTCACAGTCCCCGAACGGCCTCGGCCGGGTCGGAGCCGTGGGAAGCCCAGCCCCGCCGTGCTCCTCGGCTGTGGGAACGGGCCGCCGCCGGACGGGAATTCGCGCGCTTATAGCATGAGTTCATGGGACCTCTGAAGCCGAACCTCATAGACCTCCTGGTCGCCCTGCTCTGCTTCACGGCAGTCTTCGCCGTCATGGCGAAGGTCCTGCTCCCGCGGATCGGGAAGGCGCTCATGGCGCGTGAGGACGCCATCGGGGGCGTGATGGAGCGGTGCGAGGACAGGCGCCTGGAGGCGCAGTACGTGCTGGGCGTGTACCAGGCCGAGTTGGCCGCAGCCCGGCGCGACGCCTCGCGGATCCGCCAGACCGCCCTGGAGGAGGGTGCGGCGCTGCTCGCCGCCGTCCGCGCGGAGGGGGTGCGGGCGCGCGAGGAACTGGCCGCGGCTTCCGCCGTACAGCTGGAGGCGGACCGGGTCGTCGCCGAGGCCGAGCTGCGCGAGGACGTGCTCGGGCTGGCCACCGAACTCGCCGGCCGCATCCTGGGCGAGCCGCTCACCGACGCCGACCGCAACCGTTCCGTCGCCGAGGCGTTCTTCGCAGAGGTGGACGCGCGGACCGCCGCCGCCGAGTAGGAAGAGGGAGGTGTGACGGGGTGGGCTTCCAGTACTGCTGGCGCGGCAGCCGCTACCCGGGGGAGCCCGTCGAGGACCTGTGGCTCGCGGTCGGCAGGGATACGGACGGTACGGACGCCGCCTGGTGGTTCGACGCGTACTCCGTCGGGCGCACGACGCTGGCCGGTGGCGCGCCGCTGGCGGCCGCGTTCGCCCGGTGGCTGCTGGCCGAAGCGCCCCGAGGCCGGTACGAGGAGGAGTTCGTACTGGTCGACGACGAGCCGCAGAGCGGATCGGCCCGGCTCGCGGACGGGACGCGGCTCACCGTCGAGGTGCTGCTGGGCCGTGAGGAAGCGGGCGGCCCCGAGTACCTCCAGATCCTCCTGTACGGCGAGGTCGGCGGCCGCGCCTTCGAGGTGTGCGCGCCGTTGCTGTGCCCGGGGGTGGTCCGCGCCGACCTCGACGCCGCCGCGGCTCGGCTCCTCAATGACGCGGAACGGGTGTGAGGGCGGCCGGAAAGCGCGTGTTCCTCCCCCGTTCCCGGTGCGACACCCGCGTGTTGATCATTTGCGGGGGAGCACGCCATGACCATCTGCACCAGACCGCTGACGACGTACGGCCTGGCGGTGCTCACCGCGGCCGTCGCCCTGACGGGTTGCGGATCCGCCGAGCCGAAGGACGGCTCGTCCGCCTCCCCCTCTCCCGCCGGGGCCCCCGCCCCGCGCACGACGCCCCGGGGCGGGGCGAAGCGGCGCGGCCGCCGTGGGTACGGCTTCAGCGGACGTGGTTCTTGAGGACGTCCGTGTCGTCCAGGGTGATGCCCACCGGCTCCGGGATCCGTACCGTGTCGCCGAAGAAGAACGTCCGGGTGTGGTACCTGCCGTTGACCGGGTCGGAGTGGAGGACCAGGGAGCCGTTGTCGCGGTCGATGAGGAGGTAGACCGGGATCTCCTGTTCCGCGTAGGCGCGCGGTTTGTCCTGGCGGTCCCGCTGGTCGGTCTTCGCGTCGTACGAGGTGACTTCGAGGACCATGACGACGCCGTCCGCCGCCGCCCACTCCCCCTGGCCCGCGAAGTAGCCCTTGGGGGCGAGGACGCCGTCCGGGCGGGCGTTGCCGTTGCCGTACGTCTCGACGCGCAGGCCCTGCTCCGGGTACAGGCGCAGGTCGGGGCGCTGGTGCATGCAGTGCTCCAGCAGCCACATGATGATCTCGCCGTGGTCGCCGTCGGGCACGGGCTTGACTCCCAGTTCTCCGTTGATGAGTTCGAGCTTGACGTCGTGCTGTGCGGCGGCTTCCGCGATGGCCTCGAAGGCCTCGCGGCTCATCTGCGGCCAGTCTCGTGTGATCACGGTGTCCTCCCGGTAGGGCCCCTGCCAGGGTATCCAGCCGCCGCCGGCGGCGGCACGTGGCGTACGTACGCGCGCACGGGCAGGCCGGCCGCCGACGGCGGCCGGCCCCTGGGCTCAGCCCGTCACCGCCCCGCTTCCGTGCAGCGGTACCCGCTGGCCTGGAGGGTGAACATGGCGGCGTAGTCGCCGTCCAGGGCCATCAGCTCCTCGTGGGAGCCGGACTCCACGATGCGGCCGCCGTCGAAGACGAGGATCCGGTCGCAGTCGACGACGCTGGCGAGCCGGTGGGAGATCAGCACCGTGATCTGGTCCTGCCGCAGCCGGCCGCGCAGCACCGCCTCGTACACGGCGTGCTCGGACGGCGGGTCCATGCTCGCCGTCGGCTCGTCCAGGAGCAGCAGCACCGCCTCCTGGTACAGGCCGCGCCCGACCGCGATCTTCGCCCACTGTCCGCCGGAGAGCTGCTGTCCGCCCTTGAACCGCTTCGACAGCAGCGCGTTCCACTGGCCGGGCAGCGCGGCGATGACCGCGTCGGCGCCCGCTGCCCGTACGGCGGCCATGGCGCGACGGGGGTCGGCCTCGGTGAGCGTGCCGGCGCCGGCGGTGATGTTCGACAGGGCGCTGAAGGGGAACCGGACGGGGTCCTGGAGCACGCAGGCGACCCGCTGGTGCACCGACCGGGCGTCCATCTCGCGTACGTCGACGCCGTCCCAGCTGACGCTGCCCCGCTGGGCCTCGTACAGGCCGGCCAGCAGCTTGGCGCAGGTCGACTTCCCCGAGCCGTTGAGGCCGACGAAGGCCACCGTCTCGCCGGCGCGGAGGGTGAAGGAGACTCCGTCGAGGGCGGGCGCGTCCTTGCCGGGGTAGGTGAAGTGGACGTCGCGGACGGTGATTTCCCCGACCCGGTCGGGCGCCCGCACCCCGCAGGCGCGGGGCAGGAGGCGGCGGCACCGTTCCTGGACGGCGAGGAGGTCGTCGACCCAGAGGGCGTGCTCGTAGACGAGGTGGGCGACCTCGATGAGCCGGGTGAGGGAGGACTGGCCGGCCTGGATGGCCAGGACGGCGCCGACGCCCGCGGCCAGGGGCAGCCAGCCGGCGATCAGCATGGCCGCCAGGGCGGCGTAGGTGATGCCGGTGCCGGTCCCGCCGACCGCCCGCCCGGCGAGGCCCAGCAGGGCGGAGTTCACGCCGAGGCGGGTGTCCTCCTCGGCGATCCTGGTGGTCAGGCGGCGGTGTTCGTCGAGCAGGGCGCCCTGGGCGGTGTCGGAGCGCAGCTCCGCGGCCGCGTCCACGTCGAGCAGCAGCCACGAGAAGACGCGGACGCGGCGTTGCAGTGCGTTCCAGCGCTTGAACGAGCGGAACCGGGCCCGCGCGCTGTTCACGGCGGCCACGCCCACCGGCAGGACGGACAGCAGCAGCAGCGGGA
The DNA here is from genome assembly GCF_045160885.1 of Streptomyces sp. NBC_00158. Lineage (NCBI taxonomy): Bacteria > Bacillati > Actinomycetota > Actinomycetes > Kitasatosporales > Streptomycetaceae > Streptomyces > Streptomyces sp. NBC_00158. The sequence goes on from NZ_CP108162.1 coordinate 247,791, forward strand.
GGAGGAGCGGGTGGAGGACGCCGAGCACGCCGGCGGTGCCGACGAGTCCGAGTGCCGCGGCGGCGAGGGAGACGACCTGCCCGACGATCATGCGGGCGTAGAAGAGCCCGCGGTCGTTGGCGCGGTACACCTCGTCGTGCCAGTCGGCGTCCTCGACGGCTTCGAGGCGCACGTGGGCGGTGAGGTGGAGGAACTCGCATTCCAGCGCGGTGCGGATCTTGGGTGTGACGCGTGCCTGGGCCACGGCCACGGCGGCTTCCATCAGGGCGCGGGCGGAGAGGAAGCCGGCCACGAGGACGATCTCGGGGACGGCGGCGCGGACCCGGTCGGGGGTCGGGCCCTCCGCGAACAGGTGCTGGAGGACCCTGACGGAGGCGATCAGGCCGAAGGCCGTCATGGCGGCGGAGGCCGGCTGGCAGACGGCGACGGCGAGGGTGGCCCGGCGGTCCGCCCGCCAGGCGAGCCGGCCGATGAGGGCGGTGATCCGGGGGAGGCGGAAGAGCACTTGGCGGACGGTGGCGCTCGCGGCGGCGCCGTCGTGGACGGACCAGTACGCCTCTTCCAGCCCGTCGGTCATGTCGCCGTCCTCGGGGCCGGCGGGCACCTCGGCCGGGGGCGGGGGCAGGGGCGGGGCCGGGGGCTTGGAGGCGGAGCGGGGGCCGGGCACGGTGTGGGCGGCCGCGGCTTCGGTGGGCTCGCTCATGCCGCCCACCTCGTGTCCGGTCGTACGGAGCGGCGGGCGCGGATGCCGGGCGGACCCGGTGGGGCGGGGCGGGCGGCGGGGGAGGTCCGCCGCCGCTGTTCGAATCCGAGGCGGCAGGGGGCGGGGGCGGGTTCGGAATGCACGGTGTCCTCCGTCTGGGCGGCCGGTTGGCACTGGTGCTCCAAGAACGCCCCGGTTCTACGCCCGTAACGGCCCCGGAAGGGCGAATCCGTCGAACGTGAATGCGCACCCGGCGCACGGGCCAGCAGCCGCCTGCCCACCCGCCGTTGAACCCACACGTTCGAGTGGTCGCCGCCCGCGCGGCACCCGATCAGGGGCTTGCGCGCCCCGCCGCCGGGACCCGGTCAGGGGCGGGACGGGGAGGGGATGAGGGCGAGCTCCCGGGCCGTGAGGGGCGGGCCGGTCAGGGGCGGGCGCAGTGGGCCGCGCAGGGCGCCCAGGAGTACGCGCGGTTTGACGAGGGTGGTCAGGGGGGCCTGGAGGGAGGTGACGTCGAAGAAGTCCTTGGCCATGGTGAAGCTGCCGCAGGAGGTGTTCAGCAGGCGGTAGGTGTAGCCGGACAGCAGCCTGTCCTTGCGCGTCGGGGCGTGGTGGGCACTGCCCTGGGCGCCCGTGTAGAACACGTCGTGTCCGAGCGCCAGGTCCCAGGCCGCCGCGACCGGTCCGGCGACGGCCTTCTGGACCCGTCGTGCCAGGCGGGGGGCGTCGATTCCGTGGGCCGACGCGAGGTCGCGGAGCAGCAGCGCGGCCTGGGCGGCCACGGACATGGCGTGCCCGTAGATGGGGTTGAACGCGGCCAGGGCGTCGCCGAGCACGACGAACCGCTCCGGCCAGCTCCCGACGTCCTCGAAGTGGCGGCGGACGTTGCGCGTGCTGCGGCTGACCGTGACGTCGGTCAGCGGCTCCAGGCCGGAGATGATCTCGCCGACGAGGGGGTGGCGCAGTCCGCGGGCGAACGGCTCGAAGTCCTCGTTCCTCGCGGTGGGTTCGCCCCCTCTGGTTCCGGCCGTGGTGACGATCCACCGGCCGTGCTCGATGGGGAGGATGCTGGCGCTCTGCCCGGGGCGTGCCGTGCGGGGGTCGGACTGGACGACGACCATGGGGAAGCCGGCCGTTCCCGCGGGTGCGCGGAAGACTCGGCTGGCGTAGGTGAGGCCGAGGTCCAGGGAGCGTTCGGGCGCGGGTGCGACTCCCAGTTCCGCCAGGTGCCGGGGGGCCCTCGAACCGCGCCCGCTGGCGTCGACGACGAAGTCCGCCTCCAGGACCGCTTCCCGCCCGTCGGCCGCGCGGGTCCGGACGCCGGTGACGCGGCGGGCGGTGCCGGTGAGGCCTTCGACGCGGGTGCGCTGGAGGACGGTCACCTTCGGGTCGGCCAGCACGAGGTCGCGTACGGCGTGGTCCAGCAGGTCGCGGCTGCAGGCGATCAGGAAGGCGGTCTCGGTGTTCCAGCGGCGGAGCCAGCCCTCGGGGGTGTAGCCGACCATGCCGGTGGGGATCGGGATGCGGTTCGCACCGGCGGACATCCACCGGTCGGTGACGCCGGGGAGGAGGGCTTCGGCGGCGTGCACGCCGGTGCACCAGAACATGTGGGCGTGGCTCGCCTGGGGAAGTCCCTTGCGGGGGCCCGGGCCGGCCGGCAGTTCGTCGTTCTCGACCACGAGGACCTCGTCCACCGCTCCACGGAGCGCGGCGGCCGCCAGGGTTCCGGCCAGGCTGCCGCCGATGACGACGGCCCGGCGGCGTACCGCGGGCGCGGGGGTGTGGGTGGGGTGGGGCATCTGGCTGCTCTCTCGTGGGCCGCCGGCGGACGGCGGCATGGCCGGAGGAAAGGGGGCCGCGGGGCCGGGACATGGCCCGGTGGGCGGGGGCCGGTGGGCGCTGTGCCGACGGGTGTTGCGCCGACGGGTGTTGCGCCGACGGGCCGGTCAGTCAGCCATCCGCACGGCCCAGGGGTGTCGGCGGGGTGTCGCCGTGCGGTCCGACCAGGTCGGGGGTCCCCGGGAAGGACGACGGCCGGCCGGGTTCCCGGCCGGGGGTCTGGTCGAGCACGGTGAGGACGCGCAGCACGTCCGAGAGCCGGACCAGCTGTTCGTCGTCCAGGGCGTGCACGTCCCCGGCGCCGCACTCCCCCTGGCCGGGCCGGGTACCGCGGAGGGCGTCGAACGCGGCGACCACCATGGCGACGTGGCGTTCGGCCTCCGGTTCCGGTCCGCCGGGGAGCGCGTCCGCCCGTCCGCCGTCCGGTGCGGGGCAGCCGAGGCGTGGCGCGAGCACCCGGAGTCCGTCGCGGATGTCGCAGGTCCGGCGGAGCTGGCGTTTGCCGAGCGAGGACCACCAGGGGATGCGCACCAGCTCGTACGGGGTCACCGCCCGCATGGTCAGCCACAGCGGGCGCAGGCGCCGGTACTGGGACCACCGGCGGTACAGGCCCGTCGCCGCCTGGCTCGCGGAGGGCAGGGCGAGGCCGACGCACTGGAGGAGCGAGGCCAGGGAGGACACGGTCGGGGCGACGGTGGTGCTGACGCCGTCCCAGTCGTGGCCGGCCCATCGCGCGCCGACGGCCAGGAGCTTGCAGGCGACGTATCCCAGGCTCAGTACCGAGCCGGTCACGATGAGGAGCAGTCCGACGCGCAGGAGGCCCGGGATCTCCCGGGACCAGCGCCAGCACAGACGGGCCAGGACCAGGTTCGCCAGCCCGTACGACAGCACGCAGAGGACGACCATCTCCCGGAGGAAAGGGGTGGTGGCGTAGTAGGTGTCGAAGTCCAGACGGCGTTCGACGGGTGCGTCTCCGTAGGCGAACAGCGTGAACTGTGCCGCGATCACCACTCCGTAGACGCCGACGCACCAGCGTGTGGCGGTCCGGCGCCGGGCCTCCGGGCCCCCGCGCCAGATGATGGTGAGGTTGATCAGGGCCGCGCTGGCGGCGGTGACGATGCCGTAGACCAGCGGGACCGAGAAGTTGGGGATGCCGGTGACCGCGTTCACCTGGGAGATCGTCGGCGGCGCCGCGAAGAAGAAGACGGCGGCGCCCAGCGGCAGGAGCAGGGACACCGAGCGGACGAGGGGGTCGCGCCAGTGCCTGACGAGCCTGGGCAGCCTGAGGGCGAAGGCCGCGGAGAGGACGCCGACGAGGAGGTAGAAGTACACGGTGGTCATGCGTACTCCCCCTCCGGGGCGGGGCTGCGCGGTTCCGTGGGGAGGAGCCGCTCCAGCGCGCGCGAGAGCCTTACGAGATCGCTCCTGCCGCCGGGTTCCGGCTGGAGCTCCTTGAAGGACGCGACGACGCGGCCCTCGGGGTCGGCGCGCAGCGCGTCGACCGCGGCGATGACCATGAGCGCGTCCGCTTCGGCGGCGGCGTCCTCGTCGGTGGCGCCGCCGGCCGGCGCGTCGGCGAGTGCGTCGGCGAGTGCGCGGGCCCTCAGGTCGAAGTCGAAGTAGGGGTTGAGGGTGAGCAGTCCGTCGTGGATGCCCGCTTCGCGGTGCAGTCGGCGTACGCCCACGGTGGCGAACAGGGGCATCCTGACCACTGCCACGGCCGGCGTCAGCCCGTGGAGCAGGCGTGAGAGGGTGCCCAGCCTCCGGTACCGGGTCCAGTCCCTCCAGGGTTCCTCGAAGCGCTGCACGATGAGGGGGACGCCGAATCCGAGGAGGATGGAGCAGAAGGAGGCCGCGGCGAAGGGCGGTGCCGCCTTCGTGCTCAGGACGTCCCAGTCCGCTCCGGCCCATCGGGCGCCCACGGCCGCGAACTTGCACAGGTCGAAGCCGAGGGCGAGGGTGCAGCCTGCGATCATGAGGCCCAGGCCCGCGCGGAGCTCCCGGGACACGGCGCTCAGCCAGCGCCGGCCCAGGGAGGCCATGAGCACCGCCGCGGCGGAGTGGCCCACCAGGTAGAGCACGATCATTTCGCGCATGTACGGCGTGTTGGCGTAGTAGGTGTCCAGGTCCTGGAGCCGTTCGACGGGCGCCTCCCCGAGGGCGAAGAGCACGTACATCGCGGCGGCCAGGCCCGCGTACGTCGCCGCGCACCAGCGCGTGGCCCGGCGGATGCGGACCGGCGGGCCCCCTCGCCAGTTGATGATCAGGATGATGCCGGATCCGCAGCAGGCCATCAGGACCGAGTAGAGGAGGGGCGCGGCGAAGTTCGGCACGCCCGTCGTCTCGTTGACCTTGACGATCATGGAGGGCGCCCCGAAGTACAGGACGCCCGTGGCCGTCAGCAGGTACGCCGCCACGGACCGCAGGAGGGGGTCGCGGGCGTTCCTGCGCAGGCTGGGGAGCCGTACGAGCACGGCCAGGGTGCCCAGTGCGGCGGGAACGAGGAAGGCGGGATCGGACACGTGTCAGCCCCGTACGCCGGTCCGGCCCAGCGCGGCCGCGATACGGCCGGACGGGGTGCCGCGGTCGTGTGCGGGGGCGCCGGGAGCCGCCAGCAGGTGCCGGACGGCGTGGGCCAGTTCCAGGCCGTACCGCTCCGCGGCCCGCTCCTGTGCCTCGTGCTGCCTGGTGGCTTCGGGGTCCTCCTCCGGGAGGTCGGGACCGTGGCGTCCGGCGACGGCCAGGGCCGACTCCACGACCTGTTGTAAGTCGGTGTCGTGGCCCAGCAGCCGGGCGGCCGCGGAGCCCTCGGCCGTGTGGTCGTGGCAGTGGCCCAGTTCCAGGTGGCGCAGCTCGTGCCCGGTGATGACGATCTGGTGCTCCGCCACGGTCTTCCGTTCCACGATGACGAGGTCCCGGTCCCCGATGTTCAGGGCGAGACCGCTGACCGTGCCCGGCGGGAAGGACGTGGTGTGGAAATCGATCTTCCGCTTTCGGCGCTCCCCCATGGCGTCGCACAGCGCACGGCAGACCACCTCTGCCGGGACCGGGAATTCGAGATGGCCGATCCCGTCCACGAGGGCGCCGATGGACTGCCGCATCTCCCGCTGCCTGAACACGTGTCTCTCCCCTGACCCCGTTCCGCCGGGGGCGGGAGTTCGCGCCCCTGCGGATTCCGTGCGACCTGCCGGTACCGCCCCCGCACAGCGGCCGGTCGCTTCACCTGCCCATCGCGCCACGACCGGTGCGGGGCAGCGCCCCCCGAGTCCCCTGGCGCGCACGGAACAGCACGTCTCAGTACCCATCGCCGGCCGGCTCCTGCCGTCCCGCGGACTCCCCTTCGGCCGCGCGCTCCTCCATGTAGTTGTCGAGCCATTCGAGCAGCTTGGTGCGGCCCTGGTCGGGCAGCAGGGCCGCGCGCAGCGCGATGCCGTCGACGCCGTGCCGCTCGTACAGGCTCGGGCGGCCGGTGCCGGCCGCGGCCGGCGCCGCGGCGAGCGCGCCGCGCTCGCTGTGTTCCCGGTGCTCCTGGAGGAGCGACTTCTCCGTGACGGCCAGCGCGCAGCTCAGGGCTTCGGTGTCCTCCGACTGGAGGAAGCCGGCCGGGCGCCCGAAGAACCGCTCCAGGCGCGCGCAGTGGTCCATCGTGGGCCTGCGGTCCCCGCCGAGCAGTGCCTGCACCTGCTGCCGGGAGATGCCGCTCTGCCGGGCGATCTCGCCGTGCGAGAACCGCCGGCCGTTCTCCTTGAGGCAGGTGCCGTGGAGGAGGTCCAGCCGCTGCCGGAACCGCTCGTGGATGTCCGGCTCACCGGCCGGACGCCCCTGGAGGAGCTCTCGTACGACGTCGAGGGGGACCCCGGAGAGGCGGTGCAGCTCCTCGGGAACGAGCACCTCGTCACGGCCGCGGCCGAGCTTGGCCCCCAGGTCGACGACCCTCGCCACCGCCTCCGCCAACTGCGCGGCTGTCACCGCCGATGCGGAGAAGGCTTCTGTCACCGGCTGGTCTCCCGAGGTCGCGCAGAACGGATCACCCCGTTCCCCCGGGGAGGCAGGGCCGCTGGAGAGGCAGCCGCAACGCCGATGCTGCCACAGTGGTGGCAGGTGCTCCATAGATCTCCGGCCAAACTGCCACAGCGGTGGCAGGATGTCGGCGGTCTCCCGCGCGGCACCTCACCGGCCGGATCCGTGTGAGGATCTGCCGTGGACACCAGCAGGAACACCCCGGCACCCGAACCCACCCCGACGGGCACCCCGGCACCCGCGGGCACCCCGGCCCCCGCACCCACCCTCACGGAACGCCGGTCGCCCTGGGTCGTCTTCACCCGCGCCGACGATCCGTGGGTCACGGCCGCGGCGGCCGGACTCCGGGGACGGGGCGGCCGCGTGTTCCGGCTGGACGGCCGGGAGATGCCGGACGCCGCCTCGCTGTTCACGGTCTTCGCCCGGGCGCTGTCCTTCCCCGGCTACTTCGGACGGAACTGGCACGCCCTGGTGGACTGCCTGCACGACTGGCACGGCCACGGGGCCGACAGCAAGGACGTCGCCGTCCTGATCGACAACGCCGACGCGCTGCTCGACGCCGAGTTCACGGGTCCCTTCGTGTCCTCGCTCTGCCAGGCCGCCTGGCGGGCCAACCTCCAGCTGGACGCCGACGGTATCCCGCACGAAGACGAGCCGCCGTTCACGCTCCACTTCGTCTTCCTCCTCGGACACGTTCCGCCCGCCGCCTTCGCCCCGGCCGTGGCACAGGGCATGGACGTACGCGTGGCCCTGGAGGACGGCCGGCTCACCGCCACCCTCACCGGCGACGACTGGCCCGAAACGGCGGCTGTCAGTGCCGCCTGGCACCATCCCTGAGCACCCCCACTTCAAGGAGCTCCATGGGTACCTGGGACGTCGGCCCCTTCGACAACGACACCGCGGCGGACTTCTGCGGCTCCCTCGACGAGGCCACCGAGGCGGAGCGGCCCGGCCTCGTGCGGGGCGCGCTCGTCCACGCCCTCGACGCCGAGGACCCCCTCGACCAGCACCTCGCGGTCGAAGCGGTGGCGGCGGCGGCGCTCGTCGCCGCGCAGTGTCCCGGAGGGCGGCCCGTCACCAGCCCGTTCGGGCCCGACCTGCCCGTCCCGGAGCTCCCGGCCGGCCTGCGGGAGCTCGCCGTCCGCGCCCTGCGCCGCGTCGCGGCCGAGCCGTCCGAGCTGCGCGAACTCTGGGCCGACACTGACAAGTACCCGTACTGGCTGCGCAGCCTGGACCTCCTCCTCCGGGTGCTGACCTTCCCCGACCCGCAGCCGGTGGCCCGTTCCTGGGCCCGGATCGACGCCTGGACGCGTCGGCACGCCCCCGCCTCGTACGCCCTGCTCGCGCCGCCGGCGGACCCCGCCGAGGTCGAGGCCGCGCAGACGGCGATGGGGCTCCGCTTCCCCGCCGACCTGCTGGAGTCGCTGGCCTGCCACGACGGGATCACCAAGTGGGCCAACCTGCTCCCCGACCAGCCGCCCGTGTCCGTCGCGGGGATGCTCGACCACTGGCGGATGTGCGTCGAGATCGCCGGTGACGACCCCGACCTGACGGAGCCCCACGGGGACGACGAGGACGACGAGCCCTGGTGGCACCCGCAGTGGATCCCCTGGGCGCAGAGCGACGGCGACTCCCAGGTCATCGACATGCGCGAAGGGCCCGGCCGGGGCCGCCTGGGCAGCGCGCCGCACGCCGACACCCCCACCTTCCACGACGGCTGGCCCTCCCTGGCGGTGTACCTGACCGCGGTCGCCGACGTACTCGACCACGGCGGGGAAGCGGACGACATGGTTCCCTACCTCACCCTGGAGGGAGAGCTGTGGTGGGACTTCCCGGGCGAGACGGAGCTGAACGGCGACCCGCTCACCCCCGCCCCCACGACGAACGGCACCCCGGCCGGCTAGCCGCTAACCGGCGTCGGCCTCGGGCACTTCCGGCCGCGCCGGGTTCCAGAGCCGGTCGGCCTCGCCGCGGGCGATGTGCTCCTCGTAGATCCGCACCTTGTGCCGCATCACGTCCAGGGTCTCCCGCAACTCCCGGATCTGCGCCTCCACGTGGCCCTCGTGCCTGCGCAGCAGCTCCAGCCGCTCGTGTTCGTTGCCGGGGCCCTGCCGGGCGAGGTCGACGTACTGCCGGATCATCGGCAGCGGCATGCCGGAGGAGCGGAGCTTGGTGCACACCGCCAGCCACTCCACGTCCTCCTCGTGGTAGACGCGACGGCCGTTGGAGAGGCGGCGGACCGGGTTGGCGAACAGCCCCTCCCGCTCGTAGAAGCGCAGCGCGTGCACGCTCAGCCCGCTGCGCCGCGCCACCTCGCCGATGCTCAAGTCCATGAGTGACCCCCGTCACAGAGCTGTTGATCTAGACCCGACTCTAGCTCCTAGCGTCGGACCGAACAGCCGGGCAGTCGGGCAGTCGGGCAGTCGGGCAGTCGGGCAGTCGGGCAGTCGGGCGATCGAGTCATAGGAGAAGAGCATGGGCGTTTGGTTCGTCACCGGGGCATCGCGCGGTCTCGGCGCGGAGATCACCCGTGAGGCGCTGCGCCGGGGGCACGGCGTGATCGCCACGGCGAGGGACGTGTCGGCGCTGCTCAAGGCGTACCCGGAGAAGCCGGACGGCCTGCTGGCGGTTACCGCGGACGTGACCGAGCCGGAGCAGCTGGCGGCGGCGGTGGAGGCCGGACTCGCCGAGTTCGGCCGGATCGACGTCGTGGTCAACAACGCCGGGTACGGGCTCGTGGGCGCGATCGAGGAAACCTCCGACCGGGCCGCCCGGGACCTCTTCGACGTCAACGTGTTCGGCGTCCTCAACACGCTGCGGGCGACCCTTCCGACTCTGCGCGCCCAGCGGTCGGGGCACGTCGTGAACATCGGCTCCGTGGGCGGCTTCGCCACCGCCCCGGCCGTCGGCCTGTACGGCGCGTCGAAGTTCGCGCTGGAGGGCATCACGGAGGCGCTGCACGGCGAGCTCGCCCCGCTCGGCGTCCACGTCACGATCATCGAGCCGGGCGGCTTCCGCACCGACTTCCTCAGCGGCTCCAGCATCCACGTCGAACCGGCGGCCATCGCCGACTACGCCGTCGGCGCGGGACCGGTGCGCGAGGCGCTGGCCGCGAACGACGGGCTCCAGCCCGGCGACCCGGTGAAGGGCGCCAAGGCCATCGTCGACGTCACCGAGTCCGCCGAACCGCCGCTGCGCCTCCAGCTGGGCGCGGACGCGGTCGAACGCGTCGAGGCGAAGCTGGACCTCGTACGCCGTGAACTCGACCGGTGGCGCGACACGTCCCTCTCCACCGCCGTCTGAGAACCCGCCGCGCCCCTCGCTCCCCCTGCTCCCCCGCCTCACGATCAAGACGTTCTACGAAGCCGCTACGGGGGAGGCGGGCGCGGGGCGCCCGCCCGGCAGGGGCCGTGACCGCAGGTCGCCCGGCTCGCCGTCCCGCCGCCGGAACGGTCGCGGGGCCGCCGGGACGACGAAGGTCCTGCCCGGGCGGCCGAGTTCCGGGAAGCCTGTGCCTTCCGGCCAAGGTCCGCAGGCGTGCTGGTGGGCACCCGGCGCCACCCGTAGGTTCCCACCGGTGACCAGCGAGGCCACTCCGGCACGTCGGGAGGATCCACATGCATGCCCATCAGCGCGTCGCAGGTGCGTTGGCGGCCGCCCCCTCGGCAGCCGCCTCGACGGCGTCGCCGTCGGACCTCAGCTGTTCCGCCCGGCTGATCGTCGGCAACCCCCACAGGGGCGCGAGCATCACCTGCAGCGGATCGTCCTTCACCGGGGGTCATCGACTGCGAGCGGTACGACAACGGCTACCGCTACCGGCACTTCGGCAACCGCGCCCCGCCCGGCGGGACCTCGACCATCTGGTGCGACACCGACGCCAAGGTGATCCGGGCGGGCGGAACGCCGAGCTGACACCCGGGCCGGGGGGCGGGGGCCTTCACCCCTCCCCCTCCCGGAGCCCGAGCATGCGAAGGGCGTCGGCGGTCGGCGGCGACAGCATCGGGTCCCGCAGCTCCGCCACCGGGATCCAGCTCGCCGCATCGGTCGAACCGTCGACCTCGACCACGGTCGGCGCCCCCGCCCCGAGCTCGACGGCGTAGAACAGCGCGGTCAGGTTCCAGCTCACGCCCCGCCGCTCGGCCGCGTACGTCCGCGCGTCGAGCAGCCGGGCGGCGGCGAGTTCGAGTCCCGTCTCCTCCCGGAGTTCCCGGGCCAGGGTCTCCACGGGCTGCTCGCCCGGATCGATCCCCCCGCCCGGCAGGTGCCACAGCCCCGGCGCGAACACCGGCGAGGCCTCGGTCAGCCGGGCCAGGAGCAACCGGCCTTCCTCCACCGCGACGCCGTACACCGACACCCGAGTCCGCACGCGCACTTCCTCCGCCACGCCCCCCACTCCTCCCCTGCCGACGGCACGATGCGAAAACCCTAACCCCACCAAGATCGGCTACCGCAAGAGTCCGGGAAACGGCAGGGATCTCCGCATGCATCGCAGTGTCCGCAAGCAGGCCCGTGATCAAGCAGTGCCGGGCTGCATGCTCCCGCCTCGCCTAGTCTCGTCTCCCGGAAGCCGGACGGGGGTGGGCTAGGGGATGGGGATGGGGATGGAGCAGGTGGTGGTCGATGCCGTGGGGTACTCGGACGGGTGCCAGGACTGCGGTGCGCAGGCGCAGTGGTGTGGGGTCCAGGTCCTGGACGGCGGGCGGCTGCGGTGGGACACCGAATGCAGTTGCCCGGCCTGTGGGTTCGAGTTGGCGGTGTGCGGTGGGGTCCTGCCCGCCGCGATCCGGGACCGGCTGCTCGCCGAGCACGGGCCGGCCCGCCTGCGGGTGGGGCCGGGGGCGCGGAACGCGGAGGTGATGCGCGTGCTCCGGGCGGTGCTCGGCGTCGGCCTGGACGGGGTCGGGGCCCTGCTGGGCGAGGTCCTGGCGGGAACCCACTCGGGCACGCTGCCCGAGATGGAGCTCCTGGCCCGCCGGCTGCGTGCATCGGGCATCGACGCCGTCGCCGAGCGGGCGCGGCCCTCCTAGGCGGCCGGCCGGTCCGCGTCCCCGCGCAGTCTCCGCCAGGCGGCCAGGCGGCCAGGCGGCCAGGCCCAGCATCAGCCCCCACAGGACGAACAGCCCGTACCAGAACAGCCCCCAGGCGGCCTGCGGGTGGACGTCCTTCGCGGCGAAGGCGGGGGCCGAGACGACCCGGCCCGCGGCGAGCAGGCCCTGCATCGCGAAGTAGGTGAAGCCCCACAGGGTCATGCCGACCGAGGCGGTGAGGGACAGGGCGCAGAGCGTACGGCGCGGGAGCCGGCGTCCCCAGGGCCGGACCAGGGCGAGCGCGACGACGGCACCGCCCACGGCGACCGCGCCCATCACCCAGTACCCGATGGCGGCTTCCCAGGTCCCGTGCGGCGCGGAGGCGAAGTCCCCGGGGAACGTCGCGCCGATCCCGGCACCCCACCAGAAGTGCGGGGCCGCGTACGCGAGCGCCGCCCCCGCCGCCACGAGGCCCGGCCAGGCCCGCCCCGCTGCCGTCGTCTTCATGTCTTCCCCCGAGGTCCGGTTCCCGTACGGCACACCCACCGCGTCCCGCCTGGGAAAACTCTGCCCGTACCGCCCCCGGGGCGCGTCGGCCGCCGGGACCGGTCCGTCTCCCCCGCGGGGGGGGGAGAGAGACGCCCGCGGACGGTCGTGGTCATCCGTAGGGCGGGCCCGGCGCCCCTGCGGTACCGGGGGCGGGCGGGGCGCGGGATAATCAGGGGCATGGTCACGCCGTACTCCCCCACCACGGGCCCGTCCGCGGCCGAGGTGCTGCGCGCCCGGTACGCGGGCAGGCTGCCCGCCGCCCTCGACGAGCTCGCGGGGCCCGAGCACGGTGTGATCGAGCTGCCACTGCACGTCGCCTGGTCCGGGCTGCGCACCTACGACCTGGACCGGCCGCGCCTGCGGATGGGCCTGTACCGGACGGTCCTGGCCGAGGGGCAGCACGAGGACCTGGTCAAGCTCCTCAACCGCGATCTGCTCGCCGCCCAGTGGCCGGTCCTGCGCACGCTGGTCAGCCGGCACGTGCGGCAGGTCTGGGAGGACGCCTTCCCCGAGCTGGCCCCGCCGTCGGCCCCCGCGCCGACCTCCGAGCCCGTGTCCAGGCCCACGTCCGCGCCCGTGTCCGGGCCCACGGCGGCGTGAAGCTCAGCGGTCTCCACCGCCGCCTCCTGGACGCCGTGATCGACATCGGGTCCCCGTACCCCCTCGTCCTCGCCGGCGGGTACGCCGTCCAGGCCCACGGCCTGGTCGAACGCGTCAGCCAGGACCTCGACGTCGCCACCGAGAACCCCGCCCCCATGACCGACATCGCCGCCGGCCTGGAGCACGGCCTGACCGCGCGCGGCTGGCGCGTGGAGGTCATCGGGGTGGACCCGCTCTGCGCCCGCCTCGTGGTCACCGAACCCGCCACCGGCGAACGCTGCGAGGTCGACGTCCTCAAGGAGCACTTCTGGACCCCGCCGGCCCGGACCGAGTACGGGCCCGTCCTCGCCCTCGACTCCGTGATCGGTACGAAGGTCCGGGCCCTGGCCGACCGCGGCACCGCCCGCGACCTCGTCGACGTCCACGCGGCCTCCCGGCACCGCACCCGCGGCGAACTCGAACGGCTCGGCGAGCGCCACGGCCGTGACGAGTTCCGCCTCGCCGACCTCCGCGACCGGCTCGCGGGCGCGGAATGGACCGACGACGACGAGTTCACCGCCTACGGCCTCACCGCGGCCGGGACCGCCGCCCTCCGCGCGTGGGCCCTGGACTGGGCCACCGACCTCGACCGACGCCTCCACGGCGACGGGGCCTGAAGCGAAAACCCCTGGCGGCCGGGGCACCCACCGGGCGAAGCTCCGGTCGTGATCGAACGGGATGACGCGGTACGCATCGTCGAGGAAGAGCTGGAACGCGGCCATCGGGCGTGGCGGGTCACCGGCGGCAAGCGGTTCCCCCGCATGGTGGTCCTGCGCGTGGACGAGCACGAACTCGTCTGGAAGGTCTACGTCCAGTCCGAGGAGTACGCCCGGACCCGCGAACCCCGCTCGATGCTGGTGGGACACGGCCCGTACCTGGTCGACCGCGTCGACGGCGGCCTCCACCGCATCGGAGCGGTGTCCGAGGTCCAGGGTGCGTGGGAGGAGGACTACCGCGGCCGCATCCGCGGACTGCCGGTCCGCACCGCGTTGGACGACCTCCACGAAGAACTGCGGACGGAAGCGGCAGCGCCGGGCGGCAGCGCGGCTGCCGCCCGCGTCCTGTGCTGGAAGGTGGACGGCCTCTCGCCCGCCGACGCCCGTGCGTACGTGACCGGGCTGCTCGACGGTGACGTGCCGGCCCGGCTCCTGGCCGTCGCCCGGCAACAACTCGTGAAGCCGGTCAGCCGTGTCCTCGCCGTACGCTCCCGCGGTGTCGACGCGGATTTCTGAAGCGAATTGCTCCGGTCCGGTGGACACGGGCCGCCCTCTGCATGGGGGACGCTCCCCCATGGGCAGGCTGCACCGGCTGACCGCCGTCAACGGTCAACCCGCAGCCCCACCCGCCGTCTGCCGAGGAGCCCGGTGACCACCACCGCACCCACACCCGCGCCCGCACCCGCCGACTACTGGGAACCGCTGTGGGCCGACGGCCGCCGGTATCGGCCGTTGGAGGGGGCGGAGGCCGGTTTCCTGGCCGAGAGCCTCGGCCGGGGGCGGGGGCGGACCGCCCTCGACATCGGCTGCGGGGACGGCGGGCTCGCCCGGCACCTGCACCACCGGCTCGGCTACCGCGTCACCGGCGTCGACTGCGCCCCCAGCGCCCTCGCGGCGGCCCGGGCGGCGGAGCCGGGACCAGAGCCGGCGCCGGGGCCCGCGTGGCGGCTGATGGACTTCGGCGCCGACGATCTCGAAGGGCTGCCCGAGCCCGCGTACGCGGCGGTGACCTGCCGTCTGGTCTACCGGTGGGTGGACGACAAGCGCGCGTTCCTCGACCGCGTACGCCGAGTCCTGGCGCCCGGCGGTGTCTTCTGGGTCGTCACCAAGGTCGCCGGGCGGCGGGAGGAGGGGGACCCGCTCAAGGGCCTCGCGATCACCGCCGCCGAGGCGGAGGCGCTCACCGCCGGGTGGTCCTCCGTGCGGGTCGCCGATGTCGACGTGCTCCGCTGCTACGCCCTGCGTCCCTGACCCCTCGCTCCCCACCGTACAGTCCCTGACGATCCGTGCAGGTCAGAGGACCGGAAAGGGTCGAACAGGGACTGAAGGGACCGGGTTTTCGAATTGCACGCGAACGACCGCGCCAACGACCTTGCGTGCGGCCTGGCATACGACCTTGCGTACGACCCGCGTCAGGCGACGGTGCGCGTGGCCGCGCCCGAGGCTCCGCGCTGGGAGCGTTCCGTCTTCATGCCGACGTGCCGCGGCTCGACCGTGCGGGGGTCCACCGCCTCGCCGGGGGCACCGGCCCGGTACAGGCCGTCCGGTTCCGCGTCGCGGTCGTGCGGCAGGAGGTAGAAGACGCGCCGCTTCTGGAGCCCGCTGTCCGGGTCTGCCTCCGCGCTGTCGCACAGCTCGGCGAAGCCGACCATGCGGCCGTCGCGGTAGTAGCGGGGCTTGCCGCGCCTGCGCGGGGTCTTGTCGAGGGCCTGGCGTACGTAGTCGAGCTGTGCGGGGTCCTCCAGCCACACCACCTTGTCCTCGTGGGTGAGATCGCTTGCTTGCAGTAGCGAGCTCATGGCCTTGGTCCCTTCTCGGTCTGACGACGACGTACCTGTTGCGCGGTCCGCTCCGACCACGCTACCGGGCGCCGGGCACCGGCTATCGCGGTGTGCGGGGCGGCGGTCCGTGGCCGGCTCGTTCGTTGCGTGTCCATGGTAGGTGGCCGGGAGCGGTGGCGGACAGTAGGCCCGGGCGGTTCACCCCCGGGCGGCCCCGTTCTCCGGGCGCCCGCGCCCGCTTCGTACCGGCTCATCCGGCCTCCTCGGCGAGCAGGGCGAGGCCGGGGTAGAACTTCTGGCCGTTGGAGCGGAGCATCTCGCCGGGCGAGGGGATGCCGACCTCGGCGCGGATGCGCGTGGCGAAGGCGCGGGTGGTGGCGGGGCGCAGCCCCTCCCCCTCCTGGCACCAGTTGCTGTACGCGCGGTACAGGGCGCCCTGCTCGACCTTGAAGTCGCGCGGCTCTTCGGCGCCGTCCCCGGTGGTGCAGCATTCGGCGAGGAAGCGGCCGATGTGGTCCTCGGTGGTGGCGTAGGCCTGGGTGGCGGTGCGTACGACGGTGGGGCCGGTGAGGGACGGCTTGGTGCGGAGGTAGGCCATGGCGCCCTGGATCATCCAGTGGAGGATGCCGGGACCCTCGTGGTTGACGAGTTCCTCCGCGAGGTTGTCGATCTTGCGGTGGTCGGGGACGACCTTGTCGAACGGGATCAGGCGGATGCGGCGCCAGAACGCGTGTCCGCCGGTGCCGACCTCGGGACGGTGGTTGCCGAGCAGCCACAGCTTGTGGGTGGGCTCGAAGCTGAAGTAGTCCTGGCGCATGCGGCGGGCCTTGAGGCGGTCGCCGCCGGTGAGGAGCTTGACGCGGGCCTCGTCGAACTTGTCGTGGGGCTTGAGCTCGCTGCACACGAACAGGCGACGGCCGTGGAGTTCGGTGAGCTCGGTGGAGTGCTCGTTGAACTTGCCGCGTTCCATCAGGAAGCCGGGCGGCGCGACGTCCGCGTAGTCGCCGAGGATCTTGATGACGATGTCCATCAGCGCGGACTTGCCGTTGGCGCCGATGCCGTAGAGGAACGGCAGGACCTGGCCGCCGACGTCTCCGGTGATGGAGTAGCCGAGCAGGAGATGGACGAACGTGATCATCTCCTTGCCCTTGTCGTCGTCGCCGAAGGTCTCCGTCAGGAAGCGGGCGAAGCGGGGCGTGGGGCTGGCCTCGGGCGCGAGGTAGGTCGCGCGCGAGTGCAGGTCCCTGAGCGGGTCGGGCTTGCGGAGCTCGCCGGTGCGCAGGTCGACGACGCCGGCGGGGGTGCACAGGGCGTACTTGTCGCCGTCGAGGGTGTCGGGGTCCAGGGCCAGTTCCGGGGAGGCCTTGGCCTGGGACAGCATGGCCTTGACCCCGGAGGTCGACATGGCGCGCTTGCGGTGCTGTGCGAGCTCGCGGTCGGTGAAGTGGCCGCGCGGGTCGTGCAGCGGCATCTCCTCGGCCATGTCGCCGGCGGCCCAGATCGCGGCCTTCTCGCCGCCGGTGCGCTTCCAGCGGTACTCGTCCCACACGTACCAGCCGAGGCCCTCGACGTGGCGGAAGCGGTGGTTGTGGAGGTGGGCGAAGAGCTTGGCGTTGCCGCGGTCGGTGAGGTTGACGAGCAGGCCGGCCTGTACGAAGTCGTCGGCGCGGAGCGGCATGCCCCCGGGCGTGGAGACCTGCTGGGCGGGCAGCTGCGCGCTCTCGGCCGTCCCTGCCGTTCCGGCCTTCCCGGTCGCCCCGGCCGTCTCGGCCGCGAAGACCGCGAGCTGCTCGGCGGCGGCGTGCGCGTCGAAGCCGGTGCTTCCTGCGCTGCTCATGAACGTCCCTTGGGGTGGATGGGGCGGCTGCTGCCGGCGCGGAGCGCGGAGTCGATGACGAGTTGGTTGCGGCGCGGCCGGTCCGGGCGGGCCGCGGCCGCGGCTTCGGTGAGGAGGCCGGCGCATTCCGGCAGCGTGATGTGGCCGGCGGCCGCGAGGCCTCCGGCGGTGAAGGCCGCCCGGTTGAGCTTCTCGCTGAAGGCGGTGCCCGAGGGGGCGTGGGCGCAGTCCCGGACTTCGGCTAGGAGGGGGCCGAGGATGCGGTGCGCGTCGGCGGCGCCGGTCCCTGCTCCGGTCGTACGCGTCGCCTTCGGCTTCCGCTGCTTCTGCTTCTGCTGCTGCTCCGGCTTCGGGAGGGCGGGGTGGTGGCCGGTGCGGGCGAGTTCGGCGCCCAGCCACAGCGGCAGGGGCGCGGGGGTCCGGGAGCCGGGGAGGGCCTCGTACGCACCCTGCGCCGTACGTGTTCCGGGCGCGACGATGTAGCCGCCCGTGGCGCGTACGTCGACCTGCCAGGCGAGGGCCGTACGGCTGCCGGTGCCGGTGGAGGAGCGCACGGCCGGGCTTCCGAGCGGGGCCCGGTACCAGACGTGCAGGCCGCCGCTGGGGGTGCGTACGCGCAGCGTGCCGCTGTCCTGGGCCGGGTCGGGCCGGCGGCGGACGGCGGCGAGGAGGGCGAGGGTGTCGTAGCCGGAGCTCAGTCCGGTCAGGTCGACCCGGTCGTCGATCGGGATGCCGGGCAGGAGGCGTCGGCGGTCCGGGAGGGGGGCCGGGTGGGTGTCCACGTCGATGACGACGAGCCCGGCGGGCCCGCAGGAGACGCCGACGCCGAAGCGGGGTTCCTGGCGCCACCAGTCCCTGATGACGGCCGGGTCCGTGGTGGCCGCGTGGAAGCCGTGGCACCACCGTCCCTGCGCCGTGCAGTGGCAGGCCGAGGGGGCGTGGTGCTGCTCCCGGCAGCGGGCGCAGTTCCCGGCGGGTGTTTTGGTCCCTGGGGCGAGGGGGTGGACGGGCATGCCCTTGGCCGCGAGCCACAGCGCCACTTCGAGGCCGTGTCCCGTGGCGACGGCTGCCGCTGGTGACGGCGTTGCGCTGTGGGCTGGCACGTGTGGCTTCCTCGGCGGTGCGGCTGGGCTCGGTTCGACTGTGTGGGCTGGTCCGGGTGTTGGCCCCCGTCCTGGCAGGGACTGAAGGGACCAAACTTTCACAATGCCGGAGCCTAGCGCAGCGACACGCCGAAGCGGCGCAGGCCGCTGCGACTGTTTTGATTTTTCAGTCCCTTGAGTCCCTCCGGGCGGGAGGGGCCGCCGGAGGGCCGATCGGAGCCACCACGGAAGCCCGCGCGGCGTATTGGAGCGTATTGCCCCTTATGGCCGACCCTGGAGGCAGGGACTGAAGCCCGGGAGGGGCCGATCGGCCCCTCCCCCCTGATCCCCGCTCCCCCCGGAAACAGGGTCGGAACGGCCCGTCAGTCCCTGTTCCGTCCCTGTCCCTTCGGTCACTGACAAACCTGCAGGTCAGCCGGTTCGCCTCGCCAGCTGGAGGGACTGAAGAGGGACCGAAGGGACTCAATTTTCTAGTTATGAAGCGCATATGAACCCAGTACTGCTTACGCCCGCGCATACACACACGCACGTAAAGGCTGGAAGAGTGAAAACTCAGTCCCTTCAGTCCCTGCGTTTTTCGCCGGATGGCCTCTGACCTGCGAAAACGTGAAGGGACTGAGGGACCGAGGGACTCAGGGACTGAAAGCGAGCGGACGCGAGGGTCCAAGCCCCCTCACCCGGGAGCCGTTTCGAGGCAGCCCACGCTTCGGTCCCTGCGGACGGACGAGAACGGCGGAGGGACCGAAGCCGCCGGGCAGGTTCGAAGCCGTCGGTCACAGGGCCCACCAGCAGTAGAGCCGCCGCCCGGCGGGCAGTGCCCGCCGGGCCAGCCCGGCGAGGGCTTCCAAGACATCGGCGGTGACCTCGCCGCCGAGCCCGAACCGTCGGAGCTCGTCCGTCCGCGACCACGCCTCGGCACAACGCGCGAGTTCCTCCTTCGACGCGTGGGCAAGGGCATGGGACAGGGTGTCCGTCAGCGCGACGACGAACGGCGGGCCGTCCTCGGGCTCGGAGAGGACCTCCCCGGCCCGTGGGCGCTCGCAGGCCTCGTCGTAGCCACAGCCCGTCATGACGGCTTCGAGCCGGGCCATCGTGACGACCGGATCGAGGTTCTTGAGGCACACCACGTCGAGTCCCCCCTCCCCAGGCCCTCCAGGGGCCAGCAGAACGGCAACGGCGGTCTGGTCGTCAGCTGCGGAGAAGTAGTCGCACAGGGGCATGCCGGGGATTCTGGCAGGGCCGTCGACCGTCGTCGGCAGGGGCATCTGGGTGGGGTTACGCCGGGCCGGCTCCCAGGTCGCGGCGCATCGTCTCGCGCAGCCGGGCGAGTGCGGTCTCGTAGGCGGCCCGGCCGTCGGCGTACGCCTCGTCCTCGGCACGAGTGCCGCTCGCCGCGAGGTCCCGTACGTCCCGGAGGCGGCGGAAGGCGGCCTCGGAGGCGGCCAGTACCTCCGGCGCGGCCGTGATGGACATCTGGTAGCGCAGGCCGTAGCAGGGCGCGAAGCTCTCGCGGGCGGAGCGCGCCCGGTCGGCGGAGGCCGTCTCCGTGTCGCGGGCCAGGCCGCGGAAGGCGTTGCGGGCTTCGGAGAGGCACGTGAGGTAATCGCCGTACAGGACCCGTCGCACGGCGAGGAGGCGGTCGTTCTGCTCACGCCGCCAGCGGCTCCGGTCGAGCAGGACGGCTGAAGCGGTCGCGATCAGGGCACCGACTACGGCACTGGCCAGCGTCATCCACGGCATGGGCCAGCGTAGGGCGGGCCCAGGGGTCCCAGAAAGGCCGAAAACAGCCAGTCGGCGAGCGGCTCGCCTTCCGGTTCCGCCGCCCCGAGCCGGGGCTCGGCGGATATAGTGGGGGTACGAGTTACTCAGGCGCGAGGGGCCCTCCACATCGTGGAGGGCCCCTCGTCTTGCACGGTCGGCCGGTAGCGGCTCAGGCCACCTGGAGCTTCGGGCGTCCCGTCGTCGGGGTTGGCGGGGCCTGGTGGTACGTCGGCAGCTTCAGGTTCGGCAGGTCGCCGGCCTGGATGCGGACGAGGGCCGCGCGGAACGCCGCCTCCATGCTCTCGGGGCTCTCGTACTTCGCCGCCAGCGGGTGCAGCCGGTACGAGTTGCCGTTGCGCTCCCCGCTGCGCGGCCTGAGCACGATGTTCAGCTCGCACAGCGGCGCCATGAGCCCGCTGACGGCCTGCGGCGTGACCCCGTACTCGGCCGCCATGTCCTTCTGCCGGACCGCCAGCGCTCCCCCGAAGTCGCTCCGGGAGACCAGGTACTGGAGGAACTTGACGGCGGACCCTGACAACGGCAGCGCCCAGATGCGCTCCGCGACGATCGGAGACATGACGTTAGCCATGGGAGAGCCTTCCTCGTGTGCGGTGGCGGTGGTCCGTGATGGAGGACGGGCCTGGCAGCGCTATCACCCGGTACGTTTCCTTCCGCGGTAGTCGGCTGCCGCCCCGAAGTCGAGGTCGAGTTCCTCCTGATGGGCACCTTGAGGGCCCACAGCGTAGGGGAAGGCCTCGACGTCGTGCTCGTGCCGGTCGGCGATCTCGGCGAGTACGTCGTGCTGGGCGGTGCTGTTGCCGTGGAACCACAGGCGCACGTTGAGCTGGATCCGGCCCCTGCCCGCCTTCTCCACCCAGTTGTAGCCGCACAGCGCCTGCACGGCGCGGTTGACGGTGGAACGCGTGATCATCTTGCCGCCCTTCTGAGCGGCGATCTTGTTCAGCCCGTCGGTGATCTCCTGCTGGGTGTACGGGGTGACGCCGGTCCCCGGCACCTGCCCGCCGGCCACGAAGAGGAAGACGCAGAGCTGGGACTTGGTGATGCTGTTCGCGACGGCCAACTGTGCCAGCAGCTGGGTGAACCAGTTGCTGGCGAGGCTGTAGCCGGAGCCCCCGGCCATGTCGTGGACGGCCTTCGGATCGGCCGTGTACTCGAAGTGGACGCCCTTGAGCCGGCGGCGGCCTCCGGGGTCGGCCGTCGCGGCGACCTCGGCGACCTTCTCGCCGAGCTGCTGGCCCAGGACGGCCAGGATGTCTCCGTACTCGGCTTCGTTCCCCGCGGAGGTGGGTGCGGGAACTGCCCGGGGCCCGCGCCGACGACGGGCGGGCGGATCAGATGTCACGTGACCTCCTCGTTACTCAGGCGGTCAGAGAGTATCCAGAAAATCAACGTGTGCTTGTCTTTTGACGCGGCGACGCGCCGGAGCCGACCCGTGGGCCCCGTTGTGTTCGAACGCGGCGCCAAAAGTACACGGTGGCTGAAGTTTTCAGGCCTCGGGGCGCCGGAAGTACACGCCTGCTTGATTTGGGTTGTCGCGATGGCGACACGTACGTGCAGATGCCACGGATGCCGGCGGGCGGTCCCGGCCCCTCGGCCCGACGCGCTGACCTGCGGTTCCGCCGGGCGGCTCATCCCCCGTCAAAAATCAACCACTGCTTGAGTTTTCCGCTGAATGTGCTCGCCAGGTACACACTCGGCGACCCCGAATGTGTCCTGGGGGACACATAGCCCCGAACAAAACCGCAGGTCAGAGCCATGAAATCGCTGCCGCCTCTTACTAAAAGAGCAACCGGCCCGGTGCCCGGGGCACACCCACTTCCGTGTCCCCGAGCCACCCGCTCCCGGCCCGCCCCGTACCTCGCGCACATCGCACTGCTCCGCTTCTCCCCCCGAGGCCCCGGCCGACGCACCTTCACCACCGTCTGCCCGCAGTCGACATCCCTCCCCCGCCTCCCCCACCTCGACCACGTCCGGCATCGGCCCCGGTTGGCCCGGCCCTCGTGCCCAGTGAGGGCGCCCAGCGCCCGAGGGGTGCCCCGGCGACCGTCAGGGAGCCGGGGCAGGGCGCGAGGGGTGAGCGGGTCCAGGGCGCCGAAGCGCCTGGCGAGGGGGTCTGGGGGGCGAGGAGCCCCCCATGCCACGGCCGGTCCAGCGCGGCCAGGCGCTGGCGGGGTCCAGGGGCTGGCCCCTGGGACCGACGACCCGCGGCCGACGACCGACAAGAACCCCCATCGGGGCCCACCTGCTGGCTCCGGACCGCCGGGGACCCCCGGCACGGCGACTGCATCCTTCGGCCTACTGCGTTTTCGGCCCTGCGGAGGACGCCCGCGCGTCGGCGCCGCGAGAGGGTTGATCCGTGCGAACAACCATCGGATACACGCTCGAAAGCATCGGCTACGTCATAGGGGCCCAGGGGGTCGTCAGTTTCGCCTCGCGGGCCTTCTTCGGTACGGAGTGGGGCTGGATCCACAAGGTCGTCGATCTTCCGTCCACCGCCTACCTCGGAGTCATCGCCGTGGGGCTCGCTCTCGTGATCGGCGGAGTGAGGACGCGGAAGGCGGCCGAGCGCTCGCAGACCGCGTGAGCGCGTGAGGGCGTCCGCGCGCACGCCAATGCCGCGACACACCTCGTTTTCCGGCGCAACGGACAAAAATCGACCGACAGAACGGCCCCTCTGAGGGCCGATCCCGATTCCCCCGGTGTCCCGCGACCTTCCCGGCCTCCACGGGCCGCCAGCGGGGCGCACAGGGCTTTTTGGTGAAGGTTCATGCCCCTCGGAAGCTCTGAGCGTCACCTCGACGGAGCAGCGGGAAGGGGCTGGGCCGTCCGGCTGCCCGAGCTGTCAGTGGCTGTCAGTGGCTGTCAGTGGCTGTCTCTAGGGTCGACCCATGACGGAAGACCTGGTCCAGGATTCATGGAACCGCATCGACGCGTGGCTGAGCACGCACGCGCCCCGCACCTTCGCCTCCCTCGCGCCGCCCGCAGGACGCGAGGAGCTGGCGGCAGCCGAGGAGGAGCTCGGCGTCACCTTCCCTCCCGACCTCGTCGCGTCACTGCTCCGGCACGACGGAGCGCGGGAGGGGGCGGAAGCGTTCCTTTTCAGTACGCACGACCGGTTGCTCGGGGTGAGCGAGATCGTCGGGGACACCAGGTTCATGCGGGGGATCGCCGAGGACCTCGCTGATGACGTGGACGAGGACGAAGCCGCCGGCTACTGGCACCACGGCTACCTCAAGTTCGGTTCCTACGGCGTGACGTCCGACGGCCTCACGATCGACTGCCGCCACGGGCGCGAGTCCTACGGAGCGATCGGACGGTTCTTCGACGAGACCGGCACCGACTTCGGCAGGGCCGACTCACTGGGCGGGTACCTGGCGGAACTGGCGGACGAGCTGGAGCGCGGCCAGGCCGCCGGCGCCGTCACGTTCAACGGACGTCTGTTCTGGGAGTGGGCCAGGCCCCCCGGACCGGACTGGGGCAGCGCCGACGACCCCCTCCCCCGGCCGGACGACGCACAGCTTCCGGAGCTGAACCTGTCCCACGACCCGGACGCCCCCCTTCCGGTGGGCCTCCTGGACGGGTTCGAGGAACTCGGTGCGCTGCTCGCCGTCCTGCCGCGCGAGCGCGTGGCCGCTGCGGGGAGGAAGCAGCTGCGCCGGCTGGCAGCCGAAACGGGCCTGGACAAGTACCCGGAGATCGAGTCGGCCCTGGCCGCGTTGGACCGGGGTGAAACCCCACCGAGGCCGGACCCGTCCGGCTCGCTGGCCCTGCGGCTGCGTACGGTCCTCGACCAGGCGAACACCCGCCGCGACCACCACCGCCGCTGGGCCGCGGAGAAGATGCCGCACGGGATCTGGGGCTCGCCCTACTGGTCCGTGTACGAGACCGCGGCCGTCCGCAGCCGCCTCACCCTCGACTGGCGGGCCGATCTCCACGAGGACCTGGGCAGCCCGCCACTGCCACCGATACCGGACGAACGCTTCTGGGCGACCCTGCGCAACCCCGCCATCGACTCCGGCTGGTACGCGGCGCAGTACGGACGGGACGTCCAGGACACCCAGGACACCCAGGACACCCGGGACACCCAGGACACCCGGGACACCCAGGACTGACCGCCGCGCCGCAGCAAGGTGTCGAGGTCGGTCTCGGGTACGGCTACCCGCTGCGCATCGCGGGCGAGTGGGGCCTGTGGCACCCGGACCGGCCCGTCACCTGGCTGGACACCGGCGTCGGCGGCCACAAGGTGATGGACCTGGAGGCCCGTTGGCGCAAGGACGTGCTCGACGCGCGCCCCCTCGCCGAGGCGGAACCCGGCCCCGTGCGCATCGGGGAGGAGGAGCGCGGGCAGTGGTGTACCGCCTGGACCCGAGGATCCAGGCGGTACGCGGCCTCGCCCGCCGGTACGGCGCCCACCTGATGGCCGCCGACGGCATGTTCGCCTAACTCGGCACGAGGACCGGGCCGGAGTACTGGGCCGGAGTACTGGGCCGCCGACGGCGTACACCCGCCCCCCCGGCCGGCCAAGCCGCCCTCGCGACGGCCCGGCTGCGCCTGGTCGCATGACCCGGCACCCGGCATCCTCGCACCCGGCATCCCCGCACCCCGGCACAGCGGTCGCTTCGCGCCAAGGTAACCGGTGACCTTCCCCGCCAATCCGCCCCATACCAGGGCAACATCTTTCGGTGTGCCTCTTCGCCTTCCCGCCGGAAGGTTAGTAAGGTACCCGCATGACCGCCCCATACGATCCGGAAGTCAGGGAAAAGGTAGTTGCCAAGCTGCCGGCGTCCCTGAGGCAGGAACTCAAGGTCCGCGCCGCCCAGTTGGGCGTGGACATCCAGGACGCCGTCACCCAGGGCATCCACGCCTGGCGGGCCGATGCTTCGGCCGCCACCCCCGTGGACACCTCCGGCTCCTCCTCCTTCTCCACCTACCTCCCCACCGGCCTGTACGGGGAGTTCAAGGACGACTGCCGCACGCGGGAGATCCCGTACAACCAGGGCGTTGCCCAGTCGATCCGCCTCTGGCTCGACACGCACCCCTCCCCCATGGGCCGTCGCAGGCCGGCCAACGAGGGTGCCCGCCGGGTCGTGGTCTGCAACCAGAAGGGCGGTGTCGGCAAGAGCGCCATCAGCAACGGCGTCTCGCAGGCGCTCGCCGAGACGGGCGCGCGGGTCTGCGTCATCGACTTCGACCCGCAGGGCCACCTCACCCGCCACCTGGGCGCCGAGATGCTCGGCATCAAGGAACCCAGCCTCGCCAAGCACATGCTCGGGGAGATCGACGGCCGCGTCCGCGACCTCCTCGTACCCATCGAGCACGGCGTCTTCGCCGGCCGCCTCTTCCTCCTGCCGTCCTGCAAGGACGCCTTCCTCCTCGACGCCCGGCTGGCCACCACCCGCCACGTGCGCACCAAGGAGACGGCGCTGGAGAAGGCCCTCGAAGAGCTGGAGAAGGAGTTCGACTACATCGTCGTCGACTGCCCGCCCAGCCTCGGCTACACCATGGACACCGCCCTCTACTACGCCCGCACCCGCGAGGGCGAGGCGCCGAAGACCTCCGGCATCCTGGTCCCCGTCCAGGCCGAGGACACCTCCGCCGACGCGTACGACATGCTCAGCGAGCAGCTCGAAGACCTCATCGACGACCTCGACATCGACATCGTGCAGCTCGGTTTCGTCGTCAACCTCTACGACAGCCGCAAGGGCTACGTCGTCACCTCCTCCCTCAACAGCTGGAAGGAGTTCGGGGACCCGCCGGTCATCACCGTCATCTCCGACCTGAAGGAGCAGCGCGAGGCCGTGCGCGTCAAGCTGCCCCTGCTGCACTACGCGCCCGAGTGCGAGCAGTCCGAGGCCATGCGCGAGATCGCCCGGAGGATCGCGGTATGAGCAAGAGCGACCTCCTCGGCACCGGCGCGGCCTTCAGCAACGCCCGCCGCGCCGGCGGCCGGAGCGAGCGCGGGCGGGCCAAGGCCATCGCGCAGGGCGATGTACCGGCGTACGAACTGATTCGCGTCCCCCTCGACCAGGTCTCCCCCACTCCCCTCAACCCGCGCCGCAACTTCGGCACGGACGAGGAGAAGACCCGCTTCGGCGAGGAGCTGCGGCAGGCGCAGCTCTCGGCCTGTGTCGCCGTCGGCCGCGAGGCGTACCTCGGCCTGTGGCCGGACCACGCGTCCCGGATCGGGGCGGCCGCGTACGTCCTCATCAACGGCGAGCGCCGGTTCCGCAGTGCCGTGCACGTGGGGCTGGAGTCGCTGGACTTCGTCGTACGCGACGACCTGGCGGTGTCCCGCACCGACTTCATCGACCACCTGCTCGCGGAGAACCTCGAACGCGAGGACTTCGACGTCATCGAGCGCGCCCGCGGTGTGCAGCAGCTCGTGGACACCTGCGCGGAGCAGGGCCGGGAGCACGGGGCGAAGTCGCGGGCGGCGGAGCGGCTGGGGAAGTCGCCGTCGTGGATCACCAACCAGCTGGTGCTGCTGGAACTCCCCGAGGAGATCCAGGCCATGCTCAGCTCCGGTGACATGCCGGAGCGGGACGGCCGCCTGCTGGCGCGGGCGGCGAAGGACCGGCCGGGCGTGGACGCGGCCTCCCTGCTGGACCTGCTCCAGGAGAACAAGGCGCAGGAGGCCCGGGCGAAGGCGACCCAGCGGGAGATCCTGCGCGAGGCCCGTGAGGTCACCCCGGCCGTTCCGGCCGTTCCGGTCGCTCCGGCCGTTCAGGTTGCCCAGGTACCGGCTCCGGCTCCGGCTCCGGTCCCGGAGGCTCCGGTCCCGGTCCCGGCGCCCGTCCCGGAGGCGTTCGCGGAGCCGACCCCGGCGGTCGTCGCGACCCCGGAGCACACCGACCCGGAGCCCCGACTTTTGTCCGCGGACAAAAGTCGGGCCCCGGAGCCGGAGCCGGCCGCTGCGGTAGAGGCCCCGGCTCCGCAGGCGCACAGCACGCCGGAGCCGGTCATTGCCGAGCCCGAGCCCGAGCCCGTATCCGCGCCTGAGTCGGAGTCGGAGCCGGAGCGGGAGATGGCGATCCCGGTCCAGGCGAAGAGCACGCAGGCGCCCCCGGTCGCGTGGGGCGACCCCCAGGCGGTCTTCGAGGCGATCCGCCAGAACATGCCGCCGAGGCAGCGCGCGGAGCTGACCATGCTCCTGATCGACAGCAACGGCAGGACGACCGGCAGCCGCTGACCGCCGATCCCCTCAAGACGACGGCCCGACTTTTGTCCGCGGACAAAAGTCGGGCCGTCGTCGTTCCCCGATCACATCACTACGAAGGGCTCGGGCTCGGGCTCGGGCTCGGGCTCGGGCTCGCGCCACTGGAGGAGTTCCACGGCTTCCTCGACCCGGCCGACAGTGACGAGATGCCTCGCCAGGTCCGTGCGGTGGTGCTCGTGGCCGTGGGACTCCAGGAGCGCGACGGCCTCCTCCGTCCGGCCGGACTCGGCGAGCAGGTCGGCGATGATCCAGGCCGCCACGTACCGTCCTTCGTCCTCGGACCGGGCACGCGCCAGTCCGACCGCTTCGTCGCGCCGGCCGCAGGCGGCCATGAGCCGCAGCCGGGGACCGAGGAACGCCGGGTCCTCCTCCCCGTCGCCCCAGCGTGCCGTCAGGATGTCGAGGTGGGCCAGGCCGTCGGCGGGGCGGCCCTGTTCGGCGTACAAGGTGGACAGTCTGTCGGCGACCCAGTCGTCCGCACCGCCGGGGGAGTCCGCGAAGGCGGCCGCCACCTCGATCGCCTCGTCCCCACGGTTGTGCCGGGCGAGCAGGTCGGCGAGGTCCAGCACCGCGTGCGACCGGTGTACCGGCTGCCGGTACACGGCGATGGCCGCGTCCCTCCAACAGCCCGGCGAGACTCCGTGCGGCGTGCCCGTGGGGATCCGACACCGCGTACGCGCGCAGTTCCTCGATGCGGCCCTGCCGGGCCAGCAGGTCGGCGAGCTGGTCCTGGCCACTGACGGAGGTGATCCGCCGGGTGCGGAGCAGGGCGATCGCCTCGTCGATCCGGCCCTGACGCTCGCGCACCGTGGCGAGCAGGCCGATGGCCGTATCGGGATCGAGTCCCCGGCAGCACCACGGCTCCTCGCACCGGTGCCCGACGGGAATCCGGGCGGCCAGCAGCGGGGCGATCTCCTCGTCCAGGTCAGCCCCCTCGGTGAGCTCGACGAGAGCGGTGGCGAGGCCCGGGTCCTCGATCCCGGCGGTCAGGAGAGGCACCGCCTCGTCCAGGTGCCCGTGCCGGGCGAGCAGGCGTGCGAGCAGTTCCAGCTTGAACCCGCCGCCCCTCGCGTGAGGCCGGGCCTGCGCGATCGCCTCCTCCACCCGACCCCAGTCCTCCAGCAGCCGGATCTGCGCCCGCACGGCCGTCCACCAGCCGGTGGCCACGTACGGGGCGAGCACCTCCAACGCTTGTTCCTGCCGCCCCCCGTCACCGAGCAGCCGCGCCCACTCCAGCGCGCAGAACCACTCCGCCCGTCCGGCCTGGAGCTCCACCTCCTCCTCGTGGCCGAGTTCGAGGAGGAGGGAGACCACGGGCGGAGGGATGGTGCCCGACAGGGTCCGGGCACGGCGGTCAAGAAGTGTGGCGTCCATGGCAGCGGACTCCAGCCACCGCGGCCGCGGAGCGGAGCCTGCGGTGAGGCCCTGCGGTTCGCACCAGGGGCCGGGGGAGGGCGACTTTTGTCCGCGGACAAAAGTCGGGGCGAGCCGGCCGCCACCTCTTGCTCCGCCACCTCTTGCTCTGACACCTCTTGCTCCGGCAGCGTGCGGCCGACGATGCTGGGGCGATGCCAGGACAACGGAAGAGGAAGGGCCGCCGCCGGGACGAGGCGGAGCGGAGCGCTGCCCGGTTCGCGCCCGACGCGGGCCGATGGGACGTGCTGTTCGAGACCCAGGACGCGTCGGAGTTCCAGGCACACATCCGCCGGCTCCGGGCTTCGGACCCGGAGCTCGACTGGTCCGCCGTACGCATGGACACCTGGTGCGGGCGCCTGATCCACCCGACCACGTACCGGCTCAGCCTCTTCGTACCGAACCCCCCGACTTTTGTCCGCGGACAAAAGTCGGGGGCGGAGCAAGTCCCGCCCTCCAGTTCTTCGAGGACATGACATTGCTGCGGAAGCACACCGTGCGACGGGGCCGGGGGAGGGGGGAGAACGGCCGCCCCGCCCGTGCGGGTTCACGGCACGGGCCATAGGGTGGCGGGCCATGGACATCGCAGAGACACCAGGGCTCTGGGAGTTCCTCAGCTCCCTCGAACTCGGCGAACGGCTCTCGGGCAGCGTCGCCTCCATCGAACCCTTCGGGGTGTTCGTCGCCCTCGACGGCGGCCCCGCACACCCGGTCTACCCCGGCGTCGGGTTCATCTCGTTCGCCGAACTGGCCTGGCAGCGCTTCGACGCGGCCACTGAGATCGTCCAAGTGGGGCAGCGCGTCACGTGCCGGTTCCTCCAGTTCGACACCTGGAACGGCGAAGCCCGGCTGTCCCTGCGGGCCACGCAGCCCGACCCCTTTGAGCCCTTCGCCGACGACACCCGGATCGGGCAGACGCTGTCGGGCCGGGTCACCCGACTCGTCTCCTTCGGCGCCATCGTCGAAGTCGCCGAGGGCATCGAGGGGCTCGTCCACCTGCTGGAGCTGGACTGGACACCGGTCGAGTCGCCGGAGGAGGTCGTCCGGATCGGGGACGAGCTCACGGTCGTCGTCACCGAAGTGGACCGGCAGCACCGCCGGCTCGTCCTCTCCCGACGACGGGCGCTGCACCGCAGTAGCGGCTCCTAGACCTCCCTGACTTTTGTCCGCGGACAAAAGTCAGGGGGCGGGGGAGTGGGGGAGTGGCGGCAGCAGCCGTCGCCGGCGGTGGGCGGCGTCACACGGATTCCGCCCGCATGTACGCGAAGACCCTGCCCAGCGACTCGTCGCGGCGGTCGTCGGAGAAGGCCACCCGGGCACGGTCGACGTCGTCGCGGCGGACGGGCCGCGGCTCCTGGGGGGTCAGCCTGATCACCAGCGGGGCGACCCCCGCCTGCTGGTACGCGGCGAGCTTGTGGTGCCCGTCGAGGAGGTAGCCCACCCAGCTGTCGGGGGTGGGGAACAGTGCGACCAGCGCCGGCAGCTCGCCCCCGGCGCGGATGCGGTCGCGGTAGCCGCGTACCGCCCTGTGGTCCCGGGGCGGCCACGCGTCGGTGGTCACCAGGGCCAGGTCCTCGTCCGGGTACCAGTGCTGGACCTGGCGGGCCCGCGGGTGGACCACCCGCAGGTGGTGCGGAGCGACTTCGGCCCTCATCACGTACCGCCCGGGGGCGAGCAGGCTCAGCAGCGGCCGCAGGGACTCCGGGTCCGGAGGCTCGACCCGCCCGGTACGCGGATCGGGCACGAGGCCGGGGGCGCCGAGCCACTCGGTGAGGTACTTGACCTCGTCGAGCCCGGGCCCGCCCGCGCCCGCCCGGGCCGCCAGCCAACCCACGCTGCCGCAGCCGTCGTTGCCCTCCAGGAACACCGGATCGCCGACGAGCAGCAGCAGGCTCCCGCCGGCGTAGCCGGTCACCTCGATGACGCCGTGCCCATCCGGCACGTCGATGGACAAGGAGGTCGGAGGCTGCCGTCTGCGCATCCGCCGATCCTACGAGCGGCCTGCCTCACGCCCGCTGCCTGCCGTCGCCCCCGGCGCATAACCAGTGCTTCTGGACGGCAGCATGACCGTCTATTGGCCATATGGATCAGCCGCCCGCAGGCTTGGTCCATGCGAAGCGCGACGGATCCCACCGCAGACAAGCAAGCTGCCCACAAGGCGGCCCTCAAAGCCGCCATCGCCTCCGAACGCCGCGAACTGGCCGATCTCTTCGACGCCCTGCGGGCCGACGACTGGCACGCCCCCAGCCTGTGCGCGGGCTGGACCGTGCGCGAGGTCGTCGCCCACATGTCCACGGGCTTCCGGCTCTCCCTCCCCGCCACCCTGGGCGAACTCCTGAAGGCACGCGGAAACCTCCACCGCATGACCGACCGCGTCGCCCGCCGCGACGCGGCCGCCCACTCCACCGCCGAGCTCGGCGGCTTCCTCCGCGACCACGCCCACCACCCGTGGACCCCGCCGGTCGGCGGGCTCGCGGCGGCCCTCGGCCACGACGTGGTCCACGGCCTGGACGTCACCACCGCCCTCGGGCTCGACCGACGCGTTCCCGAGGACCGGCTGCGCGTCCTGCTCGACGAGATCCGGCCCCGCGGCCTGAAGTTCTTCGGCGTCGACCTCACCGGCGTACGGCTGTGCGCGCAGGACATGGACTGGTCCTACGGGCAGCCCGGTGCGGAACCGGTGTACGGCGCGGCCCAGGACCTGCTCCTCCTCGCCTTCGGCCGCAGCCTCCCGCCCGGACACCTCACCGGCGCCGCGGCCGCCCGCTTCACCTCGCCTTCGGACCGCTCACAGATCTGAGCGGAGCCAGTCGGTGTACCAGGCGCGAAAGCCGGGGCTCACCGGCACGAACCCTCCCCAGTCCGGGTCGATCTGCCAGACCTGACCCGAGTACGGGCCGTTCAGGACGAGCCGGACGAACATGCCGCAGCCCCGTTCGGCCAGCATCAGCGTGCCCGGGGTCAGGCGGGAGGTCGGCACCTCGATCCGGCCGGGCGCGGGGGCGGTGAGCGGGAACGGCTCTGCGAGCCGACCGGGCAGCCGGTCCTCCTCCCACTCGTCGTCCACGGCCCAGTCGTCGTCGGCCTCCGGGCGGGGGAGGGGCAACGGCATCAGACCGTGCTCGGGCCAGGCCGGGCCGTCTCCCACCTCCGCGACGAAGGACCGGTACTCCACCGGCAGGGCGATCCCGTGGGACTCCTCGAAGGCCCGGATCTCCGCCTCCGGCAGTCGCGGGCCCAGCGCGTACCGATGCGTGCCGGCCCCGAAACGCTCCCGCCCCGGATCCAGGGCGGCCATCTCCCGTATCCGCGCGCGGACACCGTCCTCGTCCCAATTCCTCATCCGGAGACCGTCTGGACCAGCCGATCTCCCTGCGCGACCTGGCCGGACAGGCCAAGGTCAGCGTGCGGACCCTGACCCGCCGCTTCACCACCGAGACCGGTGTGACCCCGTTCCAATGGCTGCTCCAACAGCGGCTGTTGCGGGCCCGCGAGCTGCTGGGGACCACCGACCTCACCGTCGACCACGTGGCCGCCCGCAGCGGCCTCGGCTCCGGCGAGTCCCTCCGCCAACACCTGAGCCGCCAGATCGGCATGACCCCGGCCGCCTACCGGCACGCCTTCACCCACGGCCCGAGCGTGAAGACCGGTCAGTGACCGTGAGGGGACACGGGGACCTCCTGTGGTCGGCGGTCCGCGCCCTCGCCTGACGGATCACGCCGCGGGGGCGCTCACGCGTGGTCGCCGTCCGCGCCCCTCGCGAGCTTGAGGAACCCGGGCTCGTCGACCGCCGCGACCAGCCGACCGCGTATCCAGTCGACGACCATCGCGTCGCCCGACTGCGGATGCCACGCCTCCACCGGGCGCCGCGTCTCCTGGTCCCCGTCGAACTGCGCCTCGAAGACCGCCACCCAGCCCGAAGGGCCGTACTCGTTCGTCATGGGGCGACCCTAGATCCCGGACCCCGCCTTCCGGTAGCGGTCAGGCCGGTCCGGGCCGTCAGAGCGCCCAGGGCCACACGGTGACGCGGTCACGTGCGACACGGACCTCGACCCACGACCCACCGACGCCCGCCGGGGGAGGCGGCTCGGCCAGGCCGCAACAGTGCCCAGCGCCGAGTGCACCCGGACCAGCACGGGACTCGACGAAGAGGGCCCCACCGCCTCTACGTTGACCAACACCCGACCATCATCCCAGGCCCACGGGACTCAGCCAGCGTGCGGCGACGGAGTCCTCAGGGGGCGGCCTGCTGCTCGATGCGGGTCGGGTCGGCCGCGCCGCCGAGCAGGACCGCGCGTCGGGCGGCGGCCGGAAGTCCCGGACGGCGTCGGGGTAGTTGCGCAACCAGCGCCCCAGCTCACGGACTCCGCCGCACCGTCGTCACGCTTCCCTTGTCGGTGGCACGTGGCACCGTCCTCGATCACCGGGCCAGGGCAGCGGCTCCGGATCGGCCACCCGCCGCCACCATGATCACTAGAGTCAGGGTGTGACGACCACACGAGACGACCTGCTGACAGACCTCATCAACCGCACCGAGATGGACGGCGACGGCCCGCGCATCACGATCGCCACCGAAGGCGTGGTGATCACCGGACGCCTCACCCCCCACCGGCGCTGGGCCGCGGACGTGGCCGGACGGCTCGGCGACGCGGGCCTGCCCGACGAACGGTTCGCCGAGGACTTCGACCGGGAGGCCGCCGAGATCCCCGACTACCCGCCCGCCTTCCTCAACCTCCGTGGCTGCCAGCTGATATCCGGCACCAGCAGCCTCCCCGCCATCCTCGGCGAGTACTTCCGGATCCCGCTCTCCGCGGTCAGCGCGTGGAGCGTGAGATAGCGTGACGTCGAGCGAAGCCAAGTACCTGGAGTACCTGCTGTCCGAACGGCGCGCCTACGCGTGGGTGATGCGACACCACGGCGGGCTGGCGCCCGAGGAGGCCGAAGAAGCCGCCTCGAAGTGGTACGAGTACCGGCCGCCCGAGGAGACGTACCGGGATCTGGTCTTCCACGAAGACCCGTGGCACTGGGCGATGGTTGCGATACACGGCGACTGGTACATGGTGGACCACCCCGAACTGGCACACCCCTCACCCGAGTACCCGGCCCTGGACTAGCCGGCGCCGTCCCCCCGTCGATGCCCTCCTCGGCCCGAGAGCTAGCCTGGCACCCCATCTGACCCCCCAGGGAGCGGAGCAGCGTGCCGCCGTCCTTCGTGCACCGCATCACCAAGTACGACCCCGCCGACCGCGGCGAGCACGGCCACTACACCGGCGCCGAGGAGACGGTCAGCGACCACGGGCCGGTCGAAGCGGCGTACCTGGCGGCGGTCGCCGCCTTCGCGGAGGCATCGGGCATCGAACGGCTGGAGACCCGCGAGCCCGCGGTCACCGGCTTCGTCCACTTCGGCGCCGAGCCACCCGCAGAGGGCCACGGCCTGGCCGGACTCTTCCCGCCCGACCTCACCGGCTACCACGACGGCGCCGAGGTCTCCCTCCCCGTCGCCCTCGAACTGGTCCGGGCCATGCTCCGCGACCAGGGGGCCTGGTGCCGGCTGGAGGCGCCGGGAGAGCGCTTCACCGTGCACGTCGGCTACGACCAGTACGTGTACGTCGGCAGCGACCGGCCCTGCGCCGACGCCGTCGCCCGCACCCGGGAGCTCGGCCTCTTCCCCGAGCCGATGACGGCCTCCCCCTACGCTGCCGATTCCGACGACGCGGAAGCGCCCGGGGCCGCTGACGAGGACTTCTGGACGCGCGTGCGCGCGGTGCTGGACGTACGCCGTTCCGCGCTGCTGGAGGAGGCCTACGTACGCAACGCCGAACGCTGGCACCGCATCGCGCCGGGGAACCTCGACAAGGTACGCGCCGGCCTCACCCCGCGCGCCGTGCTCACCGTCTGGCCCGACCTGACCCCCGACGTCGGCGCGGTCCTGGCCGCGCTGCCCGAGGACGGAGCGGTGGAGTTCGTCTGGGAGGCGCCGGACGGGACGGTGAGCAGCGCGCTCGTCGACGACACCGAGTACCAGGAGCTTGCCGCCCTGGTGGCCGACGCGCGGGCGGCCCGCGCCCTGCCGGTCCACTTCGACGAGCGTGATCCGCTGCTCCGCGCCGTCCTGCCCGATGGCGACGGCGTGGTGAGGGCCCGGTGGTGACCCGATGGTGACTGGGCGGGCGTCGTCCGGACCGCGACCGCTGGCGCCGATCCCCCTCGACGTCGAGGCGGTCTTTCCGGAGCTGGCAGGTCTGGCCCGCGAGACCACCCTCCTCTATCCGCGGGCCGGACAGCCGGGCGCGGGTGACAGCTCCGTGGGCGGGCCGCTGCTGTGGCCCGAGGGCGAGCCCTGGCCGGCGTGCGCCGAACCGGGCCACTACAAGCCGCTCGCCGAGCCCGTCGGCCCCGCACCGGTCGCCATGGTCCCGGTGCTGCAGCTGTACGCCCGCGACGTACCCGGCCTCGTCTTCCCCGCCGGCACGGACCTGCTGCAGATCCTGTGGTGCCCGCTCGTTCACGAGGACGGCCAGTACGCGCCCAACCCCGCTCTCCGCTGGCGCGGCACGGCCACGACGGCCGTCAGCGCCACCGTCGCGGAACCGCCGCGCCCGCACACCGCGGAGGAGGAGTACCTGCCCCGCCCGTGCACGCTGTCGCCGACGCCGGCGGTGGAGTACCCGAACCGGGACGTGCCGGAGGGGCTCGGCGATCTGCTGGTCGAGCGGTTCGAGGCGCTGGAAGCGGAACGGGGCTGCGACTACTTCGACGTGGCCACCACCCAGCAGAGCAAGATCGGCGGCTACCCCGGCTGGACCCAGGCACCCGACTGGCCCGACTGCGCCGGCTGCGGTACCCGCATGGAACACCTGCTCAGCATCACGGCGACCGAACCGGCCGCGGGCCGCTGGCTCCCCCTCGACGACCGCGCCCCCCACCAGGACCGGGCCGAAGCGGATCCGGCCGCGCTCGCCGCGTTCGGGCACGGCATGGACCTGGGCGACCTCGGCGGGGTCTACTTCTTCGTCTGCCGCGCCTGCCCGGACACCCCGTACGCCCACCGCTACGACTGCTGAACCGAGCGGGGGAGTGACGCTCAGGCGCCCGTCGTGGCCGACAGCGTGAACAGAGGACTCGGCCCCGGCAGCAGGATGATCAGCAGCGCCCCCACGGCATAGATCGGCAGATTCTGCACTCCCGGCATCACGCCCCCTCGTCGCCGGGATCGCGGGGGCGCGGCAGGACGTGCCAGGCCGGCTCCAGGGGGAGCGCGTGTCCGGCCATCGACTGGAGGTCGCCTTCGAGGGCGGCGCGGGAACGCAGGGCCGGCAGGTGCCGGGTGGTGTAGCGGTGGTGGGCGGTGGAGCTCGACCACAGGGTCGTGACCAAGTAGCGGTGGGGGTCGAGCCGGGTGACGATCCCGGCCAGCATGCCGCCGGCCGCCGCCATGCCCGGCGCCCACACCTCGCGCTGGACTTCGAGGAAGTGCTCCGCGCGGCCGGGCAGCAGGCGGCAGTCGGCGACGCGTAGGAGAGGGGCGTGCCAGGGAGCGGCGTGTTCGAGAGCGGCGTGTTCGAGGGCGTGGGGCAGGCCGGCCGTGTCTCCCGCCATTTCGAGGACGACCTCGCCCGCCGCGACGTCGATCGCGGTGTAGCTGCCGCTCTGCTGGTTGGCGGCGGCCACGGCGTCGTGTCGTTCGCGCATGAAGCGGCGGTAGGCCTCCTCATCGGTCCACAGCCCCAGCAGATGAGCACGGCCGGTGGCCGGATCCCAGCCGCCCACCTGCCCGACCAGGCCCGGCTGGTCGCTGATCGCGGACCAGGCCCCCTGAGCGGCGGAGAACGGCCCCCGCGCGGCCACCGGCACGGTGCAGCCGATCCACTTGCCCCACATGCGCAGCATCCCCCCAGCCGTAAGGCGCCCGATCAATCCTCTTGTCCCATGATCGTTCGCGGGCCCCGGTCGGCGTCAATCGGCCCAAGGAAGCAGCCGCCTACGACCATGGTCGTACGACTGTGCGAAGCCTAGGGGCTGGGGAAGGCGGTGGGCTGGGCCAGCCCGGGATGCCCGTTGGCCTCCGCCCAGTCGCAGAAGCTGCGGGAGTCGCGGGTCATGTGGGGAAGGAGGCTCTGGTCGGCCCAGGCCCACAGCCACGAGCCCGCTCTGGGGGCGAAGCTGCCGAGGATCTGGGCCGACGCGGTCGCGGTCTTGTCGGGGAAGGTCCAGGTGATGACGCCGGTCGTCTGGTCCAGGTCCCAGCGGTCCGCTGAACCCAAGCCCCAGGACATGTGGGCCCGGCCCACCTGCTCGATCACGTCTTCGCCCTGCAGCAGGAGCACGCTCAGGTCGGCCCTCTCCTCAGCCTGACCAGCACTGTCTGCCTTGTCGGACCGCTTGGACATTCCCATGCCCGCGGAGTCTGCCAGACGCCTTCGCCCGGTCGGCGATGGCCCCTCGCGCCTGCCGAGGCGCGCCCGGCGCAAGCAGGTTCGGGGTTTCTGCCTGTTGGCAGCCTCCGCCGGCATCTGGCTTGGTGGGTGGGCTGTCGGTCATGGCGAACGGTCCTCGCCTTCGCGGGCGTCACCGCAGCTCTCGTCCACTGCCGGAGACTCGCCAGATGAGACGGCTTGTTAGGGTGCGGTATGGCCGTCCCCGAGATCGTCCCCATCGTCCACGAGCCGGATTACCGGACGAGCACCGTCGGCCGGTTCAGCGGCGGCCAGTTCCTGGCTTCGATCACCTACGCGTTCCCGGACGGGTACGTGATGGGGGACGGCTGGGAGGAGCGGCAGCGGCTCTTCGTCGTGCTGCACGAGTTCGACCACGACGGACACCACCAGGAGTCCGACATCTGGTGCGCCGGCACGCGGGCGGAGCAGATGAGGCGTCCGCATGGCGACCGTTCCGTGGTCGCCCGTGCGGAGGCCCGGCTGGCCGCCGTCCTCGACGGTCTCGCGGAGCGCGAGTACTGCGACATCGCGATCCGGCCGTTCAGGCTCACCGTCGACGGTGTGCTCTTCGGCCTCGTCACGGAGTGCCGTGCCGGGGACGGTGAGGACGACCGGGCCGAGTTGTATCCGGACGGGTTGGGGTTCTCGGCTCCGTGGAACGGGGAGTACGACACCTGACAGACCGGGCGGTGGCCGCTGCCCGCGGCCCTGGCGTATGTTCGGCGCCCATGACGTGTGCCCTGAGATCCCGGCCGGTGGCTTCGTGAGCCGGTGGTGGGGTTACCTGGAGGAGCGGACCCGCCGAGAGGTCGACGCCGACGTGTTGCGCGACCGCCGGATGACGGCGGTGAAGTCCGTCTGGGAGGCGTTGCGTCCGCTTGAGGTGGGTCTGCACGCGGCCGAGCTGGTGGTGCAGGCGCGGTACGAGGCACTGGGCGACCGCGTGCGGCGCAGGCCGCCCGATCCGCTGGACCTTCCCTCGCTCGCGGCCCGCACCGCGGCTCTGTCCGGCCGTGTGGCGGTGGTGGAGGCGTTCTGGGACGGGGACACCGTCCACGGCTGGTTCGTACACCTGGCCGTGGTCCTGGACGCACCGGCGGGGGAGGAACACCTGGCGACCGTTTACGACCTCTCCGACGGCCGTCCTCCCGGTGCTGCCGCCGCCGCGGCCGGCCGTGCGTTGGCCGAGCACCTCGACGTGCCCTTCCACTTCGCGTCTCCGGACGTGCCCGATGACGGCCTTCCGCGCTGGAGGGAGGTCAGCGAGAGCGAAGCGGCGCGGGTTCGTCCACGTCGCGGGGGAGAGCGTCGGCGTCGTCCATGACGTGCGGGAGCCGCTGCACCGCGGTCAGCCGCCGTCGACGTAGGCGCGGGCCGCCACCATCACGTCGCGCCGCCGGCCGTCGGCGATGCACTGGGCCGGTGCCTCGTCCTCCAGTTGCGGGTTCATGCCGATCATCCAGGCGCGGGCCGTGTGGAGGCTTTCGGCGTCGTGGATGAGCCGGAAGACCTGCAGCGCGGCGCGCAGGCGCTCATCGGCCTCGGGGCGCGGTTCGGCGGCGCCCGAGGCCCACTTGCCGACCTGCTTGGGGTCGCTGATGTTGGCGATCCGCGCGGTCAGGCGCTGCCCGAGGTTCTCCTGCAGGAAGCGGGCGATCTCGCTGATGCCCATGCGTACGGAGTCCGCGTGGGCGCGCTCGGCGCTGGCGGCGCTCCTCGGGACGGCGACGGCGAGGGCGACGGCGGCGGGGGACGTGGTGGTGTCAGAAGGCATGATCGGGTCTCCCTCGTTGCCCTGACCGCGCGCCCGATCGGCGGCGGGTCGCGTGCTCAGGCGACGGGTGTAGGTGGGTGCGCCCGCGGGGCCCGGCTGTCGCGTACTGCCGTGAGGGCAGACGGAGGGGACGCTCGGTCTCGGCGAGCTGCGAACGCTTCTTGCCGTGTGTCCGGCCCGCCGGTAAGCGTCTGCCAGGGCGGGCGGAATGGGCCGGCCGGCTGGCGGTCTGCGTTCACCATCCACTCATGAGATCCCCCAGGCTCCAAGTCGGTCGGTGTACTGGTTACGTTACCCGTAATCCCCCTCCAACTCCACCTCTTGGGGGGAATCCGGCGGGGTCCGGACGGGTCGTCAAGTTCGGTGTTTTGGTTCGGAGTTCGGTGTTGAGCTGGGGTTTTGTCACCGGCCCGGGGCGGGCCGGTGGCCTGGAGGCGGAGGAGAACCGGGTTGATTTCGTCCTTTCGGGCGATGCGGATGGGGTTGTTTTGGGGTTGGTTTCGCGGTTGGCTTGGAGGTGGGGTTCAGGGGTGGGTTTCAGGGTGGGGTTCTGGTGGGCGTCGGCTCAGAGCATCGTCAGGCCGTACTCGTCCGCCACCCTCAGCAGGGCGTCCGACTGGGGGGAGATGTACGTGGACTCCTCCTGCGTCAGCTCCACGTCGTTGAACACCGCCCAGCACTGGCGCATGCCGAAGCGGGAGCGGTAGGCGATGCCGTGGATGAGGCGCTCCTGCTGCCCGGGGCCGGTGCGCTGGGTGATGGCCCAGGCCGAGATCTGCCGGGTGATGCGGCGGTTGACGCCCTGGACGTGCTGCGTGGTGAGCCGGTCCACCCCCTGTTCGGCCAGCTTGTCCCCGAGTTCGCGCGAGAGCGTCGCGAGCGTCCGCTCGTCGTCCACGTCGAGGAAACGGGCGTCCCGGGGAGGCCGCAGGCGCACCAGGATGTGGCTGGTGGTCCACTCCCGGGTCATCTTGCCGGGGGTCATGAAGGCCGGCTCCGGCCAGTCGTCCGCGATGACCTCCCGCATGGCGGGGTGCACGCGGAAGGGGGCCAGGGCCTCGGCGAAGCAGCCGTCGTGTTCGGAGGCGCAGTAGAGGGTGCCGTAACTGACCAGACTCCAGCGGTTCCCGCCCGTTCGCGCGTGGTCCTCCTGGCTGATCGTCTCGTACTTGACCGGCTCCTTGTACTTCCCCAGGCGCCAGATGCCGTTCGCCGGCGCGGGGACGAGGGCGACGTCCGGCTGTGCGGTGTCCTGGCTCATACGGCCGCTCCTTGCTCCGGCCCGCCCTCCACGGGTCGCCGGCCGGTGATGCTCATGGTTCTCCGGCGGCCGGGCCCGCGGGACGCGGGTCGGTCCGGCCGCCGGGAGAGCCGGGTCTGCTCATGCTCGGGATGTTCGGACGTGCTCATGTGATGGGCAGGTCATGTGCGGAACGCGTTCGCCGAGCGGCGTACCGGTCCGTGACATGTGCCGAACGATCATTTTGGTGCTCGGGTACGACCGAAGCGACCGGGTTGCGGTGGCCGACGGGGGCGCACGAAGGAGCACGGGGGGCGCATGCCGGGGTGATCAGGCCCCACCCGCCCCCCGGCAGCGGGCCAGATCGACCTCCGCCACCACGGCTCCCGCGTCCCCCGTGAAGGACAGCACCACGCGCCCGCCGCCCCCGGCCCCCGCCACCGGGTGTGCGGAGATACCGCGTACGGGGCTCCCCGCGGCCAGCAGCAGCCGGCACCGCCCCGTGACGGCGTCCCAGACGCGTACGGTCCCGTCCGCCGCGCCGGACGCGACGAAGCTGCCGAGCCCGCCGCCCGCGTTCCACGCGGCCAGGGTGAGGACGGCGCCGGTGTGCCCGGTCAGCGGCACGCCCAGCGGGCGGCGTTCGCGCAGGTCCCACAGCCGGACCGTCCCCGTGTCGCCGCCGCTGGCCAGCAGCGGCGGAAGCCCGCCGTCGGGGGAGGGGTTGACGGCGACGGCGTGCAGCAGGCCCTGGTCGCAGCGCAGGGGCGCGCCCAGCTGCCCCTCTTCCACGTCCCACAGGCGTACGGTGCCGTCGGATCCGGCCGACGCCAGCCACTCCTCGCCGTCGCCGCCCGCGCCGGTCGAGGCGGCCGCCACGGCCCGGATCCGCAGGTCGTGCCCGGTCCACTCCGCGAGCTGGCCCGGGACGTCCAGGTCCCACAGCCGTACCGTCTCGTCGTCCCCGCCGCTCAGCAGCAGGTGCCGACCGGCCGCGGTGGTGCAGGCGGCGAGGGCGCGGACCGGGAGGAAGTGCCCTTCGAGGACGTCCGGGAGGGCCTGGCGGGTCTCCGCGTCCCAGAGCCGGATGCCGTGGTCGCCGTACCCGGCCGACACCAGGAGGCGCCCCTCCCGCCGCCGGGCCCAGGCCAGCGCGGACGCGGGCCGGCCGGTGTCGATCCGCGCGACCGCGTCCCCCGTGCCGGTGT
Source organism: Streptomyces sp. NBC_00158 (assembly GCF_045160885.1). NCBI lineage: Bacteria > Bacillati > Actinomycetota > Actinomycetes > Kitasatosporales > Streptomycetaceae > Streptomyces > Streptomyces sp. NBC_00158. Next base: position 289,076 of record NZ_CP108162.1, read on the forward strand.
CCCGTACCTCGATGTACGGGTGGTCCCCGCTGAGCGCGAACCACGCCGGGCCGCCGCCCGCTTCCCCGCGCCCCTCCGGCGGGAGCAGCGCGCCGCCCGTCGGTGCCGGCGCGGCGGGTGTCCGGGCGGTGGTGAGCGCGCGCTCCAGGACCTCCCGGTTCCACAGGCGCAGCGTGCCGTCGGTGGAGGCGGAGGCGAGCAGTTCAGAGCCCGGGCCCGGGCCCGAGCCCGGCTTCGACTGCGGGTCCGGGTCCGGGACCGTGACCGGGGCGAGGGCCGTCACGGTGGCGGTGTGCCCGCTCAGCAGCCCCGGCGGCTCCTTCGCGGCGGTGTCCCACCGCGATACGTCCCAGACGGCGATGCGGCTGCCGGTCCCGGCGGCGATGAGGTGGCGCGGTTCCGGGCCTCCCAGGGGTTCCGGGCCCGGCAGGGTGAGCGCGGTCAGGCAGGTCACCGGCCCGCCGGCGCCGGTGAGGGTGGCGAGCGGCCCGCCGGTGCCCCAGACGGTGACGCTCCCGTCGGGGTGGCCGGCGGCGACCGTCCCGGGCAGGGTGGTCGGCGCGAGTACGCGTACGTCGGCCGGGAACTCGAAGCGGGCCACCTCCGTCCCGGCCGCCGGATCCCGGAACACCAGGTGCGCGTCGTCGGCGATCGCCAGCAGGGGCCGTCCCGGCGGGTCCTCGACCGCCGCCAGCGCGGTGGCCGTCGTACGAGGTGTGTCACCGGGCAGGGTGAACAGGTCGAGCGCGCCCATGCGTTCGTTCCACCAGACCACCGAGCCGTTCCCGTCGACGCAGACCACCGCGAGCTCGTGCCCGTCGTCGCGGTACGCGCACACGCCGGCGATCCAGATCCCGCCGGGCGCGTGGAACCGGTCGAGGCGCAGGCCCGTCGCCGGGTCCCACAGCCGCAGGGTGCCGTCCGTACTGCCGGACACCAGCAGCGGTGACTGGGCGGGGCGCGGGGCGAGGAGCAGGTGCCGCACGGCTCCGTCGTGCGCGCCGATCGGCTCGCGGACCGCCGTGCCCTCGACGGCGTCGACGAGTTCGATGCGGCCCTCGTCGTCACCGGCCGCGAGGGCGGGCCGCCCGTCGGGGGCGGGCACCGCCGCCAGGGAGCGCACGGTGGTGCGGAGGGCGGCCAGGACGTTCACCGGCGGCGTCCACCGGGACCACAGCACCGCCAGCGGCGCCGCGTCCCCGGGCGTACGCGGGCGCGGGAGCCCGGGGTGGCGCAGCGCCGTGTGCGCCAGGTGCAGGCTGGCCAGCCGCGAGGGGCGGTCCGCCCGGTGCAGGTACGGCTCGACCGCTGCCCACGCCTCCAGCCACAGCCGGTCCTCCCGCCCCCGGCCCGGCCCCAGCAGCCCGCGGACCGGGCTGCCGGTCAGCCACGGCAGTACCTCGGCCGGCACGTGCGCGTCGTCCAGGACCCCGCCGAGGCGGGCGTGGCGCGCGAGGTGGCGGCGTACGTACGGGTGCGGGGCGGTGGCGGTGCCGGCGGCGTCGCCGGTGGTGTGGGGCGCGGCGAGGTCGGCGAGGGCCTCCGCGATGCGGGCGTGCACGGCGGCGTCGCCGCCCGCGTGCGCGCCGCCGTACGCGCCTTCCCCGGCCGAGCCGGACCCGCCAGCCGGTCCAGCCGGTTCAACCAGTCCGGCCTTTTCGGCTTGTTCGGCTTGTCCAGCCTGTTCAGCCCGTTCGGTCCTATCGACAGGGTCGTCCTGAGCGTCCGTCATTCCCATCCCCCCAACAGGCGCCCCGCCCCCCACGGGCCAGGCGCGCAGGACCGCGGCCAGCCGGTCGTGCGCCGGCCGGTACACCCGCTGGTCCTCTTCGACGTCACGGGTGAGATACCCAGCCAGACGCCCTTCCAGCAGCACCCGGATCCTGGCGTCGGCGTCCTCGACGCAGCGCCCGGCGACGGCGGACGCCACGGCCGGCCACACCTCGCCCCAGGCCAGGCCCCGCCCCTGCGCGAAGGCCGTCGCGCGCAGCAGCGCCAGCGCGTCCTGCGCCCCGAGACCGTCCTCCGCCGCCCGCGCGAGGTCGTCCTTCAGCAGCCCGGCCGTACCTTCGCCCAGCCGCCGCAGCCACCCGGCGTCCGCCAGCAGACGCGGCCCCCCGGCGCGCAGCTGGTGCGCCGCCACGCGCGCGTCGAGGAAGGACCGCCCGACCGCCCCGGCCACCGTCCGCGAGACCTCGGCCGGGTCGTGCCCCGCCCAGCCGTCCTCCCCGTCCAGGAGGGCGCGTACGTATCCCGCGACGTCCGCGCTCATGTCCTCGCCGTCGGTGCGCAGCACGGCCGCCTCGGGGAACGCCTCCCGCAGCCGCCCCAGCAGGTCCTGGTCTTCCCCCTCGGCCTCCCCGTCACTGCTGCGCACGGCGACGACCAGCCGCACCCCGCGCCGCAGGGGCAGCGCCGGCCCGGCGGGGGAGGGGTGCGCGAGGTGCCCGGCCAGCGGCACCAGCACCTGGTGCACCAGCGCCGCGGGGTCGGTCGCCTCGTCGAGGGCGTCGACGACGACCGTCACCATCGGCCCGGGTGCGTCGAGGAACCTCCGCAGCCCCTGCTGCCAGCGGCTCAGCGGGTCCCGGCCCGAAGGGTCGGGGGCGGCGCCCAGCCGCTGCGCGATGACCTGCAACAGCCCCAGCGGCTCCCGGTTGTGGGCGGTGACCGCGATGGTCACCGCCCCCTCGTCCGGCACGGTGTACGGCGGGCAGTGACCGACGGCCGCCGCGTACAGGGCCGAGGCCCGGAAGCGCGCGTCGCTCAAGGTCACCGCACGGCCGAGGATGGCCGACTTCCCGCTCGCGGTGATGCCGGTGACGACCAGCACCCCGGGTGCGCCCGTCAGGAAGGAGACCACCGCGGTGTTCAGCTCCCTGCGGCCGGAGAAGTACCAGCCGGGGTCGTCGGCGCCGGTGCGGCCGCTGGCCTTCTCCAGCCAGTAGCCCAGGTCCGCCAGGGTCGCCGCGACCTCCTGCCGGCTCTCCTCCACCGCGGCCTCCTCCGGCCGGTGGCCCGGGTTGGGCAGGGCCGCGGTGGGGACGTGCTGCTTGCCGGCCGTGAGCGTACGGCAGTCCAGGGACAGCGCCCGGCCCCGTTCCCTGCCGATCGTCCGCGCCGCCTGGTACAGGGCGCGGCCGAACTCCTCCATCGTCAGGTACTCGCGGGTGATCCCGCCGGCCGTGCTCAGCCACTCGTGGGCCCGCCGCAGTACGAGCGCGAACTCCCCGCCCATCACCCGCATCCTGGGCGCGGCGGTGGTCAGGACGTTGAGCGTCGCGTGTTCGGTGCGCGTGGCGTCCAGGCTCTCCACGAGGTCCAGCAGTTCGGCGCGGACGGCGGCGGACTCGCACATGTTCACGATGACCAGGACGTCCCGGGCGTGCGAGTCGAGCGCGGCGATCACGATCTCCGCCGTACGCAGGCCCGTGGCCAGGAGCCGGGCGGGGTCGGTGCCGCTCAGGACCGCGAAGTGCCGGCCGGCGCCGCCGGTCAGGCCGTGGCCCGTCACGTACAGCACCACGGGGACGTCGGGTTCCGCCTCCCGGATACCGGCGGTCTCCAGGAAGAGCTCCACGTCATGACGGCACGTCACCGGCGCGCCGGGCGCCACCCGCACGAAGCCGGGCCCCTCCGGCGGCCGCCGTTCCCACCACAGGGACACGGCCTCCAGCTGCGCGCCGACGGCCTGCCGCAGTGCCTCGGTCCCGTCCTCCATGGGAAGCACGTACAGGGTCCCCGCGGAAGGCACTTGCCCTGCTTCCGCCGCTTCCGCCGCCTCCTCCACGGCATCGGCTAAGCCGATCTCGCCTCGCTCCCCGTCCACGGCCCTATTCTTCACTCACATGGACAACCGGCAGCACCAGCACCAGGATCACCGGAACCGGGCCGGGCACTTACCCGACCACGTCACCCAGGACGCGGTGGTCGTCGTGCCCGGCATCATGGGCAGCACCCTGCACGACACGACGACGGGCAAGGACGTCTGGGGCATCGGCGGGATCTCCTGGCTGCTCAAGGCCTGGACCACCCCCTCGGGCCTGAAGTCCCTGACCATGACCGAGGACGAGCTGGCGGGCAAGACCGGCCGCATCAGGGCGACCGGCCTCCTCAGGCACTCCGCCTGGACCCCGTACCTGGCCGGCAGCGAGCCGTACACCGACCTGGTCGACACGATCCGCACCAGCGTCGCGCACGAGGCGGCGATCCTGGAGTTCGCCTACGACTGGCGGCTGCCGGTCGCCGTCAACGGCCGTCTCCTGGCCGACGCGGCGCGCATCCACCTGACCGAGTGGCGCCGCCACCGGGCCCACGCCGAGGCGCGTCTGCACCGGGTCGACCAGCGGGAGGGGCGGCTGGTGTTCGTCGCGCACTCCATGGGCGGGCTCGTCACCCGCGCGGCCCTCGACCCCGGCTACGACGGCGACCTCCAGGGCGACACCCGGGGCGTGATCACGCTCGGCACCCCGTTCCAGGGCTCGGTGAAGGCCGCCGTCATCCTCGCGACCGGCCGCGGCGCCCCCGTGCCACTCCCGCACCGCAAGCTCCGCGCCATGTGCGCCACCATGCCGGGCCTGCACGACCTGCTGCCGCAGTACCGGGCCGTGCGCGCGGGGGACGACGTACGCCACCTCACGCCGAGCGACGTCGCCGGGCTCGGCGGCAGCGCGGAACTGGCCCGTGACGCGGCCCGTTTCCACCACCGGCAGAAGACCGTCACCCTGCCCGGGCACCGCTCGGTCGTCGGCGTCAACCAGCCCACCTGGCAGAACCTGACGATCAGCGGCGGCGGGGCCGAGCCGCACCTGGACGGCGCCCGCCAGAACTCCGACGGCAGCCTCGTCCGCGACCGGCAGGACCGCGTCCGGTACTTCCGGGTGCAGGGGGACGGCACCGTCTACAAGGAGTCGGCGGTCCTGACCGACATCGTCACCCACCTGCCCCTGCAACACGGGGACGTGGCCAGGGCGAGGACCGCCCTGGACGCCGTCACCGAGATCGTCCGCGACGACGTCAACCCCGGCCCGCCCCTGGGAGAAGCCGGCTGCGGTCTGACCGCCCCGGACCTGGTGGAGGCGGGCCGCCCCTGGAAGCTCCGCCTCACGGACGTGACCGCCCTCCCGGGCCTGACCTGCCGCCTCACCGACCTCGATCACCCGTCCCGCCCGGCCTCCCTCCCCCTGACCTGGGAGGACGGCACGGCCACGGCCACGGCGACCGCCCCGGCCCCGGGCCTGTACCGCATCGACGTCCACACCCCGGACGGCTTCACGATCACCCAGCTGGTCATGTCGACCGCCCCCGCCGACCGCCCGGCGGAGGCGGAGGGCTGACGCCCGCCCCGTCTGGAAGCCGCTCGGGCGGTCAGCGGTCAGCGGTCAGCGGTCAGCGGTCGGCGGTCGGCGGTCAGCGGTCGGCCTCGGTGCCGGGACCGGAACCCGTCGCCGGGACGGCCGTCGGCGGGGTGCGGTAGGCGCGGAGCGGGGTGTTGGCGGCGGAGACGGCGGCGACCGCCAGGGTGGCGGTGAGGCCGCCGAGGACCAGGGCGAAGGGCGCCGACGTGGCCGACGCCAGCAGGCCGCCGCGGAAGTTGCCGAGCTCGGGGCCCGCGACGCCTATGACGTGCTCCACCGAGGACACCCGGCCACGGTACGCGTCCGGGGTCTCCAACTGCACCAGGGCGCTCCGGGTGATGACGGACACGGTGTCGGCGGCTCCCGCCACGGCCAGGCAGCAGAGCGCCGGCCACAGGGACTCCGCCAGACCGAAGCAGGTCAGGGCCAGTCCCCAGACGCCGGCCGCGATCAGCTGCACCAGGCCGCCCCGGCGTCGGCGCGTCACCGTGCCGGAGAGCAGACCGGCGCCGATCCCGCCGACCGCGACGGCCGAGAGGAACAGCCCGAGGGTCTGCGGGTCTCCGCCGAAGCGGACCTCGTTGACCAGTGGGAAGAGCGCGATGGGCATGGCGAGCAGCGTCGCGGACAGGTCGGTGGCCATCGAGCCCCACAGCGTCGGCCGGCGCAGCACGAAGCCCCAGCCGCCGCGCTCCGGCCGGCGACCGCCGCCGGACGGGTCCGGGTCAGGGCCCGGGTCCGCGCCTTCGGGCCGCACGGCGGGCAGCCGCGCCACCGTGAGCACCGCGACGGCGGTGGCGGCGGCCTGGGCGGCGTACGCGGCGGGGAAGCCCCAGCGGCCGATGATCAGCCCGGCCAGCGCGGGCCCGGCCAGCATCGCCGCCTGGAAGGAGACGTTGGCCAGCGCGAGACCGGCCGCGACCTGGTCGCCGGGCAGCAGCCGGACCGGGAGGGTGCGCCGGGCCGGGGCGCCGAGAGCGGCGCAGGCCGTTCCGACGGCGACCAGGGCGAGCAGCAGCAGGGCGCTGCGGTTGTCCGACAGCGCCTGGGCGCACAGCCCGGCCGAGGCCAGCAGCTGGCCCGTGGTGGTGGCCCGTACCACCGCGCGGCGGTCGGCGGAGTCGGCCAGCGTGCCGCCGAGCAGCCCGAACAGCAGCATCGGCAGCCCGGTCGCGAGGCCGATGGCTCCGGTGCCCACCGGGCTGCCGGTCAGGTCCCAGACCTGGGCCAGCACCGCCACGTTGGCCATGTGTCCGCCGAGTTGGGACACCGAGGTGCCGATCCACAGGTCGCGGAAGGCGCGGCTGCCGCGCAGCGGGCGGGTGTCGAGGAAGTGGACGCGCCCATGGACACGGCCCTTCATCGCGGTGGCTCGGCCAGGTGCCCGAGGATCCGCTGCCGCATCGACCGGCGTCCGAGCGCACGCCGGACCTCCTCGACCACGGCGGTCATCGCGTACGGGACCTCGCGGTCCAGCTCGGCGACCGTCGCGTGGGTGGCGCGCCACTCGGCCTCCAGGAACGGCACCAGCGCCCGGCCCCGTTCGGTCAGGTCGATCCGCCGGGTCCGGGCGTCGGGTCCGGGCTCGGAGCTGACCAGGTCCTCCTTGCGCATCGCGGCGACGGTCTGGCTGATCGCGGAGTGCGAGCGGTCGAGGGACTCCGCGAGCTCGCGGATGGTCAGCGGTCCGGTGTGGGCGAGCCGGATGAGGGGGTACGCGAACCGGGGCCGTACCCCCTCGATGCCGCGCTCGACGTAGACCTGCTCGATCTCGGCGTCCATGGCGGCCAGCAGCTCGTGCAGGGCGTGCCAGGGGTCCGGCAGCGAGGTGGGGTCCGTTGGGCCGGTTGGATCCGTTGAAGATGTCACAGCGCTAATATAACAGTGCTGTGATAAATCGGACGGGCATCGGGCATCGCCCCGAGAAAGGGAAGACGGAAAAAAGGGTGACGGGAACTGTCACCTTTGGCGTGCACCGTGAAGTCATGGACAAGGACACCACCCCGCCCACCGCCCCCCTCACCGGCCGGATCGCCCTCGTCGCCGGAGCCACCCGCGGCGCAGGACGCGCCCTCGCCGTCGAACTCGGACGCGCCGGAGCCACCGTGTCCGTCACCGGCCGCACCACCCGCGCACGCGTCAGCGAGGTCGGCCGGACGACGGAGACCATCGAGGAGACGGCCGAACTCGTCACCGCGGCCGGCGGCACCGGCATCGCCGTACCCACCGACCACCTGGAGGAGGATCAGGTACGCGCGCTCGTCAGCCGGATCGACCGCGACCACGGCAGGCTCGACATCCTCGTCAACGACCTCTGGGGCGGCGAGAACCTGATCTCCGGCTCCGTCTTCGGCAAGAAGAGCTGGGAGACGCCCCTCGCCGACGGCCTGCGCATCCTGGAACTGGGGGTCCGTTCCCACGTCATCACCGCGGCACTCGCCCTCCCCCTCCTGATCCGCTCGGACGCGCCGCTGCACGTGGAGGTCACCGACGGGACCGAGCGCTCCAACCGCCGCTACCGCGAGAACCTCTACTACGACCTCGCGAAGAGCGCCCCGATCCGCATCGCCTTCGGGCTGGGCCGGGAACTGGCGGAGTACGGCGGCACCGCCGTCGCCGTCACCCCGGGCTTCCTGCGCTCCGAGCAGATGCTCGCCCACTTCGGCGTGACGGAGGAGAACTGGCGCGACGCCGCCGCCCAGGACCCGCACTTCGCCATCGCCGAGTCACCCCACTACCTCGCCCGCGGCGTCGCCGCACTCGCCGCCGACCCCGGCCGGGCGGCCCGCTGGAACGGCAGGTCCGCCTCCAGCGCGGACCTCGCCGAGGCCTACGGCGTACGCGACGTCGACGGCAGCCGGCCGGACGCCTGGGCCTACTTCGAGGACGTCCTGTACGGGGGCAAGGACGCCTCCGCGGACGACTACCGCTGATCCTCCTCCGCCCCGTACAGGGCGGCCAGGGCCTGCGCACGCTCGCGGAAGCGGGCGCGCAGGCCCTGCGGGGCCAGCACCTCCGCCTCCGCGCCCAGCACGCTCAACTGCTCGAACGCGACCTCCTCCGACTCCACCGGCAGTTCGAGCGTGACGCGCCCCGCCGCGTCCGGCGCGCCCGCGGACGCCAGCGCCTCGCCCGCACCCGCCGCATCCACCACGGCCGGCAGACGCCGCAGCCCCTGCTCCGTCACCCGCACGGTGACGCTCGTACGCAGCAACGCGCGGGCGAAGGCGACGGAGTGCTCCTCCCAGTACGCGGCCAGGTCGAACCCCGGATCACGGACGAAGGGCTCCTCGGCGCCGGGAGCCGGCGACAACGCCGTGACACGGTCGACCCGGTACGTCCGCCACGCGCCGCCCCGACCCGGAGCCCCGCCCGGTACCCGGCCCACGAGGTACCAGACCCCCGCCTTCAGGACGAGCCCGTACGGCTCCACCAGCCGGATCACCTCCCGGCCGGGCCGCGCGTACGCCAGCTCGACGGTGCGGTCGGCCCAGACGGCACGGGCCAGCTCCGGCAGCGACTCCGGCGCCGACGGCTCGCGGAACCAGGCCGGGGCGTCGAGGTGGAAGCGGTGTACGGAGGACTCGGCCGCCGCCCGCAGCGAGGGCAGCAGCGTGGCCGACAGCTTCAGCCGTGCCGCGTCCGCCGCCCCCGACAGCCCGAGATCGCGCAGGGCGGCCGGCATGCCCGAGAGGTACAGCGTCTCCGCCTCGGCCGGACGCAGCGTGGTCAGCCGCGTCCGGTACCCCGGCGCCAGCCGGTAGCCACCGGTGCGCCCGCGCTCGGACCGGACGGGAACCCCCGCCTCCTGCAGGGCCTGCACGTCCCGGATCACCGTACGCTCGGACACCCCCAGCTCCAGGGCCAGCGCGGCGGCGGTCAGCCCAGGACTCGACTGGACGAGGAGCGCCATGCGGATCAGACGGGCGGCACGCATCCCCCCATGATCCCGCAACCGGCCGCGGCCGCACGAATACGTGTCAGGTGCCGTCGGCCGCCGCGGACTTCGCCCCCGCGCGGGCCAGGGCGACGGCGCCCGGCAGGCCGTCGGGGACCGGGTGGGGGGTCAGGGCCCGGGCGGAGAGGCGGGTGGTGAGGCGGTGCAGGAGGGGGCCGCCGGGGCCGATCAGGCCGCCCACCGTCACCAGCGGTTCGCCCCGCCGGGGACGGAGCGCCGCCACGCTCCCGGCCAGCAGGTCGGCGGCTTCGTCGAGGATCCCCTCCGCGACGGGGTCGCCGTCCGCGGCCGCGCCGAACACCACCGGGCAGAGCCGGGCCAGCCGCGCGGGCTCGGACGCGGCACGCGCGCCGTCGATCAGGACGTAGCGCAGGGCGTACGGGTCCGCGGGCGCGGCGGAGGCGGCGGAGTCGACGGGGGCCGGTCCGGCGCCGAACGCCGCGGCCAGGCGGGGCAGCAGTTCGGTGGCGGGCCCGCGGCCGTCCAGGCCGCGCAGGGCCCGGCGGACGCCCTCCCGGGCGATCCAGAAGCCGCTGCCGTCGTCGCCGGTGAGCCACCCGCAGCCGTCCACCGCGGCGGCCAGCCGGTGGCCGCGGATCCGGACCGCGGCCGCGCCCGTTCCGGCTACCAGTGCCAGACCGTCCGGCGGCGTCCCGGGAGCCGCCGCGAAGGCCACCTCGGAGTCGGCCATGACCCGTACGGAGGCGGCCCGTACGCCGTGACGCGCGAGCGCGGCGTCCAGGGCCCGGCGCGCACGGGCGCGGCCGTCGTCGCCCGCCGCGCCCGCTCCACCGGTCCCACCCCCGACGCCCGCTCCGGCGATGCCCGCTCCGGCGAAGCCCGCGACGACGCACCGCACCCGCGCCGCCCGGCCGTCGGCGGACAGGACCTCGCCGACGGCTCGTGCGAGGCGTTCCGCAAGGAGCCGTTCCGGGACCGAACGGGCGTTGCCCGCACCGGCCGAGGCCGTCGCGAGCGGCGGGCCGCCGTCCACGGCGGCGACGGCCGCCCGCAGCCCGCTGCCCCCCGCGTCGATGCCCAGCACCAGCGGTGTCAGCGTCATGGCACGAGCGTACGTGCGCCGCGGCACGTAAGCGGCACGTAAGCGGAACGATAGGGGCGGCGGTCAGGGTGGGGTCCGCACCGCCACCACCCGTACTCGGACAGGAGTCACATGTCCCGCCCCACCCCCCGCGCCGACGGCGTCCGACCGCCCCGGCGCCCCCGCCGGCTCGCCGGTCTGGTGACGGCCGCCTGCCTCGCCCTGAGTGCCGTGCTGCTCAGCCCCGCCCCCGCCGGGGCCGCCGGGTCGACCAACCGCGACGCCTTCGAGAACCTCGGGCAGGCGGACCGTGCCGAGTGGATGTGGGGCATCGCGAGCGACACCAAGCTCTCGAACATGTCCATTCCCGGCACCCACGACACGCTCTCCATCCACGGCGGGGCCTGGGTGCAGACGCAGGAGGACTACGGCGACAGCGCGAACACCCTCGCCGCGCAGCTGGACCGCGGCATCCGGGCCATCGACATCCGGGCACGCGTCTCCGGGGGAGCCGCCTTCACGATCCACCACGGCGTGAAGTACCAGAACGCCAACTTCGACGACGTCCTGACCAAGGCGCAGTCGTTCCTGCGCCAGCATCCGACCGAGTCGATCGTGATGCGGCTGAAGGCCGAGTGCGTGTACGGCAGCGAATCCAAGATCACCGAATGCGAGAACGACCCGGACTCGACGACCCCGGACAGGGTCCGGGAGATCTTCGGCGACTACGTGCGGAAGTATCCCGGTCTCTTCTACGCGCCTTCGGTGTCGGGCGGCGGCCGGGCGGGCGTGCCCACGCTCGGGGAGGTCCGGGGCAAGGTGGTCCTGGGCAGCTTCGACAATGCCGGAGCCGACGACAGCCACGGTCTCAAGGGCTTCAACGACCGCAAGGAAGACCACTGGGAGCCGGACAGCGTCGGACAGAAGTGGGGCTACGTCAAGGGCAACGTCAACAAGGCGATCACCGGGAACGCCAATGACCTGTACGTGACCTACTCGTCCGCGTCCAAGTTCCCCAGCCTGTCCCCGACCCTGGTCGCCGGTGGCTACTGGGAGGTCCGGGGCGGGGTGAACACCGAGGTCCCCGCGGTCAACTACGACCTGATGAAGCACCTGAACAGCAGTGCGGGCCGCGTCGGCATCATCATGACGGACTTCCCGGGCTGGGGCCTGGTGAACGCGATCATCGACCACAACGACGACAACATGGTCAAGGGCGGCCAGCGGTCGATCTGGCTGGTCAACGCCGACAAGACGTACTCCAACAGCCAGTACCAGGGCCGGTGCATGGTGCGCGGCCCCGAGTTCGACGCCGGTGACGGAGGTCTGGTCACCCAGCGCCCCTGCCAGTCGAGCCCGCCCAGCAGCCACCAGTGGACGGCCACGAAGCCCGACACGTTCGACGGCAAGGGCTACTTCTGGATCAAGGCGAGCAACGGCAAGTGCCTGACGATGCCGTACAACAACGGCACCGCGCCGGCCGCCGGCACCCAGCTGTTCTGGTGGCCCTGTGAGACCCGCTGGTTCTCGGGCAGCCAGATGTGGAACGTCATGCCGACCAAGCTCGCCACCGCGACCGGGTCCCGGCCGGCGTACTACTTCATCAACAACTGGACGGGCCTGTGCCTGTCGATGGACCCGGCCACCGCGTCCACGTCCGGCGGCAAGGTGACCCAGGACGCCTGCCCGAAGTAGCACCCCTGCCGCCACCGGCCGGGCGGCCTCCTCACGAGGCCGCCCGGCCATCGGCGTCAGCCCCGTTCGCCCAGGTCCAGGCGGTCGAGCAGGCCGGCGGCGGTGAAGGCGGCGATCAGTTCGTCCCGTCCTTCGGTGAAGTGCCCCCAGCTGTCGTAGTGGACGGGCACCACCTGGCGCGCCCCGAGGAGGCGCGCGGCCTCGGCGGCCTGCGTGCTGTCGAGGACGATCAGCGCCCCGTCGAAGAGCCGGGTGAACCGCGGGGCGCCGGCGAACAGGACGGCGGTGTCCACCGGGCCGAACCGCTCGGCGATCTGCCCGACCAGTTCGAGGGACGCGTTGTCGCCGCTGACGTAGACCGTGGGCAGGTCCCGACCGGTGAGGACGAACCCGACGACCTGGCCGGTGAACGGTTCGACCTCCTCGCGCGCGCCCGGTCCGTGCAGGGCGGGCACGCCCGTGACCGTGACGGTGCCGCCGCCGGGACGGTCGAGGTCGACCGACTCCCAGTCGGCGAGCCCCCTGGCCCCCGCCCCCAGGCGCTTGCCGCCCCCGGGCGTGGTCAGGGTCAGCGGGACGTCGGCGAGCAGCGCGCGGCCGGACTCGTCGAGGTTGTCGGGGTGTTGGTCGTGGGAGAGCAGCACCACGTCTATCCGGCCGAGGTCGGCCGGCGTGGCGGCGGCGGGGGCCGTCTTGGCCAGCAGGCCGCCCGGCACGGGGTACTCGCGCGGTGCGTCGAAGGTGGGGTCGGTCAGGAACCGCAGGCCGCCGTACTCGAAGAGGGCGGTCGGACCGCCGAAGACGCGGACGGGCACGGGTGCGGGGGTGGATACGGGCTCAACGGGCGTGCTGGTGTCAGCCATCAGAACCTCACGGATGAGTGGTTGGTTATCCGTGATGATCGTAGAGCTATCTCACGGATGGGCGCAACGCTTAACATGAGATCCATGAGTGAGATCCCGGACGGCGCATCCGCGCCAACACCCGCGCCGGGGGCGGAGGAACGCATCGCCCTCGACTTCGTCAACAGCGCCGTCGCCCTGCCCGGAGGCCAGTACGCCGACCTCCTCGGCACCCCCGAGAGCGCGAACCGCTGGCTGACCGCACACGGCCTCGCGCCCGCCGACGCCGGGGTGCGGGAGATGTGCGCGGCCCAGCTGCGCTCGATGCGCGAACACCTCAGGTCGCTGTTCGCCGCCCGCGCCGCCGGACTGCCCGCCCTGCCCGCCGCACTGGCCGCCGTCAACGACGCGCTGACCAAGGCCCCCACGGCCGCCCTGCTGCACTGGGACGAGAAGAACGGCCCCTACCGCTCGACCCCCTGCCCCACCAGCGAGATCCTCGACCGCGCCCTCGCGGCCCTCGCCGCCGACGCCGCGGACCTCCTCACGAGCCCCGACGCCGACCGCCTCACGGCCTGCGCCTCCCCGCCCTGCAACCGCTACCTGCTGCGCCACGGCCGCCGCCAATGGTGCTCCACCCGCTGCGGCGACCGCGCCCGCGCGGCCCGCGCCTACGCCCGGCGCACCCGGCCGCAGGACGGATGACGAGCCCGGCCCGACACCCCGCGAGCGCAGAAGCCTTTACCCGGTACGACTGATCCACCCGCACGGGTGGAACGCCGTGACGCGGCAGTCCGGCGGCCGATCGCCCCGTCTATAAAGAGGGGGTTTCGCCCTCTGGCCGTCTGACTGATGGGTCGTCATTCCATGCCGCACGCCGTTCTGCGCCTCGCCGCCGCCACCGCCTTCCTCCTGTCCGTCGCCGTCACACCCGCCGCTGCCGCGCCGGCTGCGGAAGAGGACACGACGACCGCCCCGTGCGGACCGGTCGTGGAGTACCGGGCCTGGGACTGGTGGCGCACCACGACGAACACGGAGATCGCCCGCACCGTGGCCGCCACGGCCTCCGGCGAGCGCTGGCAGTGGCGCGAGGACGTGAACACCCTGTGGCGCGGGGACACGAGGGAGAACGTCGAGGAGATCTTCAAGACCGGCTTCACCCCGCGCGGGGACCAGCTCATCCCGCTCGCCGAGTACATCGTCAAGGGCGGCGGCCAGCTCAGCGCCCACCTCAGCACCAGCTGCGACCAGAGCGTCGCCAAGCGGTTCGCGACGTACGGGGCGGAGAAGACCGGCTGGGTCTACGAGATCTACGCGCCGGGCGGCATCGACGTGAACGCCACGGCGCAGGTGAACAACTACCAGTCCCCGTACCTGTGGAACAAGGAGATCGACTTCCCCGGCGGCGTGCGGGGCAACTTCATCAAGGGCGCCTGCAAGTACCGCCTGACGGGCACCGACCCGGTGACCAACGAGAAGACCTGGCAGCAGCTCGGCTGCAAGGACAACGCGGACTTCGCCCCCTACAAGCCCGCCAAGCCCGCGCGGGGCGCGTACAAGCTCGCGAGCTGACGCGCGGGACCACGTCCGGGGCCGGCCGACTACGCCCCCGCGCTCCAGCGGACCCGCTCGACCGGGATCCACAGCTGGGAGCCGGTCTCCGCGCCGAGCTCCGCAGGCCGGGTCCGCAGGAGTTCCGGGCCCGGGCGGGCGGTGTACGGGTTCGAGGGGAACCACTGCGTGAACACGTCGCGCCACAGCTCCTGGAGCGCGCCGGGATGGGGCCCCCGGGCGTCGAAGACCGCCCAGGTCCCGGCCGGCACGTCCAGGACCTCCAGTTCCCCGGCGGCCGTGCCGGGGGCGGTCACCACGCCGATCCAGTAGTCCGCGAGGGCGCCCTCCTCCCGGCTGTCGGTCAGGTACGCCGCGGCCGACAGGATCCCCTCCGGCTCCGCCCGGCCGGGCGGGCCGGCGAGCTCCTTCATCCGTACGACCGCCCGCTCGTCCAGGCCCTCCAGGTGCGCGGAGGCGGCCGCGTTGACCCCCTCGTGCACGAGGGGGACCCGGGCCTTCCTGCCGAGGAAGCGGAACGGCCCCTTCTCCACGATCCGGTACCGCATGGCCGCACCGCCCTCGACGACGACACGGAAGGACATGCGCGGCTGCGCCGTCAGCACCGCCCCCGTGCGCCGGGCCTCGCCGGGCCCGATGCCGTGCACCGAACGGAACGCCCGGGAGAACGCCTCGGCCGAGCCGTACCCGTACCGCACCGCCACGTCGAGCAGCGTCGGCTCCCCGGCCAGAACCTCGGCCCCGGCGAGCGTCATCCGGCGGCGCCGGACGTAGACCGGGAGCGGCATCCCGGCGAGCGCGGAGAACAGCCGCCGGAAGTGGTACTCCGACACGGCGGCGATCCGGGCCACCTCGGCCATGTCGACCTCCTGGTCGAGGTGGGCCTCCAGGTGGTCCAGTGCCAGGTTCAGCCGCTCCAGCACGCGTCCGCGTCCTTCCCCCGCCCGACAGAACCGGTACGGGAACTGTCGGGTGGGAAGCCCGGGCCCTGCCGCAGGCTCTCGTCCATGACTGATGTTAGGGGACTCTGTGAACCTCGGTTCGACGCCGTACGCGCGGCCCTCGCCGCGTCGCTGGCCGGGCACGACGTGGGCGCCTCGGTCGCCGTCCGCCTCGACGGCGAGCCGGTGGTCGACCTGTGGGGCGGGTACGCCGACGCGGGCCGCTCCGTCCGCTGGGAACGCGACACCCTCACCGCCGTGAACTCGACCACCAAGAACATGACCGCCCTGTGCGCCCTCGTCCTGGCCGACCGGGGCCTGCTCGACCTGGACGCGCCGGTCGCCGCCTACTGGCCCGAGTTCGCCGCCGCCGGCAAGGAGGGCGTGCTGGTGCGGCACGTGCTGTCCCACAGCGCGGGCCTGCCGTACCTGACCGGGCCGGCCCCGGCCGTCGAGGAGCTCTACGACTGGGAGGCGGTGACGGCCGGACTCGCCGCCCGGGCCCCCGAATGGGAACCGGGGACGGCCGCCGGCTACCACGCGCTCACCTTCGGGTACCTCATCGGTGAGGTCGTCCGCCGCGTCACCGGCCGCGGCATCGGGGAGTTCTTCGCCGACGAGGTGGCCGGGCCGCTGGGCGCGGACTTCCACATCGGGCTCCCGGCCCGCCACGACCACCGCGTCGCACCGCTCCTCCCGCCGCCGTCACTGACCGACGAGTACGCCGCCACCGCACCGCCCGGACCGGACGGCCGACCCCGCGAGTCCACCGGCCCGGTGGTCCGGGTCAGGGACGCCAACTCGGTGCCCTGGCGCCGTGCGCGGATCCCGGCGGTGAACGGCTTCGGCAACGCCCGCTCCGTCGCCCTCGTGCACTCCGTACTGGCCAACGGCGGAACGGCGGGCGGCGTACGGCTGCTGTCCCCCCGGGGGTGCGAGCCCGCGTGGCAGGAGCTGTTCCGCGGCGAGGACCGCGTGCTGGGGACGCCGATGTGCTGGACGGCGGGCTTCGGCAAGTTCGGCGACGCCTTCGGCTGGGGCGGCTGGGGCGGATCGCTCGTCGTGAGCGACCCCGGCTCACGCCTGACGGTGGCCTACGTCATGAACCAGATGCTCGACCGGGACCGGGAGGAGGACGACCGGGGCATGGAGATCGTCACGGCCGCCTTCGGCGCGCTGCTCTGACGGGTGGTGGGGAGGCGCCGGGCAAATGGTCCGGTTCTGCGGGCTTGACCTTGTCACTGGCGGCAGGGTTGTTCCCTCGGGGCATGGACATCGACACGAACAGCAGCAGGGGCCGGCGCGTCGTCCTGGTCACCGGGGCCGGGACCGGGATCGGGCGGGCGACCGCGCGGGCCTTCGCCGCCGGCGGGGACCTGGTCGTCGCCGTCGGGCGGCGGGAAGGGCCGCTGGCGGGGACGGCCGACGGGCATCCGGGGATCCGGGTGCTCGCCGGGGACGTGGCCGGGCCCGGAGAGCCGGAGCGGATCGTCGGGGAGGTGCTCGCCGCGCACGGGCGGCTGGACGTGCTCGTCAACAACGCCGGGATCGTCCGCGCCGGCCCCCTCGGCGGAGTGACGGCGGACGACGTCGCCGAGCAGCTCGGCGTCAACCTCGTGGCGCCGGTGCTGCTCACCCGGGCCGCGCTCCCCGCGCTGGAGGCGTCCGGGGCGGGGGTCGTCGTGAACGTGAGCACCGCCGTGGGGCAGCGGGGCTGGCCCGGGGCCTCCGTCTACGCCGCCACCAAGACGGCGCTCGACACCCTCACCCGCAGCTGGGCGGTGGAGCTCGCCCCGCGCGGCGTCCGCGTCGTGGCCGTGGCACCGGGTGCGGTGGACACCCCGATCGGGGAGCACCAGGGGCTCAGCCCCGAACGGGCCGCCGAGGTACGGGCGTGGCAGGTGGCGCGCACCCCGCTCGGGCGGGTCGGACGGCCCGAGGAGATCGCCTGGGCGGTGTGCCGGCTCGCGGACCCGGCGGCGTCGTTCCTCACCGGCGTGGTGCTCCCGGTCGACGGGGGAGCGGCAGTGGCCTGAGAACATGGGCGCATGCTGATCGGGGAACTGGCCGGGGCCACCGGCACGAGCGCCCGCGCCCTGCGCCACTACGAGGGCGCCGGGCTGATCTCGTCCGAGCGGGCCCCGAACGGCTACCGGGTCTACGGCGAGCGTGCCGTCGTACGGGTCCGCAACATACGGACCCTGCTCGACGCGGGACTCACCCTGGACGACGTACGCGTCTTCCTGCCGTGCCTGGACGGGGACGTCGCCGCCGGACCGCCCTCCCCGAAGGGGCTGGCGGTGGCCCGGCAGCGGCTCGCCGTCCTGGAGGCCCGGATCGCCGCGCAGACGGCCGCGCGCGACCGGCTGCGGGAGGCGCTGCGCGGTTCCGGCCGCGCGGACGGCTGACTGTCGGCGCCCTCCACCGTCAAGTGACGGATGTGCGGCCCCGGTTCCCGGCGGAGAGTTCTCGGCGCAGGCTTCGTCCTACGGAAGGGAACCCCCGCCATGCATCCCGATCAGTCGCACACGCCGGTGCGTTCGCAGCCCGAGCGGGTGCCGTCGCTGTGCCTGGAGGTGGACCGGATGCCGGACGAGTTCACCCGGCTGCCGGTGCGGGCCACCTTCCGGTTCGACCGGGCGCAGCCGTCGGTCGTCACGGTCGAGTTCGCGGCGGGGCGCGGGCGGGCCCTCGTCCGGAGCATCGGCCGGGAGCTGCTGCACGGCGGTCTCACGGCGATGAGCGGATCCGGGGAGGTGCGGATGTGGCCGACGCTGCCCCGCGAACGGCCGGCTTCGTGGCTGCTGCTGGAATCCCCGGAGGCGCAGGCCCTCTTCGAGGTGCCGACGGCCCGGCTGGCGGCCTGGCTGGAGGCCACCTACCGGGCCGTTCCGGCCGAGGCGGAGTCGGATGGCCTGAACTGGGACGGCTTCCTCAGGGAACTCCTCGACGGGCCGGGGGCGGGGTCCGTCTGAGCCGCGCCCGGCCCATGTGTCCGCCGGAGCCGCGACCCCGGCCTTGCCCCCGCCACCGTCACCTGTCAGCATGGTGATGTGAATCTTGACCATGTCTTCGTGTGCGGGCACCCGGTACTCGACTTCGTCGCGACGCTGCGCGCCCGGCGTTCGACCCGGTTCGAGATGCTCGTGACGCCGGACCGGCTCAACGCCTGGTACCTGGACTCCGGACTCGTGGACACGGTCACGCCCGCCGCCGACGGCGACGTCCGGGAGGCGGTCACCCTGCGCGAGGCCGTGTACCGGCTCGTCGGCAACGGCCGCCTGGGCGAGGACTTCGACCGGCAGGCCCTCGGGCTGCTCAACGCCGCCGCGCGCCAGGTCCCGGCTACCCCCCAGCTCACCCCGGCGGGCCGGCACACCGACGCCACGCCCGCCCAGGCCCTGGCCACCCTGGCCCGGCAGACCGTCGAACTGCTCAGCGGCCCCGACGTCCACCTCCTCAAGGAGTGCGGGAACGAGGAGTGCACGCGCGTCTACCTCGACCGCTCCCGCGGCATGCGGCGGCAGTGGTGCGGCATGGAGTCCTGCGGGAACAAGATCAAGGCCGCCGCCTACCGCGCCCGCAGGAAGGCCTCCCCGGCCCCGGCCGGGCGCTGACCTCCCGCGCCGGCCGCCCGCGGCGCGCGACCCGGCGCCTCTGCGGCGGACCTCGCGCCATCACCCGTCGAAGCGGTGATGCGCCGCCCAGCAGCCCCGTCGGCGGCGCCCACACCGTCCCGATCCGGCCGCCCGTCACGCCGTGCCCGCCCGGCCGCCGCGTGACGGTGCCCCGGACGGCATCTACGCTCTGGATCACGCAGCCCGGCCGAGTCCGCCGCGGCCGCGGCGAACGGAGTTGAGGTGCGGTGGAGTTGAACGCCCGGTCGATGGTCGGCCGTGACGGCGAGCGGGAGGTGCTGTCCGCGTTCGTGGCGGCCGCCGAGGGGCAGGCCCTCGTCCTGCGCGGGGAATCGGGCGTGGGCAAGAGCGCGCTCCTCGACCACGTCGCGGACCTGGCCGCGCCCCGCCACCGGGTGATCAGGGCGGCCGGCGTGGAGGCCGAGTCGCAGCTGCCCTTCGCCGGCCTGCACCAGTTCCTCTACCCGGTCCTCTCCTTCGTGGACCAGCTCGACGAGGCCCACCGCAGGGCCTTCGACGTCGTCTTCGGCCGGAGCGCGGGCGCCCCTCCCTCGGTCATGACGCTCGGCATCGCCGTCCTCGACCTGCTCTCGCTCGTGGCCTCCCGGCAGCCCGTCCTGCTCCTCCTCGACGACGGCCAGTGGCTGGACGCCTCCAGCACCGAGGTGTGCGGGTTCGTGGGGCGCCGGCTCGCGGGCAGCTCCATGAAGCTCGTGGTCGCGCTGCGCTCGGACGTGCCCTGCGGCTTCGACTCCGCCGCACTGCCCGAACTCGCGGTGACCGCCCTCTCCGAACGGGCCTCCGAGGAGCTGCTGGAGCTGCGCCACCCCGGCCTCGCCCCGCCGATCCGGCGCCTCGTCCTGGACGAGGCCCGGGGCAACCCCCTCGCGCTGCTGGAACTCCCGCCCCACGTACGGGCCGGCCGCGCCGGACGCACCCCGCGGGAGCTGTTCGGGTACACGGGCGTCCAGCTGCCGCTGCGCCTCCAGCACGTGTACGGGACGCGCGTCGCGGCACTCGGCGACGCCGTACGGGCCGAGCTGCTCCGCGGCGCCCTGGACGGCGTCGGAGCCGGGACGGCCACCGGCCCGGCGCACGGCTCGCGCTACCGCATGCGGGATGTCGACGAGGCCGCCGCCTGCGGCCTGCTGGACGACGACCCGGCCGGCGGCGACTTCGTCTTCCGGCACCCCCTGGTGCGGTCGACGGTCGTCCGCATGGCCACCCCCAACGAGCGCCGCGCCGCCCACGCGGACCTCGCCCGGGTGCACCGCGACGACGTGGAACGGCACGCCACGCACCTGGCGGCGGCGACCGTCGACCCCGACGCGAGGGCCGCCGCGGCGCTGGAGGCGGCGGCGGAGTCCGCGACCCGGCGGGGCGGCGCGGTGACCGCCGTGGCCTGGCTGACCCGGGCCGCCGAACTGAGCGAGACCCCCCGGGAGCGCTCCAGGCTGCTCGGCGACGCGGCCTTCGTGGCCGGGCACGCCGGACTCCTCGACCACGCCCGCAAGCTCGTCCGCACCGGCACCGCGTCCGGCACCTCCGAATCCGCCGCCTCCGTGGTCACCACGGCCTACGCCGCGCTCTACGAGGACGGCGACGTCCGGTCCGCGCACCCCCAGGTCCTCGCCGCCGTCGAGGAACTGCGCGACAGCGGCCGGCAGGGCAGCGGCGCACCCGGAGGGGACGGGAGCGGCGCACCCGCACGGGACGGCATACCGGCCCGCCTGGTGAACCTGCTCCTGGCCATCAGCCAGTACGCCGGCGACGAGGAGACGTGGCGGCGCACGCACGAACTGCTCCGCTCCCTGGACAGCCGCGTCCCGCACGACTCCCTGATCTACGAGGACACCTGGAGCGACGTCGTCCGCCGCGGCGCCGGCGCCCGCGAGCGGCTCGAACGGGCCTACACCGGGCCGCGCGACATCGAACCGTGGGACCTCACCCGGCTCTCCGTCTCCGCCTACCACCTCGACACCCTCGGCCGGTTCCGCCCGCACCTGGAGCGCACCGTGGACCGCGAGGTCGAGACGGGCGCGGCCGCGACCGGCATGACCATGCTGCACCTGATCATGCTCGACCAGATCGCCGCCGGCGAATGGCAGGAGGCCCGGCGGACCGGCGAGCGCTGCCTCGACCTGACCACCTCGCACGGCTACGCCCTGTTCACCCATCAGACCCGGGCCTACCTGGGACTGCTGGCCGCCCTGCGCGGCGACGCCGAGGAGGCCCGCGAGCTACAGGCCGTGGTGGACGCCTGGGCGCGCCCGCGCGGGGTCGGGTTCCTCACGCAGGTCGCCGACGCCATCGGCACCGCCGCAGCGCTCGGGGAAGGCGACCACGAAGCCGCGTACCTGCACGCCATCGGCATCACCCCGCCCGGGACCTTCGCCCCCTGCGTCCACCAGGCCTCCCGCACCCTCCTCGACCTCGTCGAGGCGGCCCTGCACACCGGCCGCTCGGGGCAGGCGCGCCGGCACGCCCTCGCCGCCGAGGAGGCCGGCCTCCCGGACATCTCCCCGCGCCTGGCCCTGCTGACGTACGGCGCCCTCGCCATGACCGCCCCGGACTCCGCGCAGGCGGACGCCCTGTACGCACGCGCCACCACGCACCCGGACGCCGGCCGCTTCCCCTTCGAGCTCGCCCGGGTCCGCCTCGCCCACGGCGTCCGCCTGCGGCACACGCACGGCTGGAAGGCGGCCCGGCCGGCCCTGACGGCGGCCGCGGAGACCTTCGAACGGCTCGGCGCCGCGGCCTGGACCGAGCGGGCCAGGGCCGAACTGCGCGCGGCCGGGCCGGCCGCGGCTGCGAGGGCGGCCCCGGCACCCACCCTGACCTGGCAGGAGCGGCGGATCGCGGACCTCGCGGCCGGCGGGCTGACCAACAAGGAGATCGGCGCGCGCATGCACCTGTCGCCGCGCACGGTCAGCTCCCACCTCTACCGGGTGTTCCCCAAGCTCGGCATCACCTCCCGGGCCGCCCTGCGCGACGCCCTGGGCAGGCTCCCCGCCGAGTAGGCCGGCCGGTTCAGCGGAGGGCGCGGGCGGGGCGCGCGCCCCCGATGCCGTGTCCGTCCAGCCAGGTCAGCACGTAGTCGGCGACGGACCGCCAGCCGCCGTCGAGGACCAGGCAGTGGCCGCGGTCGGCGAACTGCTTCAGGTCGGTGACGGCCGTGCAGTCGCCGTACCGCTTGTAGGCCGCGCGCGTCACGGAGTCGGGCACCAGCCGGTCCTCCTGCCCGGAGACCAGCAGCAGCGGGCCCCGGGCCGCGTTGCCGGTGTCGGGCAGGACCCCGGGGGCGGGCGCCGCGAGGTCGGCGAGCAGCCGCCGGGGCGAGGGCATCGCGTGACGGGCGAACAGCCGGTCGGACTCGGCGGCTTCGACCGTGTTCGCGAGGACCCGGCGGAACCGGTGCGCCGTCAGGGACACCAGCGGCCCCGTGGCCGCGGGGTCCGGCGGTCTCCACGTCCCGGCCGCGCCGGCCGGCAGGGCGACGCCGCCCACCGGGGCCGGGGCGATGGCCACGGCGGCCCGGCCGACCTCGGCGCCGACGAGGTGCTGCGCCACCAGGGCGCCGACCGAGTGCCCGATGAGGACGGGCGAGCTGCCCAGCGACCGGGCGACCGCGGCGTAGTGGTCCGTCAGGGCGTCCAGCCCCACACCGCCGAGCACGTCCGGGGCCGCCACCGGCGGGCCGGTGCCGGGGCCCTCCCCGGGCCAGGCCGGCGCCAGGGCGCGGAACCCGCGCATCGCGAAGCGTTCCGCCCACGACTCCCACGACGAGGCGCGCAACCACGCGCCGTGGATGAAGACGACGGGCGTACGGTCCACCACTGGTTCCTCCGAGCATGCCCTCCGCCCGTGCACCTGCACCCGGGCGACCGCGCCCCAGCATGGGCCGCGCTCCGGGTCGGCGACGACAGTCGAATGACCCAATTCCCGCCTTTCACAGGCCCCGACGTTCCCACCGAACGTCACCGCCTTGACCGGTGACGGCAGTTGCTGTCATGGTTGCGTCACCACTTCAGCCGGTGACGTTCGGATGGGCGTCCCGGCCGTGCTCTGGAATCGGGAAGGCGGAGAAGGAAAATGACGAACCTGCGCAGGGCGGCATTGCGGCTCGCGGTCAGCGCCGCCGCGGTGACCGGGGTGGTCGCGGTGACCGCGACGAGCGCGAGCGCCGACGTGCTCACCGACATCTCGACCGGCCCCGGAAGGTGCCCCGCCAACTGGGTGTGCCTGTGGAGCGAGAACGACTTCATCAGGGGGAACCCGGGCGGCGGATCCGACTACGGGGCCGTGGGCTCGGACGTGAACCAAACGGACATGGGCCAGTTCTTCTTCGAGGCCAAGCTCGCGCGCTGGAAGGGAATGCAGGACCGCGCGTCCTCGGTCGTGAACAACACCGGCCGCAGCGTCTGCTTCTACGAGCACAACTACTACGGCGGCCTGGAATTCAGGATCGGACCCAGGGAGAAGTGGTCCTCCGTCCCCTCCTGGATCAACGACAAGATCAGCTCCTTCAAGTTCTGCTGAACCCAGAAAGAGGTAACCGGAAATGAAGCGTTCCACGGGAATGACGGTCAGGCTCGGACTCGGCGTCGCGGCCGCCACCGGCCTGATCCTGTCCGCTGCGGCGTCCGCGAGCGCCGCCAGTGTCGTCTCCATCGGCCATGGTGCCGGAGCGTGCCCCGAATCCTTCGTCTGCCTCTGGTCCGAAGGAAATTTCATCGAGGGCAAGTTCGTGAACTACGCCAAGTTCGGCTCGTTCGGCTCGAACCAGAACGTGGGCGACATGGGGAAGCTGAGGCGTGAATCCAGCATCGACAAGGGGATGCAGGACGTCACGTCCTCGGTGCTGAACAACACGGGGAGCAGCATCTGCTTCTACGAGCACAACAACTACGGCGGCCTGGAATTCAAGATCGGCCCCCGGGAGCACTGGCCCTCCCTCCCGTCGTGGATCAACGACAAGATCAGCTCCTTCAAGTACTGCTGACGCCCGACCCGAACCGCACGGAGGCAATGAGAATGCGCAAGAAGACGATGAAGTTCGGCCTGTGCGCCGCGGCCGTCACCGGCCTGATGATGACGGCGGCCACGTCCGCGAGCGCCGCCACGGTCCTCGGCATCGGCTCGGGCTCCGGAGGCTGCCCCACCAACTACGTCTGCCTGTGGTCCGATGGCGACTTCGTCAACGGGCAGCCCCGGGGCAAGTTCGGCTCCATGGCGGCGAACCAGAACGTCACCGACATGGGGAAGCTGGAGCGCGACGGATCCCTCTGGTCGGGCATGCAGGACGTGACCTCGTCGGTGGTCAACAACACGGGGAGCGGCATCTGCTTCTACGAGCACAACAACTACGGGGGCGCGCAGTTCCGGATCGGCCCCTGGGAGAAGTGGCCGGCCGTCCCGGGGTGGATCAACGACAAGATCAGCTCCTTCAAGTACTGCTGACCCGTCCGTGGCGCGGCGCGGGCCGGACGGCCGGGCCCGCCGACCGTTCCCGTCAGCCGGGGTCGACGACGAGGTCGGCGCGGTGGCGCCCGAGGGCGACGAGCCCCGCGTTGACCTCGT
Organism: Streptomyces sp. NBC_00158; assembly: GCF_045160885.1. Taxonomy (NCBI): domain Bacteria; kingdom Bacillati; phylum Actinomycetota; class Actinomycetes; order Kitasatosporales; family Streptomycetaceae; genus Streptomyces; species Streptomyces sp. NBC_00158. The sequence goes on from NZ_CP108162.1 coordinate 313,701, forward strand.
CCGACCGGGCCACCCACGCCCGCGCGAGCGCCGCGTCCTTGCCGTGCCGCACGTGCCGGGCGACCAGGCGGTCCACCCGCAGGGCGTCGTCCGGGTCGAGGTACCAGGCCTCGTCCAGCAGGGACCGTACCGGCGCCCAGTCCGCCGCGTCGTGCAGCAGGTAGTTCCCCTCGGTGATCACCAGCGGTACGGCCGGCCCGACGGGGATGCTCCCCGCGATCGGCTCCTCCAGCGAGCGGTCGAAGGCGGGCGCGTACACCGTGGCCCCCTCGGGGGCGCGCAGCCGGCGCAGCAGCCAGACGTAGCCGGCCGCGTCGAAGGTGTCCGGAGCTCCCTTGCGGTCGGCCCGTCCCAGCCGGCCGAGCTCGGCCTGCGCCAGGTGGAACCCGTCCATCGGCACCACCACGGCCCGCTCGGGCCCGAGCGCCCCGGCGATCCGCGCCGCCAGCGTGGACTTGCCGGCCCCCGGCGGCCCGGCGATGCCGAGGATCCGCCGGCCGCCCCCGGCGGCCAGCGCACCCGCCCTCGTCACAAGCTCCGTCGTCCGCACGCCCCCATACTGCCCTGCCGCCCGCCCGGGACGGCGGGGCGGTACGGGAGCGCCGCGGCCTAGCGGTGCCGGGCGTCCACCACCGCGAGGAGCTTGCCGCTGGTCGGGCTGCGGTCCAGCGACGCGCCGTCGACCGGCTCGACCACCAGGTCCAGCAGCCGCTCCGACACCGCCGAGCGGAGCTCCGGGTATCCGGACAGGAAGACCTCCCGCAACCGCTCAGGGTCCGTCGCCGCAGTCCGCTCCACCCGTACGGTCAGCCGCTCGCGGACGTCCGTACCGTCCAGCCGGATCTGCAACTCGCCCCGGTGGCCTCCCTGTTCCTCCGCCAGCGCCAGGAAGCGGCGGAAGCCCAGGAAGTACGTCGCCACACGCATCACGTCACCCGTACGCCCCATCAGCTCGAAGCGCGGCGCCCGCCGGCCGCACGGGCAGCGGCCCGGGACCTCCCGGCCGAGGTCGCCTATCAGGTACCGGCCCAGCCGCTGGCCGCGCCGGGCGTGCGTGGAGAAGACCAGCCGGCCCGTCTCGCCCGGGGCCACCGGCCGGTCCTCGGCCAGGCCCACGATCTCCATCGTGTGCAGGTCGGAGTGCAGGTGGTGGACGCTGCCGGAGCTTTCCGCGCACTGGTAGCCCAGCGGGCCGAGGTCGGTGCTGCCGTACGTGATCGAGCGTACGGTCTCGATCCCGAACTCCGTCCTCAGCGTGCGCCGCTGCTCCTCGGTGAAGTGCTCGCCGCCGTAGAACACCTTGCGCAGGCCCCCGTAGGCGCGCAGCAGGTCCCCCTCCGCGTGCAGCAGCTGCCACAGGTAGGAGGGCATCCCGAACAGGGTGTCGGCCCGGTGCTCGACGATGGCCTCGGCCGTGGCCCGGTGGTCCGGCCCCGCGGACAGCGGCAGCTGCACCCCGCCCAGGCGTTCCAGTACGGAGAAGAAGCTGATGAAGCTGCCGTACATGGCGCCGCAGTAGAACAGGTTGGCGGTGCGGTCCCCGACCGGGTCGTAGCCGGCGGCGAGCAGGCCCCGGGCGGCGGCGTGCATCTGGGTGTCGTAGTCGTCGTAGCTGAACACCGACAGGGCCGGAGCGCCCGTGCTGCCGCCGCTGCGGAAGTACAGCTCGGCATCGGCGCGGCCCAGCTCCCGGGCCGGTCCCTGCACGTCCTCCTTGCCCAGCAGCGGGCCCGCCGGCGCCGGCAGTACGACGGGCCGCACCAGGTCGTCGAGGCAGGCGGTGGTGGCGAACCGGTCCGGGTCCGCCCGGACCGCGACGCGGCGGCTGTAGCGCTGGAGGGCGTAGACCCCGTCGTGCGGCTCGCCCGCGTAGCTCTCCTGCATGGCGCCGACCGGCGTGACCCGGGTGACGCCCGCGGCCAGGGCGGTGCGGGAGAGCTCGGCGATGTCGGACGGGCTGCCCGCGATGCCGGCCGTCTGCAGGTAGCGGCGCATCGGGCGCAGGGTGGCGATCAGCCGCTCGCGGGGCAGCGGCTTGACCCACACGCTGCGGTGCAGCGGCGAGGCCGTCAGCGGCGACCGGGTGTCGGCCATGACCCGCCACGAGCCGTCGGGCGCGGCGAACACCCGCGTCAGGCCGAGGTGTTCCTCCAGCCGGGCCACCAGCTCGGTGGTGGTCAGCTCGGCCGCCCCGGCGGGATCCGGCTCACCGGCCGCCGCGGCGCCCGCGGCCGGCGGCCGGGCCGCGAGGACCGCGGCGAGGCGCTCGGCGAAGGCGAACACCTCCTCCTCGTCCTCGGTGTCCAGGTACACCACCTGGGGGCTGGAACACGCCTGCTGCTCGTACAGGCACACGTCGTCCGCGAGGGCGTCGAGCGTCACCCCGTCCGACCAGACGCCGGCCGTCAGGTACGCGAAGGAGATCCGGTGCCCCCACTCCACCAGCCGGCACCCGGCCGGCACATGGGCCGCCACCCCCTCGACGGCGCCCTCCCCGCCCCATACCGCGACGGCGTCCGCGGGCGCGCACATGAGCCGCAGCCACTCCTGCCGGGAGGACGGGAAGCGCAGGACGACGACCCGCGCGGCCAGTGCGCCACTGGGATCGAGGGCTCCGAGCTCGGCCACCAGGTGCTGCGTGAACAGGCTGTCGGCGCTGCTGGTCTTGAGCACGTTGACGTTCCCGGCGAGCAGCCCCTCGACGATGCTCAGCGGCGCGACCGTCGCCGCGTTGCCGGGGGCGATGTGCGCGACCATGCCGACCGGCGCCCACGCCTCGTAGACCGTCTCGCGCGGATCGGCCCGGTTCAGCCGGCCAGGAGTCGCACTGCCGAGCTCGCGGCGCAGCTTGCGGGTCAGCTCCCGCCGGCCCAGCAGGGTGCCGAGCTCGGCCAGCACGGCCGGGTCCTCCCCCTCGGGCAGGTGCGCCGCGAGCCGGACGCGCACCGGGTGGGCCGGGTCGCACAGGGCGGCGGCGAGCGCGTCGCAGGCCGCCAGCACGGTCTCGGTCTCCAGCACCGTCGCCAGCGCGGCCTCGACGGCGGCCGGCAGGTCTTCGAGGCGTCGCCCGGCCTCCTCGTCGCCGATGAAGGCACCCTGCCAGTAGTGGTGGTGCGCACCGCCGTCGCCGAGCCGCTCGTACGCGGGCCCGGTCATGGTTTCCGTCGTCATGGTCACGCCATGCCCTTCATCAGTTCCGCTGCGGCCACCGCGCAGCTGCGGTTGCGGCTCACCCCGGCACGGCCGTGGACGGTGAACCAGGGGGTCCCCAGCTCGCAGCCGCAGGCGTCGCCCGGCTGGAGGGAGGCGAGGTCGCCCATGACGACGCTCTGCGCCGGCACCGAGGTGATGTACGGCGACACGAGGTGCAGGTAGCCCCGCTCCCCGTACGGCAGCGGTTCGAGCGTGCGCGTGGAGCGGATCGTCACCCGGGACCACACGGGGGCGTGCAGCCGGTGGTGGTCGCACTCGACGTACGGGATGCAGTGCTCCACCGACCCGAAGGTGTCCCGGATCCGCTCGCCCGGGATGCCGAGCTGCTCGGTGACGCGGGCGTACAGCTCCTCCTTCTCGATGCGCCGGTCGGAGTGCCCCTTCCAGCCGCCGCCGAGGACGACGAGGGAGCCCTCGGGCAGGCGCAGCGGCGGCAGCCCCATGGCCCGCATCCGCTCCAGGGTGAAGAAGAGGAAGGCCGGGAAGCCGAGGATGCGGACCGGGTCGTCCTCCCGCTCGAAGCGGCGCAGCGCGGCGATGCAGCCGAAGGGGTCGAACTCGTGGTCGCCGCCGGTGTTGCGCAGTGCGTAAGCGACGCTGCGCGCCGGGGCGAAATCGCACAGGTAGTTGTCGGTGAAGGCGGTCCCCAGGTTGAGGGAGGGCGCCGGCTCGTAGCTGTAGAGGAGGTAGTTGACCTCCTGGTCGGGGGTGATCCAGCCGTTGCGCTCGAAGATCCGGGCGACCATGCGCTGCGCGGAGCGGATGGTCCAGTGGTCGAAGAACATCTGCGACTTCTGGCCGGTGGTGCCGGAGGAGGTCAGGTGCAGCTCGACGTCCTCGCGCGGGACGGACAGCACCTCGTGCCGCTTGAAGAAGTTCGCGTGGACGAGCGGGGTCCGGTACGGCGCCGCCGGGGGAGCGGCCGGGGGAGTGGCCTCGTACAGGGAGCGGAAGAAGGGGGAGCGTTCGACGTGCCAGGCGTTGGTCTCCGCCATGGCGGCGGCGAACAGCTCGTCCACGGCGGGCCCGTGGGCGTACGGGTCGGTCAGGTCGCACAGCTGCTGCACGTGCGGCAGGAGGTCCGGGTCGGGTACGGCGACCGGCGCGAGATGGGGGTTCATGGGGCAACCTCGGGTGTGGTGGGCAGGTGCGTCGACGCCCAGGCCGACACGTAGCAGTCCAGATAGGGCTGGAGGGGCGGTTCGACGGCGACGCCGCGGAAGTCGATGCGCTCGCTGGAGCGGGACAGCACGGCGTAGTCGTGGAAGCCGTCGCCGTCCGCGCGCATGGCCGGGTAGACGGCTCCGGCGACGAAGCCCTCGGCCAGGAAGGCCGAGAGGACCTCGTGGTGCGCGAGCGGCACCAGGGCCTCGACGTAGCCGGCGCCCGCGCGGGCCAGGGCCCGGGTGACGGGTTCGAGGCAGGCGGCCGCGGCGGCCGGGTCGGGGTGGGCGGTCAACAGGGAGCAGTAGCCCCCGGCGCGGTTGAGGTAGGCGTAGACCTCGAACCGGCCGTCCTCGGGCGTGAGCAGCACGTTCGGGGTGTGCAGCGGGTAGAACCAGCCCTCGGCGCCCGGGAAGCGTTCGCGGAAGCGGCGGCGTACGAAGGCCGGAGCCTCGATCATCTCCAGCCGGTCGGCGCCCTGCGGGGCGGGTACCGGGTCGGGGGCGGGTCCCGGCTCCGGGGCGGTCGCGGCCCGCACGCCGGGGTAGCCGATGCCCAGCGCCGCCTCCGAGGTGCGCAGCAACGGCAGGAGCGGGGCGGGCACTTCGGTGATCGGGATCCGGCGGTCCAGCACCCCGGCGGAGTGACGCGCGTAGAGCGCGAGGCTCTCGCGGCTGCGGAGATCCACCGCGTTGGGCAGGATGCCCAGCGGGCGGAAGCCGTTGCGGGCGACGACCCGCTGCGGGCCGGCGCTGACGGTGCGCACGGTCGCGTACACCGAGTCCAGCCGCCCGGTGTCCAGCATGCCCGCGCACAGCGCCCCGGTGAGGGCGGCCGCCAGGCCCGCCGAGCGGTGCTCGGGGTGGACGGCGATGCCCTCCAGGCGGCCGATGCGGCTGCCCGCCTCGCCGTGGATGGCGGCGGACGCGGTCAGGGCCCCGGTGGCGGGGCAGCGGCCGACGAGCCAGAGGGAGTACGGGTCTTCGATGAGCCGGGCCATCTCGGCCGGGTCGGTGCCGAGGGCCACCGGGTAGTGCGGTCCGTAGACGGCGTAGTAGAGCTGGCGCAGCTCGGCGATGTCCGAGCGGGCGGCCGGGGTGATCACGGGGGTGACGACGGGGCTCACCGCTCACCTCCGACCGCGGCGGCGGGGGACTTCAGCATGGCCAGCGCACAGGCCGCGGGGACCAGTCCGACGCCCTGCACCAGGCACAGGGTCTGCGGGGACAGGAAGTCCCCGGCGGAGCCGAACGCCAGGGACGCCAGCGGCAGGGAGGCGCCCAGCACGGCCTGCATCACTGCGAAGAAGCCGGGCTTGTCGGCCGGCGGAACCAGCCGCTGGAACAGCGCCACGAAGCGGACGCTGACGGCCCCGGCGCACCATCCGGCCACCGCCAGGCAGCCCGCGATGACCAGCCGGTGCGCGACCAGCCCCGGCAGCGCGAGGGCGAGGGCCATCAGGCCCAGGCACCAGGCACCGGCGACCGTGGGGCGCCCCGGCACGCGGGCGCCGGTGAAGGCGCCGACCAGCGCGCCGGTGCCGAGCGAGGCCTCCAGCAGGGCCACGGTGCCGCCACCGCCCGCGAGGACCGAGCGGGTGTAGAGGGGGATGACGACGAACACGGCGGTGGTGAAGAGGTTCGCCGCGGTGAAGCAGACCAGGATCCGCCGTACGTAGGGGAGTTCCCCGAGGATGCGGCGCAGCGTGCGCCGCTCGGGCGGGGCGGCCGACGCGCCGGCTCCCGCGTCCGGTGCGTCGGTGGCGATTACGGTACGGAAGCGCGCGCCCGCGACGAGGAGGGCGGCGCCGAGGTACGCGGCCGCGCAGCCGGCGGCCAGCCCGGCCACGCCGGCCCGGTCGACGGTCAGGGCGCCGAGCAGCGCTCCGCCGAGGCCGGCCAGGGACTGGGTGGACAGCTCGAAGCCGGTGGCGGCCTCGATGTCGGCGTCGTCGACGAGTTCGGGCACCGAGGTGGTCAGGCAGGGGTCGAAGAACGCCTGGCAGGTCGCGAGCGCCAGACCGGCGGCGTACACGGTGGCGAGCGGCAGCCCGCCGCCGTACGCCCACAGCGCGAGGGCGCCGGCCGCGCCCCCGGCCAGGGCGGCGGCGGTCCGCAGCACCGAACGGTGCGCGAACCGGGCGACCGCCGCGGCCACCACGGGCGCCAGCGCCACGGCGGGCAGCGTGCAGGCGGCCATGAACAGTCCGGAGGCGAGCCCCCGGGCCTCGTCCACGGCGTACGCGACGATCCACCAGGCCGCGCCGACCTGGAACATCCGTACGGCGCCCTGGGTGAGGACCTGGCCGAGCCACACGGCGCCGAAGGCACGGTTGCGCAGGACCAGCGGAGCGCGCCGCCGGCCGGCTCCGCCCCCGCTCTCCGTCTCCGTCATGAGTGGGGCGGTGGTCATGCCGTCGGCCTCTCGTCGAGGACCCGGACGAGCTTGCCCGAGCGCGGATTGACGGCGAGGTCGCGGTGGCGCACCCACTCCACGGCCATCGGGTGCACGAATCCGTTGCGCACGCTGTCCGGATACAGCGGACGTACGTTCTCCAGCTCCGTGACGACGGCCCCGGCGAGTTCCTCGCGGCCGTGCCGCTCGCCGGGGGCCGTGGCCAGCCGCAGGACGAGGCCGTCGCGGCCCTCCCAGCGGCGGACGACGAGCTGCATGCCGACAACGTGCCCGGCGGTGTCCGCCGCGGTCACGGCGTCCTGGGCGTCCTGGGTGTAGAGGGAGACCGGGCCCACCCGTACGCCCTCCTCGGCGCGGCCGAGGATCCGGAAGTGCCCGTCCCCGCCGCCGGTCCACTCGGCCCGGTCGCCCGCGGGGTAGCGGATGATCGGCATGAGGCGGCGGAAGAGGCTGGTGACGACGACCCGGCCGGGCCGGCCCGGTTCGGTGATGGGCTCGTCGGTGGAGTCGTCGAGGATCTCCACGACCGAGTACGGGGTGAAGGCGCGGTGCACCCGGGCGTCGGCGCCGGGTACCGGGCGGCCGAGCAGGCCCGCGTCGACGCTGGCGTACCCGACGGAACGGGCCTCGGCGCGCGGGAACGCGGTGGCCAGCAGGCGCCGCTGGTCGTCGAAGAGGGCCTCACCGCCGAAGAGGAGCAACTCCACCGAGTCGAGCCGCACTCCGGTCGACACGACCTGCTCGGCGAGCCGGCACAGGGTGGTCGGCGTTCCGGCCAGGACCTGCGCGGCGAGGTCGCGCAGGGTGGGGATGGTCGACTCCAGCGGCGCGCCGCCGCCGATGGGCAGGCGGACGTTGTCCACGGGCGCGTGGGCGAGCGAGTCGAGGACGAAGAGGAAGCTGGCGTACAGCTCCCCGGCGTAGAAGAGGTCGGCGACGCGGTGCCCCGGGCGCAGGCCCGTGTCCACGAGCCCCTGGCCGAAGGCGGTGACGAAGGTGCGCCACTCGTCCCGCGTGTAGACGGAGAACTTGGGGGAGCCGGTGGTGCCGCCGGTCTTGTAGACCGTGGCCTCGCCGAGCGGGCCGGTCAGCACGCGGCTGTCCCGGAGGGTGTTGGCCGCCCAGAACTCCTGCTGGTCGACCACCGGCAGGTCGGTGAGGCGGTCGGCGTGCGGCGGCAGGGACGCGTAGAGGTCCCGGTAGAAGGGCGAGCTGTGACGGGCGAAACGTATGAGGTCCGAGAGCTGCTGGGCGGACATGGGCCTTTGCCTAGGTGACGGAAACGGGGACGGAGCCACGACGGGGCGCGATGTGCGCGAGAACGGGGACCCCCCGGCGCCCCGTCTCCTCACTGCGCGTCAGAACATGACGCGCAGTCACGATGATGAAACATCAGTGCTGCTGTCAGCAAATCAGGAAAGGATTTCCGGCCAGGGCGGCCACATCCATCAAAATTTCAAGCAACTGCCGTGGCTCAGGCCGCCGCTGAGGAGCGGAACGTGCTGGGGCTCAGGCCCTTGTGGCGCTTGAACGCGGCGCTGAAGCCGAAGGCGTCGGCATAGCCGACGGCCCTGCCGATCTGGGCGATGCTGAGGTCCGTGTCGGTCAGGAGCGCCTCGGCCTCGTCCATCCGGCACTCGGTGAGGTAGGCGAGGGGCGGCCGGCCCATGAGCAGGGTGAAGCGCTTGGCGAACAACGCCCGGGAAACGCCCGCGCGGGCGGCCAGCGAAGCCACGGTCCACGTCTCGGCGGGCCGGTCGTGGAAGGCCCGCAGGGCGGGGGCGAGGACCGGGTCGGCCAGTCCCCGGTACCAGCTGGGCGCGTCGGCGCCCGCCTGCTCGAACCAGCTGCGCAGCGTGCACACCAGGGCCCAGTCCAGGAGCCGGTCCATCAGCGCCTGCGAACCGGCCGACAGGCGGGCGGCGTCGACGGCGGCCGTCTCCAGCCAGGCGCAGACCTCGGCGTCCTCCTCGACCACCAGGACGGGCGGCAGGGTGCGCAGGAGCTGCTCGTGGCGGCAGCCCGAGGCGCGGTAGGCGCCCACGATCAGCGCGGTCGCCTCCTCCGCGTCCGCGTCCGGATCCGCGCCCCAGCGGATGCCGCCGAGATCCTCGCCGGAGCACTCGGCGTGCGGGGCGAAGCAGGCGATCTCGTACGCGGCATGGGCGCCCTGCGGGGTGCCGGGGCGGTCCGCGAGGTGGAACGGCGCGGATCCGCTCACGATGGCCGTGTCGCCGGCCGAGACCGCCCGCTCGGTGCCGTCGGGCAGCACCAGCGTTCCCCCGCCGCGCAGCACGCTGATCATGGTGAGCGGCGCGCCGTCGGCGAAGCGGATGGTCCAGGGCGCCGTCAGCACGGCGTGGCTGACGACCGAGCCCTCGGCCCGGATGCCGCTCAGCAGGGAACTCAAAGGGTCCATGGAGCGGAGCGTAGACGATCTCCTATGGTCCGGAGCGTTTCTCCCATGGATCATCCACAACGCCCGGGCTGTACTTGACCCATCGCACGGAACCGAACCGAACCGGACCGGACCGAACCGGACCGGACCGGACCGCACCGCACCGGACCAGCCAGGAGACGAGACACAGTGACGCAGCAGCACGGCAGCACCGACGCCGGCACCAGCACCAGCACCAGCACCAGCACCAGCACCGGCACCGGCACCGGCACCGGCACCAGGACCGCCCTGGTCGTCGTCGCACACCACCGCACCGACTCCCTCACCGCGCACACGGCCCGCCGCGCCGCCGCCCGGCTCGAAGCCGCCGGTTACCGCATCGACGTCCTCGACCTGCACGCCGAGGGCTTCGACCCCCGGATGAACGTGTCCGACCAGCCCGACTGGGGCGACCGGGAGAAGGCGTACTCGGACGAGACGCACGCCCACATGCGGCGCATCCTCGCCGCCGACGTCGTCGTCGCCGTCTTCCCGGTGTACTGGCAGCACCTGCCCGCGATCCTCAAGGGCTGGATCGACCGCGTCTGGAACTACGGCTTCGCCTACGGCCGCAGCAAGCCCCGCCTCGCCGGCAAGCGCATGCTGTGGCTGGGCCTGGCCGGTGCCACCGCCGCCGATCCCGTAGTGGAGGGCATGCGGACCCTCCTCGAAACCAACCTGAGCGAGGGCATCGCCTACTACTGCGGCTTCTCCCACTCGACCGTCGGCCTGCTCACCGACGCCGAGGAGCGCCCGCAGCGCTTCGACGAGGACGGCACCCTCCTGATCGGCGACGCGGTCGCGGGCCCCGAGCGGGACTCCCAGTACGCCGATCTCGACCGGCGCGCCGGTGAGTTCGTGGAACGGTTCCTCGCCGCGGAACTCGTCACGGCCTGAGCGCCCCGTCCGACGGGTGACGCGGCCGCTGTCCGCATGCCGGTCCCGGCCTGCGCCCGGCGCCCGGACCTCGCCATGATGGGCCCATGATGCACAGCGACGACCAGCACACCACCACCGATTCGCCGGCGATTGCCCTGCTCAAGGAGGTGGGGGCGGAGACGACCAAGCACTCCGGCGGCACGCTCCTGACCCACCTGCTGCGCGTCGAGGCGCTGCTCGCGGCGTGGGGTGCGCGGCCCGTGCTGCGGACCGCGGCACTGTGCCACGCCTTCTACGGCACCGACGGGCTGCCGCTCGTACTCCTGGAGCTGTCCGAGCGCGACCGCCTGGCCGGGGCGATCGGTACGGAGGCCGAGGAGCTCGTGTACTTCTACGCCAGCTGCGACCGCAAGGCCTCCTACCCCGGCCTCGCGGCGGCGGACGAGGCGGAGGCGACCTTCCGGGACCGGTTCACCGGTGAGGTGTTCACCCCGTCCCCGCAGCAGCGCCGCGACTTCGCCGAGCTGACGGTGGCCAACGAGCTGGACCTCGCCAAGGTCAACGAGTCCTTCCGCGAGCGCAACGGCGCGGCCCTGCTCGAACTGTTCACGCGCTGGTCCCCCCTCCTGTCGGAGGCGACCCGACGCGAGGTGACCACGGTCCTCGGCTGACCACGAGCGTTGTCACCGGCCGCCAAGTGGCTTGGGAATCCGCAGCGGGGATCCTCGCGGTGGACAGCGGCGTCAGGCTTGGCGGGCAGAGGCGGTGAGCCGGTCCGCGAGCGCGATGACGAGGTCTCGGAGTGCGTCCGGTCGCTCGATGACGAACGGCCGGTCGAGCGAGGCGAGTACGGGCGGCAGCCAGTCGAGCCGCTCTGCTCTCAATTCGACGTGGAGCCAGCGCTCGGTGTGCGGATCTCTTCCTTCCGCGGGCGCGGGCTCCTCCACGCTCGCGACACTGGCGGGCAGCACGGTGCGGATCTGCTCGACCGTCCCATGGATCCGCACGGTCACTTCGTGCCGGTACGCGGCCTTGGCAAGCCCTGACAGGACGCGCTGTGCCGGATCGAGTCCAGCGGGCGGCTCGAACGAACCCGGCAGCGTCCTCGCGTCCGCGATGCGATCGAGCCGGAAAGTCCGGTCCTGGCCGATCTCGGGATCAGTGCCCGTGACGTACCACCGGCCCGTATGGGTGACGATCCCGTACGGGTGCAGCGTGCGTTCGCTTCGTCGGCCGTCCCGGGTGGTGTACCTGATCGAGACCGGGCGGTGATGCCGTACCGCGTCGGCGATGGCGAGCAGCACCGCTGTCTCCGGGGTGGCCGACTCGCCGGGCGGAGCCGTGAAGGCGAGGGATTCCATGACGGCGTCGAGCCGACGGGCCAGACGCTCGGGCAGTGCCCGGCGGATCTTGGCCGCTGCCGTCTCGCCCGCGGTCTCGGTCGCTGTCAGCAACCCCGTCCTGCGGCCGGCGACGAGGCCGAGCAGCACGGCGAGCGCCTCGTCGTCGTTGAGCATGAGCGGAGGCAGACGGTACCCGGCGGCGAGCCGGTACCCCCCGTAGCGGCCACGGACCGACTCGACGGGGATGTCGAGGTCGACCAGGTGGTCCACGTACCGCCGCACGGTGCGTCCGTCGACGCCGAGCCGGTCGGCGAGTTCGGCCACCGTTCTGATGCCGCCCGACTGCAGGAGTTCCAGGAGGGTGAGCACGCGGCTGGTGGGTCGAGCCATGTCCACCAGCCTAGCGTTGATACCGGACCGATTCTGTCCACTATTTGCCTTAGCGTCCGAGGTGCAACGGCTCCACCAACCTGAGGAGAGCACCATGGACTTCGTTTCGATCCGGATCATCACCGGCGATGTCGCGCGCCTCGTCGACTTCTACGAGCGGGCCACCGGAGTGCGGGCGGACTGGTCCACCGGGGACTTCGCCGAACTGAGGACCGCCGGCGCGACCCTCGCGATCGGCAGCACCCGCACCGTGGCACTGTTCGCGCCCGGCTCCGCCCGTCCGGCCGACAACAACACCGTGATCATCGAATTCCTCGTCGCCGACGTGGACGGCGTACACCGGAACCTGGCCGATTCCGTCGCCGACTTCGTGACCGAGCCCACCACGATGCCTTGGGGCAACCGGTCGCTCCTGCTCCGTGACCCCGACGGCAACCTCGTCAACTTCTTCACCCCTGTCACACCTGCCGCCGTCGAGAAGTCCCGGCGTATGCCCGCCGCCGATCAAGTCGCCTCCGGAGCAGTCGAGAACCGGCATCGCGCCGCGATGGCGTGAGAACCCGACCGCAGCCGCCCGCGCACGGAAAGCGGTCCGCGCCGGACGGCGTCTCGCGGTGGGCGGCCCGTCAGCCGGTGCTCTTCGTGCCGTCGAAGGAGTACGGCAGGTTCGACTCGGCCGCGACGGACACCTCGCCCGTGGCGCCCGCCGAGACCTTCAGGAAGGTCAGGGCCATGATCCGCTGGGTGTACGAGGCCCACGGGATGCCCGTCGTGCCGGCCCAGCCGCTGCTGCTGAAGGTCGTCGAGCGTCCCGGGCCCAGCTCCGTGTACACCTTGCTGACCGCGGTGCAGGCCACCAGCGCCCCGCCGTCCGCCGTGCGCCAGACCGGGCCGTGCGGGCTGCGGTTGACGTCGACGCCGAAGTCGACCTCGGCGCCCTTCCCGAGGGACTTGCGCATGCTCTCCAGCCCCTCGGCGGAGGCTGCCTTCCGCTTGGCGACGTCCTGGCTCCACTTCACGCCACCCGCACCGGCGTCGGAGTTCATGTAGTCGCCGTACTGCCCGCAGACCTTCGCCGGGTCGGCCCCGAGCCCCGCCGTGTCCCCGCCGGTGACGGCCCGGCCGTCGGGCCCGACGGCCACCTCGGGCAGCCCCGTCGGCTCGGGAGCGCGGGCGACGAAGGCCGCGAGCCAGGGTGCACCCGGCCGCTGCTGGTGGAACAGCGACCAGCGCAGCACGGCCTCCTTGCCGTCGTCGCCGACGGTGTAGCCCTGGACCTCGTGCGCACCGAGGACCCACCGGTCGCTGCCGTCGTCCTTGCCGGAGCTCCACGTGTGCACCGCCGGGTCCGTCCGCGGGGAGTCGGCGGGCCTCGGCTCCCGGTCGGTGCCGTACTTCCCGCTGGTCTCCACGACGGCGAGCTGCTGCTCCAGCAGCGGGCCCTCGGTGACGCCCTTCCAGTACCCGGCGTCGAAGTTGTCGGCCTCGACCTTGAGCGTGAGGTCCGTGACGACGCGCCGCGCCTCCTCCGCCGTGAGCGGGGGCGCCTTGACCGGGGCCGACGGGCTGCTGCCCGTCACGGGGCCGGCAGCGCTCTTCGCCGGGCCGGCGGCGCCCGCCCCGGCGCCCTGCCCGCCACAGCCGGCCGTGGCGGCGAGGGCGAACACGACGGCCAGGGCCGCGGGTATGGGGCTGCGTACGGGGCGTCTCATCAGGATCCTTCTAGGGAGCGGTGCAAAGGGCTGATGATGCACGATCCCTCCGACACCCCCCACACCGGCTGCCCGATGAAGGCCCTTCCCGGCGCCGGACCGGGCGGAGTCGGGGTTCTGCCGGGGTGACTTGACAGGATTGGGCGGGTCGTCCCCGTTGGTTCCCTGTGGTCTCCCTGCGGGCTTCCTTAAGGGAGTCTGAGGTGGCCGTCCCGGGCGTCTTTTCGGATGATCACCGGCCTAAGCTCGGCGGAGTCCCCTCTTCCCCTTCTCCTGTGAGGTGTTACCCGCATGAGCCGCAACCGAACTCCCGAAACGTCGCCCCGCACCGAGGCGCGCCGGCGGAAGGCGGTGCGCACCCGGATCGTGCTCGGGGTCACCGCGGCGGCCGCGGCGGTTGCGGTGGGGGTGGCGGTGGCCGATTCCGGCGGTGACGGCGGTAAGGACCGGCGGGCCGACACGGCCGGCGCGAAGGCCGGCTCCGGGGCCTCGGGCCCGGCCGACGGCGTCGCCGCCTCGGCCACCGCCGGTACGCCCGCGCCCACCACCACCGCGTCGGCCTCGGCCACGGCGAGCGCGAGCCCGTCCGGGGCGCCCGGCGCCGCCAACTCGGGCTCCCCGGCTCCCGCGAAGCCGGCCGCGGGCGACGCGGAGGGCGGCTCCGATCCGGCTCCGGCCCAGGCGGGCAAGCCCGCGGGCAAGCCCGCCGGGTCCACGGGCGGCGGTTCGGGCTCCGGCTCCGGTTCGGGCTCCGGCTCGGGCTCCGGTTCCGGTTCGGGTGGCTCCGGCGGCTCGCGCGGCACCGGCGGCTCCGGTGGCGGGACGGCCGACACAGACGCCGAGTCCGCGGTCCTCTCCCTGGTCAACAAGGAGCGGGCGGCCGCCGGGTGCGGCCCGCTGACCGCGAACGCCAAGCTGAGCAACGCCGCCCGCGCGTACAGCGACACGATGGCCCGCAGCGGCGTCATGTCCCACACCGGCCCCGACGGCTCCACCATGACCAGCCGCGTTGAGGCGGCCGGGTACGCCTGGTCCGGCCTCGGCGAGAACATAGCCCGCGGTCAGGCCGACGCGGCCGCGGTCATGAAGGCGTGGATGAACAGCTCCGGCCACCGTGCGAACATCCTCAACTGCTCCTTCAAGGAGATCGGCATAGGCGTCCACAAGGGCGACGGCGGTCCGTGGTGGACGCAGGACTTCGGCACCCCGAGGTAGTCCCCTCCCCCTCCGTGCAGACCGGCGGCCCCGACGTCCTCCCACCCCTTCCGGGGTGCGGAGGACGTCGGCGTTCCCGGAACGGGGGAGGCGGTGACGGGGCCGTCCGGGCGTCGGCCAGTATGGGGCGGTGCCCCGGATTCCGCGTTACCTGTTCATATGGCTGTCGTGCACGGCCGCCAGCGTGACCGCCGTGCTCGTCACGGTCCAGTTCGTGGTCGGCACGACCCGCCACACGCCCCCGGTCGCGCGCTCCGCCCCGGTGGTCATCGATACGCCCCCGGCCTGGACGGCGCCGAGCTCCGCGCCGTCCTCGCCCTCCCCGAGCCCGTCCGCCGAAGCCTCCCCGAGCGCCTCCCAGAAGCCGTCCCCCGCGGCCCCGAGCCCCGTCAAGGCCACATCGGCGGCCCCGCGCGGCGAAGGCACGGCGAACCCCGTCGACTGCGGGCAGGGCGGCGCGGGCCTGCACACCATCCCCGCACAGGGCGGCAAGGTCACCGTGCGGTACGGCAGCCGGGGCGTCTGCCTCATCTCCGCGATCCCCGGCCGCGGTTTCAAGGCCACCACCTCGCAGACGGCGGACGACACCCTCACGGTCACGTTCGCCGGCGCGGACCACCAGTCGGTCGTCACGGCCACCATCACCCCCTCGGCGAAGGCCAGCGTCCGCGAGTCCTCCTTCTGACCGGCCGACGGATACGTCCGCTCCGTCCGGGTTCCGGCGAAGCGGAACGTGAGCCCTTCCTTAGGGCAATCTGAAGATCGGCCCGAGGCGGTCACGGCGGAGCCCGGCGGACCTATGCTCGCGTCAGCCGAGCGGCCCTCGGCGCCGGGACGTCCGCACCGCCGGACGTGCCGTACCTGCCGGACGTGCCGACGTGACGCCCGGCGCGGCGTCGGGCCGACGGTCTTCCGCGTACGTGCCGGGAGGCGTTCTCCTCGCCCTTCCCGCGATCCGACCGTGCCCTGGGGTGTATTCGCCATGAGTTCTCGCATGCCTCGACCCGTCCGATCCGCCGCGCCCCTGGGGACGCGCCTCCCGCTCATCGCCGCGGCCGTGGTCGCGGCGGGGCTGACCGCCGCCTGCGGGCCGGCGTCGTCCCAGCCCGCCGGATCCACCGAGCCCGCGTCGGCCGGGCGGACCGCGCAGGCCGTCCCCTCGGAGACGGCGTCCGCGAGCGCCTCCGCCGAGGCGTCCCCGACCGCGTCGGCCTCCCCGTCCGCGTCCGCGTCCGCGAGCGCCGGCACCCGGCCCGCGTCCTCGCCGACCCCCTCGCGCGCCACGAGCGGCTCCACCGCCGGCCGGGGCCCCGCCGCCTCCGACGCCCCCGCCCCCGCGCCGGCGCGCGTACCCGGTCCCGGCTACGACGGTTCGGCCGACGCCCAGAAGCAGATCGAGGCGGCGCTGAGCGCGGCCAAGGCCGACGGGCGGACGGTGCTGCTGGACTTCGGCGCCAACTGGTGCGGCAACTGCAAGGCCGCCGACAAGGTGTTCGCCCAGTCGGCCACCGCGGCGATCCTGGGGGCCGACTACCACCTCGTCAAGATCGACATCGGTGGCAGCAGTTCGGCCAACTCGGCGCTGCTGCGCAAGTACAGCCCCTCAGGCGGGACCTACACGATGCCCGTGCTCGTCGCGGTCTCCTCCTCCGGCAAGGTGCTCACCGACACGCACGTCACCGGCAACCCCTCGCTGACCTCGGACGGCATCAACTCCTTCCTGCGCAAGTGGGCGTCGTGAGACGGTCGCGGCCGCGGTCCGCCGCCGTACCGGCCGCGGCCGGTCTCGCGGTGGCCGCCGCGCTCGTGCTCGCCGGGTTCGCCACGGACGGCAACGGCGACGCCGGCTACGACGACGGCGGCCCCGCGGACGCGGTCGGCACGGCGGCCGGCATGTCGGCAGGCACGGCGACCGGCGCGGTGGCGGGCGCGAACCTCGTCGGCCCCGGAGCCCGCCCGGACGCGCCCGCCCTGGCCGGCGCCGATCTGGACGGGAACCCGGTCAGCCTCGCCGGGCTGCGGGGGCAGGTCGTCGTGGTCAACGTCTGGGGTTCCTGGTGCGGGCCCTGCCGGGCGGAGGCCGACGACCTGGAGCGCCTGAACCGGCAGACCCGGGGCCAGGGGGTCGGCTTCCTCGGGATCAACACCCGGGACCGGGACCGGGCGGCCGCGAAGTCGTTCGTCCGCGCGCACGGCCTCGGCTTCCCCAGCCTGCACGACCCGGAGGGCGACATGCTGCTCCGCTTCCCGCCCGCGCTGCTCAACCCGCAGGCGATCCCGTCGACCCTCGTGATCGACCGGCAGGGCCGCATCGCCGCCGGGATCGGGGGAGCCGTCACCACCGAGGAACTGCGGCCCCTGCTCGCACGCGTGCTGGCGGAGCCGGAACCGGAGCACGACCGGGAGCCGGAGCCGGAGCAGGAGCAGGAGGAGCCGCGAGACCGGGTGCCGGCGCCGTGACGACGGACGGCCCCTGGACGCCCGCCGCCGCCGACACCGCGTCACTCCTGAACGGAACGCTCGTCATCGCCGCCCCCGTGGCCTTCGTCGCGGGCCTGGTCTCGTTCCTGTCGCCGTGCGTACTGCCGCTCGTACCCGGCTACCTCAGCTACGTCACCAGCCTGTCGGTCGCCGACCTGGCCGACGCCCGCGGCGGGCGGCGCGGCCGGATGGCGGGCGGGGCGCTGCTGTTCGTCCTCGGTTTCACGGCGGTCCTCGTCTCCGGCGGCGCCCTGTTCGGCTACTTCGGCCGTACCCTCCTGGCCCACCAGGAGGCGGTCACCCAGGTGCTCGGGGTGTTCACCGTGCTCATGGGACTGTCCTTCACGGGCCTCCTGCCGGGCTTCACCCAGCGGGAGTTCCGCAGCCACCGGCGCCCGGTACTGGGGCTCGCCGGGGCACCCCTGCTGGGGGCGGTGTTCGCCGTCGGCTGGACCCCGTGCATCGGCCCGACGCTGGCGGCCGTCCAGGCGCTGGCCTGGGCCGAGGCGAGCGCGGGGCGCGGCGCCCTGCTGATGGCCGCCTACTGCCTCGGCCTGGGGCTGCCGTTCGTCCTGGCCGCGCTGGCCTTCCGCCGGGCACTGGGCGCGTTCGGCCTGGTCAAACGGCACTACACGTGGGTGCTGCGGGCCGGCGGCGGGCTGCTCGTCCTCGTCGGCCTGGCGCTGGCGACCGGGGTGTGGAACGACCTCGTGTACCGACTGCAGCTGTGGAGCGCCGACTTCGCCACGGCCCTGTAGCGCCCACCCGCTCCTGCACGCACACACCCACGAGAGGAAGGAAGGGAAACCCATGACCGGTCCCACACACGTACGGACGCTCCGCACGGCGGCCGTCCTGGCCTCCGCGGCCGCCATGGCCGCGCTCGCCGCCTGCGGGCAGCAGCCCGCGGAGAAGGCCGGCCCCGCTCCCACGACACGGTTCACCGAGAACGGAGTCACCGTCACCCTCTCGGTCTCCGACTGGCGGTCGTCCAAGGGCACGCTGACCGCCGTCTTCACGCCCGAGAAGCCGGGCTTCCACCTCTACAGCACCGACCTCCCGGCCACCGGCGTCGAGGGCGTGGGCCGCCCGACCGCCGTGGCCGTGGCCGGATCCCTGAAGCCCGAGGGCGAACTCGCCACCACCGCCGAGGCGCGCCCCATCAGCCTCCCCGGGGTCGACGCCCCCGTCCCGGTCTACCCGGACGGCCCGGTCACCACCACGCTGCCCGTCCGCGCCGACGGCACCGGAGGGGCGACGGTCCTGCTCGGCTACGCCAGCTGCAGCACCCGCGAAGGCTGCACCATCCCCGTCGCGGACCGTCCCGTACGCCTGCGCGTCACCGGCGACGGACCGGTGTTCGACGCCCCCTAGAGTGACCCCATGCCGAGCGTCCTGGTCGTGGAAGACGACCCCAGCATCCGCCAGTCCCTGATCGAGGTCCTGGCGGAGTACGGGTATGCCGTGCGCAGCGTGGGCGACGGTTTCGGCGCGCTGCGGGAGGTCACCCAGACGCCCGTCGACGCGGTGGTCCTCGACCTGGGACTGCCCGATCTGGACGGCGGGGACGCGCTCCGGATGATCCGGGGCATATCGTCCGTGCCCGTACTGGTGGCCACCGCCCGCGACGACGAGGCGGAGATCATCAAACTGCTCAACGCGGGCGCCGACGACTACCTGGTCAAGCCGTTCTCCGGCGGGCAGCTCATCGCGCGCCTCCAGGCCGTCCTGCGGCGCACCAGCCACGCCCCGTCCACCGCCGCGACCGCGACCGGCGTCGCCGCCGGAGCCCCGGCGGCGGCCGAGCCGCTGCGCCCCACGACCGTGGGCGAGCTGGCGGTGGACCCGGGGGCGCGCACCGCGCACCTGGCGGGCCGGGAGCTGAGGCTGACGCGCCGGGAGTTCGACCTGCTGGCGTTCCTGGCGCACCACACGGGCCAGGTCGTCTCCAAACGCCGGCTGCTGACCGAGGTGTGGCGGGAGCCGTACGTGGACGACCAGACCGTCGACGTGCACCTCTCCTCCCTGCGCCGCAAGCTCGGCGAGCGCGCGGCGGCGCCGCGCTACCTGCTGACGGTGCGCGGCGTCGGCATCAAGCTGGTGGCCCCGCGGTGAGGCGCTCGCTGGCCGGAGTGGCGCTCGCGGTGACCTCCATGATCGCCCTCTCCTTCCTCATACCCCTGGCCGCCCTGGTGATGTCGCTGGTCAAGGAGCAGGGCGTGACCGCGGCCGAGCAGCAGGCGGCCGCGCTGGCACCGGTGCTCACGCTCACCACGGACCCGGCCGCCCTGCGGGAGTCGGCGGCGAGCCTGGACGCGGCGGAGCGCCTGGTCGTCCACCTCCCCTACGACGGCGCGCTCGGCCCGTCCCGGGCGCCCGCGGCCCTGCTCGAACGGGCGCAGCGGGGCCGGGAATCCATCTCGCAGGAGATTCCGGACGGCTGGATCTGCCTGCAGCCGGTGGTACTCGCCGACGACCAGGTCGCGGTGATCGAGAACTTCGTCCCCGAGGCGGAACTGACCCGCGGGGTCACGGAGTCGTGGGTGGTCATGGCCTTCCTCGCCGTGGGGCTGATCGCCGGCTCGGTGCTGGTGGCCGACCGCCTCGGCGCGAAGGTCGTACGGTCGTCCAGGCGGCTGGCGCAGGCCTCGCACGCCCTGGGCCAGGGGGACCTGGAAACCCGGGTGGAGCCGATGGGGCCCAGGGAACTGCGGGACGCGGGCGTCGCCTTCAACGCGATGGCCCACCGGATGACGGAACTGCTCGCCGTCGAGCGCGAGCTGGTCGCCGACCTGTCCCACCGGCTGCGCACCCCGCTGACCGCCCTGCACCTGGCGTCCGAACGCATGGCCGGTACGCCGGAGTCGGCCAGGGTCGAGGTGGCCGTGGCCCAGCTGGAGGAGGAGCTGCGGGCCATCATCGCGGCGGCGCGCACCCCGCTCGCCGTGGGCCCGATGGGCCAGGGCATGCTCGGCACGGAAGCCGCCCCGGGCCACCCGGCAGGCGCCCCGCGCGGTGAGGTCGCCGAGGTCGTGAGCCGCCGTACGGCCTTCTGGTCGGTGCTGGCGGAGCAGCAGGACCGCTGCTGCGCCCTGGACCTCACCCAGGAGCCCACGGCCGTCGCCCTCTCCGACGACGACATCGCCGCCGTGGCGGACGCGCTCATCGGCAACGTCTTCCGGCACACGGCCCCCGGTACCCCGCTCGGCGTCCGGGTCGTGCGCACGGCCCAGGCCGTGGAACTGGTCGTGGAGGACGGCGGACCGGGCATCCCCGAGCCGGACCTGGCGCTCTCGCGCGGCAGCAGCACCGGTTCCACGGGGCTGGGGCTGGACATCGCGCACCGGGCGGCGGGCGCCACGGGCGGCTCGGTGCGCATCGACACCGGCCCGCTGGGCGGGGCGCGGATCACCGTGGTGTTCGCGCTGGCCGCGCCGCCCCCGTCCGGCCGCAGGCCGCGCATCTCGCGCCGCCGCCCGCTGCGCCCGCGCCGCCGCTGACCTCCCTGTCTCCCGCCCCGCGGGCGCCGTTCAGTCCCGGCCGCCGCCCCGGGCGTCCAGCGCGGTGATCACCGCGCCGCTGCGCAGGGTCGCCGTCAGGGTGGCCGGGGGCGCGGGGGCCGGCGGTGCCGGGGCGGCGAAGGCGCGGCCGGGCGTACGGGTGCGCGGGGAACCGGCGGCGTTGATCTCCGCGACCTCCCGGCTGCCCGCCGCCAGTTGGTAGTCACGGCCCGACGGGGCCCGCCAGACCGTCGCCGCGAGGACGTGCTGCCCGAACCGTCCGCACGCGGCCGTGGCGTCGGCCCGGGTCACGGCCAGCGAGGCCCCCGCGGGCGGCCGGAGCCGGAGCTGGACGTCCCCCCGCCCGGTCCAGTGGGTGGCGCGGGTGCAGGACCAGACGGCCCGCCCGGCGCCCTCGGGGAGCTCCGTGACGGCGAAGTCCCAGAGGTTCACGGCCCGGACCCCCCGCCCGTCCACCGCGTCCAGGGCGCAGGCCTCCTGGGCCCAGCGGGCCAGCGCGGCGGGCCCGGTGGCCTCGCGGGGCTGGCGGGCCGGCGGCGCGTCGCCCTCCGGGGGAGGGGTGTAGGTGAGGTGGACGGGGAGGAGCCCGCCGCGGTCGGCGAGGAGGAACGCGTGCTTCTCCACGATGCGGGGCGAGGACGCGACCTCCAGCACCGGATGCGGCCCGCAGCCGCCGCCGGCCCCGCCTGCCGGTTCCGCGCCCGCGAAGTCGGTGGTGACGGTGCCGTCGCGGCCGATCGGCAGGGGCCGGACGGGGCCGGCGGGGGCGGTGAGTTCCCGGACCCCGGCGGTGGCGATCCACGGGGCGAGGAGCCGGCGGGCCGTGCTCCCGTCCCGGGTCAGGGTGATCGCGGCCGCCGTGGTGACGTTGGCGTCGTCGCTCCGGGCGACGTCCAGGCTCCGGCGGCCGCCGCGCTCGGTGTAACGGACGACCCGGTCGGCGTCGAGGAAGACCACCACCGCCGTCCCCGGCCGGGGTTCCCCCGCGAACAGCAGCTGCGGCGGGTGTCCCGGCGGCTCCGCCGAGGCCGCGGGCGCGACGGTGACGGCCGTGCCGGTGGGCGGCGCCGCCCAGGTGCCCAGGGCCCTCGCCAGGAGGGCCCGGTCACCGGTGCGCGGCCCGCGGGCCGGCCAGGCGGTGAAGTCCACCCGGCCGGTGTCGGACCAGGCCTGCGCGGGCACCCGGACCAGGCGCCCGGGATCGAGGGCGGCGCGGGCGGCGGATGCTCCGGCGTAGCCGACGCGCAGCCCGGGTTCCGGCCCGGTGACGCCGGCCCGGGTCAGCCCGGCGGCCAGCAGCAGGACGGCGGCGACGCCCCAGGCCGCGCGGACGCGGGTGCGGCGCAGCAGCAGGTCGGTGGGACGGGTGTGGACGTCCGCCGGATGCATGATCGTTTCTCTGCCGGGCGGGGCCCAGGCCGTTCCCTCTCCCGCATCCGCTTCCCCCTCTCCGCGATCGGCCCCGGGCCCCGCCCCCGGCCCGGTCGCGGCCGCGAGGGCGGTCCGTACCGCGCCCGCCGGATCCTCGGCCCCGGCCCGCGCGAGCACCTCAGCCGCCGCGTCCTCGTCCAGCCCGTCGAACCGGCACAGCACGTGCGCCGCGCGGGCGTACGGGGGCAGCCCCGCCAGTGCGCGGGCCGCCTCGTCGAGCCCCTCGGCGCTGGGCCACATCCGCAGCCCCCACACCCACGGCGGGAACGGCCCGCGCAGCCGCCCGGCCGCGTACCGCACCACCTCGGCCCGTACGGCGGCCAGCGGATCCCCGCCCTGCCGCGCCCGGCGCCCCGCGGCCCGCAGCGAGTGCTGCACGCCCCGGTGGGCGCGCAGCAGCCGCGCGTGCCGGTCGAGGTCCGGCGGCAGTACCAGATAGGCCAGGCGCAGCAGTTGGGGATAGCGCTCGATGATGACCGCCTCGGCCTGGCGCAGCCCGGCCCCGGCGCCTTGACGTCGTCTCACACTGCGGACAACGAAGGAATCATCATTTGGTCACACGCCGGTCACCGCCGTTCCACGTCACCGCCACGTCATCGCCGTGGCACCGCCGCGCGACCGCCGCGTCAGCGGCGTACGGCGGCCGCGGCGTGTTCGAGGACCGCGCGGACCTCGGCGGTGATCGCGCTCTCGTTCTGCTCGAACTCGGGGCCGGTCAGCACCTGGGGGTCGGCGGGCAGGCCGCCGAGCACCGGGGTGTGGAGGTGCCCGCCGGGCAGGTCCGGGGCGAGTTCCGAGCGCAGCCGGTTGGAGCGGTAGGCCACCTCGTTGGAGAGGTAGCCGCCACCGCCGCCGGCCACGGCGCGCGAGCCGGGGGTCGGCCCGTCGGTCCGGTCGACGGGGGTGGTGCCGCCCGCCGGTATCTCGGTCACGTCGGAGTTGAGGAGGACCGGGTAGGGGGCCTGGACCGCGGCGGTCACGGCGTCGGCGGGCAGCGTGGTGCGGATGAACTCCGGGCCCGGGCCCAGGCCGGGAGCGGTCACCGGGTGCTCGCGGGTGCCGCCGGAGAGGGCGCGCGCGTTGTCGGGGTACGGGTCGGCGGACCGGGCCCGCCCCGCCCAGTCCTCCAGGGTGAAGATGCCGGGGTAGCCCTGGCTGACGGTGGTGATGATGTCGGCCCGGGCGGGTCCGGCGCCCAGGCGGGGGGCGAACGCCCGCTCCACGATCCCGGCGTCGAAGTCGGCGTACCGCACGGGCAGGACCACGGCGCGGATCTCGGCCCGGCTGCCGTCGGCGAGGGTCACGCGCCGCCCGTTGAGCTGGAGCGCCGCCGAACCGGAGGGGTTGGCGCGGCGTATCTCCGCGTCGAGCCCGAAGGGGTCGAAGCCGCTGATGAAGACGCGGCGTACGCCGGGCGCGGTCCGGAAGGCGTTGTCGGCGAGGCCGCGGGAGGCGTCCTCGAACCGGGTGCGGAGCGCGGCCCGGTCGACGGCGAAGGCGGGCTGCCAGCGGGCGAGCGCGGCGGTCATGGAGAGCCGCGCCCAGTACAGCGGGCGGTCGTCGCCGGTGGCGAGGTCGCCGCCGGGCCGCTGCCCCTGGGCGCGCCGTACGGAGGCCTGCCAGAGCGACCGGCCCCAGGAGTCGAGGAGCCGTTCGGCTTCGGCGGGGGTGCGCGTGGTGCACAGGGCGGCGGGGAAGCGCCGTACGAAGTCCCCGAACCCGGCCCGCTCGACCAGGGCGGTGGTGCGGGGGTCCGCGAGGCGCGCCTGCTCGGCGTCGAGCGGTACGGACGCCGGGGGGCGGCAGGCGGGGCCGGCGTCGGCCGCGTGGGCGGGCGAGGAGAGGGTCACGGGGAGGACGGTGACGAGGAGGGCGGCGGCCGTCGCCGCACGACGTAAGAGCATCATGCGATGTGACATTACGCAGCACCTGCCAGCCCCCACCAGGGACATCCGGGCCGTTGTCAGTGCCGGGCGCGATGATGATCCGCATGACCGAAAACAGCCCCCTCCTGTCCCCCGCCGCCTACGTCGAGGCCGTGACCACCGCCCTGGCGGCGTCGGCCGCGTACTACGGCGACGGGACCACCCCGCTCGGCGACGACGAGTACGACGGGCTGCTGCGCGCCATCGCGGCCTACGAGGAGGCCCACCCGGACGAGGCGCTGGCCGAGTCGCCGACCGGCAAGGTGGCGGGCGGGGCCGTCCAGGGCGACGTGCCGCACTCGGTGCCGATGCTCTCCCTCGACAACGTCTTCGACGCCGGCGAACTCACCGAATGGGCAGCAGGGCTGGAGAGACGTCTGGGCCACCCCGTGGCCGGCTGGTGCGTGGAGCCGAAGCTCGACGGCCTCGCGGTGGCCGCCCGCTACCGGGGCGGCCGGCTCGTCCAGGTCCTCACCCGCGGCGACGGCCTGGCCGGCGAGGACATCACCCACGCCGCCGACGCCGTCCACGGCATGCCGCCCGTCCTCACCGAGCCGGTCGACGTCGAACTGCGCGGCGAAGTCCTCCTGACGAGCGCGCAGTTCGAGGAGGCGAACCGGATCCGCCTCGCCCACGAGGCCACGCCCTTCGCCCACCCCCGCAGCGGAGCGGCCGGCACCCTGCGCGCCAAGGACCGGCCCTACCGGATCGAACTGACCTTCTTCGCCTACAGCGCGATCGGGCTCGACGAGGACCTCGGCCACCTCGCGCTGCTGGAGAGGCTCGCCGCGCTCGGCGCGCACACGGCCGCCGACACGGCCGCCGCACCGATGCGCTACGAGACCCTGGAGCAGGTTCAGGAACGCATCGACGTGATCGCGGGCCTGCGCGCGGCCCTGCCGTTCGGGATCGACGGCGTCGTCGTCAAGGCCGACACGGCCGCCGACCAGCGGCGGGCCGGCAGCGGCTCGCGCGCCCCGAGGTGGGCGGTGGCCCGGAAACTGGCGGCCGAACACAAGGTGACGCGCCTGCTGGCGGTGGAGTGGAACGTCGGCCGGACCGGCATCATCGCCCCGCGCGCCGTCCTGGAGCCCGTGGTCATCGACGGGGTCACGGTCACCTACGCCACGCTCCACAACCCGTCCGACATCACCCGGCGCGGGCTCATGATCGGCGACCAGGTGTTCGTGTACCGCGCCGGCGACGTGATCCCCCGGGTCGAGGCACCCCTCGCCGACCAGCGCACCGGCACCGAAACCCCCATCGCCTTCCCCGAGGCGTGCCCCCGCTGCGGCGACGCGATCGACACCACCGAGCAGCGTTGGCGGTGCGTACGCGGCCGCAGCTGCCAGGCCGTCGCCTCGGTGATCTACGCGGCCGGCCGCGACCAGCTCGACATCGAGGGCCTCGGCGGCACGCGCGCGGTCCAGCTGGTGGAGGCCGGCCTGGTCAAGGACATCGCAGACCTCTTCACCCTCACCCGCGAGCAGCTCCTCGGCCTGGAGCGCATGGGCGAGACCAGCGCGGGCAACCTCCTGACCGCGATCGAGACCGCCCGCGGGGCCGCGCTGAACCGCGTGTTCTGCGCCCTCGGCGTCCGCGGCACCGGACGCACGATGTCCCGCCGGATCGCCGCGCACTTCGGCTCGATGGCCGCGATCCGCGCCGCCGACGCGGAGACGCTGGCCGGGGTCGACGGCATCGGCACCGAGAAGGCCCGCGTCATCGAGGCCGAACTCCTCGACCTCGCCCCGCTCCTCGACAAGCTCCAGGCCCAGCAGGTCGGCACCCAGATCACCGAACCGCAGGGGCTCACGCCCAACGCACCCGACGAGGACGAGGACGAGACGGCCGCGGCCGACGGCCCGCTGACCGGGGAGGCCGTGGTGGTCACCGGCTCCATGACCGGCCCCCTGGCGGCGCTGTCCCGCAACGAGGTGAACGAGCTCGTCGAGCGGGCCGGCGGCAAGGCGTCCTCGTCGGTCTCCAAGCGCACCACCCTCCTGGTGGCGGGCGAAAAGGCCGGCTCCAAGCGCACCAAGGCCGAAGAACTGGGCATCCGCATCCTCACCCCCGAGGAATTCGCCTCCCTCGTGGCCGACTTCCTCCCCACCCCCTGACCACCGCCCGACTCCGACGACGGCTTCGACTCGTCCGAGCCTGCGCAGCCGACGGCGTGGACCTCGGAGGCGAGGACGTGCTGGGCATCGCCTGGAACTTCGATTTCGACGACCGCGACGAAATGACGCGCAGACTGCCCCGGCTGGCCGCCCTCTACCTGGAATAGGGGCCGTGGCCGGTGCGGATACGTTCCGCCTCGGGCGCGGGAGGCTGCGCGGGCAGCCGGGGGAGGACGGGCCGGGCCGGGGTTCCCGCCCGGATGTCCTGGATCCCGCGGCGCAGTCCGGCGCCCAGCCGCCGCCCCAGCGGGCGTTCGACGAAGCGGTGCACGGCCCAGGCGAGCAGCAGCATCACGGCTGTGGTGGCGAGGGCGAGGGGCACGGGGGCGACGCGGTCGCGGAAGTGGTGGATGACCGTCAGCCCCACCATCATGTGGATCAGGTAGAGGGGGTAGGTGAGCGCGCCCGCGTGGCGCAGCCAGCGCCACCGGATGCCGTCCAGGACACCGAGCGCGAGGGCGGCCATGACCGCGAAGCCGAACAGGATGACCGCGTGCGCCGGCCAGGCGGGCGTCTGCTCCGTGGCCGACTGGCCGAGGCTGGCGACCATGCGGTTGTGCACGTAGTGCTGCGCGAGGAGGAACTGCACGCCGACCACGGCCCACAGCACGGCGTTCGGCCCGAAGCGGCGCATGAGGTGGAAGGCCATGCCGGCGATGAAGTACGGGGACGAGGACGGCATGGCGAGGAAGGACAGCACCGCGTTGTCGATGGCGGGGGCCACCGCCCCGGCCAGGGTCCAGACCCCGCAGAAGAGCACGCAGTTGCGGTAGGTCAGCCCGCGCATGACGACGAGCGCGAACAGCACGTAGAACTTGAGCTCCACGAACAGGGTCCAGTACGAGTCGTCGATGTCCGGGACGTCGAGCCCGCCCTGGAGCATCGACAGGTTCACCAGGACATCGGTGTACCCCGCGAACGGCCGCACCTCGGGCCACGCGAACAGCACCAGCGAGGTGAAGAGGACGGCCGTCCAGTAGGCGGGGAACAGCCGCGTCACCCGGGACACCGCGAAGTCGCCCACGCTGCGGCCCCAGGCGCTCATGCAGATGACGAACCCGCTCACGAGGAAGAACACCTCGACGCCGAGCCAGCCGTAGACGGCGAACCGGCGGGCGACGGGGAAGACGTCGGTGGTCGACCGGCCCCAAGCGCTGGCCAGGACGGTGTAGTGGTAGAAGAGCACGGCCAGCGCGGCCAGCACCCGTATGCCGTCGAGGACGGCCAAGCGCTGCGGCTCCCCGCCCGCCCTACGCGTTCTCATCCCTCGTCCGCCCCCTCGTCCGTACTGCAATCCGATTACCGGCGCGTAAAGATCAGCGGAACAGTACAGCGTGACCCCGGCCCTCGCCGACCCGACGGCCGGTTGCGAGGATGCGCGGATGGACCTCGACACGTTCCGGGCGCTGCTGACCGACCAGGGCCAGGCGGTACTGGCCGCCGTGCGTGACGCCGAACCGGAGGCTCGGCCCGCCACCCTCGCCGCGCTGCGCTGGGACCATCCGGCCGAGCTGGTGGCGGCCGCGATCGAGCAGGTCCGGCTGCGGCGGGAGGCGGAGGCCAAGTTCGGGGCGGACGCGCAGCGGATGTACTTCACCCGGGACGGCCTGGACCACGCCTCCCACCGGGAGGTGGCGGAGTACAAGCTGGGCCGGGTCCTGGACGGGATGGGCGTGGTGTTCCTCGACGTGTTCCACCTGGGCGTGGGGGCCGAAGCGCTCGTGCTGGGGTGGTCGCACGCCGTCACGGCCGTCGACGGCGATCCGCTGAACGTCGAGGTCACCGCGGCCAACGCCGAGGCCCTGGACGGGCTGTCGAACATGTGGCTCCAGCAGCAGGACCCCGCCGCCTGGCGGCCCTGGGGCGAGGCGGTCTTCGTCGACGTCACGCGGCAGGCCGCGGCGCCGTCGCTGTCGTGGGCCCTGGACACCGTCCGCGGGATGGGGGCCGGGGCCGTCCGGCTCGGTCCGGACGTCCCGTACGGGAGCATGCCGGAGGGCTGCGGGGCCGACGAGGCCGAGTGGATCTCCTGGGAGGGCGAGGTGCAGGAGGCCGTCCTGTGGTGGTGGTACGGGGAGGCGAACCCCGCCGCGCGGGTCCCGCGCCGGGCCACCCTGCTGCCCGGCGGTGCGACCCTGACCGGCCGGGGGCTGCCCGCCCCGGCGGTGCGGCCGCCCGGCCGCTACCTGTACGAGGCGGACGCGGCCGTCGTCGGGGCCGGCCTCGCGGCCGAGGTCGCCGAGGACGTCGGCGGCGGCGTCCTGGACGCGTCCGTCCCCGCCTGCATCACCTCGGACGAGGCGCACGCCACGCCGTTCGCGACGGCCTACGAGATCACCGAGGTCCTGCCGTACGACCCCTCGGCGCCCGGCGCGCCGCTGCACGAGCGCGGGATCGCCGAGCTGACCGTACGCCGGCACGGCTGCCCCGCCGAGGCCGCGCGGCTCGGGCGGGCCTTCGCCCCCGGGGGCGCGGGCGCGGCGACGGTGTTCCTGACCCGGGTGGCCGGGGAGCCGGCCCTGCTGCTCGTACGCCCCGTGCACGGACCACGGGACGCCCCTGCCTGACCGCACCGTCTACCAGGCGAGCGGCTTCCCGTCCCGGAAGAAGCCGCCCGTGGGGCCGGAGTCGGGAAGGGTGGCGGCCCAGACGACGCCGGCCGCGCCTTCTGCGACGGGTGCGCCGCCCGGACCGCCCATGTCGGTCGCGATCCAGCCCGGGCAGACCGCGTTGACGAGGACCCCCTCGGCCCGCAACTCGTCCGCGAGCTTGCGGGTCAGGGCGTTGAGGGCGGCCTTCGAGACCCCGTAGGCGGGCGTGCCGCCCGACATGTCCTCCAGCGATCCGGACTCGCTGGAGACGTTCACCAGCCGGGGGTGGGGCGAGCGGCGCAGCAGCGGCAAGAACGCCTGCGCGGTGCGCCACGCGCCGAAGAGGTTGGTCTCCAGCGTGCGGCGGACCTCGTCGAGGTCGACGGAGACGGCGCGCCGGGAGGTGTCGTAGTTGACGGCGGCGTTGTTGACGAGGACGTCGAGGCGCCCGAACTCCGCCTCGACGCCCCGGACGAGGGCACGGACGTCGTCGTCCTGGGTGACGTCCAGCCGGCGCGGCAGGAGGGTGCCGGGTGCTCCGGGCCCCAGGTCCAGTTCGGCGGCGGCCCGTTCGGCGTCCTCCGGGCGGCGGGCGCACAGCAGGACGGTGTGGCCGAGTCCGGCGAGCTGCCGCGCGGTCTCCAGGCCGATGCCCCGGTTGGCGCCGGTGACCAGTGATACCGGTGGCGGCGTGATCGTGCTCATGACTTCTCCTAGGCGCGGACGGACGGACGGACGGGCGGACGTACGTACGTACGTGGTCCGGTCGGCACGCTATGCCGTGGCCCCGGCGCTCCGGATCGGCCCCGGGTCCCAGCCGGGCTCCGGCCCTGGTCGTAGGCCTCACGGACCACTCGGGCCCCCGGAGGCCGTGGCGCGGATCCGCGCCGGCGGCGGGCGATGCGCAGCGCCGTGACCCCGGTGACCGCGGGACGGCGAACCCGGCAGCCAGCATTGAACGCGTTCAATCGATGTGCCATGATGCGGTTCCCAGCAGAGGAGACCGGTCATGACCAGCTCGCTCCTGCGGCCCCGGGGCCGCATCCGCACGGCCCCCACCGGGACCGGGACTCCCGTCGGCGTCGCGGGCGGTACGGAGCCGACCGGCATCCTCGACTGGCGCGACGGGCGCGTCACCGCCCTCGTCCGGACCCTCGAACTCCCCGCGGACGCGGACCCCGTGGCGTCCCTGCGCCGGGCGCACCGCCGGATAGCCACCTCCGTACGCCCGGTCTACTCCGTCCAGGACGAGCGGCCCGTCTCGCAGGTGCTGCGCCTGGGCCGGGGATCGTGCAGCCAGCGGCTGGCCGTGCTGGAGGCCGTGGCCCGGGCGACGGGGACGGCCACCCGGGTGCGCGGCCTGGTCGTGGACGGGGCCTTCTGGTACCCCCGCTTCCCCCGGCTGCGCCACCTCGTCCCCGACCAGGTGCTCCTCGCCTGGCCGGAGTTCCACATCCACGGGCCGGCGGAGCCGCGGTGGCTGACGGTGTCGGAGCTCTTCGGCGGCCTCGACGAACGCGGTACCGCCGAGGGCGGAGGCTTCACCAACGCCGGCCCCGAGACCCTGTTCGAGGCGATCGCCCGTACGGCCGTCGACTGGGACGGCGCCGCGACGCTCTGCCCGACCGGCGGAGCCCCCTGCGACCTGTCGGCGTACGTCCTGACGGACCTGGGCCACTTCGACTCCCGCGACGACCTCTTCGCCCGCCACGGCCAGACCCTCTGCCGCCTGGCCCGAACGGTGGCGGAGCCCATCCTGGGCCGCCACGCGGCCGGAGCGCAGTAGTACGCCACCCCCGGCGCGCGCACGCAATAGCCTCAGCCCATGATCAACGGCAGCCCCTCCCGAACACTGCCGGACGGCACGGACCGGGCGTCGCTGGACACCGCCTGCGGAACCGGCGAAGCCCTGCCGGCGGCGCTGGCACTCCTCACCGACCCCGACCCGGTCATCAGGGCGTCCGCCCTCCACGACGCGCTGGAGCCGGTCCTACCGGAGTGACGCGGTGGGGGTTGTTGCCGCTCTGGGACTGCTTGGGACGCTCGACGGCCATGGTCGGGCGGCGGGTGCCGAGCGGCCTCGTTGCAGGGCGTGCCGAGTCGGAGCGCGGACCCGCGACGGCCGGCGCTGCGCGGCGGAAGGCCAGGTGGGGGCGTTAGGGGAGAGCCAGCGGAGCGTTAGCGGCCGCGTTCAGCCTGGACCCCATGAGGCTCCCCCGCAAACGCCGCACGGACCGCGCGGACCGCACGGACCACACGTCCGGCACGGACGGCACCGGAAGCCGTGAACGGCACGAAGGCCCGCGGCGCACGCGGCGGCGGCGTCCCGGGCGGCGGGCGAAGGGCCGGGGGAGGGCCTCCCGGAGGGCCCGTCGCCCGCTCGTGGACTTCCCCCGCCGCGGCCGGCGGGGCCTGCGCCGCTGGACGCCCTCCTGGAAGCTGACCTGCGGCCTGTTCCTGTTCCTCACCGCATCGCTCGCCGGCCTCTTCGCCGCCGTCTACATCCAGGTCGAGATCCCGGACCCGCACGACTCCGCGAGCCGGCAGGGCACCGTCTACTACTGGGCGGACGGCAGCCGGATGGTGAGCGTCGGCGACGTGAACCGGCAGGACGTGCCGCTCGCCCAGGTACCCGACTCCGTCGAGCACGCCGTCATCGCGGCGGAGAACGCGGACTTCTACACCGACTCGGGCGTCTCGCTGACGGGCATCGGCCGCGCCGCCGTCAACATCGTCAAGGGCGAGGAGACCCAGGGCGGCTCGACGATCACCCAGCAGTACGTGAAGAACACCTACCTGAGCCAGGACCAGACCGTCCAGCGAAAGATCAAGGAACTCTTCCTCTCCCTGAAGGTCAGCAACCAGCGGCCCAAGAAGGAGATCCTGGAGGGCTACCTCAACACCTCCTGGTTCGGCCGCGGCGCGTACGGCGTCCAGGCGGCCTCGTACGCGTACTACGGCATCCCCGCCAAGGAGCTGAACCCCGGTCAGGGCGCCCTGCTCGCCGCCGTCCTCAAGGGCGCGGAGGACTACGACCCCTCCCTCAGCGCCGGCAACCGCCAACGCGCCGAGGACCGCTGGAGCTGGATCCTGGACCGCCAGGTCGACACGGGTGCGATGAGCGCCGAGGAACGTGCGAAGTACACGAAGTTCCCCGAGCCGAAGCCCCCGGTGAAGCCGACCAGCCAGGCGGGGCAGACCGGCTACCTCGTCGACATCGCCAACAAGTACCTCAAGAGCCGCACCGGGATCACGGCCAGGGACCTGGCCGCCGGCGGCTACAGCGTCCACACCACCTTCGAGAAGGACAAGGTGCTCGCGCTCGCCAAGGCCGTCGAGCAGGTGCGCGCGGACCGGCTGGACCCCAAGAAGCGCGCGGAGGACGAACACGTGCAGGTCGGCGCCGCCTCGATACGCCCCAAGGACGGAGCGGTCGTCGCGGTCTACGGCGGCTCCGACGCGATCGAGCACTTCACCAACAACGCGGACACCTCGGGCGTGCCCGCGGCCTCGGCGTTCAAGCCCTTCGTGTACGCCGCCGCGATGGAGCAGGGCGTCGAGAGCGGGGAACGCCCGGCCGAGGGCGCGTCCGCGGCCCCGCCGACGCCCACCCCGACCGGGCCGGCGCCGACGCCGGCATCCGGGAACCTGTACGCGGCCCTGGTGAACTCCGACCACGCGCCGTTCGTGGAGACCGGCAAGAAGGCCGGACTGGACAAGGTCAAGGAGATCGCGGTCGCGTCGGGGCTGCGCGAGGAGAGCATGGCCAAGCTGGAGCCGACCTTCTCCATCGGCACCTCCACCCCCAGCGCCGTCCGGCTGGCCAGCGCCTACGCCACCTTCGTCAACCAGGGCCGGGCCATCGAGCCGTACTCGGTGACCAAGGCCGCGTGGAACGGCGTCCCGGTGAACGGCCTCGGTGCGCCCAAGCCGCGGCGGGCCATGAGCTCCGAGACGGCCTCGACCGTCGGCGCGGCCCTGCGCCAGGTGGCCTGGAACGCCGTCGGCCCCCCGAACGGCCCCTGGACCTCCGTTCCGTCCTGCGCGGGCAGGACCGGTCCGAACGACCGCATGAACTCGGCCTGGTTCATAGGGGCCACGACGGAGCTGAGCACGTCGGTCGCGATGTTCCGCACGAAGCCCGACGTCCCGCAACTCCTGCCCATGCAGGGCGTGGGCGGCCCCGATTCCGAGCGGGGCAGCGCCTTCCCGCCGCTGATCTGGAAGGCCTACAACGAGGTGGCGGCCCCCGCGCAGCCACGCCCGTCGGACGCTCCCCAGGACCGCCCGTAGCCTCCGCCACCTTTTTTCCTTCCAGGAAAGAAGGTGGTACTTTCCTCATGAGAAAGTACTTGGAAGCTCGATGACCAGGGATGCCCAGCCATGACGACTCCTTACGATGCCCGGACCGCCCTCAGTGCCATTCGCCACCGTCAGGAGCAGACGTTCAACGAGTACATGCGCCACGCCGGCTCCCGGCCCCACCTGACGGTTTCGGCGCTGGGCCTGTTCGCCGTGTGCGCGTCCTTCGACCTGCCGAGCCCGTTGAACACCGTCGCCGTCCTGGTGGGGAACGCCCTGATCCTGGGCGGGCTGTTCGCGCACCGGCGCAGTGCCCCCGTCCGCCGGAAGCCGGCCGCCTCGGAGGTGGTGCTCTTCGGGGTCATGGGGGTGCTGATGGTCGTGCTCTTCTGGACGGCGGCGATCGCCGCCTGGTTCCTCGGCCTGCCGGCGCGCCACACGATCGCCGCGGCCGTCACCGCCCTGGCGACCGTGGCCGCCTCGTACGCGCTGCGCCCGTTCGTCGAGAACATGATCCGCGGGAACGGGCGCGGCTGATGGACCCCGACTTCGACGAGTTCCTGCACGTCCCGGCGCGGCTGTCGGTCGTCGCGCTGCTGGCCCCGGCCGACTGGGTGGAGTTCGGCTTCGTCCGGGACGCGGTGGACACCAGCGACTCGGCCCTGTCCAAGCAGGTCTCCGCGCTGGCGGACGCCGGGTACGTCGAGGTCCGCAAGACGCGCAACCGTACGGGACGGCACACCCACCTCCGCCTCACCCCGCACGGCCGCCAGGCCTTCCAGCGGCACGCGTCCGCGCTGGAGAGGATCGTGGCGGCGGCACGCATACCGCTGGAGTAGACGGGACCGGCACCCGAACGCGTTCATCACCCAGTGCTGGACCCGCAGTACGTCGACGCGTACGCCGGTGCCGGTGCCGGTGCCGGTGCCCGTGCCCGTGCCCGTGCCGCGGCCGAGGGCGCGGGAGACGAGGCCGGGCCAGTCGGCGCGCCCGGTGTCCTCGGGTGTGGGTGCCAGCCAGGCCCAGCCCCCTTCGGGGGAGAGCGGGAGGAACGGTCCGTGCGCGGTGACGTGGACCCCGGCGGGCTGATCGGCGCACCAGCGGCTCAGGTCCGCGTCGAACACGACGGTGGTGACGGCCGCGAGCGCTCCGGGACCCGTGGTTCCCGTTCCCAGCCGTTGCCGGACGGTGGAGTTCGCGCCGTCGGCGGCGAGCGCGTGGCGGGCGCGGACGCGGCTCTCCGCGCCGCGTTCCCGGTCGAGGAGCAGGGCCACCACGCCGTCCGCCTCCTCGGTCAGGCCGGTGACCTCGGCCCCGAACCGCATCGGGGCTTCCGCCGCGTCCGCCGCGGCGAGCAGGAGGGGCTCCAGCCGGTCCTGCGAGGTGACCACGCCGGTCGCGGGGCTCTCGGGGGTCGGCGCACGGACCCCGACCATCGCGGCGGAGGCGAAGTCCCGGTCGAAGAGGGTGTCACGGAACCTGACGCGGCCGAACTGCGGCGGAAAGGCGCCGGCCGTGATCCGGGCGGCCAGCCCGAGCCGGCGGAAGACCTCCATCGAGCGCGTGTTGACGAGGCGGGAGCGGGGGAACGGGGAAAGCTCGCGGCGCTTCTCGACGAGCAGCGTCCGCACGCCCCAGCGTTGCAGCAGCGCCCGCGCGGTGAGCCCGACCGGCCCGCCGCCGACGATCAGCACCTCCACCTCGTCATCTGCCACGGCCATGGGGACCCCCTCCGGTGTGCGCGCGTGCCGGTTCCGGCACAACCCTTGTGGCGGCGGGGCCGGATCCGGCCCTGGGCCGTCTCTTCCGGATCTTGCCTCACCCGCGCCGCCCGGCACCGCACCTCGCCGCCTTGGCGGGGCACCAAGTAGGTCCAGTACGGCGGCGCCCCGCCAAGGCGCCGATGCACGGCACCGGACAACGCGGGCTTGACCGGCAAGATCCGAAAGAGACGGCCTCGCGCGACGCCCGCCGCGTGCACGCCACCCGGACGGAGCAGGCCGCGGATCCACGCTAGGGGGTGTCCTGCGCCCGCCCCCATGCTTCGGGGCTGCGGTGGTGATGGTGGTGGCCCGCGGCGAGCACCCGCCGCAGGGCGGCCCGGTGCTCGGTGCCGGCGGGGAGTTCCAGCCGGTCCAGCAGGGCGAGCGCGGGCTCCGGTTCGAGCTGCCCGTACACGTCGTGGTAGCTCCTCAGCAGGGCCCGGAAGACGGCCGGGTGCAGCTCGGGCACCCGGACCGCCGCCCCGTAGGCGACGGCCTTGGCCTTCCACGGCACCGGGCCCGAGACCTCCAGGACCCGCCGCGCCCGGCGCAGCAGCGGCTCCGGGGCGCCGGGCAGCAGCCGGTCGTGGTCGTTGCCGAGGACTTCGGCGAAGGCCTCCTCGGAGGTCTGCCAGACCTCGAACCAGTCGAACCAGAGCGAGTCGGTGATCGCCGGATACTCCCGGACGGCTTCGAGCCTGCGGCGGTAGCCGCCCCAGAGCAGCTCCGCCGGCAGCGGTCCCCCGGGCCCGAGATGGGCCGAGTGGATCTGCCCGGTCACCAGGAAGTGACCGCCGAGCAGGTCCATCAGCCCGAGCGCCACCCGCAGCCTGCCCGCCGGGTCGAGCGCTTCGTCGGTGAAGGCCATCGACCCGAGCCCGTTGCACAGCTCCTCCCCGGTGAGGGTCCCCGCGGGCGGGTCGGCGTCGTACCAGGCGTCGGGCCCGGTCTGGGTGATGCCGTCCTCGGCGAGCCAGCGCCGGGCGGTCTCGGCGTCCGGTACGTCGGCCAGGAACGCGGTGACCGCCCCGGTGAACTCCTCCGGGGCGTCGGCGTGCACCAGATGGCCGACCGGGATCGTGGTGAGCCGGGCGTCCGGGATCCGGCGGGCGGCCTCGGCGAGGGCATCCTGCGGGACGTGGCTGTCCGGCCCGCCCGCCACCACCAGGGTCGGGGCCGTGATCAGGGAGAGGCCCTCCAGCCAGGACGGGTCGGGGTGGTCCAGCTGGGCCCGGACCGCGAGGACCATCGCCCAGTCGAAGCCGAGCTCCCCCTCGGGCCGGACCGGAGCGCGCGGCTCGCGGGGGAAGGGCGGCGGGACGTCCTCCAGCACGAGCCGGACCACCCGCCACGGGCTGTGCTGCGCGACCAGGAACGCGACCACGCCGCCCATCGAGTGGCCGACGAGGTCCACCCGGTCCAGGCCCACGGCGTCCAGGAACCCGAGCACGTCGTCGCGCATCAGCTCCAGCGAGTACGCGCCGGTCCGCCCGCTGCGGCCGTGCCCGCGCAGGTCGAGGGCGTACACCCGGCGCTCCCGCGCGAGCGCGTCCCGTACGGGGGCCCAGTCGTCCGCGGTCTCGCCCAGGGCCGGCAGCAGGAGCAGCGGGGCACCGCCGGCCGGCCCGGCCACCTGGTAGGCCAGCCGGACGCCGTTCACCGTGAGGGTCTGGTGCTCTGTCACCCGTCCGACATTACTTGCACCCTGAAAGGGCGTCTCATTCCGGCCATGACGGCTGGTATGATTCAGGCCAGTGCCGCTCCGTGACCACGACCGGGCGGCCGCTGTCGAGGGACCCTCCCATACCGTCTGGTATGGCGCTTGTCCATGCGACAACTTGTCCAGTTCACCCGGCGTTCATGCCAAGATCATGATCTTGTTGGCGTCTCGTCCGCCTGCCTAGCCTGCACAGCGTTGCTTCGAAGCCCGGAGAACTCACCTCCGGGCTGCTGACGTTGGGGGTTCACATGAGTCTGGGCGACAAGGGCTACGCGGTCATCGACACACCGCCACTGGACGGACACAGCCTGTCCGAGTTCGAGAATCTGCCGCTCGACCCGTACACCGGCTCCACGCAGAGGTACCGGCGCTTCTCCCAGTTCCGCCTGGTCCACGAGGACCGGTGGAAGCTGGAACTGCTGCCGCACCGCCACTTCGCGCAGCCGCGCCAGTACAACGACCTCGTCGGCGGACAGATGCGCACGCTGGAGCCGCTGACCACCGATCCCACCCCGCTCATCGAGGCCGGCGCCGAAGCGCTGGGCCTCGACAAGAACACCGCCTGGCAGCTGAACATCCACCAGTGCCGCGTCGTCTCCACCCCCGAGGTCGAGGGCGTCGCCGCACCGGAGGGACCGCACCGGGACGGCCACCAGTACGGCATCGTCGCCGTCACCCGCCGCCACAACATCTCCGGCGGCGAGACCCAGCTCATGCCCCTCGGCGGCGGCGAGCCCTTCTTCCGCACCACCCTCCAGGACGGCCAGGCCATCGCCTTCGACGACCGCCTGATGTTCCACCACGTCACCGACATCGAGCACCTCACCGACGAGGGCGGCCACCGGGACGTGTGGCTCGTCGCCGTGAACAGCTGGGACGACCGGCGCTACGGCGAGGAGTACGAGGCCGAGGTCCGCGCGAGCAACGAGGTCTGAGCACGATGTCCCGAAACCTTCCCCCCACCGCGCCGGCCACGTCCGCCGGCACCGCCGCACCCGCGGGCCGCGCCCCCGTCTACGACCGGATCGGCGTCGGCTACTCCTCCGTACGCCGCCCCGACCACCGCTGGGCCGCGCAGATCGAGGCCTCGCTCGGCGACGCCCGCACGGTGCTCAACCTCGGCGCCGGAACCGGCGCCTACGAGCCCGAGGGCCGCACGCTCGTCGCGGTCGAACCGTCCCTGGCGATGCGGGCCCAGCGCGGCCCGCTCGCGGCGCCCTGCGTCGTCGCGAGCGCCGAGCGGCTGCCCTTCGACGACCAGAGCTTCGACGCCGTCATGGCCGTCCTCACCGTCCACCACTGGACGGACCTGGAAGCCGGGATCGCCGAACTCCAGCGCGTCGCCCGCCGCTTCTCCATCGTCACCTACGACATGGACGTGCAGCGGACATTCTGGTTCACCCGCGACTACGTCCCGGAGATCGCCGAGGCGGAGTGCTCCCGCGTGCCCTCCCTGGAGCGGCTCACCAAGCTCCTCGGCCCCTGCGACGTGGCGGAACTCCCCGTCTGGCACGACTTCACCGACGGGTTCATGACCGCGTTCTGGCGCCGCCCCGAGGCCTACCTCGACCCCGCCACGCGCCGGGCCTGCTCCGCCTTCGCCCTCACCGACGAGCAGGCCGTCGACCGGGGCGTCACCCGCCTGCGCGACGACCTCGCCTCGGGCGAATGGAACCGCCGCTACGCCGACCTCGCCACCCGCGACCACATCGACGCCGGCTTCCGCCTGATCACCGGCGAGTCCGTCCACGCCGCGCGGACGGAGGCGTCCGCATGAGCCGCCCCTGGCCGGACACGGGCACCGGCACGGGCACCGGCTGGGACCCCGTACGGCTGGCCGACCTCGCGCAGCGCCACGGCACCCCCGTGCACGTCCTCGACGCCGGACGCCTCGACCGCGCCACCGCCCACCTGCTGGAGGTGCTCGGCGGACTCGGCAGGCCCGCCCGCGCCTACTACTCGGTGAAGACCAACTACCTGCCGTACCTCATGAGGCGGCTCGCCGCCCACGGCCTCGGCGCGGACGTCGTCTCCGGGTACGAGATGGAGGCCGCGCTGGCCGCCGGCTTCGACCCCGCCGCCATGGTGTTCAACGGCCCCGTGAAGACGGACGGGGAACTGGCCGCCGCCGTACGGCACGGCGTACGCGTCAACATCGACGGCGAGCAGGAGATCGAGGCGCTGGAGGCCGTCGCCGCCCGCACCGGGCAGCCGGTCGAGGTCGGCATCCGGATCTCCCCGGGCCTGCCCGTCTCCACCTCCGCCGACCCCAGCTACCGGGCCCAGGCCGAACGCGCCGCCGCCCGCACCCGCTTCGGCTGGCCCGCCGGATCACCGCAGCTCGCCGCCCTGGTGGACCGGATCGACGCGTCCCCGCACCTGGCCCTGGGGGCCGTCCACGCCCACCTCAGCAGCCAGATCGTCCACGAGGACCTGATGCTGACGGCACTGGACCGGGTCCTGGACGAGGCCGCGAAGCTGCACGCCCGGTTCGGCCTCACCGAGGTCAACATCGGCGGCGGGTTCGGCGTACCGGGCATCCGGCGCCCCCGCACCGGCCCCGAGGGCGCGCTGGCCG
Source organism: Streptomyces sp. NBC_00158 (assembly GCF_045160885.1). Taxonomy (NCBI): domain Bacteria; kingdom Bacillati; phylum Actinomycetota; class Actinomycetes; order Kitasatosporales; family Streptomycetaceae; genus Streptomyces; species Streptomyces sp. NBC_00158. The sequence continues at coordinate 352,961 of NZ_CP108162.1, forward strand.
CGCTGCGCGGGGAGGCCCCCTTCCCGGAGGAGGAGCCCTTCCTCGACATCGCCCGGCTGCTGCCGGAACTGGACGGGCGGATGCGGCTGCGCGGCCTCGACGGGGTGGCGCTCGCCTGCGAGCCCGGCCGCTGGCTGGTCTCGGACGTCATGGCCATGGTCACGCGGGTGATGTCGCGCAAGGAACTCCCCGAGGCCCGCTGGCTGATCCTCGACGCCGGCAACCACGTCACCCCGTGGAGCGGCACCGGCGAGGTCCACCGCCTCACCCCGATCGGCAGGCGGTACTCGGCCGTGAACAGCACCTGGTCGGTGGCCGGACCGCTGTGCTACGAGAACGACGTGCACGCCGCCGCGACCGAGCTGCCCGAGGACGTACGGGCCGGGGACCTCCTGTGCCTGCACGACACGGGCGCCTACTCGCTCGGCCGCAGCAACAACTTCATACGGACCCGGGCCGCCGTCGTCGCGGTCGACGGGGACGCCGAACAGCTGGTCTGGGGGGCCGAGACGGGCGCGGACGTCTTCGCCCTGGCAGACCCTGATCCGGCCGGACCGGCAGACCCGGCCGCCCCGTCGGGCCCGGACCCGGCGCCCGGGACCCCGTAATGGTCAAGGCCTACCTGGAGCTCCTGAGGCTTCCGGGCGCGAGCGCGGCGGCGGTGCCCGCCGCGCTCGCGCGCCTGGCCGGGACCATGGTCCCCATCGCCCTGCTGCTCGCCTGCGTCCAGTCCGGACGCTCCCTCGCGGCCGGGGCCGCCGCCGGCGCGGCCTACGCCGTCGGCAGCGCGGTCGGGGGACCCTTCACCGGGCGGCTGATGGACCGGGCCGGCCCGAGCCGCGTCCTGCGGGTCACCGGCCCCCTCGCGGGCCTCACCCTCGCGGCGGCCGCCCTGGCCGCGGCCGGCGCCCCGGCCGCGGCGGTGCCCGCCGCCGCCTGCGCGGCCGGGCTGGCCACCGCCCCCGTCGGGGCGTCGATGCGCGCCCTGTGGCCGTCCCTCACCGAGGACGCGGCCCTGCGGCAGCGGGCCTTCTCCTTCGAGGCCACGCTCAGCGAACTGCTGTTCATCCTCGGCCCGACCGCCGTCACCGTCCTCGCCACCCTCACCGGAGCCCGCGGCGCACTGCTGGCGACCGCCGTCCTGCTGGGCGCCGGAGGCCTCGCGTACGGGCAGGCACCCGCCGTACGGGCGCGCGCGGGCCGGCCCGCGACCACCTCCGGCGGCGCGGACCCGTCGAAGGCGGCACCGGAGCCGGCAACGGAACCGGCACCGGTCCGGGCGGCCGCCACCGCCGTCCTCGTGGCGATCGCCCTGACGGCGGCACTGTCCAGCGGACTCGTGGTCGCGGTCACCGCCTCCCTGCGGGACCAGGGCTCGGCCCCCGAACTCGCGGGCACCCTCGTCGCCCTCCAGTCGGCGGGCAGCGTGGCCGGCGGCCTCCTCTACGGCGCGCGCACCTTCGGGGGCACGACGTACGGGCGCTACCTCCGCCTGCTGATCGTGCTGACCCTGGCGCTGGCGGCCCTGCCCGCCGTACGCGCCCTCGCGCCCGGCCTCCCGGCCGGCTGGGCCCTGGCACTGCTCGGCGTCCTCCTCGTGCTCAGCGGACTCCCCATGGCCCCGGCCGGGGCCGAGGAGTTCCAGCTCATCGGGGAGATGACCGCGCAGAGCAAGGCCACCCAGGCCTTCGCGGGCGTCGGCAGCTTCATCGCCCTCGGCGGCGCGGCGGGCTCCGCGCTCACGGGCCTGGTCGCGGACCGGGCCGGTCCCGGCGCGGCACTGTGCATGCCCGCCGCCTTCACCCTGGCCGCCCTCCTGCTGAGCCTGGCCGCCCGCCGGGCCATCACCCGGGCCGTGTCCCCGGCGCCGGCCCCGGCCCCCACCCCCGCCGCCCCGGCGGACCCCACCCCGGCCCCGACCCCCGACCCCGGAGGAACCCAGACATGAACACCGCACCCGGCGTGATCGCCGTCGTCGAGAGCCAGCTTTCCAACTTCGGCCTCACCCCGCTGCGCGCGGCCCACGAGCTCGGCTTCCACACCGTCCTGGTGAGCAACGACCCGGACCGCTACCGGGTGGTCGGCATCGCCGAGGAGATCTTCTCCCGGCACGTCGACGAGATCGTGCGCACCGACACCAACTCGGCCGACGCCGTCGTCGCCGCCCTCCGGCCCTTCCACGAACAGGGCCTGCTGCGCGGCGTGATGACCGTCACCGACTACAACATCCCGATCGTCGCCGAAGTCGCCGCGCACTTCGGCCTGCCCGGCCTCTCCCCGCAGGCCGCCCGCAACTGCCGGGACAAGCTGCTGATGCGCCAGGCCTGCGAGCGGGCGGGCGTCGCCGTGCCCGGCTTCCACCAGGCCACCGCCGAGGAGGACGCGCTGGCCGCCGCCGAACGCTTCGGCTACCCGGTCGTGGTCAAGCCCATGACCGAATCCGCCAGCATCGGCGTCACCCTGTGCCGGACGCCCGAGGAGGTCGCCGCCGCCTACCGGGACATCAGCTCCTCCCCGACCGACTTCCGCGGCCAGCCCCGCCGCCCCGGAGCGCTCGTGGAGGAGTACCTCCTCGGCTTCGAGGTGAGCGTCGAGTCCGTCCTGGCCGACGGCGAGCGCCGGTTCCTCGGCGTCACCGACAAGGCCCTCGGCGCGCACCCGCACTTCGTGGAGATGGGCGACACCTTCCCCTCGATGCTCTCGGAACCCGTCCGCGCCGAGTGCACCGACCTGGCCCGCCGGGCACTGGAGGCCGTCGGCCACGACTTCGGCGCCGCGCACGTCGAGGTGAAGATGACGGAGAAGGGCCCGTACGTCGTCGAGGTCAACGGCCGCATGCCCGGCGCGGAGATCACCCAGCTCATCCGCGAGGCGACCGGCCTCTACCTCCAGCGCGAGGTCGTCCGCCTGCACGCCGGCCTCGCCGCCGACCTCACCACCACCCACGACCGCGCCGCCGCCTCCCGCTACCTCTCCGCCCGCCAGGCCGGCACCCTCACCGCGATCGGCGGCACCGACCTGGCCCGCCGGGTCCCGGGCGTGGTCGACGTCGACCTGGAGGTCCACCCCGGCGACGCGGTACGGCCCGCCGAGAGCAACCTCGACCTGCTCGGCTACGTCGTGGCCGTCGGCGACACCACCGGCGACGCCGTCCGCCGCGCCGAGGCGGCCCTCGGCCAGCTCACCCCCGTCATCGCCCCCGCGACGGGCGACGGCCGGTGACCGCCGCACCCGGACCCCGCGTACGCGTCCACCGCGCCCTGCGCGACACAGACCCGCGGCGGTGGGACGCCCTGCTCGGCCCCCGCGGCTTCTACGCCGCCTCCCCCTGGCTGCGGCACGCCGAGGCCACCGCGGGCGGCGCCCCGTACTACCTCACGGCCCACGAGGACGACGGTCCCGCCACCGGCGTCCTGCCCGCGTACCCGCTGGACCGCGACACCCCGTACGTCTTCTGCAGCCCGGCCAGGGTCGTGGACGCCGTCCACCGCACCCTGACCGGCGAGGAGGCCCCCTGGACGGCCGGACTCCTGCCGGCCCTGGCGTGCGGGGGCCGCAACCCCTCCCACACCAAGGCGGGCACCGCCCCCGCCCCCGACGGCGGACGCGCCACCCTCACGGCCCTGGTGCACCGGGCCGAGGAGGAGGCCCGGGAGGCCGGGCTGCGGGCGGTGTCCTTCCTGTACGTCGACGAGGACGACCACCTGCTGCGCGGCGTCCTCGCGGAACGCGGGTACACGGCACTGCCCGGCCAGACGGCGTACTCCCTGCCGGTTCCCGAGGACGGCTCCTTCGACAGCTACCTGGCCCGCTTCGACCGGTCACGCCGTACGAAGATCAGGCGCGAACTCCGCGCCCTGGACGAGGCCGGGGTCACCTACCGGACGCAGCCGCTCACCCCGGACCTGATCGAGCGGCTCGCCCCCCTGGAGCTCGCCCTCTACGCCAAGTACGGGACCCCGGCGAACGCGGACGCCTTCACCGCCGTCCTGCACAGCGTCGCCCGCCACGCCGGCGAGGCGGCCCGGGTCACCACCGCGCACCTCGACGGGAACCTGGCCGGCTTCGCCCTCACCTTCACCCACCGGGGCGAGATGTACGCCCGCCAGGCCGGGTTCGACTACGAGGCGCAGGGCCGGCTGCCCCTCTACTTCGGGCTCGTCTACTACGAGCTGCTGCGGACGGCGATGGCCGAGGGGCTCACGCACATCCACTACTCCACCGGCTCGGACCGGGCGAAACTGCTGCGCGGCTGCGTACCGCGCCGCCAGATCGCCTACGTCAAGGCCCGCCACCCGCAGGAGGCCGAACCCCTGGCCCGCCTGGCCGCCCACCCCGGAGCGGCCGTCCCGGCCTGACACCCGCTCCGGCCCGCCGTCGGCCCCGCCCCCCGTGGGGCCGACGGCCCGGCCCGGTCCCGGCGGGATCAGTGCTCGCAGAGGGAGAACTCCCGCTCGTAGAGCTGCTCGTTGTGTTCGGCCACGAAGAACTTCCGTTCCCGCATGAGTTCCTCGCGGTACTCCAGGGCCTGTTCGAGCGTCATCGTGGAAGTGGCGGACCACGGCTGCTGCGGCGGGACGTCGGAGGTCGAGGTGATCGTCGTCGACGGGTCCACCAGGAAGAACGCGAGGATCTTGCGGTGCCCCGGGCGGGCCGGGTCCGCGAGGCGGAACGCGCCGACGCGGTGCTGCAGGACGTTCGGGAACGCCAGGCAGCGCCCCGCCGGCGTCGCCGCCGAGCCCAGCACCTGGTTGAGCGCCTCCTCGTTCTCCAGGCCGTAGACCTCCCGCACCCCCTCGTCGTCGTTCTGCTCGTAGTCCGGGTCGTCGAGCGCCGCGCGGAAGCTCAGGGTGCTGTCGGTGATGTTCTCGCTGTCCCAGTAGTAGATGCCGGTCGAGACGATCCGCTCGTTCAGCATTCCCTCGACGTGCCAGGAACCGCCCGCGTACTCGGGCTTCTCCGGCGTGAGGTGAATGGTGGCCAGCTTGACGATGACCTGGAGGCGGCGCCCGCGCAGGCCGACCCGGTCGTCTTCGCCGGGCGGCGCGGGCGGGGTGAAGTCCGGCGCGTCCGGGACGACCGGGCGGCGGGTCTCCCACCAGAGCTCGTGGGCCTCCTCCCACGCACTGCGGGCTTCCGCGTATGCCGTGTCGTCACCGAAGGAGGACCTGACCGGGTACTCCGGCTCCGAGTCGTACCAGCCGTAGGGATCGGCCTCGATCCGCGGCGGCCGCGGGTGGCGCAGATCGGTGAGCACGTTCTCCCACAGCGGCAGCATGCGCGCGAAGACGTCCGGCAGGACGGCGGCGAGCTCGTGACGGGTCTCGGGGTGCACGTTGTTGACGTACGAACGGAAGGCGACACCGCCCTCGTCGTCGACCTCGACGTCCGTGGGCAGCCACTGGAACTTCTCCGAGAACTCGTGCTTCGAGTACTGGTTCGTGGGGTTGCGCCAAGCCTCCTCGGGGCCCCCGCTCACCCCGCGCACCAGGCAGAACAGCGAGGGGTGCACCAGGTCCAGCACCTGCCCGTCCGATCCCGGATGCCAGTCCCGTTCCGCTTCGGGGACCTCCTCCAGGGGCCGGACCGCCTCGCGCAGCCGCGACCGGAGCTCCTCGTCGACCAGCGAGTCCGACTGCCACACCCCGTCGACGGCCGACACCTCGATGCCCGTCCGCCCGTCCCGCAGCGCGGCGTAGTGCCCCAGCTCCGCGATCACGTACCGGACCTGCGCCTCGGTGAGCCCCTGGGCGAGCGCCTCCTGCCGCCACCGCGCGACGATGCCGGCGTCGTGCATCTTGTCGGACCACCCGGGCTTCGCCCGGATGTGCGCGCTGCACTCCATCATCTCCAGCTCCCGGAGCGTCCGCGCTTTCGCGAACGGTATGGAACGCGACGTTTCGAAGGGCAGCGGAAAGGCAGGCAGGCCGGTCAACTCTGATGGTCCTTATGTTCGGTGAGCGGTCGCCGGAAGGATAGCCGAGCCCACCGACACCGCAGCCGCACGGATTCCACGGTCACCCGGCCTCCTCCCGTTCCACCGGAAGCCACAGCTCCGCTTCCGCCTCCCTGCCGTCCGCCGACAGGCGCGTACGGAGGATCTCCGGCCCGGGGCGGCTCCGGTACGGGTTCGACGGGAACCACTCGGTGAACACGTCCCGCCACAGCGCCTGGATCGCCTCCGGCGCCGGCCCCGAGGTGGTGAAGACCGCCCACGCCCCGGCCGGCACGGGCAGCGAGGCCATGCCGTCCGGCGCCGGCGCCGAGGTGGCCACGCCGTGGTAGTAGTCGAGGAAGCTGCCCTCCGCCCGGCCGGGATCGAGGTCGTCGCAGACCGCGAGGACGCCGTGCGGCTCCTGGTCCGACAGCTCCTCCAGCAGCTCCTTCGCCCGGTCGCCGATCCCGCGGACGAAATCGATGACGGCCCGGTTCGGCCCCGAGTACACGAGCGGCACCCTGGCCTTCGCCCCGACGACGGCGAACTCCGGCTTGTGCACGACGCGGTAGCGCATGCTGCCGCTCCCCTCGACGACGAGGCGGAAGGTCATCCGGGGCTGGGAGCTGAGCACCGCGCCGGTGCGCCGCGCCTCGCCGGGCCCGACGCCGTGCACCGCCCGGAACGCCCTCGCGAACGCCTCGCCCGACCCGTATCCGTACCGCACCGCGATCTCCAGCAGCGTCCGCTCGCCGGCCAGCACCTCAGCACCCGCGACGGTCAGCCGGCGGCGCCTGACGTACTCCGACAGCGGCATCCCGGCGAGCGCCGAGAACATCCGCCGCAGGTGGTACTCGGAGGTGGCGGCGACCCGCGCCAGCTCGCCCACGTCGACGGAGCCGTCGAGCTGCCGCTCGATCTGCTCCATGGCCCGATTGAACCGCTCCAGCACCGCTCGCCTCCAAGATCCCGACCGCCGATTCAACCAGGCGCGGCCCCGCACCCCGCACCCGACAGAAGCGGTGCGGCAAGTGTCGGGTGACGGGCAGCGGCAGCGCCGCACGATGGGGGCATGCACACGGACACGGACACGGACACGGACGACGACACGACCTTGACGTCCCGCTTCCTCCGCGACGGCTTCGTCAAGCTGGAGGGCGCGGTCGCGCCCCGCGTGGCCGAGAGCTGCGCGCGGCTGCTGTGGCGGGAGACGGGCTGCGACCCGGACGACCCGCGGACGTGGACGCGGCCCGTCCACTGGGTCGGCGGCATGGCACAGGGACCGTTCGCCGCCGCCCCCAACTCCCCGGCCCTGCACCGGGCGTACGACCTCCTGGCCGGCGCGGGCCGCTGGGAGCCGCGCTACTCGCTGGGCACCTTCCCGCTGCGCTTCCCGCACCCGGAGGAGCCCGACGACGCGGGCTGGCACATCGAGGGCGGCTACCCGGTCGACGGCGAGACCTGGCCCTTCACCAGCCTCCGCTCCCGCGGCCGGGCCCTGCTGATGCTGTTCCTGTTCAGCGAGGTCGGCGAGGAGGACGCCCCGACCCGGATCCGGGTCGGCTCGCACCTCGACGTGCCGAAGGTGCTGGAGCCGTACGGGGAAGAGGGCGCGAGCGTCCTGGCCGTCGCACCGGACGTCGAGGCTGCCTCCGCCCACCGGCCGCTCGCCCTCGCCACCGGGTCACCGGGCGACGTCTTCCTGTGCCACCCGTTCCTGGTGCACGCGGCACAGCCGCACCACGGGCTGCGGCCGCGCTTCATGGCCCAGCCGCCGCTGATGCCGGCCGCGCCGTACGAACTGGAGCGCGCCGACGGCGCGTACTCCCCGGTCGAGACCGCGATCCGCCGCGGCCTGGGACGGACCACCCCCGACCCGGACGCCGGCCCGTCCCGACCGGCCACCCCGGCACCGCCCCCCACCGGCTCGCGGTGACGCCCGGGACGGAGGTCCACCAGGGCGGCGGCCGGGACGGACGGGCCCTCACCACCGCCGTCACCTGCGTGCGTTCGGCTGCGGAGCGCCCCGGTCCGGTGGGAGCCTGGTACCGACGCCGAGGAGTGGGCATGGGGACTTCCGCGTTGGGGCGGTGGGGCGCGTGACAGTGCGTCTGGTGCTGGTCGAGTACTTCGTCACCGACGACGAGACCTTCGCCGTCGTAGTGGATCCGGACGCACAGGAGCCCGTCACGGCACGCGTGCCCATCGGTGACGCCGAGCTGACGGAGCTCGCGCGGACCGTCGCGCGGGGCGACGTCCTCGCGGTGCGGGACCACCCGGGGCTCGCCGGCCTGCTCGCGCCGGCGGTGCGGTGGACGCGACCCGACGACGTGGTCTACCTCGTACCGCACCGGGCCATGCACAGACTGCCGCTGCAGGCGGTGCGCGTCGACGGCGCGGAACTCATCGAACGCAACCCCGTGATGACGGTGCCGAGCGCCTCGGCGCTGCGCTACTGCCGGGCCCGGCGCAAGGGGCGGCGGGCATCGGTGACGGTGGTCACCGGGTCCGCGGAGAGCCGCCCGCTGGCCTTCGGCCGGGTGCAGGGCCTCGCGGTCGCGGACGTGTTCGGCAACACGCACCTGGTGTCCGGCCGGGGCGCCTCCCGCCAGCTCCTGATGCGCACCCTGTCCGAGCGGGACGGCGGCACGGACATCCTGCACTTCACCGCCCACGGGGTGTTCGACCGTGACGAGCCGATGCGGTCCGGGATCGAACTCGTCGACGGCCGGCTGACCGCCGCCGACCTGCTGGGCGTGTCCCTCGACGTCGACCTCGTCACCCTGGGGGCCTGCGACAGCGGCATCGGGGCCGACCGGCCCGGCGACGACCTCATCGGCCTGACCTGGGCGCTGCTCTACGCCGGTGCCCCCACCGCGCTCGTCAGCCTGTGGAGGGTGGACGAACTGTCCACGAGCCTGCTCCTCACCCGCTTCTACACCGAGTTGAGGAACGGCGCGTCCAAGGCCCAGGCCCTGCGTACCGCCCAGCTGTGGCTGCGCGCCCGGACGTTCGCCGACGTCCTGGCCCTGGCCGCCGCGGCCCGCCGGCGGTTCGCGGGAGACCCCCTGCTCGAAGGGACGATCCGGGAACAAGAGGCCTGGCTCCACCTCGCCTCCGGAGACACCGGTACCGCCGCCGAGCTGTACCGGGCCGTCGCAGAGACCCCCGCGCTCCCCGCCGGGCAGCGGGAGCTGGCCGGTCTGCGGGCCGCGCAGATCCGCTTCGCCTCCCGCAACGGCGGCGTGCGCCCCGCCACCCGTCCCTTCGCCGACCCCCGCTTCTGGGCCCCCTTCTTCCTGTCCGGAGACTGGCTGTGACCGTGGAGGGCATCTTGCTGATCGAGGAGCTGGCATCCCCCGTCGAGGTGACCGCCGGCAACCTGCCCGACCTGCGCGCGGTCCTCGCGGCGCGCCCCGGCGCCCTCGGGGTCCTGACCGACGCCGCGGGCGAGCCCGCGGGGCTGGTGGGCCTCCACGGGGCCTGGCCCGCGGTCCTGGTCGCGGCAGGACGCCCGGTCGGTGCGGCCGTACTCGACGCGGCCCTGGTGAACGCCCTGGCCGACGGCGTACCCGCGCTCATCGCCGTACGGGAAGGGCGCGCGGTGGGCCTCGTGCACGCCGAACGGATCCGTCCGGCCGTCGAGGAGAGCCTGCTCGCCCGCGACGTACGCGCTGGGAGACCACGAGACCTACAGCCCCCGGTCCGGGGAACGGCGGCCCAGCAGGGTCCTGTGCCACGTGTGCGACACCCCGAACGTCTTCCCCGAGGGCTATCCGGCCGAGCCGGGCGCCTGCCAGGGCGGCGACCACCTCTTCGTCCCGTTCTGGCACTGACGTGGGAGGCCTCGTCGAGATCGTCACCGGGCTGCTCAACCGGCGCTGGCTGATCACGACCGTCCTCCCCGTCTGCGGGTTCGCCGCCGCGCTCGGAGCCGTCGTACTGAGCGGGACGGGCTGGAGCGAGGGGTGGCAGCACTGGAGGGCCCTCGGCGGCGAGGCGAAGGCCGCGGCACTGCTGGGCACGGTCGTCACGGTCCTCACGCTCGCCCAGCTGACGGCCTTGGCACGGCCGCGGTTCACCGGACTGCTGCAAGGCCACTGGTCCGGCCTCCCCGGCGGCGCCCTGCTGGCGGCACGGGGCGCCCGTCGGCAACGGGACCTGCGCCGGAGCCGGCCGGGCGGGTTCCCCGACCACCCGGTCGACGACGCACTCGTCATGCCCACCCGGTTCGGCAACGTCCTCCGCGGCGCCGAGGTCCACCCGCGCGGCCGCTACCGCATCGACGGAGTGACGGCCTGGCCACGCCTGTACCCGGTGCTGCCCGATGCCTTCCGGCAGAGCTTCGCCTCCGCCAACGCGGGCCTGGAACAGGCCGTGACGTTCTGCGGGCTGGGCGCGGTGTTCGGTGTCGTGGGCGGCGTGCTCGCCGCGTTCCTGCTGCCGCCGCCCTGGCCGCTGGTCTGCCTGGCGGCCGGAGCGGCCGTCGCCCGGCTCGGGTACGGAGCGGCCGTCGGCGCCGCCACCGCCTACGGGCAGCTGTTCCGTTCGGCGTTCGACGTCCACCGCAGGACGCTGCTGGAGGCGATGGGCCTGCATCCCGCCCCGGACTACGCGGCCGAGCGGAGGCAGTGGGAGGCACTGGACCAGCTCTGGGCGGAGGGCACCGTCGACAGCGACCGGGCGTCCGCGCTCGGATACGCGCCCTTCCCCGCCGGACGAGCCCCGGACCGCACCGCCACGCGGCCCGCACCCGAGCCCGCCCCGGAGCCGCGGCACCCTCCGGAGGCCGCCCCGCTGCACCCGGGAATCGTGCCGGCCGCGGCCCTGGCGGTCCTGGCCGGTGCCCTCACGGCGGCCGGCCTCTGGTCGCCGCCGCGGGAGCCGGTCCGCGCCGTCGGTCCGCTGGCCGCCTACCACCAGATCGCCGCCGACGACCTCCGGGGAGTCGGCCGGACCGCCCTCGTCGGACGCTACCTGCTGCGCCCGGCCGCCCGGAACGCCGAAGTCCGTACGGCCGACCTCGGCCCCGCCCTGCCGCCCGGCAGGCTGTCCGGGCGGCAGGTGTTCCTCCTGTCCCCGAGCGGGCCGGGAACCGCTGCCGTGCACAGGGGGGCGACGGTGACCGCGCTGCTCGTACCGGGACGGGAGGCCCCGGCCCGGGTCTTCCCCGACCTGCTCGTCCTGGACGTGCGCGCCGGCTCGGTGGTGCTCGCCGTGGGCGGACCCGACCCGACGGGAACCATCGCGGCGCTCTCCGGCGACGGCGACGGCGTACGGCTGGTCAGTCCGGCGAGCTGACCGCGCTCTCCCTCAGCAGCTCCCGGATCGCGGCGAAACCGAGCGGGGTACCGCGCTTGAGGTCGAGGTACCCGGCGCCCGCCGGACCGCTGTCCCGGATCTGCTGCCGGACCCGGAGCAACCGGTTCTCGGCCCGCCTGGCGGCCACCACCGCGGAGATGTCGGCGACCGCGGAACCCCCGAGCACCGCCAGGCCCGCACGGTGCTTCCTGAACTCCGCCAGGGCCCGCCCCTCTTCCGCCGCCAGGTCCTCCAGCCCGGCCGGTGCCGGCACCGGCACCGTCTCGCCGAGCGCGTCGAGCAGGGTCCGCGAGCGGGAGCGTTCCATGTGGGCCAGCGCCAGGGCGGCCGCGTCGGGCGGCGGCCAGTCGGGACCGGCGGTGCCACCGAGGAGCAGCATCACCATGAGCGTGACCCCGGCCTGGGAGAGGTTCCTGCGGTCCGAGCCGCGGTCCGGGCTCAGGCTCTGCCTCCGGTCCCGGTCGCCGGCCTCGACGATGACGGACAGGTGGCGGTGGGCCTCCGACCACCGCTCCTCGGCCACCGCCAGCTCCGCGAGGAGGAGGGAGGCCCTGGAGACCGTGTCGGTGTCGCTGGAGCGGGCGGCCTCCAGACGCGCCACCGCCGCCATCCGCCACGCGTCCCGGGCCCTGCCCGCCTCCTTGGCCTTCCGGGCGCCGTCGAGCATGTTCTGCGCGTTCTGGGCCGCCTTGACCATCCCTTCGAAGCCCAGGCCCTTGCCCTGGGTCGCCACCGTGCCCGTGACGACCACTTCCTCGGCCTGCCGCACCAGCTGGGGGAGTGAGTTCGCGGTGACCGGGGCGGAGAACCGGTAGAGGCCGGAGGGAAGTTCCGCCGTGATCACCCCGATGTCGGCCCGCACCTCGGCGGACGTCTGCTGCCTCCGGGCCACCTCCTCCCGCAGCGCCGGCTCCGGTTCCCCGGTCCGCACCAGCCGGCCGGCGTCCGCCAGGGCGAGTGCCAGCCTGCGGAGCAGTCCGGTGTGGTCCTCACGGGCGATCGCCCTCAGGTTCCCGACCGCCTGCTCGGACCTGCCGTAGGCCAGGAGGGACACGCCGTTGGCGTAGATCTCGAAGAGCGCGGCGTGCTCCGGCATCCCCGCGGCCGCGAAGGCCCGGGCGGCCGCGAACTGGCAGGCCGCGGCGTCCTCCGGCCGGTTCAGCCGTCCGGCCCGCATCGCGTCGATGCGGTGGTACGAGGCACGGCAGAACTGGAGGGTGCGGTCGCGCGAGAGGTGGGCGTACTCCTCCTGCGCCGCCAGGTCGTCGACCATCGCCAGGACGGTCTCCACCAGGAGCACCGTCCGGTCCGCTTCCGCCGGCGGCACCTTGCGGGCGAACGGCACCCCGAAGTCGCCGTCGTCGGTGGCGAAGGCGAACGACCCGCCGGCGACGCTGCCCAGGCAGAAGACCAGGCCGAAGTCGGGCTTGCCCGCACGCCGCAGGACCTGGTCGTCGAGCCAGGCCCGGACGGTGGCGACCGCCTCCGGGCCCGGCAGCCTGGCGACGATCACGGCGTCGCTGATCCGGGCCACGAGGTCGTCGGTGCGACGGTGCTCGAACGACCAGGCGAGCAGCGCGGCGGCGGCGGTGCACAGCGCGGCGACGATCAGCCGGTCGTCGGGGCGGACGAATCCCGCGAGCAGCAGGGCGAACAGGCCGTCGGTGACCAGGATGCCGAGCGGCGCCACCACGAGCAGCACGAGACAGGTCAGCCACCGCCCGGCGGCGCCGCTCTGGGTCAGCAGGAAGCTCCGGACCCCGGCGAAGCCGTGCGTGAACACGGCGCCGACCACCGGTACGAGCACTGCCGCGGCAGTCGGCAGGGCGAGCCACAGTCCGGCGATCCACTCGCCGACGGGCGTGACGGCGATGGCCGTCATCCCCAGGAAGACCCACCCGAGGCGGCTGCGGGCCTTCAGCCTGGAGGGGAGGGTGAGTTTCAGCAGGGCCCGGTGGCGTGCGTGGAAATGGAAGGAGACGACGGCGGCACAGGCCAGCCTGACCGCCCAGAAGGAGCCGCGGGTACCGTCCGGCCCGGGAACGACCAGAGCGATCCAGAACGGCGCGAGGATCGTCGACCAGAAGCTGATCCTCGAGAAGACCTCTCGCCGGGTCAATGTCGATGAGGAGACCCGGCTTTCGTGTTCCGGCGTGTCCACCACGTACCCGATTCTCGCGCGATCCGGTCCGCACGTCGCCTGGAACCGACCACTCCGGCCGCCGGCGGGCCACCCGAAGGTTGCGCGGCCCCGGCCCGTACGCCGCCCCCGGAATCCGGCGTACGCCGTCAAGCGCTCCGCGCCCCCGCTCCGCCCATGGCGCTGGACGGTGACCGTCCGTCACTTCCGGCCGGGGCGTGCGGGTGGGGTCCCGCGTGTTCGCGTGGTCGAGGGGCGCCGTTCACCTCGGGCGGAAGGGGGCTGGGGAATTCCCGTCGCTCCAGGTCAGGTGCGCGCCTCGGCTATTTGATCAAGAGCCGGAAGTCGGTGCGCAAATAGGGGAGCCCGGACACGGGGTGTATTGGTGTAATCCACAAGGGTTTGGTTTTACATTTGACTGGTTCCTTTATGGAATCATTGCCTCCGCTTTTGATCCTCAATGTGATGCAGATCACATTGTCAACCGGAGATATCGGTCAAAGTCTGGCAGGGTGGCCGCCAGTTGAGCGGAGCGGGTAATCGAGTTGACGGGCATTTGACATTGAGTCATTACCCTGCCATTGCCCATGCTTGACCTGCATCTACGGGTGTTCATAGCCTTCGGACCACGCTTTCACCGCTGATCTCGGTGTTTCAGCACCTCAAACAAATCTGAGGGGGACTCGTATGTACGACGTCATTGTGGTGGGCGGCCGTTGTGCCGGATCACCGGTCGCGATGCACCTGGCCCGACAGGGTCACCGGGTCCTCGTGGTGGACCGGGCCTCGTTCCCCAGCGACACGGTGTCGACCCACTACATCCACCAGGCCGGTCTGCTGCGGCTCCAGGAGTGGGGCCTGCTCGACGAGATCATCGCCGCCAAGACCCCGGCGCTCCGCAAGATGCACTACTCCTACCGGGGCATCGAGCTCAACGGGTTCGCCGACCCCGTGGACGGCGTCGACGCCGTCTACTGCCCGCGCCGCACCGTGCTCGACGAGATACTCGTGAACGCCGCCCGCCGGGCCGGCGCCGAGGTCCTGGAGAACTTCACGGTGTCCGACCTCGTCTTCACCGACGGCCGCGTGACCGGCATCCGGGGACGCGAGGGGGACGGCCCGGAGAAGGAGTTCCGCGCCACCGTGGTCATCGGTGCGGACGGCTTCCACTCCACCGTCGCCAAGAAGGTCGGAGCCGAGCTGTACAACGTGCGCCCCGCGTCGGGCTTCATCTACTACTCGTACTACAGCGGGCTCGACGACTGGGGCCTGCACCACAAGACCGGCTTCAACGAGAAGTGGTTCGGCACCTGGCCCACCAACGACGGTCTGAACATGCTGGCCGTCATCCTCACGCGGCGCCAGCTCAAGGAGTTCCGCCAGGACGTCGAGGCCGGCTTCCAGGGCGTGTTCGACGACGTCTCCCCGGAGATGGGCGCGCAGCTGCGCGACCAGGGCCGGCGCGAGGAGGCCTTCAGGCCCATGCGCTACCCGGACAACTACTACCGCCGCGCCTACGGTCCGGGCTGGGCGCTGGTCGGCGACGCCGGCTACCACAAGGACCCCTACACCGGATGGGGCATCACCGACGGCTTCCTGCACGGCGAGCTCCTCGCCGAGCGCGTCCACCAGGGCCTGGCCGGCGAGCGGCCGATGGACGAGGCGCTGGCCGAGTACAACAAGCTGCGCGACGAGGAGAGCGCCGGCGTCTACGACTTCACGACGACCCTCGGCGAGCTCACCGAACTCCCGCCGTTCTTCCGGGCGACGATGGAGGCGATGGGCAAGACGCAGGAGTGGACCAACAAGATGCTCGGCCTGATCGGCGGCATCGTCCCCGACTACGAGGTCTACGCACCGGACGCCCTGGAGGCGCTCTACGACGCCGCCGGCACCCCGCAGCACGAGCGGATCTACGACCCGTCGGCCGGCTGACGACCCCGCGGTACCGGCCCCCCACGGCCCCCCCACGGCCCCCCCACGGCCGGGAGCGACGGCCGGGCGCCCCTCCGGTGAGCCCGCCGTCACCGGCGTCCGGCGCCCGGCGGCCCGCCCCTCGCGACCCCGGCACCGGCCGGCAGCAGAGGCCGTACGTGCCCCGGCGGACCCCGGATCCCGCCGATCCTCCCGCCCCGCCCTCCCCGCTCTCCCAGATCTCCCCGCTCTCCCGCTTTCCCGGCGGACCGCCGGCGCGCCCTTCGCCGCGCCGTGCGACCACCGTTCAGCCACCTTGCCGTCCCGCGCCGCGCGGGGTCCGGTGCGGCCTCCCCACAGGCCCCGGACCCCCGGCGCTCCGGCAGCGCCTTCCATGCGCTTCACCCTCCGAGGGAGCCCCGCAGATGACGCGTGCGACCAGCATGTTCGACCTCATCAGTGACCAGGACGAGGAAAGGCCCTATTTCGAGACAGGCGGCATCGGCCGGTCGCACGAGTTCTACACCGGCGACGAGCAGCACCGACTGGAGATGTCCCGCATCTACGGCCGACGCTGGCTCCCGGTGGACCACGTCTCCCGCCTCAAGGAGAAGGGCGCCTACAGCACCCTGAACATCGGCACCGGATCCGTCCTCCTCATCCACGGGGACGACGGGATCCAGGCCTACCACAACTACTGCCGGCACCGCGGCTACAAGCTCGTGGAGGAGGCCACCGGCAAGCGGCAGAGCCTGGTCTGCCTCTACCACTGCTGGGTCTACGACCGGAACGGCAAGCTGAAGAGCCTCAACGGCACCTACCTGGACCACTTCTTCGAGAAGGAGAAGAACGGCCTGCTGCCGGTGCGCACCGAGGTCCGCCACGGGGTCGTGTTCATCACCTTCTCGGACGACGCCCCCGACCTCGACGCCTCGCTCGGCGAGTTCGGCGAGTTCGCGAAGGTCTACGAGCTCGCCGACCTGGAGTGCGTCGAGGCGAAGGACTACCCCGTCGCCTCGAACTGGAAGCTCGTCGCGCACAACGTGAACGAGAGCCTGCACTTCCCGACCGCCCACAAGGACCTGCACCGCATCACCGACTTCGACGACGCGGGCACCTACGACCTCAAGGGCGACATCGTCGGGGCGTGGCAGGCGCTCCGCGGCGACTACAACTCCGTGTCCATGACCGGCCGCAGCAGCCGGACGCCCATGGAGCTGGTTCCCGAGAACGACCGCAACAAGATCAACTGGATCACCATCCTGCCGAACCTCCTCTTCGGGTTCACCGCCGACTACGTGATGATGCAGTGGGTCTGGCCCGAGACCGCCGGCACCTGCTTCGTCCGGCACTTCTGGCTCTTCCACCCCTCCGAGACCGCCAAGAGCGACTTCTCCCACGAGGCCGTGTTCGCGCTGTGGGACAAGGCGAACTACGAGGACTGGGAGATGTGCGAGCGGACGCACCGGGGCCTGTCGAACCCGCTGTGGACGCCCGGGCAGCTCTCGCTCGACGAGGAGGTCGTCTCCCAGATCGACTCCTGGGTCGCCCGTGAGTGCGCCGGGGCCCCGGACGCCGACGCGCGCGGCGAGGACACCGCCGAGCCCGGGGAGGCCGCGGAGTGAGTACGACAGCCACCTGCTACCTGATAGGCGGCACCCGGGTCCTCACCCAGTGCGCCGCACAGCTCCTCGACGCGGGCGTACGCGTCGAGGGCGTCCTCAGCGACGACCCCGCCGTGACGGCATGGGCGCAGGCCCGCGGGATCCCGGTGCTCGACCCGCGCGGCGACCTGACCGAGACCCTCTCGGCGAAGCCGTTCGACTACCTCTTCAGCATGGTGAACTTCCGCATCCTGACCGCCCCGGTGCTCGGCCTGCCGAAGATCGCCGCGATCAACTTCCACGACGGGCCGCTGCCCCGCTACTCCGGCAGCCACGTCCCGGCCTGGGCCCTGTACGAGGGCGCCTCCCGGCACGCGGCCACCTGGCACCGGATGACGGAGGCCGTCGACGCCGGCAGCGTGCTGCTGGAGCGCTGGTTCCCGGTCCGCGACCACTCCACCGCCCTGTCCCTCACGTACGAGACGGCCGAGGTCGGCATCGACCTCTTCGCCGGCCTCGTCCCGCACGTGGTGGCGCGCACGCTGCCCGAGCCGATCGACACCGGCGACCGCGAACGCAGGTTCTACCGCCGGTCCGACCGCATGGCCGACGGCGGCGTCATCCACGCCGGAACGTCCGCCGCCGAGGCCGTCAGGATCTCCAAGGCCCTCGACTTCGGATCCTTCCCCAACCCTCTGGGCGTGCCGACCCTCGTCACGGAACAGGGCGCGGTGTTCACCCGGCAGGTCAGGCTGGTCCCGCGCGACGACACGCGCCCCGGGACCACCGTGCTGGCCGTGAGCAACTCCGCCGTCACCCTGGCCGCCCCCGACGCGGACCTCGTGCTGAGCGACTGCACCGACGTCGACGGCAGCGCGCTCAGCGGCCAGGCGGTCGCCCAGCGCCTCGGCCTCACCCCCGGAGCCGCGATGCCCGCCGCTTCGGCGGAGCGCCTGGCGGACATCGCCGCGGCCCAGAAGCTGCTGCGGCCCCACGAGCCCTGGTGGCGCGCCCGACTGGCGCGGCTGCGCCCCGCCCCGCTGCCCGCCGACGACTTCTCCGCGGCCGGCGCCCACTACGGGCGCTACGAACTGGCCTTCACGCCGGCCTCACGGGAGGAGGCCGTCGCGGTGGCCCGCGCCTTCCTCACCGTGATCGCCGAACGCACCGGCGAGGACGTCTTCGACTTCGCCTGGTCGCCGTCGGCCGCGCGCGTCCTCGCCGACCGCACCCACGGCATCACCGCCGCGCGCCTGCCCGTACGGTTCGAGGGCGACACCACCCGCTCCCTGCGGGACAAGTTCGACGAGGCGGCGGCCCGCCAGGGCTACGCCGGCGACCTCGAACTCCGGCTCGGCCTGGCCGGACGGCCGCTCGGCGACGACGAGCCGAGCTTCACCCGCGTCATGGTGCTGGACCGCAGCGCGGGGGAGGAGGCGTCCGCCGAACCGCACACCGAGATCGCCCTGCTCTGCCTGCGGGACGGCCCGCCCACCATCTGCGTCCGGGAGACGGCGATGGGCGAGGACGAAGCGCTCGACCTCACCCTGCGGGTCGAGGACCTGCTCCTGACGTCCCTCCTGCACGGCGAGGAGCCCCACACCGAGCCCGACACCGAGCCCGGTGCCGAACCCCGCGACGCGGTGCGGCCGGCCGAGCCGCGGCCGGACGCCGCCGCCACGGCCACCGCCCCGCCGGAGACCGCGACGGTACTGGACCTGTTCGCCGCCGCCGCGGCCGAGCGGCCCGGCGCCACCGCCGTCCGCAGCGGCACCCGTACGCTCACCTACGCCGGCCTGGACGCCTGGGCCGACGCCGTCGCCGCCCGCCTGCACGACGAGGGCGTCGAATCCGGCTCGGTGGTCGGCGTCCTCATGGAGCGGGACGTCACCCTGCTCCCGGCCCTGCTCGGAATCCTGCGCGCCGGCGCGGCCTTCCTGCCCCTGGACCCCGGCTACCCGCTGGAGCGGCTCCAGCGGTACGTGGAGGTCTCGCGGTGCGACCTCATCCTCACCGACGACCGAACCCACGCCCTGGGCGCCTCCCTGGGCCCCGCGCGGCCCGTCCCCGGCGCCGACGGCTCGGCGCAGGCCGTGCCGCCGCGGGTCGCCGCCTCCGATCTGGCGTACGTCCTGTTCACCAGCGGGTCGACCGGCAAGCCCAAGGGCGTGGAGATCGAGCACGGCGCGCTGGCCAACTTCCTCACCGGCATCGGCGCACGCCTGGGAGTGCTGCCCGACGACACCGTGCTCGCGCACACCACGGTGGCCTTCGACATCTCGCTGCTGGAACTGCTCCTCCCGCTCACGACCGGGGCGACCGTCGTCCTGGCCTCCCGGGAGACCGCGGCGGACCCGTACCGGCTGGCCGAACTCACCGCCGGCGTCACGGTGGCCCAGGCGACCCCCAGCCTGTGGCGCCTGCTGCTGGGCACCGGCTGGACCCCGCACGCGGGCCTCACCGTCCTCTCCGGCGGCGAGGCGCTCCCGCCCGCCACCGCCGAGCGGCTCCACGCACCGGCCCGCGCCCTGTGGAACCTGTACGGCCCGACGGAGGCGACGATCTGGACCTCCTGCCACGAGGTCACCTCGGTGGGCTCCTTCCTGCCGCTGGGCGAGCCCCTGCCGAACATGGAACTCCACGTCCTGGACGCCGAGTCGAAGCCGGCCGGGCCCGGAGCAACCGGCGAGCTGTACCTCTCCGGGGCGGGACTCGCCCGCGGCTACACCGGCCGGCCCGACCTGACCGACGAGGTCTTCACCGTCCACCCCGTGACCGGTGACCGGCTCTACCGGACCGGTGACGAGGTACGCCTCCACGCGGACGGCGCGATCGAGTGGCTGGGCCGTACCGACGCCCAGGTGAAGGTGCGCGGCAACCGCATCGAGCCCGCGGAGATCGAGCGGGTGCTGGAGAGCTTCGAGGGCATCACCGCCGCCGTGGTCGTCGCGGCACGGTTCGAGGGACGCGGCGAACCGAGGCTCACCGCCTACCTGGTGGGCGACGGCGTCCCGGCCAGGTCCCGCCTCGACGCCTTCGTCGGCGGTTCCCTGCCCGGCTACATGGTGCCCGACGCCTACGTCAGCCTCGACGCCATGCCGCTGACCGACAACGGCAAGGTGTCGCGGGCCAAGCTGCCGCTGCCGACGCGCGACACGATCATCCCTTCCGCCGAGGGGTCCGCCGGAACGGCGGTGGACGAGGCGGAAGCCGTGGAGTCCCCGCAGCCGCTCGCGGAAGGGGTCACGGAAGAGGTGCTCGCGCGGTCCATCGCGGGCGTGTTCGCCGCCACGCTGGACCAGGCCTCCTTCGACGTGCACGCCAACTTCTTCGACCTGGGCGGCGACTCGGTCAACGTCACCTCCGCCGCCGTCCGCCTCAGCCGCGAGCTGGGCGCCGACATCACCGCCCCGTCGCTCTTCGCCTCCGGCACCCCGGCCAAGCTCGCCCGGCTGCTGGGCGCGGAGGGAGTGGTGCGGCTGCTCGACGGCCCGGAGGCAGCCGAGGACGCCCCCGCCCCCACGGAGCCCGCGACGACGCCGCCGGCCACGACCGCACCGGCCACGACCGCACCGGCCACGACCGCACCGGCCACGACCGCACCGGCCACGACCGCACCGGCGGCCCCCGCCCCCGCGGCAGCGGCCCCCGCGGAGCCCGCCCGGCCGCTCGCCGACGACGGCGCCCTGGCCGTCATCGGCATGGCGTGCCGGTTCCCCGGAGCCGCCACGCCCGACGAGTTCTGGCAGAACCTCGTCGACGGGGTCTCCAGCGTCGGGGACGCTCCGGACGGCAAGCGCGGCTGGGCCCACCTGTGGTCCGAGGCCGGCGCCGACGACGTCCGCATGGGCTGGGTGGACGGCGTGGAGCACTTCGACGCCGCCCGCTTCGGGATCAGCGACCGCGAGGCCCGCCGCATGGACCCCCTCCAGCGGATCCTGCTCAGCGTGACCGCGGAGGCCCTGGAGAGCTGCGGCCACGACCACACCTCCCTCGGCGCCGACACCGGCGTCTTCGTCGGAGCCATCGCGAGCGACTTCCCGGAGATCGTGGCGCGCAGCATCGGCCACGGCGACCCGCACGTGGCGACGGGCACGGCCCCCTCCATGGTCGCCAACCGGCTGTCGCACGTCTTCGACTGGTCGGGCCCGAGCTTCACCGTCGACACGGCCTGCTCCTCCTCCCTCGTCGCCCTGCACCAGGCGGCCATGCACCTGCGGGCCGGCGAGGTGGACGCCGCCGTCGTCGGCGCCGCGAACCTGGTCCTCACCCCGGCCAAGACGCGCTCGTTCGCCCGCAACGGGATGCTGTCCCCGCAGGGGACGTGCCGCGCCTTCGACGACGGAGCCGACGGCTACGTACGCGGCGAAGGCGCCGGCGCCGTCATCCTCAAGCGGCTCGCCGACGCCGAACGCGACGGCGACCCCGTCCTCGCCGTGATCCGCGGCACCGCCGTCAACCACACCGGCGGCAGCGCCGGCTTCCTCACGGCGCCCAGCCGGCCCGCCCAGGAAGCCGTCCTGCGCAGGGCCCTGGCCGGGTCCGGGCGCACCGCGGCCGACATCGGCTACATCGAGGCGCACGGCACCGGCACCCAGCTCGGCGACCTCATCGAACTCGAAGCCCTGCACGCCGTCCTGGGCGGGCCCGCCGGCCGCCGGCCGGTGGCCGTGGGCTCGGTGAAGACCAACATCGGACACCTGGAGCCCGCCGCCGGCATCGCCGGACTCATCAAGACCGTCCTGGCGCTCCAGGCGGGGCACATCCCGCCGTCGCTGAACTTCAGTACCCCGAACACCTCCTTCGACTTCGACGCCTCACCCCTGTTCGTCGCCGACCGGCTCCAGCCGTGGGGCGCCGGTCCGCGCGTCGCGGGCATCAGCAGCTTCGGCTTCGGCGGAGCGAACGCCCACGCCGTCGTCGAGGCCGGCCCCGCCACGGCAGCGGACGGGGACGAGCCCGGACCGCAGCTGCTGGTCCTCTCCGCGGGGTCGGACGAGGCGCTGCGCACACTGGCCCACCGGCTCGTGCTGATGCTGCGCTCCGCCTACTGCCCGTCCCTCGAAGCGCTGAGCGGGGCGAGCCGGCAGCGGCCGGCCCAGTCCCACCGGCTGGCGTGCGTGGCGGACAGCGTGGAGCAGCTGGAGGACAAGCTGCAGCTGTTCCTCGCAGGTGTCGGGGACGTCCGCTCCCTCCACCTGGGGGTGGCCGCCCGGGCGGCACGCGTCCACGAAGTGCCCCACGGCGGCGGAGCGGACCGCCGTGCGCTCGACGCGGCGGCCCGCGCGTTCGCCGACGGCGCCGAGCTGCCCGCGGCGCAGCGCCGCCGGTCGGGCGTGCGCTTCCCGACCAGGCCCCAGGCCGAGAAGTACCTGTGGCTGGAGCCCGCCGAACAGCCGCGGGCCGTCGTACGGGAGCCCGCGCCCGGCCGTACGGGGGACACCTGGACGGAGCACCCGGACGCGGCCGAGCACGTGGTCCTCGGCAGGCCGACGCTGCCCGGAGCCGGATACCCCGGCAAGGTCGCCGAACTCCTCGGCCGCGACCGGTTCGGCCTGCGCGACCTCACCTTCCGGGCGGCCGTCGTGGCCCCCGCGACCCTCACCGCCGAGCTCGACGGGGAGGCGGTCGCCTTCCGCGACGGCACCGGAGCCCTGGTGGTCACCACCGGGGTGACCGCGCCGGAACAGCCCTCGCTCACCGTGCCGGCCGTCGCCGACGGCTTCACCCCCGTCGCGCTCGACGAGATGTACGACGCCTTCGAGCGCACCGGCCTCTCCTACGGCGCCGGCTTCCGGACGGTGGCCGAGCTCTCCGTGGCCCCAGGGCAGGCGACCGGTGTGCTGCGCGGCGCCGGACGGACCGACGGCGCCGTGGACGCCCGGCTCCTGGACGGGGCCTTCCAGATCGCGCTCGCCGCGTGCGGTGCGCGAGGGCTGTACGTACCGTTCACCGTCGAGCGGCTCACCGTCCTCGGCCGGCTTCCCGACACCGCCCGCGTCTACGCCCGGCGCGACCGGGACGGCGGACCGGACGCCGGTCTGCTGACGGCGAGCCTGGTGGTCCTCGACGGGGACGCACCGGTCCTGGAGGCACGCGGGATCACCTGGAAGCGGCTCTCCCCGGCACCGTCGCCCGGGGGCACGGGAGACGACGCGCGGGACGGCCACCGCCCCCGGCCGACGCCCGCACCGGCGCCCGCACCCGCACCGGTCCGGGTCCCGGGTGCCGTAGCCAACGGTCACCGTCCCGCGCCGGCCCCCGGCCGTCCGGCGGCCGCGGCGCTCGACGCCGCACTGGCCCGCTGGGTGGCGGAAGCCCTGGAACTGGACGTCGACGAACTGGAGACGGACCGCCCGCTGCAGGAACAGGGGCTCGACTCGATGCTCGCGGTCTCCCTGGCCCAGGACATCCGGACCAGGCTGGACGTGGACATCCCCGTGACGCTGGTCCTGGAGGTCGGCACGGTCGACCGGCTGGCCGCCGAGCTGCGGGACGAGTACGGGGTCGTCGCGGCACCTGCCGAAGCGGGTCCCCCCGCGACCGTTCCCGAAGGGCGCGAAGAGCCGGTCCCGGCCCCCGCCCCGGTCCCGGCCCCCGCCCCGGTCCCGGCCCCCGCCCCGGTCCTGGCCCAGGCCCCCGCACCGGCTCCGGCCCCGGTACCGGCGGCCCCGCTGCCCGGCGCCCCGGCCACCGGTGAAGAGGAGCCGCACGACATCGCCGTCATCGGCTTCGACGGAGTGTTCCCGAACGCCGGGAGCCCCGAGGAACTGTGGCGGGTACTGGTGGAGGGCGAGGACTGCCTCACCGAAGTGCCGGCGTCCCGCTGGGACATCGACTCCTACTACGGGACCGAGGGCGCGCCCGGCACCGTCTACCTCAGACGCGCCGGCTTCGTCCAGGGACTGACCGACTTCGACCCCGGCTTCTTCCGGCTGTCACCCGCCGAGGCGGAGTGGATCGACCCCCAGCAGCGTCACCTCGTCCAGTCGGCCTGGCGGGCCCTGGAGGACGCCGGCCTCGCCGGACGCCCCCAGCGCTCCACCGGGGTGTTCGTGGGCGCCAGCTACCAGCACTACCGCGACACGGTCGTCGGGGACGTCGTCCAGACGGCGGCCGGCCTGGGCAACCACAACGCGATCCTGGCCAACCGGGTGAGCTATTTCCTGGACCTGCACGGGCCGAGCATGACGATCGACACGTTGTGCTCCTCGTCGCTGGTGGCCCTGCACACGGCGGTGCGCAGCATCCGCGACGGCGAGTGCGAACAGGCCATCGTCGCCGGCGTGCACCTGGCCATGTCACCGCAGTACTTCCAACTCGGCTCGCGCCTGCGCTCGTTCTCCCCGTCCAACGCGCTCCGGCCGTTCGATGCGGGGGCGGATGGTTTCGTGCCGGGTGAGGGTGTGGTGACGGTGGTGGTGAAGCCGTTGCGGGACGCCTTGCGTGACGGTGACCGGATCCGGGGTGTGATCAAGGGCAGTGCGGTCAACCACGGTGGCCGGACGAGCGGTCTGACGGTCCCGAGCAGCGCGGCGCAGCAGGAGGTCATTGCGGCCGCGTTGCGTGATGCGGGTGTGCCGGTGGAGTCGATCGGTCTGGTCGAGGCGCACGGGACGGGCACCGGGTTGGGTGATCCGATCGAGGTGGAGGGTCTGACGCGTGCGTGGCGTGGTCTGACGGGTCGTTCGCAGTTCTGTGCGATCGGTTCGTTGAAGGGGAACGTGGGGCATCTGGAGCCGGCCGCGGGTTTGGCGGGGTTGGTGAAGGTGTTGCTGGCGATGGAGCACGGTGTGGTTCCGCCGTCGTTGCACGTGGTGCGGCCCAATGATCACATCCGGTTCGAGGAGTCGCCGTTCTATCTGGCGGACCGTGCTCTGGAGTGGCCGAGGAGTGGTGGTCCGCGTCGGGCGGCGGTGAGTGCGTTCGGGATGGGCGGTGTCAACGCCCATGTGATCGTCGAGGAGCCGCCTGCCGCACCCGTGCGGGAGGTGGTGGCGCAGGACTCGTATGTCGTGCGGGTCAGCGCCGCCGACGAGACGGCACTGCAGACGCTCGCCGGCACCTACGCGGACGAACTGCTCGGCGCATCGGGAGAGACGCTGGGGGACTTCGCGCACACCGCGAACACCGGGCGTGCGGGCCACCGCTTCCGCTCGGTGGTCCACGGCGCCGACGCCACCGTGCTGACGGCCGCCTTGAAGGAGATCGCCGCCGGCCGCGTCCCGGCCTCCCGCAAGGGGGGCAAGGCCGGTCCGAACGTGTTCGTGTTCACGGGGCAGGGGTCGCAGTACGCGGGTATGGGCCGTGGTCTGTACGCGGCGGAGCCGGTGTTCCGGGCGGCGTTGGAGGAGTGTGCGGCTCTGCTGGTGCCGCATCTGGACGTGCCGCTCCTGGAGCTGTTGTTCGGTGGTGAGGCGGGCCGGCTGGACCGGACCGGGTACGCGCAGGTCGGGATCGTGTCGGTGCAGGTGGCTCTGGTGCGCTGGCTGGAGTCGGTCGGTGTCCGTCCGGACGCGGTGGCGGGTCACAGTCTGGGTGAGCTGACGGCGGCGTGGGTGGCGGGGGTGCTGCGGCTGGAGGACCTGCTGCGGTTGACGGCTCTGCGCGGGCGGTTGATGGAGGCGCAGCCGGGCCGGGGGGCCATGGCGGTGGTCCACGCGGACGCGGATGTAGTGGTGTCGGCTCTGGCGGGTTGTCCGGGTGTGGAGGTCGCGGCGTTCAACGCTCCGCGTGTGGTGACGGTTTCCGGGCCCGCGGACGCGGTCGCCGCGTTCCGTGAGGGTTCGGGGCTGCGGTCGACACCGATGGTGGTCAGCCACGCGTTCCACTCGGCGTTGATGGAAGGCGCGGTCGCCCCGTTCACCCAGGCGGTGGCGGGCACGGTGCTCTCGGCTCCCGCCCTGCCCTTCGCCTCCTCCGTCTCCGGCACGTGGCATTCGCCCGAGACCGCCGTCGATCCCGCGTACTGGGGCCGGGCGATCAGGGAGCCGGTCCGCTTCGGGGAAGCGACCGCGACGCTCGCCGGACTGGGCGCGGGCGCGGTGTGGGAGATCGGTTCCCACCCCCAGCTGACCCCGCTCGCGCGGGCTTCCTGGGGCGAACCGCAGCCGCTGTGGCTGAACACGCTGCGCCGCGAGCGCACCGATCAGGCCGAACTGCACGCGGCCCTGGCCGCCTATGTGAACGGGACCCCGGCCGATCTGGACTGGCAGGGTCTGCACGCCGGCAAGGGGCAGCGCACGACCACCATCCCCACCTACCCCTTCACACGGCAGGAGCTGGTGGCGCCCGCCGCCCGCCCCGCCGATACGGCGACGAGTCCCGTCAGTCACCCGCTGTTCGACCGTCACTACGAGTACCGGAGCGAGGGACAGTGACGTACCCGGCCGAGACCTACGAGAAGACGTTCACGGGCCAGGAGCCCTTCATCGCCCAGCACCGGTCCGCCGGTACCGGGCTCCTGCCCGCCGCCGTGCAACTGGAAATGGCCATGGTCGGCGTCGCCCGGCGCGGGCCGTTCGCACCGCTGGAGCTCACCGACGTGACCTTCCTGCGGCCCCTCACCATCAGCGAGGGCGCGGCGGCTCCCGTCCGGCTCGACGTGACCTTCGGGCCGCGGACCCGCTTCGAGCTGAGCACCGTCGTCGCAGGCGAGCGCAAGCCGCTGTCCACCGGTACCGGCCGGCTGCTCCCGGACGCCTTCCAGGCGCCGCCCGCCGGCCCCGGCCCGCAGCCGGCCGGCCCGCTGACCCTCGCCCCGTCCCGGCTGTACGACAGCTGGGCCCGTGAGGGCCTCCAGTACGGGCCCGACTTCCGCACCGTCCAGGAGCTCGCCGTCGGCGACGGCGGCGTGGTCCGGGCCACCCTGCGCTCCGACGCCGAGCCCGTGCCCTGGTACGCCCACCCGCTCCTGGTGGACGGGGTGTTCCAGGTCGTCAGCTGTGCGCTCCAGGACCTCACGGGATCCGACGGCCCCCACCCCATGCTGCCGATCGGCCTCGCCCGCCTCCGGGTCCTCACCGACCTCTCGGCACTGTCGTCCGGTGTGACCGTCCTGGTGCGCCGCACCGGCGTCGACGGTGCGTACGCCACCGCCGACGCGACCGTGCTGGGGCCCTCCAACGAGATCGCCGCGGAGTTCGAAGGGCTCCGCATGCGGCGGACCGCCGCCGTCGGGGGGCGGACCGCCGCCCCGGCCCCGGCACGATCCGCCGCGCTGCCCATCAGCCGGATCGTCTGGCGTCCCGCACCCGCGGACGCCGCCGGCCGGCCCGAGCCGGTGACCGGCACCTGGGTGGTGCTGCACGACGGCGGCACCGACGGGCTCGGCGCGCGCACCGCCGAGCGGCTGCGGGCCGGGGGCGCCCGCGTGGTGGAGGTCGGTACCGGCCCCTCCGCGCCGCAGCCCCGTGACCGTGACCGGCTGACGCTGGCGCAGCCCGACGAGGCGGCGTTCCGGCAGCTCTGGGAGGAGGTCGGGGACCCGGTCGCGGGCGTCGTGCACCTGTGGAACGCCGACGACGCGGCCGACGGTTCCCGCAGCGAGGAGGCGGAGCTCCGCGTAGGCCTCTACGGATGCCTCGCCGCCCTGCGGACCCTCGGCGAGCGGCAGCGCAAGTCCCGCTTCCTCGTGGTGACCCGGGACGGGCAGCCGGTCGCGGACGGGGACCGGCCGGTGCCCGCGCGCGCCGCCCTGTGGGGGTTCCTCCGCACCGCCGCCATCGAGTACCCGGGCCTGCGCCCGCGCCTCGTCGACCTCGACCGGACCTCCGACGGCGGGCTCACCGCACTCCTGGCGGAACTCGGCGACGCCGCCGGCCCGACCGAGACCGGCTACCGGGAGGGCGTCCGCCGGGTACCCGTCCGGGTCCGCGACCGGTCGGCGCACGCCGCGCCCCGCCCGGGGCCGGGGCCGATCAGGCCGGGTGGCCGCTACCTCGTCCTCGGCGGGCACGGGGGGCTGGGCCTGGAGCTCGCCGCCCGGTTCGCCCGCGAGGGCGCCGGCGTCGTCGCGCTGGTCAGCCGTTCTGGAGCGCCCGCCGCCGGCGGGGACCCGACCGCCGCGATCCGCGCGTACGGGTGCGAGGTCGTCTCCTACCGGGCCGACGTCACGACCCCCGGCTCCCTGGCGGCCGTGGTGGACCGGATGCGGACGGAGTTCGGCGAGCTGCACGGCGTGGTCCACGCGGCCGGCACGCTCAAGGACGGGCTCATCCGCAGCGCCACCGGCGAGGACATCGCCGCCGTCATGCGGCCCAAGGCCGACGGGGTCCGCGAACTGGCCGCCGCGGTGGCCGGGCAGGACCTGGACTTCGCCGTGCTGTTCGCGTCGGTCTCCGGTACGTTCGGCAACCTCGGCCAGGGCGGCTACGCCGCCGCCAACGCCTACCTGGACGCCTTCGCCCACGCGTACGGCTCGCCGTGGCTGAGCGTCGACTGGGGCCTGTGGGGCGAGGTCGGCATGGGCACGGCCGTCGCCGAGCAGCTGAGCCGGCGCGGCGTCCGGCCCCTCGGCACCGCGGAGGGGCTGGACGCCCTGATCGCGGTACTGGAATCGCCGGAGGACCCCCGTCAGGTGGTCGTCGCCCACCCGGACGCCGGCCACGTGGTCATCGCGCCCGACGACGACGAGGAGCCGGCGGACGGTCCCGCAACGCCTTCCGCCGTACGGGAACCGGCCGCCCGGACCGCCCGGGCCGTCGAGGTCGTGGAAGCCGCGGCGGCCGGCGCGGGCGCCGCGGAACGCGTCGCCGACGAGCTGGAGAGGTTCCTCGCCGAGCGGCTGGGCCTCGCCTCCTTCGACCGCGACGCCCCGCTGTCGGACTACGGCCTGAGCGCGAGCTCGATCATGAGCGTCGAGCTGTCGGAGGAACTGTCGCGCAGGTGGGGCGTCCACCTCCCGGCGACGCTCTTCCTGGAGTACGGCGAGTTCGCCGAACTGGTCCAGGCCCTGACCGACCGCTACGGCGCGGCCGTCGCGCTCGCGGCACCGGAGCCCGACGGGTCCGCCCCCGTCCCCGCCTCCGAAACCGTCCCCGCGCCCGAGCCGCTCCCGCCCGCCTCACCGGACCACCCGCGCCCGACACCGCGTCCGACCCCGCAGCGGCGGCCGGCGGCCGCCGGCCGCGGCGCGGACGTCGCGATCGTCGCCTTCTCCGGCGACCTGCCGGGCGCGGCCGGCGGTGCGGCCGAACTGTGGCCGCTGCTCCGCTCCGGCGGGCACGCCTTCACCGAGGTCCCGGCGGAACGCTGGGACGTCGACGCCCACTTCGAGCCGCGCGGCCGCGGGATGACGGGCACCTACTGCCGGACCGGCGCCTTCGTCTCCGGCATCGACCGCTTCGACCCGTCCTTCTTCGGCATCTCCGTACGCGAGGCCGAGGACATGGACGTGCAGCAGAAACTGCTGCTGGAACACGCCTGGACGGTCCGGGACGACAGCGGTCTCGCGGACCGCCGCGACATCGGCGTCTTCGTCGGCGCCACCTACACCCACCACCGCGACGCGCAGGGACTGGAGACCGTCGGCCCGCACACCGCGCTCGGCTCCATGAACGCGGTACTGGCCAACCGGATCTCGTACGCCCTCGACCTGACCGGCCCCTCGCAGACCGTCGACACCCTGTGCTCCTCCTCCCTGGTCGCCGTCCAGCAGGCGGTCGCCGCACTGCGCGCGGGCCACTGCGGCGCCGCCATCGTGGCGGCCTGCCAGGTCGGGCTGACCCCGTGGTACTACCGCAGTCTGAGCCAGCTCGGCGCACTGTCGGAAGGCCTGCCCCGGCCCTTCGACGAGCGGGCGGACGGATTCCTCCCCGGCGAGGGCGCGCTGGCCGTGATGCTGAAGCCCCTGGCGGACGCGGAACGGGACGGCGACCGGATCTGGGGCGTCATCCGCGGCACCGCCGTCAACCACGGCGGCCGGGGCAGCGCCCTCCCGGTGCCCCGCAGCGAGGCCCAGGCCGCAGTGGTCCGGGCCGCCCTGGACGACGCCGGCCTGGCCCCGGCGGACATCTCCCTGATCGAGACGCACGGCACCGCGACCCGGCTCGGCGACCCGATCGAGATCGCCGCGCTGACCGAGGTGTTCGGCGGCGACCCGGACCGCGGCGGGCCGTGCCACATCGGCACGGTCAAGGGCAACATCGGACACCTGGAACCCGCGGCCGGACTCGCCGGACTGCTGAAGGTGCTGCTGTGCCTGCGGCACCGCGAGATCCCGCCCGTCGCGGGCTTCGAGCAGCCCAGCAGCCACCTGGACCTGTCCGCCGTGCCGTTCGTGATCCCGGACGGGCCCCGGCCGTGGACCTCGCGGGGGCCGCGCCGGGCGGGCGTCAGCTCCTTCGGCATGGGCGGCACCAACGCGCACGTCGTCGTGGAGGAGTACCCCGGGCAGCCCCCGTACGGGGAGGCCCACGCGCGGGACGAGTACCTGCTGGTCCTGTCCGGCCACACCCCGGACGCCCTGCTCCGGCGCATGGAGGACGTCCGGCCCCTGCTGCACGGCGCGGCGGACGAGCCGGCCGCGCTGTGCCGCTCCAGTGCCGTGGGACGGGACCACCGGGCGCACCGCGTCGCGGTCCTGGGAGCCACGGCCGAGGAGCTGAGCACCGGACTGGCACGGGCGCTGGACCTGGGGGACCGGGCACCCGGCACCGTCGTCCGCGGCGCGACGGTGCTCGACGGCGCCTCGACGGAGCTCGGCGAGGCGGCCTTCCGCTACGTCGGCGGCGGTTCCGTCGACTGGGCCGCGGTGTACCCGGGCCCGCCGGCGCCTCGTCGCACCCTGCCGCCCTACCCGTTCGGGGCACGACCCGACACGGCCGCGTCGGACGTGGGCGCGGAGGACACGGCCGCGGCGGTGAGGCGGCTCACGGCCGCCCACCGGGTGCTCGGCGAGGACACCGTGCCGGGGGCGCTGCCCCTCGCCCTCGGCCTGCGGTCGAGCGGTGTCCTGACCGGGATCGCCTTCACAGGCCGGGGGACCGGAACCCATCCCCTCACCAGCGACCTGGGCGACCCCGCCCGCACCGGCCCCGCCGCCTTCCGGCACGCCGACCGGGTCATCGCCCGGCTCACCACGGCCGGCACCCCGACCGGGCCCGTGCCCGGAGCCGCGGACCTGGCCGCCGTACGGGCCGGACTCGGCCGCACGCTGGAACCGGACGGCCTCTACGCCTGGTTCGCGGCGAAGGGCATGGAGCTCGACGCCCCGCTCCGGTCGATCACCGAGGTGCGGTACGGGCCGGGCCGGGTGCTCGCGCGGATCGCCCTCCCCGCCGACGGCCCGCTGGAGGCCGAGGCGGTCGCGATGGACGCCGCCCTCCAGGCCATGGCCGTCCTCACCCTGGCGGATCCCGCCTCCCCCTCGGGGACGTACCTGCCGGTCTCCATCGGCCGGGCGACCCGCTGGGCGGACCCGGCGGGCACGGCGTACGTCCTCCTCGACGGCGCGGAGCCCGGAAGCGACGGAACGCGGCGCGGTGACGCGACCCTGTTCGCCGCCGACGGGCGGGTGCTGGTCCGGCTCGACGGGATCGAGTACCGGACGGTGACGGTGACCCGCGACGACCCGTCCCCCTCCGCTCCCGCTCCCGCCCCCGTCCCCGCTCCCGCCCACCGCGGTCCGCGGGACGCGGCGGCGGAGGCGGCGATCGTCGCGGTGGTGCGCACCGTCCTGCACGACCCGGGTGTCACCGCGACCACCTCACTGTCCACCGCGGGCCTCGACTCCATGCTGGCGACGGCCGTCGCGGACGAGGTCGAGGAGAAGTACGGGGTGCGGATCGGCCCGATGGACGTCCTGGACGCCGCGGACTGCCGGGCGCTCGCCGCACACGTCGCCGGCCTCGCGGCCGACGGGGTGTTCGGGCCCGGCACGGCACCGGACGAGGCCCCCGCACCGGCCCCGGACACGACATACGACACGCCCCCCGCACCGGTCGCTGCTTCGGCGACCGCCACAGCCCCCGCCGCGGTCGCCGACACCGTGCCCCCCGAGGACATGGCGGTCATCGGCCTGGCCCTGGCACTGCCCGGCGCCCCGGACGCGGAACGGTTCTGGTCGCTCCTCGCCGGCTCGGGCGACCAGATCCGCCCGGCTCCGGCCCACCGCTGGGGCCCGTACGCCGACGCCGCCGAGCCCGACGTGGGCGGATTCCTCGACAACGTCGAGGAGTTCGACGCCCGGTTCTTCGACTTCTTCCCCAAGCAGGCGGAGGTCCTCGACCCGCAGGCCCGCTGGCTGCTCCGCACGACCTGGGAGGCCCTGGAGTCGGCGGGCCTGCCGCCGAGACGACTGACCCCCTCCACCGGGGTGTTCGTGGGCGCCAGCTACCAGCACTACAAGGACTTCAACATCGCGCCCGAGCTGGACGCCCCCAGCGGCCTGGGCAACCACAACGCGTTCCTGGCCAACCGGGTGAGTTATTTCCTGGACCTGCACGGGCCGAGCATGACGATCGACACGTTGTGCTCCTCGTCGCTGGTGGCCCTGCACACGGCGGTGCGCAGCATCCGCGACGGCGAGTGCGAACAGGCCATCGTCGCCGGAGTCCGCGTCGCCATGTCCCCCCTGCACTACGTCGCGATGCGGAACCTGCGGGCGCTGTCCCCGTCGGGTGCCTCCCGGCCGTTCGATGCGGGGGCGGATGGTTTCGTGCCGGGTGAGGGTGTGGTGACGGTGGTGGTGAAGCCGTTGCGGGACGCCTTGCGTGACGGTGACCGGATCCGGGGTGTGATCAAGGGCAGTGCGGTCAACCACGGTGGCCGGACCAGTGGGCTGACGGTCCCGAGCAGCGCGGCGCAGCAGGAGGTCATTGCGGCCGCGTTGCGTGATGCGGGGGTGCCGGTGGAGTCGATCGGTCTGGTCGAAGCGCACGGGACCGGCACCGGGTTGGGTGATCCGATCGAGGTGGAGGGTCTGACGCGTGCGTGGCGTGGTCTGACGGGTCGTTCGCAGTTCTGTGCGATCGGTTCGTTGAAGGGGAACGTGGGGCATCTGGAGCCGGCCGCGGGTTTGGCGGGGTTGGTGAAGGTGTTGCTGGCGATGGAGCACGGTGTGGTTCCGCCGTCGTTGCACGTGGTGCGGCCCAACGATCACATCCGGTTCGAGGAGTCGCCGTTCTATCTGGCGGACCGTGCTCTGGAGTGGCCGAGGAGTGGTGGTCCGCGTCGGGCGGCGGTGAGTGCGTTCGGGATGGGCGGTGTCAACGCCCACGTGATCGTCGAGGAGCCCCCTGCCGCACCCGTACGGGAGGTGGTGGCGCAGGACTCGTACGTGGTACGTGTCAGCGCCGCCGACGAAACGGCACTGCGCAACCTCGCCGGCACCTACGCCGACCGGTTCGACGCCGTACGCGACGACCGGGAGACCGCCGACCTCTGCCACACCGCCAACACCGGGCGCTCTCCGATGGAGTTCCAGACCGCCGTCCACGGACGTACGGCCGTCGAACTCGCCACCGCGCTGCGCTCCGTCGCCGCCGGGGTCATCACGCCCGCCCGCGTCGACCCCGACCTGACCGCGGAAGCCGCGGCGGTCCGCACCGGGTCGGCCCCGGCGCCGCACCGGCCCGCCGGCGCCGCCGAGCTGGCCCGGGCCGGCTACGCGCACATCGACTGGCGTGCGCTCTCCGCCGCGGACGCCCGGGTCACCGACCTCCCCACCTATCCGTTCGAGCGCGGGTCCTACTGGCACGACACCACCGACCGCACGGTCGCCGAGCCCGCCCCGGCACCCGCCACCGAGGCGGTACGCGTCGCCTGGCGCGTCCGGGACCTGGCCCCGGTACCCGCCCCCCAGGGGGCGACGGTCCGCCTGGTCACCGCCGACCCGGAGATCGGGCACGCGCTGACCAGGGCCCTCCGGGACCGCGGCACGACCGTCGTCGAGCCCGGCCACCCGGCGGACGCGGCCATCGTGGTCGACTCCCGCGACGGCCGCGACGCCCGGCCCCTCGACCTGAGCGGCTTCTGGGCCGAGCTGGGCGAGCTGGTGGCCTCGCTGCCGGCGCACGGGACCCTGCTCCGGGCCGGGTTCCACGACGCCGCCGTGCACCCCGGCGAACTCGGCGGCCTGCGCCCCGAGCGGGCCGCCATGGCCATGGCCGTACGGGCCGCCGGAGCGGAGGGCCGCAAGCCCACCCTGACCGTCCACCTGGACCCGGCCGACCCGGCCGGGGTCCTGGCCGACCGCATCGCCGCCGAGTACGCCGCCCTGGCGGCCGGTGCGGCCACCGGAGCCGACGCCGACGGCGGAACGGCCGCCGTCGCCTACCGGAGGGGCCTGCGCCACACGCCGCACTCCCTCCCCGCCGCGCCCGGCGCACCGTACGCCCTGCCCGCCGAGGGGTACTTCCTGGTCACCGGGGGACTGGGCGCCGTCGGACTGCGCCTGACCGAGCGGCTGATCGACCGGGGTGCCAGGCGCATCGGCATCATCGGCCGGTCGGCCGTCGACCCCGCGCACTCCGCCCCCCTGCGGGACCTGGCGGCGCGGGCCGAGGTCGAGTACGTCTCCTGCGACGTGTCCGACCCCGCGGCGCTCGCCGCCGTCGCCGGGCAGCTGGGGCGGCGCTGGGGCCGGCTGGTCGGCGTCGTGCACTCCTCCGGCGGGGTCAACCCGTTCGGGGCCGTGCAGCGCCGGCCGTGGAGCGACGCCGAGAGGGTGCTCGCCCCCAAGGTCCCCGGTTCGCTGAACGTCGTACGGCTGGCCAAGGAGCAGGGCGCCGACTTCGCCGTCCTCGTCTCCTCGATCGCCGGCACGCAGGCCCTGGCGGGCCGGGGACTGGTCGACTACAGCCTCGCCAACGCCTACCAACTGGCGCTCGCCGAGCGGGAGACCGACCCGGTCACCACGGTCACCGCGCACGCGTGGCCCAACTGGGCGGGCATCGGCATGAAGGCGGACGCGTCCTTCTCCGCCGACCGCTCGATCGACGCCGAGGACGCACTGGACGCCTTCGTCGACCACCTCCGGTCGGGCGGCGCCGTGATCTTCCCGGGGGCCGGGGCCGCCACCCCGCCCCGGCCCGCGGAGCCCACCGGGTCCGCACCGGCCGGGGTACCGGCCCAGGCGCAGGCCCAGGCGCAGGCCCAGGTGCCCGCCAAGGCGCCGGCCCGGGCTCCCGCGGTCCCCGCACAGGCGCACGCCGGGCACGACTTCGGGGCCATGCGCGCCCGGGTCCGGGAGGCCTTCGTCCACGTGCTGGGGGAGGACCCCGGCGAGCGCCCGCTGCCCGGACTGGGCCTCGACTCGCTCGTGATCGCCGAGCTGACCACCGCGCTCGAACAGCGCAGCGGCCTGAGCGTCGACCCCTCGCTGCTGATGCGGGCACGCACCGCCGACGACATCGCGGCCGGACTCGCCGCCCACGGGGCACCGCCCCCGGACGGTCCGCCCGCTCCCGACCGCGACCGCGGCCGCGACGAGGCCCCCGCCTCCGCCCTGAGCGCCCTGCTGCGCCCCCTGCTCCAGCGGGACGGCCGGCGATGACCGGGCCGCGCACGACCGCCGCAGAGCCGAACGAAAGGACAACCGTGAGCGAGCACGACACCCGCATCGCCGTCATCGGCCTCGCGGTACGGCTCCCGGGCGCCGAGGACGTCGTCGACCTGACGGCCCTGCTCGGCCGCGACGGGGCCGAGGTCGGCGAGGTCCCGCCGAGCCGGTGGGCCCCCGGACTGTACCGGGGCGAAGGGCCCCACCAGGGGACCCACCACCGGGGCGCGTTCCTGGTGGACCCGTTCTCCTTCGACCACGAGGCCTTCGGCATGACCGCCGAGGACGCCGTGTTCCTCGACCCCCAGCAGCGGGTGATGCTGGAGGTCGGCGCCCGGGCCCTGGAGGACGCCGGGTACCGGGGGGTGCGCCGCAGGCTCGACGCGGGCGTGTTCGTCGGCGCCCGCATGAACGGCTACGGGTTCGACCGGGGCCGGGGACAGGTCCCGCCCGGCACGCCGGGGGCCACCGGTGAGCCAGGGCCCGCCGCGCTGTGGGGGCGGTCGCAGAACTTCACGGCGGCCTGGCTGTCCGACCGCCTGGACCTGGCGGGCCCGAGCCTGGTGGTGGACACCGCCTGCTCCTCCTCGCTGTCGGCGGTCTGGCTGGCCTGCCAGAGCCTGGCGGCCGGGGCCTGCGAACTCGCCCTGGTCGGCGCGGTGGACCTGCTGATCGACCCGCTGACCTTCGTCCTCCTCTCCCGCACCGGGGCGCTCTCCCCGGACGGGCTGTGCCACACCTTCGACAGCAGGGCCAACGGCTACGTGCCCGGAGAGGGCGCCGCCGCCCTGGTGCTGAAGCCGATGCGGGCGGCGCTGGCCGACGGCGACGTCATCCTCGGAGCCGTCAGCGGGGTCGCCGTCAACAACGACGGCCGCACCATGGGCGTCACCACACCGAACCTGGAAGCCCAGATCGAGCTGCTGGACAAGGCCTACCGGACCATCGACCCGGCGACCGTCCAGTACGTGGAGGCGCACGGCACCGGCACCGCGATCGGCGACCCGATCGAAGTACGGGCGCTGACCGAGGTGTTCGCCCGCCACGGCGTCCCCCGCAACTCCGTGGCGCTCGGCTCGGTCAAGCGCCGCATCGGCCACCTGCACTCGGCATCGGGACTGGCCGGACTCGCGAAGATCATCGTCGCGCTGCGCGAGGGCACCGTCCCGGCCGTGGCGGTGGAGTCGCCCAACCCGCGCCTCAACCTCGCCGACAGCCCCTTCCACCTGCCCGGTACGAGCCTGCCCTGGCCGGACGCGCCGGTGCGCCGGGCCGCCGTGAGCGGATTCGGGTTCGGCGGCACCAACGCCCACGTCGTCGTCGAGGCCGCCCCCGCCCCGGCCGCGGCCCCCGCCCGGCCGGCGGACGGCGACCCGCGGCCCGCGCCCGTCCACGTACTGCCGCTGTCCGCCGACAGCCCGTACGCGCTCCGTGAACTCGTCGCGCAGTGGCTGGAGTTCCTCCCCACCCTCACGGACGGGCCCGGCGGACTCGGTGACGCGTGCGCCACGGCCCGCCTGGCCCGACCGCACCGCACCGAGCGGATCGCCGTCACCGGGGCGGACGCCGGCCGGCTCGCCGCCGCCCTGCGCGCCTGGCTCCTGGCACCCGCCGCCCCCGGCACCCACCGAGCCACCGTGTCGGTACGCCCCGAGGCGCTCGCGGGCCCGCCCGCGTGGCTGGTCGCCCTCGACGCCTCCTCCCCGGCCGTGCACGAGGTAGTCGGCCTGTTCGAAGCGGCCACCGGCACCCCGCTCGCCGCGTTCTCCGGAGAGCTGCTGCGGATCCTGTCCGCCGTCGCCCTCGCGATCGCCCTGCGCGACCTGGGGCTGCCCGAGGACGCGGTGGACCTGCCCCCGGGCTGGGAGGCGGTCGGGGACTTCGTACGGGGCCGCGTCCCGCTGGAGCGCGCACTGGCCGACGTCCTGCGCGACGACACCGACCCCTCCCGCCGGACGGACGACACCGGCGGCCCCGCAGACACCGACGCCGCCGCCCTCCTGGCCGGGGCCCGCGACGGCCGGGAGGTCACCGAGGTCCTCGCCGGCATCGCCGCCCGGCTCTTCCGGGCGGGCCGGGACATCGACTGGGCCGCGTACCAGCGGACCACCGGCGAGACGTGGAACAAGCGCCTGCTGCCCCACGCCCAGCAACGCGGCCGGGCACTGAACCTCGCGGAGCCGCTGCGCTCGGCCGAACCCGGGTCGCCCGCGGAGCTGGTGTCCGACGAAGGGGCGGCCGGGTACACCTACGCCCGGGTCTTCGGTCCGGCCGAAGCCCCCGTCGCCCAGCACGCCGTGTACCGCACGCTCATGCTCCCGGGCGTGGCCTGGTTCGACTTCCTGCGCGAGGGCGCGGCGCTGCGGGGCGACGCCTTCCACGGTGCGCGGGACGTCCTCTTCCACCGCCCGCTCATCGCGTCAGGGGCCCGCCGGGTCGTCTGCCGGGTCCTCGCGGACGGCGCCTTCAGGGTCGAGGACGGCGAGAGCGGGGAGCCCTACGTCACCGGCCGGCTCGTCACGGAGGACCCCTCCGGGCCGCCGCCTCCCGTCCCCCTCGACACCCTGCTGGCCGACTGCGCCCGCTCCACGGTGCACGCGGGCTCGGGCCTCTACCGGTGGCTGCGCCGGATCGGCTACCACCACGGCCGCTACTACCGGAACATCTCCTGGGTGGCGAGCCTCCCCGACGGCGGCACGCTCGCCCG
The DNA here is from genome assembly GCF_045160885.1 of Streptomyces sp. NBC_00158. Classification (NCBI taxonomy): domain Bacteria; kingdom Bacillati; phylum Actinomycetota; class Actinomycetes; order Kitasatosporales; family Streptomycetaceae; genus Streptomyces; species Streptomyces sp. NBC_00158. The sequence continues at coordinate 391,085 of NZ_CP108162.1, forward strand.
CGTCGAGGGCGCCCGCCAGCGGGAGATGAACCCGCCCGGCGTGGAGCTGTTCCCCGGGCTCCTGGACAGCGTGACGGTCGCCGCGATCGACCCGGCGAACCCCGTGTTCGGCGCGACGGACGCCTCCGCGTTCATCCCGCTCTCGGTGGGCAGGCTGGACGTCCTCGGGCCGCTGGACGCCGCCGCCTACGTACGGACGGAGATCGCCTTCTGGAACGACGAGGCCTGCCGGGTCACCCAGACCGTCACCGACGAGGCGGGCACGCCCCTGCTGGTCTTCGGGGACATGTCGTCCAAGCGGGTGCCCGTCCGGGCGTTCAGCGCGGGGGAGGCGTCCGCGGCGTCCGAGCCGGCCGCACCGTCCGCGTCCGGGACACGGCCGGCACCGCAGCCGCCCGTGCCCGTTCCGGCACCGCCCCGCCCGGAGGCCCCTGCGGCCGGGGCAGTCCCGGCGGCTCCCGCGGCTGCGACCGGTTCCGCGGCGCCCGCGGCCCCTCCCGCCTCACCGTCCGCACGGGCGCTCGCCTGGTTCCTGGCCCTGACGGACACCCCTGCGGAGGACGCCGACACGGAGTTCCTGTCCGCCGGCTTCGACTCCGTCGGCCTGGTCGGGCTGAGCGAGCGCATCTCCCAGGAATACGGCGTGTCCCTGTACCCGACCGTCTTCTTCGAGTACCCGACCCCCCGGCAGTTCGCCGAGTTCCTCGTGGAGGAGGAGCCGGCACTCGTCGACGGGCTGGCCACCCCGGCGGCCCCGGCGGCCGCTACCGCCCCGGCCGCCCCGGCGGAGCCCGCACCGACGGCGCGGGCGGCGGCCGTCACGGCCACGCCGCGCGAGCCAGAGCCGCCGCGCGAGCCCGAGCCCACGCGCGCGGCCGAGCCCCCCGCGGCAGCCCCGGAACCCAGGCCGCGCGACGTCGCCGTCGTGGGCGCCGCGGTCAGGCTCCCCACCGCGGGCGACCTGACGGCCTTCGCCGAGCTCCTCGTCCAGGGCCGCGACACGGTCCGGCCGCTGCCCGAGGGCCGCCGGCAGGACGCGGACGGGCCGGTCCCGCACGCCTCGTTCCTGGACCGTGTCGACGAGTTCGACCCGGCACCCTTCCGGATCTCGGCCCGCGAGGCCCCCCTGATCGATCCGCAGGCGCGCATCGTCTACGAGACCGTCTGGGAGGCCCTGGAGGACGGCGGCCGGATCGGCTCGCGCTCCCACGGCCGTACCGGTCTGTGGATCGCGTACAGCCACGACCACTACCACGAGGAGAGGGTGCGCCACGGCGTCCCCGACGGCCGGGGCCTCGGCCTGGAGGCGATGATCGCCAACCGGCTGTCCTACCTGATGGACTGGCACGGCCCGAGCGGACTGGTCAACACCCTCTGCTCCTCCTCGCTGGTCGCCCTGCACTCGGCGCTCCAGCACCTGCGGACCGGCGACATCGACACCGCCGTGATCGGGGCCGTGCACGCCGGCATCAGCCCGGAGTACTTCCGCTCCATGGGCGACCTCATGGCCCTCTCGCCCCGGCACCGCAGCCGCGCCTTCGACAGCACCGCCGACGGCTTCGTCCCGGGCGAAGGAGCCGTGGCCGTGGTCCTGCGCCGGTACGACGACGCCGTGCGCGACGGCGACCGGATCCGGGGCGTGGTCAAGGGAGCCGCCGTCAACCACGGCGGCCGAACCACCCGCTACTCCGCACCCAGCCCGCGCGCCCAGGCGGACGTGATTTCCGCCGCGTTGCGTGATGCGGGGGTGCCGGTGGAGTCGATCGGTCTGGTCGAGGCGCACGGGACGGGCACCGGGTTGGGTGATCCGATCGAGGTGGAGGGCTTGACGCGTGCGTGGCGTGCTCTGACGGGTCGTTCGCAGTTCTGTGCGATCGGTTCGTTGAAGGGGAACGTGGGGCATCTGGAGCCGGCCGCGGGTTTGGCGGGGTTGGTGAAGGTGTTGCTGGCGATGGAGCACGGTGTGGTTCCGCCGTCGTTGCACGTGGTGCGGCCCAATGATCACATCCGGTTCGAGGAGTCGCCGTTCTATCTGGCGGACCGTGCTCTGGAGTGGCCGAGGAGTGGTGGTCCGCGTCGGGCGGCGGTGAGTGCGTTCGGGATGGGCGGTGTCAACGCCCACGTGATCGTCGAGGAGCCGCCTGCCACACCCGTACGGGAGGTGGTGGCGCAGGACTCGTACGTGGTACGGGTCAGCGCCGCCGACGAGACGGCACTGCGCAACCTCGCCGGCACCTACGCCGGGGGACTGGAGGGCGGGTCCGCACGGGAGACGGGGGACTTCGCCTTCACGGCGAACGCCGGGCGTGCCGGGCACCGCTTCCGGGCGGTGGTGCAGGGTGCGGATGCCGGTGAGCTGGCCGCCGGACTGAGGAGTGTGGCGGAGGGCCGGGTTCCGGCCTCCCGCACCGGGGGTGTTCCCGCCCCGAACGTGTTCGTGTTCACGGGGCAGGGGTCGCAGTACGCGGGTATGGGCCGTGGTCTGTACGCGGCGGAGCCGGTGTTCCGGGCGGCGTTGGAGGAATGTGCGGCTCTGCTGGTGCCGCATCTGGACGTGCCGCTCCTGGAGCTGTTGTTCGGTGGTGAGGCGGGCCGGCTGGACCGGACCGGGTATGCGCAGGTCGGGATCGTGTCGGTGCAGGTGGCTCTGGTGCGCTGGCTGGAGTCGGTCGGTGTCCGTCCGGACGCGGTGGCGGGTCACAGTCTGGGTGAGCTGACGGCGGCGTGGGTGGCGGGGGTGCTGCGGCTGGAGGACCTGCTGCGGTTGACGGCTCTGCGCGGGCGGTTGATGGAGGCGCAGCCGGGCCGGGGGGCCATGGCGGTGGTCCACGCGGACGCGGATGCGGTGGTGTCGGCTCTGGCGGGTTGTCCGGGTGTGGAGGTCGCGGCGTTCAACGCTCCGCGTGTGGTGACGGTTTCCGGGCCCGCGGACGCGGTCGCCGCGTTCCGTGAGGGTTCGGGGCTGCGGTCGACACCCATGGTGGTCAGCCACGCGTTCCACTCGGCGTTGATGGAAGGCGCGGTCGCCCCGTTCACCCAGGCGGTGGCGCAGGCCCCGTTGTCGGCTCCGGGGATCGCCTTCGCCTCGTCGGTGTCGGGCGGGTGGCATTCGCCCGAGACGGCCGTCGACCCCGCGTACTGGGGTCGCGCGATACGGGAGCCGGTGCGCTTCAGCGAGGCGGTGAGGACGCTCGCCGGACTGCGCGCGGGCGCGGTGTGGGAGATCGGTTCCCACCCCCAGCTGACCCCGCTCGCGCGGGCTTCCTGGGGCGAACCGCAGCCGCTGTGGCTGAACACCCTGCGCCGCGAGCGCACCGATCAGGCCGAACTGCACGCGGCCCTGGCCGCCTATGTGAACGGGACCCCGGCCGATCTGGACTGGCAGGGTCTGCACGCCGGCAAGGGGCAGCGCACGACCACCATCCCCACCTACCCCTTCAACCGCCAGCGGTTCTGGATATCCACCGACCCGCACGGCACGAGCAACAACACGAACAACGAGAACGAGACGAAGAGGCACCTCAACCATGGCTAGCGAATACGGACTGAAGCGACACTTCAACGGCGGGGCGGCACGCCTGATCGGCGACCGGATCCGAGCCGTCCACCCCGGGTTCGACGTGGAGGGATACGCGGCAGAGGTCGAGGCGCGCATTCCCGGCAAGGAGCTGAAGGACCGCGTCCTCGTCCTGGCCGAAGGGCTGCGCACCCGCCTGCCCGCCGGATACCCCGACGCCCTGCCGATCCTCCTGTCCGTCCTCGGCGACGAACTCGCCGAAGGCGAGGGCATGTTCAACGCCAGCTGGTACCTCATGCCGGTCGCCCGCTTCGTCGAGGAGTACGGGCTGGACCACCCCGAGGCGTCGCTGGACGCCATCGAGGAGATCACCAGGCGGCACACCGGCGAGTACGCGATCCGCCCCTACCTCGAACAGCACCACGTGCTGACGATGGAGCGCGTCGCGCGGTGGGCCCTGAGCCCCAGCCACAACGTGCGCCGCCTGGCGACCGAGGGCGTCCGCCCCCGGCTGCCCTGGGCCCGCACCCTGACCGTGTTCGTCAAGGACCCGCTGCCGGTCCTGGAGATCCTCGAACCCCTGCGCAGCGACCCCTCCGAGTACGTGCGCAAGTCCGTCGCCAACAACCTCAACGACATCTCCAAGGACCACCCCGACGTCGCGCTCGCGACCGCGCTGCGCTGGCTGGAGGAGAGCCCGACCCCTGAGACCAACTGGATCGTCAAGCACGGGCTGCGCACCCTCGTGAAGAAGGGCGACCAGCAGGCCCTGGCCATCCTCGGAGCGACGGGCGGCGAGCACGTCAGGGTGCCCCGGCTGCGGATCACCCCCGGGTCGGTGACCATCGGCGACACCCTCCTCATCGGCTTCGACATCGAGAACACCGACGACCGGCCGCACAGCATCGCCGTCGACTACGTGGTGCACCACGTGCGCAAGAACGGACGCAGCATCCCGAAGGTCTTCAAGCTGACCACCCTCGAACTCGGCGCCGGCGAGCGGCGGTCCCTGGAGAAGGCGCACGCCATCAAGGAAGTGCAGACCCGCCGGTACTACCCGGGCGAGCACAGCATCGACATCCAGGTGAACGGCCTCGTCCAGGCCACCGGACGATTCGACCTCCGCACATGAGCGGCCTCCGGTCACGCCTGCGCGCCGCCGACCCGCTCGTCTGCGACCACCGGATCGGCGGTGTCCCGGTCGTCCCCGCCGCCGCCCAGATCGACGCCGTGCTGTCGGCCTGCGACGCCGGACGCCCCGACTGCCAGTGGACCCTGGCGCAGGTCGCCTTCCGGGCGCCCCTGCTCGTGGCGGGGGCCGACGCCGAGATCGAGGTCCGTGCGGGCCAGGACGGCCGGTGCACGCTCCGTTCCGTCCGCCCGGAGGGCGACGGCGGCCCGGTCGAGCACAGCACCGCCCGGGCGTCCGCCAGCCCGCTCCGGCCGCCCCGCTACGTCGACGTGGCGGCGCTGCGGGCCGGCTGCACGGAGCAGGTGCCGCTGTCGGCGGTGACGGCGTGGCGCGAGGCGAGCGGGATCGCGTACGGGCCGGCCTACCGGGTGATCCGGTCGGCGTACCGCGGCCCGGACCGCATGGTGCTGATGCTCCGGACCGCCGACGGTCCGGAGGCGGCGTCGGCGTCCCCCTTCGTGCCGCCGCCGTTGCTCGACAGCGTCTTCCAGGCGCTCGGCATGCTCGACGACGGTACGGCCGGGGCGTGCCTGCCCTGGTACGTCGGCCGGCTGGTCGCGCGTCGGCGGATCTCCGGCACGGTCATCGCCCTGGTCGAGCGGGAGGAGCCGGCCGACGCCGGGAGCCGGGGCGGCGCCGTACGGGGACGGGCCATGGTCTGCAACCAGCAGGGGGAGGTGCTGCTGGAACTGGACCGCATCACCCTCAAGTCCGCCGGACACGCGGTGCCGGCGAGCACCGGGGAGCCGGCGGCCACCGCGGCGCCGCCGGTGGTGTCGTCCGCGACGCCGTCCGTGACGCCGTCCGAGGTGTCGTCCGTGGTGCCGTCGATCGAGACCGTCGTCTGGCGGGAGACCGGCCCGGCCGTCGCGCCGCCGCGAACGGGCGAGGGGTCCGTGCTGGTCGTGTCCGCACACCCCCTCCGCGGCCCGGAGGGCCGGCACCTCCTGCACCTGACCCCGGGTCAGCTCTCGGCCGGGGGCGAGGACGCCCTGCCGGCCGGCGCCGACGTCCGGGACGTGGTCTACGTGGCACCGCGCGGGCTCACCGGCGGGGCCGAGGTGACAGGCGCCCTTCAGGAGGTGTTCGCGCTGGTGCGCCGGCTCGCGGCCCGCCCGCCGATGCCCGCCCTGCTGATCGTCACCGCCGGCGCCCACCAGGTGACGGCGCGGGACCTCGTCGACCCCTTCATGACCGCCCTGTGGGGCCTCGGCCGCACGCTGCGGGTCGAGCACCCCCGCAGCGGAATCCGCCTCCTCGACCTGGGCGCCGGAGAACGGACCGGCCCCGGGGGCGAGGACGCCGCCGCCGTGTGGGAGGCGCTCGGCCGGGACCGGCCGGAACTCGCCCGGCGCGGCGACACCTGGTACGAACCCTCCCTGCAACCCCACGCGCCCGCGGGCGCCCCCCGCCCGGAGCACTACCGGGGCGGCCGCTTCCTGATCACCGGCGGCATGGGCGGCATCGGACTGCGCGTCGCCGAGTTCCTCGCCGCGGAGGGCTGCGCCCACCTGACCCTGGCCGGGCGGACCGTGCCCGACCGGGGACGGGCCCGAGAACGCCTCGACCGGCTCGCGCAGCGCTGCGACCTGGCCCTCGTCGCATCGGACGTCCGCAACCTGCGCGAGGCGCTGCCCGCCGACGCACGCTACGACGGGGTGTTCCACGGCGCCGGAGTGCTGCGCGACGGACTGGCGCGCGGCCTCACCCCGGAGCAGGTGGACGCCGTACTCGGACCCAAGATCGGGGGAGCGCACGCGCTCGCCGACCTGGTCTCCGGGTACGAAAGGCCCGCGTTCGTCGCCCTGTTCTCCTCGGTCGCGGCGGTACGGGCCAACCTCGGCCAGAGCGCCTACGCCGCGGCCAACGCCTACCTGGACGGCTACGCCGCCCGCCAACGCGCCGAGGGCCGGCCCTGGTACAGCCTCGGCTGGGGCCTGTGGACCGTCGGCATGGGCGAGTCCGTCGCCCCCAAGGCCGCCGCCCACGGCATCCCGGCCCTCACCGAGGACGACGGCATCGACCTGCTCCGCACGGCCCTGACCCGGCCACCCGCGCACTACGTTCTGTCCGCCGCCGCGAAAGCGAGGGAAGTAACCATGACCGCTCCCACGTCCGCCCCCGGACTGTGGCCGTCGCTCACCCGGGCGATCAGCCAGGTCCTGCTCGTCGACGGCGTGGCCGCCGAGGACGACCTGCTGGAGCTGGGCCTGGACTCGATGATGGCCGTCGAGCTGGCCGCGGCACTGACCCCCGACGGGCTCGACGTCGACCCGATGGCGTTCTTCGAGCACACCAACCTCGGCGCCCTGCTCGCCCACCTCGAATCGCTCCCGCGCGACCTCCCCGCCCCCACCACCCGGCCCGCCCCGACCGCCGCCCCCGTCCCCGCCCCAGTTGCTGCTCCCGCCCCGGTAGCCACCCTTGCCCCGGTTACGGCCCCCGCGCCGGTGCCCGCCCCCGCCCCGGTCGCGGCTCCCGCCCTGGCCGCTGCCCCCGCCCCGGTAGCCGCCCCCGCCCCGGTCGCCGCTCCGGCGCCGGTGTCCGTCCCCGCCCCGGCCCGCGAGGTGCCCGCGGCGGCTCCGCGGCACCGGCCGGCGGCCGCCGACTCCTTCGTCCCCGACTGGGACCGCTTCAGGGACGCGCCGCAGACCCCGCCCTCCCCCATCCCGGCGCCGGCCCCCGCCCCCGCCCCCGCCCCCACACCGGTACCGGCAGCGGCACCGGCGGCCGACCGGATACCGAGGCGGACCCTGCCCGGCCGGCTGGCCGACGCCCCCCACGGCCGCTTCCTCGACCGCCGCATCGACGCCCTGTCGGCGGAGGACCGCCTGATCGTCGCCAAGGACGAGTACTTCTACGAGCCCGTCATCGAGGAGGCGACCGGCCCCCGGATCAAGTTCGACGGCCGCTGGTTCCTGAACTTCGCCTCCTACAGCTACCTCGGACTCATCGGCCACGACTACATCGACGACCAGGTCCTGCGCGCCGTCGAGCGGCACGGCACCGGCGCCCACGGCGTACGCCTGCTGGCCGGCACCCTGCACCTGCACCGCGAGCTGGAACTGGCCCTGGCCCGCTTCCTCGGCACCGAGGACGCCATCGTCTTCTCCAGCGGCTACATGGCGAACGTGGCGACCGTCGGCGCCCTCGTGGGCCCCGGGGACTTCGTCATCGGCGACGTCTACAACCACGCCAGCATCCTGGACGGCTACCGGCTGTCCGGCGCCTCGGTCATCACCTACGCCCACAACGACCTCGCCGACCTGGAACGTGCCCTGCGCAAGGCGGGCGACGCCGGCCGCCTCGTCGTCACCGACGCCGTGTTCAGCATGGACGGCGACGTCGCCGACCTCCCCGGCATCGTGGAACTCTGCGAGCGCTACGACGCCCCGCTCATGGTCGACGAGGCGCACAGCCTGGGCGTGCTCGGCGACACCGGCCGAGGCATCACCGAGCACTTCGGCATCGACCCGGCACGGGTCGACGTCAAGATGGGCACCCTCTCCAAGACGGTGCCGAGCGCGGGCGGCTACGTCGCCGGGTCCCGCGACCTCGTCTTCGCGCTGAAGAACAACGCCCGGGGCTGGATGTTCTCGGCCGCGGCGACCCCCGCCCAGGTGGCGGCGGCGAAGGCCGCGGTCGAGGTGATGGCGGCAGCTCCGTCCCTCACCCGGGAACTGCGCGCCAAGACCACCCGCTACCGCGACCAGCTGCGCGCCCTCGGCTTCGACACCATGGCCAGCGAGACACCGGTGGTCCCGATCATCTGCACGTCCGCCGAGCAGGCGGGGGCGATGGCCCGGCTGTGCCAGCTCGACGGCCTCTTCGTCCAGCCGATCGTCTACCCGGCCGTGCCGCGCACCCTGCCCCGGCTGCGGACCATCGTCAACCTCAGCCACTCCGACGCCGACCTGGACGCGGCCGTCGTGACGCTGGAGAAGGCCGGCCGCGCCTGCGGCCTCATCAACTGAGCAACGCCACACCTCGCACCGCACCGCACCGCACCGCACTGCATCGCAACCGACCGGACGGACACCACCGTGCGCCGACCGCGCGCACGGCGACGAAGGGGGTACCGAGATGACCGACATAGACACCACGGCGTTCTTCGGAGCGGTTCTGAAGACCATCGCCTCGACCCGCAACCACGGCACCGACCCGGGAGAGTTCGCGTCCGGAGTGGTGGAGCCCACCGTGCGGATCCGCAGCTTCGAGAAGGAGGTCGGCGACCGTCGGCTCACCACCACCGAGGCCGGGGAGGTGCTCGGCCTGCTGGAGACCACGCTGCGCACCAAGCGCACGGCGGACGAGGAGCGCGAGTACTACCTCCAGTACATCGAGAAGGCCGCCGGGATCAGCCGGGCGTCGCTGGGCGCGTACGTCTGATGAGCGCCTCCCGTCTCGCGTGGTACAGCCACGAGATCTGCTTCTGGCACGACCCCGGTCCCGGATCGGGGTACGTGCCGGTCGGACCGGGCGTCGAGCCGCTGCGCCAGTTCGCGGTCGACCCGGACCTGCGGCGTGCCGAAGGACTGGTGAAGGCGTCGGGCGTACTGGACCGGTTCACCTGCCTCACCCCGGCGCCGGCCTCCGACGAGGACCTGCTGCTCGTGCACGTACCCGAACACGTCGAGCGGGTCGAGGCGGCCTCGGCCGCCGGCGCGGGTGACGCGGGGGTCTACGCGTACGTCAACTACCACAGCGCGCAGGCCGCACGGCTCGCCGTCGGAGCCTGCGTGGAGGCCGCCACCGGCGTCGTGGAGGGCCGCTTCGACCGGGCGTACTGCCTCGTGCGGCCGCCCGGCCACCACGCCGAGCCGGACCGGGCGATGGCCCTGTGCCTGTACAACAACCTCGCGGTGGCCGCCCGCGCCGCGCAGCGCCGCGGCGCGCGCCGGGTGATGATCCTGGACTGGGACGTCCACCACGGGAACGGCATCCAGCGGACCTTCTACGAGGACCCCGACGTGCTGTACGTGTCGGTGCACCAGGAGGGGCTGTTCCCGGCCGCGTCCGGTCTCGTACTGGAGACCGGCGCGGGCGCGGGAGCGGGCAGCACGCTCAACGTGCCGCTGCCCGCCGGCTCGGGCGAGGGCGCCTACCTCGCCGTGATGGACCGGATCGTGGAGCCGGCCGCCCGCACGTTCCGCCCCGACCTGATCCTGGTGGCGGCGGGGCTCGACGCGAGCGGTCACGACCCCATGGGCCGGATGCTGTGCACCAGCCGCACCTTCCACAGCATGACCTCGATGATGTGCCGGCTCGCCGGTGAACTGACCGGAGGCAGGATCGTCTTCGCCCACGAAGGCGGCTACTCGGCCTGGTACCAGCCGACGCTGGTCCTGGGCACGGCGACGGCGATCGCCGGTCTCCCCGCCCCGCAGGACCCCTTCCTGCACTCCCTGGAACACCTTCCCGGCCAGCGCCTCCAGCGGCACCAGGAACGCGTGATCACCCACCTGGAGGAACACCACCCCCTGCTGGCGGGCGCCACCTCCGGGACCGCGCCGAGGGCCGTGCCCGTACCCGCGGCGGCGTCCTCCAACGGGGGGCCGTGATGGCCGGCTGGTGGATGACCGTGGGCAGCGGTGCCCGCCGGGCGGCCGGCACCGGCCCGGTGCCGGGCCACCGGGTCCGCCCCCGGTTCCGGATCGTGGCGCTCCCGCACGCCGGCGGGTGGCCCTCCGCGTTCCGCTCCTGGTGGCAGGTGCTGGCCGAGGACGTCGAGTGCGTGATCGCCCAGCTGCCCGGCCGCGGCGCCCGGATCAACGAGCCGCCGCTGACCCGCGTCGAGCCGCTGGTCGAGGCCCTCGCACGGGACCTCGCGGAGCTGGAGCCGCTGCCGTACGCCGTCATCGGGCACAGCTTCGGCAGCGTCCTCGGATACGAACTCACCCGCGCCATGGAGCAGAAGGGACTGCCCCCCGCCGTGCTGGCCGTCTCGGCCCGCCAGCCGCCGTGCTTCCCCAGCGAACCCCCGTTCGCGCACCTGCGCGACGACGCCGAGCTGATGGGGCACCTGACGGACATCGGCGGGATGTCCCCGGGGCTGCTCGACCGCGCCGACCTGATGCGGCCGTCGCTCCGTGCGATCCGTGCCGACCTGGAGGCGATGGAGACCTACCGGCGCCCCCTGTCCGGAACCCGCGTCCCCATCCTGGCGCTCAGCGCGGTAGACGATCCGGTGGTCATCGACGACCGGATGCACCTGTGGTCGCTGGAGACCTCGGGCGGTTTCGGCCGGCAGACCTTCACCGGCGGCCACTTCTACCTCTACACCCCCGCCAACGCGGCGACGGTCGCCGCCCACCTCGTGCCCGGCCTCGACGGACCACGGTCGAGGACGCTCACCCCCGCACCCCCGCCCCACGACCGTGTCGGGCACCGATGAGCACCACCCCGAAAGGAAGCACCATGAGCACCCACACCGAAACCCCCTTACTGGCCGGCCCCCGGGAGTGGCTGGGCCTGGCCGTACTGGCGCTGCCCACCCTGCTGCTGTCCATCGACGTGAGCGTCCTGCACCTGGCGGTGCCGCACATCAGCCAGGGCCTGGACCCCTCCGCCTCGCAGATGCTGTGGATCATCGACATCTACGGCTTCCTGATCGCTGGCTTCCTGGTGACCATGGGGACGCTCGGCGACCGCATCGGCCGCCGCAAGCTGCTCCTCATCGGCGCGGCCGCGTTCGGTCTCGCCTCCCTGGCCGCCGTCTTCGCCGACGGCCCGGCCACGCTGATCGCGGCGCGGGCGGCGATGGGCATCGCCGGAGCCACGCTGATGCCCTCGACCCTCGCCCTGATCATCAACATGTTCGCCGACGCGCGGCAGCGCGGCGTGGCCATCGCCGTCTGGGTCACCATGTTCTCGGTCGGCATCGCCCTCGGCCCGGTGGTCGGCGGCGCCATGCTCGAGTACTTCTGGTGGGGTTCGGTCTTCCTGCTCGGCGTCCCCATCATGGCGCTGCTCCTGGTGGCGGGCCCCCTGCTGCTGCCGGAGTACCGCGACGAGGAGGCCGGCCGGCTCGACCTGGCCAGCGTGGTGCTGTCGCTCGCCGCGATCCTTCCGGTGATCTACGGCCTGAAGGAGATCGCCAACGAAGGGTTCGGCCCGGTCCCGCTCGGGACGCTCGTCGTGGGCCTGTTCCTCGGCGTGGTGTTCATCCGCCGGCAGCGCACGCTGGAGAGCCCGCTGCTGGACCTCGGCCTGTTCCGCAGCCGGACGTTCCGCACCGCGCTGGTGACGCTGCTGCTCAGCATGCTCGTGGCCGGCGGCACCTACCTGACGGTGACGCAGTTCCTCCAGCTCGTCGGCGGACTGTCCCCGATGGAGGCGGGCCTGTACCTGCTGCCCGCGGCCTTCGCGCTGATCGTGACGGCGGTGGTGTCCCCGATGGCGGCGGCCAGGTTCCGTCCCGCGTACGTCGTCGCCGCCGGCCTGGCCCTGTCCGGCATCGGTCACCTGGTGCTGAGCACCGCCGACAGCTCCTCGGGCATCGCCCAGGTGGTGACCGGCTTCGCCCTCGTCTACGCCGGAGGCGGTCCGCTGATCGCCCTGGGCACGGACATCGTCGTCGGATCGGCCCAGCCCGAGCAGGCCGGATCGGCCGCGGCCCTCTCCGAGACGAGCACCGAACTCGGCATGGCGCTGGGCGTGGCCCTGCTCGGCAGCCTCGGGACCGCCGTGTACCGCAGCGGGGTGGACGTCCCCGCGGGTGTGCCACAGTCCGCCGGTGACACGCTCGCCGGAGCGGTCGAGGCGGCGCAGGGGCTCTCCGGGGACGCGGCGGCCACCCTGCTGGCCTCCGCCCGGGAAGCCTTCGCCAATGGCCTGAACCTCATCGCCGGCATCGGGGCGCTCCTGGCGCTCGCCTCCGCCGTACTGGTGGCTGTCGTCATCAAGCTGCCGGCCACCGCAGCGGACGGGGACCCCGCCGCCGCGGACGCTCCGGCCGACGGCGCCGTCCCCGCCGTCAACGTGGAGGCGTGAGTCGCCCCACGCCGGCGTGCGGCCCGCGTCGTCCCACGGCGCGGGCCGCACCCGTCAGACCCCGGCCCCGGAACCGTCCTGGTGGGCGGCGGCGTAGGGGGCCGTGGGGGCGATGGGGGTGATGACGTCGATCAGCACCCCGTCGGGGGCGGCCACGATGAAGTGCCTCTGACCGAACGCCTCACTGCGCAGCGGGAGTTCGGGACGCAGCCCGGCCCCGTCCACGAGGCGCTCGTACTCGGCGTCCACGTCGGCCACCTCGAAGTTGAGGAGCAGCCCCCGCGCCGGCCGCCGGAAGGCCTCCGGCACGGTCTCGTGCCCAGCCGAGACCAGGGCGAGCTCGTAGTGCGGCGGCTCGGGCCGCCGCAGGCTGACGTACCAGTCGCTGCTGTAGGTCGTCTCGAATCCGAACAGCGAGGTGTAGAACGCCACGGACTCGCCGAGCCGCTCGGTGCAGAGCACGGGATAGAAGCTGGTCAGGGAAGAAGGGACCATCGCGGAACCGAACCAATCTAAGCCGGACATACGGTCGTATCGTCCCAACGATGCGCCCGCCCCGTGCGTCACGCCCGTCCCGCTCGACGGGCCCTGGCCGGAAACCGTCCATGTCGCTTGCGCAGCACCCTTGTTGGGGCCCGAGGGCCCGTGTTGACACGCCGAACGGCATGTCACTAGCGTCAGTTCGCATACTGTTGGTACGCGAACGGAGATGGCGTTCCATGCTGAGCAGCTTCTGTCCCGTGATCTGCACCTCGCGGCCGGAGGAATCCCGCAGCTTCTACAACAGACTGTTCGGTTTCACCGCCACCCGCATGACCCCGTGGCAGACCGGCCTCAGCCGCCCCGGCTCGCCGCGCCACGAGCTCGCCCTGCTCGACCACGCGCACCCGGACCTGCCCGAAGCCCTCCGCCGACCGGTGCGCGCCGTACGGCTCACCCTCACGGTGGAGGACCGGCCGCAGGAGTGGGCGCGCCTCGCCGCCCTGGGGGCGGTGGGACACCCGGGCGGGAAACACCTGGTCGTCACCGACCCCAGCGGAGTCCGCATCGACATCGTCCCGTCGACCTGACGGGACCTCACCTCACTGCACCCGCAGCGCCTCCAGCATCCGCGCCAGCGCCCGCCAGGTGTCCTCCATGTCCGCGGGACCCTCCGACGCCGCCAGCCACAGGACCGCCTCGTTCATCGCCCCCGACAGCAGGTGCGTGAGCGGCGCCACCGGCTGGGCGGGAATGGTGCCCTCCGCCATCAGGACGGTGAGCGCCTCCGCCAGGTGGCGGCCCGAGGTGGCCTCGTTCATCGCCCTCCACTCCCGCCAGCCGAGCACCGCCGGCCCGTCGACGAGCATGATGCGCTGGAGCGCGGGGTCCGTGGAGGCGCTCAGGAAGGCCCGGCACCCCGAGACGAGCTGGTCCCAGGCGTGCGGCCGGGCGTCCGCGGCCGCCGCCACCTGCGCGGCGACCTCCTGCTGCACCTCCTCCAGCACCGCCCGGAACAGCTCCGCCTTGCTGCCGAAGTGGTGGTAGAGCGCCCCCTTGGTGACCCCGGCGGCCCGTCCGATCTCCGACAGCCCCACGCAGGCGTAGCCCAGGGCGGAGAAGAGCCGCCGGCTCTCCAGGAGCAGGGTCTGCCGCGTCTGCTCGCGCTGCCGCGCCCGAACCCCGTTCCTCATGGTGGTGCCCCCCGTCCCAGGCCCGTCGAAGCCCTGGGCACAACATACTTCGCGGCCGCCGTGCCCCTGTCCGTCGGTATCAGCACGCATCCGGGTGGGGAGGGGACACGTAGATCGCGGACAGCACCCCGTCGCCGCTCACCGTGACCGGGACGGGGGCGGTCGTGTCCAGCAGCTTCAGGTCGTACGGCAGGTCCCGCAGAGAGAGGTCCTCGCCGAGGTAGGCCACCGAGACCGTGCCGCGACAGGCGGAGGGCCCCGGCGGCGCGGTCTCGGGCACCCGGCCGTCCTGCGGGCCGGCCGCGTGGGAGGCGGCGCCGATCAGGGTGTACGAGTACTCGTAACGGGCCCCGCTGACGACGTTGGCCTCACGCGTCTTCTTCAAGTCGACCCAGTAGTGCGCGAGTTTGACCGCGACCGCCTCGCACGGGCGCCTGATGTCCTCCGGGGTGAAGTTCAGGCCGGAGGAGTCCAGCGTCAGACCCTTGGTCTGGTAGCCCCCGCTGGTGCTGCGCAGTTCCTTCAGGTACCCGGTCAGCTGCTCGACGACCATGCCGGCGGTCCGCACGCACTCCTTGGGCGCGGTGGACGAAGGGCTCGCGGCCGGGGCGGCGGACCCGGTGGCGGGCGTGTAGTGCGCGAGCCCGGAGGGCGTGGGAGCCGGAACCCGGGCGGCAGCCCCGCCGCCACCCCCTGAACATCCCGAGAGCGCCGCCAGCACGGCCACGAGGCCGGCGGGCAGTACGAACAGCGCACGCGCGCGGTGCATGTGTCCCCCTGGTGCGGATCGAGACGGCTTCGCCAGGCGGATCCTCTCAAGCCCGGAAGAACACGCGCAGGCGTTCGGACCAGGAACCGGGGCGGGGCAGGACCCGGTCGACCGCGCCGACGGTGTGGAGCCGTGCGGACGGGTCATTCCTCGTTGAGCCAGCCGCACACGTAGTACTGCTGGTCCGCGGCCCTCTCGATGATCCACTGGTTGAGGACGTCACCCGCGAGCGCACCGGTTTCGGGGTCCCGCCGGGTGATCCTCGCTTCCACGCTGAGCTCGCTCCGGCCCGGCGGGATCTCGTAGTGCAGGAGTTCCCAGCGGTCCACGAAGTATCCGTTGAGGGCGAACCCGAGCAGGGTCGAACGGAGCCGTGGGCACGTACCCCGGCGCAGCGACGTCATGTCGTGGTCGGCCAGCCCGTTCATGTAGAGGGTGAAGACGCGCTCGATGGCCTGCCGGTCCAGGGGCGTGCGGGTCGGCACGGGCGTGGGAGTCGGTGTGGGCGTCGGCGTCGGCGTCGGCGCGGGGCTGGAGCCGGGGCCGGACGTGGCGACCGACGGGGTGGGCTCGGCAAGGGGGGAGGACGAGGGCCGGGACGGCCGACCGGGCGTGACGGCCTCGGCCGAGCGGGCGGGGCCGGCGCCGTCCGAGGCTCCGGAGTCCGGTAACCACCAGGGCACCGCGACCAGGACGGCCACGACCGCCGCCAGGCCGCCCAGCACGTAGCGCCATCGCGCGGCGGCGCGGCCGGCATCCGGCGGCGCGGCCGCCCCCAGCCGCAGCGTGCCCGAGCCCGCGGGGCCCGGCCGGGAGGGCTCGGCCGCGCCCGCCGGTCCGGCGAGAAGCCCGTACGCCTCCTCGGCGGTGAGACGCTGCGCCGGGTCCTTCCGGAGCAGCCCCGTCAGCACGGGGGCGAGCTCCCCGGCGCGGACGGCGGGGGCGGGATCCTCGGTGGCCACGGCGGCGAAGACGGCCCAGGAGCCGGAGCCGCCGAACGGAGGACGTCCCTCCACGGCGGTGTACAGGGTCACGCCCAGGGACCACAGGTCGGATTCCGCGGTCGCCGGGAGACCGCGCATCTGCTCGGGGGACATGTAGACCGGGGTCCCCATGACCGCCCCCGAGCGGGTCAGACCCGGCTCGCCCTCCACGGCCGCGATCCCGAAGTCGGTCAGTACCACCCGGTCGCCTTCGAGCAGGACGTTGGCGGGCTTGATGTCCCGGTGGACCACGCCCGTCGCGTGCACGGCGCGCAACGCGTCCAGAACCTGCCGGCCGATCACGGCCGTACGGGCGGGCGCGAGCGGGCCGTCCTCCTTGACGAGGTCGTCCAGGGAGCGGCCGCGGACGAGCTCCATCACGATCCACGGGCGGCCGTCCTCGTCGGCTATCCGGTCGTGGACTGTGATCACCCCCGGGTGTTTCAGCCTGGCGGCCGCACGCGCCTCGCGGTCCAGCCGGGCGATCCACGCCTGCCGCCGGGAAGCGTCGAGGTCCTCGGGCAGCCGGAGCTCCTTGAGCGCGACCTCCCGGTCGAGTTGCTCGTCGTGCGCCCGCCACACGGTCCCCATGCCGCCCTGGCCGAGCAGTGCGGCCAGCCGGTACCGGCCGGCCAGCAGTCGTCCGCGATCGTCAGTCACGACCGGGAACCTAACCCAACGCCTCCGGCGAGGAGAACGCCGCCCCCGTGCCGGTCGTGCCGGTCGTCTGTCGGTGGCCTGCCGGTGCTGTCGGTGCGATGTCGGACGGGGCTGACACCGTTCGAGAGGTCCTGGCCGGACGACCGTCCGGCCAGGGGACAAGAGGAGGGGAACCCTCGTGCATGACGTACTGATCGTGGGAGCCGGTCCGGTGGGCCTGGCTCTGGCTTGCGAGCTCGGCCTCGCGGGCTGTTCCGTATTGGTGCTCGAACGGGAGCCGGGGGTCGGCTCCCCGTTACGGTCGGCCCCGCTCGGCAGGCGCGGGCTGTCCGCCGCCTCGGTGGAGGCGTTCTACCGGCGCGGACTGCTGGAACCGCTGCTGACGGCGTCGGGCGCGCAAGAGGTGTTCGGTGCGGCCCCCGACGAGGGTGCGCCGACGCGCCCCCGGCTGGTCGGCCACTTCGCCGGCATGATGATCGACGGGGACCAGGTCGACGTCACGGCCCTCCCGTTCCGGCTTCCCGGCCCGGCGCCCGAAGCCGTGATGACGGACCTCGAAGCGGTCGAGACGGTGCTGTCCGGGCAGGCGTCCAAACTCGGCGTGGAGATCAGGCGCGGCGTCACGGTCTCGGCCGTCACCCAGAACGGCGACAGCGTGGTCGCACGAGCCGGCGCGGACGCGTACGAGGCGCGCTGGCTGGTCGGCTGCGACGGCGGACGCAGCACGGTGCGCAGGCTCGCGGACTTCGAATTCCTCGGCACCGAACCGGAGTTCACCGGCTACACCATGCAAGCCGCTCTCGCCGATCCCGAGAGCCTGCGCCCCGGGTTCCACCTCACGCCGACGGGCATGTACCTCCGGCTGCCCGCCGACGGGCACATCGCCATGATGGACTTCGACGGCGGTGCGTTCGACCGTTCACAGCCGCTGACCCGCGACCACCTCCAGGCGGTCCTGCGCCGCGTGTCCGGCATCGACGTGACGATCGGAGAGGTCCGCATCGCGTCGAGCTTCACCGACCGGGCGATGCAGACGACGTCCTACCGGCGGGGACGCGTCCTCCTCGCGGGCGACGCCGCCCACATCCACTCCCCCCTCGGCGGCCAGGGGCTGAACACCGGCATCGGCGACGCCGTGAACCTGGGGTGGAAGCTCGCGGCGACCGTGCACGGGCACGCGCCGGACGCGCTCCTCGACACCTACGCCGACGAGCGCCATCCGATCGGTGCGGCGGTGCTCGACTGGTCGCGCGCCCAGGTGGCGACCATGAGGCCCGAACCGTACGCCCAGGCGATCCAGGCGGTGGTCCGCGCTCTCATAGGGACCCGTGACGGAGCGGCCTACGTCTTCGGGAAGCTGTCGGGATCGTGGATCCGCTACGACCTCGGCAGCGGGCACCCGCTGGTCGGCCGCAGCGCCCCCGACTTCCGCCTTGACGACGGCACCCGCCTCGGCGACCTCATGGAGGACGGACGCGGCGTCGTGCTCGACTTCAGCGCCGACCGGCGCCTGCGCGCTCCGGTCACCGGCTGGGAAGGCCGCATCCGCTACGCGGCCGGGACACCGGAGGACGACCTCGGCTTGGGCGCCGTACTCGTCCGGCCGGACGGCGTGGTCGCCTGGGCAGGGGATCGCCACCCCGACCGCGAGGAGTTCGAGCGGACCGTCCGCCGCTGGTTCGGCGCTCCGACCCCGGCCGGGACCCTCCCCACCGCCGGACCCGTTCCGTCCTGAGGACGCGCGGCCGGGCCGCGCACGGCCCGGCCTCCGCCGCACGGGCGGACGGGCGGACGGGCGGCGGCAAGTACGCGGTGCGGTCCGTTCGACTGAGCTGTTGTGGTCGATCCCGCCGCTGTAGGCTGTGTGTTCGGCTGGAACTCGTTCTTTGGCTCCCGTGGGTGATCTTGGACGTCTAGCGTGCTGACCGGCATCACCTGCACCGCTTCGCCCTGATCCTTTCCCGTCTGGAGCACGCTATGGCCAACGAGGTGGCACGCAAGGACGTCGTCGTGGTGTCCCTGGACGATGACATCGACAGCGGTGACTACCGCAGCCGGGCCTACCGGGAGTTCCTGGCCCGCCACACCCTCCCCGCCCGTACGAAGCCCGAGCCGCCCGCGAAGCCAGACGCCGACGAGCTGGTGGACGAAGAGGCCTACGAGGCGCGGTGGCAGCAGTTCCTGCGGAAGAAGGCCTACGAAGCAGCGGGCCTGAAACCCGTCGACGAGCAGCGGCTGCGTGCGATCCTCGGCGTGGACGGCGGCGTGGACGGCGAATCCGACGAGCTGTGGGTGAAGGCCAACGAGAAGGGCGACGAGCGTGCTGCCGCCAGCCTCAACGCGAAGGCCCGTCCGGACCTCGGGAACCTGGCCCGCGAGTACGCCCTGGCCACCGTGGGCATCGCCCCGGGCGGCACCCTGACCGTGACGGTGCGGGCCGAAGGTCTGGTCTACTACCGCGGAACCGGCCAACGCCGTTATGAGGAGGCGGAGTTCGGCGCCGGGACGGAGAAGGCGGAAGTCTTCCGCACCTCCGCCGAGGACGCCTGGAAGGTCGAGTCCTCCACCGCGCCGGCCGGCCCGGTCACCGGTGTGGTCAAGGCCTTCCACACGAACGGAGTCACCGGCGAGCCGCTCTCCGTGAGGGAGTACCCCTTCAGGATCGAACCCGCCACCGGCCGTACCACCGTCACCGTCGAGCGGGTCTTCCCCGCAGAGGCCTGGGAGCCCGTCGACGGCGGGTCGCGAATAGCGTTCCGCTGGAACAAGCTCGCCCTCGAAGTCGTCGAGGTCGCCTGCGCCGCCGATTCCCGGCCGGTCGTCGCGGGCCTGACCATCCGGGAGGAGGGCCTCACCGGGGCCGAGCGCGACTCCGTCCGCCGTGTCCGTACCGGCGAACGAGGAGACATCGTCGTGACCGACCCCGCCCCGCTCGACCTCGCCGCGCGGTGGGGCCGCGACACCGCGGAAGAGGCCTTCGGCGTGGCCCGGCACCTGCGCGGCCAGGCCGGTTCGAAGGCACCCCGCGGGACCCGCACCCCGTAGCCCCCGCTCCCCGTCACCGCGCGCCCGTCCGGATAGCCAACTTCCAATGGAATCAAGGGTTCCGGGGTGTGAGACAAGGGACAGAAGCACTGGCTTCCGGCCCCGTCCGAGCGCCGTTCGCTGACGTAGATTGGGGCCCATCACATTGATCGCCAGGAGAGTCGATGCACCTCTTTTCCCTGATCGGCGGGGTCGGACACCACCAGGGCGCATGGCGCCGTCCGAACAGCCGGGCTGAAGGGGCCACCTCGCTGGACTACTACAGCGACATCGCGGCAACGGCCGAGCGCGGCATGTTCGACGCGTTGCTCATGGCCGACGGCCTGTCCCTGAACAGCACCCACTTGGCGAGCGGCTGCTTCCCGCACATCGAACCGCTGACCATGCTCTCCGCCCTCGCCGCGCGCACCAGCCGGATCGGCCTGGTGGGCAGTGTGTCGACGACGTTCAGCGAGCCGTACAACGTCGCCCGCCAGTTCGCGACCCTCGACCACATCAGCGCGGGCCGCGCGGCGTGGAACATCGTCACCTCCGGACACGGCGAGGTGAACTTCGGAGGCGGGCCGCTGCCGCAGCACTCGGACCGCTACGCGCGGGCGGACGAGTACGTCGAGGTCGTGACCGCGCTGTGGGACAGCTGGGACCCTGACGCGATCGTCCTGGACCGCGCGAACGGCGTGTACGCCGATGCCGCGAAGGTCCGCCAGATCAACCACGTGGGCAAGCACTTCACGGTCGAAGGGCCCCTGAACGTCCCTTACAGCCCCCAGGGGCGACCCGTGCTCGTCCAGGCCGGCTCGTCGGGCACCGGCCGGTCCTTCGCCGCGCGCCACGCCGAGGTGGTCTTCACGGCCCAGCAGACGCTGGACGGCTGCCAGGACTTCTACGCCGACATGAAGGCCAAGGTCCGCGCCGCGGGCCGTGACCCCGAGCGGGTCAAGGTGCTTCCGGGCGTCCACCCGCTCGTCGGCAGCACCGAGGCCGAGGCGCTGCGGATGGAGGACGAGCTCCGCCACCTGATCCGGATGGACATCGGGATGGCGTGGCTGTCCAAGCAGCTCGGCGGCGTCGACCTCACCGGACTCGACCCGTCGAAGCCCGTACCGGAGGAACTGCTTCCGCCCGTCGAGGCGGTTCAGGCCCGCAGGAGCAGGTACGAGGTCTTCCGGCAGCTGGCCGTGGAGGAGAAGTACAGCATCAACCGGCTGATCGAGGCCGAGACGGTGTCCCAGGGACACCTCATGATGGTGGGCGCCCCGGAGCAGATCGCCGACCGCTTCGAGAAGTGGGTCTCGGAGGGCGGCGCGGACGGCTTCATGATGCTTCCGTCCTACCTGCCGGACGGCCTGGAGCTGATCGTGGACGGGGTGGTTCCGGAGCTGCAGAAGAGGGGGCTGTTCCGCACCGAGTACACCGGTACGACCCTGCGCGACCACCTCGGTCTCGAACCGCTCTCCGGGCCGGAAGGGGCGTAGCGCCGTGGCGGCGCCGCCACGGCGCCGCCACGCGCGAAGGGGCGGCGTGCACCGCACGCCACCCCTTCGACGACGGCCGCCGCACGGCCGGATCCGCGCTCGTCAGCGCCGCGGCGTGTGGAAGGCGCGCTGGTACCAGACGAGCGGCGCGCCGGACGGTCCGGTGCGGATCTCCAGGAGTTCGCCGAGGACGAGGTCGTGGTCGCCGGCCGGCACCACGTCGGCGCGCCGGCAGCGGAACGCGGCGGTCGCGCCGGGCAGGTACGGGAGGCCGGAGCCCGGCCACGCGTCGAAGCCCCCGGCGGCGGCGAAGCGGTCGGTGTCGCGCGTGGCGAAGACCCGGGCGGTGGCGCGGTGCTCCTCGCCGAGGAGGTTCACCACGAACTCGTCGGCCGTGGTCAGCGCCAGGTGGCAGCTGGACTCCCTCCCGATGCCGACCAGCAGCAGCGGCGGCTCCATCGAGACGGAGGTGACGGCGCTCGCGGTGAAGCCCCAGCGGCGACCGGCCGCGTCGAGCGTCGTGACCACGGTGACCGGGGCGGCCAGGTGCGCCATGGCGTCCCGGAATTCCGCCGCTCCCACGGCGGCCGTCGCGGTCCCGGTGGACATGGTCATGGAGTGCTCCTCTTTCCTCCGGTCCGTCCGTTGACGGAACCGGCGAAGTGACGTGTCGTGAAGCTGCTGGACGGCCCGGCCTTCCGGTCGCCCGGTCAGACGGCCGCGTTCCGCATCTCGCGCAGCACGTCCGCGAGTCGGTGGACACCCTCCGTGATCACCTTCTCGTCCGCGCTCAGGCTCAGACGGAAGCACCGGGTCGCGTGCTCGGCGAGGCCGGGCGTGCGCAGCGGGTCGACGAAGAAGTGCCGGCCCGGTACCACGAAGACCTGACGCTCCTTGAGCCGTTCGTACAGCGTCGTGTCGTCGAACCACGGGTGGTCCACCCACAGCCAGCAGAACATGCCGCCGTCACCGGAGTGCATGCGCCAGTCGATGTCCGACGGCAGCAGTTCGGCGAGCAGCTCCTCGACGAAGCGTTTCTTCTCGCGGTAGTACGGCGTGATCGCGGTGCCGGTGGTGGTGTCCATGCGCCCGTCGGCCAGCACCCGGGCGAGGGCGTGCTGGGCGAGCTGGGGCGCGTGCAGGACGGAGTTGGACATGAACGAGGCGAGCGGCCCGATGTACTTCGGGTGCCCGACCGCGAAACCGATCCGCTCACCCGGAAGCCCCGCCTTCGACGCGGAGAAGCAGTTGACGACGTTGTCGTCCAGCACCGGCTCGGTGTGCACCTGCGCGATCCGGGGGAAGGGGGAACCGTAGGCGTTGTCGACGAACAACGGCACCTCGCGCTCGGTCGCGAGCTCCGTCAGCGCCGCCAGGTCGGCAGCGGTCAGGGCCCGCCCGGTGGGGTTGCCCGGACTGGAGACCAGCAGCATGCCGATGTCCGTGCGCCCGCGCAGCGCGTCGATGTCGATGTCGTAGTGGAAGCGGTGGCCTTCCTCACGCCGGATCAGCGGGGCGACACCGGCGATGCCGTCGTCGTGCATGCACAGACCCTGGTAGCCGGTGTAGTCGGGCACCATGGGGAGCACGATCCGCCGGTCGCCGTGTGCGCCGGGGCCGGCGAAGAGGGCGGCCGCTGCGAAGCAGACCATCTGGCTGCCGGGGCCGACCACGATGTTCTCGGGGCCGATCTGCCAGCCGTACCGCTCCCGGAAGTAGCCGGCGACGGCCTCGACGAGGGCGTGACTGCCCCGCGAGGGCCCGTACCGGCAGCCGGCCTCGTCGAAGTCCTCGGCCGCGGCTTCCGCCAGGGCGGCCCGCCACATCTCACGCGCCGCGGGTACCGGGGCGGGGTTGCCCACGCTCAGGTTGAGCCATTCGTCGGCCGAAGACCCGGCCGTGCTCGCGGCGACGTCCTCCATGATGCTGCGCAGGCCGGAGAGTCCGGCCATCTTGGTACCGCTCAGTGACAACGGCATGGCGTTCTTCTCCTCTACACGCAATGGAATGGGCCGCGGCCGTACGTCCGGCAGGGCCGGGCCGGATGCCGCGGGAGGGGGTGCGCCTCCCCGACGGTCACCGCGGTTCGCCGGCGGCAACCGGCGGCGCGGACCGGCCCGGCTCGCGCTCGTCCAGGTCCGGCCAGCCGTACAGCTCGCCCTCGCGGGTCTGCCGGAGCCGGCGGACCCCCGGCACCAGCAGCACGATCACGACACCGGCCACGACGAACCCGAGCGCGATCTCCAGCGTGCTGGTCACGCCGATCGCGTCGGCCAGCGGGCCGGCCGCCGCGTATCCGAGCGGTGCCACCGTGAAGGAGATCAGCCAGTCGTACGACGAGACCCGGGACAGCACTTCCTCGGGGATCAGCTTCTGGAGCGCCGTCGACCACAGGCTGTTCAGGAGGGCCACTCCCGCCGCGCTCATCAAGGCCGCCCCCGCGATCACGAAGGTCGGGGACGGCCCGGCCAGCGCGGCGAGTTGCAGCAAGGTGAGCAGCAGCACGACATGAGCGGTGAACAGGGGCCTGCTCGGGCGGTAGCGCATGCTGACGGCGGCACCGATGAGGGCACCGACGGCCATGCTCGCGCTCACCAGGCCCCAGTTGGCGGCACCGCCCGCCTGACGGGCGACGATGACGGGTCCCAGGACCACGAACGCGCTGGAACCGACGTTCCAGATCGCATGGCCGCACAGGGTCACCCAGTACCAGGGCCGACGGACGACCTCGCTCCACCCGGCTGCGATCTCGGCGAAGATGTGGGTGCGGTCCCCGCGCGGCGCCGTCGGCGCGAGCGGGAGGAGCACCAGGGTGCAGGCGCTGACCAGGAAGGTCACCGCGTCCAGCAGGTACACCCAACCCGGCGAGGCCACCGCCACCACCGTGCCGGCCAGGCCCGGTCCCATCACCTGTGCCGCGCTGCGGGTCAGCTCCATCAGGCCGTTGGCCTGCTGCAGCTTCCCCTTGCTGATGGTCTGCGGCACCAGGCCGGTGATGGCCGGCTGGGTCACGGCCGATGCGGCACCGTAGCAGACCGCCGCTCCCAGCAGCAGCGGCACGCTGCCGTGGCCGGTCAGCAGCAGGACGCCGACGGCCACCTGCACCGTGCACAGGAAGAGATCACTGCCGCCGATCAGCCAACGCCTCGGCAGCCGGTCGGCGAGGGCGCCGCCTACCAGCATCAGCAGCGTACGGGCGACCATGATGGCGGCGATGACGAGGCCGATGTCGGCCGCGCCGCCGCCCGCCGCCAGGACCGCGAACGCCAGCGTCACCGGCATCAGCGCGTCGCCCAGCGCCGAAGTCGTACGGCCGATCCACAGCAGGCGGAAGTTGCGCTCGGCCAGGGCACCGAACTTGTCGGCGAATCTCATGCCGCGCACCGGAGCACGGACGGGGCGTGAGCGGGAACTTGCATCGGGGCACCACCGGTTCAGAGGTCACGTCAACGTTCATACCGAGGCGCCGGTTGGGCCTCAGGTCGTGATCAGTCAGGAAGAGCGGCCGCTTCGCCCCCGCGACCGTGGACGGTGCAGGGCGGGAACCCGGGGCGTACGGCACCCGGATCCGGCATGAGGCAGGGCAACCGTGCCAGGTGCGCCCGACGGGAATCCGCCCGGATCGGCACTGTAGGCCCGGCCGGCGATCGGGCTGCTCAAGAGGCGGAAGTTCCGCGCTACTCCTTAACTACGCCGTCGACCAGCGCTTCGTCAAGATCTTTCATGATCCTACAAAATCCCGTAGGGTCGGTTGTGTGTTCGCCCAAGGGGCCTAATATCTGCCGCATCCCTCCTCACGGGAGGGGAATCGGCCAACAGGCCCCACCGCACGGGCGCCGACCACAGCAGCGCGTCGCGACCAACGACGGCTGAGGCGCCATCGAGCCGGTCCAACAGGTGACCGCGCGACGGGCCCAATCGATCCTGCGCAAACATCGGGGGATGTTCCATGCTTGTTTTCATCGAGTCCATACGGACTGGCACCGGAATGTCCCATGTCAAATGGGCAGTCGACAACGGATTCGACACCGCTTACGTCACCGACCAGCCGCTTGAGGCCGCCAAGGCGCGGTTCTGCGGCGAGGTCGTCGAGGAGCTGGAGAACCGGGGACGGATCTTCCAGGTTCCTTCCACCATGACCACCGATGTGCCCGACGACCTCGTCGAGTGGATCCGCGAGGCGGGCGGCCCGACCGGTGTCGTCTGCCTGCTGGACCGGAGCGTGGAGTTCGCGGCGGTCCTGGCCGAGAGACTGGGGGTTCCGTACCCCAGCCCGGACGCGGTCCGCACCATCCGCGACAAGCGCTCGGCGCGCCGGTTCTACAGCGATGCCGGCGTCCCGAACCTGCGGTGGTGCGCCCCCGAGAGCCCACAGGAACTGGTCGACTTCGTCGAGGGCCTGGACGTTCCGGTGGTGCTCAAGAACAGCCGCGGGGCGGGCAGCTTCAACGTCACACTGGTCCGCAACGCCGAGGAAGCCGTCACCGCCTTCACCGAACTGAGCGCGGACGTCCCGTTCTTCGGCGGCGGGCTGCTGGCCGAGGAGTACGTCCGCGGCCCCCTCTACAGCCTGGAAACCCTGATCACGGACGGCCGCTGCCGCCACCTCGGCGTCACGGACCGCCAGATCGGCCCCAATCCTGCCTTCTGCGAGGTTTCCTACACCTTCCCCGTGCAGGTGCCGGAGTCGGTCGAGACCCGCATGCGGCAGACCGTCGAGACGTGCGTGGCGGCCCTCGACATCCGCCAGGGCATGCTCCACACTGAGTTCGCCGTGCTGGGGAACGACGACGTCGTGATCATCGAGATCAACATCCGCCCCCCCGGCGCCGGAATCCCGCTGATGGTGAACGACTGCCTCGAAAGTCCGCTCACCGCGATCCTCGCGGCCTCGGCGCTCGGCACCGAGCTGCCGCCGCTGGAGCAGAACGGCCGGGCCTCCACCACCATGACGGTCTACCCGGCGGCGCGCGGCAAGCTCACCGCCCTGCGCGGGGTCGAAGAAGCCCTCCGCGCGCCGTTCGTCGCGCAGGTCCTGCCTGGCGCACAGATCGGCGAAGAGGTCTTCCCGCCCATCGACTACCGGGGCGCGCTCTGCCAGATCCGTACGGTCGCCGACTCGGCGAACCTTTCCTACAACGCAGCCGCCATGGCCGCCCGGGACATCTGGGCGTCCGTGGAGTGACGGCGCGGCAGGTGACCGTCACCTGCCGTCCCCTTCCCGGAAGGACCGCCTGAAAGCGGTCCCCGAACACCCGGTCCGGTCGGACGTCCGGCCCCGCGAGAGCGCCGGCCACCGGTGCCGTCCGTACGGCCCGAAGGACTGAACGGACCGTACGGACGCGCCCACCGGCACGGACCGGAACACCCACCGCCCCCGGCACGCCGCCCGTCCTGACGGGCCGGCCCCGCCGCCGCGCGTGGCGGCCGCCACCGGCACCCCGTGCCGGGCCGGAACCGGGCCGGAACCGGGCCGGAACCGGGCCGGCCACACCCCGAGCCACTTCCCGCAGCCGAACACGCAGGCCCCGGCCATGCCCTCGGCCGCGAACCCGAACCCGAACGACCGCCAGGCGTTCCCGTACGCCTGCACCGACACGACCTGAGATCCGTCGCACCACCTGGCGCGACACGAACGACAAGGGTGGACCATGTCGCAAACCGCAACCAAGCTGAACGTGCGCCCCTCCGCCGGCTACATCGGGGCGTACGTAGACGGCATCGACCTGAAGACCGAACTCGACGACGCCACCGTCGAGGAGCTCCGCCAGGCGCTCTACAAGCACAAGGCGCTGTTCTTCCGCGATCAGCACCTGGACCACGCCTCGCACGTGGGGTTCGCCGGGCGGTTCGGCCCGCTCGCCGTGCGCGCCAGGATCCAGGACACCGACGAACTGAACCCGTTCCCGCAGATCCTGACGATCTCTCCGCAGCTCGACAAGAAGCTCGTGGGCGCCGACTACGAGGCGGTGTTCCGCAACAAGTGGGTGTCCAGCATCAGCGGCTGGCACGTCGACGCCTCGCAGGTCGTGAACCCGCCGGCCATCGCGTTCCTGCGCGCCGACGAGGTCCCGCCGTTCGGCGGCGACACCCACTGGACGAACCTGGTGGCCGCCTACGAGGGGCTGTCGGAGCCGATCCGGAACATGATCGACGGTCTCCAGGCGCTGCACACCTTCTGGCCCGCCCAGCAGCTGGACCCGCGCAACCCGGTCGAGAAGAAGGCCCTCGACATGATCGGGAACGAGCGGGAGGCCGTGCACCCGGTGGTGCGCGTGCACCCCGAGACCGGCGAGAAGGCGCTGTTCGTCAACCCGTCGCGGACCGCCCGCATCCTGGGGATGAACCCGGTCGAGAGCCGCAGGATCCTGGACCTGCTGTTCGAGGAGCTGACCCGGCCCCAGTACACCTGCCGGTTCGCCTGGGAGCCGGGCTCGTTCGCGATGTGGGACAACCGGACCACCGCGCACCTGGCCGCGGCCGACATCGACCACCTCACCGAGGAGGGCCACGTCCGCATCATGCACCGGACCTCGACCGTCGGCGACGTCCCCGTCGGCCCGGACGGCTTCGCCTCCTACGCGCTGGCGGGTGTGCCGCTGGTCGAGCCGAAGAAGGACACCGACGCCCCCGCGCACGAAGCCCAGTGAGCGCGGCCCAGCCCATGGTCGCGGCCGCGGCCCCGTCGGTCGTGCCCGGGTCGCTGACCCGGGCCGCCGACGCCGCCGCGGTCTTCGACCGCTACCCGCAGTACCGGGCCGGGATGCGCTGGCTGACGGAGTTCGTCACGCAGCCGCACCCCGACCTGGGCCGGTCCGGCGCGGTCTGCCCGCGGCTGGAGCCCGCCATCCGCGCCAACACGGTGTGGCTGGTCGCGCTGTCGGTGCACGGGACGACCCCCGCCGACGCCGCTGACGCGGGACGGCTGCTGCTCGACCTGTTCGAAGAGGTCGCCGCCGGGCCGCACAGGTCGACCACCACCCTGCTCGGCTTCTTTCCCGGCCTGCCGAGCGGGCAGACGGCCGACTTCATCGACGGCGGCCACCGCCTCCTGAGGCCCGAGGCCGTCGAACGCGGCCTGATGCTCGGGGAGTTCCACGCGGACAGCGACGTCGGCGGCGTGCACAACCGGGCGTTCCCGGTGATGCAGAGCCCCGAGCCGATGTTCGTCGTCCGCGCCATGACCCCCCACGACCTGCTGTTCGCCGACCAGCCCGCCACCCCGCCGGCCGACCGGTTCAGCTACCTCCTGGCGTACCAGCGCCACATCGGCCCCCGGCTCAGCCCGGCGGCGCGCGAAACCCTCGAGGCCAAGGTCAGTGCCGCCCGTCAACTCCTTCATCCGGAGAGTCATCGTGACCCTGCATACCCCGGCCGCTCTCTCTGAGCTGACCCTTGCCGCGGCGCTGGAGACCGTCTACCGCGAACACCGGACCTCTGCCGCGGTCGTCACCACGTCCGGTTCACTGACCTACCAGGACCTCGCCGAGCGGGCGCACGCCGTCGCCGCCGGCATACGTGCCGCGTGGCCCGCCCCGCAGGTTCCCGCCCCGGCGCAACCCCCGGTCGTGGCCGTGGTCATCGAGCGCTCGCCCGAGTTCGTCGCCACGGTGCTGGGCGTCCTCGCCGCCGGGGCCGTGTACCTGCCGCTCGACCCGGACGCGCCGGACGCCTTCCTGCGCGACGTGTTCGCCGAGGCCCGTCCGGCGCTGGTCGTCACCACCGCCGACCGGGTCGCCCGGCTGCGCGAACACACCACCGCGCCGGTCAGCTCGTACCAGGACCTCGCCGCCCACCGACCGACGGGCCCCGTCACGGACGCGGCGGCGGACCCGTCCCGTCCGGCGTACGTCATCTACACCTCGGGGTCGACCGGCGCACCGAAGGGCGTACTGGTCCCGCACTCCGCGCTGCTCAACTCCACGGCGGCGCGCACCGACCAGTTCGGCCCGGCCGGCCGGGTGCTGCTGCTGCACTCGCCCGCGTTCGACCTCACCACCGGTGTCCTGTTCTGGACCCTGCTGACCGGCGGCACCCTCGTCATCGACCCGGCGGGACTCACCGACGTCGCCCGCACCGTCGACCTGGTGCACGAGCACAGCGTGACACAGCTGATCTACCCGGCGTCGCTGTACAGCGTCTTTCTCGACCGAGCCTCGAGCCGACCCCCCACCGGTCTCAAGGCCGTCGGGATCGGCAGCGAACGGTGGAGCCCCGCCGTGATCGAGCGGCACGCCCGGCTGCTGCCGGACACCTCCCTGTTCAACGAGTTCGGTCCGACGGAAGCGTGCGTGGTCTCCAGCTACGGCCGCGTCTACGACGCCGCGACCGGGCAGCTGACCCCGATGACCATCGGCCGCCCGGTCCGAAACACCGGCTACCTCCTCCTCGACGCCGAGGGCCGGCCCACCACCGGAACCGGCGAACTGGCCATCACCGGAGCCAACCTCGCGCTCGGCTACCTCAACCGCCCGGAACTGACCGCCGAGCGGTTCGCGACCGTCGACGGCGAACGGGCCTACCGCACCGGTGACCTCGTCCGCCAGGACCCCTCGGACGGCTTCGTGTTCCTGGAGCGCGCCGACCGCCAGGTGCAGGTCGGCGGGCACCGCGTGGAACCGGGCCACGTCGAGTCCGTCCTCATGGAGCACCCCCGGATCCTCGCGGCGCACGTCACCGGACGCACCGACGCCTCGCTCTCCGGGTCGACCTCCCTCGTCGCCTACCTCGTCCCGGTCCCGGTCCCGGACGCGGACGCGGACCCCGGGCCGTCGGCCGCCGCGCCCGCGGGGGACACCACCGGCGAGGACTCGTTCATCGCCGACTGCGACCGCCACCTGCGTGCCCGCGTCCCCGCCTACCTCGTCCCCTCCGCGTACGTCGTGGTCCGTGAACTGCCCCGGACCCCGGCCGGGAAGATCGACCAGACCCGGCTGCCGGCACCGGCCGTGACCGGCGCCGCGCCCGCGGACGCCCTCGAAGAGAGCCTGGCGGCCGCGGCCGCGGGCATCCTCGACCTGCCGGACGTCCCGGTGGACCGGTCGCTGCTGATGCTGGGCGCCAACTCCCTGGCCCTGATCCGGCTGGTCGCGGTCGTCGCCGCCGACCACGCAGTCGACCTTCCCGTCAGCGCGCTGTTCGCGACCCCCACCATCCGGGCCATCGCCGACCTGGTCCGGGCCGGGGCCCCGTCCGACCGCCCGCGGATCCGGCCCGGCACGGCCCCCACGGAGACCGGGCCCGACGGTGCGGCCGGCTACCCGCTCAGCGGCCAGCAGGAGCAGATCTGGGTCCTCACCCGGCTGACCGACGACTCGCTCGCCTACAACACCCAGTTCTCGCTGCGGATGCACGGCCCGGTGGACATCACCGCGCTGCAGCACTCGCTGTCGCACATCGTGGCCCGCCACGAGATCCTGCGCAGCACCTTCCACGACGGCGCCGACGGGCCGGTCCAGGTCGTCCACGAACCCTGGCAGGCGAAGGTGCAGGTCGTCGACCTCACCGGACTGCCCGAGCAGGACCGCCCCGCCGCGCTCGAAGCCCGGATGCGCGCCGAGGTCGCCATCGGCTTCGACGTGGCCACCCTGCCGCTGGTCCGCTGGCAGCTGTTCCGCCTCGCCCCCGACGAGTGGCGGCTGCTCCAGGTCGAACACCACTTCGCGCACGACGGCTGGTCCGCCCAGCTGTTCCTGACCGAGCTCCGCGACGCGTACGACGCGATCGTCGACGGCCGCGCGCCGGAGCTGCCGCCGCTGCCGGTGCAGTTCCGCGACTTCGCGGCCTGGCAGCACGCCTGGCGCAAGAGCGGAGACTACGCCGACCAGGTGGCCTACTGGTGCGACCGACTGTCCGGCTGCCCCCGCGACGGCGCGACGTTCGCAGCGGACAGGCTCCGTCCGGTCGCCCGGTCCTACCGCGGAGGCCGCTTCAGCGCCCACATCCCGGCCGAGGTCGTGCGCGGCCTCGACGAGCTGGCCGCGCGGCACGGCGTCAGCCGCTTCGCGGTGTTCCTCTCGGCGTTCGCGCTCCAGGTCTGGCAGCACACCGGCGAAGAGGACATCGTCCTCGGGTCGGCGCTGGTCAACCGCCGCCAGCCCGGCACCGACCGGCTGCTCGGAATGTTCGTCAACGCGCTCCCGCTGCGCGTCCGCGTCGACCCGGCCGGCTCGCTGAGCGAACTGCTCCGGGCGACGATGGACGTCGTGCTCGGCGCGCAGGACCACCAGGAACTGCCCCTGCTCGACCTGCTGGCCCGCCTGGACCTGCCGCGCGACCCCGGCCGGAACCCGCTGTTCAACCTCATGTTCGCGTTCCACGACACCCCGCGCCCGTACCTGCGGATGGGGCCGGTGCAGGCGAGCCTGGTCATCGAGCACAACGCGTCCGCCAAGGGCGACATCAACGTGGTGTGCGTTCCCGACCCCCGCCACCCGGACGGCAGCGGGCAGGGCGGCATGACCATCCTGTGGGAGTACGACACCGACCTGTTCGACGCGGACACCGCCGAAGAACTCCTCGGCGGGTACGAAACGCTCCTGGGCCTGCTGGCGCGGGCCGCAGACCGGCCGGTCGGCGAACTGGACCTCCTGGGTCCCCAGGAGACGGCACGGGTCCTGGCGATGAGCACGGGCCCCGACGACGAGGTCCCGTACGACACGCTGCACGCCGGCTTCGCGGCCGCGGCGGCCGCGCACCCCGACGCGGTCGCGGTCGAGCACGCGGGCTCCTCCTGGACGTACCGCCAACTCGACCTGTACGCCCAGGAGATGCGGATTCGGCTGGCCGACGCGGGCCTGCGGCCGGGCCAGGTCGTCGCGATCACCGGCACCGCCGGCATCGGCCTGGTCGCGTCGATCCTGGCCGTGCTGCGCTCCGGTGCCGTCTACGTGTGCATCGACCCGGCGCAGCCCGCGGCCCGCACCGCCGCGATGTACGAGGACGCGGCCCCGGCCGTCATCGTCGCCGGCCACGCCGCACCGTCCGGCACGACCCCCTCCGGGGCGCCCGCGGGCGTTCCCGTCGTGTACGCGGACGGCCTGTCCGCCGGCCCGGCGACGGACACCGGCGCCCCGGCCGACGCGGACACCGCTCCCGCCGACGGCGCCTACCTCGTCTACACCTCGGGTTCCACCGGCACCCCGAAGGCGGTCCTGACCAGCCACGCCAACGCGTGCGCCGCGGTGCACGGCCGCACCCGGTACCTGGCGGCGGCGGGCACGGAGCCCGGCGTACCGGTCAAGACCCTGGTGACCCTGCCGGTGATCTTCGACGTCGCGCCGCACATGATGCTGTGGACGCTGTGGTCGGGCGGCACCATCGTGCTCCCGGACACCGCCGAAGACGCCCGGGACCCCGACCGCATCCGCTCCCTCATCGAGCAGCGCGGGGTCACGCACGTCAACTTCACCGCCTCGTTCTACCGCCAACTGGTGCGGACCCTCCCGGTCGCGTGGAACCCGCGGCTGCGGGTCGTGGCCATCGGCGGCGAGGCCTGCGGTGCGGACGACCTGCACGAACACGCGCTCCGCGTGCCGGGCGCGGCCCTGGACAACGAGTACGGCCCCACGGAGGGCACCGTCTGGTGCTCCGCGCAGCGTCTGCACCCCGCGCCCCAGGGCGCCGGGACGCGGCTGGGCGTCGGCGGCCCGCTGGCGAACTACCGCCTGGTGGTCCTGGACCCGGACGGCCGGCTGCTGCCCGCCGGCGCGGCCGGCGAGCTGTACATCGGCGGCACCGGGGTGGCCCTCGGCTACCACCGCCGCCCCGAGCTGACCGCCGAGCGGTTCCAGGTCCTGGCGGCCGGACCGCTCGCCGGGCAGCGCCTGTACCGGACCGGCGACCGGGCCAGGCTCCGCGCCGGCAGCTTCGAGATCCTGGGACGTCTTGACGACCAGGTCAAGGTCCGCGGGTTCCGGGTGGAACTCGGGGAGGTCACCGCCTGCCTGCTGGGGCACCCGGACGTCGCCGACGCCGCCGTGCTCCTGCGGGGAACCGGCGACACGGCACGGCTGGCCGCGTACATCGCCGCCCCGGCCGGCAGCACCGTCCAGCCGGAGGACGTGCGGCAGTGGGCGGCACAGCAGCTGCCCTCCTACATGCTCCCCACCAGCGTCGTGGTCATGGACCGGCTGCCCCGGACGTCCACCGGGAAGATCCAGGCCTCGCAACTGCCGCAGCCGCCGGAGCAGTCCACCGGTACGGGTCCGGCGGCCGAGCCCGAAACGCCCCGCCAGCAACTGCTGCTCCAGGTGTGGAGGGACACGCTCCAGCAGCCGCGCCTCGGCCTCGACGCCGACTTCTTCGAGGTCGGCGGCGACTCCCTGCAAGCCATCCGGGTCGCCGCCCGGACCCGCGCGCTCGGGGTGGACATCAGCGTCGCGGACCTGCTGGCCGCGACGACCGTCCGGGCCCTGGACCGCCGGATCGGCGACCGCCCCGACACCGACGTCCTCGCGGTGACCGAACGCCGGCCGGCCGGGACCACCCTCGCGCTCACGGCGATCCAGGCCTGGTTCTTCGACCAGCGGTTCGCCGACCCGGACCACTTCCACCAGGCGCGCCTGTTCGAGTTCGCCGAAGGCGGCGACCCGGACACCCTGCGCACGGCACTGTCCTGGGTGCTCCGCCGCCACGACGCGTTCCGCACCCGCTTCTCCCACGACGGCGAAACCTGGACGGCCGTCCTCGACGAGGAGCCGGCCGGCGACCTGCTGAGCGAGCACGTACTACCGGACGGCGACCAGCCGCTCGCGCAGCGGCTCGATGCCCGGCTGCGCGGACTGCACCGGCAGATCGCCATCGACAGCGGCAGACTGGCGGACTTCGCCGTCGTGCGCGACCCGGACAGCTCCTCCACCTGGGTCTACCTCATCGCGCACCACCTGATCGTCGACGTGGTGTCCTGGCAGATCCTCACCGACGAGATCACGTGGGCCCACCGGGCGCTGCGAGAGGGCCGCGAGCTGCCCGACGGCGCCGCCCCCGGCATCCCCGCCGGGCCCGGGGCCGCTGCCGCGGCCGTCCCCGAGACGTACTGGGAGACCCTGGCGAAGGCGGACAAGCCGCTGCTCTCCGGCGCCGGAACCGCCGCCGCGCCGACCGGATCGGGCGACCGGATCCAGGTGAGCACCCGGCTCTCGCACCGGGTCGCCACCTACCTGGGGCAGGAGACCCGCCGCCTGCACGACATCAGTGCCCAGTCGGTCCTGCTGGCGGCCCTGCACCGCGCGCTGGCCCCGCACAGCGACGGGTCCGACCTGTACGTGTGGCTGGAGGGACACGGCCGGACCCTGTCCGGCGAGGGCGGCCCGGAGAACGCGGTCGGCTGGCTGACCTCCCTCTACCCGGCGCTGCTCACCGACCTCGAAGCGGGCCCGACGCGCCTCGTCGACGCCGCGACCGCGGTCGAACGGCAGCTCGCCGAGGTCCCCGACGCCGGGACCGGCTTCGGCCGGGCGCGGCACCTGCACCCGGACTCGCCCCTCGGCCGGCAGCTGGCGTCCGTCGCCTCGCCGCAGGTCACGTTCAACTACCTCGGCGGACACCAGCTGCCCGCCGGCGAGCAGGTGCTGCGACCGGCCCCGGCCCCGGAGGGGGCGACCATCGCCGCCGCCAACGTGCTGCCGACCCCGCTCGACGTGACGGTCGCCCCGGCCGCGGACGGCACGGTGACCTGCCGGCTGTCCGTCGACCCGGCGCTGCTGTCCGCCGGGGAGACCGCGCAGGTCGCGGAACGGTTCGCCGCGGAGATGGAGCGCGCCGCCCGGATGGTCCCGCTCAGCACCGCGCCGGTCGACCGGCCCGCGCGCACGCTGTTCATGATCCACCCGGTCGACGGGCGGATCGACTGGTACGCGCCGATGGCCGGTGTCCTCGGACGCGGCTGGGACTGCTACGGCCTGCCGCACGACTACACCTGCGAGAGCACGACGATGGAGGCGCTGGCCGGCCGCTACCTGGACCAGATCCGCGCGTCGATGCCCTCCGGCCCGTACACCCTGGCGGGCTGGTGCATGGGTGCGCCGCTGATCTACGAGATCGCCCGCCAGGCCCATGCGGACGGCGACGGCGAGCGCATCGACGACCTGATCGTCATGGACCCGACGCCGGCCGAACCACCGGGCAACCCGGACGCCGCCCTCGTCGACCACGCGCACGTCGAGCTCCCGCACCAGACGAAGCCCGCCATCGCCGAGGCGCTCGCCGCGACCCGACGGCTGCCGATCCCCGAGCGGGCCGCGGCGCTCGTCGACCGGCTCGGCCCGAACGGGCCGGGGGCCCCCGATCACCAGCTGCTCGGCAAGCTGCGGATGCGGCTGGGCTTCCACGCCGCGATGGACGCGTGGCGGCCCACCGGGCAGGTACCGCGGCTGACGATGTGCCTGCCCGAGGTCATCACGGCCGGCCACGAGCAGGCCCCCGACAGCTGGCGCACGCTGGGCGCCACGGTCGCCGTCACCACCATCCCGGGCGACCACGTCAGCATGCTCAGCGCCGGTGAACTCCACCAGGCCGTGGCCCCGGCCGCCGGCCGCACGCACCACCCCGAGGAGGACTCGTGAACGGCACACCCGAGGTCCGCGCACTGCGCCCGGGCCTGTGGCCCGCCACGGCGGAACAGGGCCCGGACGGAGTGCTGGCCATCGGCGGCGTACCGGTGACGGACATCGCACAGCAGTACGGGACGCCCGCGTACGTATTCGACGAGACCGACTTCCGGGACCGCTGCACCACCTTCCGCGAGGCGTTCCACGACTTCGACGTCTACTACGCGAGCAAGGCGTTCCTCACCCGCGCCAGCGCCCGCATCGTCGAAGAGGCCGGCCTGAGCCTGGACGTCTGCACGGAGGGCGAACTCGCCTACGCCAAGGCCGTGGACTTCCCGGCCGAGCGCATCCTGCTGCACGGCAACAACAAGTCGAAGGCCGACCTGGCCGCAGCCCTCGACTACGGAGTCGGACGCATCGTCGTCGACTCCGTCGAGGAACTCGACCTGCTCGAGGAACTCGTGCCGTGCTTCCCCGGCAGCAAACCCGGCGTGCTGCTGCGGGTCACGGTGGGCGTGCGGGCCGACACCCACGCGCACATCGCCACGGCGCACGAGGACCAGAAGTTCGGATTCTCCCTGGTCAGCGGCGACGCGGAGCGCGCCGTGCGCCGTGTGGCGGACAGCGACCTGCTCGAACTGCGGGGCCTGCACAGCCACATCGGCTCGCAGATCCTCGGCACGGCCGGATTCGAGGCCGCCGCCAAGCGGCTGGCCGAGCTGCGGGCCAGGCTGACCCTGGACGGGATCCAGCTGCCCGAGCTCGATCTCGGCGGCGGCTTCGGCACCGCCTACACCGAGCACGACGTGCCCACTCCGGCCAAGGAGATGGCCGACACCCTGCGGGCCGCGGTGGAGAAGGAGTGCGCACGGCTCGGAGTGCCGATGCCGCGCCTGGCCATCGAGCCCGGCCGCGCGATCGCCGGGCCGGCCGGGGTGACGCTCTACCGGGTCGGCGCGGTCAAGTTCCGCGAGGGAATCCGCACCTTCGTCGCGGTCGACGGAGGCATGAGCGACAACGTGCGCACCGCGCTGTACGACGCCGCGTACTCGGTGCAGCTCGCGGGACGCGTCTCGGACGCCCCCGCGACGCTGGTCCGCGTCGTCGGCAAGCACTGCGACGCCGGAGACGTGGTGGTGCGCGAGGACCACCTGCCGTCCGACGTCAGGGCGGGCGACCTGCTCGCGGTGCCCGGCACCGGCGCGTACTGCCGCAGCCTCGCGCACAACTACAACCAGATCCCGCGACCGCCCGTGATCGCGGTGGCCGGGGGGCGAGCGCGAGAGATCGTGCGACGCGAGACGATCGAGGACCTCATGCGGTTCGACATCGGCTGACCACAGACCCGCCACGGCGGCCTCCCCCTGGCCGCCGTGGCGCCCAGCCCCTGTACCGGTCGTGCCAGCAAGGAGCCACGATGACCAAGCAGCGTCCCCAGGATGCGTACACCAACAGCATCGAGTCGCCGACGTACCAGAGCGCCTCCTACTACTTCAACAACGCGGACCACGTGAAGGACGGCCTGCACGACAGGTCGGTGCCCGCGGGACGCTACGGCCGCTACTCCAACCCCACCTGGGTCGAGGTGGAGAACAAGCTGAGCGAGCTGAGCGGCGCCGAGAGCTCCCTGGTCTTCGCCTCCGGCATGGCCGCGCACGTCACCGCGTTCCTCGCGCTGCTCCAGGCGGGCGACGAGGTGGTGCTGCCGTCCGAGTCGTACCGGCAGGTGCGCAACGTCTTCCACCACATCCTGCCGAAGTTCGGCGTCGTGGTGCACGAGTTCTCCATCCGGGACCCGGAGGAGTTCGTCGAGAACGTCGCGGCGCTGCGCGGCCGGATCAAGCTCGTGCACCTGGAGATGCCGTCCTCGCCGCACATGTACCTGATCGACGTGGCCCGGGTGCGGGAGGCCGTCGGGCCCGAGGTGATCATCACCCTCGACAGCTCGTTCTCACCCCCGCCGAACTACCACGCCCTGCGGTGGGGCGTGGACCTGGTGCTGTTCAGCGCCACCAAGTACCTCAGCGGGCACGGCGACATCGTGGCCGGGGTGGCATCGGGCCGCGAGGAGCTGATCGAGAAGCTGCGCTGGTACCGGGACACCACCGGGCCGATCCTCGACGGCAACTCCGCCTTCCTGCTGCGCCGCAGTCTCTACACACTGGAACTGCGCATGGAACGGGTCAACGCCATGGGCCTCGAAGTCGCCCGCTTCCTGGAGGGGCACCCGGCCGTCGAGCGCGTCTACTACAACGGCCTCGAGTCGCACCCGCACTTCGAGCTGGCCCAGCGGTACCTGAACGGCTTCGGCGGGGTCATCACCTTCGAGCTCGGGCTGAGCGAGGAGCAGACGGCGAAGTTCGTCGACCGGCTGCGCGTGCCGTTCATGGCCTCGAACTTCGGCGCTCCGCACACGCTCGTCGAGCAGAGCACGTTCTTCACCTACTTCGAGTACTCCGACGACGAGCTGGTGAGCATCGGCGTACCTCGCGGCACGGTGCGGCTGGCACTCGGCTACAGCAACGACGTCACGGACATCGTCAAGGACCTGGACCAGGCGCTTTCTCACGTGATGTCCCTTAAGGAGGAATAAGACGCCGCCTGAGCTCGGGCAAGGGCAATTGGCCGTCCAACAGGCGGACGTGCGGTGCGGTATCATCTCGTATGGCGTAATGGAAGTCAGCGCCTGTGCCGCACCGTGCAGGTTGAACCTGTGGTTACCGCGCTGTCGATTGGGCCGCGCGCGCAAGCACTTGTTCACGCCGGGCGTGCCCGCTCCCAGGATTTCCCAGGAGCGCTTTCCTTCTGATTGTGCGCTACCGGGTGGCGACAATCTGCACTGCCCGAACGAGCCTCACCGACCTCACCGGTGTTTTGCAGGCTCCTTTCTGGAGACGACGTGAAAATCCTCCCTGAGATCTCTCGTACGCTGAGCGAATACCTCCTGATCCCCGGCCTGACCACCGAGGCCTGCACGCCGGACAACGTGGATCTCGGAGCGCCCCTGGTGCGTCACCGGCTCGGCGAGGAGGCGCGCGTACGGATCGCCACGCCCATGGTGAGCGCCGTCATGCAGGCGGTGTCGTCACCGACGCTGGCGGTGGCGCTGGCGCAGGTCGGCGGGCTGTCGTTCATCCACCAGAACCAGTCGGTCGAGGACCAGACCGCGGACGTCCTGGCCGTCAAGCGGCACAAGGCCGGCTTCCGCACCAGCGAGGTCACCGTATCGCCGCAGACGCCCCTCGGCGAGGTCGCCCACCGCCTCTCGGAGACGGAGCAGGGCGTGGCCGTGGTCACGCAGAACGGCGCCGTGGACGGCGAGTTCCTCGGCATCATCAGCCTCGACGACTTCCACCTGGAGCGGCACGGGGCTTCGGAGAGCGCCGGCAACCGCATGCGCGGCCGCGCCGACCTCGTCACCGCTCCCGCCTCCGTCACGCTGTCCGAGGCCAACGAGCTCATCTGGAAGCACCACCTGGACGTGCTGCCCGTGCTCGAGGACGACCGCATCGCCTCCCTGGTCCTCAAGCGGGACTACCAGGCCCACAAGACGTACCACCGCGCGACGGTGGACGGCGAGAAGCGCCTGCGCGTGGGCGCCGGCATCAACTCGCGCGACTACCGGGACCGCATTCCCGCCCTGGTGGAGGCCGGCGCGGACGTGCTGTGCCTGGACTCCTCCGACGGCTATTCCGTGTACCAGGCGAAGACCCTGGAGTTCGCCCGGGAGAAGTACGGCGACGACGTCTTCGTCGGCGCGGGCAACGTCGTCGACGGCCGGGCGTTCCGCTACCTGGCCGACGCGGGCGCGGCGTTCGTGAAGGTGGGCATCGGCGGCGGCGCCATCTGCACCACGCGCGAGCAGAAGGGCATCGGCCGGGGCCAGGCCTCCGCGCTGCTCGACGTGGTCGAGGCGCGCGACGCGTACGCCCAGGAGACCGGCGTGTACGTGCCGCTGTGCTGCGACGGTGGTCTGCTCAACGACTCGCACATGGCGATGGCCCTGGCGATGGGCGCGGACTTCATCATGCTCGGCCGCTACTTCGCCCGGCTCGACGAGAGCCCCTCGCGCAAGCTCCAGATCGGCGGCCAGTGGTACAAGGAGTACTGGGGTGAGGGCTCGCGGCGCGCGCAGAACGCGGCCCGCTACGGCCAGCGCGGCCAGATGGTCTTCGAGGAGGGCGTCGACGGCTACGTCCCGTACGCGGGCAGCCTGTACGACAACGTGGAGCGCACCCGCGCGAAGCTGATCTCC
The DNA here is from genome assembly GCF_045160885.1 of Streptomyces sp. NBC_00158. NCBI lineage: Bacteria > Bacillati > Actinomycetota > Actinomycetes > Kitasatosporales > Streptomycetaceae > Streptomyces > Streptomyces sp. NBC_00158. The sequence goes on from NZ_CP108162.1 coordinate 431,195, forward strand.
ACCATGATCAGCTGCGGCTCCACGAACCTCCGGGACTTCCACCGGGACGCGGTGCTGGCCCCCGTGTCGGCGGAATCGTTCAAGCAGACCGGCGCCGAGATCGAGGTGCGTCGACCCGCCATCGACGCCGGGGAGTAAGGACAGGAGGGACGGCCCCGTACGCCCGGCACCAGTGCCGGGCGTACGGGGCCGTCCGCCTTCCGTCTTCCGCCGACTGCTCGTCCGCCGACTGCTCGTCGCCTATCCGCCGCCTATCCGTCGCGCCGGAGCAGGGAACCGGCGTACGCCTGGGCGGCCGGCGGGACGGCGAGCGAGGGATGCAGCGCTGCCATGCCGGCGTCCCGCCACAGCCGCGACAGCGCTCCCGTGCCGGTGGTGGCACCCACCCCCGCGCTCTGGAAGAGGTCCTGGACCGCTTCGTTCAGGAGCCCGGCGGCGGTGGCGTGGTCGCGGCGGCAGCGGGCGGCGAGCAGCGGCGTGAGCGCGTCGGGCTCGTCGCAGGTACGGGCCGCCCGGCGCAGCAGGAGATCCGCGGCGTCGATCTTCCCGGAGGCGGTCGCCAGTGCCGCGTCGCCGGCGCGCAACCACCCCGCCGACGGGTTCCGGCTCGCGCTTGCGGTCCACGCGGCCAGCGCCGCGCGTGCGGTGCCGAGCAGCGGAAGGGCGAAGAAGAGGCCGCTGATCGCCTCGTGCGGCACGCGGTAACAGTCGCCGTCCGCGGGCGGGGAGGCGGGCGTGAACAGCTGCTCGCGGGTGAAGGAGTGCTCCTCGGGCACGAACACCTCGTCGTCGAGGACGAGGGTGTCGCTGCCGGTGCCCCGCAGGCCGACCGCCCCGCTCCAGGTCGGCTCGGTGGTCCACGCCGAGCGGGGCACGAGCAGGAACCGCGGGCCCGGAGCGCCGTCGGGCACGGCGGACAGCAGCGCCCATCGGGCGTGGTGGACGCCGCTGCAGTAGGGCCACCGTCCGGACAGCAGCCAGCCGCCCGGGGCGGGCGTGGCCTTGCCGGCCGGCTGCAGGGTGCCGGCCATGGGCACCTGGGGGCCGTGCGCCCACACGGCCCGCTGACCCGCGGGCGGCAGGAATGCGGCCATCCGGCTCATGGAGGTCATGACCGCGGCGCACCATCCGGCGGACGGGTCTGCCTCGGCCAGGCGCAGCAGGGCGGGCAGTGAGTCGCCGAACCGTCCTGCGGCGCCGCCGAAGGCACGGGGGACGAAGTGGGCGAGCAGACCGGTGCCGACGAGGGCCTCGACGACGGCGTCGGGCAGCCGGCCCGCCCGGTCGGTGTCGGCGGCGTGCTCGGCGGCGCACAGCGCGGCCGCCTCGACCTCGGGCACGGGTGTGAACAGTGGGGGCATGGGCGTCATGTGGGCTGGCCTGGAGGGGTACGGGTGACGGTGCACACGGGGCGGCGTCAGGACTGCGGCTGGAGGATGACGGTCGGGATCGGGCGCGGGGTCGCCTCCTGGTACGTGTCGTAGGCGGGCCACAGGCCGGTCATCAGCTTCCACAGGTGTCCGTGCTCCTCGCCGGTCGCGGTGCGGGCCCGCACGGTGAACTGCCGGTCGCGGACCTGGACGAGGGCCGTGTCGTGCCGCTGGAGGTTGAGGTACCAGTCGGGGTGGTTGTCCGCGCCGAGGTTGGAGGCGACCACGACGTAGGCGTCCATGTGGCGGCCGTAGATGACGACGGTGCGCCGCGGCAGGCCGCTGCGGCGGCCGACGGTGGTCAGCAGCAGGGTCTCGGCGCCCTGCCAGTCATGGCCCTCGCCCCCGGAGGTGGCGGCGTACTGGCGGGCGTGGTTGGCGATCCCCGCGACGCGGCTGTCGGTGGGGGCGATGGCGAACGGGTCCGGTGCGGTCATGGCAGGCACGCTTCCTTCATTCTGGTGGCCTGAACGTGGCAGGAATCCGGGGCGCGCAGGATGAGCCCGGTCCCGGTCATCAGCCAATGAATTCACCGCGAAGAGCGGTCGAATGACGAGAAATCAGAACATCGCAGCCGTTATCGCGGTCCCGTCGCCCGGCAACCGGAAGCGACCCGGTGAATGCACCGGAAGCAGAAATGAGGGGGAGTTTCCTCGTACTTCACCCCGACTGCGGTAAAACACGAGACTGCCCTGTCCGGCGAGTCGAGTCCAACCCCGCTTTCCTGTGATGATCATCACAGGCGGGATGCGGGACCTGCGGCGCGGCGATGGTGTTAGCTGGCAACTCAATAGACCTATGGCCGTGTAATTACCAGGGACTTGAGGGCGAAACGAAGGTTGCCCGGGAATGGGGATTCCCGGGTGCTGCCGAGCGGGCGGGCCTTCCTCGTCCGGTGGCCGCGCTCCGGCTCACCGCTCCTCCCTGCGGGCACTGGCCCCGCTCGACCGAAGACTCCCGCGGACAGCCGGCGACCGCCACCCGGTACCGCCCTGACCGGGGACCGTCTTCCGGCCGACGCCGCACTGGAAGGTTCGACACCATGACTTCGCGCCTACGCCCCCTGTTCGTAGGGGTCGACCGCTACGTTCTGCGCGCATGCGGCCTGCGCGGCATCCCCGCCGTCGTCGTCTACGGCCCGTACTGGAGGGACAGCGGGATCCCGGACCTCCCGGACTGCGTCACCGCCGTCTTCGTCGAGGACGAGTGCAGCGCCGAGGCGGTGCTGACCGCACTCACCCGGGCGGGCCTGGGCGAAGAGCGCTTCGCCTCGGTGAGCACCACGAACGAGTACGCCCTCATCAACGTCGCCGTCCTCGCGAAGGCCCTCGGCGCCCCGGGGATACCGCCGGCCGTGGCGGTCCGCTTCCGCGACAAGTTCGCGCAGAAGGAAGCCGTGCGGGCCCGGGGCATCCGCACCGCCCGGGCCTTCGTCCTGGAGGACATCCACGACGAGGAGATCCCCGAGCTGCCGTTCGAGGCGGGCGTCATCAAGCCCGTCACCGGCGCCGCGACCCGGCAGACGGCCACGGTGCGCAGCACGGACGAACTGCGCAAGACCGTACGCCGCTTCCGGTCGGAGGCGGGCTCCGCGCGCACCTTCGTGGTGGAGGAGTTCCAGCGGGGGGACGAGTGGCTGGTCGACGGCGTCGTCCACGACGGCGAGGTCCGCTTCATGTCCGTCGCGGAGTACACCGACACCTGCCTGGCCGTGGTCGAGTCGCAGGCGACCATGCAGGACCGCCGGTTCGACCCCACGACGGAGGAGTGGGCGTTCCGGCTCGCGGAGCCCGTCGTCCGCGCGGCGCTGGAGGCGCTGGAACTGACCGACGGCATCTTCCACATGGAGCTGTTCCACCACGAGGGCGAGGTGTCCTTCAGCGAGTGCGCCGCGCGCCGGGGCGGCTTCGTGCAGGAACAGGTCGAGGCGAAGTTCGGCGTCGACCTCGGCGATGCCGCGCTGTCGCTGGCGCTCGGTGAAGCCCCGGACGTGACTGCCGACGTGCGCCCCGGGATCGTGGGCGGCACGTACATCACGACGTCACCGGGACTGCTCCTCGCCGTGCCGTCCCGGGACGAGGTCATGAGCCTCCCCGACGTCGAGTACGTACTGCTCGGCCACCTGGTGGGCGCTTCCCTGCCGGCGAACTCCGACACCACCAAGCGCATCGGCGAGGTCGTCATCACGACGGACACGCTGGAGGAGTTCCACAAGAGGTCGCAGGAGGTCCTGGCCTGGTTCGCCGACCGCATCACGGTCATCCCCGCCGGCATCAAGCGCAGGGACCTGCACCGGATGCAGTCCGAACTCGGCTTCGACACCGGGCTGACGGCCACGTACCGGCGCGGCGAAGCCTGACGGCCTCCGGGGAGAGCGGCCGAACACCCCTCTCCCCGCCCCCCCCACCACCCCGGCGCACCATTCGAAGAGCGAGAAGCCCCTTTTGCCGACCACCGCCACACCCCCGACGCGGACCGCCACCCCCCGGCGCTTCCTGATGTGCCCACCGCGGCACTTCCACGTGACGTACTCGATCAACCCGTGGATGGACCCGGCCGAGCCGGTGGACGCTTCGCTGGCCCAAGCCCAGTGGCTGGAACTCAAGAACCTCTACGAGAGTTTGGGCCACACCGTCGAGGTGATCGATCCGCTCCCCGGTCTCCCCGACATGGTCTTCGCCGCGAACGGTGCGACCGTGATCGACGGCCGCGTGCTCGGAGCCAGGTTCCGGCACGTGGAGCGCACCGCGGAAGGCCCGGCGTACCTCTCCTGGTTCGTCGAGCACGGCTACGGTCACGTCCACTGGCCCGAGCACATCAACGAGGGCGCCGGCGACTACCTGCTGGTCGGGCGCACGGTGCTGGCGGGCACCGGCTTCCGGACCGACCCCCGCTCGCACGCCGAGGCCCAGGAGTTCTTCGGGCTCCCGGTGATCGGGCTGACCCTGGTGGACCCCCAGTTCTACCACCTGGACACCGCACTGGCCGTGCTCTCCGACACGGAGATCATGTACTACCCCGAGGCGTTCACCCCGGGCAGCAGGAGCGTCCTGCGCGAGCTGTTCCCGGACGCCGTCCTCGCGACGGCCGAGGACGCCGGGGTCTTCGGCCTCAACGCCCTGTCCGACGGCCGCCACGTCTTCCTCCCGGACGCCGCCGTGCACCTCAAGGAGCGCCTGAGGGAACGCGGCTTCGAGCCGATCGGAGTCGACATCACCGAACTCCTCAAGGCGGGCGGCAGCGTCAAATGCTGCACCCTCGAACTCCACTGACGCCCAGTTCCGCGATGAGACGCCCGTAGGCCTCGAAGGCCGGCTTCGGGGTGTAGTCGTCGTACAGCAGGCCGAAGTGGGAGAAGAGTCCCTCGGCGCGGCTGTCGGCGTCCCGCAGGGCGAAGAGCGAGTAGCCGTCGATGTTCAGTTCGGCGGCGAGGGCGGCCGTGGTCCGGATGACGGTGTCCAGTGTGGCGGCCTGGTGCTGCTCGGTGCGTCCGGGGCCGGTGGGCCAGCCGTTTTCGCAGATGCGGATCGGGACGGTGTCGGGGATGCCCGCCTTCGGCAGGCAGGTACGGCGGTACGAGGTGAGGACGGCGGTGACCGCGTCCGCGAGCCGGCCGGGGGCGACGGGGCGGAACACGTCGGGGAAGAAGTCCAGTCCGACGTAGTCCAGGCTCTGCCGAAAGGCCGGGCCGGCCAGGGCTCCCAGGTCGGACCAGAAGGTGTCGGCGGGGTCGAAGGACGGGACGGCGTTGAAGCCGACGGCCACGCGGCGGCCGAGGGAGCGGGCCTCCTCCTTGGCTGCGACCACGCCCTGGACCAGCGCGTTCAGCACGTTGGGGGTGCTGCCGTCGACGGGCGGGAGGTCGAGGTTGGGCTCCTCGCAGATCTGGACGCGGGCCAGGCCGGGCCCCCCGTCCCGGACGGCCCCGCGGACGAACTCCGTCCAGCCGTCCAGCCGGCCGGAGGGTTCGCGGAACTGCAGCACGAGGTCCAGGGTGCGGCCGCGCCGGAGACAGGCCTGCGGATCGGCGGGCGTGGGCCCGTACGGGGTCACGGTCTTGGCGAACGAGCGGTAGGCGCGCACCGAGAGCGTGTCCGCGTCGCCCTGCAGTGCGTCGAGGGCGGCGTTGATGCGCTCGGGGTCGTCGGGGGAGACGGGATGGACGATGCCCTGCTCGTCCCCGAGGAGACCGCCGGGATAGATACCGAAGGTCATGGCCATGTCAGTCCTCCAGGTTCCAACAATATTGGTGTCACTCCAATTTTGTGGTGACACTATCATGTGGGGTGTGGGACTCAGAGAGATCAAGAAGCAGCAGACCCGTACGGCGATCGCCGACGCGGCCCTGCCCCTGTTCCTGGAGTACGGCTTCGACCGGGTGACGGTCGCCGAAGTGGCACGGCGCGCGGGCGTGTCCACCAACACCGTGTTCAACTACTTCCCGGCCAAGGAGGACTTGTTCTTCGACCGCGGGGCGGAGGCCGAGGAACACCTGGCCGCCGTGGTGCGCGACCGGGCGCCCGGCACCTGCCCGGTCGAGGCCGTCCGAGAGGACCTGCTGTCCGGCCTCCGGGAGAACCATCCGATGCTCGGGCTGCAGCCCGGGGCGACCGCGTTCTGGCAGGTGGTCCTGGACAGCCCGGCCCTGCTCGCCCGCGAGCGCGAGATCGGCGAACGCGCCGAAGCCGCCTTGGCGGCCGCCCTCACCGGGCATCCGCCGCACCCCGCGGACGCCTCCGGCCACCCCGCCCCCCCGCCGCCCGCGCTCCTCGCGGGGGCCGTCGCCGGCACGCACCGCGCGGCGCTGCGCGAGCTCCGGCGGCGCATCATGGCCGGCGAAGCGCCCGAGGGGGCCCGCGACGCCGTGGTGTCGGCCGTGGTCCAGGGGTTCGGCCTGCTCTGCCGAGGACTCCACCCCGCTGCCGGACCGACGCCGGCGGGCTAGGGCGTATCGCCCTACTCCCAAGAGGCCGAACGGCTGGGGGCGGGGGCAGGTCCTTCGGCCTTGCAGCTGGGCGTCCCGTCGTCACTCGGCATGGAATGCCCGGCCGCCGTCCGGTGTTCGCTCGCATCGGTCGCCCGGCGCGGCGAGCGACGGGCTGAGGATCACGGACCGGACCGGACCGTCCCGGGTCCCGGGGCGGACGCCGCGACCGAGGTGCTGCCGCGAGAAGACCTCACTGAATCAGTTCCATGCACGGATGGTCTGGGGATGTCGGACAGATGTGAACCTGCATGCCGTAGCCCCCGGCGAGGACGACCCTGGTGAAGTTCGCCGGGGGATTTCCCTGCGGCAGGGGCGGTGTGTCGCCGGCCCGGTCCTCGACGGGGGCCCAGCTCCCGCTGGCACCGTCCCACTCGGTCGAGGCGATCGTCAGCAGCGGGGCCATCTCGGTGTCGCACTCGGGGCAGCGCCGGGGCACGGGGTCGGTGAGCCCCCAGCTGCTCCAGCCGCCGACCTTCCAACCGGGGGAGACCGAGAGGTGGTTCAGGTAGAACTCCTGCGGGGCGGGCCCGTAGGAGCTGTCCACCGCTGATCCGGCCGCCTGCCACCTGTTCCGGTCGCCCAGCTGCTCCTGCAGCTCCTCGCTCAGCTCCAGGTGGTTCGGGTACTCGGTGACCTGCTCCGGTGCGAACAGGCAGGGATCGGGCAGGTAGTCGGCGAATTGGATCGCGGAGGGCTCGGGAGGAGCGCCGAGGACATCGGTGACCTCGGCGGCGGACCGCCAGAACAGTACGGGCCTGGGGTTCGCCGGGTGGTCGAAGGGACACCAGAGGACCTGGAGGAGATCGGCCCCGGGCGGCCCGAGCGTGCGGAGCTGAGGAACGTCACGCACGTACAGCTGGGCCACGGGCAGCATGGCGGTCGGGCCCTCGGGCCACGGGCGGCCGGCCTGGAGCCGGGCGTCGGTCGCCAGTTCTTCAGGAGTGGCCCAGGGGCCCTGAGGTTCGCGGCGCCGCCGGTCTTCCAGTGCCGCCCGGTGGCGGCGCAGCAGCCGTACGTCCGCTGGTGAGGGGCCTGCGCTCGCACCGTGTCCTTCGTGCGGCTCCTCGCAGTGCGGCCACGGCTCGTCGGCGGGCCACAGCAGCGGCCCGCCGACGGAGCTGTCGTGCACGGACGGGGATCCGGGGCGGGGGTGCAGCCGGGTAGCCGTGCGTGCCAGCGGGGCCAGTCGAGGGAAGAGCGCCGTGACGTCGAACAGCCGCGGCGGGGTGGTGCGACTCATGCCGGCTCCCGTAGGCACCAACTGGTTGGCATCAGTTTCCGAGGTTGAGCAGCCCGGTGTTCCCCTTGGTGTTGGTGACGCCGGTGATGGGCAGCAGACTCTGCGTTCCGTCTGCTCGCTGAACCGCGGCGCTCATGGTGACGCCCGTGGGGATCGTGCTGGCATCGTTCCTGTAGAGGGGCGTCACCTGGAAGTAGACCGCATCATCGGGCCCCATGGTGGCCGCGTCAACCGCGTTCTTCACTTCCGTCTCGTAGGTCCGCATGCTGGGCGTTCCGGTGTTCATTCCCACCTGCCAGCAGGGCACGAGGTTGCTCTGCCCGCCGTCCTCTGTCTGCCCTTTCCCGCCGAGGATCCTGGCGATCAGGTGACACCGGGCGAGCCCGTACGGTGCCGGGGCACCGGGAGCGGCGTAAGGGCGGGCGAAGGTCTGCGCATCCTGCCAGCCGGTGATGTCCCCCGAAGCCGGGCTGCCGTCGCCGAGTTTCTTCCGCAGGCAGGCCTGAGCCCCGGCTGCCCGGGTACCGGCCGGGCCGGTCGGGTCGGTCTGGTTGCGGTGCGGGACCGGCTGGGTGCTGTTGAGGATCCACCCGTCGCCGGAATTGGCCTGCATCATTTTCAGGCATGCGGCCTTCGGCTTGGTGAGGCGCTCCGTCCTGCGCGCCGGCTCCGCAACGCAGATGTCGCCGTTCAGGAACTGGAAGTGGGATACGCCGGCATCGATCTCGGCTGTGTAGAGTCCCTCGTCCTGGTTCTTGTCGCTCGTGTAGCCGCCCTGCCAGCTGCCGCGCAAGGCAAGGTTGCCTTGACTGGTGTACTCGTGGGCGTAGTTGTTCGGCCCCTTGATGGTGACGAGCCACCTGTAGCCGATGGCCGACCCGCCCAGGACGTCGAACCCGGTCTCCATGGCGAACGGGTGGTGGTTGGACTTCTCCTTGAGCCTGACCCAGGTGATGCCGCAGGGTACGGGCTCGGCGGGCTTGAGCCGGCTCTCGGCCTGCTGGGCGGCGCGGCGCATCACGAGGTCCTTGTGGGCCGCCGGGATGGGAATGGTCTTCCCGTCGGCCAGCCGCACGGTGACGTCGCCCGCGAGGTCCGGGGTCGTGGTGACCAGCTCCGTCACCCGCACCGTGGTCATCTTGGACGTAATGGTGTGTTCCGTCGGGCCTTCCGTGACGGCGCTCCCGCGGTCGGCGGGATGCGCGGGCGCGGAGGCGGCCGTCGCTGTGCCACCACTGAACGCGACAGCGGCGGCCGTCGCGGCCACAGCCGCCCCTGACAGGGCACGGCGCAGCCTGTTCGGCTTTCGGTCCCGCCCTCTGCGGTGGCGACGTAAGCCTGATATGGGCATGCCATCCTCTTCTCCGTGTGTGCCGGTTGATGCGGTCTCGGTACGCGTACCGGATGAGCCCGGGGCCGTGCGGGCGCTGCCGGGCCGGCCGTGGGGCGCAGTCGGCCACCGGCTGGCGGCCTGCTTCCGTCGTTCATAGAGCCGTTCGGGCCGGCGCACAAATATCCGGGCCACCCCGGCCGCCCAAGGCGTTTGATTCTGGAATCCGCGAATTGGCCGGATGCCGTGACCATGTGACGGCGGTCGGCAGCGTCGGCGGATGATGAGGAACTGCTGCGCCACTCGCTGACTGTCGCGGGGACGGCAATGGATTCAAGGCCGACCGCCCATCTGCGGGCTGGTCGCAAGGGACTAGATGTGCGTAATGAAACTCTGATGAAACCACTCACGGCAATCCTGCCGAACAGCCCATGACTGGCCACGGGTTGCTCCCCCGGACCGTCTGATTCCGTCATCGTCACTCCGCCGTTGCCGACGCTAAGTTCGACCTGATCAAGAACCGCTCAGCATCACACCGACCACACCACCGGCCGGGACTCCCGCCTGCCCCGACGCGGAGCCTGGTCCGAGGGGGGATGAACACGATGCGTCATTCACGATCATCCGGGCTCCGCAGGAGCGGGCTGACCGTCCTCACCGCGGTCGCTGCCTTCGCTCTTGCCGCCCCGACGGCGACGGCGACGGCGGCACCGGCCCCGGCTCCGGCCAAGCCGGCCAACCCGGCCGCTCCGGCGGCCGGTCAGCCCAAGCTCGGCGATTCCTGTACGCCCGCTGACCTCGGCAAGCGCTACCCGTACATCAAGTCCACGCAGGTCGTTCCGACGATCACGCATTTCAAGGGCTGGTACGTCACCGAGGGGTCGACGGGCTCCCAGACGATCGAGACCAGTACACAGACAGTGGTCACGGTCCAGGTCGGCCTCTCCGCCAACATCCAGGGCGGCTTCCAGGTCGAGCTGCTCGGCCAGGTGGGCGGGAGCCTGGGCCTGAACGTGCAGATGGCCTCCAGCACCACCAGCAGCGAGTCCAAGTCGATCTCCTGGGACTTCCGCAGGCCCGGCTACTACGCCCTGTACGAGGGGACCCGCAAGGTCACCGGGCAGTACGGCAGCCTGAACTGCAACCGCGTCGACACCGGCAACGGCACCTACGCCACCAAGTGGGTCGATGGGCCCGAGAGCGGCAGCTACACCACCTACACCACCCTCGAAGAGGGCGCGGTCCGCTGCGAGGACACCGTCCCGGCCGGCAGCATCATGCGCAAGGCACAGGACCTTCTCGACTGCGGCTCCCCCGCCGCCACCGCGAAGCACCACGCCGGCCCCGTCCCCTCGGCCAAGGCCGACCAGGCCAAGCACGACGCCGACAACGCCGCCACAGCCGCCCAGAGCCTGAAGGCCACCCAGGCCACCCGGGCCGCCAAGCCCGCCCCGCAAGCCGCCCTGGACTGCAGGCCCGGCGCCTACAAGATCGACGTACCCGGCAAGCCCTTGAACTGGAGCGCACCGCTCCTGGCCAATGACGGCATCCGCCTGCGCGAATCCACGTTCTTCAGCGCCCACCTGGACAACTGGCGCCTGTGCAACGTGACGGAGAACAACGGAGTCCTCGAGGCGTCCCTGTGGAACTGGGGCAACGGCGGATGCGCGACCATCCCGGCGAACATCGCCAACCAGGAGCAGGCCTACCTGACGACGGCCGCCTGCGGGGAGGACGACCTCCAGCGGTTCTACATCTACCGCGACGTACCCGGCAGCCCGAAGATCGGTCTGCAGAACAAGTACACCGGCTCCATGATGGGGCACGACCGGTACGCGGACGGGGAGTTGATCCGCCAGTACACCAGCGGCAGGCAGGACGGTACGGGCACGTACACCCTGACCGGAGTGTGACGGCGTCCACCCCGTGATCGCGGCCCGGTACGCGCCCTGGGCCTCCCGGTCGGCGGTCTCCACGGGTCACTGCAACACGTGGTCGTGCTGATCAGGCCGCGAGCGGTTCATGCAGGCGCTCGGCCGGGACTTCCCGGCCGAGCGTTTTGCGCGGGCAGTCGCTGAGCCGGCACGAGGCACTCCTCAGGCAGGCGAGATCAGGTTAAACCCTTGGGCGTGATGACCGACGAAGGCCTTCTTCCAGCTCGCCACCACCGCTCCGGCGGGCGGCTCCCCCCAGGTGTCCGGCGCCCGGGCGAGGAAGGCCTGGTCGTTGATCGCGCTGTGCGCCCAGTCGTCCTCGCCGACCACGACGCGGCGCACCGTGTCGATCTTCACGGTGGTGCAGCGTACGAGCCGACGCCACTCGGGGGGGTCCTCAAGACCGATGTCGACCGGGCCGGACTGGTCCCCCCGGGGTGAGCAGGACGACCCTGCGCCCGGTGAGCTGCCGCTTCGTCGCGGGCCAGTAGGCACTCGCGGCCACCTCGTAGTGGCCCGCGGCGACGGCGATCGCATAGCCCGGCTCACGCCTGCCGCGCGTGGTCGTCATCGTCGACTCGCAGCCGAACCGGACGTGGGCACCCTCGACCGGATCCCCCCGGTAGCGGACCCGTCCCGTCACGTAGGCCGGTCCCGTCGAGCGGGCGACCCGGTGGACGCGCCCGGCCTCCATCCGCCACGGCGTCAGGAGCAGCGCCTCGGTGTGCCCGTACAGGCCCCTCCACACCCCGGGGCTGCTCGTGGAGGCGTCCGGGGCGTCCCAGAAGGCCTTGATGTCGTCGGGGGCCACGGCGACACCCTCACCGGGCTCTTCCCACAACGGGGCGTCGGTCTCGTCGGCGCGGTCCTTGGCGAACGTGTTGCACATCTGCGTCGCGACGTCGTCCGGCATGTCCTCCAGCAGCACTTTGAGGGCCGTTACGCTCTCCAGGGTGATGCCCAGTACCGCGGCCGCGGCCGCCGCGGGGCCCGCGAGCAGCAGCACGAGCGCCGCCATGCCGATGGTCCCGATGTCGACCCAGGGGGAGCCATCGGCCTTGGCCTGGTTCAGTGCCAGATAGACCTCGTCACGGACCCTCTTGGTGAGGTGCTCGTGCAGCCCCCGTCCTGCGGCGACGCGCTCGTCGTCGAGGTAGCGGTAGAGGCGCCGACGTCGGGCACGGCCGGCAGTTCCTCCGGATCTTCGGCGCCCCGTCGACGGGCTTGGGCAGCGGGGCAGCACCGGGGTTGAGGGCGAAGTAGTCGCCCTGTGCGTCGTAGGGGCGTCCGTCGGGGCCGGTCGTGTTGAACCCGGTGAAGAAGGCGTCGTCGACGGATTGGGTGATCGTGCCGGGCCAGCCGTACGTGAGCGCGTCGGACCGGAAGCGGGGGCGACCCAGACCTCCTGGTACAACTCGTGCCGCCAGGCGACCCAGGCGCGCGGATACCGTCGAACGCGAGCGAGACACCGGCCGCCGAGGCGCCGAATGCCTCCGTCCCGCCGAACGCCACCAGCCCGGCGGAGGTCGTACGAGCGGTGAACCCGTCCTGGTGCTTGACGGCCACGTGCAGGCCCGGCCTGTTGTGGTAGTTCGTGCGGCAGATCGCGGTGCTGCCCGGACGCACGGGGGTGGGCGCCGACACGCTGTCCGCGACGGCGGCCGTGGCCGGGTCCACTGCGGCGACCGTGAACGAACCGGGCCCGCCCGACCGCTCGCCGTAGACCATGAAGAGCCGCCGTGACCCGGGTGCGGTGCACAGCCCGGGCTCCGGCAGGACACGGATCGGGAGTTCGGCGTCGCTCCAGGTCGAACCCCCGTCGTCGCTGGTCACCGGGTGCGCGAGACCTCCGGAGTCCTCGGCCCACAGCAGGGCGAGCCCGTCCGCGTACACGGTGAACGCGGACGTACCGACGAACCCCTGGTCGACGGGCAGTGGCACCGGAGCGGTGAACGCGGTGCCGTCGAGCGTCGAGGCACGGCGGTAGCTCACTCCGGGCTCACCGCACGCGACGTGCAGGCGGCGGCCGTCCGACGCGAGCGAGGCCGCACCGCCGCAGGGCAGCCCCGTGGCGAACGTCGTCGGAAATGAGGGGTCCCCGAGCACGTCCACCGACTGCAGCATCAGGGTTCCGTCGGACGCCTGGTACGCCAGCCACAGCTCGTCGCGCCACCATGCCGCCGCGGGGGTGCCGGAGGCGTCGTTTCCCACCTGCTTCGGCTCTCCGAGCATCGCGGCTCCTCCCGGGAAAGGGTCCCGACGATGATGACCGGACCACCGCCGGTCCGGCGGCTGCGGCACGCACCACTACGGCTACCGGACCTGCGCTTTGGCCCACCGGGTGCGTGGGTGGGCGCGGTGCGCCCCGCCGGAGGACCAACCGGTAGGCGAGTTGACCGTTCAGCCTTCGGTGCCCGGCGGATCGGCTTCGGAGACGGCGGCGAGGGTGACCTGAGCGGTCCATGACCAGGGCTCCCGGGGCGCATCCCAGCTCACCTCGACGTCGGCTCCGTGGAAGTCGCGCGCGAGTTCCGTCACCATCCGTGCCGACGCGGCCCGCGCGTCGTGCGGGTCGGTGCCGGCGGGCACGTTCAGCCGCCCGCAGAGCATGCCGCCCTCCACGGTGAGGACGCTGTGGCGCCACCCCTCCGGCGTCGCCAACAGCACGATCCCCTTCGGCACGCCCCAGGCGGGCCGCCTCTTCTTCTCCCTCTTGCGTCTGGCCATGCACCCATCCAACATCGCCGCGGTCGTGGCGATGAGGTGGGGGCCTGCTCGGCTCCTGCGAGCCGAGGGCGCCTCCAGGGGTGCTCTCCGTAACGGGTCCCGGTGGCAGTGTCAGTGCCCCGTGGCACTGTGCGGCCCATGATCGACATTTTCGAGGGCGCCGACCGGGTCGACTGGTCGTCCATGGGCCACGCCTACGGCACGGCCGAAGAAGTCCCGCTGTGGCTGGAACAGATGGCCTCGCCCGACCCCGAGGTCCGGGAGCGCGGCTTCAGCGGCTTCTACGGCGCGGCCCACCACCAGGGTGACGTCTACGGGTGCACGGCCGCGAGCCTGCCGTTCCTCCTCGCGCTCGCCGGGGATTCCCGGGCACCCGACCGCGCGGCCGTCATCCAGCTCCTGCTCAGCATCGGCAGCAGGGCACTGGACTGCGGCCCCGACCAGGTCTACTTCAGCCCGTCCGGCCACGAGTCGACGCCCTACGCGGATGTCGTTCCCCGGATGTGCGAGCGCGTCGAGGACTTCGTCCGGTACGCCGCCGACCCGGACCCGCGGGTGCGGCAGGCCGCCCTCCCGGCCCTGGGGCTGTTCCTCGACGACGCCGACCGGGCGTTCGCCGTGCTGCGCGCGCGGCTGGCGGCCGAGAGCGGCACCGTGGAGCGGCTCCTGGTCATCGAGACGGCCGCGACACTGGCCCGGCGGCTGCCGGACGCGTACGGGCCGGTGACGAACTGGCTCGCCGCCCTGGAGGCCGACACCGCACCGGCCGCCGACATCCGGCTCGCCGCCCTCGTCCACCGGAGCGCCTGCGCACCAGAGGAGATCGGCGCCGGCCTCGTCCCGACGGCGATCGACCTGCTCCGCCAGCTCACGCCCGAGCCCGCGCCCCGGAGCGAGACCGAGGCCGGAGAAGCCGCATCCGGAGCCGAAGCCGGGACGACCGACCGCGGGCCGTGCACCTGCGCGGACGTCCCGGCCGCACCGGCACCGGACCAGGACCTCCCCCCGCACATCGCCGCAGCCTTCGCCGACCTCGACCGGCACGGCCGCAGGCACGCCCCGACCACCGAGCTGCTGACCACCCTCCACAGCATCCTGGACGCGCGGATACCCGAGCGCACGGCCCTGCTGACCGCCCAACTCCGCAGCCCGGACCGGGCCACCCGCTACGACGCCATCGCCATGGCCAAGAGCCTGATCGACACGTGGCGCGGCGACCACTCAGGCCTCGTCCGGCTGCTCGCCGACTGCCTGCTGCCCCAGGACCCGTACACCGCCGCCGAAGCGGCCGAGACCCTCGGCCGACTCCCCGCCGCCCTCGCCGAACCCGCCCGCGAAGCCCTCGCCGCCCTCGTCGAAGCCCACCGCGCCACCCACGGGCCGACCGTGTGGGCCACACCGCACCCCCTGCTGCGCCGCGCCCACCAGCAGGCCGTCACGGCACTGGCCCGCCTCGGCGACGAACGCGCCCTGCCCGGGCTGCTGACGGCACTGGACACCGACACCGACGCCTGGCGCGCGATCCGTGTCACCGGCCACTTCCCCCACGCCGCCGGAGAGCTGCTGCCCCGACTGACCCAACGCCTGGCCGACGCTGACTTCTCCCGCGAGTGGACCTGGTCGGAACGCCGCGCGCTGGTCACCGTCCTCGGCCGGCTCGGCGACCCGGCCGCCGTGCCCGCACTCACCGCGGCCCTCACCGCCTCCGTCCGCCACGAGCAGTGGCACGGTGCGGCCGAGGCCGTGAGCGCGCTGGCCCGCTTCGGCACCGACGCCGCCTCCGCCCTGGACACGGTCCGCCCGCTGGCCGACGCCAAGGACCCCGAGGTGCGCTTCGCCGCCGCAGAAGCCCTGTGGTCCCTCGAACGCGACCCCGGGGACTCCGTACCGAGGCTGACCGAACTCCTCGAAACCCACAAACACCGCGACGCGGCCGACGTCCTCGCCCGGATCGGAGCACCGGCGGCCGCGGCCCTGCCCCTCCTGCGGCAGATGCTCGAAGCCGGGTACGAGTGGACCCGGGTGCACGCCGCCGCCGCGATCCACGCCATCGGCGGCCCGGCCGAGACGGAGCTCGTCCTGCCGGTGCTGCTGGAGGCGTGGGAGCAGAACGACTCGACCGCCGGCCACGTACTGGAGTGCCTGCAACGGATGGGCTCCGCCGCCGTCCCCGCCCGTCCCCGGATCCACGCGGAACTCGCCCTGGCCCGCCGCAGCGGCGGCCCCTTCACGAGCATCGAGGACGACGAGGCCCTCCAGCACGCCGCCCGAACCGTCATCGGCCGGCAGGCCTGAGGCGGGTCCACCCGGGCAGCGGCCGATCGGCGCCTCGACCCGGCCGTCGAGGAGGTGCTGGTCGGCGCGCCGGGTGAACGCGCCCTTCCCGCCGATCTCGGCGAGTGGCCCCCGGTGGCGGTCACGCTGCGAGGTGACCTTGAGGGTTTCGAGGGAGTTCGGGTGGCGGGCCCGGAGGCCGGCTCGATCCGGCCAGTCTGCTCCATGGCCCCGGCACCGGAACACCAGGCGCGATCCCGCCTCGTTCCGGACAGCCGGCCCAACAGCCGGCGGCGGTATCCCCGGCGACGGTCGGTCAGGGTTTGGCGGCGATCTGCTTGCTCACCTCGTCGCGGACCGCGGCCGCGGTCGCGGCGAAGGCGTCCAGGTCGACGGAGGCCGGCGGGGTGTCCCGCTCCGTCACACGGCACGACAGGGGTTCGCCGCCGGAGGGGGTGATGGCGCGCGGGCCGACGACGGTCTTCTGCGGGAACTCCCACCGGCGGTCCAGGCCGTCCAGCATGTGGGTGCGCGCCGGTACCGGGCTGAGCACGGACCCCTGCACACCGGTGACGGTCGGCATGTCCGCGGCTTCCTCTTGTCGGTGCTGGCGGGTCCCTCGTAGGCCGCGAAGACGGGGACCGGGCTGTCGATCCAGTCGGAGAGTCCGCGGGCCAGGCCTTGGTCGGGCTCGGCGTGCTCGGTCTCCTTGTACTTTCCCTTGAGCAGGGAGGGCGGCAGGACCACCCGGTACGGACCTGGCTGCGAAACGGCCCCGGGCTTCCCGCCGCCCCAGCCGATGGGCTTGGCACCCGTGTCGCCGCTGCCGCAGGCCGACGTCACGACGCTGACCGCCATCGCGCACACCGACAGCCGTACCCGGTGCTTCACTTCGTACCCCCGTTGGCCCCGTGTACCTGGGTGCCCGACCGGTCGACTTGACGGCAGGCCGACACCACCCTGGACGCGGCGGACCAGGTGCTGGACGTCGTCTGCCGCCCGGTCTCCCCGGCGGAGCGGGAAACGTTGGTGCGGGATGCCGCCGCGGACCTGGCCCACATCGGCATCCCGCACCGCCCGACGGGTCGGTTGTGGCTGCCGCGCTCAGTGGGTGAGTTGGAAGGTGTGGAGGACCTACGGGAGACGGCGGCGCCGACGGCGTCGCGCAGCGCGGCGAGCCTCAGCTGCAGTGCCTCCTGCGCGAGCCCGCCGGTGGGCCGGGCCGGCCCCTGCGGCTGGGGGCCGGGCAGGAAGCCGCCGTCGGGGAGGCCGGCGGCCATCCCGATCCGATCGATGCCCGCTGCGGTCAACCCGTCGCGCCGGGCAGGGCCGTGAAGGTCGCGCTGGCCGACCGCGAGGACACCGCCCCTTCCACTGCGAGTTCTCCGTCGATGGAGATCGTGCACTGGAGCCAGCCGTCGGGATGCTCGGGGTTGGACGTGATGATCGTGAGCATGGGCATCGCGTCGATGCCAGACATCACGACCTCCTGCTTCCACGGCGTGACGCCGGCCTTGACCTGCTTTTGCTCTCCTTTCAGAGGGTCGCCGACGGCATAGGCCACCTCGAAGGAGCCGGTGCCGGTCACCTCGTAGGTGACCCTGGTTCCGCGCTTGCGCCGAAAAGGGAGGAACTTGCTGTTCATGTGCGGCCTCTGAGAAAGCGGACAAGGCGAACTCCCAGTGATCCTCGCACGTGCTGCCGGACGACCGCGGAGGTACCGGGGGCGCGGACGCGGGCTCGTGCGCCCGCAGCGGCGCATTGCCCGGTCAGGGCGCCACGCCGATCCTGGTGCAGCGGCATCGGCCGCTGCCGAGAACTCTGCTTGGGCCGCGGCCCCGCGACCACCCTCCGACCGGCTGCCACGCACATCCGACCGGCTGTTCTCCGGTGGCCAGGTGAACCGGGGATGGCGCCGTCAGGTCCTGCGGTGGGGGAGGACGGCGTCGACCTGGTACCCGCCCTCGGGAGTGGGGCCGCTGACCAGGGTCCCGCCGAGGTTCTCGGTCCGTTCCCACAGGCCGACCAGTCCGTCTCCGGAGCCCGGCAGCCGCTCGTCCAGACCGATGTCCGACACCAGGTCCGCGAGCCGTCCCGGGGTGTGGCGGCGCGTGTCGTCGCCGTCCGCACCGACCTGCGGGCTGCCGCCCTGTACCGCGATCAGGCTGACCTGGTGGGAGAGCACGTCGTGCATCTCCCGGGCCAGCCGCGCCGCTCGCGCTCCGGAGCCGGGCAGGACGACGGCACCGCCTCCGAAGCCGTAGCCGAAGCCGGGCAAGAGCTGGCCGGCCGTGCGCGACGGCGGCCGAGCCGTAGCGTTCAAAGTCGGCCTGTTGCAACGCTCCCGCTCCTGCTGTTGCGTTCCCTTCTGAACCGGTGCAACGATTCAACCTCTCCTACCTGCATATTTACGAGCCGTGCGCACCTTCGGCGTTGCTTTCTTGATTAACGCAACGTAGCGTTTCTCTTGTCAGAAACGAATGTTCGGAGGGGTGGGTCATGGAGGCGGTAGTACTGAACCGGCGGCAGGAGATACCGGGCGCCTTCGCCTCGTTCGCCCGCTTCGTGCTCTGCGGCGGCGGAGTGGGGCTCGTCTCCAGCTTCGCCGTGGTGGTCCTCGGTTCCTGGATGCCCTGGGCCCTGGCCAACGCCGTCATCACCGCGGCTTCCACGCTCCTGGCCACCGAGCTGCACGCCCGGTTCACCTTCGGTGCGGGCGGCCGCGCGACCTGGCGCCAGCACGCGCAGTCGGCCGGATCCGCAGCCGCCGCATACGTCGTCACCTGCATGGCGATGCTGATGCTGCACCACCTGGCCGCGGCCCCCGGCGCGCTCCTCGAACAGGTCGTCTACCTCAGCGCCTCCGCGGTCGCCGGCGTCGCACGGTTCGCGGTCCTGCGCCTCGTGGTCTTCGCGCGCCACCGTCTGCGCGCGGCGCCGGTGCCCGTCCGCGCCGACCGCCCCGTGTCCGCGACCGTTGGGCGCGCCACGGTACCCGCCGGCCCGACGGCGCTCTGCCGCGCCGCCTGACCGCTGCGCCCGGTCCTGGGAACGGCGCTCTCACCCGCAACCGACTGGCTACGCTCGCACCGTGACTACCGCATGGGAACCCGCGACACCGGGCGTGATGACGCTTCCCTCCGGTCGGCTCGTCCGCGGCCGGGGGCTGAGCCGGCCACTCCCACGAGGCCCGCAGCCGGACTTCGCGCTTTACCTGCTGGGCCGTCGGCCACCGGAGGTCGCCTGGGGAAGCCGCTGGCTGCGCTGGCCCGACTTCTGGCTGCCGTCCGACCCCACCACGACCGCCGACGCGCTGCGCGAGGCATGGGCGCGCGCCGAAGCCGAACCCGTAGAGATCGCCTGCGGTGGTGGACGCGGACGGACCGGCACCGCGCTGGCATGCCTCGCCGTGCTCGACGGGGTACCCGGCCGTGAGGCCGTCGCCCACGTCCGGGAGCACTACGCCCCGCGCGCCGTCGAGACGCCCTGGCAACGCCGCTTCGTCACCCGCTTCCAGTAGCGGTCATCCGTCCCGGCCGGGGCGGTCCTCCCGTTCCGCCAGGGGGGTGGCGGCCCAGCCGTGTTCCAGCAGGGTGAACAGGTCGTGCACGGTCCGGGCCGGGTCTTCGCTCGCACGGGCGATGCCGGGTGCTTCCAGGGCGAAGCGTGCCAGGCCGGTGACGGCGGGGTCCTCCGGGGCGAGCCCGCCGGCCTCGGCGAGGGCGGCGGCCAGCGTGTTCTCGTGGCGCGACCACATGCGCCGGGCGTAGTCCCGCAGCGCCGGGGTGGATTCGACGAGGACGAACGTGGGGTCGTCGGTCCGCACGGCGGTCCGGGTGCGCACCATGTGGTCGCGCAGGGCGTGCAGCACGGACTGCCCCGGGGCCCGGTCGCGAACGGCGGCGACCAGGTCGCTCTCCATGTCCGCGTCGAGGTCGAAGACGAGGGCCTCCTTGCCGGGGAAGTGCTTGAAGAGCGTGCTCAGCGAGACGTCGGCCGCCTCCGCCACCTCGCGCACGCCGACGTTGTCGAAGCCCCGCTCCGTGAACAGCCGCACCGCGGCATCCGTCAAGGCCTGCCTCGTCTGGGCCTTCTTGCGTTCGCGGCGTCCTGCCGTCGTCCCGGTCATGTCCCCACCCTACCGCCCTGAGGGGATTCGATCGCAAAGGAGTCTCGATTGAAAATCGGAGCGATTGTACTTTTGGAGCGACTGTGCTTCTGTGAGTGCGGGGGGCCGAACGGCATCCGGACCCCCAGCACCCTCCCCAACCCTCGAACGGAGCGTGACCCCCATGCCCACCCCCGCCCGCATCGCGATCGTCGGCGCAGGCCTCGGAGGCCTCCTCTGCGCACGCGTCCTGCAACGGCACGGCGTCCCGGTCACCGTCTTCGAGCGCGAGAGCGCCCCCCACTCCCGCTCGCAGGGCGGCACCCTCGACATCCACGAAGGAACCGGCCAGGCGGCCCTGCGCGCGGCCGGCCTTTTCGACCGGTTCCTCGCCCTCGCCCGGCCCGAGAGCCAGGAGTGGCGCCTGTACGACCGCCACGCGAACCTGATACGCCACGACCGGGCCGGCGAGGGGGACCTGAGCAGGCCCGAGATCGACCGCGGCGAGCTGCGCGCGCTCCTGCTGGACTCCCTCGCCCCCGGTACCGTCCGCTGGGGCCACTCCGTACGGGCCGTCACCCCACAGCCCGGCGGTACCGCCCGCCCGCACCACCACGACCGCCCGGGCGGCGAAGACTTCGACCTGGTCATCGGCGCCGATGGCGCCTGGTCCCGGGTGCGCCCGGCGCTCTCCGACGCCCAACCCGCCTACTCCGGCGTCACGTTGGTGGAAGCCCACTTCGACGACGTCGACCACCGTCATCCCGGCATCGCCCGCCTGGTGGGCCGAGGCACCATGTCGGCCAAGGCGGGCCGCCGCAGCCTGGTGCTGCAGCGCAACAGCAACGGACACGTCCGCGCCTACGCCAACTTCCGCGGCCCCCAGGACTGGCACGCCGGCCTCGACCTCGCGGACACCCGGGCAGTACGCGCACGCCTGCTCGACCACTACCAGGGCTGGCACGAGAGCCTGCTGGACATCCTGCGCGACAACGAGGGCGGTTTCACCGACCGGCCCGTGTTCGTCCTCCCCGCGGACCACACCTGGCAGCGCGTCCCCGGCATCACCCTGCTCGGCGACGCCGC
The DNA here is from genome assembly GCF_045160885.1 of Streptomyces sp. NBC_00158. Taxonomy (NCBI): domain Bacteria; kingdom Bacillati; phylum Actinomycetota; class Actinomycetes; order Kitasatosporales; family Streptomycetaceae; genus Streptomyces; species Streptomyces sp. NBC_00158. Next base: position 452,311 of record NZ_CP108162.1, read on the forward strand.
CCACCTCATGCCACCCGTCGGCGTCGGCGCCAACCTCGCCCTGCTCGACGGCGCCGAACTCGCCCGGGCCGTCATCGACCACCCCACCATCGACCAGGCCCTCGACGCCTACGAAGGCGTCATGCTGCCCCGCGCCGCCGACCACGCGAAGACCGCCCGGCACCTGCTGGCCACCCTCATGCCCGACACCGACTCCGACGACGCCGCCTTCCCCGACAGCCTCTGGCCGGCCGACGCCCTCCCCGCCCCGCGCCCCGCCCACGGCGACCGAGCTGCTGCCGGAGGCGGTCAGCACCCCTGACCCACCCGAGGCGACGCCGGCTGCTGAAGCGCTGTCGCCCGCGAGGGCGAGCGGTCCGCCGCCGGAGTCCGCCCGGTGGCCGGCGACGTGGCGGGCCACGGCCCCGGCTTCCGAGGGGGGCGGGGGCCGGGTGTCGACTCCGCGCAGTGCCAGGCCGGGTGGTGCCGTTGGGCGGCGTCGGCCGACGACGGCACATGCCCCGGTCCGTCATGGTTCGAGGAGCAGCCGGATCGGGTCGCCCTCCTTGCGTTCCAGGGCGTCCACGGCCCGCGCGGCCTCGGCCAGGGGGTAGATCCCGCTGATCGAGGCGGAGAGGTCCAGGCGGCGCATGCCCACCAGGCGGACCAGGTCGACGAGGTCCTCGGGCCTGGACCCGTAGTGGCCCAGCACCTGTTGCCGGAAGCGGCAGAACCAGAGGTCGTCCTTGATGGTGAAGGGCTGGTCGGTGAGGCCGACCAGGACCACCCGCCCGCGCTCGGAGAGGGCGGAGAGCGCCTGGTCCCGCGCGGCCGGGACTCCTGCGAAGTCGAAGGCCGCAGCGACGCCCCCCGCCCCGGCGGCGGAGCGCAGCAAGGTGCCGAACTCGGGGTCGGCCGGATCGAGGGCGGTGTCGGCGCCGAGCCGGAGGGCCCGCTCGCGGGCGGCGGCCAGCGGGTCCACCGCGATGACGGGGCAGGCCCCCACCATGCGGAGCAGCTGGACGGCGTGCGCGCCGAGTCCGCCGACGCCCCACACCGCGACGGCCTCCGCGGGCCGTACGTTCGCACAGGAGGTGATCGCCGCCCACGGGGTGGACACCGCGTCGGGAATGACGCACGCCTGCTCGAACGGGATCCCGGGCGGGAGCGGGACCACCGCGTCGGCCGCGGCGACGGTGTACTCGGTTGGCGCCATCGGCGTGACGGCCGCGCCGGTCCGCTGGACGGGCGTGGCCGCCGGAGTTCTCGGCCTCGGCCCGTGATCAGCGGATTGGGTCTGGCGCGGCGAGGAGATCGACTTGGATGTCGTCGGCCCAGGTGGGCGAAGAGCGTCATCAACTCGACCGTGTTCGGGGTGTCAGAGCGAAAGCCGCGCGGAACAGGCCAGTAGCTTCTGCCTCATGGATAAGAAGGACACGACCTTCGTCGACAAGGCCCTTGAGGACAAGGCCTTCGCGGACCGGCTCATGGGCGACAAGGCTCTCGCCGACGAGCTCATCGCCGCACTCCTCGCCGATGAGTCCCTCGGCGACGTGGACCTTGTCCAACTCGTGCAGGCACTCTTCGAGAAGAAGGGAATCCTGCAGGAGGGCATGGTCGGTCTGGCGGAAAGAGCGAACCACAACGACGACCTCTTCGACTTCAAGACTCTCGTCTGGGCGGTCCAGGCATCGACCATGCAGTTCCCGAAGCCCTTCGCAGAGGACATCCTCAGCCCCACCAGCGGGGTGTACGTCTTCACCGACCGAAACTGCCGGGGCAAGCACGCGGGGTTCGGCGGCGGCCGGCACGACATGGCCGACATCGCGAGGCAGATCGGCAACGATGCGATCTCCAGCCTGTCCATCGCCAAGGGGTGGGGCATCACTCTCTTCACGGGTGCGGGATTCTCCGGCGACAAGACGACCATTGCCCCTCGGCGCGACGGAGTCGGAGGGGATCGGTACAACCTGACCGACGGGTTCGACAACGCAGTCTCCTCCTTCATCATCACCGGTGTCCCCAGGGACCCCTCCCGCCAGAACCAGGTCACGTCCACGTACCACGGCTCAGCCACCGGATACACCCCAGCGGAGGGGCAGAAGGGCTACTCCGACTAGGACCTGTCCGGCCGATCATGTGACTACTTCGTGCCCGAGTCGTTCCTGTGGGCGTGGGGCGGGGTGATCTGAGTGATGCCGAGTGGGAACGGCTTCGGCCGTTCCTGCCGGTCAGCAACGGGCGTTGTGGCAGGTGGCGGGATCATCGGCAGGTGATCGACGGGATTCTGCATCGGGTGCGGACCGGGGTGCGGTGGCGTGATCTGCCCGAACGGTTCGGACCGTGGAAGACCGTCTACGAACGCCACCGCCTGTGGTCGGCCGACGGCACCTGGGAACGTCTGCTCCAGCAGGTTCAGGCCGCGGCCGACGCTGTCGGCGAGATCGACTGGGACATCTCGGTCGACTCCACGATCGTCCGCGCGCATCAGCATGCGGCCGGCGCCCGCACCGATCCGCCTCCGGTGCCGGGGCCAAAGGGGGCCGCAGGGATGGAACACCAGGCCGAGGCGCCGTGGCAGAGTCTCGTCGCCCGCCTGGTGGAGGTGGTGCTGGAGGTGAGGGCTTGGGCCGCTCGCGCGGCGGGTTCACCAGCAAGGTCCACCTGAGTGCAGACGGCCGGTGCCGCCCACTGTCATTGGGTCGTCACTCCAGGTCAGCGGGCAGACTGCACCCAGTTCAAGCCGGTCCTGGAGAAGATCCGAGTGCCCAGACCGGGCCTGGGACGGCCACGCAAGAAGCCCGACAGCCTTGCGGCCGACAAGGGTTACAGCAACGGTCCGATCCGCGAGTACCTGCGACGGCGGGGAATCCGCTACACCATCCCGGAGAAGACCGACAGCCAGGCCGCCCGCCTGGGCAAAGGCGCACGTGGCGGACGGCCACCCGGCTTCGATGAGGACCGTTACAAGAAGCGCAACACCGTCGAGCGGGCGATCAACCGTCTGAAGCAGTCCCGGGCGGTCGCCACTCGTTACGACAAACGCGGCTACGTCTTCCTCGGCACCGCCACCGCGGCGGCCGTCGCCATCTGGCTCCGGACCTGAGCTCCTACGCGACCCAGCAGTAGACGCTCTGGTTCTGGCGCCGGGCGCTAGTGACGAGGCCAGCCAGATCGCCCACCATCCTGTCTGCGGTCTCGGTGTCGATGACTTCGCCGTCCTCCGCACGCAGCTGAGCCCACGAGGCAGCGACGTCACGCAACCTGGAGCGTCCCGCGTCTGCGAGTGCAGTGGTCAGGCGAGGCGAGAACGCGAAGACGACGCACCCGTCGTTGTCTTGGCCAGCGATGATGCGAGGCTCACCGGCTTCGACGAGTTCCTCGAAGCTGCCGCCGGCCAGGAGGCACTCCCACTGGACCACGGCTTCTTCGGGATCGAAGTTGCCGAAGGAGAGCGACTCGAATGCCTGTCCCGGCCCGGACTGGAGGGCCAGATTCGCTGACGTGTCGTCCGGCGCCACGAAGAACTTCACGATGATGCTCACCCGGGCATCATGCCCGACTGCCTACAGCCATGATCGGCCGGACAAGTCCTGGTGACCTGAGTCAGAGATTCGGTGGCAGTAGGCCGCGACTTTGTCCAGGATCAGGTGCACCTCAAGGTCGGCAGGGACTGCCTTGTCCACCTTGGCGAGGACTTCTTGAACTCCGCTGCCCGGTGGCGGCGGTGGAGCGATCCGATGACCTTGCCGGTGGCGACTTCGAGGGCGGCGAACAGGGTCGTGGTGCCGGCCCGGACGCGGTGTGGCTGCGGCGTTCGGGAACGCCGGGCATCATCGGCAGGACCGGCTGGGACCGGGTTCAGGGCCGAACAACCCGACATCGAGCAGCGCTTCCAGCACGCCGCCGACGAGCGCGGCATCACCGCGGCCATCATCGCCGACGGCCAGCCCGTCCTCTGACCATCAGGAACAAGGAGCAACACATGAAGATCGTCCTGTTCGGTGCCAGCGGCAACATCGGCCGGCCCAGCACCGAGGAACTACTGCGTCGCGGCCACACCGTCACCGCGGTCACCCGAGCCGGCCACGTCGAAGGACTCAAGTACAAGGCCCTGACCATGAGCACCGGTGATGTCACAGACGCCGCCGCGGTCGCCGGCTTCGCCGCCTCCCACGACGCCGTACTGTCGGCCGTCGGCCCCCGGATCGGCCAGGAGAACGACCGCGCCACGATCGTCGGTGCCGCCCGTGCGCTGATCGACGGACTCCGCCGAGTCGGCGTCACCCGCCTGGTCACCATCGGCGGTGCCGGTAGCCTGCGCACGCCGACCGGCGCCCGGGTCATGGACGACCCGGACTTCCCCGCGCTGTGGAAGGCCAACGCCGAGGCCCAGTCCGAAGCGCTCGACCTCTACCGCGGCGTGCACGACCTCGACTGGACGTACGTGTCGCCCGCCGCGGTCATCGGAGCGGGCGAGCGGACCGGGACCTACCGCAGCGCCGGGGACACCCTGCTCACCGACGACGACGGCAACAGCCGCATCTCGTACGCCGACTACGCGATCGCCTTGGCCGACACGATCGAGAGCGGCACCGCGATCCGCCGCCGCATCACCGTGGCGTACTGAGCCATGAGCAACGACGCCGCCGGCCGGCAAACCCGATTCATCGTCATGCTCGTGGCCCTGGGACCACTGTCCATCGACGGCTACCTGCCCGGACTGCCGGACCTCGCCGACGACCTGCGCGCCAGCGCCGCGGCCACCCAGCTCACCATCACCGCCTGCCTGGCCGGGCTGGCCATCGGGCAGCTGATCGCCGGGCCGCTGAGCGACACCTACGGCCGGCGGCGTCCGTTGCTGGCGGCCTCGCCCTCTACCCGATCGCCAGCGCGCTCTGCGCGGTGGCGCCCGACCTCCGGACCTTCGTCGGCCTACGCCTGGTCCAGGGCATCGGAGGGGCGTTCGTCATCGTCATCGCCAACGCCATGGTCCGCGACCGCACCTCCGGAACCCGCACCGCACGTCTCTTCTCCGCACTGACCTTGATCACCGGCCTGGCGCCGGTGTTCGCGCCGGTCCTCGGCGGCCAGCTACTGCGCGTCACGGCCTGGCCGGGGATCTTCGTGAGCCTGGCCGTACTCGGCGCCGTGATGCTGGCGGCCTCCGCCGCAGGACTGCCGGAGACCCGGTCCTCCGCGTCACGCCAGCCGCTGCCGGCTGTCGTCGGGCAGCTGCTCAGCGACCAGGTCTTCACCGGGTACGTCCTGGCCAACGGCCTGGTCTTCGCGGCGATGTTCGCCTACATCTCCGGCTCGTCGTTCGTCCTGCAGGAAATCCACGGCCTGTCACCGCAGCAGTACAGCGCCGTGTTCGCCGTCAACGCCGCCGGACTCATTGCGGCCGCCCAGATCAGCGGCCGGCTGGTCGCCCGGGCCGGCGCCCGCGTGCTGCTGATCGCCGGTCTGCTGGGCGCGACAGCCGGTGGCACCACGGTCCTGGGCGCGGTGCTGACACGGGCGCCCCTGCCCGTGCTCCTGATCGGCCTGCTCGTCCTGGTCTCCAGCGTAGGCCTGGTCATGCCGAACGCCGCGGCCCAGGCCCTGGCCGACCACGGCGGACACGCCGGGTCGGCAGCCGCTCTGCTCGGCTTCAGCCAGTTCATGTTCGGCGGGGCACTTGCTCCGCTGGCCGGCGCGGGTGGCGCCACCGACGCTTTACCGATGGGAATCATCGTCGCCGTGCTGCCGGCGCTCGCTCTGCTCACACTAGGCGTCCTCACCCGGTCGATGCCCATCGGCGCTGCGCCCGGCCAGGCCGCGCCCGCAGAGCCTGCGGTGCCCGCGCACCGGCAGCAGCCGGCCCCCGCCCGGTCTTGCGGCCGGAGCCGGTGACGGGCCGCCTGCGGCAGCAGGTTGTCGGGGTGTGGGCGGAGGGGGAGCGGGCGCTCTGGTGGGGGACGCTCTGTGAGCCGGCCGGAGCAGCGCACCGGTGTCCGTGGCCAGTTGCCCGTCGTCCCGTACCGGGGCCCCCGGGGCCCCGCCCGGACCGGCGGGTGTCTGTTCCGGCCCGCTGTGGTGGCGTGGTGAGGTGTCAGGGGAGGAGGGGCTCGGTGGCTTCTGCGTCGTCGGGGTTCTTCAGCCAGATGTGTTGGCTGTAATTCCTGGGGACGGGTTTCCAGTTGGCGGTCAGGGTGGGGTTGCTGTCGGGATCGCCGCCGAGTCGTTCGAGGGTTCCCGCGCCTCGGCGCACCCGTCAATGCAGAACGGGGCCCGACGGCCGGGGCCATGCTTCACGTGGCCGGGTGGGCGGTTACGAGGGCTCGACCTGGTCGTTATGGCGGTCATGACCACCTTTCGAAAGATCGTCACGGGCGTTGCCACGGTCGCTGCGGCCTTCGGCGGCGTCTTCACGGCCGGACCGTCCGCAGTGGCCGACGGCAAGTGGTGCAACCACTCCGTCTGTATCGAGACCTACGACACCGGGACCTACTTGGGCAGGGTGGAGGTGTCGGTCACCAACACCAATCAGCCGAACCGGATCTCCGCACGCGTGTGGACCACCAACGGCTGGAGCGCCAACGCCAAGGCCGAGGACGTCGCCAAGTTCCGCACCTACCGGGACCAGGTGTATCCCCAGCGCCATTTCCCCGCGGGCACCCGACTGTGCGCGGAAGGCTTCCGGGGCGGTTCGAGCGTCGGACTGCCCTGTGTGACGCTCACCAGCTGACCTGGTCACGCAGCGCCCCGCCCCCCTGGCGGCCGTCAGGGGCGGACCGCGTGTACGCCCGCCTCGTTCACGAAGTACAGCAGCCCGTCGGCGACGATGGGCGGGAGGCCTGCAGTGCCCTCTCCCACTCCGACTCGCCAGAGGGCCTCGCCGGTGCCGGCGTCATGGCAGTACCAGTCCCGCAGGTAGGAGATGAACAGGAGGTTTCCGGGCGCCGCGTCCGCCCCGTAGGAGGATTCCCAGCGCTCGCCGCGCCAGCGTTGTCGCCCGGTGTCTGCGGCATGCGCACGCAGCCTCGTGCGGTCGTCGTCGAAGCTGACGTCCTCGTTCCAGCACAGGTACGCGCCTTCGCCGTCCGCGGCGATGAAGGGGCTTTCGTTGAGCGTGGTCGCGAAGGCGGGCGCGGTCCAGCGGCGCCTGCCCGACGCGGCGTCGAAGGCCTGCAGCTGCTGTTCGTCGCCCCGGCGCCGGCCGGGCGCGCTGACGTAGACGGCGTCGCCGTGCGCCACCGGCACCGAGGCGTGAGCCGCCGGTGCGGTCCAGCGGACGTCGCCGGTGCGCGGGTCGTAGGCCACCAGCTTCGAGCCGATGCCGACGTTGCCGTTGCGCCCGAAGAGCAGCCCGGCGGCGGAGGCGTCCAAGGTGCACCGGCCCCCCGGCTTCTCCGGCGGCGCCGACCACCGGACGGCGCCGGTGCGCGGGTCGAGCGCGGTGAGGCTCGCATCCGGCGGGTTGACGTACGCGAGGCCGTCGCGCACCTCGAGGACGGAGGCTTCGGTCTGCCACAGCAGGTTTCCGTTCTCCATGTCGAGTGCGTACAGGACGATGGGCGGCGGGTTGCGGTCCTCGTCGTAGGTGAACGGCTGGAAGCTGACCATCACGACGGAGCCGCCGGCCCACAGGTTCCCCGCGCTGGGTTCGCGCAGGCGGCCTCCCGGGAGCTGACGCCATATCTGCGCGCCGTCCGTGGTGCGCAGCGCGTGCACGGCGCCGCCGTCCGTGGCGACGAACACGGCCCGCGACGTCACGGCCGGTGCGCCGGGTTGGGCGCCGGCCAAGGGTGCGCGCCAGCGCTCGCGCCCGGTGGCCGCGTCGATCGCGTACAGCCCGTCCTTCTTCGACCTGACGTAGAGCACACCGTCGTGATGCACCGTCACGGCGTCGTTGATGCCCTTGACGCCGCCGTCCTCGTCCAGCAGGGGGAAGGTCCACAGTGGTGTGCGGGCCGGCGGCTTGGCCTTCTCCGCCGTGCCGCCGATGACGTCGCAGGCGGAGGCGCCGAGTACGCAGCCGCCGGCCGCACCGGTCGCCAGCCTCAGGACCTGGCGGCGGCCTACGTGCTGTTGTCCCCCTGGTGTACCCATCGGGGCAGGCTAAGCGACGGTCACGGACCGTGGCTACAGCCACCGACCGCCGGTGCCGGCGGCGGCGGCCGTTCCTGGCGGTCGGTGACGACCGAGGCATGAGATGCCTTGGGCGGCGGCTTCAAGATCAAGTATGGTCGGCCTCGATTTCGTCGAGAGTGGGCCGTGACCGGCCACATGGGGGGACTGCTTCGTGCGCCTGAACATCATCAAGTCGGTACGCCGCGCCCTGGGCGCAGCCGCCGGCGCCGTGCTCATCTCGGTCGCTCTGCCTGCCTCCCCCGCCGCCGCCGTGGACCTGTCCAAGTGGGACCTCGTACTCAACCTCAACAGCAGGCTGTGCCTGGAAGTGAGCGGCTGGTCCACCGCCAACGGTGCCGGAGTCAACCAGTGGGAATGCCACGGCGGCGCCAACCAGCAATGGCTCGCGGCTCCCCGCGGAAACGCCAGGCTCATCTACAACGGCCAGAGCGGCAAGTGCCTCGAGGTCAAGGGCTGGTCCACCGCCAACGGCGCGACCATCGACCAGTGGGACTGCCACGGCGGCGCCAACCAGCTGTGGCAGCTGCGCGCCACGAGCGACTACACCGTGGCCCTGTACAACGTGAACAGCGGCAAGTGCCTGGAAATCGGCGGCTGGCGCACCGACAACGGCGCCCCGGCCACCCAGTGGGACTGCCACTGGGGCAACAACCAGCGCTGGTACTAGTGACCTGAGTCAGAGATTCGTTGGCAGTAGGCGGCGACTTTGTCGAGGATCTCGTCGGCGGTCTTCGTCCAGACGAAGGGCCGGGGGTCGTCGTTCCAGTCGGCGAGCCAGGCCCGGATGTCGCGTTCGAGGGCCTGGACCGAGCGGTGGACGCCGCGCTTTAACTTCTTCTGGGTGAGCTCGGCGAACCACCGTTCCACCAGGTTCAGCCACGAAGCACTGGTCGGGGTGAAGTGCAGGCGGAACCGCGGATGCGCCAGCAGCCACTTCTTCACGTCCGGCGTCTTGTGGGTCGCGTAGTTGTCGAGGATCAGGTGAACCTGCAGGTCGGCCGGTACCTCCTTGTCGACCTTGGCCAGGAACTTCTTGAACTCGGCGGCCCGGTGACGTCGGTGCAGGGAGCCGATGACCTTGCCAGTTGCGACTTCGAGGGCGGCGAAGAGGGTGGTAGTGCCGGCGCGGATGTAGTCGTGGCTGCGACGTTCGGGAACGCCGGGCATCATCGGCAGGACCGGCTGGGACCGGGTTCAGGGCCTGGATCTGCGACTTCTCGTCCACGCAGAGGACCAGAGCCTTCTCGGGCGGATCCAGATACAGGCCGACGACGTCGCGGACCTTGTCGGTGAACAACGGATCCGTCGACAGCTTGAACGTCTGGGACCGGTGCGGTGCCAGGGCGAACGCCCGCCAGATCCGCGAGATACTCGACTGCGACATCCCCGTCGCCGCGGCCATCGACCGCGTCGACCAGTGGGTCGCGTTCCTCGGTGTCTCCTCGAGGGTCTTGACGATCACCCGCTCGACATCCGCATCGGTGATCTTCCGTGGCACACCCGGCCGGGGCTCGTCGTTCATGCCTTCCAGGCCGCGGTCGAGGAACCGGCGCCGCCAGGTCCGCACCGTCTCGGGAGCGATCCCCAGACGGCGCGACACCTCCGCGATCGAATGCCCCTGAGCGGACTCGAGCACGATCCGGGACCGTAACGCCAAGGCCTGCGCGGTCGAGCGACGGCGCACCCACCCCTCGAGCACGGCCCGCTGGGCATCGCTCACGGACAACGGCGGGATCTTCGGTCCAGGACGAGTCACACCCAACCAACGACAAACCTCTGACTCATGTCACTAGGCCGTTTCCTTCAGATCATCGGATCGTTGCTTGATGTGTGCGTTGGCTGATGCCCAGTGGGCGAGGATCGAGCCGCTGCTGCAGGATCGCACGCCGAAGCGGGGTGGGCGGTGGCGTGATCACCATCAGGTGATCGACGCGATCGCGTTCAAGTACCGCACCGGGACACCGTGGATGGACCTGCCCGAGCACTTCGGGTCGTGGAAGGGCGCCCACAACCAGCTTCGGATGTGGGCGGCCGACGGCGCCTGGGAGAAGGTCTTCACCGCCCTCCTCGCCCAGGCCGACGCCGAGGGTGACCTTGACTGGGTCGTCGCGGTCGACTCCACGATCGTCCGGGTCCGGTCCGGGTCGGCGGGCCCGGCCGCCCCGGCGGCGGCCGGGCGCCCGACACGGGCTGCCGGCGGCGGCGGAGAAACGGCGTGGCGAGGGCGACCTGCGCCAGGTTCACCCAGGACGGCGCCAGCCGTATGACTCAGTTCCCGATCGACGCCGCGAACGCCCCGGCGACAGCCTCGGCCTCGCTGATGCTGATCTTCCCGCGGTGACTGACCTCGACCTGATAGAACCCCTCGCCGGTCGGTACGCCGTCGACGGATACCGAGAACGAACACGTCTGCTGGGCGGCAGTCGTCGACATGCTTCCCGGGCTGCTCGCACCAAGGCTGCCCGTCGACACGATTGCACCCGCCTTGCCGTACACAGTCACCGAGGCGCCGGTCCGCAGGTCGTTGTAGCCTCCGACACCCCCGCAGTTGCCGCTGGCGGTCTGCACGACTGCCGTCCGCTCGCCCTTGATCACGACTGTGCCGGTGAGCGTGAACGTCTTCGGCTTGGCCGGCTTCTCCTCGGCGGTGACGGCCTGCACGGCCAGCGTCGAGCCGATACCGAACGCCAGCCCGGCCATAGCGGTCACGGCCGGGACGAGCCACGCGGGGCGCGGTGTGGGGGTAGGGGCGGGCTGTTCGGTGGGCATGGGTGGTATGACCTGCTCGTTGCTCACGGACGGGGCTCCTTGGGATGGTGCGCGGTTGGGTCTGTGCGGAGGCCCGGTCCGTAGGGTACGGGCAGCGGATTCCTCCGCCGCGGTGAGGGCCGTGTGCGGGCCGGTCCGGGCAGCTGAGCTGGCCGCTTCTCGGCTCAGGAGGGTGTCCGTACACCGTGGCCAGCTGCCGTCCCTTCCCGGGGAGGGCTCTCTGGAGTGATTCTTCTGTCTGGTTCGCCAAGCGTGAAGGCGACCTACACAGGGGCCGGCGCGGAACGCGACGACCTCATCCCCAGGGACGCGTGGCCGTGGACACGCGCGACGCTGACGTACCCAGGACTGGATCACCAGCCCGGACGCACCGGACCGGCTTGTCGCTGCGGCGCACGCCGCCCGCAACCCGGAGCCGCCTCCGCTGGTCGATCTCGCTCGACCGCGAGCGGGAGAACCGGCTGCGGCTGGAGCCTGGATCGCATCAACGCCCGCTACGGGCGGCGTCTCGCCGGGCCCGCTGGCGCCCGCCTCAAGGCCAGTTGACAGGACAGAGACGCCGGTCTGACCGGACGACTCCCGAGCCGTCCAATTGGCGACCGCCGCGCCGGCGGGAGCCGTGCGGGGCCCCAGCGGCGGCAGGCCCGGAAACGGAACTGTGCTCACGCTCTGGACGTGGAACGGAGACCCACGGACTGGGCTTGCCAGCCGGGTCGGTGCGGAAAGGCTGAGAGGGGTGAAGCTATGAGGGGTTGCGGCACGCTCCAGACCGGGGGCGCGGGTTACGAGGTGGGTGTGCGCAGGGCGCGGAGGGCGGCACGGGTGTAGTCCGCGGGGGAGGCGTCGGGGTGGTGGATGGCGGAGATGGCGGCCAGGACGGCGAGGTAGCGGGGGTCTTCGTCGATGGTGTCCTCGACGAGTTCGAAGGCGCGGGAGGTGAGGCGGACGAGGCTGGCGTGGGTGGTCTTCCCGCCATGGCCGCCGAGGTCGTGCTCGACGACGAGCCGGGCCCGGGAGTTCCCGACCTCCACCACCCGCAGCCGCCTGTCCCGCGCCCTCATGTCCGGCGCCAGATCCCGGTACGGCTGCCCTTCGGTGACCGTTCCTGCTATGTGTCTCCTCCAGCCCGCAGGGCCCACGTCCTGCCGGGCAGCACCCTATGCCCAGTCCTCCAACGGTCACCGTCGGGTCGGCGGCCGTCACCACGCGCTCCAGGGCGGCGCGGACGACCTCCCCCGGTCGTGATGACCAGGGCGGCGCTGCGGGCCCGTTCGGCGAGCGCCTCGGGCGGCGCCCCGGACCGCCGGGCAGCCCCACCCGGGGCCCCATCGGTTGGTCCAGGCATGGAGGGCCTGGACGTGGGGCTGGTTGTTCCAGTCGACCCCCCTCACACGCGGCACGGACAGTTTCAGCCACGACGGACGGCCCCGGGCGGAACGCATCCTGCCCGGGGCCATTCGCGATGGTCGAGCGCGGTCGAGATCCGCGATGGGGTGGGACTCAGCCGCAGCTGAGGCAGTCCCATGCACTCCAGTCCGCGCCGGGAGCGGTGCGGAGCAGACCCCAGGTCTGGGTGTTGGAGCCCTTGGCGTAGATCACGATGGCGTGGGGGGCGATGTCGGTCCGCTCCCTGATGCTGATCTTGCTCCAGACGGTTCCCCCGAGGGAGTACCAGCCGGACCACTGCCCATTGGTGGTCCAGCGGGTCCACACTGCGTAATCGGTGCCGACCAGGAACTGTTCCCGCTGGTCCCCCGGAAGCGTGTGGTTGGTGACGCCGTACTCGCAGATGTACTGGGCGCCCCCGGTGCTGCACGGGGCGGCCTGGGCCGGCGCGGCGGCGACGGCGAGTCCGGCCACGGCGGCGAACGCGAGGATGGCGGCCTTGATCTTTTTCACGGCTGGTGACGCTCCTTCGATGACATGCCGGGAAGCTGTCGGTCAGTCAACTCCCGTACGCGTGTTCACCCTAGTCGAGCGCCCCACCCCCTCCGGCACCGGGCCTCTCTGGCACTTCGTTCACGGACGGGTACCACCCCGCACGGAGCGACGAGGTTGCCGGAGACCTCGACGGCGTGCTGGGTTGTGCTTGATCGCGTTCGCGGGGGCTTGGTTGGTGAGGCACCTGGGCGCGCAGGTTTCACCCACCGGCAAGGCCAGCCATTGCCGCAAGGGGTGAGGCCCCGGCCGAGGGGCGGATGGCACGGCGCCTTCGCCCCCGGCTCCGCCCGGTGCCTGGGTCAGGCCCGGATCTCGGCGAGGAGCATGCGCAGGGTCAGGTTGTGTATTTCCGGGGGGGAGGGCGTTCATCGCGGCGGTGGCGTGCGCGATGCCGCCGCCCCGGTCGCCGGAGCGCCCGGAGGCGGGCCCCGAGCACCGTTTCGGGTGCGAGTAGCCCGTACCGGCATGGCGTGTTCGGGCAAGGCCCGGTGCCCATCCTGGGGGCAGTACCACCGGGCTGCCTACATCGTGAACGCGCGCTCCAAGGCGGCGCGCACGGCGTCGCCGGTCGTTGTCACCTGTGTCGCGCTGTGCTCCCGTTCGGCGGGCGCCTTGGCCGGTGCCGTGCAGTGCCCGGTGGCGGGCCCGGGTCCCACTGGTCGGTTCAGGCCGGGAGGGCCTGCGGTCCAGTGGATCCCCCTCGTCAGTGGCGCCCACAGCGCTTCGGGCAGCGCGACGACCAGCCGGCCTGTCAGTCCCGCACCAGCGTACGGGCCTGTCCCGCCCAGGGTCTGCCCGGCTTTCGGGTGTCGGCGGGGGCGGGGTCCCAGTCGTTCGGCAGGCCGCGGTGCTCCAGTTCGGCGCGCAGCCCCGGCGCCAGCGCGAGGGCTCGTGTGGGGCGGTTCAGCCCGGACTTCCGCCGCTCGTGCAGTCCGTCACGGATCCGGGCCTGCCCGGCGCCGCGCGCCCGGGAACCAGGGCTACCGCAGGATGTTTGCCCAGTGGCTCAGCGCCGAGGGCAGTTCCTCGGCGTTGACCCATGCCCGGAACAGCTGGATGCCCTGGGCCTCCGGTGTGCCGGTGTACACGGCGATTACCGCGCGGTCGTTCATGAAGGCCTCATCCCTGCACCCGTAGCTCTCGAACCACACGGATACGTACCCCTGTCGGTATGTCAGCGGTCCGACCTCGTACAGGTCTTTGGCCTCGGGGTCTCCATTTATGTCCATGTCACGGGAGCCTATGCGCCACCTCGCGTGCTGTGGAGCGGGATCGGCGAACTTGATCAAATCGCAGGACCGAGGCACCCGTCGCCGCTCACAGGCTTCGTGGACGGGCCGGTGCGGTGTTGGGGCCGGAGCAGGCCGAGCCGGAGCTGGGCCCGAGGTCCCGACGACGAGTCGGCTGGTGAGCCCGGTGCCGGCGTGCGGGCCGGTCCAGCCCCGGGTCTGCCCGGACTTCGCAGTGTCCGCCGGGGCGGGCTCCCGCTCCAACAGCAGTCCAGGGTGCTCCAGCTCGGCGCGCGGCCCCGGAGCGGGCACGGGCGGCCGTGTGGGGCGGTGCAGCCCGGACTCGCGTCGCTGTGCGGGGCCGGCTCGGCGCACGGCTGGTCGAGGCGGTCGTGCGTCCAGCGGTGGCCGCAGTCGGGGAAGTGGCACCAGGACTTGCCCGCGCTGGCGGTGAGGGTGGGTGCGTGGTCGGGGCGGATTCCCCACGGGATCGTGCACTGCGGTGTGGTGTCCGGGGCGGTGGAGGGAAGCGCGAGAGCACCGTGGGCCGGATCGCCAGGAGGCCGGCCCCGAACGCCGGTTGGGGTGCGGGTAGCCCGTGCCGATATGGCGTGCGCGGACGAGGCCCGGTGCCCATCCCGGGGGCAGTACCACCGGGCCGCCTACACCCCCAGGACGCGCTCCAGGGCGGAGCGGCCGACGTCCCCGGTTGTCGTCACCTGTGCCGTGCTGCGTGCGTGTTCAGCGAGCGCCTCGGGCGCCGCAGCGCAGAGCCCGGCGGCTGGCCCGGGGCCCCATCGGTCGGTCCAGGCCCGGAGCGCCTGGACGTGGGTCAGGATTCCAGTAGACCCCCCTCGTCAACGGCGCCCACAGCGCCTCGGGCAGGGCCAACGACGAGCCGGCCGGTGAGCCTGGTACCGGCGTGCGGGCCCGTCCTGCCCAGGGTCTGCCCGGACTTCGAGGTGTCGGCGTGGACGGGGTTCCGCTCCCTCGGCAGTCCGCGGTGCTCCGGTTCGGCCCGCGGCCCCCGGGGCTGGCATGAGCGTCGGTGTCGGGCGGTGCAGCCAGCCCGGCTTCCCGCGCCCGGGTCCGCGACGGTCTGATCGTCGCGGTGTTCCGGCACTACGAGTCCCGAGCCGCCGTTTCTCGTCCCCTGCTCCACGACCACGCCGTGGTGTCGATCCGGGCCCGCCGGCCGGACGGGACGTGGGGCAACCAGACAGCCGACGCACTGATGAAGCACATCGTCGCGGCCGACGCCCTCTACACCCTGCTCTTCATGGAGGAGGTCTCCGCCAGGCTCGGGTGGGCGTGGGAGCCGCGCGAGGTGACGCCCGGCCGCCGCCCGGTCATGGAGATCGCCGGGATCGACCAGAGGCTCATCGGCTGGCAGTCCACCCGCCGCCAGCAGATCGCCGACGCCCTGCCCGTCCTGACGGCCCAGTACGAGGAGCGTCAGGGGCACCCGCCGGGGGAGCGGGCCGCCTACGCGCTCGCCTGCCAGGCCGCCGACCAGACCCGCTCACCCAAGCGCACCCAACTGCGGTCGTTGGCCGCGCTGCGTGACGCCTGGCGGGAATCGGCGGCCCGAGCCTACGGAGCCGACGTCGTTGCCGGGCTGGCGGCGCGCGCCCGAGCAGCGGCCGCCGCGATATGGGCGCGGGTGCGCCCGGTCGTCGACGTCGCCCTGGCCGCCGCCGAGACCATCGCCGTGGTGTACGTGATGCGCGGCGCGTTCGCGCACCGCCACCTCCTCGCCGAAGCCCGCCGCCATCTCTCCTACGCCCTGCGCGGCCGACCCCACCAACCCGGCCTGGACGAACAAATCGTCCAGACGGCCATCGACGCCTACACCCGTCCAGTCGGCCGAGGCCGGATGATGACCGCCGACCTCCACGCCCTCTACCCCCGCGACACCGAAGACCAAGCCGTGCTCCGCCCACTGACCCGCAAAAGGTCCGCCACCCCGTACCAGCGGGCCCGTCTCGCCGCAGACGCGCTGACCGCCCGGGTCCACGCCGCACGCCGCGCGGACCGCCTGAACTCCCGGCCCCGGCCGCGCACCGTCGCCCTGAGCCTTCGCCCCGGGCGGAGGGTCGGCCGGGACCTGGAGCCGACGACGGACGTCGCCGCGGTGGAGCTGACCAGCCGGACGTTGGAGGCCGCAGCCGCCGAGATGGCCGCCCGGCTTCAGGCCGGGGTCCAGGAGCGAGCTGCCGGCCGCCGCCTCGCTCCCAAGTCCGCGGCGGCTCCGCCGCCGAGCGCCCAGCAGCCTGTCCAGCCCGCACCGGGCCGGACCACACCCACCGGAGGAGTCGCATGACCACCACGCCGTCCGCGGACCCGAGGATCGAAGCCGTCGCCGCCCGGCTGAAGGCCGCTTCCCAGGAGCGCGCCGAGGCGTACGTGCCGCCGACGGACTGGCAGCCGATCTGGAAGCGGCCCCGGAAGCCGAAGTCCATCAAGGCGAAGAAGGAGCAGTTGGCCAAGCAGCGCAAGCGGCTCAAGGCGGCGGGAGTCCGACGGTTCTACGGTGCCCAGGCGCGCCGGCCGCGGCCCCGGCAGAACCGCATCGGCAGCGCTGCCGCCCGCCGCGACGCCCGCGCCCTGTCCCGGATGCGGCACTCGAACGCCTGGCTGTGGTGACGAGGCCGGGCACCGTTCACCGAGTGGATCGCCCCGGAGTCGACACCGGGTGGATTCCATTGGGTGGGCTCCACTCAGGGGAGTCCACCCAGTGAGCCCCCGCCAACTTGAAGTCGCAGGTCAAGGGGCTGGTGTGACCGGTTCTGGGGGTGCTCACGCTGGTCGCGGGCGGAAGTCTTCGGGGAAGATCGTCCGTCAGCGGTTGACTTCGAGATTCGGAGTGACATGTCGGCGTGCGGTAAAGCTCGGTACATGGTTGGGATGCCTCCGTCGCACGCTGGGGGCCGGGGATGCAGACACGCGAACCGGCCCGGGGCGACCGTCGGAGTGGATCACTTGCGCCATGTGAGCGTGCTTCGAAATGTCGTCCGAAGGTTCGTTCAGGTGTCGCGATAGGTCTGAGGCGGCTCACACCCGATGTGACGCCTCTTTTCTGACACCCGAGCGAAAGCAGGGCATCTCGTGCTGAAGAAGTTTCTCGTGGCCGCCGCGGCAGCGGCGATGGTGATGGGGCCGGCCGCCGTGGCGCAGGCAGACGACATCGTGCGCGTCGTGGAGAACACGGTGACCATCCCCGTCGCCTCCGGCGGCTTCCCCGGCCGGGCGGCGGCCCAGGCCTCGTGCCCGCCCGGCGAAACCCGGACCGGCGGTGGCGCCAGCGTGATCGCGGGCAACTCGCACGCCGAGCGGTACCTGCTGCACTCGACCCAGCCGATCAGCGGAGAGGCATGGTGGGCGTTCGCTACGAACACGGACACCACCAACCCGGGAACTCTGAAGGTCTACGCCATCTGCGCGCGGGTGGTCAGCACCCCGACCCTCACCACGCCCATCAGCTCCTGACCCAGCCGCCCCCTCTGGTGGGGCGGTGGGAAGCCGCTGGCGACGCTCGGCTGGGTGCCCCAGCCGAGCGTCCTTGCGCAGGCGGCGGTTCAGTTCGACAGCGAGCCGACCGGGCTCCTACTCAACGGACACCGGCAGATTTCCACCCGTGCCTGGTTCCTGCTCGCTGTGACCGGACGGTCTTCTATGCTCCTGGGCATGCTGGATCCCGAGCTACTGGAACGGATCACCGCGCGGCGCGCGGAACTGGACGACCTCGAACAACAGCTGGCCAAGCAGCTCGCCGAGGTCCGGGCCGAGCGGGACGAACTCGCCGTCGCCGAACGTGTCCTTGGGAGGGTGAGCAAGCAGCTCGCCACCGAGCGTGCCTCGGCCGCGCCGACGCCCGGGCAGGTGGGCGGCCGGACGGTGATGCTGATCCCAGACCTCGAACCGGGCGTAGAAGAGACCATGCTCCCGTCGGACTACCAGCGCATCCTTGCTGCCGTGCGGCAGGCAGCTGGACCGGTCATGGCCCGCGAGGTCGGCGAGGTGGTGGGGGTGGACGTCAACGTGAAGGCCAAGCTGGAACCGCTACGCGGCAAGCTGGTCAGACTCGTCGACCGCGGCTGGCTGCGGAAACTGCCCGACGGCCGGTTCACCACCCGTCTGTGATCAGCAACACCTCGACTCGGAGCGGCTCGACACCAGAGTAACCAAGGTGTCCCCGGCAGCCGTTGGAATCATGTGACGAATGCCAAGGAACTCGCCGAGGACACTTGCCCGGCTGTCTACCAGTGCCGTCTGCCGCTGTCCACGCGCACCGTCAACCACCTCGCCGATCTGCTGCGGCGCCATCTGAAAGCGATTCGGTCCCGATGGCGGATCCTGCCGCCGGGGAAGATCGCCGTGATCGTCCTGGCCGTACTGCGCCACGACCAGCGCCTGGCCGACATGGCCGGCGGCAACGACGTGTCCGAATCCACCGTCCGCCGCTGGCGCGACGAGCTGATCGGACTGCTCGCCACCCGGGCGCCGCGCCTGGACCGCGCCCTGAAGAAGATCGCCAAGCTGGGCGGGGAGGTGGTCCTGATCGACGGCACCCTCGTCCGCACCCAGCGCCGCACCGGGAAGGCCGACCGGCGGAACTATTCCGGCAAGCACCGCAGCCACGGCCTGCACTTCCTCGCCCTGACCGACGAGAAGGGCCGGCTGATCTGGATATCCGCCGGCCGGCCCGGACGCACCCACGACAACACCGCCGCCCGCCACGACCGCATCCTGGCCCACCTGCGCGCCGCCGGCCTCGGGGCACTGGCCGACCTCGGCTTCCGCGGCCTGGACAACGACATCCTCGACCCCGTGATCGTCACCGGCTACGCCGCCAGCCGCACCCACAAGCTCACCCCAGGTGAGAAGGAAGCCAACCGCGTCCTCGCCGTCGGACGCGCGCCGGTCGAGCACGGCTTCGCCCACCTCAAGAACTGGCGGATCCTTACCAAGCTCCGCACCGACCCCGCCCGCGCCACCCAGCTCCTGCGAGCCCTGCTCGTCCTGACGAACCTCGAAGTCAACCGCTGACGGATGATCTTCTGCGCGGGCTTGCGCCCGCGACCAGCGTGAGCACCCCGAGAGCCGGTCACACCAGCCCTATGACCTGCGACTTCAAGTTGGCGAAGGCTCAGTGGGTGCCACCCTCGCGGTGGGCTCCACTCGGTGGAGTCCACCCATGCGGTGGATCACGCGGTGGAGTCCACCGCGGTGCGCACGCGATTGACGGTGGGCTCCACTCTCGGGCGCACCACGATGTCCCGCACCGCACCGGGTGCGCACCCTCCGTACCCTTGCCCAGCCACCCCCTTGTCCAGGTTCGGCCGACCCCCTTGTCCACCCTCCGCACCACCCCTTGACCAGGTTCCACCGATCCCCTTGACCGGGTGCGGCTCCACCCCTTGACCACGTTCTCCACTGGCACGTTTCTCCTTGACACAGCCGGTTGCGGCCGCCGATCAGGGCCTGGTCAAGGGGGTGTGTGATAGGGCCCCGCCAACGCGGAGGCGCACCTGATGCGGTGCACGGTGGTGCGCATCATGGCCCCGGTGCGGTGCGGTGCGGTGCGGTGCGGTGCGGTGCGGTGCGGTGCGGTGCGGTGCGGTGCGGTGCGGTGCGGTGCGGTGCGGTGCGGTGCGGTGAGCCCCCGCCAACTTGAAGTCGCAGGTCAAGGGGCTGGTGTGACCGGTTCTGGGGGTGCTCACGCTGGTCGCGGGCGGAAGTCTTCGGGGAAGATCGTCCGTCAGCGGTTGACTTCGAGATTCGGAGTGACATGTCGGCGTGCGGTAAAGCTCGGTACATGGTTGGGATGCCTCCGTCGCACGCTGGGGGCCGGGGATGCAGACACGCGAACCGGCCCGGGGCGACCGTCGGAGTGGATCACTTGCGCCATGTGAGCGTGCTTCGAAATGTCGTCCGAAGGTTCGTTCAGGTGTCGCGATAGGTCTGAGGCGGCTCACACCCGATGTGACGCCTCTTTTCTGACACCCGAGCGAAAGCAGGGCATCTCGTGCTGAAGAAGTTTCTCGTGGCCGCCGCGGCAGCGGCGATGGTGATGGGGCCGGCCGCCGTGGCGCAGGCAGACGACATCGTGCGCGTCGTGGAGAACACGGTGACCATCCCCGTCGCCTCCGGCGGCTTCCCCGGCCGGGCGGCGGCCCAGGCCTCGTGCCCGCCCGGCGAAACCCGGACCGGCGGTGGCGCCAGCGTGATCGCGGGCAACTCGCACGCCGAGCGGTACCTGCTGCACTCGACCCAGCCGATCAGCGGAGAGGCATGGTGGGCGTTCGCTACGAACACGGACACCACCAACCCGGGAACTCTGAAGGTCTACGCCATCTGCGCGCGGGTGGTCAGCACCCCGACCCTCACCACGCCCATCAGCTCCTGACCCAGCCGCCCCCTCTGGTGGGGCGGTGGGAAGCCGCTGGCGACGCTCGGCTGGGTGCCCCAGCCGAGCGTCCTTGCGCAGGCGGCGGTTCAGTTCGACAGCGAGCCGACCGGGCTCCTACTCAACGGACACCGGCAGATTTCCACCCGTGCCTGGTTCCTGCTCGCTGTGACCGGACGGTCTTCTATGCTCCTGGGCATGCTGGATCCCGAGCTACTGGAACGGATCACCGCGCGGCGCGCGGAACTGGACGACCTCGAACAACAGCTGGCCAAGCAGCTCGCCGAGGTCCGGGCCGAGCGGGACGAACTCGCCGTCGCCGAACGTGTCCTTGGGAGGGTGAGCAAGCAGCTCGCCACCGAGCGTGCCTCGGCCGCGCCGACGCCCGGGCAGGTGGGCGGCCGGACGGTGATGCTGATCCCAGACCTCGAACCGGGCGTAGAAGAGACCATGCTCCCGTCGGACTACCAGCGCATCCTTGCTGCCGTGCGGCAGGCAGCTGGACCGGTCATGGCCCGCGAGGTCGGCGAGGTGGTGGGGGTGGACGTCAACGTGAAGGCCAAGCTGGAACCGCTACGCGGCAAGCTGGTCAGACTCGTCGACCGCGGCTGGCTGCGGAAACTGCCCGACGGCCGGTTCACCACCCGTCTGTGATCAGCAACACCTCGACTCGGAGCGGCTCGACACCAGAGTAACCAAGGTGTCCCCGGCAGCCGTTGGAATCATGTGACGAATGCCAAGGAACTCGCCGAGGACACTTGCCCGGCTGTCTACCAGTGCCGTCTGCCGCTGTCCACGCGCACCGTCAACCACCTCGCCGATCTGCTGCGGCGCCATCTGAAAGCGATTCGGTCCCGATGGCGGATCCTGCCGCCGGGGAAGATCGCCGTGATCGTCCTGGCCGTACTGCGCCACGACCAGCGCCTGGCCGACATGGCCGGCGGCAACGACGTGTCCGAATCCACCGTCCGCCGCTGGCGCGACGAGCTGATCGGACTGCTCGCCACCCGGGCGCCGCGCCTGGACCGCGCCCTGAAGAAGATCGCCAAGCTGGGCGGGGAGGTGGTCCTGATCGACGGCACCCTCGTCCGCACCCAGCGCCGCACCGGGAAGGCCGACCGGCGGAACTATTCCGGCAAGCACCGCAGCCACGGCCTGCACTTCCTCGCCCTGACCGACGAGAAGGGCCGGCTGATCTGGATATCCGCCGGCCGGCCCGGACGCACCCACGACAACACCGCCGCCCGCCACGACCGCATCCTGGCCCACCTGCGCGCCGCCGGCCTCGGGGCACTGGCCGACCTCGGCTTCCGCGGCCTGGACAACGACATCCTCGACCCCGTGATCGTCACCGGCTACGCCGCCAGCCGCACCCACAAGCTCACCCCAGGTGAGAAGGAAGCCAACCGCGTCCTCGCCGTCGGACGCGCGCCGGTCGAGCACGGCTTCGCCCACCTCAAGAACTGGCGGATCCTTACCAAGCTCCGCACCGACCCCGCCCGCGCCACCCAGCTCCTGCGAGCCCTGCTCGTCCTGACGAACCTCGAAGTCAACCGCTGACGGATGATCTTCTGCGCGGGCTTGCGCCCGCGACCAGCGTGAGCACCCCGAGAGCCGGTCACACCAGCCCTATGACCTGCGACTTCAAGTTGGCGAAGGCTCGGTGGTGCGCCCATCGGGTGGAGGCCACCCGATGGGCGCGGTGCGCACCGTCGCCGTCCCCGCCGCGAACTACGCGATGGAGAGGCGCACCAGGTGGGCGCCGGCCGGTGCGGGGTGGGCGGCGAGGGCCTGACCCACTCCCACCGCCTCCAGCTGGTGTAGGACCTCGGCGACGTCCTCGTGGTCGTCGGTGAGGAACTGCAGGACGAAGTCGATGACGGCGCAGGCGATGCCCTCCGCCGCCTCCGGCCCGGCCTGCGCCCAGATTCGCAGGGTGGACACCAGGACCTGCCCGAGGGCTTCCAGGGCGAACATCTCCGTGGTCGGTTCGCCGGCCTCCGGGCCGGGCAGGGCGGTGACGGGGACGACGATCCGCCCGTCCTCGTCGCGTCGGACGTGCAGCTTGCGCTTCCCGCTCGTGCGGGCGGGGGAAGCGAGCTGCTCAACGAGTCGGTCGTCGTGACTGCGGAGCCCAAGGTTGAGGAGATCCTGCACGTGGTCCTGGCCGATCCCGACGTCGCCGCGCAGTGGGCGGCGGGCCGACTGGTCAAGGCCCCGGACGTGGTGCAGGGCTTCACCGGCCTCGGACCCCTTCCCAGTGCCAGCACGCCCTGGAAGGCGCCTGCGGCCCGGCCTGCAGAACCGGCGGTGAAACGCGGACGGACCCCGTCGCCGGACATGCAGGAGCGGGCGGGTCGGGCCCGCCGCGAGCGCGTGGGAGCGGCCCGCGCGGAGCTGGCCGAGGCCGAGACGGAGCGGCTGGAGGTTGGACTGGCCGCGGCACGGGAGACGGCCGACACCGCGGCGGCCGCCCTGGCGGCCGCCGACGAGGGGGTACGGGAAGCGAGGGCGCGGCTGGAGACGGCACGCGCGGCGAGCGCGGAGGCAGCGGCCCGCTCGCGGGAAGCTGCGGGAGCGGCGGCTGAGGCGCAGGCCCGGCAGCAGAAGGCGGCACGGAACGTCGAGAAGGTGACCAGCCCTGACGGGTGAACCACCAGGTAGGCTCGTAGGTATGGGAATTGACTGGGAGAACATACTCGGCGCAAGCGGTAACGGCCTCGACGATGCCTACGACAGCGCGGTCTCCGCGGCCGTCTACAGCGATGACCCGGGGGACGACCGTCAGCCACTCCCATTCGAAGAGCTCGATTGCACCGACGGCTTGCGCTGAACTGAGCGCACGCATGAAACGCCCCGGCAAGCCGGGGCGTTTCGCCGTCTCAGGGATCGTGTCAGGTCAGGGGTCAGTCAAGAGGCGGCCGGGCTCAACTCTGCGCTCCTTGGCCACGTCATCACCGCGCTGCAATGGCGCCGCCGAGCCGCAACCGACTGGACCGCCTACCTCCAGGCACGCCAGCGCGCACTCGGTGACAGATGACCATGGTCCGGGCCGTGATCGTTGCCGGCCTCGGTCCTCCCGGTCTCGCAGGCGGCGTGAGAGGAGAAGCCGCTTCGGCCGGCTCCGGTGCGGGCACAGAGGCAACGCAGCATGTTGCTAGCGCAGGACTGGGCAGTTGGCAGCCTCGTACTCAGCCGCGATGGTGAAGACGCTGGCACACCTCGGGCACTCGGCTTTGCCGAAGAGATGTGCGATTCCTTCAGCGAGTGCGACTTTCCCGTCTCGGACGGCAATGTCGTGCATCCACCGGCCGATGCCCGTGAGCTCCTCGCGGGGCCTCGGCCGCAGATCACGCCGGTCCACGTCGCCCAGATTCCAGTCCCGGATCGCCGAGTAGCGTCCGTGGTCGCCGATGGCAACGGTCACCTCCACCCCGCAGTGAGGGCATTGCAGGTCGTAGAAGTCATCCTCGAAGTCCCCCAGGACATTGGCCCAGTGGTACTGCTCCTCGACCGCGAGCAGTGCGCGGAAGGTAACCAGGTAATCGGATGGCCGCGACTGCAGGTGCCGGTCCAGGAGGGCGCCGAACTCGGCAATCACGTCGGCGCTCTCAGCCAGCAGTTCGTCACTGCCATGGTGGCTGGCCGCACGCTCCATGATCTCGCCTGCCAGGTGGCGTGCCTCCCTACTCTCCGATGCAAGGCGCACCAGTCGGGGCAGGGCAGCGACGCTGGCGGGCGACACCAGGTCGTGCTCAAGGATCAGCCGGTATCCCAGCTCCGTCCACGCTTCGGAGTCGTACTCACGCTCCACCCGAGCGAGAAGCTCAGGGACGCGATCTACGTCAAAGCGACAGTCGTACATCTGTGCCCAGTTCACCACCCAGGCATTGAACCGTCCCGGGAGCTTCGAGTCGACTTCGGACCCAACGGCTTCGTGAGGTGCACTGCCTGTTCCGCCGGACGCCGTACTCGTCGCCCAGGGGAGTTGCACCGCCATCGGGGGAATACCGCACGCTTCGAATGACGCACCCCGCCAGCTGGGGCCTCGGGGTGGACGGCCGCGCGCCGGGAGGCGTACGCCAACGATCTGGGCCAGGAGTCGAGTCTGGTCGCGGTCTCGGCTCGCTCGAACCGGTCGAAGGCGGATCAGGATCCGTCGCAGTGGCTGCCGCCGTCGCCGGATACGTTGTGCCGGTACGGGGCAGAGTGGACGGCGACGAAGCTGCGCTGGGGTCTGGCGGTGGACGAGCCGGAGAGGGACCGGCTGCTGGACATCGCAGCGGGTTGTGGTGACACGGAAGTGGAGTTCACCCCGGCCTCGTGACCGTGCCGTAGGCCTGATGTGCCCTCACCCCGTTGCCGGGTGGGGGCACAGCAGGTTGTGGCGGGGGAGTTCGCGGCGGGGTGAAGCGGACGCCCGGGAGCGTCGGGGCCGACGTGTGACCGTGGTCTCGTTGAAGGGGCTTGCGTGGCGTAGGGGCTGATGGTGCAACACGTGCGCGAATCCGACTGACGTGTGCCTTGACCTGCTGTTTTTGTAGACTTGCGCGGCTAACCCCTCGGCGTTCCAAAGTGCGGATCACACCTCCGGCCGGATCTCGAAGGAGGTCAGCTCGGTCCGGGTCACGTACCGCACTGGTGGGTCAGGCGGTCTGCTGGGGGTGCGTCGCCTGGTAGGAAGGTGCTGCCAGTGATCGTTTTCAAGGGGAGAGAGTGCAGGATGAGTGAGAACACTGACGCAGCTGCCAGGACTGAGAAGGCCGTTGACGAGAACGGGTTCGTGATTCTGAGGGAGTACGACGTTCAGGACCGTCTCATTCGCGACACTGCGAGCTTTGGGGAGATTTCCGCAATCACGACGTACCGCTACTCCGCCGACGGACGGAGTGTGACCAGTACGGACGATCAGGGAGTCGAGACTCTGACGGAGTTCGACGAGCAAGCCCGCGTCATCCGCGAGACTCGGGCGGGCCACCTGGTCGCGGCGTTCACCTACTGGCCGAACGGCAAGGTGGCCACCCACGCGGTGTACGACTGGCTCGACGACGGCACGAAAGGCGAGCTGCTCACCGAGTATGACGAGCAGGGCGGCATCACCAGCACACCGGACGGACGTCGCTTCTGACACTGCCCCGGGCCGGTTGCTGCTGGGGGTGTGGCCCGGCTGCTGCCGCAGGGCGCGGACAAGCGCACCGTGGACCTGGTCCGGTCCCGGCCGGACGCGATCGCCACGGTCGACCACGAGGAGCGGTTGTGGCGCCGGGTCTACCCGCCCACCGGCAGGGAGGGCCTGCCCCCGGTGGCGTTCGTGTTCGCGGACACCACCGCGGCGAAGGTCGCCAACACCATCGCCGTGCTGGGAGGAGTCAGGCCGCCGCTACTGGGCGCCGCGCCGGTACGACACCTACGAGCGGGGGATCACCGCCCTCGACTACGGCCAGGCGGTGCCCGTCGTGGTCACCACCCTGGAGCAGCTCCAGGAGCACGGCGCCGACGGGCCGGTGTGGAGGAGGCTCGGCCGAAAGAGCGAGCAGACGCTGACGGCCGCGCTCGACAACCCCGACGGCGACGCCCTCTACCGCGACCAGATGGCCCGCGCCGACGAACGGGCGGCACAGCGCCGGGTCGCCGAACGGGAGGCGCAGCGCCCGGTGTGCAGCCGGTGTGGGCAGAAGTTCACCGAAGACCGCTGGGAGGAGACCACCGCGCGCGGCGGTGCCTGGACTGCCGGGGACCTGACCGTCTGCGGCACCTGCCACGCCGACGACGTCGCCCGCGAACAGGCCGCCCGCCTCCAGGCTGCCGTGCCGCTGCCCCTCGAGGACGACCGGGAGCTGGCCCGGCCCGGCCGCGGCTTCTTCCGCCGCCGCGGCTGACCGCGACGCCCGCCGGGCAAGCCCAAGGGGAGCCTGGGCAAGCCACCCCCGGGCACCGGCTTGCCCACCCCCACAGGGCGGGCCGGGCGGCGTCATCGGTCACGCTCGGCCGCGTTGACCGGTCACGTTCCCGTGCTGGGCAAGCCCTCGCCATGGAGGGCTTGCCCAGCGTCCGGGCCACAGGACGGGACGCCTCCCAAGGTTGTGGAAGCACCGTTTGGGACGCGGCAGCCGGGAGCCGGCCGAGGCCGCCGCGTCGGCCGTACACCGGAGCCATGAGACGCAACAAGCAGTCCTACGCAGGGCTCGTGCCGAGCCTCCCGGGAGACATGTGGCACGCCCTTGCCTCCTTCCACCGGGCCCACGGCGAGCCCGTCGGCCGACTCGCACCCTTCGACCACCCCGACGCGTTCCTCTCCCTCACCCAGCCCGACGCCATCGCCTTCACCGCGCGAGTGGAACTGGCAGGCGGTCAGACGACGAGCCGGCTCCACAAACTGATCACGACGCTCACCCGCGACATCACCTACGAACTGGGCACTGCCACGCCCGGGACCGCGCTGGAGATCATGGTCGGCAAGCGCCACCAGATCGCCCTCCACGCCGGTCACGTCGACGGCCTCGCCCGGCTCCTGCGCGATGCCGTCGACAACATCAACGCGCATGGCTCCTCCGGAGGCGACGGATCGTGCCGCCACTGCCATGGCACCGGGCGGGCGTATCCCGTGTGGGGCGTGAAGGACGAAGAAGCCTGAGCATCAGGGCAAGCCTTAGGCGACCCTGGGCAAGCCCTTCACGAAGGGCTTGCCCAGGCTCCACTCACGGGCTGTGCCGTCCCGGGCGAAGGACGTCGGCGTAGATCCGGACCCGGACACCGGGCTCCCCGGGATCCCGGCGCACCGGGCCAACACCCGATGTGGCCCAGCGCTCTTCCAGCGCGGCCATGACGGCCCGGACGGTGTCCTCGTCCCCGCCGGTGATGTCCAGGACCACCAGGCCGGGCTCCGCGATGTGCTGCTCGTCGATCGGCTTCATGAGCCCTGCGACGGCGTTGGGCCCGGACCGGTTCGCCGGCGGCCCCGGGTCCACTTGCACGAGGGATCCCAGGCCGCGGGTGTCGCATGTCGGCACGCTCTGTCGGGGTGCGGCCCCCGTCGCGGCCCTGGTGGCCAGGGCCGCACCCCGTACGTCCGAACGTACTCCGGGGCCGAAGCCACCGGTGGGGCTTTTCTCTGGGGGCCGTGAACTGCCGCCTCACCCGTTCGCGCGCGGACAGGTGCCAGTGGGGTGCGACGGGAACAGGCTGGGCGCATGGTCGCGAAGCTGATCGTCTACCCGCCTGATGAGCAGGGCTGGCGCCGGGTCCGCTATGACGGCGTCGCCATCGGGGTCGCGCACCGCCCTGCCGACATCCGGGTCTTCCTCGCGGCCGCCGGACTGGAGAACGCCGACGATGTGGACCTCACCGACC
This sequence comes from Streptomyces sp. NBC_00158, assembly GCF_045160885.1. Taxonomy (NCBI): domain Bacteria; kingdom Bacillati; phylum Actinomycetota; class Actinomycetes; order Kitasatosporales; family Streptomycetaceae; genus Streptomyces; species Streptomyces sp. NBC_00158. Next base: position 480,124 of record NZ_CP108162.1, read on the forward strand.
CCGACTTCGTGGAGTGGCGAGGCGCCGGCCCGGAAGCCTGGGAGCCCTCCCGCTGACCCTCCGCGGAGGGTTGCACCGGAGGGCGGCTGGAGGGTTGTCTGCACGGGTGCACTAGGCGGGGGACCGCAGGTGTGACCGTGAGTGGGACCCCCCGAATCTGGTGATCTTGCATTCGTGCAGGTCAGATGCCGTGGGCAAGCCCCCTTCGGGAAACGACACCTCTTTCCCACGCGATAGCCGAGGGGAAGAGGTGTCGTCCATCCGGGCCGGGCCGGGGAGCTCAGGCCAGCTGCGCCCAGTCGACCTCGGGATGTGCGGGCAGGTCGTCTACGTGGCCGGCGGCGGTGAAGCGGAGGACGTCGACGGTGTCGGTCTCGGACGGCCTCTGGCCCGCTACCCGCCTGGGTCCGAAAGGGGCGCACGTAAACCGGCCCGAAAACCCGACCCTCCTCGTGAACGATCGGACCTAGGGTCCAGCACATGGAACCCGAACAGCTCAAGGTCTCGTCGCAACGGTGGATGTCCGGGGCGCTGGCCGCCTTCTCGCAGGGGCCGCAGTCATACGACTTCGCGGTCCATCATGCCGGGGTTGCGGCAGAGCACCTGCTCAAGGCATACCTCGCGAGCCTGCACCCGGCGTTGATCGTCGAAGGCAAGGACTTCAACTCGCTGCTTCATGCGACCGGCCACGGCACTCTTGCCTCCGTCGACCTCAGCCGAGCGAAGACCATCGGCGTCGTAGAGGCTCACGCGCGAGTGCACGGGCTTCTGCGGAAGCAGCTGCCTATCGACGCTAAGACCTTCCTGCCGGTCGCGGCCGCACGCAACGGTGTTGCACATCTCGGCATACACGACGTCGCTGAGGTTCAAACCGTCTTTACGACGTGCCTCCGGGTGATCGACCCCCTGCTAGTAGAGCTGCAGATTGACCCCAAGACCTACTGGGGCGACTACGGGCAGCTCCATGACATGTTGATCGCGAAGCATGTCGAGGAAGCCCTTATCGACCTGGAGAGCAAGCTCGTCAAAGCGCGAGCGATCTTCGCACAGCGCTACGGGCACCTGTCTCCGAAGGAGCGAGAGGTCGTGCTGGCCACGATCACTCGGCCGCAGCCGTCGCCTACCCACGGGGAACACGTCGAAGAAGCGCTATGCCCCGCTTGTGGGTCACGGGGCGGACTCATTGGAGAGACCCACGTCCTGGCCGGGGATGAATTCGTGACCTTCGCTCCCTACGCCTTCGCCTGCTCTGCCTGCAGCCTCGACCTCGATGGCGACGAGCAACTGGGAGATCTTGCTGAGGAGGTGCCCATCGACATGCCGATCGACGAGTACTACGCCGATTGGGAACCCGACGAGGACATGTACCGCGACAGGTGACACCGCCGGATCCTGGTACTCCCCATGGAGCCGGACGAGCTCCGGCGCCTGGTCCTCGCCGCCGTCGCCCCGTACATCGACCGCGACGTCCTCGCGCGGCAGATCGCCCGCGACTGGAGGACTTCGCCGGTCGGTGGGGAGCGGCAGGTGAGGAGCGGCCGTAGGGTCTGCGGCTCGGGCGGAGCCCGTAGTGCGGCCCTGGCCTGGCGGGTCAGCGGCTCCTGATGGTGCCGCGGACGAGGGCGTAGGGCATGACGCAGAAGGCGCCGAGGTTGGTGGCGACGATCAGGGTGAGGAACAGCCAGTAGGCGAAGCCGTGGCCGTTGGAGGACGCCAGGAGCCACCCGTACGTGAGGGCGGTGAGGATGCCGGTGAGGGCGATGCCAGCCGCCCAGCCCGTCTTGCTCAGCCCGAAGCCGAGGCCGATGTAGGCCCAGAACAGGGCGGGGCCAGCCACCGCCGCGATGGCCAGGAACACCGGGAAGTCGATGTCCCGGCCGCTCATGTAGTCCGTGAGCTCAGGTACCGAGATGAAGGTCATTAAGCCCATGTAGGCGACGGTGATGACGACGAAGACGGTGGTGAGCACGCGGGCGGTGCGGGTGGTGGGAGGGGTGTTCGCGGCGTCGGTCATGAGGTGGTGGGCTCCTTCTCCTACGGCGGGCAGGGCAGTCGGCCCCGCTCCGGTATAGCCGACGGGGACCACAGGGGTGCGTTCTTCGCGGCAAGGCTCCCCGGGGCCGGTGATGAACAAGCCACTCGAAGCGGTGACGCGGCAACGGCGACTGCAACGCACCCGCTCGGACGTGCACCACCGGCTCTGCAACACGTGAGCACGTTGCACCTCTGACCTGGAAGAACACCGGCCGAAGACCGGTCTGGGTCCAGCGTTGCAGCTCCGTGTTGCACCGCCGTCCGGTGCCAGGGGAAGGCCCCGGGGGTCACGACGCCCCGGGGCCTCCACTTCGCTGACCTCCCCGCTCAACGACGAGCCGGGCAACCTGTCACGCCTACCTTCGTGCTGCCTTTTGTCAGGGGGCGTCTCTACCCTGGCGTGATGACACGGTCTGAGTTCAAGTTCGCCTACCTGCAGCCGCTGTTCGCGGACGTGGAGCGACTGCGTGGAGAGGGTGCCTACCGGCAGCTGCCGGCACCGCAGCCGTCGAGCAGCCTCGCGACGGACGATGCACCGCTGGGCATGTACTCCGCGTCCACGCTCATCCGGAACTCCTACAGCGCGGGGGTAGCCCACGCCGATGCGCTTCGCAGGCTCGTGCACGCCGGAGAGGTAGACCCGCAGAGCCCGTGGACCCTGATGCGGGGGGCGCTGGAGAACTTCGCCACGGCCGTCTGGATTTTGGGCGGCAACGACCGCACCGAGCGCCGCCGACGCACCCTGGCCCTGTGGTGTGAGGACATGCGCAACCGGGCCCAGCACGAGGAGGACACGGACCACCAGCCAGGCCCCGGTGGCAAGACCGGTCGCGAGCGCCGCCAGGACATAGCCGACCTCGCCCTGTCCCTCGGCATTCCCACCGCCTCCCTCAGCAAGCCAGAGGCGGGGAAGGTCATCGAGGAAGCTGCCGAGGACGCCGGCCTGAAAGCCCGAGAGGTCACCGCCGCCTGGCGCGCGGCGTCAGGGTTCGCCCACGGCCGGTACTGGCCCAACCTCCGGGCATCCATGCCCATCGATGCCGCGCGCAGCGGCCCCGACCACTACCTGATGGCCTTGGTCATCGACGAGGACCAGCACCGCCCGCTGACACGGCATGCCAGGACGCTGCTCCACCGACTTCACGACAGGTACCAGGCCAGGGCCACAGCCCACTGACCACGCAGCGAAGCCCACCAGGCGCCGATGACTCGGGGCGCTTTCGCGCACAGGGCTCGGTCAGGCCCAGTCGACGCCCAGCTTCGCGAGGGCGGCGAGCTGGTCGGCGGTGAGCTTGTCGCGTCGGCTCTTGGTGTTGGAGACCCACACGCCCAGCTTCACGATCACCGGCTCCGCCTCGCCCTCGACCGCGATCTCCTCGCCGTGCGCGCGGGGCACCGGCCGGTCCGCGCCCTCCCGCTCCACCCACTGCGTGAGGGCCGTCAGGCCCCGCTGGAACGCCTGCTGCGCCTTGCTCGGCCCCTTTGCCCCGCGGCTGGTCGCAGGGGCGGGAGCGGGCGCTTGGTCGGGCTGCACGCCCAGCGCGGTCAGCCGTTCCTGCTGCTCGGGCAGCAGCCGCGCCCAGGTGGCCGGCTGCTTCTGCTGCTGGAGCCACCGTCCGATGTCGTCGCCGTCACACAGCACGCCGGGCGCGATGTCGGGCAGCTGTCCGTCGGCGTCGACCAGGTCGGCCAGGACGCGGTTGTGGCGCTGCCAGTCCAGGGGCCAGGGGCAGTTCCAGTCCTTGTCGATCGCGGCGAGCTGCGCGGCCCGGGTGGTGGCGGTGTCCTCGTCCTTCCCGAGTCCGGTCTTGGTGCCCTTGCGGCGGAGGTTGGCCATGTACTGGCCGATGGGCACCATCGCGTCGTCCTCGCCCCACATGGCGTCCTGACGGGGTGCAAGGTGCCCGGTGGCCCGCCGGTAGGAGCGGAGCACGGCGAGCTTGGCCTCCCACGCCTCCTCGCCCGGTTCCCACACCATCCCGGCCTCCGGCGCGTCCAGAAGGACCTTGCGCCGGTCCTCGAGCTCCCCGGCTCGCAGGGCCTTGCGCTGCTGGTGCACCCACCGCCCGAGCGGGAAGCTCTTGGTGACGCCGACCTCGGTCTCGGTGTCGTACGGGACGGCGTACAGGCCGGTGATTCCGTTCTCCGCCCGCCACCGCAGCAGGGCCTGGTAGCCCTCCAGCCACACCAGGCTCTCGGGCCGGTAGACGCGGGTGCGCAGGAACGCGGCGATCGTGGCCGCGTCCCGGGGCGAGGAGAAGTGCAGCAGCGCCGACTCGGCTGCCGCGTCGGCGCCGTCCTCCTGGTCTTCGCCCTCACCCCTGCCGCCGGCCCCGACGATCTGCCCGTCCTCGTCGCGGCGCAGATGAACCTTGCGCTGGCCGCTGGTGAGGGCGCGGGAGGCGAGCTGCTCGACCAGGCGCTCATCATGACTGCGCAGGCCCTGGAGTACGGCTACCAGCCCGGCATACGAGGCGGAGGCGACCATGTCGGTCGGGTCCTCGTTGGGTGCGATGTGCCGGTTTGGTGTCAGTGGGGGTTGACAGTGACGGCCCGTCAGTTGTGGGTGTTTGTGCTGGCTGTATGACCTGGAGGCAAGTCTCCAACTGACACGGAAGCGGTGCCTGGGGTGGTTTTCGCTGCCATGGGGCGGTACACCACCATGGTCTCCACTGCCACGGAAACGGTGCTTCTTATCCATGGCGGTGTATCGGCCGGGATGCTGGGGGCTGTGGAGGTCTTCCCGGCCGTGGGGTGTGTGGCGGTGGTGGAGCGGAGTGCGTTGCCGGAGGCCGCGCGGGTTGAGGTGCGTGGTGTGGCGGTGGGCCGGCTGCTGGAGTTGCGGGCGGCGGGCCGGCTCACGGCAGGCCACGTGCGGGTGGTTGCTGGAGCGCTGGGGGTGTCCGAGAGGACGGTGTGGCGCTGGCTCGCTGTGCCTGGCCCCGGCGTTGTCCCCGGCGCTCGGCTGGCGAGGGCGGACCGGTTCGTTGTGACGGACGAGGTGCGTGCGTTGCTGGCCTTGTGGGGCGGGAACGTCGCGGCGGTACAGCGTGAGCTGGCTGAGCGCGCCGCCGGGCAGTCCCCTCCGGGTACTGCCCCGTCGTTGACGACGTTGCATCGTGCGATCCGGCGGGATCTGAGTGCGGGGGAGCGGGCGGGGCTTGCTGGTGGTGAGCGTGCGGCCCGGAAGCATGATGTGTTCCTGGCCCGGCCTCGGGGCTGGCGGAATGAGGTGTGGGAGGCCGATCACGTTCAGGCCCCCGTTCTGGTCGAGGTGGAGGGCAGTGCCCGGCGTCCGTGGGTGACGTGGTTTGTGGACTGCGCGACGAACACGGTGATGGGGGTCGCGGTGACGCCCGGGTCTCCGTCGCGGGAGTCGGTGTTGGCCGCGCTGCGGGCGGCGGTGTTGCGCGAGGAGCGGTTCGGGCCGCAGGGCGGCCTGCCGGAGAGGGTCCGTGTGGATCGGGGCAAGGACTTCTTGTCGAGGACGGTCGCGGCGGCGTTCGGGGCGCTGGTGGTCGAGGTGGAGGACCTGCCCGCCTACACGCCGCACCTGAAGGGCACGGTGGAGGGCTTGAACCGGGCGGTGGAGTCGATGTTCCTTGCCGCGCTGCCCGGCTACGTGCGTCAGCCGCGTCCGGGCCGGCGCCCCGGCCGGCCGAAGGACGAGGTGCTGCTCGGCTTCGAGGACTTCACCGCCCGGCTGCTGGGCTGGGTGGAGTGGTGGAACACCGTGCACCAGCCGGCCCCGCTGGGAGGGAAGACCCCGCTGGGAGCCTGGGAGGCAGATCCGACTCCGGTGAGGGAGGTCAGCCCGGAGGAGTTGTGGACGTTCACGCTGGAGGACGACGGACGGATCCGTGTGGTCTCCACCCGCGGTGTGCGGTTCCGCAGGCGCGACTATGTGGGGCCGTGGATGACGGGCCTGGCGGGTACGGGGGTGCGGGTGCGGTTCATGCCGCACCACGATCACCGCATCGAGGTCTTCGACGCCACCACTGGCCGCTACCTGGGACCTGCGACTGTCGCGGACGAGGCGAGCCCGGAGCAGATCACCGCGGTGCGTACCGCCCGGGCCGCGCGCAGTCGGCGTCTGCGCAAGGACCTCGCCGCAGCTCAGCGCTGGCGCTATGCCGCGGTGACGCGGCCGGGTAAGCCGGAGCGGCTGGATGCGGTGTCCGCGGTCGAAGCGGCTGCCGAGTTGGCGGTGGCTGACCGGGCGGACATGTCGAGGCTGGCGCTGCCGGACCTGATCCCGCCGGCCGCGCCTCCGTCCGACTGGCGTACCCCGGCCTCCCTCGCGGCCCGTACCCGGCCGAAGCCGCCATCCGCGCCAGACGACAACGAGTCCGGCGGTAGACCGCAGGCCGGTGTCTGCGGTGACAGGGACGGCGCTGGCGGTGGTGTGCGGTGACCGCGCCGACGTACCAGTACGTCGACCTGCCCGACGCCTCCATCGTGACCACGAAGGCCCTGTTGACCGCGCGGGAGAACATCGCGGACACGGTCGCCGCGCGGGCGATGATGTGCATCCACGGCAACGCCGGCTTCGGCAAGACCCTGGCGGTCAACACCTGCCTGTACGAGCTGGAGGACACCCGCGGCGAGGAGGTCTGCCGGGTCACCTTCCGGGCCCGCCCCACCGCCCGCGCGGTCCGCTACGAGCTCTTCGAGACGCTCCGCCTGCCCGGTGAGCCGCCCCGCCACCCCTCCGAGTTCGACCGCCTGCTGAAGACCGCCCTGTCCGAGCGGCCCCGCACGTTCCTCGTCGACGAGGCGCAGTGGCTCAACGGCGAGGCCTTCGAGTACTTCCGCTACCTGTGGGACGAGCCCGCCACCCAGATCGCGATCGTCTTCGTCGGCGGCGCCGGCGCCCACACCGTGCTGCGCCGCGAGCCGATGCTGTCCTCCCGGATCTTCATCTGGCAGCAGTTCACCCGCCTCACCCCCGAAGAGGTCCTCGACGTCGTCCCGCTCTTCCACCCCGTCTGGGAGGACGCCGACCCGGCCGACATCACCTTCGCCGACGAACAGGCCGCTCACGGCAACTTCCGCGCCTGGGCGCAGCTGACCGCCCACGTGGGGACCGGAATGGAGCGCATGGACCGCCCGCGCCCGGACCGCGACCTGCTGCGCTGGGCCTTCAGCCGCCTCGCATGACGCCACCCGCCAAGCCCCGCCTGGCCGTCGTCCTCGATGCCGGGGACGACGCCGCGTTCACCCACACCGCCTTGGCCGCCCATGCCCCGCACGCCGGCCGCATCACCCTGCATCCCGCGCCGGGCACGACCAGCGACACCGCCCTGGCCGGGGACCTGCTCTTTGCCCTGGGCAAGCCGGCCCACCTTCCGGGCCGTTTCCCGCACGGCCACCCGCCGCTGTGGGAAGCGGCCTCGGCGTGGACGGCGGCTCTGGCTATGACCCGCCTGACCGTCTTGCGTGCCCATCTGCTCGACGAGCGCCGCCTCCAGCGCATCCTGGCCCTCCAGCGGCAGACCGGCATCCACCTCACCCTCGTCGTCCACCGCCCCCGCCTGACCGCCGCCCTCGACCGCGCGCTCTCCCCCGTCCCCCACACCCGCACCGTCACCCTGGCCCAAGCCCGCGCCCTCTACTTTGACGGGCGCCCACCCGCACCCGGCGGCACGGCACAGGCTGCGGTATCGCCTGCCGCCGGGCCGGGGCGGTGGCTCACCCTGCCCTCCCTGGACCGGCTTGTCTCCTACGACAGTCCGGGCCCGTGTACGGGCCCGTGCCTGCCCGGCTTGATCGACTGGAGACAACGGCCTGCCCCCGAGCCCCTCACCGCGACCCAAGCCGCCCAGGTCGTCCACCGGATCCACACCGCGACCGCCCACCCCCGCCTGGCCGCGGCCCTGGCCTCCACCCTGTTCACCGGCGCCTCCTTCCAACAGCTGGCCACCGCCCGCAGCGATGACTTCCACGACGCCCCCGCCCTCCTTGCCCTCCACGACCAAACCCGGTTCACCGACGGCTGCGCCACCCACCCCGTCCCTGCCTGGGCCGCCGTCTTCCTGCGCGCGGCCACCCACTACGCCCACTCCACTGCTGCCGCGCATCTGCTGGTCGAGCCGGGCGAGCGTCCCGCCCTGCTGCGCCTGGCCGAGACCGCCAGGCTCCGCCCGCCCCAGCCGCCCGACGCCCCGAACGCTCGCAGGTCCGGCAAGGCGGTGTGGGACTGGCGAGAGGTCCGGGAAGCACACGGGTAACGGCCGGCGCCGCCCGCCCCGTGACGCCGCAGCCGCAGACCGGGCACCTTTCGTCTTACTGGAGGCCGAACTCGATGAAGTCGATGTCCAGGAGGGTGACGTGCAGACCGTGGGCCCGCCGGCCGGCGTCGCGGAAGTAGAGGTGTCCCAGAGCTCGGCCGATGATCAGCTCGTGCTGCTTCTCGCTGGCGCCCGCGTCCAGGGCGGCGAAGATCTGCTGCGTCACCGTGGGGTTCAGACGCCCGGTGATGCGCCGCATGCGCGGGTCGTCGGAGCTTGCGGGACCGGCCTTGAACCCGAACCGGGCGCGGGTATGGACGACCACGCCGCCTTTCTCGGCCGCTGCGCGCCGGCGGGCACGGATCCGCGGCTGCCAGCGGGCCTGTACGAGTTCGGCGATCTTCTGGTCGTGGCGGGGGCTGGGGCGCCCCCGGCCGCCCGGTTTGCGGGTTATCCATCGCTGGACCGTCCGCTGGGACACGCCCAGGACGGCGGCGACCCGCAGGGTGGAGCCCCGCTCCCACCGCAGCAGGGCCTTCAGCCGATCCGCCGTGGTCGCAGGCAACGGCCGCGTGTACAGGAGCCGCTCCAGCCCATCACCTATGGCTCGCACCATCCCACCAGCCCCCTTCGACGGCACCGCATCCCACGCCCCAGCAGGTCCATCCTCGCCACCACCCCGCGACGGCGGGCGGTATCCGGCATACGGCTGACGCTGGCATCCCCGCTGCGATAGAGGTCTCCGACTTCCGCTGGCGGCGCGTCCAGGTGTGTTGCGCTCGCTGACACGAAGGCGGTGCCTGGCCTTGCCGAAGGCGAGCCATCCGACCTGGCTGCGGTCGGGCCAGGTGCCGAGGATTTCACGGAGGCCTGTGAACGCGGCGGTGTTCTCCACGAGGAGCAGCCAGGGTCGGGCCCGAGTCCGGACGCCAGCGGGGCGGGTGTGGGGCGGGCTCGTGATCGAGACAATGTGGTGACTGTCTGCAATCCCTCTGGCTTGTGGTTTTTGCACCTGGCCCGTGTTGCACGGGGTGTAAGGGGCAGGTGTGCAATTGAGCCACACTCGAACACCCGCCACGGAATGGGGTGTTCTGCGGATATGGTTCAGGGCGCCTTGGGGGGAGGCGCTTGTGCGAATGTTTCCTCCCTCCGTCATTCCCTCACACAGGGTCAACGAGAAGGGAAGGGGATCCGATGAGTACCCGGCGAAAGAAGGCAGCCGGTCTGATGGCCGGTGTTGTGCTCCTGGGAATCGGCGGCATCACGCCGGCGAACGCGGGCGTCACCGAGGGCCAGTTCGAGTCCCACATCGAATGGTGGACGGCCCCGACCGAGTCGCGCCGCTGGTATGACAGCAACAGCAGCTCGGACTACACCGGCATCTACTTCCAGGGGTGCCAGTCGGACGACTTCAGGGGCTACGACTACGCGTCACTGCGTCTGTGGAAGGACGTCCCCAGCGCCCCGGACCGGAGCAAGGGCACCAGGAACAACTACTGCGGGTGGGTCGACTACGGCGATCCCGACGATGCGGGCAACTACTACTTCCAGCTGGCGGACGTCGGCCAGGGCGACTTCATCAAGATCGATTACGTCAAGGTCGGCTGGTAGCCGCAGATCGAATCCGGAGTCGGGCCTGCCGGCTCCCAGGCGGCGCTCAGATACGGTGGCGCCCCAGACATGAGAGGGATCGAGTGAAGATCGGTTTAAGGTCGTGGGCCGGTGCGATGGCGGGGGCCGCGTTAGTGGGTGCGGTGTCCGTGGTTCCGGCACACGCCGGGGCGACGGAAGGTCAATTCGAGTCGTCCATCGGGTCGTGGCGGGCAGGTAACGAGTCGCGGCGCTGGTATGACAGCAACAGCAGCTCGGACTACACGGGCATCTACTTCGAGGGCTGCACGGCGGACGGCGGTGGCGGGTTCAACTACGCCGATCTGCGTCTGTGGAAGGACGTCCCCAGCGCCCCGGACCGGAGCAAGGGAACCCGGAGAAACTACTGCGGGTGGGTCGACTACGGCGACCCCGACGATGCGGGCAACTACTACTTCGCGCTGACGGACGTGTCCAGCGGCACGTACATCTCCGTCCGCTACGTGAAGGTCGGCTGGTAGTGCCGACGTTGAACACGTAGTACGAGGGTCCCGGTGGATTCAGCACCGGGACCCTCTGGTGTCCACTCTCCCATGAGCAAGGCCTTACCGCTGACAGCGGGAGGCGGATTGTGCGTTCCTCATGTCTCTGATCTTTGATCGCGTTTCCTTCCGCTACGGCCGGAATGCGCCCGTCTTCAGCGAGTTCAGTCTCCGGATTGACGCACGGGCGACGGTCCTCCTCGGCCCGAACGGAGCCGGCAAGTCCACGCTGATGGCCTTGGCCGCTTCTCACCTGTCGCCCTCGTCCGGGTCGGTCACTTTCGAGGGAAGTGCCGCGAAGGGCCGGCATCTGGCCGCCTACCGTGAACGCGTGGCGTGGATCCCCCAGCAGATCACCCCCATGCCCGGGCTGACCGTACGCGAACAGGTCGCCTATGCAGGATGGCTCAAGGGCATGCCGAAGGACTTGGCCTGGAACGCGTCAGAGGACGCGCTGCGCCGTGTCGACCTCACCCGCCTCGCGGGGCGCAAGAGCCACCAGGTGTCCGGTGGCCAGCTTCGGCGCATGGGAATCGCCGGGGCGCTGACCCACCGCAGCAAGCTGATCCTGATGGACGAGCCGACCGCCGGCCTCGACCCCACGCAGCGCCTGGTGTTCCGTGAACTGGTCGAGGACCTGGCCGACAGCGTGCAGGTGGTCGTCTCCACGCACCAGACGGAAGACCTGGCCGACTTGTACACACAGGTGGTGGTCCTCGCCCACGGGAAGATCTGCTTCCAGGGCGGCCCCGCCGACTTCCACGCCCTGGCGCCGGCCGCCACGCGCGGACGCGACCAGGCCGAGGCCGCCTACATGATGCTCGTCGGACGGGAGATCTGACCGATGCGCATCACCACTCTCCTGCGGTCCTCCTCCGCCGGACCCATGCTCGTCCTCCTCGCCGGGTACATCCTGCTGCTCCTGTCGGCCCCGATCACCGCAGGCACTGTCCCCGGGTACGGGCCGTCGGTGCTGGGCAACGCCTCGTACGCCATTCCGTTCGCCGCTGCCGCGTGCGCGGCGAGCGGAGCGTGGGAGGGCGCACGCCTGCGCCGAGGCGACGTCTTCGGGCAAGCCCCTTCCCGAAGCCGGCTCGCCATCGTGCTGCCGTTGCTGGCCCCGGTCTGGGTGATGGGCGTTGCCGGAATGCTCGTCGCGGCCGGTGTCGCGGTCTCGGCCGCGGGAACCCTTCCGTCTCTCTCCCACCTGGGCATGTTCGCGGTGTACGCGCTCCTGATGGCCGCCGCCACACTGGCCGGACACCTCCTGGGCGGCCGCCTTCCGCACCTCGCGGCCGCACCGCTGGCGATGGTCGCCGGGTTCTGCCTGACCGCGTTCCCCGGATCCTGGGACACCCCCTGGCCCCGCCACCTGGTCGCGGGCGCCTACGACAGCTGCTGCTCGGTCGGATCGGTGATCGACCCGGTGGCCGTGTGGGCGCCGCTCCTGTTCAGCGGCGGGATCATCACCGCATGCCTGCTCGCGATCGCCCAGGCCGATCGGTGGAAGCCGCTGGCCGCCCTCGTCGCCGCGTCCGCGGCCTCGGTGCTCCTGGTCGTGGACATGGGCTACAACCCGGTCGCAGACCGGAACCCCGACGCGCTGGTCTGTGACACCGCTGGCGTTCCGGAAGTGTGCCTGTGGCCCGAGACCCCGGGGCGCACGCGGATAGTGGCGACCACTCGCGCCTACACCAGCCGACTGAAGGGCGTCGGGCTTCCCGTGGTTCCCTCCCTCACCCAAAGCCGTGACCTCAAACCCGGACAGGCCGGTTTCGGAGGCAAGGGCCAGGTCCGCGAGCAGGACATCACCGCCAACCTCGCTAACACCCTCCTGCCCCCCGTACCCGAATGCGCCCGAACCAGCCACAAGTACCCTGCGTTCCCCGCGCGAGGGCCGCTCACCGCATGGCTGACGGCCATCGCCACCCAAGCACCCCCGGCGCCTGTCCAGGGCCGTGTCTCCCCCGACGATGCGAAGCTCGCCCAGCAGGTCCTCACGCTGCCTTCTGACCGTCAGCACGCCTGGTACGAGGCGAACCGGGCCGCGCTCACCGGATGCGACCAGAAGCCGGCCTTGAACCCTGAAGGAGCGGGCCGGTGAACTGGTGGGCCGCATCCCGCAACGTTCCTACGATCGTCACCGTCACCGTGGTGACGGCCGGCGCCGGCTTGGCGTTCGGGCAGAGCCGCATCCCCATCCCCGCGATGGTCGGCGGTGCCGGAAACTTCCTGTTCGCCGCGCTGATCACCGTCGTCCCCGCCGTGATCTGGCTCGCCTTCACGGGCCGCGCCCGCACGGCCACGGAAACCGTGGCCGTGCGGGCAGTCCACCGCTGGGATGTCTTCCTCGCCGGCGCATGCGCGGTCCTTACCCTGGCCATGGCCGTCCTCGGGCATTTTGCGGGAGCCGCCCCCGTGGCCCTGGCCATCGGCCGGAACACCGCCTTCTACCTCGGACTCGCGCTGCTCCTCGCCCCCCTCGCAGGCGCCCGGATCACACCGCCGGTCCTGACCGCCGTACCCCTGGTTCTTGCCGTGGGGGGATGGAAGAGCGGCGGTCGTGGCGCACAGCCGTGGGCCATCGTCCTGCACCCTGCGGCCAGCATGCCCGCCTTCCTGGCGGGCGTTGCGGTCCTCATCGCCGGGGCGACATTCAGCAGCCTCAAGCGCCCGCGCGTCACCCTATGACCGATCGATTCAGAACGAGTCGTCGTAAGCAGAGGATGCTGCAGGCGAGGTGGAGCAGTCCGAGGTGGAGCTCGGCTCGGATCTCGTAGCGGATCCGGATCCCAGTTCAGCAGGCACCGCAGGTCACTCTTTCGTCCTTGGCGAGCGAATTGGCCTGGCCCAAGGGGCGTAACCCTGGACACGTGGCAGTGCCTCACTGGCTTCCTGCCTCGGCTTCGCGGCCTGTGATGGGCCATGGCTCGAGACCCCGGAACGATTTCTATCCGGGGTCCCACACATGCCACCTCAGCGCCGGTCAGGCTCAGGCCCAGTCGATGCCCAGTTTCGCGAGGGCGGCGTGTTGGTCGGCGGTGAGCTTGTCGCGCCTGCTTTTGGTGTTGGAGATCCACACGCCGAGCTTCACGACGGTCGGTTCGGCCTCGCCCTCGACTGTGATCTCTTCTCCGTGGGTGCGGGGGACGGGCCGGTGGGTGCCTTCCCGCTCGACCCATTGTGTGAGGGCTGTCAGGCCACGTTGGAATGCCTGCTGCGCCTTGCTCGGTCGCTTCGCTCCGCGGCTGGCTGCGGGGGCGGGAGACGGCTTCTGGTCGGGCTGCACGCCCAGGACGGTCAGCCGTTCCTGCTGCTCAGGCAGCAGGCGCGCCCAGGTAGCCGGCTGCTTCTGCTGCTGGAGCCACCGTCCGATGTCGTCGCCGTCCAGGAGCACGCCCGGGGCGATGTCGGGCAGCTGGCCGTCGGCGTCGACCAGGTCCGCGAGGACGCGGTGGTGGCGCTGCCAGTCCAGCGGCCAGGGGCAGTCCCAGTCCTCGTCGATCGCGGTCAGCTGCGCCGCGCGCTCCGCCGCCCGGTCCGGGTCCTTGCCCAGGCCGTTCTTCGCGCCCTTCCTGCGGAGGTTGGCCATGTGCTGCCCGACGGGCACCATCTCGTCGTCCTCGCCCCACACGGCGTCCTGCCGGGGCGCCAGGTGCCCTGTGGCCCGTCGGTACGACCGCAGGGCGGCGAGCTTGGCCTCCCACGCTTCCTCGCCCGGCTCCCACACCATCCCGGCCTCCGGCGCGTCCAGGAGGACCCTGCGCCGGTCCTCCAGCTCCCCGGCCCGCAGGGCTTTGCGCTGCTGGTGGACCCACCGCCCGAGCGGGAACGCCTTGGTGACGCCGACTGCGACCTCGGTGTCGTACGGGACGGCGTGGACGCCGGTGATGCCGTTCTCCGCCCGCCACCGCAGCAGGGCCTGGTAGCCCTCCAGCCACACCAGGGATTCGGGCCGGTAGACGCGGGTGCGCAGGAACGCGGCGATGGTGGCGGCGTCGCGCGGGCTGGAGAAGTGGAGCAGGGCCGACTCGGCCGCGGCGTCGGCGCCGTCCTCCTGGTCCTCGCCGTCCCCCTCGCCGCCGGCCCCGACGAACCGCCCGTCCTCGTCGCGTCGGAGGTGCACCTTTCGCTTGCCGCTGGTGAGGGCGCGGGAGGCGAGCTGCTCGACCAGGCGCTCATCGTGGGAGCGCAGGCCCTGGAGGACGGCTACAAGCGGCTTGAAGCTCGCGGAGGCCACCATGTCGGTGGGGTCCTCGCCCGGCTCCAGGAACACCGGCACGATGATCCTGGCGATTTTGGTGCTGCCGTCGCGGTTGAGTCGCAGGGCGCGGCCGATGTTCTGGACGATCTCGACTTGGGAGCCGCGGGTGTCGGCGAAGCAGATCGCCTCCACCCCGCGCTCGCCGGTGATGTCGACGCCTTCGCCGAGGACGCGTACGGAGGCGAGGAACGCGCGGTGTACGCGCCGGTTGTCGGCGTCGATGCCGTTGGCGAACTGGCGCAGGATCTCGCGGCGCTCGGTGACGAGGTGGTCGCCGCACAGCCATGCCGACCAGACCCGGTCCGGGGGTACGTGGCGGCTGGCCTCAAGCTCGTAGAACTCGGCGTCGATCGAGGACTTCGGCAGCTTGGCCGCGGCCGCCAGATCGGCGTCGGAGGCGTCGGTGGCGTACAGCTCGGCAGCGGTCTCGGGCAGCTTGTCCGCGAACGCGGCTGCTTCCTCGACCTTCTGGTGGAAGGTCATGACCGTACGGAGGTTGTACGCCGCGGCGTGCTCGAGGAGCGCGGCCTGCAGCAGCGCCAGGCGCCGGCCCCGCTGCGCCTCCTCGGACTCGCCCAGGACGGGGGAGGGGTCGCGGATCTCCAGCACGTCGATCTCGAAACCGGCGAGGATCCCCCGCTCGATCGCCTCGGACAGCCCCAGCTCCGCGAGCCACGCGCCGTAGGTTCCGTCCGGATCGTCGGCCATGCTCGCGATCTCTGCCTCCTGGCCGCCGGTGCCCTTCTGCGGGCGTGCTGCGGCCAGGATGCGCGGGGTGGCGGTGAGGTAGAGCCGGAAGCCTGCGGGGATGCGGGTGTTGTCGTGGATCGCGGCCCACGGGCGGCCGAGGTCGCCGGCGGTGCCGTGGGCTTCGTCGACGATCGCGAGGTCGAAGCCCGCCATTTGCTGCCCGTAGAGCCGCGCCCCGCCCGCCAGTGCGGCTTCCAGGGGCCCGCGGACCTTCCGCTGGCCCTCGAGTGCGTCGATGTCCTCGCGGTCGACGAGGGAGGCGTAGGTGGCGAGCACGACGACCGGCCCTGAGGAGGCCCACAGGGCGAGCTGGATCGGGTTCGTTGTGGTCCGCACGCCCAGCTCGCCCAGCACGGGGTCGTTCTCCAGGGAGCAGACGGCGATCATCGGGGCACGGTGGCCCACCCGGCGCCACGCCTGGGCGGTCTGGGCGAGCAGGTCCAGGGTGGGCACGGTGACGAGGATCCGGCCGTCCGCGAAGGACTCCAGCGCGCACGCGGCGGCGGTGATCGTCTTGCCCGAGCCGGTCGCTGACACGATGGTGCCGCGGGCACCCTGCGGGGGCGCGGATGACCTTGCAGGGAATCCGACCCAATTCCGGAACGCGGATTTCTGGTCTACCTGATGTTCTCGGAGTGAGATCAAAAGGATTCTCCTGGTTCCGGCAGGACCTGTTCAACGGAGGTGATGTGGCTCGTCCGGTAGGTGCTGTCAGGTCGTCCGTAGGTGCGCCAGGCCCGGTAAGCGGCCTCGCTGAGTGAGCCTGCCATCAGGTGGACGACGAACTGGGCATCATCCGACGCGCGCTCGCCGGTGGGCCGGCCAGTGATCCGGTAGACCCGATGCCTGAGCAGTTCGAAGGACCCTTGAGCGTCGGGTTGCCCGGCGTGCGTCCGGTCTTCTTCAAGGCGCTGTAGCCGCTGTTCCTCATATCGGATCGCCCGAGGGTCGTTGGCTGGCTCGTAGACGGGCATCTGCTGTTCGGTCATGACGTGGGCAATGCGTCGCCATTGGTTGTGTTGGAAGGAGGCGATCCACTCCTCACTCAGGGCCAGTGGTTCGTCCGGCCCGGCACTCGCGACGGTCTCGCGTTCTTGCGCAAGTCGGACGTGCTCCATGACCTGGTTCAGGTCCAGGCCTGTCGCTCTTCTCAGCACACCATGGCGAGCCAACTCGTGGGGAAGGTATTCATAGACAGGCATCCAGTATCCCGTTCCCAGAGCAGCCACCGCATGTGGCCTATTTCTGCCAACGGTACATGATGCATCTGCTTTGATGCACGCACCAGTGCACCGCAATGTGGCGCATACTGTTGAACGCGCGGTGGCGACCGAGGCTCGAGACGGCCGACTCGCCATGCCGAACCGTGTATGAATCTGTCGGAGAGATCAGAAGGTGGCCCCATCGTGGCGAGGATAGACATTCACACTCACGTCATGCTTTCCCTCAAGTCGATCGCGAAGGAGTTCTCCGTTCAAGCGACGTTCGAGGAACTGCGCGACGAGGAGAACCGAGAGGCGATCGCACTGGCCCTCCTCGCCAACCAGGACGCCTGGAAGGGCCTGGACCCCGAGAAAGTGTCGCTCGGCGAGTTGATACGAGCGGCGTTGACCGATTCCGCGAACGCCGTTCAGCAGTCGTTCGGACCCGGCTCCCGATTCTGCGTCGTCCTCGAACTCCTCATGGGTACACCCAACGGAGAACGGATGGCCCACGTCTCCAGCCGTACAGAGATCGTCAGGGACTGACACGACAGGCCCCATACCCTGCGGGGGTGGGAGCGCAGCGGACACCCCAACGGCCGCCAGTCCCAGACCCCGTGAAACGGGGTCACCCCGCCTCGCGAAGCGAGGCGTTCGGGGGTGAAGCGAAGCGAAACCCCCGAACCAGTCCGAAGCGAAGCACAGGACTCCGGCCCGAAGGGCCGGCCCTGGCCCGGCGAAGCCGGGCCCCGCTGAGCGCAGCGAAGCGGCTCAGCGCTCCGGAGCGAAGCGGAGGAGCAGGCGCCGAAGGCGCCTTGGCCGAGCGCAGCGAGGCCGGTCTCTCCTGAGCGCGCAGCGCTCAGGTAC
>NZ_CP108163.1:0-276863 GCF_045160885.1 Streptomyces sp. NBC_00158
CAGGCGCTGCGCGCCTGGGAAGAGACCCGCCTCGCTGCGCTCGGCGGCGGGGCGCTTCGCGCCCCAGAGCCGGCCTTTGGCCGGAGCCCCTCCGCTCCGCTCCAGGGCTCTAGGACGCTCCGCGTCCTAGAGGGACCCGCCTCTCTTCGCTCGGCGGCGGGCGGCTTCGCCGCCCAGAGCCGGCCTTCGGCCGGGTGGCCCTCCGCTTCGCTCCGGGCTCTTGGCCGCTGCGCGGCCAAGAGGAACCCTCCTCGCTACGCTCGGCGGAGGGGCGCTTTGCGCCCCAAGCCGCCTTTCCGGGCGGGGCTCCTAGGCTCCGCCACAGAGCTCTAGAACGCTCCGCGTCCTAGAGGAACCCTCCTCGCTTCGCTTGGAGGAAGGGCGCTTCGCGCCCCAGAGCCGGCCTTTGGCCGGAGCCCCTCCGCTTCGCTCCGGGGCTCTAGGATGCTCCGCGTCCTAGAGACACCCGCCTCGCTGCGCTCGGCTCTGGGCGGCGAAGCTGCCCAAAACCAACCTTCTGTTGGAAGCGCCCGCTTCGCTCCGGGTATTGAGAGCTCGGTGCTTAGACGGTGTCTCGCATGGTGAACTTGTCGAGCTTTTTGTAGGAGGTCATGGCTGAGGCGAGACCGAGGAAGGCGAGGAATTGACTGCCTTTGCGTTCATAACGGACGGTCAGCCATCGGTATCGGAAGAGCCATGAGATCGATCTCTCGATCTTTCACTGGTGTCTTCCGAGCCGTTGGGAGGACTCCACGTTTCCCCGGGTGATCCGTGAAGTGATGTTGCGTTCGAGTAGCCACGCCAGGTTGCAGGCGGAGTGGTATGCCTTGTCAGCCCGGACCTTGTTGGGGTGTTGCCGAGGCGAGCCGCAGGGTGAGCGGACAGCCCGGATTCCGAGGGAGCGGGCGAAGTGCTTGGACATTGTTGACGTTTGAGGCGGACACCCCGACGACGACAGGGAGCCCCTGTGCCTCGGTCAGAAGGAGCAGTTTGCTGCCTGCTTTGCCTCGGTCGACCGGATTCGGCTCTGTCAGCGGACCCCTCTTTTCGCGTGCACGGAGGCCACGTCGACGGTCACGAAGCTTCAGTCCAATCCGCCGCGGGATCCAATCTCGTTCAGAACCACCCGGTGCAGCCAACGCCACACTCCGGATGCGGTCCAGATGGAGAACCTCCGGTAAGCCGTCGCCGGTGATACTCCGAACGTCGGTGGCAGATACCGCCACGTGCACCCGCTGGTCAGCACGTGCACGACGGCCGTGAACACGGAACGTTGGTCGATTGGCGGGGTGCCACCGCCCTGCAGACGCAAGGGGAAGGAAGGCGGTACCGGCTCAGCCAGGGCCCACAGATCATCCGGTACAAGCCACTGAGAGAGTTCCCCACCCATGAACGATCATGATGCCGCAGCCGGGCGGTCCCGGCGGCGGTCGGTGTCGGCGTTGGGCTGATTGCCTCCCACCACTTCAGAATGGGCGCATGGCTCCCCTTTCCACCGACCCGCGCCCGCTGAACGCCGACGAACGAGCAGTGCTTGAACATGTACTGTCAGCGGAGTTCGTTGGCGCCTCGCAACTGCGGAGTCAGCTGGATCTCACCGAGGTGATCGCCGCTTGGGGGCCTGACTCCGTGAGTGTGGACCTGGAGGTCCGGGAACCTTGCGAGCATGCAGCACTTCCGAAAGAGCTCGTGCCCGTAGACGCGCAGGTCTATGACCCGTCAGGCGCTTACGTCGGCGAGATCCTCGTCTGGACGGACCGGGGAGCCACGCTCGCAGCCCTCGAATTCACCTGGGTCACCGACGGGATGCCCACGTCTCTACCGGCCATCGTGGACGGCTGCCTCAGCTGGCCGGCCTGACAGGCTGGCCGTCCCGACCCAGAGTGTCTACGGCCGTACAGCAGGCAAGATCGCCACGTGAGACACCGTCTTAGGGACCAGTCCCCTTGCCGGGCTGAAGGGAAGGTTTGGTTCACGATTTGTGCAAAAGCACCTGCCTCGCTGGGTTTGCCAGAAAGCTTCACTACCGAGAGTCGGCCTGCGGCCGATGTTCCTCAGATTTGCTCCGTAACTACTAGGGGCTTCAGCTGAGATCCTCAGGTGAACGCTCATCCCGGTAGCACCGGAGGTTGGGAAGACTGGCACGTAGACGCCCATGTTGTCGCCCCCATTGGTGAAGGTGACCGAGGCGATCTCCAACATGCCGGGCCCGCCCTCCTTAGCCTGTTCCTCCTCCTGGTCTACGCCGCCGTTGAGGTCGTCCTTCCATACCTGCGACGAGGCCTTGAGGCCCAGGGCAAGCGGCAGTAGGCCGAGCCTGGGGCTGAAGCCAAGGAGATGGCCGAGACCTTGCCGAGGTCTGACCAGCTGAGAACGTGCTGTGGGGCGCTAGTGGTTTGGTCGAGGTTGGGGTCAGGGCGTTAACGGCGTTAATGGTCGTTGGGGTCCTGATTCAAAGTGATGTCGGGATAGAGATAGGAATCAGTCAGATTCTGCGTGGTTATGGACAGGGTGTCCGGGGGCCAGCGGTTCGGTGGCTGGGGAGCTGTGGGGTCGGGAAGTGAGGCCGGGAAGTGGGTTGTACGACGGCGTTGAGTACGCGCAGCGCGGCAGGGGACGGCCTATAGAGGGTACGGATATGCGTTGCCGCAGGTCAGAGGGGGTGCGGGGGGAAAGTTATGTCCCCTCAGAAGGGACATAACTCGGGGGATGTGTCGCTGGTAGGGGGACAGAACTCCTGTAAAACGTCAGTGAGGCTGACGCTTTTTGGGCCAAAACGTCGGGGAGGCTGACGTTCTTGTGGAGATACGTCGGCGAACTGCGCCGGGGCGGGGAGGCGTTGGGTGCGGGGGTCCGAGAGCGGACCGCGAGGGGCCTTGGCCGAGATGTGTCCCTCCTGGGGGGACACAAGACACGCCGAACGTCAACGAGCGTGACATTAGTGTCACCCTTGTTGACATACTCTCTCTCCAGATCAACGAAGTGGAGAGCATCCTCGTGTCATCAGAAGCACAGCGCCGCCGGCAGAGTCCGTCGCGCGCGCCGCGTCCTGATCTCCCCGTTGATGACGCGATCTCGGCGTGGAGTCAGCCGCTGGCTCCGGTCAAGGATCTGGACAGCCTGGCGAAGCGGTACCCCAGCCGGAAGCTGACGCTGGACGGTGAGCGCAAGCCGCTGGAGTTCTACGGGACGCAGAGTCAGCCAAATGCGTTCTCGATGGACAGCCTCGAGTTCTTCCTGGTGATCGCGCAGTACTTCCGGGAAGCCTTGCCCCTGAGGCTCATCCTGCTGCTGATCGCGTGCCAGCGGGCGGGAGGGCGGATTCCACTTACGCAGGAGGAGATGGCTACGATCCTCGACGTCAGTCGGACAAAGACCTCGGAGGCCCTGCACACCGTCATGTCTCATGGGATCGTCTTCAAGGTGCGGCGGGGTGTGTACCAGTTCAACCCGCCCTACAGTTACCGGGTGGCCGAGTTCATCCCGGGGACGGAGACGGCGGGTGAGTTCGTGAAGGTGGAGCAGCACAGCACCATCTCGCAGATTCGCGGCGACACGAGCCTGCCGGACCTGGTGCGGTTCCCGTCGCTGGACCACATGCGGCAGGCAATCGAGGAACTGCGGGCCGAACGGTCCAAAGAGCGCGCTGCGCGCCGGCTCAGCCGGGCGCAGCGCAAGGAAGAAGGGACAGCTCAGTGAGCACCTTGCGATTCGCTGCGGTCAACGCCGACGGGCTTCTCTCCGACCTGGACCTTCCGCCTGCCGCGTACCGTGTGCTGCTGAAGCTGCGTTCGCTGAGTGAGCCGGGCGGCCGGATCCTCATCGACCAGGCCACCATCGGGGGGCTGCTGGAGCTGAGCAGGCCGAGCGTCAACGCCGCCCTGCGCAGCCTGGAACTGGCCAAGCTCGTGCGGAAGGTCAGGAACGGGGTCTACCAGATCAACCCGATGCTGGCCGGGTACAACTCCTTCGAGGACGCCGTCGCGGCGGTGAACGAGATGGCCGCGGACGAGCGGCTGGACGCGCGCGGGTACGTCGCCAGCTACCACCAGGCGGTGGCGGAGTACCAGGACCAGCTCGCGGAGCAGCGGAAGAAGCGGGCGGCGCAGGCCGCCGCGAAGAAGGCCGCGGAGTCGAAGCGGCGGCGGACGCTGCACGCTGTTGGGTAGAAGGTTTGAGGAGGGGCCCGTAGAGGGCTTCTGAGGGTGTTTCAAGAGCCTTTGAGGGCCCCGGGGTATCCCGGGGCCCTCAAAGGGTTTCAGGGGCTTGGATGGGCTTGTGTGCCCTTGGGTGGGTGGGGCTCAGGGGGTGCCCAGTTCGGCGTTGGCGCGGTCCGTGATCAGGGTGAGTACGCGGCCGGCGACCGCCAGGTCCTCGGCGGGGATCCCGGCGTACAGGCGGGCGGCGATCCGGGCCGTCGCGGCGGCGGTGGTCTCGTACAGGTCGCGGCCGGTGTCCGTGAGGCGGAGGCGGGTGTCGTCCTCGGTGAGGAGGCCCGCCGTGAGCAGTTCCTCGATGACGGACTCGACGAGCGGTTCGGTGGTCTTGAGGGAGTCCTGGATCTCGGCGACCAGTTCACCGTGCGGGACGGATCCGCCGGCGACGGTGACGGCCCGGAGGGTGACGCTCTGGTGGAACGTGACGCCGTGGCTGTCCAGTGCGCCCTCCGCGAGGGTGCGGGCGGCGTGGTGGGCGAGGGCTATGACGCGGGCGTTGAGGGTGGGGGCGGTGGTGGTCATGGCTGCTCCTTCTCGTGCTCGGTGGTCCGGTCAAGAGGTGCTGCGTCGAGAGGCGCGTCGAGCAGGGTCGCCAGCTCACGGGTGAACTGGGAGGCGCGGGGGCCGTTCCGGCCGCCGAGCGGTTCGAGGAGTTGGTCCAGGAGCCCCTGGACGGCCTCGATGGCGTGCTTCGTGACCTCGCGGCCCTGCTCGGTGAGCGACAGCTGGAAGGCGCGGGGGTCGTTCGGGTCCCGGGTGCGGGCGATCAGGCCGGAGGTCTCCAGGGCCCGGGCGAGTTTGGAGACGTAGAGCGGTTCGAGGCCCGTGTGGTCGGCGAGCTGACGCTGGTTCGGGCGGGTGCCCGAGCGGGACATCCCGTAGAGCGAGGCCATCAGGGAGTACTGCGCGTGCGTCATGCCCAGCGGTGTGACCGCCCGGTCGACGGCCACCCGCCACTTCATCGACAGGCGCCAGACCAGGAAGCCGGCGGTGGCGTTCTCGGGTGCTGTGCTCATGGGAAATAATGTACATGGCTATTATGTACATGACTAGTATTGGGTCGGCGCGGCCGCCCGGGGGAGCGGCGGGCGGTGGGCGTCAGAAGGCGAAGTCGACGTAGTCGATGTCCGTGAACTCGACGAGGAGGGACGTCGCGCGGGCGCCGTTGTCCTTGAAGTAGATCTCCTGGAGGGCCTCGGCCGTGATGTGGCGGAGCTGGGCTTCGGTGGCGCCGGTCTCCTGGGCCGCGAAGAGGCGCTGTGCGTACTCCGGGGGGAGGTGCTGGGTGATGCGCCGCATGCGGCCGTCGTCGGTGGTGCCGGGGGCCGCCGTGAAGCCGAAGCGGGCGCGGGTCTCGATGACGAGTCCGGTGGTGCGGGCGGCCTGTTCGCGGGCGCGCTTGCGGACCAGGGGCTGCCAGCGGCGGCGCACCTCGGTTTCCAGGCGGGCGGCGAGGGCCGGCTTGGGCTGCTTGATCTCGTTCTTCACGTAGCGCTCGACCGTGCGTTGGGAGATGCCCAGGGCGGCTGCCACGGCCTTCGTGGATTTCAGCTGCTTGAGGAGGAAGCGCATCTGGGCGCCCGCGGACTTCGGGATGGGGCGGGTGAAGTGGAGTTCGTCGGCCTTGGTGAGGCTGTCGGAGATGTCGGACATCGGTTACTCGCCGTCTGCTGCCGCGTCGTGGCCCTTGATGTGGCGGGCCGGGTTGAGGTGTTGGTCGAGGAGCTGCACGGCCCACAGGAGGGGCTGGGTGCCCTCGTGCTTGACCATGCCGGGACTGACGCCGAGGCGGAAGCCGCCCGGGAGGGGCTTGCCCTCGGGGGTGTGGGGGAGGAAGTCCAGCGGGCCCGGCCCGTCGGAGAGGTAGACCGCGCAGTCGGAGAGGACCGCGATGGGGTACAGGCCGGTCCCGGTGGCGAGCTTGCGCATCTTGCGGTGCATGTTGACGCGGGCGGTGGAGATGACGGCGGCGCGGATGTCGGGGCGCCAGGTGGGGCGTTCCAGGGCGGGCCAGGCTTCGCCGGGCCGGTAGGAGGCGCCCTGGGGGCGCTCGCGGAGCTTGCCGATGCCGCCCTTGACCGTGGACTTGATCGCGGAGAGGACCGCAGTGGAGGTGTGGGGGGCGTCCGTCTTGTACGTCGTCATGGCCGTGAGGAACTCGGACTCCGTGAGGGACGGGGTGATGCCGAGGTCGGCCATGGTCGCCATGTAGGCGTCGCGGAGGCGGGTGTACCAGGCGTCGAGGTAGGGGCCGTTGTCCGGGCGGGTCCAGGCCTCGGCGGGGTGGACCTCGTGGCCGAGCTCCTGGGCGTAGGCGAGGGTCGGTGTCGCGTACCAGGCGGGGCCGGTGGGGGGCTTGCCGTGGGGGGTGAAGGGGCTCGGGAGGCGAGGGTCGAGGGAGAGGGAGGAGAGGTCGGCGAGCCAGCACCCGGGGAGCTTGGGGTCGAAGCGGGGGGACGTGGTGTGGACCGCGGGGCCGATGCCGACGGTGAGGCGGTTCGCGGCCGCGGCGAAGGCCATGTTCACGTCGATGCCGACGGCGTGGGTGAGGGCGCACTCGGCGTCGGTGAGGAGCTCCGGGTCGCGGATCCAGTCGTACGCCTCCTCGTCGAGGACCTGGTCCGGGGTCCGCTGGTGGGCGCGGGGGTAGAGGGCGGCGACCACCGGGTGCTCGTCGGGGGCCTCCGGGGGGGCCGGGTCGACGGGGCGGGTGAGGGAGCCGGGGACGGGGGCCGACTCCCATGTGTTCGTCTGGGGGTTGCGCGCGGCGCGGGTCGGCGGGCGCAGGGCCGTCATGAGTTCCAGGCCGGTGACGGCGGTGGAACCCCGGGGGGTGAGCACGCGGGCGGCGTAGGTGGTGAGCAGCTCGGCGAGTTCGGGGGCGGGGAGGTCCGCGGTGTCCTCGCCCCAGGCACGGGGGTCGAGGGCGCCCCAGGGGAGGACCGCGAGCTGGACGCACTGGCGTCCGGTGGTGGGGGAGGCCGGGCGGTAGATGCGGGGCCAGGGGCCGAAGCCGCGGCGGGTGAGCTGCCACTTGGCCTTGGTGAGCTGCTTGATGACGGGGTGGTTGTCCGGGAGGCGCAGGGCGCGGCGGTCTTCGAGGGTGAGGGGGAGGCCGAGCTGTTCGGCGGCGGGGGCGGTGAGGACGAGGAGGGGGTCTCCGTCGCGGCCGTTGTGGTGGAGGCGGGGGGCGCGGAGGTCGGCGTCGGGGCCGAGCGCCCAGGCGACGAGGTCGGGGAGGCCGGAGGTGGGGTGGGGGAGGAGGAGGCCGCCGGCGGCGTGGGCGTGGCCGGTGCCGTCGAGGACGGCGAGGGGACCGTTGCCTGCCAGGGGGGTGGGGGTGGGGGTGGAGCGCTGGGGTGGGCGGTGGGTGGAGGTGGGGGGGTGGGCGTTAACGGCGTTAACGGCGTTAACGGTGGGGGAGGGTGCCCGGGGTGCCGGGGTGGGCTCGGGTTCGGGGGCCGGGGCCGGTTCGGTGTTAACGGCGTTAATGGTGGAGGAGGGGGTGGGTGCGGCGTTAACGGCGTTAACGGTCGGGGCCGGGGTGGGGGGCGCGGTGTTAACGGCGTTAACGGTCGGGGTGGTGGGGGGGTCGGCCGGGGTCTCGCCGTTAACGGCGTTAACGGCGTTAACGAGGGCCGGGGGGTGGAGGGCGGAGAGGCCTTCGAGGAGACGGGCGTACGCGGCGCGCTTGGGCGGGCGGGGGGCGGTGCGGCCGGTTTCCCAGGAGGTGACGGTCTCGCGGCGGACGGAGAGCGCCTTGGCGATCTGGTCCTGACTGAGGCCGGCGGCCTCGCGCAGGCGCTTGCGCTCGTCGGGGTGGGGCAGCCCGTCCTGGGCGGCCGCTTCCTCTAGCAGGGCGTCGACCGCTGCGAAGAGGGTGGTCTGTTCGTTCGTCTCGCTCATCGGTACTACCTCCAGGAGCACCATATGTGAATCGCACGCTTGAACGCACATGAAACGCACGTGGGGGCGTTAACGGCGTTAACGCCGTCAGCGCCCCCGGCGTGGGTGCGGCAGCTCAGATGCGCTGCATGAGGAGTTCCGTGACGGCTTTCAGGTCGTCCGGGGTGAGGTGCGCGGTGAGGGCGTCCGCGATGGTCTCCGGGGAGTGCGTGGAGATCGTGATGCGGGGGGTGGCGGCGGGGGGAGCGGGGGCGGGCGTCGGGGCGTTAACGGCGTTAACGCCGTTAACGGTCTGGGTCGTCGGGCGGGTGCGCTGGCGCGGGGGGTTGACGGCGTTGATGGTCTCCGCCGCGGCGGCCGTCTGTTCCTCCTGGGGGAGGCGGCCGATGCGGCGGGCGGGCTCGACCTTCAGCTCGCCCGTCTCCACCTTCTCCTGGAGGTCGGGCGTCAGGTTGAGGAGGGTCAGGCGCTGCGAGACCCAGGCCGGCGTCTTGCCGATCCGCTTGGCCACCTGGGCCTGGGAGCCGTGGACGTCGACCAGTTCCTGAAGGGCGCGTGCCTGGTCCATGGGGGCCACGTCGACCCGGTGGACGTTGGCGATGAGCGCCGATTCGAGGATGTCGGCGGCCGAGGCGGACAGGGCGTCGTTGACGTGGATGTGCATCGTCTTGAGCCCGGCCAGCTGGGCGGCCGCGAGGCGGCGGTTGCCGTCGATGACCACGTACGGGGCGCGGCCGAGGCCGTCGGTCTGGCCCGGGTGGGCCTCCATGAAGGCCAGCCGGGTCGCGACCGCGAGGGGCTGCAGCTGGCCGCGTACGGTCAGGGACTGGGCCAGCTCTTCGAGCTCGGTGAGGTCCTCGCGGAGGTTGAACGGGTTGTGGGCGAGGGCCTCGATGGGAACCTCGGAGGGCGGGACGACGCCGGAGGTGGGGGCACCGGTGGCCTCGGCGATGGCGGCGCGGCGGGAGCTGACGCCGACGGGCTGGGCCCGTGCGAAGGACGCCGAGACGCCGAGCTTGTCTGCCTTGCTGCTCATGAGATCTCCCGGGCGAGGGCGCGCAGGGCGACTGCCTGGTCGCCGTTGGGGGCGTAGACGAAGAGGGGCTGCTTGAGGCGGACGGACTCGCGCTGTTCCTTGAGGTCGGGCACGATCGCCACGACCCGGGGATCCTTTATGTCCATCCAGGCCTGGAGGGACGAGGTCGCGATGTAGCCGCGGCGGCCGTCGTAGAGGTTCACGACGAGGCCGAGGTAGTCGATGTCGAGGCTGAGGTCGTCGCGCAGGTCGTTGATCTGGGAGGTGAGGAGGTCGTACGCGTCCGCCGAGGAGTCCTCCGCCTGTACGACGATCAGCGCGCCGGAGGCGCCCGGCTGTTCGGTGTCGCGGCGGCGTCCGTAGTAGATCGCGGCGTCCATGCTCAGGCCGAGGCTGGGCGGGCAGTCGATGAGGATGACGTCGTAGTCGGACTCGACGGGGGCGAGGGCGCGTTCGAGGGCGGCCTCGCGGGCGCGGACCGTGGAGAGCCGGACGTCGAGGAGGAAGGCGTCCGTGCAGGCCGGCAGGAGGTGGAGGCGGTCGCCGAACCGGTCGTGCTCGATGGGGGCGATGAGATCCTGCAGGGGGCCCTTGGCCTCGCCGGCCATGTGGCAGGTGAGGCTGTCGCCGCCGATGGGCAGCGGCTGCTGGCCGAGCTGCTTGGTGAGGTGGCCCTGGGGGTCGAAGTCGACGAGCAGGACGCGCATGCCCAGACCCGGGAGGTCTTCGAGGTCGAGGGGGGACGTGGCCGGCTGCCCGGGGTCCGTCTCCTCGGAGGTGGTGCGGCGGGCCAGTTGGCGGGCGACGCGGACCGGGTGGAGGCTGGCCGGGTCCTCGGCGAGGGCCTCGGCGGTGCCGGCGGTGATGGCGGTCTTGCCGACCCCGCCCTTCTGGTTGCACACGACGATGCGGCGGACGACGGAGGGCCGCTTGACGGTGGGGGCCGGGTTCAGCTCCAGCCACAGGTGCACCGCCTGGGCGAGACCCTGGATGAGCGAGACGCCGCGGTCCTTGGCGTCGGTGCGGAAGGAGTCCCACTGGCCGGCGGGCAGCCAGGTCGAGAACGACTCCGCGCCGGAGGTGTCGACGGGGGAGGGGGCGGAGGCGAGGGCGCTCCAGTGCGCGACGCCCTGGTGGACGGCGTCCTGGATGTCGACCCCGAGTTGGGCGGTGCGGATCTTCAGCTCCTGGCGGAGCCACGGGGGGAGCTTGGAGACGACCTTCTCTCGGTCGTTGTGGGACGAAGGCGAAGTCATGGGAGGGACTTTACTAACGTTCTCGGGTGCGCGTGGGTGCCACGCTTGGGTTTTGCTAACGAAATGGGTGCGGAGGCGTCCGGGTACGCGACAGGGCGGCCTCGCACCCGCCGTAGCGAGCACCCCCGTGGTTCACCACGGCGTGTGCGAGGCCGCCCTGGATGCTCCGTCAGCCGACGGGGACGGGTGCCTGCGGGGCGGGCAGGCCGAGTTCGGCGCGGCAGGAGGCGGAGCCCGTCGGGTCGAAGAAGGGGATGCGGGGGGCGGGAACGATGCCCGGGAGGAGGTAGTTCCAGAGGTCGACGACCCGGGCGTGCAGGTCCTCGCGGTCGGCGCGGACGTGCGAGGTGACCTGGACGCCGGTGAACGAGCCGACGAGGAAGGTCGAGAGGTCGTACACGTCGAGCGACGGCAGGATGTCGCCGCGTTCCCGGGCCGGCGTCAGACAGCTCCGGCAGGTCTCGATCCAGGTGTTGTACGGGGACGGGTCGGGGCTGGTGAACGAGCCGAACTCGATGACCAGGCGGATGCCCGCGCGGATGCGGACGTTGGTGCGCAGCCCGAACGCCATCTGGTGGGTGAGGTCGATGACCGTCTGGAGGCCGGGCTCCTCCAGGGCGGGGACGCCTTCGGAGACCCGGAACTGCTCGTCCACCAGGGTGCGGGCGAGGGCTTCCTTGGAGGGGAAGTGGAAGTAGAGGGCGCCCTTGGTGACTCCGGCGTGCTTGACGACGTCGCTGAGGCTGGTGCCGCCGAAGCCGGCGCGGTCGAAGGCGACGGCCGCGCCGTCGAGGATCGCCTGCCGGGTGATCTCGGCCCGTTCCTGCCTGACCCTCGCCACGTGTGTGTCTCCTGCTGCGGTTGCGTCCGGTGATACAGGGGCAATCTAGTGGGATTTGGCCAAAGAAAACCAGTCGACCAGTACTTTTTCAGGTGCGTTGGGGTTTGCTTCGTCCGCTGATAGGGCGTTTGCGGTGTTGCTGATTGGTGGAGATGGTCCTGCGCCACCGTTAACGGCGTTAACGCCGTTAACGGTGAACGGGTCAGAGGTGAGTGCCGCCCGACGCGTCGAGGCGCTGGCCGGTGACCCACAGGGAATCGGGGGATGCGAGGAAGGCCACCACGCCGGCTATGTCGGAGGGTTTGCCGATCCGCTCGAAGACGGACATGCCCGCCAGGCGTGCCGCACCCTCGGGCGTCGTACGGAGCTTCGCGTTCATGTCGGTCTCGACGAACCCGGGAGCCACCGTGTTGACGGTGATGCCCCGGGGGCCGAGCTCCTTGGCCAGGGAAAGGGTGAGGGTGTCCATCGCGCCCTTGCTCATCGAGTACACGACGGACTCAGGGTAGGACATGCGGGTGACAGCGGAGGAGATGTTGATGACCCTGCCGCCCGCCGGCATGCGCTTCAGGCCTTCCTGGGTGACGAAGAGGAGAGCTTTGACGTTGACCGAGAAGATCCTGTCGACCAGTTCCGGCGTCACCTGGTGGATCCGCGCCGAGCCGCTGACCGCCGCGTTGTTGACGAGGACGTCGAGGGTGGGTTCCATGCCGCGGCGGGTCAGTTCGGAGTCGAAGGCGGCGTAGAGGGCATGTGCGTCGCCGTCGACGCCGAGCTCGCTCCGCAAGGGGAAGGCGTCCCCGCCCGCGGCCCGGATGGATTCCACGACCTCGTCGGCGGCCTCGCCGTTCCGTGCGTAGTGGACGCCCACAAGGGCACCGTCGGCGGCCAGGCGCTCGGCGATCCCGCGGCCGATCCCGCGGCTGGCGCCGGTGACCAGGGCGGTCCTGGCGGACAGCGGCCCGCCGACCTCGCGCGCCCGGGAGAGCCGGACCGGCTCGCCGACGGGGGAGGGGTGCTGCGGGCCGAGGGGGCGGGAGGCGGATGAGGTGGTCAAGATGAGGCCCTTCTGGACCGGGTCCGGGGAGCTCGCGGGCGGTTGTCCAACTGATTGTCACCTGGCCGGTACGCACTGCCGATGGTGGCCGACGCATACGATCGCGACTGTCCGGATTGTTCTGGGGAAGGATTGGGGTACTTGATGAGCGACCCGCAGAGGCTGGTGATCACCGGCGCCACCGGGTTCATCGGTTCGGCGGTAGTGGCCGAACTCGCTCGTTTCCGGGACGGGGCGGAGACGGGCTCCCGGGGCTTC
This sequence comes from Streptomyces sp. NBC_00158, assembly GCF_045160885.1. NCBI lineage: Bacteria > Bacillati > Actinomycetota > Actinomycetes > Kitasatosporales > Streptomycetaceae > Streptomyces > Streptomyces sp. NBC_00158. The sequence continues at coordinate 12,572 of NZ_CP108163.1, forward strand.
GTGCTGCGGGCGGTGGGCCGCAGGCCCTCGAGGGAAGCAGGCCTGGCCGACGAGTGGTTCCGGGCGGACCTGGCCGACCCGGAGTCCCTGCGGGAGTGCTGTGCCGGAGCGGACGTCCTCCTCCACCTGGCCTCGCGGATCGGATCGGACGAGCGGGAGTGCGACTCCGTCAACGTCCGGGGGACCGCGGCGCTGATGGCGGAAGCCGAGGCGGCCGGCGTCCGCCGGATCGTCCATCTGTCCACCTCGGCCGTCTACGGCCAGGGGCCGCACCGGGGGATCTCGGTGGACGCGGTGGTTCCCGCGCCCGTCTCGGCTGTCAGTCGCTCACGGCTCGCGGGTGAAGGGCCCGCGCTGGCCGCAGGAGCGGTGGTGCTGCGGCCCGGCCTGGTGATCGGCCCCGGGGACCGCTGGGTGGTTCCCTCCCTGGCTCAGATCCTCGGATCCACCGGAGCGCTGTGGGGCGGGGCGGGAGCACTGCTGTCGGCGGTGGCGGTCGGGGACCTCGCCCGCCTCGTCGCCCGTCTCGCACTGGGCGGTGGTCCGGCGGGCGGTTCGGTCTGGAACGCTAGCCATCCGGTGCCGGTGCGGGCCGTCGAGCTGGTGCGGGCGTTCACCGACCGGGGCGTACTTCCGCCGGTGGAGCAGGAGCTTCCCGAGGCCGAGTTCCTGGAACGGATGGCGGCCTCGGGGTGTCGGGTGAGCCCGAGCCAGTTCAGGCTGGTGGCGCAGGACCACTGGTACGACAGCGCCGGGATCTGGGAGGCGGCCGACTGCCCGCCGGGACCCGGTCCGCTGGCGCACCTGGACGAAGCCGCCCTCTGGTACCGGGAGTACCTGGCCCGCGCGTGAGCGGATGCGGTCGGTCGTCGTGAGAGGGCGCGGCGTTAACGGCGTTAACGGCGTTAACGGGGGAGGGGGTGGGTGATCCGTTCCTCCCCGGGGCGGTGGACGCTGTTCATTTGTGTACGGTAGACGCGGTTTTGGTGCGAGGCAGGGGATCCGGTGGCGGACGGGCAGTGGGCTGCGGCGGTGCGGTTGTTGTGGGGGCCGCCGGTGACGCCGGCGCGGGGGCCGCGGCGGGGGCTGACCCTGGAGCAGATCGCGCTGGCCGGGGTCGGGATCGCCGACGGCGAGGGGCTCGGCGGGGTGTCGATGCAGCGGGTGGCCGGGGAGCTGGGGGTCACCAAGATGGCGCTCTACCGGTACGTGCCGGGGAAGGCCGAGGTCGTCGCGCTGATGGTGGAGGCCGCGATGCCGGATCCGGCCGGGGGCCTGGACGCCGCGTTGGCGGTGGCCGGGGACGGCTGGCGGGAGCGGCTCGGGGTGTGGGCGCGGGAGCTGCTGGCCGGGTTCCGGGCGCACCCGTGGCTGCTGGACGCGACGGTGGGCGCGCGGGCGTTGGGGCCGCGCGAGGTCGGGTGGCTGGAGCGGGCGCTCGCCGCGCTGGAGGGGTGCGGGCTGACCGGGGCCGAGGCGATGGACGCCGTGGTGCTGGTGGCCGGACACGTGCGGGGGATCGCCGAGCAGGAACGGGCCGCGGCCGGCGCCGGGGGGCCGGACGAGGAGCTCGGGGCCGTGCTGGCGGAGGTCGTGGGGGCGAGGGGCGAGGTGTACCCGGCGCTCGCGGGCGCGCTGGCCTCCGTCGCCGCGCACGGGGGGCAGGACCAGGCCCTGGAGTTCGGGCTGGAGCGGATCCTCGACGGCGTCGGGCTGTTCGTGGAGCGGCGGGCGACCTCCTGAAGTCGGACGCCCTCTGGTTCCGGGGGGTGGGCGCTGGGCACTGGCCAGGACGTGGCGGGTGGTGTGCTGGTCGCCGTGGCGGTGGTGGTCCTCGCGTGCGGTGCGGGCGGGGTGTCGGCGCGCGGGCTCGGGCAGCCGGCGGTGGTCGGGGAGATCGCCGTGGGGATCCTGCTGGGGCCCACGTTCCTGGGGTGGGCGTGGCCGGAGGGGCAGCGGTGGCTGCTGCCGGGTGAGGTGCTCCCGCACCTGGCCGAGCTGGGGAATCTCGGGCTCGTCGTCTTCATGTTCCTGGTGGGGCTGGAGCTCGACGTGGGGATGCTGCGCGGACTGCGGCGGGCCGTGGTGGTGGTGAGTCAGGCGAGCGTGTGGGCACCGCTGGGGCTCGGGGGGCTGCTGGCGCTCGGCCTGTACGGGACCTTCGCGCCGGAGGGGGTGGCCCGGGGGGAGTTCGTGCTGTTCGTGGCGGTGGCGCTGAGCGTCACCGCCTTTCCCGTACTGGCGCGGATCCTGACCGAGCAGGGGCTCTACGGGACGCCCGTGGGGGCGTTGGCGATGGCCTGCGCGGCGGTGGTGGACGTGATCGCCTGGTGCCTGCTGGCGGTGGTGGTGGCCGTCGCCGGGGGCGGTGGGGCGGGCGCCGGGCTGTGGCGGGCGGCCCTGGCCGGGGTCTTCGTCGCGGGGATGTGGTGGGGGGTGCGGCCGCTGCTCGCCCGGGGGGTCGAGCGGTGGGGGCCGGCGGAGCGGGGCGGCGGGGTGGTGGCGCTGTTCGGCGGGGTCTGCCTGGCCGCGTACGCGACGGAGGCGCTGGGGGTGCACGCGCTGTTCGGGGCGTTCGTCTTCGGCGCGGTGGTACCGAGGGGGGTGAAGGCGGTGGAGTCGGCGGCGCGGCGGATGCGGGAGTTCGCGGTGCCGGTGCTGCTGCCGCTGTTCTTCGTGGGGAGCGGGCTGCGGACCGACGTGGGGACGCTGCGGGGCGGCGCGGCCTGGTGGTGGGCGGCTGCGGTGCTGGGGGTGGCCGTCGTGGCGAAGTGGGGCTCGGGGACGGCGGCTGCGCTGGTGGCGGGGGTGGGGCGGCGGGACGCGGTGCTGCTGGGGGCGCTGATGAACTGCCGGGGGGTGACGGAGCTGGTGGTCCTGAACGTGGGGCTCGGGCTGGGGGTGATCGGGGTGGAGCTGTTCACCGTCCTGGTGCTGATGGCCCTGGTGACGACGGCCGCGACGGGGCCGGTGGTGCGGGCCCTGGGCAGGAGGGGGGAGGAGGGCGGGGAGGGGCGTGGCGTTAACGGCGTTAACGGCGTTAACGGTGGTGGGGGTTGAGCGGTGTGGCGGGGGCCGGGCGTTAACGGCGTTAACGCCGTTAACGGTGGGGGTGTGGCGCTCCCCGAGCGGATGAGGTGCCAACGCCGTCAGCGGGCCCGGGTGGTGGTGTGGGCCGTTGGTGTTAACGCCGTTAATGGTTGGCGGTGGCTCCGTCCGGAGTCCGGTCCGGCTCCGGCGCGGGCGTCGACTGTGGCCCAGGATCTCGTACCCCCTCGGTGTGGGGCCGGCCCGCGGATGCGGCGATTGCGGTGTGGAGCCCCTCATGGTCAAGCAGGAGCGTGCGGCACGCACGCGGGAATCTCTCGTCCTCGCCGCGGCGGAGGTGTTCGCCGCCCAGGGCTTCGCCGCCGCCTCGATCGCCGCGATCAGCGAGCGGGCCGGAGTGACCTCCGGCGCGGTCCAGTTCCACTTCGACGGCAAGCCGGCCCTCGCCCGGGCCGTGGAGGCGCGGGCCGCGCGGGCGCTGCGGCGGATCGCGGAAGCGGAAGACGGGCCGGAGCGGGCGGGCGCCCCCCTGAAGGTGCTGGTCGACGCGACGTACGCGCTGCTCGAACTGCTGGCGGGGGACGCCGTCGTGCGGGCCGGGTTCGCGCTGGGCGCCGACGCGGCCCACCACAGCCGGGTGGACCTGCGCGGGCAGTGCCTGCGGTGGGCGGAGGAGCTGATGGTCACCGCCGATCGCGCCGGACTCCTCGCCGAGGGCTTGGCCCCGCAGGACGCGACACGGGTGGTGGCGGCGTTCACGGCCGGGCTGAAGGCACTGGGAGCCGTGGAACCGGAGTGGACCCCCCGTCAGGCGCTGGCCCGCATCTGGACGGTGGTGCTGCCGGGGATCGCGCCGGACGGGGCGGCGGTCACGGAGCAAGAAACAGACTGAATGGTTTGATTTTTGGGCCCGACTGGGTGTTATATGGCCCCTGTTGTGAGGCGGCTGAAGGGCTCCAGGCTGTCGTGGGTGTGTGAGTGATTCTCGAACATCCAGGTCAGAGGGGGTTTCTGGGTGGCGCCGAGATTTCGTCAGGCAGGGAACTGCCCGCCGGACAGTGCATTGACAAACCGTCCGGCCTGTTTTCTACTGACTCTTGCGACCTCATCCAAAGGACAGGGGAGTACGACGTGGACATCGATGTACTGGGCGCACTCGCCGTGCGGGAGAACGGGATCTCCATCACGCCCACCGCCCCCAAGCCCCGGCAGGTCCTGGCCCTCCTGGCCCTCCACGCCGACCAGGTCGTGCCGGTGTCGGCGCTGATCGAGGAGCTGTGGGGGTCCATGCCGCCGCGCAGCGCGCGCACCACGCTGCAGACGTACGTACTCCAGCTGCGCGCGCTCATCGCGACCGCCCTGGAGGGGCACGAGGACGAGCACCGCACGGCGAAGGACGTCCTCGTGACGCTGCCCGGCGGCTACCTGCTGAACAGCGACCGGGGCACCAGCGACGTCCGGGAGTTCGACCGGCTGGCCGGGATGGGGTACCGGGCGATGGACGCGGGTGACCACCCCGTCGCCGCGCAGCGGCTGCGCGAGGCGCTCGCCCTGTGGTCGGGGCCCGCCTTCGCCGACGTACAGGGCGGGGTGCAGCTGGACATGGAGACGCGCCGCCTGGAGGAGACCCGGCTGTGCGCACTGGACCAGCGCATCGAGGCGGACCTCAAGCTGGGCCGCCACCGCGAGCTGCTGGCGGAGCTGACGGTGCTGGTGAGCCGGTACCGCACCCACGAGAACCTGCACGGGCAGTTCATGCTCGCCCTGCACCGCTCGGGCCGGCGCGGCGAGGCGCTCGACGTGTACCAGCGCCTGCGCGCCACGCTCGTACGGGACCTCGGGCTGGAGCCGTCCACCGCGCTGCGCAGGCTCCAGCGTTCGATCCTGATGGCGGGTCCGGACGGCGTGGGCAAGCCGGCGGTGGTGGCCGGGGCGGCGGGCACCGGGACGGTTCCGCGGGCGGAGCGGCTCGTACGGGCCTGAGCCGCGCGCGGCCGGCGCCGGGCGTGCCGGTGAGCGGTAGGTGCAGGGACGGAGCGGGGGCGAAAGGGAGACGGAGCGGTGCAGGAGAGGTCGGAGCGGACCCGCAGGCGGTTGGTCTTCGCCGGGGCCGAGTTGTTCCACCGCAACGGATACGCCAACGCCACACTCGGTGAGATCGCCGGTGCGGCGGGGGTGACGAAGGGGGCGCTGTACTTTCACTTCGCCTCGAAGGACGAACTGGCGGACGCGGTCCAGCGACGCGGCTGCGGCCTGCTGGACGAGGCGGTCCGGGCGCTGCTCGACGGCGGGGCCTCGCCGTTGCAGGCGCTGATCGACACGACGCACTGGCTGGCGCGGACGCTGCACGAGGATCCGGCGATCCCGGCGAGCTTCCGGATCACCAAGGAGTGCGCCGGGCACCAGCCGGCCTCGGTCGACTTCCACGGGGCGTGGCTGTCGGCGGTGTGCGGGCTGCTGCGGATGGCGCGGGACGTGGAGGAGCTGCCGCTGGACCGGCCGCCCGTCGGAGTGCCCGACGGCGACGAGGACGCCGGTTCGGCCGCCGACCGGTGGGAGAGCGCCGAGGCGTTGGTGGCGGCGGCCGTCTGCGGGATCGAGGTACTGGCCGGGACGGGGCTGTCGTACGAGGAGCTCCAGCGGAAGGTGGCCGCCCTGTGGGGGCTGCTGCTGCCGAGCCTGGTGGGCGCGGACCGCGTGCGGGAGTACCGCACCGCCGCCGGTCGGGAGCCCGGCGGGGAGCGCAGCTACGAGGTTCTCGCGAGCCCGGCCTAGCTCTGCGGCTGCCGCTGGTGTGGGTGTGGGAACGGCAAGCCGGGGCTCCGGGTTCCGGTGTCATCGAGGTGCATCGACGAACTGCGGAGGGGGAGACCATGAGGATCCGGATTCTGGGACCGCTCAGTGCGGAGGTCGACGGGGAGTCGATCGTGCCGTCCGCGGGCAAGCCGCGGCAGATCCTGTCGCTGCTCGCCCTGTATCCCGGGCGGGTGGTGCCGGTGCCCACGCTCATGGAGGAGATCTGGGGCCAGGAGCTGCCCAACAGCGCGCTGACCACCCTGCAGACGTACATCCTCCAGCTCCGCCGCAGGCTGGGCACGGCCATGGGCCCCGGCCGGCCGGGTGCCGCCAAGGACGTCCTCACGACCCGGCACGGCGGGTACCTGCTCCAGGTGCCGCCGGAGGCCGTCGACGTCCACGCGTACGAGGACCTCGTCGCGCGGGGCCTCGCCGCCTTCGACGGCGGTGACGACGAGGGCGCCGCCGCCATGCTGCGGGCGGGGCTCGCGCAGTGGCAGGGGCCCGCGCTGGTCGACGTACGGGTGGGGCCGGTGCTGGCGATCGAGGTCATGCGGCTGGAGGAGAGCCGGCTGGTCGCGGTGGAGCGGCGGATCGACGTCGATCTGCGGCTCGGGCGGCACACCGAGCTCCTCGCCGAACTCACCGAGCTGACGGCACGCCACGCCCAGCACGAGGGGCTGCACTCCCAGCTGATGGTGGCGCTCTACCGGTCCGGGCGGCAGGGCGCCGCGCTGGACGTGTACCGGCGGCTGCGCGGCAGGCTCATCGGGGAGCTGGGTGTGGAGCCGTCGCCCCAGCTGCAGCGGCTGCACCAGGCGATGCTGACGGTCGACCCCGCCCTCGACGTGGTGGCCGGACCCCGGCGGGGCTCCACGTTCGATCTCTATGTCGCTTGATCTCAACAGTGGTTGAGGTGTGAGGATGGCGCACATGGACACCGACACCACGCCCCGCGCGGCGGACCTCGCAGCGATCACCGAACTCGTCGCGACCGTCGAGCGGTCCCAGCAGAACAAGGACGCCGAGGAGTTCCTGGGGCTCTTCCACCCGGACGCGATGTGGACCACGGCCCACGGCAAGGTCCTCATCGGCTTCGACGCGATCGCCGAGTTCACCCGGCAGGTGCTGCCCGCCGCGAACTGGGACGGCAAGGTCAGCTACGAGGTCGGGCACGTGTTCTTCATCCGGGACGACGTCGCCGCGGTCAAGGTGCGCCAGAGGTACCTGGGTGCGGGCGAGGAGAGCGAGGGCGCCCCGCTGTACGTGGTGTCCCGGCAGGACGACGGGCGCTGGCTGCTGACCGCCTGCCAGAACACCCAGGTACACCGCCCCGGGCAGGACTGACATCGTGGGGGCATGGACGACCGTGATCTGACCCCGTACCGGCTCGACGTGCCGCAAGAAGAGCTCGAAGACCTCGACCTGCGGCTGCGCCGGACGCGGTGGCCCGACGGGCTCGACGGCGTCGGGCGGGCGTACGGGATGCCGCCGGCCGAGCTGCGGGAACTCGTACGGTACTGGCGCGAGGAGTACGACTGGCGGGCCGCCGAGGCGCGGCTGAACCGATGGCCCCAGTACACCACCGTCATCGACGGCGCCCGGGTGCACTTCGCGCACGTCCGCTCGCCCGAGCCGGACGCGCTGCCGCTGCTGATGACGCACGGCTGGCCCGGGTCCTTCGTGGAGTTCCTGGAGGTGGCGGGGCCGCTGACGGACCCGCGTGCGTACGGCGGGGACCCGCGTGACGCCTTCCACCTGGTGCTGCCCAGCATCCCCGGCTTCGGGCCGTCCGGGCCGACCACCGAGACCGGCTGGGAGTTCAAGCGCGTCGCGCGGGCCTTCGGGGTGCTGATGGAGCGGCTCGGGTACGAGGCGTACGGGGTGCAGGGCGGTGACTGGGGCGCCGCCGTCTCGCGGGAGCTCGGGCGGCTCCGCCCGGGCAACGTGGTCGGGGTGCACCTGAACCTGCTGCCCGGCGCCGGGGCCACCGCCGAGCCCGCGGAGGCGGAGCTCGCGGCGCTGGAGCCCGCCGAGCGGGAGCGGACGCTGGCCTCCTGGGAGCGGTACCGGGTGTGGGCGCGCGAGCGGCAGGGCTACGCCGACATCCAGGCGACCCGGCCGCAGACCCTCGCGTACGGGCTGAACGACTCGCCGGCCGGGCTGCTCGCCTGGATCGGGGAGAAGTTCACCGAGTGGAGCGACCCCCGGACCCCCGTCGACCGGGACCAGATGCTGACCAACGTGATGCTGTACTGGCTGACCGGGACGGCCGGGTCGGCCGCCCGCATCTACTACGAGCGGGCCCACGCCGACTACCACCGGCAGCCGCCCGAGGTCTCGGACACCCCGACCGCGCTCGCCGACTTCCCCCGCGACAACTTCGTCCCGCTGCGGCACGTCGCCGAGCGCACCGACCGGATCGTGCGCTGGACCTCGTACGACAGGGGCGGGCACTTCCCCGCGATGGAGGTGCCGGAGCTGCTCGTCGAGGACGTCAGAAGTTTCTTCGGTTCTTTCCGGGAAGGTGTCACATCCGGCAGGGCCCGTCTGTCCCATCGGTGAGGACACGACGGAGGAGGCCGGAATGTTGGTGCTGCTGGCGGGCGCGAGCGGGGTACTGGGGCAGCGGACGGCGGCCGCGCTGCGGGCCGCCGGCCACGAGGTGGCCGGGCTGGGCCGGGGCGCGGGGATGGACGTACGGGCCGACCTGCTCGACCGCGAGGCACTGCTGCGGGCCGTCGACGGCCGGCGCTTCGACGCGGTCGTGCACGCCGCGACCGCCCTGTCCGGCAAGACCATGGCCGCCCACCGGGACATGGCGGCCACCAACCGGCTGCGCACCGAGGGCACGGTCAACCTGCTGGCCGCCGCCCGCGAGACGGGGGCGCGGCGCTTCCTGGTCGAGTCGATGATGTTCGGCTACGGGTACGGCGACCACGGCGCGGCCCTGATCGGCGAGGACGACGGCTTCGGGCCGCGCGGGACGAACGCCGCGCTGGAGCGGCACGTCGGCGCCATGCGGACCAAGGAGGAACTGGCCTTCACCGCCGACGGGATCGAGGGGGTCAGCCTGCGCTTCGGCCTGTTCTACGGGGCCGGCACCACCGACGACCACCTCGTGCCGCTGCTGCGCGGGCGGAAGCTGCCCGTCGTCGCCGACAGGGGACGGGCGCTGAGCTGGGTGGACACCGAGGACGCGGCGCGCGCGGTGGTGCTCGCGCTGGAGTCGGGGCGCCCCGGGCGGGCGTACAACATCGCCGACGACACCCCGGTGGGCTGGGGCGCGCACATGGGGGCGGTGGCCGCGGCGTTCGGGGCGCCCGCGCCGATGAGGGTGCCGCTGTGGGTGCTGCGGGCGGCCCCGCTGGCGCACGTCATCATGGGCAGCTCGCTGCGGCTCTCGAACGCCAGGGCGCGTCGGGAGCTGGGCTGGGAGCCGCGGTACGGGAGCAGCCCGGACGGGGTGCGGGCACTGGCGGCGGCCGGGGCGGAGCGGGTGTCCGGCATGTGAAACGGCCGGCGGCGGTCCCGCACCGCTGTGATCATCGGCCGATGGACCTCGAACGGCGCACCCCGCCCGTACTGACCGGTGACGAACGCTCCACCCTGACCAGCGTGCTCCAGTGGCAGCGCGACACCCTGCGGATGAAGTGCGCGGGCCTGACGGACGAGCAGCTGCGGCGCAGGGCCGTCCCGCCGTCCGGACTGAGCCTCCTGGGGCTGGTCCGGCACCTGGCGGAGGTGGAGCGGGGCTGGTTCCGCAACGTCCTGAACGGTGAGGACGTGCGCGGCTACTTCCCGCAGAACGACGCCGGGGAGTGGACGGAGTTCCACGTCGAGGACGCGGACCCCGCCGAGGCCTTCCGGATCTGGGAGGAGACCTGCGAGCGCTCGCGGGCGATCGTCGCGGCCGCCGAGTCCCTCGACGTACGAGGGCACTTCGGCGACCAGGCGTACTCGCTGCACTACCTCCTGGCCCACCTGATCGAGGAGTACGCCCGGCACAACGGGCACGCCGACCTGCTGCGCGAGGCCATCGACGGGGCCACCGGGGAGTAGCCGAGTCGCTAGACGGAGACCGTTCCGGCCCGGTCCACGGCGTCGAGGGCGATCTGCCACGGGAAGTGCGGCGGGGCGTCGGGGCCGGCCGGGCCGGGCTGGAAGCCCCCCTCGCCGTACAGCAGTTCGGCGCCGGCTCCGCGCAGGACGGCCAGGGACTGCTCGAACTGGGGGTGGGCGGCGAGCGCGGCGTTCGTACACGGCATGGCCACCACCGGGGTCCCCTTGCCGAGGGCCTCGGCGGCCACGCCGACGGTGAACCGGTCGGTGAGGCCGAGGGCCCAGGCGTTGACGGAGTTGAAGGTGGCGGGCGCGAAGAGGACGGCGTCGGCGGCCGGCCACTGGTCGGGCTCCCCGGGCAGCTTGTACTGCCAGCGGACCGGGTTGCCGGTCAGGGCGGCGAGGCCGTCGAGGCTCTCCGCCACCCACCGCGCCGCCGTCGGGGTCAGGCCCAGGCACACGTCCCAGCCGCGCGACTGGGCGTCCTCGATCACGTGGGCCACGTCGAAGACGGGCGGGGCGGCGGAGCAGAACAGGTAGAGAGTCCTCGTCATGCGGTTATGTGATCACATTCCTGACCATCAACTCTCCTCCAGGGTCGGCTCGCCCGGTCCGGGGCCGTTCCGCTCAGGCGGCCTTCGCGGCGGTGATCCTGTCGGCGAAGGAGTCCAGGTTGGCCCACATCCGCGCGACGCGCTCGTCCACCGTCAGGGACTCCTCGTGGCGCCCGGCGCGCAGCTTCGGCTGCCGCTTGCCGCGTACGTAGAGGGGGCAGGCGAGGTCGGCGCAGACGTACGTGCCGACCGTGTTCCCCTCGCGGCCGCGGGCGCCCGCCAGCGGGGCGGCGAGCAGGGTGACGCCGGAGGAGGCGTGTCCCGTCAGGCAGATCTGGCACAGGCTCGACTTCACCGCGCTCGTACGGGTCGCGGCGGGCACGCGCAGGGTGATGCCGACCGGGCCGTCGGGGCGCGGGATGACGAGGTGGGCGCGCAGCGGGGCACCCGGGTCCACCCAGCCGAGGAAGTCCAGGTCCTGCCAGGGCAGTTCGGCGAAGTCGAGGGGCAGGCGCAGGCGTGCCGCCTCGCCCTTGGTGCAGTTCACGAAGGACGAGCGGATCTGTTTTTCGGTGAGCGGTTCCACGGGAGTCGACCCTACGGGGCGCCCGGGCCGCTCCGCACCTCGTTTACGCAGGTGGGGGGTGGTGGGGAGGGGTGTCTGGAAATTTCTCGCGGCTTCGGCGATGAGTTTCGGGGAGGGGGTCGGTCTACCCCTGTGAAGAGCGGGAGTCGTGCCACGGAGCAGGATGTGGACGGCGTCCACTTTTCAGGATAGGCTGCGGAGCGTCCAGATGTGGACGCCGTACACATAATTGTTGGTCAGAGTCAGGGGAAGCATCGTGCGCAAGGTCATCGCCTCCGTTTTCGTGTCCGTCGACGGCGTCTTCGAGGACCCGAGCTGGTCCATGCCGTTCTGGAACGCCGAGGCGGAGGAGTACGCCGGAGAGCAGCTCGCCGCCGCCGACGCGCTGCTGCTGGGCCGGGTGACGTACGAGGGCATGGCCCCGGCCTGGACGGCGCGGGCCGAGGGCGCGGACGCCGGGACCGAGCGGATGAACGCGATGCCGAAGTACGTCGTCGGCTCCAGCACCGCCGCCCCCGAGTGGAACGCCACCTTCCTGGCCGGCGACCTCGCCGCCGAGGTCGCCGAGCTCAAGCGGCAGGACGGCGGCGACCTGCTCGTCTACGGCAGCGGCCGGCTCGTCAACGCCCTGATCGAGCACGACCTGCTCGACGAGCTGCGGCTGTGGACGCTGCCGGTGGTGCAGGGCAAGGGGCGCAGGCTGTTCGGCGAGGACTCGCCGGTGAAGACCCTGCGCCCGGTGGGCACCACCGTGCTCGGCGACAGCGGGGCGCAGGTCCACGCGTACGCCCCCGTGGCCGCCGGCTGAGCCCGCACTCCGGTTCCGTTTCCCGTTTCCCAGCCGCATCCCCATCCCCCGTTCGACAGGCACCAGGTACAAGGAGCGACACGACATGAGCGAGCAGCCGGTGAAGGGCCCCGCGAGCTACTTCCCCTCGATCGAGGAGAAGTACGGCCGCCCGGTGGCGGAATGGGTGGAACTCATCCGCTCCTCCCCGCTGACCAAGCACATGGAGCTGGTCTCGTGGCTGAAGACCGAGCACGGGATCGGCCACGGCCACGCCAACGCCCTGGTCAAGCACACCCTCACGGAGAAGTAGACGCTCGCTTATGCGGGGGAGCGTCTGAGCCATGTCGTGTCTCGCCGGACGGGGCTTGACTGGGTGTCATGACGAAGAACACGAACGAGACGCAGAACACGGGCACGGTCACCCTCGTCATCGGGGGCAACGGCAAGACGGGCCGGCGGGTCGCCGAGCGGCTGGAGGCCCGGGGGCGCGCGGTGCGGATCGGCTCCCGCACCGGCCGGCCGGCCTTCGACTGGGACCGGCCCGGGACCTGGGGCCCCGCGCTGGAGGGCGTGGACCGCGCGTACGTCACCTACCACCCCGACCTGGCCTTCCCCGGGGCCGCCGACCGCATCGGCGCCTTCGCCGAGGCCGCCGTCGCCGCCGGGACGCGGCGCCTGGTGCTGCTGTCCGGACGCGGGGAGGAAGCGGCCCGGACCGCCGAGGACCGGCTGAAGGACTCCGGGGCCGACTGGACCGTCGTACGCGCCAGCTGGTTCAACCAGAACTTCGACGAGTACTTCTTCCTGGACTCCGTGCTCTCCGGCGAGATCGCCCTGCCGGTCGGGGACGCGGTGGAGGCCTTCGTCGACGCCGACGACATCGCGGACGTGGTCGTGGCCGCGCTCACCGACGACCGGCACGTCGGCAGGACGTACGAGCTCTCCGGGCCGCGGCTGCTCGGCTTCGCGGAGGTGGCCGCCGAGCTGTCGAAGGCGACCGGGCGCGAGATCGCGTACGTCCCGGTCACGGACGCGCAGTACCGGGCGGTGCTGCGCGAGCACGGCCTCCCGGAGGAGTTCGCCGACCTGTTCACCCTGATCTCGGACGGGCGCAACGCGCACCTGGTGCACGGGGTCGAGGAGGTGCTGGGCCGCCCGGCCAGGGATTTCGCCGACTACGCGCGCGAAGCGGCGGCGAGCGGGGTCTGGGACGTCCGAGGATGAGGTCATGGACACGCTGACCGGTCTCCTCGAAGGGCCAAGGGCCCGCAGTGCCTTCCTGATGAAGTCCGTCTTCGACCCGCCGTGGGCCATGCGGGTCGAGGACCGGGCCCCGCTGTCGGTGATGACGCTCGTGCGGGGATCGGCGTGGCTGCTGCCCGACGACGGGGAGGCCGTGCGGATCGGGCCGGGCGACGTGGCGGTGGTACGGGGGCCCGTGCCCTACACGCTCGCCGACTCGTCGGACACCCCGGTGGGTGTCAGGATCGGCCCCGACCAGCGGTGCAGCGCGCAGGGCGAGGACGTCACCGAACGGTTCTCGCTCGGGGTGCGGACCTGGGGCCCGTCGCGGGAGGGCGCCGGCTCGGTGGTGCTGCTCAGCGGGACCTACCAGGCGCCGAGCGAGATCGGGCGGCGGCTGCTGGGCGCGCTGCCCTCGGTGCTGGTGCGGCCGGTGCGGGCGGCCGACGCCACCCTGATCGCGCTGCTGGCCTCGGAGGTGGCCCGTGACGAGCCGGGGCAGGAGCTCGTACTGGACCGGCTGCTGGACCTGCTGCTCATCGGGGTGCTGCGGGCCTGGCTCGCAGCACCCGGCTCGGGGGCGCCGGCCTGGCACCGCGCCCAGGGCGACCCGGTCGTCGGGGCGGCGCTGCGGCTGCTGCACGAGGACCCCGCGCACGGGTGGACCGTGGAGGAACTGGCGCGCCGGGCCGGGGTGTCGCGGGCCGCGCTGGCCCGGCGCTTCACCGAGCTGGTCGGGGAGCCTCCGGTCGCCTACCTGACGGGGTGGCGGCTGGCCCTGGCCGCCGACCTGCTGCGCGAGCCGGACGCCACGGTGGCGACGGTGGCCCGCCGGGTCGGCTACGGGAGCGCGTTCGCGCTGTCGGCGGCCTTCAAGCGGGTGCGGGGGATGAGCCCGCAGCAGTACCGGGAGGGCGCGGGAGCGGCCACCGTGCCGGGGGTGCCCGGCACCGTGGTGCTGGGTTAGGGGGACACCCCCTGGCACGGGCGGGCGTTACGCCAGTTCGAGGACGGCCACCGGCTGGGGGCCGCTGAACTCGCCCGTGGGGCGGAAGCCGAGGCCGAGGTAGAAGGGCGCCGGGCTGTCGTCGCCGTCGTGCCAGGTGACGTACGCCCGGGACCCGCCGCGGCGGCGGATCTCCTGCGTGACGGCCTCCACGGCGAAGCGGCCGTAGCCCTTGCCCTGGTGCTCGGCGGCGATGTTCAGGCGCCAGATGCCGGAGCGGCGGTGCTCCGGGTCCTTCGCCGGGTTCCAGACGATGTCCAGGAAGGCCATGACGAAGCCGACGACCTCGTCGCCGTCGAGGATGGCGCGGGGCCAGGCGGGCTCGCCGTGGACGTAGGCCTCGGCGAGGGACTGGGCGACGGACTCGACGAGGTGCTCCTGGTCGGGGCGGACGCGGACGGCGGTCACCGCTTCGAAGTTGTCCGGGGTCACCGGCACCAGGCGGAGGGATGGGCTGATCATCCGAGAAGCCTAGTACCCGACGTCCGAACGGGTTGAAAAGAACGGGACGCGCGGTATATTTTAAGGGTCGGCAAAGGAGCGCGGGCGATGTGGGAAGTGGGGGCCGGTGCAGTCCCGGACATGCGGACCGCAGCCCCGGCACCGATCCGCGGCCGGCGCGTACCAGGGGCCGCGGGAAGGTCAGGCGGTGGCCTTCGCAGCCTCATCCGCTTCGTTTTCCTGGGAGTACCTCACGGCGTCGTTGTAGACACTCACCGCCCGGCTCTCGGAGATGTCCACGGAGGCGAGGACCGAGGCCTGCACGATGCTGGGCAGAATGTGACGCAGGAGCGCGGTCACCCGGAGCACGAGGTCCTGGTAGTCGGTGAGGGCCTGCGACATGGACTGGATGCCGGCGTATGTCCCCACGAGGACATCGGCGGTCTCGGTCGGGCTGACGTGGGGGAGCAGCTCGCCCCGGCTCTGGGCCTTCTCCAACCGTTCCACGATGGGAGTGACCCAGGCGAGCCACGGGCCGCTGCGGTCGAGGCCGCGCGCCAGCTGGTCCATGGCCAGCCGCACGCTCGCACGGACCATGGGATCGGTCTGGAGCCGGTAGGTGTGGAGCATCATCATGTCCACGATCTCCTGGATCATGGTCGACCGGCCGGGGATGGAGAGGTTCTGGTTCTGGGAGCTGAGGACGCCGTGTGCCAGGTCCTCCTTCGACTGGAAGTGGAAGTACAAGGCCCCCTTGGTCACCCCGGCCGCAGCGAGGATCTCGGAGATGGTGGCCGCCTGGTACCCCCGCTCCTCGAAGATCTTGGCCGCCGCGGACAGGATCGCCTGACGCGTGCGGATGGCTCGGACCTGCTGGACTTGCTCAGCCATGGTGGCTCCTTCCTCCCTGGGTCGGAAGCCCTTGCGCAAACCGCCCGTCCCGTACGTATCTTACAGCGGGTGACGGTCCAGCCAACCTTGATGCCGCGCGGACGTGTGGCGAGGAGGGAGGTGGGAGACGGTTTCCGGGAGGGACACGGCCGAAAAGGCCCTGTCCGAGAAGGGCCCGCCGGCCTGCGGGTGACCTGCTGGCTTCCGCCGCGCCGGGTGGTGGGGGCGGCGCGCCGGGACGGGTTGCCGGGAGGGTGAGAAGGGCCGGATCCGTTCGGCCGGCCGACGGCGCGCGCCGTCGGCCGGGGCGAGCCGGGCCGAGCCATGCCCCGGTGGTGGCGCCGGGTACGCCTCGGCCGGGAAGGAGGGCCTGAGCAGCGCTCGGTCAGGAGTACGCGGCCGCCGTGACGATCGCGGTGAAGGCGATGTCGCCGTTCTGGTGGCCCGTCACCCGCACCGCCTCGTCCGCTCCGGGCGTGTCCGAGTACAGGCGCTCCGCCTCGATCACGCACGGTACGTCGAACTCGACGTACCGCTTGAAGTCGCTGTCGATGCCGAGCGGCAGGAAGTCCGAACGT
Organism: Streptomyces sp. NBC_00158; assembly: GCF_045160885.1. Lineage (NCBI taxonomy): Bacteria > Bacillati > Actinomycetota > Actinomycetes > Kitasatosporales > Streptomycetaceae > Streptomyces > Streptomyces sp. NBC_00158. Next base: position 28,566 of record NZ_CP108163.1, read on the forward strand.
CCGAGGGTGGCGGCCGCGGCCTGTCGCGCGCCCTCCACGAGGAGCATGCCCGGTACGTGGTCGAGCGGGTGGTCGAACAGGACCGGGTGGAGGGTGTCCACCCTCAGCTGCCAGCGGTTCGGCTCGGCGGTCGGGGACAGGACCACGTCGGTCGGGGACAGCCGTCCCACGCGCTGCGGTGCGACGGGAGCCGTCAGGGGCAGCGGACGGTGGTCGGCCTGCAGGGCGTGCGGGGGCCGCAGGCGCTCGTAGACCGCGGGGCTGGTGCAGGTGGAGCAGGCCCGCCCCGTCGCGACGAGGTGCCCGTCACGACGGACCGCGACCTCGTAGACGATCTTGCTCAGCTTCCCGGCCCGGCGCTTGACCTCGGTGAAGGTGACGTCGATGTCGAGGGACGTCGGAGCCTGCCGGATCCTGAGCTGCTCCGGCTGGTGGATGATGATGCTGAGCTCCCACATCAGGTACTGGTGACCGAGGGGCAGACCGAACTCGGCGTGCCCCAGCAGGATCCCGAGCTGCCGGATCGTCTCGACGCATATGAGCGGATCGTGGTGGTCTCCGGTGACGTGCGTGAAGAAGCCGTGGTCGTCGGGCCACTGCGCGGTGACCGAGAAGTGGGTGTCGTCGTGACGCTGCCAGTCGGTCAGGAAGACTTCGGCGGCGGATACCCGGTGTACCAGTTCCTTCGGGACGGTGGCCTTGACCGACGGGGAGCCGAAACCGCTCCGTCCGAGTGGAGAGAGTGCGGCCCGCAACATCGGGTCGTAGGTCGGAGTGCGCTCGACATGAAACGTGCTCGCGCTCATTGTTCCCCCTAGACAGCGCTGGCGAGTTACAGGTGTGACCTGCGAGAAAAATATATACCAACCGGTTTTTTATCCAGGGGGAGCATCACCCTTGCCCGGGAAATATGCGGAGGTGTGTATTCCGGCCAAACCTCCGTCGCACCGTTTCCCCAGTTCCACGCCGTTGGGGCGACATCGAATCTCTGCCACCCGGCCGGAAGCAGCTCAACCGGGCCGAGAGTGGTTCTTGAGCCGGCGGTCGGCAGCAGGGCTGCGCCCGGCCCGGAAGGCCGTCTATTCGCATCGGAAGATCGCTTTGCGGTCCGCGGGGCGGCGGGCCGTTCGTCGCGATCTCCCGCCGGTCCCCGAAGGGTGACGGGCTCCGCTGCGGAAGCGCCCGGCACCGGCCGCCGCAGGGATGGTGCCGTCCGGGAGGGTTCCGCCGTTCGGCGCTCCGTGCGGTGGGGGTGACCGGCTGATGCGCTCCCGCGCGGTGCCGGCGCGACTCCGTCCGTTCGCCCCGTGCGTTCGCGGTTTGCCGGGGTGAAACGTTTCGGGTGCTTCCGCCGCTCGGCTCCGAAGCGTCGGAGTCCCGGCGCCCGGGGGGGCGGGTGGTCGGTCCGCCGTCGGGCGGACCGGCGTCAGGGGATGGGCGGGACGGTGGGCCGGCCTTCTGTTTGCCGGGTTCCGGCCGGGGCCGAGTCTTGTGGACGGGACCCGGTGGGAGCCATTCCCCTTCGTCTTGAGCGACGTTCGAGTCCGCTTCCGGCCCGGCTCCGCCGCTTGCCAAGTGTGAACGCTCTTCAGCAAACCGCTAAAGCGGTTTGTAATGCCCCTCCAAGTGCCGCGTCGAGACGGGGTCGACGGTTTGAACTCCAGGTAGACGGGGTTCGGGGCGCGGGGACGAGGGCCGACCAAGGGGCCTGTTTTCGGCCGTTTGTTGGCCGATATCGGTCCTCTCTAGCCGTCTCCCTGCCTTCCTGTGGCGGCGAGAGAGGTGCATCAAGCCTTCCGCTTCCAGGCAAAGGTGCAGCTAGAGGCCCGTTCCGGGATTCCTCAAGGGACTCGGGTCGGCAAGAAACGGTACAGCCGGTTTGGTATTGACAAACCGGCTCGTCTGTTTTTTGCTCGTTCCAGCGAAAGTCGAGAGCTCATCCAAGGACGAAGCAGGGGAGTACGGCGTGGACATCGATGTACTGGGTGCACTGACCGTTCGGGAGAACGGGGTCTCCATCACGCCGACGGCGGCCAAGCCCCGGCAGGTGCTGGCGCTGCTCGCGCTCCACGCCGACCAGGTCGTGCCCGTGGCCGCGCTGATCGAGGAGCTGTGGGGCACGGAGCCGCCGCGCAGCGCCCGTACCACCCTGCAGACCTACGTGCTCCAGCTGCGCGGTCTCATCGGCACCGCGCTGGAGGGGACCGACGGGACGCGCACCGCGAAGGACGTCCTCGTGACGCTGCCCGGCGGCTACATGCTCAACAGCGGCGGCGGTACCAGCGACGTGCGCGAGTTCGACCGGCTGGCGGGGATGGGCTACCGGGCCATGGACGCCGCGGACTTCCCGGGCGCCGCGCGGCTCCTGCGGGAGGCGCTCGCCCTGTGGTCGGGCCCGGCGTTCGCCGACGTCGACGGCGGGGTGCAGCTGGACATGGAGACGCGCCGCCTGGAGGAGACCCGGCTGTGCGCGCTCGACCAGCGCATCGAGGCCGACCTGCGGCTCGGCCGGCACCGGGAGTTGCTCGCGGAACTGACCGTTCTGGCCAGCCGCTACCGGATCCACGAGAACCTGCACGGGCAGTTCATGCTCGCCCTGCACCGCTCCGGCCGGCGCGGCGAGGCGCTCAGCGTCTACCAGCGGCTGCGTTCCACGCTCGTGCGCGAGCTCGGCATCGAGCCCTCGGCCGCCCTGCGCAGCCTCCAGCGCTCGATCCTCATGAGCGGCCCCGAGGCCGGAGCCGCCGAATCCCCGGAGACCGCCCGCAAGAGGCTCGCCCGGGTCGGCTGATCCCGGTATTCGGATGATCATCCGGTAAATGCTGTACAGGGATTTAAGAAACTGCTGGGGAAGACCTGAGATTTAGTTTTCATCAACGGTGATCGGAACAAAGACGACGAGCTCGATCAGCGGTCTGAGCACGGGGTTTGCGTCCAATCGGAATCCTGTCTTTCGAATCCGCCGTCTGTTCGCCTGTTTCGGAGGTCCGCTCGACGTCGGCTAGAGCGCCCGGTGATGTTGCCCTGGGCTGGCTTACCGTCGTCGGGTCGAATACTGATAACCGAGAGTATCTCGACGAAATATGGAGGGGAGACGGGAGACCGTGAAGATTCAGGTTCTGGGTCCGTTGAGTGCCGAGGTCAACGGGGCATCGATCGTTCCTACGGCGGGCAAGCCGCGTCAGATCCTGGCGCTTCTCGCGCTCTACCCGGGCCGGGTGATGCCCGTACCGACCCTCATGGAGGAGATCTGGGGGACGAACCTGCCCGAAAGCGCGCTCACCACCCTGCAGACGTACATCCTCCAGCTGCGCCGCAGGCTCGGCACGGCGATGGGGCCGGGGGCACCCGGCACCGCCAAGGACGTGCTCGCCACCCGGCACGGCGGCTACCTGCTCCAGATCCCGCAGGAGTCGGTGGACGTCCACGAGTACGAGGCCCTCGTCGCCGCCGGGCAGAACGCCTTCGACGACGGTGACGACGAGCGCGCCGCCGACCTGCTGCGCAAGGCGCTCGACCTGTGGCAGGGACCCGCGCTGGTCGACGTGCGGGTCGGCCCGATCCTGGAGATCGAGGTGCTGCGGCTGGCGGAGAGCCGGCTCGTCACCACCGAGCGGCGCATCGACGTCGACCTGCGCCTCGGCCGGCACACCGAACTGCTCGCCGAGCTCACCGAGCTGATGGCCCGCAACCCGCAGCACGAGGGGCTGCACTCGCAGGCCATGGTCGCGCTGTACCGTTCGGGCCGGCAGGCCACCGCCCTCGACGTCTACCGCAGGCTCCGGGCCCGGCTGATCGGGGAGCTCGGCGTCGAGCCCTCGCAGCAGCTGCAGCGCCTGCACCAGGCGATGCTGCGGGTGGACCCGGCGCTCGACGTGGTCGCCGGACCGCGCCGCAGCTCCACCTTCGACCTGTACGCGGCGTAGGCCGCAGGTCACGGAGGGGAGGCGCGGCGGCTCGAGCGGGGCTCGTTCCCGGCGTGAGGGGTTCTCCAGAGCGGGCGGTCAGGCTCCTGGCGACCCGGTATGAGCCGCTGCGCCGGCGGACGAGGAGAGAGGCAAACCATGCAAGCCACGGTCCGGCTGGAACTCGCCGACCTCACCCGCATCCTGCGGATCTGGGGCGGCGAGGAGGACTGCGTCGAGCTGACCGAGGAAGTCCAGGACCTGTACTGGATCGAACTCGGCTACGACAGCCTCTCCATCTTGCAGACCATAGGGTCGATCGAGCGGAAGTTCGACGTCCTGCTCGCCGGGGAGATCCTCGAACTGGGCGACACCCCGCGGCTCTTCCTCGAACTGGTCAACGACGCGCTGGGCAGCCGAGCCGTCGTCTGAGGCTCCAGCGGCGTTCGACGCGGACTCCGGCGGACGCCGACAGGCTCTGCGCCAAGCGTTGAGAGAGGTGTCCGATGTCTGTCGAGCGAGTGCACCGGATGTCATGCGCGGCCGACGCGGCCGCGCCCGCCGGAGCCCTGTACACCCTGGTGGCCGACGTCACCCAGTGGCCGCTGTTCCTGCCGGACACCGTCCACGTCGAGCGGCTGGACTTCGACGGCCGCGCCGACCGGTACGTCCGCTGGGCCGACACCGGCGGGGAACTGCGGCGCTCGCTCGTGCGGCGGACCCTGGACGCCGGCGGGCGGCGCGTCCTCTTCCAGGAGGAGCGCCCCGACGCGCCCGTCGCCGCCTCGGGCGGCAGCTGGACCGTGGCGGAACTGGCCCCCGGCTGGTCGCGGCTGATCCTGGAACGGGAACTCACCCTCGACGGCGGCCGGGCCGCGGAGGCCGAACGGGCCGTGGCGCGGGCGGAGGAGGGTGCGCGGGCCGCGCTGGCCGGGCTGCGGACCGCGGCCGAGCGCTGGCGGCGGCTCGACGAACTCATGGTGTCCTTCGAGGAGTCCGTACGGATCGAGGGCCCGGCCGAGCCGGTGTACGAGTTCCTGTACGGCGTCGACTCCTGGCCCGGCCGGGTCGCGCACGTGCTGGAGGCGGAGGTGTCCGAGGACCGGCCCGGCGTGCAGCGCACCCGGCTGGTCAACCTGGCCGACGACGGCTCCGCCTACCCGAGCGAGGCGTTACGGGTGTGCTTCCCGGCGGCCGGACGGATCGTCTTCAAGCGGACCCGGCCGCACCCCCTGCTCGCGGCGCACGCCGGCGAGTGGTGCGTGGAGCCGGACGCGTCCGGGGTCACGGTGTCCTGCCGGCACGACGTGCTGCTGGACGAGCGGGCGCTGGGACGGGGTCCCGGCACCGAGCCGGCGCAGGCGCGGCGGTACGTGCGCGAGGTGATCGGGCGCGAGATCCGGGCAGTGCTGGAGCCGGCGACGCGGTACGCGGGGGACCCGGTCAGGACCCTGCGCTCCGTTTGAGGTGTCCGGAGCCTCCCCCGGCTTCCCCGGCCGCTTCGGCCCCTTCGGCCTTCCCCCTGGCGGCGGCCCGCCACCGTGTCCCCCCGCGGTGGCGGGCCGCCGTGCTGCTCAGCTCCCCCGTCCGGCGGTGTCCAGCTCGCGCAGGGTGGCGGGCACGGCCAGACAGGGCATCACCACCCGCCAGAACCCCGCCAGGGTGCGCGGCGCGAGCCACTGCGGGTCGTCGCGGCCCAGCGCCTCGAAGCCGAGCGTCGCCGCCACCACCGTCGCCGCCACGCTGCGGTGGTTGAGGCCGGGCAGCAGGGTGCCCTCCCCGTTGGCCTCCGCGAGCAGCCGGTGGACGTACTCGTGCCACTCACGGGGCAGGGCGCACGAGGACGCGTACGCCGGCTCCCTGCCCAGCCGGAAACCCGCCCGTGCCACGACGTCCCGCAGGAGCAGCCCGGCGAGGGCCTGGGAGCTGTCGGCCAGGGCCTGGAGGGCGGACGTGCGCTGTACGTACACCTCGCGGGCGGCAGCGCGCAGGGCCTCGGCCCCGGCGGCCTCGACGGCCTCGGCGACCGCCGCCTTGTTCTCGAAGTGGAAGTGCAGCGCGCCCGGACTCACCCCGGCACCGACGCTGATCATGCTCAGAGTCGCCTCTGCGTAGCCGCGCCGTCCAAAGACGGTCGCGGCTGACTCAATCAGTGCATGACGGGTCCGGACAGCGCGTTCTTGTTTCATCACGCATAGCTCCTGTATCAGTTTCCTTCCATTATTAAACCGCGCCGTTGGTATGGGAATGGCGCTGAGGTGCTCCTTCCTGGCTGGTTTGCCGGTGATCGGCGCCATCTGGTGGCCCGATTTGGTCCTTTTTTCGAAGGCCTTGCCAGGGTTTGCGGGCTTTGACAAACCGACGAAGCGGTTTGTATCTTCGTTGACGTTGGCTCAACCGAGCTTGAGGGAGGGGGGCAGATGAACCAGCGGACCATTGCTGTACTGGAACCTCACACAGGCGCCGCGGGCGTGAACGGGGGGTTCCTGCCGGCCGAGGGGCTCAGAGCGCCACAGCACGCGCCGACCCAGTCGGCCCTGTGGCGGATCCTCATCGTGGAGAGCAACACGATCGAGGCGGAGACGCTCGCACGCGGCCTGCGCCGCCACGGACACGAGGTCGAGATCGTCGCCACCGGCAGCGAGGCCCTTCGCTGCTACGCCGACGCCGACCTCGTCCTGCTCGACCTGGAACTCCCCGACCTGGACGGCCTGGAGGTCTGCCGCGGCATCCGCGCCGCCCACGAGATCCCGGTGATCGCGGTCACCGCCCGCGGCAGCGAACTGGACCGGGTCCTCGGACTGCAGGCGGGCGCGGACGACTACCTGGTCAAGCCGTACGGGTTCCGCGAGCTGATGGCGCGGATGGAGGCGGTCATGCGCCGGGCGCGGCCGACCCGCCCCGTCGCGGCCACCATCACCTGCGGTCCGCTGCGGATCGACGCGGGCACGCGCGAGGTGATGTTGAACGGGGAGCCCGTCGAGACCACGCGCAAGGAGTTCGACATGCTCTACCTCCTCGCGTCCCATCCCGACACCGTCATCCCGCGCAAGATGCTGATGCAGCAGGTCTGGGGCGACTCCTGGTCCCGGCGGACCGTGGACACGCACGTGAGCACGCTCCGCAACAAGATCGGCGCCGGCTGGATCATCACGATCCGGGGCGTCGGTTTCCGGTTCGGCCAGGGCGCCTGAACCCGTCCCCGCGCCGAGCCGCGCGAGGACGACCGCCGAGCACGAAGCGAGCCGAGGGGGAACGAGCATGGCAGTGACGGCGCTGTGCCACGGGGAGGGCTGCCGCACCGGACACGCGGACGGACGGGCCCGCAGGCGCACGACCGACGGCAGCCGGCTCTGCCGGCCCTGCCGCGAGCACTTCACCGCGGGCCTCGCCGAACTCGCGCACCTCTACGAGGAGTGCGGCCGGGTCCTCGGCGGCGCGGCACCCGGCAGCCTGCGCGAGCGCACCACCGGGGGAGAACTCCCCGGCCTCCCCTTCAACGCGGCCGCCGCCGACGTACGGGCCGGGATGGTCTCCGTACTCGGCTCCTGGAGCGGGCTCGTCGCCCAGCAGCGCGGCTTCACCTCACCGCCGCGCACCGTCGCCGCGCTCACCGCCTTCCTGCTGCGCAACGCCGACTGGCTCGCGGCCCACTCCGCCGTCGGCGAGGCCACCGGGGAGATAGCCCGGCTGGTACGGGCCGGCCGCCGCGCCGCCTTCCCGGACCCGGCCCGCAGCATCCGCCTCGGCGACTGCCCCGAGTCCGGCTGCGGCGGCGCCCTCACCCTCGCGGTGCGCGCCGGGGCCCGCGCCGACGGGCCGGCCATCGTGTGCGCCGCCGACCCGGAACACCGCTGGACCAGCGACCAGTGGAGCGCGCTCAGCCGCTCCATGGACTCCGCGCGGGAACCCGGTGCCACGGCCGCGCCGGCCACCGAGCGCTGGCTGACCGCCGCCGACATCTCGCAGCTGTGGCACACGCCCACGGGCACCGTCTACCGGCTGGCGAGCGAGGAGCGCTGGCGCCGCCGCAACCGCGCGGGGCGCACGTACTACAACGAGAACGACGTACGGGACTGCTTCGCCCGCCGGGAGGCCGCGCGGGCCTGAACCTTTCGTCCCCGTACGCGCTGCGCGAGCCCCAGCAGCACTCCGCACCGGTCAGCACGGCCTCCGGCAGGGTCCGGATCCAGCCGTCTGACCGGTGTTTGACATTCCCTTTTCCGCCGTCCGACGCACCGGACCGGGCCTTGTGGAACCTGACCTACTCCTGAATCCAGCGCCATTGAACGGCCGCTCGCGGCCGAAGAACCTTGTAGTCAAGATCCGGTGCACTGTCTCCGGAGGTTGAACTCAAGGAGACGTGATGGACGCCCCAGTGATCGTCGTCGGCGCGGGTCCCGCGGGCATGATGCTCGCCGGCGAACTGCGGCTGGCGGGAGTCGCCGTAGTCGTCCTCGAACGCCTTGACCGGCGTACGGGCGAATCCCGCGGGCTCGGCTTCACCACGCGCACGCTGGAGACCTTCGACCAGCGCGGCCTGCTCCCGCGCTTCGGCGAGATCGAACGCAGCACCTTCGGCCACTTCGGCGGGCTGCCGCTGGACTTCGGCGTCCTCGACGGCGCCTGCCAGGCCGCCAAGACCGTGCCGCAGTCCGTCACCGAGACGCACCTGGAGGAGTGGGCCACCTCCCTCGGCGCCGACATCCGGCGCGGCCACGAGGTGCTCTCCGTGCGCGACGACGGCGAGGGCGTCGACGTCGAGGTCCGCGGCCCCGACGGGACGCACACCCTGCGCACCGGCTGGCTGGTCGGCTGCGACGGCGGCCGCAGCACCGTGCGCAAGGCGGCCGGCTTCGACTTCCCCGGCACGGCGGCCACCATGGAGATGTACCTCGCGGACATCAAGGGCATCGAGCTCAAGCCCAGGATGATCGGCGAAACCCTGCCCGGCGGCATGGTCATGGTGGGCCCGCTGCCCGGCGGCACCACCCGCATCGTGGTCTGCGAACGCGGCACCCCGCCGCGCCGCCGCGAGAGCCCGCCCGACTTCGATGAGGTCGCCGCCGCCTGGCAGCGGCTCACCGGCGAGGACATCTCGGCCGCCGAACCCGTCTGGGTCAGCGCCTTCGGCGACGCGGCCCGGCAGGTCACCGAATACCGGCGCGGGCGCGTGCTGCTGGCGGGCGACGCCGCGCACATCCACCTGCCCGCCGGCGGCCAGGGCATGAACACCGGCATCCAGGACGCCGTCAACCTCGGCTGGAAGCTCGCCTCCGTCGTACTCGGCCGGGCCCCGCTCGGCCTGCTCGACACCTACCACGGCGAACGCCACCCCGTCGGCCGGCGGCTGCTGATGAACACCCGGGCCCAGGGACTGCTGTTCCTCAGCGGCGCGGAGGTACAGCCGCTGCGCGACTCCCTCCGCGACCTCATGGCGTACGAGGACGTCGCCCGGCACCTCGCCGCCATGGTCACCGGCCTGGAGATCACCTACGACGTGGGCCGCGGCAGCCACCCGCTGCTCGGCCGGCGCATGCCGGACCTGGAGCTCACCGGCCCCGACGGCCCCACCTCCAGCACCGAACTGCTGCACCCCGCCCGCGGGGTGCTCCTCGACCTGGCGGACAACCCCCGGCTGCGCCAGCGCGCCGCGGCCTGGGCGGAACGGGTCGACACCGTCACCGCCCGCCCGCGCGGGGCGGCGTCCGGGGCCGACGGACTGCACGACACCACCGCCCTGCTGATCCGGCCCGACGGGTACGTGGCATGGGCCGCGCCCGGCAGCCACCACGACCTGCCGATGGCGCTCGAACGCTGGTTCGGGGCCCCCTGACGGGACCTCCCCGCCCACGGGCCACTGACGACCGGCGCACCCCCTGACGGCCGCCGCATCCGACGGCCGGACGAGAACGTCAATCGGAGGAACCACACATGGCAACGCCGCAAGCAACGATCGAGCGCCTCCCCGCCGGCCCGACCGGCCCCGACGGGGAACGCCGCGACATCGTACGGGCGGCCAGGACCGTCCTGGCCCGCGAGGGCTGGAGGCGCTGCACCGCCGAGGCCACCGCCGCCGAGGCCGGAGTGGGCACGGACACCGTGGCACGGCACTTCCCCGACCACGAGCAACTGCTGCTGGGCGTACTGCTGGACAGCTCCGCCTCCGTCGCGGCCTGCCTCGCGGCCGTCGCCGAGAGCTACCTCGCGGAGATCACCGACCTGCGGGCCGACCTGATCGCGCTCGGCCGGGCCTGGCTGGCACCGCTGGAGGCCTTCCGCGAGCACTTCGCGATCGTCCGGCACATCAGCGCCGAGGTCACCACGCTGCCCGCCGAGGCCGTCGACAAGTGGCAGGCCACCGGCCCCCGGCAGGCCCGCCGCGAACTGGCCCGCCGGCTGCGCCAGGTCGGCGCCCGCGGCCTGCTCGACATCACCGACGCCGACCAGGCGGCCGAACGCTTCATCCTGCTGGTCCCCTCGTCCGTCGTACAGCGCTCCTTCCACGGCGCGCTGCCCCTCGGGCGCCACGAGGAGGACGGGCTGATAGCCGACGGAGTCGACGACTTCATCCGGCTGTACGGCCCGAACACCTCCCGCTGACCCCGCCGATCCCTGGAGAGAGTAGAAAAGATGCACAGCAACCTGATCGTGGCGCGGATGGACATCCGCTCCAGCGCCGAGGTGGCCCAGCTCTTCGCCGAGTTCGACAAGACGGACATGCCGCAGCGGATGGGCACCCTGCGCCGGCGCCTGTTCACGTACCAGGGCCTCTACTTCCACCTCCAGGACTTCGCCGAGGACGACGGCGGCGAGCGCATCCAGGCCTCCCGCAACGACCCGCGGTTCATGAAGATCAGCTACGACCTCCAGCCGTTCATCCAGCCGTACGACCCGGAGACCTGGCGCACCCCGGCCGACGCGATGGCCACGCGCTTCTACGACTGGACGGCGTCCGAATGATGTCCGCCGGAGCAGAGGAGACGACGGGAGGGCACCGCTCGTGGCCCGCCGGGTAGTCATCACGGGCATCGGGGTGCTGGCGCCCGGAGGCATCGGCGTCCGGGAGTTCTGGGACCTGCTGAGCTCGGGGCGCACGGCGACGCGGGAGATCACCCACTTCGACGCCTCCCCCTTCCGCTCCCGGGTGGCGGCCGAGGCCGACTTCCTGCCGGAGCTGCACGGGCTCACGCACGAGGAGATCCGGCGCATGGACCGCGCCGCCCAGTTCGCGGTGGTCGCGGCCCGCGAGGCCGTCGAGGACAGCGGGCTCGACCTCGCCGGCGCCGACCCTTACCGCACGGGCGTCAGCATGGGCACCGGAGTGGGAGCCGTCGGCAGCCTCGACAAGGCGTACCGCGCGGCCAGCCTCGACGGCCGGCTCCAGGCCGTCGACCACACGCGGGCGCCGCAGCACCTGTACGACCACTTCGTCCCCAGTTCGTTCGCGACGGAGGTGGCGTGGGCGGTGGGTGCGGAGGGGCCGGCGACGGTGGTGTCGTCGGGTTGCACGTCGGGGATCGATTCGGTGGCGCATGCGGTGGATCTGATCCGTGAGGGCAGTGCGGACGTGATGGTGGCGGGTGCGACGGACGCGCCGATCACCCCGTTGACGCTGGCGTGTTTCGACGCGATCAAGGCGACGACGACGTTGAACGACGATCCGGAGCGGGCTTCGCGGCCGTTCGACGCGACCCGGAAGGGGTTCGTGCTGGGCGAGGGCGCGGCGGTGTTCGTGCTGGAGGAACTGGAGGCGGCCCGCGCCCGGGGCGCGCACGTCTACGCCGAGATCGCCGGCTACGCCTCCCGCTCCAGCGCCTTCCACATGACGGGCCTGCGCCCCGACGGACGGGAGCTCGCCGAGGCCATCACGGTCGCCCTCGACGAGGCGCACCTCGGCCCCGCCGACCTCGACTACGTCAACGCGCACGGTTCGGGCACCAAGCAGAACGACGCCCACGAGACGGCCGCGTACCGGCTGGCCCTGGGCCCGCACGCCTACCGGACCCCGGTCAGTTCGATCAAGTCGATGATCGGGCACTCGCTGGGATCGGTGGGAGCGCTGGAGATCGCGGCCTCGGTGCTGGCGATGGAACACCACGTGGTGCCTCCGACGGCGAACCTGCGCACGCGTGACCCGGACTGCGACCTGGACTACGTGCCGGTGGTGGCGCGGGAGCAGCGCACGGACGCGGTGCTGACGGTGGGCAGCGGTTTCGGCGGGTTCCAGAGCGCGATGGTGCTGGCCCGGCCGGACAGGAGGACGCCATGAGCAGCGGCAGGACCCTGATCACCGGTATCGGTGTGGCCTCGCCGACCGGCATGGGCGTGGAGGACTTCTGGGCGGCGACGCGGATCGGGAAGAACGCGATCGGCCCGGTGACCCGCTTCGACGCCTCTTCCTTCCCGGCACGTCTGGCGGGCGAGATCCACGGCTTCGAGGCCGCGGACCACCTCCCCGGACGGCTGGTGCCGCAGACCGACCGGGTCACCCAGCTCGCCCTCATCGCCACCGACTGCGCCTTCACCGACGCCCGCATCGCGCCGGGGGAGGTCCACCCCTGTGACATGGGTGTGGTGACGGCTGCCGGGTCCGGAGGCTTCGAGTTCGGCGAGCGCGAGCTGCGCAAGCTCTGGGGGCAGGGCGCCAAGCACGTCAGCGCGTACCAGTCCTTCGCCTGGTTCTACGCCGTCAACAGCGGCCAGATCTCGGTGCGCAACGACCTGCGGGGTCCGACCGGGGTCCTGGTCGGGGACCAGGCCGGCGGGCTGGACGCGCTCGCGCACGCCCGGCGTCGGCTCCGCAAGGGGAGCCGGCTCATCGCCACCGGCGGCTTCGACGCCTCCATCTGCTCCCTGGGGTGGGCCGCGCACCTGGCGGGCGGATCCGTCTCCTTCAGCGACGAGCCGGAGCGCGCCTACCTGCCCTTCGACGAGGCCGCGTCCGGATACGTCCCGGGCGAGGGCGGCGCCATGGTCCTCCTGGAGGACGAGCACAGCGTCCGCGCACGTGACGGGCGCACCGTGTACGGCGAGTTCGCCGGGTACGCGGCCACGCTCGACCCCCGCCCGGGCAGCGGGCGTGAGCCGGGCCTGCGGCGGGCCATCGAGGGCGCACTGGCCGACGCGGGGTGTCATCCGGCAGAGGTGGACGTGGTGTTCGCCGACGGCGCCGGCGTCCCGCGCCTGGACCGGGAGGAGGCCGAGGCCATCACGGCGGTGTTCGGTCCGCGGGGGGTGCCGGTGACGGTGCCCAAGACGATGACCGGACGGCTCAGCGCGGGCGGCGCCCCCGTCGACGTGGTCTGCGCGGTCCTCGCCATGCGCGAGGGGCTGATCCCGCCCACGACCAACGTCGAACTCTCGCCCGCCCACGACATCGACCTGGTGACCGGGCGTTCCAGGACCGCGTCCGTGCGCACCGCGCTCGTCCTGGCCCGCGGCCACGGCGGCTTCAACTCCGCCGCCCTCCTGCGCGCCGTCGACTGAGGCACGACAGAACTCCCGCGGCCGGACCTCCCGGCCCGTGGAAGACCGATGAAAGGACCCATCGTGGCCAAGCAGGAATTCACCTTCGACGACCTCAAGCGCATCCTCCTGGAGGGCGCGGGCGCCGACGAGGAGGTCGACCTCGACGGCGACATCCTCGACACCGACTTCGAGTCCCTGGGCTACGAGTCGCTGGCGCTCCTGGAGACCGGCGGCCGCATCGAGCGCGAGTTCGGCATCACGCTCGACGACGACATCTTCAGCGACCACAGCACCCCGCGCTCCCTGGTCGAGGCCATCAACGAGAGCCTCAAGGTCGCCGTCGACGCCTGACGCGTCCCGCCCCACCCGCCACCACACCCCCACCCCAGCCCACAGAAAGGGAGTACGCCCATGGCCATCGATCAGGACTGCACCGAGACCCAGGTGATCGTGGTCGGCGCGGGCCCCGTCGGACTGCTGCTCGCCGGAGAACTCCGGCTGGCGGGGGCGGACGTGGTGGTGCTCGACAGGCTCACCGCGCCGACCGGCGAATCGCGGGCGTCGTCCCTGCACGCCCGGACCGTCGAGATCCTCGACAGCCGGGGCCTGCTGGAACGGCTCGGCGACGTACCGCGGGAGAACACCGGCCACTTCGGGGGCATACCCCTCGACCTCGGCCTGCCCGGCCCCTACCCGGGGCAGTGGAAGGTCGCCCAGACCCGCCTGGAGGAAGTCCTCGGGGACTGGGCGGCCGACCTGGGCGCGGACATCCGGCGCGGCCACGAGCTGACCGGTCTGACCACGACGCCGGACGGGGCGCTGGCCACCGTACGGACCGAGGGCGGCGGGGAAGCGGCCTTCCGGGCCGCGTACCTCGTCGGCTGCGACGGCGAGAACAGCGCCGTGCGGCGCCTGGGCGGCTTCGGCTTCCCCGGCACCGACGCCGAACGCGAACTGCTGCGGGCCGACGTCGCGGGCATCGACGTCCCGAACCGCCGCTTCCAGCGGCTGGCGGGCGGGCTGGCCATCGCGGCCCGCCGGCCCGACGGGGTGACCCGGGTGATGGTGCACGAGTTCGGGGCCCGCCCCCGGGCCGGGCAGCCCACCTTCGAGGAGGTCGCCGACACCTGGAAGCGCATCACCGGAGAGGACATCGGCTCCGGCACCCCGCGGTGGGTGAACTCGTTCGGCGACGCCTCCCGGCAGGCCGCCGAGTACCGCCGCGGCCCGCTCCTGCTGGCCGGCGACGCCGCGCACCAGCAGATGCCGATCGGCGGCCAGTCCCTCAACCTCGGGCTCCAGGACGCCTTCAACCTCGGCTGGAAGCTGGGCGCCCGGATAGCCGGACACGGCACCGAGGAACTCCTCGACACCTACCACGCCGAACGGCACCCCGTCGGCAAGGCCGTCCAGGGCAACGTCCGCACCCAGGCGCTGCTGCTGCTCGGCGGCCCCGAGGTGGACGCGGTGCGGGAGGTGTTCGCCGAGCTGACCGCCAGTGAGAACGTACGGACCCACCTGGCCGGGCTGATCTCGGGCCTCTCGGTACGCCACGCCGTCGGCGGCCCGGACGATGACGGCGGCGCCGACGCGGGCTCCGGCTCCGGCTCCGGGCTGCTCGGCCTGCGGGTGCCGCACTGGGCGGTCACCACCGCCGAGGGCGCCACCGGCACCTTCGAACTGCTGCGTCCGGGGCGCGGCCTGCTGCTCCTCCCGCCCGGCGACGAGGCCCGCCGGGCCGAACTCGCCGAGACGGCCGCGCCCTGGGCGGACCGGGTCCGCACCGTCGCCGCCGCCTCGGTGGCGGGCGGCCCCGCAGCGGGCGACCCGGCCGGGGAGGAGGTCACCGCCGTGCTGGTACGCCCCGACGGGCACGTGGTCTGGGCCGACGGACCGGACGCGGGCCCGCTCGCCGGGGCGCTGGGCCGCTGGTTCGGAGCCGAACGGACCGCGGAGCCCACCGCCCGGCCGGCGGCACCGGCCTCCTCCGCCACCACCGGCACCCCGGCCGCACCGCTCGCGGCCCGCACGGCGGCCCCCGCGCGGACCGGCGCCGGGGCGGAGCGGCTCACGGGCCGCACCGCACTGGTCACCGGGTCGAGCCGGGGCATGGGCCGGGCGGCCGCGATGCGGCTGGCGGAGGAGGGCGCTCTCGTCGCCGTCCACTACAACCAGGACGAGGCGGCCGCCCACGAGGTCGTCGCCTCCGTCGAGAAGGACGGCGGCCGCGCCTTCGCCCTGCGCACCGAACTCGGCGTCGACGGGGACGTGGACGTCCTGTTCACCGCTCTGGAGGCGGAACTGCTGGAGCGCACCGGCTCCACCGACCTGAACATCCTGGTCAACAACGCCGGGGTGATGGGCGGGGTCCCGGCGGACGAGGTCACCCCCGAGCAGTTCGACCGGATCTTCGCCGTCAACGCCAGGGCGCCGTTCTTCCTGATCCAGCGTGCCCTGCGGAACATGCCCGACGGCGGCCGGATCATCAACATCTCCTCCGGCCTGACCCGGTTCGCCAACCCGGACGAGATCGCGTACGCGATGAGCAAGGGCGCGCTCGAACAGCTCGCGCTGCACTTCGCCAAGGCCCTCGGCCCCCGGGGCATCACCATCAACTCGGTGGCGCCCGGCATCACCCGCAACGGCAACCCGGTCTTCGACATCCCCGAGGCCGTCGAGCACATGGCGGGCCTGTCCGCCTTCAACCGGGTCGGCGAGCCGGAGGACGTCGCCGACGTGGTGGCCTTCCTCGCCACCGACGAGGCGCGCTGGATCACCGGCTCCTTCGTCGACGCCACCGGCGGCACGCTCCTCGGCTGATCCGCCGGGGACCACCCGACCCCGCCGGCGCACATCCCACGCGCCGCGCCGGCGGCGGGCGGGCGGTCCGGGGATCCCTCCCCGGGCCGCCCGCCCCCTTCTCCTTTTCTTCCTCCTCGTCAGAAACGCGAGCGTGCACACCCGATGAACACCCAGTCCGGCGGCCGGGCCAGGGCCCGCTGGGCCCTGGTGTCCGTACTCGCCGCCAACATGCTGGTGGACGCCCTAGAGGTGTCCGCGACCCTGGTCGCCCTGCCGTCCGTCGGCAGCGGCCTGGCACTGCCCGTCACCCGGGTCCAGTGGCTCGTCAGCGGCTTCGCCGCCGGTTTCGGCGGGCTGCTGCTGCTCGGCGGCCGGCTGGTGGAGCGGCTGGGCCGGCGCCGCGTCTACCTCGTGGCGCTGCTGGTCTTCGCCGCCGCCTCGCTGGCGGGCGCGCTGACCGACAGCGTGCTTCTGCTGACGGCAACCCGCGTGGTGAAAGGTTTCTGTGTGGCGCTGACCGCGCCCACCGGACTCGCCATCATCCTCTCCGCCGTCCCCGAGGGCGCCGAGCGCAGCCGGGCGGTGTCCGTCTACTCCTTCTTCGGCGCCGTCGGCTTCTGCTCGGGCCTGCTGCTCTCGGGCCTGCTCACCGGAGCCGACTGGCGCTGGACCGTCGCCTTCCCCGCACCCGTCGCCCTGCTGCTGTTCGCCGCCGGGCTGCGGCTGGTCCCCCGCGACGGGGACGGGCCGCGCGCCCCGCTCGGCCGGCACCCGCTCGTCGCGGGCGCCGCCCTGACCGGAGCGGTGCTGCTCCTCGTCCACGGGCTCTCCGCCATCGCGGGCCCCGGCGGGCAGCGGTGGTACGCCGCCGCTGCCCTCGCGGGGGCCGCGGTACTGGCAGCCGTACTCGTACGGGCCGAACGCACCGCGCCGCGCCCGCTGCTGCGCACCGAACTGCTGCGGCACGGACCGCTGTTGCGCGCGGCGCTCGGGGCGGCCGCGCTCAACGGCTCGTACGTGGGCTTCCTGCTGGTTGCCGCCCTGCACCTGCGGGGCGCGGGCTGGAGCCCCTGGCAGACGGCCCTCGCCTTCCTGCCGGCCGGCCTCCCGCTCGCGCTGAGCGCCCTGCACTCCGGGCGGATCGCCGCCCGGCTGGGCCCCGCGCGGGCGGTCGCCGCGGGGGCGGCCGCCGCCCCGCTCGGCTACGCCCTCTACCCGCACGGCGGCGGGCCGGTGGTCCTCACCGACCTGCTGCCCGCCATGTCCTTCGTCGGAGCCGCCTTCGTGCTGGCCTTCACGGCCCTGCACCTCCAGGCCACCGGCACCGTCCCGCCCGCCCTCCAGTCGGCGGCCGGCGGGCTCTACCAGACCTGCGTACAGCTGGGCGCGGCGCTGACGACCGCGCTGACCTCGGCCCTGTACGCGGCCGCGGGCCGGGGCACGGCGCTCTGGCTGGTCACCGCCGTCGGCCTGGCCGGCGCGTGCGTGGCCCTGCGCGGCCTGCTCCACCTCTCGGACCCACCAGCGCAACCCGCCGGAGACCTCTCCCACCCGGCGGTTCCGACCACGGACGGACGGGGTCGCCCGTCCGCCTCGACCCGGAAAGCATCATGAACACACTTCACATGTCACAGACATACGAGACAGACAACGGCCTGGTCCACATGACCCGGCCCGACATGGCGGTCCTGGCCACGGCCGGGCTGCACGAGCGCACCCGGATCCTGGAGCAGTACGTCCGTGAGGAACTCGGCCGCATCCTCGGCATCGAGCCCCACCTCGTGGACACCACGGGCCGCCCCATGGGCTGCCTCGGGATCGGCTCGATCTCCGGCATCGAGCTCCAGTACCGGATGGAGGCGACCCTCGGCGTCGACGTGAACCTCCAGCGGCTGCTGCTCGCCAACAGCGCCCAGGAGCTCATCGACTGCCTCGCGGGCCAGATCGGCCCCGACGCCCACCTGCACGGGGCAGCGGTGCCGGCATGAGCACTACGACCCTCCTCCCGGCCGTCCGCCCCGTGGTCAACCACCAGGACCTGGACCGGCCCGACTTCACCCTCTCCGCCGACCGCGTCGACCTCTGGCTGATCCGCCGCCCCACCGGCGCGGACGCCGAAGCCCTGGCCATCGGCGAGCTCGACGAGAAGGAGCGCAAGCGCACCGACTCCTTCATCCGCAAGTCCGACGGCCTGCTCTACGCCGCCGCCCACGTGGCGGTGCGCCGACTGCTCGGACGCTACACGGCCACCCTGCCCCAGGACGTCCGCTTCATGCGCGAGCCCTGCCCGGGCTGCGGCGAGCCGCACGGCCGTCCCGCGCTGTCTCCCCCGCCGCCGCCGCTGCACTACTCCCTCTCGCACAGCGGGGGCGTGGCCATGGTCGGCGTCGGCACCACGCCGCTCGGCGTTGACGTGGAGAAACTCCCCGGCGCCGAGACGGTCGACATCTGCTCCAAGGCGCTGCACCCCGACGAGCAGCTGGAGATCGCCGAGGCCGAGGCCGGCGAGGACCGGCGGCAGATGTTCGGGCGGATCTGGACGCGCAAGGAAGCCTTCCTCAAGGGCCTCGGCACGGGGCTGAGCCGTTCGCCCGCCGAGGACTACCTGGGCATCGACCAGGCCCGCCACCCGGACGGCTGGACCATGGTCGGCGTTCCGGCCGACGCCACCCACGCCGCCGCGGTGGCGGTGGCGGGGCCCGCCCCCAAGGTGGTCGACGTCAGGTGGGTGCCCGACACCTGGCTGGCCACGGGCCACACCGTGTGCGGCGCCGCCGCCCCCGGACCGCACGACACGGTCCTCGCCAGTTGAACCGCAAGTAAGGACGTGACCGGATGACCACCGCCTTCGTCTTCCCCGGCCAGGGCTCCGCATACGCCGGCATGGCCAAGGAGCTGCTCGCCCTGCGGCCCGACCTCGCCGACACCTACTACCGCACCGCCGACGACCTGCTCGGGATCCCGCTGGCCCGGGTCTGCCTGGACGGTTCGCCGCGCGACCTGGACGACCCGGCCGTGGCGCAGCCGGCGATCTTCCTCACCAGCATGGCCGTACTGGAGGTGCTGCGCGGCGAGGGCCTGCGGCCGGACGCCGTGGCCGGGCACAGCCTGGGCGAGTACGCGGCGCTGGTCGCCGCCGGCGTCCTGGAGTGGACCGAGGCGCTGTGGCTCGTCCGGCTCCGCGGCGAGCTCGTCGCCACCGTCGGGGACCGCATCGGAAGCGCCACCGCGGCGGTCATCGGCCTGAGCCGTACGGACCTGGCGCGGATGTGCGCCGAGGCGCGGGCGGCCACCGGCCAGGTGGTCGAGGTGGCGGGGGACAACGAACCCCGCCAGACCGTGGTGTCCGGCCAGTCCGAGGCCGTGGCCCGCGCCACCGACGCGGCCCGGGCGGCCGGCGCGCGGGTGGAATGGCTGCACACCGGCGGCCCGTTCCACTCCAGCCTGCTGGGCGAGGCCGAGGCGGAGTTCACCGAGACGCTGATCGCGACGGAGTTCCGCGAACCGGCCGTGCCACTGGTCTCCGGTGTCACCGGCGGGTGGGTGACGACCGCCGCCGAGGCGGCCGTCGCCCTGCGCGGCCAGCTCACCAGGCCGGTGCGCTGGACCGAGACCGTCGGCACGCTCGCCGCCTCGGGGGCCGACCGGTTCGTCGAGGTGGGTCCCGGCCGGGTGCTCGGCGGGCTGGTCCGGCGCATCCTGCCGGGCGCCCGCGTCCACAGCACGCACACGCCCGACCGGCTGGCGCTGGCCGTGGACGAGCTCAGCACCACCACGGTCTGAGCCGGACACCAGCCGTTCCATAGGTCCGTGCGAGGGCCGCACGGTACTGATCCGTCCCTGGGGACGCCGCGCTTCGACGGGGCCGGCGCCCCCGCCCGCGAGCACGCCCCCGCCGCATCCAGTGCCGGCGGGGCATCACGAGACGAGGAGCAGTCTGTGGAGACGACAGTCGAGCCCGGCCAACTCATCCGCGTGGTCAAGGGGCGTCCCGACGCCGAGGAACTGGCGGCCCTGACCGCCGTGGTGCTCGCGCGGGCGGCGGCGTACGAGGGCGAGCACGGCGGAACCGCCGGCGGCGGCCCGGCCCTCGCGGGCTGGCGCCGGCCCGAGCGGGTCCGGGGCTTCCTCGGCCCGCGCACCTGGCGCGAGGCCCGGTCGGCCTGACCGGCCCCCGCTCCCGCCCGCACACCGCCCGTGCAGTTCGCTCCGCCCTTCCCCCGGGTCCGGCCGCCCCGGCCGGTCCCCCAACCCTGTGCCCCGGTCGAGGAGTTCGCGGGCGGACGCTCCCGACCGCCGGCCCGTGCCCCGAGTCCGCCGACTGGAGAGGCCATGCCATCGACCCATGACGACATCGCGGCCCTGCGCGAGCAGATACAGGTCCTGCGCGACCGCGCCGAGCTGCGCGAGCTGTTCGACCGCTACGTGACCGCCCTCGACACCTACGACGGGACGGGACCGGAGGACTCCCGGTACGCCTCCATCTTCACGCAGGACGCCACCTTCGCCTTCCCGATCGGCGTGTGCGCGGGGATCGAGGCCTTCGCCGCCTTCCAGCGCGAGGCCCGGGAGCGGTGGGCGCGCACCCACCACTCCAGCTCCAACCACTCCGTCGTCCTCGACGGGGACCGGGCCACGCTGCGGGCCCAGCAGGTCACCACGCACGTCCACCACGCCGGCCAGGGGCCCGCCGCCCACTTCGAGGTCGGCGGGTACTCCGAGGCGCGGGCCGTGCGCACGCCGGCCGGCTGGCGGCTGAGCCACGTCGCCTTCCACGTCGTGTGGGACTCCGGCGTACGCCTGCCCGAACTCGCCGGGGTCCGGCTGTGAGAACCGGATGAGCGCCGTGCAGACCGCCGGCCGCCGGGTCCCCGCCGCGGCTCCCGCACCGGAGGCCGTGCGCCCCTCACGGCCGTGCGCCGCACCGTCCCTGACCACCCTGCTGCGCCGCCGGGCCGCCTGGGGCCTGGCCGTCGCCAGGGTCCGGCGGGTCCCGTCCGCCCGGCCCCACTGAACCGAACCTCCTGGAGATGCCCCTCATGGTCCCTGTGCCGCCCGCCGGCGTGCCCCCGGTCCGGCCCGTCACCCTCGACGCCGACGGGATACCGCTGTCCGGTCTGCTGGCCCTGCCCGCACAGCCCGTACCCCGGGCGCTGGTGGTGGCCCTGCACGGCTCGGGGATGAGCGCGGGGTACTTCGACAGCCGGGCCCGGCCCGGGCTCTCGCTGCTGGAGCTCGGCGCCGCCCTCGGCTACGCCGTACTCGCCCTGGACCGGCCCGGATACGGGGCCTCGGCGGAGGCGCTGCCCGAGGGTCAGGACCTCGCGGGGCAGACGGCCACGGTGCTCGCGGCCCTGGAGGGCTTCACCGAGGGGCGCGAACTGGGCGCCGGAGTCTTCCTCGTGGCCCACTCGGGCGGCGGCCGCGTCGCGCTCGCGGCCGCGGGCGCCGCCCGGGGCCGCCTCGTACCGGTCGGCGTGGACGTCTCCGGCATCGGGCGGCGCTTCGCCGTGGAGGCCGGCCGGCTGCCCGGCCCCGACCTCCCGGGGGAGTGGCGCCGGCACTGGGGCGCCCTGCGGTTCTACCCGCCGGACGCCTTCCGGCTCGGGCAGAAGCTGCTGCGTCCGGTCCCCGCCGCGGAGTCCCGCGAGACCCGGCTGTGGCCGGAAATGTACCCCGAGGTGGCGGCCGGGGTACGGGTGCCCGTGCGCTTCACGTTCGCGGAGCAGGAGCTGTGGTGGAGGCACGACGGCGAGGCGCTGGAGGAACTGCTGACTCCGCTGGTGGCGGCCCCCGTGGAGGTGGCCCGGCAGCCGGACGCCGGGCACAACATCAGCCTGGGCTGGGCGGCCCGCACCTACCACCTGCGGGTCCTGTCCTTCCTGGAGGAACGCCTGCTCGCCCGCGACGTGGCCGTTGGCCGGGTCGTGACGGGCTCTGACGGCGACCTGAAGAAGGTTGACGTGGATCTGACATGAACCCCGTTGACCCCGTGGACGGGTACCGACGAGGGTTCTGGTGAGCATCCCGAGACGTGCAGCGAGAACCGTCACACCGGGACACGTCCACTCGGGCTCCCGGTACCCGTCGGATCGATCCGATCCGTCCGATCCATCTGAACCATCCCGAAGAGGAACGCGCATGAGCGACGTGAAGGACCTGGTGCAGGCCGGCGCCGTCACCGACGCCGAGAGATCCGACGCCTGACCTCGGTACCCGACCAAACGGTTGCGGCCCCCGCGGCCCCTCCGGGCCCGGGCCCGGCCGCAGCCCGTCTCCACGACCGACGAGAAGCAGGTTTCTCATGGCGACCGGCCACCACAATGTCCACCCGCTGCCGCAGACGAAGCAGCTGCGGGCCATGCACACGATCATCCGTGACCGCGGGGCCTCCCGCTCGGACTTCGTGTTCTACTCCCGGCGCATCATCCGCCTCCTCCTCGAATCGGCGCTCGACCAGCTGCCGTTCGACAAGCACGAGGCCGTCACGCCGGTCGGTGAGACGTACGACGGACTGAAGTTCGGCACCAAACTGTGCGCCGTGCCCGTGATCCGGGCCGGTGACTCCATGCTCGACGAACTGCGCCAGGTCATCCCCGACATCACCGTCGGAAAGCTGCTCATCCAGCGGAACAAGGTCACCAAGCTTCCGCACCTGTACTACAAGAACTTCCCCGAGGACATCGCCGACCGGCACGTCCTCGCGCTGGAGCCGATGCTCGCCACCGGCGGCAGCGCCAACACGGCCATCGAGGTCCTCCTGGAGGCGGGCGTGCGTGAGGAGAACATCGTCTTCGTCAACCTGCTGGCGGCGCCCGAGGGCATCGCCGCGGTCCACGCGAAGCACCCGGACGTCAGGATCGTCACCTCGTCGATCGAACAGCACCTCAACGAGAACGCGTTCATGATCCCGGGGATCGGCGACTTCGGCGACCGCTACTTCGGCACGACCGATTCGGCAGCGGCCTGATGAAGGGCAGCCGATCGCTCGCGGACTCAGCGCTCACCGTGCTCGCGCCGGTGGTCTGGGGATCCACGTACCTGGTCACCACGGAGTTCCTGCCCGAGGGCAGGCCCCTGCTCTCCTCGCTGCTCCGCGCCCTGCCCGCCGGCCTGATCCTGGTGCTCATCGGCCGGGTGCTGCCGAAGGGCATCTGGTGGTGGCGCGCCCTGGTGCTCGGCGTGCTGAACATCGGAGCCTTCTTCTACCTGCTCTTCGTGGCCGCCTACCACCTGCCGGGCGGCGTCGCGGCGCTGGTCATGGCCATCCAGCCGATGATCGTGCTGCTGCTCGGCGCCGTCCTGCTGAAGGAACGGATCAAGCGGCTCCACGTGGCCGCCTGTGCCCTGGGCACGGCCGGCGTGGCCCTGCTCGTCCTCCAGCCGAACGCCGGGCTCAACGTCACCGGTGTCGTCGCCGGTCTGCTGGGCGCGCTCAGCATGGCCTCCGGCATCGTGCTGACCAAGCGCTGGGGCCGCCCCGAAGGCGTGGGCCTGCTGTCCTTCACGGGCTGGCAGCTCACCGTCGGCGGTCTGGTCCTGCTGCCGGTCACGCTGATCGGCGAGGGACTGCCCAGCGAGATCACCGCCACGAACCTCTGGGGCTTCGCCTACCTCGGCATCATCGGGGCCCTGATCGCATACGCGATCTGGTTCCGCGGGGTCCAGCGGCTGCCCGCGCTGACCGTGTCCTTCCTGAGCTTCGGCTCGCCCCTGACGGCCACCCTGCTCGGCTGGTTCGTCCTCGACCAGTCGCTGTCGCCGGTCCAGATCCTCGGAGCGCTGACGGTGGTCGGGTCGGTGGCCCTGGCCCAGCCGAGGCAGGGCAAGCCGGAGCCCGAGCCGGACACCGGACCCGGGGCGGACACCGGACCCGGGCCGGTCCAAGCGACCACGCGGGAATCCGTCAAGGCGTAACGCCACGGAGCCCCGCCCACGACTCCCCGCCCGGCCCTGCCCCCCGGAGCAGGGTGGGGAGCGGTGGTGGCACACCGCGGCCTCCCCCGTCCGCGGTGTGCCGCCCACCTCCCGACCCCGATCCGCGGAAGGACCGAGCCCGTGCCCCACGTCCACATCAGGCACTACCCGAGGGACTTCACGGCCGAGCAGCTCAGGGCGATCGACGAGGCGGTGACCGCCGCCGTGACGCAGACCTTCGCCCTCGGCGAGGACGCCGTCTCGATCTCCCTGGAGCCGGTCACACCGGAGGACTGGGAGACCCAGGTCCTCTCCGAGATAGCGGCCCGTCCGGACCGGCAGGTCCGGCGGCCCGGTTACTTGAACGAGAGTTGAGAGACATCCCGATGAGCGCAAGCAACGGCGTCCCCGTCGTCTACACGGAGGAGGTCCGCGAGGCCCTCCACGAGGGCAAGGCCGTCGTCGCCCTGGAGAGCAACGTCATCACCCACGGGCTGCCCTACCCGGACAACGCGGCCACCGCCCGCAAGGTGGAGGACGCGGTCCGCTCCGGCGGCGCGGTCCCCGCGACGATCTGCATCGAGGCCGGCGCGATCCGCGTCGGGATGTCGGACGCCGACATCGAGCGCTTCGCCTCCCTGCCGGGCATCCCCAAGGTGTCCAGCCGTGACCTGCCCGTCGTACTGGCGCAGGGCGGCCCGGGTGCCACCACCGTGGCGTCCTCGGTCGTGGCGGCGGAGCTCGCGGGGATCCCGTTCTTCTCCTCCGCCGGCATCGGCGGCGTGCACCGGGGTGCCCAGGAGACCTGGGACGTGTCCTCGGACCTGATCCAGTTCACCCGCTCCAAGGTCGCCGTCGTCTGCGCGGGCGCGAAGATGATCCTCGACCTCGGTCTGACCCTCGAGTACCTGGAGACGCAGTGCGTCCCCGTCGTCGCCTACCGCTCGGACGACTTCCCCGCTTTCTACTGCCGTACGAGCGGCCACAGGGCGCCCCACCGCCTGGACGACGAACGGGTCATCGCCCGCGCCATCGAGGCCCACTGGGCCCTCGGCAACAACAGCTCCTTCCTGATCACCACCCCGGTCAGGGAGGAGGACGCCATCGACTCCGCCGAGGTGGACACGGCCATCCGGGCCGCCGTCGCCGAGGCGGCCCGCGACGGAGTCTCCGGCCAGGCCATCACCAAGTACCTGATGCGGGCGGTCGACGCCGCCACGGACGGCCGCAGCGCCAAGGCCAACATGGCCGTCCTGGCCTCCTGCGCCGAGGCCGCCGGCCGCCTGGCCGTCGCGCACTCCGCACACCTCGCGGAGCTCGCCGCGTGAGCGACTCCGGACAGATGCTGCTCTTCTCGGGCCGCGCGCACCCCGCGCTGGCCCGGGCCATCGCGGCCGAACTGGGCACGGAACTGGTCCCGACGAAGGCGATCGACTTCGCCAACGGCGAGATCTACATCCGCTACCACGCCTCCGTGCGCGGCGCGGACTGCTTCGTGATCCAGAGCCACACGGCCCCCATCAACAAGTCGATCATGGAACAGCTCGTCATGGTCGACGCGTTGAAGCGGGCCTCGGCACGCAGCATCACCGTGATCCTGCCCTTCTACGGATACGCGCGCCAGGACCGCAAGCACAGCGGCCGGGAACCCATCTCGGCCCGCCTGGTGGCGGACCTGCTCAAGACCGCGGGTGCGGACCGGATCCTCACGGTCGACCTGCACGCCGACCAGATCCAGGGCTTCTTCGACGGCCCGGTGGACCACCTGTTCGCGATGCCGGTCCTCGCGGACCACATCGCCTCCAAGGTGGACCCGGCTGACCTCACCGTCGTGTCGCCCGACGCCGGCCGCGTACGCGTGGCCGACGGCTGGTGCGACCGCCTCGGCGCCCCGCTGGCCATCGTGCACAAGCGGCGCGACAAGGACGTGGCCCACCAGGTCACGGCCCACGAGGTGGTCGGCGAGGTACGCGACCGGGTCTGCGTCCTGGTCGACGACATGATCGACACCGGCGGCACGATCTGCGCCGCCGCCGACGCCCTGTTCGCCCAGGGTGCGCGGGACGTCATCGTGGCGGCCACGCACGGGGTGCTCTCCGGCCCCGCCGCGGACCGCCTGAAGAACTCGCGCGTCAGCGAGTTCGTCTTCACGGACACCCTTCCGGTGCCCGGAGCACTGGGCCTCGACAAGGTGACAGTCCTGTCGATCGCCCCGCTCATCGCGGGCGCCTCGCGAGAGGTGTTCGAGAACGGATCTGTAACCCGGCTCCTGCGGAGCCGGTGATCGCCCGGACGGGCGGGGTCGATGGGGGCCCCGTCAGTCCGTTGGGGGAGGCGGCCGCAGCACGCACCGCGCCGTTCCGGTTCTTCCGGGTGGTGAGGCTCTGCCTTGCGCCCCTCAGTTCTTCGGTTTCATCCGGCCGGGCAGTCGTCCCGGCCGACACCGGGCCCGCCGCTACGCGGACCTCGGTTCGCGGGGGCGTTCGACGGCGCCCGCTGCTTCACAACGGAACTTAAGGAAGCGGGAAATGACTCTTCAGGAGACCAGCGTGCTCGACCCCACCCTGCGCGGCACCAACACCTTGCCCGGCCTGCTCGCCGAGCGCGTAGCCGAGCACCCCGAGGCGATCGCCGTCGCCTACCGGGACGAGAAGCTCACCTTCCGCGAGCTGGCGTCCAGAAGCTCGGGCCTGTCCGACTACCTGGAGCACCTCGGCGTTTCGGCGGACGACTGCGTCGGCCTCTTCGTCGAGCCGTCCCTCGACCTGATGGTCGGCGCGTGGGGCATCCTCGGCGCCGGCGCCGCCTACCTGCCGCTGTCCCCGGAGTACCCCGAGGACCGGCTCCGCTACATGATCGAGAACAGCGAGGCGAAGATCATCCTGGCGCAGCAGCGCCTGGTGTCCCGGCTGCGCGAGCTCGCCCCGCAGGACGTCACCATCGTGACCCTGCGCGAGTCCGAGGCGTTCGTCCGCCCCGAGGGCCAGGAGCCCCGCGCCGCCGACGGCGGCGCCCGCCCGGACACCCTCGCGTACGTCATCTACACCTCCGGCAGCACGGGCAAGCCGAAGGGTGTGATGATCGAGCACCGCAGCATCGTCAACCAGCTCGGCTGGCTGCGCGAGACCTACGGCATCGACCGCAGCAAGGTCATCCTGCAGAAGACCCCGATGAGCTTCGACGCCGCCCAGTGGGAGATCCTCTCCCCGGCCAACGGCGCCACCGTCGTCATGGGCGCCCCCGGCGTCTACGCCGACCCCGAGGGCCTCATCGAGACCATCGTCAAGCACGGCGTGACCACCCTCCAGTGCGTCCCGACCCTGCTCCAGGGCCTGATCGACACCGAGAAGTTCCCCGAGTGCGTCTCCCTCCAGCAGATCTTCAGCGGTGGCGAGGCCCTCTCCCGCCTGCTGGCGATCCAGGCCACGCAGGAGATGCCGGGCCGGGCGCTCATCAACGTCTACGGACCGACCGAGACCACCATCAACTCGTCGTCCTACGTGGTCGACCCCGCCGAGCTGGACGAGGGCCCGCAGTCCATCTCCATCGGCGCCCCGGTCCACGGCACCACGTACCACATCCTCGGCAAGGAAGACCTCAAGCCGGTCGGCGTCGGCGAGATCGGCGAGCTCTACATCGGCGGCGTCCAGCTGGCGCGCGGCTACCTGCACCGCGACGACCTGACCGCCGAGCGCTTCCTGAACATCGAGCTGGAGGAGGGCGCCGAGCCCGTCCGCCTCTACAAGACGGGCGACCTCGGCCAGTGGAACGCGGACGGCACCGTCCAGTTCGCCGGCCGCGCCGACAACCAGGTCAAGCTGCGCGGCTACCGCGTCGAGCTGGACGAGATATCCCTGGCCATCGAGAACCACGACTGGGTCCGCAACGCCGCCGTCATCGTCAAGAACGACGGCCGCACCGGCTTCCAGAACCTGATCGCCTGCATCGAGCTGAGCGAGAAGGAAGCCGCCCTGATGGACCAGGGCAACCACGGCTCCCACCACGCGTCGAAGAAGAGCAAGCTCCAGGTCAAGGCGCAGCTGTCCAACCCGGGCCTGCGCGACGACGCCGAGCTCGCCGGCCGTCCGGCCTTCGACCTGGAGGGCTCCGAGCCCACCCCCGAGCAGCGCGCCAGGGTCTTCGCCCGCAAGACGTACCGCTTCTACGAGGGCGGCGCGGTCACCCAGGACGACCTGCTGAAGCTGCTCGGCTCCAAGGTCACCGCGGCCTACTCCCGCAAGGCGGCCGACCTGGCCCCCTCCGAGCTGGGCCAGATCCTGCGCTGGTTCGGCCAGTACATCAGCGAGGAGCGCCTGCTCCCGAAGTACGGCTACGCCTCCCCGGGCGCGCTGTACGCGACGCAGATGTACTTCGAGCTGGAGGGCGTCGGCGGGCTCCAGCCCGGCTACTACTACTACCAGCCGGTCCGCCACCAGCTCGTCCTGATCAGCGAGCGGGCCGCCACCGGCAAGCCCACCGCACAGATCCACTTCATCGGCAAGAAGAGCGGCATCGAGCCGGTCTACAAGAACAACATCCAGGAAGTCCTGGAGATCGAGACCGGCCACATCCTCGGCCTCTTCGAGCAGATCCTGCCGGCCTACGGCCTCGACGTGCAGGACCGCGCCTACGAGCCGGCCGTCCGCGAGCTGCTCGACGTCGCCGACGAGGACTACTACCTGGGCACCTTCGAGCTGGTCCCGAACGAGGGCCCGCGCGAGGACCACGCCGAGGTCTACGTCCAGACGCACGGCGGCAAGATCGCCGGTCTGCCCGAGGGCCAGTACCGCTACGAGAACGGCGAGCTGACCCGCTTCTCGGACGACATCGTCCTCAAGAAGCACGTCATCGCGATCAACCAGTCGGTGTACCAGGCCGCCAGCTTCGGCATCAGCGTCTACAGCCGCGCCGAGGAGGGGTGGCTGGAGTACATCACCCTCGGCAAGAAGCTCCAGCACCTGATGATGAACGGGCTGAACCTGGGCTTCATGTCCTCCGGCTACAGCTCCAAGACCGGCAACCCGCTGCCCGCCTCGCGCCGCATGGACGCCGTCCTCGCCGCGAACGGCGTCGAAGGCGGCCCGATGTACTTCTTCGTCGGCGGCCGCATCAGCGAGGAGCAGGCCGGCCACGAGGGCATGCGCGAGGACTCCGTCCACATGCGCGGTCCGGCCGAGCTCATCCGCGACGACCTCGTCAGCTTCCTGCCGGACTACATGATCCCCAACCGGGTCGTGGTCTTCGACCGGCTGCCGCTGTCCGCCAACGGCAAGATCGACGTCAAGGCGCTCGCCGTCTCCGACCAGGTCAACGCCGAGCTCGTGGAGCGCCCCTTCGTCGCCCCGCGCACGGAGACCGAGAAGGAGATCGCCGGCGTCTGGGAGAAGGCCCTGCGCCGCGAGAACGCCTCCGTCCAGGACGACTTCTTCGAGTCGGGCGGCAACTCGCTCATCGCCGTCGGCCTGGTCCGCGAGCTCAACTCGCGCCTGGGCGTCTCCCTGCCGCTGCAGAGCGTCCTGGAGTCCCCGACCATCGAGAAGCTGGCCCGCCGCCTGGAGCGCGAGGTCGCCCAGGAGTCCTCGCGCTTCGTCCGCCTGCACGCGGAGACCGGCAAGGCCCGGCCCGTGATCTGCTGGCCGGGTCTGGGCGGCTACCCGATGAACCTGCGCAGCCTGGCCGGCGAGATCAACCTCGGCCGCTCGTTCTACGGCGTCCAGTCCTACGGCATCAACGAGGGCGAGACCCCGTACGAGACCATCACCGAGATGGCCAAGAAGGACATCGAGGCCCTCAAGGAGCTCCAGCCGACCGGCCCCTACACCCTGTGGGGCTACTCCTTCGGCGCCCGCGTGGCCTTCGAGACCGCGTACCAGCTGGAGCAGGCCGGCGAGAAGGTGGACAACCTCTTCCTGATCGCCCCGGGCTCGCCGAAGGTGCGCGCCGAGAACGGCAAGGTGTGGGGCCGCGAGGCCTCCTTCGCCAACCGCGGCTACACCACGATCCTCTTCTCGGTGTTCACCGGCACCATCTCCGGCCCGGACCTCGACCGGTGCCTGGAGACCGTGACGGACGAGACGTCCTTCGCCGAGTTCATCAGCGAGCTCAAGGGCATCGACATCGACCTCGCCCGCCGGATCATCTCGGTCGTGGGCCAGACCTACGAGTTCGAGTACTCCTTCCACGAGCTGGCCGAGCGCACCCTCCAGGCGCCCATCAGCATCTTCAAGGCCGTGGGCGACGACTACTCGTTCCTGGAGAACAGCAGCGGCTACTCGGCCGAGCCGCCGACGGTCATCGACCTCGACGCCGACCACTACAGCCTGCTGCGCGACGACATCGGCGAGCTGGTCAAGCACATCCGCTACCTGCTCGGCGAGTAGTCGACGGACAGCGCCGACCGAACGCGGCCGCCCCGCCGGAGCAATCCGGCGGGGCGGCCGCCTTTTCCGTTCCCGGACGCCGGAGATACGCTCAAGAACCGCCCCCGGGCCCCTCGACAATCCTCCCGGCACCTCTCGACCCAGCCTCGATGATCACCGCGCAGCCTTGAAGGGCACAGGCAAGTGACGGGCTAGGCCCGACGACAACGCGAGGTGACCATTCAGTGAAGGGAATCATCCTGGCCGGAGGCAGCGGTACCCGGCTCTACCCCATCACCCTGGGGGTGTCCAAGCAGCTGCTGCCCGTCTACGACAAGCCGATGATCTACTACCCGTTGTCGGTCCTGATGCTGGCCGGGATCCGCGACATCCTCATCATCTCCTCGCCCCGGGACCTGCCCCAGTTCCGCGACGTGCTGGGCGACGGCAGCAACCTCGGCGTCAAGCTCTCGTACGCCGAACAGCAGGCGCCCCGCGGGCTCGCCGAGGCCTTCACCATCGGCGAGGACCACATCGGCGACGACTCCGTCGCCCTCGTCCTCGGTGACAACATCTTCCACGGGCCCGGCTTCTCGCTGCTGCTCCAGGAGCACATGCCGCACACCGACGGAGCGCTGCTCTTCGGCTACCCGGTACGCGACCCCGAGCGGTACGGGGTCGGCGAGGCGGACGAGCACGGACGCCTGATCTCCATCGAGGAGAAGCCGGCGAAGCCCCGCTCCAACCGGGCCATCACCGGCCTGTACTTCTACGACAACGACGTCGTCTCCATCGCCAAGGGGCTGCGCCCCTCCCCGCGGGGCGAACTGGAGATCACCGACGTCAACCTGCACTACCTGGCCCGGGGCAAGGCCAACCTGGTGGACCTCGGCCGCGGCTTCACCTGGCTGGACACCGGGACGCACGACTCCCTCCTCGACGCCGGCCAGTACATCCAGACCCTGGAGCACCGCCAGGGCCTGCGCATCGCCTGCCTGGAAGAGGTCGCGCTGCGCATGGGCTTCATCGACGTGGACCAGTGCTACCGGCTCGGGAAGCTCCTCGGGAAGTCCCGGTACGGGAGCTACGTCATGGAGATCGCGGACTCGCTGCGCGGCGCCCCGCCCGAGGAGATCGCCGGGAACCTGGGCGGCCGGATGTACGGCGGCTGGGCGGCCTGACCGGGGAGCGCACGGAGACGGCCGGAGGACGGGGGCGGCCCCGGCCGTCTCCGTACGCGGTCTCAGGCCCCGTACGGGCGCTTCGCGCGGCCCTCGCGCAGGGTGACGCCCCACCAGGCGAGCTGGTCGAGGAGGACGGCGGCGGCCTTCGAGCTGCCGCCGTCGTCGTCGAGGAGCCGGCCCTCGTCGTCGAAGCGCTCCCAGGGGTTGTGGAAGCTGACGGTGTCGCGCACCGTCACGGCGTGCAGCTCGGCGAAGACCTGCCGCAGCTGCTCGACGGAGCGCAGGCCGCCCGCGACGCCGCCGTACGAGACGAAGCCCACCGGCTTGGCGCGCCACTCGTTGTAGACGTAGTCGATGGCCAGCTTCAGCGAGGCCGGGTAGCCGTGGTTGTACTCCGGGGTGATCACGACGTACGCGTCGAGGCCGTCGATCCGGGCCGCCAGGGTGGGGGCCTCGGAGGGGGTGCCGAGCGGGTCGAGGCTGAGCTTCAGCTCCTCGACGAGCGCCGGCTCGGACAGGTCGATGACGTGGATCTCCATGTCGTCGCGCCGGGCGGCCTCGGCGGTGAACCAGCGGGAGACCTTGTCTGCGAAGCGGCCGGTGCGGACGCTGCCGACCAGGACACCGACCTTGAGCGGGTTGCCGGACACGGGTACCTCTTTCTGTTTGCGGGGATGACGAGGGGTCGCGCGGGGTGTGGCGGCTCAGTCGGTGAGCAGGACGATCTTGCCGCGGCCGTGGCCTGTCTCCAGCTCGCGGTGCGCCTCGGCGGCCTGGGCCAGCGGGAGGGTCCGGCGGACGTGGACGCGCAGCTTCCCGCTGTCCACCAGGGCGGCGAGCTCGGCCAGCCGCTGGGCGTTGCGGCGGCTGTTGAGCCAGCGGACGCCGAGCTCCTCGTGGACCCCGTAGGCGAAGATGGTGCCGACCCGGTCCTTGTCCTCCACCAGCTCCGCCGCGACCCGCAGGCCTTCGGCGCTGGCCGTGTCGAGGGCGGCGTCGACGCCCTCCGGCGCGAGGGCCCGGACCCGGTCGGCGAGGCCCTCGCCGTACGTCACCGGTACCGCGCCGAGCTCGCGCAGGTACGCGTGGTTGTCCTCCCGGCCGGTGGCGATGACCTTGGCGCCGCGCAGCACGGCCAGCTGCACCGCGATGGTGCCAACACCGCCCGAGGCGCCGTTGATCAGCACGGTCTCGCCCGCGGACACCTTCAGGTCCTCCAGGACGGTGTGCGCCGTCTGCCCGGAGGCGGAAAGGGACCCGGCGACCTCCCACGGAACACCGGCCGGCTTGGCGACGAGCTGCTCCGCCGGCACGGTCAGGTATTCGGCGTACGTGCCCTGGAGCCGGTAGCCGAGCACCTCGTCGCCGACCGAGAAGCCCGTGACGCCCTCGCCGAGCCGGTCCACGACGCCCGCGAAGTCGCCGCCCGTGATGTGCGGGAACGTGATCGTGACACCGGGCGGGTTCCATCCCGTGCGCACCGCGCAGTCGGTCGGCTGGGTACCCGCCGCCTTGACCCGGATCCGGACCTCGCCGGGACCCGCCACGGGGGTGGGCACGTCGAGGAGTTCCAGGACCTCGGGTCCGCCGAACGCGTGGAATGCCGCAGCCTTCATGGTCAACGCTCCTCAGGAAAAGTGCTGTTCAGCCGGCCCGTCGAGGCCTTGCTGAAGAACGTAGGACCTCAAGCCGAGTTGAGGTCAACACCGGACCGGAAGAAAGGATCAAGAAAACGCGGCGGGAAGGACTCCGCCCCGCGGACGGCTGCTGCCGTCCGCGGGGCGGAGTGGGGGAAGGGGTGGAGCCGGGCCCTCAGCGGGCCCCGCCGGCGGCCGCCGTCAGGGCCTCGGCGGCGTGCAGGTGGGCCGCCGGACCGAACTGCAGGGCGTTGTGGCCGGCCCCGCAGGTGACGTCCCGCCAGCGGCGCTGGAGCTCCTCGCCCTCGGCGTGCGCACGGGTGCCCGCGCTGCGCAGCAGCCGGTCCACCGCGGTCGCCAGCATGTCGGCGGCCAGCGCGCAGTCCCGGGTGTTGCGCGCCGTCCCCGCGGCGGTCACCGCACCGCCGTCGGCCACCCGCGCCACCCGGGCCAGCAGCATCCCGGCGGCGTCGACCTCGCCGTCGGACCGCGCCAGGAGCTGCTCGTACGTCCCCTGGTCGGTGGCGCCGGACACACCCGCGGCCGGGGCCGCGAGCCGTCCGCCGGCCAGCTCCGTCCAGCGGCGCACGGCACCCCGGGCCGTGCCCAGCAGCGGCGCCGCCAGGGTCAGGCCGTTGCCGGCCTTGAGCGGCACGTGGAAACAGGCCGCCGCGTCCGGCCCGGCCGCGCCCGCCACGACGGTGTCCAGCGGCACGGAACGCTCGTCCGGGACGCGGACGCCGTCCAGGACCACCGTGTTGCTCCCGGTACCGCGCATGCCGAGGGTGAACCACGTGTCGTCGACGACGAGTTCGGTACGGGGGACCGCGCACAGCCGTATCCCGGCCTCCGTACGGGCGGCGACGATCACCCACTGCGCGATGTCCGAGCCGCTGACGTACGGCCAGCTGCCCGTCAGCTCCCAGCCGCCCGGCACCTGGCGCGCGGTCCCGGCGGGGATCAGGCCCGCCGCCACCACGGTCTGCGGCCCCTTGGCCCAGACCTCCTCCCGGCCGTCCGGCGGGAGGTAGCCGGTCAGCCGGCCGGCCGCCGCGGTGACGGAGGCGACCCAGGCCGCGGAGGCACAGGCCTCCCCCAGGACGGCGGCGGCGTCGAGCAGTTCGGCGAAGGTCCCGGCGGGGCCGAAGCCGACCGGGGCGAAATGACGGGCGAAGCCGGCCTCGGCGATGGCCTCGGCCACGGCCGGGTGCAGCCGCCGCTCCGTGTCGGCGGCCGCCGCGTGGGCGGCCGCCAGCGGGGCGACGTCGCGGGCCGCGGCGGCCAGCGTGGCCGCTGCTGCGTTGTTCATGGCATTACTCCAATGGGTCTCAGTCGGACAGCCCCACCCGCCGGGCCGCCGTCATGAAGACGTCGGCCGTGGCGGGGAGACGGTCCGCGGCGGCCCGGAAGCGGGCCCTGCCCGCGCCGAGCCGGTCCCGCACGTCGCGGTCGTACAGCAGTGACTCGACCCCGGCGACGACCTCGCGCTCGTCGAACAGCTCGGCCCGCAGGGCGGTCTCCGTGAAGGGGTTGTCCCGCAGGAGGGGTGCCACGACCCGGTTCCAGCGCAGCGGCCACATGTGGAAGGAGGGCACCGGGCCGGGGAACTCCGCCAGCCAGTCGCGGACGGCGGGGGACAGCCCGCCGACCGCCCCGTCCAGGGCGGAGGAGTCCCCGTCCGGCACGTCGTGGCCGTTGGTGAGGAACATCCCCGGCACGTCGGCCAGGATCGCCCGCTCCAGCGCGAACGACGGCATCCACAGCGACAGCACCCCGTCCGAGGCACCGATCAGATCCGTGTACCCGCGGGCCGTGTAGGCCGGCGCGAGCCGGACCCGGTCGGCCGGCAGCCGCTCGAACCCCTCGAAGCGGGGCCCGACGAAGAGGAACACCGTGCTCTGCGGCAGGCGCTCCAGGTAGCCGGCGACCAGACCGGGCACCCGCGCGGCCAGCGCCCGGGTACCCGGCCCCGCCCGGGTCTGCATCAGGTGCTGCCACGGCAGCGCCGGGACCGCGAGCAGCCGCTGCTCCTCGCCGACGCCCAGCGACTCCCGCACCGCCCGCCGGCTCCGCTCCGACAGGGGGACGACCGTGGGGTCCGCCCGGTAGGGCAGGCCCGGCCCGTCCGGGTCGGCGTGCGGACGGGTCCCCGGCACCGGCCACAGGTGGGCCGGCATGCCGAGGATCCGGTCGCTGACCTCCATGGTGCGGCCGAGGATCTCCACCTCGCGGGTGGTGGAGGTCAGGTCGTACAGGTCGATGGGGATGACCGGCACGCCGAACTCCGTCACGAACCACGGGTCGGTGTCGTAGCTGATGAGGTGCGTCATCCAGTGGGCGGTGTAGTCGCACAGCACGATCGCGTCGGGCCGGAACCCGCGCACCACCTCCCGTACCGTCTCGCGGACGCCCGCACCCAGCGCCGAGGTGACGGTGGTGTACGAGTGCCGGGTGGCCCGGAGCTGGTCCTCATTGCCGGCGTCGATCACGAAGTGGCTCTTCACCCCGGCCGGCACGAGCTGGTCGGCGAGGTCGACGCCCATCGCCGTCTCGTGCAGGGTCAGGGCGAGCGAGGACATGAACAGGAGGCGCATGGCGTTTCAGCGGCCTTCTCAGAAGTGCTGGTCGTGGGTGATGCGGCGGGACTTCAGCCGGATGCCCTCCGGGCCGTCGACGATGGTGTCGTGGACGACGCAGCTGGGGGCGATGTCGGGCTTGCCGCCGGGGCGGACGTTCACCACGAGGGCGTAGGCGGTCGAGGAGACCGTGCCGTCCTCCTGGAGCTCCAGCGCGACGTGGTTGAACCAGTGGCGGCGCTGCACCGGGTCGTTGTCGAACCGCTTGTGGAACTCGACGAGCTCGCGGACGATGCCCGGCCGGGTACGGGCCGGCTCGGCGCCCGGAGAGTGCTGGAACTCGCCGTCCTCGGTGAAGGTGGCGGCGTACTCCTCGAACCTGCCGGAGTCCAGGTGCTGCATCTGGTGCGCGTAGAAGTGCTGCACCCGCAGGTAGAGGTCGGTCGATACGGCGGTGTGGCCGGCCGTGGTCGTGGTCATGATCGGGTCTCCTGGCGTCAGAGAGGGGGAGCGGAGGTGCTCAGCTGTCGAAGGCCGTCAGGACGACGGCGGAGTTGAAGCCGTGCCGGCCGCGGGCGAGGACCAGCGCGTGGCGCAGGGGCAGTTCCCGGGCCTCGTCGCGGACCAGGTCGATGCCGTACGCCTCCGGCGGCCCGGACAGGCCGTGCGTGGGCGGGACCACCCCGTCGCGGATGGCCAGCAGTGCCGTGGCGACGTCCAGCGGGCCGCCGCCGCCGTAGAGGCGCCCGGTGAGCGCCTTGGGCACGGTGACCGGGACCCCGCGCGCGCCGAACAGCGCGGTGATGGCCTCGGCCTCGGCGGCGTCCAGGTGCGGTACGCCCGCCCCGTCGGCGAACACGACGTCGATGTCGGCCGGGGTGAGCCCGGCGTCCGCGATGGCCGACCGGGCCGTCCGGCCCAGCGCCGGGCCGCGGTCCGAGCCGGGGGCCGGGTCGAAGCCGGCCGCGTAGCCGGTCAGTTCGCCGTAGATCTGCCGTGCGCCGCGGGCCCGGGCGTTGTCCGCGTCCTCGACGACGAGCATCGCGCCGCCCTCGCCGGGGACGTACCCGGAGGCCGCCGCGTCGAAGGGCAGGTAGCCGCGCGCGGGGTCGCCCTCCCGGGTGACCAGGCCGCCGGCCAGCTGGGAGACGTACCCCCACGGGTCGAAGGCGGAGTCGACGCCGCCCGCGACGACCAGCGGCGTGCCGCCCCGGACGGTGCGCCGGGCGTGGCCGAGCGCGTCGAGGCCCGCGGCCTGCTCGCCGACGAGCGCGGCGCTGGGGCCGCGCATCTTGTGGCGGATGGAGATCTGGCCGGTGTTGACCGCGTAGAACCAGGCGAAGGACTCGTAGACCGAGACGTACGCCGGGCCCTGGTTCCAGAGGTTGCGGAACTCGCGGTGGGTGAAGTCGAAACCGCCGAGGGCGTTGGAGGTGACCACGCCCATCTGGTAGTCGGTCAGGTCGCCGATCTCGACGCCCGCGTCGTCGAACGCCCAGTCGGCGGCCGCGAGGCCGAGCCGGGTGGAGCGGTCGGTCTGCGGGAGCAGCCGGCTCGGGATGTGCTCGGCGTCCACGAAGTCGTCGATCTGGCCCGCCAGCGCGGCCGGGTAGCCGGAGGCGTCGAAACCGGTGACCGGGGCGATCCCCGTGCTGCCGGCCAGGACGGACTTCCAGTGGTTCTCGTGCCCCAGGCCGTTGGGGGCGGCGACCCCCAGGCCGGTGATCACCGTGCGCGTCATCGGCTGGCTCCTTCGGGGGCGCGGAGGATCATTGCGCTTTGGAATCCGCCGAATCCGCTGCCGACGGTGAGGACGGTGTTGGTTTTGTGTCCTCGGGCGGTGTTGGGGACGTAGTCGAGGTCGCATTCGGGGTCGGGGGTGGTGAGGTTCGCGGTGGGGGGCACGATGTTGTGCTTGATGGCGAGGGCGCTCGCGGCGATCTCGATGGAGCCGATGGCGCCGAGGGAGTGGCCGATCATGGATTTGATGCTGCTGACGGGGATGTCGTAGGCGTGGTTGCCGAGGGCTCGTTTGAAGGCGGCGGTTTCGTGGCGGTCGTTTTGTTTGGTGCCGGAGCCGTGGGCGTTGATGTAGTCGACCTGGGTGGGGTCGATGCGTGATTCGTTGAGTGCCGCGCGGATGGCTTCTGCCATTTCGCGGCCGTCTTTTTTGAGGCCGGTCATGTGGTAGGCGTTGCAGCGGGTGGCGTAGCCGGTGATTTCGGCGTAGATGTCGGCGCCGCGTGCCTTGGCCGTTTCGTATTCCTCGAGGACGAACATGGCGCTGCCTTCGGCGAGGACGAAGCCGTTGCGGGTGGCGTCGAAGGGGCGGGAGGCGTGGGCGGGGTCGTCGTTGCGTGAGGTGGTTGCTTTGATGGCGTCGAAGCAGGCGAGGACGATGGGGGAGATGGGGGTGTCGGAGGCGCCGGTGATCATGATGTCGGCGGTGCCTTCGCGGATGAGCTGTGTGGCGTAGCCGACGGCGTCGAGGCCCGAGGTGCAGCCGTCGGAGACCATGGTGACGGGGCCTTCGGCGCCGGCTGCCCAGGCGACTTCGGCGGGTATGGCTCCGGGGGTGAGGTAGTCGAACATGTGGGGGGAGAGGTAGTCGGGGTCGACGGTCCATTGGCGGCCGCGGTCCGACATGACGAGGTATTCGTTTTCGAGGCTGGTGGCGGCGGCGACGGCGCTGCCGAGGGTGACGCCGATGCGGTGGGGGTCGATGCCGCTGAATTCGAGTCCGCTGTCGGTGACGGCTTCGCGGGTGCTGGCGACGGCGAACTGGGTGGAGCGGTCCATGCGGCGGATCTCGCGTGGGGTGAGGCCTTCTGCTCGGGGGTCGAAGTCGGCTTCGCCGGCGACCTGGGAGCGGAAGCCTGAGGCGTCGAAGAACGAGATCTTCCTGGTGGCGGTGCGTCCTGCGGTGAGCAGGCCCCAGAACTCCTTCTGGCCGATCCCGCCCGGCGTCCGCACACCGATGCCGGTTATCACTACTCGCCTGCTCATCGCTGGCTCTCCTTCGTCTTGCGCGTTCCGGCGGCGGATCAGTAGTTGCCCAGGCCACCGCAGACGTTGAGCGCCTGCGCGGTGACCGAGCCGGCCGCGTCGTCGGCCAGGTAGCCGACCATCGCGGCGACCTCCTCGACCTCCACGTAGCGGCCGATCGGCACACGGGTGGTGACCCGGTTGTGGGCCTCTTCCTCCGTGACGTCCCAGATCTGCGCGTAGTGCTTGCGGACCCGCTCGGCCATGGGCGTCTCGACGAAGCCGGGGCAGACGGCGTTGGCGGTGATGCCGGTCTTGGCCAGGTCCAGGCCCAGCGCCTTGGTGAAGCCGACCACGCCGTGCTTGGACGCGGAGTACGGGGCGGCGGTCACCGCGCCCTGCTTACCGGCGGTGGAGGCGATGTTGATGATGCGGCCCCAGCTCTTGTCGCGCATGCCGCCGGCGGACAGCACCTCGCGGGTCACCAGGAAGACGCTGTTCAGGTTGGTGTTGATGACGTCGTACCAGAGCTCGTCGGTCATCTCGGAGACGTCGCCGCCGCCGTTGCGGCCGGCGTTGTTGACCAGGATGTCGACGGTGCCGAAGCGCTCGACGGCCGCCGCGACGAACCGCTTGACGTCCTCGCGGTCGGTCACGTCACACGTGGTGCCGTCCACGTCGAGGCCCTCGTCCTGGAGCTGCTTGACCGTGTCGGCCAGCCGGTCGGCGTCGCGGGCGCAGAGGAAGACGCGGGCGCCTCCCCGGGCCAGGTGGGCGGCCACGGCCAGGCCGATTCCGCTCGTCGCTCCGGTCACCAGTGCGGTGCGGCGGTCCTGTGACTGCGAGACCATGTCTCGTTCCTCCGTCTTTCGTGATGGCTGCGTCTGCGGGCGGGCGTGCCCGCGAGGGGGGTGGGGAAGGGGGTGTCGTACGGGGCGCCGCTCAGGCGTGGCAGACCGGGACCCGGCCGTGGAAGGCGACCATGTCGGAGAACATCTCCCCGATGTCCAGGCGGGCTCCGGGCTCCGCCCCGCGGAGCTCCGCGTAGGCCCGGTGGAGGTTGGGCACCAGCCGCTCGGAGTCGAGCAGCTCAGCCCATTCGCCGAGGTCGGTCTCGCGCGCGGCCTCCAGCGGGGACAGCCCGGCGGCGGCGGTGTCGCGGGCCGTGTCCTGGAGCCAGCGGAAGTAGCGTTCGGCGGTGTCGAGCAGTTCCGGCCCGGCGACCGGGCCGTGTCCGGCGACGATGGTCCGCGGCCCGAGGGCCCGCATCGCCGCGACCGCTTCGAGGGAGCCGGAGATCGACCCCATCAGGCAGAACGGGGTCGCCCCCGACATCAGCAGGTCGCCGGCGAACAGCACGCGCTGCTCGGGCAGCCACACGACCGTGTCCACGGCCGTGTGGGCGGGGCCGAGCGCGATCAGGTCCACCTGTGCCGTGCCGGTGTGCAGGCGCAGCCCGTCGCGGAAGGTCAGCCCGGGGAGCTCCACCGACAGGTCGCCCCAGCACACCTCGGGCCAGAGCGTCGTCAGGTGCAGGCCCACGGTCTCCATCTCGACGCCCGTGGTCTCGTGGGCGACCACCACGGCCCGGTCGGTGAACAGGGAGTTGCCGAAGGTGTGGTCACCGTG
This sequence comes from Streptomyces sp. NBC_00158, assembly GCF_045160885.1. Taxonomy (NCBI): domain Bacteria; kingdom Bacillati; phylum Actinomycetota; class Actinomycetes; order Kitasatosporales; family Streptomycetaceae; genus Streptomyces; species Streptomyces sp. NBC_00158. Next base: position 69,031 of record NZ_CP108163.1, read on the forward strand.
CGAGTGCGTGTTGACGACGAACCGGGGCGCCGGGCCGACCGCGGCGACGGCCCGCTTCAGGGCCAGGGCGCGGTCGTGCGTGGCGGCGGTGTCGATCAGCACGGGCCGGTCGTCCGAGGTGATGTACCCGGCGTTGTTCAGGCACCAGCCCCCGTCGGGCTGGACGTACGCGAACACGCCGTCCGCGATCTCGTCCAGGCGCGGGGAGGCGGTGGAGGGGCTCGACGTCACCGTGCGGCCGCCTTCGCACACGTCTCCAGGATCCGCAGCCGGCCTTCGAGGGTGGTGGCGGCGGCGGACACCATGATGCTGAGGGTGGTCACGCCCGCCTCCGCGTAGTCCTTCATGCGCCCGGCGATGCGGTCCTCGTCGCCGACGAGGGCGGTCATGGCGATGAACTCGGTGGGTACGGCGGCCGCGGCACCGGCCTGGTCGCCGGCGGCCAGCCGCTCGTGCATCCGCTCCACGCCCTCGTCGAAGCCGAAGCCCCGGGCGAGCCGGCAGTAGAAGTTGGTCTCCGGGTCGCCGATGCCCATCAGGTAGCGGTACTGGCCGCGGAGCTGGTCGGCCGCCTCCTCCACCGTGTCGGCGACGGCGGTGGGCAGGGACGGGATCACCTCGAAGCCGTCGAGCGACAGCCCGCGCGCGGCGCGGCCGCGCGCGATCTCGGCCACGGCCTCGCGCACCCCGTCGGGGGAGGTGAAGACGCCGATCCAGCCGTCCGCGATCTCGCCGGCCAGGCGCAGGTTGCGGGGGCCCACCGCGCCCAGGTAGACGGGCAGGTCGGCCCGGTACCCCTCGGCGTAGAGGTGGAGCGGCGCCGCCGCGCGGTCCGCGAGCGGCAGCGTGAAGTGCTCGCCCCGATAGGTCACCGGGCCGCCGCGCAGCGCGGCGCGGACGATCTCGACGTACTCCCGGGTCCGGCCGAGCGGCCGGTCGAACGGCACGCCGTACCAGCCTTCGGAGACGTCGGGGTTGGACAGCCCGAGTCCGAGCCGGAACCGGCCCCCGGACAGGGCGTCGAGGGTGGCGGCGGTCAGCGCCGCCGCGGCCGGCGGGCGGGCGGGGATCTGCATGACCGCCGAGCCCAGGCCGATCCGCCGGGTGCGGCCGGCCACCAGGCCGAGCACGCTCACGGCGTCGTTGCGGTAGCCCTCCGGAGCAAGTGCCAGGTCGTACCCCAGCTCCTCCGCGGCCTCGGCCAGGGGGACGGCCTCACGCGCGAGGAGGTTGACTGCGAGCTTCATGCACTGCCTTTCAGATGAGTCGGGCTCCGCCGTCGACGGGGATGACCGCACCGGTCATGTGCTCGATGCGCAGGACGGCCAGGACGGCCTCGGCCACCTCGGCGCTGGTGCCGACCCGGCGCAGCGGGGTGCTCTGCCGCACCTTCTCGGCGATCTGCTGGAAGAAGGGGCTGTCCTGGGTCCAGGGGGTCTCGGTGAGCGCCGGGGCCACGGAGTTGACCCGGATGCCGGGGCCGAGCGCGGCGGCCAGCAGCCGCGTCATGTGGTCGAGGGCGGCCTTGCTCACGGCGTAGGGGATCGAGCTGCCGACGGGCCGGCTGCCGGCGACGGAGGAGATGTTGACGATGTTCCCGGGGCCCGCGCCGTTCTCCGCCCCCTTCGCCAGGTAGGGGGCGGCCGCCGCGCTCACCTGCCAGGTGCCGATGACGTTGACGCCGAGGATGGTGCGCCACAGTTCGGGGGTCACGGCCGCGATGTCGGCGTGCGGGACGACCTTGGTCGTACCGGCGCTGTTGACCAGGACGTCGAGGCGCCCGTAGCGCTCCACGGCCGCGTCGACCAGCTGCCGGGCCTCGCCCTCGTCGGAGATGTCGGCCCGTACGTAGACGGCGTCCGGGAGGGAACGGGCGAACGCCTCGCCCTGCTCCGCGGAACGCGCCGAGTTGACGACGATACGGAATCCCTCGGCGGAAAGGCGTTCGGCGATTGCCGCACCGATTCCCGACGAAGAACCGGTAATCAGCGCGACCCGCTGTTCCGTCACGAAATCCCCCTCGCAGTCATGGCCTGTCTCGGCCCGAATGTCGATATCGGAACTCATGTCCGGCCTGCACGCAACCCGAGTTGACGACGAATTGTCAATCCGGCGAGGGTAGTTGGGGTGGATCTTTCACTGAGCTTGAAAACCCCTCCAGCCCGAGCGGGGTTCGAGCGGTCCTCGACCGCCGCTGTTCACGATCGAGATTTGGGCCGTCGGCTCGTGGCCGTACGCACGGCGGCGCTCGCGGGGGGCGGCCTTGACCTCAAGTGCGCTTCAGCCTGAAGCATGGAGGCACTGCTCCGAACCCCCTGAACTCCGGAGGTCCCGCCTTGGACACCACCACGTCCACGCCGTTCCCCAGCGCGGGCCGTCGCAACATGACGCTCTCCGCGCTCCTCCTCGCGTCCACCCTCACCGTGATGGCCGGCACCGTGCTCGCCCCCGTCGTGGCCACCATCCGCACCGACCTGGGCGTCAGCGGCACCGCCGCCGGCCTGATCCTCACCGCCCACGGCCTCTCACTGGCGATCACCAGCCCCTTCGTCGGCTGGGCGATCGACCGCTGGGGCCTGCGCACCCCGATGATCGCCGGGCTGGTGCTCTACGGGATCGCGGGCGGAGCCGGCCTGTTCGCCGACTCGTACGCGATGCTGATCGCCAGCCGCTTCGTGTTCGGCATCGGCGCCGCCGCGGTGTTCACCGGCACGACGGTGGCGCTGATGGCGCTCTTCGAGGGCCCGGAGCGCGACCGGATCGCGGGCTGGCGCTCCACCGCGATCGGGCTCGGGGGCGTGGTCTGGCCGCTGATCGCGGGCGTGCTCGCGGTCTGGTCCTGGCACGGCCCGTTCGCCATCTACCTCGTCGGCATCCCCGTCGGCCTCGCGATGCTGTTCGCCATGCCCCGCGTCCCCGCGGCCGGCCCCGCCAAGGGCGGCGGCGGCACCATGTCCCTGCTCCGGACCACCCCCCGGCTGCTGGGCATGTACGCCCTCTCCCTGATCTCCTCCTTCCTGCTCTACGTCCTGATCGTCTTCCTGCCGCAGCGGTTCGACCAGATCGGCGTGGAGGACCCGGTCGTCATCGCGGCGATCACGGCGAGCCTCTCGCTGGCGGGCAGCGGCTCCGGCTTCTTCTACGGGCGGCTGCGCGCCGCCATGGGCTACGTGGCCCTGCTGCGCTGCGCGCTCGTCCTGTGGGGCCTGGCCTTCGTCGTGGGCGCCTCGATGAGCCACGCCGTACCCCTCGCCCTGGCGGCCGTCCTCTTCGGCGCCGGCAGCGGCATCTCCGTACCGGCCCTGGCCATGTGGATCGGCGAGACCGCGCCCGCCGCGATGCGCGGCCGGGCCATGGCGCTCTCCGGCACCGCCAACTTCGCCGGGCAGTTCGCGGCGCCGGTGGTGGTCGGCCCCCTGGTCGGAGCCACCTCCATCACCGTCGGCTTCGTCGCCGCCGGAGCCCTGTGCGCCCTGGTGCTGCTCGTCCTGCTGTTCCTGAAGCCCGGAGCGGCGCGGCAGGCGCAGCCGGTCGCCGCGCCGCAGCCGCAGCGGACGGCGCCGTCCGGCGGCCCGGCCGCCTGAGGCCGTTCTCGAACGGCACTTGAGCCGGACTCCACATCCGCTGCCAACGATCTGACATATGAGAATCCTTTTCGTAGCCGGAGGGACCTCCGGAGTCATCTTCTCGATCATCCCGCTCGCCCAGGCCGCCCGGAACGCCGGTCATGAAGTCTTCATGGCAGGACCCGAAGACATCATGCCGATCGTCACCCGCGCCGGAATTCCCGCCGTACCGGTCACCAAGACCTCGATGATGGACACGCTGCTGGACGACGACGGCAAGCGCATTCCCATTCCGACCGACCTCCACGAGCGATTCCTTTTCAACGGCAGGTGCTTCGGCCGGTACGCGGCCAATTGCCTGGAGGGCCTCGTCCCCCTGGTCGACCGCTGGCGGCCCGACATCGTCGTCGGCGGGGCCCTCGCCTTCGCCGCACCCCTCATCGCCGCCTACGCCGGAGTGCCCTACGTCAAGCACGCCGTCGACATGGGCGAGCCCCGCACCATCGACCTGGCCGCCGCGGCGGAGCTCGGGTTCTCCCTGGAGCGCCTCGGCCTCTACGACATGCCGCGCTTCGACCTCTTCGTCGACACCTGCCCGCCCAGCCTGCGGGTGTGGGACGCGCCCCCGGCCCAGCCCATGCGCTACATCCCCTACACCACCCCGAAGCCGGTGGAACCGTGGATGTACACCAAGGGCGACCGGCCCCGGGTACTGGTGACGGCGGGCAGCCGCATCACCCCCGACTACTACCTCGACGTCCTCGCCGCCCTCGTGAAGAAGGTGCAGGGCCTGGACGTCGAACTCCTCGTCGGCGCGCCCGACGACATGGCCGCCAAGCTGGGCCCCCTGCCCGACAACGTGCGGGCCGGCTGGCTGCCGCTGGACGTGCTCGCGCCGACCTGCGACGTCGTCGTCAACCACGCGGGCGGCAACACCGTCCTGGGCAGCATGGCGCACGGCGTGCCGCAGGTCCTCATCCCGTACCTGCCCTACGTCGTCGACTACACCGAGCGCCTGACGGAGTTCGGCGCCTCCAAGATGATCCGCCCCGGGGACGACACCGCGGAGAACATCACCGACGCCGTACAGGACATCCTCGCCACGCCCTCGTACCGCGAGCGCGCGGAGGTGCTGCGCCAGGAGATGTCACGGATGCCGACCCCGGCGGACGTGGTGCGCGTCCTGGAGGAGCAGGCAGCACGGGGCCGTACCGAGCCGGCGGCCCCGGCCCGCCCCTGAGGGCGGTGGCACCCATCGCAACCGAGCTCGAAACGAAAGACGGGGCAGCAGCCCCACGAACGAAAGGCACACCCATGAAGGCAGCGGCGATCAACTCCTTCGGCGGACCGGAAGTCGTCGAACTGCTGGAGGTCGAGACCCCCGTGGCCGGACCCGGCCAGGTCCGGGTGAAGGTCGAGGCGGCCGGCATCCAGGCGTCGGACTGCTCGGTGCGCGGCGGCTGGGCCCCGCCCGGCCAGACCCTGGCGTTCCCGCAGAAGATCGGCAACGAGTTCGCCGGCGTGGTCGACCAGGTCGGCGAGGGCGCCGAGGGCTTCGAGGTCGGCAGCGAGGTCCTCGGCTGGGCCCTGCTCGCCTGCCACGCCGAGTACCTCGTCGTACCCGTGGACCAGATCGTGGCCAAGCCCGCGGACATGCCGTGGGACGTCGCCGGCGTGTTCTCGGCCTCCGGGCAGACCGCCCACACCGCCCTGGAGAAGCTGAAGGTCGGCCCCGGGGACACCCTGCTGATCCACGCGGCGGCCGGCGGCGTCGGCACCGTCGCGGTGCAGCTCGCCCGTGCCTACGGGGCGAAGGTCATCGGAACGGCCAGCCCCCGCAACCACGACTACCTGCGCGAGCTGGGGGCCGAACCCGTCGCCTACGGCGAGGGCCTCGCCGACCGGGTACGCGCACTCGCCCCGCAGGGCGTCACAGTCATCCTCGACGGCGCGGGCGGCGAGGCGCTCGACGTCTCCGTCGAACTGCTGGAGGACCGGGAGCGGATCGGCACCCTGGTCGGCTTCGACCGGATCGAGGAGCTGGGCGTCCTCCCGCTCTTCAGCCAGCGCTCCACCGACCGGCTGCGGGCCCTGACCGACCTGTACGAGCAGGGCGGGCTGCGCATCGAGATCGCCCGGACCTACTCGCTGGAGCAGGCCGCCGACGCGCACCGCGAGGTCGAGACCCGGCACGTGCGCGGCAAGCTCGTCATCCTCCCGGGCTGACGCACGGCCGCGCGGGCGGCGGACCCCGGAGGTCCGCCGCCCGCGCACGTACGCCGCGCCCCCTGCGGGCGGTCGCCGTCAGCGGCTGCCCGCGGCGGCGGTGGCGCGCTGCCACTCCTGCTCCAGCACGGCCAGCATGGCGTCCGACTCCACTCCGCCGTGCACCACCTCGCGCCCGTCCACGACGAACGACGGCACGGAGGTCACCCCGATCCGGGACGCCCGCTCCTCGTCCTCGCGCACCTCGGCCGTGAAGGCGTCACCGCCGAGAACCCGCTCCACGGTCTCCGCCGGCAGGCCCGCGTCCGCGGCGAGCTCCCGCAGCACCCCGTGGTCGGCTATGTTCCGCAGGTCCGAGTGGTAGGCGAGCAGGATCCGCTCCTTCATCGCGTCCACCAGGCCGTGTTCCGCCGCGGCGTGCATCAGTCGGTGGGCGTCGAAGGAGTTCACCGGCCGGTACTCGGCCGGCCGCAGCCGGATGCCCTCCTGCTCGCCCAGGCCGGCGATCCAGCCGAAGATCTGGTCCAGCTCCTCCTGTGAGTGGCCGTCACGGCGCATCATCACCTCCAGCGGGTCACCCGGAACCGTCGGCTGGTGCTTGCGCAGTTCGAACGAGCGCCACACGGTCCTGACCTGATCCGCGTGCTCGAACCGAGCCAGGGCGGCCTCCCAGCGCCGCTTCCCGAGGTAGCACCACGGACACACCACATCGGACCAGATCTCCACGGTCAGCACGAATCATTCCCCTGTTCTTGGAATCCGGACAATAAGTGGATTCTGCAACCTCAACCGCAGTTGACGTCAAGGACTTCCGGTGGGGGCCGTCCACTGGCCGAAAAAGGTGGATCGGAATTCGAGTCGGCTTTGAGGGAGCTGGCTGAAACTGACGGTGCTTTGCCGCACCACCCCACCCACAAGGAGATTTTTCGTTGCGTACCTCGCGTGCCCTCAAGCGCTCCCTGGCCGTCGCCGCGGTCGTCGCCTCCACGGCGGTCGCATTCTCCGGCAGCGCCGTTGCGGCCACGACTGCCACGACCACCAGCAATGTCCCGCTGCTTTGCCCGGTCGAATACCAGGGCCAGACCTACGTCCTGAACTACGCGCGTGACTACACGGTCACCGCGCCGGCCAACGTGGGCCGCAACTCGGTCTTCACCGTCTCCTTCGACCCGGCGCCGATCAACCCGCGCACCGAGTTCAACACCAAGGTCTGGGACGTCAAGTTCGTCTACAACCTCCCGGCCGGCGCCAAGGTGCTCGGCTACTCGCTGGTCGGCGGTTCCAACCTCGGAAACTCCAAGCAGACCGTCGAATTCGAGCCGGGCCGCGCCATCGTCAAGGCGACCGGACCCTTCAAGGCCGGCGAGGACGCCGACGTGCCCACCCTGAAGGTCGCCCTGCGCGCCCCGTCGACCCCGGGCGAGGTCACCACCTCGATCGCCGGCACCAGCGCCGCCGACCCCGGCTTCCGCTGGACCGCCGAGGACCCGACCACCTTCGAGGTCGGCACGCTCCCCTGCTACCCGGACCCCGCCAAGCCGGTCGCGCTCTCGAAGACCCAGGTCCGCTGAGGCGGCACACCGCCTCCGGCCGACCCGCCGGCCACCTGGAAGTGCCCTCCGGGCCCGGACAGGACGAACCTCGCGCAGAGGTACGTCCGGTCCGGCCGGAGGGCACTTTCCGCATGTGGGGGGCCCGCCGCGCACAGCGCGGTGCCACCGGAACTTGATCGAACGTCGAGCAGGTGTCCGCAAGCTCTCAGTGACACTCGACGTGAGAGGCAGCACCATGATCAATCTTTTCCAGCCCCAGGTCGGCGCCGAGGAGCTCGAAGCGGTCTCCGAGGTCTTCCAGGACCGCTGGCTCGGACACGGCCCCAGGACGAAGGCCTTCGAGGCGGCCTTCGCCGAACACCTCGGTGTCGCCCCGGAACACGTCGTCTTCATCAACTCGGCCACCTCGGGCCTGTTCCTCGCCGCCGAGGCCCTCGACCTCCAGGAGGGCGACGAGGTCGTCCTGCCCTCCCTGAGCTTCCTCGCCGCGGCCAACGCCATCCTGGCCCACGGCGGCCGGCCGGTCTTCTGCGACGTGGACCCGCGCACGCTCAACGTCACCCTGGAGGACATCGAGGCCTCCCTCACCGAGCGGACCAAGGCCGTCGTCGTCCTCCACTACGGCGGCTACCCGGGCGACATCGTCCGCATCGCCGCACGCTGCCGCGAGCTCGGCATCACCCTGATCGAGGACGCCGCCTGCTCCGTCGCCTCCCGCGTCGACGGCCGGGCCGTCGGCACCTTCGGCGACGTCGCCATGTGGAGCTTCGACGCCATGAAGGTCCTCGTCACCGGCGACGGCGGCATGATCTACGTCAAGGACCCCGAGCAGGCCGCCCGCGTCCGCCGCCTCGCCTACCACGGTCTCGCCCAGTCCAGCGGCTTCGGGTACGCCAAGGTCTCCGCCCGCTGGTGGGAGCTGGACATCCCCGAGCCCGGCCGCCGCGTCATCGGCAACGACATGACCGCCGCCATAGGCTCCGTACAGCTGCGCCGGCTCCCCGAGATGGTCGCCCGCCGCAAGGAGATCGTCGAACTCTACGACCGGGAGCTCGCCTCCCTCGACGGCCTGCTGACCCCCGGGGCGCTGCCCGAAGGGCACGAGTCCACGTACTACTTCTACTGGGTGCAGATGGAGCCCGGCATCCGCGACCAGGTCGCCGGCGACCTGCTCGAGGACGACATCTACACCACCTTCCGCTACGCCCCCCTCCACAAGGTCCCCGCCTACGCCCCGCTCGACGGGCCGGCGCCCGAGCTGGCCGGCTCCGACTGGGCCTCCGACCGGACCCTGTGCCTGCCCCTGCACCCCGGCCTGTCCGACGCGGACGTGCTCACCGTCGTCGCCTCCCTGCGCAAGTCCCTGGAGCGGCGCAGCGCCGAGGCCCGCGAGGGCTCGCCCGCGGAGGCCGCCCGATGAGGCGGGCGGTGTCCGCCGCGCCCGTACGAACCTGAGCCAGGAGGACCCTTGCCCACCATCGACCCCGCCGAATTCGCCCGGACCATGGCACACGTGCCCACCCCGGTCACCGTCGTGACCACCGTGGACGCGGCCGGCCGGCGCCTGGGCTTCACGGCAGGCTCCTTCACCTCCCTGTCCCTCGACCCGCCGCTCGTGCTGGTCTGCCTGGCGAAGAAGGCGTCCTGCCACGAGGGCTTCGTCCGCAGCCGGAGGTTCCTCGTGAACGTCCTGGCCGCGGACCAGGCCGATGTGGCCGGGGCCTTCGCCCGCTCGGGGCACACGGGCCTGGACAAGTTCGCCGGCACCCCGATGGAACCGCTCGAACACGGTCTGCCCGGCCTGACCGATGCCACGGCCCGGATCGTGTGCGCCCTGCACGACGTGCTGGACGGCGGCGACCACAGCATCCTCGTGGGCCGCATGGAGTCCGCCGAGGTGAGCGGGGCCGAGCCGCTCGTCTACCACAACCGCCGGTTCGCCCGGCCCGGCGCGACCGCCGACCTGGTGGCGTCCGCCGCCCGCTGAGCGGCGCCCCGCCAACCCGGCCAAGCGTTAACGGCGTTAACGGTGCATCACCGTTAACGCCGTTAACGCTCTGTGGCTCCGGGAGTCCGCGGATCCGCGACTACGAGGCGTCCGGGCCGCTCACCACCACCGCGGAGTTGAAGCCGTGCCGGCCGCGGGCGAGGACCAGCGCGTGCCGGATCCGGGCCTCCCGGGGCCCGGTGCGCACCAGGTCGATGCCGTACTCGGCGGGCACCCCGCTGACCGTGGGGGTCGACGGGATCACCCCGTCGCGGATGGCCAGCAGTGCCGTGGCGACGTCCAGCGGGCCGCCGCCGCCGTAGAGGCGCCCGGTGAGCGCCTTGGGGACGGTCACCGGCACACCGCCCGGCCCGAACACCGAGCGGATCGCCCCGGCCTCGGCGGCGTCCAGCTCGGGGACGCCGGCACCGTCGGCGAAGACCACGTCGATGTCCCCGGGCTCCAGCCCGGCCTCGGCGAGCGCCGCCTCGACGGCCCGGCCGAGCGTCGGCGGACGGTCCGACCCGGGAGCCGGGTCGAAGGTCGACGCGTGCGCGGCGATCTCGCCGTACGGGCGTACGCCGCGGCGCGCGGCGCCGTCCGCGTCCTCGACGACGAGCATCGCGCCGCCCTCGCCGGGGACGTACCCGGAGGCCTCGGTGCCGAAGGGCTGGTAGGCACGGGCCGGGTCGCTCTCCCGGGTGACCAGGCCGCCGGCCAGCTGGGAGACGTAGCCCCACGGGTCGAAGGCGGAGTCCACCCCGCCGGCCACGACGACGGGGGTGCCGCGCAGGACGGTGCGCCGGGCGTGGCCGAGCGCGTCGAGACCGCCCGCCTGCTCGCCGACCAGGGCGGCACTGGGGCCCCGCAGCTCGTGGCGGATGGAGACCTGGCCGGTGTTGACCGCGTAGAACCAGGCGAAGGACTCGTAGACGCTGACGAACTTCGAACCCTTGGTCCACAGGTTGGCGAACTCGTGGTGGGTGAAGGTGAAGCCGCCCAGCGCGTTCGAGGTCACCACGCCGATGTCGTAGTCCCGGACGGTGTCGTCGGGGACGCCGGCGTCGGTCAGCGCCCAGTCGGCGGCGACGAGCGCGAGCTGCGTCGAGCGGTCGGTCTGCGGGAGCAGCCGGCCCGGGAGGTGCTCGGCGGGGTCGAAGCCGGCTATCTGGCCGGCCAGGGTGGCCGGGTAGCCGGTGGTGTCGAAACCGGTGACCGGGGCGATGCCGGTGCTGCCGTCGAGCAGTGCCTTCCAATAGGCCTCCACACCCATTCCGTTGGGCGCCGTGACGGCGAGCCCGGTGATGACGGTCCTGGTCATGCCTTCGCTCCTTCGGGGGCGCGGAGGATCATTGCGCTCTGGAATCCGCCGAATCCGCTGCCGACGGTGAGGACGGTGTTGGTTTTGTGTCCTCGGGCGGTGTTGGGGACGTAGTCGAGGTCGCATTCGGGGTCGGGGGTGGTGAGGTTCGCGGTGGGGGGGACGATGTTGTGTTTGATGGCGAGGGCGCTGGCGGCGATTTCGATGGAGCCGATGGCGCCGAGGGAGTGGCCGATCATGGATTTGATGCTGCTGACGGGGATGTCGTAGGCGTGGTTGCCGAGGGCTCGTTTGAAGGCGGCGGTTTCGTGGCGGTCGTTTTGTTTGGTGCCGGAGCCGTGGGCGTTGATGTAGTCGACCTGGGTGGGGTCGATGCGTGATTCGTTGAGTGCCGCGCGGATGGCTTCTGCCATTTCGCGGCCGTCTTTTTTGAGGCCGGTCATGTGGTAGGCGTTGCAGCGGGTGGCGTAGCCGGTGATTTCGGCGTAGATGTCGGCGCCGCGTGCCTTGGCCGTTTCGTATTCCTCGAGGACGAACATGGCGCTGCCTTCGGCGAGGACGAAGCCGTTGCGGGTGGCGTCGAAGGGGCGGGAGGCGTGGGCGGGGTCGTCGTTGCGTGAGGTGGTTGCTTTGATGGCGTCGAAGCAGGCGAGGACGATGGGGGAGATGGGGGTGTCGGAGGCGCCGGTGATCATGATGTCGGCGGTGCCTTCGCGGATGAGCTGTGTGGCGTAGCCGACGGCGTCGAGGCCCGAGGTGCAGCCGTCGGAGACCATGGTGACGGGGCCTTCGGCGCCGGCTGCCCAGGCGACTTCGGCGGGTATGGCTCCGGGGGTGAGGTAGTCGAACATGTGGGGGGAGAGGTAGTCGGGGTCGACGGTCCATTGGCGGCCGCGGTCCGACATGACGAGGTATTCGTTTTCGAGGCTGGTGGCGGCGGCGACGGCGCTGCCGAGGGTGACGCCGATGCGGTGGGGGTCGATGCCGCTGAATTCGAGTCCGCTGTCGGTGACGGCTTCGCGGGTGCTGGCGACGGCGAACTGGGTGGAGCGGTCCATGCGGCGGATCTCGCGTGGGGTGAGGCCTTCTGCTCGGGGGTCGAAGTCGGCTTCGCCGGCGACCTGGGAGCGGAAGCCTGAGGCGTCGAAGAACGAGATCTTCCTGGTGGCGGTGCGTCCTGCGGTGAGCAGGCCCCAGAACTCCTTCTGGCCGATCCCGCCCGGCGTCCGCACACCGATGCCCGTGATGACCACTCGTCGGCTCATCGCGCGCGGCTCGTCCCGTAGGTGTTCGAGATGGACATCGAATCAAGTCCTTTCCGGCGCGGCCACGGAGGGACCGGCCCCTTACCACGGCAGTGGATGCACGTATTGATCCTTTGACGCTCCATTGCCTTTCTAGAGGCCCGCTCGAAGGCCCGTCGTGGGCCGGGGAAGGGTGCGGAGCGACAAGGGTGCTGGTCGGCCGCATGACAACGCTCGGCCGCATGACACCGTGCTGTGGCTCGCGCAGCGTCCGGTAGGGACCCGATGGAGCCCTTTTACCGGCATTTGACCTTTTCTTGGCCGTCGTCCGAGGCGCCGGACCGGGCCTTGTGGAACCTGACCTACTTCTGAACCCGACGGCATTGAACGGCCGCTCGCGTCCGAAGAACCTTGTAATCAAGATCCGGTGCGTTGTCCCCGGAGGCCGATTCAAGGATCCGGTGCGGGTGAGCGCCCCAGCCGGCGCGGCGCGCGGCGCGCTGCGGCGCGGAGGCCCGGCCCGTCGCACGACTCCCCCCCCCCGGGAACGCATGGCGCACGAGGCCCGCACCTCGCCCCCAGCCATGGAAAAGGAACCAGATGCAGCACAGCAACCTGATCGTCGCCCGGATGGACGGTATGTCGAGCGACCAAGTCGCGCGGCTCTTCGCCGAGTTCGACAGGACGGACATGCCGGAGCGCATGGGCACGCTGCGCCGGCGCCTGTTCACGTACCAGGGCCTCTACTTCCACCTCCAGGACTTCGCCGAGGACGACGGCGGCGAGCGCATCCAGGACGCCCGCACGGATCCGCGGTTCATGAAGATCAGCCAGGACCTGAAGCCGTTCATCCAGCCGTACGACCCGGAGACCTGGCGCACCCCGGCCGACGCGATGGCCACGCGCTTCTACGACTGGACGGCGTCCGAGTGATGCCCGGCCAGTCCGACACGAGGGGAGGGCCGGGCCGGTGGCTCGCCGGGTAGTGGTCACGGGGATCGGGGTGCTGGCACCGGGCGGCATCGGCACCAAGAACTTCTGGAGCCTGCTGAGCTCGGGGCGTACGGCGACCAGGGGCATCACCCACTTCGACCCCGCCGATTTCCGCTCCAAGGTGGCCGCCGAGGCCGACTTCGACCCCGAGCTGAACGGGCTCGCGCCGGACGAGATCCGGCGCATGGGCCGTGCCGCCCAGTTCGCGGTGGTCGCCGCGCGGGAGGCCGTCGCCGACAGCGGCGTCGACTTCGCCGCCCTGGACCCGTACCGGACCGGCGTCAGCATCGGCACCGGGATGGGCGCCATCGGCAGCCTCGACGCCGAGTACCGCGCGGCCGCCGACGACGGCCGGCTCGCGGTGGTCGACCACACGCGGGTGACACCCCGCCTCTACGACCACTTCATGCCCAGTTCGTTCGCGACGGAGGTGGCGTGGGCGGTGGGTGCGGAGGGGCCGGCGACGGTGGTGTCGTCGGGTTGCACGTCGGGGATCGATTCGGTGGCGCATGCGGTGGATCTGATCCGTGAGGGCAGTGCGGACGTGATGGTGGCGGGTGCGACGGACGCGCCGATCACCCCGTTGACGCTGGCGTGTTTCGACGCGATCAAGGCGACGACGACGTTGAACGACGATCCGGAGCGGGCTTCGCGGCCGTTCGACGCGACCCGGAAGGGGTTCGTGCTGGGCGAGGGCGCGGCGGTGTTCGTGCTGGAGGAGCTGGAGGCGGCCCGCGCCCGGGGCGCGCACGTCTACGCCGAGATCGCCGGCTACGCCTCCCGCTCCAGCGCCTTCCACATGACGGGCCTGCGCCCCGACGGACGGGAGCTGGCGGACGCCATCACGCTGGCACTGGACGAAGCACGGCTGAACCCGGCGGACCTGCACTACGTCAACGCCCACGGCTCGGGCACCAAGCAGAACGACGCCCACGAGACCGCCGCCTACAAGCTGGCGCTCGGCGCGCACGCGTACGCCACACCGGTGAGCTCGATCAAGTCGATGATCGGGCACTCGCTGGGATCGGTCGGGTCACTGGAGATCGCCGCCTCGCTACTGGCGATGGAACACCACGTGGTGCCTCCGACGGCGAACCTGCGCACGCGTGACCCGGACTGCGACCTGGACTACGTGCCGGTGGTGGCGCGGGAGCAGCGCACGGACGCGGTGCTGACGGTGGGCAGCGGTTTCGGCGGGTTCCAGAGCGCGATGGTGCTGGCCCGGCCGGACAGGAGGACGCCATGAGCAGCGGCAGGACCCTGATCACCGGTATCGGTGTGGCCTCGCCGACCGGCATGGGCGTGGAGGACTTCTGGGCGGCGACGCGGATCGGGAAGAACGCGATCGGCCCGGTGACCCGCTTCGACGCCTCTTCCTTCCCGGCACGTCTGGCGGGCGAGATCCACGGCTTCGAGGCCGCGGACCACCTCCCCGGACGGCTGGTGCCGCAGACCGACCGGGTCACCCAGCTCGCCCTCATCGCCACCGACTGCGCCTTCACCGACGCGGGCATCACCCCCGGCGAGATCGACCCCCGCGACATGGGCGTCGTGACCGCCGCCGGCTCCGGCGGCGCCGAGTTCGGCGAGCGCGAGCTGCGCAAGATGTGGGGGCAGGGCGCCAAGCACGTCAGCGCGTACCAGTCCTTCGCCTGGTTCTACGCCGTCAACAGCGGCCAGATATCCGTACGCAACGACCTGCGCGGCCCCGTCGGCGTCCTCGTCGGCGACCAGGCGGGCGGCCTGGACGCGCTGGCCCACGCCCGGCGCCGGCTCCGCAAGGGCGGCCGGCTCATCGCCACCGGCGGCTTCGACGCCTCCATCTGCTCCCTCGGCTGGGCCGCGCACCTGGCCGGCGGCGGCATCACCACGGCCACCGACCCCGACCGCGCCTACCTTCCCTTCGACGGGGCGGCGTCCGGATATGTCCCGGGCGAGGGTGGCGCCATGGTCCTCCTGGAGGACGAGCACAGCGTCCGGGCCAGGGACGGGCGCACCGTGTACGGCGAGTTCGCCGGGTACGCGGCCACGCTCGACCCCCGCCCGGGCAGCGGGCGTGAGCCGGGCCTGCGGCGGGCCATCGAGGGCGCACTGGCCGACGCCGGCTGTCACCCGGCAGAGGTCGACGTCGTCTTCGCCGACGGCGCCGGCGTCCCGCGCCTGGACCGGGAAGAGGCCGAGGCCATCACCGCGGTGTTCGGTCCGCGGGGGGTGCCGGTCACCGTACCGAAGGCGGCGACCGGACGGCTCAGCGCGGGCGGCGCCCCCGTCGACGTGGTCTGCGCGGTCCTCGCCATGCGCGAGGGGCTGATCCCGCCGACCGCCAACGTCGAACCCTCCCCCGCCCACGACATCGACCTCGTCACCGGCCGCCCCCGGACCGCGTCCGTGCGCTCCGCGCTCGTCCTGGCCCGCGGCCACGGCGGCTTCAACTCCGCCGCCCTCCTGCGCGCCGTCGACTGACGGCCCCAAGCCGGCGCCCGCCGCCGTCGCCTTCCCCCGACCGCGGCGGGCGTTCTCTCCGCCCCGCGGCCGAAATCCCCCGGCCGCGGAATACCGATGAAAGGGATCCATCTTGTCCAAGCAGGAATTCACCTTCGAGGACCTCAAGCGCATCCTCCTGGAGGGTGCCGGCGCCGACGAGGGGGTCGACCTCGACGGCGACATCCTCGACACCGACTTCGAGTCCCTGGGCTACGAGTCGCTGGCGCTGCTGGAGACCGGCGGACGCATCGAGCGCGAGTTCGGGATCACGCTCGACGACGACATCTTCAGCGACCACAGCACCCCGCGCTCCCTGGTCGAGGCCATCAACGAGAGCCTCAAGGTCGCCGTCGGCGCCTAGGCCCTCCCCCCGGCGCAGCTCCTGCCCGGGTCCGCGGCCCCTCCGGACAGGGGGGTGCCCGCCGGGCCGGGCAGGAGCCGGCCGGGCGTCCTGGAGCAGCACCGTGGCCGCCGCCCAGGCGCGGCGGCCGTCCTTGCCGATCGCACCGCGATCCGCCCGCCGAACCGTCCCCACTCCCAAGGAGCCACGAGCATGCCGCAGCCCGGCCTGCGCGAGGTCGAGCACGAGATCACGATCTCGGCCCCGGCCGCCGCCGTCTACCGCCTGATCGCAGAGGTCACCAACTGGCCGCGGATCTTCCCGCCGACCATCTACGTCGACCACACCCCGACCGGGGAGAACGAGGAGCGCATCCGCATCTGGGCGACGGCCAACGGCCAGGCCAAGAACTGGACCTCCCGCCGCACCCTGGACCCCGAGGGCCTGCGGATCACCTTCCGCCAGGAGATCCCGGCACCGCCGATCGCCGCCATGGGCGGCACCTGGATCATCGAGCCCCTCGGCGAGGGCGAGTCCCGCGTGCGCCTGCTGCACGACTACCGGGCCGTGGACGACGACGCCGACAGCCTGGCGTGGATCGACGAGGCCGTGGACCGCAACTCGAAGACCGAGCTGGCCGCGCTGAAGACGAACGTCGAGCTGGCGCACGCGGCGGAGGACCTGACGTTCTCCTTCGAGGACACCGTGCAGATCAACGGGTCCGCGAAGGACGTCTACGACTTCGTCAACGAGGCCGACCGCTGGGAGGAGCGCCTCCCGCACGTGGCGACGGTCCGGATGGTGGAGGACACGCCGGGGCTGCAGGAACTGGAGATGGACAGCCGGGCCAAGGACGGCTCGCTGTACACCACCAAGTCCTACCGGGTCACCTTCCCCCACCAGAAGATCGCCTACAAGCAGACCACGCTGCCCGCGCTGATGACCCTGCACACCGGCTACTGGACCTTCGCCGAGAACGCCGAGGGCGTGGCCGCCTCCTCGCAGCACACCATCACCCTCAACACCGCCAACATCGCCGCGGTCCTCGGCGAGCAGGCCACCGTCGAGGACGCCAAGGAGTACGTGCGCACCGCGGTCAGCAACAACAGCCGCGCCACCCTCGGCCACGCCAAGGCCTACGCCGAGAGCCGGGCCTGAGCGCCGGTCCCGCGCCCGACGCCCTCCACCACACCGAACCGTCCAGGAAAGGACAGACCATGTCGAACACTCAGCCGGGCGAAGCCCTGCGGCTGGCCGTCATCATCAGCAGCGTCCGCGAGGGCCGCTTCGGACCGGTACCCGGCGAGTGGTTCGCCGCTGAGGCCCGGCAGCGGGAGGACCTCGTCGTCGACGTGATCGACCTGGCGGACCACGACCTGCCGGCCGCCCTGTCGAACGAGCCCTCCCCGGAGACCGCCGAAGCGCTCGCCGGGATCTCGCCGCGCCTCGAACAGGCCGACGCGTACGTGGTCGTGACGCCGGAGTACAACCACAGCTTCCCGGCCTCGCTCAAGCACCTCATCGACTGGCACTACACCCAGTGGCGCGCCAAGCCGGTCGGCTTCGTCTCCTACGGGGGCCTCGCGGGCGGCCTGCGCGCGGTCGAGCAGCTCCGGCCGATCTTCGCCGAGCTGCACGCCGTCACCGTCCGCGACGCCGTCAGCTTCCACTCGGCGTGGGAGCAGTTCGGCGAGGACGGCCGGCCCAAGGACGCGCAGGGGCCGGCGAACGCGGCCAAGGTGCTCCTCGACCAGCTCGCCTGGTGGGCCACGACCCTGCGCGAGGGCCGGGCCAAGAACCCCTACCAGGCCTGACACCGGCGCCGGAGCAACCGCTCCGGCGCCGCCCCGCGGCCCGCGGCCACGAGCCACGGGCCCCCGCCCCACGGCCCCCGCCCCACAGGAAAGGTGGAACACGCATGTCCAGAGCGGACGACACGATCCGGTCCCGCACCGAAGAGCTCAATGGGATCAAGGAGTCCGCGCGCAGCGGCGACCAGGGCGCGACCGAGCGCCAGCACGCCAAGGGCAAGCTGACCGCGCACGAGCGGATCGCGCTGCTGCTGGACAAGGGCTCCTTCACCGAGGTCGAGCAGCTGCGCCGGCACCGGGCCACCGGTTTCGGGCTGGAGGCGAAGAAGCCCCACACGGACGGTGTGGTCACCGGCTGGGGGACGGTCGACGGCCGGACCGTCTTCGTCTACGCGCACGACTTCCGGATCTTCGGCGGGGCGCTGGGCGAGGCCCACGCCGCGAAGATCCACAAGATCATGGACATGGCCGAGGCGGCGGGTGCCCCGCTGGTCTCCCTCAACGACGGCGCGGGCGCCCGCATCCAGGAGGGCGTCTCGGCGCTGGCGGGCTACGGCGGCATCTTCCAGCGCAACACCAGGGCCTCCGGGGTCATCCCGCAGATCTCCGTCATGCTCGGGCCCTGCGCGGGCGGCGCCGCGTACTCCCCGGCGCTGACGGACTTCGTGTTCATGGTCCGGGAGACCTCGCAGATGTTCATCACCGGCCCGGACGTCGTCAAGGCCGTCACAGGCGAGGAGATCACCCAGAACGGCCTCGGCGGCGCCGACGTCCACTCCGCCGTCTCGGGCGTCGCGCACTTCGCGTACGACGACGAGGAGAGCTGCATCGCCGAGGTCCGCTACCTGCTGGGGCTGCTCCCCTCCAACAACCGGGAGCTGGCCCCCGTCGAACGCTCCGGCGACCCGGCCGACCGCAGCTGCGAGGCGCTGCTGGACCTGGTCCCGGTACAGCCCGGCCAGGCGTACGACGTCCGCGCGGTGATCGAGGAGGTCGTCGACGACGGCGACTACTTCGAGGTGCACCCGGCCTGGGCGGCGAACCTGGTCTGCGCGCTGGCCCGCCTCGACGGACACGTCGTGGGCATCGTCGCCAACAACCCGATGGCCAGCGCGGGCGTGCTCGACATCGAGGCCTCCGAGAAGGGCGCACGGTTCGTCCAGTTCTGCGACGCCTTCAACATCCCGCTGGTCACCCTGGTCGACGTGCCCGGCTTCCTGCCGGGCGTGGACCAGGAGCACAACGGCATCATCCGGCGCGGCGCCAAGCTGCTGTACGCGTACTGCAACGCGACCGTGCCGCGGATCTCCCTGGTCCTGCGCAAGGCCTACGGCGGCGCGTACATCGTCATGGACTCGCGTTCCATCGGCGCCGACCTGGCACTGGCCTGGCCCACCAACGAGATCGCGGTGATGGGCGCCGAGGGCGCCGCCAACGTGGTGTTCCGGCGCGAGATCGCCGCCGCCGAGGACCCCGAGGCCGTCCGCGCGCAGCGCATCGCCGAGTACAAGGACCAGCTGATGCACCCGTACTACGCGGCCGAACGCGGCCTCGTCGACGACGTCATCGACCCCCGAGAGACCCGCGCGGTGCTCGTCCGCTCCCTGGACATGCTGCGCGCCAAGCACGCCGACCTGCCCGCCCGCAAGCACGGCAACCCCCCGCAGTGAGCCCGGCCTCTCCCACCACCCCCTTCCCTCCCTTCCAAGGAGAAACGACATGACAGACCTCGTCCTCGGACGGACACGCTTCGAGGAGGCGGTATGAGGCTGCTGGTCACCGGCGGAGCCGGTTTCATCGGCTCGCACTTCGTCCGGACCCTGCTCGACGGCGGATACCCCGGACACGAGGAGACCCGGGTCACGGTCCTCGACAAGCTCACCTACGCGGGCAACCGGGACAACCTGCCGGCCGCCCACCCCCGGCTGGACTTCGTCCGCGGCGACATCTGCGACGAGACGCTGCTGCGCGGGCTGCTGCCCGGCCACGACGCGGTGGTGCACTTCGCGGCCGAGTCCCACGTCGACCGGTCCGTGCACTCCGCGGCCGAGTTCGTCCGCACCAACGTCGGCGGTACCCAGACCCTGCTGGACGCCTGCCTGGCCACCGGGGTCCGGCGCGTGGTCCACGTCTCCACCGACGAGGTCTACGGCTCCATAGCCGAGGGCGCCTGGACCGAGGAGTGGCCGCTCCAGCCCAACTCCCCGTACGCCGCCTCCAAGGCCTCCTCCGACCTGATCGCGCGCTCCTACTGGCGCACGCACGGCCTCGACGTCTCCATCACCCGCTGCTCGAACAACTACGGGCCGTACCAGCACCCCGAGAAGCTGATCCCGCTCTTCGTCACCAACCTGCTGGAGGGCGAACAGGTCCCCCTCTACGGCGACGGGCGCAACGTCCGCGAGTGGCTGCACGTCGACGACCACTGCCGGGCCATCGCCCTGGTCCTGGACCGGGGCCGGGCCGGCGAGGTCTACAACATCGGCGGCGGCAACGAGCAGACCAACGTGCACATCACCGAGCGGCTGCTCGCCCTGTGCGGCGCCGACGCGTCCTCGGTGCGCCGGGTCGCCGACCGCAAGGGCCACGACCTGCGCTACGCCCTCGACGAGACCAAGATCCGCGAGGAGCTCGGGTACGCGCCGCGCGTCCCCTTCGAACAGGGCCTCGCCGACACCGTCGCCTGGTACCGCGACAACCCCGGCTGGTGGAAGGCCGTCAAGCACCGAACCGACAACACCGGCCCCGAAGGCCGTGAAGGGACCCCGGCATGAACGTCCACAAGGGACTCATCCTCGATGAGACCGTCAAGTTCCACCAGGACGCACAGGACGACCGGCCCTTCGTGCCCGGCACCACCGAGATCTGGCCCGCCGGAGCCGTCCTCGACGAGCACGACCGCACCGCGATCGTGGAAGCCGCCCTGGAGATGCGGATCGCCGCGGGCCCCAGCTCGCGCCGCTTCGAATCGCGCTTCGCCCGCAAGCTCAAGCGCCGCAAGGCGCACCTGGTCAACTCCGGTTCCTCGGCGAACCTGCTGGCCATGACGGCCTTCACCTCGCACCTCCTGGAGGACCGTCGGCTGCGCCGCGGCGACGAGGTGATCACGGTGGCCGCCGGCTTCCCGACCACCGTCAACCCGATCATCCAGAACGGGCTCGTCCCCGTCTTCGTCGACGTCGAACTCGGCACCTACAACACCACCGCCGACCGGGTGGCCGCCGCCATCGGCCCGAAGACCCGCGCGATCATGATCGCGCACGCGCTCGGCAACCCCTTCGAGGTCGCCGAGATCGCCCAGCTCGCCGAGGACCACGGCCTGTACCTCATCGAGGACAACTGCGACGCGGTCGGCTCCACCTACGACGGACAGCTGACCGGCACCTTCGGCGACATCACCACCGTCAGCTTCTACCCGGCCCACCACCTGACCATGGGCGAGGGCGGCTGCGTGCTGACCTCGAACCTGGCGCTCGCGCGGATCGTGGAGTCCCTGCGCGACTGGGGCCGGGACTGCTGGTGCGAGCCGGGCGAGACCAACAAGTGCCTCAAGCGCTTCGACTACCAGATGGGCACCCTCCCCGAGGGCTACGACCACAAGTACATCTTCTCGCACGTGGGCTACAACCTGAAGGCCACCGACATCCAGGCGGCCCTGGGCCTGACCCAGCTCGACAAGCTCGACGAGTTCTGCGACGCCCGCCGCCGCAACTGGCGCCGGCTGCGCGAGGGCCTCGACGGGGTCCCGCACCTGATCCTGCCCGAGGCCACCCCGCGCAGCGACCCGAGCTGGTTCGGGTTCGCCCTCACCGTGGACCCCGGAGCCCCCTACACGCGGGCCGCCCTCGTGGACTTCCTGGAGGACCGCAAGATCGGCACGCGGCGCCTCTTCGCGGGCAACCTGACCCGCCACCCCGCCTACATCGGCCAGCCCCACCGCATCGTCGGCGACCTCACCAACAGCGACGTCATCACCGACCAGACCTTCTGGGTCGGCGTCTACCCGGCCCTGACCGACGAGATGCTCGACTACGTCATCGCCTCGGTCAAGGAGTTCGTGGGGGCCCACTCGTGACGGCTGCCGACGGCCTCCCCGGCCGTACCGGGCCGGCCCTGCACCCCCGCGTGGACGCGGACCTCCCGGAGCGCCTCGCCCGGTCGGCCGCCGCGTCCGCCGCGGCCGCCTCGGCCGCCTCGGCCCCGGCCGGCACCCCGGACGTGCACGACTGGCTGGAGGAACGCCGACGCGCACACCGCTTCCAGGTGGACCGGATCCCCTTCGCGGAACTCGACGGCTGGTCCTTCGACCCGGACACCGGCAACCTCGGCCACCGCAGCGGGAAGTTCTTCACCGTCGAGGGCCTGCGCGTGTCCAGCACCACCGACGGCGTCGAACAGCAGTGGCACCAGCCGATCATCCGCCAGCCCGAGGTCGGCATCCTCGGCATCCTGGTCAAGGAGTTCGACGGCGTCCTGCACTTCCTCATGCAGGCCAAGATGGAGCCCGGCAACCGGAACCTGCTCCAGCTGTCGCCCACGGTGCAGGCCACCCGCAGCAACTACACCAAGGCCCACAAGGGCGCCGACGTCCGCTACGTCGAGTACTTCACGCAGCCCGGCCGCGGCCGGGTGCTCGCCGACGTCCTCCAGTCCGAGCACGGCTCGTGGTTCTACCGCAAGAGCAACCGCAACATGCTCGTCGAGGCCGTCGGCGAGGTGCCCGAGCACGACGACTTCCGCTGGCTGACCCTCGGCCAGATCGGCGAGCTGCTGCGCCAGGACAACGTCATCAACATGGACGCGCGCACCGTCCTGGCCTGCGCCCCCGTCGCGGACCCCGAGGGACGCTCGTACCACTCCGACACCGAGCTGCTGTCCTGGTTCACCAGGGAGCGCACCCGGCACGACGTGAGCGCCGAACGCGTGCCGCTCGCCGGCATCCCGGACTGGAAGCACGGCGAGCGGACCATCGAGCACGAGGAAGGCCGCTACTTCGACGTCGTCGCCGTCGGCGTACAGGCCGGCAGCCGCGAGGTCGCCAGCTGGTCGCAGCCGCTGTTCGAGCCCCGGGGCACGGGCGTCACCGCCTTCCTGACCCGCAGCATCGGCGGCGTCCCGCACCTGCTGGCGCACGCCCGCGTCGAGGGCGGCTTCGCCGACACCATCGAGCTCGGCCCCACCGTGCAGTACACCCCGTGGAACTACGCGCACCTGCCTGAGGCGGAGCGCCCGCCCTTCCTCGACCTCGTGCTCGGCGCCGATCCCGCCCGGATCCGCTACGAGGCGCTCCACTCGGAGGAGGGCGGCCGGTTCCTCAACGCCGAGAGCCGCTACCTGTTCCTCGACGCCGACGAGGACCAGGCCCCGCTCGACGCGCCGCCCGGCTACCTGTGGGCGACCCCGGGACAGCTCAGCACCCTGCTGCGGCACAACCACTACGTCAACGTGCAGGCGCGCACCCTGCTCTCCTGCCTCACCTCGGGCGCGGTGCGCCTGTGACGGAGCCCGTGCGCGTCGGCGTGCTCGGCTGCGCGGACATCGCCCGCCGCCGGATGCTGCCCGCCCTGCGCGAGTGCCCCGGCACGGAACTCGTCGCGGTCGCCAGCCGCGACGCCGCCAAGGCCCGCGCCACGGCCGGGGAGGCCGGCTGCGCCGCCGTCACCGGCTACCGGGAACTCCTGGAACGGGACGACGTCGACGCCGTGTACGTGCCGCTCCCGGCGGCCCTGCACGCCGAATGGGTGGAGGCGGCCCTGCGCGCGGGCAAGCACGTCCTCGCGGAGAAGCCGCTCACCACCGACCTCGCGGCCACCCGGCGGCTCCTGGCCCTGGCCGAGAGCACCGGGAGGGTGCTGAGGGAGAACGTCATGTTCGTCCACCACCCCCAGCACGCCGCGGTGCGGGGGCTCCTGGAGGACGGCGCGATCGGTGAACTCCGTTCCTTCCGTGCGGAGTTCACCATCCCACGGCTGCCCGGCACGGACATCCGCTACGACGCCGCCCTCGGCGGCGGCGCCCTGTGGGACAACGGCGTCTACCCCGTCCGGGCCGCCCTGCACTTCCTCGGGGACCGGCTGGAGGCGGTGGGCGCCGTCCTGGTGCACGGCGGCCCCGGCCGGGCCGTCGACACGGCCGGCACGGCACTGCTGCGCACCCCCGGAGGGGTCACCGCGCAGCTCGCCTTCGGCCTCGACCACGGCTACCGCAGCGCCTACGAGATCACGGGCAGCGAAGGGCGCGTCATCGTCGACCGGGCCTTCACCCCGCCCGCCGGGCATCCGTCGCAGGTCCGCCTCGAACGCCGCACCGGCACCGAGGAGATCGCCCTGCCCCCGGCCGACCAGGTGCTCGCCACCGTCGCCGCCTTCGCCGCGGCGGTCCGTACCGGGGCCGCCCCGGACCCGGCCGTCCTGCGCCAGGCGGAGCTGCTGGAGGCGGTCCGGCGGGCCGCCTCCATCGCCTGAGGGCGGCCGCTGCGCCCCTCCGTCCGTCCGCCCCTCCCGGCGGGCGGACGGAGGGGAATCGGCCGTGGTGGCTCAAACCTGACGGAGCTTGACCGCGTTCTGACACAACACCCGTTGACGTGCGCATTCGCCGCACAAGAGACTTTTCGTAATTTCAGACATCCGCGTCCTTGCTGATGAGGAGTCATCGTCCATGCGCTTCAATCTCATCGGCCCCTTCGAGATCGTCACCGACGACGGCAGGATCTACCAGCCGGGAACCCCGAAGGTCTGCCAGACGCTCGCGCTGCTGCTCACCCGGCCCGGGGAGATCGTCACGGCCGAGGCCCTCATCCGGGAGCTGTGGGGGGAGAACCCGCCGCGCAGCGCCGTCACCACGCTCCAGACGTACGTCTACCACGCCCGCCGGATGTTCACGCAGGAGCGGCTGGTCCCCGCCGACCGCTGCCTGATCGTCACCAGCCCGCCCGGCTACGCGATCCAGGTCGACGACTCCGACGTCGACGTCCGGATCTTCGAACGGCTCGTCACCCGGGCCCGCCACGAACTCGCCGAGGACGAACCGGCCCGGGCCCTGCGCACCGTCCGCCAGGCCCTCGACCTCTGGCGCGGGCCGGCCCTGTCGAACTTCCCCGCCGGCGACGTCCTCGCCGGACACGTCGTGCACCTGGAGGAACTGCGCATCAGGGCCTTCGAAACCCGCATCGAGGCGCAGGAGCGCCTCGGCCGGCACCGCGAGTCCATCCCCGAGCTGCGCAAACTCATCAACGACTACCCGCTCAACGAGTGGTTCCACAGCCGGCTCATCTCCGCGCTCGGCGCCGCCGGCCGCCGCGCGGACGCCCTCCAGGCCTACCAGAAGGTGCGCGGGCTGCTCGCCGACGAACTGGGCCTGGAGCCCTCGGCGGAGCTCCAGCAGCTCCAGGCGGGCCTGCTCGGCCCGGTCTCCCGCAGGGAGCCGGCCCGGGCCTGAGGGCCGGACGGCCCGGCCGGGCCGCCGGAGAGGCCGCCGGCCGGGCGCCTCAGAAGTTGCCGAGGCCGCCGCAGACGTTGAGGGCCTGCGAGGTGATCGAGGCGGCCGTGTCGGAGGCCAGGTAGCCCACCAGCCCGGCGACCTCCTGCGGCGTGGAGTACCGGCCGAGGGGGATCTTGGCCCGGAACTTCTCCAGGACGGCCTCCTCGGTGGTGTCGTAGGCGGCGGCGTAGCCCTGCCGCACGCGCTCCGCCATCGGCGTCTCGACGTAGCCGGGGCAGACGGCGTTGACCGTGATCCCGGTCGGCGCCAGCTCGTTGCCCAGCGCCTTGGTGAAGCCCACCACGCCGTGCTTGGACGCCGAGTAGGGGGCGCCCAGGACCACGCCCTGCTTCCCGGCGGTGGACGCGATGTTGATGATCCGGCCGCGGTTCTTGGCGCGCAGGCCGCCCGCGTTCAGGGCCTCGCGGGTGACGCGGAAAACGCTGTTGAGGTTGGTCTCGATGACGTCGTTCCACAGCTCGTCGGCGATGTCCGCGGTGACCCCGCCGCCCGAGCGGCCGGCGTTGTTGACCACCACGTCGATGGTGCCGAACCGCTCCACGGCCGCCTCGATCCAGGCCCGTACGTCCTCCCCGCTGCGGACGTCGAGGCTCGCGCCGTCGACCTCCAGCCCCTCGGCTGTCAGCTCCCCGACCGTCCGGGCGACGTTGTCCGCGTCCCGGGCTCCGATGAACACCCGGTGGCCCGAGGAGGCCAGCGTGCGGGCCACTTCCAGGCCGATACCGCTGGTCGCGCCCGTGACGACGGCAACGCGCTTGGTCTGGCCCTGGTCCCGGTCCTGGCCCTGGTCCTGCTCCGGCATGTGAACTCCTCGGCGAATCTCGGATGGCGACGCACGCGGAGCCTGGGGCACCCCGATGGAGCGGAGCTCGAAGGGCCCTGGGCCGCACGCGCCCCGGGGAGGGGGACCACCACCGCTCCAGAAGCCGTCGAGCGGCTCTTCACAAGCTCGGACCGACACCCGTACGCGAGAGGCGACCATGATCAACCTTTTTCAGCCCCAGGTCGGGGCGGAGGAACTCGACGCGGTCGCCGGGGTGTTCCACGATCGCCGGCTCGGCAGCGGCCGGCGCACCAGGGCCTTCGAGGAGGCCTTCGCCGACCACCTGGGGATCCCCGCCGACCACGTCGTGTTCACCAGCTCCGGCACCACCGCCCTCCACCTGGCCGTCGAGACCCTCGACCTCCGGGAGGGCGACGAGGTCGTCCTGCCCTCCATCGTCCTGCCCGCCACCGCCGAGGCCGTGGCCGGACGCGGCGGCCGCCCCGTCTTCTGCGACGTGGACCGCCGCACGCTCAACCCCTGCCTGGCGGACATCGAGGCCGTCCTCACCGAACGCACCCGGGCCGTCCTCCTGCTGCACTACGGCGGCCGCACCGGCGACGTCGTCCGCATCGCCGCCCGCTGCCGCGAACTGGGCGTCCTCCTGATCGAGGACGGCGCCTGCTCCGTCGCCTCCAGCGTCGGCGGCGTACCCGCCGGCACCTTCGGCGACCTGGCCGTCTGGAGCTTCGACCCCGGCCGGGTCATCGTCACCGGAGACGGCGGCATGGTGTACGCCAAGGACCCCGAACGGGCCGCGCGCACCAGGCTCCTCGCCCAGCGCGGCCTGGTCCGGGCCACCAGCTTCGGCCACGCCGCCGTGGACTCCGCCGCCGGCCGGACGCCCCCGCCCGAATACGGCCGCGGCATCGTCGGCAACGACCTGACCGCCGCCATCGGCCAGGTACAGCTGCGCCGCCTCCCCGAGATGGTGGAGCGGCGCACCCGCATCGCCGAGCGCTACGACCGGGAACTGGCCGGCACCGAGGGACTGCTGACGCCCCCGCCGCTGCCCGAGGGCCAGGAGACCACCCACTGCCTGTACTGGGTGCAGCTCGACCCCGCCATCAAGGACAAGGTCGTCGGCGACCTCCTCGCGGAGGAGATCGACACCACCTCCCACTACGCCCCCCTGCACCGGTTCCCGCCCCAGGACACCGCCGGGGAGCCCCCCGCGCCCCGGCTGCCCGCCTGCGACTGGGCCGTCGACCGCACCGTACGCCTGCCCCTGCACCCCGGCCTCAGCGACGAGGACGTGGCCGCCGTCATCGGCTCCCTGCGCAGGGCCGTGCGGACACGGCTCGCCGAAGCCGGCTCAGAAGAAGGACTCACCGTGAAGGACACCCCATGAACCGACGCGTCGTCATCACCGGGATCGGCGTGGTCGCACCCGGGGGAGTGGGCACCAAGGCGTACTGGGCCCGGCTCACCTCCGGGCGCACCGCGACCCGCGCCATCAGCCTCTTCGACGCCTCGGGCTTCCGCTCCCGGATCGCCGCCGAAGTGGACTTCGACCCGCTCGCCCACGGCTTCACCCCCGAGGACGTCGCACGCCTCGACCGGGCCGCGCAGTTCGCCCTGGTCAGCGCCGACGAGGCGGTCCGCGACAGCGGCCTCGACCCGGCCGCCCTGGACCCGACGCGCACGGGCGTCACGCTCGGCAGCGCGGTGGGCTGCACCACCGGCCTGGACGTCGAGTACGACGCCGTCAGCCGGGGCGGCTCCACCTGGCAGGTGGACCACACCCTCGCCGTCCCCCACCTCTTCGACTACTTCGTCCCCAGCTCGCTGGCGGCCGAAGTGGCCTGGCGGGTCGGCGCCCAGGGACCCGTCTCCCTCGTGTCCACCGGCTGCACCTCCGGGCTCGACTCCATCGGCCACGCCGTCGAGCTGATCCGCGAGGGCAGCGCCGACGTGATGGTCACCGGGGCCACCGAGGCCCCCATCTCGCCCATCACCGTGGCCTGCTTCGACGCCATCAAGGCCACCTCGCCGCGCAACGACGACCCCGAGACCGCCTCCCGCCCCTTCGACGCCACCCGCAACGGCTTCGTCCTCGGCGAAGGCTCGGCGGTCCTCGTCCTGGAGGAGCTGGAGAGCGCCCGCCGGCGCGGCGCCCACGTCTACGCGGAGATCGCCGGCTTCGCCAGCCGCGGCAACGCCTACCACATGACCGGCCTGAAGGCCGAGGGCCGCGAGATGGCCGAGGCCATCACCGTCGCCCTCGACGAGGCCCGGCTGCCCGCCTCCGCCGTCGACTACGTCAACGCCCACGGCTCCGGCACCAAGCAGAACGACCGGCATGAGACGGCCGCCTTCAAGCGCAGCCTCGGACAGCGCGCCTACGAGGTCCCGGTCAGCTCCATCAAGTCGATGATCGGCCACTCCCTCGGCGCCATCGGCTCCCTGGAGGTCGCCGCCAGCGCCCTGGCCATCGAGCACAACACGGTCCCGCCGACCGCGAACCTGCGCACCCCCGACCCGACCTGCGACCTGGACTACATCCCGCTGACCGCCCGCGAGCACCGCACCGACACCGTGCTCACCGTCGGCAGCGGCTTCGGCGGCTTCCAGAGCGCCATGATCCTGACCCGCCCGCGTCTGGGAGATGCCGCATGAGCGCCGCCACCGCCACCGACACGGCCCCCGCCCCCGCCGTGCCCGCCACCGCCCCCGCCGCACCGGTCGTCACCGGCATCGGCGTCGCCGCCCCGAACGGCCTGGGCACCGAGGCCTGGTGGGCCGCCGTCCTGCGCGGCGAGAACGGCATCCGCCCCCTCACCCGCTTCGACGCCGCCCAGTACCCGGCCAAGCTCGCCGGCGAGGTCCCCGGCTTCGACGCCGCCGAGCACCTGCCCAGCCGGCTGCTCCCGCAGACCGACCAGGTCACCCGGCTCGCCCTCACCGCCGCCGACGAAGCCCTCGCCGACGCGGACGCGGACCCGGCGCGGCTGCCCGACTTCGCCGCCGGGGTGATCACCTCCAACTCCGCCGGCGGCTACGAGTTCGGCCAGCGCGAGCTGGAGGCCCTGTGGAGCAAGGGCGGCCAGTACGTCAGCGCGTACCAGTCCTTCGCCTGGTTCTACGCCGTCAACAGCGGCCAGATCTCCATCAAGAACGGCATGCGCGGCCCCAACAGCGTCATCGTCAGCGAACAGGCCGGCGGCCTCGACGCGGTCGCCCAGGCCCGCCGCCAGATCCGCAAGGGCATCCGGCTCGTCGTCACCGGAGGCATGGACTCCTCGCTCTGCCCCTGGGGCTGGGCCGCCCACCTCGCCACCGGCGAGCTGACCACCGCCGAGGACCCCGCCCGCGCCTACCGGCCCTTCTCCGCCGAAGCCGACGGACACGTCGTCGGCGAGGGCGGCGCCCTCCTCGTCCTGGAGGACGCCGACGCCGCCCGGGAACGCGGCGCCGAACCCTACGGCACCGTCTCCGGGTACGCCGCCACCTTCGACCCGCCGCCCGGCTCCGGCGGCGCCCCCCGCCTCGGCGCCGCCGCCGCGCTCGCCCTGCGCGACGCCGGGCTCACCCCCGCCGACGTCGACGTGGTCTTCGCCGACGCCGCCGGACGCCGCGACGCCGACCGGGACGAGGCCCGCGCCATCGCCGACCTCTTCGGGGAGCACGCGGTCCCCGTGACCGCCCCCAAGACCATGACGGGCCGGCTCGCCTCCGGCGGCTCCTCCCTCGACCTCGCCGCCGCCCTCCTCTCCCTCCGGGACGGGGTCATCCCGCCCACCGTCAACACCGGCCCGCCCGCCGAGGACTGCCCGATCGACCTGGTCACCGAGGTCCGCAGGCCCGAACGGCTGCGCACCGCCCTCGTCCTGGCCCGCGGCCGGGGCGGCTTCAACGCGGCCATGGTGCTCCGGGCCCCCTGACCCGCCCCGCACGGCCCCGGCACGGCCCCGCCGCGCCGGCGCCCGCCGCCGGCACGGGCACGCGTACGCGCACGCCCGACCCGGCGGCGGCCGCCGGCGCGGGGCCGGTTCCAGTGACCTTCCAAGCGGCCTCAACCGGTCATGAGGACCGTGGTACGCCGGGATCAGCCCCGATCAGGAGGACAGCGCCGTGCCGATCTTCAGATACCCGGAACCGCCCCTCGACGGGCTGCTGCGACGGGCCGCGCTGCGCGACCCCGCCGCCTGCGCCGTCCGCACCGCCCACGGCATGCGCACCTACGCCGAACTCGACGCCCGGGCCGACCGCTACGCCGCCTACCTGGAGCACGCCCTCGGCCGGCGCGGAGCCCGCGTCGGCATCGCCAACACCCTGGACGAGGAGTTCGCCGCCGCCTGGTACGGCACCCTGCGCAGCGGCAACACCGCAGTCCTCCTCAACCCGCTCGTCCGGGCCGCCGGGCTGCGCCACATGTGCGAGGACGCCCGCGTCGAGATCGCCTTCGTCCCCACCGCCACCGCCGAACTCCTCGTCAAGACCGCCGACCGGCTGCCCCTGCTCCGCGCGGTCGTCGTCACCGACGCACCCGACGGGATCGTGCCCGCCGACGCCGTCCCGCTGTGCGTCGCCCTGGACTCCGCGCCGCGCCCCGCGTCCCGCCCCACCGAGCCCTTCGACCCGGACACGGAAGCCTGCGTCCAGTTCACCACCGGCACCACGGGCCGCCCCAAGGGCGTCCGGCTGACCCACCGCAACCTCGTCGCCAACGCCGCGCAGACCGCCGCCGCCCACCACCTCGACGCGGGCTCGGTCACCCTGAACAACCTGCCGGTCTACTACCCGATGCACCTCAACTCGGCCGTGTACGCGGGCGCCTGCCAGGTCCTGTGCCCCTCCCCGCGCCCCACCGCGGCCCTCGCCCTGGCCGACCGCACCGGAGCCACCCACCTCTACACGCTCCCCGCCCGCCTGCACCAGCTCGCCGCCGACGTCCGCTTCGCCGAAGGCCCCCGCGGCGACGGCCTGCCGCACCCCCTCCCCGGCCGCCCCGAACGCCTCACCGTGGTCCTCTCCGGCGGCAGCGCCCTCGCCCCCGCCGACGCCCGGCTGCTGGCCGAACGGCTCGGCGTACCCGTGCTCCAGGGCTACGGAATGGTCGAACTCTCCCCCCTCACCCACTCCCAGCGGCCCGACGGCCGCACCGGCACCGGCACCGTCGGCGCGCCCGTCCCCGGCACCGAATGCCGCGTCGCGCACCCCGACACCGGCGTCCCCCTCGGCCCCGGCGAGACCGGCCAGGTACAGGTGCGCGGACCCCAGCTGATGGCCGGCTACCTCGGTGACGACGCACCACCGGCCGACGCCGACGGCTGGTTCTCCACCGGGGACGCGGGCCGGATCGGCCCCGACGGCGAACTGTTCCTCGCCGACCGCCTCGACGACGTCTTCTCGTACGACAGCGAACTCGTCTCGCCCACCGCCGTCGAAGCCGTCCTCGCCGACGACCCCCGCGTCGAGGACTGCGTCGTCGTCGGCTGGCCCGACCCCGTCCACGGAGCCCTCGTCTGGCTCGGCATCGTCCTCGCCGACCCCGCCGCCCCCGGGCTCCTCGACGTACTCGACTCCATCGTCGAGACCGCCAACGAACAGCTCGCCCCGCACGAGCGCATCCGCCGCGTCGAGGTCCTCGACGCCGTCCCGCGCACCCCCGCCGGCAAGCCGGAGCGCCGCTCCCTGCGCCGCGGCCTGCGCCTGCGGGCGGCCGCCGAAGCCGCCGCCTGAACCGCCACCCCTCACGAGGGGTCGTGGACGGCCGGTGCGGCCGGAGTCCAGGACCCTTCGAGTACTCCTCCGCCGACGCCCGCGATGGTCGGGAGAGAGGTTGAGAGAGGTGTGATCCGATGTCAGATGAGCGTGTGCAGCACACGTCGTATTCGGTGGACGTGGCCGCCCCCGCGGGCGTGGTCTACGCGCTGATCGCGGACACCACCCAGTGGCCGCTGTTCGTCCCGCCCAGCGTCCACGTCGAGCGGCTGGACTTCGACGGGACCCGGGACCGCTTCGGCATGTGGGCCACCGCCAACGGGACGGTCACCTCATGGGTCTCCCAGCGGTCCCTGGACTCCCGGCGGCGGACCATCGACTTCCACCAGGAGGTCCCGGCGCCCCCGGCGACCTCCATGGGCGGCCGCTGGGCCGTCGAGGACCTGGGCCCCGACCGCTCCAGGCTGACCCTCCTGCACCGGTTCGCCGTCCGCGACGACGACCCCGCCGGCGTGGAGTGGCTCACCCGGGCCACCGACACCAACAGCCGGGCCGAACTGGACCAGCTGAAGGAGACCGCCGAACTCTGGACCAGGCTCGACGGCCTCCTGCTGACCTTCGAGGACTCGGTGCGCGTCCACGGCCCGTCCGAGCTCGTCTACGACTTCCTGTACCGGGCCGGCGACTGGCCCGTCCACCTGCCCGAGATCACCCGGGCCGACGTGGTCGAGGACCGGCAGGGCGTCCAGCTGCTCGCCATGGACACCCGCGCCGCCGACGGCACCACCGAGACCAGCGAATCCGTCCGCGTCTGTTTCCCGCACGCCGGCCGGATCGTCTTCAAGCAGACCCGCACCCCCCGCCTGCTGGCCGCGCACACCGGCGAATGGGCGGTCAACCCCGACGAGACCGGGGTCACCGCCGTCGCCACCCACCAGGTCCTGCTCCGCGAGGCCGACGTCGAGACCGTGCTCGGCCCCGGCGCCGACCTCGCCCAGGCCCGCGACCACGTACGCCGCACCCTGGGCGGCGCGAGCACCCGCGTCCTGCACCTGGCCCGGCGGCACGCGGAGACCGCCGTCCGCACCCTGATCCCGCAGCGGTGAACGCGGCCCCCGGCGACCGCCGTCCGCCGTCCGCCGCACGGGCCGCCACCCCCCGGCCGTGGACCCACCCCGCCACGCCCCTCCAGCTCGACGTCCTCCTCGACGGCCTCACCCACCCCGGCCGG
Source organism: Streptomyces sp. NBC_00158 (assembly GCF_045160885.1). Lineage (NCBI taxonomy): Bacteria > Bacillati > Actinomycetota > Actinomycetes > Kitasatosporales > Streptomycetaceae > Streptomyces > Streptomyces sp. NBC_00158. The sequence continues at coordinate 101,777 of NZ_CP108163.1, forward strand.
GGCCTCTACACCGAGCAGCTGCACTGGCTCTGGCACGGACCGCTCGAAGCCGAGCGGTTCGCCCGCGCCTGGCAGACCGTCACCGACCAGGAGGCCGTCCTGCGCACCGGGCTCGCCGAGCCGGTGGCGGGCGCCGCGCCCCGGTTCGCCGTACACCCGTACGCGGCCCCGCTGATCACCCACCACGGCCCCGGCGGCACCGGTCCGCGCGACTGGGAGGCGCTGCTCGCCGCCGAGCGGATGCGCGAGTTCGACCTGACGCGGCCCGGACCGCTGCGGATCGCCCTGCTCGGCACGGCGGACGGCGGCACGCGGGTGCTGCTCACCTACCACCGCGCCCTGCTGGACCCGGTCGGCGTCCGCCAGCTGCTGCGTTCCTTCCACCGCGCCTACGCCGCCGAGGGCCCGCCCCGGGGCGGCGAGCGCCGGCCCGACCTGCGCGACCACCTGCGCTGGGTGGGCGGCCGGGACCTCGCCCCGGCCCGCGCGTACTGGACCTGGGCCGCCCCGCCCGCCGGGAGCGTCACCCTGCCCGCCCTGGACCGGGGGCCCACCCACCAGCGCGGGCACGGCCGCACCCGCCAGCGCCTCACCCCGGCGGAGGCCGGCCGGCTGCGGGCCTGGGCCGCGCTGCTCGGCGCGGCCGAGAGCACCGCCCTGCACGCCGCCTGGGCCCTCCTGTCGTACCGCGCGGGCTCCGCCGGCGCACCGGGCGCGGTGCCCGTGGCCTTCTCGGCGGCCGTCTCCGGGCGGGGCATCCCGCTGGAGGGGGCCGGACAGCTGCCGGGCCCCCTCGGGAACGCGCTGCCGGTGGCGGTGGACGTGCACCCCGCGGCGACGGTGGCGGTGCTGCTGGGCGAACTGGCCGGCCGGGCCGTAGACCTCGCGGCGTACGAGTGGGTCTCGCCGGGACAGATCCGGTCCTGGGCCCCCGCGGCCCCGCGCACGGAGTCGCTGCTGACGTTCCTCCCGCCGGAGGGCGACGGGCCGCCGGGCGCGCCGTGGGCCCGGGCGGCCGCGGAGCCCCCGGGGCTCTCGGGGCCTGCGGGGCCTTCGGGGCATGAGGGGTCGTCGGGGTTTGTCGGACGGTCGGGGCCTGCCGGGCCTGCCGGGCCTGCCAGGCCTGCCGGGTGGTCGGGGTCTGCGGGGTCGTCGGGGTCTGCCGGGTGGTCGGGGGCGTCAGGGCCCGCCATGCCGTCGGGGCCGTCGGGGCCGTCGGGGTCATCCGGGTCGCCGGGGCCCGGGCCCGTGGAGGGCGTCGGGGCGCTCACCGGGATGCCCGTCGCCGTCACGGCCCGGCACGACCACGACGGCGGGCTGACCCTGACCGCCGTGCACGACCGGACCCGGCTCACGGACGGGGACGCCGCCGAACTGCTCTGGCAGACCGCCCTGCTCCTGCGGCGGCTGCCCCTGGAGGCCGGGCCCGACACCACCGTCGCCGAGGCCCTCGCACCCCTGCACGGGGCACCGGCACCCCGGGTCGCCCCGCACCCCGGCCCGACCGCCCGGCTGCTGCGCCCGGCCGCCGCGGCCGGGGCCGGGGTGGTCTGCCTGGTCCCGCCGCCCGGTGCCCCCGAGGACTGCTACGACGGCCTCGCGGAACGCCACCGGGGGGCGCGGGCCCTGCTCGCCGCCGCCCCGGACGCGTCCGCCGTCCTGGCCGCGCTGGCGCCCGCCCTGGCCGCCGGGGAACCCGTCGCCGTCGGCGGGTACCCGGGCGCGCGGCCCTTCGCGGACGAGGTGGCCCGGCGCGTGGCCGCGTACGGCTGGAACCCGCCGAAGGTCGTCGCCGGCTCCGACCGCGCCCTCGTGAAGGCCCTGGCGGGCCCGGCCTGATCCGAAAGGCGCGCCCCAGCGGGGCTCAAGCCGTTCTGCGGGGACTCTCGACCGCCGGCGCGGACCTTGGTAGGGCCCTGTCACCGGGAGCGTCCAACGCAGAGGGGAGCAGAGCCGTGCCGGCCCTCGCCCAACCGGAACCGCCGCACCTCCCGCACCTGTCACTCGACGGACTGCTCCGCCGGGCCGCCGAACGCGCCCCCGACGCCCCCGCGCTCCGCGTGGGCGGACGGACGCTGACCTTCGGCGAACTCGACGCCCGCGCCGACCGGATCGCCGCCTTCCTGGAGTGCTCGGTCGGCCGGCGCGGAGCCCGCGTCGGTGTGGCGGGCACCCTCGACGCCGACTTTCCCGCCGCCTACTACGGCACCGTCCGCAGCGGCAACACCGTCGTCCTGCTGAACCCCCTCGTCTCGCCGACCCGCCTCGTGAAGGTGCTGGGCTCGGCCGGAGCGGAACTGGCCATCGTCCCCCGCGCCACCGCCGAACTCCTCGCCGACGCCGAGAGCCGGCCGCCCTCCCTGTCCCTCGTCCTGGTCACCGGAGCCGGGGACGAACCCGTCCCCGGGGACACCGTCCCGGTGGACCTCGTCCTGGACGCCGTCGCAGCGGCCACCCGCCGGGCGGCCCCCGGCGGGCCCGACGACTTCGACCCCGGCGCGGAGGTCTGCGTACAGTTCACGACCGGCACCACCGCCCGCCCCAAGGGCGTCCGGCTGACCCACCGCAACCTCGTCGCCAACGCCGCGCAGACCGCCGCCGCCCACCACCTCGACGCCGGCTCCGTCACCCTCAACCACCTCCCCCTCTACCTGCCGATGCACCTCAACTCGGCCGTGTACGCGGGCGCCTGCCAGGTGCTGTGCCCCGACCCGGAGCCGGCCGCCTCCCTCGCGCTCGCCGAGAGCAGCGGAGCCACCCACTACTACGGGCTGCCCGCCCGCCTGCACCGGCTCGCCGCCGACGAGCGGCTGCACGGCCCCGAACCCCTCCCGGGCGTCCCGGCCGGCCCCCGGCTGCGCGTCGTGCTGTCCGGCGGCAGCGCCCTGTCCCCGGACGCCGCCCGGATCCTGGGCGAGCGGCTCGGCGTACCCGTCCTCCAGGGCTACGGCCTCGCCGAACTCTCCCCGCTCACCCACTCGCAGAGCCCGGACCGGCCGGTGCCCGGCTCGGTCGGCACGCCCGTCCCCGGGACCGGGTGCCGCATCGTCCACCCCGAGACCGGGGTGCCCCTGGGGCCCGGCGAGACCGGCGAAGTACAGGTGCGCGGACCCCAGCTGATGGCCGGGTACCTCGACGAGAACGGACCGGCCGGCGACGCCGACGGCTGGTTCTCCACCGGAGACGTCGGCCGGATCGGCCCCGACGGGGACCTGTTCCTCGTCGACCGGCTCGGCGACGTGTTCCTGCACGACGGCGAACTCGTCTCGCCCAGCGCGGTCGAGCGGATCCTCGGCTCCGACCCCCGGGTCGCCGAGTGCGCGGTCGTCGGCTGGCCCGACGCCGTGCACGGATCGGTCACCTGGGCCGGCATCGTGCTCCGCGACCACGCCGCCGCCGGGCCCGCCGTACTGGAGGAGATCGCCGCCCGCGCCAACACCCGCCTGGCGCCCTACGAGCGGATCCGCCGGGTCGAGGCGATCGACGCCGTCCCGCGCACCCCCGTCGGCAAACCCGTACGCGGCGAGCTGCGCCGCACCGTCCGCACCCGCGCGGCCGCCGAAGCGGCCGCCTGACCTCCGTCGGCGCCGTACGGGACCGAAGTACCCGGTGTCCCGACCAAAGTACCGGCCGCCGTCCGGACCCGCCCCGGGAAGCGATCACGAAGGTAGCGTCCGGAACGTGCCCCACTTCGACACCGCTCCCCGGTCCGGTCCCGTCCGCAGGAGCCCACGGGACCGGACCGTGGACACCCTCCTGTTCCTGCTCGCGGTGGCCTACGCCGTCGCGACCGCGCGGAGCGGCGCCCGGGCGGCCCCGGAACCGGCCCTCGACTGGACGCGGCTGGAGCCGGTCGCCGGCGCGCTCGCCTGCGGCCTGCTGTGGCTGCGCCGCAGCAGGCCGGTCACGACCGCCTGCGTGCTGATCGCCCTCTCGGTGCCGTTCGCGGCGGCCGCGGGCGCCATGCTCGCCGCGCTGTTCTCCGTGGCGGTGCACCGCGCTCCCCGGACCACCCTGACCGTCTACGCGGCCAGCCTGCTGACGGCGGCCGCCGACCCGCTGCTGCGCCCGGACCCGACCATGCCGGGGCTGCAGTACTTCGTCTTCGGCACCGTCGTCCAGGGGTGCGCCGTCGGGTGGGGGCTCTTCGTCCACCACCGGCGGCAACTCCTCCTCCGGGTGGCCTCCGAGGCACGGCTGCGGGCGGAACGGGCGCAGCTGAGGGCGCGGGAGGAGGTCGCCCGGGAGATGCACGACGTACTCGGGCACCGGCTGTCCCTGCTGGCCCTGCACGCCGGGGCGCTGGAGTTCCGGCCCGACGCCCCCGCCGCGGACGTCGCCCGCGCCGCCGGGGTGATCCGGGAGAGCGCCCACCAGGCCCTGCAGGAACTGCGCGAGGTCCTGACGGTGCTGCGCGCGCCGGAGACCGGCGAACGGCCCCAGCCCACCCTGTCGGACGTGCACCGGCTGGTCTCCGAGTCCTGCACTGCCGGTATGCGGGTACGGCTGTACGGGCAGACCCCGCCGGCCGTCCCCGAACTCGTGGGCCGTACCGCCTACCGGGTCGTGCAGGAAGCCCTCACGAACGTACGCAAGCACGCGCCCGGAGCCCCCGCGGACGTCCGCCTGACCGGGGCCGGGGGAGAGGGACTCACCGTCGAGGTGACCAACCCGGCACCCGGCACCCGCCCCGCCGCCACCGCCCACGGCCCCGCCGGGCAGGGGCTGGCGGGACTCGCCGAGCGGGTCGCGCTCGCCGGCGGACACCTGGAGTACGGCCCCACCGGGGGCGGCGGCTGGGGCATCACCGCCCGGCTGCCCTGGCCGTAGCACCCGGGCGGGCCCCCACCCACCTACTCACCCCACCCCGCTCCACTCCACGACAGGAGAGTCAAGCAGTGCCGAACGAGTCCACGACCGACGCGGGCGGGTCCACCGAGGTCCGCGAACCCCTCTGGGCCCAGCTGCTCGTCTGCGCCGTCTTCGGGCTGGTCGGAGCCGGGGCCTGCTGGCTGGCCAAGGTGCTCGCGAAGTGGCTGGTGACCCTGCCCTGGGCACCCATGCAGGGCCCGGCGGAACTCGTCTCCTCGATCCCCGAGCCCGGCCTCACCATCGGGGCGGTCGCCTCGGGCGGCCTGGCCGGCCTGATCGGGGGGCTCGTCGTCAAGTTCGGCGAACTGTCCGTCACCGTGTCCGACAGCCGGGTGCTGCTCATCCGAGGCGGAGAGCCGAGGGAGTTCGCGCGCGCCGACACGGCCATGGCCTTCCGCGACGGCAAGCAGCTCGTCCTGCTCGGCCACGGCACCGAGGAACTCGCCCGCGAGGACTGCGACCAGGACCGGCGCAGGCTCGCCGACGCCTTCACCGCACACGGCTACGCCTGGGCGGACGAGGACCCCCACGGGGCGGAGTTCCGCATCTGGGTGCCGGAGAGCCCCCAACTGCCCGCCCAGGCCCACGCGCTGTTGAAGGCCCGTCGGCTGCTCCTGAAGCAGCCGGGCGCGGCCGCCGAACTCGGCGAACTGCGCAGCGAACTCCAGCGCCTCGACCTCGTCGTGCGCGACCGGAACGGGTCCCAGTACTGGCGCCGGCTGCACCGCTGACCGGCGGCCCGGCTGCGGATATGCTCGCGCCATGATCACAGCCGAGCGGTCCACGGTCGACGTGCTGGTCGTGGATGACGACCCGCTCGTACGCATGGGGCTGTCGATGATGCTCGGCGGAGCCCCGGACCTGCGGATCGTGGCCGAGGCCGGGGACGGGGCCGAGGCCGTCGAGCTGGTGCGCAGGTACCGTCCCGACGTGGTGCTGATGGACATCCGCATGCCGGTCATGGACGGCCTGGCGGCCACCGAGGCGCTGCGCGCGATGAGCGACGCCCCCGAGGTCCTGGTCCTGACCACCTTCGACGCCGACGCGTACGTGCTGCGCGCCCTGCGCGCGGGCGCCGCCGGCTTCGCGTTGAAGGACACCCCTCCGGCGGAGCTCGTCGAGGCCGTCCGCCGGGCGGCCCGGGGCGGGCCGGTGGTGTCGCCGGCCGTCATGCGGCGGCTCATCGACAAGGTCGTGGCACTGCCCGGGGAAAGGGGCGCGCCGGACGCCGGGGAGCGGCTGGCGGTCCTCAACGAGCGCGAGCGGGCGGTGGCGCTCGGCATCGGCCAGGGCAAGTCGAACGCGGAGATCGGCGCGGCGCTCCATCTCGGCGTCTCCACGGTCAAGACCCACGTCTCCGGGATCCTGGCGAAACTCGGCCTCGACAACCGGGTCCAGGTGGCGCTCTACGTGCACGACGTCGGCGGTCCGGAGGACCGGTCCTGACACCGGTCCGTGACCATTCGTCAATTCCCCGCCAGGCGTTCCACCGGTGATCGAAAACAGCGTCGCCGGGGTGCCGGCCGGCTGACACAATGAACCCGCTCCGGAACAAACAGGAGGTATCCCATGTCCGATACGCCGCAGAACGAAGCCGCCGAGCCCGCCGAGCCCGCCGAGGCCGTCGAGCCCGACGACAAGGCCAGGTTCCGCGAGGCTCTGGAGCGCAAGGCCAGCGCCACCCGCTCCCAGCAGGCGCACAACGCGGGCGGCCTGAAGCTCAAGGGCGGCAGCGGCCCCAGCGGCCAGGGCCGCACCTTCCGCCGCAAGGCCGGCTGAACCGCCCCCGCACCCCGACCGGGCTGTCGTGATCCGAATCCCCCATCGGATCACGACAGCCTTTCGCGTTCCCGCCGGGCGGTGACGGCCACCGCCGCGCCGGCCGCCCCGGCGAGCAGCAGCACCGCGGCGAGGGCGAGGAGGGTGGCCCCGTCCGGGTGCGCCGGGGACTGGCCGCGCCAGGCCTGCCAGGTCACCACCGCGACCAGCCCGCCGTAGCCGAGGGCGGCGCTGCCGACCAGGCGGGCGCGCACCTTCTCCTCGCGCAGCCAGACGTGCTTCGCGGCCAGGGCGGCCAGTACGGCGGCGACCAGCAGGAGCACCTGGATGCCGTGCAGGGCGAAGAAGTGCGGGACGCGGAAGTCCCCGCCGGTCGTGCTCCAGCCGGTCAGCGGCATGCCGTGGCCGTCGGGGTCGCCGATGCCGTGGCCCTGGTACATCGGTACGGAGCGGCCGTTGGCGTCGGTCACCGTACGGGCGTGGATCTCGGTGGTCATCCAGAAGACCGGCACGAGCATCCCGAAGGTGGCCAGCGCCAGCCCGGCGCGGACGGCCCGGTTCAGCGCGGCACCGCCGCCGCGCTGGAGGAGTACGACGACCGCCAGCACCAGTTGCGCGATGACGATCACCATCACGCCGAAGGTGAGTACGGGGACCAGGGCGCGGGTGACGGGGTCGTCCTGGTCGGCGTTGAAGTGGCTGAAGGTGCCGCGCGCCGCCTGGACGGTGATGGCGGCGACCTCCGCCGTCGCGGCCACCGCGAAGACGGTGCCGAACCACTGCCCGACCCGTCTGCCCCTCCGGAGCTTCGTCAGCAGCCAGGCCAGCGTGCCGGCGTAGAGGGCGAAGGCGAACCCGAACTTGAGCGGCTTGACCCACACCGGCTCGTCCAGCAGCGTCCGGCCGTCGGCCGCGAGCCCCGCGCCGGAGACGAGGACCAAGCCGAGCATGAGCGCGGCGCAGACCACCAGCGAGCGGTGCCAGGTGCGCAGCGGGCTGAGGAAGGACGTCATCACGGGCTCCTTGTCTTCGCAGATGACTGAAAGCTAATTAGCTTTCAGTCATTCGTCAATGAACGAGCCGAAGCGATCTGCAAACTAGCAGGTCAGATGGCTGTAGTTTTGCAATGAGGATGAAGGCTAATGCAAACGCGGGGTCGGGTGTTTGCAATGAGCTGCCTTCGAAAGCAATACTGGGAGCCGAAGCGACGTGAGATGACGACGGAGGTGGCCCGTGCCCGGAGGCCGGCTGACGCACGAGGAACGGCGCGAGATCGCGCACGGGTTGGCGGGGGGCCGCACCTACTCCGAGATCGCCGCCCGGCTGGACCGGCCCGTATCCACCGTCACCCGGGAGGTGGCCCGCAACGGCGGTGCGGCCGCCTACCGGGCCGACGCGGCACACCGGGCGACCGAAGGGCGTGCCAGGCGGCGCGCGCAGTCTCCGGCCGCCCGGGCGTCCGTCGTGCGGGGGGAGGACGCGCACGGGCGCGACCCCGAGGCCGTACGCGAACTGGAGGAGCAGTTCACCGAGATGATGGTCGGCAGCGGCCTGCCGCGGATGACGGCCCGGGTGCTCACCTGCCTGTACGTCACCGACGGCGGGAGCCTGACCGCCACCGAGCTCGCCCGGCACCTCCAGGTCAGCCCGGCGTCCGTCTCCAAGGCCGTCGGCGAGCTCGAACAGCAGGAGCTCATCAGGCGCGAACGCGACCCGGGCCGACGGCGCGACCGCTACGTCATCGACGCCGACGCCTGGTTCCGGGGCTGGATGGCCAGCGCCCGGCAGAACACCACGCTGGCCGACTTCGCCCGCCGCAGCGCCCGGACCCTCGGGGCGTCCACCCCCGCCGGTGCGCGCATGCAGGACATCGGCGACTTCTTCGAGCACGTCGGCCGGGCCATGGTCCGGGCGGCGGAGGAATGGCGGCGGGGCAGCACCTCGTAGCGTTCAGTCGTCGCCTGTTGCAACGGTGGTGTGGTGTTCGTTGCGTTGAATTTAGCTTTGGTGCAACGATTGTGAGGCTGTGACCTGCGGTGATGGTGGTTCTTCGTAATGGGTGTGTTGCTCGGGTTGTGAACGCGACGTAGCGTTCAGGTCGTTGGAAACGCCGAGTGACATCAGTCCGAAGGAAGAGACATCATGCAGAAGTTCGCCACCGCCGCCGCCATCACCGCCGTCCTGGACGTCCCGGCCGGGAACATCCGTTTCATCGCCGCCGACCGTGCCGACACGACGGTGGAGGTGCTGCCCGCGAACGCGTCGAAGAGCCGTGACGTGAAGGCCGCGGAGGAGACCAGCGTCGAGTTCGGGGACGGTGTGCTGCGGATCAGCGCGCCGAAGAAGAGCCAGGTGTTCGGGGCTTCGGGTTCGGTGGAGGTGACGGTGCAGCTGCCGGCGGGGTCGAGTGTCGAGGCGAAGACGGCGTCGGCCGAGTTCCGGGGTGTGGGGCGGCTGGGTGTGGTGTCGCTGGAGAGCGCGCACGGCACGGTCAAGCTCGACGAGGCGGCGGGGGTGCGGCTGGTGCTTGCGGCGGGTGATGTCGCGGTGGGCCGGCTGGGGGGTTCGGCGGACATCCGTACGCAGAAGGGTGATCTGACGATCGCGGAGGCGGCGGGCGGCACGGTGACGCTGCGGACCGAGCACGGTGACATCAGCGTCGGCGCCGCCCGCGGGGTGTCCGCTTCGCTGGACGCCGGGACCTCCTACGGGCGGATCAGCAACGCCCTGCGCAACACCGGCGAGGGCGAGGTCCTGAACATCACGGCCACCACCTCCTACGGCAACATCACCGCCCTCAGCGCCTGAAGGCGGACCCGCTCCTCAGGCGGCCCCGTCCTCGCGGGGCCGCAGGACGTCCCGGAGCACCCCGCGCGGCAGGCCCCGCCGCCTGCGCTCGCGCGGGTAGCCGATGGACACCTCGTCGAAGCGCACCCCGTCGTGGTGCGTCGTGCGGGGGATGTGCAGGTGTCCGTACACCACCGCCGCCGCCCGGTAGCGCAGGTGCCAGTCCGCCGTCAGCGTCGTCCCGCACCACTGCGCGAACTGCGGGTACCGCAGGATGTCGGTCGGCTCCCGCACCAGCGGGTAGTGGTTCACCAGTACCGTCCCCAGCGCCGGGTCCACCTCGTCCAGGCGGGCAGCCGTTGCCGCCACCCTGGCCCGGCACCAGCCGTCCATGTCCGGGTACGGATCCGGGTGCAGCATGAACTCGTCCGTGCACACCACCCCCGACGCGTGGGCGGCGGCGAGGGACTGCTCCTTCGTCAGCGCCGGATCCCGGAACGAGTAGTCGTAGTGCGTGAACAGCGGAGCCACCACCACCGGCCCGCCGGGGCCCTCCCACACCGGGTACGGGTCCTCCGGCGTGATCACCCCCAGCCTCCGGCACATCTCCACCAGGTACCGGTAGCGCGGCTCCCCGCGCAGCTGCACCGGGTCGTCGGGCGGCGTCCACAGGTCGTGGTTGCCGGGCGTCCACACCACCCGCTCGAAGCGGTCGCGCAGCAGCCCGAGCGCCCACTCGACCTCGGACGCGGTCTCGCTGACGTCCCCCGCCACCAGCAGCCAGTCCCCGGGGGACCCGGGCACGATCTGCTCCTCCAGCAGCCGGCGGTTCTCCGCGTGCACCACGTGCAGGTCGGAGACGGCCATCAGCCGCCCGGCCGGTGCCGCCGCCATCAGCCCGCCACCTTCCGCAGCCAGCCGTCCACGGTGTCCGCGACGGCGCCCGCGTCCGCGCCCAGCAGCGAGAAGTGGTCGCCCGCCACCTCCGCCAAGTGGTCCGCGTACTCCCACCCGCCCGCCCCCGAGACCGCGGACGCCGAGGCGCGCACCAGCAGCGTCGGCGCCGACGCCGGCTCCGGAGTCCAGTCGGTGAACACCCTCAGGTGCCCGCCCATGGCCAGCAGCCGCAGGTCGTCGGTCATCCCCGGCGGCCCCGCCGGGTCGAACAGGCGCTCCGTCAGCGCCGCGGGCCCACGCCGGTTCCCGCCCCGCGCGTACGTGTCGAGCAGCACCACCGCAGCCGCCTCCCGGCCGATCTCCAGCAGCTCCCGGGCCACGGCGTGCGCGATCCACCCGCCGGACGAGTGCCCCAGCAGCACGGGCCGCTCCGCGCCCGCCGCCTCGGCCACCGCCTCCGCCTGGGCCCGCACCAGCGCCTGCCGGCTGCGCGGCAGCACCGCGTCACCGGCGAACCCGGGGTGCCGCAGCACCGTCAGACCCCGCCGTCCCTCCAAGGCCGCCGCCAGCGCGAGGAGCTCGTCCGGGCCGGACCCCGCGCCCAGCGAGGGGAACGCGAACAGTCCCGCCGCCCCCTCCGGCCCGGCCGCCAGCCGCACGGGCGCCGGCCAGCGCGCCACCCCCGACCGGGAGTCGTAGCCGGGCAGCAGCTCGGCCGCCGCCATCAGCAGCGCCGCGCCCTCGGCCGTACGGCCCTGCGCGTGCGCCCCGCGCAGCAGCCCCGCGAAGGTGCCCCCGGCCGCGGACGGCCCTGCGGGTCCAGCACCCGGTGAACCCGGTGAACCCGGTGTTCCCGGTGAAGTCCCTTCATCCGCAGGCCCGTTGGCGGCCCGGCGCGGGCGCCGGACCACCAGGCTCCGCAGCAGCGCCGGTACGCGGGCCCCGTCGGCGCGCAGCCCGTCCGCGTCGGCCCGGGCGGCCACCAGCGTCAGGTTCCGCGACAGGGCGTGCCCCAGCAGGCCCGCCCCGTCCCCGCCCGCCGGGGCCGCCAGCCCCGCCGGGAGGCCGTCGGCGTCGGCGCCCCAGCCCAGTACCGCCGCGGGCAGTCCGGCCGCGCGGCGGCGGGCGGCCAGGGCGGTGAGGAAGGCGCCCACGACCGCGCCGCACTCCGGGCCGCCGGTGCCGACCGCAGCCCCGACGGTGGTGACGAACGCCAGCGGCGTCGGGTACCCGTCCAGGGCGAGCGCGGCGTCGACCGAGGCCTCCAGCGAGGGCCCGTCCGGACCGCTCAGGTGCACGACCGCGGCCGCCTCCTCGCCGGGCCCGACCAGCCGTACCCCGTACGCCTCCACCAGGTGCCGGGCGCTCTCCTCGGCACGCGGCCCCTCCACGGCGCCGCTGAGCCGGACCGTGCCCGGCCCGCCCGTGCCCGCCCCGGGCGCCACGGCCTCCGCCCGCACCAGCCGCCGCGCGTACGCGACCCCGTCGCGCAGGGCCAGGTCAGGCTCCCCGCCGCCCAGCGCCCGCACCAGGGCCTTGCGGCTCGCGTCGCTGTCGTCCACGTCCACCAGCATGATGCGGCCCGCGCCCGCACCGGCGAGCCACGCCTGCACCGAGCGCACGAAGCCGCGTACGGCAGCCCCGACGAGATCGGCGACGCCCTCACCGGGCAGCACCTCCTCGGCGCCGCCCGTGACCACGGCCAGCACCGAACCCGCCAGCCGCTCCTCGGCGAGCCAGGCACCCACCAGCTCCCGCACCCCGTCCACGGCCGCCGCCACGCCCCGCCCGTACAACTCGGCGTCGGCGGCGGGCTCCGGGAGACGGGCCAGGACCAGCTCCGGCACCGGGCCCCCGTCCGCCGCGACCGCCAGCAGCTCCGGCAGCCCGGAGTACGCGGGCGCCCCGTCGCACTCCGGCAGCGGCGACGGACCGGCCCCGCCGCCCGGACCACCGCCCGCCACCCGGAGCAGCGCCCGGCGCGGCCCCCGGACGGGCTCGGCGGCCTCCGCCACCCGCTCCCACACCAGCGCCAGCGGGGTGACGGGCGGTCCGCCCGGCCCGCCCGGCGGCTCGGACAGGGTCACGGTCGCCTCGGCCACCGGACCGCCCTCCGCGTCGGCCAGCTCCAGCGCCACCACCCCGAACGGGCCGCGCACCGCACGCACCCGCAGGGAGGTCGCCCCCGTCGCGTACAGGGCCGCGCCCCGCCAGGCCCCGGCCGACAGCGGCCCGGGCGCCGCCGCCAGCACCGGGTGCAGCGCCGCCTCCAGCAGCGCGGGGTGCAGGGCGTACGGCTGCCCGTGCAGCCCGGCGGGCAGCAGGACCTCCGCGAGGAACTCCTCGCCCCGCCGCCAGGCCCGCACCACCGCCGGGTGCTCCTCGGCCCCCTCCAGGGGCTCCGCGTCCGGCGGCGGCCACTGCGCCAGGCCGAAGGACGGCGCCCCGCCCGGCACCAGAACGGCCGTCAGGTGCCGCAGCCACGGCTCCTCCGGTTCGGCGCCCTCGGCCCGTGAGACGATCGTCAGCCGCCGCCGTCCGGCCTCGTCGGGGGCCTGTGCCAGCAGCTGGAGCAGTACGCCGCCCCGTGCGGGCAGCGTCAGCGCCGCCTCCGCGGCGGCCTCCTCGACCTCCGGCGCGCCGACCGCGCCGCCCACCGCGAGCGCCGCCTCCACCAGCGCCTGGGCCGGCACGCAGCCGGACGCGGCGAACTCCGGGTGGCTGCGCGCCGAGACGGTGCCGGTGAACAGGACGGCCCCGGCCTCCGGGAGGTCCAGCCGCCACGCGGCCAGCGGGTGCCCCGTCGCGGACATCCCGGCCGCGGCGGCCGCGGCGTCCGCCGTGCCGGGGGTGCCGGGGGTGCCGGGGGTGCCGGGGGTGCCCGGGGTGTCGGCCCGGGCGGCCGTGCCCCGCGGGGAACCGCCCACGGGGTACCGCGGTGCCCGGACGGCGGGGCCCCGGCCGCCCGGGCGGCGGTCCTCGCGCCGGAAGGGGTACGTGGGCAGGCCGTACAACGGCGCCCCGGCGGCGGGGACCCCGAGCGGCAGCCTGCCGAGGACGCCGTGGGCGTACAGGGTCGCGGTCGCCGTGAGCAGCGCCCGGACCTCGTCGCCCCGGCGGCACAGGGCGGGCACGACCACGGCCGCGCCCTCGTCGGTGAGGCAGGGCCGGGCCATCGCGGCGAGGGCGCCGCCAACCCCCAGCTCCAGTACGGCGGTGGCGCCCTCGGACTCCAGGGTGCGGACGGCGTCCTGGAAGCGGACGGTCCCGCGTACCTGGCCCACCCAGTAGTCCGGGTTCGCCACCTCGTCGGTGACGATGCCGCCGGTGAGCGCGGACACGAAGGAGATCCGGGGCCGCCGGAAGTCCAGGCCCTCGATGGCCCGCCGGAACTCCTCCAGCACCGGGTCCACCAGCGGCGAGTGGAAGGCGTGGCCAGCGCGCAGGGTCTTCGACTTGACGTCCTGCTCGGCCAGCCGTCCCACGACGGCCCGGACGGCCTCGCGGGCGCCGGAGACGACGACGTCCCGGGGCCCGTTGACGGCGGCGAGCGCCGTGCCCGGCACCAGCAGCGGGGCGACCTCCTCCGCGCCCGTCCGGACGGCGACCACGAGCCCGGCCTCGGGCAGGGCCTCCACCAGCCGTCCGCGCGCGGTGACGAGCACGGCCGCGTCCTTGAGGGAGAGCACGCCGGACACGTGCGCGGCGGCGATCTCGCCGGCGGAGTGCCCGCCGACGAACTTCGGCACGACCCCCCACGACTCCACGAGCCGGTAGAGCGCGACCTCGACGGCGAACAGGGCCGCCTGCGCGGTCCCGGTGCGGCGCAGGGCGTCGGCGGCGTCGGTGCCGGTCCTGGCGGCGGCGTCGGTGCCGGGCTCGGTGCCGGCGGCGGTGTCCTCGCCGAAGACGGCCTCCCGGACCCCGTCGCCGAGTTCGGCGCACACCTCGTCGAAGGCGGCGGCGAACACCGGGAAGGCGGTGTACAGCCCGCGGCCCGTCCCCGGCCGCCGGCCGCCCTCGCCGGTGAACAGGACGGCCAGGTCCCGCCGCCGCGCCGCGGTCCCGCGGACCAGGCCGGCGTCCCGCCGGTCCCGGGCGAGGGCCTCCAGCCCCCGCGCCAGCTCCTCCCGGTCGGCGGCGACGACCACCGCCCGGTGCTCGAAGGCCGTACGGGTGGTGGCGAGCGCCCGGCTCAGGGCCCCCGGCCGGGCGCCGGAGTGCTCGCCCACCCAGGCCAGCAGCCGCCGGGCCTGGGCCCGCAGGGCCTCCGGGGTGGTGCCGGAGACGGCGTACGGCAGCGGACGCCCGGCCCCTTCGGCCCCCTCGGCCCTGGCGTCGGCATCGGCGGGCGGGGCCGTACGCGGTGCCTCCTCCAAGACGACGTGGCAGTCCGGGCCGCCCGTGCCCCCGGAGCCGAGGCCCACGACGAGCCGCCGCCCGGACGCCCCGGCGCGCGGTGCCCCTGCCGGCTCGCGGCGGTCCGGGCCCAGGCCGGGCAGCGCCCCGATAAGGTCCGTGATGCCGACCGCGCCGTGCGCTCCGGCGTAGCGGACCCCGCGCGGATCGACGCCGGCCCGCTCGCGGACCCGGCGCAGCGCCGCCTCCCGTCCCTCCCGGCCCTCGCCCTCGCCCTCGCCCGCGGGCACGGGCGCGGCCGGGCCCGTGCCGTCGCCCCCGTCGACGCCGGTGCCCGCGATGACGCCGAGCACCCGGTCGCCGTCGGCCAGGGCCCGGGCGAGGGGCTTGAGGACGACGACGCCGCCGCCCTCGCAGCGCCCGGCGCCGCGCGAGCGGCCCCCGGCGGACGGCCCGCCCGGCCCGGCGGCGGCGACGGCCGCGCCGGGGACCGGTTCGGGACCGAGCCCGCCGACCAGGGCGATGTCGCACTCGCCGCCGCGCAGGCTCTCGCAGGCCAGGTGAACGGCCACGAGCGAGGAGGAACGGCCGGTGTACACGGTCGTGCTCGGGCCGCGCAGGCCCAGCAGACCGCCGGTGCGGTGGCCGATGGTCCCCGGGCCGTACTGGTACGACGGCGCCGGGTGCCCGTCCCGCACGGCGCCCACGAACACGCCGACGCGCCCGCCGCGCAGCGACCCCGGCACGATCCCCGCGTGTTCGAGGGCCTCCCAGCACAGTTCCAGCACCAGCCGCCGGCGCGGGCCCATCGACGCGGCCTCGCGCGGGGAGATCCCGAAGAAGGCCGGGTCGAAGGCGTCGGCGGCGTCGTCCGGCAGCCGCCACGGGGCGTCCGGGGCCGGGGCCTTCGGCAGGCGGCAGGACAGGCCGACGACCGCGATGCGGTGGTCGGGGGGCACGGTGGCGTCCGGGAGCGGACCGCGAGCGTCTTCAGGCATTTCTTCTCACCCATCCGTCCTGACGCGAGGTGGTGCGGGGGAGATGGTGCGCACAGTGGCTGGAGCCGGACTCAAGAACGGCTGAATCCAGCCGTCCAGCAGGTGGGACGGATCTTCGTCGGCCCCAAAAACGTTCACCCGAAAGGGAGATGAGAGCATGCCGGGAGGGCCCGTACAGCCATGGAAGACGAAAGGTCATCTGCAATGGAGAATTCCGCCGACGGTGTGTACGACGTGGTCATCCTCGGTGGCGGCAGCGGGGGCTACTCCTGCGCCCTGCGCGCGACCCAGCTCGGCCTGAGCGTCGTCCTCATCGAGAAGGGCAAGCTCGGCGGCACCTGCCTGCACAACGGCTGCATCCCGACCAAGGCGCTGCTGCACGCCGGCGAGGTCGCCGACGAACTGCGCCGCAGCGAGTCGTACGGGGTGAAGTCCACCTTCGAGGGAGTGGACATAGCCGGGGTGCACGAGTACAAGGACGGCGTGATCGCCGGCCTGTACAAGGGCCTCCAGGGCATGCTGAAGGCGCGCAGGAACCTCACCCTGGTGGAGGGCGAGGGCCGTCTCCTCTCCCCGACCGAGGTCGAGGCCGGGGGCGTCGTCTACCAGGGCCGCCACGTCGTCCTCGCCACCGGCTCCCAGCCGCGCTCGCTGCCCGGCCTGGCCATCGACGGCGACCGGGTCGTCTCGTCCGACCACGCGCTGTTCCTCGACCGGATCCCCGAGTCGGCGGTCGTCCTCGGCGGCGGCGTCATCGGCGTCGAGTTCGCCTCGGCCTGGAAGTCATTCGGCGTGGACGTCACCGTCGTCGAGGGCCTGCCGCACCTCGTGCCCGCCGAGGACGTCGACATCTCCAAGTCCCTGGAGCGCGCCTTCCGCAAGCGGAAGATCAAGTTCGAGCTGGGTTCCCGCTTCTCCGGAGTCGAGTACACCGAGAGCGGCGTACGGGTCTCCCTGGAGAACGGCAAGCAGATCGAGGCGGAGCTGCTGCTCGTCGCCGTCGGCCGCGGCCCGGTCTCCGCGGGGCTCGGCTACGAGGAGGCGGGCGTCGTCGTAGACCGCGGCCACGTCGTCGTCGACGAGCTGCTGCGCACCGGCCTGCCGACCGTCTCGGCCGTCGGCGACCTGATCCCGACCCTCCAGCTGGCCCACGTCGGCTTCGCCGAGGGCATCCTCGTCGCCGAGCGCCTCGCGGGCCTGCCCGTGAGCCCGATCGACTACGACGGCGTCGCGCGGGTCACCTACTGCGAGCCCGAGATCGCCTCCGTCGGCCTCAGCGAGGCGAAGGCCAAGGAGGTCTACGGCGAGGACAAGGTCGTCGTCAGCAAGTTCAACGCCGGCAGCACCGGCAAGAGCAAGATCCTGAAGTCGGCGGGCGACGTGAAGCTCGTCCAGGTCGTCGACGGCCCCGTCATCGGCATCCACATGATCGGCTCGCGCGTCAGCGAGCAGATCGGCGAGGCCCAGCTCATCTTCAACTGGCAGGCCCTCCCGACGGAGGTGGCGAGCCTCATCCACGCCCACCCGACCCAGACCGAGGCCCTGGGCGAAGCCCACCTCGCCCTCGCCGGGAAGCCGCTGCACGTCCACGGCTGACCTCGCGGTCGGTATTCCGCCATTCGGAAGGGCCGGGGCAACTCCCCGGCCCTTCCCGCTTTTTCGGCAGAACAGCTGGTACGGCGTCAGCCCGAATGCCACGATCACTGCGCCGCGGGCGTGGGGCCCGCCGGTATCCGGCCATCAGGCGAGGACGTATCCATGAACCGGGAACACGGCACCAACCTGGCACACGGCACGCACGGCACGCATGGCGCACACGGCACGAGCAGCACGGCACGTACGGGCGGCGGCGGCAAGGTGGCCACCCTCCTCCTCGGCGTCTCCACCGTCCTCATCGGCCTGATGGCGGGTCTGTTCTTCGCGTTCGACGTCTCGGTGATGCCGGGCCTGGCCACGGGCGACGAACGCACCTACGTCACCGCCATGCAGAGCTTCAACGCCGCCATCGACGGCAACGGCCTCTTCGGCAGCGTCTTCGTCCTCGCCCTGCTCACCACGGCAGCCGCGGCCGTCGTCGAGTACCGCAAGGGCCGGCGCGGGACCGCCGTCTGGGCGGCCGCGGCGGCCGTCGCCTACCTCGTCGTGCTGGTGATCACCTTCGCGGTGAACATCCCGCTGAACAACGAGCTCGCGGCCGTGGGCGACGCGGCGAAGCTGACCGACTTCGCGGTGGTGGACAAGTTCAAGGGCACCTGGGTCACCACGAACGTCCTGCGCACCCTGCTCTGCACCGCCGCACTCACCGCCCTCGTCCGCGCCCTCCTGCTCCACGGCCGCGGCACCGTCCGCTGAGCCGTCCGCTGAGCCGTTCGGGGCTGCCGGCCTAGGCGGCGTGCTGTCCGTGCAGGACCAGCGCCCAGGCCAGCAGCCCGAAGGCCACCGTGCACAGCAGCGTGCGCCACACGTTCGCGCGCACCCACGTCCCCTCGAACGCACGGCGCACGGCGGCCGGATCGGCGATCCGCTCCACCGGCCCCGCCTTCTCCAGGGCGTTGTTGAGCGGGATGTTCACCCGGGCGGTGACGATCATCGCCAGGACGTACGCGACGAGCGCGCCGGCCAGCGGCACCAGCGCGTGGCGCCCGTCGCCCGGCAGGTGCAGGCCCAGCGCCAGGGCGGTGAACACCAGCGAGCCCATGTAGCCGAGCAGGAACCATCCGTTGAGGATGGCCACGTTGATCCGCTGCATCGTCTCGATCACCGTCCGGTCGGACGAGGCGCGCAGCCCTGGCATCACCGCCACCGAGAACCCGTAGAAGAGGCCGCTGACCAGGCCCATGGTGATGGTCGCAGCGATCAGTGACGCCAACCGTGCCGTTTCCACGTGGTCCCCCCGCCTGTGTGGGCGCGGCACGTGCTGCCGCACCGCGATGGCCGGATTCTCGCCCATCCCCGGGCACTGCGCCCCTGATGCGGGCCATACCCAGCTGATCCTACGGTCGTACCCAGGCCACTTCCCGTGGCATCGCACAGGCCCAACGCCCCTGCCGCGCAGGCCGGATGACCTATTCCGGGAGCACCCCCGGCGCGCGGTACCCTCCCGCTGGGCCCGCACGCCCGCCGGAACGCCGGAGAGGAATCAGACCTTGACCGACCCGAAGCACAGGCTGGACGCACTGCGGTCCGACATCGAGCGCCGCAACCCCGCCCAGCCCGAGTTCCACCAGGCCGTACGGGAAGTCCTGGACACCCTGGCCCCCGTGTTCGCGGCACGCCCCGAGTACGCCGAGGCCGGACTCGTGGAACGGCTCGTGGAACCGGAACGGCAGATCATCTTCCGCGTGCCGTGGACGGACGACCACGGACACGTCCACGTCAACCGCGGCTACCGGGTGGAGTTCAACAGCGCGCTCGGCCCGTACAAGGGCGGCCTGCGCTTCCACCCGTCCGTGGACATCGGCGTGGTGAAGTTCCTCGGCTTCGAGCAGATCTTCAAGAACGCGCTGACCGGGCTGGGCATCGGCGGCGGCAAGGGCGGCAGCGACTTCGACCCGCACGGCCGCTCCGACGCCGAGGTCATGCGCTTCTGCCAGTCCTTCATGACCGAGCTGCACCGCCACATCGGCGAGCACACCGACGTCCCGGCCGGCGACATCGGCGTCGGCGGCCGCGAGATCGGCTACCTGTTCGGCCAGTACCGGCGCATCACCAACCGCTGGGAGGCCGGAGTCCTCACCGGCAAGGGCCAGGGCTGGGGCGGCTCCGCGATCCGGCCCGAAGCCACCGGCTACGGCAGCGTCCTGTTCGCCGCCGAGATGCTGAAGGTCCGCGGCGAGTCCCTGGACGGCCTGACGGCCGTGGTCTCCGGCTCCGGCAACGTCGCCCTGTACACCGTCGAGAAGCTCCAGCAGCTCGGCGCCAACCCGCTGACCTGCTCCGACTCGCAGGGCTACGTGGTCGACGACAAGGGCATCGACCTCGCCCTGCTGCGCCAGATCAAGGAGGTCGAGCGGGGCCGCGTCAGCGAGTACGCCGCCCGGCGCGGCCCCTCGGCCCGCTTCGTGCCCGGCGGCCGCGTCTGGGAGGTCCCGGCCGACGTCGCCTTCCCGTCCGCGACCCAGAACGAACTGGGCGCCGAGGACGCGCGCGCCCTCATCGGGAACGGCGTCAAGGCCGTCTCGGAGGGTGCCAACATGCCCAGCACCCCCGAGGCGGTCCACCTCTTCCAGGCGGCGGGCGTCGCCTTCGGCCCGGGCAAGGCCGCCAACGCGGGCGGCGTCGCGGTCAGCGCCCTGGAGATGGCCCAGAACGCGGGCCGCACCGCCTGGACCCGGGACCGGGTCGAGTCGGAACTGGCCGCCATCATGAGCTCGATCCACGAGGTCGCGTACGAAACGGCCGCCCGCTACGACGCCCCGGGCGACTACGTCACGGGCGCCAACATCGCCGGCTTCGAACGCGTGGCGGACGCGATGCTGGTCCAGGGCGTGATCTAGGGGGGTGTTCGGCCCCCTCACTGCCGTCGGGTCCGCGCCCCCGGCCAGGGGCGCGGACCCGCTGTCGTCCGCCCGTCAGGCCGGGGCGCTGCCGGCTTCCGCGGCCCGTCGCCTCAGCTCGGCGAGCTGCTCGCGACCGGTGACGGTGTCGGGGTGGTCGGCGCCGAGCGCGCGTTCGAGATCGGCCAAGAGCCTGGTCATCAGATCGTGAGCGGTGACGGGGTCGCCCGCCTTCGCGGTGCTCCGGGCGTGCTCGTAGCGGCTGACCAGGGTGCGGCGGTGGTCGGGTCCGAGGACGCGGGCCTGGTCGCGTGCGAGCCCCTCGTAGAGGTCGCGCGCCGCGGCGGGATCTCCGGCCTTCGCCGTGTTGCGGGCGTGGTGCCGACGGCTGAGGAGCGTGTCGGGGTGGTCGGCGCCTAGGAGGCGGGTCTCGTAGGAGACGAGGGCGGCGAAGAGGTCGCGTGCGGTGGCGGCGTCGCCGGCCCTTGCCGTGTAGTAGGCGTGCAGGAAGCGGCTGACGAGGGTGTGGGGGTGGCCGGGTCCCAGGACGCGTTCGCGGTCGGGGACCAGTGCGGCCAGCAGGCGGCGCGCGGTGGCGGGTGCGCCTGCCTCGCCGGTGAAGTGCGCGTGTTCGTAACGGCTGTTGAGGGTGTCCGGGTGCTTGGCTCCGAGGATCCGGGTCTGGTCCTGGAGGAGCACCTCGTACAGGGCTTTCGCCGTGGTGGGTGCGCCGGCCATGCCGGTGTAGTAGGCGTGCGCGTAGCGGCTGGTCAGCGTCCTGCGGTGGTCGGCGCCCCGCACACGTGCCTCGTCCGGCAGGAGCGCGGCCATGAGGTCCCGCGCGGTGGCGAAGTCGCTCGCTTCGCAGGTGTAGTAGGCGAGCTCGTAGCGGCTGCGCAGGGTGTCGGCGTGGTCGGCGCCGAGGACGCGGGTCTGGTCGGAGACGAGTGCGGCCGTGAGGTCGCGTGCGGTGGCGGGTTCGCCCGCCTCGGCCACGCAGTGGGCATGCTCGCGCCGGCTGCGGAGGGTTTCCGGGTGGTCGGGGCCCAGATGGCCGGCCGAGGCCTCGGTCAGCCGGGCGTAGAGGCGGGCCGCCGCTACGAAGTCGCCGTCCTCCTGCGCGGCTTCGGCCTCGGCGCGGAGTTCACGCGCCGACTCGTTCGGGGTGTCCGGGCTGGTGGAGGGGTTGTCCGGGACAATGGCGGGCGCGGGTTCGCCGAGTTCGGTGGTGATGCGATGGACCGTGTCCCCGTCGGTGTCGTTGATCGCCGTCGCCCGGGCGAGGGCCGTGTCGAAGTCGTCGCCCTCGGGGTCGGGGGAGGTGGCCGGCGGGGTGGGCGGGGCCAGGTCGGGGAGGCCGTCCGCCGGGGCGGGGCCACCGCTCTGGCCGCGCAGGCGCTCCAGTTCCTCCGTCAGCGCGGCGATCTGCTCCTGAAGGCGCCCGGCCAGGGCTTCGGCCTGCCGCTTCTTCTCCTCGGCCCGGCCCAGCTCGCTCTCGGCCTTGGCCTGCTGGGACCGGGCCCGCGCCAGTTTGTCCCGGACGGCGGACTGGTCGCGCTTCCGGCCGAGCGCGCCGACCCGGTCGTTCAGCCTGTGGATCATGCCGAGCAGGATCCAGATCAGCCGTGCGGAGTTCTCGGCGGTCTGGCGCAGCTCCGCCTGCTGTTCCAGAGCGCGCGTGAGCCGGTCGTAGGTCTCGATCTGCTGCGCCTGCACGGCCGCCAGGTCCACCACCGCCGCACCGGCCGCCCGGGCCGTCGGCTTCGCCGCGCGGGGCGGGTGCACCGCCTCGTACAGCAGGGCGTCCGCCTCGCTCCGCCGGCGTTCGCGCATCGGCGGCGGGACCGTGGCGTCGATCAGTGAGGCGACGAACCGCTGCGGCGGGATCCGCCCGCTGAGTAGCGAGCTGACCTGCGACTTGGAGTAGCTGATCTCCTCCGCCAGGACGGCCAGGGTCTTGCCGGAACCGTCCACCTGCGCGCGCAGGAACGCGGCCAGCCTGCCCGCGCCCGCGTTCACCGGCCGGATCTCCTTCCAGGGCCGGCCCTTGGGCTTGTCCGTTCCCGCCAACGAGGTACCCCCTGCTGTGCCTGCCGTGCTGTGCCTGCCGTGCTGTGCCCGCCGTGCCCGCCGTGCCCGCCGTGCCGTTGTCCGGTCCGTCCGGGACAAGTGGCCCTTCGTCCGCAACCTATCTGCGATGTTCCGCCCGGAGGGTCCGGACAACCCAACTCCCCCCGGATGGTGCGCTGACCGGCCGCACCCCGCGGCCCGACGCCGAAGGGCCCGACCACCATGACCGACCTCCTCTCCGTCGCCGCCGACGTCCTCACCCTGATCGGTACGACCGTCTCCCTCACCCTCGAAGTCCGCCGCGCCCGCCGCGAGGCCGTCGCGGCGGTCAAGGACCGGGAGAACCCCGAGGAGTGAACCCGGGGCGGCGGCGTAGCCTGGGGGTCCGCCATCTACAGGGAGTTGCCGCGTGCTGACCGCGCTTGACGGGACGTACGGCGACCGCGCGGACGCCGTACGCGTCGCCGGCCGTACCGCCTCGTACGAGGAACTGCTCGGCGCGGCGGGGGCCGTGGCCGCCGACCTAGCCGGAGCCCCCGCCTTCGCCGTGACGGCGACCGCCTCCCTGGAGACCGTCGCCGCGGTCGTCGGCGGGCTCCTCGCCGGGGTGCCCTTCGTACCGCTGCCCCCCGACGCCGGCCCCGCCGAACGCGAGCACGTCCTGCGCGACTCCGGTGCCGTCGAGGTCCCCGTCGACTTCGCCCGGAGGGCCTCGGCGCCCGCCCCCGCCGCGGGACCCGCAGATCCCGCCCTGGTGCTGTACACCTCCGGCACCACCGGCCCGCCCAAGGGCGTCGTCCTGACCGCCGCCGCCCTCGCCGCCGACCTCGACGCCCTCGCCGGAGCCTGGCAGTGGACCGCCGAGGACACCCTGGTGCACGGGCTCCCGCTGTTCCACGTACACGGCCTGGTGCTCGGCGTGCTCGGCGCCCTGCGCACCGGAAGCCGCCTCGTGCACACCGGCCGCCCGACCCCGCAGGCGTACGCCGCCGCCCGCGGCAGCCTCTACTTCGGGGTGCCGACCGTGTGGTCCCGCATCGCCGCCGAACCGGAGCACGCGGCCGCGCTGTCCGGTGCCCGCCTCCTCGTCTCCGGCAGCGCCGCCCTGCCCGCACCCGTCTTCCGGGACCTGGAGCGCCTCACCGGCCACCGCCCCGTCGAGCGCTACGGGATGACCGAGACCCTGATCACCGTCAGCGGCCGCGCGGGCGGCGAGGTCCGTCCCGGCACCGTCGGCACGCCGCTCCCCGGCATCCGGACCCGGATCGCCGCCGAGCCGGGCGCCGAGATCGGCGAACTCCAGCTCACCGGGCCCACGCTGTTCTCCGGCTACCTGGGCCGCCCCGAGGCGACCGCGGCGGCGTACACCGAGGACGGGTGGTTCCGTACGGGCGACATCGCCGCCGTCGACCCGGCGGACGGGGTCCACCGCATCGTCGGCCGGGCCTCCATCGACATGATCAAGTCCGGCGGCTACCGCATCGGCGCGGGCGAGATCGAGAACGCCCTGCTGGACCACCCCAAGGTGGCCGAAGCGGCCGTCGTCGGCGTCCCGGACGCGGACCTCGGACAGCGGATCGTCGCCTTCGTCGTCGCCGAAGGGGTCACCGGCCCCGAACTCGCCGACTTCGTCGCCGCCCACCTCTCGGTGCACAAGCGCCCCCGCGAGGTCCGCTTCGTCCCCGCCATCCCGCGCAACGCCATGGGCAAGCCGCAGAAGAAGCTCCTGCTGAACGACGGCTCCGGGGAGGCGCGGTGAACGGCGCCGTCGGCGAGAGCCCCTGGATCCGCCGCTTCCACCCGCCGGCGGTGCGACCGGGGAGCCCCGTGCCGGTCCTCGTCGTCCTCCCGCACGCGGGCGGCAGCGCCTCCTTCTACTTCCCGCTCTCCCGCGATCTGGCCGCCCACGCCGAGGTGCTCACCGTCCAGTACCCCGGGCGTCAGGAGCGGCTCGGGGAGCCGATCCCGGACACCATCGCCGGGCTGGCCGACGGGGTGGAGGCGGCGCTGGAGCCGTGGCGCGGCCGGCCCGTCGTGCTGTTCGGGCACAGCATGGGCGCGGTGCTCGCGTACGAGCTGGCAAGGCGCCTGGAGGCGGCCGGCGGGACTCCGCGCGGCCTGATCGTCTCCGGGCGGCGGTCGCCGCTGCTCGACCGGGAGGAGGAGCAACTCCACGCCGGGGACGACGACACCCTCCTCGCCCGGGTGCAGGCCCTCTCCGGGACCGATCCCGAGCTGCTGGCCGACCCGGAGTTCCGGGCACTGATCCTGCCGGCGCTGCGCAGCGACTACCGGGCGGTCGAGACCTGGCGGCACGAGCCGGGACCGCCGCTGCGCACGCCCGTCAGCGTGCTCTGCGGGGAGTCCGACCCGCGGGCGGACGTGGCCGAGGCGATGGCCTGGCGGGACGTGGCAGGGGGCGGGTTCGGCTTCCGCCGTTTCCCCGGCGGGCACTTCTACCTGGCCGAGCAGCACGCGGCCGTGGTGCGGGCGGTGGCGGAGGACCTGGCTTCCTTCACGGCGCGCTGACGCCGTCCCGGCCGTCCCGGCCGGCTCGTTCTCAGGCCGTGGACGCGTCGCCGCGTACCGCGAGGTGCCGGGCGAGGACCTCCAGCGCCTGCGTCACCTCGGGCAGCCGCTCGGAGCCGGCCTCGCCCAGGGCGCGGGCGAGGGCCTCCTCGACCTTGGAGCTGCCGGCGGCCCGTACGGCGGCCACGCGCGCGGAGGCCGTGGGGGACTGGCGCACCAGCGTCCGGCGGCGGTCGGCGGGGTCGGGGGCCGTCTCCACCGATCCCGCCTCGCGCAGCCGGGCCACGGCGCCCGAGACCTGGCTCTGCGGCAGCCCCGTGCGCTGCGCCGTCTCGCCGACGGTGGTGTCCGGGTGCGCCGCGATGTCCCCGGCGACGATCACCACGGAGCGGGTGCCGCCGGCGTACTGCCCGGACCCGCCGGGGGGTTCGGGCAGGGCCTCCTCGCCGAGCTTCATCAGGGCGCGGCCGAGCAGGAACAGTTCGATTCCATCCACCGGTCCAAAGTACATCAGCATCGATCCATCGAAATCGATCCATCGCTCTTGATGCATCGAAACGGATGGACTACCTTGATTGCAGGGCGACGAACGAAGAACCAGTCGCCGAAGGCCCGACCAGTCGAAGGAGAGCGTCATGCCCGGTCTCGCCGTTCCCGGTGCCACCCTCCACTACCAACTCCAGGTCTCCGGGCCGCTGTTGCTCATCTCGCAGAGCGGCGAGGGCGACGCGGACCGCACCGTGGACATGGTCCCGCACCTCACCGACACCTTCACCGTCCTGACCTACGACCGCCGGGGCCTGTCCCGCAGCCGCCTGGAGCAGCCCGGCCGGACCACCTCGCTCGCCGAACACGCCGACGACGTCCACCGGCTGCTGGCCGCCGTCACCGACGAGCCGGCCCTGATGCTCGGGTGCAGCCTCGGCGCCGTCATCGGCCTGCACGTGGCCGCCGCACACCCGGGGCAGATCTCCACCCTCGTCGCCCACGAGCCGGTCGCCCCCCGCCTGCTGCCGGACGCCGCCGACCGCGAGCGGCACGAGGCGGAGCTCGTCGAGATCCAGCACCTCTTCCGGAAGTACGGGCTGCCCGCGGCCGCCCGGGAAGCCGCCCGGGTGCTCGGCATAGACACCAGCGGCAAGGACTGCGAACCGGGCCTCACCCCGCAGCCGATGAGCGAGACGCGCCGCGCCAATTTCGCCTACTTCATCGAGCACGACTTCTCCGCGATCCTCCAGGACACCCTCGACCCGGCCGCCGTGGCCGCGACCACGACCCGCGTCCTGCCGGCCGTCGGAACCACCACGCCGTCCACCGTCTTCGACGTCGCGTGCGCCCACGCGCTGGCGGATCTGACGGGCTCGGAGATACGGGTCTTCCCGGGCGGGCACAACGGCAACACCAGCCACCCCCGGGCCTACGCGGAGCGCCTGCGGGCCGTTCTGACCGCCCGCTGACCGCTCGCTGAGCGGCTGCTGACGGCCTTGTGACGCCCCGCTTGCGGCCTGGCCGGAAGGCCCGAGACGACCTAGGCAGCGTCATTGCCCGTCGGTACGTTGGCCGGCATGGATCAAACGGCCGGTGCCTCCCGAACCAGTCTCGATCAACGTGCCCTCGCGGCAGCCGTCGTCACCGTCGTGATGTGGGCCTCCGCCTTCGTCTCCATCCGCGCCTCCGCGGAGCACTTCGGCCCCGGAGCGCTCGCCCTGGGCAGGCTCCTGACGGCCTCCCTCGCGCTGGGCGCCGTCCTGCTGGTCAAGCGCACACCGCTGCCGCCGCGCCAGGCGTGGCCCGGGATCCTGGCCTCCGGGGTGCTGTGGTTCGGGCTGTACATGGTGGCGCTGAACTGGGGCGAGCAGGGGGTCGACGCCGGCACCGCCGCCATGGTGGTCAACATCGGGCCCATCGTCATCGCCCTGCTCAGCGGCTGGATGCTGAAGGAGGGCTTCCCACCGATGCTGCTCGTCGGGATGGGCGTCTCCTTCGCGGGGGCCGTCGTCGTGGGGATGTCCACCTCGAAGGGCGGCACCTCGTCCCTCACCGGTGTGCTGCTCTGCCTGGTCGCCGCGCTCGCCTACGGCGCCGGGGTGGTCTCGCAGAAGCCCGCGCTGCGGTACGCGAACCCGCTCCAGGTGACCACGTACGGCTGCTTCGTCGGCACCGCCTGCACCCTGCCCTTCGCCGGCCAGCTCCTGCACCAGCTCCCCGAAGCACCCCTGTCCGCCACCCTCAACATGCTCTACCTGGGCCTCTTCCCGACCGCCCTCGCCTTCACCACCTGGACGTACGCCCTCTCCAAGACCACCGCCGGAAAGATGGGCGCCACGACCTACGCGGTACCGGCCGTGGTCATCGTCATCGCCTGGGCCCTCCTGGACGAAGTCCCGGGCTGGCTGACCCTCCTGGGCGGCGCGATCTGCCTCGCGGGCGTAGCGGTCTCCCGCCGCCGACCCCGCCCCGCTGCGCACCCGACGGCAGCACTGAAGTAGCCGGCCCGGCCCGTCCGGTCAGTCCCGTTCGCGGAGGTAGGTGTCCAGGGCGGCGGCGCCCGTCAGGAGGGCGCGGGCTCGGGTGGACAGGCGGGTGTGCCAGTCGTGCAGGGCGGACTCCAGGGGGGCCAGGCCGCCGGCCGTGCGGACCTGGGCGATCAGTGGGGCGATCTGCTCCAGCAGGTAGCCGCCCCGGCGGAGTTGGTGGGCGAGGTGGGCGTCGCGGACGGCCGCCTCGTCGTAGACGCGGTAGCCGGTGCGGGGGTCCCGGTGCGGGTGCAGCAGCCCCGCCTGCTCCCACTTGCGCAGGGTCGCGGGCCGGATACCGAGCTTCGCCGCCAGCGGGCCGATGAACGTGCCGCCCGGCTCCGGGGGCGGGGTGGGGGCCAGGTCGCGGAGGGCCGTCTCCACGGCCCGCAGGGTCCGGCGGTCGTCGAGGAGCTGGGCGTGGCTCTCGTCGATGAGCCGGAAGGCCTCGTCCGCCGCGCCCCCGTTCACCGCCCGCATGACCGCCGTCGCCGTCGGGTGGCCGTGCCCGGGCAGCAGGGCCAGGAACGCCCGCAGAGCGGCCGCGTGCAGGGGGGTGTAGGCACGGTAGCCGCTGGCCGTGCGGGCGGCGGCCGGGAGGATGCCGGCCTCCTCGTAGTTCCTGACCGCCTGGGTGGACAGGCCGTGCGCGCGTGCCAGGTCGATCGGCCTCAGCTGCCCAGAGGTTTTAAGGTTCTGGCCCATGGAAGACGAGGATAGAGGGCCCTAGGAGCGAAAAAGTTTCAACCGAAAGTTCAGCGATAGCGTTGAAGGCATGGCGAACCGCATCAAGGAAACCGTCCATTCCGTCGATTCCGCCGCACTCCTGCGGCTGCTTGCCCGCCGGCCCCGGCTGCTCGCCCTCGGCGAGCCCACCCACGGCGAGGAGACCCTGCTCCGCCTGCGCAACGAACTCTTCCGGCAGCTCGTGGAGGAGGGCTACCGGACCATCGCGATCGAGAGCGACTGTCTCACGGGCCTGGCCGTCGACGAGTACGTGACCTCCGGCGCGGGCGTCCTCGACGAGGTCGTGGAGCACGGCATCAGCCACGGCTGGGGCGCCTCCGCCGCCAACCGCGAGCTGGTGCGCTGGATGCGCGCCCACAACGAGGGCCGGCCGGCCTCCGAACAGGTCCGCTTCGCCGGCTTCGACGGCCCCTTGGAGATCACCGCCGCCGCGAGCCCCCGGCAGGCCCTCACCGGGCTGCACGAGTACCTCGCCGCCCGGGTGGACGCCGGCCTGCTCCCCTGTACCCGCGAGACCCTCGACCGGCTGCTCGGTACCGACGGGCAGTGGACCGAACCCGCCGCCATGATGGACCCGGCCCGGTCCGTCGGGCAGTCGGGCGAGGCGGGCCGACTGAGGCTGATCGCCGACGACTTGGCGGCGTTGTTGGAGGAGCAGGCGCCCCGGCTCATCGCGGCGGGCCCGCGGGAGGAGTGGGAGCGGGCGTGCCTGTACGCGCGGACGGCCACGGACCTGCTGCGCTACCACCACTGGATGGCCGACCGTACGCCCGCCCGGCTCGCCCGGCTGGTGGCGGTGCGGGACCGGATGATGGCGCGCAACCTGCTCGCCCTCGCCGAGCGGGGCCCGGTGTTCGTGCACGCCCACAACGCCCACCTCCAGCGCGAGATGAGCTCCATGCGGATGGGCGGGCAGCGCCTGGAGTGGTGGAGCGCCGGGGCGCTCGTGGACGCCCGCCTCGGTGCCGAGTACGCCTTCGTGGCCACGGCCCTCGGCACGATCCGGCACCAGGGGGTGGGCGAGCCGGCCCCGGACACCGTGGAGGGGCTGCTGTACGCCCTCCCGGAGGACAGGTGCCTCGTCGACACCCGGCAGCTGGCCGAGGTGCTCGACGGCGCCCGCCCCACGCCCCGTGTATCGCCCTGGTTCGGGTACGCGCCGTTCGACCCGGAACGGCTGGAGGGCGGCGACGGGCTCGTGTTCGTCAAGGACACGCCTCCGGCGGCGTAGCGTTCAGTCGTCGCTTGTTGCAACGGTGGTGTGGTGTTCGTTGCGTTGAATTTAGCTTTGGTGCAACGATTGTGAGGCTGTGACCTGCGGTGATGGTGGTTCTTCGCAATGGGTGTGTTGCTCGGGTTGTGAACGCGACGTAGCGTTCAGGTCGTTGGAAACGCCGAGTGACATCAGTCCGAAGGAAGAGACATCATGCAGAAGTTCGCCACCGCCGCCGCCATCACCGCCGTCCTGGACGTCCCGGCCGGGAACATCCGTTTCATTGCCGCCGACCGTGTGGACACGACGGTGGAGGTGCTGCCCGCGAACGCGTCGAAGAGCCGTGACGTGAAGGCCGCGGAGGAGACCAGCGTCGAGTTCCGGGACGGTGTGCTGCGGATCAGTGCGCCGAAGAAGAGCCAGGTGTTCGGGGCTTCGGGTTCGGTGGAGGTGACGGTGCAGCTGCCGGCGGGGTCGAGTGTCGAGGCGAAGACGGCGTCGGCCGAGTTCCGGGGTGTGGGGCGGCTGGGTGTGGTGTCGCTGGAGAGCGCGCACGGCACGGTCAAGCTCGACGAGGCGGCGGGGGTGCGGCTGGTGCTTGCGGCGGGTGATGTCGCGGTGGGCCGGCTGGGGGGTTCGGCGGACATCCGTACGCAGAAGGGTGATCTGACGATCGCGGAGGCCACGGGCGGCACGGTGACGCTGCGGACCGAGCACGGTGACATCAGCGTCGGCGCCGCCCGCGGGGTGTCCGCTTCGCTGGACGCCGGGACCTCCTACGGGCGGATCAGCAACGCCCTGCGCAACACCGGCGAGGGCGAGGTCCTGGACATCACGGCCACCACCTCCTACGGCAACATCACCGCCCTCAGCGCCTGAACACGGCGCCGCCGTCTTCCGGGTTGACGGGCCGTCAAAGGACGTAGGTCGCCTCGTTGCGGCCGAGCAGGTATCCGAGCTGGAGCCGGTTCAAAGCCCCGAGGTCCTGTTTGATGGCCGCGATGTGCGCCTGCAGGGAACGCTCGCTGATCCCTATGCGACGTGCGATGGCCTTGTCGGAGTAGCCCTCCACGAGCAGCCGGCTGATGGACTCCCGGATGGCCGGGACCACCTCGTCCGCCGCCTTCGCCGCGTGCAGCGGGACGAAGGGAAAGGGTTTCGCCCGGTCCCAGGCCTTGTCGAACGTATCTCTGAGAAATCGTACGATGGTCGGTTCGGTAATGGAGATCGCCGTGGTACGGTCCTCGTTTGCCGAAATGAAGGCGACGTCATCCACAATGATCAGGCGGTCAAAGAATTCCTCAAGAGTTCGCACTTGGGCGCCGTATTCGGTGACGGTCCGGACGTATTCCTTCGTCGCCTCGTCGAATCTCGTCGTGTGCTGATACAGCGTCCGCATGGCGATCCCCGCCGAGATCTGCCGCCGTACGGATTCCAGGGCGTCCTTCAGCACCGCGCTCGGGCGCGCCCCGTCGGGCTGCGCGGTGAGGATGTCCCGCCGGACCGAGGCGAGGGCGTCGTTGATCGCCGTCGAGATGCTGCCCAGGCCGTGCAGGTACCGGACTCCCGGCCCTACCACCTCCTCGCCGCAGGTCTCCAGGGCCGCGGCCGGCGCCTGCTGCGCCGCCGCCTGCTGCGCCGCCTCCTGCGCCAGCAGGCCGAGGTGCGTTGCGAGTTCCCGCAAGAACGCCTGCGGTTCCCCCGCCGCAGCCGCGTACAGCCCCTCAGGTGCACCGCCTTGTGCGGTTTTGACGTATTTGACTACGTCCACTAGCCACCCCCCTCTGTCCGGTATGCAGGTATTTGCGGCGGTTGAGACCCCGTGGGTTCCCGCAATGCGGAAACCGGAGCCATCGTAGGTCTACCTGGTCTCGAGTCGGCAGGGGAGATTTGGTCTCACCGCAGGAACGAACACCGAGAAGGCGCACCGGAGATCAGCACCGCCGGAAACCGCCTCGGTTTGGCGTTCCTGGAATGGCCAAAGACGAAACGACTTGAGGGGACTGGGAAAAATGGGGAAGAACCACATGGTGACTCGTCCGGCCGGCCGCGTTTCGGGAATCCGCGGCCGTGTCGTACTCGCGACCGCGGGCATCGCCCTCGGCCTGGGTACGACGGTCGCCGGCATCGCCACCCAGGGTGCCTTCTCCGCCGCCTCCGGCAGCCACCTGCGCCTCGGCGACGTCGGCTGGAACAACGCGAACCCGCACGTCGTGGCCGGTGACGCCGGTGACGTCGGCTGGAACAACCCGCAGCCGGCCACCACCCCCTCGCCGACGCCCTCCTCCTCCGACGACGTTGGCTGGAACTGACCCACCCCCAGAGCCCCGTACTGCACTGCATCACCTCCCGCCACTGACCGACCGGCAAAGGACTGGCTGATCCTCGTGGTTGCCTCCCCCTGGTTCCTGACCTCCGAGACCGTCGCGGTTCCCGACCCCGCCGCCCGCGTCTTCTGCTTCCCGCACGCCGGCGGCAACCCCCGGAC
The DNA here is from genome assembly GCF_045160885.1 of Streptomyces sp. NBC_00158. Classification (NCBI taxonomy): domain Bacteria; kingdom Bacillati; phylum Actinomycetota; class Actinomycetes; order Kitasatosporales; family Streptomycetaceae; genus Streptomyces; species Streptomyces sp. NBC_00158. The sequence continues at coordinate 133,528 of NZ_CP108163.1, forward strand.
CTTCCTCGGCTGGCAGCCCGCGATGCGCGGCGACGCGCAGGTCTTCGCCGTCTGCCCGCCCGGCCGCGGCCACCGCTTCCGCGAACCGGCCCCCGCTTCCCTCGCCGAGCTCGCCGACGGCTCCGCCGCCGCCATCGCCCTCGCCGCCACCACCGACGACCGGCCGCTCCTCCTCTTCGGCCACAGCTTCGGCGCCGCCCTCGCCTTCGAGGTGGCCCGCCGCCTCGACGGCGTACGCGGCTTCGCCGGGCTCGTCGTCTCCGGCTGCAGCGCCCCCTCCCTGCTGCCCACCCCCCGCGTGGTCGAGGCGGCCCGGCTGGAGGGCCGCGCGTTCACCGAGGCCGTCGGCTTCTTCGGCGGGCTGCCGCCCGAGGTGATGGCGGACGAGGCCGTGCAGGAGCTCCTCCTGCCGCACCTCAAGGCCGACTTCCGGATGGTCGCCGGCTACCGCTACCGGCCCGGCGCCCCCCTCGCAGTCCCCGTCACCCTGCTCAACGGCACCGAGGACCCGCACGTCAGCGCCGCCGCGCTCGACGCCTGGTCCCGTGAGTGCGCCGCACCGCCCGACCGGCACTGGACCGACGGCGGCCACTTCTACTTCGAGGACCGGCCCGACGCCGTCACCTCCGTCCTGCGCCCGCTGGCCCGCGCCGCGGCGACCGGAGCAACCCGCCCCGACGCTGAGTACGTTGAGCTGATCTAGCCCGTACGAGGCCCTGCGAGGAACCCCATGCACCCCACCAGCACCCCGAGCACCGACCCCGCCGCCCGGCTCCGGCGCGCCGTCGCCTTCCGCGCCCTGCACGAGGGGCCCGGCCCCTTCGTCGTCCCGAACCCCTGGGACGCGGGGACCGCGCGCATCCTGGCCTCCTTCGGCTTCGCCGCCCTCGCCACCACCGGAGCCGGCCTCGCGCACAGCCTCGGCCGCCCCGACGGGGCCAACCAGGTCAGCCGCGCAGAGATCCTCGCCAACGCCACCGCCATCGTCGACGCCACCGGCCTGCCCGTCACCGCCGACCTGGAGAGCGGCTTCGGCGAGCGCCCCGAGGACGTCGCCGAGACCATCCGCCTCGCCGCCGCGGCAGGCCTGGTCGGCGGCTCCGTCGAGGACTCCACCGGCCGCGACGAGGACCCCGTACGGCCCCTCGAAGAGGCCGTCGAGCGGGTCGCCGCCGCCGTGGAGGCGGTGAAGGGGCTGGACTTCCCCTTCACCGTCACCGCCCGCGCCGAGAACTTCTTCCAGGGCCGCCCCGACCTCGACGACACCATCCGCCGCCTCCGGGCGTACGAGGCCGCCGGCGCCGACGTGCTCTACGCCCCGGCGCTCCCGGACGCCGACGCCGTCCGCGCCGTCTGCGCCGCCGTCGAACGGCCCGTCAACGTCCTGATGACCGCCGCCCTGAAACTGTCCGTGGCCGATCTCGGCGCCCTCGGCGTACGCCGCGTCAGCACCGGCTCCGCGCTCTCCCGCGCCGCCCTCGGCGCCCTCACCCGCGCCGCCCGCGAGATCACCGGGACGGGCACCTTCGGCTTCGTCGCGGACGCCCTCCCGTACGACGAGGCCAACGCCCTGCTGGCCGCCGCCCCCGCCCCGTCCGCCGACCCAGAGAGCGAACCGGCACCGTGAGCCTTCCGTACGCGTTACCCGACCCAGCGTCCGCTTCCGCCTCCGCCTCCGGCCCCGCACCGGCCGGGGCCCCCGCCGTCCACCTGTCCGCGCCCCGCTACGTGCTCGGCGAGACCGCGGCCGACCACACCACCGTCGAGGGCCTGCTGGAACGCGCCCGAGGCTTCGGGATGCCTCCCCGCGCCGACCTGTGGGGCTGGGGCACGGTCCACCGGACCGCCAAGACCCTGGAGGCCCTCGCCGCCGAGACCGCCGCCGCCACCCTCCACGGCGCGGGGGTCTCCCCGGGGGAGGTGGACTGCCTCATCCTGTGCTCCACCCGCTTCCCCGGCGGACCCCGCACCCACGGAGCGTTCGTCGAGAACGTCATGGCCGCCACCGGCCTCGGCGCCGCCGCCTTCACCGGCCTCACCCTCGGCCGTTGCGCCAACCTCCTCGCCGGCATCCGCACCGGCCAGGCGTACGTGGCCTCCGGCATGCACCGCCGGGTCATGGTCATCACCGCGGACCGGGTCACCGACGAGGCCGTCCGCATGGAGAACTTCGCCCTCTTCACCGACGGCGCCGCCTCCTGCCTGGTCAGCGCCGAACCCCTCGGGGACGACGCGTACGAGATCGTCGCCGGGGCAGGCGCCCAGGACCCCGCAGGACTCGACTGGTCCAACGAGATCAGCTCCGACCTCGCCCGCGAGGTCAACGAGCGGATCCTCGACGAGGCGGGCATGAAGATCGGCGACATCCACGGCGTGCTCCACGCCAACCTCTACAAGCCCCTGGTCGTCCTCAAGGAACGCCAGGCCGGCTTCACCCGCGAGCAGCTCTTCCTCGACAACATCCCGCGCGTCGGCCACTGCTTCGCCGCCGACCCGCTCATCAACCTCGTCGACCGCGACGCCGCCGGAGCCCTCAAGCCCCACGGGCACTACCTGCTGGCGTCCAGCGTCCCGGGCGTGCGGATCGGCGTCCTGCTGCGCAAGCTCCCGCACCACCACACGGCACCGGACGCCGGGCCGGCCACCGCACCGGACGACGCCGCACCGCTGGGGGACCACTGACATGAGCGCGCCCATCACCCCCGACGACGAGACCTCCCTCGACATGGCGCGGAGCTTCTACGCCCCCGCCTTCACCCTCCCCGACCTGACCACCTCGCTCCCGGCCGGCCCCGTCGAGGCCTCGCCGGCCGGAGCCGCCGAAGCCGCCCGGATCACCGCCGCGCCGCCCGCCGAGCTGTTCCGCCGCCTGATCTCCGACCAGGAGAGCGAGGCCGTCCTGCTCGCCGCCCGCCGGGTCCTCACCGCCTTCCTGACCCCTGCGGAGGCCGCCGACACCGACGAGGACGCCGACTCCGTCGCCGCCGAGGTCCTCGCCGCCCGCGACGGGCTCGCGGCCGTCCTCGCCCCGCTGCGCACCCACCCCGACCCGGAGGTGCGCGGCGCCGTCCTGCGCCAGCGCGCCCCCCTCGCCCTCACCGGCGGCTGCTGGCTCGACACCCTCTCCCAGGCCGCCACCCAGCCCGCCGAGATCGTCGGCCGCCTCTTCGGCCAGCACTGGCGGCTCCAGGGCGAGGGCACCGCCGAGGCCGGCCTGCCCGCCCGCCGCCGCCGGGCCCTGGTCGGACAGGGCGTCTTCCTCCCCGGAGTGGAGGCCGCCGCCTTCCTCGACGACGCCGGCGCCCTGCCCCTGACCGCCCTGCACGGTGCCTTCCGGCTCGCCCTGTCCCGGCTGCCCGCCTCCTTCCTCCCCGAGGTCGTCGGCGTCCACTACGCCGCCCACGCCCTCGGCCTCGACGAACTCCTGCTCGGCGGCGAACCGCTGCTCACCGAGAGCGACGTACGCCCCCTCCTCGCCGCCTACCTCTCCCACACCCGGCAGTCACCGACCGGGACCGAGGACCGCCGCCGCGCACTGGCCGCCGTACGCCTCCTCGTACGCCTGGAACGCGAGCACACCGCCGCCCTCGCCGAACTCGCCGCCTGGCACGACGGGCTGGCCCTCGACGCCAAGGTCGCGCGGATCGTCGAACGGCACGCCCCGCACGCAGGCCGCCAGCACCGCGCCGTGCGCCTGGGCACCCGCAAGCTCACCGACTGGCTCGACGACGGGCAGCTCGACGCCGCCGCCTTCGTCCGTGAGTTCCGCACCGCCCGCCAGCTCCGCCCCGCACGCGACGGAGGCCCCTGCCGCTTCCTGAAGTCCATCAAGTTCGGCGGCCCCATGTTCGGCATCTTCGACGAACGGGAAGCGGCCGTCCTCGCCGCCTGGGCGCGGTCCGTCGCCGACGGCGAACCCGCCGGCGCCGGCCTGGTGCCCACCACCGCCGGACAGGAAGCCGCCCACGCCTGGAGCGAACGCCTCGCCGCGGCCGAACCCGCCGGGCTCCTCGTCCGCGATCCCGACGCGCCCGGCGGCCCCGCCGACACCCGCGACCACCGCCGGTTCTTCCACCGCCTCGTCAACTTCGAGCGCCACCCCGCCGTCCTGCCCGCCGCCCGCGCCCGCGCCGAGGAGGGACTCGCCGAGGCCGAGCTGCTCTTCGAGCACGGCGCCGCCGGGCTGCTCACCGACGCGTCCTGGTTCGCGTACACGCCCGAGGCCCTGCTGGAGCGGGTCGAGCGGATCTACTGGGACAAGCTCGTGGACCCGTACGAACCGCTCACCGAGATCCCCTCCCGCGACGAGGTCGTCTTCGAGCAGTCCACGTACGCCCTCGGCAGCCTCATCGACGGCGCCTGGGCGCACCGCGTCGGCAACCTCGGACGGCGCGGCCGGCGCAGCGACGACATGCTCTTCTCCATCTACGCGGACGAGATGGGCCGCGGCGACATGGACAAGAACCACATCACGATCATCCACAAGGTCCTCGCCAGCATGGACATGGACCTGCCGCACATCCGGCAGGAGGCCTTCCTGCACCAGGGCGACCTGCCCGACCACCTGTACGGCTTCTCCGTCCACCAGCTGTGCCTGTCGCTGTTCCCCGACAGCCTCTACAACGAGATCCTCGGCTACAACCTGGGCATCGAGATGTTCGGCCTCGGCGCGATGCGGCTGCACGAGATCCAGAAGCTCCGCCGCCACGGCCTCGACGTCTCCTACGAAGAGGCCCACCTGTCCATCGACAACTTCTCGGCGGGCCACGCCCGCCAGTCCGCCGACATCGTCCTCGCCTACCTCGACGACGTCCGCCACCTGTCCGGCGAGGAGGCCGTCCAGCGCGAATGGCGCCGGATCTGGCGCGGCTACGCCTCCTTCGCCTTCTTCATCGAGCACGCCCTGGTGAAGAAGGTCCGCGCAGCCACCCCCGCCGACCTGGTCATCTGAGGAGCGAGGCGATGGAGATGACGACGAGTTTCGACCCCGAGGTCCTGGCCCTGCCCTTCTACGAGGACTCCCACCGCCGCCTCGCCGCCGAGGCGGGCGCCTGGTGCGACAGCAACCGGGTGCTGTGGGAGGAGATCCGCGCCCTCGACCCCGACGCCGCCGGGCGGCGCCTCGTACGCGTCCTCGGCGCGGCGGGCTGGCTCAGCGAACTCGACCCGCGCGGCGCCCCCGTGGACGACTTCCGCGCGGTGTGCCTGCGCCGCGAGGCCCTCGCGTACTCCGAGGACCTGGCCGACTTCGCGTTCTCCATCCAGGCGCTGGCCGCGACCCCGCTGCTGCGCTTCGGCAGCGAGGCGCAGCGCCGCCGCTACCTGCCGGGGATGGCCGCCGGGACGCTGATCGGGGCCTTCGCGGTGTCCGAGAAGGAGGCCGGGTCGGACGTGGCCTCGGTCGGGCTGGAGGCGGTGCGCGACGCGGACGGCGACGGCTCGTACGTGCTGAACGGCCGCAAGGCGTGGATCGCCAACGGGACCATCGCCGACGTGTTCGTGGTCATCGCCCGCACCGGCCAGGGCCCGGGCCCGCTGGGCCTGTCCGCCTTCCTGGTGCCGGCCGGCACCCCCGGGCTGCGCGCCGAGCGGATCGACGCGATCGCCCCGCGCTCCTTCGCGCACCTGTCCTTCGAGGACTGCCGGCTGCCGGCCGACGCGGTGCTCGGACGGCCGGGGAAGGGGTTCGTGGTCGCGGTCGACCTGCTGGAGCGGTTCCGCACCACGGTGGGGGCCGCCGCGCTCGGTTTCGCCCGGCGGGCCTTCGACACGGCGCTCGCGCACGTGCTGGCCCGGGAGGCGTACGGGGCCACGCTCTTCGACCTCCAGCTGGTCAAGGCCTCCCTCGCCGACATGGAGGTCCAGCTGAACGCCGCCGCACTGCTGGTGGCGCGCGCCGCCTGGGAGACCGACCGGGGCAGCCGCCGGTTCGCCCGGCACTCCAACATCGCCAAGGTCCACGCGACCGAGGCCGCGCAGGGGGTCGTCGACGGCGCGGTGCAACTCCTGGGCGCGGCGGGCATCGTGGAGGGCTCGGTCACCGAGCGCCTGTACCGGCAGATCCGCTCGCTGCGGATCTACGAGGGCACCTCCGAGGTGCTGAGGATGGCCATCGCGGGGTCCCTGGACATGCGCCGGGCCGCCCGCGTGGCCGCCGCCTGAGCTGGGTACGGCCGGTTGCCACCGGAAATCGAAGATCACCGCAACCATCAATTGAGCAACCAGAACGGCGGGCGACCACGTCCGCGAGAGCGGCGCCGGTTCAGGCGCAAAAAGGGGAGTTGTCCAGTGAGCGGCACCACCACCGTGAGCAGTCCCGTCGAGGCCGTCCGGCTCGCCGACCCGTACCCCTACTACGCGCGCCTGGTGGCCGAGCGGCCCTTCGCCCGGGACGAGGCGCTCGGGGCCTGGGTCGCCGCCGACGCGGCCGCGGTGCGCGCGGTGCTCGGCAGCGGCGCGCTGCGGGTGCGGCCCGTCGCGGAACCGGTCCCGGCCGGGATCGCGGGTACGCCCGCCGGGGAGGTGTTCGGCGAGCTGGTACGGATGACGGACGGCGCCCCGGCGGCCCGGCTCAAGGCGGTCGTGGCGGGGGCGCTGGCCCGCGCGGACACCGCGTACGCGGCCGCGCTGGCGGCCCGGCTCACCCGCGAGGTACTGGCTGCGGGCGGCGAAGTCCCGTACGAGGAGCTGATGTTCGGGATCCCGGCGCGGGTGGTCGCCGACCTGAGCGGCCTGACCGAGGGGGCGGGCCGGGAGGCGGCCCGCGCGATCGGCGACTTCGTCCAGTGCATCCCCGCAGGCGCTACGGAGGACCAGTACGCGGCGGCTTCGGCAGCCGCCACCCGCCTGCGCGCCCTCCTGTCCCCGGCCCTGGCGGAGGCCCGGGCCACCCCGGCGGGGGCCCCGAACCCCGCCGGAGGCCAGGGCCTGCTGCGGGAGCTGGTCGCGGCCGCCGAGCGGGAGGGGTGGGCGCACCTGGGGCCGTTGCTGTCGAACGCCATCGGGTTCCTCTCCCAGACCTACGACGCCACCGCCGGGCTGATCGGCAACACCCTCGTCGCCCTCGCCAGGGGCGCCGACGGCGCCGACACCCGCGCCCTGGTGCGCGAGGTGGTCCGCTACGACGCCCCGATCCAGAACACCCGCCGCTTCGCCGCCGAAGCCTTCACGTACGGGGGTTCCACCGTGGAGCCCGGACAGCAGGTGCTCGTCCTCCTCGCCGCCGCCAACCGCGACCCCGCCGTCAACCCGGACCCCCACACGCTGTCGCTCGGACGGGTGAATCCGGCCGTGTTCACGTTTGGCGCGGCGGCCCACCGCTGCCCGGGTGCGGAGCTCGCCACGGCGCTCGCCGGCGCCGTCGTCGCCGAACTGCGCGCGGCAGGCTTGGGCACCACCGCGACCCCCGCCTACCGACCGCTGGCGAACGCACGGATCCCGCTCCTCTAGCGCGCGGGCCGTCCCCGACGGAAGCCGACGCAGCCCCCGCAACCGCGATCAGGCCGGGGGTCGGTCACCCCTATGCCTGCAGACAGGACGAACCGCATCATGTCGGACAACCTTCACCTCTGGATGCGTCACGAGGCCCGCCCCACCGAGCGCCGGGCCCCCCTCACCCCCGGGGACGCCGCCCGCCTCGTCGCGGCCGGCGTCCGCGTCACCGTCGAGGAGTCGGACCGCCGCGCCTTCGCCCTCACCGCCTACACCGCCGTCGGCTGCGCCACCGCCCCCACCGCCTCCTGGCACGAACAGGCCCCCGACGACGCGTACGTCCTCGGCCTCAAGGAACTCCCCGCCGGACCCGACGCCCCCGCCCTGCGCCACCGGCACATCTACTTCGGCCACGCCTACAAGGGGCAGGCCGGCGCCCGCGAACTGCTCGGCCGCTTCACCGCGGGCGGCGGAGCCCTGCTCGACATGGAGTACCTCACCGACGAAGCCGGCCGCCGCGTCGCCGCGTTCGGCTACTGGGCCGGCTACGTCGGCGCCGCCCTCGCCGTCCTGCACCACCGCGGCGCCCTCACCGCCCCCCTGCACCCCACCGACCGCCCCGCCCTCGACGCCCTCCTCGCGTCCGGAGCCGACCCCGCCGACCCCACCACCGCCCTCGTCATCGGTGCCCTCGGCCGCTGCGGCCGCGGCGCCTGCGACGCCCTCGTCCGGGCCGGACTGGAGCCCACCCGCTGGGACCTCGCCGAAACCCGGAACATCGACCGCCCCGCCCTCCTCGCCCACGACCTGCTGGTCAACACCGTGCTGACCACCACCCCCGTGCCCCCGTTCCTGACCAAGGCCGACCTCGACGACCCCGCACGCCGGCTCTCCCTGGTCAGCGACGTCACCTGCGACGTCACCTCCGACTGCAACGTCCTGCCGGTCTACGACGAGACCACCACCTGGACCGAGCCCGTCCGCACCCTCCGCGAGGGCGAACGCCCCCTCGACCTCATCGCCATCGACAACCTCCCCTCCCTCCTCCCCGTGGAGGCCGCCACCGCCTTCTCCGCCGAACTCACCCCGCACCTGCTGCGGCTGGCCGAGTGGGACGGCGTCTGGGCCCGCGCCCTGCACACCTTCGAGGCGGCCGTGCAAGCCCAGGAGGCACCCCTTGACCACTGACCAGCAGCCCGCGGCGCCGGCCTCCGGCACCGTCCACTGGATAGGCACCGGCCTGTCCACCGGCCGCTCGGGCCTCTCCCTCGTCTGCGAACGCGCCCGCCGCGTGGTCCTCTGGGACCGCACCGCCGAACGCGCCGCCGCCCGCCTGGCCGCCCTGGGCCTGGCGGGCCGCGCCGAGGTCCGCGCCCTCGGCCCCGCCGCCCTGGCGGCGGAGACCGGCGCGGGCGACGTACTCGTCTCCATGCTCCCGGCCGCCGAACACCCCGCGCTGGTGCGCCTGGCGGCCGACCGCGGCGCCCACTTCGCCTGCACCAGCTACACCGGCCCCGAGCTCGCCGAACAGGCGCGGGAAGCCGCCGCGCGGGCCCGTACCGTCGTCCTCACCGAAGCCGGACTCGACCCCGGCATCGACCACCTGATGGCCCACGACCTCGTCGCCCGCGCTCGCGAGGCCGTCGGCCCCTCCCCGGCGACCGCCGTGTTCACCTCCTACTGCGGAGGCGTCCCCGCGGACCCGGGCCCCTTCCGCTACCGCTTCAGCTGGGCCCCGTACGGGGTCCTCGCCGCCCTCGGCACCCCCGCCCGGTACGTGGCCGACGGAGCCGAGGCCACCGCCCCGCGCCCCTGGGAGGCCACCCGCACCCTGACCCTCGCCGGCGAGGAGTTCGAGGTCTACCCCAACCGGGACAGCCTCCCCTTCGTCGCCCAGTACGGCATCCCGTACTACTGGCACCTCGACACCTTCGTACGCGGCACCCTGCGCAACTCCGGCTGGCGCGCCGCCTGGCGGCAGGTCTTCGACACCGTCGCCGCCGGGGACGCCGGAGCCGTCCGCGCCCTCGCCGCCGAACTGGCCGCCCGCCACCCCACCACCCCCGCCGACCGCGACCGCGTCGTGCTCTCCGTCTCCCTGGAACTGCGCACCAGGTCGGGCGGGAGCTGGCGCGGCTCCCGGCTGCTCGACCTCACCGGCGACGGCGCCGAATCGGCGATGGCCCGCTGCGTCTCCCTCCCCGTCGCCTACGGCGTCACCCGCATCCTGGCCGGCGCCCTCCCCGCCGGCCTCAACCGCGCCGCCGAAACACCCAGGGAGGCGGCCCGCTGGCTGGCCTTCCTCGGCGCCCACGGGCTGGCCGGGACCCACACCGAAACCGTCCCCGCCGCCGCACGCATATCCGCCTGACCGCCGTACCGGCACACCACCGGCACCACACCGCACCCGTGCGCGCACGGCCGACACGGCCCAGCGCTCCCACCCCACCCACCCCTCCCCCCTCACCTCACACACCGAATCGAACGAGAGGTTCCGACAATGGGGCACGAGAGCTTCCGGCCGGGCATCACGCACTTCCGCTGCGTGGGAGTCGGCGTGGGCCCGGCCAACCTCAGCCTGGCGTCCCTGCTGCACGGCAGGCCGGACGTACCCAATCTCTTCCTCGACCGCAAGGAGTCCTTCGGCTGGCACGACGGCCAGCAGATCCCCGGCAGCACCCTCCAGGTCTCCCAGTTCAAGGACCTGGTCAGCCTCGCCGACCCCGCCAACCCCTTCTCGTTCCTGTCGTACCTGCACGCCAAGGGACGCGTCTACCACTTCCTCAACGCCCAGTTCGACGACGTGCCCCGGCTGGAGTTCCGCAACTACCTGGCCTGGGCCAGCCGCCGCAACGAGAACGTCGTCTTCGGCGAGGGCGTACGCGAGGTCGACTTCGACGACGGGCGCGGCGTCTTCACCCTCCGCACCGACCGGCGCACCGTCACCGCCGACAACGTGGTGGCCGGCGTCGGCAGCCGCCCCTGGGTCCCGCCGCAGGGCGAACACCTGCTCGGCCCCACCCAGTTCCACGTGGCCGACTACGTCCACGCCGCGCGCGACGTCGGCGGCAAGCGGGTCGTGGTCATCGGCGGCGGCCAGTCCGGCGCCGAGGCCTTCCTCGACCTGATCTCCCGGGGCGGCTGGGAACTGCCCCGCCGGGTCTCCTGGATCTCCCGCCGGCAGAACTACTTCCCCATCGACGACTCGCCCTTCACCAACGACTACTACATGCCCAGCCACGCCGACTACTTCTACGGACTGCCCCGCGAGCGCCGCCAGTCGCTGAACTCCCGCAACATCCTGACCAGCGACGGGATCTCCGAGTCCACCCTGCGCGAGATCTACCAGACCATCTACGTCCACCGCTTCGTCGAGGGCAACGAGGACCTGGTAGCCCTGCACCCCGGCCGCGAGGTCTTCGACGTCCGCCCCGGCCCCTTCGGTGGCTGGGAGGTCTGCGCCCGCCACACCGGCGAACCCGAGTCCGTGGAGAAGTTCGAGGCCGACGTCATCGTCTGGGCCACCGGCTACCGGCCCGCCGCCATGGACTTCCTCGCCCCCCTCGCCGGCCGCCTGGAGCACGAGGGCGAGGAACTGCGCGTCGACGAGGACTACGCCGTCCGCTGGGACGGGCCCGCCGACCGGCGGATCTTCGTGCAGAACGGGGTCCGCGGCCAGCGCGGCCTCGCCGACCCCAACCTCAGCCTCAACGCCTGGCGCAGCCGGCGCATCGCCGACCGGCTGTGCGGCGTGCGCGGCGACGAACAGCTCGCCTCCTTCATCGAATGGTCCTCGAAGGCCCCCCAGGAAGAACGGTGGACCGCCTGATGAACACGGACGCCACCCGCGCCTGCCGCACCCTCGCCACCGACCCCGCGGCCAGCCCCCCGGCCCCCGCGCCCGCCCCCGCTCCCCGGCCCGCCGCCCAGGCACCCGGCACCGCCACCGCCGCCCAGGCACCCGGCCCCCGGCCCGCCGCCCAGGCACCCGGCCCCCGGCCCGCCGCCCAGGCACCCGGCACCGCCACCGTCGCCGACCCCACCGACCCCTCCGTCTACCGCACCGCGGCCACCCGCAGCGGCGGCCCCGCCGGGGCGCGTACCGACGTCGCCGTCGTCGGCGCCGGCATCCTCGGCGTCCTCATCGCCCGGGAGATCCTCACCCGGGACCCCGCCGCCACCGTCACCGTCCTCGACCGCGACATGATCGGCTCAGGTGCCACCCGCCGCTCCGCCGGACTGAGCTTCCCGCGCGGCGCCAACGACACCGTCCGCACCCTCGCCGCCGAGAGCGAGCGCTTCTACGCCGACCTCCACACCGCCCGCCCCGACCTGCCCATCCACCCCCTCGGCATGACCGTCCTCGCCCCCGAGGCCGCCGAGGACCGGCTCCGCGAGGTCTACCTCCCCGAGGCCAAGCTCCGCTGGACCAGCGAACTCCCGCCCGCCGTCACCGGACTGCCCGGGGGCTTCGGGGCCTGGGAGGGCGACGGCTGCCAGTACGCGGACGTCCACGCCCTCACCCAGCTCCTCGCCGCCGAACTGCGCCCCGCCGCCTCCTTCCGCGAGGGCGTCGCCGTCGAGACCGTCGCCGCCGGCCCCGGCGGCGCCCGCCTCACCCTGACCGGCGGTGCCACCCTCACCGCCGGGCACGTGGTCATCGCCCCCGGGCCCTGGATCGCCGAACCCGCCTGGCGGGAACTGGTCGCCCCGCTCGGAGCCCGCGTCAAGAAGATCGTCGCCCTGCACGTGGACGTACCCCCCGCCCCCGGCGACCGGGCCCTCGTCCTGCACACCGAGGACGCCTTCCTGCTGCCCTTCCACCACCGCGGCCACTGGCTCTTCAGCTACACCTGCCAGGAGTGGGACGTCGACCCCGCCACCGTCGACCCCGCCCTCACCGCCGGCCACCTGCGCGAAGCCCGCGCCCTCCTCACCCGCTACGCCCCCGCCCTGGCCGCGCACTGCCGCTCCGGCCGGGTCTTCTGCGACGCGTACGGGCCCGACGGCAGCCCGCTGGCCACCCGCCTCGACCCCTACGGCCGGCTCCTCTTCGCGGGCGCCGCCGGCGGCTCCGGCTACCGGCTGGCCCCGGCCCTCGCCGCCCGGGCCGCCGACCTGATCCCCTCCCTCCCGTCACCGCGAAAGGCCACGACATGATCATCGCGAGTTATGACGCCGAAGCCCTGGAGCGGGCGTTCGGCATCGACATGAGCGACGTGGAGGGCCTGGGCACCGGCGCCGGCTGGGGCCGCGTGGCCCCCGGCGGCGCCACCGACGGCCACCACCACGACGAGACCGAACTGTTCGTCATCGTCTCCGGCCGCGGCGAGTTCGTCGTCGACGGCCACACCCACCCCGCCGCCCCCGGCACCGTCGTCCTCTTCGAACCCTTCGAGTCCCACGTCCTGAGGAACACCGGTCCGCGCGACACCGACGGCGGCGGCGACGACCTCGTCTTCTTCACCCAGTACTGGCGCGACGCCGGGAGGGCCATGACCTCCGCCACCGCCCCCGCCCGCGAGGGCTTCGGCGACCGGCCCGTCTTCGTCTTCTCCACCCCGCCCACCCCCAACGGCGACCTCCACCTCGGCCACCTCTGCGGCCCCTACCTCGGCGCCGACGCCTTCACCCGCTTCCAGCGCATGAACGGCGCCGAGGCCTACCACCTCACCGGCAGCGACGACTACCAGAGCTACGTCCTCGGCGCCGCCCGCGCCGACGGCCGCACCCCCGCCGAGACCGCCGCCCACTACAGCGCCGAGATCGCCGAAACCCTGCGGCTGATGGACATACCCGTCGACCAGTACACCGTCACCGACCAGGACCCCGGTTACCACGAGGGCCTCAAGGACTTCTTCGGCAGGATCACCGCCTCCGGACGGGTCTCCGTCGCCGAGCACGACGCCCTCTACGACGCCGGCACCGGCCACTACCTCTACGAGGCCGACGTCAAGGGCGGCTGCCCCGGCTGCGGAAACGACACCTCCGGCAACATCTGCGAGGAGTGCGGCGAACCCAACACCGTCGCCGACCTCACCGAACCCCGCTCCGCCGCCCACCGGGCCCCGGTGCGCGGCACCGCCGCCCGCTGGACCCTGCCCCTGCACACCTTCTCCGGCGAGGTCCGCGACCACCACCGGCTGGGCCGCGTACCGGCCCGGCTGCGCGAACTCGCCGACCGGGTCTTCGCCCGCCCGAGCCTCGACATCCCCCTCACCCACCCCTCCGGCTGGGGCGTCGAACCGCGCGAGGACGACACCGACGGGCAGGTCATCTGGGTCTGGCCCGAGATGAGCTACGGCTTCCTCCACGGCATCCAGTCACTCGGCAGCCGCCTCGGCCGCCCCTGGCAGGCCGCCGCACCCGCCCCCGACTGGAAGATCGTCCACTTCTTCGGCTACGACAACAGCTTCTACCACTCGCTCCTCTACCCCGTCCTCTACCGGCTCGCCCACCCCGGCTGGACCCCCGACATCGACTACCACGTCAACGAGTTCTACCTGCTGGACGGCGAGAAGTTCTCCACCAGCCGCCGCCACGCCGTCTGGGGCAAGGAGATCCTCACCCCCGACACCGTCGACGCCGTCCGCTTCTTCCTCGCCGCCACCCGCCCCGAAGGCCTGCGCACCGACTTCCGGCGCACCGCCTACGAGGCCTCCCTCGCCGACACCCTCATCGGCACCTGGCAGCAGTGGCTCACCGACCTCGGCGCCCGCACCGCCAAGCACCACGCCGGCCGCGCCCCCGACGCCGGGAACTGGACCCCCGAGCACACCGCCTTCCTCGCCCGGCTCGGCACCCGCCTCACCGCCGTCACCGCCGCCCTCGGCAAGGACGCCTTCTCCCTCAACCAGGCCGCCGCCGAACTCGACGGCATCGTCCGCGACGCCGTCCGCTTCGCCCGCGCCGAGAGCCTCCTCACCGACACCCCCGGCTGGGAGGACGAGAACCGCACCGCCATCGCCCTCGAACTCGCCGCCGCCCGTCTCCTCGCGCACGCCGCCGCCCCCGTCATGCCCCGCTTCGCCGCCCGGCTCGCCGCCGCCCTCGGCCAGGACGCACCCGGCACGTGGCCGCGTACGGTCGAACTCCTCGCCCCCGGCACCGCGATCGACCTCGCCGACGCCGTCTTCTTCCGGCCCGCCCCCGACCGGGCCGGCGCACCCGACGCCGACGCCGACCCCGTCCTCACCCCCTGGCTCACCCGGATCGCCCGCACCGCCCTGCGCCTCGCCGAGGACGAGCAGATCGCCCACCGCACCCTCACCCAGCTCGCGGCCGGCTCCCTCCAGGCCGTCACCGTCCAGTACCAGATCCTCGACGCCCTCGACGTCGACCTCTCCATGGACGAACTCCTGCACGGCGGCACCCTCGCCGAACTCGCCGCCGTCATCGCCGAGCGCGCCGAGCCCTCCGCCGTCGCCGCCCTGACCTCGGGGGACGCCCGATGAACACCCGCCAGATCCTGCGCGAGATAGCCGAACGCGGACTGTCCGTCGCCCTCGCCGACGGCGACCTGCGCCTCCAGGGCAACCGCGAACGGATGGACGCCGAGTTCATCTCCCGCGTCAAGGCCGCCAAGCCCGCCCTCGTCGCCCACCTCGCCCGCGAGGCCGAACACGGCCCCGGCTTCCCCCTCACCCCCCTCCAGCGCAGCTACTACGTCGGCCGCAGCGGGGTCTTCGAGATCGGAGACGTCTCCAGCCACGTCTTCCACGAGATCGAGGGCGACTGGGACCTCGACCGGCTGCAGAGTTCCCTCGACACCGTCGTCGCCGCCCACAGCGCCCTGCGCTCCCGCTTCCTCTCCGACGAACGCCAGGCCACCGAACACGGCGACGCCGCCTCCCCGCGCATCGGCGTCCTCGACCTGCGCGCCCACAGCCCCCGCCAGCAGGAACTGATCCGCACCGAACTCCGCGAAATGCGCTCCCACCAGGTACTGCCCGCCGACCAGGCCCCGCTGCTCACCGTCGACGCCACCATCCTCGACGACGACAGGATGGTCCTCCACATCGGCCACGACGGGCTCGTCATGGACGGGATCAGCATGTTCCTGTTCTTCCGCGCCTGGTGGCACGCCTACCAGAACCCCACCGCCGAGGTGCACGAGGAACTCCCCTACGAGGACTACCTCGCGGCCCTCGAAGCCGCCCGCGACCGGGCCCCCGCCCGCCGCTCCCGCGACTACTGGACCGCCCGCGCCGACGACCTCGCCCCCCACCCCGACCTGCCGCTGCGCACCAGCCCCGCCGCCCTCTCCGGCACCCGCTTCACCCAGCGCGAGGTACGCCTCGACCGCACCTCCTGGACCGCCCTCAAGGAACGCGCCGCCGGCCACGGACTGACCCCCTCCGCGCTGCTCCTCGCCGCGTACGCGGAAACCCTCGCCACCTGGGGCGCC
This sequence comes from Streptomyces sp. NBC_00158, assembly GCF_045160885.1. NCBI lineage: Bacteria > Bacillati > Actinomycetota > Actinomycetes > Kitasatosporales > Streptomycetaceae > Streptomyces > Streptomyces sp. NBC_00158. The sequence continues at coordinate 149,366 of NZ_CP108163.1, forward strand.
GGCGAACGCTTCACCCTCACCACCACCGTCGCCAACCGGCCCCCCGTCCACCCCCGCGTCTTCGAGGCCATCGGCCAGTTCTCCGACACCCTCCTCGTCGAGGCCGAGATCGACCGCGCACTGCCCTTCGCCGCCCGCGCCCAGGCCCTCCAGACCCGCCTGCACACCGACATCGACCACCGCCACCACTCCGGCATCGAGGTCCTCAAGGAACTGGCCCGCCGCCGCGGCGGCATCGCCGGCGCCCGCATGCCGTACACCTTCAACAGCGCCATCGGACACGTCAGCAGCGAGGTCGACGGCTCCGCGCTGGAACTCTTCGGCAAGGAGGTCTTCACCGTCAGCCAGACCCCCCAGGTGTGGCTCAACGCCTTCGCGATGGAACAGCACGGCGAACTCGTCGTCCAGCTCGACGGCATCGACGAACTCTTCTGCGAGGGCCTCCTCGACGACCTCGCCCACGGCTACGACACCCTCCTGCGCGCCCTCCGCGAGGAGACCGCCTGGCAGCGTCACTCCTTCGACCTGCTGCCGCCCGCCCAGCGCGCCCGCCGCGCCGCCGCCAACGACACCGCCGTCGAACTCCCCGAGGAGATGCTCGGCGACGCCTTCGTCGCCCAGGCCGCCCGCACCCCCGCCGCCCCCGCGATCCTCACCGCCGACCGCACCGTCAGCTACGGCGAACTCCTGCACCGCGCCGCCACCGCCGCCACCTGGCTGCGCGAACAGGGCGTCGGCCGCGGCGAACTCGTCGGCCTCGTGATGCGGCGCGGACCCGAGCAGATCGTCGGCATCCTCGCCACCGTCCTCGCCGGGGCCGCGTACCTGCCCGTGGACGCCGGCCTGCCCGCCGCCCGGCAGGAGTACATGCTCGCCGACGGGCAGGTGCGCCGCGTCCTGACCAACACCGGCTGGACCCCCACCGGCTCCATGGCCGCCTTCGACCTCACCCGGCCGTGCTCCGGCCGCGCCGAACTCCCCGACCGGCTCCCCGGATCCGGCCCCGACGACCTCGCGTACGTCCTCTACACCTCGGGCACCACCGGCGCCCCCAAGGGCGTCATGGTCACCCACCGCAACGTCGCCAACGTCGTCGCCGACTGCCGGGAGCGCTTCGGGATCAGCCCCGAGGACCGGTTCATGGCGGTCAGCGCCTTCAACTTCGACCTGTCCGTGTGGGACGTCTTCGGCGCCCTCTCGGCCGGCGCCGCGCTGGTCATGCCCGACCACGACCGGGCCGTCGACCCCGCCCACTGGCTGGAGCTGTGCTGGCTCTACCAGGTCAGCGTCTGGAACTCCGTCCCCGCCATCGTCGGCCTGCTCCACGGCCAGGCCCGCGCCGACGGCGACGTACCGCCCGGCCTGCGGCTCGTCATGATGAGCGGCGACCGGCTCCCGCCCGCCCTGCCCGCGCAGCTGCGCGAGATGATCCCCGGCCTGGAGGTCGTCTCCCTCGGCGGCCCCACCGAGACCACCATCTGGAACATCCTCCACCCCGTCGGCGAGGACGAGGACGGCACCGAGTCCATTCCGTACGGCCGCCCCAACGCCAACAACCGCGCCTACGTCCTGGACCGCGACGGCCTCGACGCCCCCGACTGGGTCACCGGCGAGATCACCGCCGCGGGCACCGGACTGGCCCGCGGCTACTGGGGCGACGAACAGCGCACCGCCGAACGGTTCTACGAGGACCCCGGGCGCGGCGAACGCATGTACCGCACCGGCGACCTCGGCCGCTACCTGCCCGACGGCAGCATCCAGATCCTCGGCCGCACCGACTTCCAGATCAAGATCAACGGCTACCGGATCGAAGCCGGCGAGGTCGAGACCCGCCTCGCCGCCCTCGCCGAGGTCTCCCGCGCCGTCGTCGCCGCCCAGGGCAACCGGCTCATCGCCCACCTCGTCCCCTCCGGCGGCCACCGCCCGCCCCTGACCGAACTCCGCCGGGCCCTGCGCGCCGACCTGCCCGACTACATGCTCCCGGCGGCCGTCCTCTGGCACGAGGAGCTCCCGCTGACCCGCAACGGCAAGGTGGACCGTACGCGGCTGGCCGCGCTCGGCGCCGAGGACGGCGCGGCGCGGGAGACCGGCGGCAACGCCCCCGCCACCCAGGCCGAGAAGATCCTCTGCGACATCTGGTCCACCGTCCTGCGCCGCCCGGACATCGGCGCCCTCGACACCCTCGCCTCCCTCGGCGGCGACTCCATCGCGGCCGCCCGCATCCTCACCGCCGCCCGCAAGCGCTTCGGCGTCACCATCACCCTCGACCAGTTCTCCGAGATGGACACCGTCCGAGCCATGGCCACCACCCTCATGCCGGCGGCCGACCGATGACCCCGCAGCTGCGCGGGGAACTGCGCGACCAGCCCCCACCGGCCGGCAGCCGACACACGACCCACCCCGACACCATCCGCCGCATCACCACCGAGGCGCCCCCCGGAGGCAACCTCCACGTAGCCCGCCTGGAAGGCACCCGCACCATCCCCCTGCGCGAGCTGACGGCCCGCGCCGCCCGCCTCGCCCACCACCTGCGCGAGCACTACGGCATAGGCCCGGGCGACCGCATCGGCGTGCTCGCCGCCAACAGCCTCGAATGGGTCCTGCTCGACCTCGCCGCCCTGCGCCTCGGCGCACAGACCGCCGGCCTGGAACCCGGCAAGTTCACCCCGTCCACCGAACTCGTCGACGGCTACGGCCTCCACCTCCTCTTCACCGACCAGGACACCGGCGGGGTCCCCGACACCCTCCCCATGGCCGGCCTCTGGGAGCTCGCCGACCCCGACGCCAGCGACGGCCGCAGCGACGGCCCCGGCCTCGACACCCCGCCGCCCGTCACCTGGGCCGCCGACGACGTCACCACCATCAAGTTCACCTCCGGCAGCACCGGCGTCCCCAAGGGCCTCGGCGCCACCGCCGGCAGCATCGACAGCTCCCTCCGGGCCGTCCAGGAGATCTTCGAACACGCCCCCGGCGACAACCTCTTCGTCTTCCTCCCCCTCTCCCTCCTCCAGCAGCGCTACTGGGTGTACTCCGCCCTCCTCCACGGCCACGACGTCACCGTCACCACCTACGAGGCCGCCTTCGCCACCCTGCGCCGCGTCCGCCCCACCGTCGTCATGGGCGTACCGGCCTTCTACGAGAGCGCCCGCCGCCAGATCGGGGCCCGGCTGCGCCGCACCCCCGGCCGCAGCCCCGCCGAGGCCGCACGGACCCTCTTCGGGGACCGCATCCGCTACCTGTGGACCGGCTCCGCCCCCGCCTCGCCCGCCGTGCTGCGCTTCTTCAACGACACCGCCGGCCTGCCGCTCTACGAGGGCTACGGCCTCAACGAGACCTGCATCGTCACCAAGAACCACCCCGGCGCCCACCGCGAGGGCAGCGTCGGACGCGCCGTCCGCGGCAAGGAGGTGCTGATCGGCGACGACGGCGTCATCAGCGTCCGCAGCACCCACCCCGTCAACAACCACTACGAGTACGCCCGCCCCGGCGACTCCGAGAAGGTCTTCTCGCCCGACGGGACCGTCCGCACCGGCGACCTCGGCCACCTCGACGAGGACGGCTTCCTCTACGTGCACGGCCGCGCCGACGACGTCATCGTCCTCGACAACGGCAAGAAGGTCATCGTCCGCCCCATCGAGGAACTCATGCGGGCCGACCCGGCCATCGCCGAATGCGTCCTGTTCAGCCCCACCCAGACCGACCTCGTCGCCGTCGTCTCCCCGGCCGCCCTGCCCGCCGACCACACGGCCATCGCCGCCCGCCTCGCCGCCGTCAACGCCGCCACCACCCCCGACGAGCGGATCAGCCGCGTCCTCGTCGCCGACCCGCCGTTCAGCATCGAAGGCGGCCTGCTGACCTCCCAGTACAAGCCCAAGCGCCCCGACATCCGGGCCGCCTACCACTCACCGCTGCACACCCAGGAGGCCGGAATCCATGCCTGACACGAGCGACACCCGCGCGGCGATCGAGGCCGCCGCCCGCGACCAGCTCTCCCTCGTCCTGGTCCCCGAGGTCGAACCCGAGGCCATAGACCCCGGCGCCGACATGGTCTCCGCCTACGGCCTGACCTCCCTCAACAAGGTCCTCTTCCTCACCGAGGTCTGCGAGGAGACCGGCGTCGACCTCGCCCACTTCACCGAACACGACCTCGCCGACATGAAGACCCTGCGAGACGTCACCGAAGCCCTCGCCCGCCACCACCACGCCACCACCGGAGTCTGAGCCATGAGCGCCCCCAGCTGGACCGAGCACACCGCCGCCGTCCTGGAGAACGACAGGGTCCGCCTCACCCCGATCACCGAGGCCGACCGCGAGGGCGTCCGGGCCGTGGCCATGGACCCCGACATCTGGCGCTACTTCGTCGCCGCCGTCGGCACCGACGCCGACTTCGAGGCCTTCTTCGACGCCAACCTCGCCGACCACGCCGCCGGCCGCCGCGCCGTGTGGACCATCACCGACAAGGACAGCGGCCGCACCGCCGGCAGCATGAGCTTCGGCAACATGGCCGAGGCGGACCGCCGCCTGGAGATCGGCTGGTCCTGGCTCGGCCGCGACTTCCGCGGCCGCGGCGTCAACCACTGGGCCAAGGCCCTGCTGCTGGAGCACGCCTTCGAGGTACTGGGCGCCGAACGCGCCGAGTTCAAGACCGACGTGCTCAACCTCCAGGCCCGCCGCGGCCTCGCCAACATCGGAGCCACCGAGGAAGGCGTCCTGCGCAGCTTCAACTACATGCCCGGCGGCCGCCGCCGCGACGCCGTCTACTACAGCGTCCTGCGCTCCGAATGGCCCGCCGTCCGCGCCCTCCTCGCGCGCGGACCCAAGAAGGCCGTACCGGCATGAGCGCGCCCACCGCCGACCCCGGCATCGCCCACATACGGGCCTCCGGCACCCCCTGGGAGATCGGCCGCGCCCACGGCGCGGCCCTGGCCACCCCCCTGCGGGCCTTCCTCGACGACGCCCTCGCCCGCCTGGGCCACCTCGTCGACCGGCCCCCGACCCTGTCCGCCCTGCTGCCCCCGATCGCCGCCCACCGCGACGCGGTCGAGGCGGCCCTGCCCGAACTCGCCGAGGAGGTCGCCGGGCTCGCCGACGGGGCCCGGATCAGCGAGGACGAGGCCTGGCTGCTCCAGCTGCGCCGCGAACTCACCGGCTACTCGCGGATCCGGACCGGCGGCGACTGCACCACGTACGCCCGCACCGGACCCGGCACCGAACCCGTCCTCGCCCAGACCGTCGACCTCAGCGGCAACCTCGACACCCACATCGCCGTCCTGGAGACCGCCCGCGCCGGCTCCGCCCGCCGCTCCCTCGTCCTCAGCTTCGCCGGACTCCTCGGCTACCTCGGCGTCAACAGCGACGGCCTCGCCGTCGGCATCAACCTGGTCCTCGGCGGCACCTGGCGCCCCGGAGTCCCCCCGTACCTGGCCGTCCGCCACCTCCTCGACACGGCCGCCACCGCCGAACAGGCCCTGAAGGTCCTCGCCGACCTGCCGCTGTCCAGCTCCCGCTCCCTCATGCTCTGCGACCACGAAAGGGTCCTGTACGCCGAACACCTCGACGGCGACCTGCGCGTCACCGAGGCCGCCCCCGGCGCCCTCGCCCACACCAACCACTACCTCCACCCGGACTTCGCGCCCGCCGACGAGCTGAACGTCTTCGCCCGCAACTCCTCGCGCCGCCGCCTCGACGCCGCCCGCGAGGGGATCGCCGCCCTCCCCGCCGACGCGAACCCCGAGGACCACTTCGCGCTGCTCGCACGGCCCCCCGTACGCGTCCCCGACCGGGGCGACATCCGCGCCGAACGCACGGTCGCCGCGGCCGTGCTGCTCCCCGCGGCCGGGCGGCTCCACCTGAGGCCGGGCGACCCCGCGCACTCCCGCACGAGGGTGTTCACCCTGTAGCCCCAGGGCCCAGGGCCCAGGGCCAGGGATGTGTCCGAGAAAGGAGAATGATGGACGCATGGCTGGTCGACCTCGACCAGGTCGCCCCCACCGAGATCACCCCGCGCTATCCCGAGGGCCTCACCGAGGACGAACTGCGGCGCGGCGCCGAGTTCGTCCACGCGCGCGCGGCCCACCGCTTCTACCGCGCCCGGCTCACCGTCCGCCGCCTGCTGGCCGAACGCCTCGGCCTCGACGCGCCCGACCTGCGCATCCACTACGACCCCGCCGGCAAGCCCTACCTGCCCGACCAGCCCGGCACCCACGTCAGCTGGTCCCGCTCCGACGGGCTGCTCCTGCTCGGCGCCACCGAGACCGGACCCATCGGGGTGGACGTCGAACTGGTCCGCCCCGCCTCCAGCAGCCTCGACGTCCTCACCTTCATCTACCCGGGGGTCCCGGACGGGGTCGGCCCCGAGACCTTCTTCCACGCCTGGACCCTGCTGGAGGCCGCGGTCAAGGCCACCGGGCGCGGCCTGACCGACGGCGCCCGCGAAGTCGACCTGGCCTTCGGCCCGGACGGCTCCGTCGGCCTGCGCGGCATCACCGGCCACGGCGCCCTGCCCTGGCACGGCCACACCGCGCTCCAGCCGACCCGGCAGGACTGCCCGTGGGCGATGACCGCCTTCGTCTCCCGGGAACTGCCTCCGGTCACCGTCCTGACCTGGCCGGACCGGGCCGGCGACCCCGTACGGCCCCCGGCCCGGCACCCGGCCCGGCCGTCCTCGCGGCTCACTCCGCGCTGACCACCGGCGAACCGTCGGGGGCGATCGCCGAGAAGCCGGTGTACGGAACCAGCGCGGGCGGCACGGCCACCGAGCCGTCCGCGCGCTGGTACTGCTCCAGCACCGCCACCAGCGTCCGCCCCACCGGCAGCGCCGAACCGTTCAGCGTCGCCGCGAACCGCTTGCGCCCGTCCCGGTCACGGACCTTGATGCCGGCCCGGCGCCCCTGGAAGTCCCCGCAGTCGGAGCACGAGGAGATCTCCCGGTACGTGCCCTGCCCCGGCAGCCACACCTCGATGTCGTACGTGCGCCGCGCCGCGAAGCCGAGGTCCCCGGCCCGCAGTTCCACCACCCGGTGCGCCAGCCCCAGCCGCCGCAGCGCCGTCTCCGCGTGCCCGGTCAGCAGCTCCAGCTCCGCCGCCGAGTCCTCCGGCCGGCAGACCCGCACCAGCTCCACCTTCTCGAACTGGTGCAGCCGCACCAGCCCCCGCGTGTCCCGGCCGTACGAGCCGGCCTCCGCCCGGTAGCAGGGCGTGCACGCGGTCAGCGCCAGCGGAAGTTCCCCCTCCTGAAGCGTCTCGCCCCGGTACAGGTTCACCAGCGGCACCTCGGCCGTCGGGATCAGCAGCAGGTCCCGGTCGGCGGCGCCCGTCAGGAACAGGTCGTCCTCGAACTTCGGCAGCTGCCCGGTACCCGTCATCGTCTCCCGGGTCACCAGGTGCGGCACCCCGTGCTCGGTGTACCCGTGCTCGGTGGTGTGCAGGTCCAGCAGGAACGCGGCCAGGGCCCGCTCCAGCCGGGCCCCCGCCCCCCGGGTCACGGCGAACCGGGACCCCGACAGCCTGGCCGCGCGCACCTGGTCCAGGATCCCCAGCCGGGTCCCGATGTCCACGTGGTCGCGCGGGGCGAACTCGAACCCCGGGACCTCGCCCCAGGTCCGCCGCACCACCGGCGGGTCCTGCTCGGTCCCGTCGGGCACGTCCGGGTACGGCAGGTTGGGCACGGCCAGCAGCAGCGCGGCGAGCCCCTCCTCCGCCTCCCGGAGCTCCTCCGACACCGACCGCAGCCGCTCCTTGGCCGCGGCCGCCCGGGCCCGCGCCGCGGCGTCGGGCCGTACCCCCTCCCTGGCGGAGCGGTTCTGCTCGGCCCGCAGTTTGTCCCGCTCGGCGATGAGCCGGGAGCGCCGTTCGGTCAGGTCGCGCAGGGCGGCCCGGTCCAGGACGTGCCCGCGGCGGGCCAGACCGGCCCCGGCCGCCTCCTGGAGCAGGCTGTGCGGATCGTGCATGACGGCTCCTCAGTCCTCGTCGGTGACGTGCGCGGTGGTGGCGGCAGGGGCAGCGGTGGCAGGGGCGGAGGCAGGGGCCGCGGTGGCGACGGACCGGTACCGGTCCGGCCGGCGCGCCCGCAGCCACCCGGCCCGGCCGAGCCCGGCCAGGGCGGCCCCTGCCACCAGCCACGGGATCCGGTTCACCCACGGCGAGGCGCTCCCCGTGACCAGCGCGAAGTTGTCCAGCAGCAGCCAGAGCGCCCCCACCAGCCCGGCCAGGGCCAGCACGGGCGCCAGCCGGGTCCGCCACCAGTGCGCCTCGGGACGCCCGCGGAAGAAGGACAGCACCGCCAAGGCCACCGCCGCCTGGAGGGCGACGATCCCGACCGTGCCCAGCGCCAGCATCGTGGTGGCCAGGTTGGTGTACGGATGCGCCCCCGCCAGCGCGAACACGGCGCACACGGCGGCCGTCGCCGCCGACAGCACCGCGCTCGCCCGGTGCGGGGAGCCGTGCCGGGGATGTACCCGGGCCAGCGAACCGGGCAGCACCCGCTCCCGGCCCAGGACGAACAGGTACCGGTTCGCGGCGGTGTGCAGCCCGAGCAGCGCCCCGAACAGGCTGGTGCACAGCAGCACCTGCATCACGCCCGTCGCGAAGGTGCCCAGGTAGTCGTCCGACAGGTGGAAGAACAGGTCGCCCAGCTCCCTCCCGGCGGTGTCCGCGACCCGGTCCGCGCCGACCGCCCCGACCGCCGCCCAGCTCATCAGCGCGAAGAAGGCGGTGATCAGGACGACGGACGCGTACGTGGCGACCGGCACGCTGCGCTTCGGGTCGCGGCTCTCCTCGCCGTACAGCGCGGCCGCCTCGAAGCCCACGTACGAGATCAGCGCGAACATCAGCGCCACCCCGAGCCCCGGCGCGAGGACCGTCTCCGGCCGGAACGCCGCCGTGGGCAGCGCGTCCGCCCCGTGCCGCACCCCGATGGCCAGCGCCAGCAGACCGAGCACCGCCACCTCGGCGACCATCAGCACCGCCAGCAGCCGGGCGCTCAGGTCGATCCGCCGGTGGCCCATCACCGCCGTCAGGGCCAGCGCCCCGCCCGTCCACACCGGCCACGGCACCGGCAGCCCGTGCGCCGCCGAGACCAGCTCGGCGAAGTACCCGAACGCCCCCGCCACCCCGGCGACGGCCGCCGTGTACGCGAGGACCGCCGTCAGCCCGGCGGCGACGGCCGGCGGCCGCCCCAGCCCCTGCCCGACGTACGTGTAGAAGCCGCCCGCGCCGACCACGTGCCGGCTCATCGCCGCGTACCCGACGGAGAAGCACAGCAGGATCAGCCCGGCCAGCGCGAAGGTCGCGGGCACCCCCGCGCCGTTGCCGATGGCGTAGGCGAGGGGCACCGAGCCGACCACCCCGGACATCGGGGCCGCCGCCGCGACCACCAGGAACACGATCCGGGGGGTGGTCAGCGTCCTGCGCAGCGCGGGCGCGGAGGCGGCGGGCGCCCGGCCGTCCCGTCTGACGGGGATCGTGGAGGTCACCGGATCACCTCGGGTGGTTGCGGATGATGTCGACGGCCTCCGGGACGCCCATGTACGGCAGCCGCACCTCGGCCATGTCGTCCGTCCACTGCTCGGCGAGGTCGTAGCGCTGCTTGGGCGTGGTCTCCAGCAGCCGGCAGCCCGGGAACACCTCGTAGTCCCGCAGCAGTTCGGCGTGCGCGAACATGCCCTGCTGGAACAGCTCCTCGCGCTCCAGCACGAACTCCTCCGACGGCAGCTCGTCCCACAGCCGCCGGCCGCGCCGGATCAGCTCGATCAGCCGCGGCCGGTACGAGGGGTTGCGCGCCAGGTGCTCGCGGACGATCGAGCTGCCCACGGTCAGGTGGCGGATCTCGTCGATGGACGCGCCGCGCGCGATCTCCGCCGCGGCCGGGTCCAGCAGGGTCCACTTGCGCTCGCTGAGCTCGGCGGCCGGCGCCAGCACCCCCTCGATGACGATGGTGAACACCGCGACCGCGCCGATGAAGTCGCCCTCGTCGCGCACCACGCCGGTGGCGAACTCGGCGATCGGGTTCAGCACCCGGCGGGTGTAGTCGGCGCCCTGCTCCTTGATGAACCCCAGCAGCCCCGCCTGCGGCACCCCGAGGTCCACCAGGTGCTTGCGGAAGATCATCGCGTGCCGGGCCTCGTCGACCACCTGGGTGGTGAAGAACTCCTGCTCCACGACCCCGGGCGCGCCGATCACGTAGTGGGACAGCACGTCCACCGCCCGGGACTCGGCCAGCGACCGGTTGCCCAGCTCCAGCACGAGCGCCTGCCGCAGCGGCCCGTCCTCCTTCATGTGCTCCGGAGTCACGGCGTCGTGCCCGGCCTCGGCCCGCCCGCGCAGGGTCCCCTGCGCCACGGCCGACAGCCAGTAGCCCAGATCGCACTCCTCGGCGGTCAGGGTCATCTCCTGCGCCCCGTCGAGCAGGTTGGGCGCACGGTCCCAGTCGGCCTCTACGGGGATCTGCGGAAGGGTGGTCATGACGCAACCTCACTGGGGGAAGCGGAACCGGAGATTGAAGCGGACACGGAAGCGGAGACGGAAGCGGCGGGGGTGACGCAGGCGCTGTGCATGCGGCCGGCGAAACTGAGCATCGGCGAGTCGACGGTGTGCGAGCCGCCCGTGACCTCGGCGAGGAGCATGTCGTGGTCCCCGACCTGGTGCCAGCCCAGCACCCGGCACGCCATGTGCGCCAGGCTCCCGCCGATCAGCGGGGCGCCGGTGAGCGGGTCGGTGGTCCAGTCGAAGCCGTCGAACTGGGCGTCGCCCAGCGGGCGGGAAGGGTTCGCGAAGCGGCGGGCCACGTCCTGCTGCGCCGAGCCGAGCACGTTCACCGAGAAGCGGCCCGCCCTGCGGACCATCCCCGCGAACGTGGACGTCGGCCGCAGGCACGCACCGAGCACCAGCGGGTCCCGCGACAGGGTGACCACGGCGCTGGCGGTGGTGCCGTGCCGGACGCCGTCCCGGCTGACGGTCAGCACCGTCACGCTCGACGCCAGCCGGCGCAGCGCCAGCCGGGCCGCGTCCGGATCCTCGTACCCCTCGGCGGCCGCCGCGCCGCCGCGGTCCGTCAGCCAGGCCGGGTAGCGGCTCACCGGTGCGCCCCGACGGCGGGGGCCGCGCCGGTGGCGGAGCCGGTGGCGGCGATCGTCGCCGGGTGGTCCTCGTACGCCAGCGGCACCGGGCCGTCGGTCGCCGAGCGGCGCTTCAGCATGGCCGTCAGCTGGTGCACCAGCGGCGTGTCCTCCGGCTCGAAGGGCAGCCCGAACGGCTTCAGGAAGTTCCCGAACACGCCCCGGTCGCCGAACACGTGGAACGGCAGCGCCAGCAGCGCCCACTCCGGCCCGATCAGCCACATCCACAGCAGGCCCACGGCGGCCACGCTGAGCAGGCTGTGCATCGAGTTGTAGAGCACGTAGTACGCCTTGTGGATCCGCCCGTCCGCGCTGCGCCGGTAGGCGATCGCGCCCGGGATGTAGCCGAGCAGGTCGATGTACAGGAACAGGCCGATCGCCGCGAACCAGTTGATGTCCGTGAAGTGCCACAGGATGAACCCGATCGTCACCGCGAACGCGACCAGGTACTCCAGGCGGTGCAGGTTGAAGGTGACCGGTGACTCGACCGGGTTCTTGATGTCCATGAGGGGTGTCGTGTCCTTACTGCGGGCGGACCGCGCTACGGGAGCAGCCGTTGCTGCTCGGGGGGTCAGGACAGGCGCAGCGGGCCGCCGGCGAAGTACTCGGCCAGCTCCGCGGCCACGCTGGCGCGCGACGGCGGGTGGAAGGCGAGGGCGCGCACCGCGGAGGCCAGGTACGCCACGTCGGCGGAGCGGATGAACGCCATCCCGCCGAGCATCTCCACGGCCTGGTCGACGGTCTGCGAGAGCAGGTCCTGGGTGGCGTAGCGGGCGGTCAGCACCGCGGCGACGGCCTCGTCGCCCCCGGTGCCGTCCTCCAGGGAGCGGGCCGCGCCCTCGACGAGGGAGACCGCCGCGTCCATCCGCAGCGCCAGCTGCGCCCGCTCCGGGGCGCTGCCCCGCCCGCCGGCCAGCACCTGCGCGACCAGCGCGGACGCGGCGCCGACGTACGAGGAGGTGGCGAGCAGCTCGAACCAGGTGAACCCGGCGGTCTGGAGGTCGTCGAGCCGGTCGGCGTCCTCGGGGGTGCTGTGGATGACCAGGTCCTCGGGCACCTCCACGTCGGTCAGCCGCACCTCGTGGCTCTGCGAGGCCGCGAGGACCGGCGTGGCCCAGAACGGCCGGGTCGTGACGCCGGGGGAGGAGGCCGGGATCAGCATCAGCGCCAGCGAGGAGCGCCCGTCGTCGTGTGCCACCTGCACGCTCGCCGTCAGCACGTCCATCGAACCGGACAGGCTGCACGGCTTCTTCGCGCCGTTGACCCGGTAGCCGCCGCCCGGCGTGCGGTCGGCCACCACCGACGGCGCCAGGATGTTCTGGTCGGTACGGCCCTCCGCCCAGCCGGACGCCAGCAGCAGCCCGTCCGAGGCCACCGCGGACATCAGCTTCAGCTGGGCCGGGGTGAGCCGGCCGGTGACCTCCGCCAGCCGGAACAGCATCGCCACCGTGAAGTGGTGCATGGTCGTGGCCACGCCCAGGGACGGCGAGAGCGAGGCGATCGCCCGCTGCACCCGGACCGCCTCCAGCGGACCGGCGGCCGCGCCGCCGTACGCGGACGGCACGAGCAGCCCGGGACCGCCGTGCTTGCGGTACAGCTCCAGCACCGGGCTGTCCGCACCCTCCCGGGCTGTGAGCGGCAGCTCTTCGAGTGCGTCGAGAAGGCCTGCGTGGAATTGCTCGCAGACCCCGCGCGCTGTCGTCAGGGAACGCATCGCCGTGTTCTCCTCGGGCTCTCTCGTATTTCTCGTATTCGCCGTCCGGATCGCCTTGGATTTGCCTTGATCCGAAAGCTGAAATGCAATGGAGAGTCTTTCACCCACTGTCTGACTGAGGCCTGACACCCATCTGACCAGCGGTTTCAACTGACCTGTCGCTGACCTGCGGCTGACTGGAAGGCGGGTGGGCGGCGGTGGTGGGTTGTGGTGGGTTGTGGCGCGCGGCCCCGCGTGCCATAAGTGGGGGAGTTGTCGGGAGCTGTCGGCGCGAGAATGGATCTGAAATGACCGGAACGGTTCTGGATACGGATGCCGCGCTCGACGCCATCCGGAAGTACGCGGACGCGGGAAATCCCAGCGCGTATTTCGCCTTCAGCGACGGGAACAGCCACTTCCGGCTCCCGGACGTCCCCGGGGTGATCGTCTACCGCACCGTCGGCCGCTACCTGGTCCAGTTCGGCGGCCCCTTCGCCCCCTTCGCCCCCGCCGGCCCGGACGGCCCCCGGGCCCGGCTGCTGGCGGCCTTCGTGGGCTTCGCCGCCGAGCAGGGCCGCGAGATCGTGTCCGTCCAGCTCCAGGGCGCGGACGCCGACGTCTACGTGGACCAGGGCTTCACGGTGAACCAGATGGGCGCCTCGTACGCCGTCGACCTGGAGGCCTTCACCCTGGCCGGCACCAAGTTCATGCAGCTGCGCAACAAGATCTCCCGCGCCCTGCGCAGCGGCCTGGAGATCAAGGAGGTCGAGTACGAGGACTACGCGGAGCGGATAGGGGCGCTCGACACCGCGTGGCTCTCCACCAAGGGCGAGGGCGTCAAGCCCCTGGAGTTCCTCGTCGGCCAGACCGGCGGCCGCTACCAGCACCTGCGCCGCCTCTTCGCCGCCGTGCGCGACGGCGAACTCGTCGGCTACGTCTCGTACGCCCCCGTCTACGGCCCGCAGGCCGGCTGGATGCACGACCTGAGCCGACGGCAGCCGGACTCCCCGCCCGGGGTGATGGAGGCCCTCAACAAGGCCGCGATCGACGTGTTCACCGCCGAGGGCACCCGCTGGCTGCACTTCGGCTTCACGCCCTTCACCTCGCTGACGGCCCCCCGGTTCCCGGGCCACAGCCTCGGCTTCCACTGGTTCATGGAGCACCTCTGGGAGCACGGCGCGCACATCTACCCGGCGCGCACGCAGCTGGAGTACAAGCAGAAGTGGGCGCCCTCCGCGGTGCTGCCCGAGTACATCGCCTTCCAGCACGGCGCGAGCCTGCCCGCGCTGGTCCACGTCTTCCGCGCCTGCAACGCGGTCTGAGAAGGAACCCGAGAGGGAGGTCGCACACCCATGCCGTCCATGCCGTCCATGTCGTCCATGCCGTCCGACGAGATCGAGACCCAGGGCCTGCTGGTCGTGGAACGCTTCCAGGCCTGCGCGGCCGCCCCCGACGACGCGGAGGCCGCCCGCCTCTGCGACGCGGACCTGGCCCGCCTGGACGAACTGCTGCGCGCGGCCGCGCAGTAGACGACGTCACGAGGGCCCCGCCGGCACGGCCGGCGGGGCCCTTCCGCGCGTACGGGGGAACGGAGAGGGGGCGGCGGGGAGAGGTGCTCCCCGCCGCCCCCTTCGGGGGTGCTTCCGGCGCGGGCCGTCAGCGCAGTGCCGGGCGGGTGCGCAGGAGGGTGCCGGCCGGGCCGCGGACCAGCATCGGACGCCTGCGCAGGGCCGGCTCCGGCCCGGCGGGCCGGGACACGTGCGCGACCAGCAGGTCCTCCACCACCGGCCCGGCCGGGCCCGCCGCCAGCTCGTGCCGCTCGTACGCGACCGTACGCCGGTCGAACAGCAGCCCCTGCCCCGGGCCGAGGGCCGAATCCAGCAGCGGCGCCGACCGGCCCGCGCCGAACAGCCGCACCCGGCCCGCCCCGACCCCGGCCCGACCCACCACCGCCACCATCCCGAACCCGCCGTCGCCCGTGTCCGGCGGCCCGGGCAGCCGCACCGGGACCGTGGTCCCGGCCGGGGCCACGGTGCGGACCCGGTGCAGCTCGATCAGCCAGTCCGCGTGCACGTCCAGCCACGGCCCGCCCAGGGCCCGCCGCAGCAGTGCCGCCATCCCCGCCTCCAGCCGCCGGTCCGCCCCGTCGTACGGGACGTCGTACGGCACCTCGTACGAGGGGACGGGCAGGAAGAGCCAGTCGTCGTCCGCCGTCCAGGACATCCGCAGCCGCACGACCCCGTACCCGTACGCGTTCACGTACGAGGGCTCCGCGAAGGCGGCCACGACCGCCCCGGGGACCGGGTCCAGCCCGACCAGCGCGAAGCCGTGCTCCCGCAGCGACACGGCGGCTCAGCCCGCGGCGACCGGCGTGCGCTCGGGGAGCGCGCCCTCGGCGGTGTCGGCGCCGGGCCGCGCCAGCTCCAGGCGCTCGTCGAGGTGGCGGGCGGAGGAGTTGGCGCGCCACAGCGCCCCGCGGGCGATGCCCCGGCGCATGTAGGCGGAGTCGGCGCTGGGGATGACCACGTTGTGGAACCAGCCCGCCGCGTGCTGCGAGTCGATGGTGATGTGGAGGCGGTGGTAGGTGATGCCCACCTCCGGCAGGCCCAGGCGCTCCCAGGCGCGGACCACGTTGCGGAACCGGTCCGGCGCCAGCCACTCGGTCATCCCGAGGAACCCGACCGCCTCCGGGTACAGGTGCCGGTAGCGGCACAGCAGCACCGCGAGGTTCCCCGAGTGGAGGTCGGTGGTGGTCATGGCGGCTTCCAGGTCCTCGGGGCGTACGTCGAAGACCTCGTAGATCTTGTTGAAGAGGTGGGTGTGCACCGCCTCCGGATCGCCGTTGCCCATCTCGTCCCAGTAGTTGCCGGCGATCTCCATCTTGCTGGCGCCGACCGTGCCGATCTGCATCATCGCGAGGAAGTCGTCGAAGCGGCCGTCGATCAGCGACTCCTGGATGACGTACGTGCGCAGGTCCTCGCTGCGCGCCTCGCGGTTGATGAAGTCGGTGTAGTACGGGTGCTTGAAGGCGCGGTGCCGGCGGACGATGCCCTTGAGCCAGGACAGGAACTGCTTGGGATCGGCGGGCGCCGACTCCAGCAGGCCGGGCTCCAGGTGGGCGTCCTCGGCCTGGAGGGTGGCGTTCTCCAGCAGCCGGGTGACCTCGTGCAGCAGCACCGATCCCTCGGCGCTGGGGCGGTCGGGTATCTGCATCACCGTCTGGTAGATGCGGGAGAGGAGGAGCTGCTGGTGGTAGTGGGCGTCCTCGCGGTGGGGGCCGGCGCCGGCCGCGGCGGCGTTCATGTCGGTGACGGCCTCGACGATGCGGGAGCGTTCGCCCGAGAACTTGGCGTCGATCTCGTCGGCGTCCACGGTCAGCCAGGACGAGACCTCCTCGACGAGCGCGGCGGCGTCGGTCCTGTGGGTGCGGATCGCGGGCATGTTGGGGTGGTCGCTGGTGGGCAACTGCGTCTCCATGTCTCTCGGGGTCGCGCGGGTTGCGGAAGAGGGAAGAGGAAGGACGTACGTCTCCGTCGCGCGGACCCGCGCGCACGGGCGGCCCCTCATGCCAAAGCACGCGCATCCCTCGTCGTCGTATCGGGATGCGCGTGCCTGGGATGAGCACCTGCGGAGAGGGCAGGATTCGAACCTGCGTGGGCAGAGCCCGTCCGGCGAAAGGGCCGGACCCCATTCGGCCGCTTTGGGTACCTCTCCAACGGCCTTTCTCTGCCATCAGCTTGGCACGGTCCGGCTGACATGGTGCTGATGAATTTCTGAGACGGCAATTACGGCTGTCGGTCAGGGTCGCATCAGCGTCGGCTGGGATAGTGAAGGACGGTCGATCGATCGAACTACTTCGCAGGGAGATTCCGTGAGCGCCGAGACCGCCAAAATCGCCGTTTCCCGTCTCTACAACGACGAGAACGGCGAATCGCATTTCATAGACGAGACGCTGGAGGTGACCGCCCTCAATTTCGCCCCGCCCGCGCCGTCGCTCTTCGTCTCCGAGGGCGTGCCGGCCAAGCAGGCCGTCTACCTCTACATCCCGGCCGGCTGGTTCGGCGACTTCCACCCGGCCCCGCGCCGCCAGATCATGACGCTGGTCAGCGGCAAGATGGAGTGCGGGGTCAGCGACGGCACCTGGCGCACGTTCATCCCCGGCAACACCCAGCTGGTCGAGGACACGCAGGGCAAGGGGCACGCCACCAAGGCCCTGGAGGACTGCGTGATGATCGTGTCGCAGCTCGCCGACTGAGGCCGGCCGTACGCACGCACGGGAAGGGGCACGGCCCGGAATTCCGGACCGTGCCCCTTCCCGTTGGAGAGCTCTATCCCTTGACGTACCCGAAGCTCTCGGCGAGGAGGCCGTTCTCCAGGCGGTGCACGTTCACCCCGCGTACGAAGTCCCGGGCCCCGCTGCCCCAGCGCAGCGTCCAGCGGCAGACGGAGCGCTCGCCGGCCACCCAGACGTCCTCGACCTCGAAGGTGATGTTCTCGTTGCCCGCGATCGAGGTCCAGAACTGAAGACATTCGTCATAACCGGCGTGCTTCGAGCCGTCGGGGGCGGGACCGGAGTTCTCCAGGCGGCAGTTCGGGGCGAGGATGTCCTTCAGCAGGCCCGGGTCGTGCAGCTGGAATGCCTGGTTGAACTGTTCGATAACCTTGCGCGTCTGCTCATCGGACATCGGGACTCCTCATGTCTCGGCACGGATGGCGGCCGACCGCCTGGGTCAGGCGAGGCCACAGGAGAAAGTAATACAGTCCAACGGCCCCCTGTCCAAGGGTTTGGGAGTTCCGGCCATTTAGGTCAGTCGCACGTCAGTGCCAGCCGCCTAGCTTTGTACTATGACCACAGCAGACAGTGCGCCTCTCGCATTGGCCTATCAGCAGGCCATCGAATATCTGGCGGGTCTCGCCGATCGGCCGGTGGGTGCCACTGCCGACTCCGAACAATTGCTGAAAATGTTCGGTGGGCCGCTGCCCGAAGGCCCGGCCGACCCGGCCGGGACCATCGAGGTCCTCGGCCGTGCCGTGGCCGAAGGCGGCATCCCGACCGCCAACGGCCCACGCTACTTCGGCTACGTCACCGGCGGCACCCTCCCGGTCGCGATCGCCACCGATTGGCTGGTGGCGGCGTACGACCAGACCGCCAGCCTGTACAACCTCTCCCCGGCCGTCGCCGTGGCCGAGGACGTCGCCGCGCAGTGGGTCCTGGAGCTGCTGGGCCTCCCCGCCCACGCCTCGGTGGGGTTCCCCACCGGCTGCACCATGGCCCACCTGACCTCGCTCGCGGCCGCCCGCCACAAGCTCCTCGCGGAAGCCGGCTGGGACGTCGAGCGCGAAGGCCTGGGCGGAGCGCCCGACGTGGCCATCGTCGCCGGTGCGCAGCACCACATGACCATCGACCTCGCCGCCCGCTACCTCGGCTTCGGCACCGCGCGCATCCGCAACGTGCCCGTCGACGACAAGGGCCGCATGGTTCCCGCGGAACTGGAGGCCACCCTCGCGGGCATTGACGGGCCGGTCATCGTCTGCGCGCAGATCGGCGACGTCAACTCCGGCGCCATCGACCCCGTCGGGGAGATCTGCGACATCGCCCACCGGTACGGGGCCTGGGTCCACGTCGACGGCGCCTTCGGCCTGTGGGCCGCGGCCAGCCCGAAGCTCCGCCCGCTGGTGGAGGGCGTGGAGCGGGCCGACTCCTGGGCCCTGGACGCCCACAAGTGGCTCAACGTCCCCTACGACTGCGGCATCGTCGTCATCGCCCACCCCGAGGCCCACCGCGCGGCCATGCTCAACGAACGCGCCGGCTACCTCCCGCCGGGGACCGATGGCGAACGCGACGCCATCGAATGGGTCCCGGACTTCTCCCGCCGCGCCCGCAGCCTCCCGGTCTGGGCGGCACTGCGCACCCTGGGGCGGAGCGGGGTGGCCGACCTGGTGGAACGCTGCTGCGAGCACGTGGCCCGCTTCGCGGAGCACCTGGGCGGTGTCGCCGGTGTCGAACTCCTCAACGACGTGGTCCTCAACCAGCTCCTGGTCCGCTTCGGCGACGACGACGAGACCACCCGCCGGGTCATAGCCCGCATCCAGCGCAGCGGCGAATGCTGGTTCGGCGGCACCCTGTGGGAGGGCCGCGCGGCGATGCGCGTCTCGGTCGTCAACTGGCGCACGACGACGGAGGACGTCGACCGCAGCGCGAGGGTCGTGCTGGAGGCACTGGGGGAGGAGCTGGGGGCCGGCTGAGGCGGGTGGGTACGGGGCATGCGGGCGTACGGGGCTTGCGGCGCGGGCCCGCTATCTCCCCCTCGACCCCCCGGGCCCGGTCGGTAGTTGCCCACCCGCCTCCCCGGGTGCGGGCCGGTGGGGTGGGGAGCGGTATCCCCTGGGGCGGTCTCTGAGCAGCCTTGGGGGTTTCCCGTCAGTCCCATCGTCCTTCCGTGTCGGGCCGGCCTGTCAAGGGCGCTCCCTTCGGTCGCGTCGCTACGCGATGTCGCTTCGCTCCACCCTTGACAGACCGACCCGCCCCGGAAAGCCGAAGAACTGCCGGGAAACCCCCAAAAGAACGGCACGGTCCAGAGGACAAGGGACGGGTCTGTCAGGGAGCAGGCGACGGGGCCGGGGCCCGGCCCGCCGGGCATCCGAGCCCTCAGAAGTCCCGATTCGGGGCCGGGTGCGCGGCTACCTGCACCAAAAGGCGACCAGAGCAGTCCGGGAAGCCCTCATACGCGCCAGATCGCTACGCGCTCCCCATTCTTCGGCGTCCGGCGACCGCCTTGGGCTGATACCCGCACCAGCGGGCGGACAGAGCGGCCCGGGGAAGCCGACAGGCGCGCCAGATCGCTACGCGCTCCTCGCATCTCGGCGTCCGGCGGCCGTCCTGGGCTGGTCATTCGCGGGTTACGCGTTCAACGGCCGGACCATCGCGGTGAGGACGGGGGAGTCCGGGGCGGGCTGGACGGGGCCGATCGCCTCGTAGCCCCACGACTCGTAGACCCGCTGGACCTTCCCCTCTCCGGCGGCCGGGTTGACCATCAGCGAGGCGTACCGGTCCTCGCGGCCGGCCAGTAGCTCGTCATGGACCCGCCGGGCCAGGCCCGTCCCCCGGAAGGCAACCGTCACGCCGATCTCCCGGAGGGCCAGGGTCGGTGCGCGGGTGTACTCCGCGTCCAGGTCGTCGCTGATGCGCTTCCACCAGAGGTCTCCGGCCCGCACGGTGTTGCCGTACGCGTACCCGACCGGGCGGTCCTCGGCGTCGAAGGCGAGCACGGCCGCGAACCCGGGGGTGCGGCCGTAGCGCTCCAGACGCTCGGCCAAGGTCGGCACCGAGTAGTTCGGCAGGTGCAGCAACGGCGCGCGGACCTCGGCGTACGCCTCGATGAGCGGGCCCCGGGCCTGCTCCACGTCGGTGAACCTGCGAAGTTGGATCGTCATGCGATGCCCTTCGCGTTCGTTCAGATCGCGCCGTGCGCCGGTGCCGCTGCCTCGATGCGGCGTGCGAGCTCGATGTCGTGCTCTGCGACGTATCCGCCGAGGTCGCTTGAGCTGATCGAGACCTGCACGGTCTTGTAGCCGAGCGTCGCGTCCGAGTGGTGCCCGAGGTCGTTCTGGATGGCCGCGATGTGGACGATGAATGCAGCACCCTGGATGTGCGGGACCGAGTACGAGCGCGCGATCCTCCGGCCGTCCGTGGACCAGCCGTCCAGGTCCTTGATGCGCTCCTCGATCTGCTCCGCCGACAGAGCCTCAGCCACGGTCAAACCCCCTTGTTGATGGGCGCCAGCACCTCTGCCAAGGTCTGGCCGATCGGCTCAGCTTGCCATGCAGCCATTCCCGCTTCCACGGCGGCCAGTTCGCGCCGGGCCCGTTCCGAACCGGTCTCCACAACGATCCCGGCTGCGTGCCGAGCAAGCTCCACTGCCCGCTCCGGCTGCCGCAGAGCAGCGGCGGCAACTGCTTGCCGTCCCGTCCACACGCCCACATCCCGGCGTGATGTGGGGGGAGCAGTGGGAATGATCTGTTGCCACAGCCGGTCGGCTTCGTTGGCCAAGCCGAGACGTCCGTAGCAGGTGGCACGCTGCACTTCGATGTAGTGAGGCGTCCGCAGACAAGCCGTGCCCCAGGCCTCCACGTCGACCGCGTCGAGCAGGCGCCCGGCTCGGTCGAGCAGTTTGTCCACGTGCAGCCGGTCACCGAGCAGCGAGGCGCCGTGTGCCTGTTGTTGCAGAGCGAAGACTTGGACCTCCGGCGAGAGGAGAGAAGCGTCCATGAGGGCCCCCTCGCAGAGGTCAACCACGGCCGTTCCCATGCCCTGGTCGGTGCGTGCCATGGCGCGGTCCACCAATGCGCACGCGACGGCTTCCCGGTCTCTTGACCGGTGAGCGAGCTCCTGCGCGACGTCGTGGCACCGCAGGGCTGTGACCGGGTCGCCGGCATCCAGGTAGAGCCACGCGGCGAAGGCGGCGTAGTGCACTCCGACCCGGGCCATTTGCTGCCGCGTGGGCCCTTCCGCCGCGTTGACCAGTTGGTTGATGAGGTCGCACTGGGCGCTGATGGTCCCGATGAGGGCGCGGGGGCCGAGCAGCATGTCCGCGCGGTAATGCCCGTCGAGTTGCTGCTCGAAGTACGGGATGAGCGCCGGATCGACATGTCGGGGGACGGGCATTGCGGTGGTGAGCGCAGCAGCCGTCACGGTGCCTACGAAGGTCCGACGGTCCATTTCGGCAGCCTCTGCGATGACCGGCCGGCCCCCTGTGGTGAGCACGGGACGCCGCCGAGCCCGGCGGGACGCCGCCGCAGCCCGGTCCAGGTCCGGCGCTGGCACGCTGAACACCGTCGCGAGATGACGGCGCGTTTCCGGAGTCGGGAGGCGCTTGTCACGCTCCCAACGTCCGACCTCGCGTGCGTCCTTCGTGACGGTGCCGGACACCCGGCAGTATTCGTCGGCTACCTGTTGCTGTGTCCAACCGTGCTCGTCGCGAAGCCGCTTGAGCAGATGGCCAATGCTCTCCGCCGCCATGGTGCCTCCCGTCTGGCCCCCATTCTGGCCCCCCGAATGGCCCGTAGGGAGGCCCCTCCAGAGGGACCGGTCAGCGCGCTTTCCTTGACGGAGGGCAGCCGCCCAAAAGACCCCGGCGACCGCGCGAACGGTCCCGGGGCACGGCCAACCTGAAGGAAACAGGTCGACTTGTGAACCGTACTCCCTCTCGTGTCATGGGCCCGGAGCCCCCTGGACCGGTGAACCGGTACCACCCTCGCAACGTGCTGAGCCTGGACACCCCCGACGGCACGGGGACCGCCCCGATGTCCTTGCCCAGTGCGGACCTGCTCGCGCGGGCCCAGGTCGGGTGGGAGAACTTTTTGCTCGGCATGGGGCCGGAGGAGCCGCATGAGTGAGTGCTACGAGTACGTGCCGCACCGCCTGCTGCGCAAGCGCGTGCGCGACATCGCGTCCGGGGTGGAGGGCGAGCTGATGGCCGTGGTGAACGAGAACGTCTCCGACACCGGCATCGAGCGCTGGGCGGAGCTCGCCTACATCCGGGGGGCGTCCGGGCGGGAGTTCACCACCGCCGTCGGCAACGTCGAGCCCGTCTGAGACCAGTACCAGACAGTTGAAGGGAGAGTTCATGGGCAAGCACCGCAGTCCGATCGGAGACGACGGCAGTCAACCCGGCCGGCCCATTCCGCCACCGCCACCCCCGCCGCCTCCGCCCCCGCCGCCACCCCCGCCGAAGTAGGGAGCCACCGTGAGGACCGAGAGACTTCTGGCCGAGATCACCGAGTCGCTGGGACGGCCGGTTGCCGAGCCGTGGCCGGCCGTGCTGTCCCGGACGCCACGGGACGCCTTCCTGCCCGACCTCTTCTGGGTCCGGGACGGAAATGGCGGCTACCGGCGGGTGGACCGCACGGCGGATCCAGGGGCTTGGCAGGCCGCCGCGCACAGTGATCAGCCACTCGTCACCGGTTTCACGACGCTGGGCGGGGCGCAGGTGCCGTTGTCGTCCGCTTCCGCGCCGAGCACGGTGGTGCGGCTGCTGGAGGACGCCCGTCTGCGCGCGGACAGCCGGGTCCTGGAGATCGGCACCGGTACCGGGTTCAACGCGGCACTGATGAGCCGCAGGTGCGACCGCGGGTCCGTGGTGACGCTCGACGACGTGCCGGAGCTCTCGATCCTCGCGGAGCGCAACCTTCGTGCCCTCGGGCTGGCGGCCACGGTCGTCACGGCCGACGGCACGGAGGGCTACGCGGAGCGGGGGCCGTACAGCCACGTCGTTGCGACGTGTGCCGTGCGGTCGGTCCCTTCCGCGTGGCTGGAGCAGACGGAGACGGGTGGCCGCATCGTCACCCCGTGGGACAGCGCGTGGCTCTCCTACGGGAGCCTCGTGCTCGACAAGGGCGAGGACGGTGGCGCCGTGGGCCGGTTCGCCGCGCACGGTTCGTACATGCTCATTTCCTCCCAGCGGGTGGCGGCCGAGCTTGACGACGTCCTGCGGCCAGGTCAGGTACCGCGGGCCGGCACGAGCACGCTTTCGCCGTGGGCGGTCGCCGGGGACGATCTCGACGCCCAGTTCCACATCGGTCTGGCCGTCCCCGGGGCCTGGCACTCCTGGGACACGTCCGGGGAGCATGCGGCCGTACGGCTGTGGCTCGCCGACGCCGCCGGGGGCAGCTGGGCATCCGTGGACTGGGACGGGCAGCAGGCAGCGTCCTTCGATACGCGGCAGTTCGGCCCGCGCCGCCTGTGGGAGGAGGTGGAGCGGGCCCACGCGTGGTGGATCGCCGCCGGGCAGCCCGGTGTCGAGAGATACGGGATGGACGTTGCCAACGATGGGCGACATACGTCCTGGCTGGATTCGGCCGAGACGCCGGTTCCTTACTGGAGGGACGACTCGTCGCAGCGGGAGATCCACTGGGTGAAGGACTCGGAGGGGTCGGTGCGGTCCGCGAGGTAGGTGCGGGTGAGGCGTTCCACGTAGTCCGGGAGGTCCGCCGCCGTGGTTTTGAGGCCGCGGAGTTTCTTGCCGAAGCCTCCTTCCTGGGCTGTGGAGAGGGTCAGGGTGCCGCCCAGGTGGATCTGGAAGCCTTCTACCTGGCGGCCGTTCTCGTCCGGGACCAGCTGGCCCTTGAGGCCGATGTCCGCGACCTGTGTGCGGGCGCAGGAGTTGGGGCAGCCGTTCACGTTGATGGTGAGGGCTGCCTCGTTGCCCGACAGGCGTTTTTCGAGTTCCGAGACGAGGGTGGCCGCGCGTTCCTTCGTTTCCACGATCGCCAGCTTGCAGTACTCGATGCCCGTGCACGCCATCGTGTTGCGCCGCCACGGGGAGGGGCGGGCCTGGAGGCCGATTTCCGCGAGGTCGGCGATCAGGGGCTCCGGGTCGGCCACGTCCAGGACCAGCAGCTTCTGGTACGGGGTGAGGCGGACCCGGCCGCTGCCGTGGGACTCGGCCAGGTCCGCCAGAGCCGCGAGTCTGGTGCCGGACAGGCGGCCGGCGACGGGTGCCGCGCCCACGTACGAGAGGCCGTCCCGCTGGCGGTGTACGCCGATGTGGTCGATCGGGGCCGGCGGGAGCGCGGGGGCCGGGCCGTCGGGGAGGGGGCGGCCCAGGTACTCCTCCTCCAGGACCCGGCGGAACTTCTCCACGCCCCAGTCGGCGACGAGGAACTTCAGGCGGGCGCGGCCGCGCAGGCGGCGGTAGCCGTGGTCGCGGAAGAGACGGGCTACCGCCACCCACACGTCCGGGACGTCCGAGAGGGGGACCCAGACGCCCACGTGCTGCGCCAGGATCGGGACCGTCGAGAGGCCGCCGCCCACCCACATGCCGAAGCCCGGGCCGTGCTCCGGGTGGACCGTGCCGAGGAACGCCAGGTCGTTGATCTCGTACGGGACGTCCGGCAGCCAGGACACCGCCGTCTTGTACTTGCGCGGCAGGTTGGAGAGGGAGGGGTCGCCGATGTAGCGGGCGGCGATCTCCCGCACCGCCGGGGTCGCGTCCAGGACCTCGTCCGTACTCACCCCGGCCACCGGGCTGCCCACGATGACCCGGGGGCAGTCCCCGCACGCTTCCGTGGTGGAGAGGCCGACCTGTTCCAGGCGCCGCCAGATCGTCGGGACGTCCTCGATCCGCACCCAGTGCAGCTGGATGTTCTGCCGGTCGGTGACGTCGGCGGTGTTGCGGGCGAAGCGCATCGAGATGTCGGCGATGGCCCGCAGCTGGGCGGCGTCGAGGGTGCCGCCGTCGCTGCGCACGCGCATCATGAAGTGCTCGTCCTCCAGTTCCTCCGGGGGGAGGGAGCCGGTCCTGCCGCCGTCGATGCCCGGCTTGCGCTGGGTGTACAGGCCCCACCAGCGCATCCGGCCGCGCAGGTCGTCGGAGGGGATGGAGGCGAAGCCCTCGCGGGAGTAGACGCGTTCGATGCGGTCGCGGACGAGGAGGGGGTCCTCGGCGGCCTTGAACTCCTCGTTGGAGTTCAGGGGCTCGCGCTCGCCCAGGGCCCACTGGCCCTCGGGGCGCTTGGCGGCGGCGGGGCGCGCGGCTCTGGCGGTCCGGACCGGGGGCGCGGCGACTGTTTCCGTCATGGTGGTCCTGCTCCTTGTCAGGTGGTGCCCAGGTTCGAGACCGGGACGATCATGCCGCTGGGAAGCCAGCTCGCGGACGTGGTGTGGTGGCCGCCGCCCGCCGAGGGGCCCCCGCTGCCGGGCACGTACAGCACGGCGGCGGCGTACAGCTTCGCGGGCGCCGGGCCCGCCGTACCGCGGGCCGCGCGCCAGGCCTCGTACCCGGCGGCGGTCGGCACCTCGCCGGGCAGCCGGGCGCCGAGCGCGGCCGCGTACTCGACGGCGGCCGGGCCGGTCGGGGCGTACCGCAGCGGGATCAGCTGGCCCGCGCTCGGCGAGAGCAGCGGGGCCGTCAGCAGCCAGGGCGCCAGGTACGTGCCCTCGGCGAGGACGCGGCCGGCCTCGACGTCGCGTACGGCGGTGTCCGCGCCCGACCAGCCGGCGGTGACCACCAGCGGCCGGCGGGCGGAGGCGTCCGGCGCCCCCACGGCGATCCCCGCCCGGGCGGCGGCGGCACGCACTTCGGCGGCCGCGGCCCGCCCGCGCGGCGAGTCGTCCCCGGCCAGGGACACCGCCCGGGTCCCGCGCCCCGCGAGGAAGGCGACGGTGTCCCGCAGCGCGGCCGCGTCCGCCTCCGTCAGGGCGTCGGACGGGCACCCGGACGGCGCCCGCGTGCTGCCGCCCAGCACCGCCCCGGCGGCGGCGCTCGCGCACTCCGCCCCGTCGGCGCCCAGCAGCCCGCCCGGCGCCGGCTTCCCGCCCGCGCGGCCCGTGTCCACCGCCAGCGGCGCCGAGGACCCGCCGGCCGACACCCACACCTGCCCGGGCCCGGCCGGCAGTTCCACCGGGATCCACGTCAGAGTCGACCCGGGACGCGGCCCGCCCCGCACGAGCCGCTCCCGGTCCGTCCCGGCGGCGGCTCCGGCGGCGGCCACGCCCACCAGGTTGCGCCCCGGCCGGTTCGGCACCACCAGCACCGGCACCTGCTGCCCGCCCAGCCCGAGGGAGCCGAGCAGCGGCCCGGCCGAAACCCGCGCACCCGCACCGGCGCCGTCCGCGGGCGCGAGGGATCCGGCGAGGGCCGCGCACGCCACCGCCGCCGCGAAGTACGCCGTGGCGGTGGTGCGGCGGGCGAGCAGCCGCGTACGGAGCAGCAGCAGGACGCCCACCGCCAGGGCGGCGGTCAGGACGACCGCCGCCAGGAGGACCGCGTTCACCGTCGGACGGCGCTGTCGCTGACCACGAACAGGACACCGTGCGGCTGCGCGTCGCCGAAGTCGCCGTGCGGCCACGACGCCCGGTTGAAGCCGACGCACGGCTTGCCGGTGTTCTCGTCCCGGAACGACCGGTCGAGGGTCACCCGGCCGCGCCGGTCCAGGTCGAACACGCACACCCGGTGGTCACCGCCGCCGCCGAAGGACCCGGCGACGAAGTAGTTGGCGACCGCGATCCGGCTCACCTGCGTCGTCTCCCGGTAGACGCCGTCCGCGCCGCGCCGGAAGTTGTCCATGGCGCCCCAGTGCGGCCCGCCCGAGCTGACGTCGCGGATCGGGACGGTGCTCACCAGCTCCGGGCAGTCCCGCTCGCGCCCGCCCCGGCTCGCCTCGGCGAGCTCGTCGACCGAGCACTTCGCGCCGGTGCCGGCCGCGAGCAGCTTCTGGATGTCCAGGACGTAGATCATGCCGGTGGTCTGGTCGAGCGGCTTGCCGTACGGCACCGACTGGCCCATCACCGTATGGAAGAGGAAGCGGTCGTCGGGGCTGACGGCCAGCCAGCTGCCGTTGTCCCCGCTGCCGGTGATCTCCTTGTCGCGCTGGAAGGAGCGGTAGGCGGTGGTGTCGTCGAAGACCTCCTTCCACTGCGGGTCGGGCGCGGTGATGTCCGGGGTGTAGAAGATCGCCCCGCCGGCCATCGAGGAGACGAACGCGCCCTTGTTGCCGGGCCGGTTGGTCAGCGCGGTCTCCATGACCACGCGGGACTCGCGGAAGAAGGCCCGCTGCTCCTGCGCCCCGCGAGGGCCGTCGGCGACCTTCGACACCGACTTCAGGGTCGGGTCGTCCCGGTTGGTGATGTCGAAGACGCGGACGGTCTGGCGGGCCAGGTTCTCCTTGAGCGCCGAGTCGGGCGTCATGAAGTTGCGGGCCTCGGCGAAGTCGCTCGCCACCATGACGTTGAGGTCCTCGCGGACCGCGATGCCGTGCGGGTTGGCGCAGGTCGCGGCGGGCAGGGCGGGCACGTTCCCGCACTGGGCCGGGTCCTCGCCCGCCTCGGTGGCCGCCGGGATCTCCGCGATGGTCTTCCCGTCCTTGCCGATGCGCACGATCTCGCCGGGCGAGCCCGCCGCGCCGTTGCCGACCCGCACCTCGCCGTTGGTGTAGGTACAGGGGCCGGTCACGTTGGGGCCGCCCATGTACGTGCCGTACGCGGTGCCGTCGCTCAGCACCTGGTAGGCGTCGGGCAGGGTCCCGCAGGGGGTGTCGGCGGTGGTGTTGACCCCGGCGATCGTCAGCGCGGGCAGGGCCTTCGCGTCGAAGACGAACGTGGTGTCGCTCATGATGCCGCCGGCGTAGATCCGGTCGCCCTTGTGCCACACGTACTGCATGTGGTGCGGCTCGTTGCCGTTGTTCGGGCCGACGGTGACCGTGTTGGCGACCTTCCCGTACGTGGGGGAGCCCGGGGTGGCGTCGATGACGGTCAGGAAGTCGGGCGCCGGCTGCTTGGCGGGCCCGGACCAGACGAGCATCCACTGCCGGCCGGGCCCGCGCGAGGCGTCCACCAGGTGGTTGGTCGCCGTGTAGGTGACGCCGTCGCTGCCCTGGAAGCTGGAGGTCCAGGTCTCCGGCGTGCCGGCGGCGGCGGGGCCCGCCGCGGTGAGCATGGAGGCGGTGAGTCCCACCGCCGACAGACAGAGCGCGAGGCGGCGTATCAGCCTTCCTCGGCGCAGACCGTTCAGACCTTGCAGGCTCATTTCTCCGCGTTCCCTCTCCGGGGTGTCGGACGAATTGCAAAGGGATTTTCGGATCACTTTCGCACAAGGGTGCTGGCGGTCCGCTGATAGGAGGCTTACCGTGCCCTGACATTCGCCCGGAGGAACTCGGCAAAGCTCTCAATTTCTACATAGTGCCTGCTCAGGCGCTATCAGCGGACCGTCAGTGCTTTATGTGTCGGCGTTGCTAATCTCGGCTCTGAGAATTCATGCCCGTTCGCCGCGTTCCCCATTCGAAGGAGCCGCCGGATGACGACGACTCAAGTGCACGGAAATGTGAAAGAACTCGCCGAACGGGCGGGCCGGGACCTGGAGCGCGCTTCCGCGCTGGACGTCCTGCGCTGGGCGGTGGGGACCTTCGGGAAGAAGTTCTGCGTGACGTCCTCGATGGAGGACGCGGTCGTCGCCCATCTCGCTTCGCGGGTCGCTCCGGGTGTGGACGTGGTGTTCCTGGACACCGGTTACCACTTCGAGGAGACGATCGGCACGCGGGACGCGGTGGAGGCGGTGATGGACGTCAACGTCATCACGCTGACCCCGCGCCAGTCGGTCGCCGAGCAGGACGCCGAGTACGGGCCCAAGCTCCACGACCGCGACCCCGACCTGTGCTGCGCCCTGCGCAAGGTCAAGCCCCTTGAGCAGGGTCTGACCTCGTACGAGGCGTGGGCGACCGGGCTGCGCCGTGACGAGTCCCCGACCCGGGCGAACACGCCCGTGGTGGGTTGGGACGCCCGACGGCAGAAGGTCAAGGTCTCGCCGATCGCCCGCTGGACGCAGGACGACGTGGACGCGTACGTCGCCGAGCACGGGGTCCTGACGAACCCGCTGCTGATGGACGGGTACGCCTCCGTCGGCTGCGCCCCCTGCACCCGCCGGGTAGCGGAGGGCGAGGACGCCCGGGCCGGACGGTGGGCCGGACGCGGCAAGACCGAGTGCGGACTCCACGGCTGATGACGGACCTCAGGGAGACGGAGCAGATGAGCGTGACCGGCCAGGGAGCCACGGTGTGGCTGACCGGTCTGCCCAGCGCGGGCAAGACCACCATCGCGTACGCGCTGGCCGAGCGGCTGCGTGCCGAGGGCCACCGGGCGGAGGTGCTCGACGGGGACGAGATCCGCGAGTTCCTCTCGGCGGGTCTGGGCTTCGGCCGCGACGACCGCCACACCAACGTCCAGCGGATCGGGTTCGTCGCCGAACTCCTCGCGAGCAACGGTGTCAAGGCGCTCGTGCCGGTGATCGCGCCCTTCGCCGACAGCCGCGAGGCCGTCGCGAAGCGGCACGCCGCCGAGGGCACCACGTACCTGGAGGTCCATGTCGCGACCCCGGTCGAGGTGTGCTCCGAGCGCGACGTGAAGGGCCTGTACGCGAAGCAGGCGGCCGGCGAGATCTCCGGTCTGACCGGCGTCGACGACCCCTACGAGGCCCCGCAGAAGCCGGACCTGCGGATCGAGTCGCACACGCAGACCGTCCGGGAATCCGCAGCCGCGCTCTTCGCGCTGCTCGAACAGAGGGGTCTCGCGTGACCACCGTCATCCCCATCAACAGGCCCGCGAGGGCGCTGAACCACCTGGACTCCATGGAGTCGGAGGCGGTGCACATCTTCCGTGAGGTGGCGGGCGAGTTCGAGAAGCCGGTGATCCTGTTCTCCGGCGGCAAGGACTCGATCGTCATGCTGCACCTGGCGTTGAAGGCGTTCGCGCCGGCCGCGGTGCCGTTCTCGCTGCTGCACGTGGACACCGGGCACAACTTCCCCGAGGTCCTCGCCTACCGCGACCGGACGGTGGCCGAGCACGGCCTGCGCCTGCACGTGGCCTCCGTCCAGGACTACATCGACGCGGGCAAGCTCCGCGAGCGCCCCGACGGCGTCCGCAACCCGCTCCAGACCGTGCCCCTCACCGAGGCGATCCAGCAGCTGAAGTTCGACGCCGTGTTCGGCGGCGGCCGCCGCGACGAGGAGAAGGCCCGCGCCAAGGAACGCGTGTTCTCCCTGCGCGACGAGTTCTCCCAGTGGGACCCCCGCCGCCAGCGCCCCGAGCTGTGGCAGCTCTACAACGGCCGCCACGCCCCCGGCGAGCACGTCCGCGTCTTCCCGCTCTCCAACTGGACCGAGCTGGACGTGTGGCAGTACATCGCCCGCGAGGGCATCGAACTCCCCGAGATCTACTTCGCGCACGAGCGCGACGTCTTCCAGCGCAACGGCATGTGGCTCACCGCCGGCGAATGGGGCGGCCCCAAGGACACCGAACCGGTCGAGAAGCGCCTCGTGCGCTACCGGACCGTCGGTGACATGTCCTGCACCGGCGCCGTCGACTCCGACGCCGCCGACCTCGACGCCGTGATCGCCGAGATCGCCGTGTCCCGCCTCACCGAGCGGGGCGCGACCCGCGCCGACGACAAGCTGTCCGAGGCCGCGATGGAAGACCGCAAGCGCGAAGGGTACTTCTAACCATGACGACCACCACCGAGCAGCTCAGCGCGACCACGCTGCTGCGCTTCGCCACCGCGGGTTCCGTCGACGACGGCAAGTCCACCCTCGTGGGCCGTCTGCTGCACGACTCGAAGTCGGTCCTGGAGGACCAGCTGGAAGCCGTCGAGCGGGTCTCCCAGGACCGCGGGCAGGACGCCCCGGACCTGGCCCTCCTCACCGACGGCCTGCGGGCCGAGCGGGAGCAGGGCATCACGATCGACGTGGCCTACCGCTACTTCGCGACCGCCCGCCGCCGCTTCATCCTGGCCGACACCCCCGGGCACGTGCAGTACACCCGGAACATGGTCACCGGCGCCTCCACCGCCGACCTCGCCGTGGTCCTCGTCGACGCCCGCAACGGCGTCATCGAGCAGACCCGCCGGCACGCCGCAGTCGCCGCCCTCCTGCGCGTCCCCCACGTCGTCCTCGCCGTCAACAAGATGGACCTCGCCGACTACGACGAGGGCGTCTTCGCCGCCATCACCGACGGGTTCACCGCCTACGCCGCCGGACTCGGCCTGCACGACATCACGGCGATCCCCATCTCGGCCCTGGCCGGCGACAACGTGGTCGAGCCCTCCGCGAACATGGACTGGTACGGCGGCCCCACCGTCCTGGAGCACCTGGAGACCGTCCCCGTCAGCGACGAGCTGACCGCCGGCCCGGCCCGCTTCCCCGTCCAGTACGTGATCCGTCCGCAGACCGCCGAGCACCCCGACTACCGCGGCTACGCGGGCCAGATCGCCTCCGGCGTCCTGCGCGTCGGCGAGGCCGTCACCGTCCTGCCCTCGGGCCGCACCTCCGTCATCGAGGGCATCGACGCCCTCGGCGGGTCCGTGGACACCGCCTGGGCCCCGCAGTCGGTCACCGTCCGCCTCAAGGACGACATCGACGTCTCCCGCGGCGACCTCATCGCCCCCGACGGGGCCGCCCCGGCCACCACGCAGGACGTCGTCGCCACCGTCTGCCACGTCGCCGACCGGCCCCTCACCGTCGGCCAGCGCGTCCTGCTCAAGCACACCACCCGCACGGTCAAGGCGATCGTCAGGGAGATCCCCTCCCGGCTGACCCTCGCCGACCTCTCCCAGCACCTGGATCCCGGCCGGCTGGTGGCCAACGACATCGGCCGCGTCGTCGTCCGCACCGGCGAGGCACTCGCGCTCGACGCGTACGCCGACTCCCGCCGCACCGGCTCCTTCCTCCTCATCGACCCCTCGGACGGAACCACCCTGACCGCCGGCATGGCGGGCGAGGCCTTCACCGGGCACGAGCACGAATGGACCCTCTGACGATGTCCCCACCGCACCGCCGAGGCCCCGTCGCGGCCCTCGCCCTGCTGCTCGCCGCCGCCCTCGCCTCCTGCGGCTACGGATCCCGGGCGGTCGGGGTGCCGGACGCCGCACCGGCCGCCGCCGACGGCGCCGGGAAGCTCTCGGCCGCCGAGGTCCGCGTCGGCTACTTCCCCAACCTCACCCACGCCACCGCCCTGGTCGGCGTACGGGAGGGCCTGATCCGGCGGGAGCTGGGCGGGACCGCCCTGAAGACCACCACCTTCAACGCCGGGCCCGCCGAGATCGAGGCCCTGAACGCGGGCTCCGTCGACATCGGCTTCATCGGCCCCTCGCCCGCCGTCAACGGCTACGTCCGGTCCGGGGGCACCAACCTGCGGATCGTCTCCGGCTCCGCCTCCGGCGGCGTCAAACTCGTCGTGAACCCTCGGAAGATCAAGACCCTGGACGACCTCAAGGGCAAGAAGATCGCCACCCCGCAGCTCGGCAACACCCAGGACGTGGCCTTCCTCGACTGGATCGCCGCACGCGGCTGGAAGGTGGACGCGGCCAGCGGCCGGGGCGACGTCTCCGTCGTCCGCACCAACAACACCGTCACCCCCGACGCCTACCGCTCCGGCGCCGTCGACGGCGCCTGGGTGCCGGAGCCCACCGCGTCCAAGCTCGTCGCCGAAGGCGCCGCCGTCCTGCTCGACGAGCGGGACCTGTGGCCCGGCGGGAAGTTCGTCATCACGAACGTCGTCGTCTCGCAGAAGTTCCTCAAGGAGCACCGGGACGTGGTCCGGGCCGTACTGCGCGGCACGGTGAAGACCAACGAGTGGATCAACGCAGACCCGGACCGGGCCAAGGCCTCCGCGAACGCCGCCCTGAAGACCCTCAGCGGCAAGGAGCTGGAGCCCGAGGTCGTCGACGCGGCCTGGCCGGGGATCCTCGTCACCGACGACCCCCTCGCCACCACCCTGAAGGCCCAGTCCGACCACGCCGTCACGGCCGGCCTCCTGGAGCGGCCCGACCTCACCGGCATCTACGACCTCGGACCCCTCAACGAGGTCCTCGGCTCCCTCGGCAAGCCCACCGTCGACCACGCGGGTCTCGGCACCGCCGACCAAGGAAGGTGACCCGCGATGGCGACCGCCCTGATCAACGCGGAGCACGGCACCGCCACGGCCCGCGCGGCCGTCCGCATCGACCACGTCTCGAAGTCCTTCCCCGGACCCGCCGGCCCCCAGCCGGTCCTGGACGACATCAGCCTCGACGTGGCGCCCGGGGAGTTCGTCACCCTCCTCGGCGCCTCCGGCTGCGGCAAGTCCACCCTCCTCAACCTGGTGGCCGGCCTGGACTCCCCGACCGCCGGGTCCATCGAGACCCTCGGCCGTCCGGCCCTGATGTTCCAGGAGCACGCCCTGTTCCCGTGGCTGACCGCGGGCAGGAACATCGAACTGGCGCTGAGGCTGCGCGGGGTCCCCAAGGCCGGGCGCAGGCCCGAGGCGGAGCGGCTGCTGGAGCTCGTCCGCCTCGGCGGCGCCCACGGCAAGCGCGTCCACGAACTCTCGGGGGGCATGCGCCAGCGCGTCGCCCTGGCCCGGGCCCTCGCCCAGGACAGCCGCCTGCTGCTGATGGACGAGCCCTTCGCGGCCCTCGACGCCATCACCCGCGACGTCCTGCACGGCGAACTCACCCGCATCTGGCAGGAGACCGGAGTGTCGGTCCTCTTCGTCACCCACAACGTGCGCGAGGCCGTCCGCCTCGCCCAGCGCGTCGTCCTCCTCTCCTCCCGCCCCGGCCGCGTCGCCCGCGAATGGGCCGTGGACCTCGACCAGCCGCGCCGCATCGAGGACGCGGCGGTCGCGGACCTGTCCCTGGAGATCACCGAACACCTGCGAGGGGAGATCCGCCGCCATGGCCGCCACTGAACCGGTTTCCCGCGAACTCGGGTCCCGGACCGCCGCCAACGAGCTGGCCGGGCTGGACGCGCTGGAATCCCGCCAGGGAGCACGCGCCCCGCGCCGCCGGGTGCTCCTGGCCAAGGCCCTGCCCCCGCTCACGGCCGTGCTCCTGGTACTGACGGCCTGGCAGGTCCTCGCCCTGGCCGGGGTCGCCGAGGACCACGTCCTTCCGCCGCCGGCCGCGGTCTGGGACAGCCTGGCCGACCTCTGGTTCAAGGGCACCCTCTTCGACGTCCTCTGGACCAGCGTCTGGCGCGGCATGTCGGGCTTCCTGCTGGCCCTCGCCATCGGCACCCCGCTCGGACTGCTCGTCGCCCGGGTGGGGTTCGTCCGCGCCGCCGTCGGCCCCGTCCTGTCCGGCCTGCAGTCCCTGCCCTCGGTGGCCTGGGTACCCCCGGCCGTGCTCTGGCTGGGCCTGGACAACTCGATGATGTACGCAGTCATCCTGCTCGGCGCCACCCCCTCCATCGCCAACGGCCTGGTCTCCGGCATCGACCAGGTCCCGCCGCTGTTCCTGCGCGCCGGCCGCTCGCTGGGTGCCACCGGCCTGCGCGGCGCCCGCCACGTCGTGATGCCGGCCGCCCTCCCCGGCTACCTGGCCGGGCTCAAGCAGGGCTGGGCGTTCTCCTGGCGCTCCCTGATGGCCGCCGAGATCATCGCCAGCAGCCCCGACCTGGGCCTCGGCCTCGGCCAGCTGCTGGAATCGGGGCGCGAGACCTCCGACATG
The DNA here is from genome assembly GCF_045160885.1 of Streptomyces sp. NBC_00158. Taxonomy (NCBI): domain Bacteria; kingdom Bacillati; phylum Actinomycetota; class Actinomycetes; order Kitasatosporales; family Streptomycetaceae; genus Streptomyces; species Streptomyces sp. NBC_00158. The sequence continues at coordinate 184,144 of NZ_CP108163.1, forward strand.
GCCCGGATCTTCCTGGCCATCATCCTGATCCTGCTCGTCGGCATCGCCGTCGAACTGCTGGTCTTCGCCCCGGTGGAACGGCGGATGCTGCGCCGCCGCGGCCTGCGCGGCTGATCCGGCGCCCGCATCGCCCGGTACCCCTCAGCGCCCGGCGCCCGGCGCCCGCGTCAGCCCGTCAGGGCGAGGGCGCCGGCCCGGGCGGCGTCGTACCGCAGCAGTACGAGCCGGGCCAGTTCCGGGGCGGCTCCGAGCACGGCGCCCAGGTGGTCCGCCCCGGCTTCGGCGGCGCCCGCCGCGATCCGGTCCGGGAGCCGGCCGGGGGCCAGGACGTACGGGGCCACCGCGACCCGTTCCGCGCCCCCGGCGCGCAGCGCCCGTACGGCGTCCTCGGTACGGGGGAAGGCGCCGCCGGAGGCGAACGCGGGCCGTACCGCCCGCCATCCGGTGCGCTGCCACCGCCGGGCGATCCCGGCGAGGGAGGCTGCCGCCTCCGGGTCGGCGGTGCCCGCGGCCGCGAGGACCACGGCGGTGTCCGTACGCACCCCCGGGCCGAGGCCGGCCTCGTGGAGCCGGCGTTCCAGTACGGCGGTCAGCAGCGGGTCGGGGCCCAGGACGCGGGCCTGCCGCACCGTCAGGGAGGCCGGCGCCCGGCGCAGTACGCCGGGCAGGTCGACGGAGGCGTGGAAGGCGCGGGTCAGCAGCAGGGGCTGGACCACCACGCTCCGGGCGCCGAGGCGGGCCAGCCGCTCCAGCGCGCCCGGTACGGAGGGCGGGTCGAAGTCCAGGAAGGCCGCGGTGACGGGCAGTCCGGGCCTCGCCGACCGGATCCGCCGGGTGAGCGCGCGTACCGTCCGCGCGTGCCGGGGGTCTCGGCTGCCGTGTGCGACCAGCAGCAGGAAGTCGCCCATCGGGGGCCCCGGCTAGCCCGCGACGAGGGCCGGCACCGGCCAGTAGGGCTCGTCCTGGAGCAGCATCGGGTCGTGGGTCAGGATCGCCCGCTCGTACTGGCTCAGGACGGGGGAGGGTTCGATGCCCTGCGACTCGATCATGTTGTGCCGGCACTGGCGGTAGACCGTCAGCGCGTCGAGCTGCCGGCCGGAGCGGTACAGGGCGCGCATGAGCAGCATGCAGAACTGCTCGTGGTTGGGGTTGCGCGAGTACAGCTCGGTCAGTTCCGGGAGGATCCGTTCGTGGCCGCCGGTGCGGAGTTCCAGGTCGTAAAGCAGAATGAGCGCGGAATTCCGTGCCTCCAGATATCGGGTGGAGGCGGTCCTGCAGATGGGCCCGCCGGCCAGCCCGCCGAATACCGGGCCGCGCCAGCGGGATAATCCCTCGCGCAGGTCGGTGATGTTCTGGCGGTGGTCGGAGAGGGTGTCCGTCCCCGAGCGCGCGTGGATCGCGTCCACGGTGTCGAGGAACACGTAGGCGTCGAGCTCCCACCGGTCGAAGAGGAACTGGTAGCCGGAGGTGCTCGTCACCACCCGGGAGCCCTGGCGTTCGGGCTCGACCGCGGCGAGGGTCCTGCGGACCCTGCTGACCTGCGCCTGCAGGGCGTTCTCGACCTTGTTGGGGGGTGTGGTCCCCCACAGTTCGAGGATGAGGGAGTCGACGGTGACGAGCGATCCGCCGGCCGCGAGCAGGGTCGCCAGGAGCGTCTGCTGCATGGCGCCGCCGAGCCTCACGGCGACTCTCTGTTTCATTATCTCTATGGATCCCAGGACTGAGAACAGCAACACAAACATCTCCCCGCGAGATGGAAAGAGAACGGTGTCGTGTGCGAACTGGTGTTGCTCTGAATTCTTAGTGGACCGATCGGTCCCGACCGTACTTGCTCGGCTGGGGGCGTGTCAATGACACGCCAAAGGCCGTGCAACACGTCCGGCACCGGATGCGGGGGATCCAATGGGTGCGCCGGACGTGCTGCACGGCCGATCGGGGGGAGGGGGCGCCGCGGCGGCGTCCCCTCCGGTCAGGCGGAGGCCTTCTGGCGGTAGCGGGCGGCGCCCGCCAGGGCCACGAGGGTCACGCCGAGGGTGAGGACGGTGACGGTCCACAGGCCGGCCCGGTACGGGGCGATCCCGCCGGTGCTGAGCGAGAAGACGGTCGCGGTGAGCGCGATGACCACGCCGTTGCCGATCTGGGCGCCGGCGTTGAACAGGCCCGAGACCAGGCCCTGCTCGTCCGGTGCGGCCGTGCCGACGGCGGCGATGTTCAGCGCCGGGTAGACGGCGGCGAAGCCGAGCCCGCCGAGGAGCTGCTGCGCGAACAGGGTGACCAGCGGGTCGACCTGACCCATCAGCAGGACCCAGCCCAGGTAGCCGATGCTCAGCAGGACCAGGCCGCCGGTCGCGACCGGCCAGGCGCCGTACTTGGTGACCAGCGCGGCGCCGTAGCGGGCGGTGCCCGCGGTCAGCACGCCGCCGAGCAGGAAGGCGAGGCCGGCCTCCAGCGGGGTCCAGCCCAGCTGCTCCTGGTAGTAGAGGGTCAGCACGAACTGGAAGGAGACGTAGGCGCCGAAGAAGAGCATCGCGATCAGGGACCGGGTCAGCTGGCCCTTGCGGAAGACCGACAGCGGCACCAGCGGGGCCGGGTGGCGGCTCTCGACGACGGCGAACAGCGGGAAGAGGACGGCGGCGGCGATCAGCGAGCCGATCGTCTGGGCGTCGCCCCAGCCGTCGCTGGCGGCCCGGCTGAGTCCGTACACCAGGGCCACCGCGCCCGCCGTCACCGTGACGGCGCCGAGGATGTCGAGGCTGCCGCTCCCGCCCTTCTCCTGCTGCGAGGGGACGACCGACGCGGCGAGCAGCGCGACCAGCACACCGGCGACGGCCGGGGCGAACAGGACGAGCCGCCAGGAGACGCCCGCCATCAGGCCGCCGAGGATGAGACCGAGGGAGTAGCCGGCCGAGGCCACGGCGAGGAAGGTGCCCAGGGCGCGGTTGCGTGACTGCTCGTCACGGAAGGCGTCGAGCAGGATCGCCATGGCGGCGGGTGCGGTGATGCCGGCGCTGACGCCCTTGAGGAGGCGGGCGACCACCAGGACCACGCCGTCGTCGGCGATGCCGCCGAGCACGCTGGCGACGACGAACACCGCCAGCCAGCCGATCAGCAGCTTCTTGCGGTTGTAGAGGTCGGCCAGCCGGCCGCCCAGGAGCAGGAACCCGCCGAAGCCCAGCGCGTACGCCGAGACGACCCACTGGAGTGCGGAGGTCGACATCCCGAGGTCCGCCTGGACCAGGGGGAGGGCCGGTCCCATGCTCGCGATGTCCATCGCGTCGAGGAACTGCACCGCGCACACGACCAGGAGCAGCAGCGGCAGGCTCTTGACCGCGGGGGCGGGCGGTAACACCCGTGCGATGGGGGGAGAGGTCGGGGATGCCTCGGTCATGATCAGACTCCGATCGGAGTGTCGTCGGAAGCAGTGGCTCTACGGAACGCGCTATGCGAACAAATGATGGACCGATCAGTCCTGGACTGATCGGTCCATTTCTAGCGCTCACAAACCCCGGTGTCAAACGTATGCTGGGAACCGCGGGGGAGAGGCGAAGGAGTTGAGACATGGCGCGCACACCGGCACCAGGTACGAGGCGGCGGATCCTGGAAGCCTCGGCCAAACTCTTCGGTGAGCAGGGGGTCCGGGCCGTCGGCATGCAGCAGGTGATCGACGCGACCGGAGTGGGCAAGAGCCTGCTCTACCGCGAGTTCGCCAGCAAGGACGAGCTGATCGCGGCCTGGCTGCGCGAGAGCGACGCGCAGTGGTGGGAGCAGGCCGAGGAGGTCACCGGCCCCCACGCCGGGGACCCGGCCCGTCAGATCCTCGCGCTCATGGAGTTCTTCCACGCCAGCGTCCGCGAGCCCGACTTCCACGGCTGCATCTACTACAACACCTCCAGCGAGTTCCGCGAGCCCGGACACCCGGGCCGCCAGGAGGCGAAGCTGCACCTCAAGGGCCTGCGCAACTGGTTCCGCGACAAGGGCGTCGAGGCCCGCGCCGAGGACCCCGACGCCCTCGCCGACACCCTGATGCTCATCGTCGGGGGCACCCTGGCCAACGGCGAGGTCCTCGGCGACACCGGCCCCGCCCGCATGGCCCTGGCCACCACCGAGCTCGTCCTGCGCCAGTACGCGCCCAACGCCCTGGCGGCCGCCACCCACTGACGGCCCGCCGCCGACGCACCCGGCCCCGCGGCACGAGGACGCCGCGGGGCCGGAGCGCGTCCGGGACCGGTCCACGTCAGGGGCCGCCGGCGCCGGTACGGGTGGGCCGCGCGTGCCGTACGGCCACGCCGTGCTCCTCGTACCCGTCGTTGTACGAGAACGACGAGGGCATCCTGTCGTGGAACTGGTAGTCGGCCTGAATTCGACCGTCCTCGGCGAGCACGACGATGTCCTGACCGGACATCTCCATCTCACCCGTGGCCCCCGAGACCATCACCCAGTTGAACCGGACGACGTCGTGGTGGCCGGTCGCGTTGTTCGAGGACCGGAACTCGTACCCCATCGGGCCGTACACCTCGTGCGTGTAGGCCAGCTGGTCCAGGAGCGCCGCGTGCCCCCGGATCGGATCCTTGCGGTAGAACACGTAGACGCAGTCCGGCGCGTACAGGCCGTACACCATGTCGCGCCTGCGCCGCTCGTCCTTCTCGTTCCACAACGCGACGTAGCGCGCCAGGAGTTCATTGGGTCGGGGCAGCATGACGGGGTACCTCCGGGTTCCGCTGGAACGCCGCCCGCTCAGCGCTCCGCGGCGTACCGCGGCAGCAGCTGGGCCAGGTCGGCCGTGATGGCACGGGCGTGGGCGCTCAGGTAGAAGTGGTCCCCGGGGAAGGTCCGGCACCCCAGGAACTCCGGCGTCCGCCCGGCCCACGACCGCATGGCGCCGGGCGCGAGGAGGGGATCCCCGCGCCCGGAGTAGGCGACGACCGGGCAGCCCACGGCCGCCCCGTCGTCCGAGAAGTCCGCGCACACCGCACCGTCCGCGCCCATCGCCCGGACCGCCCCCGCCAGCTGTTCCGGATCCCCGGCGACCGCCTCCGGCAGCCCGCCCAGCAGGCGCAGCGCCTCCAACGGGTCCGAGGACGGCGCCGCCGGTGCCGAGAACCCCTCCGGGGCCCACCCCGACACCGCCAGCAGCACCGGCGCGGGCAGCCCCCGCCGCTCGGTCTCCACCGCCAGCCGGTAGCCCAGCAGCGCCCCCATCGAGTGCCCGAACACCGCGTACGGGCGCTCGTCCAGCTCGTCCGACACCACCCGGGCCAGCGCCTCCACCAGCGGACCGAGCCGCGTGTACGGGGCCTCCCGCCGCCGCTCCTGCCGCCCCGGCAGCTGCACCGCCCGGCAGGCCACCGACCCCGGCAGCCACCCCGGCCACTCCCGGTACATCGACGCGCCGCCCCCGCTGTGGTGCAGCAGGAACAGCCGCGACCGCGCGTCCGGTTCGGCGTCGGCCGGGTGCAGCCACCGCGCCGCGCCCTGCACCTCGGGCAGCGGACCCGGCGGCGGCCCGGGACCCCGTACGGCGTCCACGGCGGCTAACCGGCGGGCGCGGGCGTCGGCGCGGCGAACCGCTCCCGGAGCACCCGCCGCAGCACCTTCCCGGTGGGGTTGCGCGGCAGCTCGGCGACGATGTCGTACCCGGTCGGGATCTTGAACCCGGCGATCCGGCCGTTCAGGAACCGCAGGAACTCCCGCGGGGTCGCCCCGGCGCCCGCCCGCAGCACCACCGCGGCCCGGACGGCCTCGCCCCAGTCGGGGTGCGGGACCCCGTACACGGAGACCTCCGCCACCGCCGGATGGGCCCGCAGCGCGTTCTCGACCTCCGTGGGATAGATGTTCTGGCCCGCGACGATGACGGTGTCGTTGACCCGGTCGGCGAGGAACAGGTAGCCGTCGGCGTCCACATGGCCCATGTCGCCCATCGACAGCCACTCCCCGGACTCCCCGGACAGGGCCTGCGCGGTCGCCTCCGGCAGCCGCCAGTACTCCAGGAACCGCGCCGGACTGCGCACCACCACCCGGCCCACCTCGCCGGCCGGCAGCTCACGGCCCTCCCCGTCCAGGATCCGCAGCCCGACACCCGGCACGGCACGGCCCGCCGAGCCCAGCACCCGGCTGTCCGCGGTGTGGTCCCGCGGCGCCAGGACGGTCAGGAAACTGCCCGCCTCCGCCGAGGAGTAGCCCTGCGCCAGCTCGCAGCCGAGTACGTCGATGCAGGTCAGCAGCAGCTCACGGTCGATCGGCGAACCGCTGTAGACCACCTTGCGCAGCGACCGGAAGGTCTCGCGGGTCGTCCCCCGCTCGGCCAGCATCATCCGCAGCATCGCGGGCGCCGCCCACAGCGTCGTCACCGCGTGCCGCTCGATCAGCCGGGTCGCCTCGTCGGCGAGGAACTGGCGCATCACCACCGTGGTGGCACCCGCGTTGAAGGAGTGCATGAACCAGCCGAAGCCGGCCGTGTGCAGCCCCGGGAAACAGCTCAGCCCCCGGTCCTCGGGCCGCCAGTCGATCCAGTCCACCCCGGCCGCCCGGGTGTCGGCGATGAAGGTGAAGAACGTCCGCTGCGCCAGCACCACCCCCTTCGGCAGCCCCGTCGTCCCGCTCGTGTACAGCTGCGCGACCGGGTCGTCGAAGCCGGCCCCGCCGCCCGCCGGCGGATCCGTGTCCGGCAGCCCCGCCTTCCAGTCGAGGAACCCGCCCGCCACATGGCCGTCCGAGTCCGACTCCACGACCTGCCGCAGCTCGGGCAGCACCGCCCGCAGCCGGTCCACCAGCGGGCGGAACTCCCGCTCCACGAAGAGCAGTTCCGCCCGCGAGTCGCGCAGCACGTGCTCGACCTCGCCGACCGTCAGCCGCGAGTTCACCGGCACCAGCACCACGCCCGCCTTCGCGCAGCCGAGCGCCAGGTCGTAGTAGCGCTCCGACTCCCGGCCCAGATAGCCCACCCGCGCCCCGGCCGCCAGGCCCGCGGCCAGCAGCGCGTGCGCGGTGCGGTTGCTCTCCCGGTGCAGCTCGGCGAAGGTCAGCGCGCGGTCCTCGCAGATCACCGCGGGCCGGTCGGGCCGGGTCCGGGCGTGCAGCGCCGCGCGGGCGGCGAGGGTCCGGTCCTCCGTACGGTTGTCCATGGGGTTCCCTTGTCCTGTTCGCTCTCGGGGTTGGAGGGGGGCTGGGGTCCGGGCCCCGGCTCCCGGATCAGGCCGCCGGGGGCACGGCGGCCCCGGCCGGTACCGCGTCGGCGGCCAGCCGTACGGACAGCAGCTCGGCGAGCTCCTCCACCGACGGGTGGTCGAAGACCGAGGAGGACAGCAGCGGGATCCGCAGCAGCGTCTGGAGCCGGTTCTTCAGCACGATCGCCGTCAGCGAGTCCACGCCCAGCTCCAGGAAGCCCGCCCGGGTGTCGACGTACTCCGGGTCGTCGATCGCCAGCAGCGCCGCCACCGTCGCGCGGACCAGGGCCACCAGCGCCGTCCGCCGCTCCTCGGCCGGGGCAGCCGCCAGCGCCGCCACGTCCAGGGGCGCGGCCGGGCCCGCCGCCCGCGCCGTCCGCTCGGCGGCCGCCGCCTCCACCGGACGGTCCGGCAGCCGGGTGAAGCCCATTCCGGACAGCTCCGCCACCGGCCGGCCGTCCTCCTCCAGCAGCAGCACGTCCAGGGTGAACGCCGGGTCCGCCGCCGGGTCCTCGGCGCGCGTGACCCGGGCCGCGGAACGCAGCACCGCCCCGCGCGGCTTCTTGAACGCGCGCAGCCGGCCCGCGCTCGTGGCCACGTACCGGCGGCCGTCGTCGGCCAGCGCCGCCAGCGCGTGCGTCGCCCCGTCCAGCAGCGGCGGCGGCAGCAGCCCGTCCCGGGGCAGGCCGGCGCCGGACAGCTCCGTCAGGGCGAAGTCCGGCCCGTACGCCGCCACCCGCCGGGCCCGCAGGAACTGCGGCCCGTACTCCAGCCCGGCCTCCGCGTACGCGGCCTCCACCTGCCCGCCGTCCAGCACCCGGGAGGGCTCGTCGTCCTCCAGTGCCCCGGTCAGCGCCAGCAGCGTCCGGCCCGGGCCCGCGAGCCCGCTGCCCGCGTAGTCGGCCTCCGCCGCGATCACGGCGGTGGCGTGGATCCGCCCGGCGTCCCCGGCTCCGTCGGCGGCCCGGCTGGAGACCTCCACCGCCAGGCTCCCGTCCGGCGCGGTCCGCACCCGGGTCACCAGCAGCACCGGCCGGTCCGACAGGAACAGCGCCTCGTGGAAGCGGACCTCCTCCACCGCCCGGCCCGTGTCCCCGTGGACCTCGTCCTGCACCGCGAGCAGCAGCTCCAGGTAGGCGGCGGCGGGCAGGAAGGCCTGGCCGCCGATGGTGTGGTCGCCGAGGTACGCGGGCTGCGCGGCACTGATCCGCGCCCCGAACTCCCTCGTTCCGTCCGGCTGTCCCTCCCGTACGGTCTCCCGCCCGAGCAGCGGGTGCCCGTCGCCGCCCGCCCCGCGCCGCCCGCCGGGGCGGGCCGGGAGCCGGTACTCGCGCCGGTCGAAGGCGTAGCCGGGCAGCGCGATCCGCCGCCCCGGCCCGTCCGCGTGCACCGCGCCCCAGTCGACGTTCAGGCCCGCCGCGTACGCGCCCGCCAGCGCGGCCTCCAGGGCCGTGCCCGCGGTGTCCTTCGAACGCAGACTGGTCAGCCAGCGGTGCTGCTCCTGCGGTACGCAGCGCCGGGCCAGCGAGGTCAGCGCCGACGACGGTCCCACCTCCAGGAACACGTGCCTGCCGCGCTCCGCGACGGTGCGCACCCCGGCCGCGAACTCGACGGTCTCGTTGACGTGGCGCACCCAGTACTCGGGCGTCGCCAGCTCCCGCGGACCGGCGATCCGGCCCGTCAGGTTCGACACGATCGGCAGCCGCGGCTCGTGGAAGGTGATCCCGCGCAGCACCTCGGCCAGCGGCTCGGACACCCCGGCCATCAGCGGCGAGTGGAACGCCGCCGTCACGTGCAGCTCCGTCACCGTCCGGCCCGCCGCGCGCAGCGCCGCCACCACCTCGGCCAGCGGCCCGGCCGCACCGGACACCACGCACTGCTGCGGGGCGTTGACCGCCGCCACGGCCAGCTCCGGCCGGCCCTCAAGCAGCGGCCGGACCTCCTCCACGGGCGCCGACACCGCCGCCATCGAGCCGGGCAGGCCCTCCGACTCGATCAGCCGGGAGCGGGCGGCGAGGAACGCGACCCCGTCGGCGAGGGTGAACAGCCCCGCCACCGTCGCCGCGACGATCTCGCCGACGCTGTGCCCGATCAGCACGCTCGGCCGCACCCCCCACGACAGCCACAGCCGGGCGAGGGCGTACTCCAGGGTGAACAGGGCCGCGTGCGTGAACGGAGTACGGGCCAGGGCCTCCTCGGCGTCCGCCACCCCACCGAACATCACCGCCGCCACGGAACGCCCCAGCAGCGGCGCGAACAGCGCGTCGCACTCGTCGACGCACCGCGTGAACACCGGGAACCTGCCGTACAGGGCCCGGCCCATGCCCACGTACTGCGAACCGGAGCCGGTGAACAGGAACGCCGTCTTGCGGAACGCGTCGGGCTTCTCCTCGCCCCGGGGCGGCGCGCCCCACCGCTCCAGCCGTTCGGCGAGCTCGGCGGTGGAGGACACGGCCGCCGCCACCCGGTGGCGGAAGTGCGAGCGGCCCGTGGCCCGGGTGCGGCACAGGTCCGCGAGGGCGGTGTCCGGGTGCTCGGCGAGGAAGCGGGCGTACCGGTGGGCCTGGAGCCGCAGCGCCGGCCGCGACTTGGCGGACAGCGTGAACACGTGCCCGCGCTCCTCCCGCTCCGAGGGCTCCTCCCGCTCCGAAGTCTCCGAGGGCTCAGACGGCTCCGGTGCCTCCGGCGCCTGCGGCCGGGCCGCGTGCTCCGCTGCCGCCGGGGGCTCCTCCAGCACCGCCACCGCGATCGCCCCGGCGACCCCGAAGCCGTTGACCGTGGCCCGGCGCACCGGCGCCTTCCACGGACGCTCCCCGTCCGCCACCTCGATCGGATAGTTCTCCCACGGGATCCGCCCGGACAGGTTCCGCCACACGTGCGGGAAGAACGTCCCCGCCCGCATCTGCGTGATCACCTTGATCACCGCGCCCAGCCCGGCCGCGGGCTCCATGTGCCCGAGGTTGGCCTTCAGCGAGCCGATGACCAGCGGGTCCGCCCTGTCGTGCGAGGCGCCGAACACCCCGTTGACGGAGCCCAGCTCGATCGGGTCGCCCAGCGGGGTCCCCGTCCCGTGCGCCTCCACGTACTGGACGTCGCCCGGCTCCAGCCGCGCGTCGGCCAGCGCCGCCCGCATCACGGCCTCCTGCGCCGTGCCGTTGGGCGCGCTCAGCCCCGCGCTCTCGCCGTCCTGCCCGATCGCCGTCCCGCGTACGAGCGCCAGCACCCGGTCCCCGTCCGCCAGCGCGTCGGAGAGCCGCTTGAGCACCAGCGCCCCGCAGCCCTCGGCGCGCGCGTAGCCGTCCGCGCTCTCGTCGAAGGTCTTGCAGTGCCCGTCCGGGGCCAGCATCTGCGCGTGCGAGAGGATCACGTACGAGCGCGGGTTGTGCAGGGTGTTCACCCCGGCGCACAGCGCGATCCCGCACTCCCGGCGGCGCAGCCCCTCGACCGCCAGGTGCAGGGCCGTCAGCGACGCCGCGCACGCGGTGTCCGTCGTCAGGCTCGGGCCGCGCCAGCCCAGGAAGTACGAGAGCCGCCCCGACAGGGAGTACGCGCCCAGCCCGGTCGTCAGGCTCCCGTCCAGCTGCTCGTCCGAGAGGCCCTCCAGCTCCAGCGCGAAGTCCAGCGGGGAAGCGCCCACGTAGACGCCGCCGTCGCCGTGCCGCAGCCCGGCCGGGTCGATGCCGGCGTCCTCCAGGGCCCGCCACACCGTCTCCATCAGCAGCCGCTGCGCCGGATCGATGAAGGGGGCGTCCTTGGGCGGAATGTTGAAGAACTGCGCGTCGAATTCGTCTATGCGGTCCAGAAAACCACCGGCGACCGCGGTGACGGAACCGTCGGACACCTCCGGAACCCAGCGGTCGCGCGGCAGCGGACCGATACCGGAGCGCCCCGCCCGGAGAAAGGAATCGAGCTCCTCGACGGAATTGTTGCCACCGGGCAGTCGCATTCCGATTCCGACCACGGCGATCGGCTCGTGCTTCTCGGAAAGGAACCGCCCGATCTCCTTTTCCTGCCTGCGGACGGTCTCCTCCGCGGCGTCGAGCCTTTCCTTCAGATCCCGCTCTTCCGGAGTTCCGGGCACGGCGGCCGCCCCTCTCAATTCGCTTCGAAGATGTCGGCCAGGACGTCCGAGGCCAGATAGTCGGTCAGCCGCTCGACGGTGGGCTGGTTGAACAGGGCCGTACTGCTGATGCCCCGCCCCAGCCGCTCCTCCAGCCGCTGCTTCACCATGGTGAGCAGCAAGGACGTCATGCCCAGCTCGAAGAAGCTGTCCTCCAGCGGCAGCTCCTCGTCATCGGGCATGAGCAGCGCGGTCCTGAATTCCGCCACGACGATTTCTTCCAGGACCGTCCGGCGTTCCGACCTGGGCGAGGCCACTAATTGATCCGTCATACCGGTCGAGTGAAGCACAGCGCCCGTGACGGTCTGCTGACGCCCTCCTGACCCGCCGGACCCGTCAGTTCAGCGTCAGCACCGCTGTGGGAACCTCGGCGGAGCAGCAGTGCGTGAGATCCGGCGTGGAGGAGCCAACAATGCAGACCGAAGCACGGGAAGAACTGCGGGCCAACGGATATTCGTTGCTCCCGGCCGACCGGCTCGTCACCGACGCCGAATCGAGGCAGTACTTCAAGGAACTCGCCGCCGAATGGGAACACCTGGAGACCGACCGGTACCTCAAGGGCGGCTCCCGTTTCCGCGAGCGCCGCTACGACCGCTTCTTCTTCGTGCCCCGCACCGGAGAGGTCCGGCTGCGCCCGCACCGCCCCTACTACCAGTCGATGAACGCCAACGACTACGCCGGCGGCATCGACCGCGACGTGGCACCCCTCAGCCGCGCCACCCTCGCCAACCCGCTGCTGACCCGGCTCCTGCGCGCCGACTTCGAGAAGTTCCCCGTCCCCCGGGACTCCTGGCTGGACGACCCCTGGGACGTCCAGTGCCACCAGTTCCGGATCATCAGCACCCCCGACGAGACGGGCGAGCCCACCCCGGAGGGCCCGCACCGCGACGAGGTCGACTTCGGCGCGATCCACCTGATGGGCCGCTTCAACGCCCGGGGCGGCGAGTCCCAGGTCTACAGCCTGGAGAAGGAGCTCGTGACCGAGTTCTGCCTCACCGACCCGATGGAGACGATGTTCTGGGCCGACGCCCAGATCCTGCACGCCGTCCGCCCCATCCACCCCGTCGACCCGGCGAAGGCGGCGGTGCGGGACGTGCTGATCCTGGGCTTCAAGCACGAGCCGGAGCTGCGCCGCGAAGAGCAGGACGCCGCCTGACATGGTGACGACTTCCCAGATCCGCCGTGTCGACCGCGTGGTCATCCGTTTCGCGGGTGACTCGGGTGACGGTATGCAGCTGACGGGTGACCGTTTCACCTCGGAGACGGCGTCCTTCGGCAACGACCTCTCGACGCTGCCGAACTTCCCCGCCGAGATCCGGGCCCCCGCCGGGACCCTGCCGGGCGTGTCCTCGTTCCAGTTGCACTTCGCGGACCACGACATCCTCACGCCCGGTGACGCGCCGGACGTGCTGGTCGCGATGAACCCGGCGGCGCTGAAGGCGAACATCGCGGACGTGCCGCGCGGCGCGGAGATCATCGTCAACACGGACGAGTTCACCAAGCGCCCCATGGCCAAGGTCGGCTACGAGACCTCCCCCCTGGAGGACGGCTCCCTGGACGCCTACCGCGTCCACGCCGTCCCCCTCACCACCCTGACCGTGGAGGCCCTCAAGGACTTCGGGCTGACCCGCAAGGAGGCCGAACGCAGCAAGAACATGTTCGCCCTCGGTCTCCTGTCGTGGATGTACCACCGCCCGACCCTGGGCACGGAGGCCTTCCTGCGGAAGAAGTTCGCGAAGAAGCCCGGCATCGCCGAGGCGAACGTGGCGGCCCTGAAGGCCGGCTGGAACTTCGGCGAGACCACCGAGGACTTCGCCGTCTCCTACGAGGTGGCCCCGGCCACCAAGGCCTTCCCCGCCGGCACCTACCGCAACATCTCGGGGAACCTCGCCCTCTCCTACGGCCTGATCGCCGCCGCGCACGCCGCCGACCTGCCGCTCTACCTCGGCTCGTACCCCATCACCCCGGCGACGGACATCCTGCACGAGCTGAGCAGGCACAAGAACTTCGGCGTGCGGACCTTCCAGGCCGAGGACGAGATCGCCGGCATCGGCGCCGCCCTCGGCGCGGCCTTCGGCGGCTCGCTCGCGGTCACCACGACCTCAGGACCGGGCGTCGCCCTCAAATCGGAGACCATCGGCCTCGCCGTCTCCCTCGAACTCCCCCTCCTCATCGTGGACATCCAGCGCGGCGGGCCGTCCACCGGGCTGCCGACCAAGACCGAGCAGGCCGACCTCCTCCAGGCCATGTACGGCCGCAACGGCGAGGCCCCCGTCCCGGTCGTCGCCCCCAGGACGGCCGCCGACTGCTTCGACGCCACCCTGGAGGCCGCCCGCATCGCCCTCACCTACCGCACCCCGGTCTTCGTCCTCTCCGACGGCTACCTCGCCAACGGCTCCGAGCCCTGGCGCGTCCCGCACCCCGACGAACTGCCCGACCTGCGCACCCGCTTCGCCACGGGCCCCAACCACACCCTGGCGGACGGGACCGAGGTGTTCTGGCCGTACAAGCGGGACCCGGAGACCCTGGCCCGTCCGTGGGCGGTGCCGGGCACGCCGGGGCTGGAGCACCGGATCGGCGGGATCGAGAAGCAGGACGGCACGGGCAACATCAGCTACGACCCGGCCAACCACGACTTCATGGTCCGCACCCGGCAGGCCAAGATCGACGGCATCCGGGTCCCCGACCTGGAGGTCGACGACCCGGACGGCGCCCGCACCCTCGTCCTGGGCTGGGGCTCCACCTACGGCCCCGTCACCGCCGCCGTCCGCCGGCTGCGCCAGGACGGAGGGGCGATCGCACAGGCCCACCTGCGCCACCTCAACCCCTTCCCCCGCAACCTCGGCGACGTCCTCGCCCGCTACGAACGGGTCGTCGTCCCCGAGATGAACCTCGGCCAGCTCGCCACCCTCATCCGCGCCCGGTACCTGGTGGACGTCCGCTCCCACACCCAGGTCAACGGCATGCCGTTCAAGGCCGAGCAGCTCGCCACGGTCCTGAAGGAGGCCATCGATGACTGAGGCACTGCGCCTGATCCCCAGGGCGGAGGCGAAACTCGCCGCCAAGGACTTCAAGTCGGACCAGGAGGTCCGCTGGTGTCCGGGCTGCGGGGACTACGCGGTCCTGGCCGCCGTCCAGGGCTTCATGCCCGAGCTCGGCCTCGCCAAGGAGAACATCGTCTTCGTCTCCGGCATCGGCTGCTCCTCCCGCTTCCCGTACTACATGAACACCTACGGAATGCACTCCATCCACGGCCGCGCCCCCGCCATCGCCACCGGCCTCGCCACCTCCCGCCGCGACCTCTCCGTCTGGGTCGTCACCGGCGACGGCGACGCCCTCTCCATCGGCGGCAACCACCTCATCCACGCCCTCCGCCGCAACGTCAACCTCAAGATCCTCCTCTTCAACAACCGCATCTACGGCCTCACCAAAGGCCAGTACTCCCCCACCTCGGAACTCGGCAAAATCACCAAATCCACCCCCATGGGCTCCCTCGACGCCCCCTTCAACCCCGTCTCCCTCGCCCTCGGAGCCGAAGCCTCCTTCGTCGCCCGCACCGTCGACTCCGACCGCAAACACCTCACCGAGGTCCTGCGCCAGGCAGCCGACCACCCCGGCACCGCCCTCGTCGAGATCTACCAGAACTGCAACATCTTCAACGACGGCGCCTTCGACACCCTCAAAGACCAGGAACAGGCCAAAGAAGCCGTCATCCGCCTCGAACACGGACAGCCCATCCGCTTCGGCACCGACGGCAACAAGGGCGTCATCCGCAACGAACGCACCGGCGACCTCGAAGTCGTCGAGGTCACGCCCGCCAACGAAACACGGATCCTCGTCCACGACGCCCACGCCCCGTCCCCCACCAACGCGTTCGCCCTCTCCCGCCTCGCCGACCCCGACACCCTCCACCGCACACCCATCGGCGTCTTCCGCAGCATCGAACGGCCCGTCTACGACACCCTCATGGCCGACCAGCTCGAAACCGCCGTGGAGCAACACGGAAAGGCGGACCTCGCCGCACTCCTCGCCGGCGCCGATGCATACGTTCTCGGACAGTCCGCAGAGGGCGTACAACAATAAGGCATATGAGGGTAGGCTTGTCCCATGGTGAACTCGGAACAAGAGCGCGTGGGACAGCGCATCAAGCGGCTGGAGCAGGAGCTGACCGCCGCCAAGCACGCGGCGCTGCGCCCGTTCAAGATCAACGTTCCGCAGTACGGCGTGCTCTACGAACTCTCGCGGCAGTCGGGGCTCTCCGGCGCGGCCCTCGCCCGCCGCTGCATGGTCACCCCGCAGACCATGTCCTCGGTGCTCTCCAACCTGGAGGGCCGCGGCCTCGTCGAGCGCACCCCGCACCCGATCCACCTCCAGATCCTCGAAGTCCGCCTCACCTCCGCCGGGAAGACGCTGATCCGCGAGGCCGACGTGGTGGTCGAGGAGATCGAGCAGCTGCTCGACGCCAGCTTCGCCCCCGGCGAGGCCGCGCCCTTCCTGGAGCAGCTGGAGCGCTGCGAGAAGGCGGTGGCCGCGTGGAGCCCGAAGACGAAGTCCTGAGGGACGAGGGCGAGGACGCGGACGGAGGCGGCGGCCGGCCCCCATGGGGGCCGGCCGCCGCCTCCGTCGTACGCCCGCCGTGCGCGGCTACCAGTCGACCGGACCGGCGTCGTCGAAGAAGCCGCCCGTGGGCCCCTCCTCGCCGAGGGTGGCCAGGGCGACGACGATCCGGGCCCCCTCCTCGACGGTACGGGTCCCCTGGTGCCCGTTGAGGTCGGTGGCCACGTACCCGGGGGTGGCGGAGTTGAACTTCAGCGGGGTGCCCTCGAACTCGCGCGCGTAGTGGAGGGTCAGCGAGTTCAGCGCGGCCTTGGAGGAGTTGTACGCGAGCAGCAGCCGGTGCGGGGACCCGAAGTCGGCGGCCTTGGCCAGCGATCCGAGGCGGCTGGAGAGGTTGACCACCCGTCCCGCGGGCGCGCGGCGCAGCAGCGGCAGCAGGGCGTGGGTGGTGGCGATGACGCCGAGGACGTTCGTGGCGTGGATCCGGGCGGCCAGGGCGGCGGTCGTCGCGCTCGGCGGGAGGTCGTCCTCGACGACGCCCGCGTTGTTGACCAGTACGTCGAGCCGGCCGTACGTCTCCTCGACGGCGACGGCAGCGGCCCCGACGCTCTCCTCCCGGGTGACGTCGAGGGTGAGGACGCGGGCGTCGACGCCGTCCTGGCGCAGGCCGGCCGCCGCGCGCTCGCCCCGGGCGGTGTCGCGGGCGCCGACGAGCACGGTCATCCCGCGCAGGCCCAGCTGCCGGGCGGTCTCCCGGCCTATTCCCTTGTTGGCGCCCGTGACCAGGGCGACCGTGCGGGGGTGCTGCGTCATGGTGGTTCTTCCTCCTGACACGCGGAGTCCGGCACCGGCCGCGCCGGTGCCGGACTCCGCTGCTGTGGTCCGTCGTGGGTCTGCCGGGCGGCCTAGTAGATGCCGAACATCCGGCACGGGCCCGCGAAGCCCTTGCGGTGGCGGATCATGCCGATGATGGCGGTGGCGCCGATGTCGGGGACGGTGTGCAGGTTCGCGATGTTCTCCACGCCGTAGCGCAGGTCGCCCAGCACGATCCGGTGCGCGCCGGGGTCGTCGATCTGGAGGTTCTTCGAGGCGTCGAGGCTCGGGGTGTCGGTGCCCGCGGCCACGATGCCGCGCTCGCGGACCAGGAGTTCGGCCGCGTCGAAGCCCAGCCCGGGGAAGTGGGGGACCCCGTCGGAGTCGCGGTTGATGTACGCGCCGGGGGTGTCGATCCGGGGGCACCAGTTGGAGTCCATGACGACCAGGGCCCCGTCCGGGATCCGGCCGTGGCGGCTCTCCCAGGCGAGGATGTCGTCGGCGGTCAGGGTGGTGTCGGGGTCCTTCGCGGCGCGGTCGCCGATGCGGATGACGACGAGCGGGGCGATGAGCCGGTCGACGGGGATCTCGTCCGTGTAGACGGGGCCGTCGACGAGGTGGGCCGGGCCGTCGACGTGGGTGCCGGTGTGCTCGTCGATCTCCAGCTTGTTGGCGTTGAAGCCCTCGGAGGCTATGTCGGCGAAGTGCTGGATGTTGGGCTTGAGGACGATGGGCTCCAGCACGGGGAAGTCGTTGCCGAAGGCGTGCGTCAGGTCGCTGACCCGGCTGCCCCGGATGAGCGGGGCGGGGGCCTTCGGGCGCTCGGCCGGCCGGGCGCCGTCCTGGCCCTGGGCCGGGTCGGACGCGGCGTTCGCGTCGGCGGCGTGGCCGGCGCAGCTGTGTCCGGGCTCGCCGTGGACCAGCTCCATCACCTGGGGGCTGCACATGGGACGGGGTCTCCTTGGGTGGGTCGGAGGGGGAGGGGGAGGAGGAGGGGGCCGGGCGGCGGCCGGGTGGGGGACCGGCCGCCGCCCGCGGGGGAGGGGAGGGGCTCAGACGGCGGCGGTGTCCAGGACGGCGGTGTCCACGACGCGGGTGCCGCGGATCAGCCAGGTCGGGCCCTGGGCGATGCCGTCGATGCGCTCGAAGAACTTGGCGAAGTGCGGTCCGGACATGTGCCGGTCGAAGGAGGCGGCGTCGTCGTAGACCTCGTCGAGGTAGAAGCGGTTGGGGTCCACCTCGTCCTCGACGAGTTCGAACCGCTGGGTGAACGGTTCGTCCACGGCCGAGTCGCGGGCGTCCGCGTGGGCGGCGGCGATGAACGTCTCGCGGTGCTCGGGCTGGACGTCGAAGGCGACGGCGACGTGGTACATCGGAGTACTCCTGGGGGTGGGGACGTACGGAACGGGGTGGACGGGACGGTCAGTCGCGCAGGGCGGGTGCCTTGGGCGCCGCCGACGCGGCCACGGGGGCGGCGGCCGGCACCGGGGCGGCGGTCTCGCCGCGGCGGCGCGGGCGCACGGCCCGGTCGCGGCCGGAGCGCAGTCCGAGGACCAGCTCGGGGAGGGTGAAGGCGGCCAGCAGGACCAGGGAGACGGTCCAGCCGCCGGTGGCGCCGTGCAGCAGGCCGAGCAGCAGCGGGCCGGCGATGCCTCCGGCGAGGTAGCCGATCGTCTGCACCATGCCCGAGAGCTGGGCGGCGGTCTGCGGGTTGGGCGAGCGCATGCCGATGAAGGTCAGCGCCATGGCGTGCCCGGCGCCGAGGGTGACACCGAGGACGGCGACCCACAGGGCGGCCGCGGCCGGCAGCCACAGCAGGCCCAGCAGGCTCACCGCGCCGGCCACCGCGATGGCGACGACCATCGGAGCGGTTCCGCCCCGCCCGACGAGGATCGGGGCGAACAGGGCGCCGGGCACGCTGACCAGCATCGCGACGGAGAGCAGCGCGCCGGAGGAGGAGTTGCTGTAGCCGAGGTCGGCGAGGATGGTGGGCAGCCAGCCCAGGGCGGTGAAGTACACCAGGGCGCGCAGCGCCAGGTAGCCGGTGACCTGCCAGGCCATGGCGTCGCCGAGCAGCGAGCCCTGGTCGGGGGCGGGGCCGGTGGCCGCGGCGGGCTTGGAGCCCTTGAGCATCGGCAGCCAGGCGACGAGGCCGACCACGGCCGGGACGACCCACAGGGCGAGGGAGCCGCTCCAGCTGTCGGTGGCGTCGCGCAGCGGGACGGCGAAGCCGGCCGCGAGGGCGGCGCCGGCGCTGAGGATGCCCGTGCCGATGCCGGTGAAGAGGCGCACCCGGTCGGGGAACGCGCTCTTGATGACGGCCGGCATCAGGACGTTGCCGATGGCCAGGCCCGCGCCGGCCAGGGCGGTGCCGACGAACATGGCCCAGACGGCGTGGTCCAGCCGGAGCAGGATGCCCGCGATCAGGAGGACGAAGCCGAGGACCAGGGCGCCGGGGGTGCCCATGCGGCGGGAGAGGGCGGGGGAGACCGCCGCGAAGATGCCCAGGCACAGCACGGGCAGGGTGGTGAGCAGACTGATGGCCGAGTCGCTGAGCGCGAGGGACTGCTGTAAGTCGTCGAGTACGGGCGAGACGCTGCCGATGGCGGGGCGCAGGTTCAGCGCCAGCAGGCTCAGCCCCACGGTCGTGGCCACGGTGCTCGCGCGGGTACCTGATCGGTGGTCGGACACGGAGCTCCTCCTAACCGGGAACATGAAAGGGGTACGGGGGTACGGTTTCGATGCAGTAGATGATGCGTGATGACCATAAGATGTCTTACATCTGGGTGTCAATCGATTGGTGTAAGAAACCTGTCAGTTCGGGGGCGCGCCGGCCGTGACCGGCCCGTCCCCGAACAGCCTGGTGTGCAGGGACAGTTCCACGGCGTGCCGCAGTACCGCCCGCCGGTGCCGGGCCGTACGCGCGCGCAGCAGCGCCCGGACGTCCGCCTCCTCGTCCGTCCCGGCGGAGGAGGAGCCGGGGCCGTACGCGCTGTCGAAGGTGTGCGTGTCCATGGCGGTGCCTTTCCGGAACGGGGTGGGAGGGGCGGTGCGTTGCGGGATCAGCGGGCGGCGGCCAGCTCCTGCGTACGCGGCCGGGCGCAGGCGGTGGGAGCCCAGTCGGCCAGGACCGCACCGACCGTCATCCCGCCGCCGAACCCGGCCAGCAGGACGCTGTCCCCGTCGGCGAACAGCCCCTCGCGGTGCGCGAGGTCCAGGGTGACGGGGACGGAGGCCGAGCCCGTGTTCCCGTACCGCTCGATCGCCAGGTGCATGGTGGCCCCGGACAGGCCGAGGTCCGGCCACACCTCGCCCAGCATCACCGCGTTGGCCTGGTGCGGGACGAAGTGCCGGATGTGCTCGGGACGCGCCCCCGCCTTCGCCAGCAGGTCGTGCAGCGCGCCCGGCAGGTTGTCCTGGACGAAGCTGCGCACACCGCGCCCGTCCATCCGGAAGAAGTGCGCGCCCTCGCGCAGCGTGCGGTCGTTGGCCGGCATCCGGCTGCCGCCCGCCGGAACGCTGATCAGCCGGTACTGGTCCCCGCGCGTGAGCAGGCTCGTCTCGCGTATGCCCCGGTCCGCGGCGACCGTGCCGAGCAGCACCGCCCCGGCCCCGTCACCGAACAGGATGGCGGTCTTGGGGTCCGAGTAGTCCAGGATCCGGGAGTAGATGTCCGCGCCGATGACCAGGGCGTGCCGCCCCGGCTCGGCGGCCCGCAGCAGCCGCTCCGCCACCGTGGTGGCGTACACGAAGCCGCTGCACACGGCGTTGATGTCGAAGGCCGCCGCGTTCTGCGCCCCGATCAGGTGCTGCACGATGCTCGCCGTGGCCGGCTGCGGGTGGTCGGGCGTGGACGTGGCCAGCACGATGTACGCCACGTCCCGCGCGTCCACGCCCGCCTGTTCGAGGGCCGCCCGGGCCGCCCGCGCGGCCAGGTCGGAGGTGGCGTCGCGGTCGTCGGCCCGGCGCCGCTCGCGGATGCCGGTCTTGCGCACGATCCACTCGTCGGTCACCCCCGAACTGCGGGCGATCTCCTCGTTGCCGACGACCGTGGGCGGCAGATAGGAGCCGGTGGCCAGGATTCCGATGCGATTCATGGTCTCTCCAGAGGTGGGGCGGGCCGCCGGACGCGGCCCGCCACGAGGTCAGGCACGCCCCGCCGCCAGCCGCCGCCAGCCGTGGCGGCGGGCGTGGGCGGCGAGTTCGGGGTCGTCGCCCACGGCGACCGGGCGGCCCACCGCGCCGAGCAGCGGCAGATCGCTGGAGTGGTCGCCGTAGCCCGAGCAGGCGGCGAGGTCGAAGCCGCGCAGGGCCGCGCTCAGCTCCACCGCACGCCCCTTGGCCGCGCCGATCATCGGGACCAGTACCTCGCCGGTGAGCACCCCGCGCCGCACCACCGGGCGCGAGCCCAGCGCGTGATCGGCGCCGATGTCCTCGGCGACGGGCTCCAGACAGGCGAAGAAGGAGCCCGAGAGCAGGACGACCGGCCGCCCCGCCGCCCGGTGCGCGCGCAGCTCCCGCGCCACCTCCGGGACGTACGGTCCGCCGGGCTGCGCCCGCTCGTGCGCGAACCAGGACCGCCCGCTGCGCTCCAGCAGGTCCACCGGCTCGCCCGCCAGCAGCCGGTAGTAGCGCCGGTTGATCTGCTCCCGGGGCTCACCGCGCCGGGCCGCGGCCCGCAGGCCGTCCGCCAGCCGCTCGTAGGTGGCCGGCGGCTCGCCCCGCCGGCGCAGGTGGAACGCCAGGAAGCGGAACATGCTCTTCATGCGGATCAGCGTCTCGTCCACGTCGCTGAACGCCGCGCCGTTCACCGCCCCCGCCGCGGTACCGGCGGGCCCCGCCCCCGGCGCGGCCGCTGCCGTCGCCGCCGTTGCCGTCATCACCGTCATCTCCGTACGTCCTCCTTCCGCTTCAGGCCGTCAGACGGGTCAGGACGAAGGAGAAGACGCACAGCGACTCGCCCCGCTGGGTCGCCTCCACCCGCACCGGCACCTGCTGGAGCGCCTCGGCCGGCTGCCGGTCCCCGGGACCGTCCGCCCATGGGGCGTCCTCCGGTTCCAGGACGCCGCCCTGGGTGTAGAGGGGGCCGTCGGACGGACCGCCGCCGGCCCGGGCGGTCAGCACCGTCTCGTCCTCCAGCTCGCCGAACCGGGTGAACACCACGTCCAGTTCGGTGACGAGGGTCTTCGCGCCCGCCAGCCCCCGGATGTCCAGGGCCGCGAACAGGGCCAGCTGCCGGGCCCCTTCGGCGATGACCATGCCGGGCAGGTGGTCCTGGGGGTGGTCGAACAGGCTGGCGTGCTGCGCCGGTATCCGCAGCAGGGCCTGCGCGGTGTCCCCGGCGACCACGGTGTCCACCAGGACCACGTTGTCCGGGTTGGCCCGCCCGACCAGGTGCGGGGCCGGCGGGGTGCCCGGAGTGCCGGCCGGGTACGCGGCCGAGGAGGGCAGCGCCACCCCGTCGCGGTTGTTCAGCCGCAGGGTCAGGTAGCCGGTCGGCGTCTTGAAGCGCAGCCCGACGGCCGCCTGCCCGATCACCACCCCGCCGACGGTCAGGTCGATCTCGTAGTCGAGCCCGGTGACCCGGCCCTCGCGCTCCTTGCGGTCCACGATGGTGACCCGCAGGGCCAGCGCGATCGGCGCCGATCTCACCACCACCATCTGCGGCCGGTCCAGGCGCAGCCGCAGGTGCGTCAGGATGAACTTGTTGTCGGACGGGACCCCGTAGAAGCGGTGCGCCCCGGCCAGGGCGGACTGCCGGCAGGCCTCCAGGAGCAGCAGCGGGTCGTAGCAGCCGGGGCGCAGCAGGTGGTCCCCGTAGTAGGCGTGCGAGCGGGGCAGCTGGGCGCCCGCCGCGTAGCGCTGTTCGTCGATCGGCTGGAGGTCCGTCAGGAAGACCTCCCCCAGGGCGTCCCGGTGGACCAGCAGCCGGTCCACGGTACGTGTGTAGTCCAGGGCGGGGAGCGCGGAGGGCGGCGCGGGCGGCGCGGGCGCGGCCACGGGCGCGGCGGCGGGTGCAGTGGTCATGGGGCCTGGCTTCCTGTCGCGGTGGTGGTGGTTCCCGGTGGTGGGTCGGTGCGCGTACGGGGAGGTGGCCGCGGCGGCCCGGGGCCGGGCCGCCGCGGCCGCGCCGGCCCCGCCGGCGGGGGAGGCGGCGGGGCGGCGGGCTCAGGCCGGGTAGACGTCGCCCGGCAGCTTGCGGTCGGCGCCGACCGTGCCGATGTGCCAGTACGGGTAGGGCGCCGGGGTCTCGCTGACCTTGTCGAGGCGGGCCAGCTCGTCCTCGGTGAGGGTCCACTCCATCGCCTGGAGGTTGTCGGCCAGCTGGTGCGGCTTGGTCGCGCCGACCACCGCCGAGGCGATCGCGGGCTTGGCCAGCACCCAGTTGAGCGCGACCTGCGCCACGGTCGCCCCGCGGTCCTCCGCGATCTGCGCCATCGCGTCCACGATGTCGTACGCCTGGTCGGGGTCGGTCAGCGGCGCCGACTCGGCGGCGGTGCGCTGCGAGAGCCGGCTGCCCTCGGGACGGCCCTCGCCCCGGCGGTACTTGCCGGTGAGGAAGCCGCCGGCCAGCGGCGACCAGGCGGTGATGCCGACGTTCTGGTCGACGGCGAGCGGGATGATCTCGCGCTCCAGGTCGCGGGCGGCGATGTTGTAGTAGCCCTGGTAGCAGACGAAGCGGCTGAGGTTGCGGCGGTCGGAGACCGACAGCGCCTTCATCAGCTGCCAGCCGGCGAAGTTGGAGACGCCGATGTAGCGGACCTTGCCGGAGCGGACCAGGTCGTCGAGGACGCGCAGGGTCTCGTCCAGGGAGGTCCGCGGGTCGAAGCCGTGGATGTGGTAGAGGTCGATGTAGTCGGTGTCCAGCCGCCGCAGGCTGGCCTCGACCGCCGCGATCAGGTGGTGGCGGGTGGCGCCGACGTCGTTCGGGTCGTCGGTGATGCGCCAGCGGCCCTTGGTGCCGATGACGACGCGGTCGCGGACCTTCTTCAGGGTGCGCCCGAAGAACTCCTCGCCCATCCCGTTCTTGTAGACGTCCGCGGTGTCGAAGAAGTTGATGCCGGCGTCGAGGGCCTGGTCCATCATCGCCAGCACGTTGGAGTCGTCGACGGTGCCGAACTCGGACCAGTTGCGGTCCTCGGCACCCAGGAAGCTCGCCGCGCCGCCGAAGGTCATGGCGCCGAAGCACAGTTCGGACACGGACAGGCCGGTGTCGCCCAGGTAGCGGTAGCGCATCTTCTCTTCTCCTGCGATCGGTGTATAAGATTGCGATGAACCATAAGACATCTGATAGTAGTCGTCAATGAGATGGAGGAGCGTTCATGTCCACCACCCCGCCCCCGGAGCCCGAGCCCTACGACGTGCTGGTCGTCGGCGCCGGACCGACCGGGATGACGGCCGCCTGCGAACTCCTGCGCCGCGGCGTGCGCGTACGCGTCATCGACCGCGCCCCGGAGCCGTCACCGCTCCCCAAGGCCCTGCTCGTGTGGCCGCGCAGCCTCGACCTCTTCGAGGACCTCGGCATCCTGGACGACCTGCGCGCCGCCGCCCTCCAGATCAACGCGTTCAGCTACTTCTCCGACCGCACGCGCCTGGCCACCTTCGACTTCCCCCAGCACCTCGCCCCGCTCTGCCTCCCGCAGAACGCGACCGAGGAGGTCCTGCGCCGCCGCATGCACTCCCTCGGCGGCAAGGTCGAGCACGGCGTACGCCTGCTCACCCTGGAGGACCTCGACTTCGCCGGCCGCGTCGACGGGACCGGCCCCGTCACCGCCGTGCTGGAACACGCCGACGGCCGTATCGAACGCACCCGCGCCCCCTTCGTCATAGGCACCGACGGAGCCTCCAGCGCGGTCCGCGCCCAGCTCGGCAGCGGGTTCGAGGGCAGCACCTACGAGAGCGCCTTCGCCCTCGTCGACGCCCGGATCGAGGGCACCCTCCCGCCCGACCAGGCCCTCTACTACCAGTCGCCCGCCGGGGCCCTCGTCATCGTCGCCCTCCCCGACGGGGTCTACCGGTTCTTCTCCAGCCTCGCCCCCGGCGAGAACGCCGGCCTGGAGCGGATGCAGCAGATCGTCGACGAGCGCGGCCCGCGCGGCGTCCGCCTCGTCGAACCCCTCTGGGAGACCGTCTTCCGCATCCACGCCCGGCACGCGGGCACCTACCAGCTCGGCCGCGTCTTCATCGCCGGCGACGCCGCCCACGTGCACAGCCCGGCCGGCGGCCAGGGCATGAACACCGGGATGCAGGACGCCCACAACCTCGCCTGGAAGCTCGCCGCCGTCGTCCGGGGCGAGGCCCCGGCCGCCCTGCTCCGCGACTACGGCGCCGAACGCTCCGCCGTGGTCCGCCGGGTCGTGCGCGACACCGACATCCAGACCCGCGGCTGGCTGGTGCGCGGCCGGCTCGCCGTCGCCGCCCGCGACGCGGCCTTCCGCGCCGCCGAACGCACCGGCGCCTTCCGGCTCTACGCACCCGTCATGGCCGGCCGCCGCCTCTCCTACCCCGCCCGGCGCCCCACCCAGCTGCCCGCCGGCCGCGGCGGCTGCTCCGCCCGCGCCAAGCTGCCCGGAGCGCTGGAGGTGGGCGCCGTCTTCCCGCGCGAGCTGGCCCTCGCCCACGGCATCGCCGGCCCCGGTGCGCAGGCCCCGAACTGGACCCTCGCCGTCGTCTGCCGGGGCACCGCCGCCGCCTGGCGCACCCAGCTCCGCGCCCTCGCCGCCCCCTGGCCCCAGGTGCGCACCGTGGACCTCGCCGCCGGCTCCGCCCGCCGCCCGACCGGCTGCGGCCGGTCCGGCTACTACCTGATCCGGCCCGACGGGCACGTCGCCGCGCACGGCCACGAGCGCGACACCGGGCGGCTGCTGGAGGAACTCGCCGAATGGCTGGGCCCGGCCGCCCGGGACTGACACCCCCGCGCACAGCACGGAGGGGGCGGCCGCAGGGCCGCCCCCTCCTCGCGTACTGCCGGTTCAGCCGTGCGACGGCGCCCCCAGCGGGGGCACGGCCTCCTCGGCGGCCGGCGGCCCGGGCGGGGTGCCGTCCCCGAACGGGCGCCCGCCCAGCGCCTCCCGGCCGTGCGGTTCGAGCCACCCCGACGGGTCGGGGCCGGCCGGCACGATCCCGGACGGGTTGATGTGGCTGTGCACGACGTAGAAGTGCTGCTTGATGTGGTCGAAGTCGACCGTGTCCCCGAAGCCCGGCGTCTGGAACAGGTCCCGGGCGTACGCCCACAGCACCGGCATGTCCGAGAGCCGCTGCCGGTTGCACTTGAAGTGGCCGTGGTAGACGGCGTCGAAGCGCACCAGCGAGGTGAACAGCCGGATGTCCGCCTCCGTGATCGTGTCGCCGACCAGGTAGCGGGAGCCCGCCAGCCGCTCCGAGAACCGGTCGAGTCGGTCGAAGAGCGCCCCGTACGCCTCCTCGTACGCCTCCTGGGACTTGGCGAACCCGGCGCGGTAGACGCCGTTGTTCACGTCCGCGTAGATCTCCTCGTTGACCGCGTCGATCTCCGCCCGCAGCGCGGCCGGGTACAGCTCCGGCGCCCCCTCGCGGTGGTACGCCGCCCACTCCAGCGACAGGTCCAGGGTCATCTGCGCGTAGTCGTTGGTGACCACCTCGCCGCTCGGCACGTCCACGATCGCGGGCACGGTGATGCCCCGGTCGTAGTCGGGGTAGCGGGCGAAGTACGCCTCCTGCAGCCGCTCTATCCCGAGCACCGGGTCGCGGCCGTCCGGGTCGAGGTCGAAGGTCCAGCTGCGCTTGTCGTGCGTCGGCCCGGCGACGGCCAGCGGCAGGGCCTTCTCCAGCCCGAGGAGCCGGCGCACGATCGTCGCCCGGTGCGCCCAGGGGCAGGCGCGGCTCACCACGAGACGGTAGCGGCCCGGCTCCACCGGGAAACCGTCGCGTCCGTCGGCGGTGATCCGGGTGGTGATGTACCGGCTGTCCCGCGTATATCCCTTGTCGGGGCGTACGTTGCTCATCCCCGGGGCCTACCCAGGAACCGGGCCGGCGAGCGGCCGTTCCACCGGCGCTCCACCGCCCCTCCCGCGGACACGCCCGAGCCCTCCCGCCGCGGCCGCGCGGCAGGAGGGCTCCGGGGGCGTCCGTCAGGCGCTGATCCGCCGGTCCAGGGCGGCGGCGGGCCGGCCGAGGGAGAGCTCGCCCGTGGTCAGCAGGTCCAGCAGCTGCGCCAGTTCGCGGTCCTCGGGCGTCGCGGTACGGAAGACGAAGTGCCGCAGGCCCGCCTGCTCGGGTCCGCCGAAGAACCGGAAGAAGCCGATGTCCGCGCCCTGCGGGGCGAAGCTCTCGTACAGGAACACCGTCCCGCCGTCGGCGGTCAGACCCCGCCCGGCGGCGATCAGATCGCCCGCGGCGGCCTCGTACACGATGTCGAAGGAGCCCTCGAAGGCCTCCGGCTCCGCGTCCGCCGTCACCGTCCGACGGGCACCCAGCCGGGCCGCCTCCGCGGCCTCCCCGGCGTCCCGCACCACGGCGGTCACCTCGGCGCCCAGCGCCCCCGCCAGCTCCACCAGCAGCCGGCCGATGCCCCGGCCCGCACCGGTGACCAGCACCCGGCGGCCGGCCACCGAACCGGCACCGCGCACCAGGCGCAGCGCGGTCAGCACCGCGACCCGCAGCGCGGCGGCCTGCTCGAAGCTCACGTGGTCGGGCAGGACCACGGCGTACTCGGAGGGCAGGGTCATGTACGAACCCCACTCCGTACCCGTGGCCACGCCCACCACCCGGTCGCCGGGCTGCGGGCTGAACCCCTCGGGGGCGGCCTTGAGGACGACCCCGGCGACGTCCCAGCCCGGCAGCCAGCCCTCGGGAAGGGGCTCGGCCCGGATCATCTCGTCGATCTCGGGGGCCACCGCGCGCACGGCGATCAGGATCTCGTCCTCGGCCTGCTCGGCGGCGCCCCGGGGGGAAGGGAGGGTGTGGGACTGGTGGGACATGGAAGTTCCTCTCGTACCTGGTGGTGTTTCCTCAGGACTCGTCATCGGTTCAGAACTCTTCGGCCGTCAGGAGCGGGGCCCCGTCCAGGCGGTCCACCGCGACCACGTCGAAGACCTCGGGCTGCTCCAGGACGAAGGACGGCAGGCTGAGCCGGCTCTCCAGCACCTGGTACCTGATCCAGTCGTGGGTGTAGTGGTCGTCCGGCACCCCGGGGGCCAGCACCACCCGCAGCTGCACCCGCTGCCCCCGGCCCACGGCCACCTGGGCGGCCGTCACCTCACCGGTGGCCAGGGCGGAATCGGCCAGCTCCCGGGCCGAGACCCCGCGCCCGTGCAGGCGGAAGTACGGGTCGGCGGGACCGAAAAGCCGCAGGGCCGGCCCCTCGGCGCCGCAGACGCAGTACGCGTACTCGCCGCGCTCCTGCGTCGCGTACCGGATCAGCGGCGGATCGCGGCGGGCGTCGAGGGTGGTGACCAGCAGCCGTCCGTCGACCACCTCGACCAGCTGGTGCGGCAGCGGGTGGTAGAGCCCGGCCAGGCAGTGCGGCCCGTGGCGCGCCACGACCCCGGTGGCCGGGGACCCGTACAGGCGCCAGACCCGGGTGTACGGGAAGCGGTCGGCGAGCAGCGCGTCGGAGGTGGTGTCGTGCAGGGTCCCGCCCAGCAGCAGGGTGCGCAGCCAGGGCAGGGGCCGTCCGGCGCCGGCCGCGCCCGCGAGCCGGGCGACCGTCTCGGGAGGGGCGCTCACGGCGGTCACCCCGGTACGTGCGAAGAAGTCCAGCCACCCGTCCTGCGCGCCGTCCGGCAGCGGGCCGAGCGGCAGGCAGGCGGCGCCCGAGGCGGCGGCGAAGCGGTTGAAGAAGTGGTGGTCGGGGCGCAGGCGTTCGCAGGAGTGCAGGTTCACCAGCACGTCGGAGGGGCCCAGCGGGCTCCACGCCTCGCGCACCCGCCCGGCGAACACGTCGTCGGGCAGCAGGCTCAGGGCGGGCGTGCGGACCGTGCCGCCGTCCGCCCAGACCAGTGAGGCGGCCGCCTGGGTCCCGGAGGCGAGGACCTCCTCGGTCGCCAGCGCCAGTTCCTGCCGGGTCAGGACCGGAAGGTCCGTCAGGCGCAGCGGACCAGTGGTCGGGAGAGAGGCGTACTTCGCCCGGAGCGCGGGGATCCGCACCGCCCGGCGCAGCAGGTCCGGCAGCTCGCCGGGCCCGTCCGGACCGTCCGGCACGCCGGGTCCGCCGGGACCGTCCGGTGCTCCTGCCCCTGCCTCTGCCTCTGCGCCCGTCCCTGGTAACGCCGTTCGCTGTGACATTCGCGGAGCCAATGGAGTTCACCCCTTCTCGCTCACAGGTCCGACTGGAGTTCATTCTTGGGCTTGGGTCTAACTTTCTACTACAGCCCAACGAGTTTGGGAAGCGGGTCACTTGAGGTCGCTCGCGGAGGGTTTCTGGAGGGGCGGAATCCGGATATGGCCCCCGATCCATCATTGTTCTGGGGTACAGACTTGAACTACGATCGAGGCGCGGTGGAGCTGCGGGGAGGCGGCTCCCGCGCACTCACACCCATCGAGGGGGCTCTCGTGGCAGCGTGGAACGAAGAGACGACCGTCGCGGTCGTCGGCATGGGATGCAGGTTCCCCCAGGCCAACAGCATCGGGCAGTTCTGGGACAACCTGGTCGCCGGCACCGATTCGGTGACCCCGGTACCGGCGGACCGCTTCGACATCGACGCGTACTACGCGCCCGAGCCGGGCGTTCCCGGCAAGACCGATTCCCGCTACGGCGGCTTCCTGGACGACCCCTTCGGCTTCGACACGGAGTTCTTCGGGATCTCCCCCGCCGACGCCGCCGCCATGGACCCGCAGCACCGGCTCCTGCTGCTCGTCTTACGCGAGGCGCTGGACGGGGCGGGCATCCGGCCCTCGACGCTCGCCGGCACCCAGGCCGGGGTGTTCATCGGCCAGGCCACCGCCGAGTACACCCGCGGCGAGGACCTCGGCGCCCACACCCTCAGGGAGGTCGCGGGCAGCGGCGTACGCGCCATGGCCGCCGGCCGCATCTCCTACGACCTCGACCTGCGCGGCCCCAGCGTCACCCTCGACGCCGCCTGCTCCTCGTCCCTGGTGGCCGTGCACATGGCCCGCCAGAGCCTGCTGACCGGCGAGAGCGACCTCGCCGTCGCGGGCGGGGCCAACGTCATCCTGTCCCCCCACGAAGCCGTCGCCTACTCGCAGGCCGCGATGCTCTCGCCCGCCGGCCGCTGCCGGTTCGGCGACACCGCCGCCGACGGCTTCGTCCGCAGCGAGGGCGTCGCCGTCGTCGTCCTCAAGCGGCTGCGCGACGCCCTCGCCGCCGGCGACCCGGTCCTCGCCCTGCTCCCCGGCAGCGCCGTCACCAACGACGGCCGGGCCAGCGGCTCCCTGATCCGCCCCGCCGTCCAGGGCCAGACCGCGATGATCCGGAACGCCTGGCGCAGCGCCGGGGCCGACCCGGCCCGGCTGGACTACGTCGAGGCCCACGGCACCGGCACCCCCACCGGAGACGAGGTCGAACTCCTCGCGCTCGCCGAGGCCGTACGCGGCCACCGCCCCGCCGGCCGGCCGCTGCGGATCGGCTCGGTCAAGACCAACATCGGGCACGCCGAAGCCGCGGCGGGCATCGCCGGACTCGTCAAGACCGTGCTGATCGTCCGGCACGGCATCGTCCCCGCCTCGCTGCACGCGACCAGCCCCCACCCGCTGCTCGAAGGGCCCGACGCCCCGCTGCGGCTCGTCACCGCCAACGAGCCCGCCGCCAACGAGCCCGCCGCCGCGGAGCCCGTCGCGGGCGATCCCGCCGCCGGGGACCAGCCCGCCGGGGACCCGGCCGCCCCGGCCGCCCCACGGGAAACCCCCGTCGTCGCCGGCGTCAGCTCCTTCGGCCTCTCCGGCACCAACGCCCACGTCGTCGTCGCCTCGCCCCCGCCCCGGCCCGCCGAACCCCCGCACGGCCCCGCCGAACTGCCCCCGGACCGCCCCACCCACCTGCTGGTCCTCAGCGCGCACTCGCCCGCCGCCCTGCGCCGCCTCGCCCTCGCCCACGCCGCCCACCTCGCCCCCGGCGGAGCCGGCCGCGACCACCCCCTGTGGGACCTCTGCGCCACCGCCGCCCTCCACCGCGACACCCACCCCCACCGCCTCTGGGCGACCGGCGCCGACCACGACGAACTCGCCCTCGCCCTGCGGGCCCTGGCCGAGGACCGCCCCACCCCGGCCGGCGGCACCGGCGAAGCCGGCTTCGCCGGCCCCCGCCGCCCCGTGTTCGTCTTCCCCGGCCAGGGCGCCCAATGGCCCGGCATGGGCCGGTCGCTGCTCGCCTCCTCACCGGCCTTCCGCGCCGCCCTGGACGCCTGCGACACCGCCGTCCGCGCCGAAACGGGCCGGTCCGTACGCGAACTCGTGGCGGCCGCCCCCGACACCTACGACTTCCCCGACCGGGTCGACACGCTCCAGCCGCTGCTGTGGTCCGTTCAGACGGCACTCGCCGCGCACTGGCGCGACATGGGCGTCGACCCCGAGGTCTGCGTCGGCCACAGCATGGGCGAACCGGCGGCCGCGGCCACCACCGGGGCCCTGTCCCTCGCCGACGCCGCCGCCGTCATCTGCCGCCGCAGCGCCCTCCTCCAGCGCACCACCGGCCAGAACGCCATGCTCGCCGTGGAACTCCTGCCCCAGCGGGCCCAGGACCTCATAGCGGACGAGCCGGACGTCTGCGTCGCCGCCGAGAACGCCCCCACCAGCACCGTGCTGGCCGGCGACCGCGCCGCCCTGCGCCGGATCGCCCGCCGCCTGGAGCAGCAGGGCGTCTTCCACCGCCTCGTGCGGACCAACGTCGCCTCCCACTGCCCGGCCATGGACCCGCTGCGCGAGGACCTGCTCGGCCTGCTCGCCCACCTCAGCCCCCGCCCGGCCGGCACCCCCATGCACTCCACCGTCCGCACCGCCTACCTCGACGGCGGCGAACTCGACGCCGGCTACTGGGCGGACAACCTCCGCCGGCCCGTCCGCTTCGCCGAATCCGTCCGCCACCTGGCCAAGGAGGGCGAGAACGTGTTCGTCGAGATCAGCCCCCACCCCCTGCTGAGCGGAGCCGTCGAGGAGACCCTCCGGGAACTGGGCGCGCCCGCCGCCGTCGTCACCTCCACCAGCCGCCGCGCCCCCGAGGACGAGGCCCTGACCCTCGCCCGGTCCCTAGGCGCCTACTTCGCCCTCGGCGGCACCGTCCACTGGGAGCGCTGGTTCCGCGGCGGCGCCCACCCCGCCCCGCTCCCCGCCTACCCCTGGGAGGCCGAGCCCCTGCGCCGCCCCCAGACCGTCACCCCCGCCGGCGCCCCCGTCGGCCGCAGCCACACCGCGGAGATCGCGTACGACCACCGGGTCGCCGGCATCCGGCTGCGCGGCCTGACCCCCGTACCGCCCGTCGCCCACCTCGCCCACCTCCACGAGCTGGCCCGCACCGCCGCCCGCGCCGAAACCGTCACCATCACCCGCGCCCTCGTCGGCGAGGAACTCGTCGAAGCCCCCGCCGAGGGCGCGACGAGCACCGTACGGATCCGGCTCGACCCCGCCCGGCCCGGCTCCTTCACCGCCCGCGTCGACACCACCGGCGCCTCCCCCCTCCCCTGCCTGCGCGCCGAAGTGGACACCACCCCCGCCGAGCCCTCCCGCTACCGCCCGGCCGACTTCGACGCCGCCCTCGCCCGCTGCCGCCGCCACCTGACGCCCCGGGAGTTCCTCGACGGCGCCGCCCGCCGCGGGTACGAGGTCCTGCCCGCCCTGCGCACCCTGCGCCACCTGTGGGTGCGCGGCGGCGAAGCCATAGCCCAGATGTCCCGGCCCGGCCCCGGCACACCCGAACAGGGAGCCTGGGAAGCCTGCTTCCTCCCGCTGCTCGCCGCCCTGCCCCACACCCCCGGCGACCACCGCGCCTACACCGCCGAGTCCTTCGGACGGGTCCGCTTCCACGCCGGGCTCACCGAGGAGTTCTGGGTGCACGCCACCATCACCCCGCTGCTGCGCGGGGACGCGGCCCGCGCCGCCGTCCACGTCGTCGGCCCGGACGGCCGGGTGCTCGCCGAGTTCCACGACATCCTCGTGCGCCGCGTCGGAGCCGCCCCCTCCGTGTCGACCCGGCTGCGCTCCGCCCTCGGGATCGAGCCCCGGCGGCCGCGCACCGCCCCCGTGGTGCGGGCACCGTACGGAACCGGTCCGGCGCCGCAGGAGTCGTACACCCGTGAAGAGGGACGGGAAGAGGAGCGCGAGAGACGCCCGGCGGACCGCGCCGACCAGTTCGTCGGCC
The DNA here is from genome assembly GCF_045160885.1 of Streptomyces sp. NBC_00158. Taxonomy (NCBI): domain Bacteria; kingdom Bacillati; phylum Actinomycetota; class Actinomycetes; order Kitasatosporales; family Streptomycetaceae; genus Streptomyces; species Streptomyces sp. NBC_00158. The sequence continues at coordinate 217,085 of NZ_CP108163.1, forward strand.
GCGCGGCGCGGGTGCTGGGCATGGCCCCCGAACGCATCGACGTGCGCCGTTCGCTGCGCGACTACGGGATCGACTCCCTGACGGCCACCCAGCTGAGCCGGGACCTGCGCTCCACCCTGGACTGGGAGATGCCGGTCCGGATGCTCCTGGGAGAGCTGAGCATTCGAGCCATCACCGCAGGTCCGGCTGTGTCATCGGTCATGGAAGCTGTACTGTGATGCATAAATTGATCGTGATACAAAAGGTATAGGCGCCGGTGCGGCGGCCCATCTCCCGCCGCTGACAACGTCAGTGAGGCCAGCGGCCCTGCGCGCCGGCGGTTGCGCGAAGGAGCCCCCCACATGACCAGCAGCAACATCACCGCAGATCCGCCACAAGGCCGCCGCGAGCGCAACAAGCAGCGCGTCCGCGACAGCATCTACTACGCCGCCATCGAGCTCTTCGCGGACCAGGGGTACGACCAGACCACCGTCGACGAGATCGCCGAGCGGGCCGACGTGGCGCGCGGCACCTTCTTCAACCACTTCCAGAAGAAGGAGGACCTCATCACGGAGTGGGGCGCCAAACGCCGCGACGTACTGCGCGAGGGCCTCGCCGCCGCCACGGAGACCGACCCCCGCCGCGCCCTCCTGGAATGCATGGGCCTGCTGGCGGACATCAGCCTGCGCGACCCCGCCCTGACCCGGGCCCTCACCACGGCCTGGGTCAAGGCGGGCTACATCCTCCAGGAGGAGCCCTACCTCAGCGACATGCTGGGCGACTTCGTCATCGAGGCCCGCCGGCGCGGCCAGGTCCCCGACTCCGTGGACCCGCGCCTCGCCGGACTCCTGCTGCGCGACGTCTACTTCGGCACCGTCTTCCGCTGGGTGCAGCGCCCCGAGGGGGAGAGCGACCTGGCGGCCGACCTGCACACCGCCTGCGAGACCGTCCTCGACGGCATCATGCCGCTCCCGGCCGACCGCTCCTGTTCCGGCGGAGAACGGTGATCATCAGTTGATACGCGAGTTCGAACGCGCCGCCCGGCAGGCCGGATTCGTCCTGGACGACGCCCAGCGGCAGGCCGCCCTCAGGCTCGGCGAGCTCGGCGCCGAGATACTGGCTGCCGGCACGACGCGGCGCCTGGGGCTGTTCGGCCGCCGCGCCGCACCGCCGCGCGGGGTCTACCTGTGGGGTTCGGTCGGCCGCGGCAAGAGCTGGCTGACCACCGCCTTCTACGAGGCCGTGCCGGTGCGGAACAAGCGCCGGCTGCACTTCCACGACTTCTTCCGCGAGTTCCACGCCGCCTACCACCGCCACCGGAGCGACCACCGGGTCACCGACCGCGCCGTCGCCGAACTCCTCGGCGACTGCCGCTTCCTCGTCTTCGACGAGTTCCACGTCCACGACGCCGGTGACGCGATGCTCATCGGCCGGGTCCTCAGGTCGATCCTCGACCAGCGGATCACCCTGCTCACCACCTCGAACTACCCCCCGGCCGGACTGCTCCCCAACCCGGTCTTCCACGAGATGTTCGAGCCCACGATCAGGATGCTCGAAGAGACCATGGACGTGGTCGAGCTCGGCGGCGGACACGACTACCGGTCCGCGTACGGATCCGGCGCGCCCCGCTCCGAGTTCGAACGCGGGGCGTACGTCTGGCCCGGTACCGCGGAGCAGCTCGCCGGCCGGGGCCTGACCCCGCCCGCGGCCGCCGAGCGGCGGCAGGTGGAGGCGGGCGGCGGACGCACCGTGTCCGCGCTGGCGGTCCGCGGCGACCTGGTCTGGTTCGACTTCCACGACCTGTGCGACCGGCCGTACTCGACCGCCGACTACCTGGCGGTCGTCGACCGCTTCCCCGTCTGGGTGCTCTCCGGCCTGCCCCGCCTGGCCGGGGAGGACCGGGACGCGGCCCAGCGGTTCGCCAACCTCGTCGACGTGCTCTGCGACCGGGACGTACGCCTCGTCCTCGTCGGCCAGGCGCCCCTCGAAGAGGTGCTGCGGGGCGAGAACCTGCCGCTCGACGTCAACCGGACCGCGAGCCGCCTGTCGCTGCTGTCCGCCACGGCCGACTCCGACGCGCGCTGAACGGGGCCGGCATCCGCCGGCCCCGTTTGTCATGACCGCAAAAAATGGATCGCCGCACCCTCTTGCGTACACCGTACCCATCGGGCGTACAGTGTGCGCAGCACCGGAACGGTGTACGCGCCGAGTGGGCCTCGTCAACGGGACGCACCGACGGACGAAGAAAGGGAACGAGCCATGGAAACCAGGAACCCCCGCCGCTGGTGGATCCTGATCGTGCTGTGCCTGAGCTCGCTGGTCCTGGTGGTCGACTCCATGGCCCTGACGGTCGCGGTGCCCTCCATGACCACGGACCTCGGCGCGAGCGCGCAGGACACCCAGTGGATCCTCGACTCCTACATCCTGGTCTTCGCCGGGCTCCTGCTCACCTCCGGCAGCCTCGGCGACCGGTTCGGCCGCCGCCTGGTCATGCTGGTCGGGCTGGTCCTCTTCGGTGCGGCCTCACTGGCCGCGACCTACTGCTCGAACCCCGGCGAGGTGATCGCCGTACGCGTCGCGATGGGCGTCGGCGGCGCGCTCATCATGCCGTCCACCCTCTCCATCCTCATCACCGTCTTCGACGAGGACGAGCGGCCCAAGGCGATGGCGGCGTGGGGCTCGGTCTCCATGCTCGGCCTGGTGGGCAGCCCGGTCCTCGGCGGTGTCCTGATCGACCACTTCTCCTGGCAGTCGATCTTCTTCATCAACGTCCCGGTCGTCGTCCTCGCCGTGATCGCCGCCCTCACCCTGATGCCCGAGTCCAAGGGCCCCTGGCAGAAGCCCGACCCGCTGGGCGCCGTCCTCTCCGCCGTCGGCATGACCGCCCTGGTCTGGTGGATCATCGAGATCCCCCAGCACGGCGCTTTCGAGGGCCGCTCCGCGCTCACCCTGGCCGTCGCGGTGGCCTGCCTCGCGGGCTTCGTGATCTGGGAGAACACCACCCCCTCCCCGATGGTCCCGCTGGTCCTCTTCAAGAACCGCAACTTCAGCGGCGGTTCGCTCTCCCTGACCCTCGTCCAGATCGGCAACGGCGGCCTGCTGCTGGTCCTGACCCAGTACCTGCAGTTCGTCCTCGGCTACTCGCCCCTCAAGGCCGGCCTGGCCTTCGTCCCGCTCGCCGTGGCCGCCCTGGTCGGCAACGGAGCGGGCGCCGGCCTCGCCTCGAAGGTGGGCAACCGCCCCCTGATCGTCGGCGGCATGATCGTGATGGCCGGCTCCTTCGCCCTGCTGACCACCGCCACCCCCGACTCCGGCTTCACCGTCCCGGCGGTCGCCCTGGGCCTGCTCGGCCTCGGTGCCGGTGCGGCCATGCCGGCCGCCGTCGGCGCCCTGATGGCCACCATCCCCGAGGAGAAGGCGGGCGTCGGCTCGGCCCTCAACGACACCATCGGGCAGGCCGGCAGCGCCCTCGGCATCGCGATCCTCGGCTCGCTCCTCGCCTCCGGCTTCGCCGCCGGGATGCCCGCGGGATCGCCGGAGGAGGCCAGGCACTCCATCGTCGGCGCCCTGGCCGTCGCCGGCGGGGACCAGGGCATGGTGCGCACGGCCCGCGAGGCCTTCGTCACCTCGATGTCGACGACCTTCACCATCAGCGCCGCCGCCATCCTGGCCGCCGCGGTCCTGGCCCTCCTGGTCATGCGGGACCGCAAGCAGCCCGAGCCCGCCGAGCCGGCCGCGTCGGAACCCGCCGCCGCCTGACCGGCTCCGCCGTCCGGCGGCCGCACCACCGAAAGGGCCCGCGCCCCCCACCGGAGGGGGCGCGGGCCTCTTCACGTACCGCGCGGCCCTCCGGCCCCGGTCGCTACGGCTTGTCGAACGTGTAGAACCGGCGGTGGTCCAGCATGTCGGCCGGGGTCACGTTGTTCCACGGCGGCAGCACGCCCTGCAGGTCGATCACGTTCTGCGTCCGGGACGCGGGCAGGTAGCCGGCCTTGGGGTTGCGGGCCTGCCAGTCCGCCCAGAGCTTGTCGATGAAGGCGTGGTGCAGCCAGAACACCGGGTCGTTGGGGGAGGCCGCGGTGGCCATGTGCCCGCCCACCCACACGTGGACCCGGTTGTGCAGGTTGGACCCGCGCCAGCCCTCCAGGTGGTTGCGGAACCCGCTCGACGAGCTGTTCCACGGCGCGGTGTCGTACACCGGCATGGCCAGCACCGCGTCCACCTCGGCCCTGGTCGGCAGCTGCGGCACCCCCGACCCCAGGACGCGCCGCAGGTAGTCGCGGCGGTCCACGCCCACCGTCACCGGCCACCGGCCGCCGGTGTAGGCGAACGGCCCGTCGAGCACCTGGCCGTCCCGGCCCCGCCGGCTGCCGCCCATGAAGTCCGAAGCCCACAGGGGGGAGTTGGGCGCCCGGTCGACGGTCCAGTCCCAGTACGGCAGCGCCACGTTGCGGTCCACCCGCTGGAGCGAGGCCTCGAAGTCCAACAGGAACCGCCGGTGCCAGGGCAGGAAGGACGGCGTACGGTGCCCGATCCGGGGCCCGAAGTCCGAGTCGCTCATCAGGTAGTAGTTGTGGGCGTTGACGTACCGGTCGTAGACGCCGGTCCGCTTCAGCTCCAGCACCGCGTTGACGAAGGCCCGCTTCTCGTCGGGAGTCAGCGCGGCCACGCTCTTGCGCACGGTCACAGCTGCGGAGCCTCCTTCGGGAGCGTGAACGGGGAGAGTTCGGCGCCCTGGAGGTCACGGATGGCGGCGCGGGCGGCCGCGACCGGGTCCGGGAAGCTCTCGTAGTGGTTGACGACGGTGACCCAGCTGCCGTCCGCGTTCCCCATCAGGTGCAGCTCTTTGCCGTCGATCTTGATGTTGGGCATCGGCATCCCGTGGTGCCCCGCGGCACCCAGCGTGATCTGGATGCGGCGCCCCTCGTACACCTCGTCGATGCCGCCGGTGGGTATGGACAGGGGCGCCCCCGAGGCGCCCGGGGTCCCGGAGGCACCAGAGGCCCCGGCCGCCGGGGCCGGGGCCGACGAGGACGAGCAGGCGCTCAGCCCCAGGGCGATGGACGCCCCGGCACCGATCCCCAGAGCCTGTCGGCGAGTGATCTTCTTCATGGCCTGAAGAAGTACCAGAAGGCCGAAACCGGCTGATCAGTGCCCCCTACAACAAGATCCCCGCGCCTTCGGCGGGCCCACGACGACAGCCCGCGTCCGCGGCCGGTCGTACCGGCCGCGGACGCGGGCTGCAGGGGGGATGCGCGGCGGTCACCGCGCGGCGCACTCGGTCAGGAGCGCGGCGAGACCTTCACGATGGCCTCGATCTCCACCAGCTGGTCGGCGAAGGCCAGGTCGGAGACGCCGACGATGGTGTCCGTCGTGCGGTGCTTGCCGACGTACTCCTTGTGCAGGCGGGCGGCCGTGTCGAAGTTCTGGCGCAGGTCCTTGGTGTAGATCTTCATGCTGATGATCTGGCTGCGCGGCACCTTGTAGTGCTTGAGGACCTTGTCCAGGTTCTCGAACGACACGCGGACCTGCTTCTCGAAGTCGCCGACGCCCACCAGGTTCCCGGCCGCGTCGTGCGAAAGCTGCCCCGAGATGTAGATCTCGTCGCCGGCCTTGATGGCCTGCGAGTAACCGTAGGTCTCCTCCCACGGCACCCCGAACCCGAAGTGGTCCCAGCCGCGGCGCGCCGTGTCCTGCGCAGTCGCCGCCTGCGGTCCAACGAAGGTGATCATCGCGGCCACGATCGCGGCCACCACGGTGGCGATGCCGAACTTGCGCCTTGACTTGGTCATTCCTGTCGTCCTTTCGTCCCCAGTGGAGCCTCGCGTCAACGAAGCTGCCAGGGCCCGAAGGAGAACTCCTCGAACGCGAGTGGAACCGGCCACGGGACACGCCGGGGAACCGGCCACAGGACCGGCGTCGACCGCCGGGCTCCGGGCACTGGGCACCGGGCACTGGGCAATCCGGGCGTCCACCACGGCGCGTAACCACCGCCCGCCCCCACCGCGGCAGTACGGTCCTCCCGCGGCTTCCGCCACCACCTCACCGGACCACGTCAGGGGATGCGCGTTGCGTCGACTCACCGTTGCCCTCACGCTGCTGGCCACCCTCGCCGCGGGCGCCCACACGGGCCCGCCGGCCCTGTCCGCCGAGCTCGGCACGGGCGGCAGCGGCGACGGAAGCCGCGGCACGAACGTCCTCGTCGTCGGCGTCGACAGCCGCGCCGGCCTCTCCGCCGCCGAGAAGCGCCGCCTGCACGTCGGCGGCCAGGGCTGCAACTGCACCGACGTGATGATGCTCGTCCACCTCTCCGCGAACGGGCGCCGCGCCAGTGTCGTCTCCATCCCCCGCGACTCCTACGTCCAGTACCCGCTCCCCGGCCCGCCCCGCTTCGGGAAGATCAACGGGGCGTACGCGATCGGCGGCGGCCCGCTGACCGTGCGCACCGTCGAACAGGTCACCGGCCTCCACGTCGACCACTACCTCGAAACCGGGTTCACCGGCTTCGAGCAGACCATCGACAACCTCGGCGGCGCGACCGTCTGCACCGACGAACCCCTCCACGACGAGGGATCCGGCCTCGACATCACCGCCGGCGTCCACCACACCAACGGCAACCAGACCCTGCGCTACGTCCGCGCCCGGCACGTCAACACCCGCCCCGGCGACCTCGGCCGGGTCCGCCGCCAGCAGCGCACCGTCACCAACCTGCTGGCCCGCCTCACCGCCGAAGGAGCCCTCTCCGGCCCCGTCAACACGGTCCGCACCGTCCGCACCCTCCTCAAGACCGTACGCACCGACGCCGGGACGGACCTCCACGACCTCGTGCGCATCGGCTGGGCGCTCGGCCGGCTGCGCGCCGACCGCACCGAGTTCGCCACCGTCCCCATCCGGCTCTTCGACCACCGCGTACCCGGCGTCGGCTCCACCCTCGTCTGGCACGAGTCCCGCTCCGCCGCCCTCTGGGACGCCCTCGCGGACGACCGCCCCATCACGGGCGACCCCCGCATCCAGCCCGTCCCCGAAACCCCCGTCGACACCAACCCGGGCGGCATCAGGCTCCGCGCGGACGACCCCGCCGTCGCCGAGGCCCTCGCCCGCGGCGGCTTCCGGGCGACCTCCGGGCCCGCACCCGCCGTACGCCCCGGGGGCCCGCCCGTCATCACGTACGCCCCCGCGCTGCGGGCGGACGCCGCCACCCTCGCGGCAGCCCTCCCCGGCGCCCGCCTGAACCCCGCCCCGGGCCACGACACCACCTTCGACGTGGCCGTCGGCACCACCCCGGTCGAGGTCAAGACGGTGACCTGGGACCGCAACAAGGCCGACGGCGCCCCCGTCACCGCGAACGCCCTCCGCTGCCCGGCCGGCTGACGGACGCGGCGACCCCGTCCATCAGGATGCCCACGAGGTCACGGGTGTAGGTGTCGGCGACCGCGTCCCGGCGCACCAGGATCCGCATCCACAGGGCGCCGGCCAGCGCGTCCACCAGCGGCGCCGGATCGGCGTCGGGCGGCAGGTCGCCCCGGGCCACCGCGCGCTCGAACACGGGCTGGTGGCGGCCGAAGCGGTCGTCGAGGAAGGAGACCACGAGGTCCCGCATCGCCTGGTGGCGCACCGCCCCGACCAGTGCGGCCTCGACGATCGTCCGCCGGTGCTCGTCGTCCAGCAGCTGCTGGACCTGCTCGGCGATCGCCGTCAGGTCGCCGCGCAGGCTGCCGGTGTCGGCCGGATCGAACCGCAGGACGTGCGAGTGCAGCAGCGCGTCGCGCAGCAGCTCCGACTTGGACGACCACCAGCGGTAGATGGTCGTCTTGTTGACCCCGGAGCGCTGGGCCACGCCCTCGATGGTCAGGGAGTCGAAGCCCAGGCTGCCCAGCATGTCGAGCGTGGCCGTGAAGATCTCGGCCCTGCGCCGCGGCCCGCCGCTCCCTCCGCCTTGCCTCTGCGTCACCGTCGGCCCCTTCCGTGCCAGTGGGACGGCCAGGCTACTGCAACGCAACGTGGTGTTGCGCTTGGCGGGCCCCGCTCCTAATATGCAACGCAACGTTGCGTTGCATATCGGCGCCGTGCCGCACCGCACCGCACCGCACCGCACCTGCCATGGGGCCACGGGGGAGAGACATGAGCGCAGACCGAACGGCGGCCCCTGGCACGGGACTCGGTCCCGCCCCGGGCCGTCCCGGCATCTGGACCGCCGGAACGGCCGGGGGCGTTCCCCTGGTCCTCGTCCACGGGATCCGGCTCTCCGCGCGGATGTGGGACCCCCACGCCCGCCGGCTGGCCCCCCGTTTCCGGATCACGGCTCCCGACCTGCCCGGACACGGAACCCTGCGCGACCGCCCGTTCGGCCTGGAGGAGGCGGTCGAGCGGGTCGGCCTCGCCGTGGCGGAAGCCGTCCGTGCCACCGGCCGCCGCCCCCTGGTGGCGGGCGCCTCCCTCGGCGGATACGTCGCCCTCGCCTACGGCGCCGCACGCCCCGCCACCGCCGCCGCCGTCCTCGTCCAGGGATCCACCGCCCGGCCCGACGGGGCCACCGGCCGGATCTACCGAGCGGCAGCCCGCACCTTCGCGGCACTCGGCCCGGCCCGCGCCGCCCGCCTCGGCGACCGGATGCTCAGGCATCGGCTGCCCGCCGAGAGCTACGGGGCCGTGATGGCCGGCGGACTCGCCATGCCCGCCTTCGCCGAAGCCGTCGCAGACCTCACCCGCAGCGACTTCCTCGACGTCGCCGGCCGCTGCCGGCTGCCCGTCCTGTTCGTCAACGGCCTCGGCGACCCCCTCTTCCGCACCCACGAGAAGGAGTTCGTCGCGGCCGTCCGCGCCGGCGGCGGACACGCCCGGCTGTTCCACGTACGGGGCCCGCACACCATGTCCCTCAGCGACCCCGCCGCCTTCAGCAGGATCCTGGAACGCGGCCACGCACTCCTCTCCGAAGCACACCCCGAAGCCTTCGCGGCCCCGTCCCCGTCCCGCCGGGAGCGCTGAACGGTCACCCGCCGTCCGCGGCCGGGACCCCGTGGACCCCCGCCCTCCCCGCCGCCGCGGCACCGGCCGCGGCCCGGCCGGGCAGGGCCGGGTCCGGGGCCGCCCGCAGGAGCAGCAGCTCGTGGTAAAGCGGGGCGGTCGCCGCGACCAGCAGCGCGCGGGCGTCGACCGGGCCCGGCAGCTCGCCCCGCCCGACGGCGCGCTCGACGACCACCGCGCAGCGCGCGTACCGGTCCTCCCAGAACCGGGCCAGGGCGCCCGCCGCCTCGGCCGAGCGGAAGCCCGCGGCGATCAGCGCCGTGGTCAGGCTGGGCCCGTCGCCCGCCAGGGCCCCGTAGACCTCCTGGTTGAGCGCGGTGAGGTCCCCCTCCAGCGATCCGGTGTCGGGCGGGCTCCACATGTCGTCGGCGGCGGCGTCGAGCACGTCGGCCAGCAGGCCGCCGACGTCGCGCCAACGCCGGTAGACGGTGGTGCGGTGCACGCCCGCCCGCTCGGCGACCGTGTCGACCGTCAGCCCGTCGTACCCGCCCGTCATCAGCAGCTCGCCCACCGCCGCCAGCACCTGCGCCCGGACCCGGGCGCTGCGCCCGCCCGTCCGGCGCCTCGGCGTGGCCGAATCCGGTTGATCGTCATGGCCGGAACCCTCGCTTGCGTGCTCAGCAGCATCCATGGAACGATCTTAAAGCAACATCAGTCGCAATAAGGAGCCCCCAGTGATCCTCACCCGCCACCAGGCCAACCCCGCCCCCGCTCGCACCCCCGAACCCCTGGAGCCGCTCCATGACCGCACAGCTCACCGCGACTGACCTCGGCAAGTCCTACGCAGGCCGCACCGTCCTCGACTCCGTCGACTGTTCCGTCACCGACGGAACCCGCCTCGGCATCGTCGGCGAGAACGGATCCGGCAAGTCGACCCTCCTGCGCCTGCTCGCCGGAGCCGAACGCCCCGACACCGGCACGGTCACCGTCCGCGCCGAAGGCGGCATCGGCCACCTCGCCCAGGAAGAGAACCTCCCCGCCCACCTCACCGTCCAGCAGGTCCTCGACCGTTCCCTCGCCGGACTCCGCGCCATGGAGCACCGCATGTGCCGCCTGGCGGCCCGCATGGCCGGGGGCGACACCGCGGACGAGACCCTCACCGCCTACGCCGACCTCCTCACCGCCTTCGAACTGCGCGGCGGCTACGACGCCGACGCCCGCACCGAACGCGCCCTGCACGGCCTCGGACTCCTCGGCCTGCCCCGCGACCGCACCGCCGGCGAACTCTCCGGCGGCGAACAGGTCCGGCTGCGCCTGGCCGCCCTGCTGGCCTCCGCCCCCGAGGTCCTCCTGCTCGACGAACCCACTAACCACCTCGACCACACGGCCCTGACCTGGCTGGAGGACCACCTCCGCGCCCGCCGCGGCATCACCGTCGCCGTCTCCCACGACCGGCGGTTCCTGGAGCGCGTCACCACCTCCCTCCTGGAGGTCGACGGGGACCTCCACCGCACGGTCCGCTACGGCAACGGCTACGCCGGCTACCTCGCCGGCCGCGCCGCCGAACGGCAGCGCCGCTCCCAGGCCCACACCGCCTGGCGCGAGGAGACGGACCGGCTGCGCGAGTCCGCCGCCGTCACCGCCCGCAAGGTCGCCCCCGGCCGGGCCATGAAGGACGGCAACAAGATGGCCTACGACCGCGCCGCCGGCCGGGTCCAGCAGTCCCTCGCCAGCCGGGTCCGCAACGCCGAGGAACGCCTCGCCCGGCTGCTCGCCCGCCCGGTCCCCGCCCCCGCCGACCCGCTCCGGTTCACCGCCGTGCCGCGCTCCACCGCCGCCGCCACCCCGCGCGGCCCGGTCCTCACCGCCGAGGGCGTGTCCCTCGCGGGCCGCCTGGCACCGGTGGACCTCACCCTCCAGCCCGGCGGCCGGCTCCTGGTCACCGGCCCCAACGGCGCCGGCAAGAGCACCCTGCTCGGCGTTCTCGCCGGCACCGTCACCGCCGACCGGGGCCGGGTCGTCCGCCGTGCCCGGACCGGCCTGCTGACCCAGCACACCCCTCCGGGGCCGGCCGGGCGCCCGCTCGTCGAGGCCTTCGCCGCGGGCCGCCCCGGCACCCCCGGGGAACACACCGAACAGCTTCTGGCGCTCGGCCTGTTCGCCCCCGGACAGCTCGCCACCCCGGTCGCCGCCCTCTCCGCGGGCCAGCGCCAACGGCTGGCCCTGGCCCGGCTGGTCACCGAACCGGCCGACGTGCTGCTCCTGGACGAGCCCACGAACCACCTCTCGCCGGCCCTGGCCGAGGAACTGGACGAGGCCCTCGCCTCCTTCCCGGGCGCCGTGGTCGTCGTCAGCCACGACCGCCGCCTGTGCACCCGCTGGCAGGGCGACCGCCTTCCCCTCCGGGCCCCGGCCACCGCCGCGGCCTGACCCGCCCTCCCCGTCCACCCCTCGAAAGGCCCCCCTTGACCCGCCTGATCCACACGTACGCCCTTCCCACCCCGGACGCCGGCCCCTACGCCCTCACCGCCGGCCCCGACGGCAACATCTGGTGCACCCTGGTCCACGCCGGCCGCATCGCCCGCCTCACCCCCGACGGCCGGATCGACGAGTTCCCCCTCGACGCCCCCGGCTGCGGCCCGACGCTGATCACCGCCGGCCCCGACGGCGCCCTGTGGTTCACCCGCAACCGCGACCACCGCGTAGGCCGCCTCACCCCCGACGGCGAAGCCCGCTCCTTCCCCGTCCCCGGCTCCGACCCGGGCCCGTACGGCATCACCGCCGGTCCGGACGGCGCCGTCTGGTTCACCACCCTGAACACCGCCACCGTCACCCGCCTCACCCCGGCCGGCGAACTCACCGAACACGCCCTCCCCGGGGGCTCCTTCCCGTCCTTCGTCACCACCGCCGCCGACGGAGCCCTGTGGTGCACCCTCAACCAGGGCGACGCCCTCGCCCGGATCACCGTCACCGGCGAGACCACCCTCCACCCCCTGCCCACCCCCGGCGCCGCCCCCGTGGGCCTCGCCGCGGCCCCGGACGGCACCCTCTGGTTCGCGGAGATCGGCACCGGCGGCATCGGCCGCCTCACCCCGGAGGGCATCACCGAACACCCCCTGCCGGACCCGCGGTGCCGCCCGCACGCCGTGGCGGTGGCCCCGGACGGCTCCTGCTGGTACACGGCGTGGGCCACGGGCCGCATCGGCCGCGTCACCCCGTCCGGCACCGTCACGGAGTTCCCCCTCGCCACCCCCGCCTGCGAACCCCACGGCCTCGCCTTCGCCTCCGACGGCACCCTCTACGTGGCCCAGGAGACCGGCGAGATCACCCGCTGGGACGTCAGCCGCTGACCCCGTCCGCCCGGGCCATCACGTGGGCTTCCAGGAAGCCCCGTTCGGAGGCCGGACCGTGGACCAGCCGGGCGAACGGGTCGAGTCCCACCCCGGCCAGCAGGTCGGCGAACCGGTCCACCGGCCAGCTGTAGGCGGGCGCCACCTTGTGGTCGAAGCGCACCGGCTCCGGTCCCTCGGCCACGGAGAACGAGACCAGCAGCAAGCCGCCCGGCGCCAGCACCCGCACCTGCTCGGCGAGCAGCGCGGGCAGTTCCCCGGGCGGGGTGTGGATCATCGAGTGGTGGGCGAGCACCCCGCCGAGGGCGCCGTCCTCCACCGGCAGGGCCTCCATCCGTGCCTCGTCGAACCGCAGCGCCGGACGCGCCCGCCGGGCGTGCTCCACCATGCCCGGCGAGAGGTCGAGCCCGAAGGCGTCCAGCCCCAGCTCGTGCAGCAGCCCCGTCAGATGCCCGGGCCCGCAACCGACATCGGCCACCCGGGTGTTCCCCGTCTCCCGCACCAGCTCGGCGAAGGTACCCAGCATGGCCCGCGCGAACGGCCGCGTCTCCAGCCGGTCGGCGAACAGCGAGGCGTACAGCTCGACCACCCCGTCGTAGCCGGCCCTCGTCCCGTCCCGATATGCACCCACCGCCGCAACCTACCCGCCCCGAAGCGAGCGCACCGCCCCCGACAGCAGACTTGCCAGATCTAGGCAACATGAATTTCCTCGATTGACAACATACTTCCCCTGCTGGGTTAATAAGTCGCCGCACCTTTGCCGGAATTGGCAATTTCGGCCACGGCTTCAGAGCACGAGGAAGGAAGCGCATGGAGAAGGCAACCCCCAGGATCCTGATCGTGGGCCTCGACCGCTACGGCATGCGGGCATGCGTCCGCCGCGGCCTGGACGTCACCGTCGTCTGCGGGGCGGCCGCGTGGGAGCAGGGCCACATCGCGATACCGGACGAGGCCGAGGTGATCCGCGTCGACGACCACACCAGCGCCGAGTCCGTCCTCATGGCCCTCGACCGCGCCGGACTGACCTCCGGCTCCTTCGACGCCGTGTACACCACCGCCGAGGACTCCCTCGTGATGGTCGGCCTGCTCGCCGCCCACCTCGGCCTGCCCGCCGTACCCCCCGACGTCGCCGTGCGCTTCCGCGACAAGTCGGTCCAGAAGCGCGAGATACGGGCGGCCGGCCTGGCCACGGCCGGCGCCGTCGTCGTCGACGACGTCCACGACGTCACCGGCGTCACCGCCATCGCCTCCGGCAAGGCCGTGCTGAAGCCGGTCGCGGGAGCCGCCACCGAGCGGACGACCGTCGTCTCCTCCCTCGCCGAACTGCGCGACCGCAGCGACGAGTACCGGGCCCAGCACACCCGGCAGCGCACCTTCATCCTGGAGGAGTTCGTCCGCGGCGAGGAATGGATCGCCGACGGGGTGATGTACGACGGCGAACTGCGGTTCTGCGCCCTCGGCCGGTACGGGGACCCCTGCCTGACCGCCGTCGACAGCGGACGCCCCCTCAACTTCCGCCACTTCGACCCCACCGACGAGACCTGGGCCTACGACCTGGCCCTTCCCGTGGTCACGGCCTCGCTCGCCGCCCTGGGCCTCACGGACGGCACGTTCCACATGGAGCTCTTCCACGACGCCGGGACCGGCACGCTCACCTTCGGCGAGTGCGCCGCCCGCCGCGGCGGCGCACTCGTCCAGGAGGTCGTGCACGCCAAGTTCAACGTCGACCTGGCCGACTGCGCCATCCAGATCGCCCTCGGACGACGCCCCGAACTCGACGTCAAGGTCCGCCCCGGCGCCATCGGCGGCGCCTACCTCACCTCAGGCCCGGGACTGCTCCTCGACTGCCCGACGGCCGACCAGATCATGGCCCGGCCCGGAGTGGAGTTCGTCCGCATCGAACGGCCCGTCGGCGACCGCTCCCCGGCCGTCGCCGGCACCAACCACCGCATCGGCCAGTTCATGGTGGCGGCCGACGACCCCGAGGACCTGCAACAGCGGTTCGCCAAGGTCTGGGACTGGTTCGGCCCCCAGGTGAAGATCGTCCCCGACGGCCTCACCCCGCGCGAACTGCGCGCGCTCCAGCCCACGCTGCGCCCCGGCGTCCGCTTCGGGGACGCACTGTGGCAGTGACGGCGACCACCCCCGCGGCCGCCCGCGGCGGCCTGCGCGGGCTCTTCCCCGCGTCCCCCGCACAGCGGGTCCTGACCGTCGCCACCTTCGCCAACAGCTTCGGCGGCGGCATGTTCACCACCGCGAGCGCCCTGTACTACACCCGCGTCGTCGGGCTGCCGGCCGGGCAGGTCGCCATCGGCCTGTTCGCCGGGGCGATGGCCGGCCTGGTCTCCGGGGTCCTGGTCGGACGGCTGGCGGACCGGTGGGGACCCAAACGCGTCCACGTCACCGTCATGCTCTGCGGCGGGGCGGCGATCTCCTGCTTCACCCTGATCGGCTCCTTCTGGTCCTTCCTCGCCGTCGCACTCGTCGCGGGGACGATCATCCCCGCCGACGTGGCCAGCAAGGCACCCCTCATCCGCGGCGTGGCCGACGGCGATCCCACCGTCCTCATCGGCTACCTGCGCTCGGTGACCAACCTGGCCCTCGCGCTCGGCTCGGTCGTCGCCGGCTTCGTCATCCAGATCGACAGCCGTCCGGCGTACCTCGCGCTGGTGGTCTGCCGGGCCCTGGCCTACGTGACCTGCGGCCTCATCCTGCTGCGGCTGCCGAGGATCACGGCCGGCGCCGGGAAACGGGAACGCGGCTGGACCGCACTGCGCGACCGCGCCTACCTCGGTGCCACCTTCGCCAACGCCGTGCTCTCGCTGAACTACGCCGTGTCCGGGTTCCTGCTGCCGCTGTGGATCGTCGAACACACCAGCGCCCCGCGCTGGGTGGTCTCGGCGGTCCTCGTCCTCAACATGGCCTTCGTGGTGCTGCTCCAGGTCAAGGTCAGCCGCGGGGTGCACGACGTGGACAAGGCCGGCCTGCGCATGGCCTGGGCCGGCGCGGCCTTCGCCGCCGGGCTCACCCTCATGGCACTCGCCGACGGGCCCTCCCCCTGGACCGCGACGGGACTGCTCATGGGCGGCATGGCCGTCTTCGCCCTCGGCGAGCTCTGGTACGCGGCCGCCTCGACCCAGTACTGCTTCGGGCTCGCGCCCGCCCACCTGCAAGGGCAGTACGCCGGGGTGTTCGGACTGGGCAGCGGGGCGGTGCAGGCCGTCGCCCCGGCGGTCATGAGCCTGCTGCCGCTCGGCATGGGCCTGCCCGGCTGGCTGCTGCTCGGCGCCCTCCTGCTGTGCGTCGGCCTGGGCAGCCGGCCCCTGGTCGCCCGCGCGTCCCGGACCCGGCCGACGGCGCCGACGGCGCCGACCGCGCCCACCGCCTAGCCCCACGCGACACGCGGCCGGCCCGGAGCGATCTCGCTCCGGGCCGGCCGCGTGTCGCGTGCGAACCCAGCGGCCGCGTCAGCGGTGGTGGTCGGCGATCGCCTCGGCCGCCGCACGGTGGCCGACCGCCGCCAGGGCCGGGTTGCGGCCGCCCCGGTAGTAGTGCTCCGCCGTCAGCCCGAACCGCAGGGCCCAGCCCCGCCCCCGCGCCCACGTCGCGTCGTCCACGCCGGCCGCCTCGCGGAACACCTCCCGCGTCCCGGCGGTCAACAGCGTCCACGCCGCCATCACGTCGCAGGCCGGGTCACCGACCCCCACCAGCCCGAAGTCGATGACGGCCGTCAGCCGGCCCCCGCGGCCCAGCAGGTTCCCGGGCAGCAGGTCACCGTGCAGCCACACGGGCGCGCCCTCCCACTGCGGCGCCCGCACGGCCGCCTCCCACGCCTCGGTCGCGGCCGCCGCGTCGTGCGTCCCGTCGGCGCCCAGGTCCCGGATCGCGGCCCGGACCTCGTCGTCCGCCGTGTCCACCCGGCCGCCCCGGAACGAGCGCGGCGCCCCGGCCGTGCCGACGCGGTGCAGCGCCGAGAGGAACCGCCCCAGCCCGGCGGCGGCGTCGCGGAGTCCGCCGTCGGGCAGCGGCCGGTCGTACAGGTCCTCACCGTCGAGCCAGCGGTACACCGACCAGGCGTACCCGAACCCCTCGCCCGGCGACCCGTGCCCCAGCGGCACGGGCACATCGAGCGGCAGGTGCGGAGCGAGGTGCGGCAGCCACCGCTGCTCGGCGGCGACCTGCCCCGCCGCGTCCGGGACGCGGGGCAGGCGTACGGTCATGTCCCCGCCCAGCCGGAACATGACGTTGTCCGTACCGGCCGAGCGGACCTTCCGTACGGGCAGCCCCGCCCACTGCGGGAACTGCGCGGCGATCAGCCGCCCTACGAGCGGTTCGTCGATTCCGGCCTCGTCGGCACGCGTCTTCACGGGGGACTCTTCCATCAGGGCGCCGCCGGCTCCATCTCCGACTCCGGCAGCCTCGTGCAGGCCACGACGAACAGTACCCACCCCGCGAGCGACGCCACCGCGAATATCAGCAGGGAGTTCCACAGCCCCAGCCGCTCGCCCAGCACGCCCCCCAGGAACGCGCCGAGCGGGAACGGCCCGTAGGTGAGCATCCGGTACGCGGCGGTCGCGCGGCCCAGCACGTCCGACGGGATCACCGTCTGCCGGAACGCCACCACGTGCACGTTGTAGATGGTCAGGCCGAAGCCGTAGACGGCGAACGTCAGCGTCGCCAGTACGAAGTCCCACCCGGTGCCCGCCCCGGTCGGCAGCAGGATCATCGGCGCGACGGACGACGCACTGCTCGCCAGGATCAGGATCCTGGGGAACCCGAACCGGTTCCCGGCCCGCCGGGCCACCGCCGCCCCGGCGAGCGAGGCGACGCTGCCGAAGGCGAGGACGAAGCCGACCCCGCCCGCGTCCATGTGCAGTTCCTTGACCGCGTAGACCAGGAACAGCGTCAGGATCGCCTGCTCGCACATGTTGAACCAGCCGGCCCGCAGGCTCAGCATGCGCAGGATCCGGTTGCGCCACAGCAGCCCGAAGCCGGTCACGACGTCGGCCAGGCGCGGCCGCGCGGCCGACTCCGGGTCGCGCGCCGGCTCACGGTGCCGGATCAGGAGCATCGCCACGAACGCCGCCAGGTAGGCCACGACGTTCGCCACGATCGCGAACCACGCGCCCAGCACCTTGATCAGCAGGCCGCCGACCCCGGAGCCGCCGATCTGGGCGACGGCGTACGAGCCCTGCAGCTTGCTGTTGGCGTCCACGAGGTGCTGCTGCGGCACGAGCGCCGGCAGGTACGCCAGGTAGCCGACGTCGAACACCGCCGTGCCCGCGCCGACGACGAACGCGACCGCGCACAGCGCCGGTACGCCCAGCCCGTCCGTCAGGTAGAGCACCGGCACCACGGCCAGGGCCACGGCCCGCACCAGGTTGGCCACCAGGATGATCCGCCTGCGGTCGAACATGTCGATCAGCAGGCCGGCGAACGGCGTCACGCACAGCGCCGGCAGGAACTGCATCGCCGTGACGAGGCCGACCTCCGCCGCACTGCCGCCCAGGGCACCCAGCACCAGCAGCGGCAGGGCCAGCTGGGTCACCTGGGAGCCGAGTGCGGCGACCGTCTCGCCCGACCAGAGCTTGAGGAAGTCGTGGTTGTGCCACAGGCCCCGGCCGGAGCCGGGCGGCGCGCCGGCCGCCCGGGTCCCGGCGCTACTCACCGCGGTACTCCTCGGCGCCGCCGTCGACGGCGGCCAGCGCCGCCGCGGTCTCCTCCCGGGTACCGGCGAAGATCGCGTACCCGAGCCGGTCCTCGGGGCCGCGCGGCACCCGCGCCACCGTCCCCTCCCCGGCGAAGTAGCGCAGCTCCCGCAGCGTGCCCACCAGCGGCGGCAGGCTCGCGGACTCCCACGTCACCGGATGGCGGAACGGAGTCCGGCCGTCGCCGACGAAGAACCGGATGGCCGAGCACTCGGCGGCCGGGGTCCCCCGCGTCGTCCGCTCGCCCACCACCGCGGCGAGTTCGGCGGTGTTCAGGTTCCAGCCGGTGGCCAGCTCCACGAGCCGCGGGATCTGGCCGCCCGCCGGACGCCCCGCGATCTCCATCAGCACCGGGCCCGTCGCGGTCATGCGGAACTCCGCGTGGGAGACGCCCGCCTCCATGCCGAGCGCGTCGAGCGCGCGGACCGTCGCCTCGGACAGCAGCTCGCGCTCCTCGTCCGAGACCGCCGAGGGGGAGACGTGGGCCACCTCGACGCAGTAGGGGGGCCGGGTCAGGTACTTGTCGGTGACCGCCAGGACCTGGGACTCGCCCGGGGCCCACGTCACGGCCTCGACGCTGTACTCCTTGCCGGTCACGTAGCGGTCGACGGCGACCCGGCCGCTCGCCGCCAGCGCGGCGGCGGTCCGGAAGGCCTCGACGAGCCCGTCCGGACCCTCGACGACCCGGACCCCGCCGCTGCCGCCGTAGTCCGTCGGCTTGACCACGACCGGGAAGCGGCCGGCGGCGAGGGTGACGCACTCCTCCACCGTCCGGGCCACGCCGAGCTGCGGCGAGGGGACGCCCAGCTCCCGCAGCCGGCCGTGCATGACCCCCTTGTCGCGGAAGTGGCCCGCCGGCATCCGGGGCGCCGGGACGCCGAGCTTGCGCGCGACCTCCCGGGCGATGTCCGTGGACAGCTCCTCCCAGCACAGGACCGCGTCCCACTCGAACCCGGCCGAACTCGCCGCCTCGAACATCGAGTCGACGGAGAACCGGTCGCCGGCCCGCCACCAGTCGCACTGGTTCACGGGCACGCGCTGCGGGAGGTCGATGACCCCGACGAAGTGCCCCGCGTCGCGCAGCGACTTGAGGCCGAACTCCTTGTTGTCGCCGAGCCCGGCGATCAGCACCTTCACAGCGCCTGCGACCCCCCGCCGAACACGCCGAAGCCCTGCTCCAGCTGACGGAACGCGGACTCGGCCGAGCAGCGCAGCAGGCCCGCCGCGTCGAGCTCCTTCACCCAGCGCCTGCCCGCCTCCAGGTCACCGACCGTGGTGACCAGCTGCATCCGGTCGGTGTTGATGAAGCAGCGGTTCGTGGGCTTGCGCGCGGTGACCCGCATGACCTCGGCCCCCTCGGGGTGCGCGGGCACCTCGACGCCGGGGATCTCGACGGACGGCAGCTCGATCGCCACCGCGCGCGTCCGCGCCCGCGGCAGCGGCTCGCCGAGCGCGGCGGCCGTGAACACCGCGTGCGGGTCCGTGCCGCTGCCGGTGGCGCCCAGGTCGGACAGACCGCCCAGGCGCGGGTTGATCTCCAGGATGACGATGTCGTCCTCGACGACCGCGAAGTCTATCTGCCACGGCCCGTACGGGGCGAAGTTGTCCTGGATGTCGGTGAGGAACGCCTCCAGGCGCGCCGCGGCCCGCTCGGGGAGGGCGTACGGGGTGACGCGCGCCCGCTTCGAAGGGTCGAGCCCCGCGTCCAGCGGGCCCATGGAGACGACCGGCCAGCGCATCAGCTCGCCGCCCGCGGTGATCAGCTCGATCCCGGTCTCCTCACCGACCTTGAACGCCTGCACGATCGCCGGGAACGCCAGCCCCGCCCCGAGCACCGCGTCCAGCTCCGCCGCCGAGGCCGCGAAGAACCGGCCGTCGCCCGCCTGGGCCTGCGCCTCCTTGATCACCAGCGGGAAGCCCAGCTCCCGGGCCGCGCCGGCCACCTCGGAGGCGTCCGCGCAGACCGCCCCCGCCGGGACCGGCCAGCCGCGCGCCACACCGGTCTCGTGCAGCTTGACCTTGTCGCAGGCCACCTCGGCGAACTCGGCGGAGTGGGCGACGAACCGGCCGTCCCAGCGGGCCGCGGCCCGCCCGTAGACGATGGGCAGCTGCTCCTGGCCGTGGGCGTACGGGTTGGCGATGGCCACGTCGGGCCGCTCGGCGTCCAGCACGCGCAGCACGTCGTCCGCGTCCCAGTCCAGGCTGAGCAGCTTGACCTCGACGCCCGTGGCGTCGAACTCCAGGGCCGCGTCGAACTCGACGGCCGAGTACACGACGAACTCGGTGTAGCCGCGGTCGCGCAGGACGGGCAGGAACCTGGCGATCTTGTACTCGCCGAAGATCAGGGCTTTCTTCATGGTGTGTGTCTCCATCTGTACGGGACGGCGGGGAAGGGGGAACGGGTCGGTGAGGGTGGAAGGGGCGGGGTCAGAGGGGCAGGGGACGGCCGAGGACGGCCGTGCCCTCGGCGAGCTTCAGCAGCCGCGCGTCGATCTCCTCGACGCCGGAGCCGGTGGCGATCACGTATCCGGCACGGCCCAGGAACTGCCGCGGCGGCAAACGCAGTTCGGTGCCCGGATCGCTCACCCGCCGCACCTCCCGCACCCACGGCTCGCCGGCCAGCGCCGCCGGCACCTCGATGTCCTCGAACACCAGGTCCTCGGCGGGGTACAGGAAGCGGATGCCGACCAGCCGCTCCGGGCGCGGGATCGGCTCGGGCTCGCGGCCGGTGGCGACCGAGCCCAGCAGCCGGCCGACCGACAGGCCTTCGACCGCCAGCTCGGCCAGGCGCGGGATCAGCTCGCCGCCGAGCCGCCCGTTGACCTCGATGACCTTCGGGCCGTCGGCCGTGAGCATCAGCTCGGTGTGGGTGACCGTACGGTCGATGCCCAGCGCCAGGTTGGAGCGGACCACCACCTCGCGGACCGCGGCCTCCGTCTCCGGGTCGAGGACCGTGCCGACGACGTGCGCCACCTCCTCGAAGAACGGCGCGTACCCGGTGCGCTTCAACGCGATCGCGTACGGCTCGACCCGCCCGTCGAGCACCCAGCTGTCCACGCTGATCTCCGGGCCGACGAGGAACTCCTCGATGAGCACGAGCCCGTCCTCGATGGCCGCGTTCTCCGAGGTCCGCGCGAAGTCGAACGCCGCGCGCAGCTCCGCCTCGGAACGGACGATCTGCACCGCGACGCTCGCCGCCCGGCCGCGCGGCTTGACCACCACGGGGTAGCCGATGGCAGCCGCGGCCGAGACCGCCTCGGCGACCGAGCCCGCGAGGTGGAACCGGGCCGACGGAACGCCCTGCTCCTGGAAGAGCCTGCGCTGCTCCGCCTTGTCCCGGCAGGCCCGCGCCGCCTCCACCGGCATCGTCGGCACGCCCAGCCGGGCACCGACCGCGGCGGCCCGCGTGATCAGCATCTCCTCCCAGGTGACGACACCGACGATGCGGTTGCCCGCCGCCAGCTCGTCGGCGGCCGCGAAGACCGCCGCCTCGTCCTGGAGGTCGGCCTCCCGGTACTCGGCCGCGTACTTCAGCTGCCAGTCCAGCGGACGCTGCCCGATCAGGACCACGCGGTGGTGCTCCGCCAGCCCGCGCAGCGCGTACTCGCGGAAGTGCAGGTAGCCGGAGCCGATGACGAGAACGCTGTCCAACATGTGCTCACTCCTCAGAAGGTCGTGGGGCCTTGCGCCCGCCCGGCTCACCGGGAGGCCCGTTGCGCGTCGACGATCCGCCGCCCGCTGTCGTCCGGCGCGCCCCGCCCCTGGAGCCGGGCAGCGACGGAGGGGAACTGCACCGACAGGGCGCAGCGCAGCCGCAGCCCGAGCGGCGCGACGTTGATCTCCGCGCGGTCGTCCGTGACGGCCCGCAGCACCGCCGACGCCACCTGGTCCGGGGTGACGGCCCGCGCACCGCGCGGCAGCGGCGCCCCGGTCCGGGCGAACATGCCCGCCTCCGCGACGAAGCCCGGCTGCACGAGCGACACCCCGACGCCCGCCGGACGCAGGTCGAGGCGCAGGGCGTGCGCGAAGCCGCGCAGCCCGAACTTCGACGCCGTGTAGAGCGACGAGTACGGGGTGGCGGCCTTCCCCGACATCGACCCCACGAACGCGAGGTGGCCCCGGCCGGCCGCGGTCATCGCGGGCGCCAGCAGCCGGGCCAGGACGACCGCCGACCGCAGGTTCACCGCCAGGGCGCGGTCCACCTGGCCGGTCGTGTACTCCAGGAGGTCGCCACTGGCCGGCAGGGCCGCGTTCGCCACCAGGATCCCGGTGCCGGCGGACTCCTCGGCGAGGCGTTCCACGTCGTACGGGTCGGCGAGGTCGGCGGCCACCCACCGGGCGCCGAGCGGACCGGCGAGCGCGCGCAGCGCGTCCGCGTCGCGCCCGGTCACGATCAGGTCGGCGCCCGCCGCGGCGAGCCGGGCGGCGAGCGCCCGGCCTATGCCTCCGGTCGCACCGGTGAGGAGTACGGTCTCTCCGGCGATCTTCATCCTGCGGCTCCTGGGAAGGGGAAGGCGGTTCGGGGGCCCGGGGTCACCAGAGGTGGTGCACCTGGGCGCGGATCCGGCGGTCGTACAGGTCGCGCAGCAGGCCGAGGGTCTCCTCGGACAGCGGCTCCATGGACCCGGCCGCGGCGTTGGACCGGGCCTGCGCCACCGAGCTGGCGCCCGGGATGACCGTGGTGACGCCCTCCTGCTGGGTGACCCAGCGCAGGGCGAGCTGCGCGGCCGTCGCACCGGGCGGCACCAAGCCGGTGAACTCGCCGGCCGCCGCGAGGCCGGTCTCGTAGTCGACGCCGGAGAAGGTCTCGCCCACGTCGAACTGCTCGCCGTGCCGGTTGTAGTTGCGGTGGTCGCTCACGGCGAAGACCGTGTCGCGCCGGAACTTCCCCGACAGCAGGCCGGAGGCCAGCGGCACCCGGGCGATGACGCCCACGCCCGCGGCCCGCGCGGCCGGCAGCACCCGCTCCAGCGGCTTGCGCCGGAACACGTTCAGGATGATCTGGACCGAGGCGACGTTCGGCCGCGCGATGGCGGTCATCGCCTGGGCGCAGGTCTCCACGCTCACGCCGTACGCCTTGACCCGGCCCTCCTCGACCAGGACGTCCAGGGCGTCGAAGACCGCGTCGGACTCGAACACGGCGTCCGGCGGGGTGTGCAGCTGTACGAGGTCGAGGGTCTCCGTCCCCAGGTTCTCCCGGGAGCGGTCGGTCCACGCGCGGAAGTTGTCGAGGGTGAACGCCCCGAGCTCCTGCGCCCCGCGGCGCCCCAGTTTGGTCGCCACGGTGGGCCGTTCGCCCGGCGAGGTGCGGAACTCCCGCAGGAACCGCCCGATCAGCCGTTCGCTGCGGCCGTCGCCGTAGACGTCGGCGGTGTCGATGAAGTCGACGCCCGCCAGGCAGGCCTCGTCGAGGATGGCCCGCACGTCGTGCTCGCGCACGTGCGCCCATCCGTCGCCGAACTGCCAGGTGCCGAGACCGACGACGGAGACCTTCCGCCCGGCCTTGGCCAGTGGTCGCTTTTCCATGCGCGCGCCTTCCGCGATTGCCGGTACGAGGGGGTCAGGAAGCGATGGGGGAGACGGGGGAGACGGGGGAGAACGAGGCGACCGGGGTCACCGGGGAGAACAGCCCGTCCACGAACGCGTTGGCGAACTTGCCCCGGGGGTCGCACTTCGCCAGCAGCTCCGCGAAATCGGACGCCCGGCGGTAGCGGGACCGGATGTCGGCCCCGGTCATCGCCGTGAGCTTGGCCCAGTGCGGCCGCGCGCCCAGCGGGACCAGGAGCTCCTCCACGGCACCGATCGCCGGCAGCACGCGGACGGCGTCCTTGACCCAGGTGAAGTGGAAGGCCACCGAGTCGCGTTCGTACGCCGGACTCAGCCACAGGTCGTCGCCGCGCACGGTCCGTACCTCGGACACGTGCAGGACCGGCCCGAGGAGCCCGCCGATGCCGCGCAGCGCGTCGAACGCGGCCGCGGCGGCGGCGCGCGGCAGGAAGTACTCCGACTGCAGCTCGTCGCCGGTGTCCGCGGTGGCGCCCGGACGGAAGTGGGGCAGCCGCAGGTGCCAGGGGCCGGGCACGCCCAGCTGGGCCGTGCACGGGGCCGGGTCCGCCCCGGGCACCGGATGCATCGGGCCGGGCGCGGGGGTTCCGAGGTCCAGCCCGCCGGCGGGCCGGTCCGTGCGGTGCTTGAGCCACACGGACGCGTCGTCCCCCCAGGTGGTGAACGCGCTGACGCTGTACGCGGCCCCGAAGACCTCGTCGAAGCGGTCCCGGATCCCGTCGAGCGGCACGGCCGCCCGCACCGACTGGGCCACCTCGAACGCCGGCTCGATCTCCAGGGTCACGCGGGTGGCCACGCCCAGCGCGCCGAGGGAGACCACCGATCCCGCGAAGGTGTCCCGGTCCACGTCGCGGCGCAGCTCGACCAGGTCGCCCTCGGGGCCGACCAGTTCCAGCCCCACCACGGCGGCCGCCAGGCTCCGCCTGCCGTCACCCGACCCGTGGGTCCCGGTGGCGGTGGCCCCGGCGACGGAGAGGTCGGGCAGGGACGCCAGGTTGGCCAGCGCGTGGCCCGCCGGGTGCAGCGCGGCGGCCACGTCGGCGTACCGCATGCCCGCGGTCACCGTGGCGGTGCCCGCGTCGGGGTCGATGTCGACGGCCGGCGGCAGCCCGTCGAGCCGGACCAGCCCGCCCGCCGTCTCCAGCACCCCGCTGAAGGAGTGGCCGGCGCCGAGCGCCCGGACCCGTTCGCTGCCCGCGACGATACGGCGCAGCTCGTCGACGGAGCCGGGCCGCGCGACCGGGGCCGTACCGAAACCGATGTTGCCCGCCCAGTTCCTCACGGCGCCGTCACCAGCCCGGACCGGCTCCGGTCGATCATGTCGTCGGCCCGGACGAACTCGTAGCCGCGCTCCAGCAGCCCCTCGATGATCGGAGGCAGCGAGGCCACGGTGGGCGAACGGTCGCCGCCCCCGTCGTGGAGGAGGACCACGGAGCCGGGCCGGACCCCGGCCAGCACGTCGCGGGCGATGTCGTCGGCCTGGCGCAGGGCCCAGTCGTCCGGGGCGACGTCCCACAGCACGGTGGTGGCGTCGACGTCCCCGAGCCAGTCCAGCACCTGGGGCGTCCGCGATCCGTACGGGGGCCGGAACAGCCGGGGCGCCGCGCCGCCGCTCGCGTCGGCGATCGCCTCCGCGGTGCGGTCGATCTGCTCGGCCAGCTGCGGCCGGGTCAGCTCGGGCAGGAACGGGTGCGACCAGGTGTGGTTGCCGATGGCGTGGCCCTGCTCGCGCATCCGCGTCAGCTCCTCGGAGAACCCGCCGGCGCTGATCCCGACGCAGAAGAAGGTCGCCGGGACGCCGTAGCGCTCCAGGACGTCCAGGACCTGCCCGGTGTAGGGCGGCAGCGGGCCGTCGTCGAAGGTGAGCGCCACCTCGCGGCGGCCGCGGTCGCCGTGGTTGTAGAGGCGCCCCGCCAGGCCCAGTTCGCGGTCCGCGTCGGCGGACGAGGCGATCTGGGCGGCCAGCTCCTCCTCACGGCCCGTCTGCGTGCCCCGGTGGGCCTCCAGCCGTACCAGGCCCCGCCCGCCGCGCAGGCTCGCGAGGGCCAGTTCCTCCGCCGGGACCGAGCCCAGCAGCGGCCGGTCCGGCAGCAGCCACGGATCGGCGCGGTGCACGCGCAGTCCGGCCGCCATCAGGCGGCCGTCCAGGGTGCCGTTGGTGCTCTCCACGACGATCCCGAGCCGGTCGCCCAGCCCGCGCAGCCGCTCGATCAGTTCGTCCGCCCGGTGCGGGGCGTAGTCGCCGGGCACCGGGACGCGGCGGCCGTCGGGGCCGACCACCGCGAGGCGGTACCCGCCCGCGTGCCATGAGATTCCCGCGTGCAGCATCTGGTCCCCCCTCACTCGGGCCGGGCGTACTCGGCGAAGTGGTGCTCGGCGAAGAGGTCCGGCCACCGGTCGCCGGCCAGTCCGAGCCGGCGGGCCCGCCGGAGCATCTCCCGCCAGTACGGCTTGACCGGCGGCCACGCCGCCCCGGCCTCGCAGTAGGAGGCGTCGACGAAGTACCGCGGCCGGCCCGGGAACTGCGGCTTCGCGCGGCGGGCGTGGAAGAGCGCGGAGTGCAGCAGCACGGTCGACCCGGCCGGCAGCTCCTCCAGGTACACCTCGCCGGGCAGCACGTCGGTGCCCAGGTGGGCGCGCGCCCTCTTCTCCGCCACCTCGCGGTGGGAGCCCGGCAGGACGGCCAGTCCGGCCATGTCCGGGTCTATGCCGTCGAGGTAGTGCAGCGCGTGGACCATCGTGTGCGTCCGGTGCGAGGCGGTGAGCTGCTCGTAGTCGTGGTGCCACCCCTTGCCGGGGAGGTCGGGGGCGTGCCGGTCGCTGTGCATGTGGTGGAAGCCGAAGCCCGGGCCCAGCAGCTGCTCCACCACGTCCAGCAGCGGTTCGTGGGCGAGGAGTCCGCCGTGGCCGGGCAGGTCGAGCTCCAGGACGTCCGGCACGCCGTGGGCGGGGTAGTCCAGGACGGCGGCTATGGACCGGGCCCGCAGCCCGGTGTCGACCCAGGTGTCGACCTCCTGTTTGACCCGGGTCACCAGGTCGTTCGGGAGGAAGCCCGGCAGGACGAGGAAACCGTCCTGCTCGAACCGGGCCCTCTGGGTTTCGTCGAGTTCGGGCAGCCGGGTGGGGGTGTGCAACGTCTGCACGGACATGGGCAAGAGCTCCGTTCTCCGTTGATGAACTGGCATCGGCTCCATCGAGCGGCTCTGTCCAGAAAGAGTGACAGAGGTTGCCTATCTGGTCAATAATCTTGGCAAGTCCACTTGCCTAGCCATGGCAACACAATGCTCCGCGGAGGCAGCATGCGAGCCGAACACCCCCTGGTCGTACTCGTCGACGCGTACGGGACGGGCAGACACCTGCGGGCGGCCTTCGCCGGCCTCGGCGCCCAGGTCGTGCACCTGTCCAGCACCCCCGCACCCCTGAAGTCCCTGAAGGCGCCCGACCCGGGCGGCTACGCCGCGTCCCTCGTCGCCGACGGCCCGGTGGAGACCGCCCGACGGCTGGCCGAGATGCGCCCGGCGCTCGTGGTGGCCGGACAGGAGCCCGGCGTACCGCTCGCCGACCTCATGTCCGAGATGCTCGGCCTGCCGACCAACGGCTCGGCCCTGTCGGCGGCGCGCCGCGACAAGTACCGGATGATCGAAGCGGTCCGGAAGGCCGGCGTGCGCTGCGCCCGCCAGTTCCGCTCCGACGACGTCGACGCCGTCGTCGCCTGGGCCCGGGAGCAGGACGGCCGGCCCGTCGTGATCAAGCCGCTCGCCGCCTCCGGCTCCCAGGGCGTGTCCATCTGCACCGGCCCGGCCCAGGTGCGCGCCGCCGCGGAGGCGGTCCTCGGCACCGACACCATGTACGGCGAGACCAACTCCGAGGTCCTGGCACAGTCCTACCTCGAAGGCACCGAGTACATCGTGGACACCGTCTCCGGCCGCGGAGCGCGCTACGACGCCGGCGTGTGGCGCTGCGACAAACGGCGGCGCGGCACCCGCAACGTCCCCCACCGCGCCCTGCTCGTCGCACCGGACGACCCGGTGGTGGCCGAACTGACCGCCTACACCCACGAGGTGCTGGACGCCCTCGGCATCCAGTACGGCGCCGCGCACGCCGAGGTGATGATGACGGCCGACGGGCCCGCGCTCGTCGAGATCGGCGCCCGGATGAACGGGACCATGAACCCGGACTTCGACGCCGCGAACCTCGGCGCGGACCAGGCACGGGCGACCGCGCTCGCCTGGCTGCGCCCGGACGCCTTCGCCGAGGAGTTCGCGGGCCGTACGTACCGCCTGCTCCGGGAGGGGTTCGTGTACCACGTGGCCACGGAGCTCTCCGGCGTCGTGGAGTCCGTGGACGCCGCCGCCCTGGCACGCATCGGCGAGGTCGGGTCCGTACGCGCGGTCACGGTCAAGCCCGGCCCCGGCGACCGGCTGCGGCCCACCGTCGACCTGCCGTCCAGCCCGCTCACCGTGCACATGGCGCACACCGACGCGGCGGCCCTGGCCCGCGACGAGGCCCGCGTCCTGGCGCTGTCGAAGGAGGTGTTCCGGCTCGGCTAGCCGCCGGACGCGCGGACACGCGGAAACGGGGGAGGGGCGGGCGCGTACGGCGCCCGCCCCTCCCCCTGACGCGGCCTCAGCCCGCGAGGACCTGGCGGATCACGTAGCGGGCGTTGGCGGAGATGACCGGATTCGTCTTGCGGTAGTAGGGCAGCTGGATGAGGGCCATGGACAACGCCCACCCGCGGCCGCGGGCCCAGGAGGCGTCGTCGGCGTCCACGGCCCCGCGGAAGACCTGCCGGGCGTCGGCGGGCAGCAGGTTCCACGCCGGGATCAGGTCGACGGCGGGATCGCCGAGGCCCGCGGTCCCGAAGTCGATCACCGCTGCCAGCCGGCCGTCCGCGCCCAGCAGGTTGCCCGGCATCAGGTCGGAGTGGATCCACCGCGGCTCCCCGGACCATCCGGGAGCGGCGAGGGCCTCCTCCCAGGCGGCCAGGGCCGCCCCGGCGTCGAACGGTTCGTCCGAGTCGCGCAGCGCCTCGATCGCGGCCCGGGTCTCCGCGTCCGCGGCGGCCAGCGGCCGGCCCCGGTGCGCGCGGGGCCCCGCCCCCAGGTCCGCACCGCGCAGGGCGGTGACGAACCCCGCGAGGTCACGGGCCAGCCGCCCGGGGTCCGGCGCCCGGCCCTCGACCAGCACCTCGCCCTCGATCCAGCGGTGGACGGCCCACCCCCACGGGTAGCCCTCGGCGGCCTCGCCCAGCCCGAGCACCTCCGGGACCGGTACGGGCACCAGGGGCGCGATCCGCGGCAGCCAGTGGGCCTCCCGCTCCAGGGTGCCGGCGCCGCCCGCGGTGAGCGGCAGCCGGACGGTCAGCTCGGTGCCGACCCGGTAGATCGCGTTGACGGTGCCCCCGGACTCCAGGCGCCGGACCGGCAGCCCGGCCCACTGGGGGAACTGTCCGCGCAGCAGCTCCCGTACGAGGTTTTCGTCGGTGTGCGCTTCGTCCGCGTGCATCCTGGCCATGCGCCGTCAGGGCCAGTCGATGACGTCGGTGTCGCCGCCACGGGTGCCCGTCGGGGTGGCCGGCGGATTCGGCCAGTCGATGACGCCGCCCCCGTCGGCCGGCCCCGAGCTGACGGTCCGGACCGAGGGTCCGGCGGGCCAGTCGATGCCCGGCTCGGTGCCGGTGGCGAGGGTGGCGGCCGCTACGACGGAGAGCAGGGCCGCGGCGGAGGTGGCGAGGACGCTTCTACGCATGGAGGGCTCCGAACGGAGAATCCCAGGCACGGGATGGGGAAGTCTGGCAGTTACGGCTTGAGAACCGCTTGAACGGCTCGGCCTCGATGAACCTAGATCGGCCGAGTCCTGCTGGCAAGTCGATTTGCCAAAGATTGCCAAACGTTCTTCCGGCCGCCACGGAGGGTGTGGAATGACGCTTGAACCCCCTGAGGCACGCATCCGGCAAATACTTTGCCAACCGGCCCGAGGGGCGCTACGATGCCCACCAAAGCGTTGGGGGCGCGATCAGGTTGAATTCCGATAATTGATTGCAGGACTCATATGACAGACGAGTCGTCATTCGGCGCGCGCCTCAAGGCGTTGAGACTCCAGCGGGGACTCTCCCAGGCCTCACTGGCCGGCGCGGAGATCTCCACCGGGTACCTGTCCCGACTGGAGTCGGGCGCACGCCAGCCCACCGAGCGGGTGATCGCCTACCTCGCCAAACAGCTGGGCGTGGACCGCATGGCCTTCGACGCCCTGCCCGCGGCGGCCTCGCCCGCCGCCGGCGGCAGCTCGCTCACGCGGGCCCTGAGCATCGTCGCCTCCTGCGACAACGACGAGTCCGTCGAGGAACTCATCGACGTGCTCGCCACCGCCGGGGCGGAGGAGGACCCCCTCCTGCGCTGGCAGGCCCTGTGGGTCATCGCCGGCTACCGCTCCCGCCACGGCGAGCGCGCCGAGGAGCAGGCCTGCCTCGAAGAGCTGGCCGAAGTGGCCGACGAACTCGCCCTCCCCGCCCTGCAGTGCCGGTCCGGCACCCAGCTCGCCCGCTGCCTGCGCTCGGTCGGACAGGTCGCCCGCGCCCTCGAACTCGCAGAGAACGCCTACCGCGTCGCCAAGGAAGCGGGTCTCTCCGTCACCGACACCGGAACCGCCCTGCTGGCGCTCGTGTCGGTCGAGGCCGAGTCCGGCCGCCTGCCCGACGCCCGGGCGCACGCCGAGGAACTCGTCGCCCTCGTCCAGGGCAGGGAGGACGCGCTGCGCGCCGAGGCCCTGTGGTCGGCGGCCACCGTCAGCTCCCGCCAAGGAGACGACGACGCCGTCCACGCCTACCTGGAAGAGGCCATGGAGGCCCTCGACAGCCGGGTCGACCCCATCCTGTGGGCGCGCCTCAGACTCGCCGCGGCCTCGCTGTACCTCCAGTCCAGACCGGCCCTCACCGACAAGGCGCGCACCTGCCTGGCGCAGGCCGAGATGGCGCTCTCGCTCATCGGCACGCCCGTCCAGCAACAGGAACTGATGGTCCTCCAGGCCCACCTCGCGTTCGAGGAGGGCCGCTACGCGGACGCCCGCGCCGTCCACACCCGGCTGGACTTCGACAACCTGCGGCTCACCTACCGCGACCGGATCCGGCTCCAGACGCTCGACAGCCTGCTGCTGATCGTGGAAGGCCACCAGCAGCAGGGCCGCGCCCGGCTGAAGGAACTGGGCGAGGAAGCCCGCCGCGCCTCGAACATGGACCTGGCGGCAGAGATCTGGCGGGTCCTGGCGGAGACGCTGGAACTCGCCGAGCAGGCCGGCACCGCCCGCCGCTGACCACCGCACACGCCCCGGGCCCCGGCAGAAGCCGGACCCGGGGCGTTCGCACGCCCGGGGCGGGCGGTGGCGGACACCTCACCCGGCCAGCACGCGCCGCATCCACGCCACCCGCGCCCGGTGGGCGGCCTTCGAGACCACCGCGTCCGGAACCCACTCGTCGAAACTGTGGAACGCCCCCGACCACACGTGGAGTTCGGCCTCGCCCCCCGCCTGCCAGATGCGCGACGCGTACGCGATCCCCTCGTCCCGGAGCGCCTCCACGGAACCCACCTCGATGAAGGCGGGCGGCAGCCCGGACAGGTCCCGCGCCCGGTACGGGGCCGCGTAGCAGGAGACGTCCGGCCCGCCCCGCCGCTCCCCGAGCAGGGCCGTCCACCCCGCCAGGTTGGACTCCCCGTCCCACAGCCCCACCCGGGCCATCTGCCCGGCCGAGAACGTCCCGCACCGGTCGTCGAGCATCGGGAACTGCAGCACCTGGCCGACCGGGCGCGGACCCGACCGGTCCCGCGCCAGCAGCGCGAGGCCCGCGGCGAGGGCCCCGCCGGCGCTGTTGCCGCTGAGGAAGACGCGCTCCGGGTCCAGGCCCAGGCCCCCGGCGTGCTCGGCCAGCCAGCACAGGCCCGCGTAGCAGTCCTCCACCGGCGCCGGATCGGGGTGTTCGGGTGCCAGCCGGTACTCGACGGAGACCACGGCCGCCCCGAGCTCCTGCGCCCGGTCCAGCTCCCCCACCAGCTCGGTGCTGCGGTGGCTGCCGGCCACCATGCCGCCGCCGTGCGTGTGGTAGATGACCGGAACGGGCCCCCGGGCCGCGGCCGGGCGGCAGACCAGCAGGGTGATCGCGGGCGCGCCGGCCGGGCCGGGCACCGTACGCTCCTCGATCTCGAACGTCCCGTTGCGGCGTATCCGTTCGTCGCCCAGCCGCCCCGACGCGGAGCGGCGGCGCCGGTCCGCGATCAGCTCGGGGGTCAGGGGCATCGGGAGCTCGCCGAGGATCCAGCCGATCGGCCCCGCCAGCTCGGCGTCGAAGGGCGGCGGCGGAGCCTGCAGTCCGGCTTCCCGCAGTGGGGCGGCGGAGGGGGAGGAGGCGGTGGAGGCAGTCATGGCGTGCGGGATCCGATCTACTCGACGGGCAGCAGGGCGAGGGCGTCCACCTCGAGCAGCAGATCGGGGCGGTAGAGCGCCACGATCTGGACCACCGTGCTCGCCGGCGGACGCGCGGTGTCGATGAACTCGTCGCGCGCGGCCAGGACCTGCGGGACGAAGGCGATGTCGGTGACGAAGCAGGTGAGCTTGACGACATCGTCGAACGTGGCCCCGGCAGCCGCGAGACAGCGCGCCATGTTGGTGAACACCTGCCGGGCCTGCGCCGCCGGGTCCCCGGCTCCGACCAGCTCGCCGTCGGCGTCGAACGGCATCTGGCCGGCGATCGCGGCCACCCGGCCCGGACCGGTGACCACATGGGTGTACCCCGAGCTGGGGGCGACCCCGGCGGGGTGCGAGAGGTGCACGAGACCGGGCAGGTCCTTCTTGTCCGTCATGTCTTCACTCCTGGACGGGTCGTGGGGCGGGTGTGTGCGGGGAGACGGTGGTGCGGGGCAGCGGTGGGGCGGATGCGGATGCGGATGCGGAGTCGGAGCGGCGGTGCGACGGCCGTCACCTCGCGGTGAGGCGCACCGGCAGCGACTCGGGGCCGCCCACCTCGATCGACCGCAGCCGCCGTACGGGGCCGCTCTGCT
Organism: Streptomyces sp. NBC_00158; assembly: GCF_045160885.1. NCBI lineage: Bacteria > Bacillati > Actinomycetota > Actinomycetes > Kitasatosporales > Streptomycetaceae > Streptomyces > Streptomyces sp. NBC_00158. Next base: position 249,698 of record NZ_CP108163.1, read on the forward strand.
CGATCCGGCCCACGGTGTCGAGCAGCTCCGTGAACAGGACGCGCATCTCGGCCCTGGCCAGCGTGCTGCCGATGCAGAAGTGCTCGCCGGCGGCCAGCGCGATGTGCCGGTTCGGGCTCCGGGCGATGTCGAAGCGGTACGGATCGGCGAAGACGTCCTCGTCCCGGTTGGCCGAGGGCAGCCACAGGACCACGCGCTCACCGGCCTCCACCCGCGTGCCGCGGATCTCCGCGGGGCGGGTGGCGACCCGCATGCTGTGCGTCGCGCTGGAGGTCCAGCGCAGGACCTCCTCGATCGCGCCGGGCATCAGGCTCCGGTCGGCGGCCAGCCGCCGCCACTGTTCCGGGTGCTCCAGGAAGGCCTGCATGCCCCCGATCAGCGCCAGCCGGCCGTTCTCGGTCGCCCCGATGAGGTTCTCGCAGTTGAGGACCGCCTCCTCCTCGGTCAGCAGCTCCCCGTCCACCGTTCCGTTGACGAGGGCGCTCAGCAGGTCGCCGGTCGGCTCCTCCATCCGCCGGTAGAGCAGCTCCATGAAGTACTCGACGAGCAGCGGGTGCGAGACCAGCGACGTATGGGCCTCGAACGCCTCGTTCGTCCACCGGTACAGGTCCTCGTGGTCCCGCTCGGGGATGCCCAGGATGTGGCAGATCACCGACAGCGACAGCCGCCCCGCCACGTCGTCCGCGAAATCGCAGCCGCCCAGTTCGACGGCGCGCCCGAGGACCCGGCGCGTCGCCGCCACCACGTAGCCCTCCAGGCCCCGTACGGAACGGGTGTTGAACCAGTCCGCCATCAGGCCGCGCAGCTGCTTGTGCCGCGGGGCGTCGGTCAGGGCGAGCGTCATGCCGCCGCCCGGGTCCTCGCCGGGGCGCAGCAGCACGCCGCGCGCCGAGCTGAAGCCGGCGGAGTCCCGGTACACCGCCCGGACGTCCTCGTACCGGGTCAGCGACCAGAACGCGGGCAGCTCCGCGGCCTCGTGGCGGTGCACGGGGGCGTGCGCGCGCATCCACTCCCACACGGAGTGCGGATCACCTCCCGCGTGGAGTCCCGGATCGGTCAGCAGGGCGGGCGAGAGGGCGGTCGTCGTCATGGCGTGACTCCTGGGATGAGGGTGCGCACACGCTCCGCGAAGCGCTTGGAGACCTCCCGCGCGGTGCTCTCCGCGACCGCGTCGGGCCGGAAGGCCGTGTGGACGAGCAGCCCGCCGCCCTCCGCGGGCCACAGCTCGGTGTGCAGTTCGAGGGGCAGGCCGAGGTAGGGCTGCCGCAGCAGCGTGGTCCTCGCCCCCGCGAGTTCCAGCCTCGGCGGAAGGTTGTCCTGGCAGGCGAAGAGGGTCTGGTACAGCGGGGGCCGGCCGTCGCGCGGCGGGTCCACCAGGGCCAGGACGTCGGGGAACGGCACGTCCTGCGCGGCGAAGGCACGGGCGGCGGTCTCCGCGACCCGGGCGACGGCGGGCCCGTCGCCGTCCAGGGCCGCCCCGCGCAGCCGCAGGGCCAGCATGTTGATGTGGCACCCGACGGCCCGCTCCAGCTCCGCGCCGTCGCGCTGGGCGACGGGCACGCCGACGGCGAAGTCCCGCTGCCCGGTCGCCTCCGACAGGCTCGCCGCCCACAGGGAGAGCAGCACCACGAACCGGGTCACCCCCGCGGCGGCGGCCGCGGCGTCGGCCCCGGCCAGCGCACCGGCGTCCAGTACGGTCTCCACGACCCGGGGTGCCCCCGCCCCGCGCGGCTCGGCGCCGGCCGGCCAGCCCATGGCCGGGACACCGGCTAGCTCCTCGCGCAGGAAGGCGTGGTGGGCCTCGGCCGAAGCCTCCCGCAGGCGCGCCCCGCGCGCCCGGTGCACCTCCGCCAGGCTCGGCCGGGGGTCCAGGACGGGGGCGCCGGAGGCGACCGCCGTACGGTACGCCGTGCTCAGGTCCTCGGCGAGGACCCCCTCCGACCATCCGTCGAAGGCGACGTGATGCACCACGCAACCGAACAGCGCACTGCCCGCGCCCGCGCCCGCGCCCGTCCCCGCCCCCGGGCCGGTGACCGGGACCAGGACGGTGCGCCAGACCTCCCCGACGTCCGGGGCCAGTTCCCCGCCGAGCTCCGCGCGGACCGCGCGGGCGGCCGCGGCGACGGACTCCCGGGCGGGCAGCACCTCCAGGGGCGGCGGGGGGATGTCCACGAGCTCGGCGGCGGGCCGCGGGTCGAGCACGTACGCGGCCCGCAGGGACTCGTGCCGGCGGTGCACCTCACCGACGGCCGCTTCCAGCGCGGCGCGGTCCAGCGGGCCCTCGACCACCCAGGTCAGCAGGCAGTGCCCGGTACGGTCCGCCGGATCCAGCAACTGCGGGGTGAGGTACACCAGCTGCATGGCCGACAGCGGTGTCCCGGCGGAGCCCCCCGCCCCGGCCCGGCAGGCCGGTTCCGATCCGGGCTCGGGATCCGGCTCCGGCGCGGCGGCCAGCCGACGGGCGAGGCCCGCGGCCGTCGGCTCCTGGTACAGCCAGGAGACCGGGACCGGCCGGGACAGCGCGGCCGCGAGCCGCGAGCACACCCGGCCCGCGCCGAGGGAGGTCCCGCCGAGCCGTACGAACGGCACGTCAAGGGGGACCGCGTCGAGTTCCAGGACGGAGGCGAAGCACTCCGCGACGGCCCGCAGCACGGGATCCGCCAGGTCGCGGGGGAGCACGCCGGGCCCCGCCGCGCCCCCCGCCCGCTCCCGCGCCGCGCCGGGGGCGGCCGGCCGCCCGGCCGGCCCGGCCAGTGCCAGCAGGGCGCGTTCGTCCAGCTTGCCCTGCGGGGTGACGGGCAGGGCGTCGACGGCGACGACCTCGGCCGGCCGCTGGTAGGCCACCAGGCCCGCGTCCAGCACCGCGAGGACCCCGTCCAGCGGGTCCCCCCGCCGCACCGGCACGCAGAACGCGACCAGTTCGCGCTCACCGCGCGCGGCGTCCCCGCGGGCCAGCACCCGGCAGTGCCGGACGGCCGGCAGGAGCCGCTCCACCTGCCGCTCGACCTCCGCCGGCTCCACCCGGTGGCCCCGGACCTTCAGCTGCCGGTCGGCGCGGCCCTCGTAATGCAGCAGGCCGTCCGCGTCCCAGCGGCCGAGGTCGCCGGTGCGGTAGACCCGTACCTCGCGCCCGTCGATCCGTACGCCGGTGAACTTCGCGTCGGTCAGCGCCTCGTCGCGCAGGTAGCCGAGCGCCAGCCCGTCGCCCGCGAGGCAGATCTCCCCGGTCTCGCCCACCGCGCACGGCCGGGTCCCGTCCAGGACGTGCACCCCGGTACCGGGCACCGGACGCCCCAGGGGAATGCCGCCCGGGAGGTCGCAGTCGGCCTCCGTGACGCGGTGCGTGGTGGCGAACACCGTGGACTCGACCGGCCCGTAGCCGTTGAGGAGGACGACGCCGGGATGCCGGCGCAGGAAGCGGCGGACGTGGCCGGGCGAGAGCCGCTCCCCGCCGATCGCCACCTGGCGCAGTCCGCGGAAGGCGTCGGGGAGCTCGTCCACGATCATGTTGAACAGGCTGGCGGTCAGCCAGACGGTGTCCGCGCGGTGCCGGGTGACGGCTTCGGCCAGGCCCGTGGGGGAGAGGTACGGGTCCGTCACGACCACCGAGGTCCCGCCGTTCAGCAGCACCGACCACAGTTCGAGCGAGAAGGCGTCCCAGGGGGTGGCGGCGGCCAGCGGCATCACGGTGTCGGCGGTGAACTCGGCGAAGGTGCCCGGCTGGAAGAGGCGCGCGGTCGCCCGGTGCGGGCTGAGCACGCCCTTGGGCCGGCCCGTGGTCCCGGAGGTGAAGAAGACGCACGCCGGATCACCGGCGTCGACGGCCACCGGCACGAACCCCGCCGGGGCGCCGGCCGGGCCGGAGGGCGGTGACCACACGGCCGGAGCCAAGCCCTCCGGCAGGTCCCGGCCGTCGCGGGCGACGAGCAGCGGCGGCCTCAGGTCGCGCAGCACGTCCCGCAGCCGCTCCTCGGGCCAGTCGGGGGCCAGCAGGGCGTAGGCCGCCCCGGCCTTCAGGACCGCGAGGAGCGCGGTGACCAGCTCCGCGCTCCTGGGCAGCAGTACGGGCACCAGGGCGCCGGGGGCGACACCCGCGGCGACGAGCCGCGCGGCCCAGGCGTCCGCCGTCGCGTCGAGTTCCGCGTACGTGGTGGCGCGGTCCCCCTCGACGAGGGCGACCGCGCCGGGGCGCTCCGCGGCCCTGCGGGCGAACGCCTCGTGGAGTCCTCCGCCGGGTGCCGTACTGCGCGGGCCGGCGGTCCACTTCGGGTCCGGTCGCACGCCGTCCCCTCCCCTCTGTTCCGGTTACCCACCTGTCAGACAAAGCGATGGCAAGAACATTGCCACCTACTTGCCCAGTCTGGCAACCTTGCCGGTACGTACTGGCGTGACACGAAGGCGGACCCATGACGCGCGACCGTTCCCTCGACATAGCCGTGACCGGAATCTCCGGCAGGTTCCCCGGCTCGGCCGACCTGGCCGCCTGGTGGGAGGCCCTCGTCGAGGGACGGGTCCTCACCACGCGGTACGACGCACGCCGCCTGCGCGAGGCCGGAGTGCCCCGCAGCCTGGCCGAAGACCCCGCGTTCGTACCGGTGCACGGGCACCTCGACGACGCCGACCGCTTCGAGAACGCCCTCTTCCGGGTCAGCCCGCGCGAGGCCGAGATGATGGACCCGCAGCACCGGATGATGCTCGAATGCGCGTGGGCGGCCCTGGAGGACGCCGGCACCAGCCCCCTCGGCACCCCGCTCACCACCGGCGTCTACGCCTCCGCCAGCGGCAGCGGCTACCTGCGCGCCATGCTGGCCGGCGGCGGCCTGGACCCCATGACCCTCGAAGACGCCATCCACGGCAACGAGCCGGACTTCATGGCCAGCCTCATCTCCTACAAGCTCGACCTGACCGGCCCCGCCGTGGCCGTCCAGACCGCCTGCTCCTCCTCCCTCGTCGCCCTCCACACCGCCGTCCAGGCACTGCTGAACGGCGAATGCGACCAGGCCCTCGTCGTCGGTGCCGGCGTCGCCCACCCCCAGGCCGGGCACCTCCACGTGCCCGGGGGCATCCACAGCGAGTCGGGCGCCTGCCGGCCGTTCGACGAGCACGCCGACGGAGTGGTCGCCGGATCCGGCGTGGCCTGCGTCGTCCTGCGGCGCCTGGCGGACGCGCTCGCGGACGGGGCCGAACCGTACGGCGTCGTCCTCGGCACCGCCGTCAACAACGACGGCTCCGCCAAGGCCGGCTACTACGCCCCCTCGGCCGGCGGACAGGAAGCCGTCATCCGGGCCGCCCTGGAGGCCGCCGACGCCGACGGCGCGAGCATCGGCTACCTGGAGACCCACGGCACCGGCACCCGGGTCGGCGACCCCATCGAGTGGTCCGCCGCCTCGTCCGCCTACAGCGCCGCGGGCGCCGCCCCCGGCCAGGTCGCCGTGGGCGCGCTCAAGGCCAACACCGGCCACCTCGACAACGCCGCCGGGCTCGCCGGGCTGATCAAGGCCCTGTTCGTCGTCCGCGAGGGCGTCGTCCCGCCCGTCGCCGGATTCACCCGGCTCAACCCCCTGCTCGACGCCGAGGACTCCCCGCTGTACGTCCCCACCGCCGCCGCCCCCTGGTCCGGACCCGAGCCCCGGCGGGCCGGGGTCAGCTCCTTCGGCGTGGGCGGCACCAACGCCCACGCCGTCGTCGAGGCACCCCCCGCCCCCGCCCCCCGCTCCGACGCCCCCGACCGGCCGCGGGCCGGGTACCTCGCCCTGCTCTCCGCCGCCGACGGCGAGGCCCTCGCCCGCACCGCCGAACGCCTCGGCCGCCACCTGTCCGCCGAACCGGCCCCGGACCCGGCCGACGTCACCCGCACCCTCGCCACCGCCCGAGCCGCCCTGCCCGAACGCCTCGCCGTCGCGGGCGGCGGCACCGCGGACCTCGCCGACCGGCTCCTCACCGGCGCCGGGACGGTACGCGGCCGCGTCCCCGACACCGGCCCGGCCCCCCTCGTCCTCGCCTTCCCCGGCCAGGGCGCCCAGCGCCCCGGCATGGCCCTGCCGTTCGCCGACGCCCTCCCGGGCTTCGCCGGGGCCCTCGCCGAATGCCTCGGCGCCTTCGAGCCCGGCCTCGCCGCCGAACTCCAACGGGCCCTGCACGAACCCGCGTTCCCCGAAGCGGAACTCGACCGCACCCGGCTCGCCCAGCCCGCGCTCTTCGCCGTCGAGTACGCCGTCGCCGCCGCCCTGCGCGGCCTCGGCCTGGTACCGCGGGCCGTGATCGGCCACAGCCTCGGCGAGGTCACCGCGGCCTGCGCGGCCGGCGTACTGGAACTCCCCGACGCCGCCCGCTTCGTGACCGTACGGGGGCGCGCCATGCAGGACTGCCCCGAGGGCGCCATGCTGGCCCTCGGCTGCGGCGAGGACGCCGCCCGCGAACTGCTGGCCGCCCACGGCGCGCCCCTGGAGCTCGCCGCCGCCAACTCCCCGGACGGCAGCGTGGTCGCCGGCACCCCCGGGGCGGTCGCGGAGTTCGAGGCCCGGCTCGCCGGCCGCGTCGCCACCCACCGGCTGCGCACCACTCGGGCCTTCCACTCCGCCCTCGTCGAGCCGGCCCTGCCGCTCCTCGCCGCGGAACTGTCCCGCACCCCCGTGCACCCGCCGACGCTGGCCTGGGCCGCCGACGACGGCCGGCTGCTGCTGCCCGGCACCCCGGTCGCCGCGGACCACTTCGCCACCGCCGCCCGCAATCCCGTCCTCTTCACCCGCGCCCTCGACTCCCTCGCCCGGCACCTGCCCGGCGCGCTGGTCGTGGAGGCCGGCCCCGGACGTACGCTGTCCGCCCTGGCTGAGGCCGCGGACCTGACCGCCGTCCCGCTCGCCCCGGGCCGCGCCGCCCGCGCCGAGGACGTACTCACCGCCCTGGGCGCGCTCTGGACCGCCGGCCAGCCGCTCGCCGCGCGCCGCCTGTGCGCGCAGGGCCGCCCCGTACGCCTGCCCGGCTACTCCTTCGCCGGCCCGCGCCGGACCGCACCCGAGGCCGCCCCGCGGCCCGAAGCCCCCCGCCCCGCCACGGCCGCCCCCGGGCCGGCGGCCCCGCGGACCGCCCCGCAGGAGCGGCCCGCGGCCCCGGCCCCCCTCGACGTGCCCGCACTGGTCGCCCGGCTCTGGGCGGAGCTGCTCGGCCACCCGGAGACCGCCCCGGACGCCGACTTCTTCTCCCTCGGCGGCGACTCCCTCCTCGTCACCCGCCTCGCCCGCAGGCTCGGTACGGAACTCGGCGTCCGCGTCCCGATCCGCGAACTGCTCCTCGCCCGGACACTGGAGCGCCAGACCGAGGTCGCCACCGCCCTCGCCGCCCGGCCCCCGGCCACCGCCGCGGGCTGACCGCCCACGCGGCCCGGCCCACGCGGCCCCGCTCACGCGGAAGCCGCCCCCGGACAGATCCGGGGGCGGCTTCCGCGTGAGCGGGCGGGCAACCGGCGCGGGTCAGTCCCGCCCGTCCGCCGAGAGCTCGGTCCGGGGAACGCCCGGCGCCTCGAAGCCGAACACCTGCCCGTAGACGGAGAGCTCGGCGTGCAGGCAGTCGACGACGGTCCGCGCCATCCGGAAGCCGTGCTGCTCCTCCTTGAACGTGAGGTAGGCGTGCGGCACCCCGCTCTCCCGCATCCGCTCCACGTACCGCTCCGCCTGGACCGGCGGGCACACGGCGTCCTCCAGCCCCTGCATCAGCACGAACGGCGCCCGCACCTCGCCGGCCCGCCGCAGCGGCGACACCTGCGCGTAGCGCCCGGCCGCCCGCGGCCAGGGCCCGATGAGGCTCTCCAGATAGCGCGACTCGAAGTCGTGCGTGCCCTGCGCGCGCCACTCCTCCGGGTCCAGCAGCGGGAAGTAGATCCCGGCCACCCGGTACAGCTCCGGTTCGGCGGCCAGCGAGGCCGCCGCGGTCCAGCCGCCCGCGCTGCCGCCCCGGATGCCGATGCGCCCGGGGTCGGCCTCCCCGCGCGCGACCAGCCCGCGCACCGCGGTCGCGCAGTCCCGGACGTCGACCACGCCCCAGGCCTCCCGCAGCCGTTCGCGGTAGGCGCGCCCGAAGCCGGTGGACCCGCCGTACTGCACGTCGACCACGCCGACGCCCCGGCTGGTGAAGAAGGCGGTGGAGAGGTCCGCCACCAGCTGGCTGCGGGTGGTGGGGCCGCCGTGCGCCTGCACCACGTACGGCGGCAGCTCGCCCTCCGGGGCGCGGAAGCCGGGGTTGTGCGGCGGATACACGTACGCGTGCACCTCCTCGCCCTCCGGGCCGCGGAACACCGCGTGGTACCCCGGGGGCAGATGGTCCGCGTACGCCGTGTCCGAGGCCCGCAGCACCTCCGGGGCCCCGCCGTCCGCGCCGACGAGCAGCAGCTCGCCCCGGTCGCGCGGGCCGGCCGCCGAGGCCACGACCCGGCGGCCGTCGGTGGCGAGCACCGCCCACTCCGTGAGCTCCTCTCGGCCGTCCAGGTCCGTCAGCGACCCGTCGGCCCCCAGCAGCGCGAGCCGCCGCGCGCCCACCCCGTGCGTGACGAACATCCGGCCGCCGCCCACCGGCAGGAACCACCGGGCGCCGATCCGCCAGAGCGCCTCGCCGAACTCCTCCTCCCGGGCGCACAACGGCCGTACGGAGCCGTCGAGACCCAGCTCGTGGACGTTCCACCAGCCCGTGGTGTCGCTCAGCACGTACAGCACGCCGGGCCGGTCCGGGGCCCACTCCGCCTGGCTGACGGCGACCCCGGGCCCGCCCGCCAGCACGCGGGCGGGCCCCAGCGTGCCGTCCGGTCCGACCGGCGCGACCATCAGCTCCGTGCCGTCCCACGGCATCCGCGGGTGGTCCCACCCGAGCCAGCAGGCGTACCGGCCGTCCGGGGAGACCTTGGGGCCGGTCATCAGGTGGTGGCTCGCGGCCAGCACCCGCACCGCCGCCGGATCCCCGGCCGCCGAACCGTCCAGCGGCAGGGCGACCAGGTCCCGCCGTACCTCGCAGCGGTCCGCGGTGAGGGCCACCTCGCGCAGGCACCACACCTCGTCCCCGACCACGCAGAAGTCGGCGTACGCCGCCCCGCCCGGCAGCGCGGGCTCCGGACTGACCGGCTCCGGCCGGCCGCCGGGCACCGCCCGGTACACCCGCTGGTCGTCCCAGTGGGTGAACACGAACCCGGCACCGGGGTCATCGCCCAGCGGCAGCCAGGGCTGCCCCCCGTACTCGATGACCCGGGTGCGCACGTTCCACCCCGGCCCCAGCGCGTCGCCGACCGAGCCGTCGGGCGTCCGGCGCACCAGCGCCACGCGGCCCGACTCGCCGGGGCGCCACTCGGTCCACCAGACCTCCTCGCCGATGAAAGCGGCCCACTCGACCTTCTTCTGCCCGGCCGCCGCCGCGTCGGCGCCGATCGGCGAGGTCCAGGTTCCGTAAGGGGACGTGCGCACCTGTGTCTCCGTCATGTTCTGGGTCCGGTCCGGGTCTCCGTGTCCTGCGGGGTACGACGCTCAGTCCCGGCCCGTGCTGTAGGCGGAGGTGTCACCGCGCAGGGCCGCGCTGGGCCGGCCGTCCACGCCGACGGGGGTGGGGGCCACGACGGTGACGCGCTCGCCGCGGCGGTACTGGTTGCCGTAGTCGTAGATGGCGTAGTGCGCCGTCGACTGGTTGTCCCAGATGGCGATGTCGCCGACCCGCCACTGCCAGCGCACGGTGTGCTCCGGCTTGGTCAGGTACTCCTGCATCATCCGGATCAGGTCGCGGGAGGCCTGCGGGGCGTAGCCCACCACCCGGCGGGCGAACCCGCCGAGCAGCAGCGAGCGTTCGCCCGTCTCGGGGTGCACCCGGACCGCCGGGTGCTCGGCCTCGTACGGGGTCGAGATGTAGGCGCCGCGCTCGATGACGGTGTCGTCGGTGAAGTCGCAGTCGTTGCTGTGGACGATCCGCAGCCGGTCGGCGAAGTCGCGCAGCTCGGCCGGCATGGAGGCGTACGCGGTGGCCGCGTTGGCCCACACGGTGTCCCCGCCCACCGGGGGGATGACCTTGCTGTGCAGGAACGCGAAGGCCGGCGGGCGCTCGATGAACGTGAGGTCCGTGTGCCAGTGGTTGGCGCGGGTGCCCTGCTTGGAGTCCATCTCCCGCAGGTTCGGGCGGCCCTCGGGGGCGTCGTAGATCGGGTGTCCGAGCGTCAGCTTGCCGAAGCGCGAGGCGAAGGCGGTCTGCTCGGCGTAGTCGAGGTCCTGGTCGCGCAGGAACACCACCTTGTACCGGAGCAGGGCCGCGCGGACCGCGGCGATCGTCTCGTCGCCGAGCGCCGCGCCCGCGTCCACGCCGCCGATCACGGCGCCGATGTTCCCGGTCAGCGGAGTGACCGTCACACCGGTGTGCGCCTGCAGGGTTTCAGTCATGGCTCTTGCCTTTCCCATGGGGATTCCGGTTCACCGGGCGTCCCGGTGCACCGGATTGACTTTCCAGATCTGGCAAGAGGTTGCCATGGATGTGACCAGCCTGGCAATATCGTCTGGCATGAAGCTCCTGAAGACGCGGACCGGCCCCCGGCCGCCGCGACGAACAGTGGAGGACTCCTGATGGCCACGCCGACTCTGACCGCCCCTCCCGGGCCCCCGGCCGGCGCGCCCCGCCCCACCGGAGAGGGCGAGCCCCTGCCCGTCGGCCCCCGGCCCCCGGTGCACGAACTCGTCGCCGGATTCGCCCGCACCACCCCCGCCCGCACCGCCGTCAGCAGCGGCGCGAGCAGCATCGCGTACGGAGACCTCGACGCCTGGGCCGCCCGCATCGCGACCGAGCTCACCGCGGCGGGCGTCCGCCCCGGCGGGCGCGTCGGCGTGCTGGCCGAACCGTCCCTCGCGATGGTCGCCGCCGTACTCGGCGCGATGCGCTGCGGCGCCGCCTACGTACCCGTGGACGTCTCCAACCCCGACCCGCGCGTCACCGCCATCCTGAAGGACGCCCAGGCCGACGCCGTCCTCGTCACCGACGCCACCCGCCCCCGCCTCACCGGCCTCGGCATACCCCTGGTCGACGCCGGCGCCACCGCCCGGCAGCCCGCGGCCGGCCGCCCGGACGGCACGGCCCGCGGCCGCGAGCCGGAAACGCCCGGCGTCCCGGTCGCCGACCACGACGCCGCCTACCTCATCTACACCTCCGGCAGCACCGGCGAACCCAAGGGCGTCGTCGTCGAACACGGCCAGCTGGCCGCCTCGACCCTGGCCCGCCGCACCGTCTACCCCGGCCGGCCCGTCTTCCTCCTCGTCTCCCCCCTCGCCTTCGACTCGTCCGTGGCCGGCCTCTGGGGCACCCTCACCGCGGGCGGCCACCTCGTCGTCGCCACCCCCGACGAGATCCGCGACCCGGAAGCGCTCGCCGAACTCGTCGAACACCACCAGGTCACCCAGCTCCTGTGCGTGCCCTCCCTCTACAGCGTCCTCCTCGACGCCGCACGCTCCCTCGGCGGCGACCGCCTCCGCTCCCTCGAAACCGTCGTCGTCGCAGGCGAACCCCTGCCGCCCGAACTCGTCGACCGCCACTTCGCCCGGCGCACCACCCCCACCGCGCTGGTCAACGAATACGGCCCCACCGAAGCGACCGTCTGGGCCACCTACCGGCGCTTCGACGCCCCCGGCCCCGTCTCCATCGGCCGGCCCGTCCCCGGCACCACCCTCCACCTCCTCGACGAACACCTGCGCCCTGTACCCCCCGGCACCGAGGGCGAGCTGTACATCGGCGGCGCCGGCGTGTCCCGCGGATACCACAACCGGCCCGAGGACACCGCCCGGGCCTTCCTCGACGACCCGTTCACGGACACGCCCGGAGCCCGGATGTACCGGACGGGCGACCGCGCCCGCTGGAACGCCGACGGCACCCTCGCCTTCCTCGGCCGCCGCGACCACCAGGTCAAGATCCGCGGACACCGCATCGAACTCCCCATGATCGAAGCCCAGTTGGCGGCCCTCCCCGGAGTGCGCGAGGCCGTCGTCGTCCCCGACGCCACCGGCAGCGCCCTGACCGCCTTCGTCCTCACCCCGTCCGGGTCGGCACCCGCCCCCGAGACCCTGCGCGAGGAACTCGCCGCCCGGCTGCCCGCCGTCATGGTCCCCGCCCGGATCGTCCGCCTCGACGCCTTCCCCCGCACCCTCAACGGCAAGGCGGACCGGGCGGCCCTGCGCGACCGGGCCGACGAACGCCCGCCCCTCACCGACCCCACCGCCCCCCACACCCCCGCCGCCGGGCCGGCCCCCCACACCGACCTGACCGCACAGGTCGCCGCCGCCTGGGCCGAGGTCCTCGCCGCCCCCCACGTGCCGCTCGACGTCAACTTCTTCGACCTCGGCGGCCACTCCCTGGCCATGTTCAAGCTCCGCGAAGCCCTGGAACGCCATACCGGCAAGCGCCCGCCCGTGATCGCACTGTTCAAGCACACCACCGTCGCCGCACAGGCCGCGATGCTCCGCGACGGCGACGGCTCCGCCGAAGGCGCCGAATCCGCCGCCTCGGCCGAGCGCCGCGCCGCCGCACGCCGCGCCCGCGCCCTGCGCGCCCGACGGCAGGACCCGGCTCAGGAGGCCGCCCAGTGACCACCGCCCCCACCACCGCCCCGCACCGCCCGGACGCCGACACCGGCCCGTGGCTGCACCGCACCGCCCCCGTGGCCGACCCGGTCGCCCGCCTCGTCTGCTTCCCCCACGCCGGAGGATCCGCGTCCTTCTTCCGCGCCTGGGGCGAACGGATCCCCGGGGTCGAGGTGTACGCGGTCCGCTACCCCGGCCGCGCCGAACGCCTCGCCGAGCCCCCGGCGACCGACCTGCGCGAACTCGCCCGCGCCGTCGCCGACGCCCTGGCCCCCCTGGCCGACCGCCCGCTGGCCCTGTTCGGCCACAGCATGGGCGCGCCCATCGCCCTGGAGACCGCGGCCGCGCTGGAGGCCCGCGGGATCGACCCCGTCCACCTGTTCGCGTCCGGCTCCCGCGACGCCCCGTACCCGTCCGCCGAGGAATGGTCCGACCCGGACCAGGACGACGACCCCGCCGTCATCGAACGCCTCCTCACGCTCGGTGGCACCGATCCCGAACTGGCCGCCGACCCCGAGTTCCAGGAGCTCGTCCTGCCCTACGTACGGGCCGACGCGGCCCTGTTCCACGCCTACTCCCCCGCCACCGACGCCCGCCCCGCCCCCACCGTGCGGTGCCCGGTCACCACCCTCACCGGGGACGCCGACCCGGACGCCGACCGCCGGCCCTGGAGCGAGCTCACCACGGGCGGCGTACGCGCCCTGACCGTCCCCGGCGACCACTTCTACCTGGTCGCCTCCCCTCCCCACACACTGATCCGGGACACCCTGGCACCCCCGCGCCCGGCCGCCTGACCCCACCACCCACCCACCCGCCCACGCCCCCCACTCCCCACCCCCGAGGAACCCGGAGCAGCTGTGGAAATCCTCCAGGCGGACGCCGCGGACCACGTCCCCGCCGACGGGCTCGCCGGCCTGCTGTCCCCGCTCGCCGAACCGGAGTTCCTCCGCCACCGGCTGGGCACCGAACCCGTCCTGATCCGCGGACGGGAAGGCCGCTTCCACGGCCTCTTCGGCTGGCCCCGGCTGAACGAGGTCCTCGCGGCGGCCCGCACCGACCCCTCCCGCACCCACCTGGTGCGGTCCGCCGACGGGATCCCCCTCGCCTCCTGCGCCGAGCCCGTCCCCCAGCTCTCCCCGCGCGGACGCCCCTCCCGGCTCCACCCGGACCGCCTGTACGAGGTGCTCGCCGCCGGCGCCACCCTCGTCATCGACGGGATCGAGGAACTCCACACCCCCCTGCGGACCCTGACCACCGCCCTCGAAGACACCCTGCGCACCCTCGTCCAGGCCAACCTCTACGCGAACCTCGGCGGCGCCGAACAGGGCTTCCACACCCACTGGGACGACCACGACGTGTTCGTCCTCCAGACCGGGGGCGCCAAGCACTGGGACCTCCACCCACCCACCGAGGACCACCCCGTCGGCGTCCTCAGCACCCCCGCCCCACCCCCCGCCGGCGCCGCCACCTGGTCCGGAGAACTCACCGACGGCGACGTGCTCTACCTCCCGCGCGGCTGGTGGCACACCGTCAGGGCCGTCGAAGGCAGCCCCTCCCTCCACCTGACCCTCGGCACCCGGCTGCCCTCCGCCGGCGACCTGCTGCGCCGCCTCCTCACCCACCTGGCCCGCAACCACCCCCACGTACGCCAGGACCTGCCGAGGTTCACCACCCCCGAAGACGCCCGGAACTGGTACGAGGACCTGCGCGAGGTCCTCGTGACGGCCGCCCGCGAGCCCGGCCTCCTGGAACGGCTCGCCGCACGGGCCGACGCGGGCGCCCCGGCCCGGCCGGAGTTCACCCTCCCCCACCTCCCGCAGCACGCCCCGGCCGCCGCACCGGCCGACAGCCGGTGACCCGCCCGGCACGGACCCGCCCGAAGGCCCCGGCGGCCGTCCGCGGACTGCCCGCCGCCTTCTGGTGGATCTGGCTGAGCGTCCTCGTCAACTGGATCGGCGGGTTCGCCGGCCCCATGCTGGCCCTCTCGCTCACCGCCGGGCGCGGCTACTCCGCCTCGCACGCCGGACTCGTCCTCTCCCTCGTCGGACTCGGGGGGATCGCCGGCACCTTCCTCGGCGGAACCCTCGCCGACCGGATCGGCCGCCGCACGACCATGTTCACCGCCCACACCTGGACGGCGGCGAGCATGGCCCTGCTCGGCGTGGCCGCCGAGCCCTGGGCCGTGGCCGGCTCCGCCCTCGCCATGGGACTCGGCGCCACCGCGGTCCGGCCGGCGATGCAGGCCTCCCTCACCGACCTCGTCCCGCCCGAGGACCGCCAGCGCGCCTTCTCCCTCAACTACTGGGCCCTGAACGCGGGCGGCGCCATCGCCGCCGTACTGGCCGGACTCATGGTGACCCACGGCTACGCCCTGATCTTCCTCGCCGACGGCGCCGCGACCCTGCTCTGCGGGATCCTGGTGCTCGCGAAAGTACCCGAGACCCGCCCCGCCCCCGCGGCCCCGTCCGCCCGGCCGGAGCTCCCACCCGCACCGGTACCCGTACACCGCGACACCCCCTTCATGCTCTTCGTCCTGATGACCGCCCTCTTCGCCGTGGTCTTCAGACAGGGCACCTCCACCCTCCCCGTGGTCATGACCCGCGAAGGCCACTCACCCGAGATGTACAGCCTGGTCAGCGCCGTGAACGGACTGGTGGTCGTCGCCCTCCAGATCCCCCTGACCCGGATGGTGAGCGGACGCTCCCGCCCCGCCGTCCTCCTCACCGCCGGCCTGCTCCTCGGCTGGGGCTTCGGCCTGACCGTGCTCGCCGACAGCGTCGCGGCCTTCGCCTGCACGGTCCTCGTCTGGACCCTCGGCGAGATCCTGCAGGCGCCCGCCGGCATCGCCGTCACCGCCGACCGCGCCCCCGCCGACCGGCGCGGCCGCTACCAGGGGATGTACGGCGGCGCCTGGTCGGCCGCCGCCTTCCTGGCCCCCGCGGGCGGCGGCTGGGTCCTCGACCGGTGGGGCCCCACCACCCTGTGGACCCTGTGCGCGGTCCTCGCCTGCACGGCCGGCGCCGGCTGCGCCCTGGTCACCGCCCGCACCAAGGACTTCCGTACGGGCCTCGCGGCCTCCGTACGGGACGGGAGCGGCACACCACCGCCCCCACCCGCCTCCTCCGGACCCGGAAGAGGAAACCTCACCGAAGGGAACACGCCATGAACCCCACCACCGAGCAGTTCGTCGTCGACAACTGCGTCGCCGCCTACCTCGACACCGACGAGTTCGTCGTCAACAACTGCGTGGCCGCCTACGTCGACGCCGAGGAGTTCATCGTCGACAACTGCGTCGCCGCGTACGTGTGAGCCGATGACACCCCTCCGTACGCAGGAGCCCGGCCCGGACGGCGACCACCGTCCGGCGCCGGGCACCGGCCCGCACCCGCCCGTCGTCACCCGTACGCGCGTCCTCACCGGCCCCGCCGGCACCCCGCCCGCCCTCCACCTCGCTGTCAGCGACCTCGCCGAACCCGGCCCGGACCGCCCCTGGCAGGCCGACCGGCAGGCGTTCGGCACCTCCTGGACCAGCCCCGGACGGGCCCGCGCGTCCGCCGAGGGCGAAGCCGTCGAACGCCTCTGCCTCTCCGTACCCCCCGCCCCGGAACGGCTCCGCTACGCCACCCACGACGAACTGACCCGCCGCGGCATCCCCGCCCTCGACCCCCGCCGGCTCGTCCTCTACTCACCCCGCCAGTACGCGACCCCCGGCTTCCCGTTCCGCCCCTTCCTGCGCGACTCCCCGGCCCACTGGATCGAAGGCCGCCACGCCGGTGACGGCACCCCCGTCCACGTACCCGCCTTCCTCGTCCACACCGCATGGCGGCGCATGCCGCACGAGCGGCCGGAGCCCCTGTACGCCTTCCCCGCCCTGGGCGGCACCGCCGCCGGCCCCACCCCCGCACACGCACTGCGCGCCGGCCTGGAGGAGGTGGTCGAACGCGACGCCGCCGCCGTGTGGTGGGCCCACGCCCGGCCGCTCCCCGCCCTGGAACCGACCCCGTACCTGCGCGCCCTGACCGCCGGCGCCCCCCGCGGCTTCGACGTCCGCCTGACGTACCTGGAGAACGAGTTCGGGGCCCCGGTGCTCGCCGCCGGGGTGCGCAGCCGCGAAGAGGGCTGGCTGACGTACGGGTTCGCGGCCCGCCCGGACCCGGTCGAGGCCGCGGCCAAGGCCCTGGCCGAGGCGTACACCCTGCACCTGACCTGCCGCACCCTGGACAATCCCGCGGCGGCCGTCCGCACCCCGGGCCGGCCCTCCCCGCTCAAACCCTGGCGCGCCGACCGCCGTTACCTCGACTCCTACCGCGCGGACGCCTCGGACGTCGTCGAGCAGCTGTGCCAGCAGCAGCTGTACCTGGACCGCCGGGCGGCCGACCGCGTCGCGCCGTGGACCTGGGACGTCCCCTCCGGCCGCTGGAGCGACGTCCCGCACCTCGCCGCCGGCGACACCCTGCTCCACCGGGTCCTCGGACGCGGCTACGAGGTCATCACCGTAGACCTGACCACCCCCCGGGCCGCGGCCGCGGGCATGCACGCCGCACGCACCATCGTCCCGGGCACGGCGGGCGCGGCCCCGGCCGCCTACCCCGCCCTGGGCGCCCACCGCCTCCAGCGAGCCGCCACCCACCTGGGCTGGACCCCGGCCGACGTCCCCGAAACCGCCCTCAACACCTTCCCCATGCCCCACTCCTGACGCTTCCGCAGGCCGCTCAGGGGGCCGTGGGCAGGTTGTGCCACGAGTGTCCGCAGGCGCCCCGGCAACAGGTCTCCCGGCGGCGGCTGTCGGCGACCGCGAACACCGAGACGAGGACCCGGAAGGCCCTCACGTGCTCGTCGGCCGGCAGGCCCGAGAACCCGTAGCGGGGCGGGTCCATGCAGATCATCACGCACGGGCCCGCTCCCGCTGCGGCAGCGAGAGCCCGGAGGACCACGCGGTCCCGTCCTCCAGCGTGCGCAGCCCCTGGGCCGAACGGCAGGTGGTCAGGAATCGAGAAGCCCCGGCCCCGGACCGGCGCCTAGCGTATGGGTCATGGCAAACACGACCTCCACCGCAGCCGGCACCTCCCTCGCGTCCGTCACCCTCGAAGTGGCCGACCCCGCCGCCGCCCACCGCTTCTACACCGCCTTCGGCGTCGACGCGTACGTCAGCCTGCGGGCGTCCGAGACGCCCACCACCGGCTTCCGCGGCTTCACCCTCGGCATCACGGTGTCCGGCCCGGCCACCGTCGACGGCTTCTTCCGCGCCGCGGTCGACGCCGGCGCCACGGTCCTGAAGCCCACCGCGAAGTCCCTGTGGGGCTACAGCGGCGTCGTCCAGGCCCCGGACGGGACCATCTGGAAGATCGCGACCGGCGCGAAGAAGGACACCGGCCCCGACACCCGCGAGATCGACGAGATCGTCCTCCTGCTCGGCGTCGAGGCCGTGAAGGCCACCAGGCAGTTCTACGTCGAACGCGGCCTGACCGTCGCCAAGAGCTTCGGCGGCAAGTACACCGAGTTCGCCGCCGGCACCTCCACCCCCGTCAAGCTGGCGCTCTACAAGCGCCGCGCCCTGGCCAAGGACCTCGGCGTCCCCGTCGACGGCACCGGCTCGCACCGCATCGTCCTCGGCGGCACCGAAAACGCCTTCACCGACCCGGACGGCTTCACCTGGGAATCCGCGGCGTAACCCACCCCGCCCCAGCCACCCCCACCCACTCCCCCCCACCCCCACCCAAGGAGCAGAACACCATGAAGGCACACATCAGCTCGATCCTCCTCGGCGTCCGCGACATGGACCGCGCCAAGCGCTTCTACACCGAGGGCCTCGGCTGGAAGATCCAGAACGACTTCGGCGTCTCGGTCTTCTTCGAATCGGACGGCGCCTCGCCCGTCGGCTTCTACAGCCGCGAGGGCCTCGCCGCCCAGGTGGGCACGGACCAGGAAGGCAGCGGCTTCAGCGGACTGGTCCTGACCTACGTCGTACGCAGCGAGACGCGGGTCGACGAGATCATGGCGGAGGCGTCGAAGGCCGGCGCCACGGTCCTCAAGCCCGCCGGCGCCCTGCCCTGGGGCGGCTACGGCGGCACCTTCGCCGACCCGGAGGGCTACGTCTGGAGCCTCGGCTACAGCGCCCAGGGAACCGACCAGCCCTACGCGGAGTAGCAGCGGACCGAGGCGGACCGGCAACACGAACAGGAGAAGACCATGAAGTTCCGGACCCGAGTCGAACCGCCCGAGCCCATGCGGGGCCTGGAGGTTCCGCCCGAGGCGGTGGCAGCGCTCGGCGGGGGAGCGCGGCCGCCGGTGGTGATCACCGTCAACGGGCACTCCTGGAAGAGCCGGGTCGCCATCCTGCGCGGCCGTCACCTGCTCGGCCTCAGCAACGCCAACCGGCAGGCCGCGGGAGTGGCGGTCGGCGACGAGGTCGAGGTCGAACTGCACCTGGACACCGAGCCCCGCGTCATCGAGGAGCCCACGGACTTCGCCCGGGCCCTGGACGGCGACCCGCTCGCCCGCGCCGCCTACGACGCCCTCACGGACAGCCGCAAGCGCGAGCACGTCCGAGCCGTCGAGAGCGCGAAGAAGCCCGAGACGCGGCAACGCCGCATCGAAAAGGCCCTCGCCGCCCTCCGCGGCTAGAACACCGCCTGGGCCCGGCCCAGCCGCGGCCGGCTCTCCCCAACGGCCGCCCCGACGCCCCCGATCAGTCCGAGCAGCTCCCCCTCAGCCCCGCGGGCCGCGCTCCCCGTACGAACGGACGAGGCGGGCGAGCTGCCGCCCGGCGGCGTGCAGGGGTTCTTCGCTCCGGTTGACCTGGGCGGTGACCTCGGCCCCTTCCAGCGTGCTGATCACGGTGGTGGCCAGCTCTCCGGCGGTCACCGGGTCGAAGCCGGCGCCGAGCAGCTTCTCGCTGACCAGCCGCGTCCAGTCGCGCAGGGCTTCGGCGCAGGTCCGCTGGATCTCGGAGTCCGTGCCGAGGGTCTCCAGGGCCGCTGCCGTGACGGGACACCCGTCGACCCAGCCCGACTCGCGCAGCTCCGCGGCGAGTTGCCGGGAGCAGGCGAGCACCGCCTCGGCGGGATCGTCCTCCGCCGCCAGGGCCGTACGCAGGACCGAGGCGAACTCCTCACTGCTGTGCCGGATCGCCGCCACCCCGACGGCCTCCTTGCCGCCGGGGAAGAAGTGGTAGACGGAGCCCAGCGTGGCCTGCGCCTCGCCCGCGATCTGCTTGATCCCCGTCCCCACGTACCCCTGGCGCTGGAGCAGGCGCGCTGCTGCGACGACGATCCGGTCCCGAGTGCTGCTGGTCTGCATGGGACCACCCTACCCGCCAACTAATTAGAGCGTTCGTTCCACTCCCGTGCTACGTTCCTCCCAGCCGCTAAATAGAACGATCGTTTTAGCAAGGGAGCCCAGACCAATGCCCACCACAACAACCATCACCAAAGTCACGGTCATCGGCCTCGGCCCCATGGGCACGGCGATGGCCGACGCCCTCCTGGACCAGGGATACGACGTCACGGTCTGGAACCGCACGGCGTCCCGCGCCGACGCCCTGGTGGCCCGCGGCGCACACCTGGCGCCCGGCGTCGGGGAAGCGCTCGCCGCCAACGAGCTGGTGGTCCTGAGCCTCACCGACTACGCGGCGATGTACGACCTGCTCGGCCCCGTCGAGGACCGCCTCCAGGGCCGGGTCCTGGTCAACCTCAGCTCCGACACCCCCGAAGAAGCCCGCAAGGCCGCCCGCTGGGCGGCCGACCGGGGCGCCGTACAGCTCACCGGCGGCGTCACCGTCCCGCCCTCCGGCATCGGCCGGCCCGAGTCGTCCACCTTCTACAGCGGCCCCCGCGAGGTCTTCGAACGCCACCGGCCGGTACTCGAAGCGATCACCGGCACCACCGACCACCGGGGCGAGGACCCGGGACTCGCCGCGCTCTTCTACCAGATCGGCATGACGATGTTCTGGACGTCCATGCTGAGCTACTGGCAGGCGACCGCACTGGCCCGGGCCAACGGACTGACCGCCTCCGACATCCTGGGACACGCGGTCGACACCGCGAACTCCCTCCCCGGCTTCCTCGCCTTCTACGCCGAGCGCATCGACGCCGGACGGCACAGCGGTGACGTCGACCGGCTCGCCATGGGCATGGCCAGCGTCGAGCACGTCCTGCACACCCACGCCGACGCCGGCGTCGACACCGCCCTCCCGGCCGCCGTAGCCGCCCTCTTCCGACGCGGCATGGACGCGGGCGGCGCCACGCAGAGCTTCTCGGGCCTGGTGGAACTGATGGGGAAGTAGCAAAGAGGAACTCGGCGTCCACACCTTCGTCAGCCTCGACGGCGTCACGCAGGGCCCCGGCGGCTTCGACCGAGGCGGCTGGCTCGTACCGCACAGCACCGAGGGCCGCCTCGACCCGCTCGGCGAATGGTTCGCCCGGGCCGACGCCCTCCTCCTCGGCCGGACCACCTTCGACATGATGCGCGGTCCCGTCCACCTACCGCATCACCGAGTCCCAGCTGGCCCCGGGCGGCTCCGGAGCAGTCACCCTCCACCGCACCGCGACGGGCCCCACCGGCACCGGCGAAAAATTCACGGTCCACAACGTCCACGAGGCCACGCCCTGACCGACTTCGGGCCCCTCTCCCTCCGCGTCAGCACGCCGTCAGCGTCCCCGGTGCAATCTGGTTCTCGTGACCGGGCGGACGCACAACGGACCCGGCTCACGAGGGAGAGGTGCCCGGAGCGGTTGATCGGGGACCGGCCACTGGTCGTTCGGGTTCCACGAGAACCCACGCAGGTTCGAATCCTGCCCTCTCCGCCCTTCACCCCGCCGCGATCCCCCCACCCCCCGAAGGGCCCAGACGGAACCGGGACACATCGACCTGGCGGAGCTCATCCGAGCTGGGCACTGAACCCCACGGACCTTAAACGGGCGTCGCCGCCCGTGAGGGGGAGCGACGACATGGTCGAGGTCACTATTCGTACGAGCGTCGTGCGCGCGCGGGGCTGCACTCGACGATCAGGCGTGCCGCCTGCAGTTTGCTGGGGTGGTCGCCGATGAGTCTGGTGGTGATCAGGACGGCACTCATGACGGGGACACCCTGGTCTTTCAGGTGCTGCTGGACGGTGTCCATGTCACCACCTGCCGCCAGTAGATCTCTGCACGCATCGACGTGGCCGGCGATCTCCTGAGCGCGCGCGGGGGCCAGCCCGCCGACCGAGGCGAGCTGTCCCTCTGCGGTGAGACCAGGCATGGTGGGGATCATGCCACGGGCTCGCCGCCGGCTGCGCTATTCGTCATCTTCGCAGGCACTGCACGGCTTCAGTTCCAGTGGTCGGCGCCGCCAGCTGTCGGGACCCGCTCCTGGCCGGCGTAAGCCCCTTCTCCCGAGTCAATCCGGGCTTCAGAATGATGCAGCGGTACACAGCGGCTACAACGGGAAGTGAAGGACGCGCTCACCGCGGCCGCTGGGCGATGGGGCGTCCCGATTGACGGTGCCCTGTATTCCCGGCTGCACCGGGCCGGACGGGTCTGCCGATCGAGGCGCTGGGCTGGCTTTATTCACGTTCAGCAGCAGCGTTTGTCCACCTCATCGGAAGGCAGTGTGCGATCAGAGTCCCGGTGAATGTTCATGGGAAATGAAGTCGCGGACGGCAAAGCCGCTGCCGTTGGGCGGCTCCCTGGTGCCGGGAGCGATGTGGTGGGATGGCGGTGCAGGCCGGACCGCAGTTTTGGGGAGATCACCGTGGCATCTGAGTACTCATCGCTGGCACATGCCTTGACCGAGGCCTTGGTTGACATGGCTTGGTTCGTCGACGGCGCGGACGACGATCACATGGATCTCGATGACGCGGTGAAGGCTCTGGAGGGTGTGGCGGCGGTGCTGAAGCGCCTGTCGTTTGATCAGCGGCATGACCTGCTCGTTGTGCTTGGAGAGATGGCTGAGGCAGAGGCCGATCCCGCGAGGAGGGAGTTCCTTGAGGCCTTCCCTCAGGACTTCGGACTGATCGATGAGTCGTGACGTGGGGCCGACGAGGCAGGTAGCGGCAGAGGTCAGCCGGCCTTGGCCGACTCCTCGGCGCGAGCGCGGGTGCTGGCGAGGCGGTAGGAGTCGGTTCCGGTCTCGATGATGGTGCCGTTGAAGGTGAGGCGGTCGACGATGGCCGCGCGGAGGCGGGGGTCGGTGAACGTCTTGGTCCAGCCGCCGAAGGACTCGTTGGAGGTGATGGCGACGCTGTTCTTCTCCTCGCGCTCGGTCAAGACCTGGAAGAGGAGTTCGGCGCCGCGGCGGTCGAGCTCCATGTAGCCGAGCTCGTCGATGCAGAGGAGGTCGACGCGGCCGTAGCGGGCGATCGTCTTGCTCAGCTGCTTCTCGTCTGCGGCCTCGACGAGCTCGTTGACCAGCTTCGGGGCCAGCACGTACTTGACCCGGTAGCCGGCCATCGCGGCCTCGGTTCCCAGCGCGATCAGCATGTGGGACTTGCCGGTCCCGGCGTCGCCGATAAGGCAGAGCGGCTGACTCTTCTTGATCCACTCGCAACTGGCGAGAGTGTGGATGGTGGCCGCGTCGATGTTCGGGTTCGCGTCGAAGTCGAAGGTCCGCAACGACTTGTCCCGGAGGAAGCCGGCCGCCTTGATCCGACGCTCCGAACGGCGTCGGGACCGGTCGTCGCACTCGGCCATCAGCAGCTCGGCGACGAACCCGCGGTAGGTCATCTGGTCCCTCAACACCCGGTCGGCGATGTCGGAGAACTCGTTCCTGATCGAGGGGAGCCGCGGCAGGCGGCAGGCGGTGTCGATGGCCGTGGTGGCGGCCTGCTCGGCCAGTCCTCGCTGGCGGGGCAGGGTCACCGTGCTTCTCCCTCGCGGTGTTCACCGCCGCTGGCGCGACGGCGTCGGAGCAGTTGGTCGTAGTGGGTCACCGAGGGCAGCGGCCTGGTGTCCGGGGGAAGATGCGCGAGCCGCCACTCGTGCAGAAACGTCACGGCGGCCGCGCCGCCAGCGTTTGCCGACGGTGTCGCCGTGGGCCTTGATCGCCGCGGCCCACCAGGCGTCATGGACCGGGGTGAACTTGCCAGCTGAGCGGGCTTGTTCGAGCGCGGTGGCGCCCGGGGAAGGCTCCCGGCTTGCGGATCAGGGCCTCCAGGTAGTGGTCCGGATCCAGGCGGCAGCCGCCCTCCGCTGCGTCGCCTTCGTGAGGCTGTGCGGAATCCGGGACGTCGAGGACTGGGTGACCGCGTGGCGCCGCCTGAAGGCCCGCCAGTGGCCCCCGCTTCGCTGTGCCCGGGACCAGCTCTGCCATCCCCGGGCGCGCCTACGTGGTGGCGGCGCGGTCCGAAGCCGCAGCCTTGATCTGGACCAGGGTGTTGTCGGTGATGATCTCGTCGCGCTCCTGGCGGGCACGGGTGACGTGCTGGCGGAGCGCTGCCAGGGAACGAAGCTGATCGCGGCGCAAAGCCGGATTGTTGACTGGCAAATAGGTCTAGTTCACAAGGGTGCAAGCGGTTGTGGGCGCTGCTTGGGGCCTTGAAGTGCTAGGCGACGTTCGTGCTGCGGTACGAGTCCACGCATCGCACCTTCGACCAGCAGCCTCACGGCGGAGGCCTATCGCCGCTGGTCGGAGGTGTGGAATGGCTCCTGCGGCTGGGCGCATGCAGTGTTGCCCGCCTTGTGGCGGGGCGCCCGCACCCATCAGTGCCCCTCGGTCTGTCGGCACGTACCGATACTCTGGTGTCGCGCCTCTTCGGGCACTGTGCAGCTTCTGGAGAGCCGGGTTTTGACGGACCGTCGCGAACTCGGCTCTGCAGTTGCCGCGCGGCGGTCCAGAGAGGGGGCTCAGATGCCCGGGAGCGACCAGGCGACGTCCGACGATGCGGAGGACGAAGGCCGGCCGGTCCGGGGTGAGAGCCGCACCACCGCTCGCGATGTACTGCTCGTCGGCGTAGTCCAGGCCCTGTTGGCTGGTCTTGCTGACGAGGCCGCGCACTGGTTCGTCCAGGTCGTGGTGTGGCTGTACGAGATGTTGGTCAGCCACCTGTAAACGCGACGCGCCCCCTGGCTGCAACCAGGAGGCGCGAGGTGTGCGGGTACATCCCGCAGCGGTCCCTGTCCACCTATCCATGCCGGGCAGGGGCCGCTGAACTCCATGAGGTCAGTCTGCCGCTCACCACTGACAACGCATCGCTGCATGGTCCGAGACTTGCGGTGCCGACGTCACAGAACTCCACTGTAGTGGGTCCTGCCTACTTTTATGTGTCACAGGTTGAGCCCGGCCAGTCCTACGCAGGGGACACCACAAGCCGTTGAACTGCAACGATCCCATGGGATGTGAGTGGTTCGCGAGCGCTTGAAGGCTGGCTGTTGTGGGTGGACATCGGGTGCCTGAGGCGGTGATTTCTGCCTCGGTCTCGGGTCTGCTGCCCCTCCATTACTGCTCCTCATACCTGCAAGGAGTGCCGGAAGGCGCGACCGCCGTCTGGCTGCTCACGACTTGCTTCCCGCGCCTGAGGTATGCCCCAGACCCACGCATCACGTGATGCGTGGGCTTGAGGTTTGCCCCAGACCACCACGTCACGCGACGCGGTGGTCTGCCTGTTACCCCTGGCCGTCTGCGGCCCGGCCGTCCCTCCCTTGGCCGGGTCGCGGTGCGCCTGGGTGACGCCGTCACGGGTGCCGGTGGAGGTAGGGGAGTGCTGCGGCGGCGAGGCTGGCCACGTTGAAGGCGACCTGCGCGGGGTTGGCCAGGGAGGGGACGAGGTACGCCACGGCGCCGGCGCCGAGGGACAGGAGGGTGGTCCCGGCGGCCAGGAGCAGCGTGACGTTCGGCCGGGCGCCGGTCTCGGGGGTCGGGGTCTCCGTGGTCTCGGTGGTGTGCACCGTCTCGAAGGTCTGGGTGACTGTCTGGGTGGTGCGGGTGATGGTCGTGGTGATGGGCATGGGAGTCCTTTGGTCGGGTCGGCGTGTTGCCGGGGCTGTTGGGTGGAGCGGGAGCCACTGTGCGGAGGTCGGGCGGCGAGGTCGAGTTCTCGCGAATTTGGGTTCTGTGCCTGGTCAGAGGCCCTGAAGTGAGTCGGTGACCCGGATTCGCGAAGGCTTGACACGGCGCACCGAGGGGGCACTCCGTTGTCGCTGGACGCACAGTGCCGAGCGCGGGGGTAAGCCCCGCAACCCCCGCCCAGGGGCTGGCCCGGGACGTCTCGGGCCGGGAGGGCACATCAGTTCGTCGCCTCGCCCGCTTGGGGCACGTCAGCGCCGAATTACATGCCAGGACTGGAAATAGAAGTGCTTATGAGGGGCCTCTTTTTGGTTCCCTTTCAGGGGTCCTGAAGCACTTCTCTGAATTCAGTTCGCGACGCAGTGAATTTTCCCCACCGCCTCTGACGGTTCGTCAGGTTGGTGTGTTTTCGTGGTGGGCGGGCTGTGGCGAGGAACGGCCGGGGGTGTGTGGGCTGTTGTGCAGGCTGTTCCTCGACTATGTGGCCCCAGTGTTTGTGCAGCTCGGAGGCCGGTAGGCGGCTCTCCAGGGGCATTCAGGGGCAGAGTCTCGGGGTTGGCCCGGCGGAGCGTTGCCGGGGCCCGCGCCCCTTCAGGGGGTGCCGGACGGGGTCGGGTGGGGTTGACGTCACCCGTCTTTTACCGTCATCTTGACTGAGAGTTACTAAAGCCAAAGCGGCACGTCGGCTCCGAGCCGGGCCACGCTCCCGCTGCCAGCCGCTCGAGTTCAGCCCTGGCCCGCCGGTCGCTCCGCCCCCATCCCGGGCCCGCTTCGCGGGCCCCAAGGCCGCGAAGCGGCCGACCCGGGCGAAGCCCGGGTACCCCGGGCCGAAGCGAAGCGCAGGCACCCGGCCGGAACGGCCGGCCAAGGCCCCGCGAAGCGGGGGCTCCAGGGGGTCTGGAAGCCGCGGAGCGGCCAAGAGCCCGGAGCGAAGCGGAGGGCCACCCGGCCGAAGGCCGGCTCTGGGCGGCGAAGCCGCCCGCCGCCGAGCGCAGCGAGGCGGGTCCCTCTAGGACGCGGAGCGGCCTAGAGCCCCGGAGCGGAGCGGAGGGGCTCCGGCCAAAGGCCGGCTCTGGGACGCGAAGCGGCCCGCCGCCGAGCGCAGCGAGGCGGGTCCCTCTAGGACGCGGAGCGTTCTAGAGCTCTGGGGCGGAGGCCTAGAAGCCCCGCCCGGAAAAGCGGCTTGGGGCGCAAAGCGCCCCTCCGCCGAGCGTAGCGAGGAGGGTTCCTCTTGGCCGCGCAGCGGCCAAGAGCCCGGAGCGAAGCGGAGGGCCACCCGGCCGAAGGCCGGCTCTGGGCGGCGAAGCCGCCCGCCGCCGAGCGAAGCGAGGCGGGTCCCTAGGACGCGGAGCGTCCTAGAGCTCCAGGCGGGCGGAGGAGCCCCGGCCAAAGGCCGGCTCTGAGGCGCAAGCGCCCCGCCGCCGAGCGCAGCGAGGCGGGTCTCTTCCCAGGCGCGCAGCTCCAGGGGTGTGTGTGTGTGTGTGTGTGTGTGTGTGTGTGTGTGTGTGTGTGTGTGTGTGTGTGTGTGTGTGTGTGTGTGTGTGTGTGTGTGTGTGTGTGTGTGTGTGTGTGTGTGTGTGTGTTTTTTCAGTGTACTTCGTTCA